>NZ_LMUK01000053.1:7324-63143 GCF_009766005.1 Bradyrhizobium sp. S69 | reverse complement strand
ACGGCCGCGGAAATTGAACGCCTCGGTCGCGAAATAGCGATAATAGCGCGGAAAGCGATCCTGGATGGCGCGGCCCAGTGTGGACTGATCGCGCGCCGTGGTCACCTGTTCGTCGGCGGGCAGGCCGGAAGCATTGACGTACGTCGTCCGGGTCATGCCCAGCGCCCGCGCCTTGCGGGTCATCATCTTGGCGAAATCGCTTTCATCGCCGCCGATGGCTTCCGCGATGACGACCGCCGCGTCGTTGGCGGACTTCGTGACGATGCCCTTGATCGCGTCTTCGACCCGTATGGTTTGGCCGGGGCGCAGGTCCAGTTTGGTGGGATCCTGTTCCGAGGCGTGCTCCGACACCGGCATTTCGGTATCGAGCGTTATCTTGCCGGCTTCCAGCCGCTCGAACAGCAGATAGAGCGTCATGATCTTGGTGAGCGAGGCGGGATGGCGGACGCCGTCGGGGCTGTTGGAGGCCAGCGTCGCACCGGAATTGGCGTCCACGATGATCGAGGCGAACTGCGGGCTGTAGCTCTCGCTCTCTTCATGGTGGTGGCGCGCGACGTGTGAGCGATGCCGGTAGTGGCGCGCCTCGGCGGTGTTGGTGGTGAAAGCGATCGCGGCGGTGGCGGCGACCAGTCCGAGCGCACACACGCGCACAGCGCGCGAGGAAGCCAAGGTTGTACGAAGCATAAACTTCCCCGTCCCATTTCTGTCTTGTTCACCGGTTCGTGAGGCTAAATTATGCCCAACGGCCGGCAACGGTTTTCCTGTCCGACCACCCGATCCGCTCAGGGTGTTTCGCAGGAATGGCAAATCGGATCGCTGTTCTAGCTAACCAACTGCACGCACACACTTTTCGACGATATGCCGGGAAGGCGAACAGCAACAGAATCAGGTTAGGGGGCCCAAGTTTCCAAAAGGTTAAACAACCGTTGCCCGGTGTTGGCAGGTTTGATGACAACCTTAACGATTTGTGCGTCGCACAAATATTGTTGACTTTATTGTGCGCCGCACTATGTTTGCGTTGTCAGGGAGCCGGGACCTCCCCGCCGATCTGTCAAATATCAGTCTGGGAAAGGACTCCATGATGGTTATTAAAGTCGAAGAGATTCAGCAGTACGGCACTTCTCTGCAAAGCGGCGTTCAGGCGATCGCGACCGCCTACGGCGACTACACCAAGAAGTCGTTTGAAGACACCAAATCGTACGTCGAAAAGCTGTCCGGCGTGAAGTCGATCGACAAGGTGCTGGAAGTGCAGACCGAGTTCGCGAAGTCCGCCTACGAGACCTTCGTGGCCGAGTCGCAGAAGATCGCAGGGCTCTATACCGATCTCGCCAAGCAGACCTTCAAGCCGCTGGAAGGCCTGGCTTCGAAGTTCACCCCGGCCGCCCAGTAATCGCAGGCGCCGGAGCCTTCCGTTCCGATCGAATCGGAGCGGGGCGCTTGAAAACTTCTCGTTGCTAAAACAAAAGCCCGGCCGTTATGGCCGGGCTTTTTCGTGTCGGGTGTTTCGGCGTCGCCTTGAATTATTGGGCGACCCGGAGCTGGCTCAGTGCGGTTCCGATCGTGGTGAACGTCGTGGCGATCTGGCTCGAACTGGTCAGCATGAAGAACTTGCTGGGATCCGCCTTCCCGTTGGAACTGGCGCAGGATTGAAGGAGTGTCGAGGTCGGATCCGGCGGCGAGCTGGTGTCGACCTGAATGGTGTAGACCGTGTACATCGGCTTGCCGGCGGCATCCGTGGCGTTTCGAAGATTCAGGCACTGCTGCGCCTGCCGGATGTCGATATAGCCAACGCCTTGCGAGTTGGTATTCTGTGTGCTGCCGTTGCCGTAGGCCGGCCAGCGGTCCTCGGTATTGAGGCCGTCCGACAGGATAATGATGACCCTGTTGTAGGTTGCATTGGGGTCTTCGGCCGGCGCCGGGATCGGGCCGGTTTGCAGCAGTGACTGCCAGGCCCAGGCCAGTCCGACCGACTGATCGGTGCCGCCGGTCGGCTGCATGGCGTTGATGTTGGTTTTCATGGTCGACCAATCGTACGACATCGGCATGATCGGCTCGAGCGCCGGTGAGTTGTTGCTCTGGCAATAGGCCTCGCTGTTCTCATAGTACTGGTTGGCCGGGAACAGCGTCGCTGCAATATTCGATGTCGGCGCATCGCCGGTTTCGTCAAAGCTTTGCGTGCGGTCGGTGATGCAGCCGGTCCAGGTACTGGTCGCATTAGCGACCCAGGTGTGGGTGTAGGTACCGGTGTTGACGGTTTGCGTGCACGAAACGTTATTGCCACTGCCGCTGCACGTGGCCGTGCTGTTACCCATACCGGTGTTGCAGTTGCTCGATCTACCCGTGCAATAAATCTGCTGCGTCGTATTTGGTACGCTGTTCCAGCATCCGTTGTAGAGGGTGTGCGAATTGTAGTCGACGCTTGGGCAAATGTAGCCGCTATATGTGCCGCTCGATGGTACCACGTTCCTGCTGCCGCCCTGGCAGTTGCTGCCGCTCATGCAGTTCGCGCTGCCATTTACCGGGCCACTCGTACAGGTAAACCCACCATTGCTGTTCGAGAACGGACATTGCGAGCCCGGCCCGATGCTGGACCAGTTGCTCGGAAGCGTCGCCTGGCCGTTCGGGTTGCCGACGGCGTTGGCCGGTTGGGACGTTGGCGGATTCTGCCAGTCAGTCCAGTCGATCCAGGTCGCGCCAGCGTAGCTGGAGCCGACATTGACGACCTTGGCGAACGGGATGACCGAGATATAGACGTCTCCGGGATTCTTGGCGAGCCCGCTGAGCTGGTCGATCAGGCCGCCGTTTCCGGCGACCGCATTGCGCAGCGCGGTGATCTTGCCGTTGTCGGCCATTGACCCCGTGTTGTCGAGCGCGAGCGCGACGCGCATCTTCACATTGCCCCACGCGGTGGTCGAATTCACGGTGAAGTTCATCGTGCTCAAACTCTTGCTGACCACCCTCAGGAAGTCGGTGGTGACCGACGCGGTTGCGGTGAGCTGGACGGTGTTGCCCATATTGCCGTTATTCGCGGTGTAGGTCGCGGCAACGGTTTGGTTCGCAGCGTTAGGAACGAGCGTGCCGTCCGGATTGGTGTAGAGCGCCTTGAAATAGGCCTGCGCCGCCTGCTGGATCGCGCTGGTGGTCGTGGCAACGGTGCCGCTGGAGATATCTTTCGACAGCATCAATGCGGTCGAGTCCAGCGCGGCCTGCATGGACGAACGCGCGCTGTTGACCCGGCTGTAGTCGATCGCCGCGCCCACGAAGCCGATCACGGGGATCGCTGCAAGGGTAAAGATCACCGCGATATTGCCGTCGTTGGCGCCGACGAAACGGCGGGCGGCGTCGCGAATATGACGGATAATAAATCTAGCGAACATGGCTGTCACCGAGGTTGCGTCCCTGAGTCGGGTTGCTGCCGCCATCTCGGATGCCGCCACTAAACAGGTGGTAAATCGGTCTCGATAAAACTCGGTCAATAGCCGCGGAACTGCGAATCAGCGCCGTCAACCGCTCGCTATCGTCAATAGCTGCTGAACGGCCATGGGCATGGCTTTGTCAAATCCATCGGAATTGATTAACCTTGTCGGGATCGACGAACCGGGTCAGGGCGGCCGCAAGCCGCGTTTGGCTGGTATTTGCGTGCTTGCGGTGGGCCTGCCAGCGCTCCATATTCCCGGTATCGATCCTGCGGACGGGTCGGTGCGGCGGGGAGCGGCGATCTGGCAGCGTGTCTGGGAACTCTGCGCTACACCCGGCCGCCGTCCGGTTTTCCGTGGAGATTTCGAACGCCCGTGCCATGCTTCAATTAACGTCCATATCCCGATTGACCTCGATACCCAATGACGCCGCGCCGCCCGTCGCTGTTTCCGCGCCTCGAATGGCCGGCAACGACGAGAACCGCTCCGGTGGCAGCGGCGGCCCGGCTACGTCCGTCATCGCCAAGGTCAAGCCGAAGACCAAGCGCCCGAACCTGTATCGGGTGCTGATCTTGAACGACGATTATACCCCGATGGAGTTTGTCGTTCACGTCCTGGAGAAATTCTTCCAGAAGGACATCGAGGCCGCCACCAAGATCATGCTCCACGTCCATCATCACGGAATCGGGGAGTGCGGTGTTTTTACCTACGAGATCGCCGAGACCAAGGTGACGCAGGTGATGGACTTTGCCCGCAAGCACCAGCATCCCCTGCAATGCGTAATGGAAAAGAAGTAATCTGGCCGGCGTCAATTCACCGAAATCCGGAACGGGTCTTGCATCGAACACGGCAACGGCGCGGGCCGTACGTGGTTTTACGGGGCGCGGCGTCGGTTTTGTGTGGGACGCTTCGGGGCTGGGGATAGCGTGACGTCTGGCGTAAAGCAGTCGCGGAACCGGTCTTTCGCCGCGATCCAGTGTGACTATATAGACTCCATAAGTGTGATGAAGGTTGTTGTTGCCTGACCGGCCAACGGCGATCATGATGGCCGGGGGCCACAGAGGACGCGAATGCCGACTTTTTCCCAAAGCCTAGAACAATCACTGCATCGCGCGCTCGCGATTGCAAACGAGCGTCATCATCAATATGCGACGCTGGAACATCTTCTGCTGTCGCTGATCGACGATTCCGATGCAGCGGCCGTGATGCGTGCATGCAGCGTCGATCTCGACAAGCTGCGCACCAGTCTTGTCAATTATCTCGAAACCGAGTTCGAAAACCTGGTCACCGACGGGGCCGATGACGCCAAGCCGACCGCCGGCTTTCAGCGCGTGATCCAGCGCGCGGTGATCCATGTTCAGTCGTCAGGCCGCGAGGAAGTGACCGGCGCCAACGTGCTGATCGCGATCTTCGCCGAGCGCGAGAGCCATGCCGCTTATTTCCTGCAGGAGCAGGACATGACCCGCTACGACGCGGTCAATTACATCAGCCATGGCATCGCCAAGCGGGCAGGCGTGTCCGAAGCGCGTCCGGTGCGCGGCGTCGACGAAGAGACCGAGACCAAGGGCAGCGAGGACGCCAAGAAGAAGGGCGAGGCGCTCGATACCTATTGCGTCAACCTCAACAAGAAGGCGCGCGACGGCAAGATCGATCCGGTGATTGGGCGCAACGCCGAAATCAACCGGGCGATCCAGGTATTGTGCCGCCGGCAGAAGAACAATCCGCTGTTCGTCGGCGAAGCCGGCGTCGGCAAGACCGCGATCGCCGAGGGCCTCGCCAAGCGCATCGTCGACTCGGAAGTACCGGAAGTGCTGGCGGCCGCCACCGTGTTCTCGCTCGATATGGGCACGCTCCTCGCCGGCACCCGTTACCGCGGCGACTTCGAGGAGCGGCTGAAGCAGGTGCTCAAGGAGCTCGAGGCGCATCCGAACGCGATCCTGTTCATCGACGAAATCCATACCGTGATCGGCGCCGGTGCGACTTCCGGCGGCGCCATGGATGCGTCCAATCTGCTGAAGCCGGCGCTGGCTTCGGGCACGATCCGCTGCATGGGTTCGACGACCTACAAGGAATACCGTCAGCACTTCGAAAAGGATCGCGCCTTGGTGCGCCGGTTCCAGAAGATCGACGTCAATGAGCCGACGGTGGAGGACGCGATTGCGATCCTCAAGGGCCTAAAACCTTATTTCGAGGACTATCACCGGCTGAAATACACCAACGAGGCGATCGAGGCCGCGGTGCAGCTGTCGTCGCGTTATATCCATGACCGCAAGCTGCCGGACAAGGCGATCGACGTGATCGATGAATCCGGCGCGGCGCAGATGCTGGTTGCGGAAAACAAGCGCAAGAAGACCATCGGCATCAAGGAAATCGAGACCACGATCGCGACCATGGCGCGGATTCCGCCCAAGAGCGTGTCGAAGGACGATGCCGAAGTGCTCAAGCATCTCGAACAGACGCTCAAGCGCGTGGTGTTCGGCCAGGACAAGGCGATCGACGCGCTGTCGGCTTCGATCAAGCTGGCGCGGGCCGGCTTGCGCGAACCGGAAAAGCCGATCGGCTCGTATCTGTTCTCGGGTCCGACCGGCGTCGGCAAGACCGAGGTGGCAAAACAGCTCGCGGCCTCGCTTGGCGTCGAACTGATCCGCTTCGACATGTCGGAATATATGGAACGGCACACCGTGTCGCGGCTGATCGGCGCGCCTCCGGGCTATGTCGGCTTCGACCAGGGCGGCCTGCTCACCGATGGCGTGGACCAGCATCCGCATTGCGTGGTGCTGCTCGACGAAATCGAGAAGGCGCATCCGGATCTCTACAACGTGCTGCTGCAGATCATGGATCATGGCCGGCTCACCGATCACAACGGCAAGCAGGTCAATTTCCGCAACGTGATCCTGATCATGACCACCAATGCGGGCGCCGCCGATCTGGCACGCCAGGCGTTCGGCTTCACGCGCAACAGGCGGGAAGGCGACGATCACGAGGCGATCAACCGGCAGTTCGCACCCGAGTTCCGCAACCGGCTCGACGCCATCGTCTCGTTCGCGCATCTCAATGCCGACGTCATCGGCATGGTGGTCGAGAAGTTCGTGCTGCAGCTCGAAGCCCAACTCGCCGACCGCGATGTCACGATCGAGCTGTCGGACACCGCCAAGGCGTGGCTGGTCCGGCACGGTTACGACGAGCAAATGGGTGCGCGGCCGATGGCGCGCGTGATCCAGGAGCACATCAAGAAGCCGCTGGCGGACGAGTTACTGTTCGGCAAGCTCAAGGGCGGCGGCCATGTTCGTGTCGTCCTGGTCAAGGACGAGGCCGGCACGGAAGGCGCGGAAAAGATCGGCTTCGAGTTCGTCGAAGGGCCGGTCACGCCGAAGCCGGAGAAGCTTCCGGTCGCGCGCAAGCGCAAGCCGAAGTCCAGCGGACCCGATAGTGGCGGCGGGGGAGGCCCCAAGGGGCCGGCCTCGCGAGGGCCATTGGTCAAGGCCTGAGCCTGCGATCACTAGGAATCAGAAAGCCGGCGCGTCGCAAGACCGCCGGCTTTTTTGATGGGTCTCTGTTCTGCTTCGCCGACCACGCTATTTTGAGCCCTCGTCCCCCGGCATGTCCCTTGGCACAGCCCGCGGCTCGCGCGATGGTTGTTCTCCCGATCCGATGGACAATCCGTGAGGCTGCTGATGAACCGGCGTGATGCGCTTAAGGCTGCGGGAGCGATTCTGACGGCCAGCGCCATCGGCCGGCGGACCGCGGCGGCGGCGACCTCGTTTGAGCTTGCCGCGCCCGAGAGCGTGGGATTTGCGCCCGATCTGGCCGCGCGTTTCGCGGCGCTCGAAGCCGCCGGACGATTGCTGAACGTGCACGCCGTCGTGGCCTTGCGAAAAGGGCGCGTGGTGTTCGAACGCTACATGACGGGCACCGATCAAACCGGCGAAGGCGCACCCGCCACCGTCGAATTCACCGCGGATACGCTGCACGATATGCGATCGGTGACCAAGAGCATCGTCGGGTTGCTCTATGGCATCGCGCTCGGCCAGCAGCGCGTGCCGGCGCCGGACCAGCCCTTGCTGGCCCAGTTTCCCGAATATTCGGATATCGCCAAGGACCCCGACAAAGCGCGTCTGACGATTTTCCACGCTTTGACGATGACGCTTGGCCTCAAATGGAATGAAGACCTGCCGTGGATTCATTCCGATGAAGTCGCGATGGACAGCGCGCCGGATCGCTATCGCTTTGTCCTGGAGCGCCCGATGCTGGGGGCGCCCGGCAAGGGTTACATCTACAACGGCGGCGCGACCGCGCTGCTTGGCCGATTGATCGAACGCGGCACCGGGGTCGATCTCCCCACATTCGCCAGGACCGCCTTGTTCGGACCATTGGGGATCGAGGCTGCCGACTGGACCAAGGGGGCCGACGGCGTTGCCTCAGCCGCATCGGGCCTCAGGCTGAGGCCGCGCGATCTCGCGCGCATCGGACAGATGATCGTCGCCGGGGGCAAATCGGATGATCGGACGATTGTGCCTGCCGATTGGCTCGATGCCAGCTTTCGTCCCGCCGCGATGGTGGATGATGGGCGGCGCTACGGCTACCATTGGTATCTCGGCGAACTCGCCGTGTCGGGAAAGTCGGGCACCTATGGCGCCAAGTGGATCGGCGCCTTTGGCCTCGGCGGACAGCGCCTGTTCGTTTTTCCGGAACAGGAATTCGTGCTGGCGGTGACTGCGGGCAACTACACGACCGAAGATCAAGCGCGCGCGCCGATCGCCATCTTGCGCGAAGTATTTTTGGCCAGCCTGGTGGACTAAGAGCGTTTTCGAGCCAACGGGTCGCGCGAACGCGCGCCCGATGACAGGCTCCGCGGGTACCGGTTCGCGTGAAGAAAACGCGTCAAAACAAAAGCCTCTCAGACCACCGGCACGCGGCGGGCAGCGATCGCGGCCGGCGAAATCACGTCCATATCCAGCGGCACGCGCCATCGCTCCGTCAGCCGCACCCGTGGCGGCTGGTTGCCGGCGTCCGCACCTTCGATGGCAAATCCTTCGAAGCCGTTGCTCATGACCTCGTTGCACTTTTGCACGTAGATCGGAAAGCCGCCGATATAGGGCATGAAGACGCGCGGGCGGCCAGCGATGTTGGCGCCGACATACCAGGAGCTGCAGGTCGACCGCAGCGACACCTTCGACACCTCATTGACGTGTTCGACCCAGTCGTCCTCGTCCTGCGGCTTCGGCTCGATCGTGGCCGCGCCGAGGTCGCGCAGATGCGCCATGCAATCCGCCATCCAGTCGACATGCTGTTCGATCGCCTGGATCATGCTGGCGAGCACCGACGGGCTACCGGGTCCGGTGATCATGAACAGATTGGGGAAGCCTGCCGAGGCAACGCCGAGATAGGCGCGGGGGCCGGCCTGCCATTTCTGAGATAGAGTCAGGCCGTCGCGGCCGGTGATCCGGATCCTGTCGAACGATCCGGTCATCGCCGCAAAGCCGGTCGCGCAGACCACGATATCGAGCGGATATTCGACGCCATCGACTTCGATGCCATCGGCGGTAAAGCGCTCGATCGGCGTCTTCGACACGTCCACGAGCTTCACATGGGGAAGATTGTAGGTCTCGAAGTATCCAGTATCGACGCATAGCCGCTTGCAACCGAAAACGTTGTCGGGGCACAACAGCTCGGCGGTCGCCGGGTCCTGGACGAGCCTGCGGATCTTGTCGCGCGCAAACTCGGCAATGGTGTCATTGGCGGCCTTCTCGAACAGCAGGTCACCGAAGGCACCGAGGAAGGGAAGGCCGCCGCGCTCCCAGGCTTCCTCGTATTGCCGTTCGCGCTCCTCTGGTGTGGCTTGCAACGCGGGCTGCATGTTGAACGGAAAATAGAAGCCGGTCGGCCTGGCGCGCGCCTTGGCCCGCAAGGCCGGATAGTCGGCCTTGATGGTTTGGCGATATTCCGGCGTCAGTTTTTGGTTCCAGGCCGGCACCGAGTAAGTCGCCGTGCGCTGAAACACCGTGAGCGACGACGCCTGCTGCGCGATGATCGGGATCGACTGGATCGCCGAGGAGCCGGTGCCGATGACGCCGGCGCGAAGCCCAGTGAAGTCCACTCCCTCATGCGGCCATTGGCCGGTGTGATGGATGGGGCCGCGGAATTCCTCGATGCCCTCAAAGGCTGGACGGTTCGCCGCCGACAGGCAGCCGACCGCCATGATGCAGAATTTGGCTGAGACCTGGTCGCCGCGGTCGGTTTCGATGCGCCAGCATTTTGCTGCCTCGTCGAAACCGGCTGATATCACGCGGGTGTCGAACGCGATGTGCGGGCGCAGACCAAAGCGGTCGGCGACGTGATTGGCGTAGCTGAGAATTTCGGGCTGCGGCGCGTATTTTTCCGACCAGTCCCATTGCTGGTCGAGGTCTTCGGAAAACGAGAACGAATACTGCATGCTCTCGACGTCGCAGCGCGCACCGGGATAGCGGTTCCAGTACCATGTGCCGCCAACGCCGCCGCCGGCCTCGTAGACCCGCGCATTAAAGCCAAGCCCACGCAGCCGATGCAGCATGTACAGACCTGCAAAACCTGCGCCGACCACGACCGCGTCGAAGGCCGCGCCGATCTCCGGTTGCCGTTGCTCTTGATTGTTGCTGCTGGGTGCCATGATAGTTTCTTTGGATCGTTTCTTGTCCAGGTTGATATTGCCAGTGACGGTCTGTCGGAGCGAAGGGGGCTTGCTGCTATGTCCCGCGCTCGAGCAAAGCCTTGAAATCGGCGCGCGCGCGTTGCGCTTCTTTCCTCGCTGCCTCCGATGCCTCGCCGAGGCCGAAATAGCCATGGATCAGGCCGGGGCCGTCGTAATAGGTGGTGGCGACACCTGCGGCCTTCAGCGCCTCGGCATAGGCCTTGCCTTCGTCGCGCAGCGGATCGAACCACGCGGTCGCGACGATCGCCGGCGCTACACCGGAAAGGTTTTTGGCGCGCAACGGCGACGCGCGCCAGTCGGTGCCGTGACGTGTGTCTTCCAGATAATGCCCGGCGAACCATTCCATCACCGCGCGCGACAGGAAGTAACCCTCGGCGTTTTCGCTGCGTGAGGGATAACGCGCGTTCTCTGTGGGGTCGGCATAATTGCCGGCGGCGTCGATCACCGGATAGACCAGCAATTGACCGGCGAGCGCGATGCCCTCGTCGCGGCAGGCGATGGCGACGGCGGCCGCCAGATTGCCACCCGCGCTATCGCCGGCGACGCCGACGCGCCTGACGTCGCCGCCGAACTCGTCGATGCGCTTGATGATGTCCTTGGTGGCCGCGAACGCATCTTCGAACGCGCCCGGGAAGCGGGTTTCCGGCGGACGCCGGTAGTCGACGGAGACCACGACCGCGCCGGTCTCGTTGGCGAGCAGGCGCGCCTGCCGGTCATGGGTTTCAAGATCGCCGGCGACCCAGCCGCCGCCGTGGAAGAACACCACGGTTGGCGTTTGATCTTGCGTGTTCCGATACACCCGCACGGCAAGGGTGCCGGCGACGGTGATATTCTTGATGTCGCCGACCGGTGGCGGCGGAACGGCGGCGCGCGCCGCAGCCAGCGCCCGCAGCGCATCGCGCGCGCTCTCCGGGGTCATCGTGGTGGGATCACGCAGCGGCAGCTTCGGAATGATCTCGGCGATGACGGGATCGAGCGGCGTGATCATGCGGTTCCTCGCTGAATTTTTTTCAGCATAGGGTTCACCGGCGGTTGCGGCAACACTCTCCTGCACAAGCCGGTTCGTGCCAAATTCCGTGTTCGGGAATTTTGCCGCGTCTCATTCGCCCGATGCGGTGAGAGCCGTGAGATCGGACCAGGCTTTTTGCGGCCTCACTTTTTGCCGCCTTATTTGGTTTGCGCAATCATGGTGTCATTCCAATCATCACCGGCCGGCAGTTCCAACTGCCGCTTGCAGCGCTCGATCATGATCGAGGATGGCTGATCTTGGCTCCGATCGGCGATGGCGCCCTCGAAATGCTGCATCGCGGCGGCAAAATCCCGCGCCCGATAGCAGGCGAGGCCGGATTCATACAGGCCGACCCAACGCGAGGGCGTGGCGGTTTCGCCGGTCATCGCCAGCAACTCGTAGATTTGAAGGCCGCCGGCGCGGCCGTAGACGGCGAGCCGGTCAAGTTCGCGAACGGCGATGTGATCACCCGCCAGCCGGCGCGTCTCCGGCCCGATGATGATCACCGAGCCATAGATCTTGTTGGCGCTTTCCAGCCGGCTCGCGATATTCACGGCATCGCCGATCACGGTATAATTGAGCCGGACTTCCGAGCCGATATTGCCGACCAGCATGTCGCCGGAGTTGATGCCGATGCGAATCCGGATCGGGTTGCCGGCGTCGTCGGCGAGCCCGGAATCACGCACGGCGCGTTGACAGGCCAGCGCGGCCCGGCAGCAATCGACGGCGTGATCGGCGTTTGGCGCCGGCGCGCCCCAGAACGCCATCACAGCATCGCCGATGAATTTGTCGATGGTGCCGGCATAGGCCTGGACTTCGGTCGATACCGCGTCGAAGTAACGCGACAATTGCGGAATGATGCGATCGCCGAGCCGTTCCGACATTCCGGTAAAGCCGGCCATATCGACGAACATCACGCTCATCGGACGGACCGCGCCGCCGAGGGTGGCCTTGTTGCCTTCGCTGATCAGCCGCTTGACCAGATCGGCCGGAATATATTTCCGAAATGCGACGAGCCCCTGCGCCATATCGCCGATCGCCCCGGACAGGTTTTCGATTTCAGTCAGCCGCGAGGGATGCCGCTCGACCTTGTCGAGGTCGAAACGCTCGACATGCTTGATCTCGTTGACCACCTTGATCAGGGGAGCCGCGATCAGGCGTTGGGCGAACCAGACCGAAAACAGTCCGGCAACCAGCACCAGGCCCGCAAGACCGATCAGCAGCCGCCGGATCGTCATCTGTACCGGCCCTAGAAATTCCGACTCGGGAACGACCGTTACCAGCGACCAGCCGGGAAACGAGATCGGCGTCAGCACGGCCTGATAGATCTTGTCATCGACCGTGACCCTTACAGGATAGGCTTGGCCGTCGTCGGGATTATAATTGCTGCCGGCCTGCCGGATCGCGCTCACCGCTGCCGGAAACAATGGATCCTCGGTCTTCAGCGCGGTCACTTCATCGGCTTCGGTATCGGGTGAGGCGATGGCGCCGCCGTTGCGATCGAGGATGAAGGCGCCCGCCGAGTTTCCGACCGTGAGCTGTGACAGAAAGCGCGAAACGCGCGTGAGCTCGATCACGATCGAGAGCACGCCGACGCGTTTGTCGTTGACATCGATCGGCCCGGCAAACGCGACCGCGGGCCGTTCACCATCGGGATGCGTGTTCAGGGTGAGCCAACTCGGGTTGTCGGATTTTATCGAGTCGCGAAACCATGGCTGATCGAGCACGGAATAATGCGTGTCCTCGGAGCGGCGGCTGTTGAACTGCGGATCGCCTTTGAAGAACTCATAGCGGTCGATCTGCATCTTTGAATGATCGCCGGCGATTTCCTGCAGCTCGATGGCGGTATCGCCGAGTTTGTGCGCAGCCGAGAACGAGCCGTCCGGCCAGCCGAACGCGACCGACGAAATGGTAGGCTGCGCCAAAAGTTGCGACAGGAAGACGAATTTGCGCTTGTTCGCCTCGGAGGTGTCGAGCACGCCTTGCTGGAACAGGGTGCGCACCGCGGTTCGCGCCGATAGCGCCTCTGTCGTGATCGACTGCAATTCGTCACCGACGGCGGAGACGATCTGTTCGTTGATGGTGTTGGCGAGCGTCCGGCTGGTTCGCTCCGCGGTCCTCCACCACAGCAGATGGACGCCGAGGGCGCTGATGGCGATCGACGCCAGAACGAGCCCTGAAATGGCGCCACGAATTCCGATCCGCAAGCCGGGGAGGACGCTCAATAGAACCTCTTGACTACCATCCGGGCGCCTCAAGACTTGAAACCCGAGAGATGACCCTATCGTATCTTGCGTCAAGCCTGTCGCAAAACAAGCGTCTTATCTCATCTCATCCCTTGCAACAGCCGGTGGCGCCATGATCCACGATGTTTCGATCCCGGCCGCCTTCCTCGCCGGAATCATCAGTTTTCTGTCGCCCTGCGTGCTGCCGCTGGTGCCGCCTTATCTGATTTATCTGACCGGCGCGACGATCGAACAGGTGGCGAACGACAACACCGCATCGGCGTCGAGGCGCGCGGTGATGATGTCGGCTGCGATGTTCGTGCTCGGCTTCTCCACCGTGTTTGTCGCGCTTGGTGCCAGCGCAAGCCTGATTGGCGGGTTTATCCGCGCCTGGTCGGCGCAACTGTCGATCGCGGCCGGGATTGTCATCATCATCATGGGGCTGCATTTTCTCGGGCTGACGCGGATCGCGTTGCTGATGCGCGAGGGGCGACTGACCGCGCCGAAGCCGGTAGGTATGTGGGGCGCCTATGTGATGGGGTTAGCGTTCGCATTCGGCTGGACGCCCTGCATTGGGCCGATCCTGGCCGCGATCCTGTCGGTTGCCGCGGCCGAGGCGACGGTGACCAAAGGCGCCGGTTTGCTCGCGATCTATTCCGCGGGCCTCGGCATTCCGTTCCTGCTGGCGGCCTTTATGATCGAGCAATTCTCCTCGGTGCTGGCCCGGCTGAAGCGGCATCTGGCAACCGTAGAGCGGGCCATGGGCGTGCTTATGGTGTTGACGGGAATAGGCTTTCTGACCGGCTCGATGTCGACCTTCAGCATCTGGCTGATGGAGAATTTTCCCTCGCTGGCTAATTTCGGCTGATGCTGACGTAACAAGGCGATGATCGGGGACGAAACTCCGGCATCGACCTAAGATTCGAACATTCACAGGGGGCGAAATGAATTTCATCGTTAATCTGCTGATTCTGCTGCCGGCACGGATCGCGTCCTATTTCCCGTGGGCGGGCCCGCTGATCATGCGGCTGGTCGTCGGCTACGTCTTCATGCTGTCGGGTTGGGGCAAGCTCACCAACCTGTCGCAAGTGACCGCTAATTTCATCGATTGGGGCATTCCGTTCCCCAGGATTCTGACGCCGTTCGTGTCCGGCGTTGAATGCTTCGGCGGCGTCATGCTGATCCTCGGCCTGTTCACCCGGATTCCGGCGGCGATGCTGGCGGTGGTGATGGTGGTCGCCATCAAGTCCGCGAAATGGGGCGACGTCGATTCGATCGAGACCTTGTTCGGTTTCGAGGAAGCGACTTATTTCGCGGCGTTCATGTGGCTTGCCATCGCGGGTCCCGGCGCGGCATCGCTGGATCGGTTGCTGGTCAATTTTACTGGACATCCGGAGAAATCGACCTGAGGCGCGCTCACGTTCACGTGACACAACGAAAATGCTGAGCCGTCTGTTTTCAGGGTGCGTAGCTCTTTCAACGCCCAAGGTCTGCGACTTCAGGGAGACTTCATGAAAATCGTCCGTGCTCTGGCATTCACCGCCATCTTCGCCGCGTCGCCGTCATTTGCAGCGGATCCGGCTATCCAGTGGAACGGATGGAACAAGGATTTATTTACCCGCGCTACGGCCGAAAAACGTTTCGTGATCCTCGATCTCGAAGCGGTCTGGTGCCATTGGTGTCATGTGATGGAAAAGACGACCTATGCGGACCCCAAGGTCATCGAGCTCATGGGTTCGAAATATCTGCCAGTGCGGGTCGATCAGGATGCCAATCCGGATCTGTCCAACCGCTACGGCGATTGGGGCTGGCCGGCGACCATCGTTTTTAATTCGGACGGAACCGAGATCGCCAAGATCCGGGGCTACATCGAGCCGGAGCGGATGCAGGCCCTGCTGAAAGCCGTGATCGATGATCCGTCGCCGGGCCCCTCGGTCGGCGAAGCCTTCGAAGTCAAGCCGACCACGACGACCTTCCTTCCAAAGGATGAGCGCGCCGAGCTCGTCAAGAATTACGATGAATCCTATGAGGACAAAATCGGCGGTTGGGGAGACAGCCAGAAATTCATCGATGCGGACAGCATGGACTACGCGATGAGCCGCGCCGAGGCCGGCGACGCCGTCGCAACCCAGCGAGCCAAGCAGACATTTGACGCAGCATTGGCGCTGATCGATCCGGTCTGGGGCGGCGCGTTCCAGTATTCCGAAGCGGGATCGTGGGCGCACCCGCATTTCGAAAAGATCATGTCGTTCCAGGCGCAATATCTGCGGCAGTACAGCCAGGCCTATGCGCAGTGGAAAGACCCGAAATATCTCACCGCGGCCGGAGACGTCGAGCGCTACCTCGCGGGCTTTCTCATGAGCCCCGATGGCGCTTTCTACGTCAGCCAGGACGCCGATCTCGACCACAACACCGACGGCCACAAATATTACGCGCTCGGCAACGACGATCGTCGCAAGCTCGGCCTGCCGCGCATCGACAACAATATCTACGCCCGCGAGAATGGCTGGGCGATCAGTGGATTGACCGGGTATTACAACGTCACCAACGATCCCAAGATACTGGCGATGGCTGAGCGAGCCGCGAAGTGGGTCAAGGACAATCGCGCGCTCCCGAATGGCGGATTTCGCCATGGCGAGACCGATCGCGGCGGACCGTTCTTGGGCGACACGCTGGCGATGGGGCAGGCCTATCTCGATCTGTATGTGGCGACCGGCAACCGCGACTTCCTGACCGATGCCGGCAATGCCGGCGACTTCATCGGCGTTACCTTCAAGGACGATGCCGGCGGCTTCTTCACCTCGAAAACGACGGAAGCCAATGTCGGCGTGTTCGCCAAGCCCGCGAAACTCGTCGATGACCAGACCCAGGTCGTTCGCTTCATGAATATGCTGAATCGCTATTTCGGCAACGATACCTACAAGGACTATGCCGCGTACGCGATGAAATATCTGACAGCCGCTGCCGTCGATATGGGCCGGCCGCTGCCCGGCGTACTGCTCGCCGATGAGGAACTGGCGGTCGAACCGACGCATATGACCATTGTCGGGCACAAGGACGATCCGCGCGCCCAGGCGCTGTTTGCGACCGCACGGGCGTTCCCGGCGAGCTACAAGCGTCTCGAATGGCTCGACCCGCGCGAGGGCAAATTACCTAACCCGGATGTCGAATATCCCGATATGGGTGAACCGGCCGCGTTCGCGTGCAGCAACCGGATCTGCTCATATCCGTCGTTCAACGCCGAAGAGCTCAAGACCACCGTGCAGCAAATGGCGAAACTGAAGCCGGCGCGCACCGCGCTCGACTGAGAAGGCGGCGCGAGGGACTTCGCGATCCGGAAAGACAAAGAATATGCCCGACACTTATTCGCAAAGCCGCACCTCTCATTATCGCCGCGCCCGGGTTACATCGGGCGCGTGCTTGATCGCGGCGTCGGTTGCATTCGCCGGCCTTTTCGATATTTCCAAAGCGTTCGCACAAAGCCCATGTACCCAAGCGCTCGCGCTTTCGAGTAAGATTGCGCCGCTGGTAAAAGGCGACGTGGGCGCCTTGACGGTCGCGACCAAGCCGTTGCAGTTGCCGGACCTCGCGTTCCTGGATGCGGCCGGTGCCCCGAAGAAGCTGTCGGACTGGAAGGGACGCACGGTGCTCTTGAACCTGTGGGCGACCTGGTGCGTGCCGTGCCGCAAGGAGATGCCGGCGCTCGACAACCTCCAGGGCAAGCTTGGGTCGAAGAATTTCGAGGTTGTGGCCGTCAACATCGACACAAGCGGCCCAGACAAGCCGAAGGCCTTCCTGAAGGACGGCAATCTTTCTCGCCTCGACTTCTTTGCGGATCAGAAAGCCAAGGTGTTTCAGGATCTTAAGAGCGCGGGCTTGGCGCTGGGGATGCCAACCTCGGTGCTGGTCGATGGTGAAGGCTGCGAGATCGCCGCCATTTCCGGTGGCGCCGGATGGGACAGCGACGAAGCGATCAAGCTGATCATGGCCGCGACCGCGCCTTGATGCCGGCAATCTTTAGTTGTGAACGGGCGGTGATATTTTTTGCACTGCAAAAATTCGGATCAGCGACGAAATTAAAAAAAAGCAATTTTCTTTGAACCGGCTGTAACCAAATCATTTGGTGTCCGTATCTCTGCGTGGATGAATATTCCAATCGCGGAGACTACGGGTCTTCACGTGGTCTCCGCGATTTGATGGGCATCTCGTACTTCCGTTCGTTGTGCGGTTCTGTGATCGACCGATCATCGGATGCTCACGGCGTCATGTTGTCTGGTTTCAAAACAATCATCGAGGAGATCGTCATGAAGTTGCAATCCAAATCAGGTGCTACGCTCGCCGCTGCCGCCGCTACCCTTTTCCTCGCCGGCGCTACCGTTTCGGTGGTATCGACCAGCGCACAGGCCGCGAGCGGCCAGTGCTTCGGTGCCAACGCTTGCAAGGGCCAGAGCGCCTGCAAGAGCGCCTCGAACTCCTGCAAGGGCCTGAACGCCTGCAAGGGTCTCGGCTTCTCCAAGACTTCGGCGAGGCAGTGCGGCAACATCGGCGGCAAGTACGTCAAGTCCTGATCGCCTTCTGCCAACGAAGGTCCGGCACTTCGATGCCGGGCCTTCGATATCCGAACGACCGTGACGGGAATCTCGGCTCCGCTGATCGAATTCGGGGACCGGTATTCTGCTTAAAGCCGGAACTAAATTTAACCTGACGCGTAACCAATTTCTTTCTGAACCGTAATCATCGCTGGGTGCGAGTCTATCGGTCGGATTTCGTTGCAAGGCCTGTAGTCGGCGTACTCTTGCCAAAACCCCTTTGGGAGGACTGCACATGAAGATGAATTCCAAGTCTGGTGCTGCTATCGCCGCCGCTGCCGCGACCTTGTTCTTGGCCGGTGCCACCATGTCGACGACGGCCTACGCGGCCGACGATGGTCATTGCGTCGGCGCCAATGCCTGCAAGGGCCAGAGCGCCTGCAAGGGTGGCAATCACTCCTGCAAGGGCCAGAATGCCTGCAAGGGCCAGGGCTTCGCCGCCATGACCAAGGACAAGTGCGCCGCTGCCAAGGGCAAGTTCGAGCCGTCCTGACGCACGCCACCAAGGAAGCCCAATAACCGGCTTAAAGAGGATCCGGCTTATGCCGGGTCCTCTTGTTCCTGATAGGATAGGGTTGTGCTAGGATCGGCAGCATGAATATCGCAAGTAAACTGCTACCGTCGGCATCGGTCGATGACCGTGAGATGATATCGGCCAAGCCGCCATACCTCGGCTTTGGTCTCGGACTTCGCGCGCAGCATTACGACGAAATTCTCAGCGGCAATCCGCCGATCGACTGGTTTGAGGTGATCAGCGAGAACTACATGTTGCCAGGCGGCCAGCCGCTTCGCGTGCTCGACCGGATTCGCGAGCGCTATCCGGTGGTCATGCACGGTGTGTCGCTCTCGATTGCATCGACCGCGCCGCCGAACTTCGAATATCTCGCAGGCCTGAAGGATCTCGCCCGGCGCGTCGAACCGAAATGGATTTCGGACCATCTGTGCTGGACCGGCGTCCACGGCAAGAACCTGCACGATCTACTGCCGATTCCCTACACCAACGAGGCGCTCGATCACGTCGTCAGCCGCGTGCAACTGGTGCAGGATTATCTCGGCCGCGCCATCGTGCTCGAGAACGTCTCGACCTATCTGCAATTCAACAATTCCGAAATGACGGAGTGGGAGTTCTTGTCGGAACTCTCGCGGCGGTCCGGCTGCTGGCTGCTGTTCGACGTCAACAACGTCTATGTCAGCGCCTTCAACCATGGTTATGATCCGCGCACGTTCCTGGAAGGCATTCCCGCCGATCGCGTGGTTCAATTCCATCTGGCCGGCCACAGCCACATGGGCACCCACATCATCGATACCCATGATCATCCGGTCTGCAACGAGGTATGGGAGCTCTACGCCGCGGCGATCCGGCGCTTTGGACGCGTCTCCACCATGATCGAGCGCGATGACAACATCCCTTCGCTCGACGAGCTCATGGTCGAAGTCAACCAGACCCGAGAGATCGCGGCGCAGATCCTACCGCCGGTTCGGCGCGAGGGATGAGCGACTTCGCGCGCAAGCAGAGCGATTTCCAGCGCGGCATCCTGAGCGGCGACGACAAGGTTCTGGCCGAAATCCTCGACAGTCCAAAGGAAAAGCGCGAAGTCCTGTTTGGCGTCTACAAATACGCCTACGGCTCGCGGCTGGTCGAGGCGCTGCGCAATGATCACAAGCTGCTGCACAGCTATGTCGGCGACGAGATGTTCGACGAGATCGGGCAGGCCTATGTCGCCGCCAATCCGTCGCAGAACCCCAATCTGCGCTGGTTCAGCCAGGGCTTGCCCGATTTCCTGAAGACGGCGTCGTATGGCGAGTATCCCATCCTGTCCGATCTTGCCGCGCTCGAGAAGGCCCTCAACGACGCGTTCGACGCCAAGGATGCACCGGTGGTGCAACTCGCCGATATGGCCGGCTTTGCGCCCGAAGCCTGGAATGAGCTGAGATTCGAAGCGCACCCCAGTTCATGCCGGCTCGACCTCTCGACCAATGTCGCGGCCGTCTGGCTTTCGCTCAAGGAAGACGAGATGCCGCCGGATGCGGTATCCTTGGAGCAGCCGGCGCGTCTCTTGATCTGGCGGCAAGACGTAACGCCGATGTTTCGCGAACTCTCCGCCGAGGAAGCGATGATGTGGGACGAGGCGTCCGGCGGCATTCCGTTCGGCGTGCTCTGTTCGATGCTCGCAACCTATGACGACCCCGACGGCGCGGCCGCGCGGGGCGCGGGATATCTCCATGGCTGGATCGCGGCAGGGCTGCTGACGGGTGTCTCGGCCGAATCCTGAAAGTGCTGGAACCTGAAAGTCGGGCGCGTGACGAGTGATGCCACCGACCGTTTTGTCGAACGCCTGACCTGGGACGAGGTCGCGCGGCGCCTTGCGCAAGGTGCCGTCGCCATTTTGCCGATCGGCGCGGCGTCCAAGGAACACGGATTTCATCTGCCGATGAATACCGACCGCGTGCAGGCCGAGTGGCTGGCGGTACGCATCGCCGATCGTTTCGACGCGCTGATCTGGCCGACCGTGAATTACGGTTACTATCCGGCCTTTGTCGACTATGCCGGCAGCATCAGCCTGTCCGCGGGCGCCTTCGAGGGCCTGATCCAGGAGATTGCGGCGGGCATCATGCGGTTTGGATGCCGCGCTTTGTTTGTGCTCGATAGCGGCATCAGCACGCTGGCGCCGGTGGAGCGCGCGCTGGCGCGGCTCACCAACACAGACGTGATGCATCTTCGAATTCACGATGGGCCGATGTATCGCGGTGCGGCGGCGGAGCTTGCGCAGCAAAGTCACGGCAGCCATGCCGATGAACTCGAGACCTCGCTGATACTGGCGCTCGCCCCTGATATGGTCGATATGGCGCGCGCCGAGGCGAGCCCCGTGCTTCGACAGCAGGCGCCGGGCGCGCTCACGCCATCGGATGCGACGTCGCCGAATTACAGCCGTTCCGGCAGTTTCGGCGATCCGACATTGGCCAGTCAGGCCAAGGGCGAAATCCTGCTGGCAGCGATGCTCGGCGATCTCTTCGCGATGGTGGAGACGTTCCTCGCAGATAAGACCGCTGCGGGCGTTGGAGCCAATGCGATCCCGCAACATCGGCAGGGCTCTGCATGAAATATCCAGGGCGTATCGGTTTGGTCGCATCGACCGTGATCGGGCTGTTGCTGGCAGGGGGCCTGTCGTGGCGCTCGCACGCTCAATCGGAATATCTCCGAGGCGAGGGCATGCCTTACGCTGCCTTCGACAGGCTGGCCAAAACCGACATCGACGTGCCGGAGGGCGTTATTCACGCAGGCTTTGCCCCGGGCGAAACGGCGTTGCCGAAGCAAAAAATCCTCGATTGGGTCCGCATGTCGGCGAAGGCGGTCGCCACCTATTACGGCCGTTTTCCCGTCAAATCGCTCAGGTTGCTGCTGGTGCCGATCGACGGTCCCGGCGTTCGCGGCGGAACGACATGGGGTTATCGCGGCGCCGCGATCCGGGTGCTGGTCGGACGCGACTCCGACGAAGGCAATCTCCGTCGCGATTGGGTGCTGGTGCATGAGATGGTGCACACCGCGCTTCCCGATATGGAGGAGCGCTACAACTGGCTGTCGGAGGGCCTGGCGGTCTATGTCGAGCCGATCGCGCGTACCCAGGCGGGCGACCTCTCACCACGGGAGATCTGGCTGGCGATGATGCGAGATATGCCGAAGGGGCTGCCGCAATCGGGCGATGAGGGACTCGACAACACCGATACCTGGGGCCGCAAATATTGGGGCGGCGCGATGTTCGCTCTGTTCGCCGATGTTGAAATTCGCAAACGCAGCAACAACCGACTGGGCTTGCAGGATGCCATGCGCGGTGTGCTCGCCGCCGGCGGCAATCACGAACAGAACTGGCCGATCCAGCGGATTCTTTCGACCGCGGACAAGGCCGTGGGGCTCGATGTCCTCACCCGCCTGCACGATCAATGGGGATCGCAGCCGGTCACGCCCGATCTCGACGGTCTTTGGCGCGATCTCGGCCTGAAGGTACACGAGGGCGGCCTCGATTTCGACGATACCGCGCCGCTTGCGTCGATTCGCAAAGCCATTACCGAGCCGCCGTCGAAGTGAGATGGCATTCGTTCATTCGCCCGTAAGGCGCTGGTCATCGTAGATCTGCACCCGCTCGGCGCCGCGGGAGCCGGCGGGCGACAATCTGAGCATGCTGAAGGCAGCCCCGAGCAGGGCAAAACCGACGCCGACGGACAGCGAGATCTGCGTGCCTCCGGCCGGATAGCGCGCCAGGAACAACGCGACCAGCGCGGCGCCCATGGTCTGCCCCAAAAGGCGCGCCGTTCCCAGCATGCCGCTGGCGCCGCCGCTGCGCTCGCGCGGCGCTGCCGCGATCATGGTGCGGTTGTTGGGGGTCTGAAACAAACCAAAACCGGCGCCGCTCAGCGCCATCCGCCACACCACATCGAAGGTCGTGGGGTTGGCCGGCAATAGCGCGAGGGTGCCGAGACCGGCCGCGAACAACGCGAGCCCGATGCCGCCGAGAAGTCCGGCAGGGTAGCGCTCGACCAGCCGTCCAGCCAAAGGCGCGGCGAATGCGACGGCGATCGGCCAGGGCGTCATCAAGAGGCCCATCTGCACGGCGGTGTATCCGAATTGACTCTGAAGATAAAACGGCAGCGAGACAAAGGCCAGCATCTGGCCGCAGAACGAGGCAATTGAAGTGGAGATCGACAGCGCGAAGATCGGAATGCGCAGGAGATCCAGCGGCAACAATGGCGAGGTCATGCGGGTTTGCCTGAGCACCAGCAGCAGGCCCGCGGCGGCCGCGATCGCAAACTCCGACAGGCAGTACAACAGGGTTTCGCCGTGGCCGACGCTGTCGATCGCGGCGATGCCGAGGCCGAACGTGATCGCGCTCAGCGCCGCACTCGGCCAGTCAAAGGAGTGAACGGCGGGCAGGGTGTGCGGCAGGGTACGCCAGCCGAGCGCCAGCGCGACGATGCCGAGCGGGACGTTGATGGCGAACAGATAGGGCCATGTTCCGACCGCCAGAATGGCCGCCGCCACGGTGGGTCCGACCGCGGCCGAGATCGCGACCACCAGGGCATTGATACCGATGCCGCGTCCAAGCTGCGCGCGCGGGTAGGTGTAGCGCACCAATGCTGCGTTGACGCTCAAGATTCCCGCCGCGCCAAAGCCCTGCACGATGCGCGCCACGGTCAAGAGCAGCAGCGTATGCGACAGCGCGCAAAACAGCGAGGCCAGGGTGAACAGCACAAGTCCCGCCAGATAGACCCGGCGATAGCCGATGATTTCGCCGAGCGAGGCCAGCGGCAGCAGCGAGATCGTGATCGCGAGCTGATAGCCGTTGACGATCCAGATCGAAAACGCCGGGCTGGCGTTGAGCGACTCGGCGATGGTCGGCAGCGCGACGTTGGCGATCGAGCCATCGATCACCGCGATGACCAGGCCGAGCCCGATGGTCAGGATCGCCCAGTTGCGTTGCGGCTGGGGCAGTCCGTCGGCGTGCTCGATAATCGTGGTCGGGCCCTCACTTTTCACATCAACTGGCTATCGCATCTGGCGATGGGCGGATAGTTGGTTTCGCAATCGTGCCCCGGTGAAAGTCGGCTGTGGCGCTGCCCAGCAGACATTGTTGGTGACATGCCGTATCGTGTTCGCACGGCACACGGGACCAAGGGGTACGTTACGGCAATGTCTGATGAGAGAACGGTTCTGCTTTTTTCCTACGGAACGCTGCAACAGGACGAAGTTCAGCTTTCATCCTTTGGCCGGCTGCTGGACGGGCAGGAGGACGCCATGGTCGGGTACCGTCAATCCCTGGTCGAAATCACCGAGCCCGAGGTGATCAGGACAAGCGGCAAGCGATTCCATCCCATCGTCGAGGCAAGCGACAATCCCGGCGACGAAGTAAAGGGCAAGGTGTTTCGGATCACGGATACCGAATTGAAGGCGGCGGACGACTATGAAGTCGCCGACTACAAGCGCATCCAGGTCCTGCTTCGCTCCGGAAATTCCGCCTGGGTTTACGTTCGCGCCTGAAGCCAATGACGGGCCGCCGTGAAATCCAGATCGCCTCTAGAGCATGATGGGTTGGAGTTGAATCGATTCGCCGTCAGCGCCAGCACAGGCGATCCGGATGCTCTGGAGGGGCCAAACACAAAATCGCGAAAACAACCCCATGCAAAGTAGAATGGCACGCGAAAAAGGGCTCGACGTCGCGACCTAACCTAATCTCATCATGCTCTAGCCTTCGCCCAACAGCTCCTTGATGCGGCGCTGCAACTGGCGCTTTTTCGCCTCGCTCTTGCGCAGCCGCTCATCCAGATCGGAGACGGGCAGCGCAGGGGGCTCGTCCGAAAATGCGACGCCGACGAAATTGTCGCGCCACCAGATGATGTTGGCGAGGAAGGAGCGGCCTTTTCGGGCGATGGTCAGCGAGATTTGCTCCCTGGGCAGTCTGACGACGTTGCTGAACTCGATGCTGGCGCCTTTTTCGGAAATATTGCGGACGACGCAATCTTTCGCGGTGTCGCTTTCGCCTGATTTGGCGACGCCACCGTAAAGAACCTTGTCGCGCGTATTCTGGCGTCGATCCTGCATCGATATTCCTCCACCTCAAGAGGCGGAACCTTACGCACCGCTCAACGCCCAGCGAAAGGGCGCTGGTGGTAAAATACCGTGTTAACGTAAACCGAACTCCGCCCTGATCGGGCGTATTTCAGGGATTTTGCCCGCGCCGGTTGATCCACGCTCCCCACATGCGCGCCATGATTGCCAAATAACCGGATGGTGTTCTTAAAGGCAGTGCCCGGCAGGTCCGAGGAACGGGATATGGCGGCGCCAAATTTGACTGGTCTGTGTGCGGCGCTCTGGCTTGCGGTCATGGTGCTGGGGTGGCCGGCGGCAGCGGCCGTGGCGGAGGACGCACCGGCCATCGTCGCGCCCCGGGTGGTGCATCCAAGCGTCGAAGAACTCGCCATCCCCAACACCGACCCCAAGGATTCGGGCGATTCCGGCACCCGCGAGGCGATGTGCCTGATGATCGAATCGGCGGCGCGGTCGAACGATCTGCCTGTCGAGTTCTTTGCCCGCGTGATCTGGCAGGAGAGCCGCTTCCAGTCCGACGCCATGGGGCCGGTCACGCGCAGCGGCCAGCGCGCGCAAGGCATCGCGCAATTCATGCCGGGCACCGCGACCGAGCGCCGGCTGCTCGATCCCTTCGATCCGGTGCAGGCGCTGCCGAAATCGGCGGAGTTTCTCAGCGAATTGCGCAACCAGTTCGGCAATCTCGGACTAGCCGCCGCGGCCTATAATGCCGGACCACGCCGGGTGCAGGAATGGCTTAGCGGCTCCGGTAGCATGCCGCAGGAGACCCGCAACTATGTCAGTGCCATCACCGGCACCACGGTCGATGACTGGGCCGCGGCCAGCAGGAGCGGCAAGCCGGCCCCCCGCGCGCCTGTTACCTCGAGCCTCGGCTGCCGCGAATTGATGGCGTTGCTGCGTCGCGCGCCCAATCCCTTTGTCACCGAGCTCGAACAGCACGTGAAGCTCGGCGCTGACCGGTTGTGGGGCGTGCAACTCGCCGCTGGCTTCGATCGCAACAAGGCGCTGGCGATGTATGCCCGCGCCATCAAGCGGCTCGGCGCCGTGATCGGCGATCAGGACCCCAGCCTGTTGAGTTCGGTGATGCGCACCCGCGGCACCCGCGCGTTCTATCAGGTGCGTATCGGCACCGACACGCGTCCGGCGGCGGACGATCTCTGCAATCGCATCCGCCATGCCGGCGGCGCCTGCTTCGTGCTCCGAAATAACGGGTGACGTTTAAGTAATTGATGTTTCATAGTATTTTAGTTTGATGTCGAAGCGATACCAACATTTGTACCAACGCTCAATAGATTAGGGATCGAACCTGCGACAATGGGTTTGAAGACCGACTGAGGCAGTCGTAGGCAACACCGGGTGGTCATCTTGTATCGGTGTTTATAGGCGTTTCGTTGGCTTGATTCCGCCGACCGTACCACCTCGTTACGTGTTGTATTGCTGTGTTGGGTCCAACGTTGGGTCCAGATCTCGGCGTTGCCGGCAGAGGGCGATCGCCGTAGCCGATCGAACGTTATAGGACAGCAGATTGTCAGCCTGCGCGCTGTCATCCGCGTTGGTTGACCTATCCGGCGCTCGGAAGGAGGCGCGTAGGGGCACTTCGGTGCTTGCCCTCACCTCCTGGTTGCGAAATGATCCCTGCGGCCTCCGGGGGATTATAATGAGTGTTTCAGCGAAAGTTTCCGCGCGCATAACCGCGCAACTTAAAAAATACCAGGCCGTGCTCAAGACCGCCCAAAAAAGGGACATCAGCGAAGCTGACACCGTCACCATCATCACCGACATGCTGGCGGACGTTTTCGGGTACGATAAATACAAGGAAGTGACGAGCGAACATTCGATCCGTGGAACCTCTGTCGATTTAGCCGTGACCGTGGACGAGAAGAAGCGATTTCTGATCGAAGCCAAGGCCATCAATATCGAACTCAAAGACCAGCACGTTAAGCAAGCCGTCGACTATGCCGCCAACGAAGGTATTTCATGGGTTGTCCTATCGAACGGTGCGATATGGCGTCTGTACTGCGTTCGCTTCAGCAAGCCCATCGACAAGACGCTCGTGTTCGAAATTGACGCGCTTAACTGTGACTCCAAGAATGACGACGTGGTGGCCTGCTTTGGCAGCCTAACTGCCGAGGGCTACTCGAAAGACAACCTCGCAGACCTTTTGAGCGAGAAACAAACCAGCAGCAAATTCACGATAGCGGCGGTTCTGCGCTCAGAAGCGATGGTAGAGGCACTTCGAAAAGAGGTCCGGCGACTGTCCGGCGTTAGACTGGAGCCGGATTTTCTGGCTGCCCTACTCGAAAATGAGATCATCAAACGAGAGTTGATCGACGGCGACCAAGGATCTGATGCCGTCGCATATGTAAAAAAACTCAAACGTGCCGCAGAGAAAGACAAAGAACCACCGATTCAGGCATCCGGAGCTGCAAATGGTTAGCGCGGCGACCGGTAAACACTCGCGACTGATCGACTGTCGGGATTGCGGAAAGCCCGTCTCGCTTAGCGCGCGGCAATGTCCCCAATGCGGATCGAAGGATGTAGCGGGACCGGTTCGCGTTAGCCGACGAGCGTGACGCGCGGTCGGAGCTGAAGCCAGAAACGATCGAACTCTAGTTTGGTTGATGGCGACACTGGGAGCGGTTGGTGCGCTCAATGGAATCGAGATCAGCTCGACCCTCTTCAGCCAAACCGTTTTCGGCGCGCTGTGCGGCTTCGTCGGCGTGTGTGTAGCTGTACCGTTGGCTTTCGCGATCAATGTTACGCGGTACTGGATCTGAAAAGTCGCGTATGAAACTCACCACCACTCGCCCTTATGGCGAACCGGAAGCCGCCGCAAACTGATCGAGATCGCCAATTCGGTCGAGTCCGTGATCGTGCTGCCGGACGGCCGCAAACTGGTGACCGTGAAGGACGCGGCCAAATGATCGAACATCTCAGGTCGCGGATTTTTCCGCTCACTTGACTTGTCCACGGACTAGCCAACGTACTTGATCCGCCGATCATGGTCAGGGCAGAAGGCGGGTATGGGTATTCAAATCCAGATTATCGGCACTTTTGTTTGCTCCGCGCGTCACGCATCGTGAGCGGCCTTAACGCGGCCATCGAGCCTGCTCGCAGTGGATATCCTCAGGAAATCGCTGAGGGACGGAGCTGAGGGCCGGATCTGCATGGCGGCCCTGAATGCCATTCGCTTGACGGGGACAGCTTTGCTCAGCGTTATGCGGGGCTGATTCAACCGATCCGGATTGCCGTGGCGCTCCCTCCGCTCGATTCCCCTCAATGGCATAGCTCGCTCAGTGCATTCGGCTGGGGCATGCGCTCGATCGCAGCGACGGTTCTGACGCTGGTGTTGTTCGCGACCTATCTCGGCATCGGCGCGCTCGCGCATGACAGCCATTTCAGCCTCGGTTGGGCGCTGGCCGCGACCGCTTTCGTTTGGGCGGGGCCGGCGCAGATCATCCTGATCTCGACGCTCGGCTCGGGTGCGACCGTGATCCAGGCCGCGATTGCCGTGACGGTGAGCGCGATCCGGCTGTTTCCAATGGTGGTTTCGGTATTGCCGATGCTGCGGACGCCGCAAACCAAACGGCGGCATCTGATATTGGTCGCTCATCTCACCGCGGTCACGCTGTGGGTCGAATGCTTTCGCTTCCTGCCGCAGGTGCCGCGCGAGCGCCGGATCGCCTTCATCCATGGGCTCGGCTGCGGTCTCGTGCTGGTCTGCCTCACCGCGACCGCGGTCGGCTACGGTCTTGCGGCCAATCTCTCGCAGCTATTCGCCGCCGCGATCCTGATGCTGACGCCGCTGGCATTTTTATTCTCCACCTTGCGCAATTCCCGCGAACTGTCCGATGTCGTCGCATTGATCCTGGGGCTGTTGCTGTTTCCGCTGGCGGCCAAGCTCGACAGCGGCGTCGATATCCTGATCAGCGGCGTGGTCGCGGGCACCATCGCTTACGGCGTTCACCGCTGGCGGGCGCACGCATGAGCGATATTCTCAGTGGTTTCCTGGGCGACTGGCACGCCTTGCTGATCCTGCTCGTCGCGGGCGTCATCCCCAACCAGATATGGCGCATGCTCGGACTTTGGTTCGGCGGCGGCATCGATGAGGGGTCCGAGCTGCTGGTCTGGGTGAGGGCGGTGGCCACCGCGATCCTCGCCGGCGTCATCGCGGAAATCCTGGTTCAACCGCCGGGCGCGCTGGCGAGCGTGCCGGACTGGCTGCGTTACGCCGCGGTCGCGGTGGGGTTTGCCGGCTATCTAGCGTCACGGAAATCGATCTTCGCCGGCGTGGTGTGCGGCGAAATCGCGATGGTCGCGGGCAAATGGTGGCTGGGCTGATATCCTTCCGGCGAGCTTGCCCGGAATCGTAGGTCGGATAAGCTCGAACCAACAAAAAATCATCGCGGGAGGTTTCCATGAAAGCGCGCGTCGGAGGTTTTGTAACCTGCCTCATCGCGTTGCTTGCGATGATGGCGAGCGATGCACGCGCGGCAGATTACCCGGCGCATCCGATCAAGCTGGTGGTTCCCTATGTCGCGGGTGGCCCGACCGATCTTTTCGGGCGTCTGGTCGGCGATTTTCTCGGCAGAGATTTGAAGCAGCCCGTCATCATCGAAAACAAGGCCGGCGCACAGGGCGCGATCGGCGCCGAGGCGGTCGCTCGATCGGAGCCCGACGGCTACACGTTGTTTGTCACGGCGGGTTCGATCCTCGTCCTCAACCCGATGCTGTACAAGAAGCTGTCCTATGATCCGGTCAGGGATTTCCGGATGCTGGCTATTATGACCGACGCGCCTGTCGTGATGGAGGTGCATCCATCGGTGCCGGCCAGGACGGTCGCGGAGTTTGTCGCCTACGCCAGGCAAAATCCCGGCAAAATCAATTTCGGGTCGGCGGGCACCGGCGGCACCATCCATCTGGCCGGCGAGATGTTCAAGCAGATCACGGGAATCGAGATGACCCACGTTCCCTACAAGGGCGCCGGCCCGGCGCTGGCCGATCTGCTCGCCGGCAATATCCAGGTGATGTTCGACACCATGAGCACCGCGTTGCCGCCGATTAGATCCGGATCGGTGCGGGCGTTGGCAGTGAGTTCGGAGCAGCGCAGCCCGGATCTTCCCGATGTGCCGACCATGGCCGAGAGCGGCTATCCCGAATATCGCGTCAGCGTCTGGTATGGCATCGCCGCACCGGCCAAGCTGCCGGACGACATCGCCGCCAGGATCAGCGCCAGTCTCGACCGCGCCATGAACGATGACGCATTTCGTGCCCAGCTTGAAAAAATCGGTTTTCCCGTATTCCGTCCGCGCAGTGCCGCCGCTATCAAGGAGTTCATCGATGCCGACCGTGCCAGGTGGTCGGCGGTGATCAAAGCGCAAAACATTTCATTGGATTGAGACATGGTGCGAGAGAGTGAAGTCCGCGAAGGGGAGGTTGCCGTCGAGGCGCCGACCGGGCGCGATGCCGGTCTGGTCTTTATCGGCCGCATCCGTACCCCCTGGACCTCGCGGCTGGCGACGCCGCGGCAGGGGCGGCACGATGGCCCGGTCTGCCGGCTCGAGATCTTCGAGCCATGGGTACCGGCGCTCAAGGGCGTCGACTTCTACGCCAATCTCGAAGTGCTCTATTGGCTGCATCAGTCGCGCCGCGATCTGGTGCTGCAATCGCCGAAGAACAACAAATCGACCCGCGGCACGTTCTCGCTGCGCTCGCCGGTGCGGCCCAATCCGATCGGCACCTCGATCGTCAGACTGGTCGGGATCGAAGGCAATGTGGTTCTGGTGCGCGGCCTCGACTGCCTCGACGAGACGCCGCTGATCGACATCAAACCCGACCGCTGCGAGTTCACCCCACTGGCGCCGCCGCAGGCAGGCGACTTCGAGACGGAGTGAGGGACGGGACTTTCCGGCAACGGCATCGTCATCCTGAGGTGCGCGCTCTTGCGCGCCTCGAAGGATGGCCGCAGGCACAACGATGAATAGCATCCTTCGAGGCGCGCCGAGGATGGCGCGCACCTCAGGATGACGGTGCCGTTGCTGTAAAGCTTCCTGCCGTCATCCGGGCTACGAACCTACCCCAGCGCCGCGATCAGCTTGGCCGCATTGGCTTCCAGCACCTTGGCGTCTTCCTTGCGGCTGGCCGGCGGCAGTAGCGCGATGCCGTCGTGGCGCGGCATCACGTGCATGTGCAAATGATAGACCTCTTGCCCCGAGGCGGGCTCGCTGAATTGTACCACGGTGATGCCGTTGGCCTCGAACGCCTTTATCGCGGCCCGGGCGATCTTGTGGGCGGCGCGCGCGACATGGGCGAAATCCTCCGCCTCGATGTCGAGGATGTTGCGGGCGGGGGCCTTCGGGATCACCAAAGTGTGGCCGGGCGAGCGCGGCATGATGTCGAGAAATGCCAGCACGTGGTCGTTCTCATAGACCTTGTAGCAGGGGATCTCGCCACGCAGGATTTTCGCGAAAATGTTGCTGGGGTCATACGCGGTCATGGTTGCTCCTTGGCGGCTCCCTGAAGTCCGGTTCTGATCGTTTGTTTTGACGCGTTTTCTTGACGCAAACCGGTATCCACTTCGCTCGAAAACGCTACAGTTTTATGGCGCTGGTCCAGACGGTCAAGCCGGGTCCTCGTCGGTTTTGCGGAACGGGCCCGCCTCGGTCAGTTCGCGCCCGGCCTCGGCGACATAGGCGCGCTCGCGCTTGAGATAGTCCGCGATGGCGCGGCGCAGTCCGGGGTCGGCGATGTAGTGCGCCGAATAGGTGGTTTGCGGCAGGTAGCCGCGCGCGATCTTGTGTTCGCCCTGGGCGCCGGCCTCCACCGTTTTCAAGCCGCGCTTGATCGCAAAATCGATCGCCTGGTAATAGCAGACCTCGAAATGCAGGAACGGATGGTGCTCGATCGCACCCCAGTTACGGCCGAACAGCGTATCGGAGCCGATGAAATTGATCGCGCCGGCGATCCAGCGGCCGTCGCGCTTGGCCATCACCAGCAGCACATCGCGGCTCATGCTCTCGCCGATCAGCGAGAAGAATTTCCGCGTCAGATAAGGCCGGCCCCATTTGCGCGAGCCGGTCTCCATGTAGAACTCGAAGAAGGCGTCCCAGGCGTCCTCGGTGATGTCGCTGCCGGTGAGGGCGTGGATGGTGATCCCGGCGCTAAGCGCCTCGCGCCGTTCGCGCTTGATCGCCTTGCGATGGCGCGAATTGAGGGTGGCGAGAAAATCATCGAAGCTGGCGTAGCCCTGGTTGTGCCAATGGAACTGCTGGTCGGTGCGCTCCAGGAATTCGTGCTCGGCCAGAAATTTCTGTTCGGCCTGCCGGGCAAACGTAACGTGAACCGAGGAGGCCTTGGTGGCCTCGCACAGCGCCACGAGCCCCGTGGCCAAGGTGCCGCCGATGACATCGGCATCGACGCCATGGCGGATCAACAGGCGCGGGCCGGTCGCCGGCGTAAAGGGAACCGAGGCCTGCAGTTTCGGATAATAGCGTCCGCCGGCGCGCTCATAGGCATCGGCCCAGCCGCGATCGAACACGTATTCGCCCTGCGAGTGCGATTTCAGATAGCAGGGCACGATGCCGGCAATGCCGCCATCGAGTTTTGCGAGCAGATGCCGCGGACCCCAACCGGTCCGCGCACAGGCCGATCCGGAGGTTTCCACGGCCGATAAAAAAGCGTGTGAAACGAAAGGGTTATATCCTTGATTTGATCTGACGCAGGAGCCGTCGGCCGGGTCGATCGGCGCCAGCGTATCGAGCTCTTCGAGCCCGGCCGAACCGGGCGCCGGATTGGCGCAGGCGTCCCAATCCTCAGCCGGAATATCGCTGACGGAAGGGACTGCTTCGAGGGATATTTCGGATGGCGCCATCGACGACTTGGACCGGCCTCATGTCACGATCGGCCATCGCACATCGTGACCAACCCGACAAAGATCGTGCATTGCACGCGCGACTTCAAGGGTCGCGTGACGGGGGGCGGTGTGTCAGATCAGCGGAGTCAGAGTTCTTGGCGTCAGATTGCTGGAACGAACCCCTCGAATATCATCTGATCGGCGTAGCGGGCGGCGCGTTGGCGTTGCTCAGCCGTGCGCACGGTCCAGGTCAACAGCGGCAGCCCGAAAATGTGGTGGGCGATCCAGGGCGCGGTGGCGGGCAATTCGTCGACCCGATAGGCCACAAAATGCGGCCGGCTGCGGAAGCCGTGGCGCAGATGCGTCATGTCCCGGCGCTGCCTGGGCGAAGCCTCCGGCCAGTCAGCCTCGCTATAGTGCCGTTCGGCCACGATGCCACGGGCGAGCTGAGGCATCGTTTCGCGCAGCGCCATCACCTGATCGGGGTCGAACGACATGCCGGCCACGGGGCCGCGATAGGCCGCGAGAACCTCCGACATCCGCCGCACCAGTTGGCGGTCGCCGTCAAAATGGCTTTTGACCTCGATCACCAGCGGGACTCGGCCCGCGACCAGCGCGCAGAGATCGCCGAGCGACATCATCCGCTCGGACGTATCCTTGAACGCGGCCGCCTTGAGTTGGGCGGCGGTCAGGCTGCGCAAGGCGCCAGACCCTTCGGTGAGGCGGCCGAGCGCGTCATCATGATGCACCATGGCTTCGCCGTCGGCCGAGAGCTGGATATCGACCTCGATGCTGAAATTCCCCGCAATCGCGGCGGTCACCGCGCCCGGCATGTTCTCGATGATGCCACGGGCGCGGTCGTGCAGGCCGCGATGGGCCACGGGTCGCGCGGTGAGCCAGTCGGGGGCGCGCACCGGCTGAGGCCTTCTTAGGAGACGACCTCGAATATCCCCTCGACCTCGACGGCTGCGTCTGCCGGCAGCGAGGCAACGCCGACGGTGGTGCGGGCGTGGCGGCCCTTGTCGCCGAAGGCTGCGACCATCAGGTCGGAGGCGCCGTTCAGGACTTTCGGCCCGTCGAGAAAGTCGGGCGCCGAATTGACGAAGCCGCCGAGACGGACCACGCGCACCACCTTGTCGAGGTCGCCGAGCGCGGCCTTGACCTGCGCCAGCAGGTTGATCGCGCAACCGCGCGCCGCCGCGTTGCCTTGCTCCACGGTAACGCCGGCGCCGAGCTTGCCCTTGGCGATCAGCTTGCCCTCGGGATCGACGCAAACCTGACCGGACACGATCAAGAGATTGCCGGTGCGCACAAACCCGACGTAATTGGCTACCGGGCTTGGCGGCGTATGCAAGACAATGCCCAATGCCGCCAGTTTTTGTTCGACCGTACCCGCCATGTTTCGTCCTCGTCTGATGTGAACCAGGTTTGATGTGAACCAGCACCCGATGAGATGTGATCGGGCGCACATTGTTTCGCGCATTGCGGTACTACATGCAAGCCAGCGCCGGTCTGCGTTGCCGCTTCCGTGAGGGGCATCCGGCGCCAAGCCTGAAAAACCTTGAAGCCTGAAAAACCTTGAAGCCTGAAAAACCTTGCCGTCTCGGCGTTTTTTGTGATTTTTGCCCTAGTTGCGGCGCAATAGCGCCGTCACTAATCTGACAAATCTCCTTCGAGGAAAAGACATGACCGTGTCACTCATTTTGCCTCGCGGCGCCAGATCATTGGCGCTCAGCGTCGCCGTCCTCGCATTTGGATCGGTTTTTACCGGCAGCCGGGCCGAGGCCGGCGCGAGCATTCCGTTTTTGCCGCATCAGGCGCTGTATGATCTGACCCTCGTCAAGTCGCGCGGCAGTTCGGTCGACAGCGCGCGGGGGCGCATTCTCTACACCTTCACCGGCAGCGCCTGCGAAGGCTACTCCTCGGAATTCCGGCAGGTCTCGGAACTGCAAAGCGGCGAAGACAAGGTGACGTTGAGCGATCTGCGCTCGAGCTCCTGGGAAGACGCCGATGGCAAGAGCTATCGCTTCAAGATCGATTCACGGATGAACGACACCGACTCGAACCCGGTCGACGGGGTGGCCGAGCGCACCGGTGACCACGTCACGGTCAAATTGAAACAGCCGCAAGCCAAGACCTTTACGCTCGACGGCAGCACGGTGTTTCCGACCCAGCAGATCCAGCGCATCATCGAGGCCGCGCGCGCCGGCAAATCCGTGCTGGAGCTCACGGTCTATGATGGCTCCGACAATGGCGAGAAGGTTTACAACACGCTGTCGGTGATCGGGCAGGCGATACCAGGCGACCGGACCATCGCCACGCCGGATCCCTCCACCACCAGCGATGCGATGAAATCGCTGACGCGGTGGCCGGTCACGGTCAGCTATTACGACCGTGACACCAAGCCGACGGACGGCGAGCAGACGCCGGCCTATGCGATGTCGTTCGAGCTTTACGAGAACGGCGTCTCGCGGTCGCTGCTGCTGGACTACAATGATTTCGTCGTCTCCGGCGTGCTCGGGAAATTCGACGTCAAGGATTCCAAGCCGTGCAAGTGATGGTAGCGAGGGTTTTGGCCGCTGCCACATCCGCACCGTCAGTCTGAGAGGCTGTGCAGCGATCTCGGACGTCATCCCCGGGATGACGGTTCCATTGCTGCACGGCTCCATCCGTCATTGCGAGCGAAGCGAAGCAATCCAGGGCCACAAGCAAGGCTGGATTGCTTCGCTTCGCTCGCAATGACGAACTTGGACTCACTCCTCTTCCTTGCCCGGCCCGTCATAGGCGATGCCGCGGATCACGGCGGTATTGCCGAATTTCTTGCGCAAATCGTCGATGGCGCGTTCGGCGTGGGCGGAGCGGCGGTCGAGCATGTCGGTGTCGTCGGCCGCCGATCCCACGCGCAACGCGCTGACGCCGGTGCCGATCAGCCGAAACGACGTACCGTCGATTTCCTTTGCCAGCATTTCCCGCGAGGTCGCGAAGATTTTGGTGGCGAGCTGGGTCGGCGCGTGAATCGATTGCGAGCGGGTGCGCTGCCTGAAATCGGCGGTCTTCAGTTTCAGCGTGATGGTCGCGCCCGACAGATCGCTGCTCTTGAGTCGCGAGGATACTTTCTCCGATAGCCGCCACAGGGTTTTTTCCAGGGTCGCGAAATCGCGGATATCGCTCTCGAATGTGGTCTCGTTGGAGATGGTCTTGGCGCCGCGATCGGCCTCGACGCGGCGATCGTCGATGCCGCGCGCCAGCCGCCACAGCCTGCGGCCTTCGGTCGAGAATTGCCGCATCAACTCGATTTCGTCGGCGCGCTGCAGGTCGGCGATGGTGCGGAAACCGCGCTGGATCAGCTTTTCCTGGGTGGCTGGTCCGACCCCGTAAATGAAGCCGACCGGCTTTTCGGCGAGCATCACGCGCGCCTGCTCCTGGTCGAGGGCGGCAAAGCCGCGCGGCTTGTCGAGGTCGGAGGCGATCTTGGCCAGGAACTTGTTGCAGGACAGGCCCACGGAAACCGTGATGCCGATCTTGCGCTCGACCTCGCGGGCAAAGCGCGCCAGCACCTTGGCGGGGATCATGCCATGGACGCGCTGGGTGCCGGCAAGGTCTAAAAACGCCTCGTCGATCGAAAGCGGCTCGACCAGCGGCGTCAGCGCCTGCATGGCGTGCCTCACCTCGCGGCCGACCCTGACATATTTGGCCATGTCGGGCCGGATCACGGTGGCATGCGGGCACAGCGCCAGCGCCTTGAACATCGGCATCGCCGAGCGCACGCCGAAGGTGCGGGCGATGTAGCATGCCGCCGACACCACGCCGCGCTTGCCGCCGCCAATGATGACCGGCGTGTCGGCAATGGCAGGGTTATCGCGCTTCTCGACGGTGGCGTAGAACGCGTCGCAATCGATGTGGGCCAGCGTCAGCGCCGGCAGTGTGGGATGACGGAGCAGGCGAGGGGAGCCGCATTCGCCACAGCGCCGGGCGGCGATATCGTGATCAGCCAGGCAATCCCGGCAGAAGCAGGTGGGGCCGCCAGGCTCCGGCGCGGCGGCGCTCACGGCACATCGCGCTCCCATTGCGGATCGTTCAGCGCCTGGTGGGCCGCGGCAATGTTGGTGGGATGAAGCTGCGAGGCGGCCGCGAACGCCTTCACGGTCGCGTCATCGCGCATCACGAAATCCAGCACATTGGCCAAAAAATGTGGATCGGTCGCAGCGGTGCGCAGCGTCTCCGGGCCGATCCCGCTTTCGGCCAGAAACAGCCCCAGCCGCTCAGGCTCGCCGGCGATGAAGGAAAGCGCCTGAACTGCAACGATTTCAGCGGCTTGCCGGGGGTTTTGAACAGCTTTCTTCAACTGACGTGTTTGCCTTTCCGTAACTTCTGGTCTCTAGTTTGAAACTATCTTGCCCGAGTCTGCAAAGCTTGTTCAAGCAAGTCCAAACCGCTCTGCAGAAAGTTACCACTTCGGCTTAACGGGTTAGAACGAATCTGGCGCTAGTTTAAATTCAGTTTTTTCCACGTCCGGCGGCGCATCGCTGCGCCGGAGGCCGGGCCTGCTTATCGGGAATTGGAGGGACGGATGGCCAAAACCGTCCTGATCGTGGAGGACAACGAGCTCAACATGAAGCTCTTCCGCGATCTGTTGGAAGCGCACGGCTATCAGACCTGCGGGACCAGCAATGGTTTTGAGGCGCTCGACCTCGTGCGCAAGCTTCGTCCGGATCTCGTTCTGATGGATATCCAGCTCCCTCAGGTGTCCGGCCTCGAAGTGACGAAATGGATCAAGGACGATCCGGAGCTGCGCAACATTCCGGTGGTCGCGGTGACGGCGTTTGCGATGAAGGGCGACGAAGAGCGTATTCGCGAGGGTGGCTGCGAGGCGTATTTGTCCAAACCGATCTCGGTCGGAAAGTTTATCGAGACCGTTCGACGGTTCGTAGGGTAGGGGAGAGTATCGATGTCCGCGCGTATCCTGGTCGTCGACGACGTTCCCGCCAACGTCAAGCTGTTGGAAGCGCGGCTGTCGGCCGAATATTTCGACGTCCTGACCGCGAGCAATGGCACCGAGGCGCTGGCTGTCTGCGCGCGCGCCGAATGCGATATCATCCTGCTCGACGTCATGATGCCCGATATCGACGGGTTCGAGGTCTGCCGCCGGCTGAAGTCCAATCCGGCGACGCATTTTATTCCGGTCGTGATGGTCACGGCGCTGGACAGCCCGGCCGATCGCGTGCGCGGCCTGGAGGCCGGCGCCGACGATTTCCTGACCAAGCCGGTGTCCGACGTGGTGCTGATTGCGCGGGTGCGTTCGCTGACCCGCCTGAAGATGATGACCGACGAATTGCGCATGCGCGCGATCACCTCGCTCGAGATCGGCGTCCAGGCGCCGGAGCGCAGCGCGGTGGCCGACACCGGCAAGGGCGGCCGCGTGCTGCTGGTCGATGACCGGGCGTCGTCCTACGAGCGGCTGGCGCCGGTTTTGAGCGCCGAACACACCGTGGATGTCGAAACCAACCCGGCGGAGGCGCTGTTTCATGCCGCCGAAGGCAATTACGACCTGCTGATCGTCTCGCTCGGCCTGGAGAATTTCGACGGCTTGCGGCTGTGCAGCCAGGCGCGTTCGCTGGAGCGGACCCGGCAAGTGCCGATACTCGCGATCGCCGATGCCGACAATAACGCGCGGCTGCTTCGTGGCCTCGAGATCGGCGTCAACGACTATTTGCTGCGCCCGGTCGACAAGAATGAATTGCTGGCGCGCGCCCGTACCCAGATCCGCAAGCGCCGCTATACCGACCATTTGCGCGACAACGTGCAGAACTCGATCGAGATGGCGATCACCGACGCGCTCACCGGCCTGCATAATCGCCGCTACATGGAAAGCCATCTCGGTACGCTGGCCGAACAGGCCTCGAGCCGCGGCAAGCCATTGGCGCTGATGATGCTCGACATCGATTTCTTCAAATCGATCAACGACAATTATGGCCACGATGCCGGCGACGACGTGTTGCGCGAATTCGCGGTAAGGATCCGCAAGTCGATCCGCGGCATCGATCTGGCCTGCCGCTATGGCGGCGAGGAATTCGTCATCGTGATGCCGGAGACGGATCTGCACGTCGCCGGCATGGTCGCCGAGCGCTTGCGGCGCTCGATCGCAGGCGAGACGTTTGCGGTCCACAAGGGTGCAAAACGGATCGAAGTTACGATTTCGATCGGCCTGTCGACGCTGGAACGCAAGGGCGAGGCCGTCGCCGACGTGCTCAAGCGCGCCGACACCGCGCTCTACCGCGCCAAGCATGACGGCCGCAACCGGGTGGTGGCGACCGCGGCGTAAAGTTGACCCCCGCGAGATCGTCTTATCGCCCTTGCTTCAGCGCTTCATACGCCAGCCGCTTGAACTCGAACGAGAATGGATGGACGAACGCCATCTGGCGCTGGGCCATCATGACACCGGCCATGTTCCGCTTCGGCGAGATCCACCATTGCGTCCCGGCCACGCCACCCCAATAGATTTCGCCTTGCGAATCCGGATGATCGATCGGCGAGGGCTGCAGGATAAGGCCGCCGCCGAGCCCATAGGCCTTGCCCGTGAGTTCGCCCATCATGGCAAAACGAAGCCACACCCCGTCGGCCAATTGGTTATTGGTCAGCAACGCAAGCGTCTCTGGCTTCAGCAGGGTCGGGCCGCCCGGCAGCAGGCTTCGGATCAAGGCCACCATGTCCGGCAGCGTTGAAACCAGGCCGCCGCCGCCGTTGAACCGTGGGACCGGCTTCAGATAAGCCCCCGGATAGGGCGCGTTGTCGGTCCGCGTCAGCCCCGGCTTCATCGGCTCCATCAGGTCGGCGCCGGCGTAATACGCCACGAACCGGCCGCGATCCTTTTCCGGCACCACGAAGCCGGTGTCGACCATGCCGAGCGGCTCAAGAATCCGGGACTGAATGAACGTGTCGAATGGCTGGCCACTGATGACCTCGACCAGCCGCGCGATCACATCGATGGCGACCGAATATTCAAACGACGTTCCCGGCTGATACACCAGCGGAAGATCCGCCAGCGCGTCGATCATGGCTGACAGCGGCGTCGCCGGGTTGAGCACTTTGCGCTCGTTGTAGGCGGTGAAAATAACACTGCCGGGATCGAACAGCCCGTAGCTCAGCCCTGCGCTGTGGCTCAGGAGATGACGGATCGTGATCGAGCGCTGGGCCGGCTCGGTATCGTCCAGCGTGGTTGCACCGGGGCGCAGCACCTTTCGGTTTGCAAGCTGCGGAATGAATGTCTCGATCGGATCATCGAGCTGGAATTTGCCTTCCTCGAACAGCAGCAACGCCGCGCAGGCGGTGATCAGCTTGGTGTTGGAGAAGATGCGGAAGATGTGGTCGGCGCGCAACGGCGTCTGCGCCTCCTTGTCGGCCCATCCAACGCAATTGACGTCCACGAGGTCGCGGCCGACCAGCACCGCCGACGAGATGCCGGCAAGCAGGTCGCCGTCGACATAGCGTTGCATGGCGGCGTGTGCCGGTTTGAAGTCGTAACCGTTGGTGGTGACTTTCAAGTCTTCCATTGTGGTTTCCCTTATCCCGGCCGTGCGCTGCTACGGCCTTGCCCGTGTTGCTCAAGGCAGCAGGTGGGTACCACATCACCCTGTCGAAAGGCCACGGCGTATGGGTGCGGCGACTTCTCGATTGAAATCGCTAACGCCCTGGAATACTGGATCCCCCGGTCAAGCCGGGGGATGACGGCCAATTTGAGCGCTACTTCGCGGCGCGTTGTGGCTTCTTTGCAATCGCGGCCGCGTTTTCGTCGAGCACGACCCCCGCATTCGCCAGCAGCACGCGCGCGGCTTCTTTTGCGGCCCGCGCCATCGCGGGATCGTTGCGCACGAGGTCCTGGGCGATCGAGCCGTCGACCAGCAAGGCAAGCTGGGTCGCGAGCGCTTCAGGGTCAGTGGCCCCAAGCTGGTGCAGCAGGTCGCGAAACCAGAGGCGGCGGCTCTCCTTGAACGCGATCGCGATCCGGCGGACCGACGGATCCGCAGGGCCCAGCTCGGCAACCGCGTTGACGAACGGGCAGCCGCGAAAATCTTTGGCTGCAAAACGCCGCTCCAGCGCATCGAAGGTTGCGAGAATCTGTTCGGCGGGCGGTTTGTCGGAAGCGCGCGGCGGCACGAAGCGGCGCTCCAGATAGGCCGCGATCAACGCATCCTTTGACGGGAAGTGGTTGTAGAGCGTGCGCTTGCTGATGCCGATTTCGGCCGCGATGGTGTCGACGCCGATGGCGCGAATGCCCTGCAGATAGAACAACCTGTCCGCGGTTTCGAGGATTCGGTCCTTCATCGCCGGTTTGGGGGGCAGGGTTGCCATGCGTGTCTGCGATATCCCTCGGTCTTGACAGCAGGAGCGCCTTATAGACTAATTACACAGGTCTGTGTAACCAAATCAGGCGGGAATCGCAGGACGCGGCTTTCGTGCCGCGGCCCGAAGGGAGAACAAAAATCATGCCCCTGCTGCAACTGCTGCGTCCCACGCTTCCCATCCTGATCGGCGCGTCCCTGATGCTGACGCTGAGCATGGGTCTGCGGCAAAGTCTCGGCATCTTCATGCAGCCGCTGACCCACGATATCGGAATATCGGTTTCCGATTTCACGCTGGCGATCGCCATCCAAAATCTCGCCTGGGGCTTTCTGCAGCCGATCGCCGGCGCGATGACGGCGCGCTACGGTTTCCGCGCCATCATGGTGGCGGGCGCGGTGTTTTACATTGCCGGGCTGTCGCTGATGGCGAGTGCACATGGCTTTGTCGGTGTCCTGCTCGGCGGCGGCCTGCTGATCGGGGTGTCGCTGGCCTGCACCGCGGCGGCGATCGCGATGTCGGTGGCGGCGCGCGCGGTGCCCGCGAGCGTACGCAGCACCGTGATGGGCATGGTTTCCGGCGCAGGATCGCTCGGCGCGCTGTTGTCGGCGCCGCTCGGGCAGATCCTCAGTGAAGGCTATGGCTGGCGCGTCGGGCTCGCCGGTTTTGTCATTCTGTCGCTGGCGCTGATCCCCGCAGCCTGGTTCGCCGGCGGGGTCGACCGGATTCCGCTGCCGAAGCCGTCGTCGGACGACATCGGCAACAATTCGGCCGGCGTCGCGGTCAAGCTCGCGTTCGGCAATGCCTCGTTCGTGGTGATGACCTGCGCCTATTTCGTCTGCGGCATGCAACTGGTCTTTCTCACCACGCATCTGCCGTCCTATCTCGCGATCTGCGGCCTCGATCCGATGCTGAGCGCGCAGACGCTGGGCATGATCGGTGGTTTCAACGTGCTGGGCAGCCTGTTTTTCGGCTGGGCCGGCCAGCGCTGGAACAAGCTGGCGCTGCTCGGAGGAATCTACATCTTCCGCTCGATCGCGCTCGGCTGGTATTTCATGCTGCCGGCGACGCCGGCCTCGACCTTGCTGTTCGGCGCGATCATGGGTTTCCTGTGGATGGGGGTCGGTCCCCTGGTGGCGGGCGCGGTTGCCGAAATGTTCGGGCTGAAATGGCAGGCGATGATCCAGGGCCTTGCCTTCATGAGCCATCAGCTCGGCAGTTTCCTCGGCGCCTATGGCGGCGGGCTGATCTACGATCAGCTCGGCTCCTACAACATGGCCTGGCGGATCGGTGTCGCGCTCGGTCTCGCCGGCGGCATCATCCAGGTCGCGTTCGCGCTGATCAGGCCGAGCGAGCCGCCATTGGTAGCGGCGCGATAGGGCCTCGTGGTCAATCGTCGAGTTGGCGGCGCAACGCCGGGAGATCGTTGACGACCATCTTGGTCGGCCACGTCGATATGATGCCTTCGTCCTGAAGCCTGCCCAGCACCAAGCTGATCGATTGACGCGTGGCGCCGATCATCCGTGCCAGGTTTGCCTGCGTAATGCGGCCAAGCTGGACCGAACCGTCGTCGGCCAGTGCCGCATTTTCGCTGAGCTTGACCAACAACAACATCAGACGTTCCGCCACTTTCTGGCCGCCCAGGGTTTGGGCGAGCGTCGAATAGGTCTCGCCCTTGAACCCCAGGCATTCGATCAGGGCGATGGCAAAGCCCGGCGACTGCGCGATCAGAGCGCGGATCGCCTTCTGGTCGAGATGTTGCGCCTCGACGCGGCCGACGGCTCGCGCCGACCAACTGTGACGATGGTTGCCGAGCACATAGGGGGCTCCGACGAAGTCGCCGCTCTGCCACGTCGACAGCATCAGCTCGCGTCCCTGCGGCCCGCAATACGTACTCTCGACCACGCCGCTGAGAATGATATGGATGCCGTCGCCGATTTCGCCCTGACGCAACAGATACTCGCGATTCTGGTAGAGCACGACCTTGCCGGTCGCCATCACCAGATCGAGGTCGGGCTTTTGCAGGGCTTTGAGTAGATAGCGATCGGCTGCGGCCTCGCGCCGATCGGCGCCAGCGATGCTGTCAGCGGCCAAGTCGCGTGAATCCAAGTCGCGTGAATCCAAGTCGCCTGAAACCATGCGTCCTACTGCAATTGTCGAAACCGGCGCGTTGCGGGAAAAGCTACGGGGTACCGGCGTCTATTGCAATGATGGGCAGGTTTCTCAGCCGGCGCTGCGCAGGAATGCCTCGGCAAGCCCGGTCAGCGCGGCTTCGCGGCCGGGCGGCGCCAGCACCGTAATGCCGTAGGGCACGCCGGCCCGGGTAACCGCGTTGGGAACAGCGATAGCGGCCAGACCAAGCGGGTTGGCGAAGTTGGTGTAGTATCCGTTGTTGAAATTAGGCCCCAGCGGATCGCGTGCGACCTCCTCGACGGTCAAGACGGTGCCTACCGTCGGCACCACCAGGGCGTCATGGCTTTGCCAGAACGCTTGCAGCGACCGCTGCACTTGCTTGACCTGATAGAGGGCTCGGTAGGCGTCGGCGGCGCTGTGCCGGCGGCTGCCGATGATCAGATCTCGCACCAGCTTGATGCCGGCATCCGGATGGGCGTCCAGGAAGGCGCCGACCGAGACATCGCGCTCGGCCAGAAACGGTCCGAAGAACATCAAATCGTTGATCGACGTAAACGGCGTGAAGTCGATCGGTGCAAGCGTGGCTCCCAAGGCCGAGAACCGTTGCAGCGCATTGGCAAACAGCGCCTCGGTCTCGCTGTTGCCGAAGAACTTCAAATGTTCGGCCTGTGGTGTCGCGAGGCACCAGGGCTGCGCGGCAGAGGCGCCATCGTGCCACCCGGCAAAGTCCACAGGCGAAAAGAAATCCAGTGGATCGGGACGGGCCAGCACCCGATAGATATCGTAGGCGTCGCGCGGCGTGGCAGTATAGAGCGAGATGGTATCGAAGCTGCGGCAAGCATAGACCATGCCGCGTTGGCTGAAGGCGCCCGGTGCCGGCTTGAAGCCGGTGACGCCGCAGTAGGACGCCGGCACCCGCCCGGACCCGCCGGTGTCGGTCCCAAAGCCGAACGACGACGTGCCGGTGGCGACCGAGACGGCGGCGCCCGAACTCGATCCGCCGGGAATATAGTCTGGATTATGCGGATTTCGGGCAATGCCGTACGGCGAACGCACGCCGACGAGGCCGGTCGCGAACTGGTCCATATTGGTCTTGCCGACATAGAGCGCACCTGCCGCGATCGCATCGGCAACCACCGGGCTCGTGGCTTTGGCGATGTAGCGGAATTCAGGACAGGCCGACGTCGTCGGCTCGTCCGCGACGTCGATGCAATCCTTGACCGAAAACACCAGACCATAGAGCGGCAACGCCTCAATGTCGGCGATGCGCCGGTCGAGGGCGCGTGCGGCGGCCATCGCCGAATCCGGATCGACGGTGGATATCCAGACGCCGCTCTGATCGGCATCCGACAGCCGCGATAGCACGTGCGCCATCACCTCGGAGGGTTTTAGCCCTGCATCGCGATAGGCTGTCCGTAGAAAACACGGCGAGATATTCATGTCAGCCTTTGACGGTGGCGGGCGCCGATGGATCGGTACGAAAAGGGGAGCGCTGGGTGATCATTTGCCGACAGCCTTCTCGATATAGGATGGCGTGACGAAGGCATCGAAATTGTCGCGGGGCAACAGCTTCGGCAATCGATCCTGCCCGACCAGGAAATCGGCGGTGGCGACCAGCGTGTCGACGAACTGACCCTTGGCCGAGGACGTGCCGAGATATTGCGCGGTCAGTTGCCGATCGCAGGGCACCATTGCGGTCCCGTTCATCATGCGGGTGGCGTCGGCGAGCGGCAATGTCAGCTCCTCGGCGATGATCTCCGCGGTCTTGGCCGGATTGTTCAGCCAGAAGTCGATGCCGTCGCATTCGGCTTTGACGAATTTTTCGACGTAGTCCGGATATTTCGCCGCGAATGCGTTCATGACCACGCCAATGTCCCAGGTCGGGTAGCCGCGTTTTCCCATCATGCCCGAGGTCATGAAGATATGTCCGTCATTCTTGACAGCCTTGTCCAGATTGGGCTCCCAGAACCAGGCGGCGTCCAGATCGCCGCGTAGCCAGGCGGCGGCGATATCGGAGGGTGCGAGGTCGAGAATCTTGATTGAGGCGGGATCGACGCCGTCGTCTTTGAGCGCCTGCAGCAGCAGATAGTGTGTGGTCGAACCGAACGGTGCGGCCACGGTCTTGCCCTTGAGGTCTCTCAGCGACTTGATGTTCGCGGAGGTGCGAACCACCATCGCCTCAACCGTGTCCAGCATGTTGATCACCATGATTCCCTTGATCGGCAGGCCACGCGTCACCCCGATCGCCGCCGGCGGATTGCCGAGACCGCCGAAATCGACATCGTTGCCGGCGATCGCACGCAGCATGTCGCCGCCGCCACCGATTTTGACATATTTGATGTCGACGCCGGGCATCTCCTTGGCGATCAGGCCGAGATGCTTGGTGACGAGTTGGGCATTGACCAGATTGAGATAGCCGATCGTGATCTTGTCCGGTTTGTCAGCGCCATAGGCGAGGGTGGTCAGGGCGATGGTGACGGCAGCGAGTGAAGCGATCCATTTCAGCATATCGTGCTCTCCTGCGGTGGCGGGGACTGGTGTTCTTGCCGGGCGCGTCCCGTCTCGCGCGCCGCGGCTCCTTATCAGCGCGACAATTGCGTCCATGGCATCAGCAATCGGCCGATCAGGCGCATGGTGAAATCAAGTGCGACGCCGGTAAGCCCCAGCACGATCAGGCCCATGATCACGATGTCGGATAAAAGAAACTTGGCCGCATCCCAGATCATCCAGCCGATCCCGGCCGATGCCGCGACGATCTCGGCGGCCACTAGCACGGTGTAGATGAAGCCGAGCGAGAGCCGCATTCCCGAAAGGATTTGCGGCCCGGCCGCGGGCAGATAGATCTCGAAAATCAGGGCGCGGCGCGTGGCGCCGAGCGTGCGCGCGGCACGCACATAGACCGGATCGATGGAGGAGACCGCCTGGATGGTCGAAATGACGATGCCGGGAAGGCCGGCCAGAAACAGCAGCGACAGCTTGGATGCCTCACCGATGCCAAGCCACATCACCAGAAGCGTGTAGAGACCGAGCGGCGGCAGCGGCCGATAAAACTCGATCAGAGGATTGAGCAGGGCGCGCGCATCCCGTGATACCCCCATCAGCACGCCGAGCGGAATGCCGACAAGGCACGCCAGCGCGAACGATACCAGGACCCGGTACAGGCTGGCGCCGACGTGCTCGAGCAACGTCGAGCCCTGATAGCCCTTGGTCAGCGTCTTGACGAAGGCCGCCCACACCGCTTGCGGTTTCGGCAGGAACAACTCATTGGCCCAGCCCATCTCGGTCACCAGCATCCAGGCGCCAAGCAGGATGGCAATCGACAGCGACGACAGCAAAAATGACCGAGAGATCTTTGGCATTCGTAGCGGCCGCAGGTTTCCGCTCACGCTCGGCGTCATCGGAACGGCGATCTGCCCGCCATCGCCGCTCATGTCCGGACGCCCAGAATTTGCATGATGGTCAGCGCATAGATCCGCGTCGCCATCACCGCCTTGGTGATCGAAATCGATTCGTTGTCGACCGCCCAGCCGTCTTCGCCGGGTCCGAAAGTCACCGCGTTGATGCCGGCTTCCCGGAAGCGAATGGTGTCGTTGAATGCGTTCTTGCGGTTGACGCCCGGCTCGCGCCCCATCAGCCTGCGGTAGACCGCGCGCAACGACGTGCACGGTTCCTGATCGACCGGCACCGGCTCGGTGGCATTGACGAACAGCGAGCCCGGCACCTGCCGCACCGAAAAACCGATGGTGTTGACGCCGGCAAAGGTGTTGCGCGCGGTTTGCTCGATGTCGGAGATGACGCTCGCCAGCGTCATGCCGGGCACGATGCCGACCACCGCAAGCGTGATGGTGCAGGCATCCGGCGAAAACTGCATCTCGCCCGGCAGTCCGCCGCGAATACGCACCACCGAACAGCAAGGCGGCGTATGTCCCATGAACTTCGCCGGTACGTGGGTGAATGCCATCGCCTCGAGCTTCGGCAGCAGCTTGCCGGCTTCCACGATGGCATTGACGCTGATGTCAGGGCGCCAGATATGCGACTTGGCGCCGTCGACCGTGATCTCGATCAGGCAGTGCCCCGAATTGGCAACCGACAGATTCATGCCCCAGTCGCCGGACGTATCGCCCCACGCGGTCGGTTCCGCCGTGATCTCGTAGTCGGCGGTCAGGCCGACCTGTTGCAGCATATAGATCGAGCCCTCGGTGCCGTTGCGCTCCTCGTCGACGGTGTAACAACAGATCAAGGTGCCATCGAGCACGACACCGGCCTCGACCAGGGCCTGCACCGCGAGCAGCGACGCGGCGAGGTTGCCGCGGGTATCGGATGTGCCGCGGGCGAACAGGAGATCGCCGTGCCGGGTGGCGTTGAAGGGATCGAAGTTGGTCATGTGCCATTTGTGCGGCTCCACGACCGGATAGGTGTCGAGATGATCGTTGAGGATCAGCGACGGTGCTCCCTCGCGGCCCTTCAACACGCCGACGATATTGGGCCGGTGCGGCTGGGCGGCGTGCTTTGACACGCTCATGCCGAGCGCCTCCAGCTTGCCGGCGACCAGCATGGAGATGGCTTCCTCCTCTGCCGGCGGCAGATCGGGATCGAGCGGATTGCCGGAACGAGGCTGGCCGGTGGCGATCAATTCGGTCGCCAGCGCGAGCCATCGCTCTTCGGTGATTCGGGAGAGCACGTCGGCTTCGAATTCGGTAACGCGCGGCGTTGCGTCCATGTGCATTGTTCCCGGCCAGTGAAGAGCGTTCACCGCGGGGTATTGCAGCAGCCGTGCCAACCGGCGCGGATCACCGGACGCTTGTCATTTTCTCCGCGCTATCAGTGAGTTGCCGGGTAAGGCCCCGAGCGCAAATATTTGCGGCGGAATCGACTTTTGATCAATCTGGATGATCGGCAGCGTAATTTCTGGCTGACGAAATCATCCTCGATTTCGCCTTCACGATCGATTCGCACGGCGACGACAGTGCGGATCGGCGGTTCGCCCGGCTGGCCTATTCGCCGCCGATGGCGCGGTCGATCGCGTCGACCAGGTTCTGAATTTCGACGAATTTGGCCCGTGCGCGTTCCGCCTTGTCGCGATCGTACGGCGCGGCGAGCACCTTGGCATGGGCATCGCGGTCCTCGAGCATGCGGTCGCGCGCCTTTTTCAGCGTATCCAGCCGTTCGCTCATGTTGATCTCACCTTCAGCGTGGCCGGATACCTCTGAATTGCGCGAACGACGCAAATCCGGTTTCGGACCTGAGGCAAGCCTGCGGCGCGAATCACGCTAGCAACCGACGGTTAACAAACGCCACGAGCGCTGGAGCGCTTTTGTATCGACGCGCGCGACTCAACGCGAAATTACGAATCGAATTCTTCAGTTTGAATTTACTGCTCCGCAGCAATCCACCGGCGCTAATGATCAAGGCCAATTCGTGCCGCAATTGCGGCGCTCCGATTGGTTGTTTGGCGAATCGAAACAACTTTGGGGGAATAAAATGAACGGCAAAAAATACGTCGCGGAGTTCATCGGCACGTTTTGGCTCACTTTTGCAGGCTGCGGCAGCGCGATCATTGCAGCGGCGTTTCCGCAAGTTGGGATCGGCCTTGTCGGCGTGTCGCTGGCGTTCGGACTGAGCGTCGTGACCATGGCGTATGCGATCGGCCATGTCTCGGGTTGCCATCTCAATCCGGCGGTCACCGTCGGTCTCGCCGCGGGCGGGCGTTTTCCAGCCGGTCAGATCCTGCCTTATGTCATCGCGCAGGTGATCGGCGCGGTCGCCGCATCGGCGTTGCTCTATGTGATCGCGAGCGGCGCTGCCGGCTTTGATGTCAGCAAGGGCTTTGCATCGAACGGCTACGATGCGCATTCGCCGGGCCATTACAGCATGATCGCGTGCTTCATCATGGAAGTGGTGATGACGATGATGTTCCTGTTCGTCATCATGGGTTCGACGCACGGCAAGGCGCCGGCGGGATTCGCGCCGCTGGCGATCGGCCTGGCGCTGGTGATGATCCACCTCGTCAGCATCCCCGTGACCAACACCTCGGTCAATCCGGCGCGCAGCACCGGGCCGGCGTTGTTCGTCGGTGGCTGGGCGCTCGGGCAGCTCTGGATGTTCTGGGTCGCGCCGCTGATCGGGGGCGTGCTGGGCGGGGTGATCTATCGCTGGCTCAGCGATGAGCCGACCGGCACCGTGGAAGGCAGGGCCTGAGCGCGGGAATCGCGACAAGTCGTACCGTAAAATCAAAAACGGGGCCCAAAGGGCCCCGTTCAAATCCATCAGCAATGTTGCCGGCGAATTACTTGATCTTCGATTCCTTGAACTCGACGTGCTTGCGCGCGACCGGGTCGTACTTCTTCTTGACCAGCTTGTCGGTCATGGTGCGCGAGTTCTTCTTGGCGACGTAATAGAAGCCGGTATCCGCTGAGGAAACGAGCTTGACCTTGATGGTGACCGCTTTGGCCATGTTCAGACCTCAATACTTCGGAGAAATTGGGACGCTGGCCGATACGGCCTGCATTTGCGCGCAACCTAGCCTCAGATCGCCTAAAGTCAAGGTTTTGCGGCGCAAAACCCGTCCAATTCGGGCTGATTAACCCTCAAAGAAGCGGTTTTTCGGCCTCGGCAGCCCCAAATTCTCCCGCAACGTCGGTCCCTCGTACTCGCGGCGGAAAATCCCGCGCTTTTGCAGTTCCGGCACCACTTTGTCGACAAAGTCGTCGAGGCCGGCGGGCAGGAACGGGAACATGATATTAAAGCCGTCGCTGCCTTCGCCGGTCAGCCATTCCTCCATCTGATCGGCGATGGTCGAGGCGGTGCCGACGAACGATAGCCCGCCATAGCCGCCGACCCGCTGCGCGAGCTGGCGTACCGTGAGCTTGTCGCGGGCGGCGACGTCGACCAGGCGCTGACGGCCGCTCTTGCTGGCATTGGTTTCGGGGATCGGCGGCAATTGGCCATCGGGATCGAAGTCGGAGGCGTCGGTGCCGAGCTGGACCGACAGCGAGGCGATGGCGCTGTCGTAATGCACGCGGCTGTCGAGCAGCGCGCGCTTCTCCTTGGCTTCCTCGACGCTGTCGCCGACCACCACGAAGGCGCCCGGCAGGATCTTCAGATGCTCCGGGTTGCGGCCTATCTTCGCCATGCGGCCCTTGATGTCGGCGTAGAGTTTTTGCGCATCGGCGAGCGGGCCGCCGCCGGTGAACACGGCCTCCGCCGTCTCCGCCGCGAGCTGCCTGCCGTCCTCGGAGGCGCCGGCCTGCACGATCACCGGCCAGCCTTGAACGGGGCGGGCGATGTTGAGCGGGCCGCGCACCGAGAGGTATTTGCCCTTGTGGTTGAGCACATGCATTTTGGCCGGGTCGAAAAACAGGCCGGATTCGACGTCGCGCACAAAGGCGTCGTCGGCAAAGGAATCCCAGAGGCCGGTGACCACGTCGTAAAACTCGCGCGCCCGCTTGTAGCGTTCGGCGTGCTCCATGTGATCGTCGAGCCCGAAATTCAGCGCCGCATCCGGATTGGACGTGGTGACGATGTTCCAGCCCGCGCGGCCACCGCTGATATGGTCGAGCGAGGCGAAGCGGCGGGCAACGTGATAGGGCTCGTCGAAGGTGGTCGAGCCGGTTGCGATCAAGCCGATGTTTTCGGTGGCGCCGGCCAGCGCCGACAACAGCGTGAACGGCTCGAACGAGGTGACGGTGTGGCTGCGCTTGAGCGCATTGATCGGCATGTTCAGCACGGCCAGATGGTCGGCCATGAAGAAGGCGTCGAACTTGCCGGCTTCGAGTTTCTGGATCAGCCGCTTGATATGCCCGAAATTGAAATTGGCATCCGGCCAGGCGCCGGGATAGCGCCAGGCGCCGGTGTGGATGGAGACCGGCCGCATGAACGCGCCGAGCTTGAGTTGCCGTTTTGCCATTGCCCCGTTCCGGTGTGGTTGTCGTTGCGGAACAGATAGGGATGAAGCGGCGCGGCGCTATCGCGCGGAGCGCAGAAGATTATTTTGTTTTTGGGGCGGCCAACAACCAATTGTCATTCCGGGCGCGCGTTAGCACGAGCCCGGAATAACGGAGAGGTTGGTCCAAACCCTCAAGCCAACCGGCTTAAGCGCCTATCTCTCAGCCCTCAAACACCAGGCACGTCGTCGTACCGTGCGCCAGCAGTTTTCCGCTGGCGTCGGTGATCCGCCCCTCTGCGGTGCCGACCCTGCGGCCCCGTTGCAACACCACGCCTTCGGCGCGGATCGGTCCGGTCTGCGGCGTGATCGGGCGCACCAACGAGATCTTGAACTCCAGCGTGGTCTGCGCGAGGCCCTTTTCGAGGGTCGTCTGCAGCGCGAGCCCCATACAGCTATCGAGCAGCGTCGCCGAAAAGCCGCCATGCACGGTGCCGGCCGGATTAAGCAGATCCTCGCTTGGCTCGGCCGTGACGACGACGCGCCCGGATTCCGCCTCGGCAATGTCGTAGCCGAGCGTGCGGGCAATCGTGTTGAGCGGCAGGGTGCCATCGGCCAACCCCTGCACGAACTCCAGGCCGCTCATTGTCTTGCGCTGCTCTGCGCTCACGGTCCCGTATGTCTTGCTCGGCATGCGGCTCACTTTCCTGGCTGGCACGTTTCCAATGAAAAGCACCCATAGCCGTTGCGACGACCCGCGGACACCCGTTTAGCGTTGGGATGGGGTGGGCAGATTTTGAACGAGGCCGATGGAGCCGGAGGCGTCACGGTGCGGCGTCTATGATCTTGAGAAAGCTCAGGCGCCCAGCACGTCCTTTTGCATCTTGCCGCCGTAGAAATGGAAAAACGGCACCGGGGCGTCGTGGCTTAGGGGTCCCGTGGCGAGACGCTTGTTCAGTTCGCCCAGCACATTCTTGGTCATCGGATGCAGATCGGCGAGCGGCTGTGAGCCGAGTTCGACCCAGACCAGTTCGACCAGTTCAGCTTCCGGATGGATCACGCCCTCGACCCGATGGGCGATCGCCGAGGCGTCCGCGGTGAAAAACCGCGTATCGAAGCGGCGGACGCGGCCGGGTGGCGTGATGGCGCGGGCGATCAGGAACAGTCCGGAGGGATCGGGCAGCAAGCCGGCGTCGGTGAACGGTTTCCAGGGACCTTCAAGTTTTGCGCCTTCGGGTTTTGGCGCAGCACCGTCGCTTTTGCGGCCAAGACAAAGCCCGGTTTCCTCGCAGGCCTCGCGAATTGCCGCGACGGCCAGCGACCGCGCCCGTGACGCGGTGATCTTCGGGCTGCCCTTCAGCAGATTGGTTTCGAGCGCGTGGGTGATCGGCGCCGCGACCGGGACGCGGTTGTCGGATTTATCGACACGGCCGCCGGGAAACACGAACTTGCCGGGCATGAACACCACCTTGTCGTGGCGCTTGCCGACCAGAACTTTTGGAATGGCCGAGCTGCGATCGACCAGGATCAGCGTGGCGGCGTCCTTGGGACGAAAATAGGGATGATGGTCGGCTTCTTTTTCTTCTTTGACGATTGGCGCAGTCTCGGTCATTCCGTCCCCAACGATTTGCTTTTAGATGTTTTGTTTTTGATCGGGTTACACCGGCGGAATGTCGCCCGGCGCATTCTCGTCGAACCCATGCATGCGCAGCGCCCATTGCATCCCGACCACGGCGCCTTTCACCGGCTGCAACAGCGCCAATGATAAGATCAATGTCAGCGGCAGATAGATCGCCAATTGCAGCCAGACCGGCGGCGAATAATCGGTTTCGATCCACAGTGCGGTCGGCACCACGAGATGGCCGACGATGACGATCACGAGATAGGCCGGCAAATCGTCTGCGCGGTGCGGGGTGAAGTCGAGGTCGCACACCGAACATTTGTTGCCGACTTTGAGGAAGGCACAAAACAGCTTGCCCTCGCCACAACGCGGGCAGCGGCCGCGAAAACCGCGCTTGATCGAGGTCCAGACGTCGCGCTTCTCGCCGGCCGCGGTCTCTCGGGTCCAGACTTTGGTGGCAGTGTTCACGGTGTCCACGACTTGCCCTTTCCGGACTTGCCCTTGCCAGACTTAGCTTGACCAGCCTGGTTATTTCCCGACCCGTTATTTCCAGATTTGCCTTGCTTCGACTTGCCCTTGCCAGCTTTGCTCCTGCCAGCCGTGTTGTTGGCCGATGCGCGGTCCTTCTTGCGCGAGCTGCGGCCGGGATACTTTTTGGCCGGCTCCTGCATCTGCGCTCTCGGGCCGTCGCCGCGCGCGCGGTCGCGATGACGTCCGCGCGGCAAAACCTGGCCTTCCGACAGCAGTTCAAAGCGCAACGCGCCCGCCACAGGGGCTGCTTCTACCAGACGAACATCGACCACGTCACCCAGCCGGTGCATGGCTCCGCTGCGTGTGCCGACCAGCGCGTGGCGTGTCTCGTCGTAATTGAAATATTCCGTGCCGAGCGTGCGGATCGGAATCAGGCCATCGGCGCCGGTGTCGGCGAGCTTGACGAACAGGCCTGCGCGGGTGACGCCGGAAATCCGGCCCTGAAAGCTGGCCCCGATGCGGTCGGCGAGAAAATGCGCAATCAGCCGATCGGCGGTTTCGCGCTCGGCCTTCATCGCGCGCCGTTCGGTGACGGAGATTTGGGCTGCGACCTCGCCGAGGGTTTCCACCGTCTCGGTTTCCGGCAACGCGCCTTCGCCAAGGCCGAGGCCGCGTATCAACGCACGATGCACGACGAGGTCGGCGTATCGCCGGATCGGCGACGTGAAATGCGCGTAGCGCCGCAGGTTCAGGCCGAAATGACCGTAATTCTCGGCGGCATATTCCGCCTGGGCTTGCGAGCGCAACACCACTTCGTTCACCAGCTGCTCGGAATCGTGGCCTTTGACCTGTGCCAGCACACGATTGAACAGCGCCGGACGTAACGCGCCGCTTTTCGCGAACGGCAGATCGAGCGTCTTGAGAAATTCCTGGAGGTTATGAACCTTCTCCAGCGTCGGCTCGTCATGCACCCGATAAATCAGCGGCAGCGCCTTCTTCTCAAGCATTTCGGCCGCGGCGACGTTGGCCAGGATCATGAATTCTTCGATCAGTTTGTGCGCGTCCAGCCTTTCAGGGACGATCACGCGATCCACCATGCCGTCGGGCTTCAGGAGAATCTTGCGCTCGGGAATATCGAGATCGAGCGGGTCGCGTTCGTCGCGGGCGCGCTTGACGATCGCATAAGCCTCGTAAAGCGGTTTCAGGATCGGATCGAGCAGGGGACCTGTGGTGTCGTCGGGCCGTCCGTCGATCGCGGCCTGCGCCTGCGCGTAATTCAGTTTCGCAGCCGAGCGCATCAGGATGCGATGAAAGCTGTGCGAGCGCTTGCGCCCGTCATTGCCGATCACCATCCGCACCGCGAGCGCGCCGCGCGGCTCGCCCGGCACCAGCGAGCACAGATCGTTGGAAATCCGCTCCGGCAGCATCGGCACCACGCGGTCGGGGAAATATACCGAATTGCCGCGGATCAGCGCATCGCGATCCAGCGCCGATCCCGGCCGCACATAGAACGCGACGTCCGCGATCGCGACCGTAACGATGGTGCCGCCTTTGTTATTGGGATCGCTATCCGGCTCGGCATAAACCGCGTCGTCATGGTCCTTGGCGTCGGGCGGATCGATGGTGACCAGCGGCAGCTCGCGCCAGTCCTCGCGGCCGGCGAGCGTCGCGGGTTTGGCGGCTTCGGCTTCGCGCAACGCGGCCGGTGAAAACGCTTGCGGGATGTCATGGGAATGGATCGCGATCAGGCTGACCGCTTTCTCCGACGACAACGAGCCGAGCCGCTCCTTGACCTTGCCCGAGGCGAGACCGAACCCGCGCGAGCGCACCAGGTCGACGCTGACGAGATCGCCGTCTTCGGCGCCGCCGGTGTCGGCCTTGGCGATGTTCAATTCGCGGCCGGCTTGTTTCTTGTCGACCGGAACCAGCCGGCCGCCGCCGTCGGGCAGCTTGCGGAAGATTCCGAGCACGCGGGTTCGGGCGTGATCGATGACCTTGATGACGCGGCCGCGATAGATCGCGCCTTCGCTGTCGTCGGATTTCTCGATTCTCAGCAGTGCGCGGTCGCCGACGCCGGCGGCGGTGCCGGGTTGTGGCCGGCGCGGAACGTGAATGCGGATTTTCGGCGCGGCGCCGCTTTCCTCCTCATCCCACTCCGCGGGCTTTGCGATCAGCTCGCCATCGCTGTCGCGGCCGGTGATGTCGGCCATCAATGTCGGCGGTAGGGTGGCTGGCTCGGCGATTTTTTTGCCGCGTTTTTCGATCGTGCCCTGGTCGGCTAGTTCGCGCAAAATGCGCTTCAGCTCGACGCGATCCTCGTTCTTCAGGCCGAACTCGCGCGCGATCTCGCGCGTTCCGATATGTCCCGGATTCGCGCGGATAAAGGCGACGATGGCGTCCCGGCTTGGAAAGACCCTGTCGCGTTGTTTTGCCACTCGATCCGCTTCTTATCCGCTGGCTTTGCCGGCACTTTTTTTGGCGACAGGTTTTGCCGTTTTCGCCGCCGGGCTCTTGATAGCTGAGGTCTTGGCGGTCGCCGTCACCGGCGCGCGCGCTTTGCTCGCGGCATCGGATTTCGGTTTTGCCGCGGCCTTTTTCGCCGGTGCCTTCTTGGCAGGCTTCGCCGCCGCGTCTGCCTTGGGCGGTTTTGCCGCGGCGGTTTTCTTGGCGGGCGCGGCCTTCTTTGCGCCGCGCTTGGGCTTGCCGCCGCCCTTGGCCACGCGCTCATCGATCAGCGCGATGGCTTCCGGCAGCGTAATGGCGTCCTGGGTCTTGTCGCTCGGGATCGTGGCGTTGACGCCGCCGGCGGTGACATAGGCGCCGTAGCGCCCGCTCTTGACCGCGACGCCGCCAAGGGTCGGATGATCGCCCAGCGGCTTGCCGGGATCGGCGCCGAAACGGCGTCCGCTCGGGCCCTTCGCGATCTTCTCGGCAATCAGGGTGACGGCGCGGTTGAGGCCGATGTCGAACACCTCGTCGCCGGCCTCGAGGCTGGCAT
>NZ_LMUK01000053.1:0-7169 GCF_009766005.1 Bradyrhizobium sp. S69 | reverse complement strand
CCCCGCCGTGATCGGCTCGCCGGTCTCCGGATGCTTGCCGATCTCGCGCGGCAGTGACAGCAGTTTCAGCGCCATCTCGAGTTCGATGTCGCCGGGTGACATGTTCTTCGGAATACCGGCGCGCTTGGGCTTTTCGCCTTCCGCGTAATCCTTTTGCTCGCCGAGCTGGATATAGGGACCGAACCGTCCGGCCTTCACCACGACATCGAGCTCGGTCGCCGGATCCTTGCCGAGGATACGATCGGCGCTGGCTTCGCTGTCGGCGGCGAGCGGACGGGTATAGCGGCACTCCGGATAATTGGTGCAGCCGACAAACGCGCCGAATTTTCCGGCCTTGAGATTGAGTTTGCCGGTGCCGCAGGTCGGGCATTGCCTGACATCACCGCCATCCGCGCGCGGCGGATAGATGTGCGGGCCCAGCATGTCGTCGAGCGAATCGAGGACTTGCGTCACCCGCAGGTCCTTGATCTCGTTGACGGCGCCGATGAAGTCGCCCCAGAAATCCTTCAGCACCTGCTGCCAGGAGATTTCGTTGTTGGAGATGCGGTCGAGCTGATCTTCCAGCGCCGCGGTGAAATCATATTCGACATAACGCGCGAAGAAGTTCTCCAGGAACGCGACCACGACGCGGCCCTTGTCTTCGGCATGCAACCGCTTCTTGTCGAGCCGGACATAGCCGCGGTCTTTGAGCACTTGCAGGATCGAGGCGTAGGTCGAGGGCCGGCCGATGCCGAGTTCTTCCATGCGCTTGACCAGCGAGGCCTCGGAGAACCGCGGCGGCGGTTCGGTGAAGTGCTGGGTGACCGCGAGATCCTTGCGCTTGAGCGCGTCGCCCTCGCTCATCGCGGGCAGGCGGCGTGAGTCGTCGTCATCGCCGTCGTCGTCGCGGCCTTCCTGATAGAGTGCGAGGAAGCCGTCGAACTTTATGACTTGCCCGGTGGCGCGCAGTTCCAGCAGGCGGGCGCCGGCCTTGGCCGCGATATCGACCGTGGTGCGTTCCAGTTCGGCGGATTCCATCTGGCTTGCAATGGTGCGGATCCAGATCAGTTCATAGAGCTTGGCCTGATCGGCATCGAGGCGGTGGCGCATCTCGGACGGGCGGCGCGACAGGTCGGTCGGACGGATGGCTTCGTGGGCTTCCTGCGCATTCTTGGCCTTGGTCTGATACTGGCGCGGTGCGTCCGGCACATAGGCGTTGCCGTAATCCTCGCCGATCACCGTGCGGGCCTGGGTAATTGCCGAACCGTCGATCTGCACGCCGTCGGTTCGCATATAGGTAATGAGGCCGGTGGTCTCGCCGCCGATGTCGATGCCTTCGTACAGCCGCTGCGCGATCCGCATGGTGTGCGCTGGCGCGAAGCCGTGTTTACGGCTGGCTTCCTGTTGCAGCGTCGAGGTGGTGAAGGGCGGTCCCGGGTTGCGCCGCGCCGGCTTGGCCTCGACCGTGGAGACCGTGAAATTCGCGGTCTCGATCGCCTTCTTGAAATCCTCGGCTTCCGCGCCGGTGCCGATGTCGAGCCGCTGAATCTTCTTGCCGTCGGCGCCGACCAGCCGCGCTTCAAAAGCGTCGCCGCGCGGCGTCGTCAGGGTCGCGACCAACGACCAGTATTCGCGCGGAACGAATTTCTCGATTTCAAGCTCGCGGTCGCAGACCAGCCGCAACGCGACCGACTGCACGCGGCCCGCCGAGCGCGCTCCGGGCAATTTGCGCCACAACACCGGCGATAATGTAAAACCGACCAGATAATCCAGCGCGCGCCGCGCCATATAGGCGTCGACCAGCGCGCCGTCGATCTCGCGCGGATGCTTCATCGCGTCCGTGATCGACTGCTTGGTGATGGCGTTGAACACCACGCGCTCGATCTTGTGGTCCTTGATCGCGCGCTTTTCCTTCAGCACTTCGAGCACGTGCCAGGAGATCGCTTCGCCCTCGCGATCGGGGTCGGTTGCGAGGATCAGCTTGTCGGCGCCCTTCAAAGCCTTGGCGATGTCGTTGAGGCGGCCGGCTGCCTTGGGGTCGACTTCCCAGATCATCTGGAAATTGGCATCCGGATCGACCGATCCGTTCTTCGCCGGGAGATCGCGGACATGGCCGAACGAGGCCAGAACCTCGTAGGACGGGCCTAAATATTTGTTGATCGTCTTGGCTTTCGCCGGCGACTCGACAATGACGATATTCATGTCATTCCAATAGCTTAAGGGGAAAATATGGGCCGGTCTCGCGAGATTCGCGGCGGCCGTTTCGAACCGAACATGGGTGTAGCGGAGGTCGCTGTCAAATCGACAGATGTTGAAAGAGGGCCTTTCGGGTCTGACTTAATATCTAAATGGTTGCAAAATACCGTCCTAGAGTTGTACCCCAAAAAGGGGTATTCTGCGACGGGACACCGCACTGGATCCGTTTTGACCAAGACAAAGAGCGGCCGCAAGCGCGCGCCTCCGGGTAGAATTCGTCGTTCGAAGGACGATGAGCTGCGCGGGGAGCACGGGGACGGTGGTCCGGACGAGGCTGCGGCCTTTATCGCGGAAACCGCTGCCGAACTGGTTCGATTGGCGCGCGGTCATCGGCTGGACATGCTCGGCCATTTGCTCCGGATGGCCGAACTGGAAGCGGAGGAGTACCTCCGGCTGCGCGGCAAGCGCAAACTGTCCTGAGACGGATAGCGTTTTCAAGCCAACGGGTCGCGCGAATGCGCGCCCGATGACAGGCTCCGTGGGTACCGGTTCGCGTCAAGAAAACGCGTCAAAACAAAAGATTAGCCGCGCCGCCGCCGCTTCGCGGCTGGATTCGGCTTCAACATGGTATCGCCGCCGCCTAGTAGCCGGCCGTCCTGCGAACGCAATTCCAGCTTGCGCACTGGGCGGCCTTGTTCTCGGTCCACCAGTATCGTTGCGATTTCTTCCGGCGCATCGTCGAATTGCTCGCTCCACTGCCGCAGCGCCACCAGCACCGGGACAACCCCGTGGCCTTTTGGCGTCAGCACATATTCCTGATAGGCGCTGCCGTCGGAAGCGGGCGCCGTCCGCAGGATGCCATGGTCGACCAGCGCGCGCAGCCGCACCGTGAGGATGTTCTTGGCCAGGCCGAGCTTCTTCTGAAACTCGCCGAACCGGCGGACGCCGAACAGCGCCTCGCGGATGATCAGCATCGACCACCAGTCGCCGATCTCGTCGAGCGATCGCGCGATCGGACATCCGTCGCCTGCAAAGCTTTTGCGTTTCACCGTGACCTCCTAGCGATCGTTGTCCCCGATACCGCCGATCACTCCGTTGTGTAGTTGCGTTATGAAACCAGATACCCTAGATGGCAATATAGTTTAATAATGCAACCACTGGAGACGATCATGCGTTTGGCGAACAAGACGGCGTTCATTACCGGGGGCAACAGCGGCATCGGGCTCGCGACGGCGAAACTGTTCGTGGCCGAGGGCGCCAAGGTCATTATCACCGGGCGCAATAAAGAGACGCTGGAGGCGGCGGGCAGGGAGCTGGGGCCGAACGCGCTTGCGGTTGTGGCAGACACCACCGATATCGCGGCCACCGAAGCCGCCATCAAGAAGGGCGTCGAAAAATTCGGCAAACTCGACGTCGTGTTCGCCAATGCAGGTATTGCCGGCGGTACGCCGCTCGGTAGCGCGACGCTGGAAATCTTTGAAAACGTCCTTCGGACCAACGTGACCGCGGTGTTCTTTACCGTACAGGCCGCGGTTCCCTATCTGAACGACGGCGCTTCCATCATCTTGAACGGCTCGGTGATCTCGGTGCTCGGCAATCCCGGTTATGCCGCCTACGCGGCGAGCAAGGCCGGCGTACGCGCGATGGCACGGGTCATGGCGTCGGAACTGTCGCCGCGTAATATCCGTGTCAATGTGGTCGCGCCTGGTGCGATCCGGACGCCGATCTGGGGTGCTGCGCTGGCGACGCCGGAGGCCGAGAAAGCCTTCGAAAAAAGGATCGGCGCGACCACGCCGCTCGGCCGGATCGGTGAGCCGGATCACGTCTCCAAGACGGTGCTGTTCCTGGCGTCGGATGATTCCGCGCATGTGCAGGGCCAGGAAATATTCATCGATGGCGGCTCGACGGCGTCTCCGGCCGGCGCCCCGATCTATCGCGGCTAGCGGCTCAAGTTCAAGTTCGTCATGCCCGGACAAAGGCGCGCCGTTGCGCCAGATGTCCGGGCATGACCGTTTCTCGTCTCTCTTAATTATGCCGCATGGAGATCCGTGGCGGCTTGCAGGGCGCCGGCCAGTGCCTTCTCGCGGTGTTCCGGTCCGACCTGGATGCCATCGGCGGCAATGAACTCGAGGTTCTTGACGCCGATGAAGCCGAACACGCCGCGCAGATAGGTTTCGAGATGCTCTAAAGCGGCCATCGGCGTGCCGGCGCCGTAGAAACCGCCGCGCGACACCGCGATGATAACGCGCTTGTTGCCGGCCAGGCCCTGGACGCCCTGTGCGTCATATTTAAACGTCTTGCCGGCCACCAGGATGCGGTCGATCCAGGCCTTGAGCTGGCTCGGAATGGTGAAATTATACATCGGCGCGCCGAGCACCACGATGTCGGCAGCGAGAAATTCTTCCAGCACGGCCTGGCTGGCGGCGATGTCCGGCAGCAGGGCTGCTTCAGGGACCGCACCCTGGGCTGCGGCCAGATGTGGGCCGGACAGATGCGCCAGCGGCGTCGAGGTGAGGTCGCGATAGACGATATCGAGACCGGGCGTTGCCTGACGCAGGCGGTCGACGATCGCGGCGGAAACCTGGCGGCTGACGGAGTGCGGGCCGAGAACGCTGGAATCGATGTGCAGGAGTTTCATATGGGTCACCCTTGGTATAAGTTTGTAACTGGCGCTATATGAGTGACTGTCCTAAAACCCCGCAAGAACGCACATTTTTGAAACCCGGGCACATCCTTGAAACCTGAGCACACCAGAGTTCCCGTCCTGCCGCCCAACGCCCACCTCGACGGCGATTGTCGCGGGGTCGCCTCGGTGCTGGCGCGGGTCGGCGACAAATGGAGCGTGTTCGTCATCATGCAGCTCGGCGGTGGCCCGCGCCGCTTCAACGAACTCAAGCGCATGATCGGCGGCATCTCGCAACGGATGCTGACCCTGACCTTGCGCGGGCTGGAGCGCGACGGCCTGGTGACGCGAACCGTATTCCCGACGATTCCGCCACGGGTCGATTATGAACTGACCGATCTCGGACGCGGGTTATCGACGCCGGTCAAAGCGCTCGGCGCGTGGGCGCATGAGCATCAGCCGGAAATCGAAAGCGCGCGCACGCGGTTCGATGGGCGGAACGCGGCAGAGTGAGGCTGTCCCCGCGGCATCTTGGTTCGAGACGGCGCTTCGCGCCTCCTCACCATGAGGGCAACTGGAAACCTCATCCTGAGGAGCATCGCGTAGCGATGCGTCTCGAAGGATGGTCGCCCGGAGAGCCCCTAAATCAGCGATATCAGTCCGCCGCCATGGCGTTCCAGCCGTCCGGCCAATTCCAGCTCCAGCAGCACCACGCGCACGATGGCTGGTGAGGCGTCCGCCATTCGGATCAGATCGTCGAGACTGATCGGGCTCGGCCCCAGCAGATTGACGATCCGCGCACGCTCGCTTGCATCGGCTTCGAAGTCGAGAGGTTCGCCGTCAGGCTCGCGCAACATGATCGGCCGTTCCATGATCGGCTCTACGGCCTGAATAACGTCGGCGGCTTCGGTAATCAGCGTCGCGCCCTGCTTGATCAAATCGTTGGTGCCGGCGGCGCGCGGATCGAGCGGCGAACCGGGAACAGCAAACACCTCGCGGCCCTGTTCGGCGGCGATGCGCGCCGTAATCAGCGATCCCGAGCGATGGGCGGCCTCGACCACGACCACGCCCAGTGCGGCACCCGAAATCAGCCGGTTACGCCGGGGAAAATCGCGGGCGCGCGGCACATGGCCGAGCGGCATTTCGGAAATCGCAGCGCCTGATGCCAGGATCGCGGCCAGCAAATCCTCATGTTCCGGCGGATAGATCCGGTCATGGCCGCCGGCCAGCATCGCAACCGTGCCGCCGTGGATGCTGGTGCGGTGCGCCGCCTGATCAATGCCACGCGCGAGACCCGAGGCGATGACAAAGCCGGCGTCACTGAGATCATGCGCCAGTTTGCCGGCGAATTTCAGCCCGGCGCCGGACGCGTTGCGCGAACCCACGATCGCGATCATCGGCCGCATCAAGACTTCAAGCGCACCGCGCACGCCGAGCAGCGGCGGCGCATCGTCAAGGGTTGCGAGCCGTGGCGGATAGCTGGCTTCACCGGGGCCGACGAGGCTGACGCCCAGTCTTTTGCCGGCCGCGAGTTCGGCGTGCGCATCGTCCTCGCCGCAGATACGTCCTGGCCGTGACGCGCCGCCGCGTCGCGCCATGTCCGGCAGCCGCTCCAGCGCCGCCCGCGCGCTGCCGAAATAACGCAGCAGCGAACGAAAGGTGCGCGGCCCCGGTATTATGGCGCAAACGCCACAAGCTATTTTTGGGGCCTGCTCTTAAATCCGTCCATGAAGGCGAGGCTATAAACCACCCGATCAGTCCACCACGGGCACGAAAACGGCCGACGATTGCGCAGCCCATGCGCGTAGCCGATTTTGTAGCTTAGGGTTTGATGGAAATCGCGAAGCCACGCCATTGGTCAACAATAGCATGGTCGTCCGATGCCCCGCGCCGAAATCCTATCCAAACAAGCCCTGCATACTCTGACCCAGCTTCACGCTGAGCTAGCCGGGAAGATCGAGACCAACCGCAAGTCAGGCGACAAGCTCCGGTCCCAGATGGTGCAGGTTGAAGCCGTCATGAAGATGCTAGACCCGGATTTCAACGCCCGGGCGATCTCAGCCAAGCGCCGGAACGTGGGCAATCCCTGGTTCAAGCGCGGCACTCTATACAGGGCCGTCGTGGACACCCTACGGCGGGCTGAGAGGCCCATGACGGCGGACGATATCTGCAAGGCCCTGTTGGCCGGAAAGTCGCCAGCGGCCACGGGAAAGCAGGAGAATAACCTACAGGCGGCTATCCTTGCGGCGCTGCGGAAGCGGGATGGCGGGCCGGTGGTAGGGGAAGGTGCGCCCGCCCGATGGGCATTAAAAAGGCAAGAAACGCCCTAGAATCAACGTGAAATTAAAACTTTAGAGCAAATGTTCAACAA
>NZ_LMUK01000052.1 GCF_009766005.1 Bradyrhizobium sp. S69 | reverse complement strand
GCCCGCAAAGGTGCCGGTGGCCGGGTCGAATTTCAACCAGTCGGGCAGCGGCGTGCCGTCGGCCTGGCGCGCCTCGACGTAAACGACGTCGCCGCCAAGCGGCGCCTCCAGCGAGGCCAGCGCCAGATTGATCTGCACATTGGCGTCCGACGCGGTGGCCAATACCGGATCGGTATGCACCACGTTGAAGCTGAAGCCGCCGCCGGCGCCAGTGCCGATGCCGTCACCAACAGGAAGCAACGGACCGCGCGGGACATCACCAACCAGCGATGCCAGCGTGACGTTCGGCAGCGAGGGGGGCGTGCTGTTGTCGGTGAACACATGCTGAGGCGTAAAAAGATTGACGTTGACCGCGAACGCGGTGTTCGATGGCAAGCTGGTCAGGCCCGCCGTATCGGTCTCGGTCGCTGTGAACGTATGCAGCCCGGTGGCGAAGCTCGCCGTGGTGGTGATCTCGAAGTGCCCGCTGCCATCGACCGTGCCCGTGCCGACCACCGTCGTGGTGTTGCCGTCCGCATACAGCTTGACGGTCTCACCGGCCTCACCGGTGCCCTGCAGGTCGACCTTGCCGCCGATGACCACTTCGACCAGGGTCGTGATCACAGGTGCGCTGGGATTGACATCAACTGTCAGAGAGCTCGCTGCACTCGTCAGTTTCGCCGAATCGGTTTCCGTCGCCGTGAAGCTGTAGGCTCCATCGTGCAGGGCGGATGTCGTCGTCACGCTGAACATGCCGCCGGCACCGACCGTCCCGGTACCGACGATCGTCGCGCCGTTATAGAGCGTAACGGTGTCGCCAGCCTCGCCCGATCCGGTCACCGTTACCGTTTGGCCATTCACCGGCTGCCCAACAACCGCGAGCCCAGTCGGTGCGCTGGGATTAACATCGACCGTGAATGCCGGCGTCGATGCCGTGCTAGTCAGGCTTGCCGCATCAATTTCCTTGGCCGTGAACGTGTGCACCCCATCGTTAAAGGGCGCCGTGGTGGTGATGTCGAACTTGCCGCCCGCACCAACGGTCCCGGTACCGACAATCGTCGTGCCGCCGTCGGCATAGAGGTTGACCGTGTCGCCGGCTTCGCCGGTGCCCTGCAATTCAACCGTCCCGCCGTTGACCGGCTGGCCGACCACGGCGGTGATCGCCGGTGCGCTGGGATCGACGTCGACGGTGAATGCCGGTGTCGATGCCGGGCTGGTCAAGCTTGCCGCATCGGTCTCTTTGGCCGTGAAGCTGTGCACCCCATCGTTGAAGGTCGCCGTCGTCGTGATGTCGAACGTGCCGCCCGCACCGACGACTCCCGTGCCGACGACCGTCGTGCCGCCATCGGCATAGAGGTTGACGGTGTCGCCGACCTCGCCGGTGCCCTGCAGTTCGACCGTGCCGCCGTTGACCGGCTGGCCGACCACGGCCGTGATCGCCGGGGCGTCGGGATTGACGTAAGCCGTCACCGGTGCCGACATCGCGCTGGTCTGCGTCCCGTCGACGCTCTTGTCCGTCGCCGTCAACGTGTAGCTGCCGTCGGTAAAGGTCTTCGTCGTCGTGATGTCGAACTTGTCGCCCGCTCCAACCGTGCCGGTGCCGACCGCGACGCCGCCCTGATAGAGCGTGATCAGGTCGCCGACCGCATCTCCGGTCCCGGTGATCTCGATCGGGCCGCCGTTGGTCGCCGTCCCCTGCTGCGCCAGCCCTGTCGGCGCAACCGACTCGACACCGACCGTGAACGCCGGCGTCGATGCCGTGCTGGACAGGCTCGCCGCATCGACCTCCTTGGCGGTGAAGCTGTGCGTCCCATCGGCAAAGGTCTGCGTCGTCGTGATGTCGAACGTGCCACCCGCACCAACCACTCCGGTGCCGACAATCGTCGTGCCGCCGTCGGCATAAAGGTTGACGGTCTCGCCGGCCTCGCCGGTGCCCTGCAGTTCGACCGTGCCGCCATTGACCGGCGTGCCGACCACGGCGGTGATCGCCGGGGCGTTGGGATTAACATCAACGGTGAATGCCGGCGTCGATGCCGTGCTGCTCAGGCTCGCCGCATCGACCTCCTTGGCGGTGAACGTATGAACGCCGTCGGCATAGGTCGCGGTGGTGGTGATGTCGAACGTGCCGCCCGCGCCAACGATGCCGGTGCCGACGATCGTCGTGCCACCGTCGGCATAGAGGTTCACGGTCTCGCCGGCCTCGCCGGTGCCCTGCAATTCGACCGTGCCGCCGTTGACCGGCTGGCCGACTACGGCCGTGATGGCCGGTGCGGTGGGATCGACATCGACGGTGAATGCCGGCGTCGATGCCGTGCTGGTCAGGCTCGCCGCATCGGTCTCCTTGGCCGTGAAGGTATGCACCCCATCGGCATAGGTCGCGGTGGTGGTGATGTCGAATGTGCCGCCCGCGCCGACGATACCGGTGCCGACGATCGTCGTGCCGCCATCGGCATAGAGGTTGACGGTGTCGCCGACCTCGCCGGTGCCTTGCAGATCGACCCTGCCGCCGTTGAGCGGCTGGCCGACCACGGCGGTGATCTCAGGGGCGCTGGGATTAACATCGACGGTGAATGCCGGCGTCGATGCCGTGCTGGTCAGGCTTGCCGCATCGACCTCCTTGGCCGTGAAGGTGTGAACGCCGTCGGCATAGGTCGCCGTCGTCGTGATGTCGAACGTGCCGCCCGCACCAACCACTCCAGTGCCGACAATCGTCGTGCCGCCATCGGCGTAAAGGTTGACGGTGTCGCCGACTTCGCCGGTGCCCTGCAGCTCAACCGTGCCACCATTGACCGGCTGGCCGACCACCGCGGTGATCGCCGGGGCGCTCGGATCGACATCGACCGTAAATGCCGGCGTCGATGCCGCGCTGGTGAGGCTCGCCGCATCGACCTCCTTGGCTGTGAAGGTGTGCACCCCGTCGGCAAACGTCGCGGTGGTGGTGATGTCGAACGTACCGCCCGCGCCAACCACTCCGGTGCCGACAATCGTCGCGCCACCATCGGCATAGAGGTTGACGGTCTCGCCGGCCTCGCCGGTGCCCTGCAGGTCGACCGTGCCGCCATTGACCGGCTGGCCGACCACCGCGGTGATCGCCGGGGCGTTCGGATTAACATCGACCGTGAATGCCGGCGTCGATGCCGTGCTGGACAGGCTCGCCGCATCGGTTTCCTTGGCCGTGAAGGTATGAACGCCATCGTTAAAGGTCTGCGTCGTCGTGATGTCGAACGTGCCGCCTGCGCCAACTGTTCCGGAGCCGACAATCGTCGCGCCACCATCGGCATAGAGGTTGACGGTCTCACCGACTTCGCCGGTGCCCTGCAACTCGACCGTGCCGCCATTAATTAGCTGGCCGACCACCGCGGTGATCGCCGGGGCGCTCGGATTAACATCGACCGTGAATGCCGGCGTCGATGCCGTGCTGGTCAGGCTCGCCGTATCGACCTCCTTGGCCGTGAAGGTGTGAACGCCGTCGTTAAAGGTCGCGGTGGTGGTGATGTCGAACGTGCCGCCCGCACCGACGAGTCCAGTGCCGACAATCGTTGTGCCGCCGTCGGCATAGAGGTTGACGGTGTCGCCGACTTCGCCGGTGCCTTGCAGGTCGACCGTGCCGCCATTGACCGGCTGGCCGACCACGGCCGTGATCGCCGGGGCGTTCGGATTAACATCGACCGTGAATGCCGGCGTCGAAGCCGTGCTGGTCAGGCTCGCCGCATCGGTTTCCTTGGCCGTGAACGTATGCACGCCGTCGGCATAGGTCGCCGTCGTCGTGATGTCGAATGTGCCGCCCGCGCCGACGATACCGGTGCCGACAATCGTCGTGCCGCCGTCGGCATAGAGGTTGACGGTGTCGCCGACTTCGCCGGTGCCCTGCAGATCGACCGTGCCGCCGTTGACCGGCTGGCCGACCACCGCGGTGATCGCCGGAGCGCTCGGATTGACGTCGACCGTGAACGCCGGCGTCGATGCCGTGCTGGTCAGGCTCGCCGTATCGGTCTCCTTGGCCGTGAAGGTGTGCACTCCATCGTTAAAGGTCTGCGTCGTCGTAATGTCGAACGTGCCGCCGGCACCAACCGTGCCGGTGCCGATAATCGTCGTGCCACCATCGGCATAGAGGTTGACGGTGTCGCCGACTTCGCCGGTGCCCTGCAGATCGACCGTCCCGCCATTAACCGGCTGGCCGACCACGGCCGTGATCGCCGGTGCGTTCGGATCAACGTCGACCGTGAAGGCCGGCGTCGATGCTGTACTGGTCAGGCTCGCCGTATCGACCTCCTTGGCCGTGAAGCTGTGCACGCCATCGGCAAAGGTCGCCGTGGTGGTAATGTCGAACGTGCCGCCCGCACCAACCGTGCCGGTGCCGATAATAGTCGTGCCACCGTCGGCATAGAGGTTGACGGTCTCGCCGACCTCGCCGGTGCCCTGCAGATCAACCGTCCCGCCATTGACCGGCTGGCCGACCACCGCGGTGATCGCCGGGGCGTTCGGATTGACGTCGACCGCAAACTCGGGCGCCAAAGGAATCGTCGGATTCGACGCATTGGTCTCGGCCGCCGTGAAGTCGTGAACTCCGTCGGCGTAAGTCTTCGTGGTCGTGATGTCGAAGGTGCCGTCCGCGCGGACCGTTCCGGTGCCGACAATCACCGCAATGTTGCCGTCGGCATAAAGATTGATGGTGTCGCCTACCGTCACCCCGGTGCCGTCAAGTTCGACCGTGCCGCCGTTGACCGGCTGGCCGACCACGCTGGTGATCTGCGGCCCGAACGACGCGTTCGCGGTGGTGGTGACGGCCACGCTGTCGTTGGCATGTCCGCCGGCATTGTCGTTGACCTGCCAGGTCAGGGTGCGCGTGCCGTTGTTGGGGTTGGTCGCATCGAACTTCACTTCATCGAGCACGGTTTTGTAATCGGCGACCGTGTCGCTTCCGGTCAGCGTCAACGTCGTACCTGAAAACGAGTAGGTAATCGCGCCGATGTTCCCGCTGGTGAGACCGCCGATGGTGAGCGTATCGCCGGCTTGCGCGCCGGCGCTGATGGCCACGGTGGCGCCCGCGATCGTGGTGCCGTTGTAGTCGGTCACGCCCAGGCTCGGGTCGGCCAAAACCGCGCCGCTGCTCGCGGTCACGGTCGGCGGGGTGTAGGCGCCGACCGTGACGATCGGCGACGCGAACGCATCGAGCGTGGTGGTGCTGCCCGCCGCGCTGGTGCCGCCGCTGGTGTCGGTCACCGACCAGGCGACGGTGCGGGTCGCGTCGGTGCCGGCGATGGTCGGATCGCCGGTGAAGTCGTATTTGACGCTTTCGAGCGCCGTCTGGTAGTCGGCCGCGGTGGCGTTGCCGCTGGTCGTGGTGAGGGTCAGCACGCCGCCGCTCTGGGTGGCGGTGATGGTCGAACCGTCGCCGAAGGTCTCGGTCGTGGCGCCGCCGTTGAAGCTGAGTGTGTCGCCCGATTGGTAGCCGGCGGTGATCGTCACCGTCGCGCTGGTGATGTTGGTCGCATCGGTGACCGTGATCGCGCTGTCGAGCGGCGTGCCTGTGCTGCCCTGGCTCTGGTAGAACTGCACGGTGTTGCCGGCCGCGCCGATGACGGGATCCGCGATCATGCCGATGTAGAGGGTCTGGGTGGTGTCGACGCCGGCGCCGGACGGATGCGGAGTGTCATAGGCGATCGTGATCGCATTGGTGTCGATGACGCCGCCTGTCAGCGCCTTACCGTAGTTCTTGCCGCCAGCATAATCGTTAGGGGTGGTGTCGCGGACCGGCGAGGAATTGCTGTAGTTCGCCAGCGCACCGCCGCCCGTGAAATTGCTCGCATTGATCTCGACGAAGTAATTGCCGGCCGCCAGGCCGGTGAAGTCATAGATACCGAAGGCATTGGTGGTCGTGGTTTCCAGCGCGGTGCTACCGCCCGCGGCGAACACGGACACCGAGACGCCGGCGGTGCCGCTCTCGCCGGCATTGAGGACGCCGTTACCATTGGCGTCGTTGAATATCTCGCCGCCGAGCGTCAAGCTGTCGAGCGACACGGTCCCATTGGCGCTGACGGTGGTGAAGTTCGAGCCGCTGATGCTGCCGGTGAAGGTCGGCTTGACGATCAACTGATCGCTCTGGGCGTTGACCGTGAACTTGCCGGTGATGGTGACCGCGTCGTTGCCCGGCAGCGTGCCAAGCGTCACCGACGAGAAGCTCTGCGCCGTGAAGGCGGCGATCGTCCCGGTCGCGCCGCTGGTGGCGGACACATTGCCGCCATGCGGATCGGTCGCGGTCACGACGACCTCGAGGGTGTCGCCGACGTCGCCTGCCGCCAGCCGATAGCTCTGGCCGGTAGCGCCCGAGATGGCGACGAAGCCGGAGCCGGAGTTCTCTTCCCACTGATAGGTGACGGTGGCGTCGCTGTTGTCGACGGTGGGCGTGCTCGCCGTGAGGATCTGGCCGACCGTGTCGGTGCCGGTGATGGACGGCGTCGTCACCGTCAAATGATCGGCCACCGTCGCGGTCGCGGCGCTGGCCACGGTATCGATCAGTCCGCCGCTATAGACCGAGGTCTCGACGACGCGCAGGGTCGCGCCGACCTGGGCCTCGGTCAGCGTGAAGCTGGACGAGTTGGCGCCGGAGATGTCGATCCATTCCCCGTTCGAGAAGGCTTCCTGCCACTGGTAGCTCGCGCCGAGCACGGACACGGACAGCGTAGAGCCTTCCGTATCGGTGCCGTTAATGGTGGGCGTGCCGAAGGTCGGCCCGCTGGTCGGCGCCGTCGCGGTCGGCAAGCCGCCGCCATAACCGGTGCCGGTGACGGCAAGCGCAAAGTAGCCGCCTGTGTTGCCGGGTGTATTGTTGTTGTTCGCCAGGAAGGTCTCGACTGCCTGCCCGCTATCATTGCCCGGTCCGCTATAGGTGCTGAGCGTGCCGGCGGTCGCGGTCTCCGCGGTGAGATTGATCGCGAACGGCGAATGCGTGTCTCCGTCCTGGGTTAGTTCGATGTCGTCGGCGTTGGCAGCGCTTATCGCGGTCTGAGGAACACTGATTGTATTCTGTTGGTTACCGACGCTGCCGCCTATCGTCAAATTGAACGCATAAGAGTTGGTGATCGCGCCACCATCGTTGGGGCCGGGTTCGACGTAGATACCAACCTGCAAAGCCCCCTTGCTTGCCGCGCTGGTGCTTGGATCCTCGATGGTGTTGCCGATCATGGTCGCATTCAAGGTACCGGTCTCGTTGCCAGTGGTGGCCAGACCGCCCTGGAGCTCGATGCCGTTGGTGGCAAATTCATAAATGTAATTGTTCGCCACCATGGCGTTCATCGTGCCGCCGTTGAACTCGACCCAGAGCCCGATGCCAGCCGCGGACCCAAAACCGTCGGTTGTCGAGGCGTTGTGGGTTCCCGCCACGGCGCCGATCGTGTTGCCGCTGAAAGTGAGGTTGAGTGTCGCGGTGGTGGAAAAGCCGGCTTCGTCGTTGGCGATGATCACGGCGCTGCCATTGGCGCCGCTGAACGCGTTGTTCTCGATGTCGAAGGTGCTGGTGCTGCCGGCGACCGAACTGGCGATCGCCTCGAA
>NZ_LMUK01000051.1:260419-264576 GCF_009766005.1 Bradyrhizobium sp. S69 | reverse complement strand
TTCCGCTGAACCTGTATGCTCATGTGCGTTTTCCTGTTTTGCCTTTGCACATGAGATCGCGGGTGCAGCGCGCACCCGGTCTTCCCTGCGCCCTCTCTTGAGGGTCGCCTGCGTCCCTCTTGGGATCGCACTGCGCCCTCTCTTTTTTGGGGCGAACGGATTTGCAAAACTCGGGCGCAGTGTGCCGCGAGAACGCGGAGGTGTATCCACCTGTCATGCCCGCCACCGGGTCGCGCGAATGCGCGCCCGATGACAGGCTCCGGCGGGCATCCAGTATCTCGAGACGCCAGCGATCGAATCGGGAACTCGCGGCGGGTTTATGCCTCATGTATAAGGCATTGGTCGTCAGAAAGAGAATTTGCCTCTTTTATAAGGCATTTACATCTGCCGGTTCGCCTCTTATAAGAGGCAATTATAACATATTTCCAATATTGCATCTTATAAGAGGCAAAGCGATGGAGCTTATCGATCTTGGTGGTCTGGTCAAGAAAACCAGGCGCGCTCAGAAGCTGTCCCAAGGCGAGCTCGTTCAACGATCGAAAGTCAGCAGGGCTCGGCTGGACGCCCTTGAGAACGGACGAATTTCGGACATCGGATTTAAAAACCTGATGCGAGTCATGAACGCGCTGGGTCTGGATCTTCGCGTCACCCAGTTGAACGATAGCCGTCCCACTCTGGAAGACTTGGTAGAGGAGGACGAAAATGCTTCGCGTTTGGGTCGACGGTAAATCGGTCGGAACGCTCGATCGTTTCAAGACGAGAGGATCTACCTTCGCTTACGACCCTGCGACCGCGCCCGGACTTGCCGTTTCCGTTACGATGCCAAGCCGAACGGCGTCCTGGGACACCATCAACGGCTTGGCCCCCGTATTCGAGATGAATCTTCCGGAAGGCGTACTCCGGGAGCGCTTGATGCGACAGTTTGCCAAGACCCTTGGAAGTTTCGATAATTTTGATTTGCTCAGTCTGGTCGGCGAAACCCAGATTGGTCGTCTTCGCTACTCCGAATTTGCCGAGCCGCTATCCGAAGATGTGCCGTTTCAATCCATTGAGGAGATTCTCGAATCGAAAGGAACCAGTGAGCTTTTCGACTATCTGATCGAGAAGTTTGCAATTCATTCCGGCCTGTCGGGCGTACAGCCAAAAGTAATGATACGAGCCGAAGAAGAAAGTGCTCTGCGCCACTCTTCGAGTTTCAAAAGTGCCACGCATATCGTGAAATTCTGGGACCCGGCCGAATATCCCGAACTTGCCGTAAATGAATTCTTCTGTCTCGAAATCGCGAAGCGGCTTAAGTTTGCGGTCCCTGAATTCAGCCTGTCGGAATCAGGACATGCCCTGGTCATCAAACGTTTCGATCTCGGAACCGATGGCACGTATTTCGGATTCGAAGATTTTTGTGTGCTCAACGGCCTTCCTGCATCCCGCAAATACGACGGAGGATACGAAACCAGACTCTTTGGGCGCACAAGGCAATTCATTCGCGCGATGGATCGGCCAAAAGCCCTTACCGACCTGTTCAGACTGTTCGTCCTGAACTGCGCCATTCGGAACGGCGATGCTCATCTTAAAAACTTTGGAATCATCTATTCGGATGTAGAGGGAGCCGCACAACTCGCGCCGGTCTACGATTTAATCACGACCACAGCCTACATACCGGCCGACGTGATGGCGCTCACTCTGGAAGGCTCCAAGAAGTGGCCGGATCGCCGGGCGCTGATCAGGCTTGGTCAAACCCGCGCGGACCTGGGAGCGACCATGATCTCGAGGATTTTCGAAGAGACGGCAGATGTGATTTCCGACGTTTCCTCTGAAGCAGGGAAGCATTTCAAGAAGAAATCGAAATATCCCCGCATTGGCGAACGGATCCTTGCGGCGTGGCGATTGGGGGTTAAGGAAAGCCTTGGGCTAGGCGGTCCAACATGATGTCTGGCTTCCCGCAATGACGGCTTTGGGCATCGTTTCTTTTCTACCCTCCCGAGGAGGGTGAAGATCGCTCCAGACCGGCGACATAGGTAACAGGTCAGAGTGACCAGTGAACGCTGTTATGCCCTGTTTCGGCATTTCCCCTGCCACCGAAAACGCTTTATGGTGGCCAGCCGATGACGCCGGGGGCGTGATCGATCTTCATTTGATATCAAAGGCTTGGCGGGTTTCCTGCCGCCTTTGGAGGGTGCTTTGACGCGGTATATTTCGACCCGGGGGGAGGCCCCCATACTGGGTTTTTGCGATGTGATGCTGACCGGGCTTGCCCGCGACGGCGGCCTCTATGTGCCTGACGTGTGGCCGCAGCTTTCACGCGAGACCATCGCGGGCTTCTTCGGCCGGCCCTATTGGGAAGTCGCGGTTGAGGTGATCAGGCCGTTTGTCGGCGACGAGATTTCCGACGCCGATCTCGGCCGCATGGCCAACGAGGCCTATGCGACGTTCCGCCATCCCGCCGTGGTGCCGCTGGACCAGATCGGTCCCAATCAATTCCTGCTGGAGTTGTTTCACGGTCCGACCCTGGCGTTCAAGGACGTCGCGATGCAGTTGATCTCGCGGCTGATGGATCACGTGCTGGCCAAACGCGCGCAGCGCACCACCATCGTGGTTGCGACCTCGGGCGATACCGGCGGCGCCGCGGTCGATGCGTTCGCGGGTCTCGACAATGTCGATCTGGTGGTGCTGTTCCCGCAAGGCCGGGTGTCCGACGTGCAACGGCGGATGATGACGACGACCGGTGCGGCCAACGTTCATGCGCTGGCGATCGAAGGCACCTTTGATGATTGCCAGGCGATCGTGAAGGCGCTGTTCAACCACCACAGCTTTCGCGACGCGGTGGCGCTGTCGGGAGTGAATTCGATCAACTGGGCGCGGATCGTCGCCCAGGTGGTGTATTACTTCACCTCCGCCGTCGCGCTCGGCGCGCCGGCACGCGCGGTGGATTTCACCGTACCGACGGGGAATTTCGGCGACATCTTTGCGGGTTATGTCGCGAAGAAGATGGGCCTGCCGGTGCGTTGGCTGCGGATCGCCGCCAACGTCAACGACATCCTGCCGCGCACGCTCAAGACCGGCATCTACGAGGTCCGCGAGGTTCATGCATCCGCCTCGCCGTCGATGGATATTCAAATCTCGTCGAATTTCGAGCGCCTGTTGTTCGAGGCGAGCGGGCGCGACGCCGCCGGCGTTCGCCGGCTGATGGAATCATTGAAGCAATCCGGACGGTTCGTGCTGCCGGATGCGACCTTGGCGGCGATCCGCGCCGAATTCGACGCCGGCCGCGCTGATGAAACCGAGACCGCAGCCGCGATCCGCGCCGCCTGGCGCGAGGCCGGCGATCTGGTCGATCCGCATACCGCGGTGGCGCTGGCGGTCGCCGACCGCGACACCGCGGATTCGACGATCCCCAACATCGTGCTGTCGACCGCGCATGCCGCGAAATTCCCCGATGCGGTGCAAGCCGCCTGCGGGGTGCGGCCGGAATTGCCGGCCTGGCTCGACGGCCTGATGACGAGGCCCGAGCATATCAAGGTCATGAAGAACGATCAGGTTGAAGTCGAAGCGTTCGTGCGCTCGGTCAGCCGCGCCGCGAAACAAGGAGTTGCCGGATGAGTGTCGATGTTACCAAGCTTCCCTCCGGCCTGACGGTGATCACCGACACCATGCCGCATCTGGAGACCGCGGCGCTCGGGGTATGGACCGGCGTCGGCGGCCGTGACGAAAAGCCGAACGAGCACGGCATCTCGCATCTCCTCGAGCATATGGCGTTCAAGGGCACCACGCGGCGCTCGTCGCGCGAGATCGTCGAGGAAATCGAGGCGGTCGGCGGCGACCTCAACGCCGGCACCTCGACCGAGACCACGGCCTACTACGCCCGGGTGCTGAAGGCGGATGTGCCGCTGGCGCTCGACGTGCTGTCCGACATCCTCGCCAATCCCTCCTTCGTGCCGGACGAACTGGAGCGGGAAAAGAACGTCATCGTGCAGGAGATCGGCGCCGCCCAGGACACCCCCGACGACGTGGTGTTCGAGCATCTCAACGAATTGTGTTACCCGGATCAGCCGATGGGCCGTTCGCTGCTCGGTACGGCAAAGACCCTGAAGGAATTCGATCGCGACACGCTGCGCGGCTATTTGTCGACGCATTATCGCGGCCCCAACATGGTGGTGGCG
>NZ_LMUK01000051.1:247048-260267 GCF_009766005.1 Bradyrhizobium sp. S69 | reverse complement strand
TTTTCCGGCTTCGAGGCGGGCGCGGCGCCGAAGCCGCAAGCCGCGATGTTCGGCAAGGGCGGCTCCCGCGTGGTGCATCGCGATCTCGAACAGGCGCATCTGACGTTGGCGCTGGAAGGCGTGCCGCAGGGCGACCTGTCGCTGTTCTCGATGCAGGTCTTCACCAACACGCTGGGTGGCGGGATGTCGTCGCGGCTGTTCCAGGAGGTGCGGGAAAAGCGCGGGCTGTGCTATTCGATCTACACGTTTCACGCACCCTACAGCGACACCGGCTTTTTCGGGCTCTACACCGGCACCGATCCCGGCGACGCCCCCGAGATGATGGAGGTGATCGTCGACGTCATCAACGACGCCGTCGAGACGCTGACCGAAGCCGAAGTCGCCCGCGCCAAGGCGCAGATGAAGGCCGGGCTGTTGATGGCGCTGGAGAGCTGCTCGTCCCGCGCCGAACAGTTGGCGCGGCATATTCTGGCCTACGGCCGCCCCCTGACGGTCGAAGAGCTGGTGGCCCGGATCGACGACGTCAGCGTGGAATCGACCCGGAACGCGGCGCGGGGATTGTTGTCGCGCAGCCGGCCCGCCGTCGTGGCGCTTGGCAGCGGCAGGGGGCTGGACACGGCGGTGGCTTTTGCGGAAGGATTGACAAAGTCGAAGGCTAAAGCTCGTCTTCACTAGGAGCATGATCGAGCCGCGCCGGCGCCGGGTGGTGTCGCGCGGCGGCAGTGTCAGGATAATGGGGGGAAGCCCATGGCGTTGTTTCGATTGCCATCCAGCGGATCGCCCGCGCTCGCCCCGCGCGGCCACGGCCTGCTGCTGCGCGCGCCGCAGATGTCGGATTTTCTGCAATGGGCACATTTGCGGGAAACCAGCCGCAATTATCTGACCCCCTGGGAGCCGATCTGGCCGTCCGACGACCTGACCCGCTCGGGCTTCCGCCGGCGGTTGCGGCGCTATGCCGAGGACATCGCGGCTGATCGGTCCTACCCGTTCATCGTGTTTCGCGAATCCGACGGGGCGATGATCGGCGGCGTCACGTTGGCGAATGTCCGCCGCGGCATCGTGCAGGCCGGCACCATCGGCTATTGGGTCGGGCAGCCCCACGCCCATCGCGGCTACATGACGGCGGCGCTGCGGGTACTGCTGCCGTCGCTGTTCGGCGAACTCAATTTGCACCGCGTCGAGGCCGCCTGCATCCCCTCCAATGCGCCGTCGATCCGGGTGCTGGAGAAATGCGGCTTCAGCCGCGAGGGCCTGGCGCGGCGCTATCTCTGCATCAACGGCGTCTGGCAGGACCATCTGCTGTTCGGCCTGCTGCATGAGGATTTTCGCGGCTGAAGGCGGCTGTCCAGGCGCCTTGGGTTTGCCGCCATTGCGCTGCTATAAGCGGCCGGAAAATGATGGTTGGATGACGTGTGGGGCCAGGGACGTCGTATGGGTAAGAAGCATGTGATCATGACGGCATTTCCGTCGCGCAAATATCGCGTGGTCGCGGTATCGGCCGTGGTCGCGCTGGCGGTCGGTTGCAGCCTTTTTGCCTCGCCGGTGGCCGCGCAATCGCTGAGCGATCGCTTCAAGGGCCTGTTTGGCGGCGGATCGTCGGATCAACCGGCCCAGCCTGCGCCGGGAGCCCCTGACGCGGGACCAAGCGAGAGCCGGATCGAAGAGACCTGTCCGCCGGTCAGCATTCGCGCGGGGGCATCGACCTATTCCGTGGCGGCACCGGGCAAAGAGGCGGTCGGCGATAACGTGCGTTATCTGGCCTCGATCACCAAAGTCGCGCGCGATTGCAGGCGAACCGGCGACGACATTACGGCGCGGATCGGTATCCAGGGCCGGGTGATTGCCGGTCCGGCCGGCGCGCCGGAAACCGTCGAGGTCCCGCTGCGCGTGGCCGTGGTGCAGAGTGGCGTGAACGAAAAAACCATCGCCACCAAAGCCTACCGGACCACGGTGGCGATGGCGGCGGACGGATCGGTGCCGTTTACGCTGGTCGCCGACGACGTGGTGTACCCCATCGCTCCCGGCGCGGTCGGGGATTCCTACATTTTCTATATCGGCTTCGATCCGCAGCTGCTGACGCCGGAGCCGAAGGCGCCAGCCAAGCGCAAGAAGAAGTAGCGGCGCAGGGGCTTCCCTTGAAGGGGCAAATCGCTTCAGTCTGTCGTCCCTGGGAACGTGTTCGCAGGGACAAAAGAAAAAAGCCGGCGCGAGATGATCGCACCGGCTCGGCATTCTCGAATGAAATATTCGTCAGTTCAGCTTGGCGCGAACTTCCGCGATGCCCTTGGCCAACAGATCGTCGGCGACTTCGCCCTTGACCGATTGCGACAGGATCGTGGAGGCCGCGGCGACCGCGGCACTGGCCGCGGCCGAGCGAACGTCGGCAATGGCCTGGGCTTCGGCGAGTGCGATCTTGCTCTCCGCGGTCTTGGTGCGCCGGGCGACGAAGTCTTCCATCTTGGTCTTGGCCTCGGCCGCGATCCGCTCGGCTTCAGCCTTCGCCGCGGTGATGATGTCCTGCGCCTCGCGCTCGGCGGTGGCGTGACGGGCCTTGTACTCCGCGAGCAATTTGGCGGCCTCTTCCTTGAGGCGGCGGGCGTCGTCGAGTTCGGTCTTGATACGCTGGCTGCGATGATCCAGCGCGGTCAGCACCGTGCGGTGCACGCCGACATAGACGAACACGCCCATCAGGATGACGAAGCCTACGGCGACCCAGAATTCCGGTTCGGCGAACATCAGATCTTATCCCTTCAACGAGGCGTCGACGGCGCTGTTCACGGACTGGGCGTCCGGCGCAATACCGGTCAGCCGCTGCACGATCGCCGAAGCCGCATCCGCGGCGATGCCGCGAACATTGCTCATCGCAGCTTCTCGCGTCGAGGCGATGGTCTTTTCGGCGTCGGAAAGCTTCGCCGCGAGCTTCTCTTCGAGCGTCTTGCGCTCGGCGTCGGCCGCGGCATTGTGTTTTTCGCGGGCCTCGGCGCCGATCGCCTGCGCCCGGCCGCGCGCCGCGGCCAGTTCGCTCTCATAGGCCTTCAGCGCGCCGTCGGATTGGTCCTTCAGCTTTTGCGCATCGGCCAGATCGCCCTCGATCGTATTCGCCCGCGCGTCGATCACGCTGCCGACCCGCGGCAACGCGATACGCGAGACGATCAGATAGAGCGCAACGAACGCGATCAACAGCGACACCAATTGCGAAGCAAAGGTGTCCTTCTGGAAAGGCGGAAACTCATGCTTTGCGGCAGGAGCTTCGGTGTGCGCCGTCGTGCCATGACTTTCAGCCACTGGCTTCTCCTGTTCGGCTTGAACCGCGTATCCCGCAACCGGGATACGCTCAGGAAGATATCAGAGCGCGAACAGCAGCAAGAGCGCGATCAGCAGCGAGAAGATGCCGAGCGCTTCGGTCACGGCGAAGCCGAAAATCAGGTTGCCGAACTGGCCCTGGGCTGCCGAAGGATTGCGCACCGCGGCGGCGAGATAGTTGCCGAAGATGATGCCCACGCCGGCGCCCGCGCCACCCATGCCAATGCAGGCAATACCAGCGCCAATGTACTTTGCAGCGATCGGATCCATGAGACGAACTCCTTGTTGAGGTTTGGTGAGAGAGGACCGGGTTTAGTGGCCCGGATGGATAGCATCGTTGATGTAGATGCAGGTGAGGATGGTGAAGACGTAGGCCTGGAGGAACGCGACCAGCAGCTCGAGCGCGGTCAGCGCGATCACCATGCCGAGCGGCAGCACGGCGCCGAAATAGCCGGCAATGCCAAGCCCCGCCAGCAGCGGAATGAAGCTGGCGAACACCGCGAGCGCGATATGGCCCGCCAGCATGTTGGCGAACAGACGCACCGAGTGCGAAATCGGCCGCAGGAAGAACGAGAACACCTCGATGAACACGACGAGCGGCAGGATGAAGATCGGAATGCCCGACGGCACGAACAGTTTGAAGAATTTCAGGCCATTTTTGTAGAAACCGTAGATCAGCACCGTCAGGAACACGATCATCGCGAGCACGGCCGTGACGACGAGGTGGCTGGCGATGGTGAAGTTGTAGGGAATGACCCCGACGATGTTCGAAACCGCAATGAACATGAACAGCGAGAACACCAGCGGGAAGAACTTCATGCCTTCCTTGCCGGCCGTCGACCGGATGGTGTTGGCGACGAATTCGTAGCTGATTTCAGCGACCGACTGGATCCGGCCGGGCACCAAATGCTTGCCGGCCACGCCACCGATCATCAGCAGCGAAATCAACGCCACCGAGCCGAACATGTAGGCCGACGAATTGGTGAAGGCGATCTCCTGATGGCCGATATGGCCGATCGTGAAGAGCTTCTGGATATTGAACTGTTCGATCGGATCGATCATCCGCGGCGTATCTTTCGTCCCACCGGCCACGCCGGCGCCTGCAATCAATTCGTCCGGTCTTTCCGTCTTTCAACGGCCGGTTCTGTCCGGAGTAACGCCCGCCGACCTTATCACGTTGACCACACCGGCCGTGAAGCCGAGCAGGACAAACACGATGAGCCCCCAAGGCTTTGTCGGCAGCACGTGGTCGAGACCCCAGCCGATCAAAGCTCCGACGACAACGCCGGCGATCAACTCCGAAGAAAGCTGGAAACCGCGCCCCATCGCCGATGCTCTGGCCGCGCCGTCTCCGCCTCCAGATTCGGGTTGGTCAGTCCTGACTTTGCGGCCGTCCCGAATTTCGGACAACCGCTGATCCAGACTTCCGAGCCTTGCGGAAAGCGCAGCTTCGTCGGACGATGTATCGTGATTTCCGTTCCCGCCGTCGTTCGCGCCTTCAGCCATGCTGTGGAGACCCGAAACAATGCCGCGTTGATGGAAATGACGCCCCGTCACCCTCAAAAGCCGCGCGGACCATACTTAGCGCGTCTAACCAAGTCAAGATTGCGTCGTAACCAGTTAGTGCATTGATTCTATTGTATTTATCAAGCCTGCCGCGAACCGCCTGTGGAGCAGTCGCCGCACTGCAGCAGCCTTGCATCGCCGTGGCGGGTCTGTTGGGATGATCGTGGCCAATCAACCTCCCGGGAATCCGCATGCCGCGCCAGGTCGACTATTATTTTTCGCTGCAATCGCCGTGGGCCTATATCGGGCACAATCTGTTTCGCGAGATCGTCAGCACCTACGGTCTTGCGGTGAACCACAAACCGGTGGTGCTGGTCGATTTGTTTTCGGAAACCGGCGGGTTGCCGCTGCTCAAGCGCCACCCGGTACGGCAGCGCTATCGGATGGTCGAACTGCAGCGCTGGCGCGACAAGCGCGGCCTGCAATTTCATTTGCAGCCGGCGAACTGGCCGTTCAACGCGCGGCTGGCCGACGGCGTCGTGATCGCAGCAATCGAGGCCGGCCATGATCCCGATCGATTCCTGCGGCGGGCGTATGCGGCGGTATGGGAGGAGGAACTCAATCTCACCGATGCGGCGACGCTGGTTAAATTGGCCGACGATTGCGGATTGCCGGGCAAGCCGCTGGTTGAGCGCTCCGGCAGCGAGGAGATCAGCGTGGTCTATGAGCAAAACCGTCAGGACGCGCTGGCCGCCGACGTGTTCGGCTCGCCGGTCTATGTGCTCGACGGCGAGGTATTCTGGGGCCAGGACCGGATCGAATTGCTCGCCGATGCGTTGAAATCCGGCCGTGCGCCCTATCGTTCGCAACCCTAGCCACCATTATAATAGCGGGCAGTATCGGCGGTTTGAGGCGGAGCACTTCGATGATGACAACAGTGTCGCTTGCCAAATTCACGATTTCGCTGATGGCCGCCGCGATGGCCATCGGCATCGGCGGCGCCGCGGCGGGGCCGCTGCCGGATACCGAGAACGGCCGCTATACGTTGTCGCCGGTCAACGATGGCATCATCCGGCTCGATACCCGGACCGGCGAGGTCTCCACCTGCAATAACAATGGCAACGGCTGGGCCTGCTATGCCGTGCCCGACGAACGCGCGGCGCTCGACGCGGAAATCGGCCGGCTGCAGGCCGACAATGAAAAACTCAAGACAGAATTGGAAAAACTCAAGACCCAATTGGCGGAGCGCGATGCCACCGTTACCGGCAAGATCGATGAGCCGCTGCCGAAGGGCGACCCGCTGAACAAACCCGAACCGAAGGTCGCCGAGGGCGGGCGCAAGATCGAGATTCCCAGAATCGAGATACCCTTGCCGAGCGACCGCGACATGGATCGCGCCATGACTTTCCTGGAGCAAGCCTGGCGGCGTCTGGTCGAGATGGCCAATCGCGTGCAGAAGGACGTCAACGGCAGGATTTGAAAAATGCTGTCGTCCCGGCCTCCGCGCCGGGACCCATACGCCGTGTCCTCTCGTTTTGGCAGTGAAGCAAAGGCCTTCCGCAATCACCAACGCCAGGGGCTATGGGTCCCGGCGCGGAGGCCGGGACGACAAAACGTTGATTGAGAAATTCATGACCTCTTCCAAATCCATCTCCCGCACGGCGCCCTCGGCGGTTACCGCTGATGCCCTCGTGACGTCGCTGCTGACGGTGCAAACCGCCGGCGCAGGCTTTGTCGATCTCACTGCCGAGGTCGCAAAATTCGTCGAAGAGGCCTGCGCGCGGGAAGGCGCGGTGACGCTGTTCGTCCGTCACACGTCGGCGTCGCTGACGGTTCAGGAAAATGCCGATCCGTCGGTGCTGGACGATCTGATGATTTCGCTCGGCCGGCTCGCCCCCGAGGACGGCGGATGGAGCCATGACACCGAAGGTCCCGACGATATGCCGGCGCACATCAAGACCATGCTGACGGCGACGTCGCTGCAGATTCCGGTGCTCAAGCGCCAACTCGCTCTGGGCGTCTGGCAGGCGATCTATCTGATCGAACATCGCGCCCGGCCGCACCGGCGCGAGGTGGTGCTGCAATTCATGGGACGCATTGGTTAAGACAGAGCCGGGTTAAAACAAAACCGGCCGCGGATCGCTCCGCGGCCGGCTTGATGTCAGGGCTTGCTCAGGTTTTGGTGATATCGACGTCCTTGGTCTCCGGCAGGAACAGGAAGCCGACGATCAGGCTCATGATCGCGATGCCGACCGGATACCACAGGCCGGAATAGATGTTCCCGGTTGCGGCTGCGATCGCGAACACGGTCGCGGGCAGGAAGCCGCCGAACCATCCGTTGCCGATGTGATATGGCAGCGACAGCCCGCTGTAGCGGATCCGGCTCGGGAACAATTCAACCAGCCAGGCTGCGATCGGCGCGTAGACCAGCGTCACATAGACCACCAGCAGCCAGAGCATCACCACCGTCATGACCTGATTGATTTCGGCCGGATCGGCCGAAGCCGGATAGCCGTGCGCCTTGATCGCCGCGGGCAACGCCTTGGCGAAGTCGGGGCTATCGGCGGAGAGCGTCTGGTCACCGATCTTCACCTTGGCCTTGGTTCCGGCGGGTGCGGTCTCGTTGTTATAGTTCACCGACAGGTTGACGAGCCCGGATTTGGCGACGTCGCAGCTGGTGGTGAATTTCTCAGTGCCGGTTGCCTTGAACTGGAACGAGCATTCGTTGGGATCGGCGATCACGGTGACCGGCGCGGCGGACAGCGCCGCTTCGAGCTTCGGGTTGGCGAAATGCGTAATCGCCTTGAAGATCGGGAAGTACGTCAAGGCTGCCAATAGGAAGCCGGCGAGAATGATCGGCTTGCGGCCGATCTTGTCCGACAGCCAGCCGAAGATGACAAAGCCGGGTGTGCCGAGCGCCAGCGCAATCACGATCATGATCTGCGCCGTCACGGCCGGCACCTTGATGGTCTGGGTCAGGAAGAACAGCGCGTAGAACTGTCCGCCGTACCAAACCACGGCTTCGCCGGCGGTCGCACCCAGCAGGGCCAGGATCGCAATTTTGGCATTCGACCATTCGCCGAACGCTTCCCTCAACGGCCGCTTCGAAGTGGTTCCCTCTGCCTTCATTTTCGCAAAGATCGGCGACTCGCTCAGGCTCAAGCGGATCCAGATCGATACCGCGAGCAGGATACCCGACAGCAGGAACGGAATGCGCCAGCCCCAATCGCTGAATGCCTCTTCTCCCATCCAGCTGCGAATGCCCAGGATCAGCAGCAGCGCCAGGAACAGGCCGAGCGTCGCGGTGGTCTGAATCCAGGAGGTGTAGTAGCCGCGCTTGTTGGCGGGCGCGTGCTCGGCGACGTAAATCGCCGCACCGCCATATTCACCGCCGAGCGCAAGGCCCTGCACCAGCCGAAGCGCGATCAGCACGATCGGCGCCGCGATGCCCCAGCTTCCATAGCCCGGCAGCAGGCCGATGAAGAAGGTGCCGACGCCCATCAGGCTCATGGTGATCAGGAAGGTGTATTTGCGTCCGACCATATCGCCGAGACGGCCGAAGATCAGGGCGCCGAACGGCCGGACGGCGAAGCCGGCCGCAAACGCCAGTAGGGCGAAGATGAAACCGACATTCGGCGGCACGTTGGCGAAAAAGTATTTGGCGAGGAACACGCCCAGCGTTCCGTAGATGTAGAAATCGTACCATTCGAAAACGGTACCCAGCGAGGAAGCGAAGATAACCTTTCGCTCTTCAGCCGTCATTCCACCGGTGCGAGCTTCCGCGCCCGCTGTCGCAGCCATTGCCATTGTTCGCTCCCCTGTCCGTTAATGCGCATTCGCCCACTCGCCGGTCTTCGCCGGGTTAGCCTGGGACATTTCGTCACGGTAACATCACCGTGAAATCCGGCCAATTAAGACTTTCGGCCTTATAGGGTGGTGTTGTGGGAACAATGCGCGTTCCGCGCGCCCGGGCGCTGGCAGCTTTCAATCTATTGCGATGCACAAACCGGACCGGATTAACCGCTTTGCCGCAAAGCAATATTGCACGCTTGCATGCGCCCGCGTGGCAGAGGACAATTGCAACAGGGAAAAATTCACCTGGCGAAAGCTCTATCGAGAGGCCACGGATTTTGCCGCAACCGGCTTGTAAGAAATAAATGACCTCCAATACGCACCTCATCATCGCCGACGACCATCCGCTGTTCCGCGACGCGCTGCGGCAGGCGGTTGCAGGCGTCGTGACGTCGGCGAGGATCGACCAGGCCGGGACGTTCGATGAACTGACGGCGCTGCTCGAGCAGGATTCCGATGTCGATATGGTGCTGCTCGATTTGTCGATGCCGGGAATCAGTGGCTTCTCGGGCTTGATCTACCTGCGTGCGCAATATCCGGCGATCCCCGTCGTGATCGTGTCGGCCAGCGATGACGGCAGCACGATCCGCCGGTCGCTGGATTTCGGCGCCTCGGGCTTCATCCCGAAGCGGTTCGGGGTCGAGACCTTGCGCGATGCGATCGTGAAAGTGATGGATGGCGACGTCTGGGTGCCGCCGGACACCGACCTGTCGTCGGTCACCGATCCGGACATGACGCGCCTGCGCGACCGTCTGGTGACGCTGACCCCGCAGCAGGTGCGGGTGCTGATGATGCTGTCGGAAGGGCTGCTCAACAAGCAGATCGCCTACGAGCTCGGCGTGTCGGAGGCGACCATCAAGGCGCATGTCTCGGCGATCCTGCAAAAACTGGGCGTCGAGAGCCGCACCCAGGCGGTGATCGCCGCGGCCAAAATCGCCGGCGGCCAATGGCGGCAACCCACGCCGATCGCGCAGTAAGCCTATCCCGCGATTCTACTCGGCCGCCGCCATCCGCTGGCTGCGCCATTGGCCAATCAAGGCACGCAGCGATGCCGGCTTGACCGGCTTGTTGAGCACCGCGATTTTCTCTTCGCGCGCGGCGTCGCGGACATGCGGGCTGCGATCGGCGGTGATCAGGATTGCCGGAATGGCATCGCCGAAGCGGCGGCGAATGTCGCGGATCGCGGCGACGCCATTGCCGCGATCGAGATGATAATCGACGAGCAGGCCGGTGACCCGGCCGCCCGCGGCGTCGATCGCCGCGAGGGCGGCATCGGGATCGGCCGCCGCGATCACCTCGGCCCCCCAGGTCTTCAACAGCGTCTTCATGCCGTCGAGAATCGCCGCGTCGTTCTCGATGCAAACGATCAGCGTGCCGCTCATCGGCGCCTTCGACAGCGGCGTGGCGCTGGTGACGGCCGCGGTGAAGTTGATGGCTTTCGCGATCGGCAGTGTCACCGAAAAGAACGAGCCGCCGCCGGCATTGGAGTCGAGCGCGATGCCGTGGTTGAGTACGCGCGCGAGCCGCTCGACGATCGACAGCCCGAGGCCAAGGCCGCGCGCGATCCGGGCGCCCTGTTCGAGCCGGTGAAACTCCTTGAAGATCTCGCCGCGCTTGACGACCGGAATGCCGACGCCGGTATCGTAGACGCAGATCTGCAAGCTTTGGCCGTGACGGCGGCAGCCGACCAGCACCCGCCCGCGCGGGGTATATTTGATGGCGTTGGAGATCAGGTTCTGCAGCAGCCGCCGCAGCAGCAGCCGGTCGGATTGCACCGGCAGCGAACTCGGTACGAAGGTGAGCTTCAGCCGCTTGGCCCGCGCCATCGGCGCAAATTCGATCTCGAGCGAACGCATCAGGTCGCCGATCTTGAAGCTCGTGATCGACGTCGTCATGGCGCCGGCGTCGAGCCGTGAAATATCCAGCAGCGCGCCGAGGATTTCCTCGATGGCTTCCAGCGAATCGTCGATGTTTTCGACCAGCCGCGCATCCTCGCCGCCGCTCTGCCGCTCGACCAGGCTCGTCACGTAAAGCCGCGCCGCGTTGAGCGGTTGCAGGATGTCGTGGCTCGCGGCCGCCAGAAATCGCGTCTTGGAGATGCTGGCGTCCTCGGCGGCGCTCTTGGCCAGGGCCAGTTCCGAATTCAGCCGGGTCAGTTCCTCGGTGCGGTCGCGCACGCGTTTTTCCAGGGTCGCATTGGAGCGCTCCAGCGCTTCGGCGGCCTCGAAGCTCGGCGTGACGTCGGAAAAGGTGATGACCAGTCCGCCGCCGGGCATCCGGTTGGTCCGCACTTCGATCACCATGTGGCGATCGGGTAGCCGTTCCAGATACGGCTCGCCCTCGGTGGTATAGGCGTTGAGCCGCATCTCCAGCAGCGTCTCTTCGTCTTGCAGGCCGAGCGGGCTGAGCGCTGCCATGAATTCGAGGATCTCGCGCAAGGGCGTGCCGAGTTGCACGAGATGGGGCGGCAGGCCGAGCAGTTCGCCGAACTGATGATTCGAGCAGATCAGCTGCAGGTCGACGTCGAACACGGCGATGCCCTGCCGCACATGATTGAGCGCGGTTTGCAGGATCTCGCGATTGAAGTGCAGCGCGGCGTGGGAATCGTCCAGCAGCTTGAGCGCCGCCTTGGCGGAGACGGTGCGCTTGCGCAGCAACAGCGACATCACCAGGCGCGATGAGGCCGCGCCGATCGACGACGCGATCAAATGCTCGGCGTGGCGCAGCAACTCGAAATCGGCGGGCGCCGCCGGGTCGAGCGACGCCGGATGGGTGGCCGCGAAGGCCTCGAACGAACGGCGGGCGCGGTCGGGGCCGAGATATTGCGCCACCGTGCTCTGGATATCCTGCGCGGTTACCGTGGTGCGCCAGCGCCGGAATGTCGGCGCGATCGGGGCGAGGGCCGTGGGCACGAACAGATCCGCCTGCAACCGTTCGATCGAGGACGGCATCCGCGCCAGCGACAACACGACATAGGTCAGGATGTTGAGCGAGAGCGACCACAGCACGCCATGCAGCAGCGGCGTCAGGTCGGCGCCGAACAGCGCTTGCGGCCGCAGCGATTCGATGCCGAACGGGCCGTGCTGCAGCAGCATCAGCCCGGCGGTGCTGGTGTCGAGGAAGCTCGGAAGGAACAGCGTGTAGATCCACATCGCGATGCCGACCAGCATGCCACCCATGGCGCCACGCGCGGTCGCGCGCCGCCAGAACAGCCCGCCGAAAAATGCCGGCGCCAACTGCGCGATCGCCGCGAACGACAACAGGCCGATCGCGGCCAACTGGGTGTTGCCGAGCGCGCGATAATAAAAATACGCCATCACCATAATGGCGAAGATCGAAAAGCGCCTGATCCTGAGCAGGAAGTCGCCAAAATCCTTTTGCCCGCCGCGGGCCTCGACGCCGCGCTGCAGTACCAGCGGCAGCACGATGTCGTTCGACACCATGATCGCCAACGCGACGCATTCCACCATCACCATGGCGGTCGACGCCGACAGGCCCCCGATGAAGACGCCGACGCTGAGCAGCAGCGAATTTCCCTCCATCGGCAGCGCCAGCACATACATGTCGCTGTCGACCGCGCCGAACGGAAAGATCACCAGGCCCGCGATCGCGATCGGAATCACGAACACGTTGATGGCGACCAGATACAGCGGAAACAGCCAGCGCGCCCGTTTCACCTCGCTATCGCTAGAGTTCTCAACCACGCTGACGTGAAACTGCCGCGGCAGCAGTACGATGGCGCAGAACGACAGCAGCACCATGGTGAGGAAGTTGCCGATCGAGGGCACGTAATTGATCGCGCGCACCGCTTCCGGCGTCTTCATCGCGCGTTCGATCAGTTCCTCTGGAGTAAACATCCAGAAGGTGACGAAGGCGCCGGCAGCGAGAAAGGCCACCAGTTTTACGATCGATTCGGTTGCGACCGCGAGCATCAGGCCATGCTGATGTTCGGTCGCGTCGGTCTGGCGGGTGCCGAACAATACCGCGAATGCGGCCATCGCGATCGTCACCATCAGCGCAATATCGCCGATGATCGGGATCGAGGAGAAGGCCTGGTCTTCGCTGAGGATCGTCTCCAGCGACGACGCCACGGCCTTGAGCTGCAGCGCGATGTAGGGAACCGATCCGATGATGGCGATCAGCGCCACGGTCGCGGCGACGGCCTGGCTCTTGCCGTAACGGGCGGCGATGAAATCGGCGATCGAGGTGATGTTCTGCGATTTGGCGAGCCGGATCACCCGGCGCAGGATCGGCGTGCAGAACACGATCATCACGATCGGGCCGACATAGATCGCGAGGAAGTCGACGCTGGTGCGGGTGGCGAAGCCGACCGAGCCGTAATAGGTCCAGGAGGTGCAATAGATCGCCAGCGACAGCGGATAGATCAGCGCGCTGGCGCGGCCACGTTGCGTCGGCGACAGCCGGTTGCCGTGGCTGGCGACGAAAAACAGGAATCCAATGTAGCCGAAGGCGGCTGCGATTACGCCCCAGTCGTGCAACATCGCTGTTTGCTCCCTTGCGATCTCGGCGTGAGCCACTTCAAAGGGGCGCCGTCGCA
>NZ_LMUK01000051.1:0-246922 GCF_009766005.1 Bradyrhizobium sp. S69 | reverse complement strand
ATTAGACCGGTAAAGCACGGTGCCCGGGCCCGCTTGGGGCCCGCCGCGATGTGGCGGTTAATGCCAGTGGGGTTAACGCTATTCGGCGGGATTATTCGGCGGCGAGCGATTTTTCACGCAGCGGCAGGCCGAGGCGCTCCCAGACCTGCAACAAGGCGTCGGCGAGCTGATCGATCAATCCGTCGTCGTGATAGGGCGATGGCGTGATCCGAAGCCGCTCGGTGCCCTTGGCGACCGTCGGGTAGTTGATCGGCTGGATGTAGATGCCGTGCTGCTCCAGCAAGAGGTCGCTGGCCTGCTTGCACAGCTCGGGATCGCCGACGAACAACGGTACGATGTGGGTGTCGCTGGACATCACCGGCAGGCCTGCGGCATTCAGGATCGCCTTGACCCGGGCGGCGCGGTCCTGGTGGCGTTCGCGCTCCCAGGAGGAGGTTTTCAGGTGCCGGATCGCGGCGGTGGCTGCCGAACAGATCGCCGGCGGCAGCGCGGTGGTGAAGATGAAGCCGGGCGCGTAGGAACGCACCGCATCGATGATATCGGCGGAGCCGGCGATATAGCCGCCGAGGCAACCGAACGCCTTGGCCAGCGTGCCCTCGAGGATATCGATCCGGTGCATGACGCCGTCGCGCTCGGCAATGCCGCCGCCGCGCGGGCCATACATGCCGACCGCGTGGACCTCGTCGACATAGGTCATGGCGCCATAGCGCTCGGCCAGATCGCAGATCCTGGCCAGCGGCGCGATGTCGCCGTCCATGGAATAAAGGCTTTCGCAGACGATCAGCTTGGGCCGGTCGGGACCGGCGGCGATCAGAAGTTCTTCCAGATGGGCCATGTCGCTGTGGCGGAACACCTGACGTTCGCAGCCGGCTTGCCGGATACCTTCGATCATCGAATTATGGTTGAGCGCATCCGACAGGATCAGGCAGTTCGGAATGAGCTTGGCAATGGTCGGAATGCCGGTCTGGTTCGACACATAGCCCGACGTGAACAGCAGCGAGGCTTGCTTGCCGTGCAGATCGGCCAGCTCCTGCTCGAGCTGCACCAGGGGATGGTGGGTACCGGCGATGTTGCGGGTTCCACCGGCGCCGGTGCCGACCCGCGTGGCGGTCTCGACCATGGCGCCGACCACCTTCGGATGTTGGCCCATGCCGAGATAGTCGTTGGAACACCAGATCACGACGTTGCGGGGACCTTGCGGGCAATGCCACACCGCATGCGGAAACCGTCCCGCGATCCGTTCGAGGTCGGCAAAAACCCGGTAACGCCGCTCATCATGCAGACGATTGAGGGCGGCGCTGAAGAATTTGCTGTAATCCATGGCGAAACCTGGAGACAAAATCTGGAACGGAACCTGGCCGATAGGCCTTGATGGATTTCCGTTTTAGAGCTTTTCCAGGTTTAATGTCGAGCCGGAATCGGATTTTTGACCGCCCGCTGGCGGGCGGCGGGGTTGCGAGGCCTGCACGTCGCATTTATGGCCCGATCGGCGTAGCCTATCGTCACGAGCGTAGCGTACGTTTTGCCGGGTGAATCGGGTCTAGGGACCGGAGTTGCAGCCGATGAGCGAGATCTCTTTCGAGACGGCGTTGGATAGCCGCGTGGACGACATGCTCGACGCCTGCACGCGCTGCGGCAAATGCGTCGAGGTCTGCCCCAGCGTCGCGCCGGCCGGGATCACGGATATGACCGCCGGCGACATCATCGGCGGCATCCTCGATATCGTGCGCACCGGCGAGGGGCCGGAGGCGTCGCGCCAATGGGCATCCGCCTGCATGCTCAGCGGCGAGTGTATCGAGGCCTGCGACTATGGCGTCAATCCGCGCTTTCTGCTGGCGATGGCGCGGGTCGCCCTCGCCAAAACCGATCATGAATTGCCGGAGCGCCGCCGCCAGGGCATCGCACGCTTCCGCGAAATAAGCCGCGACGTCACCATGCTGTCCCGCCTGCAACTCGATGACGAGATGCTGGAGCGGCTCGGCCAGAAGCCGGCGCCGGCCGCGACGCCAAGCGAGGCGCCGGACTTCGTGTTCTACACCGGCTGCAACGTGCTCAAGACCCCGCACATCGCGCTGCTCGCCCTCGACATCATGGATACGCTCGGCATTACCTATCAAGTGATGGGCGGACCGACCCATTGCTGCGGCGTCTCGCAACTGCGCACCGGCGATGTCGAGATGTCCGGCCGCATGGGCACCAGCACGATCGAGAAGCTGTCGCATTCGAAGTCCGGTCAGGTGATTTCCTGGTGTCCGAGTTGCTACGTCCAGTTCACCGAGACGACGATCCCGGCGATCGAGCGCCAGGGCGGCGCGCAACCCTTCGAGATGACGCCATTCCTGCGCTTTCTGCGCGGCCGGCTCACCGAGCTGGCGCCATTGCTGCGTCGGCCGGTCAAGATGCGGGTCGCGCTGCATCAGCATCCCGGCGTGCCGGGAACCATGGAAGCCGCCGCGGAAATCCTGCGGGCGATCCCGGGGATTGAACTGGTCGATTTGAACCAGCCCGCGGTCGGCCTGCAAAGCGTTAATCTCAACGTGTTGCCGGCCTACCGGCGCGAGTTGCAGCGCAATGAATTGCTGGCGGCATCGGAAGCCGGGATCGATGCGCTGGCCGTGGTCTATCATTCCGATTACCGCGAACTCTGCGCGCACGAGCGCGACTGGCCGTTCCGCATCGCCAATGTGCTGGAAATCGTCGGCGAGAGCATGGGGCTGCATCGCGACGACCGCTACAAACAGCTCAAGCTGATGCAGGATGCCGACCAGATCGTTGCCGAGTGCGGCGATCTGATTGCCCGGCATGCGCTTGACGCTGCCGCGGCCCGCAGCATCGTCGCCAAGGGTATGCTCGGCGATCAGCCTCTGCCGTTGAAATATTAAGCTCTGACTTCAGCCGAGGCCGAACGCGCGCGCGACGTTGTAGGTCAGCAAGGATGCGACATAGGCCAGCACCAGCATGTAGGCAAAGGTGACGGCCATCCATTTCCAGCTGCCGGTCTCGCGCCGGATCACCGCCAGGGTCGAGGCGCATTGCGGCGCGAAAATATACCAGGCCAGCAGCGAGAGCGCCGTGGCAATGCTCCAGTTCGCGGCGAGCACGTGTCCGATCTGTTCGGCGGCTTCGTCGCCGCCCTCGATGGCGTAGACCGTGCCGAGCGCCGCCACCGCGACTTCGCGCGCCGCCATGCCCGGAATAAGCGCCACCGCGATCTGCCAGTTGAAACCAAGCGGCGCCAGTAGCGGCTCGATCGCGCGCCCGATGATGGCAGCGAGGCTGTAATTGATGGCAGGGCCTTCCGCGCCGGCCGGAGGCAGCGGAAACGAGGCCAGGAACCAGATCAGCACCATCATCGAGAAGATCGTGGTGCCGGCGCGATGCAGGAACATCTTGGCGCGCATGTAGAGCCCGAGCGCGATGCTCTTGACGCGCGGCAGCTTGTAGTCCGGCAGTTCCATCATGAACGGCGAGGGTTCGTAGTCGCGCCACATCACGATCTTGGCGACGAACGATACCGCGAGCGCGCTGGCGATGCCGGCGGCATAGAGGCCGAACATCACGAGGCCTTGCAGGTTGATGCCGCCGAACAGGTCGCGGCGCGGAATGAACGCCGAAATGATCAGCGTATAGACAGGAATGCGCGCCGAGCAGGTCATCAGCGGCGCGATCAGGATCGTGGTCAGCCGGTCGCGTTTATTATCGATTACGCGGGCCGCCATGATGCCGGGAATAGCGCAGGCAAAACTCGACAACAGCGGAATGAAGGCACGGCCATGCAGCCCCGCGCCGCCCATGATGCGGTCCATCAGGAACGCCGCCCGCGCCATGTAGCCGAAATCCTCCAGCAGCAGGATGAATAGGAACAGGATCAGGATCTGCGGCAGGAAGACCACGACGCTGCCGACGCCGGAAATCACGCCGTTCTGCAGGAAGCTCTGCAGCAGGCCGTCGGGCAGCGTGGCATGAACGAGTTGTCCGAGCGCGGCGAAACTGTTGGTCAGCAAATCCATCGCCGGCTGTGCCCAACTGAACACCGCCTGGAACATTACGAACAGCACCGTCAACAGGATCAGCAATCCAGCCACCGGGTGCAGCACCACGGAATCGATTCGGTTCGTCGCGGTATCCGGCTTGGCCGGGGGCGTTACCGTCGCGGCAATGATGCGGTCGGCCTCCCGCTGCAAGGCGCGCAGCGCGGTTGGCGAGTGCGGCTGCCAAGTGTTTGTGGAGGTGTTGGGGGCAGCATCAGTCGGAATGAGCCCGTCGAGGTGGCGCAGCAGATCGGCGGTGCCGCCTTTGCGCACCGACACCGCCGTCACCACGGGAATACCGAGCTCTGACGACAGCCGGTCCAGATCGAACACGATGCCGCGGTGACGCGCGAGGTCGATCATGTTGAGCACCAGCAGCATCGGTCGGCCGACCTGCTTCAGCTCCAGCAGCAGCCGGAAACTAAGCCGCAGGTTGGTGGCGTCCGCAACGCAAACGATGCAGTCGGGAATTTTCTCGTCGGCGATTTCACCGAACACGACGTCACGCGTGATCTCTTCGTCGGGACTTCGTCCACGCAACGAATACGTCCCGGGCAGGTCGAGCACGGTCACCGCCCGCCCGCCCGGGGTCTGAATCATTCCGGATTTTCGCTCGACGGTGACGCCCGGATAGTTCGCGGCGCGCTGGCGGCTGCCGGTGAGCGCGTTGAACAACGAGGTCTTGCCGCTGTTCGGGGTGCCAACCAAAGCAAGGTTGAGCGACGTGATGGGCGGGGCAAGCATGGGTCAGGCCACCATGATGGCCATCGCCTCGCGGCGGCGGATGGCAACCGTCGCGTTGTCGACGCGAACGGCAATCGGATCCTTGCCGAACATCCCTTCGTGCAGGATTTCGACGCTGGCGCCCTCGACAAAGCCCATCTCGATCAGCCGGCTTTCGAGCTCGGCCGGCGGCAGAATCGAATCGCAATCCTCGGCGCGAATCGAATGAATTCGCCCCGCAAAACCTCGCTTCGCTTTTCCCAAGGACTGCAATTCGGTCACTGCAACTGGCTCACTGCAACTGGCTCATGACATCTGGTTCATCTGTCGCGCGCGGCGCGTCGGCACCTTGAAGCTTCCACTCATCCATAGGCCAAATGCGACGCCGACGGGGCCGAACCCGGTTCATTCAGCTTAGAATTGTTTTAAAAATCAGTCGGTTCGGCCGTACCCGCGCGCCGACGCGGTGCCGGCATCCACGGCGGCCCGCCGGAGCGGAATTGCGGTCGACCGGATCGCCGTCAGGTGGTCCGGAAACCCAGCACGCCATCGGTCACTTCGGAGGTCAGGCGTCCCTCGACCAGCATGTAGTTGACATGGGCGATCAGTTCGCCCGAGGCAAAACCCATCTGGTGGACGTCGAGCGGGTATTTGTTGAACACCACCGGCACCAGTTCGCGCGAGGTCTTCGAGGTCTCACGGCAGGCATCGGCGATCAGCCGGCAACGCTCCTCGTGATGATCGGCCAGTTGCTTGATCCGGGTCTTCAAACCGTAAAACGGCACGCCATGGCCGGGCAGCACGATGACGTCGTAGGGCAGGGTGGTGGTCAGGCTGGCCAGTGACGCCAGATATTCGCCGAGCGAGTTCTGGTCGGGTTCGACCGCCCAGACGCTGACATTGGGCGAAATCCTGCTCAGCACCTGGTCGGCCGACAGGAATAATTTGTCGGCGGCGCAATACAGCATCACCTGATCGAGCGCATGGCCGCCGCCGGTGATGACCTTGAATCGCCGTGTCCCGATCGAAATCTCGTCGCCATGCGAGATGCGACGATAGGACGGCGGCAGCACCGAAACCCGCTTGAGATATTCCTGGCCGCGGCCGAGCAATTTATCGGTCAGGTCCTCGTCCATGCCGTGGCGGCGGAAGAACAGCCGTTGCGCGTTCTTGCGCTCCTCGGTACCGCGGTTCTGGTGATAGACCGATTGCAGATACTCGACCTGCGACATGATGAGCGGGCAATCGAAGCGCTCGACGATCCATCCGGCGAGCCCGACATGGTCGGGATGCGAATGGGTGACGATCAGCTTGGTAACATGGACATGCGCCAGCGGACCTTCGAACAGCGCGGTCCAGGCCGCGATCGTTTCCTCGTTGCCGAAACCGGAATCCACCATCGCCCAGCCGTCGCCGTCGGCGAGCAGATAGATGTTCACATGGTTGAGGCGGAACGGCAGCTTGAGCCGAACCCACAGCACGCCGGGCATCACCTCGACCACCTCGGTGGGGCCGGGATGCTGCTCCCAAGGGTATCGCAGTGCCTCCGCTGAGGACTGAACCGTGTCTGTCTTCGAATGCATGCTACCGGCTTAGCGGCACACGCGGCGGGACGCCAGCCGAAAAAGCAAATGCGACCCCCGAAAAGGCCGCATGGCTATCCCTAGGCCGTCGTTCCGGGGTTATGCCGCCCGGATGTTGGACAGGAACATGTCGATTTCCGAACGCAGGATTTCGGCCTCGCGGCTCAGCGCGCTGGATGCGCTCAAGACTTCGTTGGCCGCCGATCCGGCCTCGGCGGAGGCGGTCGAGACGCCGACGATGTTGCTGGAGACTTCGCTGGTGCCGCCGGCGGCGTGCTGAATGTTGCGGGCGATCTCGCGCGTCGCGGCCCCCTGCTGTTCGACGGCGGAGGCGATTGCGGTGGTGACCTGGTTGATCTCGCCGATGGTGTTGCCGATGCTCCGGATGGCGCCGACGGCGGTTTCCGTCACCGACTGCATGCTGGCGATCTGGCTGCGGATTTCGTCGGTCGCCTTCGCGGTCTGGCTGGCGAGATTTTTGACCTCGGAGGCGACGACGGCAAAACCCCGGCCGGCATCGCCGGCGCGCGCGGCCTCGATGGTGGCGTTCAGCGCCAGCAAATTGGTCTGCGAGGCGATGGTCTGGATCAGGTCGATCACGACGCTGATACGCGCGGCGTTGTCGGCGAGGCCCTGCATGGTGGCATCGGTTGCGCCGGCCTCATCGACGGCCTTGCGGGCGATTTCTGCCGAGGTGACGACCTGGCGGCCGATTTCGGCGATCGACGACGACAATTGTTCCGTGCCGGCGGATACGGTCTGCACATTGACCGAGGTTTCCTCCGCGGCCGATGCCACCGCGTTGACCAGCGCGCTGGATTGATCGGCGGTTGCAGTCATCGATTCGGCGGTGACCTGCATCGAGTTGGCCGAGCCTTGCAGGCTGTCCAGCGCGGTGCGGACGGTGGCCTCGAACTCGACAATCCGGGCTTCCATGCGGGACGCGCGTTCGGCCTTCGCGGCGCGATCGCTGTCCTGGTCGGCGCTGATCGAGCGGGCCTCGATCATGCTTTCGCGAAAGATCTGCAGCGAGCTTGCCATCGACGCGATTTCGTCGTGCTGGTGGCTCTGATAGATTTCGGACTGCAGATCGCCATCGGACAAAAGCTGCATCGAGCGTTGCAGCGCGCGAATCCGGCGCAGGATGTTGCGGCCGACATAGAGCCAGACGAACAGCGCGGATCCGACCAGCGTGAGGGCGCCGAGCGCCAGCATCACCGTCGTGGCCAAGGAAATCTCCCGGCGCGCCTGCCAGGTCGATGCATCGGTTTCCTTCTGCACGCCGTCGACGAGCTGTTGCACGCTGATGCCGAGGCCGACATTGAGCTTGCCGGTTTCCTCGAGAATGACATCGCCGTAGTCGCTGGCGTCCAGTTCCTTCTGGCGAATCTTGAAGACGCCGGTCTTGCCTTCGCCCAGCACCAGCAATTTCTGCGCGGCGTCCCCGAGGCCCTTGTTCTCGTGATTTTTCGGCAGCAGATCGAAGTTCGATTTGAGGCGCGCCTTGGTGTCCTTGAATTCCTTTTCGATCGCTTCGAGCGTGTCGCTGTTGTTGGCCGATAGCGCGGCGTTCATCTCCGAGGCCGCCTGATGACCGCCGGCGATGACACTGCCGAGCTGGTCGACGGTCCTGGCTGCCTGCGTCGCATCATCCGCGGAAAGCTGCGCGGAGCCGAGCACGGCATTGATCTGGCTCTGGGCATCCATCATCGCGGGGCTGGCGGCGGCCACGAAGCCGACCTGGGCGCCGCGCAGGGCATTATATTGACGCTCATGCAGGGCTGCGATCTCCAGCCGTTCGCGGGCCGCGGAGCCGAGGCTCTTGATCGTGTCGTCGATATTCTTGACGGTTTCGCCGAGTGCGGCGACCACGGCCTTGTCGGCGCCGAGTTCGGTGATCTCGCCGAGCTTTCGAAGCGCGATCTGTTGGGTTTCCTTCATTTTTTTGGCGCGTTCGTCGAGCACGTCGGCGGTCCGCGCCGCCAATAATGCCGGGCCCTGGCTGGCGAGGCTGGCGCTTTGCGCGGCCAATTGCAGGCTGGCTGCAAGGCGTGGAATGTCGCGTCCGCTGAGATCGACCATCGCCTTGCCGAGTTGCCCGAGCACCAGGCCTGCGCCGGCGCTGATCACGATGGCCATGCCGGCGATCACGGCGAAGGCGGCAAACAGGCTGCCCCTGACGCCCCATTGCGGGCGCAAGAAGCCGAATTTCAGAAATTTGCGGATGGAGAATCGGGAAACCAAAGATCGGAAACTCATGCGTTCTGCCTCGCCCTGCCTTCACCCGTGCAGGGTGAAACTCGGGCGGCAGTATCCGGCTACGCAGTTAATAAAATAAGCAAATCGAGGCGGTTTGCGCAACTTTTATGCAGACCAGCTTCTCGCGGTCGTGCTCCAAAAACAAAAAGGCCGGCGCGAGGCCGGCCTTTCCGTCGATCAGATCAGAAGCGATCAGTAACGCGCGGCAACCGGGCCACCCCAGTTGAAGCGATAGTTGATGCCGCCCTTGACGGTGTGCTCGTCGTCGGTGATGCGGGTACCGAACGCGTTGCCGGCGGTCAGGAAGGTCGTGCTGCCGAAGTTGTAATACTGGTATTCGATCTTGGCGGACCAGTTCGGGGCGAACATGTATTCGAGGCCCGCACCGACGGTGTAACCATCATTGTTGCTGCCGCCGGTGAGGGCGACCGGCACGCCGGCCAGCGACGCGGTCAGGGTGTTGTTATCCTTCCACGCATAACCGCCCTTGGCGTAGAGCAAGGTCGGGCCGAACGAATAGCCGAGACGGCCGGTGACCGATCCGAGCTGATCGCTGTTGGAGTTGACGATCACACCACCCGGGAGCGTCACGCCGCCGTTGTTGTTGCCGGTCCAGCTGTACTGAACTTCAGCGCCGATCACCCAGTTGTTGCCGAACTGATAGTCCGCACCGCCCTGGATACCGCCGAGGAAACGGCTGTCGCCTTCCAGGCTGTTGCTGCCCGAGAACGCGCCACCGACGTGACCGCCAATGTAGAAGCCGGTCCAGTTGTAGATCGGCTGAATATAGGCCGGAGCCTTGGTGTAGGTGCGGGGAGCCGCGCCGAGATCGGCCGCGAGTGCAGGCACGGTCGCGCCGAGTGCGAGCACGGCCACAGTAGCGAGTAGAGTCTTCTTCATTTGTAATTCTCCAGACGAATTATTTTTTTAAGAGTTGGCCGTGTCATCGGCTCGTTCCATGGCGCGCACTTAGACACGTTTTGAATAAAAAGCTGTCACCGATAGGTCACACCGAGAGAGAACCCAACACATTGGAACCACAACAAATTCTCGTGATTAATGAAACCTTAATGAAAGCTAAATGACGCCTCAATTGGTGACCTTGCCGATGAATTACGCGAGGCTTGCTGAGATTTTGAACGATCGTTTCGTCAGACGCCGAAATGCGACATGAACATTTCAACGGCGGCCCGAACGTGCTCGCTCATCTCGGTGGAACTCAGAGGCGCCGGCGGCTGACCGATCAGGCAGTGCAGATGATAATGAGAGATCACGGCTCCCAGAAACAGTTTTGCGGCTTGATGAGGGTTCGGACAGCGAAGCTGTCCGCGCTGCGTGGCCGATCGCAAATAGACCGTGAGCCGCCTCAGCGTCGCACCCGGGCCCTGGTCGTAAAAAATGCGGGCCAGATCCGGCGCGCGTCGCGCGTCGGCAAGAACGACATTAAATAGAGACGGCGCCTCGCCCTTCATCATCAGATTCATCAGGCTCATGCCGAGCTCCAATAGAGCGGTCTCCGGTGGCTCGTCCCGTGCCAGCGCGCTTTGAGGGCCAGCTACCGTCACCGCTCTCGCGTTGATCAATTCCGCGAACAGCGCTTCCTTGCTGGCGAAGTGGCGATAGAGCGTCTCCTTCGATGCTTCAGCCTCCAGCGCGATCATCTGCATCGTCGTCTCGGCGAAGCCATGCTTCAGAAACAGGCGCTCGGCGATCTCGGCGAGTTCCGTTCGCCGCGCTTCACCCCGTGGAACCTTGCGTGCGGTTTTGACTTTCACGTTTGTCATTCGTCGTTCGTGTTGAACTGGTTTGCACTTGTTGACTCAGGTATAGCCCACATTATAAACCGTACCAATGAGTTCGGTTAAGTTTCCGGCCCCTTGCCGGCTCCGGCAACAATATTCACGGACCGGGATGCGATGACCGACACCGTTACCGACGATAAGCATGACGCCGCAGCCCAGGGTGAGGTCACCCCGGCGCCTGCCAAGAAACCGTCGAAGGATCCGTCCAAGGATTCGTCAATGGACGCGGGCGACAAGGCGAAGCCGGCGGACGCCAACGCCAAAGAGGACGCGAGCAATGCGGCGGACGAGGCGACGCGCAAAAAGCGCCGGCCCCTGATTGCCGTGATCGGCATCGTGGTCGTGGTGTTGCTGATCGCAGCCGGTCTCTATTACTGGATCGAAAACCGCAATCTCGAAAGCACCGACGACGCCTACACCGACGGGCGCGCGATCACGATCTCGGCGCAGGTCGCGGGTACCGTGGTTTCGCTTGACGTCACCGACAATCAGTTCGTCAAGAAGGATCAGGTGCTGATCCATATCGATCCGCGACAATACATCAACGACCGAGAGCAGCAGGAGGGGGCGCTTTCGACCGCAAAGGCGCAGTTTTCCGGCCAGCAACTCGGCGCGGAAATCGGGCGCAAGAATTTTCCGGCGCAACTCGCGCAGGCGCAGGCGCAGCTTGCCAACGCGCAAGCCAATCTCGCCAAGGCGCAGGCCGATTTCGATCGCCAGAAGAGCCTGCCCAAGCTTGCGACGTCGCAGCAGGATGTCGACGCAGCCACCGCCTCGATGAAACAGGCGGAGGCTCAGGTGGCGCTGGCGCAGGCGCAGGTCACGCAGAATTCGCCGGTGACGCAGTTGATCGGACAGACCGATGCGCAGGTCGGGCAGTTGAAGGGCCAGGTCGAGCAGGCCCAGGGCAGGCTCGATCAGTCCAACCTCAATTTGTCGTGGACGCAGGTCAAGGCGCCGCAGGATGGCTGGATCACCAAGCGCAATGTGGAGGCCGGCAATTACATCACCGCGGGCCAGCAGATCTTTTCGATCGTCGCGCCCGAAGTCTGGATCACCGCCAACTTCAAGGAAAGCCAGCTCGCCGACATGCGCAAGGGGCAGCCGGTGCGGATCAAGGTCGACGCCTACCCAAATCTCGACCTGCGTGGCCATGTCGACAGCATTCAACTCGGATCGGGCTCCAAGTTCACCGCCTTTCCGCCGGAAAATGCCACCGGTAATTTCGTCAAGGTGGTGCAGCGCGTGCCGGTCAAGATCGTGATCGACAGCGGTCTCGATCCGAATATCCCGTTGCCGCTCGGCATCTCGGTCGATCCGTCGGTAACCGTCAGATGAGCGCGGTCGACGCCACGGCCTCGGCGCCGGCGGCTGCCTGGAAGCCTGCTTATAATCCCTGGCTGATCGCGGTGTCGGTGACGCTGGCGGCCTTCATGGAAATCCTCGACACCACGATCGTCAACGTGGCGCTGCCGCATATCGCCGGCAGTCTTTCCGCCAGCAACGACGAGGCGACCTGGGCGCTCACGTCATATCTGGTCGCCAACGGCATCGTGCTGACGATCTCGGGATGGCTCAGCGACGTGTTCGGCCGCAAGCGCTATTTCATCATCTGCATCGCGATGTTCACGGTGTGCTCGTTCCTCTGCGGCAGCGCGACCAGCCTGACGCAGATCATCATCTACCGGCTGGCGCAGGGCTTTTTCGGCGGCGGATTGCAGCCCAACCAGCAATCCATCATTCTCGATACCTTCCCCCCGGCGAGGCGCAGCGCGGCGTTCGGCGTCACGGCGATCGCGACCATCGTCGCACCGGTACTGGGGCCGACCCTCGGCGGCTACATCACCGACCAGGCGAGCTGGCGCTGGATTTTCTTTCTCAACATCCCGGTCGGCATGGTCGCGGTGCTGTTGGTTTCTATCCTGGTCGAGGATCCGCCCTGGGTGAAGAACAAGCGCAGCCGCGGCATCGATTATATCGGCCTGTCGCTGATTACGCTCGGGCTCGGCGCCTTGCAGATCATGATGGACCGCGGCGAGGATGACGGATGGTTCGAGTCCGGATTCATCTGGCTGATGGCGGTGATCGCCTTTCTCGGCATCCTCGGCGCGATCGGATGGCTGCTGACCGCCAAGAGGCCGATCGTCAATCTGGAAGTCTTCAAGGATCGCAATTTCGCGACCGGCTGCATCCTGATTGGCGCGATGGGCGCGATCCTTTACGCCAGCGCGGTCATCATTCCGCAATTCGCCCAGCAGACCCTGAATTACACCGCGACATGGGCGGGGCTGATATTATCGCCCGGAGGTGTCGCCGTCATCATCATCATTCCGATCGTCGGCCGCTTGATGACCGTGGTGCAGACCCGTTTCGTGATCGCGATCGGGTTCACCATCATGGGGCTGGCGCTGCTGTTTTCCAGTACGATCACGCCGGGTATCGATTTCAGGACGCTGGTGCTGATGCGGACGGCGCAGACCGCCGGCCTCGGCTTCCTGTTTGTTCCGATCAGCACGGTCGCCTATTTGACCTTGCCGCGGCGTCTCAATGGTGACGGGGCGGCGCTGTTCTCGATGTTCCGCAACGTGTTCGGGTCGATCGGCATTTCGTTATCCACCGCGCAGATCACGCAACGCTCGCAGGTCCACCAGACCTATCTGTCGCAATGGGCGAGCCCGTTCCATCAGCCGTACCAGACGCTGATCGCGGGCTATGAGCGCACGTTGCGTTCGCTGGGACGGGTCGGGGCGCAGGCACACGACGTTGCCGTCGGACAGGTCTACCAGTCGTTCCGGACCCAGGTGACGGTGCTGGCCTATGCCGACGTCTTCTACTTTTGCGCTATCGTCGCCTTTATCGTGGTGCCATTCTGTTTCCTGATATCGCCCAAGACCGGCGGCGGCGGGCCCGGCGGAGCGCATTGATGAATTTCCGAGTGATGAACACGCGCGCGCTGCGGAATCTACTGGCTGCGATCGGAACCTCCGGCCTGATGGTGGGCTGCGCGGTCGGCCCCAATTTCGTGCAGCCCGATTCTAACCTTCCGGAGGTCTCGTTCCACGGCGACAACGGCAAGGTTGTTGCCGATGCGCGCTTGCCGGCGCCGACCGATCCGATGTGGTGGCGGGTGTTTCGCGATCCAGTGCTGACCAACCTCGAGCAGCAGGTCGCTGCCGCCAATCTCGACGTCCGCACCGCGACGGTGCGGTTGGCCGAGAGCCGATACCAGCGCGGCGTCGCCGCCGCCGCGCAGTTCCCGTCGCTCAATGGCGATGCCAAGTACACCCGCGAGCTTTACAGCGCGAACGGTATCGTTGGCCTGATTGCTCCTTTGGCCGGTCCTGGCTTCAGCATCGGCGCGATCAACGACTACAACACCGGCTTCGACGCCTCCTGGGAACTCGACCTCTGGGGCAAGGTCCGCCGCCAGGTCGAAGCCGCCGACGCCAGTGTCGACCAGGCCGCCGACCAACGCCGCGACGCGCTGGTATCGAGCCTGGCCGAACTCGCCAGGGATTATGTGCAATTGCGCGGCGTGCAGACCCAGATCCGGATCGCCAACGACAATCTCAAGGTCGAACGCGATATCCTGACGCTGGCCCAGCAGCGCCAGCAGCGCGGCGTGCAGAATGGCCTCGATGTCGAGAACGCCGCAGCCCAAGTCGAATCGGTGCGGGCGCAGATCCCGCAATTGCAACAGCAGGAATCCGAATATGTCAACGCACTCAGCTTCCTGCTGGACCAGTCGCCCGGCGCCTTGCGCGGAGTAGTGGGGTCGCAATCGCTGCTCCGTACAGGTCCGCCCCGTATTCCGCTCGGCATTCCCTCCGAACTGGCACGCCGCCGCCCGGACATCCGCGCCGCGGAAGACCAGTTGCACGCGGCAACCGCGAATATCGGCGTCGCGGTCGGCGACTTTTATCCGAGCGTGCAATTGAACGGCACCGTCGGCTTCGACGCCCTCGACGTCAGCAATCTCTACAAGCCGAACTCGCTGCAGTATAATTTCGGGCCGAGCGTTTCGCTGCCGATCTTCCAGGGCGGCCGGCTGCGCAGTACGCTTCAGCTGCGTGGCGCGCAGCAGGAGGAGGCAGGCATCGCCTACCGCAAGACCGTGCTGCAAGCCTGGCATGACGTCGTCAACGCGCTGGTGGCGCACCGGCTGGAAATGACCCGCCGCGCCCGGTTGCGGTCGGAAAGCGATCACGCCCGCGCCGCGCTCGATCTCGCCCGCGCCCGCTACAATGACGGGGTTTCGGAATTCCTGCCGGTGCTGGACGCCGAACGGACCTTGCTGCAGGCCGATCAGCAATACGCCACCAGCACGACGAATGTCGCGCTCGACCTCGTGCAACTGTTCAAGGCGCTGGGCGGCGGCTGGGAAACCAGTTTCCCCGACGTGCCGTCGGAGACCGCGGCCGTGCCGGTGCCGCCCATGGTCGACGCGGCGTTCATCCTTCCGCATCCGCAATAGCGGCGCGCAAGAGCGCCGGCTTGCCCGCTTAGGAAAACGGCTGCGCGCTACATCCGGAACACGATCATCTTCTCCTCGGTCATCTCGCGCATCGTATCAGGGATGCCGCCCACGCCGTAGCCGGACTGGCGCCGTCCGGCGAACGGCATCCAATCGGTGCGGAAGGCGGTATGGTCGTTGACCATTACCGCCGAGGCCGCCAGGCGCTCGGCCGCGGTAAACGCGGTGCGGAGATCCTCGGTGAAGATGCTGGCCTGGAACGAGAAGGGAAGCGCATTGGCAGCGGTGATAGCGTCGTCCAGCTGCGTGTACGGATAGACGCAGGTCACCGGTCCGAACACTTCGAGTGTCGAAACCTTGGCATCGCGCGCCGGATTGACCAGGATCGCCGGCCGCAGCGCCGTGTTGCTCAAACGTCCGCCGCCGATGAGGCGGGTGCCTCCGGCGACCGCCTCATCGATCCAGCTCGAAACCCGGTCGGCTTCGTGCGGCGTGATCAGCGGGCCGACTTCGGTCTCCGCCAGCACAGGATCACCGACCTTGAGGGCCGCGACGCGGGCGGCGAAGCCATCGAGCAACGGCCCGAGAAGATCGGCATGAACGAAGATGCGCTGCACCGATACGCAGACTTGGCCGGCGTGGTAGTAGCCGCCTTTCGCTAGGGGTTCGATGAGCCGGCCAAGATCGGCACTGCGGTCGATGATGACGGGGGCTGCACCGCCATGTTCGAGCGCGCAGCGCGTTCCAGGCGGCAGCTTGGAGCGCAGCAGCCACCCAACCTTGGCCGAGCCGATGAAGCTGAGGAAGGCGATCCGCGGATCGGTCACCAGCGCCTCGGCAAGTTGGTTGGTTTCCGGGAGGAAACTCTGGCACCACGGCTCCGGCAGCCCGGCCTCATGCAACAGACCGACCAATTCGAGGCAGGAGAGCGGCGTGGTCAGCGCCGGCTTGATGATCACGGGACAGCCGACCGCGACCGCCGGCACGACCTGGTGGACGATCAGATTGAGCGGGTGGTTGAAGGCGGAGATCGCCGCAACAACCCCGATCGGCTCCAGGATGGTGAAGGCGTGCCGATTATCGGCCGCCGGCGTCAATCCCATCGGAATTTCGCGCCCCGCGCGGACGCGCAGTTCATCGATGGCGCACCCGACGCCGTCGATGGCGCGATCCACTTCGATCAGCGCATCGGTCAAAGGCTTGCCGCCCTCGCGCGCTATCTGACGGCCGAGATGTGCGCGCTTGCCTGCCATCAGCCCGGCCAGCTTGCGAAGGATATCGATCCTCTGATGCGGCTTGAGCCACGCGCCGCGATCGGCGAACACCCGCCGGGCGGCCTCGATCTTGCGTTCGAGGGCGGCTGCGTCGTCACCCTTGAGCTGCGCGATCGGCGCCCGGTCGAATGCCTGAACGATCTCGATCATGATTGTCCTCCACCCTTTGCTGCATGGTATGCTCAGGTCGAAGTATGCTTGGGTAAAGACTTGGGCAACCCCAAGCGGTGCGATCGAAGCTCAGGAGGCCTCGTGCAATTTCATCTCAACGGATTCGAACCCGGGGACCCCACGATTGCGGATCCGGCCAGGCGGGATGCCGGATCGGGCGCTTCCGGTCCGCTGCCGCAAGAAGTCGACGTCCTCATCATCGGCTGCGGGCCCGCGGGTTTGACACTGGCGGCGCAATTGGCCGCCTTTCCCGACATCAAGACCTGCATCGTCGAGCAGAAACCGGGACCGCTGCTCCGCGGCCAGGCCGACGGCGTTGCCTGCCGCACCATGGAGATGTTCGAGGCCTTTGGCTTCAGCGAGCGGGTGCTGAAGGAAGCCTGCTGGATCAACGAAACGACGTTCTGGAAGCCGGACGACAGGGTGCGCGAGAACATCGTCCGCAGCGGACGCGTGCAGGATACCGAAGACGGATTGTCGGAATTTCCGCATGTCGTGCTGAACCAGGCGCGGGTGCATGATTTCTACCTCGACATCATGCGCAAATCCCCCGCCGCGCTGGAGCCTTATTACGGGCGGCGCCTGCTCGATCTCGAGGTCGATGCGACCTTGTCCGGCGACGACGTCAATCCGCACGCGGTGACCGTCAGGGTCGAGCGCGTCGATGCCGCGCACGAAGGGCAGATCGAGACCATCAAGGCACGTTACGTGGTCGGCTGCGACGGTGCGCGCAGCGTTGTGCGCAAGTCGATCGGGCGTGCGCTCCACGGCGATTCCGCCAATCGCGCCTGGGGCGTGATGGACGTTCTGGCGGTGACGGATTTTCCCGACGTTCGATTCAAGACGTTGATCCAGTCAGCCAAGGACGGCAGCATGCTCATCATCCCGCGCGAGGGAGGTTATCTGTTTCGCCTGTATATCGAGATCGACAAGCTCGATGCCGGCGAACGCGTCTCCAATCGCAACATCACCTCCGACGACCTGATCGCGGCGGCGCGGCGGATCTTCAATCCTTACAAACTCGATGTGAAGCAGGTGCCCTGGTGGTCGGTCTACGAGATCGGCCAGCGGCTGTGCGACAAGTTCGACGACGTCTCGGCGGACAATCCAGCGCGCCTGCCCCGCGTGTTCATCGCCGGCGACGCCTGCCACACCCACAGCCCGAAAGCCGGGCAGGGCATGAACGTCTCGATGCAGGACGGCTTCAATCTGGGGTGGAAGCTCGCTTCTGTTTTGCGCAAGCGAAGCCCATCGGCGCTGCTGCATACCTATTCGGCGGAACGTCAGGCCATCGCCAAGGAATTGATCGACTTCGATCGCGAATGGGCCGAAGTGCTCAGCTCGGCCGCGAAATCCTCGGCGACGGCAGATGGCAACGGGTTCGATCCGGCTGCGACGCAAAGCTATTTCGTCCGGCACGGCCGCTACACCGCGGGAACGGCGGCGCAATACCAGCCCTCGATCCTGACCGGCGACGCCACTTATCAGCATCTGGCCGCGGGCCTCACGATCGGCATGCGGCTGCATTCGGCGCCGGTGATCCGCGTCGCCGACGCCAAGCCGATCCACCTCGGTCATACGGTGAAGGCAGACGGCCGCTGGCGCATCTTCGCCTTTGGTGGCGCGGAAGATCCGGCCGCGCCGCATTCCGGTATTGGCCGGCTGTGCCACTTTCTTGCCGACGCACCTCAGTCACCGGTTCGAAAATTTACCCCGGCAGGGGAGGATATCGATTCGGTGATCGATGTGCGCGCGATCTTTCAGCAGAGCCATCACGATCTCGCCGTCGAGACCATGCCGGGCTTCCTGCTGCCGGCGAAGGGACGCTTCGGACTTCGCGACTACGAAAAGATTTTTAGCGCCGACCGACGGAGCGGCGACATCTTCAGCACGCGCGGCATCGATCGCGAACGTGGCTGCATGGTGGTGGTGCGGCCCGATCAATATGTCGCGCATGTCCTCCCGCTCGACGGCTTTGAGCAACTCGCTGCCTTCTTTAACGGTTTCATGATGTAGGCGCGTTGAATGTGTCGTGAGGCGCGCGACGTGGTCCTAGTTGGATATCTTCGCTGTTGTGCGCTTCACGATACTTTCCATCCGCGCGGAATCCTTGGCGATAAGCGCTCCGAACGCATCGGCCTTGTCCGCGATCACGGTCAAGCCAAGGCTTTCCAGGCGAGCTGAGACCGTAGGGTCTCGTAACGCTTCCACGATGGACTCGTTGAGCCTCTCGATCACGTCCTTGGGTGTCGCTGATGGAGCGACAAAGCCGTACCAGTTCCCTGCGAGGAGATCAGGTGATCCCGCCTGCGGTGATGTCGGAACATCGGGTAGCTGTTTACTTGGTTCAGCGGCGGTCACGACGATTGGCCTTAGCGCTCCACTTTGTACCTGCTGAACGACATTCGATAGGTTGTCGCACATCATGGACACTTGACCACCGATAACAGCCTGAAGTGCCGGAGCTGCTCCCTGGTAGGGGACGTGAACGCTATCGATGCCTTCGAGCATCTTCAACGTCTCGCCACACAAATGGCTTGTGCTCCCATTGCCGGCTGACGCAAACGTCAGTTTGCCTGGCTCGGCTTTTGCCAGTGCCACCAATTCCTTCAACGAACTTGCCTTGATCGACGGATTGACGACGAGGATATTCGGCGTCGATGCGCCATTGGTGATCGGCGTGAAATCCTTTTCAGGATTGTATGCTGGCTTTTCATAGATCCATTGATTGACGGCGAGCATGCCAAAGGTCGCAAGCAGGATCGTATGACCATCGGCTGGTGCGGAGGCGACGCGAACTGCGCCGATCGATCCGTTCGCGCCGCCGCGATTCTCGATGATCACCGGAACGCCCAGCGACTTGGACATCAACGGACCTACCAATCGTGGAATTGTGTCGGCGGTGCTTCCGGGCGGGTATGGGACCACGATCGTGATCGCCGTTTCAGGGAACCCGGCGGCGGCTGCCGGGCCGGGCACTCCGAGATATACTGGCGACAAGAGTGCCGCGAAAATTAACGTGATCCGCTTCATCGGTAAATCCTTGGTTGGCGTTCTGAACATCCGGAACCATAATTTTGGCTCCTCCAAGTTTACTGGCGTTCCCATTGAGGCGGTTCTTATCCAGCCGAGAGGCTGGTTGATATTGTTCAAGACAGAACTCGTGATCACCTCGATCACGGCTCGGCAACGTGCAGCGAGTCCGCCCGTTCGAGCGAGTCGAGCATTGCGATCCGGCGCAAAAGCGCTCGCGCCTTTTCCGGATCGGCAGCCGCCGCGCGGATGTCGTCGCGGAAACGCGCGCGATCGGCTTCGTCCTTTGCTTCCAGATTCCTCTTGTTGCGAATGGTGTCACCCTGAATGGCCTGCATGGTGACGGTGCGGCGTTGAAGATCATAGTCGGCGAGAATGCGCTCGTCCGCCGCACCATTGATGACGGGGCCCAGCTTCGCCGTCAGGTTCAGTGCATCATGAATGCCGCCATTCATGCCCATGCCGCCGAGCGGATTGTTGATGTGGGCGGCATCACCGGCCAGAAAGCTGCGGCCCTTCCGGAACGTCGTGGCAACGCGCTGGTGCACGCGATAGAGCGTCGTATGGAGGATCGGGGCATCCACCTCCGCGGGAACGATCCGCCGGATCGAGGCCGTCACATGGGCGTCGGACAGTGCCTCATCATCCGACATGTCCGCAGCCACCGGCATCATCACGCGCCACGCGCCGAGGATGCGCAGAAGGAAGTGCCACCGTACGGGATCGGCAACATAACTGACAGGGGATACGCCCGGCCGCAGCGCCGTGAAATCGACCGGTGTCGTCATCACCAGGAACCGCTCCGGCCAGGTGAAGCCCTCGAATTCCATGTCCTGGGTGCGACGAACGACGCTGTTCGCGCCATCGGCGCCGATCAGCCAATCGCATTCGTAGGTCGCGTCGCGGCCGTTGGCGCTGACCATCAGCTTGACGGAGTAGCTGGTCTGCTCGACGGATTTCAGCTCGTTGCCGAATGCGATCGAGAACAGGGGATTGCCGGACAAGCCATCCAGAATGATGCGCGTGAGCTTGAACTGCTCTGCCTGCAGACGGAATGGATGTCGCACAAGATCGGAGATCGCCGCGAAGTCGAATGTTCCGAGCACGCCGTCTTCCGATGAACTGTACTGCACCGTCGGCGCCTTCAGGCCTTGTTCGATCAATGCGCGGGCGAAGCCGAGATTTTCAAGCATGTCCAATGTGGGCGGATGGAACGTCGACGCGCGCGATTCGCTGGCCAGCACAGCGCCTTTCTCGAGCACCAGAACCGGGATGTTTTGCCGCACCAGATCAGCGGCGGCGACCATGCCGACCGGTCCTGCACCAGCGATGATGACGGGAAGCTTCGCGTTGCTCATTTTTCAAACACCTTGGCGACCTCGGTAAAGACCCTTCATGATTACATTCGTCATCTGCAAGGAGATTGCTGCCTTGTGCTTAGGCAAGCAAACAATTTAATCTGCAGACGTCTTGCGTTACCGGAATGAACTATGCGCCCCAGAATACCGAGCCTCAGCGCGCTAATGGCGTTTAGTGCGGCTGCCAAGCACCTCAGCGTCACGCGTGCCGCCAGCGAACTCGCGCTGACCGAAAGTGCAGTGTCGCGGCAGATTGCGCAGCTGGAGACGCAACTCGGCGTTAAACTGTTTTATCGGATCAAGAAGCGGATCACCTTGACGCGTGCAGGTGCGGCCTACAGCACCAGAGTGGCGCAGACAATCGAGCGGATCGAGCGCGATGCGCTTGAGATCATGGGTTACGAGGCAGAGGGGACCGTTCTGGACGTTGCGGCGCTACCCACCGTCGGCGCGCAATGGCTTATTCCGCGCCTGCCGGACTTCTACGCGCGCCATCCCGGCGTTGTCGTCAATGTGAGTGCGCGGAATACGCGTTTCTTCTTCAGCGAGACCGCGCTCGATGGTGCGCTGTACTTTGGTCAACCTGACTGGCCCGGCACGCAAGCGGATCATCTGTTCGATGAAATCCTTCTGCCGGTCGGATCGCCGACCCTCATCGGCAAGCGCGCCAAATTGCAGCCGAGTGAGATTGCCGAATTGCGGCTTCTGCATCTGGTCACGCGACCCGATGCATGGCGCCGCTGGTTCGATGCTGCGGAGCTTGGCGGGACGAATGTGATCCGCGGGCCGCGTTTCGATATTCAATCTACCTTGATAAGCGCGGCGAATGCCGGTCTTGGCGTCGCCCTGCTTCCCGAATTCCTGATTTCCGACCAGTTGAAGTCCGGCAAGCTGAAGGTATTGTCGAACCTCACCTTGAAGAGCGTCGGCTCGTATTATTTTGCCTGTCCCGAGGAGAAGGCCGAGAGTCCTTTGCTGCTGGCATTTCGTGCATGGTTGCTGTCACAAGCGAAATCCAAAGAGCGATCGAAGTAGACCCTATTGATCTCAGTATGAAGTTTGCAGCCATCAGCGACGCGGCAGGATGTTCATGCCGATCAGCTGTGTTTCCACAAACTGCGCGACCTGAAAACGCAGGCTGTCGGGCGGCACGGCCACCATCCGCGCCTCCAGGCCCAGTGAGATGATGCCGTGAGCGGCCGAGAACATCATGCGGGCCAAGAGCGCGACCTCGACCGGATCCCGGTCCGGCAACAGCCGGACCATCGGGGCGTGCATCAGTGCGAAGGTTCGCATCACCATCTGCAGCAGGTCGTCCGGAAACGGCCGGTCGTTCTCCATGCGGTGTTCGAACAGCGACCACAGCAGATGGGCATGCTCGGTGAAGAAGCCCAGATAGGCGTCGGCCAGACCGAACAAGTGCTGGACGGGATCCTGGTCCGGCACCGCCGCGAGCACGGCATCGAGCCGTCCAACCGTCTCCCGGTTGACCGTCAGGATCAGCCCGTCGAAGTCGTCGAATTCATTATAGACGCTGCCGATAGAGCAATCGGCGGCGCTCGCGACATCGCGAATCTTGAGTGATCTCAATCCATTAGACGCGATTTGCCGACGCGCGACCTCGATCAGGAGCTCGCGCCTTTCATTTTTTTTGCGATCGCGCAAAGATTCTTCTTGAACAATGTTCATTTTCGTTCTATCCATTTGAACATTGTTCAAATAACCCGGAGGACGAGACGATGCAAACGATTATTTCCGAGATCGCCTTTACGTTCGTCGACGAAGCGGTCGCGCTGGCCCGCGGCTTCGTGTCGGTCGCCCGCGACATCGCGGCCGAAATGCTCGAATCGGCCCGCGCCCGCCTCCTTGCGCCCGTGGACCGGCTGGCGCGGATTTGCGACGTCGGCGGCGTGCTCGCCGCCCGCGAAGCCGCGACCCTGCGTCGCCGCCATCGGAGCGCCAACTGGCAACCCAGGCCGGCGCCGCGCCGGTGCCGCGATCGCTTCAACATCTTCCGTGGCTTGCAAGACCTGACGTAACGGCCAAACGCGGGAGCCCGTGCCATGCGCGAAACCCTGAGCTTGATCACGAACTTCATTTCCGGATGGCTGCGGTCGAGCGCCGCGCCGGCCGCGAATCTCGACCGATCGATCGCCGCCGCCGCATCCGCTCACATCGCCGCCCGTCGCGCGCTCGCGGTGGCCGTGGCGGAAGAAACCCGGGAGATCGCGCGTCGCGAGTCCCTGACGTTGAAAGTCAACGATATCGAGCAGCGTGCGGTTCAAGCAATCCGCGCCGGCCGCGATGATCTGGCGCTCGCGGCTACGCAAACCATCGCGGCCATCCGCACCGAGCTCGAAGCTTCCGAGCGCGCCTCGCAGCGCTTTGCCGCCGAGGTCGCGCTCGCCCGCCGTGAAGTCGACAGCCAACGCCGCCGATTGGCCGATCTCGACCGTGGCCGCCGGCTGGCGCGGGTCGGCAGCGCGTTGAATGGCGCGGCATCCCTGTCGCATCCCGGGCATGACGGTCTCGCGGCAGCGGAAACCACCCTGGAACAGATCAACGCCGACAATGCCGACGCCAGGGCGATTCGCGAAGAGATGGCCCCGCAGGCCGATCGCCTGATCGAGCGGCTGTCGGACCAGGGCTTTGGCCGTCCGGTCACGGTCAGCCCCGCCGATGTGATGGTGCGCCTGCGCATGATCGCCGCCGCACCGGTGCTGATCGAAAGCGGGCTCGAAATCAACCCGCAGCCTTGAACATTTCACCAAGCCTCCGACACCAATCAGATCGATAAGGAACCGTCATGTCTTTTCAGCAAGTGTCTCCCGTTGTACGTCCCACCGGCGCGTGGGTGAATTTCAGCTATGCGTCGTTCGCAGCGTCGGTCCTGATGCTCGCCGGCGGTATCGCCGCGCTGCCGCTGGATTGGTGGGTTCGTGCTTATTTCGCAATGGGCATGGTACTGGTGGTGCAGTCCTGCTTCACGCTGTCGAAGAATATTCGCGACCTCCATGAATCCAGCCGGATGATCAACCGCATCGAGGAAGCGCGAACCGAGAAACTGTTGAGTAACGAACGGTCGTAAAATCTGCCCATTAACCGCGCATTGTGCATCCCCGATATTCCTCCTTGCGATGCAGTTGCCTGCTTGAGCAAACTGAGGTTGTTGAGCTTGTCCGTCAAAAGGAACCAGGCATGATCAAGGAATTGATGTCGTCGCGCCGTTTCGCGCCGTTGTTTTGGGCGCAGTTCTGTTCGGCGCTGAACGACAACGTTCTCAAGAACGCCCTCGTCATCATGATCCTCTATGGCGTTGCGTCCGGCCACGGCGGCTCGCTGGTGACGGTCGCGGCCGCGGTGTTCATCTTTCCCTTCTTCGTGCTCTCGGCGCTCGGCGGTGAACTCGCGGACAAATATGTCAAATCGGTCGTCGCCCGTCGGCTGAAATTCTTCGAGATCTTCGCCGCCTGCTTCGCGGCCGGGGGCTTTTTCCTGCATTCCGTGCCGCTGTTGTTTGTAGCCCTCGGCCTGTTCGGCGTCGTCGCGGCGCTGTTCGGACCGGTCAAATACGGCATCCTGCCCGATCAATTGTCGACCGCCGAACTTGCGATGGGCAACGCTCTGGTCGAGGGCGCGACTTTCATGGCGATCCTGATCGGCACCATCGCCGGCGGACTGTTCGTCTCGGGATCGACGCATATGGGCTGGATCTCGCTCGCGGTGGTCGGTCTTGCGGTGGTGTGCTGGGCGTTTGCCGCGCGGATCCCGGCGACGGTTCCGTCGGCGCCCGATCTTGCGATCACCCGCAATCCCTGGACGTCGACCGTGCGGCTGTTGAAGACCTTGTATGCCGAACCGCGGCTGTGGGACGGCATGGTGATCGTGTCGTGGTTCTGGCTGGTCGGCGCGGTGGTGCTGTCGCTGTTGCCCGCCGTGATCAAGGACGGCATCGGCGGCACCGAAGGCGTCGTCACGCTTTGTCTCGCGACCTTCGCGATAGGCATCGCTGCGGGTTCGGTGTTCGCCGCCCATCTCAGCCACGCTCGTCCCAATCTCGCGCTGGTGCCGATCGGCGGCATCGTCATGGGCTTGGTCGGACTGGATCTGGCGTGGGCGATCGGACACGCGGCGCATGGCAGCGAGGTCGATCCGTCGTCGTTCGCACGCTCGGCCGACGGCTTTCGCATGCTGGCCGGCTTTTTCGTCTTCGCCTTTGGTGGCGGTTTGTTCGTGGTGCCGTCCTTTGCGGCCGTGCAGGCCTGGAGCGCGCCGTCCGAACGCGCCCGCGTCATCGCCGCCGGCAACGTGTTGCAGGCCGGATTCATGGTTGTCGGCTCATTGGTCGTGGCACTGGTGCAGGGCATGGGTCTCGCGGTGGCCTGGATCTTCTTCAGCCTCGCGATCGCAACCTTCGCCATGGTCTGGTTCGTGCTGGCGACCTGGGGCAAGGAAGGCGTCCGCGATTTTGGGACCCTGCTGTTCCGCGCGCTGTTTCGCGTCGAGGTGCGCGGCCTGGAAAACCTGCCGGCCGCCGGTACCCGCATGCTGATCGCGCCCAACCATGTCAGCCTGATCGACGGCCCGCTGCTGCATGCCGTGCTGCCGGTCGACGCCAGCTTCGCGGTCGACACCGGCATTGCGAAGGCCTGGTGGGCCAAGCCGTTCCTCAAGATGATCCGTCACTACACCATGGACCCCTCCAAGCCGCTGGCGGCGCGCGACCTGATCAAGCTGGTCGCGACCGGCGAGCCGGTGGTGATTTTCCCCGAGGGCCGCATCACGGTGACCGGATCGATCATGAAGGTGTATGACGGCACCGCGATGATCGCCGACAAGGCGGACGCGGTGGTGGTGCCGGTCCGCATCGAGGGCGCGCAACGTTCGCATCTCAGCTATCTCAAGCACGGCGAGATCAAGCGCGTCTGGTTTCCGAAGGTGACGATCTCGATCCTGCCGCCGGTGAAGCTCGCGGTCGACGACGCCCTGCGCGGCAAGGCGCGGCGCAACGCCGCCGGTGCCGCGCTGCAGGACGTCATGATCGACGCCATGGTGAAGACCGCGATGCTCGACCAGACCTTGTTCGAGGGGCTTGCCCATGCCTATCGCGACCGCGACACCGGCAAGCCGATCATCGAGGACGCGCTCGGTACCAAACTGACGTATCGCAAGCTGATCCTGGGCGCGCAGGTGCTGAGCCGGCGCCTCAGCCAGGGTACTGAAATTGGCGAGAATGTCGCGGTGCTGCTGCCGAATTCGGCCGGCGTCGCCGTGGTGTTCATGGCGTTGCAGAGCATCGGGCGCGTGCCCGCGATGCTGAATTTTTCGGCCGGCCCTGTCAGCGTGCTCAGCGCGATTAAGACCGCGCAGGTTCGCACCGTGCTGACCTCGCGCGCCTTCATCGAAAAGGGCAAGCTCGACAAACTGATCTCCGCGATCGGCCCCGCGGCTGATATCGTCTATCTCGAAGACGTGCGCGACACGATCGGTCTCCGTGACAAGATCACGGGCCTTTTGGCAGGCACCCAGCCGCGCGTCGTCCGCAAGGCGGACGATCCGGCCGTCATCCTGTTCACGTCGGGATCGGAGGGCACGCCCAAGGGCGTCGTGCTGTCCCACCGCAACATTCTCGCCAACGCCGCGCAGTCGCTGGCGCGGGTCGATGCCAATGCCAATGACCGGGTGTTCAACGTGCTGCCGGTGTTTCATTCGTTCGGCCTGACCGGCGGAACCATCATGCCGCTGCTCGCGGGCATTCCGATCTTCATGTATCCGTCGCCGCTGCATTACCGGATCGTGCCCGAACTGATCTACCAGACCGGCGCCACCATCCTGTTCGGCACTGACACTTTCCTGACCGGCTATGCGCGCTCGGCGCACGCCTACGACTTCCGCACGCTGCGGCTGGTGGTGGCCGGGGCGGAGGCGGTCAAGGAACGAACCCGGCAGGTCTACATGGAGCGCTATGGCATCCGGGTGCTGGAAGGTTATGGCGTCACCGAGACCGCGCCGGTGCTGGCGATGAATACGCCGATGGCCAATCGCCAGGGCACCGTCGGCCGGCTCTCGCCACTGATGGATTACAAACTCGATCCCGTTCCCGGCATCGACGAGGGTGGCCGTCTGTCGGTGCGCGGCCCCAACGTGATGCTCGGCTATCTGCGCGCGGAGAATCCTGGCGTGCTCGAGCCGCCGCCGGAGGGCTGGTACGACACCGGCGACATCGTGACGGTCGATACTGCGGGCTTCATCACGATCAAGGGCCGCGCCAAGCGCTTTGCCAAGATCGCAGGCGAGATGGTTTCGCTCTCCGCCGTCGAATCCATTGCCGCGGCACTTTGGCCACAGGCCATTTCAGTGGCGGTGTCGCTGCCGGACCCGCGCAAGGGCGAGCGCGTCGTGCTTCTGACCACGCAGAAGGGCGCCGACCGCGCCGCCATGCAACGCGAGGCGAAAGCCAAGGGCGCGTCCGACCTCTCCGTTCCCGGCACTGTCCTGGTGGTGGAAAAGGTGCCGCTGCTGGGCTCCGGCAAGACCGACTACGTCGCTGCGACCACGATGGCCAGGGAGATCGCCAGCGTGCCGGAACAGGACGTGGCGTGATCGGCGGAGGATGCTCTGACGGTGTGGTGCTGCTGCACGGCATCGCACGGACCTCGCGATCCCTGAACAAAATCGAAACCGCGTTGCATCGATCGCGGTTTACCACGCTCAATCTCAATTACGCGAGCCGCAGCAAGCCGCTCGAGGTGCTCGCGGCGGATATCGCGCCCGACATCGCACGCTTCACGGCGCGAACCGACGGGTCGATTCATTTCGTCGGCCATTCCATGGGCGGATTGTTGATCAGGGTCTATCTGGCAAGATACCGGCCGCCGCGGCTGGGGCGCGTCGTGATGCTGGGCACGCCGAACGGCGGCAGCGAAGTCGCTGATATTCTACAGCGGTTTGCGATCTACCGGGCGTTTTACGGCCCGGCCGGCTTGCAACTGTCGACGCAACAGGATCCGGCGCTGCGCGCGCTTCCGCCGATCGACTACGACCTCGGCATCGTGGCGGGCGTTGGCACGATCGATCCGATTTCGTCATTCCTGATCCTGCCGCGGCCGAACGACGGCAAGGTTTCGGTTGAGCGCACCAGGCTCGACGGCATGACCGACCACACCATCGTGAGAGCGTCGCATCCCGGGCTGCTCCGGCACCCCGCCGCGATCGAGCAGACCATCGCGTTTCTGCGCGACGGGCGGTTCGCGCCCGCGAGCGCTTGAGTTCGCTTCAGTCTACCCGGCAGGTACTTCCTCGGCATTGGGATCGCCAGGCGCGGTCGCCCAGGCCAGTTCGACCAGCGTCACGATCCGCCGGCCGGTGCCGTCGAGCTGGCAGACGATCAAGCCTTGCTCTTCGATGTAGGTCAGCAGGCGGCGCGCACGGCGCAACGAGTGCGAGCCATAGGCGCGGGCGATCGCGGCATCGCTCGGGCAGGGCCACCCTTCCTTCGCGGCGCGGGCGACCATCATGAAGACGCCCTGCATGTCCTCGGGCAGGATCGAGGCGCGAACCGAGACGTCCTGCCACGAATCGTCCTTCGCCATATCGGAGTCGAGGCCGGCACGGGCATGCGTTAGCATGCGGCGGAAGTCGCTGAGGTCGGGGACGGCTGCACCGAGCCCTTCGATCCGGCAGCGGACCACGAACTCCTGATAGAGCACGCCGATGACACGGAACCCCGCATCGGGTTCGGCCATGACGGCGCGCAGAATGCGCTCCACGCGCTCACCCCGCTCGGCCAGTTCCTCGGCGCTCAGTGGCTGCTCTATTGTTTCGGGACCAACCTCCAGCGCCGCGGACTTTGCCATCATCAACTGGCCGAGCAGGTCGGGTGACGACGGCGGTCGGCGCTGCGATCGGATATTTTCCGGCGGCGGTGCTGCGAGAATGGTGGCGCGCACGTCCTCCAGTGTCGCACTCGGCATCGGCATCAGCCGGGGGGACGCGTTGCGCGGATGCGTATCCGTCGGACCGATGCGCAGCTCCAGCGGGCGGCGCGAGAGCGCCGGGCCCAGCGCCATGAATTGCCCCCGTTCCAGATCGCGGAAGGCTTCCGCCTGCCGCCGTTCCATGCCGAGAAGGTCGGCGGCGCGCGCCATGTCGATATCCAGGAAGGTACGCCCCATCAGGAAATTGGAAGCCTCGGCGGCGACGTTCTTGGCGAGTTTTGCCAATCGCTGGGTTGCGATCACCCCCGCAAGCCCGCGTTTGCGGCCTCGGCACATCAGGTTGGTCATGGCGGCGAGCGAAAGTTTGCGCGCCTCGTCCGAAACCTCCCCGGCGACGGCCGGTGCGAACAGTTGCGCTTCGTCGACCACCACCAGCATCGGGTACCAGTGGTCGCGGCCCACCTCGAACAGCCCGCCGAGAAAGGCAGCGGCGCGCCGCATCTGGTTCTCGGCGTCGAGTTCCTCGAGATTGAGCACCGTGGAGACGCGATGGATGCGCGCGCGTTCGCCGGCGACTTGCAGGCCACGCTCGGTATGGTCCTGCGCATCGATCACGAGGTGGCCGAAACGGTCCGCCAGCGCTACGAAGTCGCCTTCGGGATCGATGATGGTCTGCTGCACCCAGGGGGCACTTTGTTCCAGCAGCCGTCGCAGCAGATGCGATTTGCCGGAGCCGGAATTGCCCTGCACCAGCAGGCGCGTAGCCAGCAATTCCTCGAGGTCCACAGCGGCCAGGGCGCCCGCTTTGGTGTGTCCCATCTCGATCGCAACGGTCATATCTCGACTCAAACTTCCCTGCGGTCAGGGCTTATCAACCTGACCGTAGCCCGTCGAGCGCCGATGGTCGACCGCCCCCATGTTCCGCGTGACGGGTCGGGCGACTGATTTTGCAGGGGGTTTTGCGGCGAAAACGGATCTTGCGGCGAAAGCGATGGTGCTGCCAGACAGGATTGAACTGTCGACCTCTCCATTACCAATGGAGTGCTCTACCACTGAGCTACGGCAGCATGCCCCGGATCAAGGGAATCGGCCCAAAGGGCCTCTCAAGGCGGGCCGATCCTTGCCACAAGGGCTCCGGCTTCGCAAGCGCGGCACGCCGCTTTGGGGCGCTAAAAACCGCCAAATCGGCGCGGAACCGCCCGCTTTCGCCGCCATTTGCCGATATTGCTGCGAAAATTCAGCGTAGCATCGCGGCAGCGGACGATAAATGTCCGACGGCGGCGGAATTGGCACTGCCCGTTGGAGCAGTGGCGCAAGTCGATTTATTGCGGCATGCATCTCGGCCATCGGTTGCGGGACGAATTCGGACAGGTTGGCGATGACGGATGACAGCGATCGAGCGGAGGGCCACACCGGGGCGGCGGCGGGAAATCCGAAGCAGGATTCACGACAGCACCGGTTGAAGCAGGCGCTGCGCGAAAATCTCAAGCGGCGAAAGACCCAGGCGAGGGGACGCGGCGATCCGGCTTCAAGACCTTCCAATGCCGATGACGTCTTGCCATATGACGACGGAAACAAGCCGGGCAAATAGCCGGGGCGCTTCCGCGCCATAATGAAGTTTGTTTCGAGCGAAGTGAGAGGCGATGGGCGTAGACCTTCCGGAAAAAGACCAAGAAATTGAACAAGGCAGCGCGCGGGTGCGGGGTCCGCTGGCGTCCTCATTCCCGCGCCATGAGCAGACATTCCCCGCGCTGACGCCGCAAGAGATCGAGCGGATGCGCCGGTTCGGCACGATCGCCCGCTACAAGGATGGCGACAAGCTGTTCGAGACCGGCAAGCCCGGACGTGGCATGTTCGTTCTCTTGTCCGGCCATGTCGCGATCACCCAGCGCGACGGCCTTGGCCATGTCACGCCGGTGATCGATCAGGGCCCGGGGCAATTTCTGGCCGAGATCGGCCAGCTCTCCGGCCGCGTGGCGCTGGTCGACGGCCACGCCGAGGGCGACGTCGAGACGCTGCTGATCCCGCCGGAGCGGCTGCGCGCGCTACTGGTCGCCGAAGCCGATCTCGGTGAGCGCATCATGCGGGCGCTGATCCTGCGCCGCGTCAATCTGATCCAGGGCGGCGTCGGCGGTCCGGTGCTGATCGGGCCGTCGAATTCCACCGGCGTCGCCAAATTGCAGAGCTTTCTCAGCCGCAACGGCTTTCCGTGTCACCTGCTCGATCCCGCCACCGACCATGACGCCGCCGAACTGATCGAGCGCTATTCGCCATCGCCGTCGGACTGGCCGTTGGCGGTCACCGCCAGCGGCATCGTGCTTCGCAACCCCGGCGAGACCGAACTGGCGCGGGCGCTCGGCATGATCGGCGGCCCGGCCGGAAACAGGATTTACGACGTCGCGATTGTCGGCTGCGGTCCGGCGGGGCTCGCCACCGCGGTGTACGCGGCTTCCGAAGGTCTTACGGTCGCGGTGCTGGATACCCGCGCCTACGGTGGACAGGCCGGCGCCAGCGCCCGTATCGAGAACTATCTCGGCTTCCCGACCGGCATTTCGGGCCAGGCGCTGGCCGGCCGCGCCTTCAACCAGGCGCAGAAGTTCGGCGCCGAGATCATGATTCCGATGAGCGCGAGGTCGCTGGATTGCACGCGGCCCGACGGCGCGTTCGCGCTGACGCTCGATGGCGACGATCAGCTGCGGGCACGCGCCATCGTGGTCGCGAGCGGCGCGCGCTACCGGCGTCCCGAGATCGAGAACCTCGACAAGTTCGAGGGCCGTGGCGTCTGGTACTGGGCCTCCCCGGTCGAGGCGCGGCTGTGCGTGGAGCAGGACATCGTCTTGGTCGGCGGCGGTAATTCGGCTGGCCAGGCCGCGGTGTTCCTGTCGGGGCACGCCCGCAAGGTCCGTATGATCATTCGCGGCGGCGGCCTCGGCGCCAGCATGTCGCGTTATCTGATCGAACGCATCGAGGCGACGCCGAATATCGATTTGATGTTCAATACCGAGGTGGTCGGCCTGGAAGGCGAGCAAGGCCTCGAACGCCTGCGCTGGCGCAGCCGGCTGTCCGGCGAGGACAGCTCGGCCGAAATCCGCAATCTGTTCCTGTTCGTCGGCGCCGATCCGGCCACCGGTTGGCTCGATGGCTGCGGCGTGACGGTCGACCGTGGCGGCTTTGTCGTGACCGGCGCGCAGTCGGATCTGGGACGTCCGGTGCCGACGTTGGAAACCTCGGTGCCCGGCGTATTCGCCGTCGGCGATGTGCGGTCGGGATCGGTCAAGCGGGTCGGCGGTGCGATCGGCGAAGGCGCCCAGGTGGTGGCGTCGCTGCATGGTTTTCTCGGCGACGCCGCCAAGCCGGCGCTGTAGTTTATTGTTTTGACGCGTTTTCTTCACGCGAACCGGTGCCCACTTCGCTTGAAAACGCTAGGCTAAAGGGGAAGCGACAGATGGCAAAACGATGCAGTCATCTCGATGGCATTCGCGACGTCACGCCGAGCACGCTCGGTTGCGAGGAATGCCTGAAGATCGGCAGCGAGTGGCTGCATTTGCGGATCTGCCGCAGCTGCGGCCACGTCGGCTGCTGCGATGATTCGCCCAACACGCACGCCACCAAACATTTTCACGCCACCGGCCATCCGATCATCGAAGGCTACGATCCGCCGGAAGGTTGGGGCTGGTGCTATATCGATCAGGTTGTATTCGATCTGTCGGATCGCAAGACGCCGCACAACGGACCGATCCCGCGCTACTACTGAAGACCAAGCAACGGGATGCTTGCGTCAATTATGCTGGCTTGTGGCTTTTTCCGGCCGAGCGTCGTAGCATCCGGCTCTCTTGAAAAATGGGGGGCGTGTCATGGTCCTGGGAATGAGCTTGGCTACCTTTACGCTGGTTCACGTCGTCATCAGCCTGATCGGAATTGTCTCGGGCATTCTCGTGTTGTTCGGATTGCTCGGCTCGAACCGGATGTCGGGCATGACCGCGATCTTTCTGCTGACCACGATCCTGACCAACGCGACCGGTTTCCTGTTTCCGTTCGAGGGCTTCAAACCGTCTTACGTCATCGCAGGCCTGTCGCTGGTGCTGCTGGCGATCGCGTGTATCGCGCTCTACGCCATGAAGCTACGCGGCGCGTGGCGCTGGATCTATGTGCTGACCGCGATGCTCTCGCTTTACTTCAACATATTCGTGCTGGTGATCCAGAGCTTCCTCAAGGTCCCGTTCCTGCACGCGCTGGCGCCAAGCGTGCCGCCGTCGGAGCCGCCGTTCGCGGCGGTGCAGGGGCTCGTGCTGCTGTTCTTCGTGCTCGTGATCATCGGTGGCATCAGACGTTTCCGGCCGCCCGCGACGTTCGCTTGAGAAGCGTTTCCTCGTCATTGCGAGGAGCCAACGGGTCGCGCGAATGCGCGCCCGATGACAGGCTCCGCAACGAAGCAATCCAGTCTTTTTTGCGACTCTGGATTGCTTCGCTACGCTCGCAATGACGAAATAAATATCATCGACTTCCGGTCCTTGTTTCGCAGGAGACTTTCCCATGCCCACCATCACGACCAAGGACGGCACCGAGATCTATTACAAGGATTGGGGCACCGGGCAGCCCATCGTGTTCTCGCACGGCTGGCCGCTGTCGTCGGATGATTGGGATGCGCAGATGCTGTTCTTCCTCAACCATGGCTACCGCGTGATCGCCCATGATCGCCGCGGCCACGGCCGGTCGACCCAGACCGGCGACGGCCACGACATGGACCATTACGCCGACGATCTCGCGGCCGTGACGGCGCATCTCGATGTCAAGAACGCCATTCACATCGGCCATTCCACCGGCGGCGGCGAGGTGGTGCATTATCTGGCCCGGCATGGCGAGAGCCGGGTGGCCAAGGCGGCGATCCTCTGCGCGGTGCCGCCGCTGATGGTGAAGACCGCGGCCAATCCAAATGGCCTGCCCAAGGACGTCTTCGACGGATTTCAGACCGCGCTCGCAGCCAATCGCTCGCAATTCTATCGCGACGTCGCCTCGGGTCCGTTCTACGGCTACAACCGGCCGGGCGCCAAGGCTTCGGAGCCGATCATCCAGAATTGGTGGCGCCAGGGCATGATGGGCGGCGCCAAGGCGCATTACGACGGCATCGTTGCATTCTCGCAGACCGATTTCACCGAAGATCTCAAGAAGATCACCGTGCCGGTGCTGGTGATGCATAGCGAAGACGACCAGATCGTCCCCTATGTTGCCGCCGGCCCCTTGTCGGCCAAGCTTTTGAAGAACGGGACGCTGAAAACCTACAAGGGTTTTCCGCACGGCATGCCGACCACCGAAGCCGCCACGATCAACGCCGACCTGCTGGCCTTCATCAAGGGGTAGCTACGACCCGTTCTGATTTCGATCAGAACGCAACAGACTCCCGATACCGGCGATCAATCGAAGATCGCCCGTATCGCGGCGAATGTTCGCCTCACCAGGGCTTCCGGTCTTTCGCGGGCGCCTTCGTCGGCCCAGAGTTCGCCGCCGATCCGCATCGCACCCGCCGCGATCATCGCCACCAGCCGGGCCTGCAGCTTTTCGGCTTTATGGCCGGCGTGCTTGGCGAGCGCATCCGCCATCGCGCGTTCAAGCCTCTCGTATTTGACCTGATCGTGGGCCTGCAACGCCGGATTGTCGCGCTTCAAGCACGCCATCGCGATCGCTTCGCCGGGTTCGAGCTGTCGAGCCATCGCGGAGATCGCGTTCTCCGCGGCTGCGAGCATGGATTCATCGCTCGGTCGCGCGGCGACCGCGGCGATCAGGGCCGCCGTGATTTCCTCGTGCCACGCAAAAACCACGTCTTCCTTCGACGCAAAATAATGGAAGAAGCTGCGGCGCGAAATGTCCGCGGCGGCCGCGATATCGTCGACCGTGGTGGCCTCAAAGCCGCGCTCGAGAAACAGCGCCATCGCCGCCCGGCCAAGCCGCTCGCGGGTTTGCTGCCGCTTGCGTTGGCGCAGACCAAGCAGCCCCGCGACGGCGCTGGATTTTGCCTTTGATAACCGGGGCTTAGCTGGTTTGCGCGGGCTCACCGTTCCATCCTAAATTTTCACCTCTTGCAAATCTGCACTAAGTGCACATTTGGAGCGGCGCGGTGCCATCCGCAACGAATCGAGCCCGGAGATATAACCATGACCGATTGGACCATCGCAGACATTCCGTCCCAGGACGGCAAGACGGCCATCATTACCGGCGCTACCGGCGGCCTCGGTTACGAGACCGCACTGGCGCTCGCTGGTGCCGGGGCGACGGTGGTGGTCACCGGCCGCAATGACGTCAAGGGCCGCCAGGCCATCGAGCGAATTCGCGGTCAATCTGCCGATGCCAAAATCAGCTATGAGACGCTCGATCTCGCCAGTCTGGCTTCGGTCGCCGATTTCGCCACGCGCTTCGCCGCCAGCCATGGCTCGCTCGATCTGTTGATCAACAATGCCGGTGTGATGGCGCTGCCGAAGCGGCAGACCACCGCCGACGGCTTCGAGATGCAGTTCGGCATCAATTACCTTGGCCATTACGCGCTCACCGCACGTCTGCTGCCGCTGCTTCGCCGCGGCCATCAGCCTCGCGTGGTCAACCTGTCCAGCCTTGCGCATCGTTCAGGCGTGATCGATTTTGAAGATCTGCAAGGTGCAAAATCCTATAACCCCTTCAAGGCTTACTGCCAGTCGAAGCTGGCGATGCTGATATTTGCCCTCGAGCTTCAGCGCCGCAGTGACGCCGCCGGTTGGGGATTGATGAGCAACGCCGCGCACCCCGGGTTTGCACGAACCGCCCTGATAGCCAACGGTCCCGGCAATAGCGGCCTGTTGGGGTACCTCGGCAAGTTGCTTCAGCCTATTGCCAGTCATTCCGCCGCGGCAGGTGCGCTGCCGACGCTGTTTGCGGCGACGTCGCCGGCGGCGAAGGCGGCCGGCTATTACGGCCCTAACGGATTCTACGAGATGAAGGGGCCCCCGGTGCCGGCCAAGATCATGCCGCGGGCGAAAGACGCCGCAGTGAACGCCCGGCTCTGGGATGTCTCTGCGGCGCTGACCGGCGTATCGTTCGGTCAGGTCGCTGTGGCCGCCTGAGCAACGATCAAGAGGGGGAACGCGATGAAGGTCATCCTGTTCGGCGCCACCGGCATGGTCGGGCAGGGCGTGCTGCGCGAATGTCTGGTCGATCCGGGCGTCGAGCGCGTGCTGGTGGTCGGGCGCAGCCCGACCGGCCAACAAAACGCAAAACTCCAGGAAATCCTGCACCAGGATTTCCTCGATTTTTCCGCGATCGAATCCGAGCTCACGGGTTATGACGCCTGCTTTTTCTGTCTTGGCGTCTCGTCGGTCGGCATGGACGCGCAGCGCTACCGGCATCTGACCTATGATCTGACCATGGCGACCGCGACGATGCTGGCAAGACTCAATCCCGGCATGGTGTTCACCTATGTCACCGGGCGCGGCACCGACAGTACCGAGCACGGGTCGCTGAGATGGGCGCGCGTGAAAGGCAAGACCGAGAACGACCTGCTCAAGCTGCCGTTCAAGGCGGCCTATATGTTTCGTCCCGCGGGTATCCAGCCTTTGTATGGCGTTCGGTCGAAGACCGCCTGGATCAATGCGATCTATGTCGTGGCATCGCCGCTGTTGGCGCGGCTCGCCCGCACCTCACCGCAGTATATGACGACGACCGAGCGGGTCGGCCGCGCCATGATCAGCGTCGCGCGCGATGGCTATCCGAAGCGGGTGCTGGAGAGCGAGGACATCAACCGGTTCTGACAGCGGCCTGTCGTTTTCGCTCTCAACCTCATGAAATCGCCTCAAATTTCACGCTTTTGCCATGGGGGGGCGGTTCGCCCTATACTTTACCGATAGCAATCAGCGGGAATTGGCATGGATCGCATTCGTATCGTCGGCGGCAACAAGCTGAACGGCACCATTCCGATCTCGGGCGCCAAGAATGCCGCGCTGCCCTTGATGATCGCGGGCCTTTTGTCCGAACAGACGCTGATTCTCGATAACGTGCCGCGGCTCGCCGACGTCGCGCAATTGCAGCGCATTCTCGGCAACCACGGCGTCGATATCACCTCGGTGGGCAAGCGCCCCGGCGATCATCAATATCAGGGCCAGACCCTGCACATTTCGGCGACCGACATCATCGACACCACCGCGCCCTATGAGCTGGTGTCGCGGATGCGCGCGAGCTTCTGGGTGATCGCGCCGCTGCTGGCGCGGATGCATGAGGCCAAGGTGTCGCTGCCGGGCGGCTGCGCCATCGGCACCCGGCCGGTCGACCTCCTGATCATGGCGCTGGAAAAGCTCGGCGCCGACATCGCCATCGACGGCGGCTATGTGATCGCCAAGGCGCCCGGCGGCCTGAAAGGCGCCGATATCGAATTTCCCAAGGTCACGGTCAGCGGCACCCATGTCGCGCTGATGGCGGCGACCTTGGCCAAGGGCACCACCGTCATCACCAACGCGGCCTGCGAGCCGGAAATCTCCGACGTCGCCGATTGCCTCAACAAGATGGGCGCGCGGATTTCCGGCGCCGGCACCACGCGTATCGTCGTCGAAGGCGTCGCCAAACTCCACGGCGCGCGGCACACCGTGCTGCCCGACCGGATCGAAACCGGCACCTATGCGATGGCGGTGGCGATGACCGGCGGCGACGTGCAGCTATCCGGCGCGCGGCCGGAACTGTTGCAATCGGCGCTCGATGTGTTGACCAAGGCCGGCGCCGATATCACCGTCAACAATGACGGCATCCGGGTGGCCCGCAACGGCGCCGGGATCGGGCCGGTGACGGTCTCGACCGCGCCGTTTCCGGGCTTTCCCACCGACCTGCAAGCGCAGCTGATGGCGTTGATGGCCTGCGCCAGCGGCGCCTCGCAGATCACCGAGACGATCTTCGAGAACCGGTTCATGCATGTGCAGGAACTGGCGCGGTTCGGCGCGCGGATCCGGCTCGACGGCGAGACCGCGACCATCGACGGCATCGCCAGACTGCGCGGCGCCCCCGTGATGGCGACCGATCTGCGCGCCTCGGTGTCACTGGTGATCGCGGGGCTCGCGGCCGAAGGCGAGACCATGGTCAATCGCGTCTACCATCTCGACCGCGGATTTGAGCGGCTTGAGGAAAAGCTGTCGGCCTGCGGCGCGTCCATCCAGCGCATCAGCGATTAAATTAAAGGTTCACGCATATTCCGCAAAAGTGGATGCCGGTTTTGCGAAAGAATATGCGTCAAAATTCAAGGTGCGATCGATGACGGCCCAGCTCAAACTGATTGCGCTCGATACCGAGGACCTCGCGGTGATCTCCGCCCATGTCCAGGAAGCCCGCCTGCACGCCGCCGACATCATTTGGCGGCAGGGCGAAAAGCGGCTGGTGGTCGGCATGAGCCGGCTCGACTGGGAACAGACGATGGCGGGAGAAGCCACCCCGCGCCGGCTGATATCGGCGCTGCGGTTCGACCGCGTGCTGTCCTGCAAGTCGCGCAATATCGATCTGGAGGCGGCGGAACCCGCCCTCGAATTGCTCGGGATCGAGTTTAACCCCGGGGAAGCCCCCGGCGGCAGCGTGATGCTGCTGTTTGGCAGCGGCGGAGCGCTCCGGCTCGACGTCGAATGTCTCGAATGCGAATTGGCCGACCTCGGCGCCGACGATCTCGGGACCTCCGAACTCGGGGTCGAGCCGTCCGGGCTGGATGCCTGATTGGGCCATACCCCAGCTACGGCTCAATTTCGACGATATCCAAAGGGTTGACGGCCATTGGCCGCCGCGCCATTGAGCATAGGCCTTCGATCCAACCCTTAAAGAAAGCCGCCATGCCCGTTCGCCTGGACCGCCGCAGCCCCGATTTCGCCGAGCGCTTCGGGGCGTTTCTCGCTGCCAAGCGCGAAGCGTCCGCCGATGTCGAGCGGGCGACCCGGGCCATCGTCGATGATGTGGCGGCGCGCGGCGACACAGCCCTGATCGAGGCGACGCGCAAGTTCGACCGGCTCGACATCGAGGCCGGCGGGTTGCGGGTGACGGCGGCCGAGATCGATGCGGCGGCAAAGGCCTGCGACGGCCCGACGCTCGACGCGCTGAAATTCGCGCGCGACCGGATCGAGATTTTTCACCGGCGCCAATTGCCCAAGGACGAGCGCTTCACCGATGCGCTGGGCGTCGAACTGGGCTGGCGCTGGAGCGCGATCGATGCCGTCGGACTTTATGTTCCGGGCGGCACCGCGGCCTATCCCTCCTCGGTGCTGATGAACGCGGTGCCGGCGCGCGTGGCCGGGGTGCCGCGGCTGGTGATGGTGGTGCCGTCGCCCGACGGCAAGCTCAATCCGCTGGTGCTGGCGGCGGCCCAGCTCGGCGGCGTGTCCGAGATCTACCGCGTCGGCGGCGCGCAGGCCGTGGCGGCGCTGGCCTGGGGCACCGCGACCATCGCGCCGGTCGCCAAGATCGTCGGCCCCGGCAACGCCTATGTCGCCGCCGCCAAGCGGCTGGTGTTCGGTAAGGTCGGCATCGACATGATCGCCGGTCCCTCGGAAGTGCTGGTCATTGCCGACCGCACCGGTAATGCCGGCTGGATTGCGGCCGATCTGCTGGCGCAGGCCGAGCACGATGCCAGCGCGCAATCGATCCTGATCACCGACGATGCGACATTGGCCGATGAGGTCGAGCGCGCGGTGGAATCGCAATTGAAGACACTGCCGCGCGCGGCAATCGCCAGCGCCTCGTGGAACGAGTTCGGCGCCATCATTCTGGTCGGCACGCTCGACGATGCCGCGCAGCTTGCCAATGACATCGCTGCCGAGCATCTGGAGATCATGACCGCGGATCCGGAAGCGCTGTCGGCCAAGGTGCGCAATGCCGGCGCGATCTTTCTCGGACCGCATACGCCGGAGGCGATCGGCGACTATGTCGGCGGCTCCAACCACGTGCTGCCGACGGCGCGCTCGGCGCGGTTCTCGTCGGGCCTCGGCGTGCTCGACTTCATGAAGCGAACCTCGATCCTCAAATGCGGGCCGGATCAGTTGCGGGCGCTGGGCCCGGCGGCGATGACGCTGGGCAAGGCGGAAGGGCTCGATGCCCACGCCCGTTCGGTCGGAATCCGACTCAATCTGCCCATCGATCCGGCATGACCAAGCCGCCCCCGATGGATGATTCAGACAATCGCATCGTCGCGGTGACGCTCGATGAGGAATCGATCGGGCGCTCCGGTCCCGACATCGAGCACGAGCGCGCGATCGCGATCTATGATCTGGTCGAAAAGAACCTGTTCGCGCCCGAGGGCGCCGGCAAGGGCCCGTTCACCTTGCATCTCGGCATCACCGGCAGCCGGCTGATGTTCGACATCCGCCATGAGGACGGCACGCCCGTGGTGGCGCATCTGTTGTCGCTGACGCCGTTCCGGCGGATCGTGAAAGACTATTTCATGATCTGCGACAGCTATTATCAGGCGATCCGGACAGCTACGCCGGACAAGATCGAGGCCATCGACATGGGCCGCAGGGGCATTCATGACGATGGTTCGCGCACGCTGCAGGAGCGGTTGAAGGGCAAGGTACGGGTCGATTTCGAAACCTCGCGCCGGCTGTTCACGCTGATCTGCGTGCTGCACTGGAAGGGCGAAGCATGATCCCGACCCGAAGGGCCGCGTTAGCGCAAAGTGGGTTCCGGTTTTCGGATCAGATCATGCGGCACTTAAATCGCATGATCCCGTTTAGGAGCGTGCCCGATCTGAGAGAAACCTAGGCGCATGGTGACGCCGCCGCGCGCGCGGGCTCCGCAAGCCGTGCTGTTTTCGTGCGGCTTCAACAGCGTGCGTTCGCCAATGGCCGAAAGCCTGCTCAAGCACATGTTTCCGCAGGCGCTTTACGTCAGATCGGCCGGCGTCAAGAAAGGCGAGCTCGACCCGTTCGCGGTCGCGGTGATGGCGGAACTGGGCCAGGACATTTCCAGCCACCGGCCGATGACGTTCGAGGAACTCGACGATTGGGAAGGGCTCAATTTCGACCTCATCATCACGCTGTCGCCCGAGGCGCATCACAAGGCGCTGGAACTGACCCACACGCTGGCCGCCGACGTGGAATATTGGCCGACGCATGATCCGACCGGCGCCGAGGGCAACCGCGAGCAGAAGCTCGAAGCCTATCGGGAGGTCTGCGACGGACTGTTGCTGCGGATCCGCAAGCGGTTTTCCAAGGTCGGGGCGGCGAGCGGCTGATGTAGGGACGACGCGGTTGATCACGTCGTCCCCGCGCACGCGGGGACCCATACGCCGTGAGGGTTATGATGAAGGAAGGCGCCCGTGTCATATTTCTTCGAACAATGGAGGCTAGGGGCTATGGGTCCCCGCGTCCGCGGGGACGACGATGGGTTGTTTCAGAGAAGCCCTTCCGATAGGTTCCGCGCGAATTTACCCCGAATCCTCCCCCAGCCAAATTCATCATGCTAGGCCGCCCCAAATTCGTTCTCGCCTCCGGTTCGCCGCGACGGCTCAGCCTGCTCAACCAGGCCGGCATCGAGCCCGATGCGCTGCGTCCGGCCGATGTCGACGAGACCCCGCGGCGGGGCGAGCTGCCGCGCGCCTGCGCCAACCGGCTGGCCCGGGCCAAGGCGGACGCGGCGCTGAAATCAGTGCAGCTCGACGACGAACTGCGCGGCGCCTTCATCCTCGCCGCCGACACCGTGGTCGCGGTCGGCCGCCGCATCCTGCCGAAAGCCAATCTGGTCGACGAGGCCTCGCAATGCCTGCGGCTGTTGTCGGGCCGCAACCACCGCGTCTACACGGCGGTTTGCCTGGTGACACCGAAGGAGAGCTTTCGCCAGCGCCTGATCGAGACGCGGGTGCGCTTCAAGCGCCTGAGCGAGGACGATATCCAGGCCTATATCGGTTCCGGCGAATGGCGCGGCAAAGCCGGCGGCTATGCGGTGCAGGGCATCGCCGGATCGTTCGTGGTCAAGATGGTCGGCTCCTACACCAATATCGTCGGCCTGCCGCTCTATGAGTCGATCACGCTGCTCGGCGGCGAGGGCTTTCCGATTCGCTTCGGCTGGTTGAATGCCAGTTAAGCCGCCGGACCAGGCCCCTGGAAAGCCGTCCGGCAAGCCGGCCGCCACCAAGCCTGCCTCGAGCAAGCCTTGCCCGATCTGTGGCAAGCCTGCCACCGTGGCCGCAGAGCCGTTCTGCTCCCCGCGCTGCCGCGACGTCGATCTGAACCGATGGCTGTCCGGCTCCTACGTCGTTCCCGGCAAGCCGGAAGACGACCAGGATACGGAATAAGCGAATTTCATAAGCGTTTTAAGTAGTTAGCGGATGGCTCGTCCGTCTTCGCCCTGCGGGCTACGCCGGACACGCTTCGCCTTCGTCCGCGCGGCTGCGCCACGCGAAGCCGAAGGCGAAGCGTGGTGGACAGGGCCGCCCGGCCTGACTATAAACCGGCGCTCCCGACCCCCGTTCGCGGGTTCGGAAAGTGCCCAGGTAGCTCAGTTGGTAGAGCATGCGACTGAAAATCGCAGTGTCGGTGGTTCGATCCCGCCCCTGGGCACCATTAATCGATTGATTTTCGAAGGTTTTTTCGTCGTCCGGCGCCGGCCCTTTTCTTGTAGCAGTCGTATTGCAACCCCCTTGCAACCGCGAACCGCAAAATTGGCATGCGGGCGTGCACGAACAATGGGTGGGACATTGGACCGGCCCATCCGGGAGGATGCAATCCGCCCGCTTGGGGGCTGGGCGGGCAAGTACCTGGCCAAGCTCACCGCATCCCGATAAGCCGCGTAGCTGCTGGCGAACGGCCCTCTACGCTCGCCGTCTGGGGCAAACCCGCGTCGGCGGTACCACCAAAACCAGCCAGGGCCGCACCTGCCAAATGTTTCCAGGGTGCGGTCTGCGTAGAACACTTCGATAGCAACGCCGATTAGCGGATGGGTAGCGTAGAGCGGGTTAAACTTAGAATTTGCCATCGGTGCCGCGCCTCTCTCTGCCCTAAGCGGCGGCATCGTTTTGCCCATCGGACAGCGTCAAGCCGCGGAGGTAGTCGGCGGCGGCTTGTGCCTTGCTGCACGCCGTGAAGAATGCGCGGCTGTCGGCCTTCAGGAGGCCAATCCAGTTTTGGATATAGCCGGCGTGCCGCAGATCGCCGTCGACCGAGAACTCGGCACACAGGAACGCTGAGCACAGCTCGGCTACCAGCTCCTCGGCCGCGTAGGCCCTTTCGCCGAAGCGGTGGCGCAGGTCACGAGCTAGCCGCGATTTGTGGCCGGTCCAGTGGCCAAGCTCATGGAACGCCGTTGAATAGAAATGCGCGGCATTCTTGAATGCCTCGAACCGGGGCAGGTTGATTACGTCGTCGCTGGGCCGGTAATAAGCTTCGCCGACGCCTTCGCGGATGGTGGCGCCGCCACTCGCGAGAAACTCGTCAATCGTAGCGTCGCGCTGGTCCGAGTTACGCAGTTTGAACTCACTGGGAGTTATGATCCGCGTGGGCAGGTTCTCGCACTGATCGACATTGAAAACGGTGTACTCGCGCATCATTGGGACGACGCGCGTCGCGGTGGCATCCTCCGCGCTCTTGTCGCGGATTTGGAGCTGTTTGACGAAATACACTTTAGTGCCGCGTTCGCCCTTGCGAACGTTGCCTCCCGCCTCCGAAGCCTGCTTAAACGTCAGGTGGCGCGGCGTCGCATAGCCGTTAGCCTGGGCCATCCAAAGAAGGACGACGTTGCATCCAGAGTAGGGCCGGTTGGTCGCGGCGTTGCACGGTGTATTGGCGCCGGGCGTAGCCGACCACGGCTTGACCCATGGCACTGCGCCCGCCTCCATCTCCGCAACAATGCGCGCAGAGACCTCCGTGTAAAGATCACGCTTCATGGCTCGCCCCGCGGTGACGGTTGCTGCGACCGCAATCGGCCGCGTGCTATCGCCGCATTGGGGCTAGGGGTGCGCCCTTCTCACCCCCGGGGAGGCATGGACAGGCCACCCCCCTCGCGCGCGCCGAGACATGTGCCTCGCAGATGTAGCCGCCAAAAAGTAAATCGTTAACAAATCGTTAATTCAAAACCGCGGCGCGGAATGCGTCCAGGGCGAGCGCTTCAATGGAATTATGTCGCCAGTCGTCACGAGAACGATGCTAGTGTCCGAAAAGTTCAGCGAGCGTGATGCCGAGAGTTGCCGCGAGCTTTTCCAGCGAGGTCAACGTCGGATTTGCGGCACCGACTTCGATGGCGCTTACCAAGGCCTGTCGCATTCCAGCCTCGGCAGCGAGGTCCTCTTGTGACCATCCGCGCTCAAGCCGCAGCTTCCTGAGATTGCGGGCCAAAATACGCCTAGCCGATTGAGAATCCCGCCCTGTCATCCATGAGGATGATCCATTGCGGCAGGCGCACCGCCACACGCTTTAACGTATAATACACGTTTGAGCGAGTAGAACCCACCTGAAGATCGAGGAGGAAAATCATGCGAAAATTATCGCGGGCCTCGCTGTTCGCGGCGGCCATTCTGCTCCCTGCCGCTGGCAACGCTGGTGCTGTTCGTGCCGAACAGGCGATTCTCAGCGACGGGAAGGCCAGCCGCACAGATCCGATTGAGAAGAATTATCGCGGCTATTACCTCGACCTATCGAAGTTCGCCGATCGGCAAGACTTCGCGGTAATTTCTGAAGCGCTGCATCATCAAATCGACATCGTAGAGAACGTTGGATTAAGCCCGCGCGTGCTTGGATATTTCCGCACGGTACCGATCGTCGCGAACGAATTGTCATGCCTGGAAAAAGAATTCGCCGCACCCGCTTGCTACGGTCCAGCAGTACCCGAGCACTCTGAACCTGCATCTCGCGAGATGACGGTTTGGGACGGTGAGAGGTCTCAGTGGATTAACAAAGACCCCGTATACTTAGCCTCCGACGTCGAAGGTGGCATCGTCATGGTTCGCCCGATACTCAAGTTCGACGGGCAAAATCCGGTCATCCTTCACGAACTTCTCCACGCCTTCCACAACCGGTTGATGCCGCAGGGATTTCAAAACCCCGGAATTTTGGTCCATTACAATCTTGCGAAAAGCAAACAGTTCTACCCCGCCGATGCATATGTTATGACCGATCAAAAAGAATTCTTTGCGGTGACGGCGAGTGTGTTTCTCTATGGCAAAGACGACAAGGAACCCTTCACGCGCGAAAAGCTTAAAGCAAAACAGCCCGACTATTATAAGTATCTTGTCGGGCTCTTTGAATTTGACCCGGACCGCACAATTCCGGTCGCGTCGGCCACGTTGCAAGACATCACCGGTATTAAGTCGACCGAGCCGATCTTGCCCGGGATGTCAGCCGCGTCCAAATAAAGACGCGGTAACAAGGTGACACCATTTCACGATGCCGAAGCTCTCGGAAGAAAAGAGTAAACCTTGGCACTTTCGAAGGGGGCTGTAGCTGAGCCGCCCGGTTTTAGCGACAGCTCAGGGCGCCGTTCTTCAGGATTCGGCCGTTTGATACGTTCCACCCCAGGCAGCTAACTCCGGCGTTCCGGCAGGCTCCCCAGAAAACGCGAGAATGGGCCGGAAATGCCGGCCTTTCGCGCGTTCGACTTCGTCTCCAAACTCCCAAATCGGCAATCGCGGGCGACAATCGGCGAATGTCTCAGGTCACACCCGCGTATCCCCGTTTTGCAGAGACTGTCGGCGAGCCTGGGTTCGATCATAGTTGACGGGCCCGCGGTCAAATTCGCCATTTTCTCCAGTTCAGGTGCAGCCGTATTGAGAGCCGTCAATCCTGTGCTGCAATCCGGAGGCAGCGCAGGCGGCGATTCGGGGGCAGCCGCGCGGACGGTTAATTTGTAACAGAGCGGTCGAAAGTCCTGTAGGTACATTTAGGAATCCCAGCGATTCCGTTTTGCATGGCTTTGGGCCGGTGCTGAACTGAAGTGCTTAGGACTGAGCGATTCGCAGGGGGTTTGCAGAAAACTGCCTCCGCCCAAGGAGAGCCTGATGATTGTTTTGCCAGATGTTCAGCTAATGGAACTAAGGGAGGCTACACCGGGTGACCTTGTAAGGTTTGATTTACGAGGCGCATCAGCGTTGGCCATCATTATGCGACAAACGGAAAACGGCGCAGTCTGCGCTTTTCTGGAAACGAACGACGAGGCGCGTCCGCCATTCTTTATGAGCATGTCCATCGAAGGATTGATGTGCATGTCCTTCGGTGGAGAATGGCTACTAGACCTTACCTTTGACGCCAACTCGTTTCCCGGCAACAGCCGGTACGCAGAAAAACATGGGGTAATTCACGTTGGTGAAACCGTAGTTGCCATCAATTTAAATCGCCCTCCAGACGACATTCGGTTAAGGGCCATCGCGTTCGATTTGAAAGCGTTCAAACCAGTCGATGTTCACCGCAGGACGCATGCTCCAGTGACATCTTGGAAAATTTGGCGCACTGCAGCAGCAAAGCATGAGGTTAACGTCGAACCCCTGTTTTCCTTTACGATGTCTCAGAGCTAGCGCCAGAAGGACGAGAAGAGCGATGAGCGCGGAAGACCTCTTAAAGCTCCCTTGGGACTTGCAGGTCCCTCTTGCCAGCGGATATGCGGCCTACGTGCTGGCGTACACCGGGCTGCGGGACCGTCAGAAGACGGTTGACGTGGCCTTCATTTCCTTGGTCTTCAGCTTGATTGCGACGGGGGTCCTTGCGCTGGCGGCCAAGCACGGCGTCGAGCCTTTGCGGTCTAGCGGACTGGCGTTTGCCGTAACGGTCATCTCAGGCGCTTTCTGGAGAAAACTCGGTAGGCCCCTTATTGGATGGTCTCTCAGGGCAGCCAATATTACGTGGGCGAATGATGATCCCTCCGCACTCGCGAGCCTAAGCGAAAATACCAAGTGCTACGTTACGCAGGTCGCCGTGTTACTGGACGATGATTCTTGGCTGAGTTGTGAGAATGCTGTGGAGTTCACCAAAGCACCTTTTGGGCCTTTTCAATTAGGACCGAACGGCGACATCGCACTCTACGTAACCGACATTTCATTGGCAGATGGAACAGAAAAACCTCAACTTAGGCTCAGGGATGCGGCTTACGGAGACCGCATCACCTACGTTCCAGCAGCGCGAATCAAGCGCATAACAGTGCGATATCTTCGGAAGCCTAATCGTTCTTGGCTGGGGGCGGCTTTTGACCGGTCTCGGCAGGAGCAAGAGGAGCCTTCGGCTGCACCGTAGCGCCCGGGTCAGCGGGCTTCGGATTGAATGACTTTGTGAACGGCTCAATCGCCTTCGGGTGGGCACTATCACCGACGACGCGCGTTCCCTTGAAAGGATCGTTGGCCATTACGCTATACTCCGCAGGTTGGGATGCGGTGATTCGCACCCAGTGGTGCATCCTACACCAAGGCCCGGACGGTCTTTTCGTTTTTTTGGCCAGACCGGGACTTTCGGTGAGCCAAGCGAATGGACAGGAAACATCGGCACTGGGTGTCGTCTTCTTATTTGGATGCTTGGGCTGATCCCGATTGCCCAGCCCACTATGACCCGTACGTGCGTATTTTCGCTCGTGACGGGAATGAACATACGAAACGCGCGCTTCAAAATATCTTCCACATGCCAGACCTATACACGATTTTTAGCGAGGGCGGTCGAGACCTGAGTATTGAGAACGCTTTCGGGCAGTGGGAGGACGGCTTTGTAAGGGTCCGAAACCGATTGGAAGCCGGACAGGATATCTCACAAGAGGATGTTGCCGCTCTTTATGTTTCCACAGGCGCGATGTTGGCGAGGCCTCCCCACAGGATCAACTTCATATCTGACCAACGGGCTCACGTTGTAGAACAAGCGCGCTCGATTCGGATCGATCCTAACGTTCTGCCAATTCCATCATTGTCGAAAGGACCGAGCATGAGCTTAGATGAAGCTCAGCAGCTCGCCGATCACCCAATGGGCACTTGGTTTCGAGATAATCTCGGGGCCAATATTGAGGCTCTGGCATCGCGCTTCGGATGCGATGTACTAATTAACGGTCCGAACATCCGTTCCTGACCAGTGATGACCCTGCGGTGATCCAGCACCCGCCGAGGGATCCCGGCGATTCCGTTTTGCATGGCTCCTGCGGCGATTAAGAATCAGGTAGTGTCTTGACGCTACATTTGCGTTTGTTGCCCCGCGCGCAACCTCGTTAGGCCCGGAACAAAGTCCCGAAGTGGCCTGCAGGAGGTTCGATCCCAAGTGGTCGGCTCAAATAGCCGGGCAGTGAAAATCAATTCGGCTAGTCAACGGAGGCTGCATGCAGCACGGTGGTATCAAGGTGCGGCTTTCGCTGCGTGGGGAGCCTCAAAAGCTTCTCACGTACTGGCGCGGCTCACTGCAAGACCAGCTTCCCGAAACGGCAAATGTGACGATACTTAGGAAGGATAACAAGCTCCCGATCAATCCGTGGTGGCCAAACTATTTTAATCCGAACTTGTATTTTGAAACGATGACGCGGACTGAGAAAAAAAGAGCGGAACTCAGTATTTCGGACCAGTCCCTTTCAATGAACGCCACGGAAATCGAGACGGCTCGGCGGTTGACCGACGTCATTTACGGCTGGATTTCCGGTCGAACCAACCTGCCAACTTTCGGTAGTGCGATGCCGCACGCCAGCTTGAGCCTCACGGTTGATGGATTGCCGTCACTCGTGGACGCGGTAGAGCGGTTTGGTGACCCCGAAGTTGTCTCGGTTGCGTCAGTTGGAGCCGTATATACACAAGGTAATCCGCGCCGTTCAGACGTTCGATGGCTCCCCAAACTTTCGGATAGCAGTCTAACCGCCGCCCTGGAAGAACTGAAGGTCTTTGAGGGATTGCTTGCAAAGGGACAGGCCACGGAGGTCCGCAGGACAGTTACTCGCATCGGGAACATCTTTCGCAAGGTCCTGAACCTCCGTAAGGCAAGGCTAAATAGGCGTATTACGGAGGTGTTTGGCTATGGCGAAAGGCTCGAAATCGATGGGGTCTTGATCACCGATGACATGATCGAAGGTTTTCAATACAAACAGATAATGCGCTGGCTTGACGCGGAATTGATCCGCAAGAGCCCAAAGGTAAGGGGCTGGCGCGCTCGTGCTTGAACGAAATCTGCTTGCAAAGAATGATTACGGCTTGGATGGTAAGTGTAGTTTCATAGATGAAACTGAGGAGGACTGAGCTGCTGCCGGAGGTGGCGTCATGCGGAGACGAAGGTTAAGTTTTGATGCAATGGTTTGATGAAACAGAGGCGGACCTCAGAAACCTGATTGAACGTGACTTCGCTCCTCAACCTAGCCCGCTGACCGCCATCGCTGTGCTGGATTGGATGCACTACCAAGCGCGGATAGTTCCTCGCCGCCGTCGTACCGTGATAGTCTCGCGGAAAGTTGCGGCACTGACGGCTACCTATCCTGCCATCGAGCAATTGAAGGCAGAGCTTGAGCGCGGACGCGATGTTTCACCTTGGTTGAGTGACAGGGTGCGCAAGCGCAAGGAGGACGCGTTCGCAGACTTGATGTTTAACGACTGGCAGATCAGCCACTTTCATCTTGGGTCGCATTTCGTCGCGCCAGACAAGGTGGAGCGGACAGATGAGTGTCTCTTCGTGCTGATCAAGGCCGACCGCGCCGTGTTCCTCGACGTGAAGAGACATGGACCCGAGAACTATACGGCCCGAGAGGTACTCCGTATTCTCCTTCGTACAAGCCCTGAGGATTTACCTGAATTCAAAGGAGTTATTCCTCAGCGGAGCAATTCCGGTTGGTCCGACGCAGAGTGTCATTCGGCCTGCAATATTGACCCCCTAAGCCGGGGGATCGGCGTCCAAAATTGGCTCTGACTCACTTTTGATGCAGTTCGAGGGACGTCTGGCGTTTTGATTGGGGGGAGAATCAGCCGCCATGCAGCAAGCAGTCCAGCGCTCCAGTCTGGTGCCGCGCGGGTTTGTTGTAGAAAGTGCGTACTACGAAGGCGATAAGGTGGTTATTACTGTCCGGGCGTCTGGAAGGTTTGGCTTGTGTCCGTCGTGCGGAACGGTTTCCAGACGTATCCATAGCCGGTATCGACGACATGTGTCCGATCTGCCGCTCTCTGGGCGGATAGTACAGCTTCTGGTGATTGCCCGCCGCTTCCGTTGCGATGCCGTACTGTGCGGGCGTCAAATCTTCACCGAACGCTTTGCTGAGGGGGTGCTGGCTCCGTCGGCTCGACGCACGGCGAGACTGGACTCAATCGTCCATCACCTTGGTCTGGCGCTTGGCGGACGACCGGCGGCAGGCTTTGCAAAGAGGCTGATGTTGCCAGTGAGTAAGGATACGCTGCTGCGCGTGGTCCGACGCCGTAGCCGTCCGCCATCTGATCCGCTTCGAGTCATCGGCATTGACGATTGGGCCTGGCGGCGCAATCACCGGTACGCCAGCATCGTGTGCAATCTGGAAAAGCGCCGAATTGTCACGCTGCTGCCGGATCGCGAACCCGCGACTGCCCAAGCCTGCCTCGCTGCTCATCCGACGATCGCGATCGTGGCTCGTGACAGTGGTGGCGGATATGGCGAAGCCGCGGCAAAAGCCCTGCCGCAGGCGATACAGGTCGCGGATCGTTGGCATCCAATGGAGAACGCCAGTCGGGCCTTCCTCGACGCCGTCCGCAAATCGATGCGCCAGATACGCACAGTCATCGGTGCGACCACGATTGATCCCAAGCTGCTAACAGCTGCCGAGCGTCTCCAGTATGAGGGCTACTTGCGCCGCGAGGAGACCAATGTGGTCATCCTGGGTTTGTCGAAGAGCGGTACACCGATCAAGCAGATCGTGCGTCAGACTGGCTATAGCAGGAAGCTGGTACGACAGGTGATACGCGGTGAACGCCATGATGTCTTCCGGACCCGCGAGAGCTCACTCGATCAGCACCTGCCATGGCCGGACGATCAGTGGGCGTCTGGCTATCGAAATGGAGCTGAACTCTGGCGTCGCCTCAAGTTGCGTGGCTTCCGAGGCTCGCTCCGCGTCATCAGCGAGTGGGCGACCCGCAGACGACGGGCCGAAAAGACCGATGCGCAAAACCTTCAGCGGCTTCCGTCCGCCAGAAAAATCGCACGCCTCATGACAATCGGGTGCGACTTGCTCACCAAAGCGGAGACGGTCCTTGTTGCAGCGATCGAAGCCGGCGTACCAACCTTGGTAGAGGCACGCGAGATTATAGCCCAATTCCATTTGATGATCCGGCGCAAGGTTGAGGCGGGACTTGTCCCATGGATAGAGCACGCCCGCGCGAGTCTCGTCGCCTCGTTCGCTAATGGCGTCTCGAGGGATGAAGCGGCGGTTCGAGCGGCTATCACATCGTCCTGGTCGAACGGACAGACTGAGGGTCAACTCACCCGCCTGAAGCTTGTCAGACGTCAGATGTATGGCCGCGGGAACATCGATCTGCTTCAAGCCAGATTAATCGGCGCGGAATAGAGCTGCACCAAAATTGCGTCATAGCCAAATTTGCAAGCCGATTGACACGCAGAGCTGCTTAAATTGCGGCAGGCAGGCCTTTCTTACTCGATCCAGAACGATGGAAAGCTATTTTCTCCACCAGGGCTAGGCCAAAGCACCTCCGGGCACGCGACTAGGATTGTGGTGAGGCATTTCAATCAGCTCAACAAAGCCATTCGCGATGTGATGCGAAATGGTCTTCGTTATCCGCTTCCAACTCTCCCGGCACCGGTCATAGCCATGGCACCTTTACCCATGCGGCTTGGTATCAGACTGCGTGACGATGGATGCTTGGTACTGCGGGAGAAGACGCGGGCAATCGACATTATCGACCTGCCGCCGTTTGAGTAACGGTCGCCGGTAGCAACTACGGGGGCATATTGCAGGCTTGTCCAAATACAAAACTCTGATAACAAAAGCACATCCCTAGCGGTCAAATTTCCTAGGTTTTTCAATGCTGAAACTGGTCGTTGGCGGTACCCACCCAACTGTACCGTGGCGCTGCGGGCGAACCGCATAAAAGTCCTTTCCGTCCATATAGGTTATATACAAGCTCCGTTTCGGAATTCCCGGCCATTCCGTTTTGCATTGCTGACCTCCTAGGGAAGTCTAGGTTTCAAGAACAAGATTGACGTGCGACAATAATACAACCAATCCCATTTTTTTAAGGCAATATTGCTCACAGGCTTCACGAAGGTGATCTGGTAGGACATCCCTACCTGCTATCGCGCCTTAATCATCCGCGGGGGAAAATCATGGTGCTCGCACCGTCTGAACTAAACCTATGGGCCACGCGGCCCAAAGAAAAGGCCACGCCCGTAACTGACAACGAGATCAACGAGCGATATTCACGCGGCGAAGGCCGTATCGTTATAGAGACCAATCGTGAGAAGCTTCCGGGTTTCGTCGCCTCACTGAAGCAACCCAACTACATGGACTTGCGCCCCTTCTATCAACGCCGTCCGAGATGGTCGGCAGCTAAACAGAGTCTTTTGATTGAATCCTTCATCATGAACATCCCGGTCCCGCCGGTGTTCCTGTATGAAAAGGAATACAATTCTTACGAAGTAATGGACGGTCAGCAGCGAATCACCGCGCTGCAGTACTTTTACGAAGGAAAGTTTGAGCTTGCCGACCTAAAGCAATGGCCTGAAATCAACGGTCGCACTTACTCGACTTTGCCCGAAAAGATTAAGGCCGGTCTCGATAGGCGCTCGATCACATCCATCGTGCTCCTTAAAGAGTCGACGAGCGGTGAAGAGGAGGCATCAAGTCTTAGGGAGACTGTATTCGAGCGCTTGAATACAGGTGGCGTTGAACTGGGAAGGCAGGAGATAAGGAACGCACTATACCGCGGCCGTGTGAATAATATGCTTGATCGGCTGTCTCGCATCCCCGCCTTCAGAAAAGCTTGGGGGATTCCGCTCTACGTAGAGAACGAGATCACCGACACTCCCGGCCTGCTAGAGATTTCAATATTTGCCCAGATGGCTGACTCTGAGATGGTTCTTCGGTTTTTTGCGCTTAGGCACGTGGCCAATTACCGGAACGGAATGCAGGGTTTCCTCGACATATATATGCGAAAATCCCTAGCCTTCACGGAAGCGGACATCGCAGTGCTAGAGCAGCTGTTTATCGATACACTGAAGTTAGCTGCAGATATCTATGGCGATGCGCTTTTCCGGCCCTTCAATATCGAGAAGAACGAATGGGAATCTCGCGCCCAGAGAGCCTATTACGACGCCGTCATGGTTGGCTTGTCTTCGTTCCTTGATCGCGAGCAACAAGTCCGCGATAAGTCCGAGGAGATAAAGTCGGCCACGATCCAGATGTTCAAGGAACATGAAAACGGTACCTTCACAGGTCGCGGCAATACCAAGGATGATATTGAAACTCGAATCCGCTTATTTGCGGAGATGGTCGAGAAGGCGATCGGCTGATGCACACCGCTCTCCTCGATCGAAACCTTGAAGCGCTGGGCGCGGTGCGCAGGCATGTGTCTTTCTCAGCAAACCTTCGAAACCAGGTTGGTCAAACGTCTTTCATTTGTAAGGCTCGCGACGAGAAATGCTTCGACATTGCCGCGATTCTGGGCGATGCCGCAGATACTACAAACTGGCGAGTGATCGATCACTGTGCGGCTATTACGCGGACGTATGCCCTTTTTGAGTCCTTCATCTGGCAGCTGCTACGCGAGTATCTCGCATTCCTATCAGGATCGTACACGCTAACGGCCCTTGGCCCAGATTTCCGTTCGAAATACACTCGTGGAATTGGACAGATTCTTGTTGAACAAGACAAGCAGCGTTACCGTGGTGTCGATATCTCCAAACTCATCGCGGGCGTCAACCAAGCCATGGCGGATGAAGCTGGGTATCAAATCCAACCCGAAGCGCTGCTGCGTGCGGAGCAGAATCTCCGAATGACTGAGTTGCAGCGGTTGTTTTCGCAGTGCGGTCTGGCCGGTTTGGACGTCTGGGTTACGAAGCACAGTGCCGTCGAGGAATTCTTCGCGGCTCAGTCGCGATTGTCAGAGACCGCGGAGAGCGAACTTCGTCAAATCGTGGAATATCGTAACGAGGCAGCGCATGGTGACGTGGATCAAGTTCTTGGCCCAGATGTTCTGATCGAGTTCACACACTTTTTCGAAGCTCTTTGTAAGAGCGTCACTGATTTCATTCAATATGACACGCTTCGAAGGGCTAAAGAGGTCGGTAAAGCCACAGTGGTAGGCATAATCTCAGAGCGCTTTCACGACGACATCGTAGTGGCAAAAGTCACCAACAGTACACTGAAGATCGGAGAGTTGATCTATGTGTTCGGAAAGGGGCTTACGATGATTGCCGAAATTAGGAGCATCCAGCTTGATGACGTCGACGTTCAAGAAGCCGTGCTGGTAGAAGAGACCGAAGTAGGTCTGCGCTTAGGGGTGAGGACGAGGGTGGGCTGCGAACTGATCAGGTTTGGCTAACCGAACCGCGGCTGCGTACCTGCCGAGTGTGTCTCGATGCTAATTTAGACCCCCAGACTGGGTGTCGTAGAAGCGACGCGAGTTCATTACGCTTATTGGAGGCGCGACAGTAACGTGGTCGGTTATGGCGCGGGCGGCGTATTGATGATTCAATTCGTCGTGCCTGAGCTTCAGTTCTATGGAGCTTCAAAGCGTCGCTGATCACGATACTCGCGCTGCTCGATCTTTAATTCGTCGATGCGGTCGATGTCATCACTTTGATTACCCAACTTAGCTATGATCGCCGGTACACGCGCCGTGGCAACCAAGTGCAAAGTTAACATGCCACTCGAACTAACGTGGCCGCGACTATGCTGACTGCCTCGCGGAGTGTCCGGCTGACCAACGGTTTAAAGCTTGGCTGAGCAGTTTTTTGTGCTAAATTGCTCTACCTGAAGTCGCGGGAGTCATACTATGCAGAGGTCATCAGTCGCTCTCTCCACAGTGATTGTTGTTGTGCTCGTCGGCGGGTACTCTTTTCCGACGTCGGCCCGAACCATGGAGGATTGCGTGGGAGCTTTTCACAATAATGAGGCACAGATCGAGTCTTCCGGAGAGAGCGAAAGTAGCTTTCTGGTAAAGTGCCTTGCCCACAAGGAGGCGCCGGGTAGCAAGATCGGATCATCTTCAAAACGGCTGAACGAAGGTTCATCCGTATCAATAGCTCCAACTCCACCCACTTCTATCCCCAACACGGTAGGCGGTGTTATCTCGCCGCGCTGATCAAGGCGCCGGAAGTGTTCCTGCGGCAACCGGAACGCTTATACGCTCGACGTTTGAAGTTTTCCGGCCGTCACTTTGACCACCGCTTGTCGGTGATCCCGTTCCCTGAGATGACGCGTCTTCCGTAAACAGCGCGAATTCGTAGAAATATTTCAGGCCGAATTGTGGGTCGTCTCCAACCCTTCCTTTAACGTAGATGGTACCATCTCCGTTCGATGGCAGCGCTATCGCGTCCGCTGGAACGTCATCTCCTGAGAGGCAGAGCCAATCGTTTCTCAGTGCAACGTTCTTTTCGAGCTTATGTACCGTCAGCCGTTTTTTCTTTTCATCGAATAATTTTTTGTACAGCTTCTCATTCGTATAATCGATGGAGTCATAGTCATCCTGAGACAACCCATTACCGTAATCACACAAAATACAGCCTGGTGGCTTGACAAAAGTTAGGTCCGGAGTTGCTTCTTTCCAGCCATATCCTTTAAAATTGCCATTGAGGTCAGTAATAAACTGTCGGCGAACGTAGATAGTCTTGCTCTCATTGGACTTTTGCGGGGTGGTATCCACTGTTACCGTGACAGGTTTGCCATCGACGCTCGCGCTAACTGTGGTCTTCGTTCCTCCGGCTCCGCCGCCTGCCGATGATGAGCCGGTCTCGATAAGGGGGTAGTCACTTTCGAATTCGGCATCGCTCGTGAGCTGTCGCGTAACATACTGGTATAGAGCACGCAGGCGTCGAAGCTGGTCAGTATCAACGACAGGCGTGAGTGTATATGTTTGGACCCACTGGTCAGTTGCTGAGACGCCTAATCCCGGCGCCGCTCGAGCCGTCGCACGAGAACCTCCACTAAGGAGTCCCGTCGCCCCCGTTTGAATTGTGTTCGTTATGCCGGTCGAAAGCGGAATGCTGGCTGTCGGCGTAACGGAAGCTTGCGTGGTCGCGGTGGCCGCAGTTACCTTGACAAAGGCGGGGAGGCCGTACCTGCTTTCGATAGATTTTCGTATGTTGTACGTAACCTGCTTGGTAATCAATTGGTCATAAGTACTCGCAATGTCCAGCGTGTTGTAATTTATCTGGGTGCTGGCGCAGCCCACTAGAGCAGTCGAAGCTATCGATATCAGCGACGTTCGATGAAACGAAATCCGCATCCCGTCACCCCCAACCTTGCGCCCGAGCGAAAGTTAACCACGAATTCTCCTAGATTGTCTACCCCAAGTTGCAGGCTCATGCCGGCGGGACTGCCCCCGGTAACCTGATGAACGCAATCGGCGGTGAGGAGAGCCCGACAGCAAAGTGCCTTGGCTTTTTTGGAGACTTGGTCCCGAACATCCGGCGGCTTGGCATGATCTGCCGGGAGATTTTGAGGGCTCGGCACCTAAACCAACGCCACCGATCGATCATATTCCGCTCGGTGGCGTTGTGCGTTTCAGACCGCCTCACTAATCCGCTTTCGGTATCCGTCCCTTGCCATCGCATTCCCTGCACGGCGGCGGATAGACTCTGCGATCGGGCTGCACGGGTTGAACGGCCGCTAGGACGCCCGTGCCGTCGCAAGCTGGACATCTCTGCTCATTCGGATTTGAGACCCGTGTTTTCATCCAAACCCCTTCATGTCGTCACCAGCGATGCCCCGCTAACGGCCCTCTAATCTGACAGGCCCAATGTCTCACGTCCAGCGCGCCAACGCGCTGACGGCCGGCGCTGCACCGCAGGATGAGCGGCGCGAGGGTTTGGCTTTGAGGCATGGCGCTGGCCGCGCGGCTGAATCTGGAAAGTGAGCAATATTGAACAGCGATTTTAGCTGGGCGTACTATAGGTTGTATCATCACCGCGCGTCCCGGCCGTTATCGGTGACTGAGAGTGTTCTGCTCCCGCCTTGATCCATGGAGTCAAAACCTTGGCCAAGTTATCGAAGCAAGAGACGTTCGACGATCGTCGCCCGCACTGTCCGAGTTGCCAGATGCGGATGATGGCAGCAGAGCCCGGCGGAAAGATATTTGAGTGTTTCCGATGCGGCTATACCGGCCCGGCAGGGGCTGGGTCTGTCGACGAAGCCGCAGAGTAAGGTCGCTAACGATGGCAGCAACAACGGCAGTCACCATATAAATCGAGATGGCAGCACGGTCGGATGTAAACCGCGCGCCGTATAGGTGGCCGCGGAAGTAATTCCGGGGCCTGATTTTTTTGAGGTGACCATATGAAAATCGCGAGCATCGAAGATCAATTTCCGCGCGGCACCGTCATCGGTAGGCAAGTCACCGGACGCCCTTTAAGCGAAGCCGAGCACTTCCGGAAATGCCCGCTCTGCGGCGGCTATGTCGACATGCGCGATCGGGCATGGCTTGAGGATCATGAGGGACCGTTGCCGCACCCGGCATGCGATCGGGCGCAGTGAACGACAGCGCTCGGTCTCGACAATACTACCTAACATGGTGCATGGTTGCGTTCGCTCGTCCTAGAGTTTTGAAAGCCATTTCATGAATACGCCACCAATTCCCGGTTTGCCCCCAGAACAAATCGAACTCTTGAAGCGTCTAGAGGGTATCTTCATGCCCCACGCGCGGAGGCAGCGGGACGCCATTTTTGCAAATGAAGCTGACGGTTCTGACCCGCGATTTGTCCATTACACATCGGCCGAAAATGCACTCAATATTATCAAGACGAAGCGGCTGTGGATGCGCAACGCGACGTGCATGGCGGATTACCTTGAGGTCCAACATGGTTTCGCCATTCTGACAAAATTCTTTTCCGACAAGCCGCGTCTGGACGCCTTTACAACAGCGCTGGATCAGTCTGCTCCCGGTGCAGCCATGGAAGCTATCAACCTATTTAATGGCTGGTGGAACAACATCCGTGACAACACCTATATCGCATCGATCTCTGAGCACAGAACGTCGGAAGATTTCCACGGACGCTTATCGATGTGGCGTGCCTTCGGTAACGCCTCATCAGCTCGGGTCGGACTAGTTTTCCGTGTTCCGAATTTTTCGAGTGCCGCAATCGCTCTAGGTTTGATGTTCAGTCCCGTCGCCTATCTCACCGAAGCGGAAACTCACGGCGTTATCGACGAAAGCATCAAGAACTTTCAAACGTCCGCCGAATTTTTACGTGGAATTGATCGACAGATGATTGTCAATTATGTTTTTACGATGCTTGTCGCGGGTGTCACCTGCCTGAAACATGAGGGTTTCCACGAAGAGCGGGAGTGGAGAGCTATCTATTCACCTCAGCGATTGCCTTCCCAATTCGTTGATCATTCGACGGAAGTCGTCGGTGGCGTCCCGCAAATTGTCTACAAAATTCCGCTTGATGGCGCCGTATCGCCAGTGCTCGCCGAGCTGGATTTAGCCGCGATGTTTGATCGCTTGATTATCGGCCCTTCGCCGTATCCGCTAGCGATGTACGAGGCATTCAAAGAAACACTCACCGCGTCCGGCGTAACCGATGCTGGAAACAAAATATTCGCATCACTTATTCCGATCCGCAGCTAACGGCACAATCTTGTAAACCTTGGCACGTTTCCCGCGCGCGGGACATGAGCGCTTTGGCACTCAGGCTAACCCCATGCGGGGCCAATCGCTGCCGCCGCCGTCACGTGACGGCGGTTTGGCGCCGTGGATATTTATAGCGCACTGGCGTAAAAGCGTTCGACGTTAACGAGAGGAGCGCAAAATGGATGACGGCCTGTACAAGGTAGAATTTCACACTCCGATGGGTTTTGGGGCTGGCGTAGTCTTTTTGCAGGGCGGAAGACTGCACGGCGGGGACGCTGGCCTATTCTATGTTGGCACTTTCGCACAACATGGAAACGAATTTATCGCTGAGGTAGTTACAGATCGACACACGCAATATCCCGGCATTGTTTCTGTCTTCGGCAAGGATCGAGTTCACATCGCTCTCAAAGGGCAGTCGAATGGCAACAGCGGATTGATGCAAGGAACGGCAGTTGAAGCACCGGGCTTGAAATTCACCGCCAAACTTTCCCGCATCGCTGACTGATAATGAGTGATTTGGATAAGGGCGGCGTAGCGCCAGATCAACAAAACGAGGAACAAAGAAAATTAGCAGATGAATATCGTCGGACCATAGTCGATATTCAGTCGAAGTTGTATGACAAGGCAACAGCCTACACCAATCTGGTAATGTTAGGCGGGTACGCTGGCGCGTTCACGCTTTGGAGTTATACGAAGTCACAATTGCCACCTCGTGCCAATATTATGGTAGCATTTTGCCTTGGAATGTCTCTCGTCGGCTTCGTGCTGTATCAGGTTTACAAAATTGCGATGCAGATAAAGCACTTCACATTCGTTAGATATTTGCTTTCTCCAAATCGGACTCTTACCGAATTTTTCATCGAATATAACCGACTCGACAAAGTTGAAGCCGAAGAAGCACTGCGGAGCAGCAATGTTGCTTTGTTTGTTATCGCGTACTGCTTACTGACTTCACTTTTTGCGCTCAGTCTACTTTTTGCAAATTTCTGTCTGGTGCTCTATGATAGGCCGGGGTGGCCTTCGTAAGGTGTGACGTAGTTCACGCGAACAGCTCGGCGCCCGCCTGCGTGAACTTCACGAAAGTCCCGCTCTCGTGCATGACCAGCCAGCCGCGTTCGATCGCAAGCTTTAGCCCGGCGCTATACTCCGCTGGCGTAGCCTTATGCTCGAATAACAGCGGCCCGTTGATCAGCTCAATAAAGATTCGGCCATCCTGCACGGCCTCGACCGAATTGGCGATCTCGATCAGCTTGCGCGCGGCGGCTTCCGGGTCGGCATAGGGTCGGATAGTGGCGAATTGCATTCAGGTCTATGTCCCAATGTTCAGGGCCTTCGCGGTGGCGGCGAAAATTTCCTAATAGGGCGGCACACGATGCGTTCGACAATCATACGGACCATCCGAGCCAGACCCTTTGATGTTTTGATTATAGAACTGGCCCATAGATGGCGCGTCCATTAAGGAGTCAAACGTCGTGGGCGACAATTCGCAATAGTGATAATAAGTGCCCTTCAAGTTTATAATCATATAGCTCTGCGCTTTGTCGTAACAAACGCGCTGGATGAAGCTACTTCGGTTGATGTCACGACACTCAAATGTTTTGAGATCGACAGGGCCGCGATATTTTACATCAACTGATTCGGCGCGGGCGTTGGCGCAGAACAAGAGGACAATGATCGCCGCCGCCGCTGTCGCGCATATTCGATTAATGAACATCGTCAAGTGAGCTCCGTGCCGCTCGTAACAGGCAAATGCGAATGACGTGAAGACGGAATTCATCGAATGATGATCGCACGTCTTTAGTTATTTCGATGTTGGACGAATAGTCGTCAAGAAAGACATCGAAATTGAGAGCGAGTTTGATGAGCCCATTTGCCTCAAGACGCGAAAGCTGCTCGGATGAATTTGGCTTTTTCGAAAAATACTGGATCAGCTCAATCAGCATAGCCGTCGTATCTTTGCATTGTGAAAAAATCGCTTTCAAGTAGCTCCGGCTATACTCCTTGGATTTCCAGAGGCGTTGTATTTTTGCCGCGTCTCTGGTGTTTTCCTCGGAAACGACCCAAGCGTCTTCTGCGGGCGTGTTCGTTGGAAGTGACTCGAAAACTGCCTGACAATAAGTCACGAGTGACCCGATAAATTTTTCTCGAAGGTCCGCCGTGTATTCAGACTGTTGTGTGCCTGCAAAATTGAACACGTCGTCCCTTGCTGGGACTTTGGCACTCTGAGCAGCACTCCCGTTTATCGTTGCCAGTCCCATCAAGAGAAACGCACCAACGCTGCCAAGTCCCGATCTCATAAGGTTCCCCCGCGAACACCAAGACCCAAGCAGCCGTCTCGCCAAGCACACAGCCCGTACCTGTGGGGTCGCCAAGCGCTACCGTACCGCAAACCCTAGTGCCATTGCACAGCCGCGCCAAGGTCGCTGTAATGGCCGCCATGAGCACGAAATCGCGAGAAGTCATCTACGGCGGCCGGATCATAGGGGCCAGGATTCGCGCCGAGGGAGCGCAGGAAGCCGCGCGGAAGGCCGTCAGTGAAGCCGACCGGGCAGCGGCCGAGCTATGGTCGATCCAGATGGAAGCCCATGGGGGACCGGCGCAGCCGTCGCCAACGATCGCGCAATGTCTCAACGGCGGCTATAGCTGGCTACAAGTCAAATGCCATCGCTGCGAAACCGAGGCCAGCATTCCGCTTGAACATGTCCGGCGACCACGCGATACGCCGATCTGGAAACTAGAGGCGGCGCTGAAATGCCGGTCGTGCCGGACGCCACGCTATTCGCCACGCGTGCATATGGTCAAGCTCACGCAACAGCGCGAGATCGCGCCCTATAAATGGGTACATCCGGATGATGATGAGCGGCGGTGAGCAAGAATTGTCATCCATTGAAGAATTTTAAAATCTGGCCAGCCTCGATCAAGTGAATGATATCAGAGGTGTCGCTGCCTCGTAGCATTACGCCTGAAAACCCGACGAAAAACCCATTGGCATCCTCTGCAAGATGAAACACTGGACCACCGCTCAGTCCGTCTGATGAAAAGCCTTTCGTGCGGTGCATCTCTATTCGATGAACTCCCTCAGCGTTGCTTGGTCCAACATATTTCGCGCTTGTCACGACCTGTTGCACATCAATGCTGGGCTTGTCGTAATCGACCCTGCGGAGGCTGGTCGGGTAGCCAAAAAGAAAAAACGTGGCATCGGTTTCGCGCTTCCAGCAATCTGAGGCGGACAGATCGAAAAAGCCGGCCTCCAGATTTGCCACGCCATAATTAGTAGGAATGAACCTCATCGCTCGGATGTCGAGAAATTCCTCGCCAAGGCTGGTACTGTCAGGCTCTCTCCAAATCAGCGCCGATCCCGAAATTAAAATCTCACCTGATTTGTCTGTCGGTATGACGACATCGTCCGGGGCGTACTGCAAAATCTGATGCTGGCAGCAAAATAGTAGGCACCGATCTTTCCAACGGATCGCAGTCGCGCTGCCCATGAGGGAATAAGGATGATCAACAGAATGATTCAAGCAGAACAACAATTTTGCGTAGCGCGCGAGGGTCTGCTCGACCTGTTTGCCCGGTATCCATACCTGCCCAACGCGAACCGACCTGTCGCTAAAGCGAGTGAAAAGGTTCTCGGTCATCGATTCGTTACTCGCTCCTGCGTTCCGCCGAGCATACCACGGACCGGCCCTTGGGTATCATGTGTCATCATCATCGCCGCCGCGCGCCAGCTCAGTGCGATTTGGACAAGCGGGCGGCTCCCTTCTCGCTTGTTTTGGCGCTATAACAGGATCATGAGTGACCAGACACAGACGCAAATTCCGATCGATGAGCAGCTTTCCATTGAGGAAGCCAAAGCCATCATGGCGGGCGGCTTGGGAGAATATGAGCTGCGCTTGGTCACCTCATTCTGTGTGCCGCTGGCATGGCGCGAATATGATGGCTACGGCACAATAGTCCCGCGCAACGGCACCGCGTTCTTCTTAAATACCGGCGAGCGGGTCATCGGTGTAACCGCGTACCATGTCGTTGACGGCTATCGGGCGTCGGATGCTCGCAAGGGACCGCTCACACTTACGACAAACGGTATGGGCATCCAGCTCGATTTGGATGCGCGCATGATCGACTCTCATCCGGGTATCGATATCGCAACCTTTTCGGTGACTGAACAAGAGGTGAGAGGTATCGGAAAAGAAGTGTGCGGAGGCTACCAGAGAACGTGGCCGCCAAGCCTACCGATGCAGAACGGCGGCATTTACTATAGCGGATATCCGGGAGTCGGGACACGCCAAACTCCGGAGTTTATCACGTTCGGTGCTGTATGCGGTTCTGGTATCGCCACGCAGGTGAATGAAAAAGTAATTTCATCGCAGATCGAGCGACAAGGTCTCGTGCCGGTTTTCGGCGACGGAATTATGCCAGAAAATTTTGACTTTCGCGGAATAAGCGGTGCGCCGATGATCACCGTGGTACAGCATCGCGGGTTACGCTCATGGATGTTGGGCGGTGTGATCTTTCAGGGGCCAAGCACAAGCGACGATCCAAACGAGGCTATCGCTGGCCTCGAAATAATTCGCGCGCGCCCCGCACATTTCATCTTAGCGGACGGGACGCTTGATAAGGCCCGCTGGGAACAGTTGGAGTGGTAAAACGGCCAGTCGTGCGACGCAGTGACCGCGATCACCTCTGCGAGCCGTCCATAAATCCGTCGATCATTTCCTCTAAATCGCGTTTGCGAAGCGAGATTCTGAGACGTCTTTCAGCAATCCAAAAACGGGGCTGAGCAAATCGCCATTTAAGCTCAAGCTCCATTCTGTTGTGGGGGTCAATCAAGTCATAGGTGTTGGGCTTAAATACCGGCAAATAAGCCTCAGCTTCTGGTCCCAGCGAAACCACGGTCTGCTCATCCCCCAAACTGCGCAGGATGGCGTGAGCCGACTGGTCCTTCCCGACGCGCAACTTTGTCCGGTCATTGTCCCATGAAACCAGAATAGGCCGATCGCTTGCATTTTTGAAGAACAAGAACGGCACGATCTGCACACTCCCGTCCATCAACGGCCGTGCCACAATGATCGCCATCGGCCTATGTTTGACGTACCGATCCCAGATCAAGAACGTCGCCGCGAATACACCGGGGAGATAGGCGACGGCTTTTGCCAGACCGATCAGGAAATCCGTCGTCATGGGTTGGCCCGCCTCATTGTCTCGCGCGCCATCCGTCGGTATTCATCCGAAATGTCGATCCTAAATGCCGTATCGGTCTGGCAGAGATGTTGCAGGGTAGCCGTCAGTCCGGACACGATCCCAACAAAGGTCCGAAGTTCAGCAAAAGTGACCGACTTCATCATCTCTTCGACCGTGAGGTGCGCAATTCCTCGGTTACGCAGATGTTTAAGTCGACCGTGAATCTTCCAGTCAATCTTGCCGTAGATTTTCCGGAACTCTTCGATCAGCTCGGTTCGCGACGGTTCGAAAATATCTGGTCCGCGTCGATCTTCCAGCGTCTGCAAAAGTGCCGCTACCACGCTGGCGTCCTTCAAGAATCGATGAACCGCCTGAAGGCTCAGCATCCGATCATTGCGGTCGAGCAAACTCGACACCTGCAATACCGCCATCATAACCGCGTCGCGATGCAGGACCGCGACAGGTTGCCGCCATTCGCCTTGCGGGTCATCCTGCATCAACAACAGGTCGTTCAATCCATCTGCCGATCCGAATGAGAACGCGCATCGGGTCGCCACCGTGACCAGCCGGTGGGCGTGGGCCAAGATGTATTCGGCGCCGGATTCACTCATCAGCGCCATCATCAAACCAGCGGATGCGCAGGGCACGGGCATGGCTGGCACAGACTGCCCGGCCACGCCGGTCGGCGGTGGCGCTGGTGGTGCAGCGATACGGCGGGATGTCGCTGATCGTCAGCGCCTCGCAACGGTGCTCGGTGACGGTTTCTAGGATGGTCATGGGCGCCGGGTTGGGCCGATGTGGGCTGGCCGTCAAGGGGCATCACCGGGACATCCCGGCGCCGCCCGCGAGCTGGCGCGGCGACCGGTGGTGCCATGGTGGTCGGAGAATTGCGGGCACCAGCGGGGCGCGCTGGGAGTGGTGCCGCAACTACCCAAACGGTGTTGGGTAGTGAGGGCAGGGCGGTCGCGGAATCGGGCCGACAGCGACCGAGGCGCCCAAGCTGGCCTTTCTCATTATTTTCCGGCCGGGTCTCCCGCAACCAACTACCCATACACTACCCAAATGAGTTTTCCGGGTAGTGCCTTGGGTAGTGGGATTCAAAAAAACCCTGCGGCAGTGGGTTTTCTTGGTGAGCGCGGTGGGACTCGAACCCACGACCCCATGATTAAAAGTCACGGGCTCAATGCGAATCCAAAATTCGCCGTCCGGGGTCCGCTTCACGGTTCGATCGTCGGCCCCGCTAGCGGCTGCTGCTGGCGGAGGGCGGACAGTCTGATTCAAAGCTTGACGCGAGGAAGCCGTTCTACCTTTGCACCTTGCGATATACCATCTGATTGCCAGATCGCAGGAGCACCCGTATGTCCGCCCAACAACCCGCCACCGGCGGGCGGGGATCGGGATAGCAATGTTCGGCTAGTTGCATCGCCTGTGCCGCGGAGCCGGTGCAGATAGGAAGTCGATCAAAGGCAAAGACCAAAGCTTGATATTTTTCTTCAGGAAAAGGGCCGTCGCTAAGATTGATGAACCAGTATTCTCCGAACTTGACGACTTCAATCAGCTCTCCCCTTTGCGTCCAGCGCTGAAATGCGTTGTCGTCACATGTACGGGCCCACGCATATTTATCGTCAGATGCGAGGCTGCAACTATCCGCCCCGGGGAGATCCTCACCTGCTAGGACAGCTCCATCCGCCATCGGAAGATAGATATCCGGGAGGGCTGTCTCTTCGCGAGCCAAGAAGCGTTCAATTAGCTTTGGGGTTACATCTGGATGTGGCTTCGACATTGTGTGCTCCGTTCGCGCCGTATCAGCTCGCCCTGAGGCCGAGACCTTTGGTCTGCCGGACAGGGCGTGCCCAGCCGCGCGTGACCGTGTTGCCGCAACGGCCTCCCGGCATGAGACGCCGCGATTTGATTGGAACGAAATTGAGACTTCGCATGATCGTGGCCAGACGCCGCGCGGTACCTGTAGTCGCGGGCTGCCGCAGGAGATCGAGCAAGGCGGCAGTGCTGATCGCGTCCTTGCCGCACACGGCGGCTTCGACCTTCGTGTGCCAAGGGTCTTTTTGACGCGCTTCCAATTCGGCGCGGGCTTGAGCCAATTTTTCTAAAAACGACATGATCATCTCTAATTCCGGTAGCCGACGGCCTACAACATCCGCCACATGTACTTGTACGCTCGACCTTGATGCGATTTCGTAATGGAGTGGCAAATATTCACTCGATTGTGATTGACGAAACGCAGCCGCCGCTCCGTTCATCTGCCTCAATACGATTCGTCCCTGAGCGCCTGGAGAGGGCGTCTGATTAGGCGGCGACTGGGGACGTGACATCGTCGCGCTGACGCGCGTTGCTGCAACCGGCGAGGCATCAAGGCCGGCTTGGCCATCCTACCGCTCTCGGTTGGACGCAAGAAGATGTCGACAAATCCGATGCCGGTCCATCCTGTCCAAGTTGTCCAACCAGTCAGCATTGCCAAAAATGGGTCTCTTTCCCTTAAAAATGCCGCAGCCTGCTCAAACGCAGGAGGCTTGCAAGAAAAGCGGCGGCCACGCTGGACATGATGGACCGAAGCAACAATCGCAGTCGTTGAGCTGGCCCGGGCATTGGAAACGCCACCGGACCGGCAAGAGAGCCCTGGACGCACCGCGTGACGGCCACGGGGTTCAGAGGTTACCCTTTACAACGAAGCGCTCAGCCAAACTGACGTCCTTGGCTATCGCTGCGACGTTTGAAGGGTGAGTAAAGAGCGATTGTATTACCGGCTCGGAGCATTGTGCTGCTTTGGGTTTTGATGAAATTGTCTGAGGCGGAGCAGGCTCCTGCTCAACACCTTGGACAACCTCCTCAGGATCCCACTCGAAATCAGCACCGATCTTCGCGGCAAATTCCCGCCGACAATCGTCGAGCGAATTAAATTGGAAGGACCGCCTTCTGGTACCTTCGCCGCCTGGTCGAGCCTGACTCATGCAGCTTCCCAAGAGAGTGAAGAGCCGCTTCGCCCACATAGATTTTGTAGCTGGGCGAAACTCGCGCCGCCTGTTGCTAAATTCTTCGTAGGCAGAATAGGCAAGGTCTTTGCTCACGATGAACCCATCCCTCTGCCACTCTTCCCTGACCAGTGGGTTGCGTTGTTCCATGGCACCTTCCTGGAGAACCTGAAACAGCCAAGATTCAATCGAGGGCAATGACAAGGCTTGCTGCTGAGCTTTTGCCGCAGTGCGTGGTATTGCTCGGACGTTGAAGGTGCTCAGGTCCGTGTTGAGCAAATCGTGAAGCATCGCGGCCGCGCCGCCGTTGGCGATCTCAGAGCCTAGCGCATCGAAGTATGCTGCGTGCGATGTTCCAGCGTAGTCATTAGCGACATTGAGGATAACCCAACGCCGGTCGCCGATACCCGTGGGGACAGCCCATTCGTTGTTTGACGCTATTATGATACGAAGCCTGTTGATGACCTTGATAGGATCCCGAAATTTCGCTTCAAGCTGAAGACTGGGCTCCGTAATGAGGGCCTTCAATACTGCTTCACCTTTTTTGTCGCCGGCCCAGACCGCCTCATCCAGGAAGACAAGGCAAGACTTTCCTATCGTTGCGTTGAAGCGGCCGATTAGTTGGTCGCCATTGGCGACGTGCGCAAAATGATCGCCAAAGAAGCTTCCGTAAGTGCGCACGAAGATGCCCTTGCCGGCGCCCTGATCTCCAAGGAGCGCGACCGCCACTCCGATTTGTTCATCCAGTCTCTGCACGCCCCAGGCCATCCATTTAAGCAAGTATTCGAACAGATTCTCTTGGCCGGAGCAAAGGACATTAAGAATGTGAGCCTTCATTAACGACCAGTCTCCTGGCGTGGGATCGATTGCCAGCCCGCGAAATATGTTGAGCATGTCGTCTCTGACATCCAGAGGGCCGCCGGGCTCAAACACGACACCCTTTCCTATATATTGTCGACGATCGGGCCACCTGAACCAAACGCGGCTAAGCGTCGTTGTTCCCCCGTTCGTTGTGGGGATCGTCAGATTTGCCATCATCTTGTGAAATTCAGGTTCACCGAAGAATTCGACGTGCTTTGCGATAATGTTGGCGATGAGGATCTGATCCCCGTATTTGACCACTGCGAAGATTTTATTCATGGCAACTAAAACATCGCTAAGGGGCTCATCATGAAACATTCTCTTCAACTCGGCGTTTGGGTGAAGAACGTCCGCGGTTACCGTGGCGGTAAAAACTCGCCTGATATTGAGCGGTGACTTCCCTTTAGAGAAGAGCGGGCATAACGCGCATGATTTGCTGCCTAGGCCGGCAATGGTTGCGCAGCTTGGATATCCAACTCCTCGGTCAGCACGGTCAGCCATTTTCCGATCGAAGAGCGCTTGTGTGTCGGTAGCGACATAGGTCGGATGATGTCGAGATATTTCGTGAGCGAGCGCGTTGCCGTCCTCCATGAAAGCCGTGCAGAGCACGGAGATATTCCACAGGGGATTATCAAAGTCCTTGCCGCCTGTGTCGCGCGCGTCTCGCAGGAAGCCGCATTGCTCGAACACTGGAGTTGGGTCGATCAGGAACGCGCCGGCCGGCGTCATGCCGGCCGCCAACGCGTCGGATGGGTTTAGCTCTGCGAAGGCTGGGTCTGGTGCGCTCCAGTCGGCGGGCTCCATTACGTCTCGTTGGGCGGGCTGCGCAGCCGCCGCCAACGTCATTCTATGGCCCGTCAGGAACAGCAAGTGGGTCCCGAAGTCATACATCTTACCGAGATGCAGCAGGACAACAGGACGAGGCGGATCATACTTGTGGTTCATCGTGCCCGGCACTCGAAGAATGCGCACGTCGTCCGTCGTCAGGCCGGCGTCACACTTCACACCCTCTTGAAGCAGGAGCGCCTTCAGCCCCTCGGCATAGGGGCGCCACTTGGCCGGCGTGAGCGGCTGGGACGCGATCCAGTAGACGTGCAGGCCCCCTCCAGAGTTCACCACGGCGCTTGGGGCTGGAAGGCCCACCTTCTTCCGAAACGCACTGACGGCCGCCCAAGCCTCGGCAGGGGTGTCGTAGTGCTTGGTCTCGGGCTTCCCGGTGGCGGGGTCGATCTTGTTGCCGACATCGACGTCGACCCAGATGGCCTTAAGCCACGTCGCGTTCTTGTGAAGGCGGATCGCCTTGGGCTTTCCGCTGGAGTTGGTGGTGCATTCGCTCTGCTGCGAGGTGCAGTACCACGCGTCGAAGAATGCGTCGGTCTGGTGCAGCCACTGCGCGCGAGCGATCAAATCCGGCGGCGTCTTGAACGGCCAACCGACAACGAATGGCTTGCCACCATTCTTGGCCGGGTCGTTATTCTTCAGATGCGTATGCAGGTTGATCCAGCCGGGAGTATCCTTTGCCCCCGGCCAGACAACTACTTGTTCGAGAAACTTTCGGTTTTTTTCAGCGGCTGTCGCGAGGCTAACTTGAGCCGGTTCGGTAAAACTGCTTGTTACCGTGGCGGTAATTCCGGCGCCGCCACTTGCTGTGGCGGGCACCATGCTGGCCTCAGGGCCGATTGTTCCTGCGGCGCCACCATCCGCCGCCATCTCGATGGTCTCTACTGCAGCTGTCGGCTTCGCGCCGGCTTCGGGGTTAGTAGTTACTGTGGCGGTAAATTCCCTGGGCTGCGCGGTAGCGCTCGCGGGTACGACCTGATCGCTCATCGCTTACGCACCTGTTTTCGGTGGCGTCAGCAAGTCTCCCAGGCCGTAGCGAACCAGACGTCCGAACTTCACAAAAGGTGGCCATTGACCTTTCGAGCGCCTCACGGAAAGCGCTGACTCGGTCAGCCGGGTGACAAGCGCCGCCTCTGCCGGCGTAAGCAGCGCATTTGCGGGAAGACTATAGATTTCCTCAAGAGAGCGAGGGGCCAACCTTGGCCGTGCTCCTCTGCAATGCATATGAGAGTTTGTGCCGATCATCATGGATCACCTCCACGATGCTTACAGCACGCTCTAGAAACCCGCGTTGTTACGTTAATTATTTTGGTCGAATTTGGGCAGCGGATCGTTGCGGTACACTTTCCCTAACAATTTCCGTGCGTCGCTTGTGCGGGCAGGACGGGACATTGTTTGTCGTTCTTGGTCCCGCGACTGCCGAAGGGCACCTAGGGCGACGGCTTCGATTTCGGAAACTATCCCGATCTCGCCGTTGTCCCCTTGGAGCCAATTGCCTTGAACTCCGCGATCCTTCAAAACTTGGGGAATTCGCACGGCCAAAAGTTTTTCGGCACCGTCAACTGGACGACCGCGGCCTTCACGCCTTAGCTGATGTGCGGCGCCCGCGAAGGCCCAGGAGATTTCATCGACGAGGGCCTGTAGCAATTCCAATCGTTCTGGCATGCCATGGCGTTCGAGGATGTTCGTGATTCGATCTCGCACCTTCTTCTCAGCTTCTGGGGGAAGTGATGCACAGCCAGGTGCTCCGCTCCATTTATACATTTTGCGACCGCGACCGGGTAAGTGACGCAACGGCATCGGTTAAAGCCTGCCTAGCGTCCTCGCCTGCCAGACGAACATAGGCCTTTGCTGAGGCGATGCTCCGGTGTCCAAGTCCGGTTGCAATCAGGTGTGGGCTTGCTCCGGTCCTGGCCATTGCAGTGCCGACTGATCGACGAATGTCATGAATACGAAGGTTCTTTATCCCCGCCCGGCGCAGTATCCGCGCCCACGCCTTGGGCAGGCCGACCAGATGGCCTTTTCCAATCGGGCTAGGGAAAACCCATTCCTCGCCAGCAGAGCGCTCCAGCTGTTTCTGAAGGAGTTTGAGAGCAGGTTCGGTAAGCGGCAGAGGAGTCGCCGTTTTGTTTTTTGCCACCTGCGCCGGTATGGTCCAGATTGCGGTGCCGAGATCGATATCTTCCCAACGCATGGCGACGACGCTGCCCCGGCGAGCTCCTGTAAAGAACAGCATGTGGAAGACGCTTGCCCAGGGTGCCCCTTCTATCTCGACTGCGCTGAGGAGTTTCTCAAGCTCATTGGAATTTAGTACACGGGATCGAGATGTCTCTTGAAATTTGGTTAATCCCTTTGCGGGATTGACGGCGAGCCGATCAGTGCGAACCGCAAAATTAAAAAAGGCAGACATTAGCGAGGCAACTCGATTGGCGGCGATCGGGTGCTGCGTTCCAATTCGATCGACCAGCGTCTGGCAGTCGCCGCGAGTAATTTCCGCCAATGCCTTATTGCCGATTGCCGGCTCAATGTCGGCCGTCCAGCGTGCCTCGTCGCGCCGCCACGTCCTGTTGCGTTGCTTCAAATGGGAGAGATAGAAGGGCCACAGATCGGCCAACTTTGTCTTTCGCGCCTTCGCCTCCCTCCGCAACGCGACGGGATCGTGGCCCTTGGCTATTTCACCAGCTATTGACCGCGCAGTCTGGCGGGCATCATCAAGTCGGAGGCTCGGGAAACGACCAAGTGTGATTCGCTGAGCCGCACCATTAATTTTCTTGACGACCACAAAGGACCGCGTGCCCGCTGATGTAACCCGTATAGCGAGTGTGGGCGTAACGCTGTCGTATATGTATGCTACGCCTGCCCGTGGAATCGCGAGGTTCGCGATGCGAAGCTCCGTTAGCTTGACGCGGGTAGCCGGAACGGGCTTGAGGCGCAGCGGCAACTTGGTTAACGACGACTCGATACTCATCACATGAACTCGCCTTGCAACTCTATTGCAACCTTGGAAGCAAACCGACGAAAACTCTAGCAATCGAGTTGGGCAAAGAATTCCTTAATTTCAAGGGCAGCAGTGCTGAGCAACGTGACGAAAGTGAAGGGACAGAGACTGAAAATCGCAGTGTCGGTGGTTCGATCCCGCCCCTGGGCACCATTTCGCTGTTCCCCCTCGTTGCGCACACTGAAGCAAGATCAATAGCTTGCAGAAATCGTTCAGCGCTGTTCCCCACGGCTACCCATGATGGCGTGGGTTGAGGGTACTCCCGGTGGAAGCGGGATGAGGTCTGAAGCAGTTGCGCGATGGCACCGATCCGGGCCAGCAAAGGAAACTCGGCAAGCTCGCCTCACCGTCGCCGCGCAGAATACCTTTGCATCTATCGCAGAGGACTACACCGCCCCTTTGAAAGAGGAGTGGAATGAATAAGAATTATGCGGCCGCCGCGCAATGTATTGTGCGCGACTTACAACTCTGATGGGTCTAAATCATCCTCGTTGAATTCTCCCGCCTCTAGTCGCCTCACGCACTCATCCTGCAATTTCTTGCCGCGATAAAGGGCGTAAAGAAGCGTCATGGCTCCGCCAAGCGCGCCGCCAAGGTCAAAGCGCGTTTCTGAGTGGAAGTATTGGAAATCGACCGCGTTCATCACGTCCGCGATTGCCTTCAGCGCTTCCTTTACTTTCAGCCTGCTAGCGTCGGCGAGCGGGTTCGCTGAACGTTCGAGCGCTATGTCGAGATCGTTGTGAGCGATATATCGGTTGCGCCAGTCGCGGCAGAACTCCGTTTTGTCCTTCACAATGGCTAGCAGTGCAGCAAGCTTTTCTTTCGTCTTTGCGTCATCAATCAGTGTCTGAAAACTCAGGATGGTCAGGTTCTCTTTGTTGCCAGTCTTTGGAGGGTCAGTCAGCCGGGCAATGTGAAGCAGCGTCACGTCCCATAAGTCATCCTGCAACATGCGAAAGAAATACGGGGCGCTTTGATTGAGTAGTTCGATCCGCGACGGTTTAGTGCCGAATAGCACGACGTACTGTTCCCAATTCCTGTGCAGCAGTACGACTTCCTGCCAAAGCAGGGAGTACTGCGCCCCCAGTGCCTCGCCCATCTTTTCGACGTTGCGCTGTTTGGCTTCGGCAGCCGATTGATTTGTCACCATACGCCTCCGAACTTGGCTGACTTGCTATTTCAAATAGGTCACGGTGACAGTGCACCAAACACTCTCGCCCGATTAAGTACACTGGACCATAACTCGTGGCCAATCGCCACGAGTTGAACAGCGTCCACGTCTCGCTACAACTCATGCCTTCTTGTTTCTCTGAGACGTTGCCAGTCCAAGGAATACGAGCACGGCCTGATTGAGGCGGAGGACATCTTCGTCATCGAGGCGTCCGATATGAGCGCCGACCTTGGATTTCGGGACGGTGGTCACCTTGTCGACCATCAGGCGGCATGGGGCGCGCAATCCATTGCGCTCGTTCGGTTCGACAGGAAGTCGGAACAGTGGTGCGTCCGTGTCGTCGGTCGTGAACGCGCAGATCGTGATGGATTCAGTTCCGTCGAAACTGTCATCCTGAAGAATGACGACGGGCCGCGCCTTGCCCGCATAACCCTTGCCGCCCGCAACGGTCCAGACGTCGCCGCGTCTCATTCATGCCCATCCACTTCGTCAGTGAATGTCGATACGGCGTCGATGAACGCCTGATCCTCGTGTGCGCGGGAGCTTGCGGCCACCGCCAGCGACTGGCGACGCGCCTCCGAGCGGAACGCCGGCGCACGCACATCCGGGACCCAAATCTGGATGGGACGCAGTCCTTGCCGACGCAGCCGTTCGCGATGCTCGCGAACTTTCACACGGGAGGGCTTCGGCTTCGGCGCAGACACCATGGCAACTCTCCCGGGCTGGTTACATGTAACCTAGTAGGAGCGAGGCGATTGGCCAAGTCCCCTTGAACCGTGCGGAGCGCCCATTTTAATTGTATAATAATTTCAATGACATGTGAGTTCGTTATATTGTTCTGAATGGCGCAGGCCGCACCTTCACGCCGGCACCTCGCCGCTGCGCGACAGCAACACAAGCAGCGCGCCCGCAATCGTCGCCGCGGCGAGATAACCCACGGAGCCGAACGGGCCGAAGCCATCGACCAGAATGCCGCCAACGACCGCGCCGACCGTGATCGCTACCTGGAAAGCCGATACAAGCAGGCCGCCCGCGGATTCAGCTTCGTCGGATGCCACCCGCACCATCCATGTCTGGAAGCCGACCGGTAGCACGCCGAAAGCAAAACCCCAGAGGCCGACCGCAATGCCCGAGACAAGGCCCGAACTGCCAAAAACAAGAAGCACCAGCGCGAGCACGGCGATCGCGGCAGATCCAGTGACGATCGCACCCTTCGCACTGCGGGCGACCAGCGCCCCGCCGGCGAAATTGCCGAAGAAGCCACCCACGCCATAAGCAAGCAGCACGAGTGAAATCGCAGTGACCGGAAGCTTCGGCACTTGCTCGAGGAAATGGCGGACGTACGTGAAACCGGCGAAATGGCCCGAGATGCAGACGGCTATGGCGATCATCACGAGCCGGACACTTGGCCGACGCATCAACACAAAAAGCGTGCGCACATCCGGCGACGTGAGCGGCGGCAAGCGCGGCAGCGTCAGCACCTGAAACACGAGCACGACGGCGCCGACCACAGCCGCCAGCAAAAACACGTTCCGCCATCCCCAGAGATCGCCAAGATAGGCCCCGATCGGCGCAGCGCTGACGGTGGCAATCGAAACTCCGCTGAAAATCAGCGCGATCGCGCGCGGCAGCGCGTCCGCCGGGACAAGCCGCATCGCGGTGGCCGTTGCCATCGCCCAAAAGCCGCTGAGACTGATGCCGAGCAACGCGCGGGCAAACAACAGGATCGTCAGGTTGCTTGCCGTCGCCGACAGCAGATTGGATACGATCAACAGCACCGTCAGCGACCACAGGACGACGCGGCGATCGATGGCGCGAGTCACGATCGCCGACGCAAGCCCGGCGATGATCCCGACCAGGGACGTCGCCGTCACCACCTGCCCGGCAGCGCCGACCGAGACACCGAGATCGGCGGCGATCGGTGTGAGCAGGCTGGCCGGCAGGAACTCAGCCGTGACTTGGCTGAACGCGCCAAGCATCAAGGAAACAACAGCCGCCCACGCCGTTGCAGTCGGCGCTTTGGTGATCGGAGAAACATCGGCATCAAGTGCGGCGCTGGCGGAATCGGTCATGACAGTCTCCAGGAGGAACCCGATAGATGGACGTGACCATCTGGAGTTTCCATGCTAGAAAACCCGTAATGCTTGATAATTCGTCCAAAGATGCCGCGACGCACCCGCTCACTGAGATGCTCCGGGGCTTGAAGCTTGAGGGCGTCGATTACGCGCGCTGCCGCATGACGGCGCCGTGGGGTCTGTCATTCCCGGCGCAGGCAAAGGCCCAATTCCACTTCGTCGCGGGGCGAGGCTGCTGGCTGCGAACGCTGGACAACATGTGGGTCCGCCTTGAAGAAGGCGATGCGGTCTTGCTGCCGCGCGGAGCGGAACACGCCTTGGCGAGTTCGCCTGATGCCTTCCCCGCACCCGTGGAGAATTGCCACTTCGAGCCGGTTTGCTGCGGCATTCTCGACACCTGCAGCGGCGGCAACAGCGATGGCGAAGAAACCGTGCTGTTCGGTGCCGGCATGACCTTCAACCTCGACAGCCAGCATCCGCTGCTTCTGATGATGCCTGAGCTGATGCAGATGCACGAACTCGCCACCGACGAGCCCGCCATCCCGCATCTGCTCGAGGCCATGACCGCCGAACTCGCGCTGGATCGCGTCGGTGCCGGTGGCATGCTGACGCGGCTGGCCGATGTTGTCGCCGCGGCACTGATCCGCAACTGGGTGGAGAAAGGCTGCGGCTCTGAAGGTTGGGTCGCAGCAGCGCGCGACCCCGGTATCGGGCGCGTTCTCGCTGCGATCCATCGCGATCCGACCGCGGATTGGACCGTCGAGGCGCTGGCGGACGTCATGCATGCGTCTCGCTCGGCATTTGCGTTGCGCTTTGTCAATGTGGTCGGCCAAACACCGGCCCGTTACGTGGCGCAGTTGCGGATGCAGGAAGCAAAGCTGTGGCTGTTTCGCGACCGCTTGAAGATCGCGGTCGTCGCACGCCGGCTTGGTTATGAATCGGAAGCAGCGTTCAGTCGCGCCTTCAAGCGCATCATCGGCGCGCCGCCAAGCTATTTTCGCGCGACACTGGCTGCCGCTGACAACGGGGAACGGCCGGGTCCGACAGACCATCCATCCGACAGTTGAATGCGATCCGCGCTCCGTAGCCAGAGTGTTGAGATACCTGACTGGTGGCTGTAAGCCTTTGTTTTTACTGCGGTTGATGGCGCTCCGGGGACGGGCGCCATTTCCCCAGACAGCCGCGCAAACCCTACCGGCCCACGGTAGGTCGATTCTGGGTGGGAACGCGAGCCATCAACGTTGGTTGTCGCGTGGGCCTGTCAAGCCTGACAACAAATTTGAAAATCGCTTTTGCAGTAAAGCCAGATTACCGGGGCTTTCACGGCAGCGCCGGAGGTACTTTTGACGGAAACCGTAGATCGCTCTCAGCTTCAGCAGATTATCGCAGGCCTCAGCGAGGGCGTGATCATTATCGAACCGGACCAGAAGGTAACCTGGGCCAATGAGTCCGCTTTGTTGATGCATGGCGTCGAAACCCTCGACCAGATGGGGAAAACCGTCGACGAGTATCGCGAGAATTTCGTGCTGCGTTATCGCAACAATCATCTGCTCATCGGACATCAATACCCCGTTGAACGGGTGATCGCGGGGGAAACCTTCGCGGATGTGGTGGTGGTCGTTGCGCCGCGGGCCAGCAATGGACAGGAATGGGTGCATCAAATCCGCAGCCTCGTCATCACGGACGCGAAAGGCAATCCGGACTGTCTTGTGCTGGTGATGGCCGATGTGACGGAACGCTTCGCGGCCGAGGCGCGGTTTGAACGCACGTTCAATGCGAATCCGGCACCGGCCGTCATCTGCCGTCTGTCAGACCAGATGTTCGTGAAGGTGAACCAGGGCTTCGCAGATATGACCGGTTACACCCGCGACCATGTACTCGGTCATTCGATCGGCGAAATCGATCTTCTGGCGGGAGCTAAAAGTCCGGAGTTGACGTACGACCGGCTCGCCGAGGGTAGGACCATCCCGCAGATGGAGATCCCGCTGGCATTGCCGGCCGGTGGATCCAGGCTTGTCATCCTGGCCGGTCAGCCAATCGAAATCGATGAAGAGCCCTGCATGCTCTTCACATTTGCGGATCTCGAAGCCCGTGCGAAAGCCGAATCGGCACTGCGACAAAGCGAAGAGCGGTTTGCCAAGGCCTTCCAATTGTCGCCGGTGCCGACCGCGGTCATGATACTCGACGGCTTCTCATTCCTGACCGTCAACGATGCTTTCGCTGCCCAGTTCGGATACGCCGACACCAAACTGATCGGTAAAACTCAGAAAGAAATGCGGCTTTGGGCGCGACCGGAAGCGCAGCAGCGGTTTGAGACCGACATTGTGGAATCCGGGCGTGTCGTTAAATTCGAAACCTGCATGACTTGCCAAAACGGCAACGAAATCGATTGTATCGTTTCGGCCGAAACCGTGACGATCAATGATCAGATCTGCGTATTGGCGACGTTCCTCGATATCACCGAGCGCAAACGCTCGGAGCGCGAGCTGATGCAGGCGATCGATGCCGTGATGACCGACGCGTCCTGGCTCAGCAAAGGCATCATCGAAAAGCTCGCGGCCTTGCGCCGGACGGGCAAGCCGACATCCGACGTATCGGTGGAGAAGCTTACCGCGCGCGAGCGGGAAGTGCTGGGCCTGATCTGCCAGGGCGTCGGCGATGCGACCATCAGCAAGCGGCTGAATTTGTCCTCGAACACGGTGCGCAACCATGTATCCGCGCTGTACCGCAAGCTTGGCGTCCATCGCCGGAGCGAAGCCGTGATTTGGGGACGGGAACACGGATACATCACGAAAAAATAGTCGGTTCTGGTGTTTTTACACTACGGAACTAGTGCAATCGATCCATTGTCGAACAGTCGCGCCCTCCTAAGTTCCCCAAGCGTTACAGGGTGAACATCAACAGGAGAGACTCTATGGACAAGGATCGCATCAAGGGCACCGCGGAGCAGGTCAAGGGCTCGATCAAGGAAGCCGTCGGCAAGGTTACCGGCAACGACAGGCTTCAAGTCGAGGGCAAAGCCGACAAGCTCGCGGGCAAAACCCAGGAGCAAGTCGGCAAGGCCAAGGACGCCGTGCGCGACGCCGTGAAGAAATAAGCCGCCATCGCCATCGTCCCCGCCAATGCCGGCCAAACCCGGCATTGGCCAACCATTTCTGGAGATCAACACATGAATTCCGATCGCATCGAAGGTTCAGCCAAAGAGGTTGGCGGCAAAATCCAAGAAACGTTTGGGCGCGTCACGGGTGATCCCGAGACTCGCGCCGACGGCGTTGCGCGGCAGATCGAAGGCAAAGGCCAGAATCTCTACGGGCGCGGAAAAGATGGTTTGCGGGATACGGCGGATCTAGCGGAACAGGTTTTTGACGAAGGAAGCCGCCATGTGAAGCGGGGTTCGCGCGAGATCGGCGAGAAAGTCGGTGACCATCCGCTGCCCGCTCTGCTGTTGGCCGGAGCCGTCGGCTTTGTCGCCGGCATCTTATTTCGTCGCCGCTGATCGGGGATTTACATGACATACGAAACATATGAAGCCGGTATTGCCAGGCCCACCGGCGTGATCTCCGAGGTTTCCTGGGGAGCCATCCTTGCCGGCACCGTTGCAGCCCTCGTGGTGCAGCTCACGCTGTCGATCCTGGGCGTTGGAATCGGACTAGCCGGCATCAACCCGGCGTCAAGCGCCACACCGGATGCAGCTTCGCTGTCGCTTGCGGTTGGCCTCTGGTGGATCTTGTCCGGGATCGTTGCATCGGTAACCGGCGGTTACATTGCAGGCCGCTTCTGCGACAGAGCGTCAACGCCGAAGGCTGGCTATCATGGCCTGATGTCGTGGGCTGTCACCACGCTTATTATCGTCTTCCTTCTCGGCTCGGCTGCTGGTGGCGTCGTCGGCGGCGCGTTCGGTGCCGTGACAAGCGTGCTCGGCGGAGCCGGACGTGCAGTCGGGGGCGCTGTGCAAGCTGCCGTGCCGTCCTTGTCCGGCGGCAACGTCATGCCGGATATCGAAGGTCAAATTAGAGCGTCCGGCGGTGGCCAGGACCCGGGGCAATTGCGGGATACGGCCGTCAACGCCGTTCGGGCTGCATTGACGGGCGACAAAGCCGCCCAGCAGCAGGCGACCGATCGCGCGGCACAGGCATTGGCGCAGGCCCAGGGCATCCCGGTGGATCAGGCCAAGGCGCAGGTAGAGCAATATCAACAGCAGTACGCCCAAACGCTTGCCGACACCAAGGCGAGGGCGGCTCAGGTTGCTGAGACCACCGCAAAGGCGGCTTCCCGTACCGCGCTGATCGCATGTTTGGCCCTGGCCCTGGCCCTGGGCGCGGTAGCGGCAGGCTTCGGCGGACGGCTCGGCGCGGCGCGATCGCTACGGGATTATGTCGATCGACAGATCATTCGATCGCCCTCGAGCGTTCGCGATTCCTGACGCCGCTTCTAGAGCGGGATGACTTATCTTCGAATCGTCATCCCGTTCTAGTTTATTGTTTGAGCATGATCTTTTCGGAAAACCGGTTTCCACTTTTCCGGATCATGCTCCCGCGGTGCCAGGCTCGCTACGATTGCGAACGAAAATATCAGCCGAGAAAATACCAGTCTTGAAAATCGCAATCTTGGACGATGGTCGTTCAAGGTGTCTCCAAAGAGGATAAAACAGTGGGTATCATCTGGACGATCATCATCGGCTTTATCGCCGGCTTAATCGCGAAATTCATCATGCCTGGTCCCAATGAACCCAGTGGTTTCATCATGACGACCGTTCTGGGTATCATAGGCGCCGTCGTCGCCAACTTTCTGGGCCAGGCACTCGGTTGGTATGGACCAGCTGAAGGCGCGGGACTGATCGGCGCAGTTGTCGGAGCTGTCATCGTGCTGTTTGTTTGGGGCGCGATCTCACGCCGGCGCGCCTATTGATTGGTGCTACTCGGTGCGAGGTAATCGATGCGCCACGCAGGCCCATCGATTACCTCCTCGGGACATTCGATATTCCACCATGGTTCGAAGCGTTAAAAAAGCGGTACGGCCAGCCACGCGACAAAGGCGTCCCAAAGCGAGGAATGCGTGATGCCAAAAATCCGGAAATCGGCCAGCGAGCTGATTGAACTGGCTTTGGCGGAGATCAGAACCTATCGGGGATGCGACAGCGTCGCCGACGTGACGGTTCGTCCGATCCGTGACGACCGGGCCGGCTGCAATTGGTCGATCATGGTTGTAGACCTTGGTGCGGCAGAGCGCGACCTAGCGCGCCGGGCGGCTATCGAAACCCAAGAGTGGCTCAGCGCGCAATTTGATTTGCTTGAAGAGCCGGCCGTTCCGGAACCTTCAGCTCATCGAGGTGCGCGATATTAAGATGCTGAGAATTGGTGCGGACACGTGGTGCTCCACGCCCCAAGAAAGAAAGCTCGCTTGATCGCGTTGATTGCCCATTTGGTGGGCAAGTGCCCGCCAGGAATGCTGACACCTCGAATGATCGCGCGGCGACGTCGCGAAAAGCCGTTGTGATTCAATGAAAGCGGATCTGGCACGGCTCGTGCTTCTTGTATACCGAGTTGGTTGCTAGGGTTCCGGCTTTGCGCCTGCAAAGTGTTGGTCCGAGAGCAGCCGCTTGCGGGGGAGAAATCCCCGCAGGTGCACGGCGGGATAAAAGCCCGGGAGACCTCGTGAGCCAAGGGATTGGCAACGCGATGGTCTATCGCCGGTCCCTTTTTGTAGTTTTGCAAGAGGGATCTGCCATGAACAAACTCAATTCACTGCTCCGACCCATCATTTTTGTCATGACGCTGGCGGCCGTTGTTGCCGCGCCGGCGCATGCGGCGCCGAAAAAGAGCTTCAAGGTCGCATGGTCGATCTATGTCGGCTGGATGCCGTGGGGCTATGCCGCCGACACCGGCATCGTCAAGAAATGGGCCGATAAATATGGCCTCACCATCGAGGTGAAGCAGTTCAACGATTACGTCGAATCCGTCAATCAATACACCGCCGGTGCGTTCGACGCGGTAACCATCACCAATATGGATGCGCTGTCGATTCCCGCGGCAGGCGGCGTCGACACCACGGCGGTCGTGACCGGCGACTTCTCCAACGGCAACGATGCCGTCATCCTGAAGAACAGCGCCGATCTCGCCGCCATCAAGGGCCAGAAGATCAACCTGGTCGAGTTCTCCGTCTCGCATTACCTGCTGGCGCGGGCGCTGGAGAGCACGCATCTTGCCGAAAAGGACATCAAGGTCGTCAACACCTCCGATGCCGATCTGGCCGCCGCCTACAAGACGCCCGACGTGACCGCTGTCGTAACGTGGAATCCGATCGTCTCGGAAATCCTGGGTTCGCCGGACGCCAAGAAGGTGTTCGATTCCTCGCAGATACCCGGCGAGATCATGGACCTGATGGTGGTCAACACGGCCGTGCTGAAGGACAATCCCGATTTCGGCAAGGCGCTGGTCGGCATCTGGTACGAGACCATCGCGAAAATGAACGCCGCCGGCGTCGAGGGTAAGGCGGCGAAGGAAGCCATGGCGAAAGCCTCGGGCACCGATCTCGCCGGCTTCGACAGCCAGCTCGCCTCCACCAAGCTGTTCGACAAGGCGGCGGATGCGGAAGCCTTCACCAAGAGCGCGGCCGTCGGCACCACCATGGACCGGGTGCGCAAGTTCCTGTTCGACAAGGCGTTGCTCGGCAAAGACGCAAAATCGGCCGATGCCGTTGGCATTGAGCTCGGCGACAAGCAAGTCATCGGTGACAAGGACAATGTGAAGCTGCGTTTCGATGCCAGCTTCATGGACGCCGCCGCCAAGGGTAAACTCTGATCGCTTTTCGCGGTTCGCTCTCGAAGCGGAGATGACGATGCGGCTCATGAACATCAAGCCGAACAGGCAGGCGCGGTTCTATCTCGCCGCGCTCCCGTTCATATTGCTGGCGATCGCCTATCTCGTCGGTTCGGGCATGCGGCTTGCCGAAAATCCGAATGACAAATTGCTGCCTGCGCTGCCGACCATGGCGCAGGCGGTGAAACACATGGCCTTCGAGATCGATCCGCGCACCGGCACCGATTTGATGCTGTCGGATACGATCGCCAGTCTCGGCCGGCTGATCTCGGCGCTGGCGATCTCCACCTCGGCGGCGCTGCTGTTCGGCATCGTGATTGGCCTGCTGCCAGGCGCCAACGCCATGCTGTCTTCGTTCGTCGGGGTGATGTCGATGGTGCCGCCGCTGGCGTTGCTGCCGATCCTGTTCATCGTGATGGGGCTCGGTGAAAACTCCAAGATCGCGCTGATCGTGATCGGCACCTTGCCCTGCATGATCCGCGATCTCAGCATGAAGGTGCTGGAGTTGCCGCGTGAGCAACTGATCAAGGCGCAGACGCTGGGCGCCTCGACCTGGCAGGTGGCGTTGCGCGTGGTGCTGCCGCAGATAGCGCCGCGCCTGATCGATGCGCTGCGGCTGCAAATCGGCCCGGCCTGGCTGTTCGTCATCGCCGCCGAAGCGATCGCCTCCGATTCGGGGCTCGGCTATCGCATCTTCCTGGTGCGGCGCTATCTCGCGATGGACGTGATCATTCCGTACGTGTTCTGGATCACGCTGCTCGCTTTCCTGATGGATGCCGCGCTCAATTTGCTTCAGCGCAAGATGTTCCCCTGGTTTGCCTCGGTGAGGGCAGGATGAGCGCTGTTCGTTTCGACAACGTCTGGAAGGAATATGGCGACCACATCGTGCTGGAGCGGATCACGCTCGACGTGGTGTCGCGCGCCTTCATCGTGCTGGTCGGTCCGTCCGGCTGTGGTAAAACCACCTTCCTGCGCATGCTGCTGGGCGAGGAAGCCCCGACGCGCGGGCAAATCCTGATCGATGGCGTGCCACTCAAGCCCGAGCCGGATGCGGATCGCGGCGTGGTTTTTCAGCGCTATTCGGTTTTCCCGCATCTGACCGTCCTGCAGAACGTGGTGCTGGGGCGCGAGCTGCAGCTCGCGAAATTCGTCAGCCGGCTATTCGGTGCGGCCAGGCGCGCGGCGGTGGACGAGGCGATGGCGCTGCTCGCCGAGGTCGGTCTCGCCGGACATGAGGCTAAATATCCGGCGTCGCTGTCAGGCGGCATGCAGCAGCGCCTTGCACTGGCGCAGGCCGTGATGCGCGGTCCGAAAATCCTGCTGCTCGATGAGCCATTCGGCGCGCTCGATCCCGGCATCCGGGCCGACATTCACGTGCTGATGAAGCGGCTGTGGAATGAAACGGACCTGACGGTCGTCATGGTCACACATGATTTGAGCGAGGCGTTCCGGCTGGCGACCCGCGTCATTGCGTTCGAGCGCAACCGCGACCGGCCCGAGGAACGCGAGCGCTATGGCGCGACCATTTCGCGCGACCTCGAAGTCTTTCCACGCCGCGCCGCCGAGGTGCGGAATTTGTCGACGAAACGCTCCGGCCGGGACGACCCAGCCGAAAAGGGAGCATGAGCCGGGACGACCCGGCGCGCTTGTCTGAGAAAGGACAAACCATGATCCTCACCGAACAACAGCAGGCCGAGATCGCCGCCCACCGGCGGCGTTATGAAGATTTGAAGGCGGCAGGCCAGGGAGAGGCGCCGCGCGCGCTGCCGCCGCCGACGCCGCGCGACGGCGCGCCGATCGCGGACGCCGCGATCGTTCATCGCGAGACCATTCCCGGCGGCTGGTACTGGACCACGCGCCTCAACCGCGGCGAAGCGTTGCGGCTGGTCAACACCTCAGGCGCATCCAGCGTCAGTCTGCTGGCGTGGAGTGCTGCCGATCCCAGCGAGCGGCTCAACCACGCCGATACGATCAAGGTGCAATGGGCTGCGAGCCTGCGCAAAGGCCGCGTCATCCTGTCCGATATGGGCCGCGTGCTGTTCAGCATCGTCGAGGACACCTGCGCTGCCCACGATACCCTCGCGGGTGGCTCCAGTGTGGCCACCAATGCGGCTCGCTACGGCGCTTCTGAGGCGCGCAACAGCCGCGATAATTTCATTCTTGCCGCCGGCAAGCTCGGGCTTGGCCGCCGCGACGTCGCGCCGTGCATCAGCTTCTTCGCGCCTGTCAGTGTTGATACCGACGGACGCTTTCAATGGGAGGCGAACCGCCGCCACGCCGGAGACTTCGTCGATCTGCGTGCCGAGATCGATCTGCTGGTGGCGCTGTCGAACTGCCCGCATCCGCTCGATCCGGCGCCGATGTATGCGCCGGATGCCGTGGAGGCGGTCCGCTATCGGGCAAAACCTGGCGGCGTCGATGACCTGTGCCGAACCGCCTGCGCGGAGGCGATCCGCGCCTTCGAGAACAACGCATTGCTGGCCGGCCACGGCATAGAGGGGTGAGCGTCATGACCATGAATCCCCTTCCGGCTTCGGTCCGAATCGTGCTCGACACCGAGATTGCCGCCCGCGCTCCCTGGTCCGCCATTATTCGTAAAGAGCAGACTCTGCGCATCATCGACAGCCACGGCCAACAAGCGGTGGATACGCTGTTTTATTGCGCCTCCGATCCGCAGGAGCGCTATAGCGGCCAGGACACGTTGCGGGCACAGGGCTCGGCCTATGTCGGCACCGGCACCCGCATCATGTCCAATGAGGGGCGTACGATGCTGCGTGTGGTCGCCGACAGCTGCGGCCTGCACGACACCTCGGCGGGGGCGTGTTCGTGCGAAAGCAACACCGTTCGCTTCGGCCATGGCACCCGATATCTTCACGCCTGTCGCGAGAATTTTCTGATCGAGGCTGCCAAGCACGGCCTGTCGAAGCGCGATATCGTTCCCAATCTGAACTTCTTCATGAACGTGCCGATCGATCCGTCCGGCAATTTCACCGTGGTCGATGGTGTCTCGAAGCCCGGCGACCACATCGACATGGTCGCGGAGATGGACGTGCTCTGCCTGATATCCAACTGCCCGCAGATCAACAATCCCTGCAACGGCTTCTTTCCGACGCCGATCCGCGTGATGATCTTCGAAGCGCAAGAGGGCTGAGGCGATGTTCCAGAAAGTCCTGATTGCCAACCGCGGCGAAATCGCCGGGCGGATCGGCAGAACCTTGCGCCGGATGGGGATCGCTTCCGTTGCGGTTTATTCCGATGCCGATCGTTTCACACGCTCGGTGCTCGATGCCGACGAGGCGGTACGTGTCGGCCCTGCCGCCGCGGTGGAGAGTTATCTCAATGTCGAGGCGATCATTGCGGCGTGCCTGCAGACCGGCGCCCAGGCGGTGCATCCAGGTTACGGGTTCCTCTCGGAAAACCGCAGGTTTGCCGAAGCGCTGGCCGGGCATGGGATCGCTTTCATCGGGCCGCGTCCGGAACATCTCGATGCGTTCGGACTGAAGCATAGGGCACGCGAGATCGCCGAGGGCTGCGGCGTGCCGCTGCTGCCGGGGTCCGGCCTATTGGAGACGATGGACGAGGCGATCGCGGAAGCGATGCGGATCGGTTTTCCGCTGATGCTGAAGAGCACCGCCGGTGGCGGCGGCATCGGCATGCAGCTTTGTCGGGACGAGCAAGCGCTGCGTGAACGTTTCGAGACGGTGCAACGCACCGCGCAAGCGAGCTTTGGCGATGCGCGGGTCTATCTCGAGCGCTTCGTTGCGGAGGCCCGACACATCGAGGTGCAGATTTTCGGCAACGGCAACGGTGGCGTGGTGGCGCTCGGCGAGCGCGATTGCTCGCTCCAGCGCCGTAACCAGAAGGTGGTCGAGGAAACGCCGGCGCCGGGGCTCAGCGCCGGGATGCGGGCGCGGCTGCATCAAGCCGCGGTGGCGCTCGGCAACAGTGTCGCCTACGAATCCGCCGGCACCGTTGAGTTCATCTATGACGTCGAGCGGCAAGACTTCTATTTCCTTGAAGTCAATACGCGGCTGCAGGTCGAGCATCCGGTGACGGAGGCGGTGTTCGGCATCGATCTCGTCGAGTGGATGGTGCGGCAGGCGGCCGGCGAGAACGTGCTGGAAGGCCTGGGCGTACTGACGCCGAAGGGCGCCGCGATCGAGGCGCGGATCTATGCGGAGAATCCGGGTGCGGGCTTTCGGCCGAGCGCCGGGCGACTGACTCGCGTCGATTTCCCCAAGGACGTGCGCGTCGATGGCTGGATCGAGACCGGTGTCGAGGTGACGCCGTTCTACGACCCGATGCTGGCCAAGGTGATCGTGGCCGGCGATACCCGCGCCGATGCGATTGCGAAGCTGATGCGGGCTCTCGATGCCACGACGATTGCAGGGATCGAGACCAATCTCGAATATCTCCGCGCCATTGCTCGATCGGAAGTCTTTCACAGCGGTCGCGTCGCCACCAATGTTCTGGCGGCACTATCTTTCGCGCCACGCACGATCGATGTGCTGATGCCCGGTGCGCAGTCAGGCTTGCAGGAATTGCCGGGGCGGCTGCATCTCTGGCACGTCGGGGTACCACCGAGTGGCCCAATGGACGAACGCTCGTTTCGTCTTGCCAACACCATCGTTGGCAATCCCGAAACGACGGTGGCACTGGAATTGACCGCCAACGGCCCAACCTTGCGATTCAACGTGGACGCCGTGATCGGTCTGGTCGGAGCGCGGATGACCGCCAAGCTCGATGACGTCGTCGTCGACAACAATGTGCCCATTGCGATACGCGCCGGTCAGGTGCTCGCGATCGGCAGGATCGCAGGTCCGGGGCAGCGCTGCTATCTCGCCATCCGCGGTGGCTTCGATGCGCCGGAAGTGTTGGGCTCCCGCGCGGTGTTCACGCTGGGCTCCTTTGGCGGACATGCCACCGGCGCGCTGAAGGTCGGCGAGGTCCTGCATATCGGCAATTTGGCCGGCGACCGACCAATGCCGCGGGCGCTTGCTGCCGGGGAATGTCCCAGGCTGGAGCGGGAGTGGAAGATCGGCGTCATCTATGGTCCGCACGGGTCACCGGACTTCTTCCTGGATGAGGATATCGAGACCTTCTTCACCTCGGATTATGAGGTGCACTTCAACAGCGCGCGAACCGGGGTGCGGCTGATCGGGCCGAAACCGAAATGGGCGCGCGCCGATGGCGGCGAAGCCGGGCTGCATCCCTCGAACATCCATGACAACGCCTATGCAATAGGGGCGATCGACTTCACCGGCGACATGCCGATCATTCTCGGGCCCGATGGTCCTAGTCTCGGGGGCTTCGTGTGTCCCGCCGTGGTGGCGCGCGACGAACTCTGGAAGATCGGCCAGCTCAAGCCCGGCGACAAGGTTCGCTTCGCGCCGGTGTTTCGCGACGATGATCCCGTGGTGGGACCCATGGTCACGCGCGCGGGCGCGCCGCTCGGATCGGCGATCGTCGGCCGCAGCGATGACGGTCCGGTGCCGGTGGTTTACCGTCGGGCAGGTGACGACAACCTGTTGGTCGAATACGGGCCGATGGAGCTCGATATCGGGCTGCGGCTCCGGGTCCACGTGCTGGCGCAAGCGGTCGCGCAGGCGAAGTTGCGGGGGCTGATCGATCTGACGCCCGGAATCCGTTCGCTGCAGCTTCACTATGACAGCACAATGCTGTCGCGCCGCCGCCTGCTCGACATGTTGCGCGAACTGGAGCGTGGTCTGCCGGCGGTCGATGCGATGAAAGTGCCGAGCCGCATCGTCCATCTGCCGCTGTCGTGGAATGACCCGCAGATCGTGCTGGCGATGCAGAAATATCAGGAACTGGTACGGCCCGACGCGCCCTGGTGTCCGTCGAATATCGAGTTCATCCGGCGCATCAACGGGCTCGCCAGCGAGGACGAGGTCAAGCGGATCGTGTTCGATGCCGACTATCTCGTGATGGGACTGGGCGATGTCTATCTCGGCGCACCGGTCGCGACCCCGCTCGATCCGCGTCATCGGCTGGTAACGACCAAGTACAATCCCGCCCGTACCTGGACGCCGGAAAATGCGGTCGGCATCGGCGGCGCCTATATGTGTATCTACGGCATGGAAGGCCCGGGCGGTTATCAGCTGTTCGGCCGCACCATCCAGATGTGGAACACCTGGCGCAGTACGCCGGAGTTCGCGCCGGGTCATCCATGGCTATTGCGGTTCTTCGATCGGATACGCTTTTTCCCGGTCGGCGCCGAAGAACTGATGGAAGCGCGCACGGCATTTCCGCACGGCGGCTATCCGGTCAAGATCGAGCCCGGTGAGTTTTCCTACGCCGACTACGCCGAGGGCTTGCGCCGCGATCGTGACTCGATCGTGGCCTTCAAGCGGGGGCAGCAGGCGGCCTTCGATGCCGAACGCCGGCGCTGGGCGGAGCTACGCATCGACGAGGTACCGGACGACGCCACCGCGAGTGCGGCACTCGTCGAAGACATTCCCGATGGTTATTCCGGCGTATTTTCGGAAGTGCCAGGAAATGTCTGGAAAATTTTCGGCGATGTGGGCGCGGAAGTGGCAGCGGGCGACGTCGTGGCGATCATCGAATCGATGAAAATGGAAATCCGCGTGTTGGCTCCCGTTGCCGGCCGTCTATCGTCGGTACGTGTCAAGCCGGGGCAGACATTGCGCGCGGGCGACGTCATCGCCCTGATCAAGCAGGGTTAGCTGGTTTCGAATGGCGTACTAAAATGACACAGCAATTTCAATTACATATGAGCTCACAGTTTTATTCTGAATAGCGCGCCATTTTTGCTGCTGCTTCGGATAAAGTTGCGGACAATGCACCCTTGCCGGTGCAAGCCGACACTGCGGGGCTCGGTCCAACCGGCAACGTCTCCATCTCCATTCCATGCGGTCGTGAGAGCGCCTCGATCATGATGCTTGCGCCGGTTCTCACCCCACATGGCTCGCTGGTCCTGCGGCAGGCCGAGGAAGCGTTTGCGGCCCAGCCCGATGTTCGGCTGGAGCAAGCGTTCTCACGCGGACCCGGGCATGGATTGTTGTACCTCGGCGCCGACCAAGTCGGGACGGCTCTGCCTCCGGTGCTGTCGTACTGGCGGGAGTTCGCGGTTCACTACGTCACCGCGCTCTGCGCGCTGCCTGATGTCGCGGAGGGCGGCACCAAGCCGCCGGTCCCGGTTCCTTTAGACGGCGAGCTGGACAGGATGGCCGCGGCGGTCCCGCCGATGACCGGCGCGGAATATCTGACGACGGTGGTGCTGGCCGAGCTTTGGCGCGGTATCGACGCAGCCTTCGATGCGGAGCTGGCGGCTGCGAGGCTCCCGGTGCAGGCGTTCCTTCAGGGCCGCCATCCGGCCTGGAATCTGGTCGGGCGCGTGCACTTCAACCTTGCCGAGAACAGGAAGGATGAGGCCGCGCCGTTCGCATTCCTGGCCACCTATACCACGCGGCTTTCGGCCCAGGCCAAAGCCCTGCATGTGCCGCTCGGCAGAGCCTTGCAGGAATATGCCGGCGCGAAGAATCGTGAGCGGCTGCTGTCGCTGCTGCTGCCGGTCCAGCGCGCCGCCGAGGGTTGCGCCTGGTTGAAGGCCATGGTCGACGCCGGCGAGATCTTTCATCCGTTGCGCTGGAGCCCGCAACACGCGCTGCAATTCCTCAACGACGTGCCCGCGCTCGAGGGCGCCGGCATCGCCGTGCGCATGCCGGCTAACTGGCCGATGAACCGCCCCGCGCGTCCGAAAGTACAGGCAACCGTCGGGAAAAATGCACCGTCGAAACTGGGAATGGATGCGCTGCTCGACTTCCAGATGGATGTGACGCTCGACGGGGAGAAACTTTCGGCGGCTGAGATCAAGCGGCTTCTGGCCCATTCGGACGGGTTGGCCCTGATCCGCGGCAAGTGGGTCCAGGTCGACCATGAACGTCTGCGCCGCACACTCGATAAGTTTGAAGCGATCGAGCAGCGTGCCGCCGCCGACGGTTTGTCGTTCGGCGAGGCGATGCGCATGCTGGCCGGGGCGGCCATAGCCGGCACGGGTCCCGGAGAGCAGGCGGATATCGACTGGAGCCAGACCGTGGCCGGTCCCTGGCTGGCGGAAACGTTGGCTGCGCTGCGTCGCCCCGATGGACTCGCACGGATCGATCCCGGCCGATTGCTTCAGGCCCAATTGCGGCCTTATCAGCTGGCGGGCGTGCAATGGCTTTATTTGCTCACCCAGCTCAGGCTTGGGGCCTGCCTTGCCGACGACATGGGGCTCGGCAAGACCATCCAAATCTTGTCGTTGCTGCTGGTGTTGAAGAGCCATGCGGCACACGAGCGGAAGCCATGCCTGCTGGTAGCTCCGGCCTCGCTGCTCGCCAACTGGGTGTCCGAGATCGCCCGATTTGCGCCCGGCCTCAAAACGGCCGTGGCCCATCCCTCGGCCGCGCCGGCGGAGATGCTGGGCGCGGACGAGAGCCATCTGGCGGATGTGGATTTGGTCATCACCAGCTACGGTTTTCTGGCGCGTTCGCCCCGGCTCGGCACCGCGTCGTGGCGATTGGTGGTGCTTGACGAAGCCCAGGCCATCAAGAATCCCGCCGCCAAACAGACCAAAACGGTCAAGCAACTTCGCGCCGATACCCGTATCGCACTGACCGGCACGCCGATCGAGAACCGGCTCAGCGACCTGTGGTCGATCTTCGACTTCATCAATCCCGGGCTGCTGGGATCGCTGAAGCAGTTTTCATCTTTTGTCAAAGGTCTCGCCGATCGACCGCGCAACCCCTATGAACCGCTACGCGAGTTGGTGCGTCCCTACATCCTGCGCCGCCTGAAAACAGACAAGAGCGTCATTGCCGACTTGCCCGACAAGACCGAAGTGAAAGCCTTCTGTTCCCTGAGCCGCAAGCAGGCCGCGCTCTACCAGCAAGCGGTTCAGGAACTGGCGCGCCAGCTGGAAGACGCCGATGGAATGCAGCGAAAGGGCCTGGTCCTCGCGCTTCTGATGCGGCTGAAGCAGATCTGCAATCATCCCTCGCAGTGGCTCGGCGACGGCGCATGGGCGGAGGAAGACAGCGGCAAGTTCGCGCGTCTGCGTGACATCCTGGAGGTGATCGCGGCCCGGCAGGAGAAAGTTCTGATCTTCACCCAGTTCAGGGAAACAACGGCACCGCTGGCCGCGTTCGCAGGCTCCCTGTTCGGGCGGGCCGGGCTTGTCCTGCACGGCGAGACCGAGATCAAGAAGCGCAAGGACCTGGTGCGCCAGTTCCAGGAAGACGAGAACATTCCGTTCTTCGTGCTCTCTCTCAAGGCCGGCGGCGCCGGGCTCAATTTGACCGCGGCCTCGCATGTCGTGCATTTCGACCGCTGGTGGAACCCGGCGGTGGAAAATCAGGCTACCGACAGAGCGTTTCGAATCGGGCAGAATAAGAATGTGCTGGTGCACAAATTCGTTTGCCGCGGCACCGTGGAGGACAAGATCGATCAGCTGATCGAGTCGAAGCAGCAACTTGCTGGAGATTTGCTGGGCGGCGGGTCTGAAATGGTGTTGACCGAGATGAAGGATGAAGACCTGCTGAAGCTCGTGGCTCTCGACTTGAGCGCCGCGACGAAGGAGGGTTGAGGGATGAGCTATTATGATGATGAGTGGCCCGCCTATGTGCCGGTGGCCGAGAGACTGCGGCAGGCGGCGCGCGAACTGAGGAAGCTCAAGAAGCGAGGGCAATCCGCCGCTCCGGTGACGATCGAGGGCCGCACGATTGCAAAGAGTTTCTGGGGCAAGTCCTGGTGCACCAACCTCGAGCGCTATAGCGACTTCGAGAGCCGGATGCCGCGCGGCCGGACCTATGTTCGCAACGGCTCAGTGGTTGACCTGCAAATCGCCAAGGGCGAGGTCGCGGCGATGGTCGCGGGTTCTTTGCTCTACAAGATCAAGATCACCGTTGCGCCCGTCACGGCTGCGCGCTGGAAGGCCATCTGTCGGGATTGCGCAGGAGAGATCAACTCGGTGGTCGAGCTTCTTCAAGGTCGCCTGGCCAAAGGCGTGATGGACCGGGTCTGTCAACAGGGCGACGGGCTGTTTCCATCACCTAAGGAAATCAAGCTGTCTTGCGACTGTCCCGACTCGGCCAAGATGTGCAAGCACGTCGCGGCGGCGCTCTATGGCGTTGGCGCGAGGCTCGACGAACGGCCGCAACTTCTTTTCAAGCTGCGCGGCGTCGACGAAAACGAATTGCTCGCCCATGCCGGGCAGGATCTTGCGCTGACGAAAGCGCCGCCCGGCGCGGCGAACATCCTCGATAACAGCGACGTCGCCGCGCTGTTCGGGCTGGACATGGCCGAGGCCACTGTTCCCGAGGCCGCTGTTCCCGATGCTGCCGTTCCCGCCGTCCCGAAACAGCGTCTGCGCTCGGGCACGTCGCGCGCAACGGGCACGCCGGGAGAAAGCAAGATCCCGGTTGTGAAGAAGACTGCATTCAAAAAGAAGAATAGCCGGCCCCTCGCAGGGCCGACCCGGTCGAAGAGCAAGAAGGCGACTCGATCTGGCGCGGCGAAAAAAGAGTCGCGACCGATTGGTGCAGCACAACTCAACGCCCGGCCCGAAACCCAGCCTCGGTCGAGGCAAGAATCATAGAGTCGTTTCAACAGTGTAAGAGTTCGCAATTTTGTTCTGAATAGCGGACCATCCAGCCTCTAACTCATTACTTTAGACGCCGATAAGAAAAACCAGCGGCTCGCCTTCGGTTAGCGTGACGTGCCTGACGGGCTGCCTGAACCAATGGTGGCGGAAGGCGTGGTGCTTGTGTTGACGTCGGTGCCGCCGGTATTGCTTCGGCTGCCGGAGTTCATCTCGGTATTCGTTCGCGCGCCCGAGCCGATTCCGCTGGTGGACATTCCCGCGCCATTCCCGTCGTAACCGGTAGCGCTGTTGCCCATGCCACCGGAGTCCACCGAACCGCCGGTGTTGGAGCCGGCCGAGCCCGCCGCGCTGCTACCGCTTTGCGCAAATGCGAAAGAGCTGGAAACAGCGAACGCCGCGGCCAGAACGATTGGTGAGAGTTTCATCGGCTTTCCCTTTGGCGAGTTTGATCTTACCAATGGGGCGCGTCTCAATTCGTTCCAAACCTTCTCGTTCTAAGCCTTCCGGCACGTAAATTCCCATCGTTACTTCGGCACGGCGGTGAACACCGCCTTCCGGATACCGGCGTCGGCGTCCTTGGCGGGCTTTTCCGATCGCACCGTCGCGCCGGCCGCCGTCATGGTTCGCAAGATATAGATGCCGCCGGCCTTGCGCGGCACCGCGAGGGTGTAGATCGTGGCCTGAGCCTCCTTCTCCTGGCAGGTGGTGAACACGCGGATCAGTTGTTCCTTGCCGTCGTCGGGGATGGAGCCCGAGAAGAACATTCCCTTGCAGCCTTTGGCTTCGCTGCCGATCACCATCGACCTGATATTGTCGAGGTCCTTGGGCGCCGCCGCCGCCATGATGTTGATGGTGCCCATCACGTCGGGCGCAGCCCAGACGGCGTCGGCTTTCAACTCCGGAAACTCGTCTGGCGTTGCCATCCGGAAACCGCTGATGCCGGCTTGTGACAACAGATTGGCGGCGATCACGGTCGCCTCCGCCCTCAGTTCGGGGCTGTGTGGGGCCGGCGCCGCGGCCGCGGTTGGCGTGGAAGCCGTCACCGCGATTGGGTTGATCTGCTGCGTGACGCAGTCGAGCAGCGCGGGCAGCAGTTTTGCGGTGTCGGTCAGGTCGAAGGCAAAGACCTGGTTGGCGGCGGCAATGCGAAGCTGATTGCCGCGGCTGAATTCCTTGAAGCGCGCGCCGTCGTCGCCGAATCCGATCAGGGCCTGGTTGGCGGATACGGCTTTCGCGGTTGTCGCCCGCGCCTCACCGCCGTCGACGACATAGGCCAGATCGATGTTGGCGCCCGGTGTCAGCTTCCAGGCCGGATTGGCAAACGCGACGCCCCATTTGTATTGCCGGTTGATGATCAGCGTGACGATGACGCCGCTTTTGTAACTGGCCGAACCGGCGCAGTGGCTGAACTTGTTGCGCAGGCCATCGTCGGAATAGGCACCGCTGTCCCACGAGCCGACCTTGAAATGCTTCAACTGCGCCGCTTGCCCTGACGGCAAGGCGGTTAGGCCGATCAAGGCCGCAAGCGCAAACAGAAGTGCAAATCCCCGGTACATGCCCGTCCCCCCCATTTCCCGAGACATGATTCCGCAATTCAACCAAAGCGGCAACCCCTCAGGTTATGCACCTTCGGGCGATAAGGCCGCATGGGCGCATGACGAGGTCAGTGATCCCGAGTTCACCACGAGCTTCATCGGGCTGACGCAGTGGCGAGTTTCGTGGTCAACGGCGCGGCGCCGTCGCACGATCTCGCGCTGCTCAGCGGGGCGCCGAATGGCGGCTCGCCAACGGCGTCTCGCTGATGGCGAAGTTCGATGGCGAACTTTCCGATCGTAAACCGGCACCGGACGGATCCGCTACACCTGGTGAGGGCGATGGCGATAGGCTCGTCCGGCTAGAGGCGCCTGCAAATGACTATTCGGACGGCCCGCGCCCATTCACTGGCGCGGCTCCATCGTCGGTCCATTCAGGCGGCATGCCGACACGTTGCGCAACCATCCCGGTTACGCCGGGACCACGCCCGAACGCTTCGCAAGCGGCATATTTAGCCTTTCCGCCGAACGACGCGCTAATCTTTTGCAGCGACGGCGCGCTCGGCATCGCCCCGAATGGGCTGCTGCCTGTCACCAGCAACTGGCTGAAGTCGTTGCCGAACGCCGTAGCAAGATCGTAGGCATCGCCGGCCGATGAGACCCTGGGCGAACTCGTGAATGAATCAGCGCCACGCGCCCATATCATGGAGGCCGGTGGTTTGCCTTCTCTGCTCTGCGTCTCCGCTTCGACCGTCAGGCTGCCCAGTCCGATCGGGATACGGGGAACCAGCGCCCGTATTCCTAAAACGGCCGGGGCAATGCCCGCTACCTGAGACGCGCCCGCGGCTATTTCATCTGTGGTTGCGGCATGGGTCACCACCGCATGAACCGTCAGATCCGCAGACGTATCGCTCGCCACAATCTGAAACCGCTCACTCAGGCCAATGCACAATGCGCGGTCGACTGTATTGGCGACGAGTTTGCGCTGGTTGTCCGAGAGCGCAGGCGACGCTGTCGGCAAAAACGCAGTGGGCATGATCCGTATGGTCTTCGCCGCGAGGACCTTGTCCTTGTTCACGTGAACGCGTGATTTGGTGAGCATGCCGTCCGATGTCGACAAGTCATCGTAGGATGAAAGCGAACTTCCTGATGTCATCGGGGCGGTGGCGCATCCCGACAACAAGAACACTGCTACAACGGGAATTGTCGGGGACAGAACGCGCAACCGAAAGGCCTTTTTGAAAGTATTCCAATTGGAATACATTGAGGGCATTTGAAATGTTTGTCAAGCGGAATACATTTCCGGTTTAGTGAGCAGGAGCGACAGAATGGAGCAGGCAAGCCCTCGCCGGCGACCCACCGCAGGCGGCTATGCCCGTGGCGACGAGGTTCGGCGGAGAATTATCGAGGCGGCTCTTCGGGTATTCGGGGAGAACGGATACGAACGCGCCTCCACCCGCCAAATCGCCACCGAGGCCGGCGTCAATCCGCCAGCGCTGCAATACTATTTCGACGGAAAAGACGGACTTCACCAAGCCTGTGGCCAGTACATTGCGGACCACATCTCCCAGAGGCTGGAAGCAGCCTATGCCGTCGCGGCTGCCGTCAAGCCGGATGACGCCGCGGCGGCAGTGGACGCTCTATGCAATATCATCGACACCCTCGCGGATCTCCTTCTCGGCTCAGCGCAGGGGGAAGGTTGGTCACGGTTCATCGCGCAGAGCCAAACAGGGGTTTCTTCACAGCCCGCCGCGCAGCGTCAAACAGAAGAAAGCAGTCCCGGCAATAGTGCCTTCCGGCAGAGCATGAACGCCAAGATCCAATCGGAGTGCACCCGTCTTGTCTCGATCGCGACCGGCCGTGCGGCCGACGATGTGCGAACGAAGCTGCAGACCATCGCTATTATCGGCCAGTTCGCCGCGTTTCATCTCCGGCGTGACAGCTCCCTGGCTCTACTTGGGTGGCCGGATTTCTATGGCGAGCGGCTGCAGATGCTCAAAGAGATCCTGCGTTCGCAGACCCACGCCATCTTGAAGCATCGGTTGGCCTCTGACGAAGCCGTTTGATTCTCGCACTCGGAACGTCACGCTCCGGTTCGCGCCCGTCGTCCTTCGATCGGATACGCTGGATCGTTGAACCCCGGCGTCGACGGATGGCCGCTCACCACCAGGCGATCGATCAGCGCTTCATCTTCGGCCGTGAAACGATAGTCGAGTGCGCGCAGGTAATCGTCCCATTGCGCTTCGGTGCGGGGCCCTGCGACCACGGCGTTGACGAAGGAAGAATTCAGCACCCACGACACCGCGAACTGTCCAGCGGTGATGCCCTTTGATTCCGCGTGCTGGCGAATGTCCTGCGCCAGTTGCAGCGATTCCGGCCGCCATTCGGTTTGCATCATGCGCTTGTCAGCGCGGCCGGCGCGGGTGTCCTTGTCGGGCGCGGCATCGGGCCGGTATTTGCCGGTCAATACGCCGCGCGCCAGCGGGCTATAGGACACGATGCCGAGGCCGTAATAGCCGCAGGCCGGAAAATGCTCGACTTCGGGCATCCGGTTCATCGCGTTGTAATAGGGCTGGCTGACCACTGGGCGGTCGATGCCGAGCCGGTCGCAGATGTTGCAGATCTCGGCGACGCGCCAGGCCCGATAATTCGAGACGCCGAAATAGCGGATCTTGCCGTGGCGGATCAGATCGCCCATCGCGCGCACGGTCTCTTCCAGCGGCGTCGCATGATCTTCCTTGTGCAGATAATAGATGTCGATGAAATCGGTGCCGAGCCGCTTCAGGCTGTCCTCGGCGGCCTGCAACACCCAGCGCCGCGACAGGCCGCCCTGGTTGGGATCGTCGCTCATCGGGTTGGCGAGCTTGGTCGCCAGGATCCAGTTCTGCCGGCTGTTGGAAATCGCGCGGCCCACCACCTGTTCGGAATTGCCGCCATTATACGCATCGGCGGTATCGATGAAGTTGATGCCGGCCTCGCGCGCCTTCGCGATGATCCGCCCCGAACTCGCCTCGTCGGCCGGTCCGCCGAACATCATGGTGCCCAGACAAATCGGCGAGATCTTCAGGCCGCTGCGGCCGAGGGAACGATATTGCATCGGATGGTCCTTTTGCGCCGGTGTGATTTGTCGGGACGCCAGCCTCAGCTGCCGTCCTTCAATATCTTGAACACGCCGTTGGCCGTGATGATCGTACGCTCATTCGCCTTCACTTCGGTGGTCACGAAAACGAGACTGCGGGTGGTGCGGATGACGCGCGGCCGGGTCATCAGGGTTTCGCCGATTTTCCCGCCATCGACGAAATGCACGTCGAGCTGAACCGTCGCCATCGTCGGCCGGCCCGAGGCAAACCGGGCGGCCATGCCGCAAGCGCGGTCGGCAAAGGTCATCAATAGCCCGCCCTGCACCAGGCCGCGGCGGTTATGGTGCTTGTCCTGCGACACCAGCGCATATTCCGGCTCGCCATTCACCATCCGCTGCCACAGCGGCCCGACCAGATTGAGGAAGCCCGTGGTGTCGACGATGGTCCAGCCGTCGGAGATCAGTTGGTCCGCGGCCGCATCGGTCATGTCAGGTCTTTCCGGTCAGGGGATGTGTTGTGGTGCAGGCCGTTTCATCAAACGCCGCGGTGATGTAGTCAAGGCACATGAACCGGCCATTTGCTGATACCACCCGGCGGAATATCGCAGAGCTGTGCGCGGCGTTCACCCGCCTGCCGGAGCGCGCGCCGGCGCAGCCGGGACCGGAGCCTCGGCTGAAGCGCGCCGCGGTCGCGATCGCATTGGTCGAAGCGGACGATGCCGGCACCGCGCTGCTGCTGACCCGGCGCGCGTCCGGCCTTCGCAGTCACGGCGGGCAATGGGCGTTGCCGGGCGGACGCTGCGATGAAGGCGAGACGCCGGTCGAAGCCGCATTGCGCGAATTGCACGAAGAGCTCGGCCTCAAGCTTGGGCCCGACCATGTGTTGGGCCTGCTCGACGATTATCCGACGCGGTCGGGTTATCTGATTACGCCGGTGGTGCTGTGGTCGGAGAAAGATGCCGTCATCACGCCCAGTCCGGACGAGGTCGCCTCGGTGCATCGGATCGCGCTGGAGGATATCGAGCGCAGCGAGGCCTTCGACTTTACGCTCATTCCCGAAAGCAAACGGCGTGTGATCCGGTTTCGTCTCGGCGGTCAACTGATCCACGCGCCCACGGCGGCGTTGATCTACCAGTTCCGCGAAGTGCTCGCCGGCCGCATCACCCGCGTGGCCGAACTGGAACAGCCGGTGTTTGCGTGGAAGTAACCAAAGCGTTTTCAAGCCAACGGGTCGCGCGAATGCGCGCCCGATGACAGGCTCCGTGGGCACCGGTTCGCGTGAAGAAAACGCGTCAAAACAAAAGACTCTAGCGCCGTTTCGGGGCTGACTTCACGCGGCTGCTTGCTACAACGGGACCATGCGCCATCCATTGATTCGCATTGGTTCCGCCTGTCTCGCGCTCGCGCTGCTCTCGGCCGTGCCGCAGGCGGGCGCGATGGAGGCTGCCACGCTGCCGGCTTCGAGCGCGAACGCGATGGCGCAGGCGGCCTCGCCGCAGGCGATCGCAGAATATCGCCGCAAGCTGGCCGAATATCAGGAAGTCCGCGGCGCGTTCGACCAGCAAGCGGGCGCCTATTGGGATGCGATCTCCGACAAGCGGCGCGGCCGCAACGCCAAACGTCGCGATCACCAGCCGATCGATGCCGACGACTATGTGCTGACCCAGCCGCCGGTCTATACCGGGCCGAAGCGGCCGATCAATCCGGAGCCCGAACCCGGACATCCGCCGCGCGAACACAAGGCCATTCCGGTGGTCGCCGATCTGTTGCAGGCGGCCGCGCAGCAGTTCCAGTTCAAGCCGCAACTGCCGGCCAGCGAGATGGAATTCAAGCGCGCCTATGCCCGCGTCGCGGCGGCAGCCGGGCTGACGCGCGAGCAGGCGGTGCGGGTCTATGCGTTCGAGACCGGCGGTACCGGCAATTACGACGTGCAGTCGGGCATCGAGCATGGCGGCACGCGCGCGATTTCCACCGCGATCGGTTACAATCAGCTCCTCACCACCAACAGCGTCGAACTGGTCGCCGAGCAGGGCACCGAACTGGTGCGGGCGCTGACCGCGAAGGCCGAGCAATTGTCCGGCGCCCCGCGCAAGGCGATGGACTATAAGCTCTCGGTGCTGAAACGGATGGTGGCCATGGCGCGTTCGGTGCCGGATGAATGGTCGGCCCACGGCAAGATCGCGGATACCCAAGCGGGCTGGGCGATCCATGCGATGGTGCTGGATATCGACGTCGGCCCACTGCTGCAAACCCACAAGCTCCTGACCTCGGTGATCTTCGCGCGCACCAAGGGCTATAACCGCCCGCTCACCGCGGCCGAACTCGAGATGATGAACCTGACCGGCGACGGCACCGGTCTGGACATGGTGACGATGCCGCAGGCGCTGCGCGAGCAGGTGCCGACCTCGAACTTCTTCCAGCGCAACGGCTACGAGCGCAATCCGGTCGCGATCCGCCACAACACGGTCGCCAAGCTATTGGCGGTCACCGACTCCCGGATGGACAGCAACAGCAATTTGCCAGGCGCCAGGGATCTCGCCGCAGCGTTTTAGGTTGCTTTTCCCCTCTCCCCTTGTGGGAGAGGGTGGCTCGCATCGTAGATGCGAGACGGGTGAGGGGTCGCAGCCTCTCGTTGTGTTGCGACCCCTCACCCGGCGCTTCGCGCCACCTTCTCCCACAAGGGGAGAAGGAAAAGGCAGCCCACTCAATTCGGGCCGAACATGAACTTGCCGTCGCCTTCGAGGTACGGCCCGGTCCGCATGTAGAGCTGGCCGTTGTGGCCGATGAAAAACAGCGTCCCCTTTGGCACCTTCCTGGCTCCCTTCAGCAAGGAGGCGGCGTTGTCGGTGCCCATCTTGTAGGAGAAGGTCTTGCCGTCCTTGTCGTAGCCATAGCCCATGTCAGGACTTAGCACCCAAGGCGTGGCGGCTTGCGCGCATGCGGCTGTCGCGAACACGCTGACTGCGGCGGCCACCAAAAGGGTCTTCGTGGATCGTCTGGTCATCCGTCTTCTCCGGTCTTGGCTTTGAAAAGGTCATGGCTTTGAAATCTGAACCGGCGTCCCCACGCCGCCTTTGAACAAAACACGAACAATATTCGCTCGTCAATATAACGCCGGTATCACGGGCGTTACGGTTTTTCATAAGTTTTTCCTGCGACTTTAATGATTTCCCGGATCGCGCTTCGCGACTATCTTCCGGTTTCAGTCTAGAAACCTTACTCGGCAAAACTGTTCATAGGGATGATTCGGATGAACCTCGTCATGAAGATTTGGGCTTACGCCGCGCTGTCGCTGCTGACACTGGTCCCTGTCGCTCATGCCGATGATTTCAAACTCAGCCACAATCAGCGGATCGCATGCAGCCGGGGCCTCAGCGCGGGAAAGCTCAACACCGCGACGTGCAAATCCTACGCCTATATCTTCAACACCAAGACCTCGGAATATTTCCGCTGCCAGGTCAGCCTGGCGCTGACGCGGGACAACAAGGAAGTGATCAACGTCCAGACCGACGGCGGCTGCGTCAAGAAACCGCGAATCTTCGAGACCGACTCGCATTATTCGTTCGACGCCACCGAGACCGAAGCGCCGAATACGAATTCGTTCTTCGGCCCCGGCGGCTATGCGATGTGGGTTGCCGACACCACCGCGCAGAAAGCCCGCGGCTGCATCACCATCAGCTCCGGCCTCGGCTCGGACATCTCGAAATGCCTGGACATGACATTCCAGTGAGCCGGATCGGCGCGGCGTCTAAGCCTTTTGCTCGCTGGTCGCCAGCAAGGGGCGCGACCTCGCAAATTTCTTGATACCCATCGGCTTGCCGAACAGATAGCCCTGTACCAGATCGAAACCGAGGCCGTGGGCCGTGACGAAATCGGCGCGGGTTTCGACGCCCTGGGCAAGCGCGCGCGCTCCATGGTCCTGGGCGAGTGCGATGATGTGGCGGCACACCGTCTGCCTCAACCGGTCATCCGCGCAACCGGTGACGAATTGATGATCGACCTTCAGTTCGACGAACGGGAAGCTGCGAAGCCCCATCAGCGCCGGCCACTCCACGCCGACATTGTCGATCGAGATCGCGATATTATGCAGCCGCAACTGTCGCGCGACATCGATCACGAGATCCAGATTGTCGATCACCTCGGCGCTGTTGATCTCGATCAGCAATCCGGCGAACGCCGGATGGCTGGGCATCGCGAGACACAGATTGCGCACCGCCTGGCGGTCGCCAAGAAATGAAACCGGCAGATTGATCGAGAGGTCGACGGGCCCCTGCTGCTCCAGCAGATAGCGCCAATCCTCGACGGCGCGGCCGACCACGAATTCGGACAGGCTGCGAAAACACGGGTCCTTGTCGTCGGGGATGAAGTAGGCCGGCGGCACCACGCCCCAGGCGGGATGGCGCATCCGCACCAGCGCCTCCGCTCCGGAGGGCGCCAAAGTGCGGACATTGATCTTCTGCTGATACCATAGTTCGAGCCAGCCGGCCTTCAGCGCCTCGGCGACGTCCACCGCCGGGCTAGGCGCGGGTTCGGCAGGCAGCAGCGTGGCGACGCTGGCGCGCAGCGTTCCGGCGCTGAACGGCGTCGGCAGCGAGGGCAGCATCGCGATGCCGTATTCCTCGCCAATTTGCCGGACCGCCTTTACTATAATCGACTCCGGCTGGCCGATCACGAGCAGCTTGCCGCTGAAGCTCTTCCGGACCAGTGCTTCGAGGATTTCGCCGACTTCGATCCCATTGGCGGAGACGCCGAGCACGACGAGGTCCGGCTGATGCATGTCCAGCACACCGGCCAACTCGCTGGCCTGATCGCATTCGCTGGTGATGAAGCCAAGCTCCTCGAGCGCCTCGGCCAGGAACAGTCGAAGGTGTTTCTTGCCGTCGGTAACGCAGGCCCGCGGCATCATCTTTCGCTGCCCGAAACCAGTTGGCCGCATCACGTCGTTCGGGTTGATGTTCTTCATGCCGCCGCCTTTGCAGATTGGTTGGGCAGCAGTCGTATATCCACGCGGCGCGACAATCATGGAGTTTCGTCGACCCCGCGATGATTGCCCCGGTAAGGTTAAAGGCGCCAATGTGAATAAAATTGTAGTCCGGAAAAGAGTGTCCGATGACAATGACATGACAATAGTGAAGGGCATTCAATCGACTGCGGTCGCTGCCGCTGTCGTTCGCTGACAGGCCGAACCCGCGGCAACATACTGACGGTTGCAGCGACACGATGCGCCGGCGGCGTCGCGCGTTAATGCCTGTGGTCGCTTGTCGGCCTATCCACAGTTCACATTTTCGAGCGGATCGTTTGGGCCGAAGCTGGAGCCTGATTTGGCAATCAGACTCCAGCCTTGCGGCCTCCGGCGCGGGATGAGATTGGAATGAGTCGGGGTTATCCGTGCGCTTCCCTTCACCTCTCCCCGCCGGGGAGAGGTCGATTTGCTCCCGGCGATGCGAAGCATCGTCCGGTGCAAATCGGGTGAGGGGCGCTTAACGAGAGGCTGTAACCCCTCACCCGGCGCGGAGCCTGTCATCGGGCGCGCATTCGCGCGACCCGTTGGCGCCGACCTCTCCCAATCGAAGTCGGATATATCCGACTTCGATCGATATGATGCCCAACTCGGGTAAACCCGAGTTGGGTGGGAGAGGTGAAGGGAAATTGCGGCCAATTCAGTCAATAATCATCACGCGCTATCGGCTCATACGCGCCGATGCCGGATGTCCCGGCACCTTGAAGCGCTTGCCGGTATCGGTGACCTTGGTGCCGTCGACTTTCAGGATCGAGAAATCCTGATCCAGATAGTTCCCAACCAGGATGTACTTGCCGTCGGGGGTGAACTGGGCGGCTTCGGGCAGGCCGCCGACCTCGACGTCGCCGATCTTGGTCACCTTCTTGCCGTCGATCTTCAGCACCGAGACGCTGCCGTTCTTCTGATAGAAGAACGCATTCTTCATGTTGGAGCCGCGCAGGATGACGGAGACCGCGAGATCGCCCTTTGGCGACATCGCCAGGCCCTCGGGGCCGTCGCCGACCACCACCCGATCGATGATGCGTGGCGGATTGGCTTCGAGGTCGATCACGCTCGACGTATCGACGCTGCCGTCGGATGATCCGGCGCCGCCATTGTCGGAGGTCAGCGCGATCTTGCCGTTCGGCGTCACCACGACGTTGTAAGGCCATTGCCCGGTCGGCAGGTCGATCTTGTTGTAAGCCACCTTGTCGCCGGTGATGTCGAGCACCGATATCTTGTGCGCCGGGAATCTCACGGCCAGCGCCCGCTTGCCATCAGGTGTGAACATCACATGGGCGACGCTGTCGGGCATCGCGACGGTGTCGGTGATCTTGACGTCGGTACCGTTGATCGACAGCACGCTGATCGAATTATCGCCGCGGTTGGCGACCAGCGCCATTTTTCCGGACGGGCTGATGTTCAATCCCGAGGGCTGTTTGCCGCCGGTGATCGTCGACGCCAGTTTCGGCGGATTGGCCTTGAGGTCGATCACGTAAATCTTGTTGTCGGGCACCTGCTTCAGCGTGTCGCCATCCTTGATGACGTCGATGGAATCCGCCACCAGCGCGATCGAGCCGGTCGGGTCGATGTCGACATTGACGGGTGGGCCGACCACCGAATTCTTCAGCGGCAGGCTTGCCGCTATCTTGGGGCTTTCGGGATTGGCGAGATCGACGATCAGCACGGCGTCCTTGCCGTCGGGGGCGAGAATTACTTTTCCGTCGGCGTCCCACAACGCCTTCTCGTCGAGGCCGACGATCATGAACGGCTTGGCGCAAGCAAGATCGAGGCTGCAACTGGCGAGCAGGATTGCCGCTCCCACGGTCACCAGGTTGAGTTGAAAGGCACGACTGGCAGGCATTTGGTGTTCTCCCGGATAGCGCCGGCCTCTGATGGGCCGGTTTCGCGGGCCGCACCGTACGCGTTCATCCGCGATGCTGCCAGTGCCGCCGACAGATTTGATGCGGCTTGACCTAGCGACGTCGTGCGGTCACTTTCCGCCATATTGCTCGGGGACTAATATTCATGGGTTCGAAATTGATTGCCGCCGCCATCGCCACGGCGGCGGTGTGGCCGGCGCCGTCGGTGCGGGCCGAGCAATTTATCAACGTGCTCACCGGCGGCACCTCCGGCGTCTATTATCCGCTCGGCGTCGCGATCGGAGAAATCTACAGCGCCAAGCTTCCTGACGTGAGGGTCCAGGTGCAGGCCACCAAGGCCTCGGTCGAGAACCTGATCCTGCTGCAACAGGGCCGCGGCGAGCTTGCATTTGCGATGGGGGACTCGCTGAAGGCCGCCTGGGACGGTGACGAGGAGGCCGGCTTCAAGGGCAGGCTGGACCGGCTGCGCATCGTCGGCGCGATCTATCCAAATTATATCCAGGTCGTCGCCACCGCCGACAGCAACATCAAGACGCTGGCCGACCTCCGGGGCAAGCGGCTTTCGGTCGGCGCACCGAAGTCCGGTACCGAACTTAACTCGCGCGCCATCCTCGCCGCGGCCGGACTGGGCTACAAGGATATCGGCAAGGTCGAATTTCTGCCGTTCGCCGAATCGGTCGAGCTGATGAAAAATCGCCAGCTCGACGCGACACTGCAATCGGCCGGCCTTGGGGTGGCCTCGCTGAAGGATCTGAGCGCCTCGATCGACATCCATTTGGTGTCGGTGCCCAAGGAGGTGGTCGATAAGATCGGCCCGCCATTCGTGCCGGTGAAGATCCCGGCCAATACCTATAGCGGCCAGGACAAGGATGTTCCGACCGCCGCGGTGGCGAATTATTTGGTGACCAGTTCGGCGGTGTCCGACGATCTCGCCTATCAGATGACCCGATTGATTTTCGAGAACCTGCCGGAATTGGCGAAGGCGCATGCCGCCGGCAAGGAGATCAGGCTCGAGACCGCGGCAACCGGCAATCTGATACCGCTGCACCCCGGCGCTGTCAGATATTACAAAGAAAAAGGCCTGCTCAAGTAGCGCGTTTTCGCGCGCGCATTTGAAACTTCGACGGGCCGGCCGCGTAGCTCGATCTGGGTAATTGCGCGGTCAAGTCTGCAGCATCCGTGCAAGACGAGATCTGTGCAAGACAAGCGCAATCTCCGGTGGTGCCGTAGCCCGGACCACCGCCGGAGATTATAAGCGTCGCGGGGACGGGACGCGGGGGCGGGGTGGATGGTTGAGGCTGAGGGCGCGAGAGCGCCCGTCAAACTCGAATTCGATCATTTCGAGCACGGATTTCCGGAAGGGTTTGGCCCGGGTGGCTGGGGCCATTTGGCCTATGCCATCGGCGTCGCCTTCGCGGCCTTTCAATTGGTCATCGCGGCCTGGAACGTGCTGCCGACCCAGGTGGTGCGTGGCGTTCACGTCGGCTTCCTGATCCTGATGACGTTTGGACTGGTCGGCAATTTCACCGCCAAGGGAAACGCCGGCCGCGCCATGGGCTGGCTGATCGGCATCGCCGGATTTCTCTGCGGGCTGTATCAATGGATCTTCTATGCCGACCTGATCGCGCGCGATGGCGATCCGACCCGGCTCGATCTGGTGATCGGAACGCTGCTGGCGGTGTTGATCTTCGAGGGCGCGCGGCGGCTGATGGGCCTGGCGCTGCCGCTGCTGTGCGGCGCATGCATGCTCTATTGGTTGTTCGGCCAGCATTTGCCGGCGCCGTTCAACCATCGCGGCTATGATTTCGAGCAGATCATCGGCGATCTCGCCTACGGCACCGAAGGTTTTTATGGCGTGCCGATCTACGTCTCGGCGACCTACATCTTCCTGTTTATCCTGTTCGGCTCGTTCCTGGAGCGCGCCGGGATCATCCGGCTGTTCACCGACGTGTCGCTCGGCCTGTTCGGCGGCAGCCGCGGTGGCCCGGCCAAGGTCGCGCTGCTCGCCTCCGGCATGATGGGAACAGTCTCGGGTTCCGGCGTCGCCAATGTCGTCATCGTCGGCCAGTTCACGATCCCGCTGATGATCAGGTTCGGGTATCGGCGCGCATTCGCGGCTGGCGTCGAGGCCACCGCCTCGATGGGCGGACAGATCATGCCGCCGGTGATGGGGGCGGTCGCCTTCATCATGGCGGAGACGCTGGGCGTCGATTATTCCGTCATCGTCAAGGCCGCACTGCTCCCTGCGCTGCTGTATTTCGCCTCCGCGTTCTGGATGGTGCATCTCGAAGCCGGCAAGCAGGGCCTGGTCGGGATCCGACGCGCGGAGATTCCGAGCGCCTGGCAGGCTTTGGTGGCGCGCTGGTACCTGGTGTTGCCGCTGGGCGCGTTGGTCTACATGCTTTTCCAGGGCTTCACGCCGCTCTATGCCGGCAGCATCGGTCTGGCGCTGACGGTGATATTGATCCTCGGCGCCAGCATCACGCTCGGCTTCTCCAACAATGTGCTGCGTTATGTGTTCTGGATCGCGCTGGCGCTGGTCGCTGCGGCGATCTCGCATAATGGGCTGGAGATTGCGCCGGTGGCTGCTTTCATCGGGGTGCTGCTGTTGATCGCCGCGATCACCCGCGGCGGGCGGGCGACGCTGGCGGCCTGCCGGGATTCGCTGGCAGACAGCGCCAAGTCGGCGCTCACCGTCGGCATGGCCTGCGCCATCGTCGGCAGTATCATCGGCATGATGTCGCAGACCGGCGCTGGTGCTGCCTTCGGCGACTGGATCATCACCCTCGGCGACAAGAGCCTGTTTCTGGCGCTGGTGATGACGATGCTGCTGTCGATTCTGCTCGGCGCCGGCATCCCGACGATTCCGACCTACATCATCACCGCCGCCCTGGCCGCGCCCGCGCTGGCCAAGCTCGGCGTCGCGCTGATCGCGAGCCATATGTTCGCCTTCTACTACGGCATCATGGCCGATCTCTCGCCGCCGGTGGCGCTGGCGGCGTTGGCGGCGGCGGCGATCGCCAAGGAAAACCCCAACAAGATCGGCTGGGAGGCGATGCGCATCGCGCTTGCCGGCTATCTGCTGCCGTTCATCTTCGTCTATTCGCCGGCGCTGCTGCTGCAGCCCGGCGACCCGATGGCGGCCGAACTTGGATTCTATGGCGCGGTGGCGTTCGCGATCCTGAAGGCGCTGGTTGCGATCGGCCTGTCCGGCATGGTCGCGATCGGCTTCCTGTTCGTGCCGCTGACGCCGCTCGACCGCGTCATTGGGGGCCTCGCGGCGTTATGCCTGATCGGCGATTTTCGCTTCAGCGATAGCACCGGCTTCATCCTCGCGACGGTCTGTCTGCTCCGGCAATGGCGGCAGCGCCCGCGCGGTGTGGCGGCGGCGGCTTGAGCCTGTGTCTCATCTCGGCCGGCGTCGTGAAGACGCTGTCGCTCGCGGCTTTCACGCTTGTATGGACCCATTCGGTCGAAAGGATCGACTGGCAGGAGGACTGGCGCATCACGCCACAGGGGTTGGAGCTGGTGCAGGCGCGGGTCAAAGGTTCGGGCGCCGGCATGGAGCCGCCGCCCGAGGCGCGGCTGGTCGACGGCTGGTTTCAATGGCAGCCGCGGCGTGCGCCGATGCCCGAGGTCGCGCTGGCCAATTCCGGCGCCGCCGGAGAATGGCGATTGTGCCATGATGGCAAATGCCGGGCCTTGTCGGATATTTTCGGACATCCGATCGGTGTTAATGTCACGGTCATGCGTGGCTGCGAACCGTAGCCAGCCGTAGCCCGGATGAGCTCTTGCGATATCCGGGAATAAGCGGCGCCGCCCCGGATGTCGCAAGAGCTCATCCGGGCTACAACAACAACGGCTACGACAACAACAAAAAGGAGAACAACCAATGGAACGGCTCAAGGGCAAGATTGCGATGGTGGTCGGCGCGGGCTCGATCGGCCCCGGCTGGGGCAATGGCAAGGCAACCGCGGCCACCTTTGCGCGCCACGGCGCGCAAGTGTTTTGCGTCGATCGCGACGCCGCCGCCGCGAGGCAAACGGTTGAGATCATCCAATCCGAAGGCGGCAAGGCCGTGGCCTTCACCGCCGATGTCTCCCGCGCCGCCGACGTCGAGGCGATGGTGGCAGCCTGCCTGAAAACCTATGGCCGGATCGACGTGCTCGACAACAATGTCGGCATCGCGTCGATGGGCTGCGTGGTCGAAGTCGAGGAGGAGGAATGGGATCGGGTGTTCGCGATCAACCTCAAGAGCGCATTTCTCTCGATGAAGCACGTCATTCCGGTGATGGCGAAACAGGGCGGCGGCTCGATCATCAACATCTCGTCGATCGCCTCGATCCGCCATCTCGGCATTTCCTATGTCACCTACGCCACCACCAAGGCCGCGATGAACCAGATGACGCGCACCACCGCGGTCAAATATGCGCCGCAGCACATCAGGGTGAACGCGATCCTTCCCGGCCTGATGAAGACCCCGATGGTCGAGCACTCGGCTGGCCTCGCGACGAGCTATGCCGCGGGCGATGTCGAGGCGATGTGGCGCGCGCGCGACGCGCAGGTGCCGATGGGCCATATGGGCGATGCCTGGGACGTCGCCAACGCCGCGCTGTTTCTCGCCTCCGACGAATCGAAATACGTCACCGGGCTCGAACTCGTGGTCGATGGCGGGATCACGCTCAAGGTGGGGTAGGCGGTTTCCACATGGTGAGGAGCCGCCAACAGCACCGACACCGTCATCCTGAGGTGCGCGCACTTTCTTGCGCGCCTCGAAGGATGCTGTTCCGCGCAGTGCGTGCAGCGATCCTTCGAGGCTCGCAAGGGCTCGCACTTCACGGGTGAACGCAATTGCGTTCATCCCGGGGATGACGCAGCACTAAGCCCCGCGCTCCTTACCGTCGAGCCATCAAATAAATCTTGACAGCATTTTGCTGAGTTGCCCGTCGTGCCAATGTGTCGCAGCGTTCGCGCTTGATCGCGAAGGCAAATCACCTTCACATCTTAAGCCATCCCGTGCCCCATGAGAGGGGCGTATCGCGATCGTCACGGACGTTGGGCGCGGGGAGCGGTGGACGCGAGAGCTGCGACTGACGAGCGCAGCTCAAGCGGACGGCAAAGTCGTGTGGTCCTGACGCCCCAATGGCTGGTGTCAAGTTCTTGGGAAGCTCACGCTTCTTGGGAACGACGGTGACAAACAAGCCCGGTCTCACCGGGGAGAGCACGATATAAGCTGTAAAACCATTGCGCAGGGAAGGCCGGACTGCTTCCGCTGAACCTGTATGCTCGTGTGCGCTTTTTGCTATGCGCATCTTGGCACATGAGACCGCGGGTGCAGCGCGCACCCGGTCTTCCCTGCGCCCTCTATTTTTGAGGGCGAACGAATTTGCAAAAACTCGGGCGCGTCGTGCCGCGAGAATGCGGAGGTGTGTGTGAGTCGCGTCGTGTTTGATGAACCCACGTCGTCCCGGCCTCCGCGCCGGGACCCATACGCCGTGTGCTCTCGTTTCGGCAGTGAAGCGGACGCCTTTTCTTTACAACCAAGGCCAGGGATTATGGGTCCCGGCGCAAGGCCGGGACGACGAAAACTGAAAGGCCGCCGCCCCTGGATTGCTTCGCTATCGCTCGCAATGACGATGCGTAAGTACCGAAAATCGACTGGCAGCATCACGCGAATTCCACCTTTGTCCTGATCTGCGCTATGATCGCGTACGACCGCGCGCGAACAATTAACGTGATTCAATCAAAGGGATTCGAGGATAGGCCGATGCTGCGTGGTGGGGCGCAAATGATCCGTATCGCGGCTTTCGCCGCTGCGCTGTGCTCGGCGCTGCCGGATGGCGCCGGCGCGACCGGCACCGGGGGGCCGGAGGACGCGCGGATCGATCCGGCGCCTTGTGCGGCGGCGGCGGCAGCCAGCGACGACGAGCGGATCGTCGCGGTGTGCGGAACCTTGATCGACAACGAAAAGACGCTGAAGGACGACCGGATCAAGGCGCTGGTCGCGCGCGCTACCGCCTACATCCGCAAGGACATGATCGATCGCGCCATCGACGATTATGGCACGGTGCTGCGGCTGGACCCTGCGCTCGCCGATATCTACAATGCGCGCGGCGAGCTGTGGCGCAAGAAGGGCGATCGTCCCAAGGCATTGCATGATTTCGAGGCGGCGCTCAAGCTGAACCCGGATCACCCGGCGGCGAAGGGCAATTACAAATCGCTGGCGCTGGAGCTGGAGCGTCTCGGCGCGCTGCTCGCGGTCAACGACAAACCGGGCTTCAATTGCGCGACCGCAAGACGCGCGGTGGACAAGGCGATTTGCGGCAATCCCGAATGGACCAGTCTGGATCGCCAGATCAACGCGGTGAATACCAGGGTGGTTCACGATGCGAGCCGCACCGATCCGCGCGCCGGCCGTGCCTTGCAGCGGGAGCAGGACGATTTTATCACGGGCCGCAATGCCGCCTACGGCCGCCCCGACTATGACCTCCAAAAGGTGATGCGGGAGCGGCTCGATCATCTGCTCGCGATCGGGCGTTAGCGCCGCATTCGAACCTTTGGGATAGATCAGGCGACACAGCAATGCAGCCTCGCGTCTTCGCTGCGAAGGCCGCCTTATTTTCCGAGAGCCGATCATGCGTTCCACCATTCTGATTTCTGCCGCCACGGCGGCCTTGGCCGTTGCGACGATGTCGTTCGCCAATGCCCAAACCGCAACCGATACCCCGGTTAGCTGTGTTGCGCTGAGCCAAGCGCCGCCTGCGAAACTGATCGAAAGCTGCACGGCCGTGATCGACAATGCGACGACATCGGAGGCCGATCGCCTCGACGCCGTGGTCACCCGCGGGGTCGCGTTTCAGAATAGCGGCCAGAGCGACAAGGCGACCGCCGAGATCGACGCGGTCATTGCCAAGGATCCGCATTTCGCGCGGGCGTTCCGCGCCCGTGGCGAACTCGACCGGCGGCTCGGCAAGTACGATGCTGCGTTCGAGGCTTTCGATCAGGCGATCAAGCTCGATCCCGAAAATGCCGTGGCCTTTGAAAGCCGCGGCAACGCCTTCAACAATACCAAGAAATACGATCGTGCCATCGAGGATTACAACGAGGCGCTGCGGCTGAAGCCCGATTTCGCGCAGGCCTATTCCGATCGCGGCGCGGCCTGGTATTTCAAGGGCGAATACCAGAAGGCGATCGCCGACTACGATCAAGCGATCAAGCTGGAGCCGGACAACGCCAAGGCCTACACCAACCGCGGCTCGGCCTATCGCAAGATCGGCCGCACCGACCGGGCGCTGGATGACGATACCGCGGCGATCCGGATCGATCCGACCGATCCGGCCTTCTTCGACAATCGCGGCCTGCATCTCGCCGCCAATGGCGATTATACGAGCGCGATTGCCGACTACAATGAGGCGATCAAGCTGGCCCCCAAGGATGCCAATTTCCTGACCAACCGCGGCGATGCGTATCAGTCCCTCAGGGATTTCGACCACGCGGTCGCCGACTACGATGCCGCGCTGAAGTCCGATTCCAAATTTCAGCGCGCCTGGAATAACCGCGGCGCGTTGTGGCAGGCCAAGGGCGATCGCCAGCGCGCCTTGCAGGACTATGCCGAGGCCGTCCGCCTCAATCCTTCCGACAAGAATGCCGCCGAAAATCACCAGAAGATTGCGGAGCAGCTCGAGCGGCTGGCCACGGTGGCGGGCGAGAAGAACCTGCCGAGTTTCAATTGCGCCACCGCGACCCGCCCGGTGGAAAAGGCGATCTGCGCCGATCCCGGCCTCGCCCAGCTCGACCGCGATATCAACGACGTGTTCCTGCGGCTGATCGCGAACGCTGAAGCCGACAGCCATCGCGCGGCGCTGGCGCTGACCCGGCAGCAGCGCGACTTCATCGACACGCGCAACGCGTCCTTTGGCCGCCGCGGCTACGATCTGCGCCAGGCGATGGAAGCGCGACTGGACAAGCTCAACACCATCGCATTGCGGTAGGCGTTGGGCTCGGGCTTAGACTTAAGCTTGGGCTTGGCCGAACGGCCGAGCGGTTCCGGCTTGATCTGGCTCGGCTTCCCGTGACAATAGCGCCCAACAAGTCGCGGGAGAGGCGCCATGAACATCCAGGACAACAGCCGGTATCGCGAGGTTCATGCCCGCTCGCTGGCGGATCCAGAGGGCTTTTGGGGGGAGGCGGCGCGTGAGATCGACTGGATCGAGCCGGCGAAGAAGGTCTTCGATCCTTCCTTGGGGCTCTACGGCCGCTGGTTCGCCGGTGCCGTGGTCAATACCTGCTACAACGCGCTCGACCGTCATGTCGCCGGCGGCCGCGCCGATCAACTGGCGCTGATCCACGATTCGCCGCTCGACAGCGGCGTCACCAAATTCACCTACGCGCAGCTACTGCTCGAGGTCAAAACGCTCGCCGCCGTGATGGCCGATTTCGGCGTCACCAAGGGCGACCGCGTCATCCTCTATATGCCGATGGTGCCGCAAGCCGTGGTGGCGATGCTGGCCTGCGCGCGCATCGGCGCGGTGCATTCGGTGGTGTTCGGCGGGTTCGCCGCCAAGGAACTCGCAACCCGGATCGAGGACGCCAAGCCAAAGCTGATCTTCTCGGCAAGCTGCGGCATCGAGCCCGGCCGCGTCGTGGCGTACAAGCCGCTGCTCGACGAGGCGATCCGGCTTTCAAGCGCCAAGCCCCAGGCTTGCATCATCCTGCAGCGGGCGCGGCAGGCTTGCGAACTTGATTCCGGTCGCGATCATGATTGGGCTGAGCTGCGCGCTGCGGCCATCGCCGCCAAAAAATCCGCCGATTGCGTGCCGGTGCTCGCGACCGATCCGCTCTACATCCTCTATACGTCCGGTACCACCGGCGTACCCAAGGGCGTGGTGCGCGACAATGGCGGGCATCTGGTCGCGCTGAAATGGTCGATGTTCAATCTCTACGGCATCAAGCCTGGCGAGGTGTTCTGGTGCGGCTCCGACATCGGCTGGGTGGTCGGCCACAGCTACATCGTCTACGCGCCGCTGTTTCATGGCGCGACCTCGATCATGTATGAAGGCAAGCCGGTCGGCACGCCCGACGCAGGCGCCTTCTGGCGGGTGATTTCCGAACACAAAGCCGTGTCGCTGTTCACTGCGCCGACCGCGTTCCGCGCCATCAAGAAGGAAGACCCGGAAGGGAAACTCATCCGCCAGTACGATCTGTCGGCATTCCGCACGCTGTTTCTGGCCGGCGAGCGCGCCGATCCACCGACGGTGCAATGGGCCGAAGCGCAATTGCAGGTGCCGGTGATCGATCACTGGTGGCAGACCGAAACCGGCTGGTGCATCGCCGGCAATCCGGTCGGCCTTGGGATGCTGCCGGTCAAGCATGGCTCGCCCACGGTGCCGATGCCGGGCTATCAGGTCGACGTGGTCGATGAGGCCGCCAAGCCGGTCGCCGCGGGCACCATGGGCTCGATCGTGATCAGATTGCCGCTGCCGCCGGCCTGCCTGCCGACGTTGTGGGAGCAGGACGCGCGCTGCAAGGAAGCCTATTTCCACGAATTTCCCGGCTATTACAAAACCTCCGACGCCGGCTACAAGGATGAGGACGGCTATGTCTTCGTGATGGGCCGCACCGACGACATCATTAACGTCGCCGGCCACCGGCTTTCGACCGGCGGTATGGAAGAGATCCTGGCCTCGCATCCGGATGTCGCCGAATGTGCCGTGCTGGGCATCAAGGATGCGATCAAGGGCGAGGTGCCCTGCGGCTTCCTGGTGCTGAAGGCGGGCGTGACGCGCCATCAGGCGGACGTGGAAAAGGATGTGGTGGCGCTGGTGCGCGAGAAACTCGGCCCGGTCGCGGCGTTCAAGCTCGCGATCGTTGTGGGCCGGTTGCCAAAAACCCGTTCGGGAAAGATCCTGCGCGGTACCATCAAGAAGATCGCCGACGGCGCCCCCTGGACCATGCCCGCGACCATCGAGGACCCCAAGGTGCTGGAGGAAATCGGCGACGCGCTGAAGGGCAGGGTGTGAGGGGGCGGGGAAGGGCCGGGGATAGCGTACGGTGCCCCAGACCCTCAACCGTCATGCCAGATCTAATCCAGACTTGGCTTGACCCGGGCATCCATCTTCAAGGAAAAGCCTTGTTTTTGATGGATTGCCGGGAGCGCAGACAAGTGTACGTAGTCTGCACAAAGCAGACTACTAAGCCCGGCAATGACAACGCTGCCGGAAGTAAACGGAATTTTGCATGCGATTAAACCTTCCAGCCTATCTCATCGCGCTGGCGCTGATTTCGCCGGTCCTGGGCGGCTGCTTCCTTGACAAGGGACAGCCGACTTTGGTCAACGTCGATGGCAACGACGACGATGCGTTCTGCCAGCGCAACAACGTCAAGCCAGGCTCGCCGGAATACATCGCCTGCCGCAAGGACCGCGACGTCCAGGCCAACAACGCCAACGCGCGTGCCGATCGCCGCCAGCGCGATCTCGGCGAAGACATGGCGAACCATCCGAACATCCCCAACAACAACTCGCGGTGACGCGAACGCTTCACGCTTGTCGCCCGGGATGTTCCGCTCCTGAACTCGCCGGCCGCTTGTCGAAACAGGAATGCCGCTCCCCCAAGCAGCCGCGCGCGTAGCCAAGAGATTCCTGCGGTAGATGCGCTCTCTTCAGAAAGAGGGCACATGCCATTTTTCCCCGCGGAAAAACAATCCGTATCGCTACGGGTTGGTGCGGCAATTCCATCCGGGCAAACAAAAACGCGGCGGTTTGATCCGCCGCGTTGCAATGGTCTCGTGCTGGCGCCTGCGGTTATTCGTCGTCTTCCGCCTTCTTGCCACCGATCGTCTTCAGCTTGGCGAACACGGCATCGACGTTGAGGTCGTCGCGCTGTTTCTCGGACGGCTCGAATTCCGCGTCCTTGCGGGTGGTCTCGGAGGCCGGCAGCAAAGTGGCGCCGCCATAGGCGGTATCGATCGGCTTTTCCTTGGCGGCGCGCTGCACCTCGAAATCGAGCTCGATCTGCGAGCACAGGCCGAGGGTCACCGGGTCCATCGGGGTCAGGGTCGAGGCGTTCCAGTGGGTACGGTCGCGCACGCTGGCAATGGTGGTCTTGGTGGTGCCGACCAGCCGCATGATCTGGGCGTCCTTCAACTCGGGGTGGTTACGCACCAGCCACAGGATCGCGCTCGGCCGCTCGTGGCGGCGCGAAACGGGCGTATAGCGCGGGCCCTTCTTCTTGGCGGCCGGCGGCAGGGTCACCTTGCTCTCCTCGAGCTTGAGGCGGTAGTTCGGGTCGCCCTCGCCCTTTTCGATCTCCAGGCGGGTCAGCTGGCCGTTCGAAATCGGGTCCATGCCCTTGATACCCTGGGCGGCGTCGCCGTCGGCGATGGCGCGGACCTCGAGCGGGTGCATTTTGGTGAAATCGGCCACCTGATCGAAGGTCAGCGCGGTATTGTCGACCAGCCACACGGCGGTCGCCTTTGGCATCAGAGGTGCATTGCTCATGGCAAATCTCCTTAGTGCTTCGCCCACCTCTTTTCGGAGGCGAAGTCGGTAGTCATCAGCGATGACGGGAATTACGCCCTATATAAGCCGTCCGAGGCTAACCGCGCAATGGGCCTGCTAAACGGCCTTGACAGCGCCCGAAAGCAGTCCCAAGTCGTAGCTTTGCAATGACCGTTCCTTGGCCCGTCGGCGAGGGGTGATTCGGTCCCGAGATAGCTCCCATGCAGGCCAAACCAGCGCTCAAAATCGTGCTTTGTTCTCCCCGGGGCTTTTGCGCCGGCGTGGTACGGGCCATCGACACCGTGGAACGGGCGCTGACCATCTATGGCGCCCCGGTCTATGTGCGCCACGAGATCGTCCACAACCGCTATGTGGTCGACAGCCTGAGGGCCAAGGGCGCGATTTTCGTCGAGGAACTCGCCGAAATCCCCGACAATACCAATGCGCCGGTGGTGTTTTCGGCCCACGGGGTTCCCAAATCGGTGCCCGCGGACGCCAAGTCGCGCAATTTCTTTTCGCTGGATGCCACCTGCCCGCTGGTCACCAAGGTGCACCGCGAGGCTGCGATCCACTTCAAGCGCGGCCGCGAAATCCTGCTGATCGGGCATTCGCATCACCCGGAAGTGGTCGGCACGCTCGGCCAATTGCCGCAGGGTGCGGTGACGCTGATCGAGACCAACGAAGACGCCAAGACCTTCACGCCGAAGGATCCGAATAACCTCGCCTTCGTGACCCAGACCACGCTGTCGATCGACGACACCGCCGAGATCGTCGCGATGCTGAAGGGCCGGTTCCCGAACATCTCCGGGCCACACAAGGAAGACATCTGCTACGCCACCACCAACCGCCAACTCGCGGTCAAGAAGGTGGCGCCGGTGGTCGACGCCCTGATCGTGGTCGGCGCGCCGAACTCCTCGAATTCGCAGCGCTTGCGCGAAGTCGCCGAACGCGAAGGTTGCCCGGTTTCGGTGCTGGCGCAGCGCGCCGCCGACATCGATTGGTCGCGCTTCGAAGGCATCAAGAGCCTCGGCATTACCGCGGGCGCCTCGGCGCCGGAAGTGATCGTCGAGGAGATCATGGGCGCGTTCGCCGAACGCTACGAATTGCATGTGGAGACGGTCTCGGCCGCGGAAGAGAATGAATTCTTCCCGCTGCCGCGTTCGCTGCGGCCCGACGCCGCCGAGTAATCTCCATGGCGGTCTACACCGACGTTGCCGCCGACGAGCTTGCGGAGTTCCTGAGCCATTACGACATCGGCGAATTGCTGTCCTACAAGGGCATCGCCGAGGGCGTCGAGAATTCCAACTTCCTGCTGCACACGTCGGCCGGCTCGTTCATCCTGACCTTGTATGAGAAGCGCGTCGTCAGGGACGATCTGCCGTTCTTTCTCGGTCTGATGACCCATCTGGCCGCGCACGGCATCAATTGCCCGCAACCGCTGAAGAACAAATCGGGCGAAGCGCTGAGCACGCTGGCCGGCCGGCCCGCGGCGATCATCAATTTTCTCGAAGGCGTCTGGCCGCGCAAGCCGAACGCGGCGCATTGCGCCGGCGTCGGCCAGGCGCTGGCGAAAATGCATCTGGCCGGGCGCGATTTCAGGATGTCGCGCGCCAACGCGCTGTCGGTGTCCGGCTGGCGTCCGCTGTTCGAACAGGCAGTCCCTCGGGCCGATGAAGTGCAGCACGGTCTCGGCGGCTTCATCGGCGCTGAACTGGATTATCTGGAAAGCAATGTCTGGCCGAAGGATCTGCCGTCGGGCGTGATCCACGCCGATCTGTTTCCGGACAATGTGTTCTTTCTCGGCGACAAGCTCTCCGGCATCATCGATTTCACCTTCGCCTGCGACGACATGCTGGCGTATGACGTTGCGATCTGCCTCAACGCCTGGTGCTTCGAGAGCGATTGTTCGTTCAACGTCACCAAGGCGCGCGCTTTCCTCAACGCCTATGGCCGCGAACGGCCGTTGTCAGAGGCCGAGCAGAACGCGCTGCCGCTGTTGGCGCGAGGTGCGGCGTTGCGCTTCCTGCTGACCCGGCTGGTGGACTTCCTCAACGTTCCGCCGGGCGCGCTGGTGCGGCCCAAGGATCCACTGGAATATGTCCGCAAGCTGCGCTTTCACCAGAGCGTAACGAGCGCGCGCGATTACGGCATCGCGGTTTCAGGGCTGGTAGCGTGAGCGAACATCCCACGGTCGTCATTCACACCGACGGCGCCTGCTCGGGCAATCCGGGGCCGGGCGGCTGGGGCGCGATCCTCAAATTCGGCGATGTCGAAAAGGAATTGAAGGGCGGCGAGCCGCACACCACCAACAACCGCATGGAGCTGATGGCGGCGATCTCGGCGCTGGAGGCGTTGAAGAAGCCGTGTGTCGTTGACCTCGTCACCGACAGCCAGTATGTGCGCCAGGGCATCACCGGCTGGATCCATGGCTGGAAGAAGAACGGCTGGCGCACCGCCGACAAGAAGCCGGTCAAGAACGTCGACCTCTGGCAACGGCTGGACGCGGCCCTCAAGCCGCATGAGGTGCGCTGGCACTGGATCAAGGGCCACGCCGGCCACGACGAAAACGAACGCGCCGATCAGTTGGCGCGCGAGGGCGTCGCGATGGCGAGGTTGAAGTAGGGTTTAGTAAGGTCGAGGCGATTGATTTAATCACCACCGTCGTCGCCCGGCCTTGTGCGCAATTGCGCACTGGGACCGGGCGATCCAGTATTCCAGAGCGCCGGCGCTAAGCACAAACGCTCTGGAATACTGGATCACCCGCTTTCGCGGGTGATGACGACAGTATGTGACGACAACGATAGTCGCCGAAAGCTCTAACTCAGAGCTGCCCGAGCAGGGTGTCGCCGCCCGAAACTTCGACCTTGCCGGGGGCCGGCTCGAGGTTGAGCTTCTTGACCACGCCGTCTTCCACCAGCATCGAGTAGCGCTTGGAGCGTATGCCAAGGCCGTTGCCGGAGGCGTCGAGTTCCATGCCGATGGCCTTGGTGAATTCGGCGTTGCCGTCGGCGAGGAAGGTGGCTTCGTCGCGCTGGTCGGTGTCGCGCTTCCAGGCGTTCATGACAAAGGCGTCATTGACCGAGACGATCGCGATCGAGTTCACGCCCTTGTCCTTGATGGCATAGGCGTTGAGGAAGATGCTCGGCAGATGCATCTTGTGGCAGGTGCCGGTATAGGCGCCGGGCACCGCGAACAGCGCGACCTTCTTGCCCTTGAAGATGTCGTCGGTGGTTTTGACCTGCGGACCTTCCGCCGTCATCACGCGGAATTTCGCTTCGGGCAGCTTGTCGCCAACTTGGATGGTCATCGTCAATTCTCCTTACAATGTGCGGGCATGTCATAGCCCATTTTGCGGCCTGGAGGAAAGCCATCCTCACCGCCGCTTGAGGGGGCGCGATGCCGCAATTATTTGCATGTCATTGCGAGGAGCGAAGCGACGAAGCAATCCATGCCACACGGGCATCGCCGGTTGCTCTGGATTGCTTCGTCGCTTCGCTCCTCGCAATGACGATTGTGTAACTGCCGTAGCTTAAGCGGCAGCTTTCTTCTCGTCGCGCAATTCACGGCGCAGGATCTTTCCGACATTGGTCTTGGGCAGGTCGGTCCGGAACTCGATCTGCTTCGGCACTTTATAGTTGGTGAGCTGGGTGCCGCAGAACTTGATGATCTCTTCGGCCGTGACAGTGGGGTCCTTCTTGACGATGAAGGCCTTCACCGCCTCGCCGGACCTGGAGTCCTGTACGCCGATCACGGCGCATTCCAGCACGCCGGGGTGACTGGCGATCACTTCTTCGATCTCGTTCGGATAGACGTTGAAGCCTGAAACCAGGATCATATCCTTCTTGCGATCGACGATCTTGGTGTAGCCATCCGCCGTCATCACGCCGATGTCGCCGGTGCGGAAATAGCCATCCGGGGTCATCACCTTCGCGGTCTCGTCCGGCCTGTTCCAGTAACCCGCCATCACTTGCGGGCCCTTGGCGCAGATTTCGCCGGGCTCGCCGAGCGGCACTTCGTTGCCGTCATCATCCCGGATCGAAATGTAGGTCGAGGGCACGGGAATGCCGATCGAGCCATTGAACTCGGCCGAGTCCGCCGTATTGCAGGTCAGCGTCGGCGAGGTTTCCGACAGGCCGTAGCCCTCGGCAATGCTGCAGCCGGTCAGTTTCTTCCACTGTTCCGCGACCGGGCGCTGCACCGCCATGCCGCCACCGTTCGAGATCTTGAGCTTGGAGAAATCGATCTTGCCGAACTCCGGGTGATGCAGCAGGCCGTTGTAGAGCGTGTTGACCGCCGGGAAGCTGTTGACCTGGTATTTCGTCAGCTCCTTGATGAAGCCGCCCATGTCGCGCGGGTTGGGAATCAGCAGGTTGACGCCGCCGGCGCGCATCGCCAGCAGGTAGCAGGCGGTCAATGCGAAGATGTGATAGAGCGGCAGCGCGCAGACGATGAACAGCTGCTCGACATGCGGCGGCTGGACCAGCGCCGGCTGCAGCCAGGCGTCGTTCTGCAGCACGTTGGCGAGAATGTTGCGATGAAGCAGCGTCGCGCCCTTGGAGACGCCGGTGGTGCCGCCGGTATATTGCAGGAACGCAACGTCGTCGGGGGAGATCTTCGGCTTGTTGAACTTCATGCCGCGGCCGGACGTCACCGCGTCATTGAACAGCACGGCGCCGGGGAGCGAATAGGCCGGCACCATTTTCTTGACGCGGCGCACCACCAGATTGACGATCATGCCTTTCAGGCCGAGCAGATCGCCCATGCTGCCGATGATGACGTGCTTGACCGCGGTGCTGGCGATCACCTTCTGCACGGTGGTGGCAAAATTCTCCAGAACGATGATCGCCTCGGCGCCTGAATCCTTGAGCTGGTGCTCGAGCTCGCGCGGCGTATACAGCGGGTTGACGTTGACGACGGCGTAGCCCGCGCGCAATACCGCGGCGGTCGCGATCGGATATTGCAACACGTTCGGCATCATCAGCGCGACGCGGGCGCCCTGTTTCAGGCCTTTGCCTTGCAGATAGGCGCCGAGCGCCCGGGACATCTCGTCGAGATCGCGGTAGCTGATCGACTTGTCCATGCAGATGAAGGCCTTGCGATCCGCGAACTTCGCAAAACTTTCTTCCAGCAACTCGACGAGCGATGAATAGTGGGTCACGTCGATATCGGCGGGCACGCCGGCCGGATATTGCTTGAGCCAGATCCGCTCCATGGTATTTCCCCTCTGGTTTCGTTGTCAGCTTATTTCCCGCTTCTTGCCAATGTCTTGGGACGGGACGCCTTGTTCCGGTCAGTATTGAGCAAGGAAGCCGCCGATGGCAAGCGGCGGGGGCACGCCGGCGCATGGCCGGCCCGTCTTGGCGGGTCCCGGTCAGCTTTGGTCGGCGTTGGTTGGTCTTGGCTAGCCTTGGCTAGTCCCGGCCGGTCTTCGCCGATTGGTTTAGCCGGCGGGCTTGGCGTCGCCGTTGCTGCTCTTGGGGGCCGGATTGGCTGACGGCTTTGCCGCCGACTTCGGCTTGGTGGGCTTCTTCGCGGCGGGCAGGTCGGTGGATTTGTCGGTGGATTTGGCCGCGGCATCCGGCTTGGCATTGGCATGCTTGGCGCCGGCCGGTTTGGCTGCGGCATCGGATTTGGCGTTCTCGCCGGCATCCGTGGCCTCGGTGTCAGCCTTCTTGGCGCCGTGGCGCCCCTTCTTGCCCTTCGGCCGCACGTTCTGCTGGTCGGTGTCTGCTGCGACCGCGGCGATCAATGCCGCGCCTGTCCGCGTCGGACCGGTATAAACCGTGATCGGTTCGGCCGCGGCGGGAGCGGCAGCCATCAGGTCCGCAGGCTTCACCATCGGCGGTTGCAGCCCGGCGGCAAAGAAGGTCAGGCCGGTCGTGCCAGTGGCCGAGCCGTCGGCGCTGCCGGCAGAAGCTTCCTCATCCGCGTCGGTGCCCTGATGCTTGTGCTTGCCGCTGCACATTTCCTCGCGCAGGTTCGGCGGTGACGCGTCGATCGGGGCCAGCTGATCGACCGTGCCCAGCGAGGGGCGCAGCCACGACAGATTATTGCCGGCAAAGCCGCGATCGAGCAATTGCGCGGCCCTGACCGCGCGCATCGTGCCGGACGACGCGCCGAGCACCACGGCGATCAGCCGCTTGCCGTCGCGGGTAGCCGATCCGACCAAATTGTAGCCGGACGCACAGATGAAGCCGGTCTTGAAGCCGTCGGCGCCGGGATAGCGTCCGATCAGCTTGTTGAAATTCTGCGTCACCTTGCGGCCGAACTTGATCGCGGGAATGTGGACGAAATATTCGTATTCCGGCAGTTCGCGGATGATCGCGCGGGCCAGGATCGCCAGATCCCGCGCCGAGGTGATCTGGCCGTCGGCGGGCAGGCCATTCGGATTGACGTAGCTGGTCTGCGTCATGCCGAGGCGCTGCGCGGCCTCGTTCATTTGCACCGCGAAGCCGTCGATCGAGCCGCCGACGCCTTCGGCAAGCACCACGGCCATGTCGTTGGCCGACTTCACCAGCATCATCTTCAGCGCGTTGTCGACCGTGAGCTGGGTGCCGGGCTTGAAGCCCATCTTCGATGGCGACTGCGAGGCGGCGACCGCCGAGACCGAGAACAGCGTATCGAGCGTGATACGCCCCTCCTTGACCGCCTTGAGCGTGACATAGGCCGTCATCATCTTGCTCAAGGAGGCCGGATACCACGGCATGGTCGCATTATCGGCCTGCAACACCTTGCCGGTATCGGCCTCGATCAGCAGCAGCGCTTCCGCCTGCGCCACGCGTGGCGTCACGACGGCAAGCGCCGCGTAGACGGCGGCGACTGCCGCGACAACAACGATCCAGTTCAAGGGTGATCTGCGAAGCAACGGGCGAAGAAAATGCACTATCCGATTCCGGTCCTTTGAGATCCGCCCCATCAAGGGATGGTCCTGGCTATGACTTTCAGTTCAAGCGTGCGGTGGCTTAAATATGTCCTGTACCGTCGCTGACGGCGGCCGCAAACCTATACCGGCTTGTCGGTCCGGAACAGAGCTTATGGGATTAAATCGTGGACGAAAAAGGCCAAATTCCGGTAATGCCTAAATCTTGACAGCGGCGCTGTCGGCGTTCGGCGCAACGCTCTGCGGGATATTCGGCGGGGCGTTCTGCTGGCCATTTTCTTGCACCATGAACTGGGCTCTTGCGAGTTCCGCAAAACGGCCGCCTTTTGCCACCAATTCGTCGAACGTTCCGCTTTCGATCACGCGCCCGCTATCGAACAGCAGGATGCGCGTGGCGTTGCGGATGGTCGAAAGCCGGTGCGCGATCACGAAGGTGGTGCGTCCCTTCATCACTTCGTCGAGAGCGGCATTGACCCTGGCCTCGGTCACGGCATCCAGCGCGCTGGTGGCTTCGTCGAGGATCAGGATCGGCGGATCCTTCAATAGCGCGCGTGCGATCGACAGCCGCTGCCGCTCGCCGCCGGACAACATCCGGCCGCGCTCGCCGACATTGGTGTCGAATTTCAGTTCGCCGCGCTCGATGAATTCCAGCGCCTGGGCGCGGCTCGCCGCAAGCCGCATTTCTTCCTCGCTGGCATCGGGTTTGCCGACGCGCAGATTGTCCGCGATCGAGCGGTTGAACAGCAGCGCCTCCTGGAACACCACGCCGATATTTCGCCGCAGCGCCGTCAAGGTCAGGCCGCGCACATCCATGCCGTCGATCTTGATGAAGCCGGACTGCGGATCGAAGGCGCGGTGCAACAGCGCGATCGCGGTGGATTTGCCGGCGCCGGTCGGGCCGACCAGCGCGATGCTCTGGCCGGGCAGTGCGGTGAAGGAGAGGTCTTCGACCGCGGGCCGCTTGCCGTCATAGGAGAACGACACGTCGTTGAATTCGACCAGCCCCGAGAGCCGTCCGGTATCGATCGCATCGGGCCGGTCGCGGACCACCGGGACGGCATCGAGCACGTTGAAGAATTCCTGTAAGCGAGGCGCCTCCATGAACACGCTGTTGATGAAGCCGACCACCTGCTCGAGCTTCTGGATCAGCATGGTGGCGAAACTTACGAACATCACGATCTCGCCGACCGAGGTGAGGCCCTGCTCGCGCAGCACGATGCCGATAGTGAAGATCGCAAGCACCGTGATGGTGGTCGAAGCCCGGGTGATCACCGTGACCAGCGCCCACCACGACAGGACCGGCATCTGTACCGCCAGCAGCTTGTCGGCGACGAAGCGCAGCCCCTGCACCTCGGCATCGATCCGCACGAAGCTCTGCACCAGCGCCACGTTGCCAAGCGCGTCCGAGGCGCGCGCCGAGAGGTCGCTGTAATGCGCCTCGACCTCGCTTTGCATGCCGTAGGTCTTGCGCACCACCAGCGTGGTCAGCACCGTGAACACGATGCACAGCACGAACAGCAGGATCGCGAGCCGCCAGTTGATGTAGAACGCCAGCGGCAGCAAAACCACCACCGACATGATGGCGGCGAAATGCTCGCGGAAGAAACCGAGCCACAGCCGCCACAATGAATCGGTGCCGTTCAGCATCACCTTCATCAGCCGGCCGGAATGGGTGCCGGTGTGGAAGGTCAGCGGCAATTGCATGATGTGCTCGAAATAATTCGTCAGCACCGCCTGGCGCTGGCGGTGCGCCAGCCGGTCGGCGTGCAGCGCCACCGCGGCGTTGCACAGGATGGTGAACAGGCCGAACGCCGCCCAGGCCGCCAGCAGTGGCCATGCCGGCGATGTCCCGAGCGTGCCGCCGGCCGGCTTGCCGGAGAGCACGTCGACGATGCGACCGAACAGCACCGGTTCGGCGAATTGCGCGCCGGCCAGCAGGAGATTGGCGCCGGCCAGGATCCATCCCAGCCGCGCCTCTTTGCCGAGCAGCTCAAGAACGCGCGCATAAAGGCGAAGCAGGGACATGAAACCGATGCTCAAGGTAACGCTAAGAAACAACAGAGGGAGCATGATCCGGAAAAGCGGATGCCACAAGTCCGGGACGTACGGCGCCGGCAGCCTATCCTCGCCGAGCACGGTACGAGGGGCGAACGGGATATCGAGCCGGCGTCCGGTATTTCCACGGCGATTCCAACCCGGGAGGTGGTTTCCAATTCTGAGTTAAGTCGTTCGCCGGCCGTCGGATGCGACCGACGAAGCTTTTATGACAATTAGGCTTTGCGGCCAGCCGTTAACACGCTGGCCATCGGTTTCGATTAGCATCAAAAAATGAGTGATTCGCTCGAGCGGCTTTACCAGGCGGTCGTCGCGGCCAAGGATCTCGATCCGGCGGTTTCGCGAACCGCACGGCTGTTTCGGCGCGGGCCGGAAAAGATGGCCAAGAAGTTGGCCGAAGAAGCCGTCGAGGTCGTGATCGACGCTGTCAACGGCAAGTCGGACGCGGTGGTCCGCGAAAGCGCCGATCTGCTTTATAACCTGACCGTCTTGTGGGTATCGGCCGGTATTCAGCCGGAAGACGTTTGGCGCGAGATGGCGCGGCGCGAGCATCTGCTCGGAATTGCCGAGAAGCTGCCGAAATCGGCGGTCAAGCTGCCCAAGGCCTCCCAGTCCCCGGCGGCACGTCAAGCCTCGCGGCGGCCAATTGTCGCGCTCGAGAGCCGGTCGCTGCGCAAGCGGCACTAGAGTTGACCGTGATCTCCGCGCAAACGCGTCGCGTTTGTCGCGAGGGCGAGGCAATCCGAATTTCCCAAAATCCCGGCATGGACAAATCCGTCTTATGGTGGTTCATCGCGCCATGCTGAGACGAATTTACGATTGGTGTATCGACGCCGCCCACAAGCCCTATGCAGTGTGGATTCTGGCAGCGGTAGCGTTCGCGGAAAGCTCGTTTTTTCCGGTGCCGCCGGATGTGATGCTGATCCCGATGTCACTGGCGCGGCCGCAGCGGGCGTGGTTCTACGCTGGGATCTGCACCGTGGCCTCGGTGCTGGGCGGCATTCTCGGTTATGCCATTGGCGCGCTGCTCTACGATTCCGTCGGGCATTGGCTGATCAACCTCTACGGCCTGGCCGGCAAGGTCGATAGCTTCCGGGCTTCTTACGCGGCGTGGGGCGCCTGGATCATCATCGGCAAGGGCCTGACGCCGATCCCGTTCAAGCTCGTGACCATCGCCTCCGGCTTTGCCGGGTACAACATCTGGCTGTTCGTACTGTGCTCGATCATCGCGCGCGGCGGCCGGTTTTTTGTGGTCGCGATATTGCTCAACCGCTACGGCGAGTGGATTCGCGTCAGGATCGAGCGGCATCTGACGCTGTGGGTGGCGCTGTTTGCGATCGTCCTCGTGCTCGGTTTTATCGTCGCGCTTCGACTGCTCTAACACCCGCGTGGTTTAGTCGCGGCCTGACGTGCTTTGCCGGCCACCGGCTTGAGGGGTAGCCTGCGATCCATGCTTGATCGATCCAGTCCCTGGTTCGCGCGACCTGCGAGGCTTGTTGCGCCCGCGGGCGCCGCGATGCTGGTGCTGACGATCGCGGTGGGCGCCGCCTTGTGCCAGAATGCGCCGCCGCTAGCCTCGCCTGGCGCGCAGCAGGCCACCCCCGAGCAGCCCGCCGCCGCGCCGAGCGAGGCCGCGCCGCCGACCAATCCTCCCGCACGGCAAGAAAACCCGGGCCTGATCAACGAAATCGGTAAGATGTTCGACAAGCTGCCGGCGTGGAAAAGCCCCGGCGAGACCATCGACGATCTCAACGCGCGCGCCAAGGATGCGGCCAAGGACGCCACCGACACGCTGTCGCGGCTCGCGACGCCGTCGATGGTGACCGGGCGCCTGGCGTGTCCGGCGTCGGCAAACGGCGCCCCGGACTGTCAGGCCGCCACCGACAAATTGTGCCAGAGCAAGGGCTTCAAGGCGGGCAAGAGCCTCACCACCGACTCGGCGGAGAGCTGCTCGGCGAAAGTCCTGATCCCCGGCCGCGCGCGCAAGCCGGACGATTGCCGGACCGATACTTACGTCACCCGCGCGTTCTGCCAGTAGCGCGGAAGAATCCCCATCGTCATGGCCGGGCATAGTCGTCCAAAGGACGGCGTCGCTTCGCTCGCCTATGCCCGGCCATCCACGTCTTTATCTTGCTTTAGTTCAGCAAAGACGTGGATGCCCGGGTCAAGCCCGGGCATGACGAATTCCTTGGTGCAAGGATCACCGGTTGCCTTGTTGGTATGATGTCTGGCATCTTTCGACCAACCAAGCGGGCACAGCCCCGGTAACACAAGAGGAAGCCTTCGAATGTCCATGCCTGCTCTGTTCAAGGGCCGTCTGTCGATTCCCGTGATCGGGGCGCCGCTGTTCATCATTTCCGTGCCCGACCTAGTGATCGCGCAATGCAAGGCGGGCGTGGTCGGATCGTTTCCGGCGCTCAACGCCCGGCCGGCGGCGCTGCTCGACGAATGGCTGGTGCGGATCAAGGAAGAGCTTGCCGCCTACGACAAGGCGCATCCGGAGCGGCCGTCGGCGCCGTTCGCGGTCAACCAGATCGTGCACAAGTCCAACAACCGGCTCGAGCAGGATCTGGCGGTGTGCGAGAAGCACAAGGTGCCGATGATGATCACCTCGCTCGGCGCGCGCGAAGAACTCAACCAGGCTGCGCATGGCTGGGGCTGCATCGTGATGCACGACGTGATCAACCAGAAATTCGCGCACAAGGCGGTCGAGAAGGGCGCCGACGGCCTGATCCTGGTATCGGCCGGCGCCGGCGGCCATGCCGGCGAAATATCGCCCTTCGCCTTCGTGGCGGAAACCCGGCAGTGGTTCGACGGGCCGATCGCGCTATCGGGTGCGATCGCCAACGGCCGCGCGATTCGCGCCGCACGGCTGCTCGGCGCCGATTTCGCCTATATCGGCTCGGCCTTCATCGCGACCGCGGAAGCCAACGCGGTGGAAGGCTACAAGCAGATGATCACGAGTTCGGGCGCCGAGGATATTGTCTATTCCAACCTCTTCACTGGCGTGCACGGCAATTATCTGAAGCCGTCGATCATAGCTGCCGGCATGGACCCGAATAATCTTCCGCAATCCGATGCCTCGAAAATGAGTTTCGGCACCGATGCCTCCGGCGAGCGCGCCAAGCCGAAGGCCTGGAAGGAAATCTGGGGCTCGGGCCAGGGCGTCGGCAGCATCGGCAAGGTGGAACCGGCCGCCGAATTGATCGCGCGGTTCAAGAAGGAATATGACGAAGCCGTCGATCCCGCGTTGTGATCGCTTACTAACGCAGATCGTAGCGGTAGGATTTCGAGACGATCCGCCAGCCGTCGCCAAGTTTCATCGCCACCAGATAGTCGGTGAAATAACGCGGCGGCACTTGGCAACGCAGCTTGACGAAGGCGGTGGATTCGTCCGAGCGATCGATGGTGACGACGAAATCCTCGCGCGGCTTGCCCTCGGCCTTGGCCGAGGGCTGCTTCCGCATCCGATCCAGCCAATCGGGCACGGTACGAACCAGCAACTCGCCGTTCTCCAGCCCGCGCAAATCGGCGGAGGGATGGAAGACTGCGGAGAGCTTGTCGACATCGCCTTCGTAGACGCCGTCGAAATAATCGGCAATCAGGGCTTCGATGGTGGATCGGTCGTGGCTCATGACAGTTGCTCCGGTTGATTCAGGCGTTTGGTGTCACGTCGGTGGAGAGCGAAACGCTGTTCCAGGCATCGAAGTCCGCTTGCAGCGATTTCATCTTCTCGCCGACCAGCCGCACCGCGTCGCTGCCGAGCAAAAGATGCGCGGGCGGGTTGTCCGAGTGCGCGATCTTCAGCATCGCTGCGGCGGCCTTGGCCGGATCGCCGATCTGCCATCCGCTGGCTTCCATGCGGCGCTTGCGGATCGGCTCGATCAGCGCGTCGTAGTCCGCGATCGATCGTGCGGCGCGCACCATCGAGCGGCCGGCCCAATCGGTGCGGAAGCCGCCCGGCTCGATCGCGGTGACGTGGATACCGAGATCTTTCACTTCCTTGCCAAGCGTTTCGGAGATGCCCTCCAGCGCAAACTTGCTGCCGTGGTAGTAGCTGAGGCCGGGCAGGGTAATGATGCCGCCCATCGAGGTGATGTTGAGGATGTGCCCGGCGCGGCGCTGTCGCATCGCGGGCAGCACCGCCTGGATCATGGCGACCGCGCCGAACACGTTGACCTCGAATTGCCGCCGCAAATCGTCGATCGAGGATTCCTCCAAAATGCCCTCGTGGCCGTAGCCGGCGTTGTTCACCAGCACGTCGATGGCGCCGATATTCTTCTCGATTGCGGCGACCGCAGGCGCGATCTGCGCGGTGTGGGTGACGTCGAGGATCACCGCGTGGGCGTCTTGACCGAGCTTCTCGAAATCCGCTCGGTCGCTTTCCTGGCGCACGGTGCCCACGACGATATGGCCGTCACGCAACGCCGCTTGGGCCAGCGCCCGGCCGAATCCGGAGGAAACACCGGTGATGAGAAATGTCTTTGCGTTTGTCTGCGCCATGGCCGCTGCCTTTTCAGATTGATCTCGCCAGATTGAACTCGTCGAACTGGAAATAAGCGGTCTTGATTGATGCAACAATCAGTATAAAATGAGATGACCTGATGCAGGATATCGCATAATGCTGGAAACGGGCCTGTTCGAACTCAACGCGGTGGCGGCGATTTCGGCGCATCGGAGTTTTCGCGCCGCGGCGACCGAATTGGGTATTTCGCCGTCGGCGCTCAGTCACGCGATCGCGGGGCTGGAAAAGCGGCTCGGCGTCCGCCTGATCAATCGCACCACGCGCAGCGTATCGTTGTCGCAGGCCGGCGAACGCTTCCTGGCCCGGGTCAGTCCGGCGCTGCGCGAGATCGCCGGCGCGATGGAAGACGTCAATGCGTTTCGCGCGACGCCGACCGGCACGCTGCGGATCAACTTCAAGGAGCGCGCTGGCCATCTGATCCTGCGGCCCGTGGTCGCAAAGTATCTCAGGCTTTATCCCGACATGCAGGTCGAATTGACCGTGGAAGGCCGCCCGATCGACATCGTCGCGGAAGGCTTCGACGCCGGCATTCGCCTCGCCGAATCGGTGCCGCAAGACATGGTTGCTGTCCCCTGCGGGCCGGATTCACGGTTTATCGTGGTTGGCGCGCCCGGTTATTTCAAACGCAAATCGGTGCCGCGATCGCCGGCGGATTTGCTGGCGCATGAATGCATTCGCCGGCGGATGCCGGGTGGCAAGCTTTATCGATGGGAATTCGAAAAGCGCGGCGAGGAGATGGCATTGGACGTGCCCGGCCGGCTGACACTCGACAATGACGGCTTGATGATCGAGGCGGCGCTTGAGGGTCTCGGGCTGGCGTTTGTGAGCGACTGGTGGGTGGCGGATCAACTGGCCGCTGGAAGCTTGCAGGCGGTGCTGGAGGACTGGACGCCGCCCTTCCCGGGGCTGTGCCTGTATTATCCCGGTCATCGGCACATGACCGCCGGGCTTCGCGCGTTCGTCGATCTGATTCGGGAAGAACGAAAATCGGCCGTCGCCGTCAAGACAAGCGCGAAATCCGGCCGAGAACGCGCCGCTCCGGCCGGGACGGGCCGTTGAATCATCGGCATTCCAACAAAGGCATTCCACCGACATGGCGACTGAACTTGAACTCGGGCTCGATACATTCGGCGACGTGACAGCCCGCGCCGACGGCACGCCGCTGTCGCACGCGCAGGTCATCCGCAACGTGATCGATGAAGCCGTGCTGGCGGATTCGCTTGGCATCGATTTCATCGGCCTCGGCGAGCATCACCGCGCCGACTTCGCGGTGTCGTCTCCGGAGGTCGTGCTCGCGGCGATCGCGGCGCGCACCAAGCGCATCCGGCTGGGGTCCGCCGTGACGGTCTTGAGTTCGGACGACCCGATCCGGGTGTTTCAGCGCTTCGCCACGCTGGACGCCGTTTCGAACGGACGTGCCGAAGTGATCCTCGGGCGCGGCTCGTTCACCGAATCCTTTCCCTTATTTGGGTTTGAGCTCGACCAATACGAGAAACTGTTCGAGGAGAAGCTCGATCTTTTCGCGGCATTGATCGGCCAGCAGGCCGTCACCTGGCGCGGCACGCTGCGTCCGCCGCTGCATAACCAGCGGGTTTTTCCGCCGATCGAAACCGGGACGCTGAAGACCTGGATCGGGGTCGGCGGCAGCCCGGAATCCGTGGTGCGGGCCGCCCGCTACGGCCTGCCGCTGATGCTCGCCATCATCGGCGGCGAGCCGGACCGCTTTGTGCCTTATGTCGATCTCTATCACCGCGCGCTCGATCAGCTCGGCAAGCCGGTGCTACCGATCGGCGTTCATTCGCCGGGATATGTCGCCGGCAGCGACGAACAGGCGCGCGAGGAGCTGTGGCCGGACTATAAAAAGATGCGCGACCGGATCGGCGCCGAGCGCGGCTGGCCGCCGATGCAACGGGCCGAATTCGACCGCGAAGCCGCCACCGGCTCGCTCTATGTCGGCTCGCCGGAGACGGTGGCGCGCAAGATCGCATCGACCGTGCGGGCGCTGGGTCTGGCCCGGTTCGACCTGAAATACAGCGCCGGCGGGCTATCCCACGAGAAACTAATGCGCAGCATCGATCTCTATGGCAGCAAGGTGATCCCGCTGGTACGAAAGTTGCTCGCCGAAGAGACGCACGATAGCAACCCTGTATCAGAGAGCCTTCCATGACCGCCACGCCCGTCAATCTCGTCAGCCATCCTTTGGTGCAGCACAAGCTTACGCTGATGCGCGAGCGCGACCGGTCGACCAAGGGCTTTCGCGAGCTTCTGAACGAGATCGGAATGCTGCTGTGCTACGAAGTCACCCACGATCTGCCGCTCGAACTGGTGGATATCGAGACGCCGCTGGCGCCGATGAAGGCGCCGATGATCGCGGGCAAGAAGCTGACATTCGCGCCGATCCTGCGCGCCGGGGTCGGCTTCCTGGATGGAATGCTCGCGCTGGTGCCGTCGGCGCGCGTCGCGCATATCGGGCTCTATCGCGATCCCAAGACGTTGCAGGCGGTCGAATATTTCTTCAAGGCGCCGAACGATCTGTCCGACCGCCTGGTGATCCTGATGGACCCGATGCTGGCGACCGGCAATTCCGCCTGCGCCGCGACCGCGCTTCTGAAGGCGCGCGGCGCCCGCGATATCAGGTTCGTCTGCCTGCTCGCTGCGCCGGAAGGCATCGCGCAATTCCAGGCCGAGCATCCCGACGTCCCGATCTGGACCGCCGCCATCGACGAAAGACTGAACGATCACGCCTACATCGTGCCGGGTCTTGGCGATGCGGGTGACCGCATGTTCGGCACCAAATAATATCCCGCACAAAAATCGCTTCGAGAAAGCTGCTGAATGGACGCCATCTATCGCGTTGAGGGCCATCGCGTCACCACGAGCCCGAACGCCGCCGGTCCCTGGGACCCCAGCATGCAGCATGGCTCCGCGCCGGCCGCTTTGGCGGTCTGGGCCGCCGAGGCGATCCCGACGGCGGTGCCGATGCGCATCGCGCGCGTCACCATCGATCTGATGCGGCCGGTGCCGGTGGCGCCGTTGACCTTAGAGAGCGAGGTGCTGCGCGAGGGGCGCAAGATTCAGTTGTGCGCCATTCGGCTGCGCGCCGGCAATGTCGTCGTGGTCAGCGCCCATGTGCTCAAGATCAAGACGCAGGCGCTGCAATTGCCATCCGAAACTGGTGACATCGCGGTCGAGCTTCCCGGGCCCGATCAGGCGCGCCAGGAGCAGCCGAGCTTTTCCTCCAGCGCTTTCGTCACGGGTGTATCGATGCGCGCCGCACGCGGCCGCTTCGGCGTGCCCGGTCCCGGTGCGATCTGGTACCGCGCAGACCGTCCTTTGGTCGAGGGCGCGGCGGTCTCGCAAGCCATGCGCGCGGTCGTCGCGGCGGATTTCTGCAACGGCACCTCCGCCGTGCTGGATTTCGAGCAATGGACCTTTCTCAATGCCGACCTCACGGTGAGCATGGCGCGCGAGCCGGTGGGCGACTGGATGCTGCTCGATGCGGAATCGTGGATCGGCCCTGATGGCGCCGGGCTTGCGATGGCGCGGCTCGCGGATGTGAGGGGCTATTTCGGCCGCGCCGTGCAGAGCCTGGTGATCGAGAAGCGATAGATCGCCAACGGGTTCCGGCGAAAGATCGACGTCGCCGGGCGATCGTTTTGGGCTACACTCCGGCCGCATCTTCGGCCGGAGGTGATCATGGGTGAGAGACGTCCGACGCTTCCCTTGACCGGCGGCTGCTCGTGCGGTGCGGTCCGCTACGAGATTACGTCGTTTCCGCTGCTGCTCTACACCTGCAATTGTACCAATTGTCAGCCAGCGTCCGGCAGCGCGTTTGCGCTTAATATGCCAGTGGCGACCAAGGGTTTTCGCATCGCCAAAGGCGAGCCCAAGGGATGGCACCATTTATCGCCTTCAGGGGCGGAGGTCGCATCATGGTTCTGCGGCGACTGCGGGGCGCGAATTTACGGATCGCGCAAGAGCCGCCCCGAATCGATGAACGTTCGCGCCGGAACGCTGGACGACACAAGCTGGCTCACGCCGGCCGCGCATATGTTCATGAGGAGCGCACAGCCTTGGGTGGCTCCTTGGGTCGCTCCTCGGGCATCGCCGGCCGCAGACGCCGAATGCCACGAGGTCGGACCGGATGATTTCCGCCCCCTCGCCAAAAAATGGCGCGCGATGTGGCCTGAATTCTTCCCCGACGAATAGTTCCGGATCCCGGTAATTTTTTCAGGGAACCCGATGGTCCCTCACGGGTTTTCGTATGGGGATGAGGGCAGGGTTACGATGAATTCTCTAGAAAAGGTGGAAGGCCGGGCCAAAATCGGCATTTGGGGCCTGGACGATATCTTGTCGGGCGGACTGTCGCGCGGCCACTTGTTTCTGGTCGAGGGCGCGCCCGGTACCGGCAAGACCACCATCGCGTTGCAGTTCCTGATGGAAGGCGCGCGCGCCGGTGAGAAGTGTCTCTATATCACCCTCTCGGAGACCGAGCGCGAATTGCGCGACGGCGCCGCCTCGCACGGCTGGGTGTTGGGCGATGAAATCGAAGTCTTCGAATTGTTGCCGCCCGAAAGCCTGCTCGATTCCGAGCAGCAGCAGAGCCTGTTGTACTCGTCCGATCTGGAGCTTGGCGAGACCACCAAGCAGATCTTTGAGGCGGTCGAGCGTACCAAGCCGAACCGAGTCGTGCTCGACAGCCTTTCCGAAATCAGGTTGCTGGCGCAGAGCTCACTGCGCTACCGGCGACAGATTCTTGCGATCAAGCATTATTTCGCAAAATTCAACACCACCGTGATGCTGCTCGATGATCTCACGGCTGAGTTGGCCGACAAGACCGTACACAGCGTCGCCCACGGCGTTTTACGTCTGGAAGAATTGGCGCCGTCGTACGGCGCGGAGCGACGCCGCGTCCGCATCATCAAGTATCGCGGCGTGAAATTTCGCGGCGGCTATCATGATGTCACCATCACGACCGGCGGTCTCAATGTGTTTCCCCGGCTGGTGGCGTCGGAGCATCGCACGGAGTTCACACGCGGCAGGCTGACGAGCGGCATCGCCGAACTGGACCAGCTATTGGGCGGCGGCATCGACAAGGGATCAAGTACCCTGGTGCTCGGGCCGGCAGGTACCGGCAAATCCCTGGTGTCGATCGTGTTCGCCGTTGCGGCGATCGCGCGTGGCGAGAAAGCGGCGCTGTTCGTGTTCGACGAGGAATTGGGCCTGCTTTTCTCGCGCATGAAAGGTCTCGGCATCGATCTTGAAGGCCTGCGGCATGCTGGAAAATTGTTCGTGGAACAGGTCGATGCGGCCGAACTTTCGCCCGGCGAGTTCGCGCACCGCGTCCGCAGCCGCGTCGATGACGATGCGATCAAGACCGTCGTGATCGACAGTCTCAACGGCTATCAGGCCGCGATGCCGGAAGAAAACTCGCTCATTCTGCACGTGCACGAATTGCTGCAATATTTGAATCGCCAGGGCGCGGCGACGTTCATGACGGTAGCGCAGCACGGCCTCGTCGGCGACATGAAAGCGCCCGTCGACGTCACCTATCTGGCCGACACCGTGATCCTGCTGCGCTATTTCGAGGCGGTGGGTTCGGTGCGACGCGCAATATCGATCATCAAGAAGCGCACCGGCGCACATGAGTCGACGATACGCGAATATCGTATCGACAACCGCGGCCTTACTATCGGCGCCCCGCTGGTGGAATTTCAGGGCGTCCTGCGCGGAGTTCCGCTCTATGTCGGCCCGAATAATCCACTGCTTGAAGAGCAACGCCAGTGAGGCCTGGTGCCTCATCGGAACGCGCCGTCATCCTTGCGCCCAAGGGACGCGACGCCGCGGTCGCGGCAGCGCTGATCAAGGAAGCCGGATTTTACGCCAATGTCTGCGGTGATTTGCCGACGCTGATCCACGAGATCGAGGGCGGCGCGGGGCTTGCGGTGATTGCCGACGAAGCGATCAAGACCGCCGATCTGCGCGGGCTGGTTAATTGGTTGAACGGTCAGCCATCATGGTCGGATTTTCCGGTTGTGTTGTTCACGCATCAAGGCGGCGGCCCCGAGCGTAATCCGGACGCAGCCAGGCTCGCACACGCGCTTGGCAACGTCACCTTTATCGAGCGTCCGTTTCACCCGACCACGCTCGTCAGCGTTGTCGGGTCGGCGGTCAGGGCCCGCCGCCGCCAATATCAGACCCGTGCTATTCTCGAGGACCTCACGGAAAGTGAAGGGCTACTGCAGACGGCGTTGAATGCCGGTCATCTCGGTGCGCTCGAATTGCACCTGCCGGAGCTCGAGCTCGAAGCCTCGGATACCTGCAAGACGTTCTTCGGCCGCAAGCCGGAAGACCCGTTTTCATATCAGGATCTGGTGGCATCGATCCATTCCGACGACCGCGCTGGGCGACAGGAAACGCTCGACCGTTCGATCAAGGACGGCCATGACTACAACTACGAATACCGCAACATCTGGCCCGACGGCTCGATCCATTGGGTCGAGGTGCGCGCGCGCGCGGTCCGCGGGCCGGACGGCAGCATCAAATCGATGGTCGGCGTTTCGTCCGACATCACGGCACGCAAGATCGCGGAAATCGAACGGGAAACGTTGTTGGCGCAGTTGGCGGCCGAACGTACCGCGCTGGCGGAATTGACCGCCACGCTCGAGCAGCGCGTCGAGCAGCGCACCGCGGATTTGATGAAGGAAGTCGCGGCACGCGAAAAGGCCCAGGAGCAATTGCGCCAGGCGCAGAAGATGGAGACCATCGGCCAGCTCACCGGCGGTGTCGCGCATGATTTCAACAATCTCTTGATGGCCGTGATGGGCAATCTCGACCTGTTGCGCAAGCGGATGCCGAACGATCCACGGCTGCTCCGGTTGGTCAACGGCGCCATGCAGGGCGCCGAGCGCGGCGCTTCGCTGACGCAGCGTTTGCTGGCGTTCGCGCGGCAGCAGGATCTGCGCGCGGTGCCGGTCGATCTGCGCACGCTGATTCAGGGCATGATCGAGTTGCTGCAGCGCTCATTGGGGCCACGCGTCGCGTTGCGGATCGATATTCCTCCCGGATTGCCGCCGGCGAGCATCGACGCCAACCAGCTTGAACTGGCCATCCTCAATCTGGCAATCAACGCGCGCGACGCCATGCCGGATGGCGGCTCGATCACGATCGCCGTCTCGCAATATCAGGCGACCAACGATCCGGCGCTGCAATCCGGCAGCTATCTCAAAGTGTCGGTGATCGATACCGGCGCCGGCATGACGCCGGAGATCTTGAAGCGGGCGATCGAGCCGTTCTTCTCGTCGAAGCCGCTCGGCAAGGGGACGGGTCTCGGCCTGTCGATGGTGCACGGGCTTGCCGTGCAACTCGGCGGCGCCCTGCAATTGTCGAGCATGGTGGGCAAGGGCACCGTTGCGACCCTGGTGCTCCCGGTTGCGACCGCCCAGCCTGAAGCCGAAAGCCAGCCGCCGACGGCGCATAAGATCAATCGCTCCGCGATCATCCTTTTCGTCGACGATGATCCCCTGATCGCGATGTCGACCATGGAAATGCTGGAGGATCTCGGCCATCAGGTGATCGGCGCCAATTCCGCGCGGCATGCGCTGGATATCCTCAAGAGCGAGCAGCAGATCGACCTGATGATGACGGATCACGTCATGCCGGGCATGACCGGCATCGAACTCGCCGCGGCGTCGCGTCAGGTGCGGCCGACCTTGCCGATCCTGCTCGCCACCGGTTACGCCGAATTGCCCGAAGGCACCCAGCTCGATCTTCCAAGGTTGGCGAAGCCCTACCATCAGGATCAGTTGCGCGACCGGCTCGATCAGCTGCTGGGTTGAAGCGCCGCGCGGGCGTCGCGGCTGCCGTCCGAATGCAGTGCGCCGTGCCGCCCGCGCCATGCCCTTGCCGGACCACGCGTTTTTGCCCTTAACGCGGCATTAACCACTCGCGCCCCAAAAATCATGTCGAGGCCGTGCGCCGTCCCGCCGCGGCGGCCTCCAGGCGAGGGGTGCGACATGGATACCGAGACAGGCTTTGCAAAGACCTCGGCGACGCTGGACGAAATCCGCTGGCGTGTCGCCCGCGCGCTCGATCGGCACCCGCTGTGCCGCGACGTCGAATTCGACATCGTCGGCATGCCGCGCTCGAGCAAGGCCAACTGGACCATCAGCCTGCAGTCGGTGGCGCCCGACGCGCTGTGGGAGGCGACCGATATCGTCTCCGACATCCAGGAAGCCTATGAACTCGCGGTGGCGGCCTGATTTTGCACGTTTCGCCCCGAAACCAGCGCCATCGGGTTCTCCCGCGCCGTGACGGTGGCATGGTTAAGCCTTAATTAGCCCCCAGTTCTGCGGAAGATAAAGCATGATCCGGAAAAACGGATACCGATTTTCCGAACGGATCGTGCTCGTAGAGCTCGAAGAGCTTGAAGAAGAGATCGGGAACGCAGGGCGTTCCGGTTTGGTTCACTGGCGGAAACGGAGAATTGCTTGACCCGCGCCGTTACCATCATCGCCCTGACGTGCTTTCTGATCGTCGGCGCGGCGGCGTCGAGCATTCTCGGCCGCAACAGCCTGCCGGCGGCGAGGCCCGAGATGGCTGCGCTGGTCACGCAAAATCCGGTATCGAACAAGGAAGGCAAGAAGGACAAGCTCGCGGTCGCCACCCTGGCGCTGGCCTCGCTTGAGCCGGTGCAGCAGCCTGCGCAGCTCAGCGAGCCGCTGCGGCAGGCATTCGCCGCCCAGACTCCCGCCGATGTTATGCCGCCGCAGATCGCCGCACCCCAGGCGGTGACGCCTGCCGCGATGCCGCAGGCCCCGCTGGCGCCAAAACTGGCCGCCAAGCCGGCGCCGCAGAAGTCGTATGCGCTGCTCAGCGACGCCCAGATCGCCGGCATCAAGCAGCGCCTCGCGCTCTCCGCGGATCAGGAATATTATTGGCCGGCGGTGGAAAGCGCGTTGCGCGCCGTGGCCCAGAAAATCCATGCGACCCGCCAGGCCGATCCGCATGCGGCGACCAGCGTACCGATCGATCCGGATTCGGCCGAAGTGCAGCAGCTCAAATCGGCGGCGATGCCGTTGTTGTTTCAGTTGCGCGAAGACCAGAAGCGCGAAGTGCGCTCGCTCGCCCGCCTGATCGGGCTGGAAAAGGTCGCCGCGCAGATCTGATACGGTGGCGGCTGTCTAGGATTTTGCCGTCGTCAGATCGTGATGCTCGCTGCAATGCTCGATCAGCCGCTCGATGAATCCGGCGCAATTCATCAGCTCGGACACTTCGACATATTCGTCCGGCTTGTGAGCCTGCGCGATCGAGCCCGGCCCGATGACGATGGCGGGAACGTCGGCCATGCTGACAAATAGGCCCGCCTCGGTGCCGAAGCTGACCTTGCCATGACCATTGCGGCCGGCCAGTTGCTTGGCCAGCGTGACCAGCGCGTGCCCGGACGGCATATCGAGTGCGGGGTATTCGAGGATTTCTTCAAAATCGATTCCACAGCCTGGATCTTTCTTCCGCATCGCAGGTTCGATGGTCTGTTTCGCCCAGGCGACGACCTCGTCGGTCACCTGTTTCGACTCCAGGATGCCCAATCCGCGCACCTCGAATTCGATCGTGCAGGTATCGGGCACGATGTTCAGCGCGGTCCCGCCCTGCACGATGCTGGTCAGCATCGTCGTGTGCGGGACGTCATACATCGGATCGCCTTGGCCAGCGCTCGCGAATTCGCCGGCGCGGCGGCGGATTTCGATGATCAGCTCGGCGGCGTATTCGACCGCGTTCACGCCGGTCGGCGCCAGCGAGGAGTGACAGGCGAGGCCGCGAAATGTCGCTCGCACCGCATGCTTGCCCTTGTGGCCGATCGTGACCTGCATTTGCGTCGGCTCACCGACGAAGCAGCCGAGTGGCTTGACCGCGGCGCCGTTGATCTCGTGCAGCAGCGGGCGGACGCCGATGCACCCGATCTCCTCGTCATAGGAAATGGCAAGATGGATCGGCATCGATAGCTTGGCTCGGGCGATCTGTGGAACCATCGCAAGACACACCGCGACGAACCCCTTCATGTCGGTGGTGCCGCGGCCGTAGAACCGGCCGTCGCGCTCGGCCAGTTTGAACGGATCGCCGCTCCAGTTCTGCCCTGCGACCGGCACCACGTCGGTATGCCCCGACAGCACGATCCCGGGCCTGTCCTCGGGGCCGATCGTTGCCCACAGCGACGCCTTTTGTCCGGTGTCGTCCACAATCCGCCGGCCGATGACGCCGAGCGAGGCGAGATATTTTTCGATGTAGTCGATCAGCGGCAGGTTGGTGCGATCGCTCACCGTGTCGAAGGCGACGAGATCCGCTAACAGTTTCTTGATTAGCTCAGTTCTCTGGTTGGACATGATCTCGATCACTCGACAGGGGTGGAGTAGGGGCTGGCCGGCTGCTCGGCCCGGATGAAATTGGCGAGCGCGCGCGCCGCCGGCGCCAGCGAGCCTCTCGCCGGAACGACAACGGCCGTGTCCAGCGACATCTTGAGGTCCAGTGGACGAAACACCAGCGCCTTGTCCGGACGTAGTTCAAGCGGGAAGGGATTGAGAACGGCGATTCCGAGGCCCGCCTGAACCATCTCGGCGAGAAACACCGATGTGGTTGCTTCCGCGACGATCAGCGGCTCGGCGCGCTGTGCCGCAAAGGCGGCGTCAAGTTTTGTGCGCAAAGGAAAGCGCCGGCTCAGCGCCAGGATGCGTTCCCCGACGAGATCGCCAATCGACAATTCCGCGCGGCTAGCCAGCCGATGGCGCCTCGGCAGCAGCGCGTGCGGCCGCGCCCGCCGGAAGATCTCCAGCCGCACGCCGTCCTGGGAAGGCATCTGGTCGACCAGGCCGAGGTCGGCGCTGCCTTCGGCCACCGCGGCGAGGCAATCGGTCGACTTGCCGATTTCGACGTGAACCCGCGCACCCGGCTCGCGCGTGATGAAGCGCGCCAATATCGGTGCCAGAAACAGGTTGGCCAGCGTCGGCGGCGTCGCAATACGGATCGCGGTCGCACCATCGATGCCGGTCCTGGGCGCCGCGAACTGGTCCAGCAGATCGAAGATCACCGCCGCGCGTGCCTCGAGGGTCAGTGCCTCCGCGGTCGGCGTGAGCCGGCCGTTTCTTCGCGTGAAAAGCGGCTCACCCAGGCGCGCTTCGAGACTTGCGATGGCGCGCGAAACCGAAGGCTGCGAGGTGCCAAGCGCGCGCGCCGCCTGCGTCGTCTTGCCGGACGCCACCATGGCCCGCAGCGCCTCGATCTCGCGCAGCGAAGGGCGAACGCCGGCATCTTCCGCACGATCGGACACGTATTCCTTTCTATTCATTTTTCGCATAGCTTTTCCTAATATAAATAAATAATTGCATAGCAAAAAATAACGTGCAAGTTTTTTTGCCGCGCGGGTTGCCGCGGAAACCAGAACGTTGGGGGGCAGCGTGAGTGCAATTGCCGAAATGGTCGGGACGAGTCGACGCCAATCGGCCGGTCGCGCGGTCGTTGCCGCGACGGTCGGCAACATGCTCGAATGGTACGATTTCACGATCTATGCCGCGTTCGCGGTGCCGATCTCGAAAAACTTCTTCCCAGCGGACAGCGAGGTGATTTCCTTGCTGCTTGGCTTCGCAACGTTCGGGCTGGGCTTTATTGCCCGCCCGTTCGGTGCGGTCTTTCTCGGCGGCTACGCCGACCGGCGCGGGCGGCGCGATGCGCTCAGCCTGACGATCCTGCTGATGGCGCTTGGGACCGGCATCATCGCGCTGTGCCCGGGCTATGATCGGATCGGCATAGCGGCACCCATCGTCATTCTGCTCGCGCGTCTGATTCAGGGCTTTTCGGCGGGCGGCGAGATCGGCGGCGCGGTTTCGACCCTGGTCGAACATGCGCCGCCGGCGCGCCGCGGTTTCTATGCTTCGTTCCAGCAGATGTCGCAGGGCGGATCGACGATGCTCTCCGGCCTCGTCGCTATGACGATCGCGCTGTCGCTGCCGGCCGAAGCGATCGCAGCGTGGGGCTGGCGTCTTGCATTCGCCGTCGGCCTGCTGATCGCGCCGGTCGGTCTTTATATCCGCCGCGAGCTTGAGGATGCGCCGCTGTTCAAGGCATCCAGCCACGCAACCGAGCTGCCGATCCGGGTCGTGCTGCGGGACCATTGGCGCGCGATCCTGACAGGCATGCTGATCGTGATGCTGTGGACGGTTGCGCAATACATCGCCAATTACTTTCCGACATTTGCGGTACGCGAACTGAAGACATCGCTGTCCCAATCCTACCTCGGACCGCTGGTGGTCGGCACCGTGCTGTTATTCTGCCCGCTGGTCGGCGTTCTGGCGGACCGCTACGGACGCAAGCTGGTCATGATCGCGGGCGCCCTCGGCCTCCTGGTCATCCCCTATCCCGCCTTCTTCTATCTGATTGCATCGCCAACCGCCGGACATCTGGTGGCGACGCAGATCGCCGTCGCGGTCTTCATGTTGATCTACACGGCGCCGGCATCGGCCGTCCTGGCCGAACTATTCCCAACGCCGGTTCGTGCCACCGGAATTTCGCTGACCTACAGCCTTGGTGTGGCCGTGTTCGGCGGCTTCACGCCGGCGATCATCACCGCGCTGATCGGCTGGACGGCACAGCCCGTCGCAGTGGCTTTCTATTTGATGGGCGCGGCCGTCATCAGCCTGGCAACGGTCCTGACCTTGAAGGATCGCACCGGCGAGGCGCTGACATGAGCCTGCCGCGCCGAGTCTCGTAAGGCGGGGGCGACCCTCATCGCGCAATTCTTCATGCACAGGCCGCTCTAATGGCGTAGGCTGTGCACCCGCCAATATCGATGAGACAATTGATGCCGGATACACAGCAGCCCGCCTTCGACCCCAATAGCCTTGCGGTCACATTGGCTGACGTCCAGGCGGCGGCGGCGACCATCCGCGGATCGGTCGTCGTTACCGAATGCAACCAGAGCCGGACGCTTGGTGCGGTTCTCGGCTGCAGGGCCTGGCTCAAATTCGAGAATCTCCAGTTCACCTCCACCTTCAAGGAGCGCGGTGCCCTCAATCGCCTGGCAGCGCTGTCGCCGGAGGAGCGGCGGCGCGGCGTCATCGCGATGTCCGCGGGCAATCATGCGCAGGGCGTTGCCTACCACGCCAGGCGGCTCGGCATTCCCGCCGTGATCGTGATGCCGATCGGCACGCCGATGGTGAAGGTCGAGAATACGCGCCGGCTCGGTGCCGAGATCATCATTTCCGGCGCGACGCTGGAGGAATCCGGCGAGTTCACCCGCGAGTATGGCAAGGCGCACGGCCTGATCCTGGTTCATCCCTATGACGATCCCCTCGTGATCGCCGGGCAGGGCACCATCGCGCTCGAAATACTCGATGCGGTGCCGTATCTGGACACGCTGGTGGTCCCGATCGGCGGCGGCGGCTTGATCTCCGGGATCGCGGTCGCCGCCAAGGCATTGAAGCCGGCGTTGCGGATCATCGGTGTTCAGGCCCGGCTCTATCCGTCGATGTACAACGTCATCAAGGGCGAGCAGTTGCCGATGCGCGGCGATACGCTGGCCGAGGGCATCGCCGTCAAGGCGCCGGGCCGGATCACCACCGAGATCATTCGTGCGCTGGTCGATGACATCGTGCTGGTCAGCGAAGATCAGCTCGAAGGCGCGGTCGCGATGTTGATGTCGATCGAAAAGACCGTCGTCGAAGGCGCCGGCGCCGCGGGGCTCGCGGCGTTGATGGCGGCGCCGGAGCGCTTTGCCGGCCGCGATGTCGGCCTGATCCTGACCGGAGGAAATATCGACACCCGGCTGATCGCTTCCGTCCTGACCCGCGAACTCGCGCGTGAAGGACGGCTAACCCAGATCGCGCTCGACATCGTCGATCGACCCGGCCAGCTCGCCGCGGTCTCGGCGTTACTCGCGGAAGCCGGCGCCAATATTGTCGAGGTATCGCATCAGCGCACGTTCTCCGACCTGCCGGCCAAGGGGACGCTGCTTGAACTGGTGATCGAAACCCGCGATCGCGCGCATCTCGACGACGTCATGGCCAAACTCGGCGCGTCGGGATTCCGCGCCTGGTTGCCGGGCCGCCGCTGACAACAGCAGCTGGCGCACGATCGCCGTCAGTTCCAACCGCCGGTCTTCCAGGCAAAAACCAGGTAGGCGGCGATCATCGCGACTACAATCAGCATCCAGTTCTGGCCCTGGAAACCCAGGATAGTGAAGGGTTCTACTAGGAAATGCACGACGTTCCGCCCCATTAACAGGCGGAGCATATAGCCTTCACCGATAAAAATATATTATTTCTATATTCTTCGCCGGCTCACGCGTCAGTTTGCGGACGCCTCGTAGAGGCCAGTCTGTCGAACTCGGACGGGTAATAGCGGGTACCGCCCGGGTCGGTGATGAAGACCTGCCAGCCGTCCTCGATCAGCGCTCGCCCTTTCGCGATCGCGACAACAACGCTCAGTCGAACGGTCGTCATCTCAACTCCACCTCGTGAGGCGTAGACAATGAAGGTCACCGCGAGATCTTTTCCGCCATCGATTCCGGTTGTCGCGCTCAATCTGTCGCGCTCAACTTGTCACGCTTAAGCAAATTCCGTTCCAGCGCCGACGGGAATCACCGGTGACAGGCGTTATTGGGAACCGGCCAGGACGGATAATCCGTTCAGGAAGTCTTCCAGGGCTTGCTTGCCCGCCAGTTGCGCGTCGTGGGAAGTCCGGAAGCCGCCTTCCCACAATTTCACGCCCATCGCGCTTCGCTTGCGACGTATCTCCCAACGCCACGAGCTGCGCTGCTCGGTTCGCGAGATCGCGACATAATAGGATCTGCGTATTGCGTGACGAAGCGCCATCGTTCTAGTCCGTCGGGCTAGTTTCCAGCCGGGACTGCAGCCGATAGCCCACGCCCGACTCGGTAATGAGAAGCCGCGGATCATTGGGGTCGGTTTCGATTTTTTGCCGCAGTTTGCGAACCAGGATCCGCAGATATTGAATATTGTCGCGCTGGTTTCCGCTCCAGATATCCTTGAGCAGCTGGTCGTGCGTGACCACGAGACCGACATGGGTCGCCAGAATATGGACGAGGCGATACTCCTTTCGGGTCAGCCTGATCTGGTCGCCGTTGAGCAGCACCGATCGGGTGACCAGATCGACCGACAGCGGCCCGGCCGAAACCACCGAGCTCTCCGTAGAGCTCTTGAAATATCGCCGCAGTGCCGATTCGCTGCGCGCCAGCAATTCGGCGATGCCGAACGGCTTCACCACATAATCGTCCGCGCCCAATTTGAGCAGACGGACTTTCTGCTCTTCGCTGGCTTCCACCGACAGGATGATGATCGGAACATTCGACCACGACCGGATTCGTTCGAGGATCTCGCCGCCGTGAAGATCCGGCAAATCCAGGTCGAGCACGATGAGGTCGGGAGCATTGAACGTCGCGGCCTTCAGCCCGTCGGCCGCGTTCTCGGCCTCCAGGACTGAAAAGCCGTTGAGCTCGAAGCCGGCGCGAAGAAAGCGCCTGATTTTCGGCTCGTCATCGATCACCAGCACGACGTTTGCCGATTTACTCATAGGTTAAGGCCGTCAAGCTGGAATCATCGACCCAGCACGCAGGCAGCACGATGGAGGCCATCGTGCCCTTTCCTTCGCCGTGACTTGCGACCTCGATGCTGCCGCCATTGGCCTTGATGAAGGTCGTCGCGATCCAGAAGCCGAGGCCGGAACCGGCAATTGTCTCGCGGTGACGCGCGCTGCGAAACGCGCGCTGTCCGAGTTTGCCCTGTTCATCCCGGGCGATGCCGACGCCCTGATCGGAAACCGACATGGTGACCTGCGCCTCGCCGGCCCGCACGCCCACCGAAATCGCCGAACCGGACGGAGAATATTTGGCGGCATTGTCGAGCAGCTGACCGAACGACTCCTCGACAAGCGTCGAATCCACATTGACCAATGGCAGGTCATCGTCAAATTTCATTTGAATCCGGTGCTTCGCCAATCGTCGGGATCTCGAGCTCACGGCAGCCGAGACGATGTCTCTGGGATCCGCCCATTCGAGCCGGGGCTGCACGCTGTTGGTGGTGACGCGGGCGGTGTTGACGAGGTTCTGAATGAATCCGTCGAGCCGTTGCACTTCGTCGGTGATCGCCTCGGTCAATGCGTGCAGGCGGCCGTCCGCGCGAATCGGAGACGCCGATCCCAGAACGCTGGCCGAGCCTTGAATGGCCGCCAGCGGCGAACGCAATTCATGCGAGAGCATGCCGTGAAGCGCATCCTTCAGCAGTTGCGCCTGCAATTGCAGCTTGGCGTCATCCATCGCCTTGCCGATGTCGAGACGCTGGAGCGTCAAGGACGCTTCTTCAAGGATGATCTCGACACGGCTGGTCTTGGCCGCGATGGCGGCGCGCGATCCGCCACCGATATTGACGGCGATGACGCCATGAACGGTCGCTTCGGAGTGAACCGACCGCAGCAGCCAAACGTTATGGGTCGCCTCGTCGAAGATCGTATAGGCCGGAAGGCCGGTCTTCGCGTTCATCGATCGAACCCTGGCCTCCACTTCCCTGGGCACGAAATCGCTTGGCGGCGTTTCGAGGTTTGCTTCGGTTTTGGCGAGGAAGAAGACGGCCTGCTGTCCCAGTGCCTGGGCGAGATAGTCCTGAATGGCGGAAATCAGGTCCGGTATCGTGAAGCAGGCCGCCAGCCGCCGCGAGAATTCGTAGAGATATTGCAGCTCGGTTTCCCGCTTTCGCAAGGCCTCCTTTTCGCTTCGCAAACGCGACGCGAGATGGCCGCTGACCAGCGCGACAAACAGGAACAGCAGGAGATCGATGACTTCCTGCGGATCGTCGATCCGGAAACTGTAGAACGGCGTGAAGAAGAAAAAATCGGATGCGGCGCCGCCGCCGAGCGCCGCCACGATGGCCGGTCCGGTGCCCCATCTTGTCGCCGCAATAACCACTGGGATTAGGTAGACGACCGGAAACAGGCTGATCGGGAGCAAACGGTCGAGCAACAGCAGGCCGGCTGTCGCCAGACCGACGCAGATCAAGGCGCTCAACAGTTGCAAGACATAGATTGACAGGAAGTGGCGTGCGGGCATTTCGTCGTCGAATCGCGCAGGAGCTTTGGGTTTGTCTTGAGAGAATTTGCCTTGAGCAAATTTACTCTGGGCAAATTTACCCTCAGCAAATTCCGTGCCCGGATTTGCGGCTGGACCCGATATCGTCAGATGGGAATGCAAGGAGCCCGCTTTCGTAGCAGAACATCAACTGACCGTCGCCGTCGCCCGGTTACAGGCCGCGGAAGCGATCAGGCCGCACACAGCCCGATGAAGACGCAAAGCCGGCCATTCGCGAACGCGGCGATCTTGCGCCGCAATTTCGGGAACGAGCCGTTCGTTGGCTTCCTCTCAGCGATTGTGTCGATGTCGTTAACTACCCAGCGCCGGCAGGATGTCCAAATTGACGTAGGAAAGCTATGCCGCTTGCGGGTCCAAGAAATAAAGAAATCATAGTATTTATGGTCGCTGCGCTAGGCGGGCGCTCGGCGAGCCAAAGTTGCCGTTACGCCCAGCCCGATGCGGGCAACGCGAAAACTTGTTCGCCCTTGGCCTCGTCGCGCATGACATTTGCGTAATTGAGGGCGCGCTTCTGGCTCGCCAGTTCGGGGCTTGAGGTTGCTGCATGCCATCCGGGCTCGGCCGGTTGCAGAGCTGGTTGTAGATCTTGCGGAGGCGCCAGGGCGGCGAGGACGGCCGGATTGATGTGCTTTGGTGGATAAAGATAATGTTCCATCAGAAACATGCGCGCGCTGCGCATCCGAAGCAGCGCGTTGGCGATCGATTTGGCCTCGGGAAACATCGTGCTCCAACTGGCAAAGTCGCTCGCCAATATCTCGAGCGACAATATCGCGGTTGCGATCTCGACAAAGCCCTTGTTCGCGTTCTTCGCGCTTCGCGTGGTCGAGGCTTTCCGGAGGATTTGACGAAGACACGGATGCTTCTTGATGAAACCTTCCAGCTCGGCGCGCCAAAGCATGTTCGGCAGGCAACCATAGCCGTGGATCTCATGATAGCTTTCGATTAGGCCCCGGCACTGCGCCGCGAGTGAGGGCGGCAACGCGCCGAGGTCGAACGTCTCGGTCCTGGCGCGTGATGCGGCTTTGCTGTTGTCGAAAGCGCCCGCTGTGAATTCCATCGTTGTGTCTCGCATCGAGCGAACAAACGCGCTCGACGCAAGCATAACTGCGCGCGGCATATATCTTCGATACGCAATTGCCGCCATTTACATAGAAAAATAATAGCGCTTCGTGTGCGGCTGCGTCTTTTTTACAACATGTTTGTGAAAAACTTACGGCGACGTAAGCCTTTGTCGCGACGCAACGCAGTTTTCGCGCGCATTTCCGCCTGCGGCGTGTGCAACGCGCGAGGCAGTTGGCAATTACGTGGGCAGATCGCGGTAACGGCGTCGCTTAAGATATTTTCTATTTATGAAACGCCGGAGATAACCGCATCGATTTTATTTGTCTCCCAATCGAAACATATGGGCAATGGTTCGTGAAACCAAAAGAGCGTGAAGACGCCTGTATCAACAGCTTGGGGCAAGATTATGAAAAAACTTCTTTTGGCGGGCGTGTCGTTGGTCGCGATCGGCTCTATCAACGGCGCATTCGCCGCGGATGCCACGCTACCAACCAAGGCGTCGGCGAGCTGCGCGGGCGGTGTCGTGGATCCCTACAAGAACTATTCTTGCCTCGATGCCTATCTCGGCAGTGATTTCCTCGGCCGCTTTATCAGCTACTACAGGCTGGAGTGGGGACATGAAGCCGCGCCCTCCGATCCGAAGGCGCCTCCGTCACGCCGCGACTATTGGCCCACGACTCCGCAAAGCACGCCGCCGATGCCGTTTACGGAATGGCCCTATGGCGGCTCGACGAACCTCGGGGTGACGCGGCCGGCGTCGGTCGACAGTCCGCTGATGGTTGCGCTCGGCAATACGGCGGCCGGCCAGGCGATGAGCGACTCCCACATCCAGGTCTATGGCTGGGTCGATGTCGGCGGCAACCTCAGCAACAACACCGTGCGCGGCGGCAATGCTCCTGCCGCTTACGACTACAACCCCAACACGGTCCAGCTTGATCAGGCGGTTCTTTATATCGAGCGCTTGCCGGACACGGTGCAGAAGGATCACGTTGACTGGGGTTTCCGAGTCGCGCCGATCTTTGGCGAGAACTATCGCTACACCATAGCGTATGGCCTGTTCAGCAATCAGCTCCTGAACAAGAACTCGAACTACGGCTACGATATTCCGATGGCCTATGGCGAGGTGTTCATCCCGCAGGTTGCCGAAGGCCTGATGCTGCGGTTCGGCCGTTTCATCTCAATTCCGGATATCGAGGCGCAGTTGGCGCCGAACAACTACATGTACACGCACTCGATGACCTACACGTTCGACAACTATACCAACACCGGCGTTCAGGCCACGTTGGCTGCGACCAAAAACTGGATATTCCAGCTGGGATATAGCGTCGGCAGCGACACCATGCCGTGGAACGAAGGTGCTCGTCTGACAAACCTGATGCCGGGAAATGCGCTCTATTCAGGGTCGACCTTCCTGAAGGACCCGGGAGCCACGCCGAGCGTCACCGGCGGCATCCGCTACACGACGGACAACGGGAAAGACAGCATCAACATTGTCGCAGACGCGATCAACGGCGGCCAGTGGGGCTACAACAACCTGCAATGGTACGGACTGACCTACTACCACATCTTCAACGATCAGTGGCACGTCTCCTTCGAGACCTACCAGTTGGGAGAGAAAGGCGTGCCCAATGCGCTTAACCCGACTTCCGCAGCGATCGTCGCCGGCGGAGGTACGCCGTTCTCGCCTCAATATGTTCCCTACAACGCGCCGGGCCTCGCGCAGTGCAACAGCACGGCTGTCCTGACCTGCAATACCAGCACGTTCACCGCTCTGGCCTATCTGAGCTACAGCCCGACCAAGCTCGACAATATTTCCTACCGCGTCGAATACTATGATGACAAAGAGGGGCAGCGCACCGGAACCAAGACGGCCTACTTCGAAACCGGCCTTGGCTGGCAGCACTGGTTCTCGCCGCAGATCGAAATGCGACCTGAGTTTTCGTTCTACAAGTCGCTGAATGCCAACGCGTTCAACGGCAACTCAAACCTCGGCATCGCGGCAACCAAAAGTACGGCCCTGATCGGTTCGGCCGACATCATCATTCACTTCTGATGCGGGCATCGCGTGACGGCCCCGGCCGTCATGCGTTTCCTCGGGAAAAAAATTAATAGGGGATAGCAATGAAAAGAATTCTTCTCACTACGGTTTCACTTTGCGCTTTGGGCTTTGCAGCACCGGCGCTGGCGGCCGATCTAGCGGCCTACAAGGCCGCTCCGATCGTGGCGGCGACCTATGACTGGTCGGGCTACTATGTCGGCGTGTTCGGTGGATACGTCTACGGCAACCACAACCTCAACAATGCGACAGGACCCGCCGGCTTCGCCAACTACACCGTCAACTATTCTTCGCAGGGCGGAATCGGCGGCGTTGAAGCCGGATACAATTACCAGAGCGGCAACATCGTGTTTGGCGTCGAGGGTGATTACTCCTGGTCGGGCATCAACGGTAACGATAATTTCGCGTCGACTGACGCGCTTGGGAATGCTTCGAGCGATGCGACCAGCCTGCGTTGGTCAGGCACTCTTCGGGGGCGCGGCGGCATCGCGGTCGATCGCCTGCTGCTGTTCTTCACCGGTGGCTGGGCCTACGGCGATCTGCGCCACACCAGCACCGATTCGGTCAATGGCGTCGATCAGTTCGACAACAATCGCAGCGGTCTGACCGCGGGCGGCGGTATCGCTTACGCGTTCACCAACAACGTGATCGGCAAGATCGAATATCGCTATTACGACTTCGGCACCTACACGCGCGCCGGAGGCGTCACGGGCCTGACATCGAATGGCCAGCTTCCATTCAACGTCGCCAATACCTATTCCGACGTGTTGGTGGGCGTGGACTTCAAGTTCGGCGGTCGGTAGTCGCGACGCACCGATTTTAAGGAGAAAGCCCGCGTCGGCCGCAAATATAGCAGCGGCCGGCCTCTACCGAGAAAGAGAGGACGTTGTGTCGAAATCAACCTGGTTGAGATCCGCCGGAATCTTGCTCGCGGCCGCCGCGCTCTGCGCTGCTGTCGGCGGGTGCGTCGGCGACACCGGAACGTTGATGTCCGGCGCGGCGCAGGGGCCCGGCGATAGTCCGGCCCTGCGTTACTACGGAGGCCCGAAGTCTCCGATGTGGCCGAGCCAGTAGACGGAAGCTCGTCCGACAAAGAAAGTTTGAGATGATGACGAGAACGCTGCAAATCGCGACTACCGCCTTGCTTGCGGCGGCGGCCATTGCGGCTGTCTCGAGCGATGCCCTCGCCAGGCGCCGTGTTCACCGCGCTCACTTCAGCAAGCGGCACCTGCCTGCCCATTTCGCGCGAGACGATCCGCCTCAAACGACCGTCAATCTGCCTCCGATGCGCTACTACGGCGGACCAAAATCTCCGATGTGGCGCGGGTAAGACACCCATCAGATGCCGGACAGCGTCGTCGACAGGGAGCTTTCAGCCTTGGACAGGGCCGTCGTTCGGAAGTTTAGCAGCGGGCAACATCGAACTGGATATGTGGATACATCTTGGCTGCGCAAATCGCCCAGATATTTGGTTGGAGAAGGCTAACGATAGCCGCGATGCTGACGGCTGCGACCGGCCTGGCTTGTTTTGACGTTGCGCTGATCAGGACGCGGCATCTCGACCTTTCCGAACAAGCAAGCCCGCAGCGAGGGGCGCTGCCCCAATACCAGTCAAACGCGGCGAAGTGGGCATCGTTGAGAGAACTCGACGCCGATCTTCTCACCATATGCGGACCGCGCGATCAAACGTCCGCTGAAGCCGAACGACATCGCCGGACCCGGACAGCTTTTATTCATTGCCGCAGCGGCTGAACCGGTGAAGGGCCGAATTTTATCGCGGCGCGCGGCGCCGCGAATGAGCGCGCTTAAGCCTCGGTCGCCGACAGCGCGGGGCGACTTGGTCATCTTGGTGGATACCCATCGTTCGGAAGTTGAGACCCGTTCACATCAAACCGGATAAAAGTGGATAATTTGGCCCCTCAGATCACCCCAATATTTAAGTGGAGAAGGCTGACGTTGACTTTGCTGCTGACGGTGGCAGTCGGCCTTGGATATTTCGGCGTGACGCGGATTCGGGCGCAGCACGTCAATCCCTCCGAGGTATCGAGCCAGCACCGAACCGGGCTTCCGCGCTACATGCCAAGCGCGGCGGAGTGGGCATCCCTTACCGTCGAACCGGTGTCCGAGCAGGTATTCCGCGGCGAACATGTCACGGAAGGCAAGGTTGCCGTCAATGAAGACAGCTCGACGCCGATCTTCTCGCCCTATGCGGGCCGCGTCATCAAGCTGTTGGCGAAGCCGAGCGACATCGTCGAGCGCGGGCAGCCGTTGTTCATCGTCGAGGCGACCGATACAGTACAGGGACTGAACGATTTTATCGCGGCGCTGAGCGCGGTGAACAAGGCGCGCTCGACACTCAATCTGGCGCAGATCGTGGAGAAGCGCGCCAACGATCTCTATGCGGGCAAGGCCGTTCCGCTCAAGGACTGGCAGCAGGCGCAGGCCGATTTGTCGACCGCGCAAAACGACATGCGATCGGCCGAGACGGCGCTCGAGGCGGCGCACAACCGCTTGCGCATTCTCGGCCGTTCGGAAGACCAGATATCGGCCTTCGAGCAGACGAGACAAATGAGCGCCGACACCCCGATCTATTCGCCGATCGGCGGCACGGTCACCCAACGCAAGGTTGGACCGGGCCAGTTCATCAGCAGCGGCGCCAGCGATCCGGTGTTTGTGATCGGCGACCTCTCCACCGTATGGCTGACGGCGTTTGTCCGCGAGACCGAAGCGTCGGGCGTCGCCGTCGGCCAGCAGATGGTGTTCTCCCTGCTTGCGCTGCCGGGCCAGCAGTTCAAGGCGCGGATCGACTACGTTTCGGCGGCGATTGATCCGTCGACGCGCCGGCTTCTCGTCCGCGCCACGATCGACAACAAGGATGGGCTGCTGAAGCCGGAGATGTTCGCCAACGTGACGATCTATTCCGGCGGGGATCGTCCGGCGGTCGGCGTGCCGAAACAGGCACTGATCTACGAAGGCGACAAGGTTCGCCTGTGGGTGGTTCACGACGACAAATCGATCGAGTTGCGGCAGATCGAAACCGGTCTGATCAATGGCGATCTGGTCGAGGTGCGGGCCAATCTGGCGCCGGGCGAGAAAATCGTCACCAGGGGCAGCCTGTTCATCGATCGGGCCGCATCCGGCAGCTAACCCGCTTCAAAGCTTCTCTCGCAGTTTGGTCAAATGGATCGTCTGGTCGCCGTTGCTGTCAATCGCAGGTTTCTGATGGTGGGGCTGTTCGCAGCCGTCATTATCGGCGGCCTGGTGGCGTTTCAGCAGTTGAATATCGAGGCATATCCCGACCCGACGCCTCCGATGGTCGATATCGTCACCCAAAGTGCTGGGCTCTCGGCCGAGGAAATCGAGCGTTACATCACCATTCCGCTGGAGACGCAGGTTGCCGGAATCAAGAACCTGAACGTCATCAGAACGATTTCGCTCTATGGCCTGTCCGACGTCAAACTGCAGTTTTCCTTCGACTTCACCTACGATCAGGCATTGCAGCAGGTCTTGAATCGCCTGTCGCAACTCGCGCCCTTGCTGAACAACGCTCAGCCCCAGATTTCGCCGCTCAGTCCGATCGGCGAGATCTACCGATACCGGCTGGTGGGACCGCCCAATTATTCCGTGCTCGATCTCAAGACGATTCAGGACTGGATCCTGCAGCGCCGCTTTCGCGTCGTGCCGGGGGTTATCGACGTCACCGGCTGGGGCGGCAAGACCAAGACCTACGAGCTCCAGGTCGATTTCAACAAGCTGGTGGCGAACGGCCTGACGCTGCCTTTGCTGCTGCAGGCGGTGAGCAATGCCAATGTCAATGTCGGCGGCAACACCGTCAATATCGGGTCGCAATCCGCGGTCGTGCGTGGCGTCGGCCTGATCCGTTCCATTGACGCGCTCGCCAGCACCATGATCGCCTCCAACGGCGGAACGCCGGTCCTGGTAGGAGACGTTGCGACGGTGACGGTCGGCGAACAGCCGCGGCTCGGCATCGCCGGCGAAAACCAGGATGACGATATCGTCCAGGGCATCGTGCTGATGCGGCGCGGCGAGCAAAGTTCGCCGACGATCGCCCGGGTCGAGCAGCTTGTCGCAAGCATCAACAACTCGACCATTCTTCCGCCCGGCGTCCGGATCGAGCGCATTTACGACCGAAAGGACCTGATCGAGACCACGACCAGGACGGTGCTCGAGAACATGGTCGTCGGCATCGGACTGATCGTGTTCCTGCAGTGGCTGTTTCTCGGCGACCTGCGCAGCGCATTGATCGTCGGTGCGACCATTCCATTCGCGCTGTTCTTTGCGGTCAGCATCCTGGTGCTGCGCGGCGAGTCGGCTAACCTGCTGTCGGTCGGCGCGATCGATTTCGGTCTGATCGTCGATGCCACCGTCATCATGGTCGAGGCGATTTTCCGGCGCCTGGCGCACGGCAGCGGGCTTTCGGACGAAGAGCACGCGACGATCTCCCCCAGGACCACGGTCGTTATCAAGCACAATGCCATTCTTGCATCGGCGGCTGACGTCTCGCGTTCGATCTTCTTTGCCGCCGCCATCATCATCGCGGCGTTCCTTCCGCTTTTCACGCTGAGCGGCGTCGAGGGCAACATTTTCAGCCCGATGGCCCGGACCTATGCCTATGCGCTGGCGGGTGGCCTGCTGGCGACATTCACCATCACGCCGGCGCTTAGCGCGATCATTCTGCCGGCGCATGTCAAGGAAACCGAGACCTTCATCATGCGGCTCTTGCACCGCATCTACATGCCGGTACTGGCGCGTTCGCTGGCCAGCCGGAGATTAGTGCTGGCCGGCGCGGCGGGACTGATCCTGATGACGGTCATCGCCGTCCGCTTTCTGGGCCTGGAGTTTCTGCCGAAGCTGGAGGAGGGCAATCTCTGGATCCGGGCAACCCTGCCGCCGACGATCTCGCTTCAGGCCGGCAACGCCTATGTCAACGAAATGCGCAAGGTGATCGCGGCGCGGCCCGAAGTGGAGTCGGTGGTGTCGCAGCATGGCCGGCCGGATGACGGCACCGACGCCGCGGGCTTTTTCAATGCTGAATTCTTTGCTCCGCTCAAGCCGGCCAAGGAGTGGCCGGACCGCGAAGACAAGGACGAACTGACCGCGAAGCTGCTCGCGCAATTGCAGGACAAGTTTCCCGGCGTCGAGTTCAACTTCTCGCAGTACCTTCAGGACAACGTCTCCGAGGCCGTGTCGGGCGTGAAGGGCGAGAATTCGATCAAGCTTTACGGTAACGATCTGCAGGCGCTGACCGACACCGCCAACAAGATCAAGGGCGTTCTGGCGACGGTGCAGGGGATTACCGACCTGGCGGTGTTCACCTCGCTTGGCCAGCCGACGATCCAGATCGATGTCGATCGTGCGCGCGCCGCCCGTTACGGGCTGTCGCCCGGCGATATCAACACCACGATCCGGACCGCGATCGGGGGCGACAGCGCGGGCGATCTCTATGAGCCGGGCAGCGACCGTCACTTTCCGATTATCGTTCGCCTGGCGCCGGAGTACCGCCGAAGCGCGGAAGCAATCCAGAATTTGCGCGTGGGCGCGACGGGCCCGAACGGTATCACGCAAGTGCCGCTGAGCGAGGTGGCGTCGATCAAGCTGGTGTCGGGCGCGGCCTATATCTACCGCGAGCAGCAGGAGCGATATCTGCCGATCAAGTTCTCGGTTCGTGAACGCGACCTCGGGGGCGCCATCAAGGAAGCGCAGGAAAAGGTCGCCGCGCAGGTTCAACTGCCGGCGGGCTCGCGGGTCGAATGGGTCGGCGAATTCGGCAATCTTCAGGATGCGATTCGCAGGCTCTCGATCGTGGTGCCGATCAGCCTGGCGCTGATCGCCATGCTGATCTGGTTCAACTTCGGATCCGTGGTGGATACCGCGCTCACCATGAGCGTGATCCCGATGGCGGTGTTCGGCGGCATTCTCGGGCTGTTGCTGACCGGCATCCCGTTCAGCGTCTCCGCCGCGATCGGGTTCATCGCGCTGTTCGGTATCTCGGTCATGGACGGGATCATCATCCTGTCGCAGTACAATCAACTGATCGACCTCGGTGTCGAGCGCGGCGCTGCGATCCTGCGCACGGGAGAGCTTCAGCTTCGCCCGGTGCTGATGACGTGCGTGGTCGCCGGCATCGGATTGTTGCCCGCGGCGCTCTCGTCCGGCATCGGCTCGCAGGTGCAAAAGCCGCTCGCCGTCGTGGTCGTGGCCGGCATGATGCTCGCGCCCATTGTCATTCTGGTGACGCTGCCGGCGCTGATTTCGATGTTCTCGCGCAGGCGTCAACCCGGGCCGGTCGCGGAAGGTGCCCTGGCGCCTGCGGAATGAAGAACGATTGTGTTGATCGAGGTCGAGCGTGAGTAATGTCGTGTCCACCCGCCGTGTGCTTTTGCGCAGCAAGACAGCGTTGTCGTCCTGCTCGCTGGCGCTCTGTGCCGCGATCGCCATGCTGGCTGGGCCGGCCGCGGCCGATTCCCTCAGGGATGCCCTGGTAAAGGCCTATCAATCCAATCCTCAGCTCAATGCCGAACGCGCGCGTCAGCGCGGGACCGACGAGAACGTGCCGCAGGCGCTGGCCGGCTACCGGCCGCAGGTTGTCGCGAGCCTTGGCGCCGGCCTACAGGCGGTTCGCGACCTGTTGCCCGGCAATACGGTCCAGGGCGACACGCTGCGTCCATGGACGATTGGCGTGACCGTAACGCAGGTCCTGTTCAACGGCTTCAAGACCGCCAACAGCGTTCGTGTCGCGGAATTCCAGGTGCGGTCCGGCCGCGAGGCGCTCCGCAACGTCGGCCAGGGCGTGCTGCTGGACGCGGTGACCGCCTACATGAATGTCATTGCCAATGAGGCACTGCTGCAGGCGCAGCAAACCAATGTCGCGGTGCTGCGCGAAATATTGGGCACGACGCGCAAGCGTCTCGACGCCGGTGACGTGACGCCGACCGATCTGGCGCAGGCCGAAGCGCGTTTGAACCGGGGCCTCGCCGATCTCAACGCCGCCGACGTGGCGTGGGCCATCAGCAAGGCGACCTATGCGCAAGTGATCGGTGAGGCGCCGTCGCATCTGCTGCCGGCCTCGCCGGTCGATCGGCTCTCGCCCAACGGGCTTGCGGAATCCACCGAGGTTGCGAGCAAGGAGCACCCGGCCGTCGTCGCCGCCGGCTTCGATGTCGATGTCGCCCAAACCACCATCTCGGTCGCGGAGAGCAGCCTGCTGCCGACCGTTACCGCGCAGGCGAATGTCAGCCGGTCGAAGGATTCGGACTCGTCGCTCAGCACATTCGGCACCGACCAGGCTTCGATCCTCGGGCAGATCAACGTTCCGATCTATGATGGGGGGACGGCGGCCTCGCAGACCCGTCAAGCCAAGGAACTGGCATCGCAAAGCCGCCTGGTGCTGGAGCAGGTCCGCAAGCAGGCGCGAACGGCGGTCGCCAGTGCTTGGGTGACCAATGAGGGAACCAAGGTTGCGCTCACCGCCGCGGAATCCGAAGTGCGCGCCGCCGACGTCGCGCTGCAGGGCGTGCGCCGCGAGGCGCAAGGAGGCCAGCGCACCACGATCGATGTTCTCAATGCGCAGCAGGATCTCACCAATGCACGGTCGCGACAGATTCAGGCGCAGCACGATCGGGTGATCGCCTCCTACACGTTGCTCAGCTCCGTCGGCAGGCTCGACGTGCATACGCTGAATCTCAATACGCCGGACTATGTTTCCGAGCTGCACTATCATCAGGTCCGGGACGCCTGGCACGGCGTTCGAACGCCCTCGGGGCAATAAAACATCGAACTGGCCGCGGCCGGCGATGTCGGATGCGTGCCGGAAGTCGAGAAGAGAAAAATCCCGCGACGAGGGCTAACGCCGCGAATGGCAAGCATGGCTGAATTGGAGGAACCGCCTGTAAGGCGAGCGTAAGCTTGGTGGCCTAAAGGTCTGTTGAATGATCGGTCGATCAACTGTCGATCGTTCGGGAGTGGTCAAGTGAATATTTTCGGAAATCTTTCGAAACGCTCTCGCGCCGCGGTTTACGCCCTTGTCGTGGTCGGCGGAGCCGCGCTGGTCTGGAGCATGGGTTTGTTCGGCTTCACCGATCGCGTTGCCGGACGAAGCGAGGCGCACGCGACCGCCGCCGACAAACCCGGCGATAGCAAGATGTCGGACGATTCGGTCGAGCTATCGGAAAGGCAGGCCAATGCCCTCAAGATCGGCGCCGCCGGAGCGCGCGATTTCACGTTGTTCAAGACCGCGGTCGGCACCATCGACTTCAACGAGGATTTGCTGGTCCAGGTATTTTCGCAATATCCGGGCAAGATATTGAAGGCGGGTTTCAACATCGGGGACGACGTCAAGGCCGGCGACACCCTTTTCACGATCGATAGCACGGATCTTCTGCAGGCCGAATCGACGCTGCTCGCGGCAGCCGGCGTCCTCGAATTGCAAAAGCGGACGCTGGCGCGCCTGACCATGCTTTTGAAGGCCGGCGGCAGCGCGCAGAAAGACGTCGATCAGTCGACATCGGATCAGCAGACCGCGGAAGGCAATTACAAGGCGGCGCGGGATGCGGTTCGGATCTTCGGCAAGACCGATGATGAAATCGACCAGGTCGTCAATATGCGCAAGGTCGATTCCACGCTGCTGGTTCCGAGCCCGATCTCGGGGCGGATCGTGGCCCGCAGCGCCGCGCCCGGTTTCCTGACCCAGCCCGGCAATGCGCCGGCGCCCTATTCGGTGGCCGATCTGTCGACAATGTGGATGATCGCCAATGTCATCGAGACCGACGCACCCGCCTACAAGCTTGGACAGGAAGTCGCGGTAACGGTGCCGGCCTATCCCGACAAGATATTCAAGGGCCGCATTACGACGCTGGGGTCGATCATCGACCCCAACAGCCATCGGCAATTGGTGCGCTCGCAGATCGACGATCCCGAGCATCTGTTGCGGTCGGGGATGTTTGCGAGTTTCGTGATTCGTGTCGGAGATCCCGTGCGCTCGGTTGCCGTGCCGGTCAATGGCGTTACCCGGGAAGGCGACGGCACCATGACCGTCTGGGTCACCAGCGATCGCCGCCATTTTGCCAAGCGGACGGTCAAGCTCGGCCTGCAGCAGGACGGCTGGGACCAGGTGCTGGAGGGCTTGCAGCCCGGCGAGACGGTCGTCACCGACGGCGCCGTTTTCGTCAGCAACGTTCTGCTTCTGGGCGCCGCCGGCTGAACCAACGCTGCGACCGGTCGTCCAAATGCGTTCTGTGGGGTGTTCGTGATCAAGTCCATTCTTGTGTTCGGGTTGACGCGCAGCGCCATCATCGTGCTGGGCTTGGTGGTGTTTTGCGCCGCCGGACTCGTCGCCTTTTCGCGGCTGAACATCGAAGCCTATCCCAATCCGGCGCCGGTCATTCTGGAGATCACCGCGCAGGCGGCCGGTCTGTCCGCCGAAGAGATGGAGAAATATTATACGATACCGATGGAGGTCGGGCTGTATCCGACCCCGGGCGTCGTCAGTATTCGCTCGACCTCGTTCTACGGGCTGTCGTTTGTCCGCGTCACCTTCAAATACGGGACCGATTATTATTTCGCCCTGACGCAGGCCGCGACCAGCCTGCAGCAGAACGTCAATCTGCCCGGCAATCAGGTTGCCCAAATCCAGCAATCCAGCCTGGTCGGAGAAATCTACCGCTACCAGATCGTCGGTCCGCCGCATTTCGGGCTGACCAATCTGCGGACCTTACAGGATTATGTCGTCACTCGGCGCCTGCTCACCATTCCAGGCGTGGTGCAGATCAACAGTTGGGGCGGCACCACCAAGCAGTTCAACGTCGACGCGGACCTCGGAAAGCTCGAGGCCTACAACGTCACGATTCCACAATTGATCACGGCGCTCGGCAACGCCAATATCAATGTCGGCGGCCGCGAGATCAGTATCGGACAGCAGTCGGTCAACATCCGCGGCATCGGGTTGATCGACAGCGGCGGCGCCGATGACGTCACCAAGGGCTACAAGGTCCAGGACATCGAGAATATCGTCCTGACCCAGTCCAATGGTCTTCCAATCCAGGTCAAGAACGTCGCGACCGTCTCGGTGGGGTATGTGCCGCGCCTTGGCATCGCGGGCCGCGATCACCAAGATGACGTTGCCGCCGCGATCGTGGTGATGGGGCGAACGCAGCATACCAACGACATCATTCCGCGGGTTCAGGCCGAGGTCGAACGCCTCAACCACGACGGAAGTCTGCCGGCCGGGGTCAAGATCGTGTCCTATTACGATCGCAGCTCGCTGGTCGGGGTGACCACGCACACTGTTCTGCACAATCTGATTTTCGGCTGTCTATTGGTGTTCTTCATTCAATGGATCTTCCTGGGCGATCTCAGGAGCGCCATTATCGTCAGCGCGAATATTCCTTTCGCCTTGTTCTTCGCCATCATCATTCTCGTATTGCAGGGAGAAGACGCAAACCTGCTGTCGCTCGGCGCGGTCGATTTTGGCATCATCGTCGATTCCGCCGTGATCATGATGGAAAACATCTATCGCAACTTCCAGTCCAACACCGAACACCGCCAAACCCTGCTTCAGCATCTGGGCGAGGGCTATTGGGGGCCGGATCCGACGTCGGCGCACGGCCCGACCACCGCGGCCCAGCGCTGGACGGAGCGACTGCGCGTCATCTTCGTCAGCGCGTTGCAGGTCGACAAAGCGGTGTTCTTTACCGCGGCGATCACGGTCACGGCGTTCGTGCCGCTGTTCACGATGCAGGGGGTCGAAGGTCAGATCTTCGGACCGATGGCGCGAACCTACGGTTATGCGCTCGCCGGCGCCTTGCTCGCTACTTTCACGGTGACGCCGGTGCTGGCGTCGTTGCTGCTGCCCAGGCACATCGAGGAAACCGAAACCATCATCGTGCGGGCGCTGCGCAAGAGCTATACGCCGGTGCTGCGCTGGGCGCTTGGAAACCTCAAGGTCGCGGTTCTGGTCGGCTGCGTCTTCCTCGCCTTGAGCGTGGCGGCGGCATCCCGGCTCGGCAGTGAATTCCTGCCGGCCCTGGAGGAGGGCAACTTCTGGATCAGGGCGGCGATGCCGTCGACGATGTCGCTGGAAGCCGGAACCGCCGCGACCCGCAAGATGCGCGAGATCCTGCTGAAGCATCCGGAAGTCATCACGGTGGTGTCGCAGCACGGGCGCCCGGACAATGGCAGCGACGCCTCGCCGTTCTCCAACGTCGAGCTGTTCGCGCCGCTCAAACCGTTCGACGAGTGGCCCGCCGACCTCACCAAGGAAAAACTGACCGACGAATTGCAAAAGGAATTCAGCGAGGAGATGCCCGGAATAGGCTTCAACTTCTCGCAATATATCCAGGACAATGTCGAGGAAGCGCTGTCCGGCGTGAAGGGCGCCAATTCGGTCAAGATCGTCGGGCCGAACCTCGAGACGCTGGAATCGCTCGCGACCCAGGTGATGGCCGAGATGACGAAGGTCCAGGGCGTCGCCGATCTCGGCATTTTTCATCTGCTGGGACAACCCAACCTTAACATCAAGGTCAATCGTGAAAAGGCCGCGCGCTACGGTCTTAACACCGGCGACGTCAACACCGTGGTGCAGGCAGCCCTTGGTGGGACCAACGCGACGACGGTTCTGGAGGGCGACAGGCAGTTCAATTTGGCGGTCAGGCTCGATCCCAAATATCGCAACAGCATCGACGCCATCCGTGACGTCAAGGTTTCCTATCAAACGCCGACCGGCAACAGCGGCTATGTTCCGCTCAGCGAGCTTGCCGATATCTCGCTCGATACCGGCGCGTCGTTCATCTATCGCGAGCGCAGCCAGCGCTTCATCCCGATCAAGTTCAGCGTTCGCGGCCGCGATCTCGGCAGCACGGTCGAGGAAGCGCAGCGCAGGGTCACGGACGCCATCAAGCTTCCGAATGGCTATCAGATCATCTGGGCCGGTGAGTTCGAAGATCTTCAGAATGCCAAGCAGCGGCTCATGATCGTGGTGCCGATCACCCTGCTGTTGATCCTGGTCTTGTTGTATGGCCTGTTCAATTCGTTGCGCGACAGTCTGTTGGCGGTGGCCGGGATTCCGTTCGCGATCGGCGGTGGCTTGATCGCGCTTTATCTCGCGGGGCTCGATTTCAGTGTGTCGGCGGCGATCGGTTTCATCTCGCTGTTCGGCGTCGCCGTGATGGACGGAATTCTCAACATTACGTATTTTCGCGAGCTCAGGGCCCAGGGGATGGACATCGCCGAAGCCGTGTTCCACGGCGCCGAACAGCGGATGCGACCCATGCTGATGACCGCGCTCTCCGCGGGGGTGGGATTGTTTCCGGCCGCGATTTCGCATGGCATCGGAAGTCAGGTGCAGCGGCCGCTGGCAACCGTCGTGGTGGGCGGCATGTTTATCGGACCGTTGCTGCTGCTGGTGGTGGCGCCGGCGCTGCGCAAGATATTTCTCTCGAGGGACGGGGCAGTCGTGCATGACAGTGAAGGCGCCGTGGCCGCTGAGAGCAGCCCCGACAGCAGGCTGGAAACGTGATTGGAATGGCGATGTCGGGATCCCACAGCGAGACGAGCCATATGTTGCGTTCGGAACGGGTTGCTCCGGCGATGGACGCCGCGCCGCGCCGCGCCCGGTTTGGCCGCGGCCGCCGCGCGCTGATTTGCGCGGCCGGGGCGTCGATGCTGTCGGCGGCACTTTCGGGCTGCGCGGTGGGACCGACTTTTCAGCCGCCGGTGGCGCCCGACGTCAACGGCTACGTCCCGGGAAAGCTTGCCTCGCCGGCCGCGGATCGCAGCGGGCCTCGCGTGGCCGGTCAGCATTTCGTCAACGGCGCGGATGTGTCGGCGCGGTGGTGGGCTGCGTTCAAATCCCAGCCGCTCAACGATCTCATCAAGCAGTCGGTCGACCACAATCCAAATCTGCAGGCAGCCGAGGCCGCGATCAGGAACGCCCAATACAACGCGCTGGCCCAGCGTGGATTGTTCTTTCCGCAGCTCAGCGGCGATTCGACGTCGCAGAAATTCCTGATCTCCAATCCCGGCCAGATCCCGCCGATACCGACGACGGGACCGCAGTCGGTATACACCCTCTTTACCAACCAGCTGACGGTGAGCTTCACGCCGGATATCTGGGGCGGCAATCTGCGCGCGGTGGAGAATCTGGACGCGGTGGCCGAGCAGCAATTGTTTCAGCTCGATGCCGCCTATCTCGCGCTCACCAGCAATGTCGTGACCGCCGCCATCCAGGAAGCCTCGCTGCGTGGCCAGATCGCGGCCACCAAACGCATTATCGGGATCGAGCGCGACCTGCTGGATATTCTCAGGCGCCAGTTCAGCTTCGGCCAGGCGGCGCAAGCCGACGTCTTGGCGCAGGATGCGGCGCTGGCGCAGGCCGAACAATTGCTGCCGCCGCTGGAGAAGCAACTCGCCCAGCAACGCGATCTCCTGACGTCGCTCGCCGGGCAATTGTCGGTCGACGAGATCGTCCAGAAATTCGACCTTGCGCATCTCAAGCTGCCGACCAACCTGCCGGTCAGTCTGCCCAGCCGGCTGGTCGATCAGCGGCCCGACGTCAGGGCGGCGGAAGCTAACATGCATTCGGCGAGCGCTCAGGTCGGGGTGGCGATCGCCGCCCGGCTGCCGAATATCGTTCTCTCAGCCAATGGCGGATCGGCGGCCTACAACCTTCCGCAGAGCTTTGCGGCGGGAACCGGATTTTATACCATCGGCGCGGCCGCAACCGCGCCGATCTTCGACGGCTTCACACTCTATAGCAAGCAGAAGGCGGCGGAAGCAGCACTCGACCAGGCCGAAGCGCAGTATCGCGCCACCGTCATCACCGCATTCCAGAATGTCGCCGATGCGTTACGCGCGCTGCAGACCGATAGCAGGGCGGTGCAGGCCGCGGTGCGTGCGGAAACCGCCGCCAAGGCCAGCCTCGATATCGTTCAGACGCAGTTGAACGCCGGTCAGGTCAACCAGCTCGCCGTGCTCAATGCGCAGCAGACCTACCTGACCGCCGCGGTTGTCCGGGTGCAAACCGATGCCAACCGCCTGTCGGATACCGCGGCACTGTTCATGGCGCTTGGCGGCGGATGGCCGGCCGGCTGCACGTCGTCGGACTGGCGGCAATGCGCGATGGGAGAGCCACCGGTTCAGCCCAATATCTGAAGTGCAGATCTGACGATGGAGCGGATTTGCCAGGCGACGCGAATTTACCAGACGACAAATGTGCAAAGCACCGATAGCGGCAAAAGCGCGGGCCCGAGATACATCCAGGTCCGATACCCCTCGGCGTCGCGAGGCGGAATGAAAAGATTGACGATGAAGAAGGTGCAAACCCCGAAGCCGAGCATCACACGAATCAAATCGCCCGGCGTATCGAGCATGGAGCGGAAGGTTTCAACCTGGGGGCTCGCGACCCGCGCGGTCAGCACGGTCAGGATGATCAAGAAGAGCGCGCGAACCGCGGTGCCGCCTACCCGAACACTAACCGGCACTTTCGGACCGGATTTATTTGCCGCATTCGCGGGCAGATTCATGTTGGCATGCATGGCACATTCCATCATCAACTGCTGAAAGAGATATCTTCTGTCGCGCTGCAATCGCAAGAGCTTATTTTTTATATTACTGATTCAGCTTTATCTTCCGGGTTTTATCATACCGCCCTAAATGACAGTGATGCTTACCTTTCAGGGGAGGCGCTGGTATCGAGCCTCCCTTAGCTGATCTGCTATTTGGGTTGCCGCGAGCCTTTCGCGACACAGGCGCCCGCGGCGCATTTGAGGTGCTTGCGCGATATCGCGGCGACAGTGACCGGCTTGGTCGGGGGCCTGGCGGGCGGATTTATTTTCGCAGCCGGGACGGAAGCCGTCTTGTTGACGGGCAGCACGGGTGAACTTTGCTTGGCGGCGCCGCCTACCTGCGTTTGCTTTTTCGGTCCCCCGACCGACGTCTGGGCCGAAGCCGAAAGCCCATTGCCGAACACGATAAAGGCCGTAACGATCGCTATCGCCGCATATTTCATGCGCGCATCTCCTTCGCCGGATGACGAGTTTCCGCCATTATACATGGTCCTCGATGCCAGGTCCTTTGATGCAAAGGGCTTTGTAAAAGGTTAATCATCGCCTTCGCGCTGTGGCCTTGCGGAGTGCTGTGGATGCCGGGTCCGCAACAGCTCCGGGTTAACCGTTTCGTAACCGACATTACTAACGCCGCCTCCATCCCTTGGATTGTATTGATGTCCAAGGGGGAACGAGGTGATGTTGGGCATGGGCTTTGTCAGCCGCGGCGAGGTGCCGGCGGAAACAAAAGACTTATTCGACAGCGAACCGCCGAACCGGCGCGATCCGATTCGCTGGCTTGTTGCCTGCGGCATTTTTCTGATTGCGGCGATCGCGGTCGGGACCGCGATGACGATCAGCAATTTTCGTGAGCGCGCGCTCGAGAGCGGCGAACGCGAGTTGCAAAATACCGTGCTGTTGCTCGCGCGCCATTTCGATCAGCAACTCGACGATCTGCAAGTTCCCCTGGTCGACCTCATCGGGTACATGCGTGCGACCGGCATCGCGTCGCCCGATGATTTCAAGCGCGAGATGTCCACCCACGAGATGCACCTGTTGATGAAGGCCAAGGTCAGCGGGGCCTCCGAAATCGCCGGCATCAACATCTATGACGCAGACGGGCTCCTGATCAATTCATCGGTCGTGCCGGCGGTTCCCTACGTCAACATCGCTGACCGCAGCTATTTCAAGGCCCTGAAGTCAAATCCGGACGTGACCCAGCCGCAAATCGAGCTGGTGCGCAGTCGTTTTTCCGGGGGATGGCGAACGGTGATCGCCCGCAAGGTGATTGGACCGGACGGGCAATTCATCGGAGTTATTTCGCGCGCGATCGCGCCGGCGAAATTCGAGGATTTCTTTTCGACCGTGGCGCTGGGAAAAGACGCGACGATTTCCATGCACCACCGCAATGGCGGATTGTTGGGACGGTATCCCCACGTCGAGACCATGATCGGGCGGAATTTCAAGATCGGCCCCGGGCGTGAGACGGACTTGCTGAATTCGGATCACGGCGCCAAGCGGTTGATCAGTCCGATCGATGGTCAGGAGCGGCTGGCCTCTATTCAGGCTTTACGTCACTTTCCCCTGTCGGTCGTTGCGACGACGACGGTTGCCTCGGCGCTGGCCGATTGGCGGGCGCAAACCAAATTCCTGATCATCGCCGCCGGTTTGTCGGCGATGGTGATCGCGGTCATCCTGGCCCTGATCGTCCGGCGGCTGGCGTGGCAGCATCGATCGTCGCAGCGGCGGCTGGCGCTGGAAAAGCAGCGCCTCGAACGGATCAACATGCATTTCGATGCCGCGCTGAGCAACATGACGCAAGGGCTTTGCATGTTCGACGGCCAGAAGCGGCTGGTGGTCTGGAACGAACGCTATGCGCAACTGTACCAGTTGCCGCCGGAGTTGCTCAAAGTCGGAATGCCGCACGATGCGATCATCGCCGATCGCTTCTTGCGCAGCATCCTCAAGGGCGACAACAGCGATTCCGCCGCCAAGGCCAAGATCTCCGCGTTAGGCCAGCTTCCGAAAGACACCACCTCGAGCCGGGTCGACGAATTCGCCGACGGGCGTTTCATACTGGTCACCCGCAAGCCGATGGCGGACGGCGGCTGGCTCGCGACCCATGAAGACATTACCGAGCGGCGGCGCGCGGAGGCCGAGATCGTTCATCTGGCACGGCATGACGGGCTGACCGGACTTGCCAACCGTGCCGAGTTCAATGCCAGGCTCGAGGAAGCCAGCGCGCGGCTCAAGCGAAACGGCGGCGCAGTCACCGTGATGATGCTCGACCTCGATAAATTCAAGGCCGTCAACGATACGCGCGGACATCTGGCCGGCGACCAATTGCTGGTCGAGGTCGGCCGGCGTCTGCAATCCGAAATCCGCGAAACCGACGTGCTCGCGCGCCTTGGCGGCGACGAGTTTGCGATCATCCAGGAAGGCGTGCCCGATCAGCGCGCGGGCGCGACCGCGCTTGCGCTACGGATCATCAGCGCGATCACGCGACCGTTCGATTTGAGCGGCCATGAAACCTGCGTCGGAATCAGTATCGGGCTGGCGCTGGGTTCAGTGCACGGGAATGAATCCGAGCAGCTGCTGAAGTGCGCCGACCTTGCGCTCTACGACGCCAAGGCCAACGGACGAAACGATTTTCGGGTATTTCAGGATGAAATGCTCAAGGCCGCCGATCTGCAGAAACTGGCGGAGAGCGAACTGCGGGACGCCATCGCGCGGGAGGAATTCGAGCTGCATTATCAGCCGGTGATCTCGGTCGAGACCCGGACGCTGTGCGGAGCCGAGGCGCTGGTGCGCTGGCGGCATCCGACGCGGGGGCTTGTCCCGCCCGATCAGTTCATCCCGCTCGCCGAATCGACCGGGCTGATCGTCCAACTCGGCGAATGGGTGCTGCGGCAGGCCTGCAAGGACGCGTCTTCGTGGCCCGCGCATGTCAAGCTTGCGGTCAATATCTCGGCGGTGCAGTTCAGGCGAGGAAACCTGTTCGACACGATCTTGCGTATTTTGCTGGAGACCGGCCTTCCGCCCGATCGGCTGGAGCTCGAGATCACCGAAACCGCGTTGCTTGACAATCAGGAAGCGCATCTGGCGACGATACGGCGGCTGAAGAGCCTCGGAATCTCGATGGCGCTCGATGATTTCGGCACCGGATATTCCGCGGTGAACTATTTGACGATCTTCCCGTTCGACAAGATCAAGATCGACAAGTCCTTTACGCAAGGGGTGCTCAATCGCCGTGATTGCAAGGCCGTGATCGCCTCAACGCTTGCGCTGGCCCAGGGCCTTGGCACCGTGACGACGGCCGAAGGCATCGAGACCGAAGAACAGTTCGAATATTTGCGCAAGGCGGGCGTGGATATTGCGCAAGGCTATCTGTTCGGCCGACCCGTTCCGCTCTCTCAACTCGACCTGCGCGATGCGGCCCTGCCGAACGAGCCCAAGAGCACAGTGGCAAAGCGTTACGCGGTCTGAGATTAGAGCGTTTTCGAGCGAAGTGGGCACCGGTTCGCGTGAAGAAAACGCGTCAAAACAAAAGACTAGAGCCCCGTTCCGATTCCATCGGAACGGAAAAGGCTCTAGCTTTCCGGGGAAAGTGATCTGGCGCGCGTTTCAGGCGCCAACAAAGCTGCAACGAGGCTGACGAGGGCCAGGCCTGCGAGCCATGCCGGCGCGGGCCAATAATTTCCGTCGGCCCATTTGACCAGCGCGGTTGCGATTAGCGGCGTCAAACCGCCGCCCAGCGCGGCAGAGAGCTGGTAGCCCAGCGATGCGCCGGTATAGCGGACCCGGGTCTTGAACAATTCCGGTCCGAACGACCCCATGATGCCGAACAGCACACCGTTCGCGATCCCGCCGATCGCCATTCCGAGCAGGATCAACCAACTGACTTTGGTGTTGACCAGCCAGAACAGCGGGAATGCGAATGCGATCGTAAACAAGGCGGCCATGATGAAAACAGGGCGACGTCCGATGCGGTCCGAAAACGCGCAAACAGGCGCGATGATCACGAGTTCCGCGATCGCGAATGCCAGAACGCCGTTGAGCATCAACTGCCTTGGCAATCCCAGACTGGTCGAGCCATACGCCACCATGAAGGTGACGTAGACGTAGAACCCTCCGCTGGTCACCAGGAACAGCCCGGCAGCGAGCAGCACCTCCCGCCATTGCGTCGTCAGCGTCTCAAGCAGGGGAAACCTTGCGATCGTGTTGCTGCGCTTGGCCTGCGCAAAAGCAGAACTCTCCGGCATCGAGATTCGCGCGAACGCCCCGACGACGACAAGAACGATGCTGAGCAGGAATGGCAAGCGCCAGCCCCACGACGCGAATTGCGCCGGGTTCATCGCAGCCGTGGTGCCGGCGAACACCAGCGTTGCGATCACGAGGCCAGCGGGAGATCCGAGTTGCGGCAGACTGCCGAGCAGTCCGCGGCGGCTTTGTGCGCCGCTTTCGGTCATGATCAGGACCGCGCCGCCCCATTCGCCGCCGAGCCCGATACCTTGCATCAGGCGAAGCAGCACCAGCAGAAGCGGTGCGAAAACACCGATCGTCTGGTAATTCGGCAGCAAGCCGACCAGCAGCGTCGCGATGCCGGTCAAAAGAAATGTCGTGATCAACGTCGATTTGCGGCCGATGCGATCGCCCATGTGTCCAAAGATGATGGCGCCGATCGGACGCGCGACAAAACCCACGGCAAATGTCGCGAACGCGAGCAGTGTGCCGGCGACAGGGTCGAAGTTCGGGAAGAACTGGCCGTTGAAGATCAACGCCGCGGCCAGCCCATAGACCTGAAAATCGTACCATTCGATCGTAGTGCCGACCGTTGCCGCAAGAGCCGAACGACCGAACGATCCAGCGGCGCCGTGGACGGCGGTACTTTGGAGAACGAGATCTGGGAGAACAGGAACTGGTCCGGCAGGGGCATCCGCAGGCAGCGTTTCCGAGATATCGGCGATCATCCTCAACCCCCAAAAGAGCGCGATAGCGCGCGAAAACGGATAAAACGATTGCATTATTATCGATATTCGATTATCGATAATCGAATATCAACGTGGAATTGTCAAGATGACCGCAATCGATGCGTTCGCCGGCGGACCGGGTGCCAAACTGTCCACGCCCGATTGGATCGCGGACCAGCTTCGTCGGGCCATCCTCACGGGGACCATCGAAGGCGGTGCCCAGCTCAAGCAGAACGACGTCGCTGCCCGGTTTGACGTGAGTGTCGCTCCAGTGCGCGAGGCGCTGCAGCGTCTGATCGCGGACGGGCTCGCGGTGCTGCATCCCAACCGCGGCGTCACGGTCTCGATGATTTCGGCGCGCGATTTTCGCGACATTGCCGAGCTGCGCGTGCTGCTCGAACCCCATGCGCTGCGGCACTCGGCGCCGCGACTGACGCGAAGCGATTTCGAATACTCCGAAACGCTTCTGGTCAAAGCGGCAAAGGCGTCCGATCCGCTGCAACGGGCCAGTTTGCATTGGGAGTTTCACCGCAGCCTCTATTATCGGGCCGATCGCCCCCGGCTGCTGGCGCAGATTGCAGGCCTCTATCAGAGCATCAATCGGTACCTGCTGCCGGCCTGGGCGAGTTCGGGCCTCGGCGCTAACTGGATCGAGAGCCACCTCACGATCGTGACGGCGATCCGCAACAATGATCTCGATCAAGCGTGCCGGTTGATCGTCGAGCAAACCCTCGAATCGTCGGACCGCGTGCGAGCGCAATTGTGGTCGGCGCCAGGGCAAACAAACGAGGATGGCAGATGATCGACTTCGCGCGCTTCAAGGCTTGCACCTTCGATTGCTACGGCACCCTGATCGATTGGGATACCGGCATCGCCGAGCTGGTTCGTCCCTGGCTGCAGGAGATGGATTCGCAGGTGCCGCCTGATCTCGTGGTGTCGACGTTTGCGCTGATGCAGGCAAGGCACCAGCAGACGCGCCCGGCGTTGCTTTATCCTGAGGTGCTGCGGCGATCCTGGCGCGATATCGAAGAGCAATTCGGCTGGGAGGAGAATCCAGCCCGCGCGACGGCGTTCGCGCAGTCGGTGCCGGCTTGGCCGCCATTTTCCGACACGGTCGAGAGCCTGCGCTATCTCGCGCGACATTACCGGCTGGGCATTCTCTCCAACGTCGACAACGCCTCTCTTGCCGGCACCCTGAAGCGCCTCGACATTCCAATGGCGTTCACCGTTACCGCGGAGGATGTCGGGTCCTACAAGCCGGGGCTCGCGCATTTCGAAGCGGCGTTCGGAAAATTGTCCGAATTAGGCATCCACAAGGACGAGATCCTGCACATCGCACAAAGCAAGCACCACGATATGATTCCCGGCCGCCAGTTGGGTCTCACGACGGTGTGGGTCAATCGCCGCCACGGCAAAAAAGGCACCGGCGCTACGCTGGCGGCGACCGCCGAGCCGACCTTGACCGTCAACTCGCTGGCCGAACTCGTCGCTACTCACCAGGCAAGCCGGCCGACGCACGGCGCCGTCGGCTGATCGCGGCACCGCGCTGCCGTCAGAGGTAAACCTGTTCGGCGTCCACCGAGGACTCGACGCCGAGTTTGGCAAAATGGTCGGCCAGCCATTTGTCTGCGCATTTTCGGCCCTGGTCGCGCAGGAAAATCAGAAAGTCCCAGTCGGCGTTGAATTTGCTGGTGGGCGTCAGCGCGCCCATGAAGGCGTCGTCCGAGATGCTGTGGATCAGCACATGCTTGAGCCCGCCATCGACGCGCTTTTGCGTGACGAGCTTGGTGACAAAACTGACCGCGCGCATCTCCCGCATCAGCGACGAGTTGAAGCTGATTTCGTTGATCCGGTTGAGGATATCATCGGCGGAGTGGGGCACTTCCGCGCGGAACAGCGGATTGATATGGACAATGACGATGTCGGCGCTCTCGCAGCCATAGATCAGCGGGAAGATCGCGGGGTTGCCCATATATCCGCCGTCCCAATAAGCCTCGCCGTCGATCTCCACCGCGTGAAACATCGTGGGGAGGCACGCCGAAGCCATCACGGCATCGACTGAAATTTCCTTTCCGGTGAAGATCTTCACCTTGCCGGTGCGCACATTGGTCGCCGACAGGAACAGTTTCACTGGACAGTCCGGCCGCTGCAGCACGTCGAAATCGATCGATTGCTCGACCACCTGGCGCAACGGATTATAGTTCGCAGGGTTGAACTGATAGGGCGACAGCATCCGCGACACGAAGCCGATCATGGAGAACACCGGCGACCACGACAGTCTGTGATCCGCCAGCATCCGGTCGATCAGGGTCGGCTGCAACGGGCCGAGCCGGGCGGCTTCGCTGACACGCCTCCAATAATCGGTGAGCGCCTTGCGCGCGCCGTCGCGGCCGCCAACCGCCAACCCATAGGCAAAGGCCGCGGCATTCATCGCGCCGGCGCTGGTCGCGCTCAGCCCCTCGAAGGCGAGGTCTTTTTCGTCCAGCAGCCGGTCGAGCACGCCCCAGGTAAAAGCGCCATGCGCGCCGCCGCCCTGGAGGGCGAGGTTGATGGTCCTCACTTGGTTAGAACTCGCCTGGTTGGAAGCTGGCTCTGCCCTGTCCGCCGCGTCCCGCTCCGAACTCGAATCCATCGCCGAAATCCCAATAAACTCGTTCCGGCGCATTATACGTCGGAGGGGTCGATATGACGATGTCGGTTCGTCGTCGCAAATCACATCCTGCTCGCGCAGGATTGCGGTGACAGTGCGCTCGCCTGCCGTAACAAAAGCGCTTGACGCTTTCCGTGGGCACTCTACCATTCGTTGCACAGGCACACAGCCAATTTTCCAGCGTGTGCCATCCAGAGCCGGTTGCGGATTGCATCAGGCCTGATGAGATCAGATGATCCCATGCCATATCCGTTTATCGAGGTGCCGGAAAACGATCCTGAGCTGCGAGGTCGGATTCATGGAAGTTCGCTCGCACGGGAGATCGCTCGCAACGTCGGCATTTGTTACCGGCGTTTTGATCGAAATGGTCTGAGTTGCGGGGCGGCACGCCTTCAGGCCTCGGCCTGGATGCATGAGGTCCTGACTCAGGACTGGCTTCTTGCCGAGATCGGAGCAATCGCAAAATTCGCCGAAATGGATGTTCTGGACGTCGCGCTTCTGAACCTGCGATTTGAAATCGGCTTTCCCCTGATGGCGAAGCGGGCGACGCGGGGCGCTCCGCAAAGCACGGAAACCGATGGTTGCACATCGTTCGGATTGCTGGCCGAAACTTGCGCGGATGGACATGTGAAATTGGGGCAAACCCTCGACGGGATTGCCGCGATCGCGGAAAACCTCGTCGTTATCAAAAGCGCCAGGCCGGGCGGATTGACGGTATTGGGATTGCACGAAGCAGGCAGCGTAGCCCCATCGGTCGGATTGAATTCTGCCGGAATCGGCCTCGCCTATAATTCGCTGATTTCACCGGGCTGCGAGAACCCGCCGTTCGGCCTTCCCTTTCGGCTACGCGTGCTGGCCATCCTCGAAGCGAAGACCTTTGCGGAGGCGTTGGGCGCGGCCCTCACGAGGCCTCGCCCGACAGCAACCCATTTGCTGGTGGGCCACCGCGATGGGGAGCTGGTCGGGTTGGAGCTCACGCAGGAAAATGCGGCGTACATCTATCCGGAGGGTGGCGTTCTTACGCATGCAAATCATTTCGAACGCATGCCCGGTACCGTCTCGCTGTTCGAGCGTTTGCTGCCCGACAGCATTTTTCGAGGCAATCGCATGCGCCGTCTCCTCACCAGCCGCACGGGCTCAATCGATGACCGGTTCGTTGAAGCTGTTTTGCAGGACCATTTCTCTTTCCCGTTTTCCATTTGCCATCATGGGGACGAGCGCTTGCCGTCAGATCGACGGGCTGCGACGCTTGCCGGCATCGTTCTGGATCTGACGTCCTTTAGCCTTGCGGCTTCCAATGGCCCGCCGTGTCGACAGCAGTTTGAACGGTTCAGTCTGCAGCAATAGATTCAAAACGGCGACTTCATTGGCGAGGGAACCGGTCAGCCGATGTGTCAACGAGACGCGGTCCCTTGCAATTTTCCCTCGGTTGCTGCAGCATATTGCTGAAACCAAAGGCTGCAAGGCATCCTCACTTGCAGCAGTTCCGTGCTGCGCCGCGATAGAATGGTGGCGTGCATGGTGGTGGTTGCTGGAATAGCCGCTGGAAAATCGCGCAGGGGTTGTCGATGCCCGATAGCAGTGATCCGGACCACGACCTCCTCAACCTCGCGAGTTTCAGCCCTGCCAATTCCAGCCCTGCCAATTCTGATCCTGCAAAGACATCTCCGATCGCAGCCCGGGACGCGGTCTTGAACTTGCCGGCGTCCAAATTCCGGTACCCGACGACGGCCTGGGATATGGATACGGATGTTCTCCCGATGCACCTCAATGAGGGACCATGGCCCCCATCATCGAAGGTGGTCGAGTCGATCCGCAGACATGCCGCGGAAATATTTCGCTATCCGATACCGCAACCGCTGGACCTGCGCACGGCATTGGCCGACCGTTGCAGGGTTGCGGCGTCACTCATTGTGCTCGGCAACGGTAGCGACGAACTGGTCCAGGCCATTGCGTTGGCATATGTGTCGCCCGGTGATCCGGTGGTGATTCCGGCGCCCAGCTTCGCAAAATACCGCCAGGCTTGCTCGATCATGGGGGGCAGGATCGTTCAGACCGGCCTTCTGGACGACGGCCGCGTCGATGTCCGTGCCATTTGCGATGCCTGCACCGCGGACACTCGCCTTGTTTTCATCGCGACGCCCAACAATCCCACCGGCGGTTCGATCTCTCTGAATGACCTCGAATATCTGCTCGAACGCGTATCGCCAAACGTACTTCTGGTGTTCGATGAGGCATATCACGAGTTTGCTGTCGCGGCCGGTTCGCCCGATCTCCTGCCAACATTGGCGCAATCATCGACGAATTGGGTCATCCTTCGCAGCCTGTCCAAGGCTTACTGTCTCGCGGGCTTGCGGATCGGCTATTTGCTTTCGGGCAATGCCGAGATTGCCGAGGCCGTGGCAAGGGTACAGCCCGTATTCAATATTTCGCATCTGGGTCGAATAGCCGCGCTGAGCGCTCTGGCCGATCAAACCCATCTCAACAACACGGTACGAATGATATCGGAGGAACGAGAGCGGCTACGAAAGATACTGACGCAGCGGGGATTGTCCGTGCTTCCAAGTCTCGCCAATTTTCTGGCGATCGACTTTGGCCGTCCGGCGCGACCGCTGCAGAAATCCCTGCAAGATCGGCGCATTTTGACCGCGCTGATCCAGGATAGCGGTTACGAGAGCTTTTTACGTGTGACGATCGGCCGGCCAGGAGACAACGACAGATTCCTGGAGGCTCTCTTTGAGATACTGGATCGCGATATGGCCCTTCATCCAACTTAGGAGGAAGTCATGAACATGCTGTCTACCTATCATCGAACATATGCTGAATATAATTCGTGGGCAAACGAGGCAATTATCGCGGCAATTCTGAAAATGCCAGACAACGAATACTATCAGCCGATATTTCCCAAAAGCCTGCCAATTCATCAAATTCTCAATCATGTTTTGGTGATGGACAAAGTCTGGCTTGGGGAAGTTCGGCAGGTGGATGTGGGAATTACCTCCGGCATGCAGATTTTGCACGAGACCAAGCACGCCTATATCCGGGATCGGCGTGCGATCGACATCGAGATTGCCGAACTCATGGATCAATTGACGGCCCGGGATTTGAGGTCGCTGATCCGTTACGATGAGCCGCAAGAGGGATTTGAGGAATGGCCCATGATGCTTGAGGTCGCTCACATCTTTCGCCACCAGATCCACCACCGCGGGCAAGTCTCGGTCCTGATGCAAAACTCGTCGGTCGAGGCGCCCAAATTGGATGGTCTGTTCTTGCCGCAACATATCAAGGCAAGTGCGGTCGTGCCGCAAGCCAGAGCATCTTAGGCCGGGTTGGGTCGAAGCGTTGCCGGACGCTTCGATGATCATTTGCGCTTCGACGCTCGAACGGGACCATTCGAGGGGCCGGCGCCGGTCGCGGAATCTGCCGTTGAAGCCGATCCGTAAGGCCGCTCGACAAATAATGTGGAATAGAAAAAACAAAGCGATCGCTCGCCGATGACGGACGCAACCACCGTCACTCGGCCGTGAAAGGGAATATCCGCCACAGGTATCGAGACCCGGCCGCCGCCGGGTGGCCACGCCTGGCTGCCGACGTCTGAAGTTCGATGGACAAATACAGCGCCGATCTCGGCGTTCTTCAGCGGCGGAACATCAATGACGACATTATCGATTCCCACCCGCATCTTCGGTCGCCCGGTTGGCCGCGGCCCCACCCACTCCGCGAGCGTGCCGCGCGCACAACAATCCAGACGCATCACCGGAAGCGTTGCCGCATTGAACGGCTCGTAGAGATGCACCATGGTTGGCGCGAGCTCACCTCGTCGAGATGCGGATCGCGAGCGCCGCGGATTCGAAACCGATCCGTAGTAGCTTTCCAGCCAACGGCCGGTCTGGATTTTTTGCTGCAGCTCCAGCAGGATATTGTTGCGATGATGCACCACGGCGTCCGTCGCGCCGTCGACCAGGATACCGATCTCCGCCGGGGCCAGAAGGTTTGCAATGTCTGGATGGCACAATTCGAACAGCGGTCGCGCCACGCGTTTCAATTCCAGAAAACTCTGCGCCAGCCGCGCCGAAGGCTCGAACCAGTTCGATATTGTGTGATGCAACTGCTCGACCCAGGATATCTGCCCGGCCAGCGCCAGGGCGGCTGAATTGTCCTGTTTGGCTCTGACGTAAGCATAGGCCGTTTTCGCGGGAGCCACCCGCCGCTGCGGTACCCCCAGCAGCTGAAACGGCGGAATCAGCGCCTGCCGTGACAGGACTTCCGCGTTCAGCCGGTTGACGATTTCGCCGACGGGCGCGCCGGCGGTGATTCCTTCGGCAAACAATCTGGCCGCATCGACCGATGTTTGAATGTTGCGAAAAGCCCCGACAACGGTGGTGCCGCGCCGGTAGAACCTGTCCGCCAACGAATATTGCCTTGGTACGACCGAGTCGCCGAGGCGCAAGCAGGAACACGCGTTCAAAAACAGCAGCGGAGCGCGGATCACATCCGGCGAAAGTATTGCGCCGGGGAGACGTGGATCGGGGTCGGTTGAAATCCAGCCGGATCCAAACTGAATGTAGCTCTCGGCACCATGCCCGGTGATCGCTATCGCCGCCAAAGCTGAGGGATCGTCCAGCAAGGAGATGACGTCCGCCGCGCTGCACGCGATCTCTTTGCCGCGTCGGATCAAAATATTACGGGTCGAATCGATCAGCAGCACATCGCTGGCCGAACACGGGCTTTCGCCTGCGCCAAAGTCCGTTAATGAAGGCAAATCAGACTGAATCAATCCACACATGCGCTGTGGATGTTGCGCGGCCCACGCGCTCAAAGCGTGCTGAGTCTTGACGGTCAGTTGTTTCCACGTGCCGCTGAAAATAGCGACGCTGCTGTTGCAATCGTTCAAGGCTGCCGTCAGCCCGACTCCGGAACGCGCGAGCCCGTGGATCACGTGCGGCGATAGCAGTGCCGTATGCTTATGCCTCGGATCGGTAAGAATGAGCGCCCCCCTTATCCCGCAACACGCTATCTCGAAAAACGCTATCCCGAAAAACGGTGTCTACGGATCGGAAATTCGCCCGTGGCAGGGCGCTCATCTCGTTCTCGAATCAGACTTGAACTTCTGTGATCAATTGTTTGATGAGATCTAACTTCTTAACGACCTCGTGGTTCTGCTTGCATTCGCCACGAACGTGCTCGACCTCTTTCAACACTTCGCGCAATTTAGCTCTGTCTGGATCGTGAGAGGGGATCGCCATGGTATCCTCCGTCGTTGGACCTTTAGCTAACTTAACGCCATCAAGAATAGCACAATTTTGAGCAGCGCTAAAGGACAAAGACAGCCCAAGGGCGATCCGCGATTGATCGGAACTTCGGGCACCAATAAAATGTCAGGACGGCTGTCCGAATGGAGATTCGTGAGTTCAAATCGAATTTTATCAAATCGATCATTGGTTGCATTGATATGTCACTCATTATATAAAGCGAGTGTTCAGATTGAACGGAGAGCTACAGCCTGATGGAGGAATTTATGGCGAAGAAAAAAATCGTATTATCCTCAATCGTACGGCGCACCGGCAGCGGCGGTGTGAAGGTGCTCATCAACGGTGGCGGCGGCTCGCGCTAGCCGAACGCGATATTGAGGCGGTCGGAGTCCGGCCGCCTTATTTTTTGCATGCGTTTTTTTGCATGCGATTGTTGCACGTGACGTTTTTTTAGATGTGATGGTGACTGCCCATCTCAGAGGGATGGCTATGCAGCTCTTCAAAGGTTGGCCAGCAGCGCCGGATCCCGCGAGACCAAAAAGCGATATCAGGGGAGAAATACCGGCGAGGGCCGTCAAGTTCTGCGAGCCGTTCCTGGCGGCGAACAGCGCGGGATGGTTGCTCTATCCTCCGGTGGAGTTTTGTCTGGAGTGGACGGGAGCGGAGGTCCTTCTCAACTTTTCGGATGTTGAAGAGACCATCCTGCTGGACCGTGTCTTTATCCCCGACTTCAATGAATATTGGTTGCGCAACGTAGAGCCAATCAACGCCGAAGTGATGCCGCCCTTTCTCGAGGCGTTCCCGGAACGCGGCGTGGTCCAGATCTGGTCAGGTTTCTTCGTCGTCACCGATCCCGGAATCAGCACCTGGGTTCGATCCCCGGTGAATCGCACCAACTCGTCCGGCTATTCGGTGATCGAAGGTATTGTCGAGACTGACTGGTGGATCGGGCCGTTGTTTTTCCCGGTGCAGATCAACAAGACCGACTACCCCGTCAAGTTTTCAAAGGACACGCCCTTTCTTCAGATCGTGCCATTTGACAGGAACGCAGCCGCCAAGGCCGAGAGTCGCGACAAAAGCCTTTTGGGTCTTTCGGACCTGACCGACGACCTTTGGGCTCGATTGCGGGAGAATGCGGTGCGGCGAAACACCGAGCCCCCTGGTTCGTACCGACGGGAGGCGCGGCGAAGGGCAAGAGCGTCCGGCGCCTCTGGCGATGGTTCGGACCATCAGTAAAAACGACCGAGGCCAGGAACGGGGATTGCGGGTTGAACCCGCGGCCGATTACGCGCGTCGGGATGCCGCGGCTGATGCAGGACGCGCCCAGGCCGACGGTCGGCTCCAGGCCTGAAGTCATGGCATGACGGCCGCGCCCAAAGATCGCGTTTGAACCGGCCGCCGCGGTGTCCTATGCCTGTCTCCGCTCTCTCTTTTCGCCGGCTATGGCCTTTCCGCGATGCTGCAAACCCTCCGACAATCGACCTGGCGCGATGGCATGTTTTCGCTGAAGACATTCATCGCCGCGATGCTGGCGCTGTTCATCGCCTTTCGTCTCAATCTGTCGCAACCGAGCTGGTCGGTCACCACGGTCTACATCGTCTCGCAGCCGTTTTCGGGAATGGTGCTGGCCAAGTCGCTGTATCGGATGCTGGGAACGTCGATCGGCGCGGTGATGTCGCTGGTATTCGTCGCGCTGTTTTCCAACACGCCCGAGCTGTTCTGCCTGGCGCTGGCGCTCTGGATCGGGCTCGGCACCTTTGTCACGATCTACCTGCGCGATGCGCCGCAGGCCTATGTCGGGATGCTGTCGGGCTACTCCGCCGCGATCATTGGCCTGCCCGCGGCGCTGGCGCCCGAACAGGCGTTCGATATCGCGGTGGCGCGCTGCCTGGAGATCATGCTCGGCATTGCCTGCGGCGCGCTGATGCACCATGTCGTGTTGCCGCGGCGGGCCGGCGATGCCTTGCACAAGGCGCTCGAGGCGATGCTGCCGAACATGGCGCGCTGGATCGACGATGCGCTGCGCGGCCGGCAGGGCGAAGCCAAGGGCCTCGCCGATCGCCGCCAGATTCTTTCGGCCGTCGTGGCGCTGGATTCGTTGCGGGTATTTTCCTCGTTCGATACGCCCTCGCTGCGGCCGATCGACATCGTCATCCGCCAGTTTCAAGGCAAGCTGCTGTCGCTGCTGGCGATGCTGATGTCGGTCTATGATCGTCTGGCGCTGTTGCTGCGCCATCGACCGGAGGCCGCGGAAGCGTTGCGACCGCTGCTTGAGCGCGCCACCGCCCACATCTCGGGCTCGGCCAGTGCCGCGACACCGGAGGAATCGCTGCGGGAAACGGCGGACGAGATCGCGCTGAAGGCCGATCTGTTGGCGCAGCTGCCCTCGCCACAGGCGCTGCGGAGCGACGCCGACGCCTTTCTGGTGCGCAGCATGTTGCTGCGCTTGAGCGATGTTCTCGATCTGTGGCGCGAAGCCGTCAGCATCCGGACCCATATGGCGTTCGGCCTGCGGCCCGTCGAGGGCGATCCGGCACCCGCGTTCTGGCCCTATCGCGACGTCACGCTGGCGGTGGTCGGCGCGGTGGTTTCGGCCGTGACGGTGCTGATCGCAAGCGCCTTCTGGATTTTCTCGGCCTGGCCGAATGGGCCTGTCGCCGTCATTTTCGCCGGCATCATGTGCGCGATCCTGGGAGGCCAAGACAATCCGGCGGCGGCCTCGGCGATGTTCCTGAAGATGAGCGTGGTCGGCGTCGCCATTGCCGCGTTTTATCTTTTCATCGTGCTGCCGCCGCTCGATACCTTTGCCGCCCTCGTCGTCGCCGTGGCGCCGTTTTATCTGGCATGCGGCCTGCTGCTGTCGGTACCGGGAGGGGCGGCCTGGGCGATGCCGATGATCTTCGTCGGCGGCGCGCTGCTCGGCCTCTCCAACGCGATGGATTACGACTTCACGACCTTCATGAACGGGGCGTTTAGTTATGTGGTCGGGATCGGGATCGGTGCCGCTGGCCTCGGGCTGCTGCGGCCGCTCGGTACCGATTGGGCGGTGCAGCGCCTGATCCGGGGCATCTTGCGCGAGCTGGCAGATATCGCCGGTGCGCCGGCGATCCAACAACGCGCGGTGTTCGAGAGCCGGATGTTCGATCGGGTCAACGCGCTGTTCCTGCGCCTTGACGCAGGCATAGCGGAGCAGCGCGCCACGCTTCAGGCCGGCCTCGCCGGTCTTCGCATCGGTCTCAACGTGCTCGCGCTGCGTGGATTTCTCCCTGATCTTCCGGTCGAGGCCGCATCGGCCGGGCGTGAGGCTGTCGCAGCGATGGCCGGCCATTTTCGCCGCGCGGCGCGACGCGGCAACACACCGATGCCGCTGCCGGAGCTCACGGCCGCGCGCCGGCGGATTCTTTCGATCGGCGACGACCAGCTGCTGATCCGCGCCGCCGAAGCGCTTTATAGTATCGAGATGACGTTGCGGCAGCACGGCGAGGTTTTCGGCGCACCCGCGCCCGAAGGGCCGCAGGCTGCGCCTGAACCGGTGGTGGCATGATCAAGGAAATCAGTCTCGGCGGCGTGTATTTGCCCCCGATGCTCGGCTATCTGCTGGGCACCGCGCTGGTCTGGTGGCTGCTGCGCTATGCCATCGGCCAGCTCGGGCTTTATCGTTTCGTCTGGCATCCGCCGTTGTTCAATGCCGCGCTCTACGTCATCCTGCTCAGTGCCTTCGTCACCGCTACACTTTAGCCAACTAAGAATCCTGTCGAGAATCCTGACCATGCCAAATGTCGCATCGATCGTTCGCGTTCTCGTCACCATGGCGGCTGTCGCCATCGCGGCGGTGTTCTTTTGGTATCTGTGGGTGACCTATCAGGAGAGCCCGTGGACGCGCGACGGCAGGGTACGCGCCAATGTGGTGAACGTTGCGCCTGACATCGCGGGCCCCGTGATCGACGTCCCGATCAAGGACAACCAGACCCTCAAGATCGGCGACGTGCTCTTCACCGTCGATCGCGCCCGTTATCAGCTGGCGCTGGCGCAAGCCGAGGCGGCGCTGGCGCAGGCCAAGAGCGCCGCCGACGAGCGGCAGGACGAGCTCGAGCGGCGCCAGAAGCTGACCTCGGCCTCGATCTCGGACGAGGCACTCTCGCAGGCGCGCAACACCGCGCTCGGGGCGCAGGCCGCCTACGATCAGGCGGTGGCGGCCGTCGGCGTCGCCAAGCTCAACCTGGCGCGCACCGAGGTGCGTTCCCCGGTCAATGGCTATGTCACCAATCTGCTGCTCGACCGCGGCGACTATGCCACCGTGGGACATCCGATGGTCGCGATCGTCGACAGCGATTCCTATTATATCGCCGGCTATTTCGAGGAAACCAAGTTGCGCCACATCAAGCTCGGCGACCCGGTTTCGATCCGCCTGATGGGATTCGATGCCGCCCTGCAAGGCCACGTCCAGAGTGTGGCCCGCGCCATCACCGACCGCGACAACGCCTTGGCCGGCGACCTGATCGCCAACGTCAATCCAACCTTCAGCTGGGTCAGGCTGGCGCAGCGGATTCCGGTTCGCATCGCCATCGACAAGGTGCCGGACGGCATCACGCTCAGCGCCGGCATGACCGCGACCGTCGTCGTGACCGACCCCGGCGATCCCCGTCGCGTCAAGGCGCCGGCGCCGTGACGTATAGCGGTTTCAAGCGAAGTGGATACCGGTTCGCGTCAAGAAAGCGCGTCAAACAAGAATCTAGAGTCTGGTTCTGATTGAATCAGAACCGTGCTCTAGGTGCGGAAGCCGAAGCGGGACCTGTGACGGAAGGCGCCAATCGAGCGGATTTGATCACGCTTTCCCGCCAACATCGTGTGGTAGTGATCTGGTTCACGATCGCCAAGCGCGGGATGGACTACACATGCCGAGCCCGCCCCATCCCGCGGCGCGCAGACATGGAGAATGTCATGGCAAATCCAAGTCGACCGGGTGACCTGCAGGAGATCAACTCTGCTACCATTCAATCAATGAATCGATATCATGAAGGCTTGATCAATAAAGTGCTCAAGGCGAAGAATCTAATACCTGAGGAAGGGTTTGTAGAGCCAGACATCGGGGCACTGGCTGCAAACTTTCTCTGGAACCTCCGACGTAACCAACTGAGCCATGCATTGGAGGATGCTCTTCTCGCGAGGGCTCCCCAGAACACCGGTCCGTCGGGGCTACCAACAGGACCGGTAAGCGGCGGACATTGAAGGGTTGCCCCGTCCGGCGTTCCAGCGCCGGCGGGGCGTCTATCTCAATCTCGCAGGGCGACGATCAGTTTCGCGCGCATCCATCCTGACAGCGGTAGCGCGGCCCGCAATGCCCTTGGATCGGACGCGAATTCAATATTGCGGTTTAAGGGTGCTGAGATAGTCCGACAGCGTGGTGGGATCGCCGCGCGTGCTCTGCCGCAGCGGCTGGTTGTTCAACAGCATGCCGGCCTGGCTCCTGTAATCAGGCGCCATGTTGTCGGCCGGTTTCAGCGGCTGGCGAAGGATCTCGCGGTAGTTGTCATAGGCCTGCTGGGTGCCGACAAAGACACAGACGCAATGCTGTGGCTCGGCATAAAAATAGCGCAGCTCCTCGCCAGCCCCTTTCGCCACGAACTGGTGCGCCGGCAGCGCCCGCAGCGCCTTTTGCGCCGCCGGATCGTTGGCAAACTGGGCATGAAAGCCGGCGGACGACAGATAAAAACTGTTCTTTTCCAGCGCCGGCAGGGTCGGGGTTTGCGCCGCGGCGAGGCCAGAGGCGTAACACGACAGGAAGACGGCCGCAAACTGGCGCAAGGCTTGGATGCCGTGGAGCTGAACTGGATGCCGATGGCACGCTGCGACCGGCCGGATGATCGATGCTGTCATTGCGAATTACCTTGGCCGAGCGTCGCCCGGCTATGCGTCAAGATTGTGTTGAATTTCAATCGGCATCCGGGGCGTCATTGAAACACGGGCCAGCCCATGACTCCAGCCGTAGGGCGGATTGGAGCAGAAGGCGCAATCCGCCGCCCATCATCGATAAGAAGGCGGGTTAGGCCTATGGCTAATCCATCCCAGGAGCTCTGACGAGGTGTTGTTGATAGCGTCCAGCATATTCGGCTAAATGATGTTGAAGTGTGCCTTCCATCAAACGAGCAACGATTGTTCATTGGAGGTTCTCTTATGCCGTACGACTCTCATGATTGGTATTGGCGCTTCAATGCCGGACTTCCGGCGCGACCGGAAGATAGCGAGGCAATTGGGCGCTTCGCACCCGAACTGTTTAGCCGCAACTTCCAACGCGAAGACTTTTCCAGGTCAAGGCGTTGGCACGACGACGAGTTTTGGAGTGACGTCATCCGCTGGGCAACTGCGGGGGAATGGCGCCCCCTCGTAACCGTGCGGGAGGGAAGTTGCCCAGAACCCAATTGCCCCCTCAAGTTAGGGCGCCCGCCAAAACCCTTTGCGCGTAGCTCAGCGAGCGCGGCGGATGGCGACGTTGTCGCCGAGCTCATGAGAGTGTCTGGCGGCTTTAAGGCCAAGATAAACACGTTCTTGGACGCAGCCCGGACGGTACATGGCGGCAAAGGTTCGGCTAAAGATCTGCTCGTGACGGATCCTTATATTTATTTCGACGAAGGCGAAGACGGCTCCAAGGGAGGTACCGACAATTTTCTAAAATACCTGGACGTACTCAATATCCCGACGAATGAGATGTTTACGATTTTCCAGCCTCCCTATGCGAAAGGCGACAAGGTCGTGATTGGCGATGTCTGGCGCACGACCGTGAAGCAATATGGTGATGCGCGCGGATATAAGCTCCAATTCAAGTTTTTTAGAACGAACACCGGCATTCGTTTTCACGACCGATTTTATTTGGCGCGCCACGGCAATGGTCTGGTGTCCGGACTTTTCGGCCCCTCGATGAGCGGTCTCACCGACAGCAGCTTTGTTCTAATCGGAGAACTCGAAACCATGAGCCTGAGGCAACTGTGCGGCTCTATTGAGGGCTGGTCCTGAAGAATCACAAGGCTGAAGAAGATTCTGTGGCGAAGGGGAGCTCCGCCTCTCAGCTACGGTGAAAGTGCATTTATCTCGGCTCGTTCTTGCCGGTGTTTGCGATGTCTGCCTGACAAAAAAAGTCTGACGCATCCGCGGGCTTCGACCTATCGGGCGCGGCCCGATTAGCGATGTACGTCCCAGACTCTGCCGGCAAGCTGCGTGGTGCCCCTGGCCGGAATCGAACCAGCACTCCTTGCGGAACTCGATTTTGAGTCGAGCGCGTCTACCAATTCCGCCACAGGGGCATCCGCATGATCGGGCAAGCCCGACGTCGCGAAGCGGGCGGAATATAGCGGCCGCGGCCGGTGGGTCAACCCAAGTCTCTTGATCCAACAAGTCTCTTGATTCGAAGCCTATCGGTTTGCTTTCGCTGGCTTTTCGCCCAAGGGCAATCCAAGGACCACCGGCGTCTGGCGCCGCCGGTCATGCTCGCCGCCGTCGGCCGGCCCAAAACACTCCAGTGTGATCGCGGGCTGCCTCGACAGCGCCGGATGCGCGGGATAGGACGCTTGAAGGCCTAGAAAATTTGAAAGCCTTGGACCTGAAGACCCTGGAAATCCCCTGGAGGGCCCTGTGACATCGGACGCCATTGCCCATCCATCGCACGTCTCCACGGCCCGCAACCCCGCGCTGACCGCGGCGCTGGCCGTCACCGCGATCGCGGCGGCGACCTTGGTGGGCGCCTGGTTCTTCCAGTTGGTGCTGGGCCTGGTGCCCTGTCCGCTTTGCCTCGAGCAGCGCTATGCCTATTATCTGGCGGTCCCGCTCGGTGTGCTGGTGGCGCTGGCCGCGGCGAAGGACGCGCCGCGCGGCATCTTGCTGGCGGGGCTCGCGCTGCTGACGCTGGCTGCGCTGGGCAACGCGGTGCTCGGCACCTATCATGCCGGCGTCGAATGGAAGTTCTGGCAGGGGCCGACCGACTGCACCGGTCCGATCGGCAATCTCGGCAGCGCCGGCAGTCTGCTTGAGCGTCTCGACACCGTCAAAGTGGTGCGCTGCGACGAAATCCAGTGGACGTTTCTCGGCCTGTCGCTGGCCGGCTACAACGTGCTGATCTCGCTGTTGATGGCCGCGATCGGCGCCTGGGGAATCCGCGGTCTGGTCCGCAAGTGACATGAACCCGCGCGCTCGCGCGCGAGTTCATCGTCGACGGCATCAACCTCAATCATTCACTTTCGGTCCCCCGTGATAGCGGTGCGTAGTGGGCTCCGCCGTCGCCGGCGTCACCGCGTCGTACGCGCGCATCGCCGTCGGGCTGGCCGATGCATGGGCACGATGCCACGCATCCGCTGCGGCGGCACCCGCCAACGCCTGTCCTGAGATCGCAACCAGCACCATCATCGATGCGGCCAACGTAATCGTCTTCATGGCTCGTTTTCCTTCGTCTTTCATCGCCCCCGACGCCGATGAAAGTGCGCATCGCAAGATAGGAATGCGAGCGTGGTTCAGGTGGTGATTTATAAAGGCGGCATAGGACTTCGGCGCGTTTGCCGGTACCGCCGCAACAACTCAGCCGTCATGCTCGCGCAACGGCTTCGCCGTCATCCTGAGGTGTTCGCCGTCTTCGGCGAGCCTCGAAGGATGGTGTTCAGCGCAGTGCGTGCGGCCATCCTTCGAGGCGCGCAAGAAAGAGCGCGCACCTCACGGGCGAACGCTCCGCGTTCGTCCCGGGGATGACGTTTGAGATAGCTTCACAGGCCTTCGGGATGACGGCTGCGCGGTGGTCGTAAGCGCTAAAAAACTGCCCGACGGGCAAATCACCTTCGCGCGCGGAATCCTGTCCAGCCCCTTCGTAAAAAATATTTCGCTTTGTTTTTGACCCAACTCAGTTGCGTATAGCGTGCGTCCCGCCCGGCAAGAGGGGCGTTGCGCACGTCACGAAACGCGCGGTGGGATGCGATGGACGCGAGAGCTGCGATTGACGAATGCGGCTGACGCGGACGGCAAAGTCGTGTGGTCCTGACGCCCCAATGGCTGGTGTCAAATTCGCAAGGAGCTCACGCTCCTTGGGGATGACGGTGGCAAACAAGCCAGGTCTCGCCGGGGAGAGCACGATATAAGCTGTAAAACCATTGCGCAGGGAAGGCCGGAGTGTTTCCGCTGAACCTGTATGCTCATGTGCGTTTTGTTGTTTGCCTTTGCACATGAGACCGCGGGTGCAGCGCGCACCCGGTCTTCCCCGCGCCCTCTCTTGAGGGGCGCGTGCGCCCTCTTTATTTTTTGAGGGCAAACGAATTTGCAAAGCTCGGGCGCATCGTGTCGCGAGAACGCGGCGATGTGTTCAGCCGTCATTGCGAGGAGCACTTGCGACGAAGCAATCCAGCTCTTCCCTTGCGGCCGTGGATTGCTTCGCTTCGCTCGCAATGACGGTTTTGCGCGAACGCGATCCTACCCACGTCGTCCCGGCCTCCGAGCCGGGACCCATACGGCGAGGACTCGCGTTTTCGGCATTGAAGCAAATGCCTTCTGCGCTAACTAAGGCCAGGGGCTATGGGTCCCGGCTCAAGGCCGGGACGACGATAGGCTGCCCCTACCTAATCATCCACATCGTCCTGCGGGCGTCCGAACAGATGGACGATGCCGGGAGTCGAGATGGTGACGAACACGAAACGCGACAGATGATGGGCGCCGACGAAGATCGGGTCGATATGCAGGGTCAGCGCCAGCGCCAGCATGGCGTCCATCGCGCCGGGCGCGAAGGCGACGACGACATCGGCGAAATGGACGTGGGTGGTGAGGACAATGAAGGCGACGAAAATTCCGGAAATCGCGATCGCAATCGCGAACGATCCGAGCGACGCATTGAGGTGGCCGAGCAGGGTCTTGATCCGCATCCGCGCGAACCGCGCCCCGATCACCGCACCGATGCCGACCAGCGCGATGCCGCGCGCCCATGGCGGCAGGCCACCCTCGACCAGACCCGTGCCATGCAGCAGGCTCGATCCGATCATCGCGCCGAACATCCAGCTCGCGGGGAATTTGATCAGCCGCAGCAGCAGTGAGACCGCGACCGAGGCTGCGATCAGCTCGGCGAGTTCGAGCGGCGAGGCGGTGGCGAACAGCACGGTCGGCGCCGAGGCCGGGGCAAGGCCGGTCAAGGTCAGCAGCAGCGGCAGCGCCGCGGTCAGGATGATCACCCGCACGGTCTGCACCACGGCGATCGCCGGCACGTCGGCGCCCTTTTCGGCGGCCAGGATGATGATTTGCGACAACGCGCCCGGGCTTCCCGCCAGGAATGCCGAGGTCTGATCCCAGCCATGGACGCGTTGCAGATAGAGGCTGCTGCCGAAGGTCGAGCAGAACGTCGCCAGCGCCAGCAGTGCGATGGTCAAAGGATAGGCGCCGACATGCTGCAAGAGCTGCCGCGAGACCAGCGAACCCAGCGAAATTCCCAGCAGCACCAGCATCGATTGGGTTACGACCGGCGGCACCGTCAGCGGCCGCCCCGCGATCGCCGCGATGCCCACCGAAATCATGGCCCCGGTGATCAGCCCGCCCGGCAACTGCGCCCACAAAAACAATCCGCCACCGGCGACGGCGATCGCCAGCGTTTCGAGGACGTTCAGGGTCTTGGTGCGGGTCGGGATGGCAAATGCCATCGATGCGGGGATTCGGCTCACGCCGTTTTATGTCAAATCCCGGTGCCCTGCACAATTGCGCCAGCGCGACTGCAGCAATGCACGCTTTGGTTTCCCCTCTCCCTGGTCGCGGGAGAGGGGAGATATTTGATCGTCGCTAACCCTGCAAAAGCCAGGGGCGAACGAGGATCACTTCGCGGCTGGTGCTGCTGCCGGGGCGGCGGCGCCCTTCTTGCATTCGGAACGGAATTTCTTGCGTTCCTTGCCGTGCAGGCCCTTGGCGTCGGCTTCCTTGGAGCATTCCAGCGAGGCGGCGGTATGGACCACCGGCTTCTTGTCCATTTTCGCGGCGGGAGCGGCCGCGGGGGTCTGCGCAAACGCGGAGCCCATCAGGAACAGGGAGGCAATGGCGGTCGCGGCGACGCGGGAAGACAGGGTCATCATGGGAAGCACCTCAGGTTGAAGAGGCGCGCAAGGTCGGCTCGCGATGCTGAACAGCGGATGAACGAGTTGCCACGGCGCGGAATTTCCTTCGCCCGATATTTTAGTTGCCGGGATCGACACCGGCTTTGTTGTGCGCCGTCGCTAGGTTAGGATAGGGGTCTTCAGATGATCATGTGCCCAATGCGTTATCAGCCCCAATGCTTCTGACCCCAATGCTTCTGACCCAAGGAGACCAAGGATGACCGTTCAAGCAAAATTCCTAGCCTGTGCCGTTGCGATGTCGGGTTTTGTCGCGTTCGCGGCGGTTTCGCCCGCCAACGCCCTGTCGATGTCGGAATGCAGTGCAAAATATAAGGAAGCCAAGACCGCGGGCAGCCTCAACGGCCAGAAGTGGAACGATTTCCGCAAGGCCGAATGTGGCGCCGACGCCGCTGCAACACCCGCGGCCGCTCCCGCCGCGGCGCCTGCCGCCCCGCCGCCCGCTGCCGAGGCCAAGCCGGCGCGGGCTCCGAAGCCGGTCGCAGCCGCCCCCGCCGCGCCGGAGGCCGTGGGTAACGCGGTGTTCCCGAATGCGGTGGATCCGAAATACTCCAGCCTGTCCGCCGGCAAGGGCCGTTTCAAAACCTGTGACGATCAGTACCGCGCCAACAAGGCCACCAACGGCAATGGCGGCCTGAAGTGGATCATGAAGGGCGGCGGCTATTACAGCGAATGCAACAAGAAGCTGAAGGGCGCGTAAGCGCGTTTTTGACACGGGCCTGACATCGTTGTTATGCCCGTGTTTCTATTTTTGCTGATCGCGCGGGATCGCGTCGGCGCACACGAGACTCCGGCTTGATCATTTCCGTAACGCAGGCAGTGCTGGGACTGGTGTCGGGATCGCTGGTCGGCTTTTCGCTTGGCCTGGTCGGCGGCGGCGGATCGATCCTGGCGGTGCCGCTGATGGTCTATGTGGTGGGCGTCACCGATGCCCATCTGGCGATCGGCACCAGCGCGATCGCGGTCGCCGCCAACGCCGCCTTTAACCTGTCGAATCACGCCCGCGGCGGCACCGTGCGATGGTCCTGCGCGCTGCCGTTCGCGGCGGCCGGGATCATCGGCGCCTTCATCGGCTCGATCTTCGGCAAGATGGTCGACGGCCAGCGGCTGCTTTCGCTGTTCGCGCTGGTGATGCTGGTGATCGCCGCGCTGATGCTGAAGTCGCGGTCGAAGACCGGCCTGCCGGACGTGCGGATCAGTTGGACCAACATGCCCGCGATCGTCGGCCTTGGGCTTGCGACCGGGACGATGTCCGGTTTTTTCGGCATCGGCGGCGGCTTCCTGATCGTGCCGGCGCTGATGCTCGCGACCGGCATGGCGATCATGAATGCGGTGTCCTCGTCGTTGGTGGCGGTCACCGCGTTCGGCCTCACCACCGCGACCAGCTATGCGTGGTCGGGCCTGATCTCATGGGAGTTGGCGGCAGTGTTCATCGTCGGCGGCATCGCCGGCGGCTTGATCGGCACCCGCTCGGCGCGGCATCTGGCGGCGCGGCGCGGCGCGCTCAATATCGTGTTCGCGGCCATCATTATCGCGGTGGCGATCTATATGCTGGTGCGTAACTTATCCCTATCTTGAACGTAGATAATTTGCCCGCTTTGGGCCTGCCGGAGACTTCGAAAATGTCCACCCCGATCGATGCGGCCCGGCGGTATCCGGCGAGATCCCGCCGTGAAGCCCTTGCGCTGCTCGGGCTAGGTTCGGCAGCGCTTGGAGCGGTAGCACTTGGGCTCATGTCGCGACCGGCATGGGCGGAGGGCGATCCGGAACAGGAGCTGACGGAAGCGCAGGTGCTGCGCGATCCGGATATTCCGGTGGTCGGCAATCCCGACGGCGACGTCACCATCGTCGAATGGTTCGACTATAATTGTCCATATTGCCGCAAGCTCGAGCCCGAACTGCGGCAGGTGGTGCAGGACGATGGCAAGGTCCGCCTGATCTGGAAGGACTGGCCGATCCTGGGGCCGACTTCCGTGGTCGCGACGCGGATGGCGCTCGCCACGAGATATCAGGATAAGTTCGTCAAGGCGCATGAGGCCATGATGGGCGTCAGCTCGAAATTGACGGAGCCGCGGATCAAGGAATTGCTGTCCGGCGCCGGTGTCGACATGGACCGGCTCACCAGCGACCTTGCCACCAACGCCAAGGCGATCGATGCCGTCATCAAGCGCAACAAGGCGCAAGCCGAGGCGTTCGGCTTCGACGGCACGCCGTCCTTTATCGTCGGCAAGTTTCGCGTGCCCGGCATATTGACCATGGAAGAATTCGGTCAAGTGATCGCCGATGCGCGCAAGGCCGCTGCGGCGAAGAAGTGATCTTGGAAGAAATAAATTCGGAAGAAGTAATTCTGCAAGAAATATGACGAGCAAAAAAAATCGACGCCCCCGCCGGCGGCGAGGGCGTCGATATCAGGTCGAAACGATTATTTCGCCGACAGCCTCACCCAATCCTCATGGGCTCGGGTCTTCATGATGTTCCAGTCGCTCGATGCGACATCCCAGTTGACGAGGGTGCGGCTGGACTGTGCCACCTCACCATTGGCAACGGTCGAAGTCGCCATCGAATCGTGGACATACACGCCCGCGACCAGCAGCAACGCGCCCAAAATCATTCCCAGAAACGTCCGCATGAGTAATCCTCCAGTGACGGCGGACAACGCGCTCGAGCGAGGCTGGTTCCAGCACCGAATCAACTCCGGCCGAACAGCCGCATCGCCCAATCGAGGAAAACCCGAACCCGCGGCGATAATTGGCGGTTGCGCGGATAGAGCAGCGACACCGGTACCGGACGCGGCGGCCATGCCGGCAGCACCTGCACCAGCGTTCCCCGCGCGAGGTCTTGCTCGGCGTGGAAATACGGTATCTGGACCAGGCCCAACCCGAGCCGCGCGGTGGCAAGAAAGCTTTCCGTTCCGGTCACCGATATCGTGGTCGGCAGCATGATTTCCTGCACGCCGTCGCCGACTATGAATTCCATCGGCCGCACCCTTCCCGTGGTGAGCGAGCGCAGTCCGATCATGCGGTGGCCGTCGAGCGCGTCGGGTGTGACGGGGGTGCCATGGCGCTCGACATAATTCGGCGCCGCGCAGGTCAGGCGCTGCAGCACCACGACCTCGCGCGCGATCATGTCGCTGTCGGGGAGCTGGCCGAAGCGCAAGACGACATCGACGCCTTCGCGGATCAGGTCGACCCATCGCTCGGTTTCGCTCATGCTGATTTCGATGTCGGGATATTCAGCGAAGAAGTCCGGCAGGCGCGGCAGCACGAAGTGACGCGCCAGCGTGCCCTGCACCTCGAGCCGCAACAAGCCTTTCGGCTTGGCGCCGCCGAAGGCGCCTTCGGCGTCTTCGAGGTCGGCGATCAACGCCAGACAACGCCGGTAATGCGCCTCGCCGTCGAGGGTGGGGCGGACGGTTCGCGTGGTGCGCTCCAGAAGCCGCACGCCCAGCCGCGCCTCCAGCGTTTTCACCGCGTCCGTGACGGTCGAGCGCGGCACGCCCAGATCGTTGGCCGCGATCGTAAAACTGCGCCGCTCCACCACCCGGGTGAAGACCCGCATCGCCTCGAATCGGTCCATTAGATTGTTCGTCTTTTCCGGATTGTATTGCCAGATATCGCATAATTATCCGGATCTCGGAAGGATTTAGGTTCTCCTCATCAGACGCGGGCACCCGCCGAAACCACAGGAGACTTAAAATGACGAACGAATCCAATAGAGTAGCAATCGTTACGGGCGCGTCGCGGGGCATCGGCGCCGCGGTGGCCGAGCGCCTGGCCGCCGACGGCTTGACCGTCGTCATCAACTACTCCGGCGACGTCAAATCCGCCGAAGCGCTGGCAAAGAAGATCGAAGCGAAGGGCGGCCGGGCCCTGACGGCGAAGGCCGACGTCAGCGACCCGAATGCAGTGCGCGGCATGTTCGACGCGGCGGAAGCGGCGTTCGGCGGGGTCGATGTGCTGGTCAACAATGCCGGCATCATGAAGCTCGCCAGCATCGCCGACAGCGACGATGCGCTGTTCGACCGGCAGATCGCGATCAATCTCAAGGGCAGCTTCAACGCGATGCGCGAAGCCGCGAAACGTTTGCGCGATGGCGGGCGCATCGTCAATTTCTCAACCAGCGTGGTCGGCATCAAGCTGGAAACGTACGGCGTCTATGCCGCGACCAAGGCCGCGATTGAAACCATGACGGCGATCCTGTCGAAGGAAATGCGCGGCCGTAACATCACGGTCAATGCCGTGGCGCCGGGTCCGGTGGGGACGGAGCTGTTCCTCAACGGAAAATCGCAGGAATTGATCGACCGCATGGCGAAGATGAATCCGCTGCAACGTCTCGGCACGCCGCAGGACATCGCGGCGACGGTGTCCTTCCTCGCCGGCCCGGACGGCGGATGGATCAACGGCCAGGTGCTGCGCGCCAATGGCGGCATGGTCTGAACGGAAATCCCTCATCAACAATCTCCATGTGATCCATCGCAAAGGATATCTGTCATGAAACAGGTTATCGTCGTCACCGGTGCTTCCAGCGGCTTTGGCCGGCTTTCCGCCAACGCGTTGGCCCGAGCGGGTCACACCGTCTACGCCTCGATGCGCGACACCACGGGCCGCAACGCGGTCCAGGTCGCCGACGTCGAGAAATTCGCACGCGACAGCAAGGTCGACCTGCATGCCCTTGAACTCGACGTCGGTTCGCAAACATCCGCCGACACTGCTATCGCGCAGATCGTCGCCGAGCAGGGACGTCTCGATGTCGTGATCCATAACGCCGGCCACATGTCGTTCGGACCGGCGGAGGCGTTTACACCCGAGCAGCTTGCCGAGCTCTACGACGTCAACGTGCTCTCGACCCAGCGCGTCAATCGCGCGGCGCTGCCGCAACTGCGCCAGCAGCGCAGGGGGCTATTGGTCTGGGTGTCCTCGAGCAGCGTGGCCGGCGGCACACCTCCGTATCTTTCGCCGTATTTCGCCGCCAAGGCCGGCATGGATGCGCTCGCCGTGGTCTACACCCGCGAACTCGTGCGCTGGGGCATCGAAACCTCGATCATCGTGCCCGGCGCCTTCACCGGGGGGACCAATCATTTCGCGCATGCGGGTTCGCCGGCCGATCTGGCGCGCGTCGCGGAATATGAAGCGGGCCCCTATGCCGGGTTCGGCGAGCAGATCCAGCAGGCGTTCGCGGCCATCGTACCGCCGGAGGCTGATGCTGCCTCGGTGGCCGATGCGATCGTCAGGGTCGTCGATACGCCGTTCGGCCAGCGTCCGTTCCGCGTTCATGTTGATCCCACGCACGATGGCGCGGAAGTCGCGTTCGGCGTCATCGATCGCGTTCGCGACGAGATGCTGAACCGGGTTGGGCTTTCCGACCTGCTTCACCCGACCGTCCATGGCTGAAGCCGGGAGTGCGTCGAAAGCCGGCGGTGCATCGCGTGCCGCCGGCTTTCGACTATGCGCCGTTGAGCCAACTCAGGATCGCCCGGTTGATCTCGCGCGGGTAGCAATGGCTGAGATCCTCGATCTCGCGATAGGTGACATCGGCGCCGGCCGCCGACAGCAATTGCCGGGTCTGCCGCGCCATTTGTACCGGAAACATCCAGTCGAGCTGGCCATGCACGATATGAACGGGCAATCCACGCAGCCGCTTGGCGTCCGCCATTTCCGCCATCAGGGGATGGAAGGTCGCGGAAATCGGTGCGAGATGCGTGAAAGGCGAGCTGCCCTCGAGCCCGGTGACGTAACTGAACGTGCCGCCGTCGCTCATGCCGGTCAGTAGCAGCCGTTTCGGATCGATATTCCAGCGTGCGCGTGCGATGTCGAGGATGCGGGCGAGATTAGGCGTATCGACGTCCTCGCCCATCAGCGCCCAGGTACTGCCGATCGCGGTCGGGGCGACCAGGATGGCGCCAAAACTGCGGGCGTCGCGCAGCCAGCTCCACAGGAAGCCGCGACCATTGCCGCTGCCGCCATGCAGCGCCATCACCAGCGGCCAGGCGCGATCGGCCGTATAATATTCCGGCACGTAGAGCGAGAAGCCGCCACGGCTGCCGGCCTCGTTGTGATCGTGCATGATTCCGGTATCCTGACCCGCGGGTGCGGCGAGCCGCGCCGACAGCTCGGCATCGTCGCGGCAGGCGGGATCGACAAAGAAGCTGCTCACCGGTGGAAATTTTTCGGCCAGCGGATACAAGGCTTCCTGCGCGCGCGGCGCGTAACGCAGCGCGCGAAACACCGCGACCAGGTCGCCATTGCCGTTTTGCACCGCGCGCAAGCCTTCGAACGCCTTCAGCGCGGCGTCGCTTGCCGCCTGCAGCGCGGTCTGCACATCTGCGAATTCTGCCGGCCAATCGGCCAGCCGCGGCTGCACCGCTTGCAAGGATTGGTCGGGCGTCCCGACGGCGTGCATCACGCGGCCGAAATCCGGCGGGTTGAGATGGCGGGCGATCAAGCCCAGCGCTTCGAGCGATTGCAGCAACGGCGGAAGCACGGCCACGATGTCGTCCACCACGGCCTCGCTCATCGCGCGCTTCCTTGCGGGTTCAGTGCAACACTCTTCAGTGCAATATTGGCACCTTGAGCATCTTCGCGCGATCGGTCGAGGCCAGCACCACGTTGAAGGTGACGCCTTCGTGGTAAACGGTCAGCGGCACGTCGACGCCGGCGGGTCCGAGCGACCAGAGCTTGCGGTAGAATTCTGTCTGACTGGAAACCTTCTCGCCGTTCACCGCCAGAATAACATCGCCGGCCTTCAGCTCGGCGCGCGCCGCCGGACCTTTCGCGGAGATCCCGACCACGACGATCTTGTTCTCGATCTCGGCCGAGTACATTCCGAGCCACGGACGCGCCGGCCGGTTGACGCGGCCGAATTTTCGCAAGTCGTCGAGCACCGGCTTGAGCAGATCGATCGGCACCACCATGTTGAGGTGTTCGCTCTTGCCCTCGCGCTCACGTTCGAGCTGCAGCGAGCCGATGCCGATCAATTCGCCACGATTCGAGATCAGTCCGGCGCCGCCCCAATTGGGATGTGCGGGATGGGTGAACATCGCGTCGTCCAGCAAATATTCCCAATAGCCGGCAAACTCCTGCTTGGCGGCGATGTGGCTCGCGACCGATCGGGTGCGGCCGCCGGCGCCGCCCAGCACCACGCGGTCGCCGATGTCGGCGGATGCCGAAGAGCCCAGCGGGAGCGGATCGATATCGATGTGGCCGAGCGCCTGCACCAGGCCAAAGCCGCTTTCGGGATCAACGCCGAGCGCATGCCCCTGCACGACGCGGCCGTCACCAAGATGCAGCCAGACGGCTTCGGCCTCGGTGATCAGATAGCCGATAGTCAACACCAGCCCGTGGTCGATCAGCACGCCATTGCCGGCGCGTTCGGTGCCCAGATTGTCGGCGCTGAAGGCGTCGTTCGGAATGATCGAATGCAGGCCGATCACTGACGCCAACGCCCGATCGAGGTCGAAAGCATAGTCGCCGGCGCGAGGCTGATTCGCCGGCGGCACCTTCCATTCCGTCAAAGAGGGCATTGAGGCGCTCCCGTTGCTTCAGCGCAAGCCTGGCGGGGAATATACCACCAATATCCGTCTACGCACGTCCCCGATCGCGCACGCATCCCCTGCGCCGGCCGCGGTCAGCCGCCGACGCCCGTTCTATCTTGGCATTCGCCATCGAGATTTCAACGGCTTGACGGGGTGCAACCTGAAGCTCATTCCGCTGCGGCGGGGGCATGCACCACTTCGGTCGCAGCTGTCACTTTCTGCCGCGGCAGAAAGCTTGCTGCAATCAACCCCAGCGCGATGATGGCCAAGGACCACATGAAGGTATGGCCAAAGGCCCTGCCAAGCGCAGGGAGCGCCTCGGTGTACATCGCGGGCGACAAGTTCCGCATGGCCTGCATGCCGCTCCCGCCTGCCGCCGCTGCGGGGACGATCTTCGCGATCTGGTGCGACAGGACCACGGCGAGCACAGCCGTACCTATCGAACCACCTACCCGCTGCACCACGTTCAAGCCGCTGGTCGCACGCGCGATCTCATGGCGCTGCAGCGTGGCGAGAGCGGCACTCATGGACGGCATCATCGTCGAACCCATTCCGAGGCCGAGCAAGAACAGTGTGCCTTCAATCAACCAGAATGGCGTATCGCTCTGGATTTGGGTGAGGCCCAGCATACCCAGCCCAACCAGGGTCAGGCCTGTCAGTACGATGCGCCCCGGACCCGTCGTGTCGGTGATGCGTGCGGCGATCGGCATGGAGATCATGGCGCCGAGGCCCTGCACGGCGAGCAGCAGGCCGGAATGCAGCGCCGATTCACCACGCACCACCTGGAAGTACAGCGGCAGCAGCAGCGCTGTACCAAAGAACGCCGTACCGAACAGGAACATGGTCAGCGCCGCCGAGCCTACCGTACGGCGTGCAAAAAGCCGCACGTCGATCAATGCGCCATCCCGGCGATTGGCGTGCCACACGAATGCAGCTACCAGCAACAGGCCGACGACGACGCCGCCCAACGCGTCAAACGATTTGAACCCGCCACCCGCCGCCGTTTCAGCCAGCCCGTAGACGAAAATCGCCAATCCCGGCGATAACAGCAAAAGACCGAGCCAATCGAGTGTGTGATGCGGCTTGGGTTCGTCGCGTTCCAGGATGCTCGTCGCGGAAAACAGGGCGATGACGCCGATCGGCAAGTTGACGAAAAAGATCCAGCGCCAGGAGATGTCGTCGACGAACCAGCCGCCGAGGATCGGCCCGACAATTGGCGCCAACAGCATCGGTACGCCGACGATGCCCATCACGCGCCCCATGCGGTCATGGCCGGCCGCGTGCGACAGTATCGTCATGCCTGCCGGCATGATCATGCCGCCGCCGAGACCCTGCAGCACGCGGAATGCGATCAACGACGTGGCCGACCACGCTACGCCGCAGAGCGCCGAGCCGAGCACGAAAAGCAGGATCGAGCCGATGTACAGGCGTTTGGTGCCGAAGCGATCTGCCGCCCAGCCGGTCAAGGGAATCACGGTGGCCAGTGCCAGCATGTAGCTGGTGGATACCCACTGGGTGACCGACAGTGAAACGTTGAAGGACCGCGACAGCTCCCTGATCGCGACATTGACGATGGTGGTGTCGAGGATCGACATAAAGCTGCCAAGAACGACCACGGCAGCGATGCGTAAAACGCGACGATCGAGCGCCCTCGGGGCACCGGTCTGAACAGAGGAGGTCATGCAGATGTATCCTAAGAGGGGGGTAACAGGCTGGGAAACATGGCGGAGAAATGCTTGCGCGTCAGTGCTCCCAGGGTAGCTACGGCCGCGGTCAATGCCGCGCGCTCGGTCTTGTTCAGCGCATCGACGAAACGTTCAACGGAGTGCCGGCGTGCCGCGCCGATCTGTTCGATCGCCTTCTTGCCGGCATCGGTAAGGCCGATGCGCTTGATGCGCCGGTCAAGCGGGTCTTCGCGGCGCGACAGCAGGCCACCGCGAACCAGGCCATCGACGGCCCGGCCGGCGGCGGCCATCGACAGCGAGACCTGATCGGCCACTTCGTTGACCGCAAGATCGGCACGCGCCTTGTCCAGCACGAACAGCATGCGCAGTTGCGACATGGTCAGATCGAACTCGGCCGTTGCGGTCATGACCTCGGTCTGGCTGTCCTTGATCAGCGGAACGACGGCCATGATCAGGGCGACGGCGAGCGGGTCCATGTCCGGAGGAAATTCGTGCATAGGCGCAATATACGCGCATTTGCGATAGTTGCATAGACACAAATATTTGTAGAGGCCGAAATTCCAGGCCGCAAGGGTAGGGCGAGGCCCGCCGGCGGCCCGCTCGAACGAGATTGCTCCTCAGCCGGCTCTCGATGTCACGCTGGCGGTGAACCAACATTGATGGACGAATTTCAAGTACCCGCGGCTTTGCAAAGGCTTCGGCCCCGTGATGTGACGAGGGCCCGCTGAATCTCGCCGCCCGACAATTAGGGAGTCATCTCACGGCCGGACAAAATGTGGCGGCCAAGATGCTGAATGGAAAAATAGGGCTGGCCGAAGTTTCACCGCGCATGAGCGGGGAGAGACCTCGTGGCCTCGAAAGCGGCCGACGCGGAAGCGGCAAAGCACCAGTCAACGTCGGAGCCACGGTAGACCGATCCTACAATTGATCGCGCGGTCATTGAGTGATCCCACGACGATCGGCATCCCGTCCCCGCCCTACGGATCGAGTTCGGTGTCCCAATATAAATAATCGAGCCAGCTATCATGCAGATAGTTCGGCGGGAACAGCCGGCCGTTGCGATGCAGCTGATGCACCGTGGGCGCGAACGGGTGTTGCCTCGGAAACATCCGGGCCTGCTGCGGCGTCAGGTTTCCCTTGCGCAGGTTGCACGGCGAACACGCGGCGACCACGTTTTCCCAGGTGGTCTGGCCGCCTTTGCTGCGCGGGATGATGTGATCGAAGGTGAGATCGTCGGCCGCCGAGCAGTATTGGCAGATGAAGCGGTCGCGCAGGAACACGTTGAACCGGGTGAAGGCCGGATGCGTGGTCGGCTTGACGAAGGATTTCAGCGATACCACGCTCGGCAGCTGAATTTCGAACGTCGGGCTGCGCACCGCGCGGTCGTAATGTTCGACGATATTGACGCGGTCAAGGAACACAGCCTTGATCGCGTCCTGCCACGACCACAGTGACAACGGATAGTAACTCAGCGGCCGGAAGTCCGCGTTAAGTACCAGTACCGGCCAACCACCTTGCGAGACATGTGCGTTCAAGTAACGCTCCTGGCCCCCGATTTGGCTGCGAAGCAGCTTGTGTTGACATACTACAGGCAGCGTGACGGGATTGTGAAGAGCGTTGCAGGCCTTATCCGCCCGGCCCGACGAGGCTTCACTCAGGCCTCCGGATTGCGTGATCGGCGCAAACACAGCTAAACCGGGGGCGGACGGCTGTTTTTGGCCGTCAACGGACCCGGCAAATGGCTACCAGCTCGCGTTATCTTGAGGCTCCGCAGCGGCTGCGGGCGTTCGTTCGCGCGCATGAAACCAGCCTGGTGGTCCTTGCGGCGCTGGTTGGAACCGTCGGCGGGCTGGTGGTGGCCGCGATGAGCATCGCGGTCGAAGCGATGCACGTTGCGCTGTTCGAGCTCCAATGGGGAGACCGGCTGTCCAGCCAGTTCCGTATCGAGCCGTGGCGCGCTCTGCTGGTCCCGAGCCTCGGCGGCCTGTTGCTTGGCCTCGCCTTCATGCTGCTGTTGCGGTGGCGGCCGGCGCGCGAAATCGATCCGATCGAGGCCAATGCGCTGCATGGCGGACTGATGTCGTTTCGCGGCAGCGTGATCGTGGCGTTGCAGACCATCTGGTCGAGCGGTGTCGGCGCCTCTGTCGGGCTCGAAGCAGGATACACCCAGCTTGCCAGCGGGCTCGCGGCGTCGCTGGGGCGCGGCTTTCATCTGCGACGCAGCGACCAGCGCCTGATGGTCGGCTGCGGCGCCGCCGCGGCCATCGCCGGCGCCTTCGGGGCGCCGCTCGGGGGCGCCTTTTACGCCTTCGAGCTGGTGATCGGAGGCTATACGCCGGCGAGCCTGACGCCGGTCGGCATCGCGGCGGTGGCGGGCTATTTTGTCACCCATGCGTTTTCACCCTTGTCGCTCGGCATCGGCGTCGGTCCGGTCGGCGACGTGGTCGGACGCGATCTTGTCATCGCCGCCGTGCTCGGAATACTCGCGGCCCTGGTCGGCATCGCCATCATGCGCGGCGTAGCCCTCGGCGAAACCTTGCTGGCGAAGACGCGGCTCTGGCCACCCTTGCGCCCGGCGCTCGGTGGGTTTGCCGTCGGCCTGCTCGCGCTGGCGACGCCGCAAGTGATGTCGTCGGGGCACGGCGCGCTGCATTTCGCCGGCTTTGTCTCGATCCCGTTGACGGTGATCGCCACCATGTTCGCGCTGAAGGTACTGGCGTCCATCATCTCGCTCGGCAGCGGCTTTCGCGGCGGATTGTTCTTTGCCACGCTGTTTCTGGGCGCGCTGGGCGGCCATTTGTTCGCCGGCGGCATCGACGCGGTCTGGCCCGCGCTCAAGCTCGATCCGAACGTCTATGCGATCGTCGGCATGAGCGCGCTGTCGGCCTCGGTGATCGGCGGGCCGCTGACCATGTCGTTCATCGCGCTCGAATCCACCGGCAATCTCTGGCTCACCACCGCGGTGCTGGTCGCGGTGATGATCTCGACCCAGATCACCCGCGAATTGTTCGGCTATTCGTTCGCGACCTGGCGATTGCATCTGCGCGGTGAAACCATCCGAAGTGCAGCGGATGTCGGCTGGATCCGGGATCTCACGGTGCGGCGCCTGATGCGGCCCGACGTCACCATGGTCTCTGCCGGCATGCCGATCGAGGAATTTCGCAGCAAGTTTCCACTGGGCTCCAAGACCCAAGTGATTGGGGTCGACAGCGACGGCCGTTATGTCGGACTGGCGCTGGTGGCCGAGGCGCACGCGCCCGATCTCGAGGCGCCCCACGGCCTGATCGACATTCTGCATTATCGCGACGTGGTGTTGCATCCGTTCATGAATATCCAGGAGGCCATCGCCGTGTTCGACGCGGCGGAAGCCGAACAGCTGGCGGTGGTCGAGGACGACGGCGCGCATCAGCCGATCGGAATTTTGAGCGAGGCCCACGCCATGAAGCGCTACGCCGAAGCATCCGAGCAACGGCGGCGTGAGGCGATCGGCGAAATCTGATTCCAGCGACCACGCGGAGGTCCCGGCCATGAAGGTTCACGCGATCCAAACCGGACAAGTCCGGATCAAGACGGCGCAGGTCGAGGGCCGCGGCCACGGGCTGTCGCGGCGGCTTGCGATTTTCACCGATGCTATTTGGACCGATTGGTTGCCGACCTACGCCTGGGCCATCGAGACGGTCGAGGGCGTCGTCGTGGTCGACACCGGCCAGGGCGCGCATCTGCTGGAAAGCGGAAAGTCGCTGCATCCCTACGTGCGCTGGGAGGTGGCGTTTCGCATCGAGCCCGAACAGGAGATCGGCCCGCAGCTACGGGCGCTCGGCATCGGCGCGCGCGACGTCAAGCGGGTCGTGCTCACCCATTTGCATATGGATCATGACGGCGGCCTGGCGCATTTTCAAAACAGCGAGATCCTGGTTGCGCCCGGCGAGCTGCGATTGGCCAGCGGAACACTCGGCCGCATCCGCGGCTATCTTCCGCAGCGCTGGCCGTCATGGTTCGATCCGGCGCCGCTGCATCTGGCGGCCGAGCCGTTTGGTCCGTTCGCGTCGAGCCGGCGGCTGACGGAGAGCGGAGATGTCATCGCGGTGGCAACGCCCGGTCACACCGCGGATCATATCTCGGTCGTGGTTCAGGACGGCGATATCAGTCTTTTGCTGGCCGGCGACACCTCTTACAATGAAGCACTGATGCTCGCGGGCAAGCTCGATGGCGTCAGCGAGGATGAGGGTGTCTCTGGCGCGACGCTGGATGCGATCAGGCGCTTCGCGGCGTCCGGCCCGGTGGTGTATCTGCCGACCCATGATCCGCAGGCCGCCGACCGCCTGGCGGCTCGCCGGCCGGTCGCCGCCTGATCGTCTGACCGCAGCATCATCGCCGGCGTCGTTATATTTTCTCCAGCTTCTGCAGGCAGCGGGCGATCTTCAGCTCCGGCGGCATCGGCGTTTCCGCAAAACTGGTCTTCCAGTCGGTGACGCCGACCTCGCCGACATAGATGTCGCCTTTCGAATCGAGCGCGAGGCCGTGCGGGGCGAGGAATTTGCCGGCCTCGAGACCCGGACCATTCTCGCCGCCGAGCCGGGCGATGCGCTTTCCCTTGGCGTCGACGATGGAGAGGCGCGGGCCGAGATTGGGTACCTTGCGGTTGACCGCGAGGCCCGGGCCGAGCTCGCCGATGATGAACGTCGGATGCTTGCCGCCGCAGCAATGCAGCGCGCAGGGCCGGTGCAGATTATTCCACTGCGTCTCGTATTTGCCGTTGCCGTCGAACACCTGAACGCGGTGGTTCTCGCGGTCGGCGACGTAGACAAAACCGTCGGCGTCGGTGGCGATGTTGTGGACGATGTTGAACTGGCCGGGATCAGTGCCGGGTTCGCCCCAGCTTTTGATCAGTTTGGCGTCGGGCGTGTATTTGTGGACGCAGGCATTGCCGTAGCCGTCCGAAACGTAGATCTCGCCCTTGGGCGACAGCGCCGTGTGGGTGCAGCGGTGGAACGGTTCGCCGCTCATGAAGGGCGCGGGCTGCCGAGGGATGCCGATGGTCAAGAGCACCTTGCCGTCGACCGAGCATTTTCGCACCGTGTGGTCGCCGTCGTCGGTGCAATACAGATTGTCGTCGGCGTCGATATGCAGGCCATGCGCGCGGCTGAACAGGCCTTCGCCCCAACTGCGCAGGAAATTGCCGTCGCGATCCAGCACCACCATCGGGTGGTCGCCGCGATTGAACACGTAAATCTGGTCCTTGCTGTCGACCGCGACCGAGGCGACGTCGGTGAGATGCAAATCCTGCGGCAGCTTCGCCCAGTTTTCAACGACGCGGTAACGATGCTCGCCGGAGCCGAGGATGGTTGGCATGTGGTTGTCTCCCATGTTGTTGTTGTTGTTGTTAGCCTTCGATATCCGCCGCGATGATCCGCTGACGAAGCGCAAGACGGACCAGTTCGATGTCGGAGGCGACGCCAAGCTTGGCGCGGATGTGATAGCGGGTGTTGGCGGCGGTCTTGACGCTGATATGCAGTGTTTCAGCGATGTCCTCCACGGATTTTTCGGCCAGCAGCATCCGCAGGATTTCAAATTCCCGCGGGCTGAGGGTGTCGATCGCGGAAGGTTCGCCGGCGAGACGATTGATGGCGAGTTCGTGGTCGATGTCGGGGCTGAGTGCGATGCGCCCGGCCATGACATCGCCGATCGCGCGGAGCAAAATATCCGGCGGGCTGCTTTTCGTGACAAAGCCGCGGGCGCCCGCCTTGATGGCCTGGACCGCATAGGCAGCACTTTGGTGCATGGTGAATACCAGGATGCGCGCGGAACCGTCCCATTGCCTGATACGCCGGATCGCCTCCACCCCGCCAATGCCCGGCATCGATAGATCCATGATGACGAGATCCGGCTTGGCTTCCTTGTAAAGGCGATAGGCGTCGGCGCCGTCGCCCGCCTCGGCGACGACCTGAAGATGGTCCTGCTTCTGCAACAGCGAGCGATAGCCCTCGCGCACGATCGCATGGTCGTCCACCAGCATCACCCGCGCGCGGGACTTGGCGATGGCCATGCTCAAGGCTCCGCCGCCATATTGGGAATGGTCGCGACCAGCCTGGCACCGCCCGAGGCTCGCCGCTCGAAGCGCAGCGTTCCGCCGAGCGAGGCGACCCGCTCTTGCATACCGAGCAGGCCCATGCCGGGTTTTGGCGCGAGGCTAGTGCCCGTTGCTTCGCCGTCGTCCTCGACGCTCAAGACGATGTCGGCCGGTCCCGCCTCGATCCGCAGTTGCACGCAACTCGCCTGGGCATGTTTCGCGGCGTTGGTGATCGCTTCCTGCGCGATACGATAAAGGTTGGCGCAGACGCTTTGCGGCAAATCGTCGACCCGGCCGGCAATGGCAATATCAAATCGCGTATGGCCCTTCTCGATGCCATTCCAGCTTGCAACGAGGCTTTCGAGACTCTGGGTGAGGCCGAGTTCCTCGATGTCGGGCGGCCGTAGCCGCACCAGCGCCCCGCGCAGCGTCGCCATCATGCCTGCCGTGGTCCGCGAGATGCCACGGCATTCTTCGTAAAGCGGCGGACATTGGCGCTCCGCGGTATGCGCCGCCGCCGCGGCCTGTGCCGCGATGGCGGTAAGCGACTGGCCGAATTCGTCGTGCAATTCCCGCGCAAGATGGCGCCGCTCCTCGTCCTGGACGGCGATCAGCTTTCGCGTCAGCGCGTTGCGTTCGGCGAGCGTCGTTTCCAGCCTCTCGGCCAGCGTATTGAAGACGTCGGAAATAGCCGAGAGTTCGGCGAGATCGAAACTCGGCAGCCGCGCGGAAAGATCGTTGGCGGCGAGCTGCGCTAGCCCGGTGCGAATGACCAGCGTCGGCCGCAATACCCGCGCCAGCGCGGCATAGACCGCAAGGCAAAGCCCCACCAGCGCGAAAGCCATGACGGAAAGCAGGCGGCTGGCCTCGCGCCAGCTCCGGCCGATCTGCGTGGCGGGGTCGAATGTCGCGACCGCCACGCCCTGCGTCTCGCCCTCGATGAAAAGCGGTTTCGTGATCGGTTCGCCGGGATGGAAAATCGCGCGATAGAGCGCCGCGTAGCTTTCGGGGGCGATATCTTCGCTGGCGAGCGCGCCGCTGCAGATGCCCTGACGGAAGGTGCCGGTCTTGTCCTGATAGGCGATGCAGAGACCCGGCTCCATCAACGGCGCCGCGATCCGTTGCAAATCCGGCGCGTGCTCCGGGGACTGCGAGTACCATTGGGCTTGCGAAAGCTGCAGGGAAATGTCCTTGGCGACCATTTCGGCGATGCGGTTCCCCTTGGCGCGGGCGGCGCGGTCGCTGTCAAACAGGGCATAGGCCGCGACCGCGAGCAAGCAAACCGCCGCCAGCGCCGCGACGCATAACGCCAGCCGCAGCTTCAGATCGATGGCGCGTGGGCGACCCACCGCGAAATGAAGCGCAGGTTGATTGAGGGTTTGATTGAGGGCTTGCGGCAAGCTCTGTTCCATCGCCCTTGCATTGTAGAAGCAAATTTCGTCGGGAAGAAAGCGCGGCAGGTGCAGATCGGGCATTTCACCCGGTCAATTCAGGGAAAATCACGGTTTCGCGTCGCCGTCGGATCGGACGATATCAGGCCGTTCGACTTCTCCAGGAGGCATCCATGCGCGGCATTCCCTTGATTCTCGCCTCGGTCATGATGGCCGCTGGGTTCCAGGTCGCCGCGGCCGAGCAAGCCGCCGCGCCGGCCCCGATCCGGCTCGCGCTGTTTCCCTTTGAACTGGAAGATTTCAGCGCTGCCGCCGCCTACATTCCGCCAGATGACATCGACCGCGAGCAACTGCGCCTTTCGACCGACGAAGCGCGCCGGCTGATCGCGGAATCAGGGCGGTACAAACTGGTCGACGTCGGCGCAGCCGACGACGAAGCGGCGAAAGCCGGCAAATTGCACGATTGCAACGGGTGCGAAGCCAAAATCGCCGCCGGTCTCGACGCCGACCAGTCCATGATCGGCATCGTCACGCGCATCAGCCGCACCGACTATGCGGTGACCTACAAGATTCGCGATGTCCGATCCGGGGCGCTGGTTGACGTCGAGCAGACCGACCTGCGCGCGGGCGCCAATTCGGCCTGGAGCCGCGGAGCCCGCTGGCTGATCCAGCGCCGCTTGCTGGAAAGCGCGAACTAGAGCGTTTTCGAGCGAAGTGGATACCGGTTCGCGTCAAGAAAACGCGTCAAAAAAAGAGTCTAGAGCCCGGTTCTGATTCCATCAGAACCGGAAATGCTCTAGCGCCAGACACAACGGCCGCAGACGGAAGTCGAATCCAGAAAAGGGAGCCCAGTCGCCATGAAAAAGCCGATCAGCCTGCGATCACTCGGTCTTGTCCTGATTGCCGCCGCCGCTTGTTGCGCCGGTCCCGGCCGGCAGGCTCTGGCGCAAGCCGAGCCGCCCGTCATCGCGGTCGCCGAAATCCAGTATATCGACACCTCGGGCGAGGTCATCGATCAAAGCGCCGACCATTTCCGGCGCCTGCGCGAATTCGAGGCTTCGTTGCGCACCGATTTGGCGGCGGGCGGAAAAGTGCAAAACGCAGCACTCGATTGCCCGCCGAACGCCTGTTCGATTGGCGATATCGAAGCCGGCCAGTTGCTCGACAAGGCGCAAGCGGCCGGCGCCGGCTATCTGCTGATCAGCAGCTTCCACAAGGTCAGCACGCTGGTGCAATGGGCAAAATTCGACATAATCGATGTCAAAGCGCGGAATGTCGTTTTCAATCGTCTCGTCACCTTCCGCGGCGACAATGACAAGGCCTGGCGCCACGCGGAATCGTTCATTGTCCGGGAAATCCTGGATCACGAGGAGCGGTGAGGCCCGACGTCGCGTTCCAGCAAGCGTTGCTCGATCGCCTTGATCTGCAACGCCAGATATTTCGAATTGATGCGGCATTGCGCCAGGCTGCCGGCGATGAACCACAGGCCGGGCTGACCGGTGCGGGTGTACATGTTGCGCAATTCCTGTTCTTCGCCGAACCCCCAGATCGGGCCGACCCGCGCGGTGACTTCGTCGCCGAACAAGTGGCGGACCAGATGTTCCTGCGGCTTGTAGCCGGTCGCCAGCACGATCAGGTCGGCCGCGATCGTGTCGCCGTTCTTCATTCGTGCGCCGCCCGCGGCGAACGTCTCGATATCCGCGAACTGCCGCAGCGCGATCTTGCCGGCGGCCACCAGATCGGAACAGCCGACATTGAAATAATAGCCGCCGCCGCGGGTCAGATATTTGAACTGCCAGCCGGTGCCGCCGTCGCCGAAATCAAGCTTGAATCCGACCCGCGCCAGCCCATCCAGCAATTCCTTGTCGAGCTTCTTCGATTGCTCGGTCAGCAGCACGTGACTTTTTCTGGCCAGCGGCAGAGGCATCGAGCTTGCGATCAGATCGTTATCCTCCAGCGTGCCCTCATTATAGGTCGCGTAAGCCAGTTGCGCCGACGGTTCGATATTGGTGACCAAGGTCGAGCTGCGCTGGACCAGCGTCACCTGGGCGCCGCTCGAATGCAGATCCTGCGCGATGTCGTGGCCGCTATTGCCGGTGCCGATGACGATGGCCTTCTTGCCATTCCACGCTTCGCCATCGCCATATTGGCTGGAATGCAGCACGGCGCCGGCAAAGTTTGTCAGGCCGGCAATCTCAGGCCGGTTCGGAATGCCGCTGACGCCAGTGGCCATCACGATATGGCGCGGATGCATCGTGCGCTCGGTGCCGTCGGCCCGGCGCAGCACCACCGACCAGCGGCCTTCGGCGTCATGATAGACGCCGCGCTCGAATCCAGTGCCGGTCCAGAAGTTCAGCTCCATGCTCTCGACATAGGCTTCGAACCAGTTAGCGAGCTTGTCCTTGGGGATATAAACCGGCCAGTTCGCCGGGAACGGCATGTAGGGCAGATGATTGACCTGCACCTGGTTGTGCAAGGTCAGCGCATGGTAGCGCCTGCGCCAATTGTCGCCGATGCGCTTCTCGCGATCCACGATCAGCGTATCGACATTCAATTGCTTCAGCCGTGCCGCGATCGTCAACCCGGCCTGGCCGCCGCCGACCACCAGCACATCGGGATCGCGGTCGGCGTACTCAGCCGACGCCTTGCGCAGATCGAGCCAGTTGGGGCCGCGAAAATCGCGCGAATAGGCGCTGCCGCGCGGGCGCTCCTTGCCGAGTCGTTCCTCGAAACCCTTGAGCTCGCCAAGCTCGGTCAGCAATGTCCAGGCCTTGAGCCGGTTGCCGTCGGCGGCATCCGGGATCAGCCGGAGGATGCCGCTGCCGCGCCCCACGCGTGTCTCGAACTTGAAGATCGCCTCGATCGCGCCGGTACCGGCGCGCGTCACCTGGCGTGGCGCCCGGCGGTCCGGATCGATCGCAAATCCAGTCGGGACGGCACGCGGCGCGCGGGCTTTCAATTCATCGAGGATCGCATCGGCGCCGTTGAGGGTCTGGATGTTCCAGCTCAGCGCCAGCACGTCGCGCCAATACGAGTCGGAATGAAACAGCGCTTCAAGCAGCGCTTGGTCGGCCCTGCCGAGCGCATCGTCGAACTGCGCGAGCCAATTCTCGGCGGCCACCGAGATATCGTCGGTCTTGTCGAGCATGGCGCGTCTCTCTCACCAGCCGTCTGCGCGGCGTTTTCTCGTTGCGCCAGCCTATACCCATTCGAGAGGACGCAGAAAGGGCGTGAGGAGATATCGGATATTCGCTAAAGCGAGAGGATAACGCCCTGATGCGGCGGCACGCGGCCATTGAGGGTGTCGAGATAGGCCTCGCGCACCGCAACCGGTCCGCGACCTTCGGTCACGGTCAGCCATCGATCCAGCATCGGCGCAAAGCCCGACCACGCCGCGCTGAAGCGCGTGTCGATGCCGCCGGGCCCCCATTCCTTGGCGCGCTTTCGAATCTGGTCGGGGGCAAAGAACCATATCTGCTTGGCGCCCGGCAATGGCGGCTCATCGGGCGACGAACTGCGGTGGGTCAACCCGATACGCCCGGAATATTTCATCTGGTCGCCAAAATGCCGGTGCAGTTTTTCGCGCAACGCGCTGTTGCCCGCCATGTCGACGAACGCCGCGGGCACATCTGAGGGCAGCGATTGAAAATTGTCGTAAGTGACGACTTCGTCGTAGCAGCCCAGTGAACTGACAAAATCGGCATTCGACGCCGAGGTCAGTCCGATCACCTTGATTCCGTCACGGCCATGCAGCAGATGCGCCAGCCCGAACGCGGTCTTGCTGGAAGCGCTGGAGAGCATCACGCAGCGCGCGCCGTAGAATTCGTTTTCGGCAAGATAATCGTCGACCAGAAACGACAGCATGAACAGCGGCCGCAGCAGCGCCTGATAGTCGCCCTGCCGCCCGGCAAACCCAGCATCGCCGCCGATGCGCGCATAGGAATTATAGACCGGAGCGACGTTCCGGCGATGGGCTGCGGCGTCGCGCAGGCCGCGCTTGCTGACGTCGGCGGCTTCGATCACCAGATGCGTCGCCATCGGAAAATAGCCGAACAACCGCTCGCCGATCGCGATGCTTGGATGGCGCGAGGCGATTACCTCGCCAAATCCCCACACCGGAATGTTGCCAAAACCTTCTGGCGCCGGAAACAGCTCCCAGTATTTCAGCTCGTCGCCCAGCACCGCGTAAGTGATGTTGTTGGCAGTGAAGGCGAAGCGATCGACCTTGATCAGCAGCGCGTCGTCGGGCAGCTCGGTGGCGTCGGGGATCGTGGTCTCGATGAATTTGCAGTGCTGAAAATCATCGCGCGCGACGATGAAGTCGGTGGCGTTCATGGTCTCGATCTCCGGCGTTGTTGGTGAGCGAAGAATGGCTGCCGTGATCTTTGCGTGTTCCGATGAATGTTTTGCAACAGCAACTTAGTTTAAAACGCTGTTCGTTTGAAACAGCGTTCGGTTCATGCCCCGGCGCGGATATGGCCTTGCCAATAGGGATCGCGCAGCTTGCGCTTGAAAATCTTGCCTGTCGCTTCGCGCGGCAGTGCGTCGAGAAACTGAATCTCCTTCGGCACCTTGAAATTGGCGAGACGGCTGCGCAAAAAATCCTGCACGGCGGCAGACGACAGCACGGCGCCCGGTTCCGGCTCGATGCACGCGCATAGCCGCTCGCCGAATTCGTCGTCGGGAATGCCGAACACCGCGCAGTCGCGCACGCCGTCCATGGCGATCAGCGCGTTCTCGATCTCCGCCGGATAGATGTTGACGCCGCCCGAGATCACCATGTCGCGCTTGCGGTCGCACAGGAACAAATAGCCGTCCTGGTCGAGATAGCCGACGTCGCCGACGCTGACGAGGCCATCGCGGCCGGCCTCGGCACGCGCCGCGGCCTTGCCGTGATAATCGAAATCCGGCACCGAAATCTGCCGCATGTAGATTTCGCCGGCTTCGTTGACCTCGCACAGGCTACCGTCGGGGCGGAAGATTTTCACGGTGCCGCCCTCGATCGCGCGGCCGACCGTGCCGGGCTTCTTCAGGGCCTCCTCGGCCGAATGCCACACCGGAATTCCGGTTTCGGTCGAACCGAAATATTCGTGAACCACCGGCCCCCACCAGTCGATCATCGCGCGCTTGATATGCGGCGGGCAGGGGGCGGCGCCATGAACCACGAAGCGCAGCGAGGAGAGGTCGTAGCGCTGCCTGATGTCGTCCGGCAGCCGCAACAGGCGCACGAACATGGTCGGCACCATGTGCATGTGCGTGACGCGGTGCTGCGCGATCAGTTGCAGCAGGTCCTCGGGATCGAACCGCGGTTCGAGCACGATGGTGCAGCCGTGACGAAACGCCATCATGCCATAGGTATTCGGCGCCGAATGATACATCGGGCCGTTCATCAGGATGACCTGATCCTCGTTCGGCTTGATGCCATAGGCGATGGCGCCGACGCGCTCGGCCGCGGCCAGCCGTTCCGGCGGCATCGGGTGGCGGAGCACGCCCTTCGGCATGCCTGTGGTGCCCGAGGTGTAGAACATCGGCGCGCTGCGGCCGGGCGGCTCGAGCGACGCGGCGTGGCTGTCGCGCCAAACGTCCCAGTCCGTCAGTCCGGCCGGGACTTTGGTCAGCTCAGGCGCGATGTTGAACGCGGCGGCGATTTCCGGCGGCGTTGCCACCACAAGGAGCCGCAGATTCTCGGGCAGTCCGTCGCGGATTTGCGGCAGCAGGTCGGCATGGCAGACCAGAATATTGGCGCCGCTGTCGGTGAGGATGTAGCGGACCTCCTCCGCCTTCAAGTGCCAGTTGATCGGCACCACCGGGCTGCCCAATGCCGCCGCGCCGCCGGCGACTTCGAACAGCGCAAAATCGTTGCGCAGCATCATGGCCACGGGTGCGCCGTCGCGCAGGCCGAGCGTTTGAAATCCCGTGGCCGCGCTCCTAATATGGGCCTGCAGCGCGGGATAGCCGATCCGGCGTTCGCCGCTGATGATCATGGTCACGTCACTGTCTCCTTGGCGGCGGAGTAGCACCGGTCTCAGGCGCGCGCCCGTTGCAGAAAATCGCTTCGTGCCGCCTCGAACTCTGCCTTCAGCCGCTCGACCAGCTCGGCGACCGGCGGCGCATCGGTGATGGGGCCGATGCCCTGTCCGCAGCCCCAGATGTCGCGCCACGCCTTGGATTTGCTGTTTCCGCCGGAACCGAAATTCATCTTCGACTTGTCGGCGACCGGCAGATTGTGCGGATCAAGGCCCGCGGCCACGATCGACGGGCCGAGGTAGTTGCCGTGCACCCCGGTGAACAGGTTGGAATAGACGATGTCGTGCGCGGCGTATTGGGTCAGCGCGGCCTTGTAGGCCGGATCGGCGTTGGCCTCGGTCGTCGCGATGAAGCGCGTGCCCATATAGGCAAGGTCGGCGCCGAGCGCGATCGCCGAGGCAATGCTCCAGCCGTCGGAAATCGCCCCCGACAGCAGGACGGTGCCCTTGAACCATTGCTTGACCTCGCGCACCAGCGCGAACGGCGACAGCGTGCCGGCATGCCCGCCCGCGCCGGCGCATACCAGGATCAGGCCGTCGACGCCCTGTTCGGCGGCTTTCCGCGCGTGCCTTGCGTTGATGACGTCGTGAAACACCACGCCGCCATAAGAATGCGCGGCCTCGACGATCTCAAGCGGCGGCCGCAGCGAGGTGATGATGATGGGAACCCGGTGCTTCACACAGGTTTCCATGTCCTTCATCAACCGGTCGTTGGAGGCGTGGCAGATCTGGTTGACGGCGTAGGGCGCGACCTTCTTGTGCGGATGCAGCGCCTTGTACTCGCCGAGTTCGTTTTCGATTCGCGTCAGCCATTCATCGAGCTTTTCGACCGGGCGCGCATTGAGCGCCGGGAACGAGCCGACGACGCCAGCCTTGCACTGGGCGATCACCAGTTCGGGTCCGGATACGATGAACAATGGCGATCCGAGCACGGGCAGTTCGAGGGTATCGGCAAGCGACGCTGGCAACGGCATTCAATCCTCCCTTGTGGTCCCGGGCCGGCTCCAGCCGGGGCCTCGTTATGCGACCCCATTATAGATCTGGACGGGTCACCTCTTCTGTTCAATATTGAACGGCAATCTTATCATTATTGAACATAGCTGCCTGACCCGTTGGAGGACGCCGATGGACTGGGATCTTTGCAAGACCTTCGTCGCGGTGGCCGAAACCCACAGCTTCGCGGCGGCCGCGCGCCAGCTGCGTTCCAGTCATCCGACGGTTGGCCGCAAGATCGCCGCGCTGGAAGATCAGCTCGGCATCCCCTTGTTCGCGCGCTCCCACGAAGGCCTTTCGCTGACGTCGCAGGGGCGCAAATTCCGCGAACATGTCGAGGCCATGGCGGCGGCGGCATTGCGGGCCGAAGCCGCCGTATCGGCGACCGGTGCGCAGGCGCGCGGCGTGGTCAAGCTCTCGATCGGTCCGACATTCGCGTCCCACTGGCTGATGCCGCGGCTCGGGCCGTTCCTGCGCGCGCACGACCATATCCAGCTCGAGATCATCACCCATCCGTTTCCGGCCAGCGTGCGCCGCCGCGAGGCCGATGTCGTGCTGCGGCCGGTCGATAGCGGCGAAGAGAACCTGATCGGCCGCAAGATCGGCCGCATCGGTACCGGGTTCTACGCCTCGCGCGACTACGCGGCACGCCGGCGGCTGCCGGAACGGCGCGACGAATGGAAGGGACACAGCGTCATCGGCTTTGCCGACCGGGCGTCGAACGAGCGTCTGGCACGCTGGAGCAATCTCATCACGCGGCAGGGATCGGTCGTGCTGCGCTGTTCGTCCCAGGGCGATATGCTTGCCGCCGCGAGGATGGGCCTTGGAATATCGGCGCTGTCCTGCTTTGTCGCCGCCGACGATCCCGATCTGGTTCGCGTCGCCCCGCAGAAGCTCGTCAGCGTGTCGGATCTCTGGCTGCTGGCGCATCCGGACCTCGTCGAACTCCCCGCGGTACGCGCGGTGATCGACTTCGTCACCGCATGCGCGCGCGAGGACCAGCTGCGGTTGCGCGGCTAGAGCCTTTTCCGTTCCGATGGAATCGGAACGGGGCTCTAGTCTTTTGTTTTGACGCGTTTTCTTCACGCGAACCGGTGCCCACTTCGCTCGAAAACGCTCTGAGGCTGCTTTGAAATCAAGGCTACTTTGAAATCACGCCCTCGCGCTTCTTCAGCACGCGATAATAGCTCCACCACAGATGCGCCGCCGCGCCGCGCAGCGGCCGCCACGGTTCGGCGAGCGGCGCCATTTCCTTCGGCGTCGGGCGCGTCTTCAGTCCGAGGCCGATCTTGACAGCCTCCTGCACGGCGAGATCGCCCGCCGGCCAGGCATCGCCATGCCGAAGGCAAAACAGCAGATAGACGTCGGCGGTCCACGGGCCGATGCCGTGCAGCGCGGTCAGCGTGTTGTGCGCGGCATCGGCATCCTCGTTGGCGAGCACGTCGAGGTTCAATCGCTCGGCGGCGAGCTCGCGCGCGATGTTCTTCAGGGTCTTGATCTTGGCCGCGGACAGCCCGAGCCGGCCGAGGCGATCGGCGCGGGCCTTGCGGATCGCATCAGGGTGAAATGGATCGAACGCAACGCTGAGGCGGCCCCAGATCGCCGCGGCGCTCGCGGTGGAGAGCTGCTGGCCGGTGACGATCGCCGCAAGTCCGGCAAATCCCGGCTCGCGCTGCCGCAGCGCCGGCATGCCGGTGAGTTGGAAGATGGGTTTCAGCCGCGGGTCCCGTTTGACCAGCGCATGGATGGCGTCTTCGAGATCGGCCTGGGTATTGAGATGAACGGTCATTGTTTCAATTCTTGGCAATCGTCTCTTGGCAATCGTCATGGCCGGGCTCGTCCCGGCCATCCACGTCTTCTACAGATGGCATTGGCCCGCGGTTGATGGACATGCTTTTCTTGCGGCACTGTTGCAAGACGTGGATGCCCGGGACAAGCCCGGGCATGACGGAGCTTGAACAATGCCGCCACCCGTTTTCCGATTTGCCCCGAGTCCGAACGGCTATCTGCATCTTGGTCACGCTTATTCGGCGCTGCTGAACTTTGATTTGGCGCGCCGGGCCGGTGGCAGGTTGCTGCTGCGGATCGAGGATATCGACGCCAGCAGATGCAGGCCGGAATTCGAGACCGCGATCTACCAGGACCTCGCCTGGCTCGGCATCGCCTGGGAACATCCGGTGCGGCGGCAGTCGGAGCATTTTTGCGCCTATCGCGACGCGATCGAAACGCTGACCGCCCAGGGCCTGATCTATCCCAGCTTCGAAAGCCGTGCCGATATCGCAAGGCTGGTGGCGCAACGGGAGGCCGACGGCGCGTGGCCGCGCGATCCCGACGGCGCGCCGCTCTATCCTGGTGCGGCGAAATCGCTTGCGCCGGTGGCGCGCGCGGCGTTGCTCGAATCGGGGACACCGTATGCGCTGCGGCTTGACATGGAAGCGGCGATCGCGCGGGTCGGCGATCTCGCCTGGAGCGAGCGCGGGGCAGGCCCGGCGGGGGAGAGCGGCGCGGTCACGGGCTGGCCGCAAGCCTGGGGCGACGTCATCCTGGCGCGCAAGGAGATACCGACCAGCTATCATCTGTCGGTGGTGATCGACGATGCCTTGCAGGGCGTCACCGAGGTGGTGCGGGGCGAGGACCTGTTCTGGTCGACCAGCGTTCATCGGCTGCTGCAGGCGCTGCTCGGGCTGCCACAGCCGGTCTACCGGCATCACCGGTTGATGCGGGATGGCGCCGGGCAGAAGCTGTCAAAATCGACCGAGGCCACCGGTTTGCGCGACCTGCGCGCCGAGGGCGCGACGCCAGCCGATATCCGCCGACTGGTCGGCCTTTAAGGCTTCGCTTTATAGCGTTTTCAAGCCAACGGGTCGCGCGAATGCGCGCCCGATGACCGGCTCCGTGGAGACCGGTTCGCGTCAAGAAAACGCGTCAAAACAAGAATCCAAGCCACGAATCAGCCCCAAGTCCGTCCCGGTGTGCAAATAGCTTGGCCTGCGTGACTCCCGGTGGCATGCCATGGCATGCTGGACCTGCCGGGTCGGGGGAATCATGGCGTTCAGATCGCGCTCACAGCGCACCGCGCCGCCGCCGAAACGGCGAGCGACGAAAAAACGTGCTTCGCGTGCCACCGCGGGCACGGTGCGCAAGCGCGTGGCCAAGAGCGTTACTGCGAAGCCTGTCAAAGCCAAGACCGTCGCAGCCAAGAAGCCCTCACCCGGGATCGTCGAAGCAGCACTTGCGGCGTTCGCGCATGAGGTTCGTACGCCGCTGACCGGAATCCTGGCGATCAGCGATCTGCTGGCGACCTCGGACCTCGGCGAGCGCGAGCGGCGCTGGGTCGATACCATCAAGGCCGGCGCCGAACACCTCGCCAGCCTGGCGACGCTGTTCGTCGATGCCGCGAAGACGGCAACGGCCGGCAGCGAGGTCCGGCAGGACCTGTTCGATCTGCGGGCGCTGGCCCGCAATATCGGCGATGCGCTGGCCGGCAGGGCGGCGGCCAAGGGGTTGCGCTCGGCGGTCGACATTTCGGAAAAGCTTCCGGCGCTGGTGATCGGCGATCCGGTTCGGCTGCGCGCGGCGCTGGAAAATCTGATCGATAATGCGGTGAAATTCACCGAGCAGGGCGGCGTCGCGCTTGCGGTGTCGATGTCGCGCGGCGCCAAGGGCAGGATCGCGGTCGCGTTCGCGGTTTCCGATAGCGGAATTGGTCTTTCGCTCGCCGAGATCAAGCGGCTGTTTCGCCCGTTCTCACAGGCCAATGTCAGCATCGCCTCGCGCTTCGGCGGCGCCGGGCTTGGACTATCGTCGGTGAAACAGCTCGCCCGTGCCATGGACGGCGATATCGCCATCACGCCCCGGCGTGGCGGCGGCACCACGTTTACGCTGAAGGTGACCTTGGCCCGCGCCAGGCCGGCGAAAACCGGCGCCGGCGGCGAGGTCGAGCCGTCGTCGGTTGCCACGCCGGCGTTGCGGGTGCTCAGCGTCGAGGACAATCCGTTCGGCCGCGTCGTGCTCAACACCATCCTGACCGAACTCGGCCATCATGCGGAATTCATCGGCCGCGGCGAGGCGGCGGTCGAGCGGATCGCGCAAGGCGACTTCGACGCGGTGCTGATGGACATGGTGTTGCCGGGCATCGACGGCATCGAGGCGATCAAGCGCATCCGCCGCCTGGACCCGCCGCTTGGCCGTATCGCGATCATCGGCGTATCGGGCCGCGGCGATGATGAAGCGGCGTCGCGCGCGGCCGGCGCGGATGCCTTTCTGGTCAAACCTGTGTCTCCGCGGGCTTTAGCGACTGCGCTGCTTGAAGCGACACGCCGGTCGGCAGCCGCGACTTGATGATCGCCGCGTTCAGTTCGCCGCCATACACGAAGATCGCGGCGATGAAATACAGGAACACCAGCGCAATGATCACCGAGGCGAGCCCGGCATACATCGTGACGTAGTTGTTGGCGAAGCGTGAGAGGTACTGGCCGAAAACGATGCCGGAAATCAGCGAGGCCACCATGGTGAAGATGATGCCGGGCAGGATCTGCAGGAAGCTGCGGCGGCCGGCCGGCAGCCACGCATGCAGGATAAACAGCGCGACGATCAGCGCCGCGATGGTGATGCCGTAGCGCGCGAGGTTGAGGAAGTGTTCGTTGGTTTCGACGATCAGCGGAATGTAGCGCCGCACCGCCTCGATGATCAGCGGGCCGAGCACGATCAGGAACGCCATTGCCAGCGAGGTGAAGGCGGCGATCAGCGTGTAGCCGATCGATTCCAGCCGCAGCCAGTACCAGCGCCGCGGCTCGCTCACCGCATAGGCGCGGTTGAGCGCGACCCGCAGCGCCTCGACGCCGTTGGAGGCGAAGTACACCGCCAGAACCGCACCGATGGTCAGGATGTCGCCGCGACTGGTGGTCAGCACCTCGTGGATCTGGCCCGACAGCGAATCGGCGACCTGTTTCGGCCAGGTTTGCAGCAGTAATTGCACGGCCTGGTCGGCGAGTTCCTTGGAGCCGAAGAAGCCGGCCAGCGAGGCCAGCACGATCAGGAACGGGAACAGCGCCATCAAGGTCGACAGCGCGATGTGGCTCGCGATCGCCCAGCCGTCATCGGCGAGAAACGTGTAGAACGCATCCAGGGCGACCAGATAGACGTAGTGAATTTGCCTCACATTGCACCTGAGCTTGCGCGACCGGTTCGATGGTCACCTTCTGATATTACGTGCTTGAAAGCCAGATGGTTGCATCGCGCATGGGCGCAGACGTTGGCGGATCGCGCCATGCGGTGTTATGTAGGCGTCATGAGTGGACTCCTGAGCAAGTTAATCCTTCCCATCGCCGTCGGCGCCGTCGCGTTCGTGCTGCTGCTTGGCCTGATCAACATGATGCGGGGCGGTTCGCCGAGCCGGTCGCAGAAGCTGATGCAATGGCGGGTGCTGCTGCAATTCATCGCCATCGTCCTCACCATGCTGACGGTTTGGGCGATGGGGCATTAGAGCAAGTTTAAGATATCGGAGCCCGAGATGGTCGTCCTCAATCGTATCTACACGCGGACCGGCGATGACGGCACCACCGCGCTTGGCAATGGTGAACGGCGCGCGAAATACGACCTGCGCATCGGCGCCTATGGAACCGTGGACGAGACCAACGCCGCCATCGGCATCGTACGGCTGCATCTTTCGCAGATGCGCGATCTCGATGTGATGCTGGGCCTGATCCAGAACGATCTGTTCGATCTCGGCGCCGATCTGGCGGTGCCCGAGCGCGAGGGCAAAGCGGAGCGGTTGCGGATGCTGTCGAGCCAGGTCGAACGCCTCGAGCGCGACATCGACGCGCTAAATGAGCCGCTTTCGCCGTTGACCTCGTTCGTGCTGCCCGGAGGCACGCCCGCGGCGGCTTATCTGCATCTGGCGCGCACCATATGCCGTCGGGCGGAACGGATGATGGTGGAACTCGCAGCCCAGCCCGACGAGCGGGTCAGCGACGCCGCGATCCAGTATATGAACCGGCTGTCGGATTTCCTGTTCGTCGCCAGCCGCGCCGTGAACAACAATGGGGCCGGCGACGTGCTCTGGGTGCCCGGCCAGAACCGTTAAGGCGTGTCCGGCGGTATGGTATCCCACGCTGATGGATCGAGGTTTGGCGGTATCTTGCCGTTCAAAGCACGATCCCGGGACCAACGAGGTGGTTTGTTCGGATAAACCGGTTCCCGCTTCGTGCCGGGTGGGCCCTTCAGGTACGGTTCATGGCAGGATGGATAAGCTCGAAGGGGGCGATTTTTGGCCCTCGCGCGTTGACCGGGCTTGGCCGGACCTTTAGGTTCCGCGGCCAGTAACCGAACAGGTCACAAACAAGCGATAAGACCTGAAAACCAAGCGAAAGAGGATCGATGAAGGTTTTGGTGCCGGTAAAGCGGGTGGTCGACTACAACGTCAAAGTCCGCGTCAAGAGCGACGGAACGGGCGTTGAACTGTCCAACGTCAAGATGTCGATGAATCCGTTCGATGAAATCGCCGTCGAGGAAGCGCTGCGGCTGAGGGAAGCCGGCAAGGCGACCGAGGTCGTGGTGGTATCGATCGGTCCGGCGCAGGCGTCGGAAACCATCCGCACCGGTCTTGCGATGGGCGCCGATCGCGGCATCCTGGTCAAGGCGGAAGGCAATGTCGAGCCGCTGGCGGTCGCGAAGATTCTCAAAGCCATCGCGGATGAAGAGAAGCCCGGCCTTGTGATCCTGGGCAAGCAGGCGATCGACGACGACAGCAACCAGACCGGCCAGATGCTGGCCGCGCTGCTCGGCTGGTCGCAGGCGACGTTTGCCTCCAAGCTCGAAGTCGACGGCTCCGATTTCAAGGTGACGCGCGAAGTCGATGGCGGCTTGCAGACCGTGAAACTGAAGGGCCCCGCGATCGTAACTACCGATCTACGGCTTAACGAGCCGCGCTATGCAAGTTTGCCCAACATCATGAAGGCCAAGAAGAAGCCGATCGCGGACAAGAGCGCGGCGGATTACGGTGTCGATCTCACCCCGCATCTTGAAATCCTCAAGACCACCGAGCCGCCGGGCCGCAAGGGAGGCGTCAAGGTCAAGGACGTCGCCGAGTTGGTATCGAAGCTCAAGACCGAAGCCGGGGTTCTCTAAATGACGACGCTGTTGATTGCCGAACACGAACACGCAACCTTGAAGGACTCCACCAACAAGGCGCTGACCGCGGCCACCCAACTGGGCGGCGAGGTTCATGTGCTGGTTGCCGGCGGCGGCGAAGGCACCAAGGCCGCCGCGGAGGCGGCCGCCAAGCTTGCCGGCGTCACGAAGGTGCTGCTGGCCGAGGGCGATGCCTACGCCCATGATCTTGCCGAGCCGCTGGCGGCGCTGATCGTGGCGCTGGCTCCCAGCTATGACGCCTTCGTGGCGCCCGCGACCTCGCGCTTCAAGAACGTGATGCCGCGCGTCGCAGCGCTGCTCGACGTGATGCAGGTGTCGGAAATCATCAAGGTGGTCTCGCCCGACACCTTCGAGCGGCCGATCTACGCCGGCAACGCGATCCAGACCGTGAAGTCCAAGGACGCCAAGAAGGTTATCACGGTGCGGACCTCGACCTTCGCCGCGGCCGGCGATGGCGGCAGCGCGGCCATTGAAAATGCCGCATCCGCCGCCGATCCCGGCCTCTCCAGCTTCGTCGGCGAGGAGGTCGCAAAAAGCGATCGTCCCGAACTGACGTCGGCCAGGATCATCGTCTCCGGCGGTCGCGCGATGCAGAGCCGGGAGAATTTCGCCAAATATATCGAGCCGTTGGCCGACAAGCTCGGCGCCGGTGTCGGCGCCTCGCGCGCCGCGGTGGATGCCGGATATGCGCCGAACGATTGGCAGGTCGGCCAGACCGGCAAGGTGGTGGCGCCGGAGCTCTATATCGCGATCGGCATTTCCGGCGCGATCCAGCATCTCGCCGGCATGAAGGATTCCAAGGTGATCGTCGCGATCAACAAGGATGAGGACGCGCCGATCTTCCAGGTCGCCGATTATGGCCTGGTCGCGGATCTGTATCAGGCGGTTCCTGAACTGACCGAGGCACTCGGCAAGTAACGGGCAAGAACGGGATCAACCGCCACCCGGTTGAGTGGATTTCGGGCGGCGTTAGACAAGGCATGGGAAGGCGCGCTGCAATCGCGCGTCGCCCGGATGGATGGCAAGATGGCGGTAGTGATCAACAAGGTCGGCGTGATCGGCTCGGGCCAGATGGGCAACGGCATCGCGCATGTCGCGGCGCTGGCCGGGCTCGATGTCGTGCTCAACGACGTCTCCGATGACCGGCTGAAGTCGGCGATGGCGACCATCAACGGCAATCTGTCGCGCCAGGTCGTCAAGAAGATCATCACCGACGATGCCCGCAAGCAGGCGCTGAACCGGATCGCTACCAGCGATACCATGGAGGGCCTTGCCGACTGCGACCTGGTGATCGAGACCGCGGTCGAGAAGGAAGACGTCAAGCGCAAGATCTTCCACGACGTCTGCGCGGTGCTGAAGCCCGAGGCGATCGTCGCGTCCAACACCTCATCGATCTCGATCACGCGGCTTGCGGCATCGACCGACCGTCCCGAACGCTTCATCGGTATTCATTTCATGAATCCGGTGCCGCTGATGGAGCTGGTCGAACTGATCCGCGGCATCGCCACCGACGACACCACCTTCGAGGCGGCCAAGGAATTCGTCAGCCGGCTCGGCAAGCAGATCGCGGTATCGGAGGATTTCCCGGCCTTCATCGTCAACCGCATCCTGCTGCCGATGATCAACGAGGCGATCTACACGCTGTATGAAGGCGTCGGCAATGTCGAGGCGATCGATGCGGCGATGAAGCTCGGCGCGCACCATCCGATGGGGCCGCTGGAACTGGCGGATTTCATCGGCCTCGACACTTGTCTGTCGATCATGCAGGTGCTGCATGAGGGGCTGGCCGATTCCAAATACCGGCCCTGTCCGCTGCTGGTGAAATATGTCGAGGCCGGCTGGCTCGGCCGCAAGACCCAGCGCGGCTTCTACGACTATCGCGGCGAAAAGCCGGTCCCGACACGCTAGGCTACGCTGCCGTAGGGTGGGCAAAGCCACCGGGTCGCGCGAATGCGCGCCCGATGACAGGCTCCGCGTGCCCACCAAGAAATTAAATGACCTCTCATGTTGAACGGTGGGCACGGCGCGAGAGCGCCTTTGCCCACCCTACGATTTTTACCGCAGCGCCTCGCACGCACGCTTCAATCGCCGGCCCGATTCCTCGATCAGCGCTGACGGATTGGCGAAGCTGACCCGGATCGCCGGCGACACCCCGCTATCCTCGCCGGGGAATACCGCGAGGTCGGCGTTCTGCAGCAAATAGGCCGCAAAATCGCGGTCGCTGCCGATTTCCGTGCCGTCGGGCGCGCGCTTGCCGATCACGCCGGCGCAGGACACCAAGAGATAAAACGTTCCCTCCGGCGCGGCGCAGCTAAGACCAGGACAATCATTCACCAGCGCGACAAAGCGGTCGCGCTTGCCGCGCAGGATCGCGATCCGTTCCCGCAGCAGGTCCTGCGGGCCGTCGAGTGCGGCGATCGCGGCGGCCTGGCTGATCGACGAGGCGCAGGACGTGGTCTGCGACTGGATCTTTATCATTTCGCGGATCAGCGCGGCCGGGCCGGCGGCGTAGCCGATGCGCCATCCCATCATCGCATAGGCCTTGGCGAGCCCGCTGACGGTCAGCGTCCGCGGCTTCAGGCGCGGTTCGATTGCGGCCAGCGTAGGTGCGCGGTCACCCTCGAACACGATCTGTTCGTAGAGGCCGTCGGCCATGATCCAGACATCGGGGTATCGTTGCAGCACGGCGGCGATCTCGGCCAGTTCGTCGCGGCGATAGACCGCACCCGACGGGTTGACCGGGTTATTGATCACCAGCCAGCGGGTTTTGGCGGTGATCGCGGCCTCTAGGTCCTCCGGGCGCAGCTTGAAGCCGTTGTTCTGCGGACAGGGCACGACGACAGGTTCGCCGCCGACGAGCCGCACCTGGTCGAGATAGGGCGCCCAATAGGGCGCCGGCACGATCACCTCGTCGCCCGGCGCAAGCGTCGCCAGCAACGCATTGAACAGCGCCTGCGTCGAGCCGTTGGTGATGACGATCTCGTCGGTGGCATAGTCGAGGCCATGGTCGCGCTGCAATGCCGCGCGCACCGCCTGCTTCAGTTCAGGCGTGCCGTCGACATCGGTGTAGCGGGTGTCTCCTCGCAAGGCCGCGTCATGCGCCGCCGCGATGACATGGTCCGGCGTGGCGAAATCGAGATTGCCCGAGGACATCTCGATGATGTCGCGCCCGGCGCCGCGTAACTCGCGGGCGCGGCGGCGCAGCACCGAGGCGGGCGACGGCTGGATGGCACTGACGCGCGGTGACAACACGGGCATGGCGTTCAAGGGCTTGGCGGTCATTGCACGTACTGCGCCACGCCGTGGCCGAACGACCAGTTTTCGGGAAGCACCTCGACCAAATTGATGAAGATGTCTTCGGGACGAAGGCCGGGGTTGGCGGTCAATTTCTCGACGATGCGCCGGTACAGCTCCTGCTTTTGCGCCCTCGGGCGGGTGTTGCTGACGGTGAGCTGGATGATGACGAGGTCATCGCTGCGCCTGATGCCGAGATAATTTGCGTCGTAGGCGAAATTATCTTCGTCGTGTTCGGTCAGGATCATGAAGCGATCGCCCTCGGGGACGTTGAAGGTCTCGCGCATCGCCTGATAGAGGCCCTCAAGAATGGCCTTGCGGTAGGCGGCGGGCTTGCCCCGTCGCATGGAAACCCGGGTCAGCGGCATGGGGCGCTCCTGTTGGTGGTCGGTGGTGACCGACAGGTTATAGGCCATGCTTGACCATTAAAAAACGATATGAAATACTATTTCAGTGATTTCATATTGAAATGAATGACCATGCGAGCGCTCGATATCGAGGCGGTACAGGCCTTTGTGCTGGTGGCCGATCTGAACAGTTTTACCCGGGCCGCGGAGGCGCTGGACACCACGCAATCCGCGATCAGCCTGAAGATCAAGCGGTTGGAAGACGGGCTCGGCCGGCGCCTTCTGGAGCGAACCCCGCGGCTGGTCAGGCTGTCGGCGGAGGGCAGCGCGTTTCTCGGCGCCGCGCGCCATCTGGTCGCCGCACATCAATCCGCGATCGGCGCCTTCGCGGTCGAGCATCGCCGCCTGGCGGTGGGCGTCAGCCACCACATCGTCGGTAGCGAACTGGCCGCGGTGCTCAAGCGCATCAACGCGACCGATCCGGGCCTTGTGATTGGTTTGCAGATCGATGCCTCGCGTTCGGTGCTCGAGGCCTTCGATGCCGGTGAACTCGATGCGGCGATCGCGCTCCGGCACGACGCCAAGCGCCGCGACGGCGAGGTCTTGTTCGAGGAACAATTCAGCTGGATGGGGACGCCTGATTTCAATCGTCCGACCGGCGAGCCGCTGCGGCTGGCGACCCAGGCCGAGCCTTGCAGCGTGCGCGCCATGGCGGTCGGCGCGCTGGACGCGGCCGGCGTGCCCTGGACCGAGGTCTTTGTCGGCGGCGGGATCGCGGCCATTGGCGCTGCGATTTCCGCGGGCCTTGCGGTCGCAGCACTGGGGCGCCGGGTCGCGCCATCCGATACGGCCGATCTCGGGCCCCGGCTCGGCCTGCCGCCGCTGCCGTCGCGCGAGGTCATGCTTTATTCGAAGCCGGCGGACGCGCGGACCCGGCGCGCGCTGCGCACGTTGGGGGCAGCGTTCGCAGCGGCCGCCTGACGTCTTAATCCGTCTTTTACCGTTGGCTCGCTAGGGTCGCCGGCGTTGGGGAGTAGTGCGTATGGATATGATGGCAGTGGTCGGCGCCATGATGGCGATGCAGGCGGCAAATACCCAGACCCAGGTCACCACCTCGATCATGAAATCGAACGCCGATGCGGCGAAATCCGAGGTCCAGACCCTGTTAGGCACGCCATCGACGGCGAATCTTGGCGCCGGCGTCGGCGGCAACCTCAATATTTCAGCCTAAAATCCCACCGCCGCCGTAGGGTGGGCAAAGGCGCCTTTGCGCCGTGCCCACCATTTCAAGCATCGAACCAGCTCGGTGGGCACGCTTGCGCTTTGCCCACCCTACGTTCGGGTGCGTGAAACCCCTAAAATCCCGCCGTTGCCGGCTTCAAGGCCGCCGAGATCAGCTTGACGGCGTCGTCGCTGGCCCAATCGGCCGGTCCGGCAATGGTGGCGATCTCGCAGCCCTGGCCATCGACCAGCACCGATGTCGGCATCCCCAGCGCCCGGCCGATGCTCTTAAGATCCTGGAAAACCTTGGCTTTCGGGTCGGTGAAAAAGCCGAGCCGGGTCAGTTTCTCCTCTTTGAGGAAATTCCGCGGCTTGTCCGGGTCGCGGGTGTCGATGTTGACGGCGACCACCTCGAAATCCGGTCCGCCGAGTTTTGTCTGCAGGCTGTCGAGCGCCGGCATTTCCCTGCGGCAGGGCACGCACCAGGTGGCCCAGAGGTTGACCAGTACCGTGCGGCCGCGCCAGTCCGAGAGTTTTTTGGGTTTGCCGTCGGCGTCCTCGAACGCGAGGTCCGGTAGTTTCAGGGGGGTCGTGGCCATGGTCAGCGCCGCCACCTCGCCATGCGCCAGCGGCGCCAGTTTATTCGACAGCGCGATCGCCGGGCGGCAGGCCGGATCGCCGGCGGAATGGCGCCCAAATCCGCCAATGCCATATACCCCGGCAAATCCAATCACCGCCCCGATCAGCACGGCCCCGATCGCGATGGGAATCCGGCGCGTCACGGCCAGGCGGGGCAAGGGGTCTTCAGGCATATCGTTTGTCATCCTGTATCAGATACGGCTATGCAGAGCCGACATGAGGATCGGGTGCGGCGGTGACGCATCGCTGGCGGGCATGACGGCAAGCGGCAGGATATGAGCAACAAATCATGAGCAACAAGATGTGGGGCGGCCGGTTCACGGAACGTCCCGATGCGATCATGGAGGAAATCAACGTCTCGATCGACGTCGATCGTCATTTGTATGCCCAGGACATTGCCGCGTCCAAGGCCCACGCCGCGATGCTCGCTGCGCAAGGCATTATTACCGCAAACGATGCGAAAAATATCGGCAAGGGTCTAGACACGATTTTGTCAGAGATTGCCAAGGGTTCGTTCGATTTCAAACGGGCGCTCGAGGACATTCACATGAATGTCGAGAGCAGGCTTGGTGAACTGATCGGACCCGCCTCGGGCCGGCTGCACACCGCGCGTTCGCGCAACGACCAGGTCGCGACCGATTTCCGGCTGTATGTGCGCGATGTCATCGACCAGACCGACGCCGCCCTGGCCGCGTTCCAATACGCGCTGGTCGAGCGGGCGCTGGAACATGCCGGCACCGTGATGCCGGGCTTTACCCATTTGCAGACCGCCCAACCGGTGACCTTCGGGCATCATCTTCTGGCCTATGTCGAGATGGCCGGGCGCGACCGCGGCCGTTTCGCCGATGCCCGCAAGCGCCTCAACGAATCGCCGCTCGGCGCCGCGGCTTTGGCCGGAACTTCATTCCCGATCGATCGCCACGCCACCGCCAAGGCTTTAGGTTTCGACCGTCCGATGGCCAATTCGCTCGACGCGGTCTCCGATCGCGATTTCGTGCTGGAAACGCTGTCGGCGGCGGCGATCGCCTCGGTGCATCTGTCGCGCTTCGCCGAGGAGATCGTGATCTGGACCTCGCCGCTGGTGGGGCTGGTGCGGCTCAGCGACAAATTCACCTCCGGCTCCTCGATCATGCCGCAGAAGCGCAATCCTGACGCCGCCGAACTGGTTCGCGCCAAGACCGGCCGGGTGATCGGCGCGCTGACCGCGCTCTTGATCGTGATGAAGGGCCTGCCGCTGGCCTATCAAAAGGACATGCAGGAGGACAAGCAGGGCGCGATGGAAGCGTTTTCCGCGCTGTCGCTGGCGATCCGGGCGATGACCGGAATGGTGCTCGACCTGGTGCCGGATCAGGCGCGGATGAAGCTCGCCGCCGGCGAGGGCTACGCTACGGCTACCGATCTCGCCGATTGGCTGGTGCGGACCCTGAAAATGCCGTTCCGCGACGCCCATCACGTCACCGGGCGCATTGTCGCGGAGGCGTCCAAGGCCGGGATCGCGCTGCACGAACTATCCTTGCAGGCGATGCAGGCGGTCGAGCCGCGCATCACCAGGGATGCCCTGGCGGTGCTATCGGTCGAGTCCTCGGTCAAAAGCCGCACGAGTTTTGGCGGCACCGCGCCGAAGAACGTGCTGGCGCAAGCCAAGGCGTGGCTCAAGCGACTGGAAAAAGAGCGAAAATTGGGCTGAACCAGGTTTTGCGCCGTAATTTCGTCACCGCCCGGGTCTCGCCAGAGCGGGGCAATCTTTGTATGGTGCCGCCGCTTTGGGGATATCGCCGTGAATCGTCATTCTAATCCTTTCTCGCCGAGATGGACCGTCGTCCTGCTCGCCGCTTCGGTGCTGGCGTTGACCGGGTGCGGCCGTAAAGGCCCGCTCGATTTGCCACCGACCGGATCGCAGTCACAGTCCTCTGGATCGCAATCGCCCGTGGCGCAGTCGTCCGCCGCCGAGCCGACCGATACCGATGCGCAGCGCGCAGCGACGCCGAGCCTGTTCAATTCGACCTACGGTGCCGACACCGCGCCGACCGCCGGCAAGGGCCCCAAGAGATCGTTCGTTCTCGACCCGCTGCTGAATAGCAACTGAGCTAATCATGAACCATTTCGACTATCGCAACGGCGTGCTGCACGCCGAGGCGGTGAATCTGATCGAATTGGCGGATGCGGTCGGCACGCCGTTTTATTGCTATTCGACCGCGACGCTGGAGCGCCATTACCGGGTTTTTGCCGAAGCCTTCGCCGGCGAAAAGGCCGTGGTGTGCTACGCCATGAAGGCCAATTCCAACCAGTCGGTGCTGCGCACGCTGGCCAAGCTCGGCGCCGGCGCCGATGTGGTGTCGGGCGGCGAATTGAAGCGCGCGCTGGCCGCCGGCATTCCGCCGCAAAAGATTTTGTTCTCCGGCGTCGGCAAGACCGAAGCCGAGCTGCGCGCGGCGCTGGCGGCGGATATTCTGTGCATCAATGTCGAGTCCGAGCCCGAACTCGAATTGCTGTCGCGGCTCGCCGTTGAAAGCGGCAAGACCGCGCGCATCTCGGTCCGGGTCAACCCGGATGTCGATGCCGGCACCCATGCCAAGATCGCGACCGGCAAATCGGAAAACAAGTTCGGCATTCCGTTGGCCCGCGCTCGCGCGGTTTATGCCCGCGCGGCCAAACTGCCGGGGATCGAAGTGACCGGCACCGACATGCATATCGGCAGCCAGATCACGGACCTCTCCAAGATGGAAACCGCGTTCCGGATTCTGGCCGAATTCGTCCAGACGCTGCGCACCGACGGCCACACCATCTCGCACATCGATTTCGGCGGCGGCCTCGGCATTCCCTATTACATGGACCGCGCAGCGCCTCCGGCGCCGGACGCCTATGCCGCGATGGTCAAGCGGGTCACGCATAATCTCGGCTGCACGCTGATGTTCGAGCCGGGCCGCATGATCGTCGGCAATGCCGGCATCCTGGTCACCCGTGTGATCTATGTGAAGCCGGGCGACGCCAAAAACTTCGTCATCATCGATGCCGCGATGAACGATCTGATCCGGCCGACCCTGTACGAGGCGCATCACGACATCCTGCCGGTACGCGAGGCAAGCCCCGGCGCGCGCATGATCACCGCCGACGTGGTCGGGCCGGTCTGCGAGACCGGCGACTATCTCGCGCTCGACCGCAACATGCCGGTGCCTGCGGCCGGCGATCTCCTGGCGATCATGACCGCCGGCGCCTATGGCGCGGTGCAGGCCGGCACCTACAACACCCGCGCGCTGATCCCGGAAGTGCTGGTCAAGGACGATCAATACGCGGTGGTGCGGCCTCGCATCGAGGTCGAAGACCTGATCGCGATGGACAAGCCTGCGCCGTGGCTGTGACGCGCGGCAGGCCTGCCACGCGACGCATGACCATCACAGACCGTCTATTCATTCCTCGATAGCGCCGCCGATCTCCCTGAGGTGCTGACGAAAGCCATGCTGCGGATCGCGACGCCGCCGCGACAAATATTCCGCAAACTGCAATTGCTCGCGCAAGCTCTGCCCGCCTGCCATCGCGAGGGCTTGCCGCCGCTCGGTGTCCCGGATGCCGGCCGCGGTCGCGACGATCAGCGCAAGGTGTTCGCTGGGCAGAAACAGCACGCCATCTTCATCGGCCAAGACGATGTCGCTGGATGTGACCCGATGCGGACCGACATTGGCGGCTTCGAACGTGTCGGGGGGTCTCGGATCCAGCCGCTGCGGGCCCGCCGGGATCAAGCCGAGACTGAACAGCGGGAGGCCGATTTCCGCCACCTCGGGATTATCGCGATGCAATCCCCAAATCACCATGCCCGCAAGCCCGGCGCCTTTGACTTCCCGCGCCACCAGATCGCCGACGCAGGACTCGTCGAGCCGGCCGTCATTGTCGACGACAAGAACGTCGCCGGCGTCCGCTTGCTCCAGTGCTTCGAGAAATACGTCGACGCTGCCAACGTGGCGTACCGGGCGTACCCTGCCGCTGGCTCTCATGCCGGCCACGGCGGGGCGCATCACATGCGGGGCACATCGCAGCGGCACCTGGACGCGCAAGCATGCATCCGCCAGGTGCGCGGTGGTCAATTGGTCGAGTTGAATGCTGTCATCTCCTGATGTCAAAGGAGACCTCCGTTTGGTTGAGGACTGATATGAAAACTAAGCGAGAGCCTCGCTTTCGGCGACGGCCGCCGACCAGGCGTCCGGCGACAAGCCGTCGATCGCGACGAATTTGGCGACCGCGCAATCCTCGCGCCATTTTCTGGTCGTGGTGTAATCGGGCGATTGATAAAATGCCGTCGCCTTCGCGATCGACGGAAATTCGATCAGCACGATCCGCATTGTGTCCTGCGGGCCTTCCAGCGTCACGATCTCGCCGCCGCGCGCGATGAAACGCCCGCCGAAGCTGGCGATCGTTCGCGCGGTGCGTTTGCCGTATTCACGGAATTTGTCCCAATCCTTCACGTCGAACTGGGCAACGATGTAGGCAGCCATGAATCTCATTCTCCGGAGGGGAGTTGCAAGGGATGGTGGTATCACCACGACAGTGGCAGCAAGCCATTGAGGCGGCAAAGGAGAAGGTTTTGACGACGGATGAAGTTTCCTCACCTGTGATCGCTAAGACCTCGTTTGAACGTGCAGCCCGTCGGCTTCTAAAGAAAGGTCGGTCCAGCAACGCCGGGTGCATGTGGATTTAGCCGATGCACCGGACAAATCCGGAGTCCGCCCCATGCTGACGCTGCTTCCTCACGGTCAACCGCCGGGGCAAGCTCCAATCGCGATCGTACAGCGCCCGTTCGAGACGCGCGCGGCGGACGGCTATGCCATCAGGGGATTTTTCTGGCGTCATCCGGAAGGCGCTGCCGCGCGGCCGGTGGTGATCATCAATCCGGCCACGTCGGTTCGTTGCCGTTATTATTTCCGCTTCGCCGGTTTCCTCTTCAACCACGGGTTCGACGTCATCGCGTATGATTATCGCGGCATCGGCGAGTCGCGCCCGGAAAGCCTGCGCGGCTTCGATGCCTCGTGGATCGATTGGGGACGGCTCGATTTCGAGGCCGTGCTGCGATACGCCGATCGGGAGTTTTCGGGGCAGCCCATTCAGGTGGTCGCCCACAGCGTCGGCGGGTTTATTCTAGGTCTCGCCGAGTCGAATCATTTGGTTCGCCGCGTCTTCACGGTGGGCGCGCAATACGCCTATTGGCGGGACTACGCCGCGAACGCCAGATGGCGGATGTTCGCAAAGTGGCATGTCGTCATGCCGCTGGTGACGATGCTGTTCGGCTATTTCCCCGGCGAGAAGTTCGGATGGCTCGAAGATACCCCGAAAGGCGTCGTGCGGGACTGGGTTCTCAGCCGGGAACGTTGCGAGGAGACCTGGCGGGGCCGCGCTGCCATGCGCTACGCTGACAAGCGCGATCTGGTGCGGCCGTTCGCAACTGTCACGGCGCCGACCTTGGCGGTCAGTCTCACCGACGACGAGTTCGGCACCGTCGCCGCGGTGGAGCGGCTGCTCGCCTATTTCAGCCACAGCCTACGAACGCATGTCAGGATTTCACCGCAATCGATCGGCGAGCCTGCGATCGGCCATTTCGACTTCTTCCACAGCCGGTTCGAACCAAAACTATGGCAGCTTCCGCTGCAATGGCTGAAATTCGGCAGCCGTCCCGAGAACGGTCCGGGCTTCGTGGTGTCATCCCATTAAAGCGTTTTCGAGCCAACGGGTCGCGCGAATGCGCGCCCGATGACAGGCTCCGTGGAAACCGGTTCGCATAGCAATCTGCGCAGATTACGTAGACTTATCTGCGGTAGAAAACGCGTCAAAACAAAAGACTAGAGCCCCGTTCCGATTCTATCGGAAAAGGGCTCTAGCGTTTTCCAGCGTGGTCGCTTTGAAGGCGTCGGCCTCGCGCAACAGCCAGCGCTTGAAGCCGACGAGATCAGGCCGATGGTCAGCGCCTTCGGAGCTCACGAGCCAGTAGGCGGTCTCGGCCGTGACCATGTCCGGATCGATCTCGACCAGCGCCTCGCTGGCGAGATCGCTGTCGACCAGCGGGCGCCGCCCGAGCGCTACGCCCAGGCCCATGGCCGCCGCTTCGAAGGCGAGTTGTATCGTGTCGAACCGCAGTCCCCCCGCAGGATCTATGGCGTCGATGCCCTTTCCATTCAGCCAACTCTTCCAGTCTTCGCTGGCCGGCATGACGTGGATCAGCGTCGCCCGGGTGAGGTCGATATTTCCTTCTGCATCGAGCAGGATATCCCTGTAAGCGGGACTGCAAACAGGGACCAGCTCTTCGCCGAACAATTTGGTCCAGCCCGCGTCAGCCTGCGGGGCGCGGCTCATGCGAATGGCAAAATCGAAGCCGTCGACCGGAAAGGCGACTTGCCGTCGTGACGTATCCACGGTGACGCTGACATTCGGCCAGCGATCGCTGAAATTGTGCAACCGCGGCAACAGCCAGCGCGAAGCCAGCGTCGGGGCGCAGCTCAAGGCGATGGTGCGGTTTTTCCGGTTGTTTGGCAGGCGTTGCGTGCCGATCGCGATCAGCGCGAGCGCGTCGGAAATATAGCGCAGATAATCTTCACCCGCCGGGGTCAGTGAAAGTTTGCGCGGCTCGCGGATGAAAAGCTCGATACCGACGGACTGCTCCAATCCGACGATGCCGTGGCTTACCGCGCTCGGCGTCACGTTCAGTTCGGCAGCGGCAAGTTTGAAACTCTGAAGCCTGCCGGCTGCTTCGAAGAAGCGAAGCGCTGCGAGTGGTGGAAGACGAAGCGGCATCACAGATCCCCGGCTGCCGTGTCATCCTATGGGGCCCATCCTGCTGCCGCAAGCACGCCGCCGCGCTCTCGCGCCGCGGATGTTGCAACGAAGCCATGCATGATGACTCGGCCACGCGAAACGCTATTTCGCGGCGTGACTGCCGCCCTTGGCGCCGCCGACCACCACGCCGGCGGCCTTCTCGATCGGCTTGATTGCCGAGGTAAAATCCGACTCCGGACCCATCTCGCGGATCACGACTTCCCAGAGCCGGCCGACCGCCTCGGCGACTTCCATCGACAACCCCAGCGATTTCATCTCGTCGAGCGCGAGCCGGACGTCCTTGACCATCAGGCCGGTCGCGAAACCGAAATCGAAACTGCGCGGCAGCACGGCGCGGGGAAACTTGTCGCGGCTCGCGGTGTTCATGCCGGAACCGGCGTTGATCACGTCGATCATGACGGCGGGATCGAGCCCGGACTTGACGCCCATCACCACCGCTTCCGAGGTCGCGACCATCGCGGTGGCCGACAGGAAATTGTTGGCGAGCTTCATGGTCTGCCCGGAGCCGGGCTTTTCGCCGATGAAGAACACCTTGCCGATCACGTCCAGCGCCGGCTTGACGATTTCGAAATCGGCGCGCGGCGCCGATACCATGACCGCCAACGTGCCCTTTTCGGCGCCGCCGACGCCGCCGCTGACCGGACTGTCGATCTGGACGATGTGTTTGCTGGCCAGCAGGCCGTGAATTTTGACCGCCATCTGCGAACCGACCGTGGACAGATCGACGAAGCGCTTGACGCGCTTGCCCTCGATCACGCCGCCGCTGCCGGTCGCAACCTCGAGCGAGGCTTGCAGCGACGGCAGGCTTGCCATCACGGTTTCGACGCGGTCGGCGATATCCTTTGGCGACGAAGCCGCCTGTGCGCCAAGCGCGATCAATTGGTCGACCACTTCCTTGCGGGTGTCGAACACGACGAGCTGATGCCCCGCCTCGACCAGCCGACGCGCCATTGGGAAGCCCATCTTCCCGAGGCCGATGAATCCGATATCCATTTTTTATTTTCCTTTGACGTTCGTCATTGCGAGCCACCGGGTCGGGCGAACGCCCGCCCGATGATAAACTCCGCGAAGCAATCCAGACTTTCTTTGTCGCTCTGGATTGCGTCGCTGCGCTCGCAATGACGGTTTAGACGTTTCCGATGGCTCTTAGACGTTCGCCGATTGCTTTCCCGGATTGAGCGACGTTACGAGGTCGCGGGCCCGCAGTCACGCCTTCGTGTCATGCGTGCATTGGGGTGTGGGATACCGTAACTGACCGGGTGCCTCATTGCCGCCGCCGTGCTAGGGTGTTGTTCGGGCGCGAGATTTGCATGGGCAGGGTCTGAGCAAGATTTGCGTGGGCGCTTGCAAGGAGATTTGATTGAGCGGTGCACCCCCCGATCTGCCGGAACCCGCGCGCGACCCCGATGCCGCGTCGCGGCTGCGGTTGGCGCAGGCCGTGCAACGGGCGCAATACGCCATCGCGTGGGAGCAGAGCTGGCCGCATCTGGCGCGGCTTCTGACGGTCGTCGGGCTGTTTCTGGTGGTGTCGTGGGCTGGCCTGTGGCTGGTGCTGCCGTTCATCGCCCGCGCCGTCGGGCTCGGCCTGTTCGTGCTGCTGGCGCTGGCTGCGCTGTTTCCGCTTTCGCGGTTTCGCTGGCCGAGCCGTGAACAGGCGCTGAGCCGGCTCGACCGCGGCACCGGGCTGCGCCATCGCCCGGCGACCACCTTGACCGATACGCTGGTGTCGCAGGACCCGGTGGCGCGCGCGCTGTGGCAGGCGCAGCGTGAGCGCACGCTGGCCTCGATCAAGCGCATCCGCGCCGGCCTGCCTTCACCGCGGCTTCCGATCCACGATCCCTGGGCGCTGCGCGCGCTGGTCGCGGTGCTGATGGTGGCGACCTATATCGCGGCGGGCGACGAGCGCATGATGCGCACCGAAGCCGCGTTCGACTGGAACGGCGTATTGTCGCCGGCCAATGTCAGGGTCGATGCCTGGGTGACGCCGCCGATCTACACCGGCAAGCCTCCGGTCATCCTGTCGGCGGCGAACAAGGAAGCCGGCGCAACAAGCAGCGTTGCGGCCGGACCGTTGCCGGTTCCGGCGGGTTCGACGCTGATCGTGCGCTCCAGCGGCGGCGCGCTCGATGTCGCGGTGTCCGGCAATCTGACCGAAGCCGTGCCGACCGAACAGGCGCCGCAGGGCACCAACGAAAAACATTTCACGATTGCAGGTGACGGCACCGCGCATGTCCGCGCGCCCTCCGGCCAGCCGCAATGGAAGTTCAGCGCGGTCCCCGACCGCGCGCCGACGATCGCGCTGGCCAAGGATCCCGAGCGTCAGGCCCGCGGTTCGCTGCAATTGTCCTACAAGATCGAGGACGACTACGGCGTCACCGAAGCGCAGGCGCATATCGTCGCGCGCGCCGGCGAGCGGCCGCAGGGCGCCGGCGAGCCGCGACCGCTGTACGATACCCCGAAGTTTTCGCTGGTGCTGCCGAACGCCCGGACCCGCAACGGCGTCGGTCAGACCGTGAAAGACCTCAGCGAGGATCCCTATGCCGGGGCCGAGGTGACGCTGACCCTGACGGCAAAGGACGAGGCCGGCAATGAGGGCCACAGCGACCCCTTCGACATGCGTTTGCCGGAGCGTTTGTTCACCAAACCCTTGGCGCGGGCGCTGATCGAGCAGCGCCGCATCCTGGCGCTCGATGCCAATCAAAACGACCAAGTCTACGCCGCGCTCGATGCGCTGATGATCGAGCCGGACATCTTCACCCCCGAGGCCGGCCAGTATCTCGGCCTCCATGACGTGGCGCGGCAGCTCGAGGCCGCCCGTACCGACGATGCGCTGCGCGAGGTGGTCGCCAGCCTGTGGGCGCTCGCCGTCACCATCGAGGATGGCAACATCACCGATGTCGACAAGGCTTTGCGTGCCGCGCAGGACGCGCTCAAGCAGGCGCTGGATCGCGGCGCCAGCGACGAGGAGATCAAGAAACTCACGCAGGATCTGCGCGCGACGCTGGATAATTACATGCGCCAGCTGGCCGACCAGATGCGCAACAATCCGCAAGCCCTGGCGCGGCCGCTCGATCCCAATACCAAAGTGATGCGCCAGCAGGACCTCAACAGCATGATCGAGCGCATGGAGCGGCTGTCGCGCTCCGGCGACAAGGATGCCGCCAAGCAATTGCTGGAGCAGTTGCAGCAGATGCTCGAGAATCTGCAACTGGCGCAGCCCGGCCAGTCCGGCGACAACGACATGGAGCAGGCGCTCAACGAGCTCGGCGACGTGATCCGTAAGCAGCAGCAATTGCGCGACAAGACGTTCAAGCAGGGCCAGGATTCGCGGCGCGATCGCTCGCGCGGCAAGCCGGGCGACCAGAGCATGGGCGATCTGCAACAGGATCAGCAGGGCCTGCGCGACCGGCTCAAGAAATTGCAGCAGGAACTGGCCAAGCGCGGCATGGGTCAGCCGGGTCAGAAGGGCGAGAAAGGCCAGAAGGGTCAACAAGGCGGGCAGGGTCAGCAGGGACAACAAGGCGACGACGACGGCGATCAGCAGGCCGACAATGGCGACAGCGCAGATACGCTCGGCGATGCCGACAACGCCATGGGCGATGCCGACGGCAAGCTCGGTGACGGCAATGCCGATGGCGCCGTGGATTCGCAAGGCAAGGCGCTGGACGCGATGCGCAAGGGCGCCCAGAGCCTGGCGCAGGCGATGCAGCAGGGCGATGGCGACGGGCAGGGCGACGGCCCGGGCAATCGCGCCGGACGCCAGCAGAGCAGCGGCAATTCCACCGATCCGCTCGGCCGCCCGCTGCACGGGCGCGAATTCGGCGACGACATGACCGTGAAGATTCCCGGCGAGATCGACGTGCAGCGCGCCCGCCGCATCCTCGAAGAACTCCGCCGCCGTCTCGGCGACACGGCGCGGCCGCAGCTCGAACTCGACTATCTCGAGCGGCTGCTGAAGGATTATTGAGGGCGCTTGGCCCGGATACACAAACCGTCATCACCGGGCTTGTCCCGGTGATCCACGTCTTGCTTTCTTTTCGGGGCAAAGACGTGGATGGCCGGGACAAGCCCGGCCATGACGAGTTGAAAGGTTCAGCGATCCTTACGGCGCGTAATGCGGCCTCTGCCCCCGCCTAGTCCCGCTTCCGCGACGCCAGCGCGTCGGCCACCGCGGTGCGGATATCCGCCACTGAAAACGGCTTGGTCACCACGTCATGCACGAGGGCGTTGAGGCCGGAGGCGCGTTCGCGCTGGTCGGCAAAGCCGGTCATCAGCAGGATCGTCAGGTCGGGGAAATCGCGCGCCGCCGTCAAGGCCAGCGCGATGCCGTCCATCACCGGCATCTGGATATCGGTCAGCAGCAGATCGAACGCGCCGGCATCGCTGGTCAGGATTTCCAGCGCTTCGGCGCCATCCTCCGCGGTCACGATGGTGTGGCCGTCCATCGCGATGGCGCGCGCCACCAGAGTCCGCATCGATTCTTCATCGTCGGCGATCAGCACGCGCGGCATCAAGGCACCGTATCATAAAAACGTCGGGACAAGCGGGCTCGGCTTTATGCGCTGCCGCCGGCGATGTCCCTCTTGTTGAAGAAGCGTACATCGATATTGCGCCCTTCCGGCGGCGGCGAGGCCAGCCGCGACTTGAACCAGGCGGTTTCGCCCGGCTTCAGGATCGGCTGCTCCAGCACCGCGTTCCAGGCGTAGATTTCGGCGCCCTGCGCGTCGCGGACGCTGAAGCGCAGCCGCGGCAGCTCGACGGCCTTGCGGGTCTCGGCGGTGATCACGCCCTCGATCACCAGCACCGGCTTGCCGTCCACGGTTTCACTGCTGATCTTGACGTCCTTGAACATCAGCCCGCGCAAATTCACATCGAGCCCGACCATGCGGTAGAACGAAGCGGTCTGCGGCAGCAGGCGCACCATGTCGCCGCGCCAGATCACCAGCGCCAGCACCAGCGCGCCCATCGCGGCGCAAGCGGTCGGAAGGCCGGCGAACGGCACGCTGAACCACGATCGGCCGCGGGCGCGGAGCCGGGCTCGCGGCTTGAAAAGATGGCGTAGCCGCGACAGCAGGCTTGGCCGCCCGGCGTCGGGTTCCTCCATCTCGTGCTGCGACCAATCCGTCTCGGATGGCCCGCCGGCGGGCCAATCGGCCGATATCGAGGGGCTGTCGACCACCGGGATGCCCTGGTCGGTGCGGGCTCCTAGCGGATCTTCGTCCTCGTCCGCCATCCGCTCCCATTCGGCGGCCACGTCATCGCCATCGCCGGCGGTGGCGGCCACCGGAGCGGCCATGGCAATCGCCTCCTCCGGCCGCGCCAGCCAGACCTCCTTGCAGCGGGAACAGCGGACGGTACGGCCGGACGCGCCCAAAGTTGCCAGATCAATGGCATAGGACGTCGTACAATGCGGGCAAACGATATGCATGGAGCCACTCTCCACAAGGGCGTTGCGCGGATGCTACAAGGCGACCGTTAACGAATCGGAAACCATAACCGAAGCACAACCGTATTGTTCGGTTCACCACCGCAACGGAGTGCTGGTCTCTGGCTCCCGGTCTTTCCCCGGGGCCCTATCGAACGGAGCTGAGCTTGGTTCGGTTCGAAAATGTCGGTTTGCGCTACGGGCTCGGCCCGGAGATTTTGCGCGACCTCAGTTTCGTGATTCCCGCGCACTCCTTTCAGTTCCTCACCGGGCCCTCCGGCGCCGGCAAGACCTCGCTGCTGCGGCTGTTGTTCCTGTCGCTGCGGCCGACCCGCGGCCTGGTCAATTTGTTCGGTCACGACGTCTCGCTGCTCGGCAAGGAAGAGGTTTCCGATTTGCGGAAGCGGATCGGCATTGTGTTGCAGGACTTTCGCCTGCTCGATCACATGACGACCTATGAAAACGTGGCGCTGCCGTTCCGGGTGATGGGCCGCGAGGAATCGACCTATCGGCGCGAAGTCATCGACCTCCTGAAATGGGTCGGGCTCGGCGAGCGGATGGATGCGCTGCCGCCGATCCTGTCCGGCGGCGAGAAGCAGCGCGCGGCGATCGCGCGCGCGGTGATCTCGCGGCCGCATCTGTTGCTGGCGGATGAGCCGACCGGCAACGTCGATCCGACCCTGGGGCGGCGGCTGTTGCGGCTGTTCATCGAACTGAACAAGTCCGGCACCGCGGTGGTGATCGCGACCCACGACATCAACCTGATGGACCAGTATGAAGCGCGGCGGCTGGTGCTGCATCAGGGACGGCTGCATATCTATGAGTAGAACCGGAGACGAACACGGCCCGCTGATGGACCTGGGGCAGGATCGCCCGCAGGTGCCGGCCAAGGCGCGCAACCTGTCGCCGATCGTGCCGCGCGCCTCGATCGCCGGCCGGGCGCTGGTCGCCGTGGTCGCGATCATGACCTTCCTCGCCTCGATCACCACCGGCGCGGTGCTGCTGGTGAGCGCGTCGGCGGCGGAGTGGCAGTCCGATGTCTCGAGCGAAATCACCCTCCAGGTGCGCCCGGCGCCCGGCCGCGATCTCGATCGCGACAGCGCCGCGGTGGTCGAGGCGATGCGCAGCCAGCCCGGCATCGTCGAGGTCAGGCCGTTCACCAAGGAGCAATCGTCGAAATTGCTGGAGCCGTGGCTCGGCAGCGGGCTGTCGTTCGACGATCTGCCGATCCCGCGGGTCATCGTCGCGCGGGTTCAGCCCGGCACCACGCTCGATCTCGCCGGCTTGCGCAGCCGGGTGACGCAGGTTGCGCCCTCCACCAGCGTCGACGATCACCGCGCCTGGATCGAGCGGATGCGGACCATGACCGGCGCCACGGTATTTGCCGGCCTCGGCATCCTGGCGCTGGTGATCGTCGCCACCATCATTTCGGTATCGTTCGCGACCCGCGGCGCGATGGCCGCCAATCGGCCGATCGTCGAGGTGCTGCATTTCGTCGGCGCCGGCGACCGCTATATCGCCAACCGGTTTCAGCGGCATTTCCTGCGGCTTGGCCTCGAGGGCGGCCTGATCGGCGGCGGCGTCGCCATGCTCGGCTTCGGCTTTTCCGAATCGATCGCCGGCTGGTTCTCCGGCACGCCGGTCGGCGATCAGTTCGCAGCCTTGCTGGGCACGTTTTCGCTGCGGCCTTCGGGGTATCTGGCGCTGGCGGCGCAGGCGGTGTTGATCGCGGCGATCACCGCCTGGGCCTCGCGCCGAACGCTGTTTGCCACGCTCGACGACATCGACTGAAGCGGGCTGGACTGAAGCGGGTCTGCGCGACGATACCGCATCAAGCGGACTCCATTTCGCCTGAAAACGTTCTAGTGTAACGCCTTAGGCGCTTGTTGAAGCAAAGGAAGACGACCAGACCTCACATGAGTTCACAGTCCGACCATATCCCGGCCGAGCCGAATGCCGAGCCAACTGGCAAGGCGACCAAAGCCGCGCCTTCCTGGCTGCGCGGCACCTTGGTGGCCATGCTGGCTGCGGCGTTCGTCGGCGCCGCGGTTGGATTCGTCGGATTTCTGTCGCAATTGCGCGGGGCCGAGAGCCGGCCGGCGCAAACCGCCGACGGCATCGTGGTGCTCACCGGCGGCTCGTCGCGGGTTTCCGACGCGATGGAATTGCTGGCCGCAGGCTTCGGCAAGCGGCTGTTGATCTCCGGCGTGCATCCAACCAACGATGTCAGCGACATCTCCCGTTCGCTGCCGGACAACAACCAGGCGCTGCTCGGCTGTTGCGTCGATCTCGACCGCTCGGCGGTCAACACCCGCAGCAACGCGGCCGAGACCCGGCGCTGGGCCCATGAGCGCGGCTTCAAATCGCTGATCGTGGTGACCTCGAATTACCATATGCCGCGCGCCATCGTCGAAATGTCGCACGCGATGCCCGATATCGCGCTGATCCCGTTCGCCGTGGTCGGCGATAAATGGCGCGACGAACCGTGGTGGACCAGTGGCGCGACCTTGCGGCTGTTGCTATCGGAATACGTCAAATACGTCGCCGTGGAGATGCGGGTGCGGCTGGCCGATGCCGGTCTCGATCTGGTGTCCGAGGGTGCCGATCTGCCGACCGGTTCGCTGGCGCCGCGCCGGGGCGCAACCGCTCAAGCCAACTGATCGGATTTCGATGGTTTCGATATTCTTGCGTTCGCTGGCCTACAACGTGCTGTTCTATGCGCTGCTGGTGTTCTGGATCCTGCTCGCGATCCCGACCTTCCTGATGCCGCGTTGGGCCATCCTGAACATCGCCAGATATTGGGCGCGCAGCAGCATCTGGCTGATGCGGGTGATCTGCAACACCAGGGTGGAATATCGCGGGCTGGAAAAAATCCCGCAAGGGCCGCTGATCGTCGCCTCGAAGCACCAGTCGATGTGGGAAACCTTCGCGCTGCTGCAATTCTTCAAGCAACCGCTGTTTATCCTCAAGCGCGATCTGATGTGGATTCCGTTCTTCGGCTGGTATCTGAAGAAGGCGAACATGATCGGGATCGATCGCAGCGCCGGCGGCCGTGCGCTGTTGACGATGACGCGGCGCGCCGGTGAGGCGGTTCGGCGCGGACGCCAGCTCATCATCTTTCCCGAGGGCACCCGGCGTCCGGTCGGCGCGCCGCCCGACTACAAAAGCGGGATCGCGCAGATCTACGTCGATTGCGGCGTAGCCTGCGTTCCGGTCGCGCTCAATTCGGGTCTGTTCTGGCCGCGCCGCACCTTCATGCGCTATCCCGGCACGCTGGTAGTTGAGTTCCTCGATCCGTTGCCGCCCGGCCTGGCGCGCCGCGAATTCATCGCCCGCGTCTCGGCCGTGATCGAGGACGCCACCAACCGTCTGGTCGAGACCGCGCAGCAGGAGCAGGCGCAATTATTTGGCCGGGTGCCGTCTGCGCCGGCGAAAGGGTAGCGGATCGATTCTGCGAAGCTATCTCAACGTCATCCTGAGGTGCGAGCCCTTGCGAGCCTCGAAGGATGCTGTTCATCGCTGTGCTTGCGGTCATCCTTCGAGGCTCGCTGCGCTCGCACCTCAGGATGACGGTTCCGGCGTGTCCCTGCGGTCCGCAGGGGCGACCGTTGCATCTTAAATCACCGGTGCCGCGGGGTGTCGTCGTGCAGCATCAGCGCCAACCGGTGCAATTGCTCGTCGCGAAAACCTTGCGCTTCGATCGCCTTGACGGTTTCCAGCACATAATCGCGATTGTTGCCGGAACGGCCGTAGCCATGCTGCACGTAACGCAGCTGCTCGGCGAGCGATAGCCGTCCGGCATATTGCACATGGCCGCGATCGGCCACGTAGGTCAGCGCGGCTACCCGTTCTCGCGCGGCGTTGTCGAGCCAGACCGAACGGGTCACTTCGCGGTAGACGTTGGTGGTCTGCTCGCGGGCGCGCAAGTACTCGACGGTGGCGTCGCGCAGGCTGGCCGCGACGCGGAACGCGATGCCGCGGCAGGCGCCGCCGCGGTCGAGGCCGAGCACCAGGCCGGGCTTTTCCGGGGTTCCACGATGGTCGAACGAATAGACGCAGAGCGCGCGGTGCTCGCCGATCAGCCGCGCCGGCACCTGCTCGATGAACTCGAATCCCGGTCGCCACATCAGCGAGCCGTAGCCGAACACCCAGAGGTCTGCCTTGCGGCCGGAATCGGGGTCGGTGTTGGACAATTCCGTTTCGGATACGATTTTGGTTGCCATTTGCGGCGACGCCTAGCAGAAACCGGCCTCCGATCAAAACAGGTTAATCCGGAAATTCACCCATAAGTTGGCTCCGAACGCGGGTTAACTTGATTGCGGCGCGTGTCCGCATCGCTTAATTGACAAAATTGCTCGTCAAAGGACGCTCCATGTCCGATCTCAACCTCGCGCCGCGCCGGCGCCCGCTGTGGCGCCTTTTCATCATGCCCGTCCTGCTCCTGGTCGCTGCCGCGGCCTGGAGCGCGTTCTGGTTCTATTCCGCTTCCAAGGTCGATGAGACGGCCGATGCCTGGCGGGCGCGCGAGGCGCGGTCCGGCCGGGTCTATGATTGTGCCCGGCGCTCGGTCGGGGGCTATCCGTTCCGGCTCGAAGTGCGCTGCGATGGCGTCAACGTGTCGCTGACGGCGCAGACCGCGGGCCAGAATCCGGCGCAGCCGCCGATCATCGCCAAGCTGGCCCAAATCCTGGTGGTGGCGCAGGTCTACGATCCGAAATTGCTGATCGCGGAGTTCACCGCGCCGGCGACGATCGTCACCCCCGGCAATACGTCCTCGATGATCGCGAAGTGGAGTTCGGCCCGCAGCAGCATCGTCGGGCTCCCGGGTGTGCCGCAGCGGGTCGCGCTGGTGTTCGACGATCCCGCGATCGACCGGGTCTCCAGTTCGACGCAGAAGCCATTGGCGCGCGCCAAGCACATCGAGTTGCATGGAAGGCTGCTCGACGGTTCGCCGTCGGATCACCCGGTGATCGAGACCGCGTTGTCGATATCAGGCGGCAGCATCCAGGAAGTGCATCCGCTGCTGGCGCAGCCGTTCGACGCCGATGTGCGGGTCACGCTCAGCGGCTTGAAGGATTTCTCGCCAAAGCCGTGGCCGCAACGGCTTCGCGAAATCCAGGCGGCCGGCGGCAATGTCGAGATCGTGCAGTCGCGGATCCAGCAGGGCGACCTGGTCGCGGTCGCAGCCGGCAAGCTCAGCCTCGACCCGCAGGGCCTGCTCGACGGCGAGTTGGAGATGACGGTGGTGGGCCTCGAGAAGGTGATCCCCGCGCTTGGCCTCGAGAAGATGCTCGATGAGGGCGTGCCGCAGGCGACGCTCGATAAGGTGGCGCCGGGCGTCAAGGCGCAGGACGTCAGCAATCTGTTCGGCGCGCTCGATCGCGCCATCCCCGGTCTCGGCAAGGCGGTCAAGCAGAACGTCAATGTCGGCGTCGTCGCGGGCCTCAACGCGCTCGGCAAGGAAGCCGAACTGGAAGGCAAGAAGGCCCGTGCGTTCCCGCTGCGCTTTGTCGCCGGCGCGGCGTATCTCGGACCGGTCAAGGTCGCGCAGATTCCGCCGCTGTTTTAGAGCGTTTGACGCAGAGGAGTTCGTCATGGCCGGGCATAGCCGTCCGTAGGACGGCGTCGCTTCCGCTCGCCTATGTCCCGGCCATCCACGTCTTTTGACTTGGGTGCAGCAAGACGTGGATACCCGGGACATCTAGCGCGAAGACGCGCTTCGCGCTTCTGCCCGGGCATGACGAGTTCTTCGAAATATCCGATTTTATTTGCTGCTTTTGAATCAACCTCTGAAGCCCACCTCACGCGCGGATCGCCGAAGCGTGATCGTCACGGCGCTGCACGCCGGGAATGTCGGGCCCAGATAACGATCTTGTTGTCATACGACCGCATATTCCGGCGGCCGTCGGCAAGGAGACGATCGATGACCCGATTCAAATTATTGAGCGCGGCCCTGATTTTGTCGGCCACCATGGCAGGTCAAGTGTTTGCCCAGGAGGCAATCCAGGAGCCCGGCAATTACGCTTTTTTCCATCCGAATGGTGACCTGCTGCACGCAAACTCGCCGTCACCGGCGCCCGATGCGATGGCGATGATGCCGGCCGGCAGCGCCAAAGCGGTTCGGCATCATATGGAGCACCATGTCGCGATCAAACGTGCTGACCGCTACAGCGAGTAGTGACGACGCTGATGCGATCTTCCCTCTCCCCTTGTGGGAGAGGGTGGCTCGCATCTTTAGATGCGAGACGGGTGAGGGGTCTCTGACTCTCGTTATGTTGCTACCCCTCATCCGGCACGGACTGCGTCCGCGCCACCTTCTCCCACATCGAAGTCGGATTTATCCGACTTCGACAATTTAATGTGCCCAACTCGGGTAAACCCGAGTTGGGTGGGAGAAGGGAAACTAGAACGACCTCGCATCCACTCACGCCGCCGCGCGTTCGGCGGCCGGACGGCGACGCAGTCCGGCGTTGAGGATCGCCGGCGGAATGTAAGCGGCCGCATTCGGGGCGACGTCGATTCCGGGCGGGACGATTTGGTCGATCTTGTCCAGGATTTCGTCAGTGAGACGAACCTCCGCGCCGGCCAGCAGGTCGTCCAGTTGCGGCATCGTGCGTGGCCCGAGGATCGCCGAGGTCACGCTGGGATGCGCCATCACGAAACCCATCGCCATATGCGTCAGCGACAGCCCGGCCGCTTGCGCGATGGGAAGCAACTGCTCGACCGCATCGAGGTTGCGCTCGTCGGACATCTGCTTGGGCATATATCTGACGCGCAGGCTGTCGGGCAGCGGTTGGCCCTTGCGGTAGCGGCCGGTGAGCATGCCCTTTGAGAGCGGACTCCAGACCATCACGCCCATTCCGTAACGCTCGCAGGCAGGGAGCACTTCACGCTCGATGCCGCGATCCAGGATCGAGTAGGGCGGCTGTTCGGTGCGGAAGCGGGAGAGCCCACGCCGTTCGGCCGTCCACTGCGCTTCGACGATCTCCGAGGCCGGGAAGGTCGATGAGCCGATCGCGCGCAGTTTTCCCGCGCGCATCAAATCGGTGAGCACCGACAGCGTCTCCTCGATGTCGGTGTCGGGCGCGGGCCGGTGGATCTGGTAGAGATCGATATGGTCGGTCTGCAGGCGGCGGAGCGAGGCCTCCAATGCTTGCGTGATCCAGCGCCGCGAATTGCCCTGCTGGTTCGGATCCCCGCCCATCGGCCCGTGCACCTTGGTAGCCAGCACGATGGTGTCGCGCCGGCCTTTCAGCGCCTTGCCGACGATCTCCTCCGACTCGCCGCTGCTGTATCTGTCGGCGGTGTCGACGAAGTTGATACCGAAATCCAGGGCCTTGTGGATGATGCGGATGCAATCGTCGTGATCGGCGTTGGCGAGCCGTCCGAACATCATCGCGCCGAGGCAATAGGGCGTAACCTTGATGCCGGTTTTTCCCAGTGTGCGGTACTGCATGGTGGTTTCCTTTTTGGTTGATCGATCTGCTGTCAGCGCCGCCCTAACTGCGTTGAATTTCTTGCGCGTGAGACTGGATCACCACGGGATCGTGCCGTTTTCCCAGCGCGTGAACGTCCCGGTCGGACCATCCGCGCCGAGCAGCGCAACGCGCACCGCTTCGCGGGCGCCTTGCTCGATCGTATCCGTGCCGGCATATCCATTGAGCTTCGTCCTGGTGAAGCCCGGCGAGACCGCGTTGACCTTGATACCTTCCGGTTCAAGTTCGATCGCCATCGCGAGCGTCAATGCGTTGAGTGCTGTCTTGGACGCCGGATAGACCGGACCGAAGATCGAGCGCCAGGCGAAGGCCGGGTCCGCGTTCAACGTCAGCGACCCGGCGCCGCTCGATACGTTGACGATGCGAGCATTCGGCGTTTCGCGCAGAAGCGGCAGCATCGCCTGGTAGACGGCGAGGACGCCGAACACGTTGGTGTCCCACACCGAGCGCATCTCATCGAGCGATACGTTGCTCGGGCGGGTTGTCTTGGCGTACGCCTCGACGGACTGGCCGGGCAGCCTATTTACATTCGAGATCGCCGCGTTCTGGACCAGCACGTCGAGGCGGCCAAATTCGTCGCGGATGCGCTTCGCCGCGGCGGTGATCGAAGCCTGATCCGTCACGTCGAGTTGTACTGCGCGGGCGTCTCCGTCGATCGTCTTGGCCGCGGCCTCGCCACGCGCGAGGTCGCGCGACCCGACCAGCACCGTAAAGCCGTGTGGTACGAGATCGCTGGCGATCTGAAGGCCAATTCCTTGATTGGCTCCGGTGACCAGGGCAACGGGTTTGTCCTGCATGGTGGGTTCCTCTTGTCGGTCGATTTGTTGTCAGCGCCGCCTGACTGCGTTAGCTTGGCCGAAGTGGAACGATGTTCCGTATCTAAAATACGGAACGATGTTCCGTTTTTCAAGTGAAAATGTTGTGAGCAGCAAACCGATCGACCAAGGTGATGAAGCGGGTCCCCGGCACGGCTCGGATCGGCGCGTGCGGATCGACGTCCAGCGGAACCTCGACGCGCTGCTGCAATCGGCCAAGGCGGTGTTCGCGACGTCAGGGGTCGACGCGCCGGTGCGGGAAATCGCCGAGAAGGCCGGCGTCGGCGTCGGCACGCTCTACCGGCATTTTCCGGAGCGCTCAGACCTGATCGCGGCCGTGTTCCGTCACGAGATCGACGCCTGTGCGGACGCCGCGCCAATCCTTGCCGCCGAACACCCGCCGTTCGAAGCTCTGGCGAAATGGCTGCAGCGATACGCAGCCTTCATCACCGCCAAACGTGGACTGGCCCCGGCGCTGCACTCGGGAAACCCGGCCTTCGCGCCGCTGCGCGGCTATTTCGAACAGCGCGTCCAACCCGCCGTTCGACCGCTTCTGGAGTCGGCGGTGGCCGCCGGCGAGGTCCGCAGCGATGTCGATGCCGACGATATTCTGGGCGCGGTCGCAAGTCTGTGCTCGTCCGCCTACAATGACGGCGCCGGCCGGGCCGAGCGCATGGTCGCCCTGTTCATCGACGGCCTCCGCTACGGCACCCACCTGTCGACGAAATGAGCAGGTAGCGCGCATCGGCCTGATACGCGGGACCACAAAGCGACGCGGATATCGAGCAACGGCGCTGCCGTCATCCCCGGGACGAACGCGAAGCGTTCGCCCGTGAGGTGCGCGCTCTTTCTCGCGCGCCTCGAAGGATGGCCGCAAGCACGACGCTGAACACCATCCTTCGAGACGGCGCTTCGCGCCTCCTCAGGATGACGCCCGTGGGTGCATGAGCGATACCCATCACCCGCTCAACGAAACCAGTTCGCGCGCCAGGTTTTCGCGGGCCCGTCGATCATAGGTCGCGGCAAAGCCTGCATCGGGAAAGATCACCGGCCGCGCGGCGAATTGGCTCAGCACGCGGGCGCGGCCGTCGCGATAGTCGCGCTCGCTGACATGCGCGAATTCCTGGCGGATCGCCGCGGCATAGGCATCGTATCGCGCGGGCTCCGCGCCCAATATGCTGAGGTCGATCGAGATCAGGATCGCCCCGAGGCGATCGTCGGGCTCGACCTTATGGGTCTTTGTCAGGCGGATCAGGCGGCCGACTTCCTGACGAAGGTCATCACGGATGTGCTGCTCGGCGAGCCGGGCGCTGAGCTCTTCATTGTCTGATCTGGTGGAATCGTAAACCACATCGTGCCACCAGATCGCCCGCTCGAGAATTTCGCGCTCGACCGCCGAGAGATGGTCCACGCGCGCGAGCGCGGCGAGACAGTCTTCGATGTGCTGCAAATTGTGATAGTGGCGGCCAGGTGCCGCGTAGGCTGCCAACAACGCGTCGTGGTTCATCGTCAAGCTATACTGCGGAAACAATGAAAGTGGTAGGCGGTCGCGATGTCCCTTCACCTCTCCCGTTGGGAGAGGTCGGCGCGTAGCGCCGGGTGAGGGGTTAGGGCCATTCGTTTGGTATGACGGCCCTCACCCGATTTGCACCGGACGATGCTTCGCATCGCCGAGAGCAAATCGACCTCTCCCCGCCGGGGAGAGGTGAAGTGAAGCGGGCGGATTGCGTGGCTTAATCTAACCTCATGCCGCTCTAGCGGATCAGAGATCAATCAAGCCGCCGTCGACGAACAGTTCGGCGCCGGTAGAGTAGGTGGCATCGGCGGCCAGATAGAGCGCTGCGGCGGCGACTTCGGCTGAAGTACCGGTGCGGCCGAGCGGAATGCGGGTCTTGGCGCCCTCGATGAAGCCTTCCTTCTGAGCCGGCGTGAGGCCGCCTTTGTCGAGAATCGGCGTGATGATCGGGCCGGGGCTGATGGTGTTGACCCGGATACCGCGCGGTGCCAGCTCCCTGGCGATGGTGCGGCCGAACGAACGCAGCGCCGCCTTGGTCGATCCGTAGATCGAGCTGCCCGCCAAGCCGCCGCCCGCGCCGGCCACCGAGGCGGTCAGGATGATCGCGCCGCCGTCGGGAATGACCGGGATGGCGTGCTTGATCAGGAAGTATGCGCCCTTGACGTTGGTGTTGAACTGGCTGTCGTAGAAGGCTTCGTCGACCTGCGCGATCGGCGCGAATTTGGCGATGCCGGCGTTGACGAACAGCACGTCGATGCGGCCGTGCTTGGCTTTGACCTGATCGACCAGGGCCTTGGTCGCGGCGACGTTGCTGGCGTCCGAGAGCAGAACCTCGATCCCGGGCAATGCTGGCTTGGCGGCCTCCACCGAGCGCTCGCTGGACCCGGTCACGACCACCGTCGCGCCTTCGGATTGAAACAGTTTGGCGGTCTCCGCACCAATCCCGCTGGTGCCGCCGCTGATGAGAACGATCTTGTTATCGAGCTTGGCCATGAAAGGCATCCTGATGAGAGTGAGTTGACGTGACCCGAGAGATGGGGCGGCGCGCGGCGCGGGCAAGGGCGGTGGTGCGGCGAAGACGGGGGTACGGCGCGAGAGGCGCCTCTGCAGCAACGCACCGTCATCCCCGGGATGAACGCAATTGCGTTCACCCGTGAGGTGCGAGCCTTTGCGAGCCTCGAAGGATGGGCAGCAAGCACGACGCTGAACACCATCCTTCGAGGCGCGCCAAAGATGGCGCGCACCTCAGGATGACGTTGCGGTTTGCGGAAATCACCAGATTGATTTTTCCGGCGGGGCAAATCACACGATGTTGTGTCCAGTCCCTTTCACGCCTCCGCATCATTTCTGATTTTCAGAAATTGTCCTTGACTCCTGACCCAACT
>NZ_LMUK01000005.1:32736-78415 GCF_009766005.1 Bradyrhizobium sp. S69 | reverse complement strand
GTCAGTTAAGAAACGCGTCGTTAAGGCCGCAAAATCTCTGGCTAAAAAAGCGAAGAAGGCCGTCAAGAAAATGATGCCGAAGAAGGCGAAAAAAGCAAAGAAGGCAAAGAAGAAATCGAAGCGCTAACAGCTTCTCGGCCAGCCTTCGCCAACGATCGCGCAATGCCTCAACGGCGGCTATGGCTGGCTACAGGTCAAATGCCATCGTTGTGAAACCGAAGCCAGCATCCCGCTTGAACATGTCCGCAGGCCGCGCGACACGCCGATCTGGAAATTGGAGGCGGCGTTGAAATGCAGATCGTGCCGGACGCCGCGTTATTCGCCGCGCGTGCATATGATCAAGCTCACTGAACAGCGCGCGATTGCGCCTTACAAGTGGGTGCATCCGGATCATGACAGATGATTGAATGAAAGAGGCCGCCAACTGAGGCGGCCTTACTTCTTTTCGCCGCGCGCCTCGACATGGCCGCATCGCATGCACTCATAGGTCTTTTTGTTCCCGGACGAAGTCCCGAACATGTTCATCCCGCACTTCGGGCAATTGGGTCGGCAAGGGAATTTAGGCATGCCGCTCAGTACGGGGCGCGCGTTAGAGGCGATACCCGTAGTCATACGGTCGCCTATCAGCCATGCTGAATTATGACAGTATACTGACTAATTAGTTGACCGCATTGGTTCCGAATAGGGAACACCGCAGGCATTCGAAGCGAGCTGGTTCCGGATTCGAAACCGTTATCATCCGCATCCGACACTTCGGGCAGTGCGGGCGTTCTTGGGTTGCATCGGGTGATGACAATTCGGGAAAGGGCTGAGATTGTCCCGTCGAAAGACCATGTTTAATTTTGGTTCACGCCCGGAAGCGCCGGCCTATGACCGGATGGAACTAAAAATCCTCTCACATCCGAAAGTCGAATTAATTCGTGTTCCGCACGGCGAATCATTTGCGAATTAGGACACCGCCGGATTGAAGTTAGGACACAGGGGTTTGAACACGGACAGCGCCCCCAATTCCCAGTAGGAATATATTGCCAATGAAGTTAGCTTGTCGCGCGGTCTGTGATCAGTCGGCTATGGATTTTCGCCGGCCAGCGCCACTGAATTTGTCGAGGTGCTAAAGAGGACTGTGCAAAGCAACATGACCAGCGCGTGAGCCGCGCCTCACAAGTGGGGGCATGCCGATGCCGACGATGATGAACGGCGGTAAAGGAAAGCTAAAAAAAGCCGGCGCTGAGGTCCAAGCCGTAGGAAGCGAGGATGAGAGAAACACACAGACCAACCCCGCAGAAGACGGCGACTGTTTTGATAATGTCGAAATCGGGCGAGATCGCAGGAATGACATTCGAGAACGCTTTTGCAATTGCAGTCATGGCAATCTCCTGGGTGATCGACCGCCCCCACAATATGGAAGCTCGATCTCTAGATGACTTCGCGTCCACCGAAAAACGGCTTCGGTTGTGTTTCAAAAAGGTTTCGTGAGTCTACGGCGAATCGAAAAGCAATAGGTTTCGATCTCTTAATTTTTACTTATCGTCCAAGGATGTCTTTGCGGTCAATTTCCGAAACAATGGTTGTTCCGGCCCATTTCCATCGCTGCCGCCTCCTGATGAGGCGTAGTGGACGGATTTGATAAAACCGCCGAGACCGCGTCACATTTTGTTGGCGGTTTCAGCCGATCGCCAGCGCATCCGGCCAATATGAAACAAAATAGCAGGACCATGATCCTCATTCGGGCAGCCCATCCCTATTAGCTGTAGCTGCGGGGACTTTCTCAGGCGTCACGCGGGCGCGCTCCAGTGTGCCTGAAAGAGCTTTTGGCGAAGTCAGAAACGGCAGGTTGTCGCTTCCCCAACGAACCCCGCATGACGCAGGGAACAATCCCCGGATTTGAGATTTAATGAATCGTGCCGCTTCCGCCCTCGGCACACCCCAAGGACGGCCTCAGTTGCCCCCCGCGCTGGGGTCGTTTCTTTTGGCGCTGGCGGTTCATCGAGCACAGCCGCTTCATCCAGTTCTGAAATGAAAAGCCGCAGGCATTTACGCACTGCGGCTTCCGGGTTCGAAAATTGATTGTTTATGAACGCGCCCCAGCCCCGGTGCGCAAAGCTAAGGACATGCCGGGCGTGACGTAAATGGAAATGAGCGGTTCCGCTACAGGAACAAAAGTTTCGTTGCCGTGCGGCCACAACCACGTGTCGGGCGGCCGTTCATTTCTGGTTTGGCAGGTTCATCGCATCCGTGGGGCTCGCATTCTCCTTGCCTTCGAGCGCCGACAAACGCCCTTCGATTGCCCGGATGACGTCGACCAGCTCTTGCAGTGCGTCTGCCGTTTCTGGCGGAAGCTCGCTCTGATCCCGAATCGTCTGTATCGCTCGTTCGGCTCGCTTTAGCTGGCTACTCGGCATCGACAGTCCTCTGATCTCTCAATCAAGGGAAACCGGGCAATTTTGTTCCGGCGCGGCCGTTTTACGATCGCGGGTCACGGCTGGGGGACTTGCTCCGGGCCTTACGCCGGGGGCGCCGGGTGATCGCCATGGAGTGCGGCGGCATCGTCAAACCAGCGAATGCGCAGGGCAAGGGCATGGTTGGCACAGACTGCCCGGCCACGCCGGTCCGCGGTGGCGCTGGTGGTGCAGCGATAGGGCGGGATGTCGCTGATCGTCAGTGCTTCGCAACGGTGCTCAGTGATGGTTTCGATGATTGTCATGGGCGCCGGGTTGGGCTGATGTGGGCCAGCCGTCAAGGGCGAGGTGACGCCGCCCATGAGCTGGCGCGGTGCCGGTGGTGCCAAGGTGGAGTTACGGTGTCTATCCCTTCTCGCCTCCATGGCATTTCGGATTTTCAGAAATTATCCTTGACTCTTGACCCAAATCAGTTGCGTATTCCTCGCCATCCCGTCCCGAGAGAGGGGGCGTTGGCCATCGTCACTGACGTTGGGGCGGGGAGCGGTGGACGCGAAGGCTGCGACTGACGAGCGCGGCTGATGCGGACGGCAAAGTCGTGTGGTCCTGACGCCCCGATGGCTGGTGTCAAGTTCCTGGGAAGCTCACGCTTCTCGGGGGCGACGGTGACAAACAAGCTTTGGTCTCACCGGGGAGAGCACGAAGATAAGTCGTAAAACCATTGCGCGGGGAAGGCCGGAGTGTTTTCCGCTGAACCTGTATGCTCGTGTGCGCTTTGCTTTGTGACTATTTGCACGCGAGACCGCGGGTGCAGCGCGCACCCGGTCTTCCCTGCGCCCTCTTCTTTTTGGGGCGAACGAATTTGCAAAACTCGGGCGCATGGTGTCGCGAGAACGCGGAGTTATATTCAAACGTCGTCCGCGCCAGGCTCGGGATACACCGGAACCTCATCCAGAGGAGCGGCCACTTGGCCGCGTCTCGAAGGATGGTGTTCAGCTCGGTGCTCGCGGCCATCCTTCGAGGCTCGCAAGAGCTCGCACCTCAGGATGACGTCGAGATAGCTTCACAGGCTTCGGCGGACGATCCAGTATTCCGAGGCGCCAACGATGGAATCGAGAACTCGCGGCGTACTGGATGCCCGCCTGCGCGGGCATGACGGCTTTGGCACCCCTCACGACAAATTTAGCCCCCGACTCCCGTTGCAATTTTTGCGCCGCATCATATGATGCACATAATCCAATTCGACATCCAAGGAGCCGCCATGGCCACAGCTTCCGATCCGGTCGTCATCGTTTCCGCCGCCCGCACCCCGCTCGGCAAATTCCTCGGCGATCTCGTGCCTTTCAGCGCCCACAGACTCGGTTCCCATGTGATTGGTGCTGCGGTCGAACGGGCCAAATTGTCGCCGGAACGGATCGACGAAGTGTTCATGGGGTGCGTGCTGCCGGCCGGACAGGGCCAGGCACCGGCGCGCCAGGCCGCGCGCGGCGCCAAGCTGCCGGATGCTGTGGGTGCCACCACCATCAACAAGGTCTGCGGCTCCGGCATGAAGGCCACCATGCTGGCGCATGACATCATCAACGCCGGCTCGGCCGAGATCGTGGTGTCCGGCGGCATGGAGAGCATGAGCAACGCGCCCTATTTGCTGGCGAAGGCCCGCGGCGGCTACCGCGCCGGCCACGACCGCATCATCGACCACATGATGATGGACGGCCTCGAGGACGCCTATGAGGTCGGCCGCTCGATGGGCGATTTCGGCGAACAGACCGCGGAGGCCTATCAATTCAGCCGCAAGGACCAGGACACCTACGCGATGGAGACGCTGACCCGGGCCCGCAAGGCGGTCGAAGGCGGCGCGTTCAAGGCCGAGATCGTGCCGCTGACGGTCACCGAAAAGGCCGGCCCACGCACCATCGGCCATGACGAAATTCCGCTCAAGGTCGACCCCGCCAAAATTCCCGGATTGAAGCCGGCATTCCGCCCCAACGGCACCATCACGCCGGCGGCGTCCTCGGCCAATGCCGACGGTGCCGCAGCGCTGATCCTGGCGCGCCGCTCGCTCACCGATCGCGACGGCCTGCCGGCGCTGGCCGAGATCAAGGGTCACGCCACCCACAGCCAGGAACCGCAATGGTTCACCACCGCGCCGATCCCCGCGATCCGCAAGCTGCTCGACAAGGTCGGCTGGAGCATCAGTGACGTCGATCTGTTCGAGATCAACGAGGCCTTCGCGGTGGTCCCGATGGCAGCAGCCCGCGATCTCGGCATCCCGCGCGAAAAACTCAACATCAATGGCGGCGCCTGTGCGCTCGGCCACCCCATTGGCGCGACCGGCGCACGCCTGATCGTGACCTTGCTGCACGCCCTCGAAGCGCACGGTCTGAAGCGCGGTGTCGCCTCGCTCTGCATCGGCGGCGGTGAAGCCACCGCCATCGCGATCGAGCGTATCGTGCACTAGTCTTACTGCGTCACAACGGGCTTATCCTCTCATCCTGAGGAGCCGCGAAGCGGCGTCTCGAAGCATGCGGCACAGAAAATTGACACTGAGGAAGCGACACACAGACTCGCGGTCATCGTCCTCCGCGCAACAACTCCACCGTCATCCTGAGGTGCGCGCCATCTTCGGCGCGCCTCGAAGGATGGTGTTCAGCGTCGTGCTTGCGGCCATCCTTCGAGGCGCGCAAGAAAGAGCGCGCACCAACGGGCGAACGCTCCGCGTTCGTCCCGGGGATGACGGGATAGGCCCGTTGTGACGCAGTAAGACTAGCATTCCGGCATGCGTCTGAAAATGAGGGAACTTAGGCATTTTGGTCTAGCGGCCACTGTGCCAGGATGCACCGGTGAAAATAAAACCAGGGAAGGCTTCTGAGGCTCAATGATCTCGAATTGGCTGTCGGCTGCGCTCGCCCGCCGCAATATTCATTACGGCTGGGTGATGGTCGGCGTGACCTTCCTGACCGCGCTGGTCAGCGCCGGCGCGGTGGGCGCGCCCGGCGTGTTCATCGTACCGCTGCAAAAAGAGTTCGGCTGGAGCACCGCGGAGATTTCCTCGGCGCTGTCGATCCGCTTCGTCCTGTTCGGGCTGATGGCGCCGTTCGCGGCCGCCTTGATGAACCGCTATGGCTTGCGCAACGTCACGCTCGCAGCATTGCTGACGGTGGTCTCGGCGCTGCTGATTTCGCTGGCGATGACGCAGGTCTGGCAACTGATCCTGCTGTGGGGCGTCGTGGTCGGCATCGGCACCGGTATGACGGCGCTGGTGCTCGGCGCCACCATTGCCGCGCGCTGGTTCAACGCCCGGCGCGGCCTGGTGGTCGGAATCCTCACCGCCAGTGCTGCGACCGGACAATTGGTGTTCCTGCCGCTGCTGGCCCACCTCACCGAAGTCATGGGCTGGCGGACCGCGCTCGGGCTGATGTGCGGCATGCTCGGCGTCGCGGCGTTCGCGGTATTGCTGGTGATGCGCGATCGCCCCGGCGATCTCGGTTTGCGACCGTTCGGCGATGACGGCAAAGGGCCGCTGCCGCAGCCTGCGCCGAACAATGCGCCGATCATGGCGGCGGCGCTCGGCACGCTGCGCGACGCTTCAAAGACGCGGGTGTTCTGGATTCTGTTCGCGACGTTCTTCATCTGCGGCGCCAGCACCAACGGCCTGATCCAGGTGCATCTGATTCCGATGTGCCTCGATTTCGGCATTCCACAGGTGCAGGCCGCGAGCCTGCTGGCGGCGATGGGGATCTTCGATTTCGTCGGCACCATCGCCTCGGGCTGGCTGTCGGATCGCTATGACAACCGCTATCTGCTGTTCTGGTATTACGGCCTGCGCGGCCTGTCGCTGGTGTTCCTGCCGTTCACCAATTTTTCGTTCTACGGCCTGTCGCTGTTTGCGATGTTCTACGGCCTCGACTGGATCGCCACGGTGCCGCCGACGGTGCGGCTGACCACGCAACGCTTCGGGCCCGAGCGCGCCAATCTGGTGTTCGGCTGGATTTTTGCCGGCCATCAACTGGGCGCCGCCACCGCAGCCTTCGGCGCCGGCCTGTCGCGTACCCTGCTCGCGAGCTACCTGCCGGCGTTCTTCGTCGCCGGCGCCTTGTGCATTGTCGCGTCTCTCATGACGCTGGCGATCTCGCGGCAGCCGAAGCCGGTGGTGGCGTAGGGGTACGTCATTGCGAGCGGAGCGAAGCAATCCAGAACCACAAAGCAAGCTGGATTGCTTCGTCGCTGCGCTCCTCGCAATGACGGCTTTGTATCACGACGGACTGAGGCTACGGCCTGATCCTCATATTGGCCGCCGGGCCTACGCTGCGGATCGGCTCCGCGAGACGCGCGAATTCGCACAACAGCGAGCGGGTCTTGCGGGGATCGATGATCTCCTCGACCCAGAATTTTTCGGCCGAACGAAACGGCGAGCGCAGCTTGTTGAGCCGGTCCTCGATTTCCTTCAGCTTGGCTTTCGGATCCTCGGCGGCGTCGATGTCGGCGCGATAGGCGGCCTCGATGCCGCCTTCCAGCGGCAGCGAACCCCAATAGGCCGACGGCCACGCATAGCGCATCGAGAAGCGATCGGCGGGTTGATGCACCACGCCGGCGACGCCAAAGGAATTGCGCACGATGATGGTGCACCAGGGAACGGTGCTTTGATTGACCGCGGCCATCGCGCGCACGCCGTGACGGATGGTCGCCGCCTTCTCGGCCTCGAGCCCGATCATGAAGCCCGGGCAATCCATCAGATAGACCACCGGCAGATGGAAGGTCTCGGCGAAGTCGACCCAGCGCACCACCTTCTGGCAGGCGTCGGCGGTCCACGACCCGCCATAGTGAAAGGGATCGCTCGCGAGCAGCAGCACTGCACGGCCTTCGAGCCGCGCCAGACCCACGATCATCGAGCGGCCGAAATGGGTGTTCACCTCGAAGAACGATCCCTTGTCGACGACGGCGTCGATGATCGGGCGCATCTTGTAGACCTGACGGCGATTGCGCGGCACCGCCTTCATCAGGCTGTCTTCCGCGCGCTCCGGATCATCGTCGCAGGCCAGCGTCGGCGGCAACTCGTACACGGAGGACGGCAGATACGACAGGAAACGCCGCGCGCAGGCAAAGGCCTCCTCCTCGGTGTCGGCGGCATGATCGACGCCACCGGCACGGGTCTGGATGTCGGCGCCGCCAAGCTCCTGCTTGGTCAGATCCTGGCCCAGACGTTTCACGACCGGCGGACCCGCGACGAACATTGCCGAGCTCTTGGTCATAACCGAATAATGCGTCGCCGCGAGCCGCGCCGCACCAAGCCCCGCCACCGAACCCAATCCGAGGCCCACCACCGGCACGCGGGCCATGTTGGCGGTCGTGTACGAATACCAGCGCGTGCCGCCGATGCCGCCGGGCAGATTGGCCGCGCCCTTGGTTTCGATGGTCTTCACCGAGCCGCCACCGCCCGAGCCTTCGATCACCCGGATGATCGGCAGCCGGAAATCATGCGCCATCTCTTCGGCCATCAACGGTTTTGCCGAGATCGAGGCATCGGCCGAGCCGCCGCGCACCGTGAAGTCATCGCCGACCACGACCACGGTCCGGCCGTCGACCTTGCCGCGGCCGAACACGCAATTGGCCGGCGTCAATTGTGTGAGCTCACCGCTTTCGTCATATTCGGCGACGCCGGAAATGGCGCCGACCTCGTGAAAGCTGTTTGTATCGATCAGCCTGTCGATACGCTCGCGAACGGTAAGCCGGCCCTGGTCGTGCTGACGCTTGACCTTGTCAGCGCCGCCCATCTCGCGCGCGAAGGCTTGGCGCCGCGCGAGATCGTCGAGCTCCGGCTTCCAGTTCATTGGTATCCTCCGTCTTGATGATTTTATTTTTTTGGGCGGTTACCGGAAGCGGCTTGTTCTCGATCCGATTGCTGAAAATATCGGTGTCGGTGCCGTCGAGCAGGCCATGGACCGCGGCGCCCAATTGCAGAAGCCGCGGCGCGACCTCCTGGTGCAGCCGCTTCTCGTCATACATCGCCGACAACAGGCCGATCGTGACGACGGCGAAGGTTTGATATTGCGGCGACCACACCGGCACCGCGAGACCATTGATATGCGGGCTCCACAATCCGCAGACCACGACATAGCCATGTTCGCGCAGAAAGCGGCGGTTGTCCTCAATCCGCGGCCGCAGCAGCTTGGCGCTTTCAGGACTTTCACGTTCCATTTCCATCAGCAACGCATCGCCGACATCGGCATCCAGCGCTGCGGCGTAGGCGTGGCCCGCGGCGGTGGAGGCGATCGCGATGCGGGTGCCGGTGCCTTCGTGCAGGCCGAGCGCATTGTCCGCGCGGGCATGTTCGAGATAAACCATATGAGACCGATCCGGGATCAGAAACCCGACGGTTCCCGGCAATTGCTCGGCCACATCCTGCAATCGCTGGCGGATCAGATTGCGCAACTGCAAGCCGCGCATCATCGAGGCGCTCATGGCGACCGCGCTCGGGCCGATGCGGTATTTCTGGTCGTGCGGCAGATAGACCAACTGACCCATCCGGGTCAGCGTGTGCGTGAGGCGCGATACCGTCGATCGCGGCAGCCCGCAGCGGTTGGAAATCTCGAGATTGCCAAGCCGCGCTTCATGGCCCTCGAAGCAGCGCAGCACGTCGAAGGCGCGCGACACCACCTGGATGACATCACCCTCGCCCGCGAGATCGCTGGCGAGCATTCCCTGTTTGCTGAGCCGCTCCGAACGTCGTCCCATGCCCTATCCAATTTCGTTGTGCGGAATAAAATTCCACTTGCGGATCAAGCTACCTCAGGCAATCTGCAGCTACAACAGTAAGCCGAGGGCGCCCGCCCTTCCCGACGCATGTATCCTGTATGCCAACGCGCGGCGGCTTCACCGGGGAGCGAAATGCCAGAAATCAAGATTGTCACCGAAGTAGCGGGACGCGTTTGCGCGCTACCCATTGAGGTTGGCGCGAGCGTCGGCGATGGCGACGACGTTGTATTTGTCGAAGCCATGAAAATGGAGCTTCCGGTGTCATCGCCGGCTTCGGGAAAACTCAAATCCATCCTGGTCAAACTGGACGATGTCGTCGCGGAGGGACAGGTTCTCGCCATTCTGGAGACCTGAAAGCCTCGTTTCTGGGCAAAACGATAACGCGGCGTTTTTGTTGCCGCGAATAAAGGCGGTCGCGCCGGTTTCAGCACGCGCCGATGCGGCGTAAAATCAGCCCGCGCCAAACCTCGCGCGGACTGGACAACCATGAATATCCTGCCTTCGGCCACGGTCCATCACGCCAATCACTGGACCGGCTCCAAAACGCCTCTGCTGCGGTTCCTCGAGCGTTGCTATCAGGACTTTGTCACCGAGAACGCCGGCAACGTCGCCGACTATATTCCGGAACTGGGCAAGGCCGATCCGGCTCGTTTCGGCATCAGCCTCGCCACCATCGACGGCCATGTCTATGAGGTCGGCGATAGCCGTATCCCCTTCACGATCCAGTCGATGTCGAAACCATTCGTGTTCGCGCTAGCGCTGGATACGCTCGGCGCCGAACGCGTGGAACGTGCGATCGGCGTCGAGCCTTCCGGCGACCCCTTCAACTCGATCCGCCTCAACGCCGAGAACCATCCCTTCAACCCGATGGTCAACGCCGGCGCGATCGCATGCTCCGGCCTGATCCATGAATCCAAGGGCGCCGGCGCCTTCGACTATATCCGCCAGGCGCTGGGACGGTTCGCCGGGCGCGAACTTTCGATGGACGAAGCGGTCTATGCGTCGGAAAGCGCGACAGGCGACCGCAATCGCGCGATCGGTTATCTCTTGCGCAATTCGGGCGTCGTGACCGACGACGTCAACGCGGTGCTGGATGTCTATTTTCGGCAATGCTCGGTACTGGTGACGGCGCGAGATATTGCGGTGATGGCGGCTACATTGGCCAATCGCGGCATCAATCCCGTGACCGGCGAGCAGGTCATGACCCCCTACGCGATCTCGCGAACGCTTTCGGTGATGACCAGTTCCGGCATGTACGACTACGCCGGCGAATGGATCTATCGCGTCGGCATTCCCGCCAAGAGCGGCGTTGGCGGCGGCATCCTGGCGTCGCTGCCGGCGCGGCTCGGGCTCGGCAGCTATTCGCCGAAACTCGACAAGCACGGCAACAGCGTGCGCGGCATCAAGGTCTGCGAAGCGCTTTCGTCGCATTACGACCTGCACATGATGAATCGCAACGACAACGCCCGCAACAGCATCATCGCTGATTACGACCTCGGGCAAAGCCCGTCGCGCCGCAGCCGTCGCCCGCATGAGCAGCGGCTGCTCGCCGCCCATCATCATGACGTCCGCATCATCGAATTGATGGGCACGCTGACATTCGCCAACATCGACTATGTGTCGCGGCAGATCGCGGCCAAGCCACGGCCGTCCTTCATTATTTTCGACCTGCGACGCGTTGCCGTGATCACGCGGCCGGCCGGTCGTCTGCTCGCCGAAGGCTTTCGCGAACTCGCGGCTTTCAATGTCACCGCGATCCTGTCCGGCATCGAACGATCGTCACCGACATGGCAGGCGATCGCTGAATGGACCGAGGGGATTTCGAACCTACGTAACTTCCGGCTGCTCGACGATTGCATCGAATGGGCCGAGGACCAGATCGTCTACCGCTACAGCGGCGCGATCGACTCCCATGCAATGACCGAACTGTCCGAACAACCATTGCTCGCGGGATTGAGCGCGCAGGAACTCACCGATCTCGCGTCGCTAGGTACGATCCGAAACTACGAAGCGGGTACTACCATCATCGCCGCCAGCGAGCCGCCGCTGTCGCTGTTCTTCCTCAAAAGCGGCATCGTCCATGTCCGGCTGCCGAACGGCGTCCGGATCGCCACGCTCACCGCAGGCATGGCGTTTGGCGAAATGGCGCTATTGGAGGCGCATCGCTCCGCCGATGTGCTGGCCGATAAATCCGTCACCGCCCTTGAAGTGCCGCTGGCCGATTTCCAGCGCTTTCGCGAACAACGGCCGCGGGTCGGCGAACGCATCATGCACAATCTAGCGCAATTGCTCGCCGATCGCCTGATCGTGGCCAACACCAAGGTGAGCGTCCTGACGGCGAGCTAAATTAGCCAACCTGACGCGCCTTGACGATCTGACGATACAATTCGGCATATTGGCTTGCTCGATGACGCCAGGAGACATCGACGGCCATGCCATTGTGCTGAAGCTGTCGCCAAACGGGTTTGTTGCGAAACAGGACATTTGCCCGGCGCAGCGCGCCGGTAAGCTGTTCGGCCGTCACGGGACCGAATTTTACTCCGGTCGCGGGCTCGCTGGCGCCACCCGGCTCATCCGCGTCAACCACGGTATCAACCAACCCACCGACGCGAGACACCACAGGAACCGCGCCGTACCTCAGCGCACATAGCTGGGTAAGCCCGCATGGCTCAAACCGCGACGGCACCACCAGCGCATCGGCGCCGGCCTGGATCAGATGCGCGAGGCTTTCGTCATAGGCGATCGACACGCCGATCTGGTCGGGCTTGGCTTCAGCGGCAGCCATGTAACGCCCCTGAAGATCCTGATCGCCACTTCCCAGCACCGCGATTTGGATATCCTCGCCGAGGGCGGCCGGAAGCGCCTCCAACAGGAGATCAAGCCCCTTTTGCCAGGACAGCCGGCTGATCACGCCGAGCAACAATGCTTCCGGTGCGTCCCGAAGGCCAAATCGCCGTTGCAGCGCGACCTTGTTGGCTGCTCTATTCCCCAGATGATCGGCGTTGAAAGGGGACGCAATCTGGGGATCGGTCGCCGGATTCCAGACCGAAATATCGATCCCGTTGAGAATTCCGCTCAATACGTCCGACCGCCCGCGCAGCAGACCGTCGAGCCCCATGCCTTCATCGGGACGCTGGATTTCGGCCGCGTAGGTCGGCGACACCGTCGTGATGCGATCCGCGAACCGAAGCCCGGCCTTTAGAAATCCGATGGCGCCGTAATATTCGACCCCGTCGATATCGAACGAGTGGGACGGCAATCCGATCTGTTCGAGAAGCGCGCGCGGAAACTGTCCCTGGAAGGCCAAATTGTGGACGGTCATCACCGTGCCGGGCCGCGGCCGGCCGCTATACTGCAAATAGGCATGGGTCAGCCCGGCCTGCCAGTCGTGCGCGTGCACGATGTCAGGGGCGAATGCCGGGATCGATCCCTGGCCGATGTCAGCGGCTATTCTTCCGAGTGCCGAGAAACGGATGCCGTTGTCGGGCCAGTCGGCACCATCCGGTGACGAATAAGGGTTTCCCGGGCGGGCAAAAAGATGCGCGGCATCGAGCACCAGGAGATCAAGCCCCGCGCTCGAGCCACTCAGGACGCGCGCCGGCCCCCCGTGCAAATGGGGCAGAGTGAGAACCTCGTCCGCCGCTTGCAACGCCTGCATGACGCCGGGATAGCCGGGCACCAGCGTGCGCATCTCGACGCCTTCGGCCTTCAAAGCCATCGGCAGCGCCCCGGCCACGTCGGCCAGACCACCCGTCTTGACGATCGGATAGATTTCCGACGCGACCGAAAGAACCCGAATGGGGCTCATCTCGCCAGTCCGTCGATCATCGCCTGCGTAATCAGGCAGATGCCTTGTTCGGTGACGCGGAATCTCTTGGCATCAAGTTCGGGATCTTCTCCGACCACCAGCCCGTCTGGAATCTGCACGCCGCGGTCGATGACCACGTTCGCCAGTCGTGCACTCTCGCCGACGTCGACATAGGGCAGGATCACGGCGTTTTCAACCTTGGCCCAGGAATGCAGATGCACTCCGGTAAAGAGCAGGGAACGACGCAACGATGCGCCGGATACGATGCACCCGCCTGAGACGAGCGAGGTGACCGCCTCGCCGCGACGGCCTTCCTCATCGTGAACGAATTTCGCCGGCGGCGTGATTTCGGCGTGGGTCCAGATCGGCCATGACCGGTCGTAAAGATCGAGTTCGGGAAGAATATCCGTCAGATCGATGTTGGAAGCCCAATACGCATCCACGGTCCCCACATCCCGCCAATAGCTGCGTGGATCGTTGCCGGAACGGACGCAGGAACGGCTGAACTGATGCGCCACCGCGCGGCCGTGTTTTACGATATGTGGGATGATATCCTTGCCGAAGTCATGACTTGAGTTGGGATCATTGGCGTCGCGCCGCAGTTCCTCGAACAGAAACTTTGTATCGAAGACATAGATTCCCATACTGGCCAGGGATTTGTCGGGCTTGCCCGGCATCGCCGGCGGATCCGCCGGCTTCTCCAGGAAACTCCGGATAACGTCCTGATCGTCGACATCCATGATACCGAAGCCGCTGGATTCCTCTCGCGGCATTTCGAGGCAACCGATGGTGACGTCCGCTCGCTGCTGGACATGCTGCTGCAGCATGAACTCGTAGTCCATTTTGTAGACGTGGTCGCCGGCGAGAACGACGATGTACCGGGCGCCATAGCCATCGATGATATCGATGTTCTGATAAATCGCATCCGCGGTCCCGAGATACCAGTTGGTTTCGGAAACGCGTTGGCTCGCGGGCAGAATGTCAAAACTCTCGTTGCGCTCGGGCCGAAAGAAGTTCCAACCCATCTGCAGATGCCGGATAAGGCTGTGGGCCTTGTATTGGGTGGCAACCGCGATCCGGCGGATGCCGGAGTTCATGGCATTGGAGAGCGCGAAATCGATGATGCGCGACTTGCCGCCAAAATAGACGGCGGGTTTGGCGCGCCGATCGGTCAGTTCCATCAGCCGGCTACCGCGCCCGCCGGCCAGCACAAAAGCGAGGGCATGACGCGTAAGGGATGTGTTTCCGTCAGCCCGCATGATGTTCTCCTGCCCAATTTGTTGATTTTATCTCGTCTGCCCGCAGCCGCCCTTGCCACGAGAAGCCAGCCAAGTTTGATCGCAATTTGCCCCTGCTCGTCTACCGATAATTGAGGCGCGTCGCGATCGCCTCTCTCGGATTGCCGCAGCGCATCAATCGATCGCGGCATGGCATCGTAAAAATGGCATCGTTAAAAAAGCCTTGGCGCGGCAACCCCGAGCGCGTCATAGTCGGGTCAAGCCAGCCCGGCTCAAGGGCGGCAAATTCAGGGAACGGGAGACAGCGCCATGGACGAGGTGGAAAAACGTGTCATCGGCAAAGTGATGCGGCGGCTGATCCCGTTTCTGATCCTGTGCTATTTCGTTGCCTATCTCGATCGCGTCAATGTCGGCTTCGCCAAGCTGCACATGAACCAGGCGCTGGGTTTCAGCGAGGCGGCCTTCGGACTGGGGGCCGGCCTGTTCTTCATCGCCTATTTCATGTTTGAGGTTCCTTCCAACCTGTTTCTGGAGCGGGTCGGCGCGCGGGTCTGGATCGCCCGCATCATGATCTCTTGGGGCATCGTCTCCGCGGCGTTCGCCTTCATCCCACAGATCAGCACAGCGACCGGGGCGTCGCATGAAACGGTGTTCTATACGCTGCGTTTGCTGCTCGGCGGATGCGAGGCCGGCTTCTTTCCCGGGATCATCTTCTATCTCACGCTGTGGTTTCCCGCGGTCTACCGGGCGCGGGTCATCAGTTTCTTCATGCTGGCCATTCCGATCTCCTCCATCGTGGGGTCGCCGATATCGGGAATGCTGCTGAACGTGTCGGGCTGGGGACTGGTCGGCTGGCAGTGGCTGTTCATTTTTGAAGCGCTGCCGTCCATTCTGGTCGGCCTCGGCGTGCTGTTCTATTTGACCGATTTTCCACGCCAGGCCGGTTGGCTGCAACCGGACGAGATCGCGTGGCTGGAGAACGTGCAAGCCACCGAGAAAAAGAACAAGGAGCAGGTCGAGCATCTTTCCCTGTTTCAGGCCATGACGGATATCCGCATTTTGTCGTGCGCGCTGGTCTATTTCTGCCTGAATGCGGCGGGCTACGGCGTGGCCTTTTTTCTGCCGACCATCATCAAGGGGTTTGGGGTCACCGATACCCAGACCGGGTTATTGGCGGCATTGCCGTTCGTATTCGGCGCCATCGGCATGGTGCTGCTCGGCCGGCATTCGGATCGCACGATGGAGCGGAAACGCCATGTCGCCGTGGCATTGCTGATGGCCGCGATCGGGGTCGGACTATCAGGGCTTGTCTCCAGTCCCGTCCTCATCATGGCATTGCTCTGCTTCGCGCAGATCGGCATCTCGGCGGTGCCGCCGATGTTCTGGCCGTTGCCGGCGAGTTTCCTGACCGGCGCATCGGCCGCGGCCGGGATCGCGGCCATCAACTCGCTGGGCAATCTGTCCGGCTTCGCCGGCCCGTTCTTGATGGGCTACATGAAGGATCTGACTGGAAACTTCACGGTGGGGCTGCTGCTGCTGGCGGGCTGCGCGGTCGTTGGCGCCGTCGTCGCCGCGACCTTGCGCATTGACCAGAGGCGCGAGCAGGCCGTGGGCGCGGGGCAAGCCGCGCTGGCGCATTGAGCCGAACCCCAGATCGGGTCGATCATCGCATGTCGCAGGCGTCTTAGGCCCTGACGACATGCGGGCGTGCCCGCTCTCGGCCAAGCGCCGAAGCGGACATTTGCGGGCGGATTCCGGTCAGACCGGCTTTGGTTACGGCCCGGTGCGCCCGGCCGTGAGACCGCCGTTAACGATATTTCCACGCCGCCGGGATATCCGACTTAATTGGCTTTCGGCATCATCCGGACGCAATCTCGTGGGCTATAGGGCCGATATCCCCAATTGGTGACGTTAGGCGTATGCGTTCTGCAGTTTTTATCACCGGGCTTTGCCTCGCACTGCTCGGCTGCGCATCGATTCAGAACGCGCCCGTCAACCAGCCCGGCAGCAGCGCTGGCCTCGCGGACAAGGTTCGTCTCAATTACGATGTGGGCGCCGAGGAAGATGCCGACCTCGTCGGGCTGTCGTTTTCAGGCGGTGGAACCCGGGCCGCGGCGTTTTCATTTGGCGTGCTGACGGAAATGCAGCACACGCCGGTACGGGGCGCGAGCGCCTCGATGCTCGACCGTTTGGACTTCATTTCGGGCGTATCCGGCGGCGCGGTGACCGCCGCCTATTACGGCTTGCGAAAGCGCGCCGCGCTGGACGATTTCCGCGAGCGCTTCCTGATGCGCAACGCCGAGGAAGGGCTGCAGACCGACCTGACGCTCGGAACCATCGGAAGGGCGCTGGCCGGCGGCATCAACGACTCCCAGGGCTTTCCGCGCTGGCTCGATGCCAATCTGTTCAATGGCGCGACCTTTGCCGATCTTCATGAGACCGAGCGCCCCCGGGTCTGGATCAACGCCTCCGATATCTATAACCGCACGCCATTCATATTCAGCGCGACGACCTTCAACGCCATGTGCAGCGACCTTGCGAAATATCCGCTGGCGAATGCCGTCGCGGCGTCTGCCGCGGTGCCGGTCGCCTTCGCCCCGGTCGTCATTCAGACGTTCGCACGGGAATGCAGCGATCCCTTACCGGCCTGGATCGTCAAGGCGCGCGACGACCGCCATGCGCAACCGATCCTCAGCTCCTATGCCAAGGCGATCAACCGCTATCACGACGGGACCATGCCCTACATCAAGCTGCTCGATGGCGGCCTGGTCGACAATTACGGACTGTCCGGTTTCACCATCGCGCGGCTGTCCGCCGAGACGCCCTATGGCCCGCTGACACCGCAACAGGCGGTCAAGCTGCGCCGTGCCTTGTTTCTCGTCGTCGATGCCAAGACCGGCGTTTCCGGCAACTGGATCAATTCCGTGGAAGGTCCGAGCGGTGTCGACCTGGTCAAGGCGGCGGCGGACACCGCGATCGATGCCAGCGTCGGTGCGAGCTTCACCGCCTTCGATGGCACCATGGGCGATTGGCAGAGCGCCCTGATCAAATGGCGCTGTGGCCTGTCCGCGGCGGAGCGCGCCAGGTTCGGCGCACGTCCCGGCTGGAACTGTCACGACCTGAAATTCTTCATCGGACGTGTCGGCTTCGATCAGCTCGATCCGGCGCGGGCGGCCGAACTCGAGACCGTGCCGACCCGCTTCCGGTTACCGCCCGAGCAGGTCGACAGCGTGATATCCGCCGGCCGCGACGCCCTGCGAGCCAACCCGACCTTCCGCGCTTTCGCCGGAAGCCTGTAGGGTTCTACGCAAAACACGTCCGTCGCCGCCGACACGGGTCATCTCGCCAGTTTGGCGGCGGGCTCGTGTTGCGCTTCCAGCCGGTTGCCGTGGCGATGGAGCAAGCGCCATTCGCCTGCTTCGCGGCGGAAAATATGCGTCACCCGGTTGGACCATCCGGTGACGCCATCGACGCCGGCCACGCGCTGGTTCTCGAAGGTTTCGATATCGGTCACATAGAACATTTCAGGCGTTGCGACCGTCGAAACGTTTTCGTAACGGACCGTCCCGCCCTTGAAGTGGCTGCCGGCCCAGTCCCAGCGCTTTGCGACCGCGGCTGCGCCCTTTTCATAACCGCCCCAGCCGTAGAAGCTGGTCGCATCCGCGGTCTGCGAATAAAGCTGCTTGATCGCCGAGACATCGCCATTGGCGACCGTGGCCATCGCCGCGCGCAATCGAGCGATGGCCGCGGCTACCGAAACCTCAGGTTCCGCGTTGCTCAAGCAATCACTTCCGTCACGGGTTGCAGATCGATCGCGAAGGTTTCCAGAAACTTCGACGTCATGATGTAGAAGCCGACCGAGAGCTGCAATTCGACCAGCGCCCCCGGCGTCAGTCTGGCCGCGATGTCGTTGAAGGTCGCATCGGTCGGACGGCGCAGTTTTACGATCTCGTCGGTGAAGGCAAGCGCGGCGCGCTGCACCTCGTTGAAGCAGGTGGCGGACTGCCAGTCTTCCAGCGCCGCGTTCTGTTCGTCGGTGACGCCGACATTCTTGCCGATGCGCTTGTGGGCCACGATCTCATAAGGCGCCTCGCACAGGATGCCGGTGCGCGTGATCGCGAGTTCACGGATCACCGGATCGAGTTCGCCCTTGTTGCGGATCGCGCCGCCGAGCCGGCAGTATTGTTCGAAATAACTCGGCGAATGCGCCATCATGCGGAAGATGTTGGCGTTGCGGTTCTTGCCGAGAATTTCGCGCGTGCGGTCGTTGGCTTTGGCGGGATCGCTGTAGTCAATGCGGGCCATGATTCACCTTGGTTTTCCAGAACTTGTTATTGGTTTTGTCGGACGTTAGTTCGGCCAAACCCTATCCGGCAGCTGACGCGAGAGCAACACGCCGGAGTCAAAATGCCGCCGCATTGCTGTTCGACCTTGGCACAGTCGATATTCGCTGAGTGGGGACTCAGTCTAAAGCGAATACTCGTCGTGGGGTGTTCCGAGTAAATCTCTTGATCGTCGTTCGCGCTTTTGGCGCAACGTTGAATCATGCCCGAGTCTAGGGAGATAAACGTGAAGGAAGCCACCAAAAGGGCGGCCTCGGAAGCGCTTGCGCAAATGCTGGCGGTGACGGCAATGCTGGTCATCGCCGGCATTATTTTCTACTGGCGGTGACGCCAGCCGTTGCGAGAAGTAAATGCGACGGAGCGATCCAGCTTCCTGTTTGTCGTACTGGATCGCTTCGTTCGACTCGCGCAAGCGCCGCAATCCTCTTCGTTCTTATTTTGCCTTGGCAAAATAAGGAACCAGACGCCCAGTGAACAGCTCGAACCGTGCGGTGACCTTGTCGCCGATCGCAAGGTCGTTGTCGCCATGGGCCATCATGCGAAAGCCCTCGGCGGTATCGACCAGAATGATGTTGTAAGGCACGTGCGCGCGCGTCTCCGGCGTAGCAGCCCGGCATACCAGCGACGTCGCATACACCGTTCCCTCGCCGCTGGCGCGCCGGTCCGCTGGATCAGGCGCCCCGCACGCCGCGCAGAAGCTGCGGCGGAAATACTGCACGCCCCCACAGGCCGCGCAGCATTGATAGACGATCGCGGCCTCACCACGCGTCCAGTCTGGTAATGTCCAGTCTTGCAATGCCTGTTCGCCGCTCATCGCACCCGCTCCAGGAACATGCTGACGTGCGACGACAGCACACCGCCATCGCCGTGCAGCAGCGCAATCGAGGCGTCGCGTACCTGGCGATCGCCGGCGCGTCCGGTCATTTGCAAATGGGTTTCGACCAGATGCGCCATCGCGCCGCCAACGCCGCAATGGCCATAGCTCAAGAGACCGCCATGGGTGTTGAGCGGCATCGCGCCATCGCCGTTGAAATATCCAGAACGAACGCGGGCCGCCGCCTCGCCGCGCCCGGCCAAGCCGAGATCTTCCAGCAGCATCGCCAGCGTAATGGTGAAGCTGTCATAGACTGCGGCATAACGAACGTCGGAGATCGCGACGCCTGAGGCAGCCTTGGCCTTGGCGACCGCGATTTCGGCGCCGAGTTCGCTGAGAGCGGGCGCTGCCGTGATGTGCTGATGGGTATGCGCCTGCGCGCAGCCGAGCACGCGCACGCCGGCCTCGTTGATGCGTTCGCGACTGACGACGAACGCCGCGCCGCCGTCCGATACCGGGCAACAATCCAGCAGTTTTAACGGCAGCGCCACCGGCTTTGAATTCATCACGTCGGTGACGGTGATCGCCTCATGGAATTGCGCGCCGGGATGGGTCAGCGCATGCTTGCGCATCAGCACGGCGAACTCGGCGAGATCTTCTTGGGTCACGCCGTATTCGTGCATGTAGCGGGTTGCCACCAGGCCATAATAGGCCGGAATGGTCGGCCCCAGCGGCACCTCATAGGCGGGATGGCCCACCTGCGCCAGCGCCAGGATCGAGGCGTCGCGGCTTTGTCCGGTCAACCGGTTCTCGCCGCCGACCACCAGCACATGCTTGGCGACATTGGCATCGACCAGATGATGCGCCAGCATGGTCATCGCAAGCCCAGTCGCGCCGCCGACCTGCACGGCGTGCGCGTAGGACGGCCGAATGCCGAAATGCTCGGCGAACACGGTTGCCAACATGATATGCGGCGAGACCGTGCTGTAGCCGCAGAGAACGCCGTCGATCTCCGACCGCTTCAGCCCGGCATCCGATATCGCAAGCTCCGCGGCCCGGCTCATCAGGTCGAGCGAGGATGAACCTTCATGCTTGCCATAGGACGTCAGCCCGACGCCGGTGATGAAGCTCATGGCGATCGCCGCGGCTTTGCTCCCCTCCCCCTTGCGGGGAGGGGTTGGGGGTGGGGGTAGCCGCAAGCACAGCGCCTGTTGCTCACCCCCCTCCCCGACCCTCCCCCGCAAGGGGGGAGGGAGAAGAAGCGCAGCGCTCTGTTGATGGTCATGCTCTCCATCCTCAATACGACTTCGGCATGCCGAGCACTTTCTCGGCGATAAAACTGAGAATGAGCTGCGGACTGATCGGCGCGATGCGCGGGATCAGGGACTCGCGCAAATACCGCTCGACGTGGAATTCCTTGGCGTAACCAAAACCGCCATGGGTCATCACCGCCTGCTCGCAGGCGTGGAAGCCGGCTTCGGCCGCGAGGTATTTCGCGGCATTGGCCGCCGGACCGCATGGCAAGTTCTGGTCATATTGCCAGCCCGCGGAGAGCACCATCAGCCAGGCCGCCTCGAGCTCCATCCAGTTCTTGGCCAGCGGATGCTGGATGCCTTGATTCATACCGATCGGACGGTTGAACACGATGCGGCTCTTGGCGTAGTCCGAGGCACGCTTCAGCGCCACCTGCCCTAGCCCTACCGCTTCAGCCGCGATCAGGATGCGCTCCGGATTCATGCCGTGCAGGATATATTCAAAACCGCGGCCTTCCTCGCCGAGGCGGTCTTCGACCGGAATTTCAAAATTCTCGAAAAACAATTCGTTGGAGTCGACCGGCTTGCGGCCCATCTTCTCGATCTCATGCACCGCGACGCGCTGGCGGTCGAAATCCGTATAGAACAGGCTCAACCCCTGTGTCGGGGTCCTCACCTCTTCCAGCGGCGTGGTGCGCGCCAGCAGCAGGATCTTGTTGGCGACCTGCGCGGTCGAGATCCAGACCTTCTGGCCGTTGACGATGTATTTGTCGCCACTGCGCACCGCGCGGGTCTTGAGCTGCGTGGTGTTGAGGCCGGTATTGGGCTCGGTCACCGCGAAGCAGGATTTGTCCGCACCGGAAATGATCGGCGGCAGCATGCGCTGGCACTGTTGTTTGCTGCCGAACACCACCACGGGATTGAGGCCGAACACGTTCATATGCACGGCGGACGCGCCGGACATGCCGGCGCCGGATTCTGAAATCGTCCGCATCATGATTGCGGCATCGGTGATGCCGAGGCCGGAGCCGCCATATTCCTCGGGGATGCAGATGCCGAGCCAGCCGGCGTCCGCCAGCGCCTTGTGGAAGTCGAACGGAAAACCGCCCTCCTTGTCCTTCTTCAGCCAATAGGCGTCATCGAAACGCGCGCAGATCTTTGCGACGGCGTCCTTGATCGATTCCTGGTTGTCCGAGAGTGCGAAATCCATAATCTTGGTCCTTGATCTTAAGTCCTTGAGCTTAGTCCTGTGGGCCGGGCGCCGGCTTGGTGACGCCGTCGCGTATCAAGGCTGCTATTTCACTTGCGGAAAATCCGGCTTCGCACAGGATTTCCTCGCTATGTTCGCTCAGGCGCGGCGCCAGCCGCTCGGGCTTTGCCGGCGTGTCGGACCAGGTGGCGGGAACGCGCATGCTGCGGATGGCACCTTCGGTCGGATGATCGACAACGGGGAAGAAGTTCACAGCCGTCAGATGCTCGTCGGTCAGGATGCTTTCGAGACTGTGCATCGGCAATGTCGGAATGTCGGCCTTGTTGAGCAGCTCGCTCCATTCGGCGGTCGTACGTTCCAGCAGCATGCGGGCGAGTTCGGCGTAAACAAAGTCGATATTGATCGCGCGAGCCGCAAAGGTCGCAAATTTCGGATCGGTGCGCAGATCGTCGCGTCCGGTCGCCTTGATGAAATTGTCCCACTGCTTGTCGTTGTAGACGATGACGCAGATATAGCCGTCTGACGTCTTGTAGGGCCGGCGATCCGGCGACAGATGCCGCGCGTAGCCGCCTTTGTCGAGCGGCGGCTCGTAGGTGAGACCGCCCATGTGGTCGCCCATCACGAAACTCGACATCGTCTCCAGCATCGGAATGTCGACGCGCTGGCCGTGTCCGCTGCGATCGCGATGAATAACGCTCGCCAGGATCGCGCCGACCGCATGGGTGCCGACAATGCGATCGACCAGCGCGTTGGGCACATAACGCGGCGTGCCGTCGCCGCCGATCGCCATCAAATGCGCCAGTGCCGAACCGCCCTGGATCAAATCGTCATAGGCAGGCTTGGCCGCATAGGGACCGTCCTGGCCGAAACCGAACACGCCGGCATAGACCAGCCGCGGGTTGAGTTTCGAAACCACGTCGTAGCCGAGCTGCAGCCGCGCCATCGCCTGGGGGCGCACATTGTACATCAGCACGTCGGCGGTTTCGATCAGCCGCAGCACGGCGTCCCGTCCGGCAGAATTTTTCAGGTCGAGGCAGATCGAGCGCTTGCTGCGATTGGTGTTGAGGAACACCGGCCCCATGCCGGGATGGCGGGTCGGACCGATCTGCCGCGTCACATCGCCATCGGGCGATTCCACCTTGATAACGTCGGCGCCGTAGTCCCCGAGCATCTGGGTGGCATAGGGCCCCATCAGCACGGTCGTCATGTCGATGACCTTGATGCCCTCGAGTGGTCCCATGTTACGCTTCGCTCCCGGATGTCGCGTGCGGCGCATTGGGCGCCGCCGCTCTCTGGCCACGTAACGGCAGGGCGCCGGCAAGATCAAGCGCGCCCGGCGTATGGGCGTATGCGTGCGCGCCACATTCAGCGTCGTCCCGGCGAAGGCCGGGACCCATAACCCCGGGCCTTGGTGATTGCAGAAGGCATCCGCCACACTGCCGAAAACGCGCGTCCTCGCCGTTTGGGTCCCGGCGCGGAGGCCGGGACAACCGCTGGATGTGACTCCGCATTCTCGCGACAGCATCCGCCCGAGTTTTGCAAATTCATTTCGCCCCAAAAGATAGAGGGCGCAGGGAAGACCGGGTGCGCGCTGCACCCGCGGTCCCGTGTGCACAAGCAGTAAACAAAAACGCACACGAGCATACAGGTTCAGCGGAGACACTCCGGCCTTCCCTGCGCAATGGTTTTACGGCTTATTTTCGTGCTCTCCCCGGTGAGACCATAGCTTGCTTGTCACCGTCATTCCCAAGAAGCGTGAGCTTCCCAGGAACTTGACACCTGCCATCGGGGCGTCAGGACCACACGACTTTGCCGTCCGCTTGGGCCACGCTCGTCAGTCGCAGCCTTCGCGTCCACCGCTCCCCGCCCCAACGTCAGTGACGATGGCCAACGCCCCCTCTCTCGGGACGGGATGGGGAGGAATACGCAACTGATTTGGGTCTGGAGTCAAGGACAATTTCTGAAAATCAGAAATATCATGGAGATGTGAAGGGATGGACAGAAAAATCAGATTGAATCGAGCCTGCGAATTTGATTTTGCGCGCATCGATCGTTGGGGTTTTACGCCTCGTGCAGCCCGTTAGGGCGAGAGTTAAATGCACTGTCACCGTAACTCGTAACTCTCCCGAAACAGACCTCTTCCAGAAATATCGCGCCTTAGCTCAGTACTTACCCAGCATCGCCAGGTAGGCCGGTTCGGCGGCTTTCATGGCCTTCCGCGAGTTGGCGGACAGGGTAATGGTTACCAAAAACTCATTCCCGTCATTGTCGCCGTCTGTGGTTACCGCCTGTAATTCGTAGCCCTGTTCATGAAGACTTCCGGCCTCGAACTGGTGACGCACGAATGCGACCTTGCCATCGCCGCGGGGAAGGTCGTCAAGGTCGGTAATTTTGGCGTCCTTGGCGCGACTGCGCCAGTCCGCGATGTTTTCGGGCATGAAGTCAGAAATCGGCTGCTTCTTGCGATTGTATTTTACAGCAACGTAGATCTTTGCAGCCGCCTTTTCAAAATCGGTGCCCTTGGGTAGCAGGAACTGCGAATTAAAGTAACGGGTCGAATCCCTATCTTCGACCCAGCCTTCGGGAATCACGATCGAGGCACGGAAGAATGGGCACAACTTGCCGTCGCACTGGTTCATGATTTTTTCGATCGTTGCCCCGGCAGGCGTCATCGCAATCAGACAGGCAAACATGCTGCAACCGCAAAAAAGTAGCAAAGCTCGCCGCATCCTGTCTCCTCAGAATATAAACGCCGCGTCGCCATCGCCGCAAGTTATCGCGGCTCAGCTCACGTCAGCAAACTCCACTTCCGTCGTCGATTACGCACGATTGGTTCAATCCGTAATTCAAGAGCACACCTCGGAAGAGCTGCTCCCAATGCTAATCCCTGTGGAATTGACACTGAACCATAAAGCCACTCGGCTCGACACACCATCGGCACGCTAGCCTTTGAGATGGCCTCATGCGCAAGCAAAAGCGCTCCGTGCGATTTGGCAAGTAGTCCAGTGGCGTCCTCGATTACCTGCTCGGCTTCCTCCGTTAGGGCGTCGCCCGGCTACTCCAGCGATTTTATCGAGACTCTGCGGAATGAAGGCGATGCGATTCAGTTGGATCGGCCTGATCCTGGCGCCGCTATTTGTGCCGGTGATTTTCGGCGCCACGATGCTTACCCTCGGGGAGGGAGACGTCTTGCCAGCATCCCTGGCAGTGCTGGTCGTGGGTTGCATCGTTTCGTATGGCAGCACAATATTGCTCTTCCTGCCTTGCCTGTTCTTGCTCTCTTTGGAGCAACAAATGACTGGCTTCAAGGTCTGCCTGCTTGGATTGGCGCTAGGCGCAGTGGAATTCGTATCGCTGACATTGATTGCTTGGGGCAGCCGTAGTCCCGACCTCCCGATAAAGAATTACTTTGTGTACTTGCGCCTCTGGGCTGCCGATCCGGTCACGGCGCTGCTTCCGCTCGCTGGGCTGACAACGGCTGGGCTGTATTGGTGGTTGGGAAAGCAAAGGACAGCCCCGTCGGTGCCCGTGCAGTGATAGTCACCATGTGATGACCGAAATGGGTCAAACGCGAAAGACTGAGCAAGAGAAAATAATTTCTGCTTCGTCCCGGCGAACGGACATTGGCAATTTCGTCTTTGAAAGCGGTGGGCTTCGCGAAGGGCTCAACCCACCCTACGAGCTCTATCTGTCGTCCCGGCGAAAGCCGGGATCCATACGGCGAGGAATCGCAATTTAGAGATGGAGCTAAAGTCCTTGGCAACAATGAGCGCCCGGGGTTATGGGTCCCGGCGTTCGCCGGGACGACGGGAGTTCCTGTTTTGCTTGCCCTACTTCGCGGGCTCCAGCACCGAGACGTAATTGGCGACCGCCGCACCACCCATGTTGAAGATGCCCGCGAGTTTTGCGTTCTTGATCTGCATGCCCTCGGGCGCCTGACCGAGCAGTTGCATGGCGCTCAGCACATGCATGGAAACACCGGTGGCGCCGATCGGATGGCCCTTGGCCTTGAGGCCGCCGGAGGGATTGATCGGCAGCTTGCCGTCCTTCTGGGTCCAGCCTTCCTTGATGGCGCGGGCGCCCTGCCCGCGCGGCGTCAGGCCCATCGCTTCATATTCGATCAGCTCGGCCACCGTGAAGCAGTCATGGGTCTCGACAAAGGAAAGATCGGCGAGTTCGACGCCGGCCTTCTGCAACGCCTGCTGCCACGCCACGGTGCAGCCCTCGAACGCCAGGATGTCGCGCTTCGACATCGGCAGGAAATCCTGCGCATGCGCGGTGGCGCGGATGTTGACGGCCTTGCCCATGGTCTTGGCGGTTTCAGCATCCGTCAGCACCAGAGCTGCCGCGCCATCCGACACCAGCGAACAATCGGTGCGCTTGAGCGGTCCTGCGACAAACGGGTTCTTCTCGCTCTCGGCGCGACAGAACTCAAAGCCGAAATCCTTGCGCATCTGCGCATAGGGATTAGCGACGCCGTTCTTGTGGTTCTTGGCGGCGATCATCGCCAGCGCATCGGACTGGTCGCCGTATTTCTGGAAATAGCTCTGCGCGATCTTGCCGAACACGCCGGCAAAACCACCGGGCGTATCGCCGTCTTCCGGCAGATACGATGCCTTCAACAGGTTCTTGCCGATTTCAGCGCCGGGCGTGCGCGTCATCTGTTCGACGCCGACCACCAGCACGATCCTGGCATTGCCCGAGGTGATGGCGCGGATGCCCTGATGCACCGCCGCCGACCCGGTCGCGCAGGCGTTTTCGACGCGCGTTGCGGGCTTGAACCGGAACTTGGGGTCGGCCTGCAACACCAGCGAGGCGGTAAAATCCTGCGGCGAGAACCCGGCGTTGAAATGCCCGAGCACGATCTCGTCGACATCGCCGGCGGAAATGCCGGCATCGGCCAGCGCTTCATTGGCGACGCGTACCACGAGGCTTTCGACGGTCTCGGTATCGAACTTGCCGAACGGCGTGTGCGCCCATCCAACGATGCTGGCGGTCATGGTTGTTCTCCCTATGCTGTTTGAGACCGATTGCCTGATTGGGACGATATGTAACCTATCGCAGCCAATACTTCACGCCGGTTTCAGTAATTTCATGGCTCGGTTGCAGATCGCGGTGATGCTGTTCCAATTGCCGGAGCGGACGTCTGACGCCGGACACAGCCAGGAGCCGCCCACCGCGACCACGTTCGGCTCGGCGAGCCAGGAAGCCGCATTGGCCTCGCCGATCCCTCCGGTCGGGCAAAACCGCATATCCGGGAACGGCCCCGCCAGCGCCCGCAGCGCCTTGATGCCGCCGGACTGCTCGGCCGGGAAGAATTTGACGAGATCAAAACCGTGCGCCAGCGCCTGCATCAGGTCGGACGAGGTCGCGATGCCCGGCGCGAACGGTAACCCACTGGCGGCCGCGGCCTTCAGCAGCTCGGGCGTGCCGCCGGGGCTGATGCCGAATTTGGCGCCGAGCGCTTGCGCGCGTGCCAGATCATTCGGGTTCAGAATGGTGCCGATCCCGACGATGGCGTCAGGCACCTCGGCGATGATGGCCTTGGCGGCCTCGATCGCCACCGGCGTGCGCAGCGTTACTTCCAGCACGCGCACGCCGCCGGCTACCAGCGCTCTTGCCAGCGGCACGGCATCCTCGCGGCGTTCGATGGTGAGCACCGGAATCACGCGAGCCGCGCTTAGCAGCGTCGCGAATGGCCCGCCGCGCGGTGATGGGGCTGATGCAGCGTTCATGAATGATCCTTTCGCGAGGACGACGGCGTTGACGGATGAAGCTTCGGCATCGCCGACCGCGGGATGATGGCGCCGGGATGACCGACCACGATACCCGCGAGACGGTGCCCGGCGCGCGAGGCCTCGATGGGATCCGAGCCCGCCAGTCGCGCGGCGATATAGGCCGCGGCAAAACTGTCGCCGGCGGCGGTGGTATCGACCACCGGGGCCGCGAGGGGCTCGGCCTTGATTTCGTGCAGCCTGCCCGCAAGCCGCACGATGCTGGTGGGGTCGCTCAATTTCAGCACCGCCTCGGGCGTGGCGATCCGCGCCATCAGATTTTCCGGGCTTTGGTCGGGATATAGCGGCAACAGATCCTCGATCGAGGCCAGCGCCATGTCGGCGACCTCAAACGCGCTGCGATAGGCCGCGCGCGCCACCTCAAGATCGGGCCAGGCTCTTGGGCGGAAATTGGTATCAAAGGCCACGCGTGCGCCTCGTTGGCGAGCCTGCCCGAGCGCCGCGATCAATCGCGCTCGTCCGTCCTCGCGATAGATCGATAGCGTGATCGCGGAGAAATAAATAATCTCATCATCAGCCAGCGACTTCAGGATGTCCGCGGTCGCAGGCAGATCCATCAGGCTGCGCGCCGCCGATTGCTCGCGCCAGTGAAAGAAGCGGCGTTCCCCGCGCGCGTCGGTCTGGATCATGTAGAGGCCCGGCAACTTCCCGGGCAACCGCACCACGCGGCCGGTGCCGACCGCCTCGGCGGCCCACTCCGCGATCATTTGATCGCTGATGGGATCGTCGCCGAGCGCGGTGATATAATCGACGCCGATGCCGAGACGCGCGAGATAGACGGCGGTATTGAGCGTATCGCCGCCATAGCCTCGCGCGTAGAGGCCGCCATCAGCCTCCCGCAGCTCGATCATGCACTCGCCGATGCAGGCCACTTTGGTCATTGCCGCATCCGCAAAAGGCTCTAGGCGGCGAAGTTGCCGCCGAGTTCGTCCTCGATGTGAATCCGGATGATGTCGTCGAAGGTCTTTTCTTCTGTGGTGAAGCCGAGCTTGACTGCCCGCTTGGCATCGAAATTCCGTGGCCAGCCGGCGACGATGCCCATAATGAACGGGTCAGGCTCGCGCTTGATCCGGGCTGCGACCTTGTCGCCCGCCACCCGCTTCAGCGCGGCGATTTGTTCGCCCACGGTCGCGGAAAGGCCAGGCATGGTGAGGTTGCGGCGGGCACCCGCGATGGCGGTGTCCATCGTCGCCGCATGCAGCAGGAATCCGACCGTCGAACGCGGTGTGGCGTGCCAATGGCGAACGTCCTCCGAGACCGGCAGGATCGCTTCCTTGCCGGCGAGCGGTTCGCGCAGGATATTGGAGAAGAAGCCGGACGCCGCCTTGTTGGGCAGGCCGGGACGGATGCAGACGGTCGGCAGCCGGATGCCGATGCCATCCATGAAGCCGCGGCGGGAATAATCCGCCAGCAGCAGTTCGCCGATCGCCTTCTGGGTGCCGTAGCTGAGCAGCGGGGTATGGAAGAACTCGTCGCCGATGGCGTCCGGGAACGGCGCGCCGAACACCGCGATCGAGGAGGTGAAGACCACGCGGGGCTTGTAGCCGCCGCCGATCAGCCTCACCGCATCGAGCAGCATGCGCGTGCCGTCGAGGTTGATCCGGTAGCCCTTGTCGAAATCAAGCTCGGCCTCGCCGGAGACGATCGCCGCCAGATGAAAGATCACGTCGGGTTTATCGGCGACCAGCTTTTCGGCAAAGCCCGCCACCGCGAAATCGCCCGCGACGATGTTGACCGGAAAACCCGGCTTGGCGGGGGTGGCCGGCGCCACCACGTCCTGCAGCGTCATGCGCGTGATGTCGGTCTTGCCGAGACGCCCGTCGCGCAACAGACGTTCGACCAATTTGCGGCCGACCATGCCGGCGGCGCCCAGAACCAGAATATGCAAGAGCCGAACTCCTTTTTTATTGCTTCTTTCTCACGTCATCTCGGGGAGCATCGCGAAGCGATGCGTCTCGAAGGATGGCCACAGACCGTGCACGTTGCCATCCTTCGAGACGCGCGCCAAGAGGCGCGCTCCTCACGGGTGAACGCAATTGCGTTCATCCCGGGGATGACGCCCGGGAGCGCGAATACGCGGGCTCTCGCGCTTACTCTTTCACCGCGCCGGTCATTGCCGACACATAATGCTCGACAAAGAAGGCGTAAAGGATGACGAGCGGCAGCGAACCGACCAGCGCGCCCGCCATCAACGAGCCCCATTTGTAGATATCGCCGTCAACGAACTCGTTCACGATCGCCACCGGCACCGTCTTGTTCGGGGTCGATTGCAGGAAGGTCAGCGCGTAGATGAACTCGTTCCAGCACAGCGTGAAGGAGAAGATGAAGGCCGATATCAGGCCGGGAACCGCCAGCGGCACCACGATCTTGGTCAGGATCTGCCAGCGCGACGCGCCGTCGATCAGCGCGCATTCCTCGAGCTCATAGGGAATGGTCTTGAAGTAGCCCATCAACAGCCAGGTCGAGAACGGAATCAGCAAGGTTGGATAGACCAGAATGAGCGACAGCGGCGAATCGAACAGGCCATAGGCCTGAATCACCGACGCCAGCGGAATGAACAGGATCGACGGCGGCACCAGATAAGCAAAGAAGATGAGAACGCCGACCGCTTCGGCGCCCTTGAACCTCAGGCGCACGATCGCGTAGGCCGCCAGCACACTGGCGGCGATCGACAAGGTGGTGGCGCCGACCGCGACATACATCGTGTTCCAGAGCCAGCGCGGATACTGGGTCTCGAACAACAGCTTGCTGATGTGCTTGAAGGTCGGATGCACCACCCAGAACGGGTTATACTTCTCCATGTCGATCAGCTGTTCGTCCGGCTTGATCGACGTCAGGCCCATCCAATAGAACGGGAACAGCAGCACGACCAGAATGATGAACAGCGGCAGATAGAGCGTCACCAACCGGCGCGGCAACGACTCCAGATAGCTCATGCCATCGCTGTCGTCGTTTTGCGACGCGGCGGGTGCTTTGGTCTGCAAGGCGTGATCAGTCATTGTTCGATCCTTGCTGCCACTTCCGGCGCTGCATGCCGAACCAGGAAATCGCGATCGCCGCCGCCAGGAACGGGATCATCGCGGTCGCGATCGCGGCGCCCTCGCCGAGCCGGCCGGAGATGATGCCGCGCTGATAGCTCAACGTGGCCATCAGATGCGTGGCATTGACCGGACCGCCCCGCGTCAGCGCCCAGACCAATTGGAAATCGGTAAACGTGAACAGCACCGAGAAGGTCATGACGACCGCGATGATCGGGGTCAGGATCGGATAGGTGATGAAGCGAAAGCGTTGCCAGTTGGTGGCGCCATCGAGCGTCGCCGCTTCATACAACGAAGGCGACACCGTCTGCAGGCCGGCCAGCAGGGTGATCGCCACGAAAGGTACGCCGCGCCAGATATTGGCGAAGATCACGCTGCCGCGGGCCATGTTGGCGTCGCCGAGGAAATTGATGTTGTGGTCGATCAGACCCATTTTGATCAGCGACCACGAGATGATCGAAAATTGCGAGTCGTAGATCCACCAGAACGCAATCGCCGAAAGCACCGTGGGCACGATGAACGGGATCAGCACGATCGAGCGGATGATCGCCTTGAACGGCATGTGCCGGTTCAACAGCAGCGCGAGATAGAGCCCGATCACGAATTTGATGGCGCTGGCAACGATCGTATAGAGCAGCGTGTTGAATACCGAGAGCCAGAAGATCGAATCGTCCCACAGCCACTGGTAGTTCTCGAGGCCGACAAAGACACCGGTACGGCCGATCCGTTCGTCGGTAAAGCTCATCCAAACGCCAAGGCCGAGCGGATAGGCCAGGAACAGGATCAGGAACGCCGCCGCGGGCAGCATGAACCACACCGCCATCCAGTTGCGGTTGACCTTGAGCCGCGCCCACAGCGACGGCGTGTACGCAGTGGGAGCCTGTGCCGGCGCCGATGTTTGAAGGGTGGTCATGCCGCTCCAATTCCAAACCAAACCTGGATAAAAACGAGCCGGCGCGGAAGACCGCGCCGGCCATCACATCTACCGGAAGATGCGCTTGGCGGAACGTTCCGCCGAAGCCATCGCCGTTTTCACGTCTTCGCGGCCGGTGCAGTAATTCGCGAACATGTCGACCACAACGAAATCGGCAATCGCCGCCGCAACGTTTTCGTCCATCTTGCCGATACCGGCCGGGGTCTGCGCGGTCTCGGCCACGTTGCGGTATGGCGTGTTCTTGGGGTCCGCAGTCCAGATCGGGTTCTTCTCGAAGCCGAGCAGGAACGGCGACAGATAACCCAACGCCGATTCGACCCAGGGATCGAACTGCGCCGGTTCCATCATGAAGGCCGTGAAGGCCTTGCAGGCCTGCGGGTACTTGGTGAAGTTATAGACCAGGATCGGGAAGCCGAGATGCAGCTCGCGCGTCTTGCCGTCGACACCTGCCGGAAGATGGGCATGGTTCATGTCTTCGGCGATTTGCGGATTTTCCTTTTTCGCCGTGACGTAGATCGAGATCCCGTTGGCGGTCAAATAAAGCTGCCCTGCCAGAAACGCCTTGTTGTTGGAGCTGTCGTTCCAGGACGCGGTGCCCGGGACGAAGTTCTCGTAGAGCCCCTTCACATACTCCAGCGACTTGGCGGTTTCCGGCGAGTTGATGACGACCTTGTTGTCCTTGTCGATCAGGTTGCCGCCATGGGCCCACAGCGCCCAGTGCAGCCAGCCATTGGCATCGCCCGAGGCGTGGCCGAGCGCAAACCCGGCCGGCGTGCCGTTCTTGTTGAGGCCCTTGATCAGGTCGGCAAAACCGCCGAGGTCCTTGGGGAATTCCTTGTGGCCGGCCTTTTCAGCCGCGGCCACGCGGTAGTTCACCAGACCGCCGGTGGCGGCAACGGGAACGCCGATCCACTTGCCCTGGAACTTGCCGTACGCCTCACCCGAGGCCGACCAGCCACCGCACTTTTTGCCGAGATAGTCGGCGACGTCGGTCATGTCGGTGCATTTGTTCGGGAACAAGAACGGCAGCGTATAAAGACCCCAGACCATGTCGAGGCCCTGCCCGGTGTTGGCCGCGACCGACGCCTTGGGCTGGATGTCGTCATAGGATTCGTTGGAGACGTTGATGGTGACGCCGGTCGCCTTCTGGAAGGCATCGACGATCTTCATGAAGGCAACATCTTCGGCCTCGACGAAGCGCTTCCAGCGCAGCAGATTGATCTTGGCGCCCGCTTCCGGCTTCCACTGCGCGTCCTGTGCCCATGCCTTGGCGTAGCCCAGCAATTGCTCGCTCGACATGGTTGCCGCGGCGGCCAACATGGTGGCGCCGCCCTTCAGCAGAGACCGCCGATCCGGTGTAATGATAGTCATGTTCCGTATTCTCCCCTGTTTTATTGGCTTTGTTATCGACCAATTTGCTTCTTAAAATTTTTTACAGGCGCTTGCCGGTGGCTTCATCGAACAGATGCACCAGCGACGGGTTGGGCTTGAGCCGAACCTTGTCGCCGGGGGCGAATTGATGACGCTCGCGGAACACCGCGACGACCTGCTCGCCGCCGAGTTTCGCAAATACCTGGGTTTCCGATCCGGTCGGCTCGACCACCACGATCTCGGCTTCGGCGCCATCATCCGCGATTGTGAAATGCTCAGGCCTGACGCCGTACACCACGGCCCGGCCGTCGGAATTGGCCGGCGCCGAAGCTAACGGCAGCTTCAGTCCGTTCGGACCTTCGAAACTGGCGCTGCCGTTTGCCTTCAGTTTACCCTTGAGGAAGTTCATGGCCGGAGAGCCGATGAAGCTGGCGACAAACTGGTTGTCCGGCCGATCGTACAAATCGAGCGGCGAACCGATCTGCTCGACGATGCCGTCATGCATCACCACGATCTTGTCGGCCATGGTCATGGCTTCGATCTGGTCGTGGGTGACATAGACCGTGGTGGTCTTCAGCCGCTGATGCAGCTCCTTGATTTCGGTCCGCATCGCCACCCGCAGCTTGGCGTCGAGGTTGGACAGGGGTTCGTCGAACAAAAACACCTGGGGATCGCGCACGATGGCGCGGCCCATGGCGACGCGCTGGCGCTGGCCGCCGGACAATTGCCGGGGATAACGATCGAGCAGCGGTATCAGATCGAGGATTTCGGCGGCGCGCTTCACGCCCTTGCCGATCTCGTCAGAGCTGGCACCCCGCAGCTTCAGCGAAAAGCCCATATTGTCGGCCACCGTCATATGCGGATAGAGCGCATAGTTCTGGAATACCATCGCGATGTCGCGCTCTTTGGGCTGGACGTTGTTGACGACGCGGTCGCCGATCGAAATCGTACCCGACGTGATGTTCTCGAGCCCCGCCAGCATCCGCAGCAAGGTCGATTTGCCGCAGCCCGAGGGTCCGACCAGAACCACAAAGGCGCCGTCCTCGATCGGGATCGACACGCCGTGCAGGACTTCAAAGCCACCAAACGATTTTCGCACGTCGCGAATTTGGACAGACGACATCCACTTCCCTCCCTCAAGTTCCCCGACGGCGTATGACGAGCGCCGTTACCGCCCTGCTTTTTTCTCGTCGACGTCGCGGCTTACGCGACGTCCGGTCGGACGGATATTGTCCGCAGTTTATACGGTTTTGGCAATCGCTCGCTTAGCAACGTTTTGGTAGCGCTGTCAATAACCGCTTGTCTGCGTAACTGCCTGTGATATGAGCGCCTGATGGGACGAAAGCGCACCAGGCCCGACAACATCCGATTAACGGAAGTCGCCGAACTCGCCGGCGTGAGCCCGATCACCGCATCGCGGTTCTTCAGAAATCCCGAAGCCCTGTCGATCGGCAAACGGGTGCGGGTCGAGAGTGCTGCGAAAGAACTCGGTTACGTGCCGAACCTGGCCGCGCGAGCGCTGGCGTCACAACGCACCGAAGTGATCGGCGTCCTCATCCCGTCGTTTACCAACAACGTCTTTTCCGACCTGCTGCGCGGTATCTACGATGCCTTCGAGAGCAGCCGTTACAGCATCCAGCTTGCCAACACGCGCTACAGCATCCTGGAGGAAGAAAAACTGCTGCGGCTGTTCCTGGCGCAAAAGCCGGCCGGCTTGATCGTGACCGGCATCGATCAAACGCCGGAAAGCCGCATCATCATGCAATCGGTGGATTGCCCGATCGTCCAGATCATGGAGATCGGCCCCGACCCGGTCGACATGATCATCGGCTTTTCGCACGCGGACGCAGCTCAGGCGGCCATTACTCATCTTCTCGCCCAGGGCTACCGGAGAATAGGCTTTCTCGGCGCGCGCATGGATCCGCGCGTGCAGCGGCGATTGGCCGGCTATCAGGCCGCCATGAAGGCCGCCTCGCTGTTCGATTCCCGCCTCATGGTGACGACACCGCTACCGACTTCGGTCACGCTGGGCGGCACGCTGTTCGCCGATCTTCTCGCCAAGGCCCCGGATACCGACGCGGTGTTCTGCGCCAATGACGACCTTGCTTTGGGCGTGCTGTTCGAATGCCAGCGCCGGCACATCGCAATTCCAAAGCAAATGGCGATCGTCGGTTTCAACGATCTGGAATTCATGGCATCGGCCGTCCCGACGCTGACCAGCGTGCGTACCAATCGCTACGAAATGGGCAGGAATGCTGCCACGATGGTGATCGAAACGATCGAAGGCCGGCGCCCGGAGCAACCGATCGTCGACCTCGGATTCACCGTCATCGAGCGCCAAAGCTCGGTGCGTGAGCCATGATCGGCGCAGGCTCCTGCTGCAATCGATCGATGTCACAAACAGGACAAAATGGTAGCGCAACCAAGGATGTTGGACTAAGGTCCTATGCGATGGCGCATGGCGCTCGGCGGATGCCGCGTTTGTCATGCGCGCGGATTTGCGCATGCTAGAAGGCAAAGCCCAAACGGGCGGATTTGCAGTGGGAGAAACGAATGAACAAGAACCTCAGCAACGGGCACGATACGGTCAACAAGGGCAAAGGGCGCAAACTCCGCTCCAGCGAATGGTTCAACAATCCGCATAACCCCGGAATGACCGCGCTCTATTTGGAGCGCTACTTGAATTACGGCCTGACCCGGCACGAATTGCAGTCCGGCAAGCCGATCATCGGCATCGCGCAGACCGGCAACGATCTGTCGCCGTGCAATCGCCATCACCTTGAATTGGCGCACCGGGTGCGCGAAGGCATCCGCGCCGCCGGCGGTCTTGCCATGGAATTTCCGGTGCATCCGATCCAGGAGACCGGCAAGCGCCCGACCGCGGCGCTGGATCGCAACCTCGCTTATCTCGGACTGGTCGAGATCCTGTTCGGCTATCCGCTGGATGGCGTGGTGCTGACCACCGGCTGCGACAAGACGACGCCCGCCTGCCTGATGGCGGCCGCCACCGTCAATATGCCCGCCATCGTGCTGTCGGGCGGCCCGATGCTGAACGGCTGGCACCAGGGCAAGCGCACGGGTTCAGGCACCGTGGTCTGGAAGGCGCGCGAAGAACTCGCCGCGGGCGAGATCGACTATGAGGAGTTCATGAATATCGTGGCCTCTTCCGCGCCGTCGGTCGGCCACTGCAACACCATGGGCACCGCCTCCACGATGAATTCACTGGCCGAGGCGCTCGGCATGTCGCTGCCGGGCTGTGCTGCGATCCCCGCCCCCTACCGCGAGCGCGGCCAGATCGCCTATGAGACCGGCACGCGCATCGTCGACATGGTCTGGGAGGATCTAAAGCCCTCCGATATCCTGACTCGCAAGGCGTTCGAGAACTGCATCGTGGTCAATTCGGCGATCGGCGGCTCGACCAACGCGCCGATCCACATCAACGCGCTGGCCCGCCATATCGGCGTCGAACTTTCGATCGACGACTGGCAGAAGCACGGTCACGAGATTCCGCTGCTGGTGAACATGCAGCCGGCCGGCTTCTACCTCGGCGAGGAATTTCATCGCGCCGGCGGCGTGCCGTCGGTGGTGCGCGAATTGATGACGCACAAGCGCATCCATGAAGACGTCATGACCGTCAACGGCCGCAATATGGGCGATAATTGCCGCGAGGCGCCGAAACCCGACAATGACGTGATCTGGGGTTACGACAAGCCGCTGGTCAAGGACGCCGGCTTCCTCGTCTTGCGCGGCAATCTGTTTGATTCCGCAATCATGAAGACCAGCGTGATCTCAAAGGAATTCCGCGACCGCTATCTGATCAATCCGAAGGATCTGAATGCGTTCGAGGGCCGTGCGATCGTGTTCGAGGGGCCGGAGGATTATCACCACCGGATCGAGGATCCGTCGCTCAATATCGACGAACATTGCATCCTGTTCGTCCGCGGCACCGGACCGATCGGCTATCCCGGCGGCGCCGAGGTCGTCAACATGCAGCCGCCCGCCGCTCTCATCAAACGCGGCATCCTTGCCCTGCCCTGCATCGGCGACGGCCGCCAGTCGGGCACGTCGGGCTCGCCTTCGATCCTCAACGCGACGCCCGAAGCCGCCGCCGATGGCGGTCTCGCGATCCTCAAGAACGGCGACATGGTTCGCATCGACCTCAACAAAGGCAGCGCCAACATCCTGATTTCGGATGACGAGTTGAAGCGGCGGCGCGTCGAACTCAAGGCCAAGGGCGGCTTCCCGGTTCCGGCCAACCAGACGCCGTGGCAGGAGCTGTATCGCTCGACCGTCGGCCAACACGCCACCGGCGCCTGCATGGAATTCGCAACGCGTTACCACGACATCGCCGGCAAGGTCGGCGTCGCGCGGGATAATCATTAGATAACGAAACCGTCGTTGCCGGGCAAAGGGCGCGAAGCGCCGTCTTCAACCCTTGACCCGGCGACCCATCCTTCTTCAGAAGATGGATACGCGGGTCAAGCCCGCGTATGACGCAGAGAAATGATCTTCTACCGTCCAAGGAGAATCCCATGACAGACCGCCTCAAGGGCAAACGCGCCGTTATCACCGCAGCGGCGGCGGGCATCGGACGCGCAAGCGCCATCGCATTCGCGCGCGAGGGCGCCACGGTCATTGCCACCGACATCAATGAAAAGGGCATCGCTGCGCTGGCTCAGGAAGGTATCGCGGAGACGGCACGGCTCGACGTTCGCAACACGGCCGACGTCAACGCCTTTGCCAAACGCGTCGGCAAAATCGACATCCTGCTCAACGCGGCAGGCTTCGTGCACCACGGAACCATCCTGGACTGTTCGGAAGAAGACTGGGACTTCTCGTTCGACCTCAACGTCAAGTCCATGCACCGCACCATCAAGGCGTTCCTGCCCGCGATGCTGGCGGGCGGAGGCGGCAGCATCGTCAATATCTCGTCATGCGCGGCGCTGCGGCCGCCGGCCAACCGCTACGCCTACAGCGCGTCCAAGGCGGCCGTCTCATTGCTCACGCGCGCGATCGCGCTCGATTTCATCACTCAGGGCATCCGCTGCAACAGCATCTGCCCCGGCACGGTGGAAACACCCTCGATGCTCGACCGAGCCGCCGCCGCTGGCCCGCAGGGCAAGGAAATGTTCGTCTCCCGCCAGAAGATGGGCCGGCTCGGCACAGCGGAGGAAATCGCTGCTATGGCCGTGTATCTCGCCAGCGACGAAAGCGCGTTCACCACCGGCGTCGACCTTGTTGTCGATGGCGGCTACATGCTCTGACATCCAGCCGACCAGAGGTTTCCAGAATGAACAAGATCGACCTGAACGGCCGCAGCGCCGTCGTTACCGGCGGTGCACAGGGTTTTGGGCGCGCCATCACCGAGCGTTTTGTCGCCTCCGGCGCCAAGGTTGCGATCTGGGATCACGATTTGCCGTTTGCCGAGAAAACCGCCAAGGAAATCGGCCCCGATGTGACCGCGTTCAAGGTCGACGTTTCCGATCTCGCCGCGGTCGAAAACACCCGGGACGCCACGCTGAAAGCGTTCGGCAAGATCGACATCCTGGTCAACAATGCCGGCATCGCCGGCATCAATAAGACGGTCTGGGAAACCGACCTCGAGGAATGGCGCAAGGTGCTGCGCATCAATCTCGACGGCCCGTTCATTTGCTGCAAGGCGGTCGTGCCTTCGATGGTGAAGCAAAATTACGGCCGCATCGTCAACATCGCTTCCATCGCGGGCAAGGAAGGTAACCCCAACGCCGCGCACTACTCGGCCTCGAAGGCCGGCCTGATCGCGCTGACGAAATCGTTGGGCAAGGAGCTTGCCGGCCACGAAATCGCGGTCAACGCGGTCACCCCCGCCGCGGCCAAGACCGCGATCTTCGACCAGCTGACGCAGCAGCACATCGACTTCATGCTGTCGAAGATTCCGAAGGGACGTTTTGTTCTCGTGGAAGAACTCGCGGCGATGGTGGCGTGGCTCGCCTCGGAAGATTGCGCGTTCTCCACGGGTGCTGTGTTCGACATCTCCGGCGGCCGCGCGACCTACTAGAGCGTTTTCGAGCGAAGTGGGTACCGGTTCGCGTCAAGAAAACGCGTCAAAACAAAAGTCTAGAGCCTGGTTCTGATTCCATCAGAACCAGGCTCTAGCCGGCGGTCGCTCGCGTCGCCGGTCAGCGCCATCGACCCTGCGTTGTCGCGATCCAGATGCCGACGAAAACCGTCACGATGCCGCCCGCGAGATTCCAGCGCAGCGGCTCGTGAAGCAGCGCCGCGCCGACCAGCGACGCGGTAACCGGATTGACGGTAACGGAGATCGCGACGCGGGTCGGCGTCGTGCGCACCAGCGCGAATGCCCAGAGATAGAATGTCAGCGCGGCGCCGAAGGCGCCAAGATAGGTGGCCGCGAGCCACTGCGGCATCCCGAAAGCCTCAACCGGCGCGAAGCTGCCGCGCCAGCACGATATCAGGACCAGCACGGCGGCGCCGATGCCCATCGACATGGTGGTGAAAGCAATCGTACCGGAGCGCGCGATCAACGGCTTTGACCGGATGCTGTAGAGCGCCATGCACAGGGCGGCGCCAACCATCAGAAGATCGCCGCGCCACGCCCCCGGCGGCGCAGCGGTCAGGCTCGACAGCAGCGCGATCGCGACGCCGATGGTCGCGATCACCACCCCGAGCGACTTGCGCGCCGTCAAAGCCTCGCTGCCAAGCGCGGCACCGACGACCATCGTCAGCAGCGGAAGGGTCGACAACGCCAGCGCCCCCCGCGCCGCCGTCGTGAAGATCAGGGAGGCATTGAACAGCACCGGGAACAGGGCGAAGTACAGCACGCCCAATCCGGCCACGCCGAGCCAGTCCTGACGCGCCGGCCATCGCTCGCCTTTCAGCAATGCTACCGGCAGCAAGAGCAGAAACCCGATACCGAACCGGAACGAGCCGATGGCGAGCGGATCGATCGCGTTCACCAGATACCGCGTGGCGCCGATCGAGGTGCCGCCGAGGCCGCTCGATAACACCGCCGCCAGGACGCCCCAGCCCTCTCCCATCCATTATCCCTCCCGTTTCGACTTGCGATCGAGGATAGGGAGGCGGTACTAATGAAGAAATGGAATTTACCTGATAGGATAAATAACGTTTCGTTATGAGCCTGCCTGTCCTCGATCCGGATCTTCTGAAGGCGTTCGTCGCGGTGGCCGACCACCGGTCGTTCACGCGCGCTGCGGCGATGCTCAACCGCACCCAATCGGCCGTGAGCATGCAGATCAAGCGTCTGGAGGATCGCCTGGGTGTCGAGCTGTTGCGCCGCACCACGGCAAGCGTCGAATTGAGTACCGCGGGCGAAGGACTGCTCGGATACGCCCGACGTATCCTGACGCTGAACGACGAGGCCGTCGGTCGGCTGCGTGGTCCGCCTTGGCGTGATGGACGACTACGGCACCTTCGTGGTGCCGCCTCTGCTGGCAAGCTTCCTTGCTGGCTATCCATTGATCCATGTCGAGATGGAGACGGGGCTCACCTCTTCGATGCCGGCCCGGCTCGGCGAAGCGTTTGACCTCGTCATCGCCATGCATCCGGAAGGGCGTGGCGAAGGTGAATTCCTGCGGCGCGAACAGGCAGTCTGGGCGGCCGGCGGTTCGCAGGCCTTCGAGTCGCAAGCCTTCGACTCGCAAGTCTTGGAGGAGCAGGAACCGCTGCCCGTCGCGCTCTACCCGCAGGGCTGTCTGTTCCGAAAATGGGCGATCGAGGCGCTCGACGCGGCCAAGCGTCCGTGGCGGCTGGCGTTCGTCAGTCACAGCCTCGCGGCGGTCGAGGCGATAGCGGCACAAGGTCTCGCCGTGACCGTCGTGAAGGCCGGGATCTTTCCGCCAAAACTTCGTGCGCTGTCGGATCGCGACGGAATGCCGAGCCTGCCGGCCGCGGACATCTGCCTGCATCGCGCCGCCAACCTGTCACAGGCCGGCGCGCTGCTGGCGGATCATCTGCGGATGACGATCCGGAATGGCACGCCATCGAAGCGGGCGCGTGGTAGCGTCAACGCCGCATCACTCGAACCGGACGGAATCATCGATTGCCTCTGAACAGCACAATCTATGCGGTGTCGGTCTGGGTGTTGCCGCTCGTGATCGCCATCACCTTTCACGAGGCTGCCCACGGTTTTGTCGCGCACCGGCTCGGCGATAATACGGCCTGGCAGCTCGGCCGCGTCAGTTTCAATCCGCTCAAGCACATCGATCCGTTCGGCACCCTGTTGCTGCCGGCGATCCTGCTGTTGTCGCACTCGCCGTTTTTGTTCGGCTACGCCAAGCCGGTACCGGTGAATTTCCGCGCCTTGCGGCATCCCCGGCTCGACATGGTCTGGGTGGCGCTGGCCGGCCCCGCCACCAACATCGCGCTGGCTTTGGTCGCCGCGGCGGCGTTTCATCTATTGGGCCTTGCCCCCGCAAACACCGCGCAATGGTTTGCCGACAATCTGAAAAATGCGCTTGTTATCAACGTCGTGCTTGCCGTTTTCAACATGCTGCCGATTCCCCCGCTGGACGGCGGGCGGGTCGCGGTGGGGTTGCTGCCGAACGCGCTGGCGGTCCCGTTATCGCGGCTGGAACCCTACGGCATGCTGATTCTGATCGGTTTTCTGATCCTGCTTCCGATGGTCGGCACGCAGCTCGGTCTAAATCTTGATGTTATTTCCACGATACTGCGGACGGTGACCGGCTATGTGATCTGGCTACTTCTCCTGGTCACCGGCAACGCTTAGTTGTTATTTTGGAGCGATTATTCGAGAATCCGCCGCCCGATGCACCTGAGGCCATTTTGATTAAAGCTGCCGACATGATGATTGCGCGCCGTGCCGACACCAAGGCTCGCGCGGACTTCGCGACCTGGAAAATGATGGCGAAGCTGAACGGTGCCTCCGCTCTGCCCGACGAAGCCCAGACCTTCCTGGTCAGCTACAGGGAGCTTCTCAAGCAGATGACGGAGCCGGAGGCCACCGACGCCACCATCAACCTGATGTATCGGGCCTACTACACCGAAATGGGCGGCAAGGGCACCGCGCCCGACGTCCGGGCGCATTTGAGCGAACCGGTGGTCGACAACGTCACGGCCTTCAAACGCCCGGTACCGCAAAAGACCAAACCCAAGGGCGGCCCGGACGCAAAGCCTCGCCTTCCGGTGGCGTTGATCTTCGCCTGCCTCGTCGTGGTCTATGTCGGGTTCCGATATCTTTGGCGCTGAGGCGATCGTCAGCGGCGTCATCCTCCCCAAGCGCTTGGCGTTTATCGGGCAGGCAAACCAGCCTCCACTTTTAGGACCAGGCTCTACCTGCAGCCTCTACCTGCAAACCCTACCTGAACATGTTTTTCGTCGGGTTCTTAGTACCCCCAATAGACCCCATCATCGCAGCGGCTATGCGAGGCTGTTCAGGCAGGGCATAGTCGCTGTCATATTCCGGCGTAAATCGGAAATGACCTTGGGAGGGGAAAAATGAAACAATTGGCTGCGGCGTTGCTGCTGACGACGGGTCTGGTGTTCGCCGGCAGTGCGCTGGCGCAGGAGAAGCTCGACAAGGTCGTCAAGGTCGGGGCCCTCGGCGATCAATCGGGGCTGTATCAGGATATCGGCGGCCCCGGCTCTGCCATCGCAGCCCAGATGGCGATCGAGGATTCCGGCCTGTTGGCCAAGGGCTGGAAGATCGATCTGATCTCGGCCGACCACCAGAACAAGCCCGACGTCGCCGTCAACATCGGCAAACAATGGGTCGACGTCGAAAAGGTCGATGTGTTCGTCGATCTCGCAGCTTCCAACGTCGGGCTCGCCATCGCCAATCTCGCCAGGGAGAAGAATGTCGTCAACCTGAACTCCGGCTCGGGCTCGTCCGACCTCACCGGCGCGCAGTGCACGCCCAATACCGTGCACTGGGCTTACGACACCTACATGCTCGCCAACGGTACCGGCAAGGCACTGGTGAAATCCGGCGGCGACACCTGGTTCCTGATCACCGCGGACTATGCATTCGGCCAGGCGCTGGAGCGCGACACCACGGCGGCCGTCACCGCAGCCGGCGGCAAGGTGCTCGGAGGCGTCAAGCATCCGCTCAACACATCCGACTTCTCCTCGTTCCTGCTGCAGGCGCAGAGTTCGAAAGCAAAGGTCATCGGCCTTGCCAATGCCGGCGGCGACACCACCAACGCCATCAAGCAGGCCGCCGAGTTCGGCATCGTCGCCGGCGGGCAGAAGCTCGCGGGCATGCTGATGTTCATCACCGACGTCAATGCGCTCGGGCTCAATATCGCGCAAGGCCTCAACTTCACCGAGACTTTCTACTGGGACATGAACGACCAGACCCGCGCCTTCACGAAGCGCTTCATGGAGAGGTTCAAGAAGAACCCGCCGACCATGGTGCAGGCCGGCGTCTATTCGTCGCTGATCCATTACTTCAAGGCGCTCGAAGCGCTCGGTGGCAATCCGCATGACGGCCGCGCCGTGGTGGCCAAGATGAAGGAACTGCCGACCGATGACCCGCTGTTCGGCAAGGGCTCGATCCGCGCCGACGGGCGCAAGATTCACCCGGCCTACCTGTTCGAGGTGAAGAAGCCCTCGGAGTCGAAATACCCATGGGACTATTACAAACTGGTCGCCACCATTCCGGCCGACGAAGCCTGGCTTCCGCTGGAGAAGAGCGTTTGCCCGCTGGTCAAGAAGAACTGAGCTAATAAAGGCAACCGCTGCGACATGATTTCTTCCCACGCTCCCAATCGGGCGGGGAAGAAATCAGCTCTTTCCCTTCGGGAAGATGACATCCAGCGTAAAATTCAATCCCTCATCGGCTTCCATGGCGGGCGGCTGCGGCACGGGATCGGACCTGCGGATCATCGCGAGTGCGGCCTCATCATAGGCCGCATCGCCGGAGCCTTCGATGACGTGCATCGAGAGCACGTGGCCGAGACGATCCAGCTCGAAGCCGACCTTGACCTTGGTCTCTTTGGTGGTCTTCACCTCGGGATAGCGCTTGTGGAGATTGAGATAGGCGCTGAGTTGGCCGCGCCATTTCGCCAGCAGCTTTTGCGCGTCCTTGCCAATGCCCTGATGAACGACGGTCGGGGTGTCGGATTGCTGCGCGCCTTCGATCTTCTGCCGCGCGGTCGCTTCCTGGGCTACCGACTCGTCCGATGCCGAGGTCTGTACCGTGGCAATCTTCGGCTCGTCTTCCTTGGGCTTGTTGTTGTCGGTCGTCGTCACCACCCGGTCGGGATCTTCGGTTTCGGTCGGGGTATCCTTTGGCAGGTCGGTTTGCTTGGGCTCGGCCTTCTGCTCGGCGAGCGCGGGCGAGGCCACCGACGCGTCGGCGTCCGGTCCGGCCGGAAGATCGGTATCCTCGGGGCTGGCGGAAGTGAGCTCGATGCCGATGTCGCCCTGCGAGCCCAGATATTCGGCTTCGTCATCGCCACGCAGATGCGCCAGCGCCAGCGCGCCGCAGCCGACATGCAGCACGACCGCGCCCACCGCTGAAAGAATCCAGAGGCGCCGCGATGACTTTTGCTCGGTGGCGAGGTCGGACATCTCGAACTGGCTGCCGCTCAGGGTTTTGGGTTGGCTGGCGCGGATGGCGGTGCATCGGCGTTCGGAACGCCTTCCAGCGCCACCAGCTTGATCTTGGTATAGCCCCCGGCGCGCAGGATTTCCAGCACATCCATCAATTCGCCGTAAGGCACCGCGCGGTCCGAGCGGAGAAAGATCGCGCGATCCTTGCTCGAATCCGGCATCGCGTCGAGTGTGCGAACCAGATCGATCCGCTTGACCGGATTCTCACCGACCGCCACCGCGAGATCCGGCTTGATGCTGACATAGGTCGGCTTGTCCGGTTTCTTCTGCGGGGTCGCGGTCGACGACGGCAGATCAATCGGAAGGTCGACCGTCGACAGCGGCGCCGCCACCATGAAGATAATCAGCAGAACCAGGATGACGTCGATGAACGGCGTGACGTTGATTTCATGGGTCTCCCCGAAATCGTCGTCGTCGTCATTTTCCGAGAGCGAAATGGCCATCGCCTACTCCGCCGCGCGCGAATGCGTGCCGCCATGGGTACGGTCGAGATCGCGCGACAACAGCCGCGCCGAAGCGCCCGAGGACCGGCTGACCAGTTCGAGATAGGCTTTCGTCACCCGCGCAAAGTGATTGTAGATGATGACCGCCGGGATCGCCGCGACCAGGCCGCACGCGGTGGCCAGCAGCGCTTCGGCGATGCCGGGGGCGACGACGGCTAGATTGGTGGTCTGCGATTTCGAGATGCCGATGAAGCTGTTCATGATGCCCCAGACGGTGCCGAACAGGCCGACGAACGGCGACGTCGCGCCGATCGAGGCCAGCAACCCCATGCCGATCCGGATCCGCCGCCCTTCGGCGCGCACGATTTCCGCAAAACTTGACGCGGCCCGTTCCTTGATCCCGTCGTCGCTGGAAATTCCCGCCGACAACCGCGCTTCGTTCAACGCCGCGGCGAGCAACGCCGACAACACGCCGTCCTTGGCGCCGAGCGCAAATTGCGCTTCCGCCAGCGATCTTGCGCTGGCGATCTTGCGCAGCGCCCCGCGCAATTTAGTTTGAACAACCGACAGCTCGATCATTTTCGCGATGAAGACGGTCCAGGTGACCAGCGACGCGAACGCCAGACCGATCATCACGGCCTTGACGATGATGTCGGCCGCCAAGAACATCGACCACGGCGACAATTCG
>NZ_LMUK01000005.1:0-32533 GCF_009766005.1 Bradyrhizobium sp. S69 | reverse complement strand
GTCGATGCATCGGAAGCGACTGGCGCAGGCGCGGCGGATGGCGCTGGCGCGACCGCCACATTCTGTGCCGGCGTGGCGGCCTGTACCGGCGCGACACTCGGCGGCGCAGCCGCAACGGGCGGCTGAGCCGGCATCGGGGCCGGGGCCGCAACCTGCGCCCTTGGCGCAGCCTGGGTCTGGGGCACTTGTGCGGTGCTCTGCTGCGCCAGCAGCGGCCGCGCCGGCGACAGCATCGCCAGCGTCAGGATGGCAGCAAAAGTTGCTCGAAACCAAGTCGCTCGAAACAGTGACGTGTTCATACTTCGGCCCAGTAGCGGATCAGATTGTGATAGATGCCGGTCAATTTGACCGTTTCAGGGTCATCGCGCCCAAGACGCTCCACCAGAGCCTGAATAGCAACGTCGAGATCGAAAATCAGGCTGCGGGCATGGGCATCCCGTACCATGCTCTGCACCCAGAAAAAAGACGCAACCCGTGTCCCCCGGGTGACCGGGGTGACCATATGCAAACTAGACGCAGGATAAACTACCAGATCGCCGGCCGGCAGCTTGATTTCGTGCGATCCGTAGAGGTCTTCGGCCACGAGCTCTCCGCCGTCATACTCGTCGGGCTCGGATAAAAATAACGTGACCGACAGATCGGTCCGGATCCGCAAGCCGGTCAGGCGATCGCCTCGCACGGCGTTATCGATATGGATGCCGAAATGGTGGCCGTCCGCGGCGTTATAACGATTGAACAGCGGCGGGAAAATATGCAGCGGGACCGCCGCTGAAATGAACCGCGGGTTGGCGGTGAGCGCCGAGATCACGCGGTTGCCAAGCTTGCGCGCGATCTCGCTGTCCGGCGGCAATTGTTCGTTGCTTTTCACCAGTGCCGATTGTGCCCCGGCGGTTGAGCGGCCGTCTTCCCATGAACATTCGTCCATGATGCGGCGGAAATCCGCCACATCGCTTTTGCTCAGCACATTCGGGACACAGATCAGCATCGCATCGACAATCAGTACCTCGCCGAAAGCACCACCGCCACGGTGCGGCCAGGCGCTTCCAGCGTGAACGGCGCTGCACTTTGATAGAACGCGGTGTAATAGAGCTTGTTGAAGATGTTGTTGACGAACAGCTTCGCCGTCCAGTTCTTGTCGATCTTCGCTTCCGCGAAGCTGTCGAAGCGCCAGAAGCTCGGCAGCACCGTACCCTGGTTCGCGGCAAGCAAGGTGCCGCCATACATCGCGGAACGATAGACGGCCTGTCCGCCAACTTCCCAGCGGTCGTCGATCTGATATTTGCTGAGCAGGCTGAACGACTGATTGGCAATGTTGGCCAACGGCAGGCCGACGTTGGTCGGGTACAGCGCCGGATCGGCCGAGGGAACCAGCGACTTCGTCACCTCCGACTTCATCAGCACGATACCGCCGAACACGCTCCATTTGTCGGTGATCTTGCCGGTCACTTCGAGATCGATGCCGCGGATCTGATAGGCCGCGCCGGCGCTGATGCAAGGCTGCGTGCCCCCTATCGACGTGTTATAGGGGCAAGCTGCCGTCTGGTTTGCTGTTGAGGTCACGTTCACCGACTCACGCGCATTGGTGACGTTGGTTTGGAACAGCGCGCCGGTCAGGAGCAAATGGCGCTCAAACAGCTCCCATTTGTTGCCAACCTCGATCGCCGTGTTCTTCATCGGCCCGAATATCTGGTTCGAGCCACCGTTGATGTTCGGCGCAAGCCCTCCATACGCTGCGCTGGTACCATCGAACTCGGAGCCCACCGGGTCCGACGACGTCGCATAGGCCACATAGATGCTGGTAATCGGCAGCGGCTTCAGCGTGAGGCCCAGATTGAAGTTCGGCATATCAAACTGCGCGGCTTGCGAACCAAATACACCCGCGACCGAGCCCGATGTGCCGTAACCGCTGGCTTTGATGCCGTAGTCGTCCAGGCGGATGCCGCCATTGAGGATCACCAGATCGCGGTAATTGGCGGAATCCAGCAAATAGCCGCTCGTGGTATCGATCGCGATTTGCGTCGGCTTGCCCGTGAGCGTGGGCGTCGTCGAGAACGGCGTGAATGTCGATTGCGGATTGGTAATGCTCACGCCGGCCAGCGACCCGCTACCGGTGAAAGGGGTACCGGCCGTAACCAGTTCCGAACTCAAACCCGTGTATGAATCGATGCTGGAAGTTTCGCGCGAGACCTCGACGCCGGCCACCGCGGTGTGGTGCCAGTTGCCGGTATCGAACTTGTACGTGAACTCGCTCTGATTGGCGACGACGTCGGTTGGTTGATACCGGCTCTGCGGGTTGAGGGTCACCGTGTTCCCAACAACGTTGGCTGACTCCGGAATCGTGCCGATGTAATTCAGCGTCGACTTCGAGCCCCGAACCTTGTCGCTGAAGGTCAAGTCGGGAGTGATCTTTACCTCGGTGTTGATGGTGGCGAGGTCCTGATGGACCTCGTAGAAATCTCGGTTGACAAAGCCGTAGAAATTGTCGCGGTTCACGCCGTACTGCGGGGCCGGGCCGCCGGCGGTGGTCGTAAATTGACCGAGGGCGTTGGTGGGTCCGGTTCGGAGGTACGGCACGCCGAAGTCCGGCAGTCCGTGAATGTCGGTGTGAACGTAGTCCGCGGTCACCTTCACCGCATCGACCGGCTTCCAGGTCAACGCCACAAAGCCGCCACCGCGATTGTCAGTGGTGAAGCTTCGGCCTTCAACGCCCGCATCCTGGAACAGGCCGCCGGCGCGAATCGCCAATGTCGGGCTGATCACCTGGTTAACGTCGAGCGTGACGCGCTTGGTGTTGTCGCTCGCGTACGTCGTGTCCATGTTGTAGAACGACCTGTCGGTGGTCGCCTGCTTGGTGACGATGTTGATCGCACCACCCGTCGTGCCGCGGCCGGCAAACGACGAACCGGGTCCGCGCAGGATCTCGATCTGCTCGGTAAAGAAATTCTCACGGACGCTGACGCCGGAATCGCGGACGCCGTCGATGAAGATGTCGTTGCGGGTATCGAAGCCGCGAACGAAGAACCGATCGCCGAAGGCGTTGCCGCCCTCGCCGGTGCCGAGCGTCACGCCGGCGGTGTTCAGCACCGCCTGCTTCAATGACGTGGCGTTCTCGTCCGCCAGCACTTCCTTGTCGATGACCGTGACGGTCTTCGGCGTATTCAGTAGCGGCTCGGGAAACTTGCCCGAGGCCTGCAGATGATCGACCTTGTAGGGCGCCGCCGCATCCGCATAGGGGTTGCGGTCCGCGTTCAGCGCACCGGCGTTGGGATACGGCACCGGCGCGGCCGCAGTTTGTTGCGACCGCCGCGCCGCGCGCCGCAGGGCATTGCGGGCGCGGATCTGGTCCGACGTCGGCTTCGAAACCGCCGGGCGCGGGCGGGCAACGGGCGCATCGACAGTTACCGGCGGCAGGTTCGAGTTCGATTGCTGCGCTTCGGCGCCAGAAAACGTGGCGACCGCCATCAAGCTCGCAACCGCCGACACCTTGCGGCCGGAATAGTTCTCGAAGGTTTCGCTGATCGAGTTCAAAGCCGCGTTCGAACGCAGCGAACTCGGCGTCTTTGCCGTATTCATTTTAGATGCCCCACTGACCAAGATTCAATCCGCTCACGCGCCCCATTTGCGATGAGCAGTTGCATGTTGGATATCGAGCAAAGGACGATCGGGTCAATGCGATTACGGCAACAGGTTGGTTGAATCGGTCCAGTTAAAAGCGATTCTAAATCGTAGTTTGAAATGGTTCTAAGTTAAGCTTTGAAACGTTCTAAACTGATGCGGAAATAGCCGGTAAAAAGGCCGTTTTCGCGGTTCGCGAACCGCATCCTCAATCGGCGCTGGGCGGCTTCATCAGCGAAAACAATTCGTCGACCGTCTGTTGCGCGACCAGCCTTACGCGATCGGTATTGTCCATGCCGGCGATGTTGACGCCTTTCACCACGGCTCTGATCTCGTCGCGAAAATCGGTGAGAAATCGCAGGGGATCGCGTTGCTCATTGGCGACGCGTGCAATCAGGCCCGTGATCAGGATCTGGCAAGCGATCATGCGTCCGTTCAATTCATCCATGATGGATTCCCGACTGGGTAAAGTTTCAATGCGGCGTTCGCGCGGTGATATGAACGACGGCCGCCGCGGTGACAACCGCACACCAGCTATTTAGCGGCGACGCTGCCGGGTTCGACGAGGCCTTTGATCCGCTCCTTGATGTCGAGCAGCGTCTCAAGACTGGTCTGTAGCGACGCGGTCGGAATGTCCCGCAGCACATTTGCCGCGATGTTATCGCGCAGGCTGTCGAGGTCATCGACCAATTGCCGGCCGGCCTCGGTGAGAAACAGCCGGTTGGCGCGCCGGTCCCGCGGGTCGTGCCGCCGCTCGAGAAGGCCGTGCTCGACCAGCCGGTCCAGCAACCGCACCAGCGATATCGGCTGCAATTCGAGCACATCCGCCAGATCGACTTGCGACAAGCCTTCTTGTTCCCGCAACCGAAACAGCACGATCCATTGTGCGCGGGTGGTGCCGCGGCCCTTGGCACGATGATCGATATAGTTGCGCAATAGTCGGGAGCTCTCGACAAGTTGGGCAACCAACTGGCGTTTCAGCCCCTGGGTCATGTTAAGCTCGAAAGCATGTTGGGGTCGGCGGCATCGGATTCGCGCTTCCAGAACCTGTACAAATGTTTAGGATTCTCAAATGATAGTGCGTTTACACATTATACGCACGCGTATTATATCTGGACTCCCCGGGAAGCGTTTTAAAGTCCTGTAACCTCTTTATTTTGAACCGGTCCGCCGCCCCCAGTCACTACGAGCTGTCATGAGCAAATCGCGAACGATTACCTGGATTGTGCTGATCGCTGCCGTTGCCGGTGCGGGCTATTATGGCTGGGGCCGCTACCAGGCCGGGCAGGAAGCGGCGGCCAACGCGCAAAAGGTCGTGCGCAACGCCGTTCAGGTCAGCACGGCCCAGGTCGAGAAGTCCGACTTTCCGGTATATTTGACCGGGCTCGGAACCGTCCAGGGTTTCAATACCGTGCTGGTGCGGAGCCGGGTTGACGGCCAGATCGACAAGATCGCTTTCAAGGAAGGCCAGGTCGTCAAGCAGGGCGACCTGTTGGTCGAGATCGACCCCCGGCCCTATCAGGCGACGCTCGACCAGGCCAAGGCCAAGAAGTCCCAGGACGAGGCCAATCTGGCCAACGTCAATCTCGACCTTCAGCGCTTCATCAAGCTCGGCGAGTTCGCCACCAAGCAGCAGCTCGATACCCAGCATTCGTCGGTGCTGCAGTTGACCGCGCAGATCGAGGCCGATACGGCGGCGATCGCCAACGCCCAGACCCAGCTCGATTATACCGCGATCCAGTCGCCGATCCCGGGCGTCGTCGGCCTGCGCCAGGTCGACATCGGCAACATCGTCAACGCCTCGAGCCTGACCGGCATCGTGACGGTCGCCCAGGTGGAGCCGATTGCCGTCATTTTTACCGCGCCGGAAGAGCAGTTGCCGTATATAAACGAGGCCCAGGCGGTGGCGCCGCTCAAGGTCATCGCGATCACGACCGATGGCAAGAAGCCGTTGGCCGAGGGAAAGCTCTCGGTGGTCAACAATCAAGTCGATACGACCAGCGGAACCATCCGCCTCAAGGCGGTGTTCGATAACAAGGACCACGCTCTGTGGCCGGGTCAGTCGGTGTCGACCCGGCTTCTGGTCAATACGCTGAAGGGTGCGACGGTTGTTCCGGACGGGGCGATACAGCACAGCACCAGCGGCCTTTATGCCTATACGGTCGATGAGAACAGCAAAGCGGTACTGAACAAGGTCAAGGTCACCCAATCGATCGACGGACGCTCGGTGGTCGATGAAGGATTGTCACCCGGACAGCGCGTGATCACCACGGGCCAGTACAAGGTCTCACCCGGCACCCTCGTCAGTTCGGCGGTGGCGAGTTCGGATCCGGCCCAACCCAAGGTTAAATCGGAATGAGCGAGGGGATTTCGGCACCCTTTATTCGCTATCCCATCGGCACTTCGCTGATGATGGCCGGCATTCTGTTCGTCGGTATCGTCGCCTATCCACTGCTGCCGGTCGCGCCGCTGCCCCAGGTCGACTTCCCGACCATCCAGATCACGGCGACATTGCCGGGCGGCAGTCCGGAAACCATGGCCTCTTCGGTGGCGCAGCCGCTGGAGCGGCAGTTCGCGCAGATTCCAGGCATCGCCCAGATGACCTCGACCAGCTATCTGGGAACCGCGGCCGTCACCATCCAGTTCGACCTCAACCGCAGCATCGACGGCGCCGCCAACGACGTGCAGGGCGCCATCAATGCGGCCAGCGGCCAATTGCCGAAATCCCTGCCCTCGCCGCCGACCTATCGCAAGGTCAACCCGGCGGACTCGCCGATCCTGCTGTTGTCGGCAACCTCGGATTCGCTGCCGATCACCACCGTCAGCGACTCGGTCGACGCCCAGCTTGCGCAGCAGATCAGTCAGATTTCCGGCGTCGCCCAGGTGACGATCGGCGGCCAGCAAAAGCCGTCGATCCGGGTCCAGATCGATCCCGCGAAACTGGTGGCCAAGGGCCTGTCGCTGGAAGACGTCCGAACCGTCATTACCAACACCACGGTCGACAGCCCCAAGGGCAATATCGACGGCGTCAAAACGGCCTACACGATCTACTCCAACGACCAGTTGCTGGATTCCAAGGACTGGAACGACGTCATCATCGCCTACCGCAATGGCGGTCCCTTGCGGATCCGCGACATCGGCAAGGCGATCACCGCGGCGGAAGATGCCAAGCAGGCGGCTTGGGCCAACGGCAAGCGCGGCGTGTTCCTGGTGGTCTACAAGCAACCCGGCGCCAACGTCATCGACACCGTCGACAAGATCAAGGCGCTGCTGCCGCGGCTGGTCGCCGCGATCCCGCCGGCGATCAAGATCGAGGTGATCAGCGACCGCACCCAGACCATCCGCGCCGCGGTCTCGGACGTGCAGTTCACGCTGCTGTTGACCATTGCGCTCGTCGTCATGGTGATCTTCGTATTCCTGCGCAGTTTCTGGGCGACCGTGATTCCGACCGTCACCGTGCCATTGGCGTTGCTCGGCGCTTGCGCGCTGATGTGGGTGTTCGGCTACACGCTCGACAATCTGTCGCTGATGGCCTTGACGATCGCGGTCGGCTTCGTGGTCGACGACGCCATCGTGATGCTGGAAAACATCACCCGCTACATCGAGGAAGGCGAGAAGCCGCTGGCCGCCGCCTTCAAGGGCTCCAGCGAAATCGGCTTCACCATCGTGTCGATCAGTATCTCGCTGGTCGCGGTGCTGATCCCACTGCTGTTGATGGGCGGCATCATCGGGCGCCTGTTCCGCGAATTCGCGGTGACCCTGACCATGACGATTTTCGTCTCGATGGTGGTTTCGCTGTCGCTGACGCCGATGATGGCCTCCCGCTTCCTGCGCGCCCACAGCGAAACCAAGCACGGCAAGTTCTACGACTGGAGCGAGCGGGCGTTCGATGCCATGCTCCACGGCTACGAGGCCGCTCTCGATATCGCCATGAGCTGGCGACGGACCACGCTCCTGATTTTCTTCGCGACGCTGGCCTTGTCGGTTTATCTGTTCGTCATCATTCCCAAGGGCTTTTTCCCGCAGCAGGACGTCGGCCTGATCTCCGCCACGTCGGAAGCCGCGCAGGACATTTCGTTCGCCGCGATGAAGGATCGCCAGGAGGCGCTCGGCAAGATCGTGCAAGCCGATCCTGATGTCGCCAGCGTGGCGATGGCGATCGGCGGCAGCGGCCGCGCCGGCAACAACGGCAACGTCTTCATCACGCTGAAGCCGCGCGACGAGCGCACCGCCAGCGCCCAGCAGATCATCGCCCGGCTGCGTCCACAGCTCGACAAGGTCGAGGGCGCGCGGCTGTTCATGCAGGCGGCGCAAGACGTGCGCCTCGGCGGCCGGCCGACGCGAACGCAGTTCGAGTTCACGCTTCAGGATGCCGATCTGGGCGAGCTCAACGCCTGGGCACCGAAGATCCTAGACAAGATGAAGACGCTGTCGGTGTTGCGCGACGTCGCAACCGACCAGCAGAGCGAAGGCACCACGCTGCAATTGAACATCAATCGTGACACCGCGTCGCGCTACGGCATCACGCCCCAGTTGATCGACGATACGCTGTACGACGCGTTCGGCCAGCGCGAGGTCACGCAATATTTCACCCAGCTCAACAGCTACCACGTCATCGAGGAAATCCTGCCCGAGTTGCAGCAAAACCTCGACATCCTCAACAAGCTCTATGTCAAGTCGCCGCTGACCGGAGAACAGGTGCCTTTGGCGACGTTCGCAACCTGGACCAGCGTACCGGTCCGTCCGCTCTCGATCAGCCATCAGGGCCAGTTTCCGGCCATCACCATCAGCTTCAACCTCGCGCAGGGCGTGGCGCTGGGGCAAGCGACCGATGCGGTGCAAAAGGCGATGACCGAACTCGGCGCCCCCGCCACGCTGAATTCGAGCTTCCAGGGCACCGCACAGGCGTTCCAGCAATCGCTCGGCACGGTGCCGCTGCTGATCATGGCGGCCCTCGTGGTCGTGTACCTGATCCTCGGCATTCTCTACGAGAGCTACATTCACCCGATCACGATTCTGTCGACGCTGCCTTCGGCCGGCGTCGGCGCGCTCGCGATCCTGATGGTGTTCGGATACGACTTCAGCCTGATCGCCCTGATCGGCATCATCCTCTTGATCGGCATCGTCAAGAAGAATGGCATCATGATGGTCGACTTCGCGATCTCGGCCGAGCGCGACGAGCATCTGTCGCCGGAGCAATCGATCCGGAAGGCCGCCCTGCTCCGCTTCCGCCCGATCATGATGACGACGATGGCGGCGATGCTCGGCGGCGTGCCGCTAATGCTGGGCACCGGCACCGGCTCGGAAATCCGTCAGCCGCTGGGTTATGCGATGGTCGGCGGTCTGATCGTCAGCCAGGCGCTGACGCTGTTCACGACGCCGGTGATCTATCTCTATCTCGACAGGCTGTCGAACGCGTTTGCGGGGTGGGGACGGCCGGCCAATGCCGGCCAGGATCCGCACGCCGACGCGCACGGCTCGATCAAGCAGGCCGCCGAGTAGGTTGACTTCGACCGTCCCAACGGTTCCGATCATATTCATCTCGAGAGATCGTCGCCCTCAAATTCGTGCCGGAGCCGGATCAGTGAAAATTCGTGCGAAAAATATCTTGCTCGCGGCCGTCATGGCGTGCGGGTCGATCGGGCTCGGCCACGCGCAGCAGGCGCCGGCGTCCAAAGCCAAGGCCGCGCCGCGCACCGCCCAAGGCGCACCGGCGCCCGCGGCGTCGCCGGCCGCCGAGCCGGCAGCACCCGCCGCCGCCGCAGCACCCCCGCCCGGCTGGGCCGTCCGATGCGCCAGCGCAAGCCGCGAGGCGCCGCTTGAATGCGCGATGGAACAGACCGCCGTGTTGAGCAAGACCGGACAAACCGTCGTCTCGGTCAACATTCGCGTGCCCAGCGATACCCATACGCCGGAGATCCTGGTGCAGCTGCCGCTTGGGTTCAGCCTGCCGGGCGGCGCCAGATTCCAGGTCGACGACGGCAAGGCCGCCGAGATGGAGCTGCGGACCTGCGAAAACCGCGGCTGCTACGCCAGCGCGTCGATCGCGCCCGATGTGCTTGCCGCGCTGAAGGCGGGAAAGCAGATGAAGGTGTCGTTTCAGACGCTGAACAAGGAAACCATCAACATTCCACTGCCGTTGACGGATTTTGCCACCGCCTACGACAAGATCAAGTAAGCGCTGCGCCGGCTTGCCGACGTTGCCACGAGTGTGCGCCGGTAGCGCTCGCAAGCACAGGTCTCGCTCGCATCGATTTCCTGATTCAATTTTCAAACAACCAATCATCCAAGTCCGTCATTTGCGAGCGTTAGCGAAGCAATCCAAGAATAAGAGCTGGATTGCTTCGTCGCAAGCGCTCCTCGCAATGACGTCGATAGCCCGTAGCCCGTAACTTCGCATTCTCGCGACAGCATGCGCCCCAGTTTTACAAATTTATTCGCCCTCGAAAAAGATAGAGAGCGCAGGTGATTTATGTCGGATGAAAAAAAGAATATTTCTGCAAAAGGGGTTCGACACAATATCGAGTGATTTGCCTCATCGGGCAGACCAGCTAGTGTTTACGTCATCCTGAGGTGCGCGCTCTTTCTTGCGCGCCTCGAAGGATGGCCGCACGCACTGCGCCGAACAGCATCCTTCGAGACGCGGCGAAGACGCCGCTCCTCAGGATGACGGTGCTGTTGCTGCAAAAGCACCTCTCGCGCGGTGCGCGCGGTTGGTGAGCGCTTTGCTCACCCGCTTCAAACAACTCACCCGGTGCCGAGATAGACCTTCTGCACCTGAGGATCGTTGGCGAGATCGGTCGCGACGCGATCTCGCCACCGTGCCGAAAAGCGACCAGCCGTTACCCGAACGGCCAATCTTAGATTGCAATAACGACTACATGCCAGATAACATCAACTGAGCATGGGAGACTACTTTGAAATTTCGATTTTTCCAGAAAAAAAGCTCCCGATCGCCATCCTCTGACAGATTAGATGATTTCAAATTTGAATCTCTGGTAACTTTGGAAGAAATGGAAAAATTCATCCAAATGGAGCTTCCGCTCGGCACTGATCGCGACACGATGCGGCGCACATTTGTAAACGCAGGGCGCGCAACTTTTAAAGCGCATCCTACGCAGGCAGGCGTCGAGAAATATATCTACGACGTGAATCTGTGCGAGTATTATGTGTGGCGCTGGAATATATCTGCCGATTACGACGCAGCGGGACGATTGCTGCAGGCTTATGTCAACGCATGGCCGGTATTTCCTAAGGGGAAGCCTCCGCGCGATCCCCGTAAAGGGATTCCTCGCGATCAAAGCGCCGCGATTGTTGAGGTGTATCGGCCGCGACCGGAAGCGCGAAAAGGTGAAAGCCGATTGGCATTCATGCTGCTTACAAGCGACCCGACTCTCAAAACGATCGACGATCAATTATTTATCGGAGGTGGTCCGACGCGAGCCGATCCCCTGGATATGGGAACGTTAAAAATCGCCCAAGGGGAGCCTTGGCGTTCAATCTTTGATTTCGATGATGCAGACTTTATTGCCCCCTACTCTGGGGATTGGGTGGCTGTAGACAGGGAAATCGAAAAGCGAAAAGCAAATGGCGGCAGTTTTCAATTTGCCAGCTCTCTTCTCGCGCTTCAGATGCTGCGCGCAGGAAATACGAAGAAACACTAAAAACAAAAATGTTGCCTTTTTGCCGCCGGTCACGGCGATCAGAACAGCAACGTCGCGTCGGTTCGTGTCCCATTCACGTTCAACCGCGCTGATCGATCTCGATTGACGAATACGCGACTCATCCGGTGCCGAGATAGACCTTCTGCACCTGCGGATCGTTGGCGAGATCGGCGGCGGTGCCGGACAATACGCTTTTGCCGACCTGCAACACGGTGGCAAAATCCGACACTTCGAGTGCCAGTTCGATCGACTGCTCGGCGAGCAGGATGGTCAGCCCTTCCCTGTGCAGCCGGGCAAACGTCTCGTACATCGATTCCACCACGGCCGGCGCCAGACCGAGCGACGGCTCGTCCAGCATCAACAATTTGGGATCGCTCATCAGCGCGCGACCGACCGCCAGCATCTGCCGCTCACCGCCGGACATGGTGCCGGCGCGCTGGTTGCGCCGCTCGGCGAGTTTTGGAAAGATCTCGTAGACCCGATCGAGCAAGGGTTTGGTGCGCGTTTTGTCGCGCAGCGGCGTCGCGCCGAGCAGCAGATTGTTCTCGACGCTCTGCTGCACGAACAGCCGCCAGCCTTCCGGCGACAGCGCAAGGCCCTTGCGCACGATCGAAAATGCCGGCTGGCCGCCGATCTGTTGCCCCGCAAACAGGATCGAGCCGGAATGCAGCGGGATCAGCCCGGCGATGGCGTTGAGAACCGTGGTCTTGCCGCCGCCATTGGAGCCGAGCAGCGCCACCACGCTGCCTTCGGGCACCTCCAGCGAGACGTCGGACACGCCGATCAGATCGCCGTAGTGAACCTCCAGATGCTCGATCTTGAGCAACGGCCGGTCCTTGAGCAAGGGCTCGCTCATGTTGCGGGCCCGCCCATCAATTCGATCGGCGTGTGGCCGGCGGCCGCCTTGGCGGCGCGCTTGCCGAGATAGGCCTCGACCACCGCCGGATTGCTGGTGACCTCGCGCGGACTGCCGCGCGCGATCTCCTGGCCCTGATGAAACACCACCACCCGCGTCGCCAGCGACATGATGACTTCCATGATGTGCTCGACGATCACCAGCGTGATGCCGGACCGGTGGATGTCGCGCACCAGATCGATCGCAAGCTGCACCTCGCGCTGGGTGAGGCCCGCCATCGCTTCATCGAGCAACAAAACCTTGGGCTCGGTGGCGAGCGCGCGCGCAATCTCGAGCCGCTTGCGGCCGGGTGTTCCCAGCGAGCGCGCCGGTGCATCCGCCAGCCGGCTGAGGCCGGTGCGTTCCAGTACCGCGCGGGCCTTCGTCTCGGCCTCGGTGCGATGCGAGGTGCGAAGGAACGCGCCGATCATCACGTTTTCCAGCACCGACATGCCCTCAAAGGTCTGCGGCACCTGGAACGTGCGGGCCAGCCCAAGCTGCGCCCGCCCCTCCGGCGTCATGTCGGTGATGTCGTGGCCCTCGAACTGCACCTTGCCGGAGGTGACCTGCAAATCGCCGGTCAGGCAGTTGAAGAAGGTGGATTTGCCGGCGCCGTTCGGCCCGATCAGGCCGAGAATATCGCCCTGCTCCAGCGTCACGGAGGCGCTATCGACCGCCTTGAAACTGCCGAAGGCTTTTGTGACACCGCGCGCTTCAAGGAGCATGGGTTGCTCCTGTCGCGTCCGCCTTCTCGCTTCGTCCACCGCGTTTGTCCGACAGCCGTTTGATCAGCGTCAGGATGCCGCCCGGTTGAAAGCGCGCGATCAGCACGATGATCGCGCCATACATCACGAAGGTAAGACCGGCGCCCTTGCCGCCGAGCAGATTGTTGGAGATTTCCTCCAGCGGCACCAGGATCGCAGCACCGACCAGCGGCCCGAACAACAGGCCGGCGCCGCCGAGAGCGGCCATGATCAGCATCTTCACCGAGATCAGGATGCCGAGCCCGGAGTCCGGATCGACGAACCCGAACATCGTGGCGTAGAGCGTACCGGCAACGCTGGTGAGGCCGGCGCTCAGCATGAACGCGTACAGCTTGACCCTGGAGGCCGGCGCCCCCAGCGACCGCGCCGCCCGCTCGGAGTCGCGGATCGCGCGCAGATAAAATCCCATCCGGCTGTCGGCCATCCACCAGGTGATGCCGAGCGTCACCACCAGCACCGTCAGGAACAAATAATAATAAGGCAGCGCCGAGATGAACGACAGATCGAACACATTGCGCGGCACGGTCGGGCCAGAGAGTCCGACACCGGCACCGAGATAATCGGTGTTGCTGACGATCAATCTGACGAGTTCGGCGACCGCGATCGTCGCCATGCTGAAATAATGGCCCGACAACCGCAAGGTCGGCACGCCGATCACGGCGGCAATCGCCACACTGACGACGATACCGACGGGAATGCCGACCAGCGGCGACCACGCAAAATGCGCATACGCCCCCATCGCCGCATAGGCGCCGCAGCCAAAGAAAACCACGTGCCCGACCGACACCTGGCCGGCGTAACCGCCGACGATATTCCAGGCGGACGCGACGATCGCGTACAGCAGCACCAGCGCGCCGAGCCGTTGCTGGAACGGCGTCGAGAACAACAGCGGATAGGCGATCACCAGCGCAAGCGCCACCGACGGCCACAGCAGACGCCGCATCAAGGACTTATCCATCAGGATTTTCCCATCAGGATTTTCCCATTAAGCCTTGCGGCCTGAACCAGAGGAAGCAGAGAAACAGCGAATAGACCACGATGTCCTTGTAGACGGCGCCGATCCAGTACGCCGACAGCGACTCGATCACGCCGATCAGCAGGCCCGCGACCAGCGCGCCCGGCACGCTGCCGAAGCCACCCAGCGACACCGTGACGAAAGCGACGATCCCGAGCGTCTCGCCGACCGTCGGCACCACGTAAAAGAAGGTCGCGATCAACGCGCCGGCAATGCCGGTGACGCCGGCCGCGATCGCCCACGCGATCGCCTGCATGCTGTCGGGACGGATCCCCATCAATTGCGCGGCGGAAGAATCTTCGGCGACCGCCAGCATCTTCGAGCCCAGTGTGGTGCGGGTCAGCAGGATATGCAGTCCGCCGGTCACCACGAGCGCGACCACGCCGGCCAACAATCGCGAGGCCTGGATCCTGATCCCGAATACATCGAAGGTGCCCCCGACGATATTCTCCGGCAGCGACAGATAATTGGCGCCAAACCACCAGAACGCCGAATAGCGCAGCAACAGCGCCAACCCGAAAGTGCCGAGGATCTGCGCCAGCATCGGGCCCTTCATGATGCTGCGGATCAGCGCGAAGTAAACGATGATGCCGAGCGTCGCCAGCAGCAATGCTGCGACCGGCACGCCGATCGCGGGACCGGCGCCGAACAGCGCCCAGACCACATAGGCCACATACATGCCGAGCATGACGAAATCGCCATGGGCGAAATTGACGATGTTCATCATGCCCCAGATCAGCGTAAGGCCGGAGGAGAACAACGCATAGACCGCGCCCAGCAGAAGTCCGCCGACGATAACCTGGACCAGAATGGAGGACATGAAGCAGCGCGTCTCTTCGATTGGCGGTTGCCGCCGGGGTCATCCTTGAGCGTCGAATTCAGCCGATCGTCCACGCCAACGGGGGTCGCGGCAAGCGGAAAAGCGGGGATGATGTCCCCCCGCCTCTGTTTGGTCACCAGCCCTTGTAGGGCATCTCCGGGGCTTTCTCGGCGTTGGTCTTGGGCCAGACCGCGACATAGTTCTCGCCGTCCTGCAACTGGATCATCAGGCCCGAGGCCAGGATGTTCTGTCCCTTGTCGTCGAACTTGATGCCCTTGTAGCCCATGATCAGTTGATCCGGCTTGAGGTCGGTCGCCTTCAGCGCCGCCTGGATCTTGGCAGGATCAGTCGAACCGGCGCGATCGATCGCGTCGCAGAGCACGAAGAAGCCTTGCATCTGCCGCGCGGCGGTATCGTCCAACTCGTCGCCGCTGCGCTTTTTGTACATCTCGGCGATGATGGCGCTCGGCGAGCCAGGAGCGCCGACGCTCCACGACGACCGGTTGAAGACGCCCTGCGAAATCTTGCCGACCGCCTTGATGAAGGACGGATCGGAATAGCCGGAATCGTCGGCGATCATCATCGGCGGCTTGTAGTCGAGCGCCTGCATGGTCTTCTGGTACAGGATCGCGTCGGAGGCGTAGGCGATCATGATCACGACGTCGGGCTTCTTCTCCTTGAGCTGAAGCACCTGGCTCTGGACGTCGGTGGCGTTGACCGCGTAGGCGATATCCTGGGAGATGCTGGCGCCGTTGTCCTTGAACACGCTGGTGATGACGCTGGCAACCGAGGTGCCGTATTCGGTGTTGTCGTGGACCAGCGCGACATTGTCGGTCTTGGCGCCGGCGGCTTTCATGTCCTTGAGAAAATCGCTGTAGATCCTGGCGAAGTCGGCCGCCACCGGCGTCACGCGGAAGAACCATTTGAAGCCGCGCTCGGTGAGATTGGCCGCGACCGACTCACCGTTGACGAAGGGAATGCCGTACTTCTCGGCGATCGCGCTCGCCGTCAGCGTGATGCCGGACTGGTAGGCGCCGGTGAGCGCGACCACCTTGTCTTCGGTGATCAGGCGCAGCGCCTGGTTCTGTCCGGTGGCGGGGCTGCCCTGGTTGTCGGCGAACACCACCTCGACCTTGGCGCCGCCGAGACCCGCAAGACCCGCATTCTTTGCCAGCGGCAAATTGCCGAGCTCGGGATGGGCGTTGTTGATGATGTCGATCGCGGTCTCGATCGCGAACTTGGCGTGAACGCCGGCGCTGGCAGCGCCGCCGCTCAGCGGAAACACAGCGCCGATCTTGACCGTCTTGTCCTGCGCCGCGGCAGGGACGGCCAGTGCTACGGAAATCGCGGCCGCACCGACCAGCGCGAGGACATGCTTCAATCTCATGTTGATCGTCTCCGAAAACATTTCCATCCAAATTGGCTTTGAGCCGAGCCTGAGCCGAGACACGCGATTGCGTTGCGGTTCGGCCGTCTTGTTATTTATCGAGAGATAACCATCGCATGCCGATTTGGCGGGAGCAAGTTGCAGCGCCCGGGATGCCCCGGGCAAATCATCGCGGGGCAAGCGGCCGCGGGCACCGGCGCATGATCAGGTGCTGCCTCAGGCCGCCTTGACCCCGATATAAATGGTGTTGCTGGCATCGCCATCGCCTTGCGCATTGTCGAAGGTCACGACCTGCGCCGACGATGTCGCGAAGGCTGCGGCGAGTACGGAATTGAACGCGGCATCCGGCGGGTCATTAGACCAAAGTGCAAAGACGCCGCGAGGATTGAGGTGCGCGGCGAGCCGCGCCAGCCCGGCCGGCTCGTACAGCGCGGCGTGACGCGGATGTAGCAGGTTTCGCGGTGAATGATCGATGTCCACCAGGATCGCGTCGAAGCACCGCCGCGGCGCCCCGGAATCAAATCCATCCTCGGCGTGTGACAGCGCGAAGAAGTCGCCATGGACGAGACGGCAGCGCGGATCGCCGGTGAGTTCTCGGCCAAGCGGCAGCAACCCCTGCTCGTGCCACTCGATGACCTCCGCGAGTGCATCGACCACCATCAAGGATCGCACCGATGAATGCTCCAGGACCGCCTGCGCGGTGTAACCGAGCCCGAGACCACCGACGACGACGTCCAGATCCGTGCGCGCCAGTGCCGCCAGTCCGAGCCGCGCCAGCTCGATCTCGGCTGCGGTAAACAGGCTCGACATCAGGAATTCGTCGCCGAGCTTGATCTCATAGATGTCGACGCCGGAAGATGGCCGCCGTCGCCGCCGCAGGCTGAGCACCCCGATCGGCGTCGGACGAAAATCCAGCTCTTCGAAATAGACGCTCATTCGCGCTGCCCCCGTTCGACCACACAAGATATTGATTCTACTAGTTAATTATCTTATCCTCAGAATGGCGATAGCTGTTTGGTGTTTGCAGCCGGTTCGCTACCCGCTTCATTCGAACCTGACCGTCAGTTTCACGGGCTCCCTTTGAAGCCCCTCCCAGGTCGTATCGAATATCAGCCCGGGCGCCGGCCGAACGCGTGAGAGCGCACCCAGCCCCAGCCGGTCACCTGCCCTTAGGCGCACACCGCGGGCGTTCTGGTCGCGGACAATCCACAATATCGCCCGAAGCGGATCACCCATGATCGACGTGCCGCGTTCGACTTCGAGGATTTTTCCGGTGCCGTCGCGTGTCGTGACGACGAGATCTCGAAGCACATCGGCATGCGACGCGGCATCAAACGCAATCGGCGGCCCGTTCAGCATCGCGCGGGCGCCGACATTGTAGAGCGTCAAGATCGCCCCGGTCAGTTTCTGCGACGGCTGCACCAGGCTGTCGCCGAGTTCAATTGACGGCAGGACATAGGCGATGTGTTGCGCCACTTCGGCCGGGGTGAGCGCCTCGTTGATCCCCTCATCCCGCACCGTGACGACGAGCTTGGCTTCGACGATCGGCCTCACACCATAAGCCGCCGACACTATTGCGTCGTGACCATCGAGCATGCGGAACATGCCTGCAAGATAAGCCGCACCAAGCGGCTCACGAACACCGAGATCGCGTTGGGCCGGCGGTGTGACCGCAGCAACCTTGTACCCAAGTGGCGCTCCGAGCAGCGGCTGCAAGCAACCCAGGAATTCAGATCTTGCGCATTCGGCATGGTCCATCGTCAAGGCCGTATCGATCAAAGGCAAAGCCGTACGGGTAAGCCAATGCTCAGCAACGCTTCGGCCCAAGGCGCGACAGTCCTCGACGGACGCGACCGTCAGCGCCGGACCGGCCAATGAAAGGGGAAGCAGATTGCCTGCCATTGCCTGTTACCTCGCGCTCTTCAACTGATCCGCCATTCGCTCGGCGATGGCGACCGTGGTCAAATGGGTATTGGCGCGCGGGACCTCCGGCATGATCGAGGCGTCGATCACGCGCAATCCCGTGCATCCGATCACCCGGCATTCGCGATCGACGACCGAGCGCGCGTCGTCCGGCGCGCCCATGCGGCAGGTGCCGCTGGCGTGCTGCGCGTCGCTGCACTCGGCGAAAAGCCAGTCGTCCAGCTCCGCGTCGCTGAACGGCTCGTCCATGGAGCGTCCACTGGCGCCATATTCGACGCGGTGAGCGATATCGGTCACGCCAGGCTGCAGGCAGATCTCGCGCAGCCGACGGACGCCGTCGCGCAGGCGCGCGAGATCACTGGGGTCGGACAGCATGCGCTCCTCGACCGCCGGATCGACCGCGGGGTCGGTCGTGGTGATGCGGACGTGGCCCTGACTGAAGGCCTGATAGACCGAGACGGCGATGCGTCCCAGCGTTTCATCCGCCATCGATTGCCGCGAGCGGGCGAGATTGCCTGATATCATGATCATGTCGTTGTCGCCGGCGCCTGCGAGGTCGGACGAGTAGCGCAGGCAGCAATTGGTGTGCCGGTGCATCGGCGTACTGACCTGGCTGGCTTCGCGCAAATGCAGCATGGCGTTCACGATCGGATGGTCGAGCAGGTTTTCGCCGACCGGCAAGTCCGCGCGGATCGGGATGCCGAGCTTCTCCAGCAAGGCAACGGGCCCGACGCCGGAGCGTTGCAGGATGGCCGGCGAATGGATGGCGCCGGCGCAGAGAATGACATCATGCGTCGCGCGGGGCGTGTAGGATTGGCCGTTGACGTGGACCCGGACACCGCTGGCGTGAAGCCGGTTGCCTTCGAAGGTGATGGTGTCGACCAGGGCATGGCCGACGATGGTGAGGTTGGCGCGGCCGCGCGCCGGCTCCAGATAGCCGTCATTGGTGGAGATCCGCAGTCCGGCCTCGCTGTTGATGGCGTAAGGCGAGACGCCGGTGCCGGTCGGCGCGTTGTGATCCTCGCACCAGCCATAGCCCAGCGCGAGCGCGGACGAGCGCAACGCCCGGTCGACATTGCCCCAATCCGGGATCGGAGCGCGATACACCGGGATCGGACCGCGATCGCCGTGATAAAGCGCGTCGGGAAAATTCTTGTCGGTCTCCAGCTTGCAGAAATAAGGCAGCATCTCGTCCCACGACCAGCCCGTGCAGCCCGCGGCGGCCCAGCGGTCGAGATCGTCGGGCACGGCGCGGATCGCGATCTGGCCGTTGATGGTGGAGCTGCCGCCCATGGCGCGACCGCGCCAGAGCAGCAGCGGCTGCTGCCGCTCGGTGCAGCGCGCCAGGAGCTTCGGCCAGCGGAAGTCGTCATCGCCGATCGCACGCATCGGGTTCGGGATGCGGATGTGTTCCGGCGTGGTCGCGGTGCGCAGATCTTGCCCGGCCTCAAGTAGCAGCACGCGATGGCCTGGGTCTTCGCTGAGGCGTGCGGCCAGCGTCGCTCCGGCGGACCCGCCGCCGATGATGATCGTGTCGTATTCCTGTTCAATCATGTCGGGTCACTTCCACCGCCTGCGCTCGTTCGAAGGCGGAAGCCGTAACACGAGAGCAACGTCGCGAAGAGCGCTTCGCTGGCATGGGTGCTCTGACCGTCAGAACGTCGCCCACGACATGCACATCCGCGACCAGGCGCTGACGCTCAGAAGCGGCTCCAGATCGTCGGCCAAGGGGACTAGACCATGAACCCGCATACAGCTATATCGCACGCTCCGAAGGCGGGTTTTGCAAGCGCGATATGTCCCCTTGCAAGAAATACGCAAAAAGTGCTGTTAGATCAGTCACTTCGGTGGGGAATGGTGTAACGGTAGCACAACAGACTCTGACTCTGTTTGTCTAGGTTCGAATCCTAGTTCCCCAGCCACATCAACCTAAGTTAAATGATTTCAATAACTTAGGTGAATATCAGACCTCCGAAAACGTAGCAACCCGTAACAGTTTTCCGTGACACTTAGCCGTGACAGTTCGCGATTTTGTGCCCTGTAACGCGACTATCATATAGGAACGCTACTAAGTAACTGATATCATTAGCATAAGACTTGATCTCGACTCAATTGCGGTAGATACTATTGGTGCCGACCGAGTCCACGTTCAAAACTGAACGCCTCAAGGGCAGCGCACAAGCCGGGGAATTATCCCCGCCATTCGCTTCAAGCGATGGCACCCGTTGTGTAGCGAGCCAAGTTGTCGGTCACCTCCAAACTTCAAAAGCTATTCGGCCTAGAAACCAAGGGCGCGCTCGCCTCGCCCGAGCCGTGGCTGTTCGAACTGTTCGGCGGACTGCCCAACGCTTCCGGCGTGGTCGTCACCCCTCGCACGGCGATGGAATGCGCTCCGGTCCATTGCGCCGTTCAGGCGATCAGCGAGGCCATGGGCCAACTGCCCGTTCAAATTCTGAAGCTGGACGCCAGCGGCGCGAAGCAGCCCGACACCGATCACCCCGCCTATTCACTTCTGCATGACGCGGCGAACGATTGGACATCTGCGGCACAGTTCCGCGAGCAGCTAACCCGTGACGCCCTGCTCTATCCGCACGGCGGTTTCGCATTCATCAATCGAGTCGACGGCAAGCCCTTTGAACTCATTCGCTACAATCCTGAACTCAATCCGGTAGTTGTCCAATACATAGACAGCGAACCGTTCTATCGCGTCGGCGACCAACCTATCCCGCGCCAGAATATCTTGCACATTCCCTCGCCTTCCTTGAACGGTCGCGGCTTGGTCAACGAGGGCCGCGAAGCCATCGGCCTCGCCATCACGCTGGAGCGTCACGCGGGCCGTCTATTCGCCAATGGCGCGCGACCTAGCGGCCTGCTCTCGCTCAAGGGCACACTCACGCCCGACGCTCTGACGAAAGCCAAAGCTTCCTTTCAGGCGTCGCACGGCGGCAACAATTCAGGCGGAACAGCGGTAGTCCCGGCGGACGCCGCTTGGCAGTCATTAACGTTCACGTCCGTAGACGCCCAATTTATGGAAATGCGCAATTTCGCAATCAACGAAATTGCCCGGCTTTATCGCGTTCCGCCCTCGCTGTTGTTCCAGCTTGAACGCGTCACCCACACGAACGCCGAACAGCTTGGCCGCGAATTCCTGAACTACTGCCTCATGTCGTGGATTGCACGTTTCGAGGGCGAGTTCCTTCTGAAGCTATTCACCCCCGAAGAACGCAAACTCTATACCCCGCGCTTTCAGACTGACGAATTCTTGCGCGCTGATTTTCTGGCGCAGATGGAAGCGCTCGGCAAAGGCGTGGCTTCGCGGATCATCAATCCGAATGAAGCGCGCGACAAGATCGACCTGGCCCCATACGTCGGCGGCGAAAAGTTCGAAAACCCGAACACGACAACCGCGACGTTGACGGTATGACACTTCGCACAGTTCACTTACACGGCGCCCTGAAGAAGCAATTCGGTGCGAGTTATCGTTTCGATGTTGCGACCGCTGGCGAAGCCCTACGCGCGCTCAACTGTGCATTTCCCGGCAAGTTCGTGAAAGCACTAGAGACCGGTAGCTACAAGCTTGTGCGGGGCGCGTTGCGCACCGGCATGCAGCTTGACCTTGAACTGGTCCGTAGCCTCAAGCTCGGCTCTGCCGATCTCCACATCATACCCGTCGCCAAGGGCGCGATGACATCGCAGAACGCCAAGGGGACAACCAAGATCGTTCTTGGTGCGGCGCTAATCGGTGGCGCGATCTTCGCATCAGGCGGCACGCTTGCCGCACCGCTGGGATTGCTTGGCAACGCCGTCCCCGGCTTATTGGGCGTCACTTACGGAAATATAGCGGCAGTTGGCTTGGGCCTTGCCCTTTCAGGCGTTTCAACGCTGCTGACTAAGCCTGCGGCCACCCCCACACAATCCGATGCCTCGCCGACGCTTAACGACATTGGCAATACGGGCACGCAGGGCGCGGCCATTCAGTTGATCTACGGCGACGTGCTGGTGGGCTCGGTGCCGATCTCGATCAGTTCCGACGTGGAAGATATTGCCGTCTACAGCGACCAACAGGGCAGCATCGAAGGCGCTTACGGGCACGTGATATGACCGCAACACCGCACCGCGCATTCTTTGGTGACGCCGAATATGATTTCCGTCTCCCGCCCAGCCTTATCATTGATCTTGAGAATAAGACCGGCACCGGCATCGGTGCGCTTTGCACCCGCGTTTTCAATAAGCATTTTGCCCAAGCTGACATTCACGAAACCATCCGGCTGGGGTTGATCGGCGGCGGCGTTGCGCCAGAGCGCGCGGCAAAGTTGATCGCAAGCTATGTGGCCGATCGGCCGATCTCCGAAACCTATCCCGTCGCCGTGGCGATTCTAGAAAATGTCTGGTTCGGCCAGCCCAATCATGAGGCGGTCAATGGACAAGCTTGAAATCAAATCAACCGTCACCGTTGACGACGTTGGGACGATCACCGGCACGGCATGGCCCTTCGGCTCGCCCGATAAGGTCGGCGATATCATCAAAAAGGGCAGCTTTAACCTCGCCGTCGAAAATCTGCCGATGCTGTTCAATCATGACCCGTCCGATCTTGTCGGCACGTGGAACGAAGCCAGCGAGACGCCTGACGGTTTTGTCGTCAAAGGCCAGTTGCACATGGATCAGCCCCGCGCCCGCGCGCTGCATGGCCTGATCAAAGGTGGCCTAGTCAGTGGATTGTCGATTGGTTTCAAACCCAAGACGTTCGTTCGTCAGGGTCGCGGGCGTGTGATTTCCGCGCTCGATCTCTTTGAAGTGTCTCTGGTTCGCAACCCGTCGCATCCCCGCGCGCGCGTTACCAGCACCAAATCCGAAAACACGGCCCTTGCCATCGCCGAGGCCATCAACCGCGCCACGGCAGCGCTATGGACTAAGGAATACCAATGAACAACGCTGCACTCGCTCTTGAATTCAAAGACGCAGACGACATCGATCCGGCCGTTGCCGTGACCGAAGCCATCGCGGGCTTGGAAAAGAAGTTCGACGATCGCCTGAAGACGATCGAAGCCAAATCCGCCGACGACGCCAAGCTGAAGACGCGCCTTGACGCGATGGAAGCCAAGCTCAATCGCCCTGGCACCGTCGAAGTGAAGGCCGATAACGACAACGGCGGCGCCGAGAGCAAGGCTTTTGCGTCATTCGTGCGCAATGGTCGCGAGGCCATGGATCCTCTGGAAATCAAAAGCCTCGTCGTCGCTAACGATACCGGCGCCGGCTATCTCGCACCCCCGCAGCTTTCCACGGAACTCATCAAGCAGCTCACGCTGTTTTCGCCCGTCCGGGCGGCGGCCTACGTTGGTCAGACCGGCTCGCCGTCAATCATCCTGCCATCCCGCACCGGCATCACCAATGCGCTTTGGGAAGGCGAGACTGAAGCATCCCAAGAGTCCGACCCCGCTTTCGGCCAGTTGGAAATTCCGATCTTCGGCATGAAAACCTACACTGACATTTCGGTGCAGTTGCTCGAAGACACGGTCCAGAACGTCGAAGCCATCTTATCCGAAGCGCTTGGGGAAGACTTCGGCAAGAAAGAAGGCACCGCGTTCGTCAATGGCACCGGCAACAAACAGCCGCGTGGCATCATGGTTCACCCGGGCGTGACCTACTTTCCGAACGGCAGCACAACCGTTCTGAGCTCCGACGCCCTGATCGATCTTATGTATTCGCTGCCCCCGGCCTATCGGAACAGCGGCGCATGGATGATGAACGGCACGACTATCGCCACCGTCCGCAAGCTGAAGGATACCGTTGGCCAGTATCTCTGGCAGCCCAGCCTGATCGTCGGTCAGCCCGATACGCTTCTTGGCCGTCCGGTCATTGAGGCTATCGACATGCCGGACGCCACAGCCGGGAACATGCCGATCGTCTTCGGCAATTTCAATATCGGCTATCGGATTTACGATCGCGTCAGTCTGACGTTCATTCGTGATCCCTTCACGCAGGCGCTCAACTCGCTGGTTCGCTTTCACGCGCGCCGCCGCGTCGGCGGTGACGTGGTGCAGCCTCAGGCGCTCCGCAAGCTCAAGATGGCCGCGAGCTAATCATAATACGTTCAGGCGCGTCCCGCGCCTGAACACCACCAACTCTCAACTAAGGACACACCACCATGCGCGATACCTACCATAACCTGAAATTCGTCCCGGCAATCGCGCCGGTTACGATCACCGACAACACGCCCCTTGTCGGCGCTATCGTCAGCAACGCTGGCTTCCAAGCCCTGACCTACGCAATCCAGACCGGCGTTCTTGCGGACGTTGACGCAACTTTCGTTGCCCTATTGGAAGAGTCGGACGCCGCGGATTTGAGCGGATCAAACCCGGTCGCCGATTCGGACATGCTCGGCACCGAATTGCTCGCGGGCTTTACGTTCGCGGACGACACTGCAACCCGGAAGCTCGGTTACATCGGGAACAAGCTCTATACCCGATTGACGATCACACCGACCGGCAACACCGGCAGCGCCCCGATCTCGGCAATGGCTGTTCTCAGCCATGCCAACGTTCGGCCAATGGCCTAAAACAATGCGGCTCGCAGATGATGAAATCAGGATCAACCTCGATCATGAGACGATTTACCTTCGTCCCTCGCTGCGAGCCGCTTTTCGCTTGGAACGTCGCCACGGTGGTTTTGACAAGGTCCTTCTTGGCATTGCTAACGGCAACTTTTCTATTATGGCCGATGTAATTCGGGAAGGCGCTGATCCGCGATCATCGTTCGCCGATTTCCTGGACTGCATTGACGCACTGCCGCTGCGACTTGCGATCGAACGCATCAGCGAACCACTTGCTGCATTTGTGCTGACGCTCATGAAGGTGGAACGGGACACGGACGGCAACGCCAAGGCCGAAAGCATACCCATGCCGTTCGCCGAGTATCACGCCCGGCTGTTCAGGATGGCCGCTGGCGGACTTGGTTGGACGCCTGATCAAACTTGGGACGCAACCCCGGCCGAAATTGAAGAGGCATACAAAGGCCGCGTCGAATTGCTGAGCGCCGTGTTTGGCAGCCGCAAGGATGACGAAGAAACAATCACAAGACCCGATGAAAACACCCGGCGCGAACTGAACGCGATCGGCGATCTCACAAATCTTACGGTTTAGCCACATGCCCATGAAACCGCCTCGCATCTGTTCCTGTGGCAACCTCATTGCCAGCGGCGCTATTTGCATCTGTCAACAGCGCAGCAACGCTGAAGCGGACAAGCGCCGACCAACGGCACACGCGCGCGGTTATGACAGCAAATGGAAGCGTGAGAGCAAGGAATTCCTTGACCAGCCTCAGCACCGTCTATGCGCGTGTGGCTGTGGTCGCGCGGCTGACATGGTGGATCACATCGTTCCCCATCGCGGCGACATGAAGCTCTTTTGGTCCAGATCGAACTGGCAACCCATGGCGTCATCGCCTTGCCATTCAAGCCGCAAGCAATCAATCGAACGTCGCACCAACAATAGGAACAACTAATGTCTACTCATCACCTGCTTACTCACAAGGGCGTCACCGACAACATTGCGGGTTGGGCCAAAAGAGTGGGCATTGCGCCTGCCACGATCTATACGCGAATCTTTTCGCTAGGATGGACAACCGCTCGTGCACTGACAACGCCTGCTGTGCACAGGTTAGGTAGGCCCAAGAAGGCCAAGCCCGCTACACCCGTCGCAACCGTGACGCGCCCATTTCAGCAACTGACGGATCAACAGCTAGCCCTACAGCGGCACTTCAATAGCATCCTGCGTCAGTTCAACCGCGACCTTCACGTCCTCATGAGCCGAACACTAGACCCGGGGGTAGTCGCCGATCTTTTGAAAAACGAAAACGACCGGTCCACTCCAGTCACGCAAGACAGCGTCTAAATAGGATTTTTTCGATATGTCAGCCGTCACCCTCGAAACCTTGAAGGCGCATCTGAACGTCACGATTGACGATGACGACGCGCTGATCGCGGACAAGCTCGCGGCTGCGAAGGCTTGGGTTGCCGCCTATACTGCGTCAGATATTGACGCGGATGGCACTCCGGCACCCATAAACGAGGCGATCTTACAGCTATCGGCTCAACTGTATGAAAACCGTGAAGCTACCCTCGTAGGCGTCACGGCGCAGTGTTTGCCGTTCGGTTTCCTCGATCTTTTGACCAACTACCGGGCGTTTGCGTTCTGATATGGCCGGTTTTGAACCCTCATTAGACCTCCAAAAGGCTATCCGCGCCCGCCTATTGGCGCGGCCTGACCTGTTGGCACTGATCCCCAGCGACAACATTCTGGACAGCAACGGCCGTCCTGAACGTATGCCGGGCGTAAACATTGGCGAGGGACAGACCGTTTACAGACGGTTTGATACGACCGTTCACACCAACTTGCACGTCTGGGCGCAGGAAGCTGGGCTTGCTGGTTCTAAGGCCATCGCTAGCGTTCTAGTCGATGCGCTGCGGGTCGATGCCCAGATCGACGGCGTGATGACCCTGGACAACTTCGTCTGTCATGACCTCCGGGTCACACAAACTCAGTTCTTGCGCGACCCGCACGGTTCTTACTCGCACGGCGTTGTCACCGTCGCGGGCATCATGAAGGCCAAGTGATGCGAAGCGGGAACCTTGATCGCGTCATCCAAATCCAGCGACCGACCACGGCGCTAGATATGTATGGCGCGCCGACGACGGCATGGGCCTTGGTCGCCACGATGCGCGCTCAGAAATTGGAAAATGCCATCACCGATCGCGAAGGCCAGCGCGGCGACACCACCGACAATGTCATCACATTCCGGATGCGCTGGATCGATGGCGTGACGCTGGAAAACCGTATCGCCTATAAAGGCCAGCAGTTCAAGATCATGGCGATTAAAGAAGTTGGTCGCCATGTCGGCTTGGACATCACTTGCGAGCGGGTTGGGCCATGAGATTACTGCCCGTTTTTATCTTCCGGCTCGCGCCTTTTGTCGCGTCGCTCCTTCGCAAGCCGCAGGCGCTCGGGTTCCGTAAACATCCGCTCGAAAAGAGCAACCGTAAAGTCGACCAAATCGGCAGCGTCTTCCCTTTTCAACGTTCCATCATGCGCGCCGTCATTGCCGTCCTCCCGAATGCATTCGGACAAATCGTAAAGGTCTTTCGTAATCAGATTATTTTGCATCAACCACTCGACCCGAGGACCAAGATCGCGACGCTTCCGACGTGTAAGTCCGGCGACTTGCTCTTTCGGCAAAATGGGTTGCGTCGCCAGATTTATAGCCAATCTGAACATCGCTCCAGCGGCATTCCAATTCTGCACAGCAATACTGGAAGCTCCCTCGGCAAAAACCGCAGCAATATTCGATGGAGTATGTTCGGGCGGATTAATTTTGGCCCTGTCCGCGAGGTTGACAAAGCCATCAACTTTGAAAAAGTCGTTGAGCGCACCTTTATATTCCTCGGGTCGCTGAGCTTCCGACCTTTCTTTCCACTTGATCTCCTTTTGAGAAATCACAAAGACCGTCGATCGGTGACATCTTCGGCAGATTCCAAAAGTCTCAAATGTATGCAGCCATTTGTATTGAACTCGGACGACAAAAGTCGCCAGAACATCAAAAGTAATATCGGCTGTGCCACAACGTGGACAATTGGCGACCAGTTCAGCCATATTTCGATTCCCTGTTTGATAAGTCGGAACCTGCCCAACCCGCCCCCTTTTGTCGAGAGGGTTGCGGCATGAGGGGCCGGAAACCTGAGCTTGCGAGTGATCTCAATACCCTTGAGACGGTGATCACCGCGCCCGCTTGGCTGTCCAAACATGCCAAGGCCGAATGGCGCCGAGTTATGCCGGACCTAACCAAGCGCCAAATCCTTACGGCGGCCGATCTCGGCAGCCTCGAAAATTACTGCATTGCCATCGGGCAAGTCCGCGACATGGAACGGCTTGTCGCCAAAGCGGGTCATGTTGTCGAAACTGATCGCGGCCCCCGCGCCCACCCCGCCGTCAGAATTCAATCGGATGCCATGACCCGCGCGCGCCTGCTTGCCGCCGAGCTTGGCCTTACGCCCGTATCCCGTTCCCGCCCTTCCATTCGCGACGATGGGGGCAATGATGAACATTCATCCGACTTGGGTATTTGACAAATCGCCTATTCCCGACCCGCAAGGGCGTGGGGAACGGGCGCTGAAGTTCTTTAAGGCATTGCGCCACCCCAAGTCCGTCGCGCGGAACCGTGCCTTTGAGCTCGCCCCATTCTGGGAACGCATCATAAAGCGCATCTATGGCCCGTCAGACAATGACGGCAACCGGCAGGTTCGCACCGTCTATATTCAGATCCCACGCGGCGCCCGGAAAACGACTTTCGGCGCTGGCCTTGGCCTGCTTCATTCGTGCGGTCATGAGAAGGTGCCCGGCGGCGCCTGCATTCTCGCCGCGACCGCCGAAGATCAGGCGCAGCTCGCCTTTGATGAAGCAAAAGCATTTATAAACGCCGATGCACGGTTCAAACGAGCGACTCATGTTGTCGAGTCTGAATTACAGCTTGAACATATCGCATCTGGATCGACGCTTCAGGCTATCCCCGCTGAGGGCGATTTTCAGCAAGGCAAGACGCCCTATTTCGTCCTGATTGACGAATTGCACGTTTGGAAAAACCGCCGTCTCTGGCGCGCGCTCAAGACCGGCCTACTCAAAACGCCAAACACACTGCTCATTATAATCACGACGGCTGGGCGCGGGCAGGAAAATCTTGGCTTCGAGGAATACAGCTACGCCAAGCGCGTAGCGTCGGGCGAAATCGTCAATCCTGCCTATCTGCCGATCATTTTCGAGCCGCCCGCTAAATACGACTGGCGCGATGAAAAAATCTGGCACCTCGTTAATCCTGGCCTGCGATACGGCTTCCCCGATCTCGTCGGAATGCGGCAAGCGGCGATCGAAGCTGAAGAGAAGCCGGCCGATCGCGAAGATTTCAAGCAATACAATCTGAACCATTGGTCGGATCATGCCGCCGCACCGTTTGTGGAAATGTCTGTCTATGACGAAGGCGTCGCGCCGATCGATCTCGAGGCATTGAAGCCCCGCCCATGTTGGATCAGCGTTGATCTTTCCTCGAATACCGACCTTGCGGTCGTTTTCGCCGCATGGCGCGACGGCGAGGACGGATATGACGTGCAGCCGCACTTTTTCTGTCCCAAGATGAACCTGCGGGAGCGTGAGGACAAAACCGGCGCGCCGTATGTTCAATGGGAACGTGATGGGCTGATCACCGCGACACCCGGCAACGTTGTCGATTTTGGCGCTATCGAAACCGCGATCGCGGACCTATGCGACCGTTTCGACGTGCGAGAAATCGCTTTTGATCCCTACTTGGCACGTCAGATTCAACAGAAGCTTTTGGAAAAGGGCCTTCCGGTAGTCGATTTCCGCCAAGTGCCAAGCCTGATGATGCCCGCGATCAGTGAACTTGAGCGAGCGATCATCGCGCGGCGCTTTCGCCACGGTGGTCATCCTGTTTTGCGTTTCTGCTTCAGCAACGCGGAAGTCGAGCGGAACAAGCAACAGCATGCCGTCCGGTTCTACAAATCCAAGAAATGGCTGAGCATCGACGGCGCTGTTGCGGCCGCGATGGCCGTCTCACGTGCCGCCGCTGGCGACGATCACCGTTCGCTTTATGAAAACCCGGCCGTTACTGCCGAAATGCTGAGTTGGTGACCGATGGCCGATGATAACCAAGATTTACAGGACTATCTGAACAGCCTGCCGGACAAGCTCCGCGAACCAATCTCTGAAGCCATTCAAGAGCAGGCGGAACTACTTTCGCAGGCGCAGCGCAGCGCGCTGCAATCTCAGGAACACGCGCCCGAAGAAACCGGTGACCTCGAAGCTTCTTGTGTTGTCGTTCCCGGCGCGACCGACCTTGAATTTCTTGTGCAAGCGGGTGGCGCCCTGACGACCAAGGAAGTGAGGACCGGGAGCGGCGTTCCTTATGACTACAGTCTGTCTTTTGAATTTGGGAATTCGCATCAACCGGCTCGCCCGTTCTTCTATTCGACCTATCACGCGATGCACGATGACATGCAGGACGCAATTACTGAAGCTTTAAACGAGGTTCTAGATCAATTACTGAAACAAGCAAGTGCGCCCTCACTGTGACATGGGCGGGCGGCACCGATATTTTCGACTTGAGTCATCCTTGGGTGCGGAACGTCCTAGCGGTGCGAGGCATTGCCGGCCCCAACGGATCAACGCCAGCGGCCTGCGTCAATCGGTTCGAAGGTGGGGCCTATTCAATGGACGATTGCGAACGCGTAATTGAGCTTGGTCTCATTGGTGGGGGAAAGACTCGCCGTGAAGCCGAAACGCTTCTGAACGACCATGTTCGGGGCAAGCCGATTTTACCCCTCGCCAAAATCGCCGTCGATGTTTTGGGCGCTCTCTTGATGGGAGCGGATCATGTCAACGCCAGCGCTTAATATCCCGGTCCGCGCGACCGGCCTTGACGACTTCAAGAAACAGATGGGCGACACATCCGCGCTTGTCGGGACGGCAACGCGCACGATCACCACACAGATCATCCGAATGAACGCCGGTTTCCTGGCTTCTCAGGGTGCAGCGGGGGCGGCAACGCTGGCTTTCGGAAGCCTGCTTGGCTTCTTGGGGCCGGTCATCCTTGGCATCACGGCGGTATCCGACGCCTTCAAACTTATGGGCTATGCCTCCGATCTCGCGAAACAAAAGATTGCCGATTACAACGCCATCGCCGACAAGGCGTCCACCGTCTCAACCGATTTTTACCAGCGCATTGTCAAATCTGCGGGCACCGCAAAGCTGTCGGTTGATGACCTGACATCGGCATTCGCCAAGTTGAACCAAGCCACGGCAGAAAAGCTTGGTGGCAGCGATCTCCAAAACCGTATTGATGAATTGCAAAAGGCTGGCAACCTCGCCGGAAATACTGGCGTCGGCTCGCTCGCATCGGCGAATAACACGGAAGAGAAGTTCCGCGCCATCGTCAGCCTCATCGATCAGGCCATGCAGAAAGGCGAACGGCTTGCCGGTCTCGACATCGCCGACAAAGCATTCGGACCGCAAATCACCACGGCCCTCAAAGCCGACGCTGGTTATCTCGATCAGATGTTGCAGCGTGCCGACGCAATCAACAAAACAGACATCATTTCGGAAGCAGACCTCGGCCGCGCTGTCGAGTTGAAAGACCGAATGGAAGCGGCACAGCTTATTCTTTCGGAGAAGTGGAAGCCGGTTCAGGAAGACCTCGCCAGCCTTGGGATGAACTATCACGCCTCATGGGTGACGATCACTGAGGATCTAGCGGCGGCTGTCGGTTATGCGACCGATCTTTATAAAGCCCTGCATCAAGTTCCCGACTGGTTTGCCAATCGCATCGGCAACGCCTCTATCTGGACCGCGATCACCAATACCACCACCACGCCCGAAAGCCGGAAGGCATCGGAGGACGCGATGGGCATTTCGAGTGACCCGAAAGACATCGGCATGGTGACCGCGACCGATTCACTTCGCGCGGCTTTGCAGAACCACAATAACATCACGCGCGGCATGGGCGAAGCTTCCAAGGTTCAATCCGCGGTGCGGGGCGACACCTCGAAAGACCCGACGCCAAAGCCCGAAACAGCCGCCACCCGCGACCCGTTTGAGGTAGCCATCGATTCCACCGACAAAAGGATTGCTGCCCTAAAGGCCGAAACCGCGACGATTGACGAATCCGTTGCTGCGCGGGAGCGCGCCAAGACAGTCGCCCAGCTTGAGGAAGCGGCCAAGCGAGCCAATACGGCAGCCGGTCTGGAAAACACCGCCGTCACTGCGAAGCAGCGCGCCGAAATCGACAAGGAAGCCGACGCCATGATGCGCGCGGCAGCGGCATCCGAAAAGGCGAAGATCGGCGAAAGCATCAAGTTCAGCGCCAACACCGCCCTGTTATCGACGGAAGACGTTCAGATCGCAACCCAGCTAAAGGGCATCTACCCGGACGTGGCGACCGCGCTGAACAGCGTGGAAGCATCCGGCATCCGCACGAACAACATGATGAAAACCCTTTCCGGTTCGATTCAGGGCGGCCTCGTTACCGGCCTGACCGATATTATGGATCACACCAAGACAGCCGGTCAGGGCTTTGCCGAGATGGGCACTGTCGTTCTCCGCGCGCTGGACGAAATGGTCGTGAAGATGCTGGTAGTCGAGCCGGTCATGAAGGCACTTCAGGCGTCCATGGGCGGCTTGTCCTTTGGCGGCGCGGCCCTACCCTTGCCCGGCGCCAGCGATTTTATCGGCCCCGTCCAATCCCATGCGGAAGGCGGCATGATCAGCGGCCCAGGCACCGGAACGTCAGATTCGATCCACCTGTCAATCGGCGTTCAAATTTGACCCCGGATCGGCGTCCAATTTTGACCCCTTTGAGCGACGAGTCTTGACGGTAGCGCTCGCCTCGTCGGAGCT
>NZ_LMUK01000050.1:46143-88952 GCF_009766005.1 Bradyrhizobium sp. S69 | reverse complement strand
CGGGGAGAGGTGAAGCAAGCGGCCTCGATCGGAATTCACTTCTTCCCCCGCAGGATATCGCCGACTTGCGGTACGTCCTTGTCGCCGCGGCCGGAGAGATTGACCACCATCAGATGATCCCTCGGCCGCTTCGGCGCCAGTTCCATCACTTTGGCGATGGCGTGCGCCGGTTCCAGCGCCGGGATGATGCCTTCGAGCCGCGACAGCAGTTGAAACGCCGCCAGCGCTTCGTCATCGGTGGCGGACAAATAATTCACCCGGCCGATTTCGTGCAGCCAGGAGTGTTCGGGACCGATGCCGGGATAATCCAGCCCCGCCGAGATCGAATGCGCGTCCTGGATCTGGCCGTCCTCGTCCATCAGCAAATAGGTGCGGTTGCCATGCAGCACGCCCGGCCGGCCGCCGGCGATCGACGCGGCGTGCAGTTGCGTCAGCCCGTGACCCGCGGCTTCGACCCCGAAAATCTCGACAGTGGGATCATCGAGGAAGGGATGAAACAGTCCCATTGCATTGGAGCCGCCGCCGATACAGGCAACCAGCGAGTCCGGCAGGCGGCCCTCGACTTCCTGCATCTGGGCGCGGGTCTCAGTGCCGATGATCGACTGGAAATCGCGCACCATCATCGGATAGGGATGCGGGCCCGCGACGGTGCCGATGCAGTAGAACGTGTCGTGCACATTGGTGACCCAGTCGCGCAGCGCCTCGTTCATCGCATCTTTCAGCGTGCGCGAACCCGATTGCACCGGGATCACCTTGGCGCCGAGCATTTCCATGCGAATGACGTTGGGCTGCTGCCGTTCGACGTCGACCGCGCCCATATAGACCACGCAGTCGAGCCCGAACCGCGCGCACAACGTCGCGGTGGCCACGCCATGCTGGCCGGCGCCGGTCTCGGCGATGATGCGCTGCTTGCCCATCCGCCGCGCCACCATGATCTGGCCGAGCACGTTGTTGACCTTGTGCGAGCCGGTATGATTGAGCTCCTCGCGCTTGAAGTAAATCTTCGCGCCGCCGAGATGTGCGGTGAGACGCTCGGCGAGATAGAGCGGCGACGGCCGCCCGACATAGTTCTTGAGATAGCCGTTCATCTCGGTCTGGAACGCCGGATCGGCCTTGGCATCAGCGTAGGCCTTCTCCAGATCGAGGATCAGCGGCATCAGCGTTTCCGCAACGAAGCGGCCGCCGAAAATGCCGAAATGCCCCCGCTCGTCGGGTCCGCTGCGGAATGAATTGGGCAGGTTTGGATTCATCTCGTCATCAACTCTTCGGTGGCGCGCGCGGCGCGGATGAAGTCGCGGATCATGTCGGGATCCTTGTGACCTGCGGCGCGCTCGACGCCGGAGGACACATCGACCCCGCCGGCGCGGGTGACGTGAACGGCTTCCGCGACGTTGCCGGCATTGAGGCCGCCCGAAACCATGAAGGGCAGCTTGAGATCGAGATTTTCCAGCACATGCCAGTCGAATACCGCCCCGAGGCCGCCAGGCCGCGTGGCGCCTTTCGGGGCCCGCGCATCGAACAGGATGCGATCGGCGACCGCCGCGTAGCCGGCTAATGGTACCAGATCGGCCGTGGTCTCAACCGCGATGGCCTTCATCACCGGCAAGCCGAAACTCTGCTTGATGTCGCGCAGCCGGGCTGTGGTTTCCCTGCCATGGAGTTGCAGCATATCCGGCCGCAAGGTCTCGACGATGTTGGCGAGCGTCGCGTCGTCGGCATCGACCGTCAGCGCGACTTTCCCGGCGCGGCCCTTGGCCTGCCGGCCGAGTTCCCGCGCTGTCTCCAGGCCGATATGACGGGGCGAGGCCGGAAAGAACACGAATCCCACCATGTCCGCGCCAGCCTGCAGCGCGACATCCAACGTCTCCGGTGTGGACAGGCCACAGATTTTGACGATCAGGGACATGTTCGAAATACGAGCTGGGGAGCGAACGGCGAACCGTGAACCCGGGATGACAGAACCAAGGCGATTTAGCCGCCTTCTACAACGTCGCGCCCGGCTTGTCTCGCCCGGCGGGGGCCCTATTGGCGGGGCTCTATCGACCGCCCTGCGACAACGCCGGAAAGGGCGGTACGCTGCCCTGCTGGGCGGTGGTGGCGGTGGCGGCGCGCAAATCGGCCAGTTGCGCCCGCGCCTGCCGCGCATCGGCTTCATGCTGGCGCGCCGCGCGACGCCAGCGGCGCTGCCGGAACCAGGTTGCGAGGCCGCCTGCGAGCACGCCCGAAATCACCGCGACAATGATGACCACGAATAGCGGGAGTGGAGGCAAATCAAAGAACGGGTCGCTGGAACCGAACGGGTCGAACGATACCGTCACCAGGTGACGATTGGCGACCGCGAACACGACGAAGATCGCGCCCAGTAGAATGACGACCACGGTATTGAAGAATTTTCGCATGACCATCTCTCATATCGATAGAGATCGGCGGAAATTTGAGTTCCGCGGCATGGCATCACCTGCTACCGGAAATCGCCTGCAACCGGAAGATGTACGACCTGGAACGCTTAGGCGCCGGCTTCCGGCGCGCCGTCATCCCGGTTCAGCCGTTCGCGCATTTCCTTGCCCGTCTTGAAGAACGGAACGCTCTTCTGATCCACCGGCACATGCGCGCCGGTGCGCGGATTGCGTCCGGCGCGGGCCGGACGATGCTTCACCGAAAATGCGCCGAAACCGCGCAGTTCGACCCGGTCGCCGCGCGCCAACGCCGCGACGATCTCATCGAGAATCGCGTTCACGATGTTCTCCACATCCCGCTGGTAGAGATGCGGGTTGTGCTCGGCGATGCGTTGAACGAGTTCGGATTTGATCATCGAGGTGGGGCCCGGAAAGTGCTGACATGCATTTCCGTGAAAATGCCTTGAACTGTCAAGACGCTAAATGAAATATGGATGCTGCGAAAAGGCGTGACAAAGGCTCCAATCCGGGATTGTGACAGCACCCCGCAACGCGGCAGGATGCTCGGAAGCGCGCCGAAGGCGGACTTGCGCCGATCAATTCGATCCGGCCGGTTGCCACAATGCCAGCATGCCATCGAGGCCGAGGCGATCGACGCCGGCTTGCTCGAGCTGTCGCGCAACGCCGCCGAAACCGAGCGCGTCGAGCGTAATCGAGGCCGCCGCCCGCAAAAACGTCAGGTCGCCAAAGCGTGGTGCCAGCTTGTAATCGCGCACCGGCAGATCGGCCTTGACGCCTTTCTGCGCCACCAGCCAGGCCACCGCGGTTCTTTCGTCGCCGAGTTGATCGATCAGTTTGAGATCGACCGCCTGATGGCCGGTGAAGACCCGTCCGTCCGCGACCTTGTCGAGCAATTGGTCGTCCATGCCGCGCCGTTCTTTCACCAATCCGCGAAACCATGCGTAGGAATCCTTCACCAGCGCATCGAGCGCCGCGCGCGCTTCCGGACTGGTCGGCTCGAACCCGTTGGGGGCTGCCTTCAGCGGCGAGGACTTCACCTCCTCGACCTTGACCCCGACGGTCTTCAAGAGATCGGTAAAATTCGGAAACTGAAACAGCACGCCGATCGAACCGACCAGCGAGGTCTGCTGGGCAATGATGTGATCGGCGGCGATGGCCGTGATGTAACCGCCGGACGCGGCCAAGCCTTCAACGACCACGACCAGCGGCTTCTTCGCCTTCAGCCGCGTCAGCGCATCGTATAACTGCTCGGAGCCGGCGGTGGTGCCGCCCGGCGAATTGATATGCACGATGACCGCCGGCGCGTTCGAATCCGCCAGCCGCTCCAGCGCCTCGACACGGTCCTGGTCGCTGCGGATCAGGCCTTCGATATTGACGCGGGCAATCGAGCCCGAGGCCGCCAGCGACCCGCGCGTGCCTGGCGTCACCATTATGCCGACGCCTGCGATCGCCGCGATCGCGATCAATGCCGCCGCCACGCGCCAGAACGTCAGCTTGCGGCGTATCCTGCGGCGATCGACGATCACGTCCGAATCAAGCGACATCGAAGTTCTCCTGGAAGCTTTCGTGAAAGTTCTCTTGCAAGTTCTTTTGGAGGTCTCTTGGAAGTTCTTTTGGGAATTCTTCCGAAACGATCCGCGCGTTTTGCATTCGCAAGCTGACCATCGGATTACCTGATTACATCAATTGCAGTGCAATTTGAAGAAAACAAGGCTCGGCAGGCCGTCGTCCCGGCGAACGAGGCTGTGAAACTATTCTGGACGTCATCCTGAGGTGCGAGCCCTTGCGAGCCTCGAAGGATGGCCGCAACGCATGGACTCGCGGCCATCCTTCGAGACGCGGCGAAGACGCCGCTCCTCAGGATGACGTCCGAGATGGCTTCACAGCCTCGTGCGTCGGGACGACAAAAAAGGCCCCGGTCGAAACCGGGGCCTGATCGATTACGCGAAGAAAGCGGACGCTTACTTCTCGCGGTTCTTCAGCGCGGTGCCGAGAATATCGCCCAGCGTCGCACCCGAGTTCGAAGACCCGTACTGCTCGATGGCTTCCTTTTCCTCGGCGACTTCGAGCGCCTTGATCGAGACCTGCACCTTGCGGGCCTTCTTGTCGAACTGGATCACCCGCGCATCGACCTTTTCGCCGACGGCGAAACGCTCGGCGCGCTGATCGGAGCGCTCACGCGCCAGTTCGGACCGCTTGATGAAGGTGGTGAAGTCGGTGCCCGAGATCTTAACCTCGATGCCGCTTTCCTTCACTTCGAGCACTTCGCAGGTCACGACCGCGCCCTTCTTGACGTCGCCCGGCTCGGCGAACGGGTCGCCTTCGAGCTGCTTGACGCCGAGCGAGATGCGCTCCTTTTCGACATCGACGTCGAGCACCACGGCCTTGACCATGTCGCCCTTCTTGAAGTTGTCGATCACCTGCTCGCCCGGAAGCTTCCAGTCGAGGTCGGACAGATGGACCATGCCGTCGACGTCGCCTTCGAGACCCAGGAACAGCCCGAACTCGGTCTTGTTCTTGACCTCGCCCTCGACGGTCGAACCGACCGGGAACTTCTCGATGAACACTTCCCAGGGATTGCGCATGGTCTGCTTGAGACCGAGCGAGATCCGGCGCTTGACCGAATCGACTTCCAAGACCTGCACTTCGACTTCCTGCGAGGTCGAAACGATCTTGCCGGGGTGCATGTTCTTCTTGGTCCACGACATCTCCGAGACGTGGATCAGGCCTTCGATGCCCGGCTCCAGTTCGACGAACGCGCCGTAGTCGGTGATGTTGGTGACGCGGCCGGTGAAGCGCGCGTTGAGCGGATACTTGCCCTCGATGCCCTGCCACGGATCGTCCAGCAACTGCTTCATGCCGAGCGAAATGCGGTGGGTCTCGTGGTTGATCTTGATGATCTTGACCTTCACGGTCTGGCCGATGGTGAGCACTTCGGTCGGGTGATTGACCCGGCGCCAGGCGATATCGGTGACGTGCAGCAGGCCGTCGATGCCGCCGAGGTCGACGAACGCACCGTAATCGGTGATGTTCTTGACGACGCCGTCGATCACCTGACCCTCTTCGAGGTTCTGCACCAGTTCCTGGCGCTGCTCGGCGCGGGTCTCTTCCAGCACGGTCCGGCGCGACACCACGATGTTGCCGCGGCGGCGATCCATCTTGAGGATCTGGAACGGCTGCGAATTGTTCATCAGCGGAGCGACGTCGCGGATCGGACGGATGTCGACCTGCGAGCGCGGCAGGAAGGCGACCGCGCCGTCGAGGTCGACGGTGAAGCCACCCTTGACCTGGTTGAAGATGACGCCGTGAACCTTCTCGTTGTTGTTGAAGGCCTTCTCGAGCTTGCCCCAGCTTTCCTCGCGGCGCGCCTTGTCGCGCGACAGCACCGCTTCGCCGAGCGCGTTCTCGATGCGGTCGAGGAACACCTCGACTTCGTCGCCAACCTTGAGATCGCTTTCGCGGCCGGGCCCATTGAATTCACGCAGCGCCACACGGCCTTCGGTCTTCAGGCCGACGTCGATGACGGCCATGTCCTTTTCAATCGCAACGACGATGCCCTTGATGACGGAGCTTTCCTGCAGGTTGCCACCGGCAAAGGACTCGTCGAGCATCGCGGCGAAATCGTCGCGGGAAGGATTATAAGAAGTAGCAGTCGCAGCCATTTGTTCTCCAGATGCGGGTATCGCCGGCCATTCGGGTTAAGGGCGTATCGCGCGTGAAGTGTCAGGGTTCCGCAAACCCTAACGACCGCTCATCGCGACGGAAAATCGCGAAAGCGGGCCGGCAGCATGCCTGCACGTTCGATACGTTGATTTTGTCCGGGACCTGAAGCTTATCGATCTCAAGAAAGCGAGTTCGAGATACCGACGATCTAGACCTGGAGCGGGCTTTCCTCCAATGACGGCAGAGGCTCAAACCTGCTGCCGGCCCGCTCGGACGGCCTCGATAATATCGATGGCGGCCCGGACGCCGCCTTCTATATCCAAATGCGAGTTATCGAGCAAGTGAGCATCCGGCGCTGCCTTTAAAGGGGCAGCGGCGCGATTCTGGTCACGTTCGTCGCGTTTGAGGATATCGGCCAGGATCACGGCCTCATCGGCGTCCTCGCCCCGGCCCTTGGCTTCCAGGGTGCGGCGCTGGGCGCGGACTTTGGGGTCGGCGATGACGAAAATCTTCACATCGGCGTCCGGGCAGATCACGGTTCCGATATCGCGGCCGTCGAGCACGGCTCCCGGCGGGCGGGCGGCAAATTGCCGCTGAAAACTCACCAAAGCGTCCCGCACCCCCGGGAAGGCCGAGACCACCGAAGCGGCGTCGCCCACTTTTTGCGATTTTAAGGCCGGATCGCCGAACTTTCCGGGGTCGAGTTCCATTGCGGCCGTGACCGCGGCGGCCTCATCGGTCAATTCGGCGCCGGCATCCAGCAGCGCCTTGGCCACGGCGCGGTAGATCACGCCGGTATCGAGGTGGCGAAGGCCGTAATGAAGCGCGAGCCGCTTGGCGAGCGTGCCCTTGCCGGACGCCGCCGGCCCGTCGATGGCGATGATCATGTACGCTAGGTTCTCTCTGTCCAAGGGCCTCGGGCGCGTCGCAGCGGCCGTTCCTCAGTGAAAATGTTGCGGGACGCGAATTCGGCGGGACTACTGAAGGTAAGGTATTCGCGCATCGCGTCCGACGGGTCGGCCGTTGTGAACCACGGGCTGGCTAAGCGGCGGGCTGGATCGCAAACCCAAGGCGGAACGCGGCCCAGCCGCCGCTGCTTTGCCAGATACTCGGCCATGGCGCCAACCAGCGCGTCAAGCCGGTCATCTCCCGTCAAATTTGGCTCGCCCTCAATCGAGGCGTAGCGATCTTGGTCGGTTTTCGCCAGATCAAAAGTATCGACGAACTCAGCAAGCATGACATCTCGCGCGGCCCCGGCTTGAATATTTTCAACCGCCTCAGCGAGGGTATTTGGGCGCATCGGCCGCTCCCTGGCGATTCATGTTTTCCAATAAAAACCGCTGCTTCTCGGAAGAAGCCGCGCTCACGGGAAAATATCGGCCAAGCAAGGCTATTGCGCCCTCCACTGTCGAGATACCCGTCACCTGCATCAGATTGAGTATATCGAGCCGCTCGGTTTCGCCGCGAAACGGATCCATGATCCGAAATGCTTTCAATTTAAGCGCCAGCAAATATTCCGCCGAGGGGACGGAAACCACAAGCCCCGCCGGGCTGCCATCGCGCGGAAACGTCCCAAATTCAAGATGGTCGGGCGCACGATCGGCAAGCGCGCTGAGGTGAAACGCGACCCCGTCATTGAGCCAATCTTCGTGCCAGCGATTTTCCTCGGAGATTTCACGTACCACCGCTGCCAGCCAATTGGGCAGCGGCCGTTCGAGTTCCGACACGTCGACGTCTTCAGTGGCAAACCGGAAATTGCTTGCGAGCATCAGCGCCGAGCCGCCATAAACCGCGATCTGCAACTTGGCTCCGGCCTGCGCAGCCGCCCGCCCAATCCTGTCAAAGGCGTCGAGCAGCGCGTCGCGGCCGAAAGCTGCACTCATCGAGCCCGTCTCATGAAAACTCCGCGCCAAGACCGCGCATCATCGGGATGAAATCCGGAAAGCTGGTGGCGATGAAGGCGGTATCGTCGACCTTCACCGGTTTGTCGGACGCCAGTCCCATCACCAGCGCCGACATCGCGATGCGGTGGTCCATATGGGTCGCGACCAGGCCGCCGCCGGGAACATGACCCTTGCCTTCGACGATCAGGTCGTTGCCTGAAATCTCGACCTTGACGCCGTTGACCCGCAGCATGGCGGCGGTGGCTTCGAGCCGGTCGGATTCCTTGACCCGCAATTCCTGCAAACCGCGCATGATGGTGGTGCCTTCGGCAAAGCCTGCCGCCACCGCCAGCACCAGATATTCGTCGATCATCGACGGCGCCCGTTCCGGCGGCACCTCGACGCCGCGCAATTTCGAGGCGCGTACCCGCAACTGCGCCATCGGCTCACCGGCATCGCCTCGGACATGGCTTTCCTCGATCGAGGCGCCCATCTCGCGCAGCGTCGTCAACAGCCCGGTGCGCAGCGGGTTGGTCATGACGTCGGACAGCACGATGTCGGAGCCTTCCACGATCAGGGCGGCGACGACCGGGAACGCCGCCGACGACGGATCGGCCGGCACCACCACTTCGGCGCCATGCAATTCGGGCTGACCGGTGAGCGCGATCTTGCGTCCATGGACGCCTTCGGAGGCCGAGACGATCTGGGCGCCAAAATGCTTCATCATCAGTTCAGTGTGGTCGCGGCTGGCTTCGGTCTCGATCACGGTGGTGACCCCGGGGGCCGCGAGGCCCGCCAGCAACACCGCGGATTTGATCTGCGCGGACGCCACCGGGGTGCGGTACAGGATCGGCAGCGGATCGCGCGCACCGTGCAAGGTCAGCGGCAGGCGTCCGCCTTCGCCGCTGGCGCCGGTTCGCGCCCCCATCAACTCCAGCGGATCTAGGATCCGCCGCATCGGCCGGCTCCGCAGCGAGGCGTCGCCATCAAATACCGCCGTGATCGGGCAACCCGCGACCGCCCCCATCACCAGCCGGCAGCCGGTGCCCGAATTGCCGAAATCAAGCGGCATTTCGGGCTGCGCGAACCCGGCAACCCCCACACCACGGACCGACCAGGCGAAATCGCCGGTCCGCTCGACCTTGGCGCCGAGCGCCCGCATCGCCTTGGCCGTATTGAGGACATCCTCGCCCTCAAGCAGGCCCGAAATCCGGGTTTCGCCGACCGCCAGCGCGCCCAGGATCAGGGCGCGGTGCGAAATCGACTTGTCGCCCGGTACCCGGGCTTTTCCGGACAAAGGACCGCTGGAACGGGCCTCAAGCGGCGTTGGGTGGGCGGAATGAGTCAAGATTGTGTCCTCTGCGCCGACGGCAGGTGTCGCCGGCAGGTATCATATGGGCCGCGTCGCGTCACGCGGCTGTCGGTATCCCGCAAAGCTATTGACACCGGCGCGTCAACTAGCCAAGTGAAGCACCGTTTTTCAGAAATCCCCAGGATTCCACACGTGGCCAAATCCGATCTCGGAACCAAACGCATTTGCCCGACTACGGGTAAGAAATTTTACGACCTCAACAAGAGCCCGGTGATCTCACCTTATACCGGCGAAGTGGTGCCGATTGCGCCGATTCCGCCGCCGCGTACCCGTGCCGATGCCGCCGCTCGCGCCGCGGCTGCATCCGCTGCCGCCTCCGCGGAAGCCACGCCGGAGCCCGCCGAGGCCGAAGAATTGGTCCCGCTCGAGGAAGCCGACGCCGAGGAGAATTCGGGCAAGGTGAAAGCCGTCGTTCCCGAATCGGAAGACGACATCGAGATCGACGACACGATCGAAGACGATGATGACGACGATTCGACCTTCATCGCCGACGAGGAAGAAGGCGACGAGGACGTCACCGACATCATCGGCGACGTCGGCGGCGACGAAGAGACTTGAGACTTGAGATCAGCCCTGATCTGTGATCAGGGTTTCGTCCCGCGCGTCGCCCACGACGCGTGGTTGGTTAAGGGGCCATAGCTCAGCTGGGAGAGCGCTTGCATGGCATGCAAGAGGTCGGCGGTTCGATCCCGCCTGGCTCCACCAGCCTTCGCTCGCTTCGCGAGCTTCGGCTCGGCAAGCCCGGAAACCTATCAAGCGCGAAGCGAGCAAAGGCTGCCGCGTCGTAGCCCGAAGGGCGCAGACGGCCCGGTGAGAAGCGCCTCTGACGCACCTACTCCCCCAACACCGCATTCAGCCGATCCCTTAGCGCGACGATCTCGTTCTTCATCGCGACCAGTTCGCCGACCGAACAGGCGGACGCCGCGAGGATCGATTGCGGGACGGCCTTGGCTTGCTCCCGCAGCGCGTGGCCCGCGGCCGTCAGTTCGATCAGCACCTGGCGTTCGTCCTCGGTGCCGCGGGTTCGCTTGATCAGGTTCGCCGCCTCCAGCCGCTTCAGGAGCGGCGTCAGCGTGCCGGAATCGAGGAACAGGCGCTGGCCGATATCCTTGAGTGGAATGTTGTCACGCTCCCACAGCGCCAGCATGACAAGATACTGCGGATAGGTGAGCCCGAGCCGGTCGAGCAGGGGCTTGTAGACGCGGTTGAAGGCGTGGGAGGCCGAATAGACCGCAAAGCAGATCTGATTGTCGAGCCGCAGGGCCTGTTCCGCCGTGAGTTTCCTGACCATCTGCGTTCTCGTCCAATGCCGGCTTCGGGTTCGTTGTGGGTCTACGGGACCGCCAATTCAATTGCGAACAATTAAATGTGAGACCACGTATTTTATATTGCACACAATCTAATTGTATGCAATTCATAATCCGCTTCAAACCAAAGGGAGATCACCATGTCTGTGAACGTGCTCTACAAGACCAGCGCCAAGGCAACCGGGGGCCGCGATGGCCACGCCGCCACCCTCGACGGCGCACTCGACGTCAAGCTCACCACCCCGAAGGAACTCGGCGGCGGTGGCGGTGCGGGCAACAATCCCGAGCAGCTGTTCGCGGCCGGCTATGCCGCCTGCTTCATCGGCGCGATGAAGTTCGTGGCCTCGCAAGGCGGCCCGAAAGTGCCGGACAACGCCTCGGTGACCTCGACGGTGGGCATTGGCCCGCGAGCGGCCGGCGGCTTCGGCCTCACCGTTGATCTTGCCGTCTCCCTGCCCGGCCTCCCCCATGCCGAAGCCGAGGCGCTGGTGGAGAAGGCCCACCAGGTGTGCCCCTATTCCAACGCCACCCGCGGCAACGTCGATGTGAAACTGAGCGTGGCCTAATTCGAGGCTGGCACCTAAATCCGCGATACGGAATGGCCCGCCGCTCTGGCGGGCCATTTTTCGTTCTGACGGCATATGCCCGTGCGCGGGAAGGCATTGCCGCGGCGCCTGAAGACCGATAGCTCAAGAATTCCATTCTCAGCTTGAGCGAAGGTTCTTTTCATGAGTTCAGAAGCGGCCCCCGGCGCGATGGCCGGATTGCGCGTCATCGACCTCACGCGCGTTCTCGGCGGACCCTATTGCACCCAGATTCTGGCCGATCACGGCGCCGACGTCATCAAGGTCGAACCGCCGGCCGGTGACGAGGTGCGTGACTGGGGCCCTCCCTTCCATGACGAGGATGCGGCCTATTTCGTCGGCATCAACCGCAACAAGCGCTCGATCGGCCTCGACCTCGCTTCCGAGGGCGGACGCGCCGTGCTGATGAAGATGCTGGAAGGCGCCGACGTCCTGATCGAGAACTTCAAGCCGGGCACGCTGGACAAATGGGGCATCGGCAACGAGGTGCTGCGCGCGAAATTCCCCAAGCTCGTGCACTGCCGGATCTCCGGCTTCGGCGGCGACGGCCCGCGCGGCGGCAATCCAGGCTATGACGCCATCATCCAGGCCATGACCGGGATGATCAAGGCAACGGGCTCGCCGGAAAGCGGCCCGATGCGGATCGGCGTTCCGGTGGTGGACATCACAACCGGGCTTTACGCCGCGATCGGCATCCTGATGGCGCTGTCGGAACGGCAAAAATCCGGCCTCGGGCAGTTTCTCGAGACCACGCTGTACGAGACCGGACTTTCCGTCATGCACCCGCATGCCGCGAACTATTTCATGCACGGCAAGCCGCCGCAGCTCACCGGCAACGAACACCCCAATCTCGTGCCTTATGCGATCTTCCCGACCCGCACCGACAACATCTTTATCGGCGTCGGCAATGACGGCACCTTCCGCAAGCTGGCCAAGGAAATCGGCAAACCCGAACTCGGCACCGATCCGCGCTTTGCCCGCAACAAGGACCGCATCGCCAACCGCGATGCATTGCGCGCCGAGCTTGCCGCGGTCTTCAGCCAGCACGACGCAGCTCCGCTATGCGACCGCCTGCTGGCCGCAGGACTGCCCGCCGGGCCGGTGCAGTCGATCGACCAGGCGCTCACCAGCGCCCACGCCGTCCACCGTGGCGACGTCATCGAAAAGGACTGGTACAAGGGCGTCGCCTCGCCGATCCGCATGACCCGCACCAAATCCAGCCTGCGCCGCACGCCACCCAAGTTCAGTCAGCACAGCGCCGAAGTGCTGGCGGAGTTCGGCTATTCCAAAACGGAGATCGATGGTTTGGTCGCGAAGGGTTTTGTTTGCGGGCCCGAGCGGAAGCGCTAAGCGTTGCGATGGGTCGTCCCGGCAAGCCCGGGGCGACCTGACCTTGCGGGACGACGGCTTCGGCAAGTTTCTTCTGTTGTTTTCCTCTTGTTTTCTTAGCCTATTTTGTCGTTTCCTTCGGCGGGGCTTCCCCGGTAAATTGCCTTACTTACACAGTCATTTGCACGTCATCCGGCGCTGTTAACGCGCGAAAACGATGATGGCGGCCCAACAGGAGGAATTCGATGGTTTTTCGACAATTCGGCGCCGCCTCGGTGATCGCTGCCACGCTGGCGCTCGCGACGCCGGCTTACGCAGTGACCGAGATTCAGTGGTGGCACGCGATGACCGGCCCGAACAACGATGTCGTGGTCAAGCTCGCCAACGATTTCAACGCCTCGCAAAACGACTACAAGATCGTCCCAACCTTCAAGGGCAGCTACGCCGACACGCTCAACGCCGGGATCGCGGCGTTCCGCGCCGGCAACGCACCGGGCATCATGCAGGTGTTCGAGGTCGGAACCGCAACCATGATGGCGGCCAAGGGCGCCATCAAGCCGGTTTCCGACCTGATGAAGGAGCAAGAGGAATCCTTCGATCCCAAATCCTACCTGCCGGCGATAACAGGATATTACTCGACCTCGAAGGGCGAGATGCTGTCGTTCCCGTTCAACTCGTCGAGCATGGTGCTGTGGGTCAATCTCGATGCGCTGAAGAAGGCCGACATCGACGCGCCCCCGAAGACCTGGCCGGAAGTGTTCGCCGACGCCAGGAAGCTGCATGCGACCAACCCGACCTGCGGCTTCTCGCTGTCGTGGATCACGTGGGGCCTGATCGAGCAGTTTTCGGCGTGGCATAATGTGCCGATCGGGACCAAGGCCAATGGCCTGGATGGCTTCGACACCGTGCTCGAATTCAACACCCCGCTGGAAACCAAGTTGCTCGAGAACCTTGTCGAACTGCAAAAGGACAAGAGCTTCGATTATTCGGGCCGCACCAACACCGGCGAAGGACGCTTTACGTCCGGCGAATGCGCGCTCTACATGACCTCGTCCGGCTTTTATCCGAGCGTCAAGGCCAACGCCAAGTTCAGCTACATTTCGGTGCCGATGCCGTACTTCCCCGACGTCAAGGATGCGCCGCAAAACTCCATCATCGGCGGCGCTTCGCTCTGGGTGATGGGCGGCAAGAGCCCCGAAGAATACAAAGGCATCGCCAAGTTCTTCACCTTCCTGTCGGATACCGACCGCCAGATTTATCTGCACCAGGCTTCGGGCTATCTGCCGATCACCAAGGCGGCCTACGAAAAGACCAAGGCCTCGGGCTTCTACGAGAAGAATCCGATCCTCGAAGTGCCGCTCAAGGAGCTGACCAACAAGGAGCCGACCGAGAATTCGCGCGGCCTGCGCTTTGGCGGCATGGTGCAAATGCGTGACGTCTGGTCCGAAGAGATCGAGGCCGCCCTTGCCGGCAAGAAGACGGCCAAGGAAGCGCTCGATGCGGCGGTAAGCCGCGGCAACCAGATGCTGCGTCAATTCGAGCGTACGGCCAAGTAAGCGCGCGAGTGGCGAGTAGCGAATAGTTGTTTTTCCCTATTCGCTATTCGCCACTCACCATTCGCCCCTTAACGAGATTCCAATGGAAAACCGCGCGATCTTTTCAGGCAAACTGCTACCCTGCCTGCTGATCCTGCCGCAGCTCGCGATTTCGCTGATCTTTTTCTATTGGCCGGCGGCGCAGGCGCTGTGGCAGTCGTTCCTGGTGCAGGATGCGTTCGGACTCTCGACCGAGTTCGTCTGGTTCGAAAACTACGTCAATCTGCTGCAAACCCCCGAATATTATCACGCGATCGGCGTCACCCTGGTGTTTTCGGCGCTGGTGGCGTTTTTCTCGCTCGGCCTCGGCCTGCTGCTCGCGGCGATGGCCAACCGCAACATCCGCGGCATCCAGATCTATCGCACCTTCCTGATCGTGCCCTACGCGGTGGCACCGGCGGTCGCCAGCGTGCTCTTCATCTTCATGTTGCAGCCCGGGCTTGGCATGATCGCACGCGCGCTGCAGCGCGCCGGCATCGACTGGAATCCGGTGCTGAACGGAACGCATGCGATGATCCTGGTCGTCATCGTCGCGGTGTGGAATCAGATCAGCTACAATTTCCTGTTCTTTCTCGCAGGGCTGCAGGCGATCCCGAAAAGCGTGATCGAAGCCGCCGCGATCGACGGTGCGCGGCCGATGCGGCGGTTCTGGACCATCATCTTCCCGTTGCTGTCGCCGACGACTTTCTTTTTGATCATCGTCAATATCACCTACGTCTTCTTCAACACGCTTGGCATCATCGACACCGCGACCGGCGGCGGCCCCAGCGGCGCCACCCAGACGCTGGTCTACAAGGTGTTCCAGGACGGCAAGGTCGGTACGGACCTCGGCGGCTCGGCCGCGCAGTCGGTGATCCTGATGGTGATCGTGGTTGCACTGACCGCATTTCAGTTTCGCTACGTCGAAAAGAAAGTTCATTACTGAACGCCATGGTCGAACATCGCCGCTTTGGAAATTGGCTGCCGCATCTGATCCTGCTGACCGGCGTCGTGATCGTCGCGTTTCCGGTGTATCTCGCCGTGATCGCCTCGACCCACGACAACGCCGTGATCGCCAACGGCCAGATGCCGCTCTATCCCGGCACGCACGGCCTTGAAACCTACTGGAACACCATCGTCGCCGGCGCCGGCAAGACCACGCGGCAACCGGTCGGCGGCATGATGCTCAACAGCCTGATCATGGCGCTCGGCATCGCGGCGGGAAAAATCGCGATCTCGATCATCTCGGCCTATGCGATCGTGTTCTTCGCGTTCCCGTTCCGGATGACGGCGTTCTGGACCATCTTCATCACGCTGATGCTGCCGGTCGAGGTGCGCATCTTCCCGACCTACAAGATCACCAGCGACCTGCATATGCTGGATTCCTACGCGGGGCTGATCCTGCCCTTGATCGCGTCGGCGACCGCGACGCTATTGTTCCGTCAGTTCTTCATGACGATCCCGAAGGAACTGGTCGAGGCCTCGAAGATCGACGGCGCCGGCCCGATCCGGTTTTTCTTCGATACCTTGCTGCCGCTGTCGGTCACCAACATCGCGGCGCTGTTCGTGATCCTCTTCATCTATGGCTGGAATCAATATCTCTGGCCGCTGTTGATCACGACGCGCGACGACATGCAGACCATCGTGATCGGCATCAAGAAGATCATCGACGTGCACGACGCCCTGACCGAATGGCAGGTGGCGATGGCGACCGCCGTGCTCGCCATGCTGCCGCCGGTCGTCGTCGTCGTGCTGATGCAACGCCTGTTCGTCAAAGGCCTGATCGAGACAGAGAAGTGAGAATGAAGATGCGAATGGCGAATAGCGAATGGCGAGTGGACCGCCCCACCGTGCTCGCGCCTCATTCTTCCCTACTCGCTATTCGCCATTCGCTATTCGCTGGTGGCCACCATGGCTAGCGTCACCCTCCGCAACGTTCAAAAAACCTATCCCGGCGGCTTTCTGGCCATCAAAGGCATCGACTTCGCGGTCGGTGACGGCCAGTTCTGCGTGCTGGTCGGCCCTTCCGGCTGCGGCAAGTCGACGCTGCTGCGGATGGTCGCCGGGCTCGAAACCATCACCGACGGCGAGATCGACATCGGCGGACGCATCGTCAACCAGATCGAGCCGGCCGAGCGCGACATCGCGATGGTATTCCAGAACTACGCGCTCTATCCGCATATGACCGTCTACGACAACATGGCTTACGGTCTGCGCAACCGCCGCATGGCCGAGCCCGAGATCAAAACTCGCGTCGAGGAAGCCGCTCGCATTCTCGAGCTTGGCGCCATGCTGACGCGCAAGCCCGGGCAATTGTCCGGCGGCCAGCGCCAGCGCGTCGCGATGGGCCGCGCCATTGTCCGGCAGCCAAAAGTGTTTCTGTTCGACGAACCGCTATCCAATCTCGATGCCAAGCTGCGCATTGCGATGCGGGTCGAAATCCGCAAATTGCAGCGGCGGTTGAAGACGACCTCGATCTACGTGACCCACGACCAGCTCGAAGCCATGACGCTCGCCGATATCCTGGTGGTGATGAATGGCGGCCAGGTCGAGCAGATCGGCAATCCGCTCGACATTTATCAAAAGCCGGCGACGACCTTTGTCGCGTCCTTCATCGGCGCGCCTCCCATGAATCTGCTGCCGATCAAGCCCGACGAGTTCAAATCGCAATCGGGCGGCGACCTCGCCGTCGAGGCCGGCATTCTGGGTGTCCGCCCGGAAGACCTCGTGGTGTCGAGCGAGGCAACCTCCGGCATCGCGTTCGATCTCACCGTGGAAGCGATCGAGCGCGTCGGCGCTGAGACCTATATCTACGGTACACGGCAGCGCGGGGCGCAAAGCATCGCCGCCAATCCCGGCGAGACGCCGCCGGGCGAGGTGATCGTGCGGATTCCGGGCGCCGTGGCGCCCGATATCGGCGAGAAAATCCGGGCCGTGGCGCCGCGGGAAAAGCTGCATCTGTTCAGCGCCGACGGCCGTCAGCGGATCGGCCCGTAGGTTCGGCTCGTTGCCGGACGCTTTTTGGCCTCGATCTGGAACTTGGGTTAACCATCCTTGAATCCGGCTTGATCTCCCCTGGAGCTCCCGTGCCCCGGCTCCGGCGACAGGCCAGGTCTGCGTTTTCCGGCTTTTGTCGTGGTTCCAGAGATGCTTGAACGCCCGCCAAATCGTGCCCATATTGCTGATTGACTGGACGGCAAATCCGCCGGACGGCCGTTAAATGGGGCGCCGCAAGGGCCCCTCAAAGTCGCTTCGAGAGGACTTTGTAATGTCTCGTGTTCCTTCGTTATCCAGTCCGTTCCTGCTTGGGTTCGACGAAATCGAGCGTGCGCTCGATCGCGTCGTCAAGGGCGCCGACGGCTATCCTCCCTACAACATCGAACGCTGCGACCGTGCCAACGGGCAGCCCGAACGCCTGCGCATCACGCTGGCGGTCGCGGGCTTCACGCGTGACCAACTCGATGTAACCACTGAGGAAAACCAGCTTGTGATCCGGGGCCGCCAGCAGGACGACAAGGCTCGGCAGTACATCCATCGCGGCATCGCCGCGCGCCACTTCCAGCGCACCTTCGTGCTGGCGGAGGGGATGCTGGTGCTGGGCGCGGATTTGAAAAACGGGCTGCTGTCGATCGATCTGGCCCGGCCTGAGCCGGAGAAGGTCGTTAAGACAATCGCTATCAATGAACACGAATAATGGAACGAGGAGCGGACTCGACCGCTTAGTCTGATCAGAGGAGTCGAGACCATGAGTGAACTGACTGTAACGTTCGAACCCGAAAGCGTCACCACCGAGGCGCTGGCCCATCTCGGCGAAGGCCATATCGCCTACGTCAAGCAGGTCCGCTCCGAAGACGTGCCGGATCTGTTTCCGCAGGCGCCGAAGATCGCGCCGGGGCTCAAGCTGTTTGCGCTTCATGCCGCCGACGGCACGCCGATCATGCTGACCGATAGCCGCGAAGCGGCGATTGCGAATGCCTGGAGCAACGAGTTGCAGGCCGTCAGCGTTCACTGACCCGGCGCTTGCCGGTGTCACTGACCCGGCTCTTAAGCCCGTGAGCTGTCTCTGACGTCATCCCCGGGATGAACGCAATTGCGTTCACCCGTGAGGTGTGAAGCCGACGACGCATTCGCGTCGTTGGCGAACCTCGAAGGATGGCTGCACACACGGCGCGGAACAACATCCTTCGAGACGCGGCCAAGCGGCCGCTCCTCAGGATGACGTCGAAATGGCTTCACCGCCACCCTTGCCGTGTCGCTGACGCGAGTTTTGCGGTTGTCCCTGACAGCGGCGTTTGCCTGCTGTCGGTGGTATCATCCGAATTTTATACGCACGGGCGTTTGTCTCCGGCCATGCCGGAACAAGCGCCCGCGCTGTTTTCGGCTCCGATTCGCGGGTCAGGAATGTTTCCAGCGTATTTGACCAAGCCAGGCCCGGGCGATAGACATCCGGCAAATGGTGAGTGTTGAAGGCCCGCCCCAGGCGGGCTTTTTATTATCCGCAGCCTTCCCGGCGGACCTCACCTGAAGCCGTTCAAGGAGAGGATTTCCCATGCCCGCCTATCGCTCACGCACCACGACCCACGGCCGTAACATGGCAGGCGCGCGCGGGCTGTGGCGCGCCACCGGCATGAAGAACGAGGATTTCGGCAAGCCGATCATCGCCGTGGTGAACTCGTTCACGCAGTTCGTGCCCGGCCATGTGCATTTGCAGCATCTTGGTCAGCTGGTCGCGCGTGAGATCGAACTCGCTGGTGGCGTGGCGAAGGAGTTCAATACCATCGCGGTCGATGACGGCATCGCGATGGGCCATGACGGCATGCTCTACAGTCTGCCTTCGCGCGAGCTGATCGCCGATAGCGTGGAGTACATGGTCAACGCGCATTGCGCCGACGCCATGGTCTGCATCTCCAACTGCGACAAGATCACGCCGGGCATGCTGATGGCCGCGCTGCGCATCAACATCCCGACCGTGTTCGTTTCTGGTGGACCGATGGAGGCCGGCAAGGTCACGATTAAAGGCAAGACCCGCTCGGTCGACCTGATCGACGCCATGGTCGCTGCCGCCGACAGCTCTGTCAGCGAAGCCGAAGTCGAAGAGATCGAGCGCTCGGCATGTCCGACCTGCGGTTCATGCTCGGGCATGTTCACGGCCAATTCGATGAACTGCCTGACCGAAGCCCTTGGCCTCGCGCTGCCCGGCAACGGCTCCATCGTCGCAACCCATGCCGACCGGCGCGACCTGTTCGTCAAGGCCGGCCATCTGATCGTGGACCTCGCGCGCCGCTACTACGAGAAAGACGACAAGCGCGCGCTGCCGCGCGAGATCGCGAGCTTCAAGGCGTTTGAAAACGCGATGACGCTCGACATCGCGATGGGCGGATCGACCAACACCGTGCTGCATCTGCTGGCCGCGGCGTATGAGGGCGAGGTGCCGTTCACGATGGCCGACATCGACCGTCTCTCGCGCAAGGTGCCGGTGCTGTGCAAGGTCGCGCCCAGCGTCGCCGACGTGCATCTCGAGGACGTCCACCGCGCCGGCGGCGTCATGGCGATCCTCGGCGAGCTCAACCGCGGCGGCCTGCTGACGACCGATTTGCCGGTCGTGCACAGCGAAACCTTGGCGTCGGCGCTCGCATCCTGGGACATCGCGCAGACCTCGAACGAAAAGGTCATGGGCTTTTATCGCGCAGCACCCGGTGGGGTCCCGACGCAAACCGCGTTCAGCCAGAAGCAACGCTACGACGAACTGGATGTCGATCGCGCCAAGGGCGCCATTCGCGACGTCGCCCACGCATTTTCCAGGGATGGCGGCCTCGCGGTGTTGTCGGGCAATCTCGCGCTCGACGGCTGCATCGTCAAAACCGCTGGAGTCGACGACAGCATCCTGAAATTCTCCGGACCGGCGCGGGTCTACCAAAGCCAGGACGCGGCTGTTGCCGGCATCCTCGGCAACAAGGTGAAGGCGGGCGATGTCGTCGTGGTCGTTTATGAAGGCCCGAAGGGCGGCCCCGGCATGCAGGAAATGCTGTACCCGACCAGTTATCTGAAATCGAAGGGCCTCGGCAAAGTCTGCGCGCTGATCACCGATGGCCGGTTTTCCGGCGGCTCGTCGGGCCTGTCGATCGGGCACGTCTCGCCCGAGGCGGCGGAAGGCGGCCTGATCGGCCTCGTGAAGGACGGCGACATCATCGAACTCGATATTCCAAACCGCTCGATCAGGCTGGCGGTGGATGAAGCGGAGTTATCGCAGCGTCGCGCCGCCATGCTCGCGCTGGGCTCGAAAGCCTGGAAGCCCGCCAAGCGCGATCGCAAGGTATCGACGGCGCTCAAGGCCTATGCCGCGCTGACGACCAGTGCTGCCCGTGGCGCGGTTCGCATTGTCGAGGATTAGAGCATGATCCGGAAAAGTGGATACCGGTTTTCCCTCGGGACAACGCGAAGCGTTTGCCCGGAGATCATGCTCAAATAAATAGATAGAGCGGGATGACGATTCGAAGATAAGTCATCTCGCTCTAATCGGAAACTTAAGCCGCGCTCGCGGGCGGCAGCGCCAGCACCGAATAGATCGCTTGCGCGTCGCGCGAGGCGCGCAGCTTCTTGGCGACGTCCTGATCGCGCAACAGCCGCGCGATCCGCGCCAGCGCTTTCAAATGATCGGCGCCCGCGCCCTCCGGCGCCAGCAGCAGGAACACCAGATCGACCGGCTGGCCGTCCATCGCTTCGAAATCGATCGGCCGCTCGAGGCGGGCGAAAAGCCCGAACAGCTTTTCCAGCTTCGGCAGCTTGCCGTGCGGGATGGCGACGCCATAGCCCACCGCGGTGGTTCCAAGCTTCTCCCGTTGCAACAGCACCTCGAACACCGTGCGTTCGTTCTGCCCGGTCAGCAGCGAGGCACGCGCCGCCAGCTCCTGCAGCGCCTGCTTCTTGCTGTTGACTTTCAACGCCGGGAGGATCGCCTCGGGTGCGACCAGGTCGGTAATCGTCATTGGGCGTTCCGAGGTGAATTAACCGTCAAGGGTGCGAAATAGGTTTTAAAGCCGCATCGTCAAGAAGATAAGACGGGAGGCGGTTTTATGTCCGGGTCCCGATGGGGGCGCTTCTACTCCAACGTTTGACCGGTGCCAACTGCCGCAAAGCCGTTCCCACCCCTATCCTTAAGAAGCGGCGGACCATAGGGAGGGGTCCAAAAGCCGTCAATCCCGGGGTAACCACGGATTGGCTGCTATCCCCCGGCGTTAACCGAAGGCGGGTCGATCCAGCCGACATTGCCGTCGGCCCGCCGGTAAATGATGTTCACCCGGCCGCTGGAACCGTGCTGAAAAACCATGCAGGCCGCGCCGGTCAGATCGAGTTCCATCACGGCCTCGCTGACCGAGAACCGCTTCAGCGATGTCGTCGCTTCGGCGATGATCACGGCGTTGTAGCCGTCGACATCGTCTTCGCCGTCGGCGGCCGGCGCCTCGATGATATAGCTCGGCGCATCCAGCGTCGGCGCGTCCATCTCCGCGAGCGCAGCGGACGCCACATAGGCCTTGCGGGCCGAGCGATCCTTCAGCCGGCTCTTGTAGCGGCGCAGACGCTTTTCCATCATCAGCAACGCCTGGTCGGCACTGGCATAGGCATCGGCGGCGTTGGAGTCGGCTTCCAGCGTGATCCCGGAATCCAGATGCAGCGCGCAATCGGTTCGGAAACCGAAGCCGTCCTTGCTCAGCGTGATGTGGCCGGAATAATTGCCGTCAAAATATTTGCGCAGCACTTCCTCGGTGCGGTCGCTGACGCGGTCGCGCAGCGCCTCGCCGATGCTGATGCTTTTTCCGGAGATGCGAAGGGTCATGGTTAGGCCTCGCTGGGTTCTGGACGGAGCCGAGACTATCCCGATTTGCAAGTTATTTCGAACAAATCCGCACGCAATCAGGCAGGCGCGGGATCGCGGGAGCGGTCGGATGACGCAGCGGGCGCTGAAAGGGCATTGCCGAGCATGCTCTGTTTGTCCCGGCGGCGCTGCACCGAGGATGGGATTCGCATCGCCTCGCGGTATTTCGCCACGGTGCGGCGGGCGATATCAATTCCCGTCGAGCGCAATCGTTCCACGATGGTGTCGTCGGAAAGGATCGCCGTCGGATCTTCCGCATCGATCAATTGCTTGATGTGGTGACGGACGGCTTCCGCCGAATGCGCTTCGCCGCCGTCGGCCGATGCGATCGACGCGGTGAAAAAATACTTCAATTCAAAACTGCCGCGATTGGTCGCCATGTACTTGTTGGCGGTCACCCGCGACACCGTCGATTCATGCATCTGGATCGCGTCGGCCACCGCCTTGAGATTGAGCGGCCGCAGATGCGCCACGCCGTGGGTGAAGAAGCCGTCCTGCTGGCGCACGATCTCGGTCGCGACTTTCAGGATGGTGCGAGCGCGCTGATCCAGCGCGCGCACCAGCCACGTCGCGTTCTGCAGACAATCGGTGAAATAGGATTTGTCGCCATCCTTGCGGATCGTCTTCGACAATTTGGTGTAATAGACCTGATTGACCAGCACGCGCGGCAGCGTGTCGCTGTTGAGCTCGACGTGCCAGCCGCCATCGGGCCCCGGCCGCACATAGACATCGGGCACCACGGTCTGCATCCGCGTCGCGCCGAACTTCAGGCCGGGCTTCGGATCGAGCCGGCGGATTTCGCCGATCATCTCGGTGATGTCGTCATCATCGACGCCGCACAGTTTGCGCAGCGCGGTGATATCGCGCTTGGCCAGCAGATCGAGATGCTCGACCAAGGCCTGCATCGCCGGGTCGTAGCGATTGAGTTCACGCAGCTGGATCGCAAGGCACTCGCTCAGATTTCGCGCGCACACGCCGGGCGGATCGAATTTCTGCAGCACCGCGAGAACCGCGTCGACGTCCTGTTGCGACGCCCCGAGCCGCTCGGCCGCCTGTCCGAGATCCGGCGGCAGATAGCCCGCATCGTCCACCAGGTCGATCAGATATTGCCCGATCATGCGCTGCGCCGGCGCGGTGAACGCGACCGCCAATTGCTCGGCGAGATGGCTGCCGAGCGTGATTTCGGCGGCAACGAAGGCCTCGAGATTATACGCGTCGTCGTTGGAAGCGCCGCCGCCCCATTCGGTATAGGCGGTAGGTGCGGCGTCCTGCGCGGTCCGCGCCGCGGCCTCGGCAGGCTCTTCGGAAAAGACGTTGTCGAGGCCGGTGTCGAGGGTTTGCTCGATCTCGGTGCGGGTGCCGAGATCGTGGTTCAGCCATTCTTCCTGGCCCGGCTCGAACTGGCTTTGCTCAAACTGGCCTGGCTCAAAATTGTCGCCGGTCGCCCCGCTACCCGCCTCAGCACGGTCGCCGCCCGCATCCTCGCCATAGCCGGATTCGTCCGAACCGGAAAATTCGGCCCGTTCCGGCACGGGTTCGCCCGCCACCGGCGGCTCGGCGCTGTCGTTGGTGCGCTCAAGCAGCGGATTTCGTTCGAGCTCCTCCTCGACAAAGGCCGAGAGGTCGAGATTGGACAGCTGCAGCAGCTTGATCGCCTGCATCAGCTGCGGCGTCATCACCAGCGACTGGGACTGGCGGAACTCTAATCTCTGCGTTAGCGCCATGAAGGCAAGAACCGTTCCTGAAAGTTGGTCCGATTCTTGCTTAAACTAGTCCACGGCCGATGTACACGGCTTGACGAAACCTAAAAATGGGCTAGAGGCGGAATTCCTCGCCAAGGTAAAGGCGGCGTACATCCGGATTGTTGACGATCTCGTCCGGACTGCCTTCTGTCAAGATCTCACCGGCATAGACGATATACGCACGGTCGGTCAGTCCGAGCGTTTCCCGGACGTTGTGGTCGGTGATCAGCACCCCAATGCCGCGATTGGTGAGGTGGCGGACCAGATCCTGAATGTCGCCCACCGCGATCGGATCGATGCCGGCAAACGGCTCGTCGAGCAGCATGTAGTTCGGCCGCGTCGCCAGCGCGCGTGCGATCTCGACGCGACGCCGCTCACCGCCGGAGAGCGCGATCGACGGCGTCTTGCGCAGCCGCGTGATATTGAATTCATCCAGCAGCGAGTCGAGTTCGATCTCGCGCTTTTTCTTCGAGGGTTCGACGACTTCCAGCACCGCGCGGATATTCTGTTCCACGGTGAGACCGCGGAAGATCGAGGCTTCCTGCGGCAAATATCCGATCCCGAGCCGGGCGCGCTGATACATCGGCAGCTTGGTGACGTCGTGGCCGTCAAGTTCGATGGCGCCGCGATCGGCCGGAATAAGACCCGTGATCATGTAGAACACCGTAGTCTTGCCGGCGCCGTTGGGGCCGAGCAAACCCACCGCTTCGCCGCGGCGCACATAGATGCTGACGCCGCGCACCACCTGGCGCTTGCCGAAGCTCTTTTCCACGCTATGCACAGCCAGATAACCGGCCCGGGTCGCCATCCGCGGCGCAGCGGCGGCGCCGTTGGTCTTGGCTTTTTTCTCGGGCTTGTCGGCTTTGGGCCGCGGGCGCGGCGTTTCGGCCGCAGCCGGCTGTTCGGCGTACGCCGGAGACGACGCCGGATCAATTCGCGGCACCGGAGCTTCGCGGGCGATCGGCGGCGCATCGCGCACCGGGCTGGCCAGCATATCGCCGAAGGAATCCGCGAGCGCGGTGATGTCATCGCGCGAGCGCGCAAATCCTGCGCGCTTCGCCGGGCGTCGACGGAACATGCCGAGTAAATCCACCATCGCCGCTTTGCTTAGCCTTTCACGGTAATCCCGCGACACGCCCGCGGCTTTTCGATTCGCGCACCGAGCATGAATGAAGGGATGTCCCTTGCCCAGCGTGACGCCTCGATTTCGAGGCGCCGACCCCCGTCGCCGGTTTAAGCGTAGATACAGGCTGGCACGGCAAGCTTCAACCGCACGACCAGCAGATTGAATACAAGTAATTGATATTATTTCGGTTTATTTGGGGCACCGGGCCCCGCGCCGAGCGAATCGCAGCCTTGGCCCGACTGGGGGAACAGGGCCTGGACCTTACCGTCGTTGGACTCGACCCGCGACACGCCGGTCGTCATATCGACCAGCAGGCGGTCGCCACGCAACACGTTTTTGCATTGGGTCAACACCACCCCGCCCAGCATGGTTATCAGGTTGGTCTTGGTGTCGAACACGGCCGTTTCGCCGGTTACGACCTGATCTTTCTGGGTGACGACCACTCTGCCTCTCGCCTCGAGCTTTCGGATCGACGAGCTGCCTCCGGGACCGGGAGTCGCGGACTGGATCGGAGGAGCCGATTTTACCGGGGCCTTCGGATTGGCCGCGGCCGGCGCCGCTCCCGGGGCAGTCGCCGAATCGTAAAACACCACGAGGGTTCTCGATGTCATGGTGGTATCGCCCTGCACCACCTTCACATTGCCAGAGAACGTCGCTTCCTTTTTCCTGTCGCGCATTTCGAGCGTGGCGGCTTCGATCTGGATTGGCTGGTCGTGATTCTGCGAAAAGCCCTGCATGGCGTTGGGCACGCTCGACCCCGCGCTTTGCGCGACCGCTTCGCCGACAGCGCTCACGTTAAGTGCGCAGCATGCGGCCATTCCAACCGCGCGCGCGAACCGCCCGATCGGGTTATTCGGTGAGGACATCATCATGAAATCACCCGGATTATCGCTATCGGTGGAACCAGACGCGTCTTGCCGATGACGAGCCGGCGTCGTGCGCCGTTCAGAACAGTGACGCTATTTCGGTTTTGAACCGGCGGAAGCCGCTGGGGCTGGCGTCAGGCCGAGAGGTCCCGCGCCAGGCTGGCCGGACGATTGAAACAGACCCTGCACGCGCCCGCTGTCGGATTCGACCCGGGACACCCCAGTCGTCATATCGACCATCAGCCGGTCACCGCGCAGCACGTTCTTGCCCTGGGTCAAAACCACGCCGCCGAGCATGGTGACCAGATTGGTCTTGGTGTCGAACACGGCGGTTTCACCAGTCACGACCTGATCTTTCTGGGTGACCACGACATTGCCGCGGGCTTCCAGCCGCTTGATCGACGACGCCCCGCCGGGACCGGGCGCGGCGGCCGGGATCGGAGCGCCTTTGGCCGGCGGGGCGGCCTTGGCGTTGGCTGGTGGCGCGGCCGGAGCCCCATTGGCTGGAGTCCCCGCCGCAGGCGTGGCGCTGCTCGATTCATAGAACACCACCAGCGTCTTGGAGGTCATCGTGGTGTCGCCCTGGATCACCTTCACATTGCCGGAGAACGTCGCTTCCTTTTTCTTGTCGCGCATCTCGAGCGTGGCCGCTTCGATCTGGATCGGCTGGTCGCGATTCTGCGAAAAGCCCTGCATGGCGTTGGGCACGCCCTGGACCGTGCTCTGCGCGGCCGCCTCACGGGCAGCGAACAGCGCCAGCAGAACGGCAAGCCCACGGACGCCATGCGCGATCCGCCCGGTCGTGGTGCTGCGCGCAGAAGGCCTCATCATGAACATCATTTCGAGTTGGCGGACTTGCTGGACGAAGATCGCGCCTTGCCGGCATGGGCCGGCGTGGGCGCGGGTGCGGGTGTGGTTTCCGCCGGCGCCGCCGACCCCGTGGCCGACGGGTCGGGGGTCCCGCCCATATTCATGTTGTCCAGGTGCATCACGACATTGCCCTCAAACCTGATGACTTCGCCGCCACCGGTGATTCGAAGCCGGTCGGATGTCAGCGTTCCGTTGGTCAGTTTGACGTCGACATGGCTGTCCGACGACACCGTGCCCTTGCCCATGTCGACAAATGCCTGATCCAGCCGCGCTTCATAACCGGAAGAGGTTTGCAAAAAGATATCGTGGTGCAGGTCCAGCAACTGGTCCTTGGTGTTCATCATGCCTTCGCGCGCATCCAGCGTCACCGTGGTCTGGTCCTGGTTCAGGACCTTGGCGCGCAAGGTCTTGAGATCGAGGTGATCCGGATCGGTCACGTCCTGGGTCGCGGTTTTCGCCCAGACCTCATAGGGTCTCCGGTCGGTCGCGGTGTAGCCGGACATATGCGGCGATTCCATCGTGATCTTGGTGCCGGAGACGACGAGGTTTCCCATGTCGATCGGCAGCTTGGGCAACAGCATCCGGAACGGATTGAAGACCGACACCAGGACGATCGTCGCCATCGACAGCAGCACGGCCGCCGGCACCGCGATGCGCAGGATTCGCACCAGCCGGCTATGGCGCGCCGCCACCGCGAAGCGCGCGTCCATGGCCGCTTGATAGACCGGGGTCTGAACCGAATTCACCGCTGCTCCGAAGCGCTGGCGCCGCTAGCGCATGACCCGCCAGCCTTTAAAGCGCGTTGGCGGAAAAAATCAGGCACGCCGTCAACTGTTTAAGGTCCGATCGAAAGAGACCTAAGGCCGGCCAAGCCGGTGTCCGCTTTCACTGACCAATCTGTCTCATTGTACCCCGGATCGCCCGCCGGCGCAGCCCGGACCTTGCCCTGACCACTCGTATCATGAGTGTGACCGAAACGGGGCGGCAGGGTGCGGTAGAATGCGCGAGCGGCGTTCCGCCGGCTCAGGAATGGGCGAAAATGTCCTCGGTATCCCAGCCCTCCAGGTCGAGCCTGGCGCGGGTCGGCAGGAAATCGAAGCAGGATTGGGTAAGCTCCAGGCGGCCCTCGCGGGCGAGCATCCCATTGAGCCGGTCGCGCAAGGCATGCAAATGCAGCACGTCGGAGGCGGCGTAGGCCAACTGGGCCTCGCTCAGGGCCTGCGCGCCCCAATCGCTCGATTGCTGCTGTTTCGACAGATCGATGTTGAGCACCTCGCGCACCAGATCCTTCAGGCCATGGCGATCGGTATAGGTGCGGCAGAGCCGCGATGCGATCTTGGTGCAGTAGACCGGCTGCGGCATCACCCCGAGGGCGTTGTAGAGGGCGGCAAGATCGAACCGGGCGAAGTGGAAGATTTTCGTGATCTTCGGGTTGGCCAGCAATGCCTTCAGATTAGGGGCATCGGCGTGATCTTTCGGAATTTGCACGACATCGGCGCTGCCGTCGCCGTTCGACATCTGCACCACGCAAAGCCGGTCGCGGTGCGGATGCAGCCCCATGGTCTCGGTATCGATCGCCACTGAATCGGTATAGCGGGCGAGATCGGGCAGGTCGCCGCGATGCAGGCGGATGGTCATGTGCTGTGTCAACCTCGTCGAATCGATGCCGGCCAAACTACCGCCCAAACCCTCAAGAGGCGAGCGGCAGCACGCGGTTCAGTCCATGAAATAAGGCCTGATCCGCGATTTTACAGGCGCACGATAGCCGCCTGCGATCATCCAAGCGATCCTTTTGAAGGCATCATAGATAATTGATTATAAAGGATAAATTCTGATGGCGGCAGCCAGGCTGTTTCGCGAGCTGCCGCAAGCATCGAATCCGCTGCCGCGCCCTGGATCCCGCACCCTCGCGGTTGGCCAATTTTTCTCGCCTGTTTTGCGGTGCCTGAAGGCAACACTCGGCTTCCGCCGCACGTCATCGCCGTGGAATCGCGTCCGATCAACCCCCATCTATGGCCGGCCCGTGCGACGTCTGCCGCCGCTGGGTACCGCTATCCTGCTTTCTTTCGAATGAGTGTCATGACCGAACAAACCCTCGTCGCGCCGATTGCCGATCAACCGGAAATCGCGTCCGGCTTTTCGCGGTATCAGTCGGCGCTGATCGCGCTATTGGCCTTTATCCAGTTCACGATCATTCTCGACTTCATGATCATGTCGCCGCTCGGCGCCATCATCATGCCGGCGCTGAACATCACCGCAGCGCAATTCGGCATAGCGGTTTCGGCCTATGCGTTCAGCGCGGGCTTTTCGGGGATTCTCGCCGCGGGCTTTGCCGATCGCTTCGATCGCAAGAAGCTGTTGTTGTTCTTTTACGTCGGCTTCACGCTGGGCACGACGCTGTGCGCGCTGGCGCCGACCTTTCATGTGCTGCTCGTGGGCCGCATCGTCACCGGGCTGTTCGGCGGCGTGATGGGTTCCGTCGTTCTCGCCATCATCACCGACCTGTTTGCATTGAATTTGCGCGGCCGCGTCATGGGCTTTGTGCAAACGGCGTTCGCGGCGAGCCAGGTGCTCGGAATCCCGGCCGGGCTTTATCTCTCCAACCACTGGAACTGGCACGTCTCGTTCGGCGCGCTGGTGGGCCTGTCGATCGCCGGGATGGCCGCGGTGCTGCTCGTGATGAAACCGGTGAATGGCCACCTGCTGCTCAAGCAGGACACCAACGCGTTTCATCATTTGATCGCGACCGTCGGACAGCCGCGCTATACGATGGCGTTCGCGGTGACGACATTGCTCGCGACCGGCGGATACATGCTGATGCCGTTCGGCAGCGCCTACACCGTCAGCAATCTCGGCATCGACATCACACATTTGCCGACGATCTATCTGGTCTCGGGTCTGTTCACCATCTTCATCGGCCCGCTGGTGGGCCGCGCCAGCGATGCGTTCGGCAAATTTCCAACCTTCGCGTTCGGCAGCTTCGTCTCGATCGTGATGGTGCTGATCTACACCCATCTCGACTATCTCGGCCATGTCGCGCTGACGACTGCCATCGTGGTCAACGTGCTGATGTTTCTCGGCATCTTCTCGCGCATGATCCCGTCGCAGGCTTTGATTTCGGCGATCCCCGAAGCCAGCCAGCGCGGCTCCTTTAGCGCGGTCAGCGCTTCGCTGCAGCAGCTCTCCGGTGGGCTTGGCTCGGTGCTGGCCGCCGCCATCATCGCGCAAAATGCCGACGGCACGCTCCGGCACTTCGACCGGCTGGGCTACATCGTGGTGGCGACGTCGCTGCTCTCGCTGCTGCTGATGTATCTGGTGCAGAAGCCGATCGCGAAACGGGCCGGCAAACGCGTGGTGTGAGAGCCTTATCGGCTGGAACCAGCGCTTCGTGCGCTGGCCTGCAGCAGCAGGTCGGTACCGGTGCGCGCCTGCTGGAACGCCGTGAGCGCATCGCCGTCGAGCACCCGTCCGGCGGGCAGATGAGTCAGCAGCGGATCGGCGTAATGGCCGTTGACCCGCAGTTCATAATAGAGATGCGGTCCGGTCGACAGGCCGGTTGAGCCGACATAACCGATGGTCTGTCCGCGGCGGATTCGCGTGCCAACCTTGAGGCCGCGCGGCATGCCGGAGATGTGGGCATACGTCGTCTCATAACCGAAGTCGTGGCGGATGCGGACATATTTGCCGTAGCCCGCCTCCTGATCGATCTTCTCCACCACCCCGGCGCCGGCCGCCGCGATCGGTGAGCCGAAGGGAGCGGCGTAATCGACGCCTTCGTGGAAACGGCGATCCTGCAGGATCGGATGCACCCGCCAGCCAAAACCATCGCCGAGGCGGCCGTTGGCAACCGGCTTGTGGATCAGCGATGCGGTGACCGAGTGGCCGTCGGCATCGTAATAGTCGATACCGCCATCGTCGGGCGCCGTGAAGCGATAGTAGCGGTGATGGTGGCCGTCGAGCGTGAGTGCCGCGAAAGCCAGTTCGGGCTCGCCCTCGGCGTTCGGGCTGTACAGCAGCTCCGCCGTATCGAGCGCGGAGGTCATGGCCTCGAGATCGACATCCCTGCCGCAGAGCCGGACGATGTCGTCGACCAGCGACGGCGGAACACGGTTGTCCTGCGCCAGCCGGTCGAGGCTCTCGCGCAGCTTGACACCGGGCGCGCTGCGATCGAGCGCTACGTCGTCCTTCGCGGCGTTCGGCGCAACGGCCGCCGCATCCGGCTGCGGGGCGACCGCGACGTAAGTGCCGTTGTCCGAAAGCGCCGCGGCGCGTTCCGGCTTGCCCTCGCGCGCAAGACTGACCTGCTGCGGCCGCGCGCGGTCTTGCGCGGGATCTTGCGCACGATCCTGCAGCACGGTGACGACCTCGCCACCGGCGAAGGCGGCGCGGCCGAACCATGAGTGAGGTTTGAGCAGCTTGGTGATGGCGCCGGCGTCCTGCACGGTGACGCCGAGCGCGGTGAGCATCCCGTCCAGCGTATCGCCGGAGCGCGCCACGATGATGCGTCGCTCGGTGCCGATGGCACCAGCGGCTTTCGCGATCACCGTGAGATTGATCGGCTCGCCGGGCAGCGCGAACGAGTCGGGCGCCGCTTCGGAGACGAAAGCGCTGGCCTGCGCCGACGGCGCCAGCTGCGATGTGCCGAAACGAATTTCGGGCGGCAGCGTCTCGCCGGCGGCGGATGCCGCAACCGCGATGGACGCGCGGTCAGGCGCCACAGGCACAGCCGCCGCACTGATCGTGGCCTCTGCAGTACCTTTATTGACCGAGGTCTCGCGCGCACGCGGATCGCCGGACGCCCGCGCCAGCCGCACCATCACATGGGTGAAGGGTGTTGTGCCGTGGCCATCATCAGCGAGCTGTTCGATGCGGCTGCGGATCACGTCGCCCTCGCGCGAGACCTTGACCGGCGGCAACCGGTCGGCCCGCTGCAAATTGCTGGCGGTCGTGGCGTGCCGGAATACCGGAGCCATCGCGACCGACAATCCGGAGTGAAGCGACACCCCCACCGCCCCCAGCATCAGGATCGCGACGGTTGCCAGCGAGAGCAGCGCGGTCAGCCACTTGGTGTCGACGGCACGGCGCGCGAGATGCGGATCGGATGCCAAGCGAGCATCGGAATCAAAACCGGGAGGTGTGGCCAGATCGGGCGCAAAGTTCGCGTTCAGCGGAGCCCCGTCTGCGGCGCCGTTCTGCTTTCTCGATCGCAGGATCATGGTGCCGTAATCGCCCGCGCCGCCGGTCGCGACAGGTCGCAGCCCGATTCGAGATAGGCATTCCGCACGCTTCGCTCCGTCGCGGCCCGATGGCCCCTGTCGGCGGCTCTACGGGAGTGTGGCAGGATTTGAGAAAGGCAGGGGTTCGGGGGATACAGCTGAAGAGAATCGACGGTGTGTTATTGCGCGGCAAAGCGAGGCAGCATTGAGGCGCCGACATCGCGACGAACCGATTGCAGGCTCCCTGATGCGAGGCGGCAACACACACCGTCTTTTAAACCTGCGCTATTCAATAGTCGCCTCATCGTGGCGCAGCGGTGTAGGTGACGGCCTGAACGCCCAAGCGATTGCATTGCCGAGGGATATTCCCAAAACAATTACAAAACATGCAAGCCATAGCCAAAACCCAATACCCCAAGCGCAAACCGGCTCACTGAAGGCTTCATTGTGCATCAACTCCACAATGCGAAAAGACGTAAGAGCCAATGCAAGGCCTGCAAGATCGCTCAATAGCCACGGCGCACGTCCGAGCGCCAAACGGACGGTGGCAACGAAGAGGAAGACGTTTGCGTACCACGCAAACGTTCCGAACATCGGTCCTAAGGCCCCGAAGAAAACAATGGTCGCGTTGTCAAAATACGTCACGCTACTATCGCGGCATGTACCGAGCGCAGGGAAAACGAGGCCCGTTAGCCAGCATAGGGAGACGACCGCCGCGAGGACACGATACCATGCCGGCTTTGCCACTGCTCGACTCCGTCGCAAGCTGGTGAAAGGCTTCAACGCGACTCGCTAATTTCGAAGAAACAGCCTCTCTCAACCGCTGCGCGTTGAACTCGCCACCGCAGCCAGGACGCCATCGAGGGCGAAAGGCAATCGTCGCCGGGCGGCGACGCATACTGATCGATCTGTTGGATCGGCACCATTTTGCGCAAAATCCACGCAAAATGGTGCCCAGGAAAGGACTCGAACCTTCACGGCCGTTAAGCCACTGGCACCTGAAGCCAGCGCGTCTACCAATTCCGCCACCTGGGCCCGGGCCGGTTAGTATTGATCGGTCGCGCGCTTGTCAAATTGATGAACCCGACGCCAAAATATGCTGCACGCGGGGGCATGACGGCGCGGCGCGAAAGCGCTAAACACCTCGTGAATCTCCCGCCTTTGGCTTGCAGGAACGCGATATGGCATCGAATCAGGACACACTGGTCACGGTTTTCGGCGGATCGGGCTTTCTGGGGCGCAGCGTGGTTCGGGCGCTGGCCCGGCGCGACTACCGGATCCGGGTCGCGGTGCGGCGGCCGGAGCTGGCCGGATTCCTGCAACCGCTCGGCAAGGTCGGCCAGATCCACGCCGTGCAGGCCAATTTGCGCTATCCCGCCTCGGTGGAGGCCGCGATGCGCGAGTCCCACGTCGCGATCAACCTGGTCGGTATCCTGGCCGAGGGCGGCGCCCAGACCTTCGACGCGGTGCAGGGCAAGGGCGCCGGCACGGTGGCACAGGCAGCCAGCGCCGTCGGCGCCCGGGTCGTGCATGTCTCGGCGATCGGCGCCGACGAGAATTCGCCCGCGCGCTACGCCCGGGCCAAGGCCGCCGGCGAAAAGGCGGTGCTGGCGGCCACGCCCTCGGCCACCATCATGCGGCCTTCGACGATATTCGGGCCGGAGGATCAATTCACCAACCGCTTCGCGGCGCTCGGTCGAATTTCACCGATGCTGCCGCTGATCGGCGGCGGCTTGGCAAAAATGCAGCCGGTCTATGTCGGCGATGTCGCGACCGCGGTCGCGGACGCCGTCGATGGCAAGGCCAGAGCGGGCGCGACCTACGAACTTGGCGGCCCGGAAGTACTGACGATGCGCGAGATCATGGAGATCATCCTGGCCACCACCTACCGCGATCGTTTGCTGGTCTCGTTGCCGTTCGGACTGGCGAAACTGCAGGCGATGTTCCTGCAATTCGCACCCGGCGCGCTGAAATTGACGCCGGATCAGGTGGCCCTGCTGCGATCCGACAACATCGTGTCAGAGGCCGCGAAGGCCGCTGGCCTGACCCTGGACGGCCTCGGCATCACGGCCGATTCGCTGGAAGCGATCGCCCCGCAATACCTCTGGCGCTTCCGCGCGACGGGCCAGTTCCAGAAGAAGAGCGCGTAAGTAAGAAAGATACTCACGTCGTCCCGGCGAACGCCGGGACCCATACGGCGAGGACTCCCGTTGTGTCGCTGGAGCAAGGGCCTTCTGCTCCTACCAACGGTAGGGGTTATGGGTCCCCGCCTTCGCGGGGACGACAGCCGTCAGGGCGTCGCGTGTTTTACCTTCCCATCGCCAGCGCGATCAGGCCCAGTGTGCCGACGATCACGCGCCACCAGGCGAACAGCGTAAAGCCGTTGCGGGTGACGTAGCTCAGGAACGTGTTCACCACGACGATCGCGGTGACGAAGGAGACCACGAATCCGATCGCGACGAGGCCGAGATGATCGGCATTCATTTCGCCGCGATTCTTGTAGAAGTCATAGGCGAACGCGCCGACCATGGTCGGGATCGCCAGGAAGAACGAGAACTCCGCCGCCGCGCGCTTGTCGGCCCCCAGCATCATCGCCGCGACGATGCTGGCGCCGGAACGCGACACGCCGGGGATCATCGCCAGGCACTGCGCGAACCCGATGGTGAGATACATCGGCAACGGAAATTTGGTGGCGTCATGTTCGGTCGGGTTATGATCGAGTTGATCGACCCACAGCAGGATCGCACCGCCGACGATCAGCGAAAAGCACACAACCCACGGGTTGAACAGGAATTCCTTGATGTATTTTCCGGCGATCAGGCCGATCACCACCGCGGGCAGAAACGCCACCAGCACGCCGATGACAAATCGCCGATCATCGGGATTGGAAAATACGCCAAGCGCAATCCGCCACAATTTGACGAAATAGATGACGAGAATGGCCAGGATCGCGCCGAGCTGAATCAGCACCGTGAAGCTGTTCCAGAAACTGCCCTCGCCGAGATTGAAGAACCGTTCCGCCAGCAGCAGATGGCCCGTCGAAGACACCGGAAGGAACTCGGTGACGCCCTCGATAATGCCGAGTATCACCGCCCTCAACGTATCAGACATCATGGTTTAGGTCCGTTATATGAGGCAAAAAGGCCGGGTTCTTCTCGCTTATTCGCTTGTCCGCCGCAACGTCAAAATGCGAAAACACGGGTTGCCTCGTTCCACCGCTTAGGTAGTTTGGCGCGCAACTTGCGTCACACGCGCCGTGTCAGGCGGTGATGGTTTGTTAAGCACCACAAAATTATCAAGGGCTCATGTTCACGCTATTCCACCACCCCTTCTGTCCGCATTCGCGCTTCATCCGCCTGGCGCTGGGCGAGCATGGCCTCGACCTGAGATTGGTGGAAGAGCGGGTGTGGGAGCGGCGCGAGGCTTTCCTGGCGCTCAATCCGGCCGGCACCACGCCGGTATTGATCGCGGAAGGAATACCACCGGTCCCCGGTGCCGGGGTGATCACCGAATATCTCGATGAGACCTATGGCGGCGAGATGGACAATCGCCGGCTGATGCCGACGACGTCGATCGAACGTATCGAGGTGCGCCGGCTGATGGCCTGGTTCAACGAGAAGTTCTTCGAGGAAGCCTCCAATCCATTGGTCACCGAGCGCATCTACAAGCGCTTCATGAGCGAGGATGATGGCGGCGGCGCGCCGGCCGCGGATGTGATCCGCGCCGCCAAGGCAAATGTGCGCTATCATCTGGCCTATATCGGCTGGCTGGCGAAGACGCGAAATTATCTCGCCGGCGATCAATTGACCTATGCGGATCTCGCCGCCGCGGCGCATCTTTCGGCGATCGACTATCTGGGCGACGTGCCATGGATCGAGGACGACGCGGCAAAGGCGTGGTACGCGCGGGTGAAATCCCGCCCGTCGTTCCGTCCGTTGCTGAGCGAATGGCTGGCGGGCGTGCCGGCGTCGCGCACCTACGTGGATCTCGACTTCTGAATCAATCTCTCCAATTAGGCATTGGACTTTCAACGATGACGGCAGGCTCCCTCTCCCGTTGGGAGAGGGTTGGGGTGAGGGGTTACGAACTATCGTTGGGCAAAAACCCCTCACCCGTCACGCTTCGCGTGCCGACCTCTCCCTATGGGAGAGGTGAAGCACCACCGACGTCATGACATTGCCTCTCAAACAAGCTCTCACCCACGAAGCGCGCGCGCTCGGTTTCGACTGCGCCGGCGTCACCGATCCCGATGCGATCGCGGAGGTGGCGCGGCATTTCCGCGCCTTTATCGACGAAGGCGCCCATGGCGACATGGACTGGCTCGCGGCTTCGCCGGAACGCCGCATGGATCCGCGCGTGTTGTGGCCCGGCGTGCGCTCGGTGATCATGCTCGGCGTCAATTACGGGCCCGACGAAAATCCGCTTGATATCCTGCAACACCGCACCAGCGGCGCGATCTCGGTCTATGCGCAAGGCGACGATTATCATGACGTGATCAAGAAGCGGCTGAAGGCGCTGGCACGCTGGCTGGCCGCGCAATCCGGCTCCGAGGTCAAGGTGTTCGTCGATACCGCGGCGGTGATGGAAAAGCCGTTGGCACAGGCGGCGGGGCTGGGCTGGCAGGGCAAGCACACCAACCTTGTCTCGCGTGAGTTCGGGTCCTGGCTGTTTCTCGGCGCGATCTTCACCGCGGCGGATCTGCCGCGCGACGCGCCTGAGACCGATCATTGCGGCTCCTGCCGTGCCTGCCTCGATATCTGCCCGACCGCGGCGTTTCCCGCGCCCTACAGACTGGATGCGCGGCGTTGCATTTCCTACCTCACGATCGAGAACAAGGGACCTATCCCACACCAGTTCCGCAAAGCCATCGGCAACCACATCTATGGCTGCGACGATTGCCTTGCCGCCTGCCCGTGGAACAAGTTCGCCCAACAAGGCCGCGAGATAAAACTCGCCGCGCGCGACGCCTTGCGCGCACCGCCGTTGGCCGAACTGGCCCGGCTCGACGATGCGGCCTTTCGCAGCCTGTTCACCAAGTCGCCAGTAAAGCGGATCGGCCGCGACCGATTTATCCGCAATGTGCTGACGGCGATCGGCAATGCCGATGATGCAGCTTTAGCGGACGAGGCGCGACGCCTGCTCGATGACGAGAGCCCGCTGGTTCGTGGCGCCGCGGTTTGGGCGCTGTCGCAATTGATGGCGCCGGATGAATTTGCGGCGCTCGCATCCGATGCGATCGGCGCCGAGACCAACGAGAGCGTGCGCGCGGAATGGCAGCTCTCTCAGGCGGATGTTGCATCCTCATCATGAGGACCTTCGCGAAGCGGCCCTTGATTTCATCGCGTGGAATCCGCCATGGTTCCGCGCCATGACAAATCAACCGTTCTTTACCCACGATCCCGTCCACGACGCCTATCTGCCGACTCCAGCGTCGAATGGCCCGTGGGATCCGAAATCGCTGCACGGGCGCGTCGTCATCGGGCTGATCGCTTTCGTCATCGAACAGCGCCACGGCGCCGACGATTTCGTGCCGGCGCGGCTCACGGTGGACATGTTTCGCCTGCCGGGCTTCGCGCCGATCGAGATCAAGTCGCGCATCGTCCGCGACGGCCTGCGTATCCGGGTGGTCGAGGCTGAATTTTTCTCGGGCGGCGTCAGCATGGCGCGCGGCTCCTGCCAATTATTGCGCCAGACGCAAAATCCCGAAGGCGTGGTCTGGACCACGCCGAACTGGGATGTCCCGGCGCCGGCGGATATTCCCGCGCCCACCGATCCGCGCCTCGGCATGAATGGCAAATGGACCACCCGGCCGATCGTAGGTGCGATGGGTACCATCGGCCCGCGCCGGCTATGGATGAGCGAAGTCCGCGACCTGGTCGAGGGCGCGCCGCTAACGCCGTTCGTGCGGGTCGCGGTCGCCGCGGATTTCGCCAGCCCCTTCGCCAATGCCGGCGATCATGGCCTTGGCTATATCAACAGCGACGTGACGCTGTATCTGCATCGCCTTCCGGTCACGCCATGGATCGGCTTCGAGGTCGCCAACCATCAAGCCACCAACGGCGTCGCGATCGGCGAGTGCACCCTCTACGACGAGCAGGGCCCGATCGGGACCTCGACGGTGGCCGCGCTGGCGCAGCGCAAGCCGATGGCAAAGCCGCCGCCGTAGCGGGCGATCACTCCGCCAGATGCCGCTTCATCTCGGGGCGTGCCCTTAATGCCGCGCCTTGTCTGGCGGCGATCTTGGCGATGCGCTCGGGCGCGAAATTCATGTCGACGAAGCCCGGCGCGGTGTTGGCGACCTCGTGATACTCGGTGATCTCGCCATCGCGCAGCTTCATGATCGCGACGCCCTCGAACATGACGCGCGCTCCGTTCGCCTCAGGCAGCGTCGATCGGTAGCTGAAGGTGTAGCGCGCGTAGAGCGTTTCGCCGTCGCTGACGGGCGCATGCATGTCCCAGCGAAAATCCTCAGCGGTGCGATAAAACCAGTCGTCGATCATCGCGGCGATGTTCGCGCGGCCGGCGAAGGCGCCATAGAACACATCGTGATAGACGCCATCCTCGGCGAACAGCGCCGCGAACGCCGCGCCGTTACGCCGTTCGACCGCATCGCAGAACGTGCGGAGCATGGTTGAAGGGTTCATGCGTGTTTCTCCTTTGACGCCGTCATGCTCCGCGTTCGCGGACGATGACAAAACTCACCCCATCTCCGCCACCGCAGCGATGATGCGGGCGATGTCCTGCGGCCGCGACAGCCGGTGATCGCCGTCCTGGATCATGGTCAGCACCACGTCGTCGGCCGGCAGCCGCTGCGCCAGCGCAAAGGCATGCTGCCATGGTACGTCCGGATCCTGCGCGCCCTGGAGGATGCGCACCGGGCACCCGACCTCGATGGCGCTGCCCAGCAGCAGATGGTGACGGCCCTCTTCGATCAGTGCGCGCGTGATCGGATAGGGCTCGTCGCCATAGGCCGAGGGCCGCAGCCACATTCCCTTGGTCTCGATTTCCTGGCGAATCTCAGGCGAAAAGCCTTTCCACATCAACGCTTCGGTGAAATCCGGCGCCGGCGCGATCAGCACCAATCCGGCCAACGCCGCGCGATTTTCCGCCCGCCGGATAATCGCGCGCGCCAGCAACAGCGCCATCCAGCCGCCCATCGAGGAGCCGACAACGACCTGCGGGCCGACGCAAAACCGGTCGAACACCGCGAGGCCCTCCTCGAGCCAGCGCCCAATGGTGCCGTCGGCGAATGTGCCGCCGGATTCGCCATGGCCGGAATAATCGAACCGGACGCAGGCGCGATGATGCGCGGCGGCCCATTGGTCCAGCGCCAGCGCCTTGGTGCCCTGCATGTCCGAGTGGAAGCCACCCAGCCAGAACAGTCCCGGACCGCCGCCGTCCCGGGCACGAACCGCAATGCGGCGGCGGGAATCATCCTGGCCAACCTCGATAAAAGCCGGTTCCGGATCAGATGGGGACGCCGATGGCTGGGTCATGAATCTTTCATCACTTGCAGGAATCTTTCATCTCTTGAACGTCTTGCCGGTCGGTTGCTGTTTGGTCGAGCCCGCTGCAGCCGTCAACGGAGACCAGATCGCGGCTTGCGGTCGCGCTTGCGGAGCGGGCGCTTGCGCTCTATGTGGGCTGATCTGAACATTTCGCACCGGCCGGCGTTGTCCGCCGTGACCAAAATGTCTCGCATTTGACGGTTTTCGAGCATCTACGTGCGAGTTTGCTTGCTCGCTGAGCCTTATTCCTTCAAACTATCGCCTTCGTTCACAACCTTGGAGAGTTACCCATTCGCCGTCCCAACAGAGCCCCGCCCGCCGCCGCCAAAGACGGGCCGCGCACCAACGATGAAATCCGCAACGCACAAATCCAGCTGATCGATCAGACCGGCCTGAATCACGGCACGGTCGAGACCGTGGCCGCCATCAAGATGGCCGCCGAGGCCGGCATGGATCTGGTCGAGATTTCGCCGAACACCAGTCCTCCCGTCTGCAAGATCATGGACTACGGGAAGTTCAAATATTCGGCGCAGAAGAAAGCCGCCGAAGCCCGCAAGAAACAGAAGGTCGTCGAGATCAAGGAGATCAAGCTGCGGCCGATGATCGACGATCACGATTACGACGTGAAGATGCGGGCGATGCAGCGTTTCTTCGAGGAAGGCGACAAGGTCAAGATCACCTTGCGCTACCGTGGCCGCGAAATGGCCCACCAGGAGATCGGCACCAAGCTGCTCGACAAGGTCAAGGCCGACGTCGCCGAGTTCGCCAAGGTCGAACAGGATGCGCGGTTCGAGGGACGTCAGGTCGTGATGGTGCTGGCGCCGCGTTGATCCGGATTCCTGTTTTGACGCGTTTTCTTGACGCGAACCGGCATCCACTTCGCTCGAAAAACGCTATGGAGCAGGATCGCTATCTGAATTTGGTTCGAGAATTTGCGCGAATTTGAATGTGGCCCGTCAGAACGATCTGGCGGGCCGTTTTCGTGGGCCGCCACGAATTCAGCTTCGCGTCGCCTGCCAGCTGCCGCTGCATTTATCGCCGGTGATGATACCGCTCCAGCGGCCGGTGCCTGAATTGCCGGCGAGCCGGCCGCTACCGCTGGCGTGCGATGCACCGACCGAGATGTTGACCGCGACGACACCGCCGCGGCTGATGCCGCCAGTGACCTTGCCGCCGCCCGCCGACGAGACGCTTCGGCCGGCCACCGCGAACGGAACGCTGTTGGTCGAGCTGCAACTGCCCGCCTGGGTGAAGAACACCACGTTCCAGGTGCCATCATAGGCCCCGGCCGTCACGGCCGGCCTGGCATGGGCGCCCGGCGACGCGGCGGCCATGGCAACGGCAAGGCCTGCGAGCAAAATACGCTTGGACCCACGGAAGCGGCTGGAATCGGCCAAAACGGCCGTCATTCGGGCTGAAATTGACATTTTTCCCTCGTTTTCGGGCTACGCCGCGATCAGCGGCCGACGATGTGTCGGGGGATTCGGTTCCGCGGTTCAGCGTTGCCAATTTCATTTGTCTCTGTCATAAGCCCCAGCTTCATCGCCCGGCTGATCAAGGGCTGCCGTGTCGATGTCCGTGCGGGTTATTTCATTTCGGAAATATCCTAGCACTTTCAACGCTCTAACGAGCATTTTAGCCGCAAAAGCGCCCCTTTGGGCGCGTTTTCCTGCGGCCATAGGAGAGCCAAATGCCCAAGCTGAAGACGAAGTCAGGCGCTAAGAAGCGCTTCAAGGTGACTGGCACCGGCAAAGTGATGTCCGCCCACGCCGGCAAACGCCACGGCATGATCAAGCGGACGAAGAAGCAGATTCGTCAGCTTCGCGGCACCCGCGTGCTGTTCAAGACCGACGGCGATAACGTCAAGAAGTATTTCTTGCCGAACGCCTGATCGCGGTCGCGTTTCCACTTTAGCCGAGCCGCGTCCGCGCGGCGATCTGTCACCCATTTTTTCATAAAGGAGACCAGTCATGTCTCGCGTTAAACGCGGTGTGACCTCTCACGCCAAGCACAAGAAAGTCTACAAGGCCGCCAAGGGTTTCTCCGGCCGCCGCAAGAACACCATTCGCGCCGCCAAGGCCGCGGTCGACAAGGCCGGCCAATATGCCTTCCGCGACCGCAAGCGCAAGAAGCGCACCTTCCGCGCGCTCTGGATCCAGCGCATCAACGCCGCGATCCGCCCGTTCGGCATGACCTACAGCGTCTTCATCAACGGTCTCTCCAAGTCCGGCATCACCGTGGACCGCAAGGTGCTGTCGGATCTCGCCATCACCGAACCGGTGGCGTTCCAGGCGATCGCTGAAAAGGCCAAGGCCGCACTCGCGGCGTAAGCTTCCGATCGCTGCCCCACGTCTGACAATTCCGGTGTCATGCCCCGCGAAAGCGGGGCATCCAGTAACCACCGAGCTACATCTTGACCCCGGGGGTTACTGGATCATCCGCTTTCGCGGATGATGACGGCCTCGTTTTGCCGGACCGCAAGTGCGCTCCCAAAAGGTGGCCGTTGCCATGACCGACCTCGCTCAACTCGAATCCCAAGTCCTCGCTGATATCGCCGCCGCGAGCGACGAAGCCACGCTTGAAGCGGTGCGGGTCGCGGCCCTCGGCAAGAAGGGCTCGATCTCGGCATTGCTTTCGACGCTCGGCAAGATGTCGCCCGACGAACGCAAGACGCAGGGCGCGGCCATCAACCTCGCCAAGGACAGTGTTACGCAGGCGCTGACCGCGCGTCGCGATATCCTGAAATCGGCCGCGCTCGATGCACGGCTGGCCTCCGAGACCATCGACGTCACGCTGCCGCTGCGCGAGGCGCCCGCGGAAGCCGGCCGCATCCATCCGCTCAGCCAGGTGATGGATGAGCTGACGACTATCTTTGCCGACATGGGCTTTGCCGTCGCCGAAGGTCCCGACATCGAGACCGACGACTACAACTTTACAAAGCTGAATTTCCCAGAGGGCCATCCGGCGCGGGAGATGCACGACACGTTCTTCTTCAATCCGAAGGAAGACGGCTCGCGCATGCTGTTGCGCACCCACACCTCGCCGGTGCAGGTCCGCACCATGCTGACGCAACAGCCGCCGATCCGCATCATCTGCCCGGGCCGCACCTATCGGATCGACTCCGACGCCACGCACACGCCGCAGTTTCACCAGGTCGAGGGCCTCGTCATCGACAAGGGGTCGCACCTTGGCCACCTCAAATGGATCCTGCACGAGTTCTGCAAGGCGTTCTTCGAGGTCGACAACATCAACATGCGGTTCCGGCCGTCGTTCTTTCCGTTCACCGAGCCCTCGCTCGAAGTCGACATCCAGTGCCGGCGCGACAAGGGCGAGATTCGCTTTGGCGAGGGCGAGGACTGGCTGGAGATTCTCGGCTGCGGCATGGTGCACCCCAACGTGCTGCGGGCCTGCGGCATCGATCCCGAAATCTACCAGGGTTTCGCCTGGGGCATGGGCATCGACCGTATCGCGATGCTGAA
>NZ_LMUK01000050.1:34393-45978 GCF_009766005.1 Bradyrhizobium sp. S69 | reverse complement strand
CTTCAAGCCACTCGACGTCCCGACGCTGGCGGGAGGATTGAGTTCGTGAGCAATCTGGTGCCGGCCTCTCGACAGGCTCTTTCTGTTCCCTCCCCCCTTGTGGGGGAGGGTCAGGGAGGGGGGTAGCCGCAAATGCCGCATGCAACCGTCAGGGAACGCCAACGCGGCCGAGCGAAGCAGCTTCGCCAACTTATGACGCCTGCCGAAACCTTGCTGTGGCGTTACCTGAAAGCTAACCGGGTCGATGGCCTCGGCTTTCGCCGACAGACACCGATTCGAAATTATATCGTCGATTTTGTCTGCCATTCGGCGAAAGTGATTATCGAGCTTGATGGCGCTTCACATGATTTCGAGGAACAACAGAAAGCGGACGAGAAGCGCGATGCTTTCTTCGTGTCGGAAGGTTTTCAAGTTCTGCGCTTCGCCAATGAACAGGTGATGTCCAATCTCGAAGGTGTTGTGGAAGCGATCCGGCAAGTCGTTTCTTCCCGGGCAAGCGGCTTACCCCCCTCCCTAACCCTCCCCCACAAGGGGGGAGGGAACAGCGAGGCCGTGCAAAATATCACGTTGAACACCCGCAATATTCGAGGCTCGCAGTCATGAAATTCACCCTCTCCTGGCTGAAAGAGCATCTCGACACCGACGAGCCGCTGGAAAAGCTCGCCGACAAGCTCACCATGATCGGGCTCGAGGTCGAGCACATTGAGGACAAGGCGAAGGCGCTGTCGGCGTTCTCGATCGCGCGCGTGATTTCGGCCGAACAGCATCCGAATGCCGACCGCTTGCGGGTCTGCATGGTGGATACCGGCAATGGCGCTGCTCCCGTGCAGGTCGTCTGCGGCGCGCCGAACGCGCGCGCAGGGCTCGTCAGCGTGTTCTCGCCGCCCGGCACCTTCATTCCCGGCAAGAACATTACGCTGGGCGTGGGCACCATCCGCGGCGTCGAGAGCCGCGGCATGCTGTGCTCGGCGGCTGAGTTGCAGATCTCGGAAGACCACGACGGCATCATGGAATTGCCTGAAGACGCGCCGATCGGCGCCGGCTATGCGCAATGGGCCGGGCTCGGCGATCCCGTGATCGAAATCAACCTGACGCCGAACCGGCAGGATTGCACCGGCGTTCACGGCATCGCGCGCGACCTTTCCGCCGCCGACATGGGCAAGTACAAAGATCCCGCTATCCGCGCCATCAAGGGCGAATTCCCCTGCCCGGTGCAGGTCACCGTCGAGGATGCAACGCTTTGTCCGGGCTTTGCGCTGCGGCTGGTGCGCGGCGTCAAGAACGGGCCGTCGCCGGAATGGCTGCAGCAACGCCTGACTTCGATCGGCTTACGCCCGATCAACGCGCTGGTCGATATCACCAACTTCATGACCTACGATCGCGCCCGGCCGCTGCATGTGTTCGACGCCGCGAAGGTGAAGGGCAACCTCGTTGTGCGCCGCGCCCGCGACGGCGAGACGCTGCTGGCGCTCGACGGCCGCAGCTACACGCTCGATCCCGGCATCTGCGTGATCGCCGACGATCACGGCGTCGAATCGCTCGCCGGCATCATGGGCGGCGAGGCCTCGGGCTGCGACGAGAACACCACCGATGTGCTGATCGAATCGGCGCTGTGGAACGAGATCAATATCGCGCAGACCGGCCGCAAGCTCGGCATCAATTCCGACGCGCGCTATCGGTTCGAGCGCGGCGTCGATCCGGCGTTCATGGTGCCGGGGCTGGAGATGGCGACCCGGCTGGTAATGGAGCTGTGCGGCGGTACCCCGTCGGAGAACGTCGTCGTCGGCAACGCCTTCGGCGAAGATCGCCTGATCGATTTTCCGCTGACTGAGGTCAAGCGCCTGGCCGGGATCGACGTGCCGCTGCCGCAGGTGAAACTGATCCTTGGCCATCTCGGCTTCATGGTCGCCGGCACCGGCCCGGTCGTGAAGATCGCGGTGCCGTCCTGGCGTATCGACGTGCACGGCAAGGCCGATATCGTCGAGGAGATCGTGCGCATCGTCGGCGTCGACAAGGTGCCGATGACGCCATTCGAGCGCGGCGACGCGCCGCGCAAGCCGACCCTCACGCCCATTCAGCTGCGTACCCGCCGCGCCAAGCGCGCGCTCGCCGCGCGCGGCATGGTCGAAGCGGTGACCTGGTCGTTCATCGCCAAGCCCCACGCCGAGTTGTTCGGCGGCGGGCAGAGCGAGCTCGCGCTCGCCAATCCGATCGCGTCCGACCTGTCGGATATGCGACCGAGCCTGCTGCCGGGTCTGGTTGCCGCGGCACAAGCCAATTCCGACCGCGGTTTTTCCGATGTGGCGCTGTTCGAGGTCGGCCAGATCTTCAAAGGCGACAAGCTGGCCGATCAGCTGATCGCCGCCGCCGGCGTCCGCCACGGCTTTGCGTCGAGCAAGGGCATCGGGCGGCACTGGTCCGGTTCGGCCAATGCCGATGCGTTCGACGCCAAGGCCGACGCGTTCGCGGTGCTGTCCGCGGCCGGCGCGCCGATGCAGGCGCTGCAGATCGTGCCGGGTGGCGCGAGCTGGCTGCATCCCGGGCGTTCCGGCACTATCCAGATCGGGCCGCAGAATATTTTGGGCTATTTCGGCGAGCTGCATCCGCGCACGCTGGAAGCGCTCGATGCCGACGGGCCGTTGCTGGCGTTCGAGGTGATCCTCGATCGCATTCCCGATGCCAAGCAAAAGCCGACCCGCGCCAAGCCGGTGCTGGATCTGTCGGCATTCCAGCCGGTGTCGCGCGATTTTGCATTCATCGTCGATCGCGGCGTCAAGGCGGGCGATATCGTGCGCGCCGCACAAGGCGTCGACAAGAAGCTGATTACCGGCGTCACGGTGTTCGACGTTTACGAAGGCAAGGGCATCGACGACAGCAAGAAGTCGATCGCGATCGCGGTGACGATCCAGCCGCGCGACAAGACCCTGACCGATCAGGAGATCGACGCGGTCGGTGCCAAGATCATTGCCGAGGTGACCAAGAAGACCGGCGGCAGCTTGCGGGCATGATTCTGGAAGTTTCCCAGCTTCCATCTGACGCACGGCTCCCGATGTTGTGGAGATGAGCCTTTCCGAGCTCATCCCGGCCGATGTCAGCCTCAATGTGGCGCTCGCGATTTGCGCGATCGCCTTTGTCTCGGGAGCCGCGCGCGGGTTTTCCGGCTTCGGCGCGGCGATGATCTTCATGCCGCTGGCCAGCAGCGTGGCGGCGCCACGGCTGGTCGCCGCCTTGCTGCTGGTAATCGATTTCATCGCCGCCGCGCCGCTGTTACCGAATGCCTGGCGGCAGGCCGACCGCAACGCCACCGCGGTGATGGTGGCCGGCGCGCTCGTCGGCGTGCCGATCGGAACATGGTGCCTGAGCCGGTTCGATCCGGTGACGACGCGCTGGATCATCTCCTGCTTTGTCGGTGCGCTGTTGCTGCTGCTGCTCTCGGGCTGGCGCTATCGCGGCAAGGATCATGCGGCGCTCTCTGTCGGCATCGGCGGCCTCGCAGGGTTTTGCAGCGGACTGGCGCAGACCGGCGGCCCGCCGATCGTCGGCTATTGGCTCGGCCGGCCGATCGGCCCGGTAATCGCACGCGCCAACATCCTGTTGTTTTTCGGCGCTTCGGATTTTTTCTCGCTCGTCAGCTATGCGGCCGCAGGATTGATCACGCCGGATTCGATCCGGTTTTCACTGCTGGTCGGACCGGTCTATGGCATCGGCGTCTGGTTTGGCAGCCAGTTGTTCGGCCGCGCCAGCGAGAAATTGTTCCGTGCGATCTGTTATGCCCTGATCGCGGCCGCCGCGATTGCCGGGCTGCCGGCGCTCGATGGCGTGCTGCGCTGACAGGCTTGCGCGACGCGCTGAAGTGACGCAAGGGTCGTTGCAACCGCAAGCCTGAGGGGAGCGTTCGATGATCGATCGCCGCGATGCACTGAAACTGACGCTCGCCGGCGCCGCCGCGTTCGCCGCTCCGGCGGTGTTCGCGCAAACGGCAAAGCCGCGCACACGTATCGTGTTCCTCGGCACCAAAGGCGGACCGCGCGTCGGCGTTGGACCCTCCAATCCCGCCAACCTCGTGATGGTGAACGACACACCGTTTGTGATCGACTGCGGAATGGGCGTCAGCCATCAGCTCGTAAACGCGGGCGTCCCGCTCGAGCAGGTGAAATATATTTTCATCAGCCACCACCATTCCGATCACAACCTCGAATATGGCAACCTCGTCTACAACGCCTGGGCCGCCGGACTTTCGACGCCGATCCATTCGTTCGGCCCGAAGGGGATCGAGGAGATGACCCGGATCTATTGGGAGCTGAACAAGTTCGATGTCGAGACCCGGATCGCCGACGAAGGCCGGCCCGATCCGCGCCCGCTGCTGATTGCCAAGGACATTGCCGAGGACGGCGTGGTGCTGCAGACGCCGGACGTGAAGGTGACGGCGTTTCGCACGCCGCACCCGCCGATCGTCGACAACTTCGCCTACAAATTCGAGACGCCGGACGGCACCATCGTGTTTTCCAGCGACACCAACTACAACCCGAAGCTCGCTGAATTCGCCAAGGGCGCCGACGTGCTGGTGCACGAGGCGATTTATCTGCCCTGGGTCGATCGCCTGGTCACGAGGGTCAAGAACGGCGCCACGCTGAAGAAGCATCTGCTCGACAGCCACACCGCCGCCGAGGACGTCGGCCGCATCGCGGAGGCCGCCAACGTCAAGGTGCTGGTGATGAGCCATCTGGTGCCCGGCGAACTCGATGTCACCGACGAGCAGTGGAGCAGCGAAGCCAAGAAGCATTTCAACGGCCGCATCATCGTCGCCCGGGATTTGATGGAGCTGAAGCTGCCGGTGTAGTCCTAAGTGCTGCGTAGGGTGGGCAAAGGCGCGCTTGCGCCGTGCCCACCATAATACATCGCATCGCGATGTTGCGCGGTGGGCACGCGGAGCCTGTCATCGGGCGCGCGTTCGCGCGACCCGGTGGCTTTGCCCACCCTACATTCCACCGCATCAATTGATCGGCGAGAACGGAACGGCGGTCCGGGTCGGTGCAGCCCGCCGGCGACGTCTTGCGACCGGGGCCGGCGCCTCCACGGGCTCGCTATCCTTGACCGCACCGATTTTTCGTAACGCCGCGTCGGCCGCGCGCTCGCCGCTTTCCCACGCGCCGTCGACGGTGCCCCACAGGGTTTCGTGGGTCGCCTCGCCGGCCAGGAACAGGCTGCCGATCGGCTCGGTCAGAATTTTTCGCGACGGCTGCGCTCCGGGCACCGCCGCCGACATCGCGCCAAGAATGAACGGCGCGGCATTCCAGCGTGTGGCGCTGGTTTTCTTGACGGTGGCGGCGATCTCGCTGCCGAACAATTTCGTCAGCCATTCCACCGCGAACGCCACCATCGCAGGTTCGCCCTGCGCGGTGAGATCGCGGCCGAACGAGCCTGCGACATCGATGAAGCACAGCGACGACGATCCTGCATTGGCGTACAGCAGCGCCGTGCGCATCGAATTGCTCTGCTCGATCACGACGTCATCGCGGCCAAGCTCGAGCGGGTTGCCGGTCAATTGCAACGCGATGCGGTCATAGCTGCCGAGGCTGAGCTTTGACGCGGCGTCGAGCTGGCGCTTGGGGATATCGGGCGTGAATTTGATATTGCCAGCGGCCAGCACGTTGCTCGACACCGTGATGATGGCGGCGCGCGCGGCGATCTTGCCTGCTTGCGTCTCGACCGTGACGTCGCGACCACTCCAGGCGATCTGGTTGGCGGGCGTCGACAACGCGAGCGGCACTTCCCCGCCGAGTTTCGCGATCAGCGTCCCGAGGCCCTGGCGGCAGGCGATCACGGCATTGCGGTCCTGCCCGTGCACCTTGTCGATCGCGGAAAGGTCCTTCAGGTCCTTGCCGGTGGCGTTGGCGCCCAGTACGAATTCCGCCGTCCCCGCCCAATCGCCAAGGTCTTTCGGCAGCACGGACGCGCAGGACACATCGGCCTTGCCGCGCGAGGCATCGTCGATGGCGCGGTTGGCGCGCACCAGGGCGGCAAGAAACTCTTCAGTCTCGCCGGCCCGCGCGTTGCGGCGGCCGATACGGATTTTCTGGCCAAGGGTTGCGGGAGCGACGTCGAGGCCTACGGTGCGCGCGAGCTTGATCATCGGGTTGGTGTCGGGATTGTGCAGCCAGCGCGCGCCGCGGTCGAACGGCACACTGAATGTCGTAGCGTCGGTGAGGCAGCGGCCGCCGATCTGGCCTGAGGCTTCGACCACGATCACCTTGCGGTTCGCCGCCTGAATCCGCCGTGCCGCGGCGATGCCGGCCGCCCCCGCGCCGATCACGACAATGTCGGCCTCGCGCGGCAATGGTGCAGCAACGGCGCGGGCGCCAGGCACCGGCGTCACTGCAAGGCCCGCGGCCGCCGACAGGAAATCGCGGCGCGTGATTGTCATGTCATGGTTTCCAAAATTGCTGCAACAGACCGCGGCGCGAAATGCGACGATGCGGAATGGACGCTTGCGCATTCGGCGCCGTTGCCGGGTGCGAATCTGACTGAAAACATCAATTTAATCATATGCTTGTCTGGCCCAAAAATCTCGGTTACGGCAGCGAATTCCGCATTCCGGACGGCGGCGAACTTGCCGTATCCGCGGCCAGCCAGCAACCATCATGGTTAGTCAATCATGATTGATTGGCCGCTGGTATGAACCCAATTGCAACGGCTCTCGACCATGCTAGAGAAAGGGAAAAGGCGGCCGAAAAGACCGTTGGGGGATTAGTCCATGGGCGTCGTGCTCGATTTCGTCGGCAAGTGGATCGCGGGGTACCTGCAAAAGGAAGTCCCGGGCTACGAGCCGTTCACGCCGAGCGATCCGGAGCAGTTGCGCGGCATCGTCGAACCCGGCGATGTGCTGCTGGTCGAAGGCAACAACCGGGTTTCCGGCATCATCAAATATCTCACGCAGTCCACCTGGTCGCATGCGGCGCTTTTTGTCGGCCCGATCGATGGCGCGATCGAACCGGACGGCGAGCCGCATGTCCTGATCGAAGCCAATATCGGCGAAGGCGTGACGTCGGCGCCGCTGTCGAAATATTTTCCCTACCACACCAGGCTGTGCCGCCCGGTCGGGCTGTCGTTCGAGGACCGCAACACGGTGTGCCGTTACGCCATCAACCGGATCGGCTTCGGCTACGACACCAAGAACATCGTCGATCTGATGCGCTTTCTGATCCCGCTGCCGATACCGCAGCGCTGGCGGCGGCGCATGATCGCATTCGGCTCCGGCGATCCGACCAAGATCATCTGCTCGGCCCTGATCGCGCAGGCCTTCGACGCCGTGCGCTATCCCATCCTGCCCAGGATCACCCGCGCCGCCACAAGGAAGGCCCGGCGCGAGATCCTGCACATCCGCGATTCTTCGCTCTACATGCCGCGCGATTTCGATATCTCGCCCTATTTCGAAGTCGTCAAACCCACCATCGTGCACGGCTTCGATTACACCGCCTTGCACTGGGCCGATAAGCAGAAGCCGCTCCGGGAGGTAGCCGGCGAATTCGGGGTGTTTCCAGAAGCGACGCTTTCTCCGCCCCTTGTTCCTGAAGCGACTGACCAAGAAACGCCGCTTCCAGCTGAAGAAGTAGCGCGCGGCTCGCTTGAGGCGATGCCGGTGGAGCACCACGAGCTCGCGGCGTAGGTTTGTCATCCTTTCGTCGCCGCGGCGAACGCCGCGCAACGGCTCCGCCGTCATCCTGAGGTGCGCGCTCCTTCTTGCGCGCCTCGAAGGATGGCCGCAAGCACGATGCTGAACACCATCCTTCGAGGCTCGCAAGAGCTCGCACCTCAGGATGACGGCGGTATGCGTCTTGAGGTCTTCAGAGAAGTGTTAGGCAAGTTCACGGCGTACCTCCGCATTCTCGCGGCACGTTGCGCCCGAGTTTTGCAAATTCGTTCGCCCCAGAAAAGAGAGGGCGCAGGGAAGACCGGGTGCGCGCTGCACCCGCGGTCTCGCGTGCAAAAGCAGAATAGAAAACGCACACGAGCATACAGGTTCAGCGGAAGCAGTCCGGCCTTCCCTGCGCAATGGTTTTACAGCTTATTCCGTGCTCTCCCCGGTGAGACCAGAGCTTGTTTGTCACCGTCGCCCGCGTGATACGAAGTATCATCGCCGACTTGACACCTGCCATTGGGGCGTCAGGACCACACGACTTTGCCGTCCGCATCACGCGCTGTTCGTCAAAAGCGCATCCGCGTCCATTGCATCCCACCCCGCGTGTCGTGACGTGCGCAACGCCCCTCTCGTCGGGTGGGATGGCCATAGAAGTGAAGCTGATTTGCCCTCGCGATCAACCATGATCCGCTGCGACACATTGGCACGACGGGCAAATCAAAAAATGCTGTCAAGTTTTATTTGCGGATGCAACGCGTGCTGCGTCATCCTGAGGTGCGCGCTCTTTCTTGCGCGCCTCGAAGGATGGCCGAACGCACTGCGCTGAACACCATCCTTCGAGGCTCGCAAGCGCTCGCACCTCAGGATGACGCCCGAGATAGTTTCACAGCCTCTCAGGATGACGCTGCCTCTTCTGCGCGTCAGGCCGCGACCGCCGACTTCCTCTCGGGCAATCCGGCGCGCGCCAATCCGCCATAGAGTTGTTCGCCGGGCATTTCCGCTTTCAGGATCGAGCGCACGGCGACCAGCCGGTCGATATCAATGCCGGTTGAAAATCCCTTGCTCTCGCACAGAAACACCAGATCCTCGAACACGACATTGCCGGTCGCGCCCGGCGCGAACGGGCAGCCGCCGAGGCCGCCGAGCGAGCCGTCGAGAACCCGCGCGCCGGCATCAAGTGCGGCCGACGCGTTCGCAATGCCCATGCCCCTGGTGTCGTGCAAGTGAACGCAGACCGGCTTCGATCCGGCGATCCTGACCACGGCTTTGGTCAACTCGCCGACCTGTTTCGGGCCGGCATAGCCGACGGTGTCGGCGACGGCGACCATGTCGACACCGGCTTCATATAATTTTTCCGCCAGCCGGATCACTTCTTTCGGATCGACCGGGCCGACGATCGAGCATCCCAGCGCCATCGAGATCGCGGCATTGACGATCGGTCTGTGCGAACTGGCATCGCGCAATTCGCACAGGCGCTTGACGTTGGCGACGGCGGAATCGCGCGAGCGGTTGGCATTGGCCTGGCTGTGTTCTTCGGTCGCCGAGACCACGATCGCCACTTCGGCCACGCCGGAGGCCAAGGCTTCGTTGACGCCGCGTTCATTGAGCGTCAGCGCGATGCCATGCGCGCCCGGCAGCGACGCGATGGTCGCGATCACATCGCGCACATCGACGAATTGCGGAAAGGTTTTGGCGGGCAGAAACGAGCCGACCTCGAAATGCCGCACGCCGGCGGCATATTCATCGCGCACCCAGCGTTGCTTGGCCTCGGTCGAAGGAAGTTTCTTCACCAGTTGCAAGCCGTCACGCAAGCCGACCTCGCGCAGGGTCACGCGATCGCTGGGGTAAATCTCTTGAAGTTTCGTCATGCGGGCCTCCGTACGACCTTGCTGATGGGAGAGTTCTGATTTTCGAGTTCGGCGCGAACCGCCGCGGTGTCGGCGCCGAGCACCGGCACCGTGAGCCCCTCACCGAGATTGCTGCCGTTCCACTGCACCGGAAGTGCGGGAACCCGAAACGGCTTGCCGTCCGCATTGATGTTGTTGACCAGGCCGCCCGGGCGCAGCACGTGGGGATCGCTCAACAGATCTTCCGGGCGGTTGATCGGCGAGAAGCAGATGTTGAGCCGGTCGAGTTTCGCCGAGAGCTCAGTGACGTCCCAGCGTTTGATCTCCTCGGCAACACGCGGCAAGATTCTCCCGCGCGCCATGATCCGTTCGGTGGTGTTGCTCAATGTCGGATCTTCGGAAAATTCCTTCAGGCCGAATTCCCGGCAAAAGCTCTGCCAGTGGCCTTCGGTCACCACGCCGATGAAAATACGCTCGCCACCCGCGGTGTCGAAAATATCGTAGATCGGCCACGCATGTTCCCGTTCCGGCATCGAGCGCGGCTTGTTGCCGGTCATCTCATATTCGACCATGTGCTGGGCCACGAGAAACAGGCAATTCTCGAACAGGCCGATGCGAATGTCGGCGCCGCCGGTGACGCCGCCGCGCTTCTGGTAGAGCGCCGCCAGGATCGAGATCACGCCGAACATGCCGCCCATGATGTCGTTGGCCGAGGAGCCGACGCGCTGCGGCTTGTCGCGGGTGCCGGTCATCGCGGCAAGGCCCGACATCATCTGCACCACCTCATCCAGCGCCGGCCGATGCTCGTAAGGGCCGGACAGGAAGCCCTTGTGGCCTGCGACGATCAGATCCGGATATTTGCGACGCAATTGCTCGGTGCCGAGGCCCTGTTTTTCCAGTTGTCCGTCGCGAAAATTTTCCAGGAACACGTCGGCGCTGGCCAGCAGCCGGTGCATCATGTCGCGGTCTTCGGCCTTTTCGAAATCGAGCACGACGCTTTTTTTGCCGCGGTTGAACAAGGGAAAGAACGACGTGCCCATGCCGCCCAGGCTGCGGGTCTTGTCGCCCACCGGCGGTTCGACCTTGATGATTTCGGCGCCTAGTTGCGCCAGGATCATGCCGCAGGTCGGCCCCATCACCATGTGGGTCATCTCGATGACCCTCACGCCCGCGAGGGGTAGTTCCGTCCCAGTCATTTGATCTCCCACATGCGTCAATTCCCTGGTCAATTCCTTGGCCGCGCGGCCAGATTAGGCGTTCACGATCCCGCTGGAAAATCATATCTGGGGAACGGTCCATTCACCGCTGCATAACGCAAATGCGTGGCCGCCGGTTGGCAGGGGCTTGAGGCTGGGCTCGTCCCTGCTCTTGCCTAACTTGGCGGGCATCTCTACCTCTGCCACCGTGTTGCAGAGGACCTGACCACCATGCTGGACGCCGCCGTCAAGGCGCTATCGCAAATCCTGTCGCCGCCGATGCGCTCGATCCTGTGGCGCTCGATCGGGCTCGCGCTGGCGTTGATCGTGGTGCTGGCGATCGGCCTGCAGCGGCTGTTGAGCTGGCTTGCGGTGTATGGCCAGGGCTGGGCCGAGGCCATGCTGGGTCCCGGCTTCCACACCTCGCTCAACGTGCTGGCCTGGATCATCTCGATCGCCGCCGGCCTTGGCGTGGTGCTGGGTGCGGTGTTCCTGATGCCCGCGATCACCTCGCTGGTGGCGAGCGTGTTCGTCGACGACGTCGCCGACCATGTCGAGCGCGAGCATTATCCAGCGGAACGCCCGGGGATGGCGCTGCCGTTTGGGATCGCGATCACCGAAGGCATCAAGTTCGCGCTGCTCACGATCCTGGTCTATCTGATCGCGCTGCCGTTCGTGTTCATCGCCGGCATCGGATTCATCGCCTTCTTCATCGCGACCGCCTGGCTGCTCGGCCGCGAATATTTCGAACTCGCCGCGATGCGATTTCGCCCGCCGGCCGAGGCCAAGGCGATGCGCCGGCAAAATGCCGGGATCATCTTGGCCGCGGGGCTGGTGATCGCGGCATTCGTGTCGATCCCGATCGTCAATCTGGCGACGCCGCTGTTCGGCATGGCGTTCATG
>NZ_LMUK01000050.1:0-34230 GCF_009766005.1 Bradyrhizobium sp. S69 | reverse complement strand
CACCGTCATCCTGAGGAGCGGCCGCTTGGCCGCGTCTCGAAGGATGGCCGCAAGCACGACGCTGAACACCATCCTTCGAGGCTCGCACCGGACAGCGCAAGTGCGCTGCCGGGAGAGCTCGCACCTCAGGATGACGGTGGGGTTGTTGCGCGGGGGATGACGGCTGTGCGCTTGGATCTGCGTCTGGTCTACGCCGTCTTCTCCGGCCAGCGGCAGAGATCGTGGATCAGGCACAATCCGCAGCGCGGCGAGCGCGCCAGGCACGTGTAGCGGCCGTGCAGGATCAGCCAGTGATGCGCGTGCAGCATGAACTCGGACGGGATCACGCGCTCGAGGCCGAGCTCGACGTCGAGCGGCGTTGCGCCCGGCGCCATGCCGGTGCGGTTGCCGACGCGAAACACGTGGGTGTCGACCGCCATGGTGTGTTCACCGAACGCCATGTTGAGCACGACATTGGCGGTCTTGCGGCCGGCGCCGGGCAGCGTCTCGATCTCGGCGCGGGTGCGTGGCACCTCGCTGTTGAATTCCGCGATCAGCTTTTCCGAGAGCGCGATCACGTTCTTGGCCTTGTTGCGATAGAGCCCGATGGTCTTGATGTGCTCGCGCACCGTCTCCTCGCCGAGCGCCAGCATTTTCTGCGGCGTGTCGGCTATCGCGAACAACGCCCGCGTCGCTCTGTTGACGCCGGCGTCGGTGGCCTGCGCCGACAACACCACCGCGACCAGCAGCGTGTAGGGATTGAGGTGCTCGAGTTCGCCCTTCGGCTCCGGATTGGCCTTTCGGAAACGGCTGAAGGCTTCGTAGACTTCGGCCGCGGTCCAGGGTTTTGGCGCGCTGGATTTGGCAGGCTTGGATTGGGAAGGCTTGGCTTTCGGTGAAGCCTTTTTAGATGCAGCCTTTTTAGGCGGGGTCTTTTTAGGTGGAGTCTTTTCGGGCAGAGTCTTGCGGGTGATTTTGGCCATGATCCGGGTATACTGAGGTGCGATGACCGCAGGCAATGATTTTGATCCGGTGCCGCCAGAGCCCGAATTGTTTTCGGCGCTGTTGACCCCGCACCGCTCGCTGAACCGCACCGGCTTCCTGGTGCTGATGGCGTTTCTCAGCGCGGTCAGCTTTGGCGCCGGCGTGGCGTTCTGGATGATGGGGGCCTGGCCGGTGTTCGGCTTTTTCGGCCTCGACGTCCTGCTGGTCTATTGGGCGTTCAAGGTCAATTTCCGCCGCGGCAACGCCACTGAGGCCATCTCGATGACATCAAGCGAATTACGGGTGCGGCGGGTCAGCCATCGCGGCCATGTGGTCGAATGGGTGCTCAATCCGCTGTGGGTGCAGCTCGATCAGAAGGCCCACGCCGAATTCGGCATCGAGAAGCTTTATCTGGTTTCCAGAGGCCGCCGCGTCTCGGTTGCGAGTTTTCTGGGCCCGGACGAAAAAGCAAGCTTTGCCAAAGCTTTGCTGGCTGCCTTGCAGGCCGCCAAGCGCGGCCCGACCTATAACCCGCTGTGACAAAACGCTGTCGGAAATCGGGTGGTTTGACCGCCGGCCAACGCCTACATCAGGCAGTATGATGAACCTTGCAATCAACGACCACCGCCTGACCAGACCCGGCCCCCAGGACGCCGCGTTGCGCGACTATGATTCGGTGCGGCGCGCCATCGCCTTCATTTCGGAACACTGGCGCGCGCAGCCGACCATCGAAGCGATGGCGGATGCGGCCTCGGTGACGCCGGACGAGCTGCACCTTCTGTTCCGCCGCTGGGCCGGGTTGACCCCGAAAGACTTCATGCAAGCGCTGACGCTCGATCACGCCAAGGGCTTGCTGCGCGATTCCGCCAGCGTGCTCGACGCGGCGCTGGACTCCGGACTTTCCGGCCCGGGGCGGCTGCACGATCTGTTCGTCACCCATGAAGCGATGTCGCCGGGCGAATGGAAAAACGGCGGCGCCGGCATGACGTTGCGTTACGGCTTCCACACCTCCCCGTTCGGCACCGCGATCGTGATCGCCAGCGGCCGCGGGCTGGCCGGGCTGGCCTTTGCCGATCCCGGTGGAGAACAGGCCTCATTCGCCGACATGCAGCGGCGCTGGCGTAACGCCACCTATGTCGAGGACCACGAAGGCACGGCGCCGCTGGCGCGACGGATCTTCGACACGAAGCTTTGGAGCGCCGACCAGCCGTTGCGCGTGGTGCTGATCGGCACCGATTTCGAGGTCCGGGTCTGGGAAACGCTGCTGAAGATCCCGATGGGCCGCGCGGTCTGCTATTCCGATATCGCGCATTCGATCAGTAACCCGAAGGCGTCGCGCGCCGTGGGTGCCGCGGTCGGGCGCAATCCGGTGTCGTTCGTGGTGCCCTGCCATCGCGCCCTCGGCAAGAGCGGCGCGCTGACCGGCTATCACTGGGGCATCACCCGCAAGCAGGCGATGCTGGGCTGGGAAGCCGGACAGGTGGGGTTGCAGTAGCAGCGCTTCGACTTAACGCTTTCCCTTAGGTTTATGGACGTCGAATGCGGCGCGGCCAAATAATTCAACATCATTTCGCATAGCATCAAAGGTGCGAGATCGAGCTACCCGATCCAAATCTTTTCTCACTACCTGCTCAATTTTAGATCGCTGGGTATCGGAGATATTTGAAACCAATGATGCGTAGCTATTTGCTTTATCGGCCAGATAGTCACGCAATTGAATTGGAACCGAATAACTCATCATTCCCACTGCCCCTGCTCGCACATGAATTTTTGTGCCTACCCATTGACGCGGGTGAGAGACATCAATGAAGCCAAGAACGAGAAATTTGCTCATCTTAGTAAAGACAAATGCTGTTGATTCACTTCGTATTGCATCCATCCCAACGGTACGACCAATGTAACGATTAATATTGGCTGGTAACGCGCCGGAAGAATTCTCAACTATCGTATCCAGCGGCAACAGATGTTGTTCATAACGACCGGGATGAGGCAGCTTATCCAGCATAACCTTTGACCAAATATCAAGCGCCTGATTTACCGCGACTTTTTGCGATGGCGTAAAGTGCGCCAAGCCCGACTCTTGAATCTTCAACAGCGCACGCCATGAAATCGACGTGCAGAATTTCATCATCCAAGCTTCGTAGTTTACCCGTTGACGACCATCCAGGCTGAGTGGATGGAAAACATCAGTGGCGAACCGGGTCTCCCAGACATTTAGCCGCTGTTCGCACGGCAAGCATAGCCAATGTTCTTTGTATCCATCTTGGACACGTTTATTCGGCGAATCGCTAAAGCGCAAAAATCCTGTGGCTGAAGTTTCCTTCAACCATCTATATACAAATGATGGGATGACGTGACTTTCCTGAAGCTCACCAGGTTCGCCACACAGTCGGCAAAGCCCGAGCATTTAGTATAGCCGTTCCCCGCTCTCTACGCTTCATAGGGAAATTGGACGGAGACTCTCTTAGATCTTATACTCCGCCAACCGCTTCCTTGCCGCAGCGACGACCGCTGGCTCAAACTCATTTTCATATTTTAATACCAACGCCTCCGCTGACAGCTCGCGCGCCAAACCAAATTCGACCAATTTAAGAAATCCAGTTGACGGCGATGATTTCATCGCAAGATCGGCAAGCGTTTGTCTAACACCCACTCTGTTAAGTTTTTGACGCGTTCGTGAGAGGCGCTTCGTCGTACCGCTTTCCGCGGAAAGCGCTTCTTCTAGCGCACGCATAACGACAGCAAACTCTGCCTCTAGAGGATCATCGATATTCCGTCCCTCAATTCGGCACAGCTGCCGAAAAGCATCTTGATAGATGTCATCGCGGTTGTGTCGCTTCGCGTTGGCCATCCAGTTGCGCAGCTTTGCTTTGTCCCACTCATCCGAAAGGTTCGGCGCTGCGATAGCCATCTTACTACCCCGCCAGATCGAGCTTCGACGCCACCGTCGCATCGGCGTTGAGCCGGTAGATCACGGGAACGCCGGTCGCCAGTTCGCGCTTCAGGATTTGTTCCGGCGTCAGCTTCTCCAGCACCATGATCAGCGCCCGCAATGAATTGCCATGGGCCGCGACCAATGTGCGCTCGCCGCGCAGCACGCCGGGCAATATCTCCTGGACGTAATAAGGCAGCGTGCGCGCCAAGGTATCCTTCAGGCTTTCGCCACCGGGCGGCGGCACATCGTAGGATCGCCGCCAGATCAGTACTTGTTCCTCGCCCCATTTTTTGCGGGCGTCGTCCTTGTTCAGGCCCGAGAGGTCGCCGTAGTCGCGCTCGTTGAGCGCCAGGTTTTTCGTGGTCGGCAGTCCGCTCTGGCCGATCTCGGCCAGCATCAGATCGAGCGTGTGCTGCGCGCGGGTCAGCACGGAGGTGTAGGCGATATCGAACGACAGCCCCTGCGCCTTCAGCTTCCGCCCGGCTTCCTTCGCCTCGGCGACGCCCTTCTCGGTGAGATCTGGATCTTTCCAGCCGGTAAACAGGTTCTTCAGATTCCATTCGCTCTGGCCGTGGCGCACCAGCACAAGAAGACGATCGCTCATTCGAAAATTTCCGTTGCTAGAAGTCACTCAGCCCGAGCACGTCGGTCATGGTATAGAAGCCCGGCTTTTTTCCGTGCGCCCACAGCGCGGCCTTGACGGCGCCCTGCGCGAACATGGTGCGGTCCTCGGCCCGGTGCGTCAGTTCGATACGCTCCATCGGGCCGGCGAAGATCACGCTGTGATCGCCGGTCACGGTGCCGCCGCGCAGCGAGGCAAATCCGATGGCGCCGGAATTGCGCGGGCCGGTGATGCCATCGCGTCCGCGCGCCGAATGCTGATCCAGCGCGACCTTGCGGCCGGCGGCGGCAGCCTCGCCCAGCAACAGCGCGGTGCCCGAGGGCGCGTCGATCTTGGCCTTGTGGTGCATCTCGAGAATTTCGATGTCGAAGCTCTCGTCGAGCGAGGCCGCGACGCGCTTGACCAAAGCGGCGAGCAGATTGACGCCGAGGCTCATATTGCCGGACTGCACGACGACCGCGCGCGATGTTACGGTCTTGATCACGGCCATGTCGGAGGCGGACAGCCCGGTGGTGCCGATGACATGGACCAGGCCACGCTCGGCCGCGATCGCGACATTGGCGATGGTGGCGCCGGGCACCGTGAAGTCCAGAATGCCGTCGGCTTTGGCCGACAGCGACCAAAGATCGCCCGATAGTTCGATGCCGTTGGCTGGCAGGCCCGCCAGCACGCCGGCATCCTTGCCCAGCAGCTCGGAACCGGGCGCCTCCAGCGCACCGGCCAGCACGGCGCCGGGCGTTTCCGCAATGACGCGGGTCAGCGCGCGGCCCATCCGGCCGCCGGCTCCCGCAACGATCAAACGCATGTCGGACATGGTTTTACCTCTTCACGCCCTATAGCCGGGACCAGCCGTTCCGGCAACCGACCGGGCTCACACCCTCGTCATGGCCGGGCCTGTCCCGGCCATGACGAAAGGGTTTGGTCAGATACTACGGCTGCGGACCGTCATAGCCTTCCACCACAATGAGATCGGCGATCGAATGCGGCTGCCGCCGTTTGATGTTTTCCTGATATTCCGGCGAGCGGTAGCAGGCCATCGCGGTCTCGTAGTCGGGAAACTCGATCACCACATTGCGCGAGCGGCTTTCGCCCTCCACGCCGGTGAACTGGCCGGCGCGCACGACGAACCGCGCGCCCCATTTCTTGAAGATTGGCCCATTGGCCGCGGCGTAAGGCTTGTAGCCTTCGTCATTGTGAACATCGACGCGTCCGATCCAGTAGCCTTTTGCCATCTGTCGTCTCCGTTTTATGAGCCAGCCAGGATTTTGTTAGTTACCCAATTTTATTAGTTACCCAAGCGCTTGTGCGATCTCCGCCTGAATGGCGTCCGCGGCGGCCCTGGGATCGGCGGCTTCCATCACCGGCCGTCCCACCACCAGATAGTCGGCGCCGGCGGCAATCGCGCGGGCCGGTGTCATGATGCGCTTCTGGTCGCCGACCGAGGAGCCCTGCGGCCGAATACCTGGTGTCACCAGATGCATCTGGTGACCGACGATCTGGCGCAGCGAGGCCACCTCTTCCGGCGAGCACACCAGACCATCGACGCCGAGCGCCTGCGCCTGCCGCGCGCGGGCTTCGACCAGATCGGAAACGCCGAGCCGATAGCCCGCCGCGTGCAGGTCGCCATCGTCGTACGAGGTCAGCACGGTGACGGCGAGGATCTTGAGGCTCGATCCCGCGCGCGCCTCGACCGCCGCCTTCATGGTCTGCGGATAGGCATGCACCGTGAGAAACGTCGCGCCGGATTTGGCGATGCTCTCGACCCCGCGCGCCACCGTGTTGCCGATGTCATGCAGCTTGAGATCGATGAAGATCTTTTTGCCGGCATCCGCGAGCCGGCCGACCATGGACAGGCCGCCGGCATAGGCCAGCTGATAGCCGATCTTGTAGAAGGTGACGCTGTCGCCGAGCCGCCCGATCATCGCTTCCGCCGCGGCCATGTCAGGCAAATCCAGCGCCACGATCAAGCGGTCGCTGGGAGCGATAGCGGCAGCGACAGCGACAGCGACAGGATCCTTGGAGGCGATCGTGGTTGGCTGCATCTCACCTCACATCATGCGCTGGGAAAAATCGATCAACTGCCGCACCAGCGCCTTCAGCGCCTCGATATCGGCGGGATGTTTCAACCGATCCATATCATCATAGGCCTCGTTTGCGAACGACAGCGCGAGCTGGCCTGGAATGACCGGCGCCTGGCAGGCCGACAAAATCAGCCGCAGCGCCGCCAAAGCCCGCGTTCCGCCGAGCCGATTGCCGGAGGCTGCCGCGATCGCAAACGCCCGGTCGCGGAACACCTGGCCGCGGGCTTCGTGCAATTCGTGCACCCGGCTCACCCAGTCGATCGCGTTCTTGAGCAGCGCTGGAACCGATGAATTATGTTCCGGCGTCACGATCAGCACGCCCTGATGCGCCGACATCATGCGCTTGAGATTGATCGCAGGCTTCGGGACGCCGGATTTAGCCTGCAGATCACCGTCATAGATCGGCAGTGGAAAATCGGCGAGCGAGATTCGCGTGACGTCGGCGCCGGCCACCGCGAGCTCGGCGGCGATCGTGGCCGCGAGCCTCGCATTGAGCGAGCCGGTGCGCAGCGAACCGGGGATCACGAGGATTTTCAGCGCGGACATGATTTTGATCGTTTAGGCGAACCTGCGACGCTTCAGCGCCATGCGGTATCAGCCCTTGCGATACACCCAGACGCGGGCCGGCGGAAGATTCATCCAGATCCGCTCGGAAGCCTGGGTCGAGACACCGGGCAGCGATTTCGGGATCGGCGGCGCCACCGAATAGGTGAACTGCACGAACGGCGCCCCCGGCGCCAACGCCAGGAAGGCATCGCGGATCAGTTTCAGCCGCGTCAGCATCGGTTTCGTCACCAGCGGCAAACCCGACACAATGGCGGCCGCGGGAACGCTCAGCACGTTCCACAGCGAATCGCGCAAGGTATAGGCGTCGCCCTGCACGACGGTGGCCTGCGGATAGCGGTCGCGCAGCAGCGCGCAGAAGCCCGGATTATATTCGACCAGCACCAGACGCTTCTGATCGATCCCACGCTCAATCAGCGCATTGGTGATCGCTCCGGTGCCGGGCCCGAGTTCGACCACCGGTCCCGTGGAATCAGCATCGACATACTGCGCCATGGTGCGCGCCAGCACGCGCCCCGAAGGCATCACCGCGCCCATGTGCAGCGGCTTCTCGATCCATGAACGAAGAAAGCGAACCTCGTCATCGAGACGCAGAGGCTTTTTCAACGCACGCACGGACGATTGCAAAGGCATTGTCGTTACCAGGCGGGACCGCGATTGGGCGGCTGTGTCAGAATATCGTCACAAAGAGGTATAGGTCGCCGCCGAAACGGTCAAGCCGAATGGCGGTTGCACGGTCTGTGTAAGCCTGTCGGGGTCGGGCGATAAGACCATGCATCATTTGATTTTTTGGCCAGCTCCGGCAGCGGATGCAAACAGCCTCGCCGCCGCCTCAGGTGCTGGCGCGGGTGCCGAAGAAATCCTTGACCTTGGTGAAGAAACCCGCGGCCTCGGGTTGGGTTGCACCGGACGATAATTTTTCGAACTCGGCGAGCAATTCCTGCTGTTTCTTGGTCAAATTCTGCGGTGTTTCGACCATGACCTGGACATACATGTCTCCGGTCTGCCGCGAGCGCAGCACCGGCATCCCTTTTGATGCAATGCGAAAGCGCCGGCCCGACTGGGTTCCGCCGGGGATTTTGACCTTGGTCTTGCCCTTGTCGATGGTCGGCACCTCGAATTCGCCGCCCAGCGCCGCCGACACCATCGAGATCGGCACCCGGCAGTGCAAGTCGGCACCGTCGCGCTGGAAGAATTGATGGGTGGCAAGCGACAGGAAAATGTAGAGATCGCCCGGCGGACCACCGCGGACGCCGGCTTCGCCCTCACCGGCGAGGCGGATGCGCGTGCCGTCTTCCACGCCTTGCGGAATGTTGACCGACAGGTTGCGCTCGCGCGTGACCCGGCCCGAGCCCGAGCAGGACGGACAGGCATCCTCGATCATCTGGCCGCGGCCCTGGCAGCCCGGACAGGTCCGCTCCAGCGTGAAGAAGCCCTGCGCCTGGCGCACCCGGCCCTGCCCGCCGCACATCGAGCAGGTCTTCGGCTTGGTGCCGGCCTTGGCGCCGATGCCGGAACAGGCTTCGCAGGTGACCGACACCGGAATCTCGATCTGGGCGGTCTTGCCGAGATAGGCCTCTTCCAGCGTGATTTCCATGTTGTAGCGCAGGTCGGCGCCGCGCTCGCGGCCGCCGCTGCGGCCACGCTGCCCGGCCATGCCGAACAGATCCTCGAAAATATCCGAAAATGACGAAGCGAAGCCCGCGCCGAAACCGGGGCCGCCGCCACCCTGCTCGAACGCCGCATGACCGAACCGGTCATAGGCCGCGCGCTTGTCGCCGTCCTTGAGGACTTCGTAGGCCTCGTTGATTTCCTTGAAGCGGACTTCGCTCGAGGCATCGCCCGGATTCTTGTCCGGATGCCATTTCATCGCCAGCTTGCGGAACGCCGACTTCAGCTTGGAATCGTCCGCGCTCCGTTCGACTTCCAGGGTTTCGTAATAGCAGCGCTTGGTGGACATCGGTCAATTCCGCCCGAAGTTCGTCGTCATGCTGTTGGCAGGATGCCGCCTTCGGCTTAACGAAAAATGACCCTCACACCTTCGAGACGCAGTTCGCGCGCTCTTTGGGATGAGGGCCATGTTCGTCGCCTGATTAAGCGGATTTCTTGTTGTTCTTGTCGTCGTCGACTTCGGTAAACTCCGCGTCGACCACGTCATCCTTCGCAGCATCCTTGGCCGCATCGCTCTCGGCCTGCTGCTTGTACATCGCCTCGCCGAGCTTCATCGAAGCCTGCGCCAGCGTATTGGTCTTGGCCTTGATCGCCTCGGCATCGTCGCCCTTCAGCGCTTCCTTCAGATCGCTGAGAGCGTCTTCGATGGCGCGACGCTCAGCGTCCTCGACCTTCGAGCCATGCTCGGCCAGCGCCTTCTCGGTGGAATGCAACAGGCTGTCGGCGTGGTTCTTGGCGTCGACCGCCTCACGGCGCTTCTTGTCATCGGCAGCGTTGGCCTCGGCGTCCTTGACCATCTTCTGGATGTCGGCGTCGGACAGTCCGCCGGAGGCCTGGATCCGGATCTGCTGTTCCTTGCCGGTCGCCTTGTCCTTGGCCGAGACATTGACGATGCCGTTGGCGTCGATGTCGAAGGTCACCTCGATTTGCGGCATGCCGCGCGGCGAGGGCGGAATGCCCATCAGATCGAATTGACCGAGAACCTTGTTGTCGGCGGCCATTTCACGCTCGCCCTGGAAGACGCGAATGGTGACCGCGTTCTGGTTGTCCTCGGCGGTCGAGAACACCTGGCTCTTCTTGGTCGGGATCGTGGTGTTGCGATCGATGATGCGGGTGAACACGCCACCCAGCGTCTCGATGCCCAGCGACAGCGGGGTTACGTCGAGCAGCAGCACGTCCTTGACGTCGCCCTGCAGCACGCCGGCCTGGATCGCCGCACCAATGGCGACGACTTCATCCGGGTTGACGCCCTTGTGCGGCTCCTTGCCGAACAACTGCTTCACGACTTCCTGGACCTTCGGCATCCGGGTCATGCCGCCGACCAGCACCACTTCGCCGATCTCGGCGGCGGTGAGGCCCGCGTCCTTGAGCGCCTTGCGGCACGGCTCGATGGTCTTCTGAATGAGATCGTCGACCAGCGCCTCGAACTTGGAGCGGGTCAGCTTCATCGTCAGATGCTTCGGTCCGGTCTGGTCGGCCGTGATGAACGGCAGATTGATCTCGGTCTGGGTGGTCGACGACAATTCGATCTTGGCCTTTTCGGCGGCCTCCTTCAGGCGCTGCAAGGCAAGCTTGTCGTTGCGCAGGTTGATGCCCTGCTCCTTCTGGAACTCGTCGGCCAGATAGCTGACCAGCCGCATGTCGAAGTCTTCGCCGCCCAAAAACGTGTCGCCGTTGGTCGACTTCACCTCGAACACGCCATCGCCGATCTCGAGCACCGAGACGTCGAACGTGCCGCCGCCGAGATCGTACACCGCGATGGTGCCGGTCTTGGTCTTGTCGAGGCCATAAGCCAGGGCCGCCGCGGTCGGCTCGTTGATGATGCGCAGCACTTCAAGGCCGGCGATCTTGCCGGCGTCCTTGGTGGCCTGACGTTGCGCGTCGTTGAAATAGGCAGGAACCGTGATGACGGCCTGATCGACCTTCTGGCCGAGATGGGCTTCCGCGGTCTCTTTCATCTTTTGCAGGATGAAGGCGGAGACCTGCGAGGGCGAATAGCTCTTGCCGTCGGCTTCGACCCAGGCGTCGCCGTTCGATCCCTTGACGATCTTGTAGGGGACGAGCTTCTTGTCCTTCTCGACCATCGGGTCATCGTAGCGACGACCGACGAGGCGCTTGACCGCAAAGAAGGTCCGCTCGGGATTGGTCACCGCCTGACGCTTGGCCGGCTGGCCGACGAGGCGCTCGCCATCATCGCTGAAAGCGACGATCGACGGGGTCGTCCGCATGCCCTCGGCGTTTTCGATGACTTTAGCTGTTTTGCCATCCATTACGGCGACGCACGAATTGGTGGTGCCGAGATCGATCCCGATGACCTTTCCCATGGTTCCTCATATCCTTGTGTTTTTGCGGCAGGTTGGCTGGGCCCTGACGGCGCACCAATCCAAACCCCCAGACGATCAAATACTCGCGATATTGCGACGGTGAGCCTCATATAGGAGGGGGGGCACTCCCCGCAAGGACTGAGCGCAACCTTGAGCCCCTAAAAGCCCGCCCCGTGAAAGATAGTGTCCGTTCCGGCAAGCCCCGCTACGGACGCTGCGGAGCCTTCCATAGACCCTTGCACACAGCCTTGCGCGGACCTTAGCCCGCAGGCGGAGCGGGTCCATGCAGTACTTGTGGCATCCGGCTGGTTAACAATACGCAATGTGCGAGATCCGGTGCCAGACCCGAACTTGTCTTGCGTCTGCGTGGCATCTTGCCCGTCGTCCTGGCCTGTTGCCGCGACGACAAAGCAGCTAAACCTAGACCAGCCGGGAATGTGACGACCCGCCTGAACCTCGACCATTGAACGGCCTCAATGCCAACCCAGTAGATTTTTCATGAAGCTCATTCGATTATTGTCCGCGGCCGCCTTGCTGGTGGCCATCATCTGCCCCGCTTTTGCCGAGGACGCGATCTTCCCGCCGGGAGTCCGGGTTGGGATGACGCCGCTGGTGGGCCTGGTGCCCGGCAAGACCTTTGTCGGCTTCGAATCCGAAGACCACAGCGTCAAGGTGCTGGTGGCCGAACTTCCCGTCGCCGCCTATGGCGAAGTCATGAATGCCTTCAAGGCCACGCCGCCTGGTACTCCCGGCATCAAGCCCGAGAGCATCGAGACCGCGGCCGGCACCGCCTATTACACCGTGGAAAACGCGATGAACGGCGCGACCAGCGTCCGGCGCTATTCGATGATCCTGCCGGGCGGCACATTCTCCGGCTATATCGCGGTGCAGATTCCCGAGAACGCCAGCAAGATCTACACCGACGAAGCGGTGCGCAAGATGTTCGCATCGGCGATCACCCGCAAGGAGGTTCCGGTCGAGGAGCAGCTTGCGCGGATGCCGTTCAATGTCACCAATCTCGGTGATTTCAAGAATGTCCGCACGCTGGCGGCCGGTGCTGCCGTCATTCTCGCCGACAACGATGAAACGGCCGGGTTTGAGCCCGCCCCCTTCATGGTGATCGGCCTGATCAGCACCGCACCGGCGCAGCCGGAAGATCGCGACCGGTTCGCCCAGGAAACCGCGATCGCGATCCCCGGGGTACGCGGAGCCCGGATCACGATGTCCGAACCGCTCCGGATCGACGGCATGCCGGGATATGAAACGCGCATCAATGCGACCAGCGGCAAGGACAATACCCCCGTCACCGTGGTGCAATGGCTGCGGTTCGGTACCCCGACCGTGATGCGTATCATTGGAAGCGCGCCGCGCGACCAATGGGAAAAGGCGTTCCCGCGTTTTCGTACGGTGCGCGACGGAATTGCGCAGCGCTGATTTCCGAGATGTTTCCGACCCGGTTTTCGATTTGACCGGCTGCCGATCTGCCGAGGAATCCGGCAACGACGCCTAACATTCGATCCGCCGTCGGAGCCTAAATCCGCTTTACGCCCCCGCGGCGATTTGATTTGCTCGCGCGATCTTGGCAGGGGAACACACCATGTTGGATCGAAGGCAGATTCTCACCGGTCTCGCGACGACGGCTGTTGCGGGCATCATTTCAAGCAAGGTCTGGGCAGCGATGTCGATCAAGCCTGACGACGCATCGGCGCTTCTGGTGATCGATGTGCAGAACTGTTTCCTGCCCGGCGGCAGTCTTGCCGTAAAGGAGGGCGATCAGGTCGTCCCGGTCATCAACCGGATCGCCAAGGGTTTTACCAATGTGGTGATGACGCAGGACTGGCACACCGAGGGCCATGTCTCGTTCGCCTCCGCCCACCCCGGCAAGAAGCCGTTCGAAATTATCGATCTGCCCTACGGCAAGCAGGTGCTGTGGCCCGATCACTGCGTTCAGGGCACCGACGGCGCCCTCTTGTCGAAGGATATCTCGATCCCGCAGGCCGAACTCGTGATCCGCAAGGGATTTCACAAGGACGTCGATAGCTATTCGGCCTTCACCGAGGCCGACGGCAAGACCACGACAGGGCTTGAAGCCTATCTGAAAGCACGCAAGTTGAAGCGGCTGTTCGTGGCCGGGCTCGCCACCGATTTCTGCGTGGCGTGGACCGCGCTCGATGCGCGCAAGGCCGGGTTCGAAACCTATGTGGTCGAGGACGCCTGCCGCGGTATCGACACCCAGGGTTCGCTCGCCAAGGCCTGGGCCGACATGGCCCAAGCCGGCGTCAAGCGCATCCAGTCCGCGGATATCGCGGTTTAAATTTAGCGCGTGAATTAAGATTGCGTTGAGCTAACGGCCCACCTCCTCCCAGCGGGGAGGTGGGCGATAAGCAGCCCGCCGCTTTAGTTCGCTTCGGAGGCCGGCACTACCTTGGCGCCGCCCTTGGAGACCGCAACCAGCGCCGGCCGCAGCACGCGCTCGCCGATCGTGTAGCCGGCCTGCACGACCTGCACCACGGTACCCGAGGGCACCGACGCGTCGGGGACCTCATACATCGCCTGCTGGAAGTTCGGGTCGAACTTCTCGCCCGACGGATCGAACTTCTTGACGCCGTTTTTCTCCAGCGTGTTGAGCAGCGACCGCTCGGTCAGCTCGACGCCTTCGATCAGCGCCTTCAGGCCGGGATCGGCGTTAGCCTTGGCCTCGGCCGGAACCGCGTCCAGCGCGCGCTGCAAATTGTCGGCGATGTCGAGCACGTCGCGCGCGAAGCCGGTGATACCGTAGGTTCGCGTATCGGCCACTTCCTTGCTGGTCCGCTTGCGCAGGTTTTCCATCTCCGCCAGCGTCCGCAGCATCTTGTCGCGCGCTTCGGCGACTTCCTTGGTCAAGGCCTCCACCGACCCTTCCTCGGGGTCGTCGGGCATGATGTAAGGCTTCGAAACCACGGGCTCGGCGGTATCAGCCGGATCGTCGTTCTGCCGGTTGGGATCGGTCATGGATTGCCTTCTCGAAAAAATCGCGTCTGGGCCAAATTGTGCAGCTGCAGGCCGGGATATCGTGCTTTAGGCGCCGAAAATCAAGCGCAACCTGACCCGCGGGAGCTTCAGCCACCCAGCATCCGGCTGACGATCCGCGCGGCGTAATCCACGGTCGGGATCACCCTGGCATAGTTCAGCCGCGTCGGCCCGATCACGCCGAGGACGCCCACGATATGGCCGGCGCCATCGCTGTAGGGCGCGATGATGGTGGAGGAACCCGACAGCGAAAACAGCTTGTTTTCCGAACCGATGAAAATCCGCACGCCTTCGGCGCGTTCGGCGCGGCCCAACAGATCGATCACGCCGCGTTTGGTCTCGAGATCGTCGAACAGCCGCCTGACCCGCTCCAGATCCTCCAGCGCGTGCAGGTCTTCCAGGAGATTGGCGTGACCGCGCACGATCAATTGCCGGTCTTCGTGCGCGCCACCGGACCAGCTCGCGAGCCCGGCGGCGATCACCTTCTGGGTCAATTGATCGAGTTCGGCGCGGTCTTGCGTCAGCGCGGTTTCGAGCTCGAGGCGCGCTTCCGCCAGCGTCCGTCCCCGGATCCGCGCATTGAGAAAATTGGTCGCCTCCGTCAGCGCCGAGGAGGGAACGCCAGGCGGCAGCGTCAATACGCTGTTTTCGACCTGGCCGTCCTCGCTGACCAGCACCACCAGCGCCTTTTCCGGCTCCAGCCGTACGAACTCGATGTGTTTCAGCCGCGAATTGGATTTGGCGGTCAGCACCACCGCCGCCGCGCGGGTCAGGCCGGACAGCCGGGTTAAGGCTTCGCCGAGCGCCGCCTCGACGGATTGTGCCCGGCCGACCGACGCGAGCTGGGTCTGGATCGATTGCCGCTCCGGTTCGGTCAGGTCGCCGACCTGCATCAGGGCGTCGACGAAGAAACGCAGGCCCAGTTCGGTCGGCATCCGGCCGGCCGAGGTATGCGGGGCGTAGACTAGGCCAAGCTGCTCGAGATCCGACATCACATTGCGCACCGAGGCCGGCGACAGCGGTACCGCGATCAGGCGCGAAAGATTGCGTGAGCCGACCGGTTCGCCGGTAGCGAGATAACTCTCGACGATTTGACGAAAAATATCCCGCGAGCGCTCGTTGAGCTGGGCGAGGCCGGCATTTGGCGCGATCAGGCCAATCGGATCGTGGTGGGCCACTGGCTACTCCCTCAACTGCTCCCTAATCTGTCGCTCTCCGGCCTCCCTTACAAGCGGACATTGCAGTCTATGCCGCTTGACGGCTAATGCCCCTTGCCGCTGCCGCCTCCCCCTCTTACAAGCACCGCGAACGCTGGTTTTTCGCGAATTTTCGTAACTGCTGGAGGATTTCCCATGCGGCCAAGCCGCCGTGCGCCAGATGAACTGCGCGCCGTGTCGCTCGAACGCGGGGTCGTGAAGTACGCCGAAGGCTCCTGCATGGTCAAATTCGGCGATACCCACGTCCTGGTGACGGCCACGCTGGAAGAGCGGCTGCCGCCCTGGCTCAAGGGCCAGGGCCGGGGCTGGGTCACGGCGGAATATGGCATGCTGCCGCGGGCGACCTTGGAGCGTACCCGCCGCGAGGCCTCCGCCGGCAAGCAAAATGGCCGCACCGTCGAAATCCAGCGCCTGATCGGCCGCTCGCTGCGCGCCACCGTTGATCTGGTGGCCCTCGGCGAGCGCCAGATCACGGTCGATTGCGACGTGATTCAGGCCGATGGCGGCACCCGAACGGCCTCGATCACCGGCGCCTGGGTCGCCTTGGCCGACTGCATCGGCTGGATGAAGACCCGCAACATGCTCAAGGGTAACAACGTGCTGCGCGACAATGTGGCGGCGATCTCCTGCGGCATCTATGGCGGTACGCCGGTGCTCGATCTCGATTACGCCGAGGATTCCGAGGCCGACACCGACGCCAATTTCGTCATGACCGGGGATGGCCGGATCATCGAGGTCCAGGGCACCGCGGAAAAGACCCCGTTTTCGCAGGATGAGTTCCTGGCGCTGATGGCGCTGGCGCGCAAAGGCGTGGCGCGGCTGGTGGATTTGCAAAAAATGGCCGTGGCGTGATTTCGAAAGCGCTATAACGGGCACATGCACCGCCGAATCACTGGCCAGATCGTGATCGCGACCCATAATCCCGGCAAGCTCGCCGAGATGCGCGAGCTGCTGGCGCCCTATGGCATCGAGGCGGTGTCGGCCGGCGAACTTGGCTTGGGCGAACCGGACGAGACCGGCAAGACCTTTCAAGCCAATGCCCGGATCAAGGCGGTCGCGGCGGCGCAGGCAGCGAAGCTCCCAGCCTTCGCCGATGATTCCGGTCTCGTGGTCGACGCGCTGGACGGCGCGCCCGGAATTTACTCCGCGCGCTGGGCTGGTCCCTCCAAGGATTTTGGCGCCGCGATGGCGCGTATCGAACGGCTGTTGCAGGAGCGCGGCGCCACCGCGCCCGACCAGCGCAAAGCGCATTTCGTTTCCGCGCTGTGCGTGGCCTGGCCTGACGATCATGTCGAAGAGGTCGAAGCGCGCGCCGACGGCACGCTGGTGTGGCCGCCGCGCGGCAGCGCCGGCTTCGGCTACGATCCGGCGTTCCTGCCCGACGGGCATACGCGGACCTTCGGCGAAATGACCAGCATCGAAAAGCATGGCCTGCCGCCGCTCGGCCTCGGGCTGTCGCACCGCGCCCGTGCCTTCGTCAAACTGGCGGAGATTTGCCTTGAGCCGCGCTGAGCAAAAGGCTTTCGGCGTTTACGTGCACTGGCCGTTTTGCCTGTCGAAATGTCCGTATTGCGATTTCAACAGCCATGTCCGTCATGCCCCTGTCGATGAGGAGCGTTTTGTCCGCGCCTTCGCGCGCGAGATCGAAACCACGGCGGCGCGCGCGCCGGGCCGCGAGGTATCTTCGATTTTCCTCGGTGGCGGCACGCCCTCGCTGATGCAGCCGCAAACCGTCGGCGCGATCCTGGATGCGATCGGCAAGCATTGGCGCGTGGCTGCTGATGCCGAAGTAACCCTCGAGGCCAACCCCACCAGCGTCGAGGCGACGCGCTTTCGCGGCTATCGCACGGCCGGCGTCAACCGGGTCTCGCTCGGCGTGCAGGCGCTGGACGATGCCTCGCTGAAGGCGCTGGGACGGCTGCATACCGCGCGGGAAGCGCTCGATGCGGTCGCGATCGCGCGCGCTGCGTTCGATCGGTACTCGTTCGATCTGATTTACGCCCGCCCCGATCAGACGCCGGCGATGTGGGCCGATGAATTGAAGCTCGCGATATCGGAAGCCGCCGAGCATCTGTCGCTCTATCAGCTCACCATCGAAGAGGGCACGCCGTTCTTCGGCCTGCATCAAGCGGGCAAGTTGAAAACGCCCGATGAGGCCGTCGCGCGGGCGCTGTATGATGTGACGCAGGAAGTCTGCGCCGCGCAGGGCCTGCCGTCCTACGAGATTTCCAATCACGCCCGGCCAGGCGCCGAATGCCGGCATAATCTGATCTATTGGCGCGGCGAGGAATATGCCGGCGTCGGACCCGGCGCGCATGGCCGGCTCGACATCGATGGCGCAAGGCATGCGATCGCCACCGAAAAGCGGCCCGAGGCCTGGCTGATGCGCGTCGAGGCCAACGGCCATGGCGTCGTCACCGACGATCTGCTCAACAGCGAAGAGCGCGCCGACGAGTTTTTGCTGATGGGGCTGCGGCTCGCCGAAGGCATCGATCCCAAACGCTATACGGCGCTGTCGGGCCGGATGCTCGATCCCAAGCGCATCGCGCTCTTGCGCGAGGAAGGCGCCATCATGGTCGATGACGACGGACGGTTGCGGGTAACCCAGGCCGGTTTCCCGGTACTGGATGCCGTGGTGGCGGATCTGGCGGCGTAATTACGCCCCAGAACCATTAAGCCCCAAAACTCTTCGGCGATCCCGCGACCGGCACGCCGCCGCCTGACCCCACGCGCATGACCGCGAGGCCGCGTTCGTTGGTGCCGTCGGCGCGAAACCGGAACAGGCCATCGATGCCGGCAAAGCCGGATGGATTGGTCAGGACGTCAGGCGAAAAACGCTGCTGCCCCTGGGTTCGCGCCAGAGCGGCGACCAGCGCCACCGCGTCATAGGCCAGGGTCGCGGTGCGAACCGGATCGGAGCCGTATTTGGCGCGATAGCGCGCCGAAAAACTGCGGAAGCCGGCCGGATCCGGCGCGGCATAAAGGCCGCCTTGCAAGGCCGGGCTGGCAAACACCCGCGGATTGTCCCACAGGCCAGTGCCGAGCAACTGGATGTTTCGCAAATTGGCGCCCGCCGCGGTCAGCGCGTCGGCCGTCGCCACCACCGAATCGCCGTCATCGGCGATGAACAGCGCGTCGGCCGACCCCAGCGCCTGAGCGACGGTGCGCGCCGGGCCGGCGCGATCGGCGCCGTATTTTTCAAACGCCACGATGCGCCCGCCCTTGCGGCCGACGGCCTGCTTGAAGGCGGCTTCCACCACATTGCCATAGGCGTTTTCGGGCAACAGCGCGGCAAAGGATCGCTTGCCGATGCCGGCTGAATATTCGACGATCCGGTTGACGTCGGTTTCCGGCAGGAAGCTCAGGAGATAGACGCCGCGGCCGGCGATGCTCGAATCGGTCGAGAACGCGATCACCGGAACGTTGCGGGTGCGCGCCAATTGCGCCGTCGCCGGCACCGAGAGCGCAAAGAGCGGGCCCAGGATGATCTCGGCGCCTTCGGCGAGCGCCTGTTGGGTGCCCTGCTGCGCGCCCTGCGCGTTGCCGCCGTCGTCCTTGATCAGGAGCTGGATGTTGGGATTCTGGAACTCCGCCAGCGCCATTTCCGCGGCATTCTTCATCGATTGCGCCGCGACCGCGGCATTGCCGGACGCCGATAGCGGCAGCAGCAGTCCGACCTTGACCTGTCCGTTCCCGACCGCCTCCGACTGCTGCGGCGGTCCGGCGGGACCCGGCGCCGGGCCGGGCTGCGACGAACTGAACGGGCTGGAAAACTGGCTAAGGCTCTGCTGCACGCCGGCGCAGGCCCCCAGCAAGGGCGCGCCGAGGATCAAACCGACCGCCGACCGCCGGGTTGCCCCGGCAGGCTGAGCCCCCGACGACCGGACTTCCCCGGCCGGAGGCTTGGTATTGAGCGGACCCACCATCACTTCTCTTCTCTTGACCGACCGAAACCGGCCAGAACGTCACCCTGTCGACGATCAAGGCGGGTGGATTCAGGCATATTGTCGGCGAATAGTTAACCAAAACAAAAGGATTATGACCCTGCGACCTGACGCCGGTTGCAGGAAACCGTCCCTTCAACAACGGCTCCACCCCGCTGTGGCGCAAGTGCCGCGTCCCCTCTAGAGCCTATTCCGTTCCGATAGAATCGGAACGGGGCTCTAGTCTTTTGTTTTGACGCGTTTTCTTCACGCGAACCGGTGCCCACTTCGCTCGAAAACGCTATAGATTGGTATGATGCGCGCAAAAGCTACCTCCATTGTGGGATCGGAAGACGCCGAGGGTTCTGCCGGCAGGACCTTTGCCATCGGTCCCCATCTCCTGACTGCGCCGAAAGCAGCACCCGGGCTTCATCTGGTGGCGACCCCGATCGGCAATCTCGGCGACATCACGCTACGGGCGCTGGAAACCCTGGCCGCGGTCGACATGATCGCCTGCGAAGATACCCGCATGACGCGGCGGCTGACCGAGCGCTACGGGATCACCGCGCAACTGACGTCCTATCACGAACACAACGCCACGCTGGCGCGGCCCAAGATCCTGCAACGGCTGGCGCAGGGCGCTTCGATCGCGCTGGTTTCCGATGCCGGGACTCCGCTGATTTCCGATCCGGGCTTCAAGCTGGTCCGCGAGGTCTGTGCCGCCGGTCATGCCGTGATCGCGCTGCCGGGGCCATCCTCGGTGCTGGCGGCGCTGTCGGTGGCGGCGCTGCCGACCGACCGGTTTTTCTTCGAGGGCTTTCTGCCCCACAAGCAGACCGCGCGCCGGACCCGGCTGACCGAACTGGCGCGGATCGACGCCACGCTGGTGATGTTCGAATCCGGCAGCCGCGTGCAGGACACGCTGGCCGATCTGGCGGCCATCCTGGGCGACCGTGACGCCGCGATCTGCCGCGAGATGACAAAACTGCACGAGGACATCAAGCGCGGACCGGTGTCGCACCTGGCGCGATCGGCCGATACGCTGGAGACGCGCGGCGAATTCGTGCTGGTGATCGGCCCGCCGGCGGGCACCGCGGTCATGGCCGCCGATCAGCTCGACCAGCTGTTGCTCACCTCACTCGAACGCGACAGCCTCAAGGACGCGGTGGCGCACGCGGTCGAATTGTCGGGACGGCCCCGCCGCGAGATCTATGCCCGCGCGCTGGAGCTGTCCAAGCGGCGCGATGCGGAAGACCAAGATAGCGAAGATCGCCAAGTCGGCCAAGATAACGGTGACGATGACAAAGGCTGAGGACATCGGTGGGGCCAAGCCAGCGGCCGCGAAGACAGCGGCGCCGGAGCGCGTGGCGGCGTTTCGCACCGGGCTGTCCGCCGAAGCCCGCGCCGCCGCTTTCCTGATGGCCAAGGGCTATCGCATCCTCGCCAAACGTTTTCGAACCCCCTATGGCGAGATCGACCTGGTGGCGCGGCGCCGTAACGTCGTCGCGTTCGTCGAGGTCAAGGCCCGCGCCACGCTCGATGACGCCGCCTATGCGGTGACGCAACGCCAGCAGCGGCGGATCATCGATGCCGCCCAAGCCTGGCTGATGGCGCATCCCGAACATGCCGAATTCGAGCTGCGTTTCGATGCCATGCTGATTGCGCCGCGACGTCTGCCGCGCCATCTGTTAGCAGCATTCGACGCCAGCACCTGAAGACCCACCAACCCCGCGGACCAACCCATGAAACTGAATGTCGCCGTCCAGATGGACCCCATCGCGCGTATCAATATTCGCGGCGATTCAACCTTCGCGCTGCTGCTGGAGGCGCAGAAGCGCGGCCATGCATTGTCTTACTACACCCCGGACAAGCTGTCGCTGCGCGGCGAAGAGGTAGTGGCACCGGTTCAGGTACTGACCGTGCGCGACGAGGCCGGCGATCATTTTACCCTGGGCGAACCGAAGCGCGAGCCGCTCGCGGCATTCGACGTGATCCTGCTGCGGCAGGATCCGCCATTCGATCTCGCCTACATCACCTCGACGCATTTGCTCGAACGCCTGCACCCCAAGACGCTGGTGGTGAACGACCCGGCCAGCGTGCGCAACGCGCCGGAAAAGATCTTCGTGATGGACTTTCCGCATCTGATGCCGCCGACATTGATCTCGCGCGACCTCGACGAGATCAACGCGTTTCGAGACGAGCACGGTGCGGTGGTGATGAAGCCGCTGCACGGCCATGGCGGCGCCGCGGTGTTTCGGGTGATGCCGCAGGACATGAATTTCGGCTCGCTGTTCGATATGTTTTCGGTGACGTTCAGGGAGCCCTGGGTGATCCAGCGCTTCCTCCCCGAGGTCAAGCACGGCGACAAGCGCATTATCCTGGTCGACGGCGAATTCGCCGGCGCGGTCAATCGCGTGCCGGCGCCGGACGACCTGCGTTCCAACATGGTGCGCGGCGGCGCCGCGCAGGCTACCGAGCTGTCGGCGCGCGAGCGCGAGATCTGCGCCACGCTGGCCCCGCATTTGCGCGAGCGCGGCCTGTTGTTCGTCGGCATCGACGTGATCGACGGCAACCTCACCGAGATCAACGTGACCTCGCCGACCGGCATCCGCGCCATCGCCCGGCTCGGCGGTCCGGATGTCGCCGCCAAGATCTGGGACACCATCGAGGCGAAGCGCGCAAAAGCATAAGTCCAACTCGCTTCGCGAAGCGACGTCCCGAAGATATCGGCATTGCCGTCGATCCCGGCGCGCTGCGCGACTTCTATATGCATGCCCGTATCGTCACACCCGCTGCAACGCGCTGCCGGTACGCGGCCAACCAGCGCCGGGCTCGATTTAAGAACCGCGGATTTGTTTTCGAACGATAACGCTCCGTTCACCATGCCGATAAATCCCTGCATAGCTTTACTAAAACGCCGCGCTCCTCAAGCTCGCTTATACTTTTGCTGCTTAGTCATAAGGAGGGATAGGGCTGAAGCTGTCACCAAGCAGCTCAGGCTTCTGGCGTAAGAGTAGATCGTAAAGCGTATGTATACCGCGCGCATCATCGTCCTGATCATCGCGCTCGGCGCCGGCGCCATCGCGGCGTATCTGGCAAGCGGCGTCGGGCCCGACAACAGGTCCGCACCGGCCCAACAGGCTGTGCAACTGCCGACCGTGGACGTTCTCGTCGCGAAATCCGACATCGGCCTCGGCCAATCGGTCAAGCCGGAGGATCTGCAATGGCAGACCTGGCCGGCGGCGACCGCCAGCAACAGCTTCATCCGCCGCAACGAACGGCCCGAGGCAACGACCCAGATCGCCGGCTCGATCGCGCGCGCTCCCTTCATCGCCGGCGAGCCGATCCGCGAGCTGAAGCTGGTGAGGGCCGACGGGTCGGGCTTCATGGCGGCGATCCTGCCGACCGGCATGCGCGCCATCTCCACCGAAATCACGCCGGAGACCGCGGCCGGCGGCTTTATCCTGCCCAACGACCGGGTCGACGTCATTCTTTCGAAGCATGAGAAGAATCCGGACAGTCGCGCCGGCATGACCGACATCGTCAACTCGGAAATCATCCTGACTAACATTCGCGTTCTCGCGATCGACCAGGCGCCGAAGGAAAAAGACGGACAGAACGCCGTGGTCGGCAGGACGGTGACGCTCGAATTAAAGCCCGAGCAGACCGAGACGCTCGCCCGCGCGCGCCAGAGCGGCTCGCTGTCGCTGGCGTTGCGCAGCATCGCCGACATCAACGCCGTCGCAAGCAAGGCCGACGAGCAGACCGCAAAGCGCGGCGACACCATCAACGTGATCCGCTACGGCGTCTCGTCGCCGACGACAACACAGAAATAACCAAGACACAGAAGTGACCAAGAGGACGACCGACATGAACTGCAGGGAAAATCAGCGGAGGATGCCGGCCTTTGTGGTCCGTCTCGTGTCGTTCCCGACCGTCGCTGTGCTGACGCTGAGCCTCGCCCTGCTGCCCGTTACGCCGAGCCGTTCCGGCGCCGCGGAGATCACCACCGGTAGCTCGCAGAAGACACGCTTTCTTTCGCTCGGCATCGGCAAATCCGTGGTTCTCGATTTGCCGCGCGACGTCAAGGACGTGCTGGTCGCCAATCCCAAGGTCGCGAACGCCGTCGTCCATTCGTCGCAGCGCGCCTATGTGATCGGCGCGGAGGTTGGCCAGACCAACATCGTGTTCTTCGATTCCGACGGCCAGCAGATCGCCGCCTATGACATCGCCGTCACGCGCGATCTCAACGGCATCCGCGCCGCCTTGAAGCAGACGGTGCCGAACGCCGAGATCAGGATCGAAGGCCTCGGCGACGGCGTGGTGATGACCGGTTCAGTGTCTAGTCCGCTCGAAGCGCAACAGGCGGGCGATCTTGCCAAGCGGCTGGTCGGGGACGCCGACAAGGTCGTCAACAACATCGCCGTCCGCAGCCGTGACCAGGTGATGTTGAAAGTCACCGTCGCCGAAGTCTCGCGTTCGATCATCAAGCAGATGGGCATCGATCTCAGCGCCAAACTGAATTACGGCAACTCGGTCGTCACCTTCAACAATTCGAACCCGTTCACCGCGAACAATACGCCGCTGGTGGCCGGCAACGCGGTGACCGGCGCGTTCGGCTCCAACCCGTCGGTCCAGGCCACCTTGCGAGCGATGGAAAGTGCCGGCGTGGTACGAACGCTGGCCGAACCGAACCTCACGGCGATCTCGGGTGAGTCCGCGACCTTTATCGCCGGCGGCGAATTTCCGGTTCCCGCGGGCTACACCTGCCAGCCGACGACAACGACCAGCACCGCGCAGCAATGCCAGCTTTCGGTCGCCTACAAGAAGTTCGGCATCTCGCTCAACTTTACGCCGGTCGTGCTCGATGAGGGCAAGATCAGCCTGCGGGTGATGACCGAAGTATCCGAAATCTCGCAAGACAATTCCGTCAATCTCAACGGCGTCACGATCCCTTCGATCAAGACCCGCCGCGCCGAAACCACGCTGGAGCTCCCGTCGGGCGGCTCGATGGCGATGGCCGGCCTGATCCAGGAGCAAACCAAGCAGGCCGTCAACGGAATGCCCGGCGCAGACCAATTGCCGATCCTTGGACAGCTCTTCAGAAGCCAGGACTTCGTCAACAACCAGACCGAACTGATGGTTCTGGTGACGCCCTATGTGGTTCGGGCGGTTGCCCAGAAAGAATTGTCGCGCCCGGATGACGGGTTTGCGCCCGCCTCCGATGCCCAATCGGCGTTGCTGGCCCGCATCAATCGAATTTATGGCGTTTCCGGCCGTCCCGAACAGGTCGCGGGCTCCCAGTGGAATTTTGGCTTTATCACCGACTGAGACGGAATGGCCCGGCCGACACGGGACGAGGACGAAAACGATGACCACGAGAACACCGATTGATCGCTATCGGGCGCTGTGCCTGCTGGGCGCGCTGGTTGGCCTTTCCGTCGCACTGGGGGCGTGCACCAATACCGGCGGAGAAGTCGTGACCGCGAGCGTTCCCGACGACTACCGTCAACGCCATCCGATCGCGCTTCAGGAAGCGGAGCAGTCGGTCGTGATCTTCGTCGGCCATGCGCGCGGCGGCCTGTCGGCATCGCAACGCGCCGACGTGATCGGGCTGGCCCAGACCTGGCGCCGCGAAGGCACCGGCGGGATCGTCGCCGATGTGCCGGTCGATACGCCGAACGCGGCGTCGGCCGCGGATACGCTTCGCGAAATTCGATCGCTGCTGACGGCGGTCGGTGTGCCCTCGCATGGCATCACGGTGCATCGCTATCACCCGGACGACCCGCGCCTCCTGGCAACGATCCGGCTGAATTATTCGAAGATCTCGGCGACCGCCGGGCCCTGCGGCGTGTGGCCCGCGGATCTCGGGCCGTCGATCTCAAACCCCGGCTATACCGAGAACAAGGAATACTACAATTTCGGTTGCGCCTATCAACGCAACATGGCGGCAATGGTCGACAACCCGTCGGATCTCGTCCAGCCGCGGACCGAAAGCGCGACCTACACCGCGCATCGCACCGAGGCTTTCGAAAAATATCGCAAGGGTACCGCGACCGCGACCACTTATCCCGATAGCGAGAAGGCCAAACTCAGCGACGCAGGCAAATGATCAGTCACGCCAGTCAGAATTCCAAGGAAGAGCCGGACGGCACCCGCAGCGCGGACGATTACATCGCTCCCGCACCAAGGGTGTCGGTGCAGGCGTTTTGCGAAACCGAACGAACCGCCACCGCGGCGCGCGCGGCGGGCGAAGACCGTCGCCTGGCCAAGGCCCATCTCTCGGTTCAAATGGGCGGCATGGCGGCTGCCATCGAGACCTACCACACGGTGCCCACGCCGAACGTGATCATCCTGGAAACCGAGGGCAACGGCGACATTCTGGCCAACCTCGATGAACTCGCCACCGTGTGCGATGCCGGAACCCGCGTCGTCGTGATCGGCCATGTCAACGATAGCGTACCCTATCGCGAGTTGGTGCGTCGCGGCGTCAACGACTACGTCGTTGGGCCGGTCGAGACTCTCGACGTGGTGCGTTCGATCTGCAGCCTGTTCTCGGCATCGGAGGCGGTAACCGCCGGCCGCATCATCGCCGTCGTCGGCGCCAAAGGCGGCGTCGGCGCATCGACCGTCGCGCATAATGTGGCCTGGGCGATCGCGCGGGACCTCGCGCTGGATTCCGTGGTCATCGATCTCGACCTCGCCTTCGGCACCGCCGGCCTCAACTACAATCAGGACCCGTTGCAGGGCATCGCCAATGCGGTGTTCTCGGCCGACCGGCTCGATACCGCGGTGATCGACCGCCTGCTCGCGAAACGCACCGACCGCCTCAGCCTACTCGCGGCGCCGGCATCGCTCGAACGGGTTTACGATTTCGGCACCGAGGCGTTCGATTCGATCTTCGATACGTTGCGCATGACGACGCCCTGCATCGTGCTGGACGTTCCGCACCAATGGTCGGGATGGACAAGGCGGGCATTGATCGGCGCCGACGACATCCTGGTCGTGGCCGAGCCGGACCTCGCCAATCTGCGCAATACCAAGAACATGTTGAACCTGCTGAAAGCGCAGCGACCCAACGACCGCATGCCGCTGTATTGTCTCAATCAGGTCGGCATGCCGAGGCGGCCGGAGATTGCTGCGAGCGGATTCGTCAAGACCGTCGAGACCCAGCCGATCGCTTCGATCCCGTTCGATTCGCGAATGTTCGGCATGGCCGCCAACAACGGCCAGATGATCGCCGAAATCTCCGCCAATCATCGCCTCGCCAAGATGTTTCTGCAGATCGCGCGACGGCTGACGGGCCGCAGCGACGTCAAGAAGCCGCAGCGTTCGTTGCTATCGCCGATCATCAACAGATTGCGGGCAAAGCAGGGCGTCGCGTAAGCGCCTGCCGCAAGGCTCAGTCAGCGTGCCCGGCGGTCGCCACCTTATCGGCGTCACCACGCGCATTCTGCTTCCGCGACAGCAATCGCCTCAGATAAGCACTATTGGCTGCCGCCTCCTCGGGCGGCCGACCGGCTTTCAGGATGGTGTCGGCTTCGGCAAGGCGGCCCTGCAGGCCGACCACCAGCGCCAGGTTCTGCCGCACGCGCGGATCCGCGTCGGCGTGGCTGTTGGCGCGGCGCAAGGTCTCCTCGGCCTTGGGCAGGTCTTTGGAAAGAACGTAGGAAAGACCGAGGTTGGACAGCACCGACGGTTCGTCGGGCGCGATTTTCAGCGCGCTGGCGTAATACTGACGGGCTTCGTCATAGCGGCCGAGTTGATCGAGTGCCGTGCCCTGAGCCGACAGGATGCGCCAATCGGGATTATCCGGGGAATGGGCGCGGCTGAGGACGTCGAACGCTTCCTGGAAATCGCCATTGTCCGCCAGCGCCCGGCCGTAACCGGCGAGCAGCGCCCTGTTACTGGGGTTGGCCATCGTCGCCTCTTGCAGCACGGCGACCGCCTGGGCCCGCTGTCCGCCGGCCCTCAGCGCCTTGCCGTATTGCAATGCAGCTTCGGCGTCCTTTGGATTGGCGCGAAAGCGATCGCCGTAGGCCTCGCGCTCATGCCGGGCGTCGGCAGCACTTGCCGCGGGTTTGTCGCCCAGCGACCCCGTGACATCCGAGTCCGACATGCCCGCCGTCTGGCAGCTGCAAAGCCCGAACACCAGGATCGCAGACAGCGCGGTGGGCCCAAAGAGTTTCGCGAAGCGATATTGTTCAAGCAACTGTCGACGCATTTACTTGGGCCTGTGGTCAGCGACAGGCTCGAAATGCTCACAGTAACCCTAACTTCCGGTTAAGCGGAACCGGGCGCTTCGGCCACGATCACGGACCAGCCGGGCCAATCGGACGCAAGGGTTCTAGTCGATGAATTCGGCGCCGAACTCGCAACCGATCCGCCATGCCAGCCGGCATTGACGCAGTTCTCCCGTCGACAACGTGATGGTGAAGATGGAAGGAATTTCGGGATATTCCGCGACCACCTTCAGGCCGCCTCTCGATACGTCCGTGATGGTGCAATCGCGCGGCAATGAACTGGTCCCGAACTGGATTTTGGCAGCTCTCCTGCATTCCTGACGTTCGCTTGTACGTCGATTCACCAGCATGTCGATCCCTTGTCCCGCTCGAAAATGGCGCATCAGCCACCGCATCCGGTCTACAGCAGGATCGTTGGAATACCCCTAGCGGAACCCGTCGCAATCTAGCGGTTGTCTTTGATTTCCTTTTACCGTGCCGGCTTCGGCCGAGGGCCGGGAGATCCGGCGAGACTAAACGCCGCGGAAAATAATCTTCTTTGTTCGATCGTGCGGCCTACTGCCGCCTCCGCGATCGCCTGAATCTTCTTGTCAGCGCTTGAAAGCGGGCGCAGCCTGAGCGTGCCCGCCGATCCAGTGCCCAAATCCGTCGGGCGCAAAAAAACGCAAAAATTTACAAAACAGTGGAGGAAGACGCATGACACACGATGTTTCGCGACGGTCCCTGCTTGCCCTCGGCGCCGGTCTGGCAACCGGCCTTGGTGCCACAACGATGCTCGGAAGCACCGCGTTGGCGAAGGCTCCGAAACTTGGCACCCAGTCGCCCTATTTCCATCGTTTCAATCTCGGTACCGCCGAAGTGACGGTGGTGTCCGACGGGCCGTTGCCGCTCGGCCCTCCGAAGGGCACGTTTGTCGGCATCCCGGATGAAGAAGTCCGCAAGATGCTGAGCGACAATTTCCTGTCGCCCGACAATGTCGTGCTCGAGCAGAACTCACCGATCGTCAATACCGGCGACAAGCTCGTGCTGTTCGACACCGGGATGGGCACGTCGCAATTGTTCGGGCCGACCACCGGCCGCTCGCAGAAGAGCATGGCGGAGGCCGGCATCAAGCCGGAAGACATCGATGCGGTGGTGCTGTCGCACGCCCATATCGACCATATCGGCGGCATCGTCGACGCCAGCGGCAAGGTGCTGTTCCCGAATGCGCAGTACTATATCGCGCAAAGCGATTTCGACTTCTGGACCGATGAGGGCAAGCTGGGCGGCCCGCTGAAAGACTTCGTGGTTCACGCCCGCAAGAACCTGCTGCCGGTGCGCGACCGGCTGGTGTTCTTCAAGGACGGCCAGGAATTCCTGCCCGGAATCCAGGCGATGGCGGCGCCCGGCCATACCGTGGGCCACCACATGTTCATAGTGACGTCGGGCGACAAATCCTTTGCCTTCCTCGGCGATCTCACCCATCACGCGGTGCTGCTGCTCGAAAAGCCGCTGATGGAATTTTCCTACGACACCGATCCGAAGCAGGCAGCCCAGTCGCGCGTCAAGATGCTGACCATGCTCGCGGCCAACAAGACCCCCGTGATGTCCTATCACTTCGCCTGGCCGGGTTACGGCCATGTGGCCAAGGCCGGCGACGGATTCCATTATTATCCCGAGCCGATGAAGATGCTGCTCTGAGAGCAGGCAAGATCCGGGGGTGGCCGTTAGGCTGCCCCCGGACGCTTCCATTTGCCGTCCATTATTTGTCGTCCACGCCATCGCGCCGCGTGTTCCCGTAATGTTCTTGCGCCTTTTCGCGCTTTCCGCTACCCTTGATTGAGGCAAGACGAGCAACTTGGGGCAGCATGGTCCAGCGGGTTTCCACCGTGGCGTTTGAGGGCATCGAGGCCCGCGCCGTTGACGTGCAGGTGCAGGTCGCACCTGGACTGCCCGCGTTTGCCATTGTCGGACTGCCGGACAAGGCCGTCTCCGAAGCCCGCGAGCGGGTGCGCTCGGCGTTGATCGCCTCGGGGCTGGCGCTGCCCGCACGCCGAATCACGGTCAACCTCGCGCCGGCCGATCTGCCCAAGGAAGGCAGCCATTACGATCTGCCGATCGCGCTCGGCCTGATGGCCGCGATCGGTGCTATCCCTCCGGATGCGCTCAACGGCTTTACGGTACTCGGCGAATTGGGCCTCGATGGATCGATTGCGCCGGTGGCGGGCGCATTGCCGGCGGCGATCGGCGCCAATTCGCGCGACGAGGGCCTGATCTGTCCGGCGGCCTGCGGCGCGGAGGCGGCCTGGGCAAGCCCGGATATCCAGATCATCGCCGCGAGCTCGCTGATCCAGATCGCCAACCATTTCAAAGGCACGCAGGTGCTGTCGCGCCCGCAGCCGCGGGTCCGCGAACGCGAGGCCGAATTGCTGGACCTGCGCGACATCAAGGGCCAGGAAAGCGCCAAGCGGGCGCTGGAGATCGCGGCGGCCGGCGGGCATCATCTCTTGATGATCGGCTCGCCGGGCGCCGGCAAGTCGATGCTCGCGGCGCGGCTGCCCTCGATCCTGCCGCCGCTGTCGCCGTCGGAATTGCTCGAAGTGTCGATGATCGCCTCCGTCGCGGGCGAGATTCGCGACGGCGCGCTGACCGCCAAGCGGCCGTTTCGATCGCCGCATCATTCGGCCGGCATGGCGGCGCTGACCGGCGGCGGCATCCGCGCCAAGCCCGGCGAGATTTCGCTGGCGCATCAGGGCGTGCTGTTTCTCGACGAATTGCCGGAATTCGATCCGCGCGTGCTGGATTCGCTGCGCCAGCCGCTGGAGAACGGCGAGGTCTCGGTGTCGCGCGCCAATCATCGCGTGACCTATCCGGCGCGCTTCATGCTGGTCGCGGCGATGAACCCCTGCCGCTGCGGCCATGCCTTCGAGCCCGGTTATGCCTGCAAGCGCGGACGGATCGAGCGCTGCACCGGCGATTACCAATCGCGCATCTCCGGCCCGCTGATGGACCGCATCGATCTGCGCATCGAAGTGCCGGCAGTGAGCGCGAGCGATCTGATCCTGCCACCGGCGGCGGAGGGCTCGGCCGAAGTCGCCGCGAGAGTCGCCGCGGCGCGCGACATCCAGCTTGCGCGTTACAAAGCCGCGGGTCTCAAACATGTCCGCACCAACGCCGAGGCGCCGTCCGCGTTGCTGGAAGAGATCGCCAAGCTCGATCCGCAGGGAACAAAATTGTTGCGCGACGCCGCCGAGACCATGCGGCTGTCGGCACGCGGCTATCATCGCGTGCTGCGCGTCGCCCGCACGCTGGCGGACCTCGATGGCGCGGACAAGATCGGCCGGCTGCATCTGGCGGAAGCCTTGTCCTACCGCGCGCTCGCCGAGGATATGCGAAGCGCCGCCTGATACCACACCTGATTCAGTGTGCGCTCTTTCTCTTGACGCGTTTTCTTCACGCGCGAAAACGCTTTGCTCCATCAACTCATCGGTAACGAGTTTTGTTTACACTCTGCAAACCATAAGGCCCTGTGTATTGCGGGCGCTGGTCGAGTGAGTGGCCCATCATGTTGCGTTTCAAGATCCTGGTCTCGGTTGTTCCATTGATGGTGGCAGCCATCCTCGCCCGCATCGAGCTGGTGCCGGGTCCGCGGCCCTGCATCGCCGTCGGCGACCAGTCGCTACAGATCGCTTCGATGCCCTGGCATGCCGACCTTCACGTCAGCTTCACCGACGATCCGGCCGCAGCCACCGTGCGGGTCCAGATCGCCGACAGCGCCGAGGCGGCCGATTTCGCCGTGGTCGATGACGTCGACAGCGAAGAGGACAACGGCTGCGACATGAACGCGGCGACCCAGTTCGTGGCGATCTCCGGCACACCCTCGGCAACCGCGCCCGTGATCTATCTCTCGCATGACGGTCCGGCCGATTACCGGGTTTTCGTCAAGTCGCGGACCTTCACCGACCGCGAGGCAGCCGCCCTGATCGTCGGCGCCAGCGGCGGACACCCTCATCTGGCCGCAGCGTCGCTGTAGTTCAAACCTGCATTAACACTTCATTAGCCATGTTCTCATCGCGCCGCGTGAGGACGCCTGCCTTCAAGCACTTTGCAAGGTCGCCGCCCCATCGTCGGCTTCGCTACGCGACATCCGCTAGCCGTGGTTTCAGACGTCGGCCGCGCCAAGCGATCGCGGCGACGCCGGACGCCAGCACAGGATATCAAGGGGATGGGGAAGAGTTTCCGGATCAGGGTACGGATCCGCCGCTTCACGCGGCGCCACCCGTGGCTTGTCAGCGCGGTCCGCCTGTTCACGATGTTTTCGGCCGCCTTCGGCGGCGCCTATGGCTTTATCGAAGGAAGCCGGTCCGAACATTCCGGCTACGACCCCAACGCTTTTGCCCTCGGCGCCAGCTTCCTGTTCGCGATCGCCTGCGTCGGGCTCGCCGCCTTGAGCATGCGGCTGCGCTGGGTGCACCGCAGACTCCGCAAACTCGCATTGCATAATGAAACGCTGGTCGACCGCAATTGGGAATTGAAGGAGGCCGAGGAGCGCGCCCGCAGCCTGTTCGAATCGCAAGGCGACCTGATCGTGTTGCGCGATACCGAGGGCCGCATCACCTTCGCCAACGACGCCTATTGCGAACTGGCCGATCGTCCGCGCGATATCCTGATCGGCAGCCGTTTCCTCCCCACAGTGCTCGAGCAAGGCGACGCCGCGATCGAGACCAACGGCACGCGGGTTCATGACCAGAAGATTGCGGGTCCCTTGGGACCGCGATGGATCGCATGGCGCGAGGGCCTTGTTCGCTCCGACGCCGGCCAGCCGGCGGAGATGCAAAGCGTCGGCCGCGACGTCACCGACCGCACCGAAACCGAACGCGCGCTCGGCGAAGCCCGCGACCATGCGGACGCGGCCAACCGCGCCAAATCGCGCTTCCTCGCGATGGCCTCGCATGAAATCCGCACCCCGCTCAACGGCATCATCGGCATGAGCGGATTGCTGCTGGATACGCCGCTGACGCCCGAGCAGATGACCTATGCCAAGGCTGTTAAAACCTCCGGCGACGCGCTGATGTCGCTGATCGAGGAGCTCTTGGATTATTCCAAGATCGAAGCCGGCAAGATCGATCTCGAACACCGTCCGTTCTCGCTAACGGGCTTGATCGAGGACATCACCGAACTACTGGCGCCGCGGGCGCAGGCGCGACAGCTCGAGATCGCGGCCTATGTCGACGAGCGGTTGCCGGTGCACGTGGTCGGCGATGCCGCGCGGCTACGGCAAGTGCTGCTTAATCTCGCCGGCAACGCCATCAAGTTCACCTCGACCGGCGGCGTGGCGTTGATCGTCGAACCCGGAATCTGGCCCAACGAAATCAGCTTCCTGGTGCGCGACACCGGCATCGGCATCGCGCCTGAAGCGAGGCTGCGTATTTTCCGCGAGTTCGAGCAGGCCGATGAGCGCATTGCCAGGAATTATGGCGGCACCGGACTGGGGCTCAGCATCAGCGAACGCATCGTCAAGCGTATGGGCGGCCGCATCACGCTGGAGAGCCAACTGGGTGTCGGCTCGACCTTCGAGGTGTCGGTGCCGCTTGCCGCTGCCGCGCCCGAGGGCAACGACGGCGGCCGAACACCCTTCGTCGCACCGGATCTGGCCGGCCAATCCATCCTGCTGGTGGCGCCGCAAACCATCGAAGCCTCGCTGATCGCCCGGCGGCTGCAGCGTTGGGGCGGCGCGACCTGCATGGTGTCGGATATCGCGGTGGCGGAAGCCCTGCTGCCGGAACGTTCCTGGCACGCCGTGCTGCTCGATCATGCTTTCGGAGCCACCGAGGCTGCCGCGTTCGGCGAAGCTGCGCGCGTTCACGCGACGCAGCGAATCCTGATGTTCACCCCCGCCGCACGCCAGGATATCACGCTGACCTCGGCCTTCACCGGCTATCTGGTCAAGCCGTTGCGGGCGGCCTCGTTGGCGGTTCGGCTGACCGCGATGCCGGAAACGACCGCGCCGAATCTAGCCGCCGATCCCCCGATCGATATGCCCGAGCCAGCCGCACCACCGGCCGCCGCAGCGCGAGGGCTTTCCGTGCTGGTGGCGGAGGACAATGAGATCAACGCGCTGTTGATGCGTTCGCTGCTGACGCGGCTTGGCCATCACGCGGTCATCACCACCAATGGCGAGGCGGCGCTGGAATCATGGCTCGCGGCGAGATCCGCCGGCACGCCCTACGATCTCATCCTGATGGACATCCAGATGCCGCAGCTCGACGGCATCGAAGCCACCAGGCGTATCCGCGCCCGCGAGGCCGGTCAGGCCGGCCGGCCGACGCCGATCCTCGCACTCACGGCCAACACGCTGGTGGAGGATCGTTACGCCTGCTTCGAAGCCGGCATGGACGGCTTCCTGGTCAAGCCGCTCGACCGCGACAAGCTCGCCGACGCGCTGGCGGGATTGGCGGCGTCACGGCATATCGCGGCGTAGGCGAGAGCGAGAAACAACGCTAACGTCGTCCCTGCGGGCGCACCACATAAACACCGTCATCCTGAGGAGCGCGCCCTTGCGCTCGTCTCGAAGGATGGTGTTCAGCTCTGTGCTTGCGGCCATGATCTTCCCCCAAAAAAGTGGACAGGGTTAAACTGCTTTTAGCTCCATCTCGATCGGGCTGATATAGTTGATGGCGGAGTGACGCCGAGTTCGAT
>NZ_LMUK01000049.1 GCF_009766005.1 Bradyrhizobium sp. S69 | reverse complement strand
TACAAAGCAGGCAGCGCAACAGACCAACCTGTAGGGGGTCAATTTTGGACGCCGATCCCCCGGCTTAGGGGGTCAATATTGCAGGCCGAATGACATAGGTCTGGGCAAAACGCACTCCGGCTTCCACTTTTGCCTTATCCCGGGGCTTTCGTGGCCGGGCCGGAAGGATGCCGACGCCGTAATGGGACGCCATCATCCCGTAGCTGCGATTGATTTCAGGGTCGTAGAACGAGGCGCTGTGAACGCCGGATTTCAGATTGTCGGGGACCACAAGCCGCGGCACCCCGCCAAAAAAGCGGAACATGCGGACATGGGCCTCGATCCAGTCCGCCAGTTTCTGCGTCCAGGGTAAGCGTAGCACCGAGGCCCTTGAGATTGTTTGTGCGGAATCTTGTGAGCACCGTAAGAAGAGTCATCTTCTGCAAGGGTGCTCACAATGGACGACCATTCGGACGACATAAGACGACCGTCGCCACGTATTGAAGTGTATACTGGCGCGGGTCGAAAGCGCTGGCCGGACGATTTGAAGGCGCGGATTGCTGCGGAAAGCCTCGAGCCTGGCGCGATTGTCACAGATGTTGCCCGCCGCCCCGGTTGCGCGATCGACGATCATGATTTTCTTGCCGGAGTAATCGACAAATACCTTGTCGCCGGCCGGATGGTCCTGCCGCATGGTAGGCGACAGGCGCCGCTCGAACTCCCGGAACAGATCGCAGAAGCGACTGTAGCCATAGCCTCCTGGGTGAACCGCGCGATACTCCTCCCAGAGCACCATCAAATTGACGCCAGGCCGCTTGAGTTCGCAGGCGAGCGAGCCCCAATCGGGCTCGGTGCGCCGGCGGAACCCGCGCTTGGCGCCGGCATGGGCGAACAGACGTTGTTCAAGAGCGGCGTCCGTGAGGTCGCCAGCCAAAGGCCACGCAAGCCCGGCCACTGTCGCCCGCTTGAGATTGTCCTGGATCGTGCTCCGCGCCACGCCGAGCGTGCGTCCGATCTCCCGGGCGCTCACCCCGTCACGAGCAAGCCGTAGCATTTGTCGTATCTGTCGCATGGTCAGTTCTCTCTTGGCCGGCATCCGTGTCCCCTCGTTTTCAACGAGGGACTTGATGCCCGAGGGACTGACCCAAACAAAAACGCCGACCTTCTCAGAAACCCAGCCGGAAATTGATCGGAATGGCGGCCGGCTTCAAATCGGAACGGTGGCCGGCTTCACGTCGGAATACCCGGCCGGAATAAATCGGAATCAGAGGGCATCGATGCTGTCGGGGCGTCCACCCGCACTTGCTTGGCTCAGGATACTTTCGGCTCTCTTGATCTCCGCAAATTCGGCTTCTAAACGGACGACCCGTTAGTCAGGATGATCCAGTGGTCACACCCCCGGCGGCCCTCTCGCCGGCCTCCAGTGCCGACAGCACGGATCTCTGCATGGCTATTCGCGAAAAGAAGCGTTGCGCGAAGTCCACCTGCGCTACCGATTGGGCCAGCCACGCGGCATCGTCAACAAGTAGCAACTTCAAGGCAGCGACGAGGCTGGGGACATCGTCGCACACGGGAACGACTTCCCCCAGCGTGGGGATTCCCTGCGAGCCGATTGACGTGGTCACTAGCGGCAGGCCGCGACTGAGCGCTTCAATAACCTTGCCCTTTACACCTGCTCCAAAGCGCAGCGGCACTATCGAAACGCGGTGCCGGTCGTACAGTTTGCCCAATTCTTCGTCAGTCACGTAGCCCGTTACTACTACGGTTGGGCCGGCCAGGGCTCGTACGGTCTCCGTGGGGTTGGATCCGGCCAAAACAACCTTTACCGGTCCTATCTCGTGCTCCAGCCGCGGTATTACCTCGTGTATCAAGAACACCGCCGCGTCGACATTGGGCGGGTGCGCGAAACCAGCGACGAACAGGATATTATACTCCTCTGGAGGTACGGTGCGTGCCGGGAAGGTATCGAAGCAAAAGGGCACAATGCCGCGGGCCAGAACGTGGGGAGACATCGCCCGCACCACCGCGGCCTCTTCTTCGGAGGGGTAGATCACCACATCGAAGTTGCGCCAGACCCGCCGTTCCAACCGCTCCATCGCGGCAGCTGCCTCCAGCAACTTGGAATTACCTTCTCGGTCCGCTTGGCGCCGAAGGCGAGCAAAATGCAGATCGACACCATAGAAGCTAAGTACCGCGTCGTTGTTCCGCATTATGTGAGGCAACACGTAGGTCGCGGTGTCCGGTCGGTTCACCAGCAAATGATCCAACTCACTACCGTTCTCGCGCAACCAACCGTCGAGATCTCCGGGCCAGCGATGGTCCAGCACCTCGACCCCGCACCGCTCCAGTGCGGTCGTGTAAACGGGGCTGTAGGCGCGGTTGTGTGGCCAGAATTTTACCACCCACCCAGCATCGACCAAACTCTCGATGATCCCCATTACGCTACGCGATCCCGCATCTCGGTCTGGTTCCGGCGTGTAATGGTCGATTATCAGGATTACCTTACGCGTCCGAGCACGATCGCGTGCGCGCAGCACGTGCTGTCCATTGGGATAGTTTTCTCGCGCCAGTGTCGCGCCCCAGCGCTTCACCATGCGCGTCTGGTTGGTGGTCTGGTGCGCCTTTACTCCCGTACTCAGGTCGGTCCCGTGCGACATGCCCTCGTGATGGACGATCATCGAGCGCGGCTCGTATAGTACCGTCATACCTTGTGCACGGATGCGGAAGGCTAAATCAACATCTTCATAATAAGCGGGCGCGAAGTCCTCGTCGAAGCCTCCCAGCGACTCAAATAGTGTACGCCGAACCATAATCGAAGCGCCTGAGCAATAGTCGACTTCTCGGACGTAGTTGTATTCTGGGCGGGATGGGTCGTCATCACGACCATAATTCCAGCCCGACGCGTCGTCCCATAAAATGCCACCAGCCTCCTGCAGTCGGCCATTCGGGAATAGTAGCTTTGATCCCACCATCCCTGTATCTGGTCGGGCGTCCAATAACTCTACCAGAGCGTCAATCGAGCCATGCTGCAGTTCCGTATCGTTGTTTAACATATGGATGTAGCGGCCCTTAGCAGCCCGGCAAGCTAGGTTGCAGCTGCGTAGGAAACCCAGGTTGGAGTCGTTGCGGATTAACTGGATCCCAATCACATTGCGAAGCACGCTCACGTCCTCCGGACCAGGGTAGGCGTCGTCCACCACGATCACCTCGATCGGATTGCGCGGGCTGTGGTTGGCGATGGACTGGAGGCAAGCCAGCGTGACACCCATTTGGCCGTAGGTCGAAATGACCACAGAGACGACCGGCTCGTGCGACGACGGGATTCTAATATCGCCAGGCAGAAAGGCCGGGGGCTCGGCAGACAGCAGGGAGGAAGGAACGGTGGGCAGTTTCGACGGGGGATGTAGCCGTAGCTGCCGGTACTCACGCCACGACCGGTACCGTCGCGGAAGCTGGAGCGTGATCATCCACCAAGCTAACTTAATGCCACGGCGTAGACTAAGAGCCAGGAAAGGGGAGCGCCCACCGGCAGCGCGCAGTGGACGTGTAGATCGCCAAGTGGTGCTCGTTTCGATCGCACTCAGGCGCCGCTCGGCTTCGGCGGCCTGCCGTTCCGCGCGCTCGAGCTTCGCCTGGTCTTCGGCGGCCTGGCGTTTAGCAAGCTCGAGCTTCGCCTCTGCTTCGGCGGCCTGGCGTTTAGCAAGCTCGAGCTTCGCCTGGTCTTCGGCGGCCTGGCGTTTAGCAAGCTCGAGCTTCGCCTCTGCTTCGGCGGCCTGGCGTTTAGCAAGCTCGAGCTTCGCCTCGGCCTCGACCACACGCTGCCCTGCGGCCCCCGTCTGCCGCTCTGCGTCGACGGCTCGGGACTCCGCGGCGGTCGCTCGCGCTGCAGCCTCGGAGGCCGCTTGCTCGGCAACACGCCGGCCCGCTTCCGCCTCGAGACGGACCCTCATATCGGTGTCCAGATCATTACGATAAACGTAGACACTATTCGGGAGCGGCGGCAGCGCTATGTCCGATGCGAAAGCCACGACATAGGGCGCGCGAGAAAAATTCTCGCTGCTCTCGATCAGCTTATCGCCGCGCCTTTCGTAAGATCGCACCGGCACATCCGGACCGGTGCGGAGGATCACGGAGCCAATCAGCGCGCGCTGGGTGGCAAAGGCAGAATTGGCGAAATGCCGCACCAGCAGGGTCTCGAACTCGGCTCGGGTTAGTTCCAGCACGTGATAAGGGTTGGGCGTCGCGCCGAGCGGCGAATATGCGTCGCGGTCAGGGGTGCTGATGATGAGTAACCCGTCCGGACGCAGCACGCGACGCAGCTCCGAAAGGAAAACGTCGTGTTCCGCTAGATGCTCCAGCGTCTCGAAGGATACCACGACATCAATGCTGCCGTCCGGTAGCGGCAGAGCCCGAGCGTCACCTTGCTCATAACGCAGGTTCGGCCGCTGGAATTCGGCACGTGCGGTCGTCACAGTGTCAGCGTCGATCTCGATCCCCACTGCGGACCGGGCAATCTGAGCAAGCAGGGCAGTGCCGTATCCTTCGCCGGACGCGACATCCAGCACGTCCCGGCCTCGGCAGAACTCACGGGCCAGCAGATACCGATGGTAATGCTCGATCTCGATCTGGCCCGAAATCGCAGCTGTCAGCCGCTCACCAGTGAAAGTTTGCGGCGTCGTTGCCGCTTCGCGTCGGATCAATTCACCCATCTTAAGTCCGTTGCCTGTGGATTGCTGAACTCGCCTAATTGCCCAAGCCGACAATAACCCGCGAGTTTTTCATTGGACGATCGCACTCAGGCACCCTATATGGCTGGATTCATCGGGGCGGCATAGGTGCAATCGGCACATTCGGGCGGTAATTCCCGCTGTCAACCCTTCGGATAGAACGATTGCAAAAGTTCTGCGTGCTAGGAGCGCCGGACATTTGTTGCAGAGTGGCCGGCTCAGGCTGCCTTTGCAAGGGTGACAGCTTCAGGAGGTTGTGGGTGGTGCAGATCATGGCCCATTCGGCACGCATTTTCTCGACGCCCCGCAACAGGAACTGGCGGAATCCGCGCGCGCCCTCACGCTGGTTTGCTCGATCTCCGCGTCTGCAAAATCAGGTGGCCGCTCGAATTTAGCTCGCAGTCGATCGTGGCCGGATCGAGTTCGGTCATGTGCATTTCATAGTGTCATCGTGTTTGGCCGTGCTTATCGGACAAGAACCGAGACCTGAATTCGTTGGTGTATTTCCCCCCGCGATCGATGTCAATTGACCGCGACCCCGGGATCCGGAACGATATTGGCCCATGCCCTTGTGCCGGACCATGATCGCGAACTCGTAGAGCCCGTAATCCCGGAGCATTCGGCGGGATCGTCATATTATCACATTAGGTCTGGGCGTCTCTCCGGTCCGGGTCGCTCGACGTGCTGAGCACGTTGATGACAAAACCATGGATTTCGGCGTGCGCAAGCACTGCGATCGTCTGTTTGACATAGTCGGGGCACGCTTCACTAGGTATTCTCCAGACTGGGCATGGCGATCGGAGCCATGCTGGCGTGCTGGTGAGATCGCGCGTCCTGCTATTCGCAATACTCGATGTGGCTGCGTTGAACGGCTTGCAGCCTCGGTATCTTTTCCCTATAGCGTGCTCACTGACGCTGGTCGCGCTTGGTGCCCACTTTGTCGCCCGACATCTGCTAAAATAACGTTGGTTTACCCCGGGGATGATCAGCCGCCAAATCGGTTCGCAAAGCTCAAACGGTGCGCTGCCAAGGGAGCAAGCCTCCTTTCCGTTCGCCGGCCACCTGATCGCCGCGCTGATAGTCGCGGGGTTTCTCCTACGCATGCTGTCCCTGGCCGGGTCGGAACTCGATGTTTTCGCGGCGATCGCGGTTTACGCCGGCGCCGTGATCACGATCGGGGTCGGCGAGATCGTGCTATCGCTGTTTGCATGCTCCGCGATGATCGCGCGCGCCCTGATGGCGACCCTCACGGGCGCCATCGTCACGTCGATTCTGCTCCTCGCCTCATCCTTCATCACCGGCCTGCCAACCGGTCAGCTTCTGATCTGGTCCGGGGTTGCGGTCCTGCCCCTGACCTGGGCCGTTTCCCGTCGTCGTCCGGCATCAACAGGCACCGCCTGGCAGGACCTCGCCGCGATGGCGGTCGCCGCAATCATTGTCGCTATCTGGTGCCACGACTTCGCCCAGAGCGCTACCGTACTGGAAGCGACCAACCAGTTGCACGCTTGGGACGATAACTATGTCCACGGCGCCCAACTTGCTGAATTCGGCGACCGACTTGCGGTCGGTCGAGGGGCGATCCTTTTCGCGGACTACCCACGCGTGTTCTATCACTATGGAATGTACATGCTGCCGTCAACGGTGCTCGGCGCCGTTAACGCGTCCGGCCTGGCCATTGCAGTCGCATTTCTGACGCCGCTCGGCCTGTTTCTGGGCCTGACGGCCAGTTTCGTGCTGGCAAGCCAGCTGTCGTGCCGGCTGGCCGGCATCGCCGCCGTGGCGTGCCTCACTGCGCTTCCCGACGCGGCTCAATATGGCTTCAAGAACGGCTTCTATAGCTTCCATTGGTTGCTGTTTACGACCCCCGGCGCCGGCTATGGCATTGCCGCGTGCTGCGTGGCCTTGATCCTTTTTGTCGAATGGTACCGCACCCGGGCCACGGCCACGCTCGTCGGCGCGATCATCATATCTGTGGCAATTTTCCAGTTGCGGGTCCATTTTCTGATCTGGTTTGCACCCGCGATAGTGACCAGCTTCCTGTTGCAGTTGGACTTCATCCGGCGCAATCCCCGGCGATGGCTGGGCGCGATCGCCGGGGGCAGCCTGTCGCTGATCGTCGTCGTGGCAAGCCTTGAGCCCATCCGACATTTCTGGCTGTCGCATTCAGTTGTTGAGGCCTACCTGAACTTAGCTTACAGGAGCAGCGAGCCCAACAACTATGCCGGGCTTTACGACTGGTTGACTGCTCGACTCGGCGACGTTCCCACGTTTTTCGTCGCTGCGCTGCTCTTGCTGCCGGCGGCCTTCGGTGTGCTGTTGCTCGCCTATCCGCTAACTCTGTCGCTGGCGATGCGAACGCATGGATGGATATGGACCCCCTTCGATACCTTCCCGCTCGCCCTCATCGCAGTTTTCATCGGCATGACACTGTATGCGCCCGCCGCTGGAGGCCTTATCGATGAACTCCAGCACCGCTCCTTCGTGTTTCTCTATGTCGTGCTGGCGGTCTGGAACTGCGCATACGTTTTTCGGGGAACTCCGTTGTCATTCAGAACGCCCGCGGCTCGCTGGGGACTCGCCGGGCTCGTACCCGTTTGCGTGGCGCTCAAACTCCTGACAAATTTTGATCCGGCCCGTCCCCACTTCAACTGGGGGAAGAGCCACTACGACACCCTGTTGAACCCAGGCATTATCAGCGCCGCGCAATGGATCCGCGGCCACGCAACCCATGGTAATACGATCGCGCTAGCACCAGTCGACTCCGCCGCGCTAATTGCGGACTCCCCGACCGCACTTGCAAGCTTTACAAACTTGCCGGAATATCTCGCACGCGCCGGCAGCCAACTCAAACAGGATCCGGCGCGCCGCGCGGTCGCTGAACAACGGCTGCAGCGACTTGAGAAAATTGAACAGCTCCACGACGCGGAATCGGTATTTCAATTGTTGAAAGAAGCACGCGTGACCTATTTCGTCTGGCTCGCGGTCAAGCCACCGTCCTTCGATTCTCAATATTCACGAGCGGTCTTTCACGACGCGAATGTTTCGATTTACCAGACCAATGCCGCCACAAAGGATTGATTGATCTGTTAGTCAACTCGCTTGCAAAGCTCTCGGACGGCTCGTGACGATTGTCGATCGAACCGCGTCGCCGCTCACAGGAATGTTTCCTCGATGACGGCTTCAGGCTTGCTGCTGACGGCGTCAAAGACACGCCACAGATACTCGCCGATGGCACCGAGCATAACCAAGATCAGGCCCGAGAAAAAACTAATAAGCGCAGCGAGAGTAGCAAATCCCTGAACCTCCACATCACCCAGGACCGCGGATACGACAAGGCTGATGCCGTAAAGAAAGCTAAGGAAGGCCACAAAGACACCGAAGCCTGACAGCATCCTAATAGGCATCACCGAGAAGCCCGTAACCGTATCGAAAAGGAACTTCAGTTTCTTGCGGAAGGTCCATCGCGAGCGTCCGTGTTGTCGTTCGAGCCGGCTGTACGAAAGTACGCGCGGATTGAAGCCGAGCCAAAAGGCATAAACATTTGGATTGGTATTTTTGGTGCTGCGCTGAAGGTAGGGCAGCATGACCTTATCCATCAGCATCAGGTCGTATCCGCCTTGCGGATAGCCTTTGATCACCATGAATTCCAAGAGCAGGTAATATATCGACGCGAAGAACTTCGTGACGGGCGGGTCACCACGGGCAGCACGGGCAGCAACGACAAATTTATGCCCATTGACCCACTCGTCCACCATAAGAACAATTTGCTCGATCGGCTCTTGCAAGTCCGCCGACAGCATCGTGAAAGCATCACCGGTGACGAACTGAAACCCCGTCTTCGAGGCCGCGACTGCACCAAAATTACGCGACAGGTTGATCACCTTAGTCGCAGGACGGGCTGCCTTGATCTTAAGAAGCTGTTCAAGAGAGTTGTCACCGGATCCGTCATCAACGAATATCAGTTCCAAGTCTATCTGCCGCGAGTGCAGCATTTCCTCGAGCTGAATCAACTGCTCATGGAGATGGGGCAACGATTCGGCATTATAGTAGACCGCGACAATTATAGATAAAGTCTTCGCAGGTTTCATCACTCAACCGTTTTCCAACTCGGCCACGCCGAATCCAAAGCGTCCGTAATCGTTGCCATTGTAGAACATGAATGTCCGGTCGCTTACGGCCATCACTGACGCATAGCAGACGATCTCCGAGTCCCATCCAGAAGACGAGACGTCGATGCCAGCTTCATCGTCGCGACGAACCCAATCCAATCCATCGTTGGAGTCCGCGAAGCCAATGCGATACCACTTTGACCGCGACCGAACAGAGTACCATAGTCGGTAGCCATCCGCAGTTCGCATCGCGAATGGTCGGCCAAAGCCATATTCGTCGTCATCCTTTGGGTAGAGGACCGCAAGACCCGTACTGCCCCATGCCAATCCGTCGTCCGAGTGCAAGTACCGCAAGCCGTATCGCGGCACCTGCTTGCCGTTAACTTCGATGAACTCGTTGCCACTCGCGTACCACATATGGAAACCTCCAGAAGGATCGCGGATCACCGTAGCGCCACTGCGGACGAAACGCTCCTTGGCGCTACGGTCAAGTATTGGTGCTTGTGAGGCACGGACAAATGTCTCGCCTCCGTCGCGACTGATTGCTAAGCCTGTAAACAAAAGGTAGCGAACCGTATGACAAAGCTGATATCCGGCGTAGTACATCCAAAGTTCATCGCCTCTTTGGATGATTGATGTCACATTGACACCATTCTCGTCAAAACACGCGATGCCACCAGGGTTTAGAATCGGATGCGTCGCAGTCCGAAGAATATGTTGTGGATCATTTCTGTCGACATCGATGTAGGTTACGCGCCCCACCATGTTTGCGTCGCAGGTTGAAAAATAAATTCGCAGCGCACCGTTTTCCAATAGCAATGGAGTAGGAACGAGTGCATGCGAGCGCGCCCACGCATGGCTGCCATCAGGGGCGTAGAGAAGACCTAACTTTCGCCAGCGCACTTCCAACCCCTTTTCTGAAACATTGCAGCATCCACCTCGAGTAAGAGCCCGGTTTAGGCCACTTAGACAATCGACCGATCGGAAATCCGCGTACAGGACTTAGCAAAAAAGAAATCGTAAAGCTTTTGAACCTAGACTTTTTTATTGAGGTCGAGGTCATTGCTGGCACGTAAACGAACGGCCTTGTCTAGCCATTCATGCAGACTCGATCCAGTTGCGCGGGCCGCAGCTTCTGCCATTTTCTTCGCCTCGGGCGTTACACCCTCCAAATTCCCGTAGTAGCGAGACCGATGTGTTCCGCCCCGAAAACCGAGGATCGGTTTATCAAGGTCAACCTTAGGCGGGTCATTAGCGACGCGAAAATCGATTAGGTAAAATGCTTGGCCAATGATCCAACGCACACAAACCTCGCGTGCAATCTCAGGCACAAGATCGACCGGCACCTCGTGTCGATAAAGTGCATTCGAATTGAGCAAAATCTTGCCGTACTCCGTTTGGCGCAGCCAGGGCCCAACTGATTCATCACCCACCACGACTTTACCTCCTGGCCGTACGACGCGCGCCATTTCACTAAGTGCTTGTTTTCTATCGGAAAAAAGGTTCAGTCCACCGAAGTGAAAGGCTGCATCGAAATAGCCATCAGGAAATGGTAGCCGTGTGGCATTGCCGATGAAGAATTCTGATTGAGGCAAGGGATGGTCAGCCGCCAAGGTTTGCATCCGGTCACGACCAATGGCGAGCATGTGGGGCGACAGGTCCTGCAAGAAGAACTTTCCATCTGGACCAATTCGACGCGCAATCCTGGTAGAATCCCGACACGTTCCGCATCCGGTTTCGAGCATCGTATTTCCTGGTTTCAGTTCCAAGAGATCGATCATGTTTTCACGGATGAGATTTTCATCCTCGTAAAAGCTCTCGAAGAGCCAATCCATGATTGAGTCATAGGTCCGACTGCTTGACTGATAGTAAGCATACTCGCGTTTTTCGTCCTCGCCCAGATGTTCATCAGAATCTGAGATTAATTGTGGAATGCCGTCACGTATCTCGTATTGCCTCGTATTCGTTTTCAGAACTCCGGAAATTACTTCAGATCCACTCTTTTCTTTGACCTCAAGGATAAGTTCTTCGCCCGTGTAGGGGCAGCGATAGATGTCTGTTGCGACGGGCTTCAACGTTGCCTCCTTTGATCGAAGATATCGGCGCCTAACCCCGCAGACGGACAAAGTCCAGAGGAATGTCAGTTGACTTTTGTCCGAGGCCTTCTAACCTTCCATCTCCTCAATGTGCCGTCGAGGACGTTGGGATGAGTCCCTCATGGCGGGACTGCATTCTACTTGGAATTGTGAGCGGTAACGAGTGGGTCGTCGTGAGGCGCGAAGTGTTCCGGATATCGCCGCAACGGCCTCAGAATAGCAAATCAGGCCGCAAGTTGTGACCGCCATCCCCCGATCTCTGCCGTTGCTCGCTCCAGGAACCCGGTTCGTAAGCACCGGCGTCGCCAATAGCATGTTTGACGTTTGCGCTCTACCAAGAATTGGTGCCATGGCTTATGCGCTATCTTTTGCAGCAGGAATTGCGTTTTCGGCGGTGATCAACCCACGCATTGTGTTTTTATCGCGCCTGATCCGGCTGACCACTCTACGTTTCGCGGTATTCCATTGCACCCTTAGTGTCGTCGGGCTCGACGTCACCGTAGCTTTGGTCGACCTATTCGGCGCGCCCGCCAGGATAGCGCCGGTCGGCACTGCCGTGCTTCTACAGCCGATCAGCTTCCTCGCCAGCCGGTTGGCTTTGACATCTAAACGTTCGAGTTTAGTGAATCACTTTGCAAACAGCAACGGCACGCGTCAGCTTCTTGGACCGTCGTTTAGTTTGAACGAACGAGGAACGGTTAAATGAAATCCCGGGAAGACCTCACGGTGCTCGCGCGCGATGTCCTGATCCTCACCTACGTCACAATCGCGTCTTCGACCTTGTCGTTCTTCCTGCCGCGCTCGTCGTCGAAGATTTGGGACTTCCACTGGGGTCCTTGGATCCGCACCTTCCAGCAGCACGGCTTGGTTGGCGGTTTTTACGCTGTCAACGACGTATATCCCCCCCTGACCTTCTCGCTCCTGGCATTTGTATCCACGCTCCCGGGCGACACTTACCTCAACTTCAAGCTCGCCCAGATACTCTTCACCTTCGCGTCGGCTCTACTCATCTTGGTCTGGCGCCGAAACATCGTCCTTGCAGTCGGTGCTTATTTGGCCCTCGTGCCAAATTCGATCATATTCGATTCGGTCGATATTTTCTTTACACCTTTCCTGATTGGCGCCCTGATTGCCGCCTCAAAGAGGCGTTGGGCCTGGTTCTCTGCCCTATATGTTGCTGCATGCCTGGTCAAATTCCAGCCTGTGGTACTCGCACCATTTTTCCTGATCTGGGCGGTCAGGGACCTGCAGAGGTGGCGGACCTGGCTACTCCTGGTCGTGCCCGCATGTCTGGTTCTCCTGCCGGTTGTCGTCGTTTTCGGCCCACAATTCCCGGGCGCTCTGTTCAGGGCGTTTGGTGCAAGTTCCTTCTTTTCGGGAGATGCCTATAATCTCAACTGGCTGACAGGCTCGATTTACGGCCTCGCGAATTTCCCCGACGCAACCGCATTCTCTCTCATGCCAATCATGACGGATCCGCGAATTCCGCGCGCCATGTGGAGGATCGCTCAACTGACGTCATACGCATCGTTTATCTTCATTGTCGCTTTGTCGTATTTCTCGCCCCGCTCGCCGACAAACTTATTCATGTTTTGCGGGTTCGGGATGCTATCCTATTTCATGTTGCACACCGAGGTGCATGAAAACCATCTTCATATTGTCGTCGTTTGCTTCGCGGTTCTCGCCGCGGTGTCTCCGCGCCATATTCCAACTTTTCTCTTTTGGTCGGGAGCGCAAGCGGTCAATCTCATGCAGATTTTCACCGGCTGGACGCGGACGGTCGCCGGCTTGGAATGGACGTTGCTGATCTCGATCTTCAACGTCATCATGTTCATTGCGCTGTATTTCGACATCGTGAAATCTGTGGTCAATGCCCGGGCGGAAGATCGCCGCAACCGGCTTGTGTCGAGACTTGTGGACGACGCGCTTTTGGGGGCTCCAAGTTCTACTGTGTGACGCGTGCGGCCGGGAAGAGGAAGGGATAGATCAAGGACGAAGTGGCTCGCCTATACCCTGTGAGGGTACACGAAGGGCCCATTTTGCTAAGAATGAGTGGCGAGCGCCCTCAAATGGCAGCGTCACCATCCAAAGGGTCGCCCCTGCCAACAACGCAAGCGGCCAACCATATCCGCTCGGAGCGAGGGTCAACGCCGGTAGGTGAGCGAGATAAAGTGTGTAGGAAATTTCGCCGAGAGTTCTGTCCGTTCTGCTGCTCTTGATGCGCAAGATCCACAGGGTGAATGGCAGCATCAAGACGACAACTGCGATATTTGCAGCATTAGAATATCCAATTTGAAAAAAATAGAAGTGAAAGTAATCGCCGACTCCTCCGAGCACTGATACGCGGGCTGACGGAATTGCAATGAGCATGACTACAAAAATGAGAGCCATGATTGGAGACATAAGGGCCCAGGGAACAGTCGGCCGAAGATCTCGTGTTGCTGCTGTCATGCCAACGAAGAAAAAGATCAAGCAGATGACCTGCAAGGTCGCAGACGACCAAGTCAGATAAGCCCCGACGGCTATAATCGCGCAAGAAATTGAGAGGGTGCTAGGTGCGGTCAGTGCCGCAAGAAGAATTGGCGCGAGGATGTAGAATTGAGTCTCGTAAGCTAGCGTCCAGGCGTGTAGCAAAAGCGGCGTACGGAAGTAGAGGTCAGCTAACGGATTAGCTAGCATGTTGAAGTTTCTGATATCCCATATCCCAAACGCCGCGGAGGCGCAAAACGCCGTGATGAAAAATGCTGGATACAGCCGCCAGATCCTGGAGATTAGATAGGTCAGGTATGGCCTTGGCATCTTGGAGTATTTCGATCGCCACATGATCGCGATCCAATATCCGCTCACAACAAAGAATGTATAGACCGCGAATCCCCCAAACACCCCGTAGCCAGTGTGCTCGGCTAACACGAGAATCGACAAGAAAAACCTGTAAGTACCCGAAGCCACTGACCATCCCCGATTGGCCTTGCGCCACTATGTATATCTTATTGACGCATCCTAAAGATACGTACATTGACGCATCCTAAAGATACACACAACACAAGAAAAATAACTTAACAATATCAGATAGAAGCGACAGCATGTGACCTGAGCCTCGCAAATTCCTCCAAAACAAAATGAGTAGAGTCCGATGCCTCTTAAGGAGCGGGCGATCAAGCGATCGAGATTTACGGAAGAGCAGATCATCGGGATTTTGCGGGAGAAGGAAGCCAGCGGCAACACCTCGGATGTTTGCCGCAAGCACGGAATCAGCGGTGCTGCGTTTTACAAATGGAAGGCCAAGTACGGCGGTCTGGAGGTATCGGAGGCACGGCGATTGAAGTCGCTGGAAGATGAGAACGCCTACCCGTCGACATGATAGCAACAAACGGGCTTACCTAGAGGCGCCAATATTGCTAGAGACGAGGAATGGTCACCACCCTTGCCGACGCATTCCGGTCCCGTGGCGGGAACAATTTCAATCTGATCCGTCTCATTGCGGCGCTCAGCGTCATCTATGGGCATTCCTACGTCATTGCGGGGCATGGCGGTGCGGATATTGTGCTTTCGACTGTCGGATTTCGCTTTGTCGGCGGCATCGCGGTCGATATGTTTTTTATTATCAGCGGCTTGCTCGTCACGACGAGCATGCTCGGCCGGGCCAGCGTTCCAGGGTTTCTTGTCGCGCGGGCGCTGCGTATATATCCCGCCCTGATAATTTGCGTCGCGCTCTCCGCGTTTGTGCTTGGACCATTGATTACCACGTCGCCCAATTATTGGACGACGCTGCCATTCAGCTACTTCTTTCACAACGCCAGCGCCATGGATTATACGCTCTATCTGCCTGAAGTGTTCGAGGCGATACCGCAAAAAGGGGCTGTCAATGGGCCGCTGTGGTCCATCGTGATGGAGGTCAGGCTCTACATCGTGACGGCGGGAATTTTCCTCCTTGGGATATTGCAGCGTCGTCACATGTTCAACGCGCTGTTTTTGTTCCTGATCGTCGTCTATTTTCTCAAGCCGCAGATGACAATGCCGCTGCTGCCGTGGGACTCGCCCTTTCATCGCGGATTGGTTCTGCTGTATTTCACCGGTGCCTTTTATGCTCTGAACGCGAAGCTCGTTCCGCTGAACCCGCTGATCTTGATGGGGCTTCTTTATTTTGCCGCATCGCTTCACGACGGGCCCGAACCAAGGTATCTGATCGGGTATTACCTTTTGCTTCCGTATCTTGTGATGATGATGGCCTTTGCGCCTGGTCTTTCGTGGTTCAACCAACTGGGCGATTACTCCTACGGCGTCTATCTCTACGGCTGGCCGGTATCGCAAACGGTTGTGCAGTTTTGGCCAGACATGTCCGCGCTGGAAAACACGGCATGGTCGTGCGCAATCTCGCTGACCCTGGCTATCGCATCATGGCATTTGGTCGAGAAACGCGCCCTTAGGCTGAAAAAGCCTATAGGTGCAGCGCTTTATCGGTTCGGCCGCGCGCCGCTGATCGGCGGATGTCGCTCTCAGCAAGAGGAGCAACGGTTGGCCGCTGAGACAGTTAAAGAGACCAACTGAGACTGACTGCGTAAAACGGGCCGTTCTTTCCAAATCCAGAACCTGAATATCGACGAAGCATTATCGAGGCCGCGTTCACACCTCGCACAAAAGCGATGAAAGTTGATAGCTTCTCCATGATAGCTTAACTGCTTAACTGCTGGCGGAATGTCTGAATCTTGGGAGGGGGCTCCGGCTTGAGAAAAGCGCAACAGACTACCAACCACGACGGCTCAAGTCGGCCAGTCGAGGCGGCGTCGGCGCCGCTGTGCACCGGCTGGCCGTCGGTGCCGCTTGCGGGCGGCGCGGCCACGCGTAGCGAATAGGGGAATAGTGATGCTCGTCTTCCTTCCCTATTCGCTATTCGCCATCGCCACATCCGCCAAATTCAACCGGTTCGAAAGGAAAGCCCTTCATAAACCGGCTCCCCGCATGTATGATGATTTCGACGCAACTATTGCGTGTCACAAACCAGGTGATTTAACCAAGAGGTTTTCACGATGACAAAGGTTTCACGATTGTAGGCATTGCTCGCATTGGTGTTTGCTTTTTTCCACCGGGCCGGCGCAGGCGCAGGCCACGCGTACCTGGGTGTCGGGGGGGCGGCCAATCCATGCAGCCGCACCGCCGTGCAAGACGTTTGCCGGGGCGATTTCCAAGACCGTGGCGGGCGGCGAAATTAACTGCATTGATCCAGGCGGCTGTGGCGCCTTGACCCCTTGACCATTCACCAAGGCGCTGACCATCGATTGCGCCAGTGTCGAGGCTGGGGTGCTGGTATCCAGTGACGTTGCCCCCACCTCTTATCCGTAAGCGCGAATTTCTCCGCACCTTTTTCTTTTGAGAGCTCTGATGCATGAGGTGTCCACCAAGATAGGTGGACACCTTGTGATGGCAGCGGATGATCAGAAACTGCGGGTCAGGCTTGTTGGCCGATAGCGGCATGAGGACCCCACCTTGTTAAGTTGCGACGCGCTCTCGATTGTGTCCCTTGTTTCTTGAACAGGGGGATGGTGCGTTGCTTCGTACGCATACGACGAAGACCGCCTGATTGACGCATGCGCGCGGGCACGGCGAGTTGTATGATGGCGATGCGTGAAGGTCAGGCGGCTTGCTGAT
>NZ_LMUK01000048.1 GCF_009766005.1 Bradyrhizobium sp. S69 | reverse complement strand
AGCTCCGACGAGGCGAGCGCTACCGTCAAGACTCGTCGCTCAAAGGGGTCAAAATTGGACGCCGATCCGGGGTCAAATTTGAACGCCGATTGACAGCGTCGTTGCCGGATGCCGACTATCAGTTTGCGGAATGGCTCCTGGCCCGCGTCTCGCTCGATTATCATGTCGAGGTCGACGGCTTCTTCCCCTGAAGCTTGTGAGACGTCAAATGTATGGCCGCGGGAACATCGATCGTACGCATACGACGAAGACCGCCTGATTGACGCATGCGCGCGGGCACGGCGAGTTGTATGATGGCGATGCGTGAAGGTCAGGCGGCTTGCTGA
>NZ_LMUK01000047.1:118623-123283 GCF_009766005.1 Bradyrhizobium sp. S69 | reverse complement strand
AGGACCGCTGTTCGGTGCGATGGAGGTCACCGACGGCGCTGAGACATACGTGAACTGGTCCGCCGAACTGGTGGCGCTGGTGCCGCCCGAATTCGTCACTGTCACATCCACCGTGCCGCTGCCAGCGGGAGAGGTCGCTGTGATCGACGTCGCGCTGTTGACAGTGAAGGAGGTCGCCGCGGCTCCGCCGAACTTCACCGCGGTTGCCCCGGTGAATGAAGTGCCGGTGATGGTCACCGACGTGCCCCCCGCTGCAGGACCGCTGTTCGGCGCGATGGAGGTCACCGACGGCGGTCGTGTTTGGGCTTGGGCATCGCGGCTAGCGCCGACGACCGACGCGATGAGCACAGCAACCATCATGCAGGCGGCACGGATAGTGCAAACCCGCTTGTGAATCGCCATCGCTCGTCTGCTCCTCAAGCCCAGCTTAGCGTGCAGAAAAATGCCTTGTATATTGTGTCAGCCGTGACCGCGAGAAGCAACGATTGGCATTGTAAAGGACAGCCACCGTTGCCGTTTTACCACAATCGTGACGTGCAAGGCCGGATGCCTACTTGCGTTCAGCCATTGCTCTCTGAGCTTCAATGGCACCGCGTCGCATACCCTGAGCCGGTCCGCGCGCGCTGCCGCGTCGCCCGCAGGATGTGCCAGGAGACTGCTTTCGCTGAATGCCCTCGAAACGAGCGCTGCGTTAGCCTCGGTGGGTCCAATCCGAGTTTCATCTTACGGCCAGCAATTTGACCGAATGCAAAGGCCGCGCGACTCGATCACGCAGCGCAACTACAGATTTTTTTAAGCCCGCTCGGAAGCCCATGCCATGACCGACATCGCCTTCCTGTGCGGGCTCGCTGTAGATGTCCTTTGTCTGTTGGTCGGGGTTCGCGCCTTCAGGCGGTGCAGGATCATCAAGCACCAGCGCACCTTTCGCACCAGCGTCACCCGGATCACCCGTGCACCGTCTTCCCAGGACTCGCGGTAGTCCGTTCACCATATTTGAGGATCTATCCAATGACCGAAGTCACCGCTTCTGCGGGCGCTCCCGCTCTGCCCGGGTTCGTGGCGGCCCTTATGCCGCCTCAATCGGAGAGCGAGGGCAAGGGGCTCTCGACCCAAAACTGATCACTTTCACTGTGTAATTCAGATGGCGCAAGTCGCCACCGGTCTGCCGCGGCTTGCTTGGAAAGATCTGGGCCATTAGCCCGTGAAGATCATTTGGCGGCGTCGCTGGTCGCCGCCGGGTTGTTGCTGTCCACGCAACCGGAGATAAACGTGGCTTGATCCCTTTTTAGGACCTTGGCATCAACGGCCATTTTGGCACATTCATTCAGTTTGATTTGTTCAGCCCGCCGTTTTTCCGCAGCCGCGCGGAATTCAGGGGCAACAACGTTAGGATCGACCAGCTTTTGAGCGAAGCCCGGTTGAACGAATAATACGAAAGCCGCAATCAAGAATAAGCGTCGGACCATGTTCATGGGTAAGCTCCGAATGTAACACGCAACGATTATTTCCCCTTCGCCTTCAGCCTCGGCGCAACCAAGCGCTTACTTTGACGGTTGAACTTTAGCGCGGCCTTTCTTACCAGCAACGGGTGGCTTCACGAGAAATCGATTGAAACAGCCCAACCGTTCATCTTCCTCTTTCAGGAATTTGCAGTCGGCGATGGCCTTTGCTGCTGGCGGTTTTGGCTTTGGATCCGGCGGGACGACGCCGTCGTAGCAATCAAGCCGCTCTTTCGACCCGTCTTCTATGGTAAGGCAACCTTGCAACTTATCGATTTCCGCTTCGGCATTTGCCTTGGTTGTGACAATAGCGGCGAAAAACGCAACCGCGAACCACACGTGACGACTGGTCATGCCTTCTCTCGCTTTGCTTTTAGCCCGATTTCGACCACTGCGGATGGCCTCCGACCGCAGCCAATCATTCCGCAACCGGAAGGTGAGAGCAAGGGGGCGTGCTAAGCGCCCCGGAAGAGTATCGATTCTTAACGCCGATTGACTCAAAGCCGATCCTTTCGAGGTCGGGAGTCCAAAAGATCCGGAAGGGGTGTCCGATTGTGCACGTTCGTCGCCGTTCGCAAGCGTTCGAGAAGTGCCCATATGGCATCCAAAACGCTGTCGTCTCGTAAGGATGGCAGCCGCGCTTCGGTTCTTAAAACGCTTCACCGCCTTCTTCACCGGTAACGCCGCGGTCTTGAGAATCCGGCGATCCTCTCTCTTGGTCCAATAGTTCGGCGAAGGCCCAACCCCGAGTTTTGTCCGCCGAGCACCGACAGCGCCGGCTGTGCGACCGGGAAGCTGACGCGCGGCAGCCTTGCCCCGGTTCGATCTGATGATCTGATCCTCTTCGAATGTCCACCTCCGCCTCCCCATCGTGGTCGTCCCCCCTCACCAGCGCGAGCAAATACCGAGGCTGCATCGAAACCGATTTGGCGAGGAAAGGGCTTTCAATTTATCCCCGACATAAACAGGCAAAAGCCGCCCGTGAGGATCGGTCAGGAAGCGCAACCGGCAGCGGATGGCCGCTCATGCAAAGAGGTGGAGACGATAACCAGCGGGGCGCGGGCCTGAGCCCGCGCCTCAATCGCCGAGTTTGGCAAAAACGACTCTGTCGAGGCCGATTGAGTCGCGCGCACTATCGTGTTCGAGGATCACTTCGTAACCTTCCTCGGCAGCACGCTCTATCGCTTCCTTTGCAAGGCTCACGAACTGAACGCGGCCCTCCCGGGCCCCGTCGCTGCACGCGAGGGAAAACCATCCGTCGCCCGCAGGCACAACCTTGTGGAAGCTCGAACCCTTCAAATCGTCGAAAAAGCTCACCTCGTTACCCTCCTCATTAGCACCGCCGGACCGTCGCTTTTGTCTGAGAAGATACCTCTAGACGAAGGTCGCCACGACCAGGGAAACGACAGACCCCGCAGAACATTGCGAGTGTGTTCAGCTTTTCTTGCCAGGCTGTGGCGTAGCTCTGTCCGGCGAATGCCCCGGCTGCGGCGTGGCGCGGTCACGTGAGTGACCAGGTTGTGGCGTCGCTCGATCAGGAGTGTGGCCCGGCTGCGGGGTAGCGCGTTCAGGATGCTGCACTGGTGTCGGTGTTTTGGCGGGATCGTTTGCCCCTGATCAAAATCTTCCTCATTTCCAGTCCCTCTCTTTGGTTTTGTTGTGCCAACACACAACCATGGGGAGAGAGTGATGTCTAACGAATCTGGGGGATCATTCGTCCCGCTTCAGCCTCCGCTTGCCCCAATGCGGCTCTTTGCGGTCGGGATTGAACTCCCGCACCACGTCGCGGTGGAACGCCTTCAGTACGCCGATGCGCGCCAGCATGAGCCAGGCGCCGCCGGTCTCAGCAGCTCGGGGTGGCCATCAGTTTTTGCTCTTCACCTTCAGCCCCATCTCGACAGGCCGCGACGCCTGACACCAATACGCCTTAGCGATAGGCGCAGAATGTAAGCCCGCGCTTTGACGGCTTTCTCGGTCCGACCAAGGGACTTTGCGATATCGGCAAACTCGGCCTCCGAAACGACCAACTCGCGTAGCCGTTCGTCTTCCTCGTTGGTCCAGGTCTTTGCATTCTTCTCAGCCACGGCCATACCCTATTTCTTCGCCTTCAGCCCCATCTCGACCAGGCGGGCGTGGTGTCCTGCACCGCGCCTGATCATTCCGCAACTGGAGAGCCGGGGCAAGTTCGATTGCTCCGCACAAAAAGATGGCCCATGAAGCCAGGGCCGCAGAAGCCCAGGATCATCATCGCCCGGGGTGCTCGGCTCGGGGACGGCGGAGATCGCCGAGTTTACCGATACAGGCGGTGCGGTGCCGGTGCTGAAATGAGGCTGAGCGTGCGCTCCTGGCTACGCTTCGCCGGCTGGATGTTGTGGGCGAGCGCGAAGCTTGCCGATCGGGACCGGGTTGCTGAGGTCGTAAGTTTTTATTAGCCGGGGCGGGCTATCCTGATCCGGTCTGGGGAGACTTGGTTCGCGTAAATACCTAAGCCGTCGCTGACTCAATCCAGCGGCGGCTTTTTCGTATCCACTGACGTACGTTTTTTAACGAGTTGTACTGCCATGTGAATGGCATGGATGACTCCATCTCAATCAAGTGCAAGCGATGCCAGTGCACCTTTCGCGACAGGGCTCGACGGGTGCAATCTGGTTACTCGCGGCAGTGCCCAAGCTGCGAAGTCGTCATCTTTTTTGAAGAACATGTGCAGGACGCGAATGTCATAACCGCGCTGTTGGATGCGCGCAATCTGCGTCGCGCATTGAAGGAAGCAGAGGGTATGAAGGTCATCACTCGAGCCGCACGGACGTACGACCGCACCTCAACATGACGTCGGCGCCTTCGGTTCCCGCAGCCGTTTCATGGTGAAATCGCGATCGGGTGTGCGGACCGCGGCCAGGACGAGAACGATGCAGGGACCGTCGCGGTAAAGACGTAAACGCTCGGACGCGGGTGGCTGGGTGGGGAACACGATGACGTTCGTTTGTTCCATCTAATACTATCCCACTAACGCGCCACGAAATTGCGAGCGCTTGGACCCGTTGGTCGCTGCGATCGGCAAGCTGGTTCGGAACGGTACACAGCCGGTTCACGCAGGCGTGTTCCCGCGGTGAACGGGCGCTGCTCCTCGGCTTGGAACTGACGACGGCTGCAGAACTTGTTTC
>NZ_LMUK01000047.1:104629-118425 GCF_009766005.1 Bradyrhizobium sp. S69 | reverse complement strand
GCCCCCGCCGCAACCACTTCTGCGCCAGCGGCCGCGGCAGAGTTCCCCTACTGCATGCAAGGCAAAGACGCGGGATTTCCCGGCGATTGCCAATATCGCAGCTATGCGGAATGCAAGGCGACTGCGTCGGGCAGGGGAGAGGATTGCGCGATCAATCCGCGCTTCGCCTATAACCGCCAACAAAGTCGCGCCTGGCGATAAAGCCAGAGGGCCATCAGGTCTCTCGACCGGCCTGATGGCCGGGGATGCTCGCGCTTTTTGTCCGCGCTCTACTGTTTTCCTGCAGGCTGACACATCATAGGTCTGGTTGGCGCGGCATGACCGCACCGCAAGCATTCGAGAGCCGGGTCAGTTTCGATCGCCTTGGTGGTCGCTACCATGTTCATTCTGCACTTCGGGCATTCTGGCCGATAGTAATTGCTTGGCATTTTGGTGGTTCTCCCCGAGGTCGAGCATGGCACCCGAGGACGATCGCCAAAATGTGAACTACTTCACGAAGTGGGCGCGGTGTGATGTCCCGGGATAATTACGGGTGCGGCGAGCGCTAGCCAAGGGTGACGAACTCGCGACCGTCCGGTAGCGGGATCGGATCGTCGAAGGGCGTCGACCAGGACATCGGCGACGGTCCGAGCCAGTGCGGAGACCTTGGTTCCGCGGGTCGGGATGCAGGGCTCGAAGAGGCGGGGCATGCCACTTATTATTTAGGAAGGCGCGGTGAAATTGCGAGTGGCTATTGCGAGTGGCTAATGGCCGTGCGCCAGCCAAATCATCGCGTAGGCACCACCGCCAACTGCGGCCTTCACTATCAAGGAAAATAGCGCGCCGGTTTACATCCGACCGTGCTGCCCTCTCGATCTATATTGCCACGATAGAGGATGATGTCAAACCTCATCCTGCGGCGCAGCGCCGCCCGTCAGCGCGTTGGCGCGCTGGACTTAGGACGTTGCGCCTGTAAGATTGAGGGCCGTCAGTGGGGCATCGCTGGGCAACGTCATGGTTCAAGCGTCGGAGATTCGGATTAAAAAACGACTCATAAATCCGAATGAGAAGCGATGTCCGGCCTGCGATGGCACGGGCGTCCTAGCGGCTATTCAACCCGTGCAGCCGGGCCGCAGACTGTATCCGCCGCCGTGCAAGGCATGCGGTGGCAAGGGACGGATGCCGAAGGCGGGCCAGTGACTGTCCGCCAGGAATCCTCACTCGCCGGCCCCCACTGTCGTCCGTCGAATTCTTGGTCTTACCCCCGAACCGGACGTCGTCGGAGGTGATCGGCATGTCTCAAATGTGCCTAGACCGGAAATACACTGCGGCCCTGTTGCAACACTCGGCCAAATTCGATCGAAACACGATAATAACTCACGACGCTCATATCGCCATGCAGTAATCTCATGCAGAAATTGACTCTGCGATTCTTTCAGTAATTTTTCTTGGAAACTATCATGAAAAATTCAGGCCGGGTCTCTTCCGCGGTTCTCGCTTTCAGCGCGTTGCTCGGAGTTGGCGCGGCTTCCGCGGCTGACCTACCTGTGAAGGCGCTGCCTCCCGTCGAGCCGATCTTTAACTGGACCGGGCTTTATATCGGCGGAAACGTCGGCGGAGAATGGGACCATTATCGCGATCCATTTTCTGTTGGTGGAACCACCGCCTTCGGTATCACGGAGACACCTGGCACAGTTCCCCTTTCATCAAACAACAGTTCAGTCACGGGTGGAGGTCAGATCGGTTACCGCTGGCAGCAACCGGGGAGCCAATGGGTAGGCGGCGTTGAAGCAGATTTCAACTGGGCCGATCTGAAGAGAACCCAAACCTTAACCGCTGGGCTGTTGTCGCCAACAACCGGAGTGTTTGTGCCCGGAGATTCGTTATCGACAAAGACCGATTTTCAATCTTCGATCCGAGGCAACCTCGGACTGACCTTTGATAGATTGCTGTGGTACGTCACGGGCGGCGTAGCCTTCGCCAACACGCAAGCCAGCGCGAACTTTATCCAGACCACGTCGGGGGGTGTCAATTTCCCGGCGTCGTCTGGCTCTCAAACTAAGACCTTGGTCGGCGGAACAGTTGGTACAGGTCTGACTTACGCGCTGAACAAGAATTGGGATATCGGCGCAGAGTACCGCTTCACAAGCTACGGCGCTTCGGATTACGGGCTTGGCTCGGTAGCCGCGATTGGGTCAGCGGCAGGTGTGTTTTTTCCGGTTCCCGCAAGCACCCACCTCAGCCTGACGACCAATGAGGTTCGATTCAGGCTCAACTATCGGTTCGACTGGCTCGCGCCCGTAGTTGCAAGATACTGAAAATTTCATCATCGGCTGGCGCGTCGGGAAGCGGAACGCAGACACGACCCTGGAGTTTCTGCACGATCTTCGCAGCGCGTGATCGGCCAGCCTGAGATTTCAACCGATGGCTTTCTGCCCTATCGCAACGCCATCCGCGAAGCCTTCGGCGATAGCGCTTCGCATGGATGATCGTAAAGACCTACAGCGTAACGCACCTAGCCAAGGGTGCCGTCACCGGCTACAGCCCGGCCGCCGTAGTAGCCGTAAGCCGTGAGGTAGTATCAGGCGGGCTGCAGCGGCGGCCTGTAGGGTGCGTTCGCTCTCTCCGGTGATTTGCCGCGCGGGGTATCTTGATGCGTTCCGGCGGGCTGGCAAGGGCCTGGCGGGGCATTTACCGGCCTTTCCCGTGCTCGCTTTGAAATCATTGATATGCATGCCGGCCAAAAATGGCACGTCGATCCAGGCAGGGAAGGGGAGCGGTCGCCGCCAGTGTTGACGAACGGGCTTTCGTCAACAGTCGCGATGGATGGCTATCCAGAATCTGGTATTAGCGCTCGGCATGCGTTCCCGTCGCGGCGCCGCGTTGTAATGAAAGAGGCCGCCAACTGAGGCGGCATGGAAACGTAAAAATGAAAAAACCGCGATCGAAGCCTCCGGAGAAACCCTGTATAGACTGCAATGGCACCGGACGTATGGACGTGGCGCAGCCGACAAAGCCGGGCGTGAAAGTCTATCCTGCGCGATGCAAGCAGTGCCTTGGTACGGGGCGAATCCAGATCATCGCCAACTGAGGAGACCTTACTCAACCCAATGCGATCCTTCAGTCGAAAGCCACCCCAACGCGATCAGCTCTCCTCCAAACGACACGACAGGCGAGTGGAGTATCGTCTCCCTTGAAGAGGACGCTAAAGCGCTCGGGAATATCTTGGGGGTTACTGACTTCGATTGATGCCCCGGAAATGCTCATGTCGGAGATCAGGCAATTGACCGTAATCTCGGCGAACTTGATCACGCCGGACATCAGTACAGGCTTGCGGGGAGCCGAACGCCTTTCCATGAAAATGCATTTTGCGGCGAAAGCATGAGAGATTTAATAAAGGCGCCCCCTCACTCTGCGGCCTGGGAGTGGGCGCCGGGTCTCTCGATATGCCCGCAGCGCAGGCATTCGAAGGTCTGGTTCTCGTGAGCCAATTCAAAGCCCGTTGCGACGATCATGTTCATCCCGCAATTGGGACATTCAGGTCTAATCGGGAATGCTGGCATGGTTACCACCGCGTTAATCGCTGATGGTTGTATCAATCACTCGGTCGCGATAAAGTTGCAATCCCGGGTCAATACGCCCGTACCGTAACGGGCCGTCGGCGAGCACGATCGGATCTTCGAATTTCGCGGGACCATTTCGGAGCGCTAATGCTGCCAGCCCTTCTTGTCGACCTGGGTCGTAAATCCAGACGGCATTCGCGGCGCGTTGCCGTCATTGGTGCCGCTGCATTTCGGGCATGGCGCGCCTGGCGCCCCGCAGCCGCAAGCGCCGTCGCGATCCCAGGGACGTTCGGTATGGCGCTCATACACCCAGCCGGACTCCCTTGCAGACATTACACGTCATCTGGTGGCTCTCGTTTTCGCTTTCCCGTTGATCGACAGGCCCAACCGCCTAGCCGTCTTCAGGACGGCCTCGGGTTTCCTGCCGGTCCTTTTCACAATGCTCTCAAAATCCATCGTTTTCGCCATCTCGATTAGGTGTCGTTCGTTATAAAATGAGCGCCCGGGACGTTTTGGCGGGGTGGCCATTCGGGTTTTGCCTTCGGCTCGCGCAGCCGCTTCATGGTGAATTCGTAGTTGTCGCACTGCAGGTGCCGCCAACTTTCCACAGAAGTTTCGTATCGATCCTTGGGAAAACGTTCAAAACAATCGCGCGCCAACCCCGGGTGGCCTTTGCCCCCGGGTGAGCTATCCACAGCCGCCGAAGGGGGCAGCGGCTCCATTCCTTTAGGGCCCTCATATCTGGGACGTTTGCGCAAGCGGCCTGAGTGCGCTTTGATGGGCTATGACGCACTGCTTCCTCCCGATCGTGTCAATCTAATTCCGATGTGGTCTGCGCAATCTTCTGAGATCAGCATTATGAGAGCTTGGTGTTTTGTCATCGCTGCGACAATGGTTCTGCCTCTGCTCGGTTCGCCGGTTAAGGCGGCGAGTGAAGAAAGCCTACGGGGGTGCAACCAGCGATCCAATTTCGAACTTGAGATCGCGGCCTGCAACCGGGCACTCGCCGAGGGCGGATTGGCATCACGCACAGTGATCTTCAACCGGATCGGCAACGCTTGGTACGACAGGGGTGAGTATGATCGTGCCCTTGCCAGCTACGACGAAGGCATCCAAGCCGATCCGCAATATGGAGAGATTCACAGCGCCCGTGGCAACGTCTGGTACGAGAAGGGCGATTACGATCGTGCCCTTGCGGATTACAACGAAGCGATCCGCCTTAATCCCAAGGATCGGAACGGCTTCAACGGGCGCGCCAACGTCTGGCTGAGTATCGGTGAATACGACCGTGCGTTTGCTGATCTGAACGAGACGATCCGGATCGCGCCCCATTGGGGGATTCCGTATTCCTTGCGCGGACGGGCCTGGCGATTAAAGGGTGACCTCGATCGCGCGCTCGCCGACCAGAACTACGCGGTAAATGGTCCGAGAGGCGCTCATGTAACCGGAATTGCCTCCTTCGTTTTGATCGAGCGCGGCGATACTTATCGCTACAGAGGGGATTTCAGGCACGCGATCGCAGATTACGATCAGGCGCTGCGTAATGTGCCGGGGTACGTTCCTGCATTGACCGGCCTTGGCCTTACCTACGAACGGATGGGGGACTTGGCGAAAGCGCGCCTCGCATTTGAGCACGCCGTGACCTCAGGCACCAGCCAAGTGGTTCAGACCGTGTCGAAATCTTCCCTCGAAACCGCGCGCGCGCGGCTTGCCGCATTCGACTCGGGAATCGTCCAGCCTTCGATTCCGATTTCGCAGTTGAAGGCTACGTCCGCGACGTCGATCCCGACCCCGACCATTTCAGTCGCGGCGGTGCCGCCCGCTGCGGTCCAAACGACGATCGCCAAGGAGGGACGCCGCGTCGCGCTGGTGATCGGCAATTCCGCGTACATGAATGTTCCGAAGTTGGTGAATCCGGAGAAGGACGCCACGGCGATCGCGGCCTCCTTGCGCAATATCGGGTTCGATTCGGTCACGCTCCTCGACAATGCCACGCGCGAAGACCTAATCCAGAGCTTGATTGCATTCGGCAGCGAGGCGGAAAAAGCTGATTGGGCGATGGTCTACTACGCTGGCCACGGCATGGAGGTGGGGGGTGTCAACTATCTCGTCCCGATCAACGCGAAACTGGCGGTGGACCGTGACATCCAGCTGGAAGCGGTCCCGCTCGATCAGGTGCTCTCTGCGGTGGTTAGCTCAAAAAAGCTCAAGCTTGTGGTGCTGGATGCTTGTCGCGACAATCCGTTCTCGCCGCGCAAGACGGCCGCCCCTGAGGCATCGGCGCCCACCGGCGGTGCCGTGATCAGCTCGCGTTCGATCGGTCGTGGGCTCGCGGAAGTCAAGGCGTCGGGCGCGACGCTTGTCGTGTTTGCCGCGAAGAATGGACAAGTCGCGCTGGATGGGGACGGCGGCAATTCGCCGTTTGCCGCCGCTGTTTTGCAACGGTTGCCCACACCCGACGTCGAAATCAACAAGCTGTTCCGCCTGGTGCGCGATGACGTGATGGAGGCGACCGCTGGGCGGCAAGAGCCCTATACGTACGGTTCGCTGCCCGGTAACCAAGAATTTTATTTCGTCGTGAAGCAATAAGCCCTTTCGCGCGGCAACGTTGCGGCGGTCACGATTTACGCGCCATGCATTCGAACTCACGGGGGACGCGGGGACTTGGGTTGATCGAAAGCGCGGTGGACCGCGAACATCATCTAACATTCGAGGTCGGTCGCCGGGCCAATTGGCGATACGTAGAACGGAATGCCGCTAACTTCACCGCAGGATTGGAAAGCTGATGTTTGCGAAGAGGCAATCGTGCGGTTGATAAAGCGTCACGGCTGCCGGCAGTCTGGCACCTTTGTGACAAGCCGAACGTTCTTCTTGAAGGGGTTTAGTTAGTCTAAACAACGACATGCCTCTATCTCGGTTTGGTTGTTATTTATTCGGAACACTCTTCATAGTGGCCGGTTGGTTTCCTTCCGAGCAAAGGACATCACCACATGACGTTCCATCACGAAATTGCAGCCAGCGCGCCGAACCCTAACCGATCTAAGCAATTCCGTTCGAAGGCTCTACTCAGCGAGCAGCGCGCTCGGGAATCGAACGACCAAAGGTCGAAGCAAGATTGGGAAGAATGGCACATGATGGCGAATCTAGCCGCAGGCGAAAACGGCGAGATTTCTGAAATTGAAGTTACCTGAGATGACAACCCCGGAACGAGTATTGACCCGCAGGAAAAGCTCATGAAGGAACATGTGATGGATGGAGCAGATCGGTGCCGAACTCAGGCCGACGAATGTCATCGCCTAATGCTTTTGGCGCAGAGTGGCGCCGAAGCGACGATTCTGACAAGCCTAACACGGAGCTGGAAAATGATAGCCAATCAAACTGATCGGTATGTCGCGATCATGAGAAAAGAAGCAGCTCAGAAAAGATGAGGTCGCTTCGACCGTATCCTTTCTGCCGCCGCAAGCCCCAAAGAAACGGCCTCAGCGCGGGGAGCAACTGAGGCCGTTGTGATTAGAACGGCGCCCGAGCGGCGGTCCGGCGCGCGTTCGTCGCAACGCCAGCACATTGAACCTATTTGCGCTGTTCAATTTTGATCATTTGACGAAATAAACAGACGTCCCCAAAAGGGTGCTATGCCGATGAGGACGCCTCGTTTGGGAAACCATAGGTCGGCGGCGGCGTCCCATTTCAAATCGAGTGCATTTCTGTGCCTCGGTCTACCCGTTGCCGGTCATTGTCCTAATGTGCCAGAGCTGGTGTCCTAATTAGGAAAGATCGGGTGCAATAGTGTCCGCGCCGATGATGCCTTTTGGAATGAAACCAGTCACGCGCCCGCCGCCGCCCAAGTTGCAACGGTAGCCAATGCCAGCACGGCGCCGATGAACATCGCGGTTTCCCATTTCGACAGAGCCCACATGTGGATAACTCCTCGTTTCCATCAAAATTGCTCAAATTCATGAGTGGTTTATAACAGCAGCAGGATTGTGGAAAGCTGCGACCACAGGCGGGCTTATTCGTCGCGTTTCAACTTCCGCTTGCCCCAATGCGTCTCTTTGCGATCGGTCTTGAATTCCCGCACCGCGTTCCGATGCAGCGCCTTCAAGACACCGATCCGCGCCATCATGGCGTCGCCGCCACGGCTGGACAGCAACAGCACCTCGATCGCGGTTTGCCATTGCGGTAGGGCTGATTCCTTCTTTGGCAGGTTGGTGATGTAGGTCGCTGCGTCTTTGAGGGTCACCAGCTTCCGACCATCCGGGAGGATGATCGGTTCATAGAATGGCGTGGACCACGGCACGCGAACAGCTCCCCCATTCATTAATTTTTCGATAGTGAGCAATATTGACCAGCGTATCGGCGATTCGCTGGCGCAGGATAGCTTCATCACCGCCCATCGCGGCCTCTAACGGTGACTGAGAGCCGGTAACGCTCCCGCCTGATACAGGGCGAAGCACCATGCCTCAAATTCAATCCGCGTCGCCCATTTGTCCACTATGCCACCAGCCCAGGAAGCTGATGCTGGCAAAAGACGGTCAGCGTGTGTTGCGATGTGTGGATTGCGGACAGTCTGACCCTTTGAGAAGCCTCGATACGCAAGGCTGGCTTAACGGCGAACTAGGTTCCAAGAGATACGGCCTATCGTGACCGAATTCGTGGAATGGCTGACCGGAACTCACCAATGTGAGTGCGGAGCTAAATACAAAGTTGCCGTGACGAAAGTGCCCACTCATAGCGTGACCTGCGAGAAATGCGGTGTCGTGATGGATCACCCGGACCGCAAGAGCCTTCTGGCCTATGAGCGCATAGAATAGCGGCTCAGCTATTTGGATGGGTGTTCGGATGAAGGCTTGGAATATACGGGCACGTTGCCAATCTCACGACCTTGGTCGTTAATTATAGCAACGTGCCGTTCAGGATCGTCTTCCGGCTTATCGATGGATACGCCCACGGCGAGCACCGCCGCTCTGATGAGCGCAGCGAAGTCGTCGTCGCAAACAAAGCCTGATGAATCAAAAAGCCTGTGACCGTCTGCAACATCGAAAAAGTACCGGGGCATTGACGACCTCCAAGGTTGGCAAGTAGTCCGCAACAACAATGTTCCTAACATGCCGCCTCACTTGTCGGCCTTTGGTATCCGTCCCTTACCAGCGCATTCCCCGCACGGTGGCGGATAGATGCTGCGACCGGGCTGTACGGGTTGAATGGTCGCTAGGACGCCGCTGCCGTCGCAGGCTGGACATCGCTTCTCATTCGGATTCATGAGCCGCTTTTTAATCCGAATCTCCGGCGTTTGAACCGTGACGTTGCCCAGCGATGCCCCGCTAACGGCCCTCTAATCTGACAGGGGCAATGTCTCACGTCCAGCCAGCCAACGCACTGACGGCCGGCGCTGCGCTGCGAGATTGCAGCACGGGCGGAGATAAAAATACACCGCGCCGTAGCCGCCCGATGGCCCGACAACTCATGACGGCTGCCAGTATGTCTGAGGACCGACGAATCGCCGCGTGACTACGGGTCTGATCAATTTTGACCATAGGTCAGTGGCTCGAACATGCCATTTTGCAGTAAGATGATGTTGCCTGAGAAACCAACTACCCCCTCGCGCATTTGCGAAAAGCGCGAAGCAGAGATGACGCATTTGAGCGATTTGCCTTCATTTTTAGGAAGAGCCGCAGTCAGGATTTACCGCTGCTACGCCTGCGATAATGTCGTTTCGGAGTTGTGGTCCGTTTGACATCGGCCTCCGTCGTGGCAATATTAATCGAGATGGCAGCACGGTCGGATGTACACCGCGCGCTGTATGGGTCGGGCCTCGGGATTTAGTTCTCGGGGCCTGATTTTTGATCGGGTTTTCAAATGTGAGCAAAATTGACCAGACAATGAAGTTGTCTCGCCCCAAAATGCAACCCATCACCGCTGTTTCTCCGGCTTCTATCGGTGACAGAGAGTGTCGTGCTCCCGCCTGATCCATGGGAGCGGCAGCATGCCGTCAAAGCAAGAGCGCGCGGCGGCAGAGCGACCTCCCTGCCCAGAATGTCGGATGCACATGATCTCGGTTGACGGTTTCAATCGAGACCGCAGGACATTCGAGTGTCTTCGGTGCGGGTATATCGAGAAGCCGCAAGGGCGGCGCTCACAAGCCGCAGAGTAAGGCCGCCTCAATTGGTGGCCTTTTTCATTCCGGGGAGCTGGCGCTTCATCCCTATCTTGGCTTCACGATCACCGACAGCCTTTGCCGCGCCCGGCGTGTGGGGTCAGTGATTCGGAGCTGCGAAGCTCGAAGACCATTTGAATCAAGCCCCGCCCCGATTTCAGTAGCTTTTGGTGCACATCTAGCGGATCATACCTAATCGTCGCTCCCCTTTGGTAGCTATCGGCGACTGAGAGTGTTGTGCTCCCGCCAAGGCGAGGAGCGCACGATGCCACTTTCGGCACTCGGAATCGACCGTCCCACCGGCAAATTCAGCGTTGATGAAGTTCTTTCGCTTCCGGCATCCAGTTGGGACAAAAGAATAACGACCGACCTGATCGCCGAATTGGAAGTTCATCTTGCCGATAAGGTTTCGACGTTGCCAGAAATGCGGCGCATACTGGCAGTGAAGGGGTATCGGGGGCTTCATCGACGAATTGAAGGCGATGTAAAAGATAAAAACGGTGTCGCCGCACTGCGCGCCATGGCCCATGCCATGCGCGATTTCGCGCTTGAGCATCCCGGTTTATCGGCGGCGACCTTCCGAAACTCAACTACCGACAGCCCTGAGTGGCGACAGGCACTTAGTGAGCTTTCGTAAACCGCGTACCGAGTCTTTTCGCAGGTTGCTCTTGACGGTCAACCGGCTCAACAAGCCCTCCGCATGCTAAGAAGCCTTGTCCGTGGCTTCGTCTTGAACGAGATGGTCGCATCGTTTTTAGAGCCGCTTGACTACGGGGTTAGCTTCGAGCTTGCCATTGACGCCTTCGTTTTGGGCCTTCCTGCGTTCAAAACATCGATTAACCCCGTAGAACTACGGGGGTGAGCAATATTGATCATAAATCGGGAACCCGTCACAACTGGAAGTGTTAGTCTGATATCACCGCAACATTTGGGCAGTTACCGGTGACAGAGAGTGTTGTGCTCCCGCCTGTGGGGATGCCGATCATGAAGATTTCCGAGAAATACCGTCTCAAGGCTTTAGCATGTGAGAAACTTGGACGAGATGTGCCGAATAGGGACTTTAAGTTGGCGTGGGCGGAGATCGCGATTGAGTGGCACGCGCTCGCCACCCGAATGGCACAAGATTTCGAAAGAGATCGAAAGTTGGAAAATTGCTGAGATAAACTTGAGGGCCGGCCGGTGGGCGGCCTTTTTTATCTAGAAGTATGCTAGGCGATCTAACCATAACCATCCCGATATAAAATCACGATAGCGGCACGGTCGGATGTAAACCACGCGCCGTATAGGTCGGGCCTCGGAGAAATCCGGGGCCTGATTTTTGGTTAGTCTCAATTTCAAACGTGGGGCCTTCAGCCAACCGCTTCCCGTGATACGCTCAACGGAGAGCAAGAGGTCAACATGGAAGATTTACTTCTGGCTTTTGTAACGCTCGTCGCTTCGTCGTTTATTCTTAGCCATCTCTTGTACGCTGGGATGGACGCGTTTCTTATTGTTACGTTCTTGGCGTCGGCACCTGTTGTTGGCTACCTGGCCTATGAGCGAGGGCGTAGTCGGTGGCATTGGGTATACGTGGCGGTGATCATCGGGCCACTTGCCATTCCAATGCTCTACTTCGTAGCCGCGTTTTCCACTTTCAGGAAAATGATTAATGACCGGCGGCCGTAGGGCGATGCACGTCGGATAGACCGGACCGGAATTTGGGTTTAGTCTGAATGCGTGGCTGGGTCGCCTAGCTGCGGCCCGTCAGTCAAGGACGGCGTCAGCAATTGCTTCCAAGGGGGAGCGGCTGCAATGACGGATCGATCTCACGAGAACCCGCAGGACCTCCGTATTCTCATCCGCGTTGTCTCAGCTTGCACATTGGGCCTCTGGGCGTTTGCGGGAGGTTTGCTGATCGGAGTCTTTCTGTTTTCGTGATTGACCGACTTCACGATTCCGGACCGCCCGGAACGTTGATCTGAATGGCTCTGCCGTCGCGAACAGCGAGCGCAGCCGCAACGGCTTCGAGGGCTGCTTCTTTTGACCCGTAAGTTCCGCCGGTCTTCGCGCCGTCACAGAATACGAACCAACCCGATGGCGCGTCGACGATGTTGTAAATGGATTGCGTCATCGATCCCCGCCGTCCCCAACCGGGACATAAGCGCAGCACCCAGGAATTGGTTCCTCACAAGTTCGTCAACGTAGGAACCCGAGATCGGTCCGGGCGCTATACGGGTCAAATGCCGCCAATCTGTCCCGCCTGCCGCAAACCGATGCACGAGAATAATCGCCTGTTTACGTGTACGCATCCGACGAGCGCCGTCTTGTCTGAGGCGTGGTATTTGGCGAAGCGTGTGACTTTAAGTCTAGCTTTAAGGTCATAAGGCGATGCGGGTCGAGGTTTTGGGCGGGTTGGAGCGTCGGCGACGCTGGTCGCAGGATGACTAGGCGCGGATCGTCGAGGAGACACTGGCGCCAGGGGCGAAGGTGACGGAGGTTGCCCGCCGCAATGGCGTTGCGGCGAGCGTGGTGTTCACCTGGCGCCGGCAGGCTCGAACGATTGAGCAGGTAGGACCGCGTTTTGCACCGGTGCAGATCGGCGCCGCGGAAGCGGTCGAAGAGAATTCGAAGCCTTCGTCCGAAGATGAGCGACGGATGCGGCAGGTACCGACCGCCCGCAACGGACTGATCGAGATCGATCTTGGCAACCGGCGACGCATCCGGGTGGATGCGCACGTTGACCCAGAAGCGCTGGCGCGGGTCCTCGACGTACTTGAACGCCGATGATTGCCATACCTGGCAATGTGCGGGTGTGGCTCGCGACCGGCCATACCGATATGCGCCGCGGATTCCCGAGCCTTGCGCGTCTGGTTCAGGAGACCTTGAAACGGGATCCGCACGCTGGTGATCTCTACGTTTTTAGGGGCCGCCGCGGCGACCTGATCAAGATCATCTGGCATGACGGCCAGGGCGCGTGTCTGTTCACGAAGCGGTTAGAGCGCGGCCGCTTTCTGTGGCCATCCCTGGCGGACGGCGTTGTCACGATCAGCGTTGCGCAACTATCCTATCTTCTGTCCGGAATTGACTGGCGGATGCCGCAGGCAACCTGGCGTCCGCAGGCTTCCGGTTAAGCTGTGGCTTTTTGACTCACGAAGGAAATCCGGCGGGATTTTTTACGGCGAATATGATTGATTTGTCGGCGTGACGACGCCCTCCGATCCGCTTCCCACCGACCTTGCCGCTGCGCACGCGATGATCCTTGCGCAGCGCGAGCAGCTGACGCTGGCGAAGAGCGAAGTGACCGTCGGCCGCCTGGAAATCGAACGGCTGAAGCTGATGCTGGCCAAGACGCGGCGCGAGCAGTTCGGGCAATCTTCTGAACGCGGCCGGCTGCTGGTCGATCAGCTTGAGCTGGCCATCGAGGATCTTGAAGAGACCCAGGCCGAGCAGGAAACCAAGGCCGAGATCGCGGCACCAGAAGCCGCCAAGCAGAAGCGCGCGCAAAATCCGCGGCCGCCTCGACGTCCCCTGCCAGATGACCTGCCGGTCGAACGTATCGTCGAACCCACGCCTTGCGCCTGCGGTAAATGCGGCAGTGAGCGGCTGCACAAGCTTGGCGAGGTGGTCTCGAAGACCCTGGAATGCGAGCCGCGGCGCTGGAAGATCATCGAGCACGTCCGTGAGAAGTTCTCCTGCCGGGATTGCGAGGCGATTACCGAGGCGCCGGCGCCCTCCCATCCGATCCCGCGCGGCTTCGCCGGACCGAGCCTGTTGGCGATGGTGCTGGTCAACAAGTTCCTGCTGCATCAGCCGTTGAACCGCCAGAGCAAGACCTACGCCCGGGAAGGGATCGAGATCGATGTCTCGACACTGGCGGATCGGGTCGGCGCCTGCGTGGTGGCGCTCGCCCCAATTATTGAGGCGATCCGGGCCCATGTCATGAGCGCGGAACGCATCCACGCCGATGACACGACGGTGCCGGTACTGGCGAAACTCAAGACTGTCACCGGCCGGATCTGGACCTATGTTCGCGATGACCGGCCGTTTGGCGGCAAAGACCCACCGGCGGCAGCGTTCCATTACTCGCGCAGTCGTGCCGGGGAGCATCCGCAAGGCCATCT
>NZ_LMUK01000047.1:92969-104619 GCF_009766005.1 Bradyrhizobium sp. S69 | reverse complement strand
GTGGGCCTCATGCAGGCCGATGCCTTTGATGGATACAACCAGCTCTACAAGGCTCAAAGGAAGCCGGCTCCGATCCTTGAAGCGGCCTGCTGGAGCGACGGCCGGAGGAAGTTTGTCGACCTGGTGAAACAGGGAGAGGCACCGATCGCCAGCGAAGCAGTACGTCGTATCGACATGCTCTTTGAGATCGAGCGTAGCATTAACGGCCAACGCCGGAGCAGCGGCTTGCCGTGCGCCGGGAACGATCGCGGCCGCTCATTGCCGACCTTGAAATCTGGATGCACCAGCAGCGAGCGCTACTCTCAACCAAAAACGATACCGCCAAAGCGATCAACTACCTCTTCAACCGCTGGGCAGCGTTCACCCGCTTCCTCGACGATGGCCGCGTCTGTCTTACGAACAACGCGGCCGAACGAGCGTTGCGGGGTGTGGCGGTCGGAAGAAGAAACTGGACCTTCGCCGGTTCAGACGCTGGCGGCCACCGTGCCGCCGCCGTCTATACCTTGATCGAAACCTGCAAGATGAACGACGTCGATCCCCAGGCCTGGCTCGCCGACGTGCTCGCCCGCCTTCCAGATCACCCTGCCAACAAAGTCGCTGATCTTCCTCCCTGGAATTGGAAGGCGAGCCAACAGTCCAAGGCCGCCGTCGCGGCCTAAGCGCTTCGCGGCAGACCATCGCGCTGCCTGGGGTGCTGGGCCGGATGCGTACGTTTACGTGCGATCCATGCCGGCAGATCATCCTATTTTTCGATGTGTCAGAAAACTCGCCCTATCTCTCGCAGCTTACATCCGGTCGGCATGACGAGCCAAAGCCTGCTCGGAATTCTCAACCCAATTGCGGGCCGCCATGGTCCTGCCACGGTCTGCTCTAAGCTCATGCCACGGCTTCCCGTGAGATGGGTGCGCACCCTTCGGAACGCAGCCTGACAGGTGCCCAAACGGCTTACGCAGGGGACGAAAGAGGATCGCCAACGTCCAGCGCCTTGCCTGTCCTGATGGCGCCCGTCGCGACGCGCGCCACCGCTGCACATGAATAAGCTGACGAAAGAGCGCGAAGGCCTTTTGCTGAGTGCATCCCGATGAGAAGAGGTGAGCCCGCCGGTTCGTGCCGACGGGCTCTTCTTTGTTGCAGGCAGCTATTTCAAGCCGTCTTGGCGAATAGTGTCAGGACGCCGCCAGCGATGTTGATAGCAACGACTTGTGATGAAGTGAGGCCCTTGGCTCTAAGCGCAGATGTCGCCTCCGGTGTCGCGTCAATAGACTTCCGAAGTGACTGCATATCTTCCTCGCTTGTGCGCGCGACGACGCCATCGACCTTCGAGCGCATCTCCGGTTTCAGGTCAGTGACGTTGACGATCTGTACGCTCTGTATGAGCTTATTGGGTTGAGCAGGCGGTGTCTGTGCCTGGGATTGCGGGGGCGTTCCCTGTGCCTGTGCCTGCACGAAAGCTGGCGTCCCGAGAGCGACGCCAGCTGCGATCGCGGATGCGATAAAGATGCGCATTGTCATTCCTTTCCGGTTTGAAAAACCAAGAAAGCGCTATCCACGAAATTTGGTTTGTGTCTGATTTTCATGTGACCATTGAGTGAAACCAATGCGGCTGCAATGCGCACGCGCAAGCCGTGCCGTGCCCGCGCCAGCCGCTTGCGTCAGCGGGGCGCGCAGGGCGCCACGACCATCGAATGACCTTGTAGACCTTGGCGCGTTTCCTGCGCGGTGCCGGTGCCAGCTTCGGCTCCTTCGGTGTTATGTCGTCCCCTTCGTCGTCCTCATTTTCCGAGAAAATCCCTCAGCCGCGCTAGCTCAATGATGTGATCCCCGGATAAAATCGCGCTAACCAGATCAGACTGCGGCGCGGTGTGAATTTCATACAAATGACGCTGCGATTCTGGCTGCAAAATATACTTCTGAATGCACTCGTCGAGAGTGCCGTCGATGATCATGTAGGGACGTGCGCCGAGTGCGGCGCTAATGCGTTCCTTGTTGACTGACGGCCATTTTCTGAGGATTGCGGGAGCACTGAAATCAATTTGTGTATCGGACATGCTTGGCGGGCTTCTTTCTCTAAAATCACGGCTTGGGCCGCACCGATCGCAATCGCCTGAACTGGCGCGAACCGAGCACCCGATCGATCGCGGCCCAGACCTTGAGGATTGCGATCCCCTTGGTCGGGGCATGGCCATATTCGATCTTTGGCGGACTGCCCAAAACCACGGTCCATTGCCAGCCCCGTTCATCTTCCTCAAGGGTGTATTGGACGTCTCGATATTCCATTGACCGACCTGTGGCGTTCCGACGCCGTTCCGGGCCGCAAACCCTAGTGGCATTGCTTGGCGGCGCCAAGGCCGCTGTAATGGCCGCGACGAGCACGAAATCGCGAGAAGTCATCTACGGCGGCCGGATCATCGGGGCGAAGATACGCGCCTATGGTGCCCGTGAAGCCGCGCAGAAGGCCGTCCGCGAAGCCGACCGCGCAGCGGCCGAGCTATGGTCGATCCAGATGGAAGCTCATGGCGGACCGGTGCAACCATCGCCCACCATCGCGCAATGCCTCAGCGGCGGTTATGGCTGGCTACAAGTCAAATGCCATCGCTGTGAAACCGAGGCCAGCATCCCGCTTGAACACGTCCGCAGGCCGCGCGATACGCCGATCTGGAAACTAGAGGCGGCGCTGAAATGCCAGTCGTGCCGGACGCCGCGCTATTCGCCGCGCGTGCATATGATCAAGCTGACGATGCAGCGCGAGATCGCGCCTTACAAATGGGTGCATCCGAGTGAGGATCGGTGATCCGGTCCAATGATCCCTCCTATGTAAAGCTAGTTTGGAAGTTCGGCCGCAGCTTGTATTTTTCGGGAACGATGCGCAAATGCTGCGCGATGGGCGCAAACGGGTCGCGCGAGACCGGCACCACTATTGCAAAGTGTCGGATGGTAACGATGCACGCGCCTCGTTCAAACGCAAAAGCAAACGGATTGCGCCAAATTTCGGTATCCGCACCTGTGAATGGCTCTCCCGTGAGTATCATTTGATGCCGAGCGTCTAACCGTGGATGAAATTTGTTGGGGCGAAAGAATTGCTCTCTTAAAAGCAGCCCGCTGGGCATGGGCTTGTCGTAAAAGCGGCCCTTCCAGCTATTGCAGCCGTTGTCGTACAATTTTGAGCCTCGATAGAGCAGCGGCTTTTTGCACAGCAAGAGATTACCAGAGCGAACATTATTTGGCGTTGCCGGATTGCTTCGAACCGCCGAAGGATCGTTCCTGAGAGCTTGTCTTGGAATAAGATGTTCAAGATCGAAGAATTCCTGACCGAGGAAACGGCCACAGCAATAGCACAACAAAAGTTGGTTGTTCTGCAACTCGGGAATAAACCTCCCGAGATCAAGCCTCATACTGTGCCAAAGCTGCTCTTTAATCGATGCGGTCATGAGGTCGGTTACGATTGGCTCGGGCGTTTCTTCTAGTGTATTCATGCTGCCGCCTTGTCTTCCTTATCCGCTCCCCGCTCCCCGCGCCACGATCTTGACGCATCATCCGGCAGCGGACGTTGCAGCGCCTTGGCTTCATCCCACGGCGCCCGCATCCAAACGTTCCACTCCTCATCGGTCGTCAGTATCACCGGCATCGCTTTCGGGTGAATCGGCTCGACCACGGCGTTAGGCGCCGTCGTCAGGAAGCCATAGACGTGGTGCGGTCCGGGTATCGGCTTCGACTTGGTGCCACGGTCGCCCTTGAATTCGGTCCAGATGCCGGCAAAGGCGAACAGCGGCCGGTCGTCATTGAGCGCGAACCAAACCAGGGTCCTTTTTCTTCGTCTCCGGGTTCGGTTCCGGCGCGTATTCCACGAAGCTGTTCGCCGGCACCAAGCAACGGTGCTCTGGCTTCATCCAGCCGCGCCAATGCGGCGACGATGTATTCCGGATATTCGTCACTGGGGGCCACGGCGACTTCGGTGGCGGCGGCATGCCCCAGCGCATCATGATCATCTCGCGCTCGCCTTGGTCGTTGCGCACCACTGGCGCGGGATAGTCGGGGAACACGCCCGGCATCGGCGGCAGGTTGCCGACGTAGCGGTTGATGACCCGGAACAGCGCGATGATGGCGGCTTGGTTGCTGGTGATCGAATACAGATTGCACATCACCGCTCACCCGGCCACCATTTCGACGGCGGATTGAACGCGGATATTTTCGTCGACCTCAGCGCGACTAGATGGCTGCGCTTGAATGGGCGTCCGCTCTGTCGCGAACAGTTCTTGCAGCGCATGTATCGCTCGAGCTCATGGATTGGGGTCGTCTTCGGCCGGCGAACGACGTTGAGCACCACTGTTTGGTGTGTCTCGCAGCCAAGGCATTTTACTTCGAGATATGGATAGCCGCCGTTGAGGGCGTCGCCGAGGGTCGGAGAGGGCTGCGCCGGACCCTGAAAGGCCAACATCCGCTGGCTCCATGCGACGCAGGCTAGATGATCCGCGACCCTGCGCGCTTCTGCAACTTGCTACGCTGAATGCCGGACGGATGAGCCATAGATTGTTTCTCGCGACTTGGTGCCCATGCCGCAAGGAAGCGTGGACAACGACATCGGCGCTCGCCACATTTGCAGCATTTCCGACCTGCGGCACCCCGGTTTGCAAGGCGTCTCATTTTTTTGACGAACCGTATCGTTTTTGTGTCTCCGCCTTTCTGACCTCAGAGCGCTTTGGAACGAACTCCGTACATTTTTACAACACCGCGCGATATTCGCTCAGTTTGTCACGCCGGCGCTATACGAGCTAATCGATCGCGTTCAGATTGTGGTGGAACAAGCTTCAGTATCGAATCAGGCGTTTAACGTGGGAACGGCGATATTTGCGCCGTGGTGCGCATGGCTTTTGATCAGGTATTTTTTGGCGTTCGTTCAAGCAAATTCAATTCCCCGGCGCGGCATCGTTCACTGAGAGCGACAACACTCGCCGCGACCCTGGCTTTCCTGGTCGCGGCAGGCAGCGCCTTGGTTATCGGCCCGCTGACGGCGACGCCTGCGATGGCGGCTGATGGCGATGGTGGGGCTAGCACCCAGGGCGCCGTGCTAGGCGGGACCGGTGGCGGGCCAGGGTTCAACGGCACTTCGGGAACTGACGGTGGATCGGGTGTCCCCAGCGGTAATCCTGGTGGCGGTGGCGGCGGTGGTGCCTCTGGTACCGTTACGGGTGGCCTCGGTGGCGCGGGTGGCGCCGGTGCCGGTGACTCCGTAATGGGCGGCACATCCGGCGCGGCAGGTACCGGGATCGCGGGCGCTGGCGGCGCTGGCGGCCCTGGCGGCAGCGAAGACTTCTCGAACGGTGGCGGTGGCGGCGGCGGCGGTGGTGGCACTGCCGGAAACGGCGCCAGCGGTACCATCGCGGGGGCAGCGACAGGGGGCGCTGGCGGCAATGGCGGACACGGCGGTCAGGGGACGGAAGGCGGCGGTGGCGGTGGCGGTGGCGGCGGCACAGGCGGCTATGGCGCCGTTGTCACCGTTAACGGTCTGAACAATACGTTCGCAATCACAGGCGGTGGCGGCGGTAATGCCGGCGGGGGTGCCTTCGGAGCGGAAGGATTTGGCGGAAATGCCGGTACGGGCGGCGCGGGGGGCGCCGGGGTCGCGCTCAGCGGGGTAACGACTTTCACTAACACTGGTGGCATCATTTTGGGCGGTGCAGGCGGCCTGGGGAACGTCGGCGGCGGATCCCCAGCCATACCACCCCTCAGTGGCAATGGCGGCGCCGGTGGCATCGGCGGCGCCGGTATTCAGGCGTCGGGAGCCGCGATCACAAACACCGGAACGATTCAGGGCGGTGCTGGCGGTGGCGCCAATGGCGGCTTCGGAGGTGCGGGAGGAGTCGGCATCGTCGGCTCCGGACTGACGATCGTCAACAGCGGCTCGATCGCGGGCGGTCTTGGCAATGGCGGTACCGGGGCGCAAGTCAATGCTATCACCTTCTCGGGCGGCACGAACGCTCTCGAGCTGCAGGCTGGTTCCAGCATCACCGGCAACGTCGTCGGCACCGGTACGGACACGTTCCGGCTCGGTGGTAGCGCGAGCAGCTCCTTCGATGTGTCGCAGATCGGCAGCACCGCGCAATATCAAGGCTTCTCCACCTTCATCAAGACCGGCAGCAGCGCCTGGACGCTGACCAACACGACGACCGCTATAACGCCGTGGACCATCAGTGCCGGCACGCTGTCCATTTCGTCCGACAGCAATCTTGGCGCTTCTTCGGGGGGGCTGACCTTCAAGGGCGGTACGCTGGAAACGACCGCGACGCTTTCGAGCGCGCGCGGCGTGACGCTCGATACGTCAGGGACCATTCAGGTCGATACCGGCGTGGCGACGTTGAGTGGCGTGATCGCCGACGGCGCGTCAGCGGGCAGCCTCACCAAGACCGGTACCGGCACACTGACGCTGACGGGCGCCAATACCTACACCGGACTGACGACGGTGACGGGCGGCACCTTGAATGTCGCCGCGATCAACGGCGGGCTGACCAACACCGCCATCGTTAACGCCAGTGGTGGCACGATCAACGGCGCGGTGGTCAATAATGCCAACGGGCTGTTCAATGTCGGCGGCACGGTGACAGGCAATAGTACGTTTACCAATGCTTTCGGTGCGACCCTCGCGATCGAGACCGCCGGCGCCTACACCTTGCAGGGAATGCTTACCAACAGCGGCGTCGTGACTGTCGCAAGCGGCGGCCAGTTGACCGCCATTGTGGGCGGCATCACCAATTTGGCCGGCGGCACGATTACGGTAGCGACCGGTGGTACCGTCAGCGACGATCTCAACAATGCGGGCACCTTAACCAATGGCGGCGCCTACAATGCCAATGTCGCCACCAACACCGGAAGCATCACCAACAATGGCACCTGGACCGGCGACGTCGCGTCGAACGCCGGCACCATCACCAATAATCTGACCTGGACCGGTGCGATCGTCACTTCTGGCACATTCATCAATGCCGCCGGTGCGACGGTCTCGGGACTTGTGACCAATAGCGGCACGGCGAGCAACGCCGGTACGCTCAACGGCGGCCTTACCAACACGGCTGGAACCTTCAACAATACCGGCACGATCAACGGCAACACCACGATTTCCGGTGGGTCGCTGTTCGGAACTGGTTCGGTCGGCAATCTGACCATCGGCAATGGCGCGGTGTTCGCGCCAGGCAACGGCACGCCGGGCACATCGATGACCGTCAATGGCAGCCTGGCATTCTCACAGGGTGCCTTCTACCAGGTGGCGATCAATCCGCAGACTGCCTCATTCGTCAACGTCACCGGGACGGCCACGCTCGGCGGAGCTTCGGTCCAGGCCTTCTTCAGCGCGGGCAGCTACGTCAGCAAGCAGTACACCATCGTCAGTGCGGCTGGCGGCGTCGGCGGCACGTTCGGCTCTCAGGCCAACACCAACTTGCCGGCCGGTTTCAATTCGAGCTTGAGCTACGACGCAACCCATGCGTACCTCAATCTGGCGCTGAACTTCACACCACCACCCGTGACGCCGCCGTCAGGGCCGAGCGCGCCGGTCAACAGTGGGCTAAATATCAACCAGCGCAACGTCGGCAATGCCCTGGTCAACTCCTTCAACACCGTTGGAACGATTCCGATCGTGTTCGGTGCGCTCACGCCGGCCGGATTGACGCAAGCCTCCGGCGAACTGCCGACCGCTTCGCAGCAGACCACATTCGATGCCATGAACTTGTTCATGGGGTTGATGACCGATCCGTTCATGAGCCGGAACGGCGGCGCGGGTTCGGTGCCAGCAACTGGCTATGCAGAGGAGGGCGCCGTCAGCGCCTATGCCGCGACCAGGAAGACCGATGCGTTCGCGATGTTCACCAAGGCGCCACAAATCTTCGAGCAACGCTGGAGCACCTGGATTGCAGGCTATGGTGGGTCGCAGAGCACCGACGGCAACGCGGTGCTCGGATCGAACAACACCACCTCAAGCGTCTACGGCACGGCGGTCGGAGCCGACTATCTGTTCTCCCCGAACACGATCGCGGGCTTTGCGCTGGCCGGCGGCGGCACCAACTTCTCGGTGGCCAACAGCGGCAGCGGCCATTCCGACCTGTTCCAGGCCGGCGTCTATGTCCGCCACACCGAAGGGCCGGCGTACATCTCGGCCGCGCTGGCTTACGGCTGGCAGGACATCACCACCGACCGCACCGTCAGCGCTGCCGGCCTCGATCAGCTGCGCGCCGAGTTCGATGCTAATGCCTGGTCCGGGCGGGTCGAAGGCGGCTATCGGTTTGTTGCGCCATGGACCGGCGGCGTCGGCATCACGCCCTATGCCGCGGGACAGTTCACCACCTTCGATCTGCCGTCGTATGCCGAGTCCGTTTTGTCCGGCGCCGGCACCTTCGCGCTCGCCTATGGCGCCAAGGATGTGACGGATACCCGCAGTGAACTGGGTTTTCGCACCGACAAATCATTCCTGGTGCAGGACGGCGTCCTGACGCTGCGCACCCGCTTTGCCTGGGCCTATGACTTCGATCCCAATCGCTCGATCGCGGCAACCTTCCAGGCTCTCCCGGGCGCGAGCTTCGTGGTCAACGGCGCGGCGCAGGCGGCGGACTCCGGGCTCACGACAGCTTCCATCGAAATGAAATGGAAGAACGGCTGGTCGGCGGCTGCCACCTTCGAAGGCGAGTTCTCGAACGTTACGTCGAGCTATGCCGGCAAGGGTGTGGTGCGATATCAGTGGTAGCCGCGACTGAAAAGTTTTTTCGGCAGCGACACATAGCCCCAGCTATTCATCCCGCTTCAGCTTCCGCTTGCCCCAATGCGTCTCCTTGCGATCGGGATTGAACAGGCGCTCAACGTAACGGTTAAGGGCGGCCTTCAGCGGTATTGAACGGGGTTTCCGAAAATCCACGAGGCTACAGCGATCCAAATCCCGAAGCCGAACAACTCCAGAAGGATCCCCGTAAAAACGGCAATGGTCGCAGACAAGTAGCTTCTCCCGCGAAAGCTGTTCCATGCGGAAACGAATGCCGCAAATCCAAAACTAAACGGTGCCACGAAGATCATGAAAAGCAGGTAGCCCGCGAAAATCAACATCGCGTAAGACAGCTGCCAAAGAGCCTTGGCTATTTCCATATTTTCGGACGCCGCTGTTTGAGGTCCACCGCAACGCCGGTTTTATTTCGGCAGGGTCGTCGGATCTCGCCATTGCCGCAATATGCGACGTTGACGGTCAACATTCCAGCCCTTCACTTCGCCTTTGCCTTCAGCTTAGCTTCGCGCGCAAGCCCGTCGGCCTTGAGGCGTTTGTGGTTTGCTGAAATTCGGGTTCGGCTTGGCTGTCCGATATTGTCTGCCGCGACCCTGTCGATTGAGGCCCTTCGAGCAGCCTCGTCCTCAACCTGTTCCGCGGCCGTTCGCTTCGGCTTGATCATTTGGCTTTGGCTTTCAGCCGCTTATTTCAGTCCGTCAGCGGTCTTGACCTCGGTCTTAAATCCCTCCGGCATTCGGGGTGCCGCGCCCTCGTCCGCCATGTTGCATGGCCGGGCAGCGCGTAAACACGAATCTCGGACTTTTGAAAGCCACAATCAAAAGCAAAATCGGTTCGATGAGGACGATAACAATTGTTTTCGTGCTGGCGCTAATTGCCGTGGCCTTCGAAGTATATTCGGACTGGGCGATGATGAGCGGGAGCGTTACCGCGCCCGTCGATCCGATCTCGCGAGCGGTGGCAGACTCAGCGCATTAGCTTGGCAAGTAGCACCGTCCCCAATGCGGGTTTTCGCAATCGGGTTATGGCACGATGTCTTCGAGATCCACACGGTTGGTGAATTTGATAAGGTGCAGCTTTATTTTGCGGGTGGTTGCCAGATCTTGAGCCGCGGCCATAGCGCTTTCCAGCCGTGAAGCATCGGCAGCTATCAGCGGCGTATAGCTTCCGTCAGTTAGCTTGGCCTGAACTACAACTTCCAGACCAGCTTGGTCGATCCATGTCACAAGCCAGATCTGGTTCAGGCGCTGGCCGTCTGGGCCCGGCATACTAAATTCAATCTGATGTTGAGGAACTGTCGAACTAAGAGCCGCTGCAAGACCCAGCGTTACAAGATTCGGGATGATGCTCATTTGCCTTTTTTTCGGTGTGGGACTGCGGAAGCGCCCCTATGCGATATGGCGATGGGCCCATCAAAACGCAGGCGCCGAGGGCTAGACTACCTGATTTGGAAATCCCCGCTTCAGACAATGTCGCAAAAACTCTAGCAGTCTTTTGGCTCCCCGGCTGGATTCGAAACGGCCGATATCGACCTGTAAACACGAGGTTTTTTCCCGGATCGCGAATTCGGTACTGTGTTTTGGTACTGTAAGCGACGCGCAAGAAATTTATTTTTGGTGTGGCGCGTTTCGGGGCGGGTATTCGGGACGAGAAGCGTTCCAAGCATCGATTGAGTCGAGATCAACGAGGGTCCGTTCACCCCGTCTGTAGGCCCGAATGTGCCCGTCGTTGACGGTAGTCGTAGAGTTTTGTCCGGCTGAATTTACCGTAGCTGCAGGCTTCCTTGACGCTCACAAGGCGCCGGGGTTTGATTTCGTCGTTACTCATGGCTGTACACCGTTGTCCCTACCTGACCGCCAGCATGGCAGGGCAAGAACCTTGCTGGGAAGGGGCAGGGCGCTCGCAGGTGTTGACGGCCGCTCGCGGGTGTTGACGAAACGAGCCCCGTTCGACGGCAACGCTGTTTCTAGGCCGTATCCGCGACGCTTGCCGCCAAGGCCTTGATGAAACGAAAAAGGGCGCCACTGGGGCGGCCTTGCGTTACACGTATTCGGGGTGGCTAGGCTGCCCGCTTGATCGGATTGCTCGGTTCATCAACGCGACCGCAGCGCAAGCACTCAAACGTTTGACGCTCGCGATCCAGGTCAAAGCCGTTCGTGACGACCATGTTCATCCCGCATCGGGGAAACTCGGGTCTTATGGCAAATGCCGTGATAGCAACCACCGCGCGAATTAACCAATGATACGTATGAGAGTTATTCTCACCAAAAGGTTGCTATCCGGGTGAATACGCCCGTACCTTTACGGGAGCTCGCAGGAACCGAGTACCCGTTCAGACTGTTTCGTTCATGCCCTGTCAGCGTCCTCAAGTTCTCTAATCGCACGCTCGGCCGTAGCATTCGCTTCCACCTGCGTTCGTGCGGTGCCGCTCTTAAGCACCACCCGTTCCTTGATGATCTGCCAAGCGAAGCCGTCTGGCGGGGTGTTGTAGATCAGGGGAATGTACTTTTTGGGCATGGGCGTGCCTCCAGCCTGCAAGATAGCAGGGAATGCCCGCTTCAATCGGCCTCATCTCAAAAGGGACCACCCCCAAAATCAAAAGGGACCATTCGTGAACAGCGGATGGAAAGGGCCCGGTACCGCTGCTGGTTGGGGTCCCGGGCCGCTTGGGGGTCATGTCCGGGCCCAAATCATCAAGGCATAGGCGGCTACGGCGAAACAGATCACTGTGAAAATGGCGATTATCATTGTTCCAATATGCACCGGGAATCATCGGCTTTCCACAAGCGACAATCTATTTCGCCCTGCGAAACCAAATCAAATTAGGCCACTGCGGTCTTCAAATTAGGCCGCTAGGGGTCGAAACAGGCCAGCACCGATTCCCGGTTAGTCGAG
>NZ_LMUK01000047.1:60882-92880 GCF_009766005.1 Bradyrhizobium sp. S69 | reverse complement strand
ACCCACCCCCGCCGATGGCAGCGGCTCCATTCCTTTAGGGTCCCATATCTGGGACGTTTGCGCAACCGGCCTGAGCGCGCTTTGATGGGCTATGACGCACCGCTTCCTCCCGATCATGTCAATCTGATATCCGATGTGGTCAGCGCAATCTTCTGAGATCAGCAGTATTAGAGCTTGGTGTTTTGTAATCGCTGCGACAATGGTTCTGCCTCTGCTCGGTTCGCCGGATAAGGCGGCGAGTGAAGAAAGCTTACGGGGGTGCAACCAGCGATCCAATTTCGAACTTGAGATCGCGGCCTGCAACCGGGCACTCGCCGAGGGCGGATTGGCATCACGCGCAGTGATCTTCAACCGGATCGGCAACGCCTGGTACGACAGGGGTGAGTATGATCGTGCCCTTGCCAGCTACGACGAAGGCATCCAAGCCGATCCGCAATATGGAGAGATTCACAGCGACGGTGGCAACGTCTGGTACGAGAAGGGCGACTACGATCGTGCCCTTGCGGATTACAACGAAGCGATCCGCCTTAATCCCAAGGATCGGAACGGCTTCAACGGGCGCGCCAACGTTTGGCTGAGTATCGGTGAATACGACCATGCGCTTGCCGATCTGAACGAGACGATCCGGATCGCGCCTCATTGGGGTATTCCGTATTCCTTGCGCGGACGGGCCTGGCGATTAACTAAAATGTAAAAAGCGTCAGCGCACACAGGCCAGACTGGACGAGCAGGTCAAAGAGATAATCCTTCCAACTGGACCGTGAAGCGGCGGCGAAATGAGGGCATTTATCGCGTCTTGCGCCTAACCAACGACGCACGCCTGACAGAACAGAAACGCCATGCATCTCTCCCTTGGTGGGGCGGATTAGGGCACCAACAGATTCAAGCTAAGATACCGGGGCCAAAAATCAAATTAGGCCACTGCCGATTTCAAACTAGGCCACTGAGGGTCGAAACAGGCCAGCACCCGAAATAGGGAGATGTGTGCCATGAAAGCGGCCAGGGTTGTCATTCTCGTTGCCGCATTGACGGGTGTTGGGCGTGCGGGCACAGCACAGCCCGCCACCCCAAAACAGCAGCCTACCCCAGCCTGCGAGACGCGCCGCCGGGTCAGGATCGTCCCGCCGTAACGGCCGGTGAACGCAGGCCAACCGAGATTCTGCCAAGCCAAAATTCCGACGAGGCTGAGAGCCGCAAGCACTCGCAGCACAATAATCGTCGTTCTGGCAGAATGGGGGCTCTTCTCTGTCAAGGTGTTGTTCATGCAGCCGTCAGGTAAGTTTGAGCTGAATTGTTCCGAAAAATTGGAAGAGTCTCGCCCGCGTACAACCTATCGCGGTCTAATGGTATTTCCACGATCGATTGAGGAAGATCCTTATTTCGCGTCAAAGGGATTTAGCCCCTCTTGCAAGCACAGCCTTGGGATGACGTCGCGGGTTTCTGCTCGGTCATCTCCGTTGAGGGCCGCAATAGCGCCTCCGATAATGCTTCCGCCCGCCGTCGTGATCGTTGCAAGAAAGGGCCTTATCGTCGGCGAGTTTCCAGTCCCCTTGACGACGATTAAACCGCAATAATCAAAAGAGTGTGCAGTTAAAACCTTCGGCACTTTAGTCCATCGGAATTTCACAGAATCGGGATTTTCCAGGCCGGCGGCAAAGCCGTCTGCGAGCGTGGCTCTCTCGGCAGTTGTCAGTTCGCGCATTTCCTCGCGAGGCGGAGCGACGGTGACCTGCTGCTCTGCGACAGGTGACGGCGTAGTTGATTCAGGAAGCACTGCTGTGCATCCGCTGCAAAATTGCACGGCAAGCCAAATCATAGCCAAGACAGTTGAGGCCGTCGACCGGCTTCGAACGATAACAGAGGCGGCCACCACAAATCCGATCGCTTATGAATAACGTAATCGTTTCCCGTGTGATCATGGCAAAAGAAGGTTTGAACAAAATCGAGCTGGATTTTTGCTATGCTACCTTTAACCGGCGAGTTCGTACGACGAACGTCGGCTGCGGGACCGGCGGGAAGCCGGGCCCATTGCATGTCGGGCATTGATGCTCAGCTGGACTCGTGGCCGCCGGCTTTTTCATTTGAGTCTTGCCGAGCGCCTTGACCCTCGATGTAAGCGATGGAATAAATGTCTTTCCCACCAAGGACTACTATGCGCGTGGTCGTTCTTGCCGCAACTATAGCCAAGCCTCCAACTTAGGATTTGGTACCAATTTTTGACGGCTGCTAGCATCGTTTAAGAGCCTCAGGTTCATTACAAAAATCGCACGCGATTTGCTCTAACGGTAGATCAACTGCCTTTGCACTACTGAAGATGCACTCCGAAAGTTTTTCGTCTGTCATTGAACATAATCCGATCTCGGCCGACTAACCATTGGGCTTAGATTCGCCGTCTGTGATAGATTTACAACATTGCGAGCTTCGATCCGGATATCGGGATATCGATCGGTCATGAAATGAATTGGTGTCACGGGGTTCTCTTCTTCTCCGCGTTGTGGCTGGCCGCAAGCCCCGTGTGCGGGCAAACGCGCGTCGGCGAAGCTGCCGTGATCAAGAATGAAGTTGTCCGCGTAAAGGGATCGGCCGCGAGCCAGATCAGCGTCGGCGACGGCGTGCTGCGCGACGAAGTCGTGCGCACCGGCCTCGACAGCGCGGCGCGGCTGGTGATGATCGATGGGACCAATCTGTCGCTCGGTCCCAATGCCGCGATCACGCTCGACCGCACTGTCTTCAACGACGAGCATAGCTACCGCGATATCGCGATCCGGCTGGCGACAGGGGCGTTTCGCTTCGTTACCGGACATTCGGAAAAGACCGCCTACAAGATCACCACATCGCTGGCGACGATCGGCGTGCGTGGTACCATCCTTGATATCCTGTCACAGCGAGGCAAGGTCACCGTGGTGCTGCAAGAAGGCGCATCGCGCGTCTGCACCCTGAGCGGTCAATGTGTCGAGCTGACGCAGCTTGGCGAGACCGCCATCATCACCTCGACCGGCGGCAAAGTCACGATTCAGCGGTTCAACAACCCACCCTGGAGCTTTGCCTCTAACTGCGGCGCAGCCGCCGGGCTTTGCACGGTTACGAATTTTGCGGATGCCACGTCCCCCATCGGTGACGGCGGCGATCCCACCGGCACGTTGTGTGGGCGCTGACGATGGCGACATTGGTACGGAGCTTTATCGCGTCGGCAGCGATCGCGGCCGCGGTTACGCTAATGCCGCTGCAGACAGAACCAGCCTCGGCGGCTAGTTGCGACAACGCCGATCGGTGCCCGACGCCTACTGCAACCCCAACCCCGACGCTAACCCCGAGCCCAACGCCAACTCCAACCCCGACGCCCACTCCAACCCCGACGTCAACCCCGAGCCCAACGCCAACGCCAACGCCAACTCCGACCCCAACCCCAACCCCAACCCCAACCCCGACCCCGACGCCAACTCCCACCCCAACCGCGACGCCGACACCCACACCTGCGCCGACGCCAACCGGCGCGGGCTCGAGCGCGGGATCGATCAATGGTCTGGCGCAGCAGCGCTTCAACCAGATGATCACCAACCGGGTGCTCGGCACGGTGCTGCTCGGGGTCAATGAGCAGATCAATTGCAGCGATTGCATTAGCGCATTCGGCTCGGCTGGTTCATTTTCCGCCGGCGTTCATGGCCGCAAGGAACTGACCCCCAATCTGTCGCTGCTGGCGGGTATTGCCTACACCCAATACAGCGAGGGCGGATACAACGTTACTAGCGCGCCGATCGGCGCCTTTGCGCTTCGCTACGATTTCGTCGATTGGGGATCGTCACGACCGTTTTTCGACATCGGCTCCATTCTGTCGCCGTTCGAGAAGGTGAGCTATAGCCGCAGCTACCTGACGAGCCTCGGCGCGGTTTCGCTGGATAGCCCAACCCACAGCAGCGATTACGGAGTGTATGGCAGGGCGGGCTGGATAAGCCGGCTTTCGGCGCGCGATGAGATCGCGGCCTCGGTCGAACTGTGGCAGCTCTGGCAGCGAGTCAATGGCTATTCCGACCCGTCCGTCGCGTTCAATCCGTTCAACGCCACGATTGCGACGGGTACCGATCGAACCAATCTGGTCAAGGTCGGTGGCCAGTGGACGCATCTGTTCGGTAACAGCATCGAGACCAACATCAATGGCGGCTTCGTGCAATCCTTTGCCGGTCACTCCGGCATCGTCGCCACTGTGACCGGCGACGGAACCGTTGTGCCAACATTGGGCAACCAGAGCTGGTTCGAATATGGCGGCCGGGTCGGCTTCCGCATTACCAACGGTTGGGTTGCCGACCTGTTCCTCAACGGAACCTTGGGGCCGCAACCGGTCGGCAACACTCTCCACGGCGGGATTGGATTGCGGGTTAACTACTAAACAACGTTCTGCCAGCACTGCGAAACGAATGAATTTAACCACGGTTACAGGTTTAGCTTTCAGGTCGTTTAGTCTCCGGTTTATGGTTTGATTTTCATCAGACGAGCACAAAGAAAGCCCATGTTCCATACGCTTTTGATCGTCGGGGCTGTAGGGGTGGCCGCACTGATTTGCTTCTTCGGCCTGTTCTTTCGCTTCATGCGCGGATGGAACGGCGATTTGGGAAGCCCCAAGCCGTTTCGGCCACGTCGGTAAACAGGAAAACGCTTACCGTGGCGGTTGGATTCTCGCGCAACATCTTCCCCGGCGCCAAGGTTATGCGGGCCTGGCAGCGTGGCGGTAGGCCGAAGGTGCAAATGAACAATGGGGTGCGGCGCGTATAGGCAACTCGAAAGCTTACCGCGCATGCCAGTACGGCTTGGTAAACGGTGGTTATAACTTGAAAGTGTAAAACCGTATTGCGAGCACATAGGCTCGATTTGACCCGAGATAAGCTCGATCTAGAACGGTAAAAAAAATTGCTTCTTTATCCTTTCAAGGACGTTTTGGGGAAGGAACTTCCGGAACATCTTGCTCCGGGAAGTGCGGCTGCGCTGCGCCTCGTAGGCGATTGGACACGCTCCTTCCTTATGAGCGACCATCCGGAACTCGGCCGCGAAGGCAATGTTTGTCCTTTTACCTCCATGGCCGCGCGCATCGATACGCTCAGGTTTGGAATCTCGGAAGCAACATCTAACGAGCCAGCTCGCATTCGTTCCGAATTGGTGCAGGCCTTTGATAGATTGGATCAAATCCCGCACCCGCGTGAGATGGACACGCATCGAGCTGTTCTCGTCGGCTTCCCCAATTGCGATAATGTTTCCGGTCTTGCGACACTAGCGAAGGTACAAAAGAGCCTGAGGCTGTTCTCGTTTCGGCGGGCCAGAATGATTGGATTGTTTCATCAGCATACGGAGGAGCCAGGTCTATGGAATCCGAAGTTTCGCCCTCTGCGTTCGCCGCTTCCAGTGATAGCTGTTCGTTCATTAGTCTTACAGGATGCGGCCTTTGTGATGCGTCATCCGCTGCTCGCGCCCGCGTATTTAGTTAATTTTCCATTGGCGGGCACACGACAACTGGCGGCGCGAGTGCTGTTGCAACGGAGTTAGCCCGCCTTGTCGCTTTCCTTTCCCGCGGTTCCAGTTCGACAGCTTCGCGACGCCCGCTCTGCCGGCAAAGAAGCATGTGTCGATTTGGCGAGCTCATCTGTCTGTCGCATCGAAATCGTATCAACCCGCGCCGGCTTCGACGCGCTTGAAACGCAATGGAACACGCTATTTGAGCGTGCCGCCCACGCCGATCAGGTATTTCAGAACTTCAATTGGTTGTGGCACTGGGCCAATCATTTTTTAAACGATAAAACCCAGCTAAGAGTCGTGACTGGTTGGCGGGACGGTCGGTTGGCAATGGTCTGGCCCTTGGTCGCTACCAAGAAATTTGGGATTACCAGATTAAGCTGGATGGGTGAACCCATCAGCCAATATGGCGATGCGCTGGTCGAGGCGGGGCCAGCTGCGAAAGTTATGATGAAGCTGGGCTGGGACCAGGCATGCCGTTGTGGTGCCGATTTTGTACTTTTGCGCAAGACACGCGCTTCATCGGCGGCAGCTTCTATTATTGCGCCGGCCGTGCCCTGCGGAACAGAGGCCGCTTCCGTACTTGATTTCAAGGACGCGACCGACTTCGATGACGTATTGTCTCGTTTGTCGTCCAGGGAGCGATCGAGCCGCCGCCGTCTGAAGCGCAGATTGTTTGAAAAGGGTGCAATCGTTTTTCGCGATTCAGAGGACGAGAAAGAAAAACGCTCGCTGGTAGAGCAAGCGTTTCAGCTAAAGCGCAAATGGCTTGCACGGCGTGGCCGATATTCTCCAACGATTGAAAGTGAGGCCACGTTGTCATTTTTTCTCGACGCTGCATCGAGCGTTGTGCGTCCTATAGGTATGCCGATCAATGCGATTTATTGCGACGGGCAGGCCATCGGTATAGCATTTTCATTGTCATGCAAGGACGAGACGATTGGATATATGATCGCCCATGACACAGATTTCGAAAAGCAGGGAATAGGCGTATTGTTGGTGGAGCATACCCTAAGATCGAGCTTCGAGCGGAGCAGTCAGCGTTTCGATATGCTTGCGCCGCGCGATGATTACAAAACCGAATGGACCAACGATATTGTTCCCGTCTGCGATTGGATCTTGCCGTTTACAACGAGGGGGCGCCTATACGCACAATTTCACGTGAGCGCCCTACAGAGGCTCCTTAGAGCATTTAAAACTCTCGATCCGTCCATTGGGCGAATCGTCTGGCCGGCAATCCGAAGTCTCAAAAAGATAATACAACGAAATTTCACTGCGGGTCTCGCTCGCAATAAATAAGCCAGAGATCTCAGCAATAGATAAATCTCGCATCCACCGATGCTTTCTTCGTATAGCGCACTGCAAACTTCTTGCGGTGCCCAGAACTTCGATTGAGTTGTAAGTTAGCTTCCTAAAAACACGACGAATGACATGATGTGGGTTGTCAAGCGTTAACGCTGAAATATCATAAGTGACCGAAGACAACGAATGCCATATTTCGGCAATTCGATGAAAGAGGCTGTGATCGCGGCTGTGGGACACGCACAGTTTTCGAGCTCGACCGCTGTGAGCAGTGCGCTAAGGTCGGTCATCAGCAATAACTTTGCCATCGTTTGGCAGAGATCCAAGTGGGACCCAATCGACAGATCCGCCGAGCTTGGTGACAGAGCGAAGCGTTGTGGTCACAGTATCTAGCAGGCCAGTATTTGAAGTCTCAACCTCGGCTTTGAGCGTCATCTTGTCGCTTTCGCCGTCGCGAGTAACGATCAGCCGAAGCCGACCAAGTTCGGGATGGCGCCTGCTGATTTCGGCAATCTGTTCCGGTCGGACGAACATGCCCTTGATCTTGGTGGTCTGATCGGCACGGCCCATCCAGCCCCTGATGCGCATGTTGGTCCGTCCACAGGGGCTGCGCTCGGGCAGCGCCGCGGTCAGGTCACCGATCGCAAGGCGAATCCAAGGGTGATCCGGGTCAAGTGAGGTGATGACGATCTCGCCGACGTCCCCCTCGGCGACGGGATCGCCGGTACCCGGCCGCACGATTTCCACGATCAGGTGCTCGTTGACGATCATGCCTTCGTGGGCTGAGGTCTCAAATGCGATCAGGCCGAGATCGGCGGTTCCAAAGGCCTGATAGGCATCGATATTGCGGGCCTTGATCTCGTCCTGCAGCGATTGCGGGAACGCCGCGCCCGAGACCAGTGCGCGCTTGATCGAGGATAGGTCGCGCCCGGCTTTATCGGCGGCGTCGAGCAGGATCTTGAGGAAATCCGGGGTGCCACTGTAGCCGACCGGGCGGTAGGCTTCGATCAGCTCGAACTGCGCCTCGGTATTGCCCGGACCGGCTGGAATGACCGCACAACCCAGTGCGCGGGCGGAGGTATCGAGGATGAAGCCGCCCGGCGTCAGATGATAGCTGAAGGTGTTCAGCAGCACGTCGCCGGGGCGGAAGCCGGCGGCGAACAGAGCCCGCGCGCTGCGCCAGGGATCGGCATGGAGCGGCTCAGGCTCGAAAATCGGGCCGGGAGAGGTAAATAGCCGGCCGAACGAGCCGGGAGGCCCCGCGACCAGCCCTCCGAAGGGCGGCGCGCCCTTGTGAAGGGCAGGGAGGTCGGATTTGCGCAGTAGCGGCAGTTGGGCCAGCTCGGCCCGGCCAGTGATGTCTGAGGGATCGATGCCACTCAGGCGCTCTGCATAGGCCGGCGCGGCCATGGCCCTGCGCAGTACGTCCGGTAGCCGGGAAAACAGGTTTGCCTCGCGTTGGGCGGCATTTCGCGTTTCGAGGGCATCATAGTGCTCAGTCATGGAGTTTTTCCTCGATTTCCTGCAGGCTCGGGCTGGTTGCACCAGGCCCTTTACGTGATATCAGACGGCTCTCATCGGTACTGGATGCCCGTTTGGGGGGAGCGGAATGGTTGACATAGACGCCGCGACGGCAAATCAGCCCGTTTCGGGCGATATCGTCGCAAAATTGAAGGTCCGCATCATCGAGCATTCGTTGCCCCTCTGGTCGACCGAAGGCTGGGACCCTGCGACCGGCGGCTTTGTCGAGCGGCTGCATCAGGACGGCCGTGCCGATCGTCTCGCGCCGCGCCGGGTGCGCGTGCAGGCCCGGCAGATCTATTGCTTCGCCAAGGCAGCGGGGGTTGGCTGGTACCCGCAGGGCCGTGAGATCGCGCTGAAAGCGCTGGAGTATCTCCTGACGAAGGCCAAGAGCCCCGATGGCAAGCCTGGCTTCGTGCATACGCTGGCGCCTGATGGCTCCGTTCTCGATCCGCTGCGTGACAGCTACGACCACGCGTTCGTGCTGCTCGCATTGTCGACGGTTTATGCGCTCGATCGCGATGCACAGGTTCGCTCGGAGATTGACGCGCTGTGTGCGTACCTCGACAGCCAACTGCGTTCGCCGCATGGCGGTGTTTTGGAGGGATGGCCGGCTTCGATGCCGCGCCGGCAAAATCCGCAAATGCACTTGTTCGAGGCAATGATCGCGGCGTTCGATGCAACCCATGATCCGGTGTTCCAGAACCGCGCTGGCGATTTCTTCGCACTGTTCATGGCCAATCTCTACGACAAGCAGAAAAAGGTGCTTGGCGAATATTTCGAGGACGACTGGTCGCGGATTGAACCGGTTAGCGTTGAGCCTGGACACCAGGCAGAATGGGTTTGGCTGCTCAAGGGGTTTGAGCGCATCACCGGTTGCCCGACCGGACGCTTCCGTGGCGAATTGCTGGCGTCGGCGTTGCGCTACCGCGACGAAGCCACCGGCTGTGTGGTCGACGAAGGCAACGGGGCAGGTGACATCAAGCAGCACAGCCGGCGTTTGTGGCCGCAGACCGAAATGGCCAAAGCTTGGATCGCGCAGGCCGAGGCGGGCGAGGCCGGCGCCGCAGACGAAGCGCGCGCGGCGTTGTCGCGCCTGGAACGGCATTATCTCCGTCATCCCGTCATGGGCGGCTGGTACGACCAGTTCGACCGCGAAGGCCATTCGCTGATCGCGACGATTCCAGCGTCTTCGTTTTATCATGTGCTCTGCGCCTGCGTGGAAGCGGAAGCGGTGTTGGGTTAAATCCTCTCCCTCTTCCCGCAAGCGGGGAGAGGGAGAGAGCGTTGGCGCGTCTTTCATTAAAGCCACCGTTTCCTTCTCTTGAAGCTTTTCAGGTTTTTAAAACTCTTGCGCTGGTCGCCGGCGCCGCCGAGGTAGAATTCCTTGACATCCTCGTTGTCGCGCAACTCGTCCGCCGAGCCGTCGAGCACCACCTTGCCCTGTTCCATGATGTAGCCGTGGCTCGCGACCGAGAGGGCTGCGCGCGCGTTCTGTTCCACCAGCAGGATGGTGACGCCGAGGTCGCGGTTGATCTCCTTGATGATCGCGAACACTTCCTTGACCAATAGCGGCGACAACCCCATCGACGGCTCGTCCATCAGGATCATCTTCGGACGCGCCATCAGCGCGCGGCCGATCGCCAGCATCTGCTGCTCGCCGCCGGAGAGATAACCGGCCAATCCAGTACGCTCCTTCAGCCGCGGGAAATAGTTGAAGACCATCGCGATGTCGGCATCGACGTCGCCATCGCGGCGCGTGAACGCCCCGAGCCTCAAATTCTCGATCGAGGTCATGTCGGAGATGATGCGGCGGCCCTCCATCACCTGGAAGATACCGCGGCGCACGATCTTGTCGGGGTCGATGCCGTTGATGCGTTCGCCGTCGAAGACGATTTCGCCGCGAGTGACTTCGCCATCCTCGGTCTTGAGCAGGCCGGAGATCGCCTTCAGCGTCGTCGATTTGCCGGCGCCGTTGGCGCCAAGCAGCGCCACGATCGCGCCTTGCGGCACCTCGAGGCTCAGGCCGCGCAGCACCAGAATGACGTCGTCATACACTACCTCGATGTTGCGCACGGCCAGCAGCGGCGCGGCCGCTTGCGCCGGGGAGGGTTTTGGAATGACTTCGATCGTTTCGGTCATGATCGATCCTGATGCTGTTGACGCAACCGCCAACTCCGTTCATCGCCGTCATCACCCGGCTTGACCGGATGATCCAGTATTCCGAGACGTCCGTGATGGAAACGAAACATCGCGGCGTACTGGATCCCCGGTTTCGCGGGGATGACAGCTGAGTGTGTTGGGCCGCCTACGCTTGGCAGGCGGCGTAACGCGTGCTGCCTACCACCCGAACCATTCCGCCTTGCGCGGCAGTGCGACGGTCTTGACCTTCTCGAGCTTGATGGTGCCCTTGGCCATGAGATCGTTGATGTCGCCGTCGGTCGGGCCGGAGATTTTCGAACGATAGAGGTCGACCGTGGTGGTGGGACGATGGTCTTTCTCGGTCCAGGTCGAGGGATTGCAGACGCCTTCCATGCCCGCCGGCACCCAATTGGCTTTCTGGTAAAAGCCCTTGGCGACGTTCTCGCCGGTGGCGCCGCCGTTCTTGGCGGCCCAGTCGAGCGCTTCCTTCAGGTACAGCGCCGCACAAACGCCGGCGATGTAATGCACCGGGCGATAGACCTTGCCGGTGGGATCGGAGATTTTCGAGATCTCCATCACCGTCTTCATGCCGGGCGCGTTGCCGCCCCAGCCGACCGCCGTGCGCAGCGGGAAGATCACGCCATCGGCGGCATCGCCCGCGGTCTTGGCGGCGTTCTCGTCCATGCCCCAGACGTTGCTGAGGAACTGAACATCGACGCCGGCGGTCTTGCAGGCCTTCATGACCGAGATGTTGGAGGCAGCCGTATTGCCCAGATAAGCGTAATTGGCGCCGGCGCTCTTCAGGCTCAGGCACTGCGCGCTGTAGTCTCCAGGCGACAGCGCGAACACCAGTGGCGGCAGCACTTCAAAGCCGAGTTCGGTGGCGAGCGCTTCGCCGGCGGCCTTCGGTGCGTTCGGATAGGGATGGTTGGCGCCCATGTGGACGAACTTCGGCTTGCCGGGCTTGCCCTTGGCCTTCCAGTCTTCGGCGGCCCAGGTCAGCTCGGCCCGCAGCGCGTCCGAATAGCTCGGACCATAGAAGAAATTATACGGCGCGGGTTTTGCCCTGCCGCTGGTGCCTTCCGGATCGGTCAGCGCCGCGGCGTAGGAGCCGGAGACGTCCGGGATCTTGTCCTGCGCCAGAAAGCCGGTCAGCGCTTCGGTGTCGGCGGTGCCCCAGCCCATGATTGCCGCGACCTTGTCGCCGCCGGACCATTTCTTGTAGAGCGCGATCGCGCGCGGCACCTGGTAGCCGTAGTCGTTGCTGTCGACGTTGAGCTGCTTGCCGTCGACGCCGCCGTTCTTGTTGACCCAGGCGAGGGTATCCGCGACGCCCTGTCCGTAGGGCGTGCCGACGTCGGACGTGCCGCCGGAGAGATCCTCGAGGTGGCCGATCGCGATCTGGGCCTGCGCCATCGTCGCCGCGCTGCCGAGCAGCAGCGCAAGCGACACCGTGCCGAGTAGGGATTTCATCGTCATCTTGGTTTCCTCCGTTTTATTTTGTTGACGTCTATTTTAGTTGCGTCCCGTTCCGGCCTCAATGCGAGAACGGGTAGAGCTTCCAGTAGGTCTTGATCTGCCGCCAGCGATGCGCGAGCCCGTCGGGCTCGAACATCAGGAATGAGATGATGATCAGTCCGATCGCGATCTCGCGCAAAAACGTGATGTTGTTGTTGAGCGACAGCGCCTTGTCGATCGCACTGCCTTTCAGGCCGGCGGAGATCCACTCCATCGATTCCGGCAGCAGCACCACGAAGGCGGTGCCCATCAACGTGCCCATGATCGAGCCGGTGCCGCCGATGATGACCATGGCCAAAAACAGGATCGAGCGCTCGATACCAAAGCCCTCGTTGGAGACCACGAGCTGGTAATGCGCATAGAGCGCGCCCGCGATGCCGGCGAAAAAGGCCGCCAGGCCGAACGACAGCGTGCGGTATTTCGTCAGGTTGATGCCCATGATCTCCGCTGAGAGGTAGTGATCGCGGATCGCGACCAGCGCGCGGCCGTCGCGGGTACGCATCAGGTTGGTCACCAGGAGATAGCTGACCAGAAGATAAGCCAGCACCACATAGAAATATTGCCGGTCGCCGCGCAGCGCGTAGCCGAAGATCGAGAACGGATTGGCGCTGGCCGGCACCGAGCCGCCGGAGAACCAGTCGGCACGCGAGAAGAAATCGAGCAGGATATATTGCGCGGCGAGCGTCGCAATGACGAGATAAAGCCCCTTCAGCCGCGCTGCCGGGACGCCGAAGACAAGTCCGACCAGCGCGGTCGCGACACCCGCCAGCGGAATCGCAAAGAACACCGGGATCGGGAAGTTGTTGGAGATGTAGGCCGAGGTGAAGGCGCCGAACAGGAAGAACGCGGCGTGGCCGATCGAAATCTGCCCCGTAAAGCCGACCAGGATGTTGAGGCCGAGGGCTGCGATCGCAAAAATGCCGATCTGGATCAGGACGCTCAACGCGTAGGCGCTGAGCAGTTGCGGCGCAAAACAAATCAGCACGATGCCAAGGATAGCCGCGTTGCGGCTGGTTTTGGTCGGAAAGATCGTGGTGTCCGCCGCGTAAGAGGTGCGGTAGTCGCCGGAGGGGATGAGCGAGGGACCTGCCATTTATCAAACTCGCTCGATGTCTTTGGTGCCGAACAGGCCATAGGGCTTGATCATCAGCACGATGATCAGCACGTAAAACGGCGCGATCTCATAGAGATTGCCCCAGTGCAGATATTCGCTGTCGATATATTGCGCGATGTTTTCCAGTAGCCCGATGATGATGCCGCCGAGCACCGCGCCGCCGATCGAGTCGAGCCCGCCCAGGATCGCCGCGGGAAATACCTTGATGCCGTAGGCCGACAGCCCCGACGACACGCCGTTGACCACGGCGACCACGACGCCGGCCACCGCCGAGACGGCGGCCGAGATCGCCCACGCCATCGCGAACACGTTCTTGACCGAAATGCCGAGCGACTGGGCGACCTGCTGGTCGAACGCGGTGGCGCGCATCGCAAGGCCGTATTTCGAGGCGCGGAAGAACCAGGCCATGCCGATCATCATCGCCACCGACACCACGAGGCTCATGACATAGACGGTCTGGATCTGCAGGCCGAGGAAATGGATGGATTGACTGGTGAACACCGGCGGGAACGGCTGCGGGTTGACGCCGAATATCCATTTCAGCACGGCCTGGAACACCGTCGACAGTCCGATCGTGACCATGATCACCGAGATGATCGGCTCGCCGATCATCGGGCGCAGGATCACGATCTGGATCGCGATGCCGAACACGAACATAAAGACCAGCGTCAGCGGCATGCCGACCCAGAACGGCACTTGGTATTTTGTCAGCAGTGCCCAGCATACCCAGGCGCCGATCAACAGCAATTCGCCTTGCGCGAAATTCACCACCTGGGTGGCCTTGTAGATCAGCACGAACGACATCGCGACCACGCCATAGAGCGTGCCCACCACGAGGCCGTTGACCAGGAGCTGGATCAGGAATTGGAGGTTCATGGGAACACCCCGGATTTAGTGTTCGTCATGTCCGGGCTTGTCCCGGGCATCCACGTCTTGCTTCCTGGTCGCGAAAAAGACGTGGATAGCCGGGACAAGCCCGGCCATGACGGCTGCTGACGATAGTGGCTAATGCTCATTCCGCTGCCTCCATCGCGACGACCTCGTGCGTCAGATCGACCACCGCCAGTGTCGTGCGGATGCGTTGCGTAGTGCCGTCCTGGAAGCGGATCACGGTGTCGATGGGGATGTCGCGCTTGCCGCCATAGATCGCGTCGATGATGCCGGCGTACTTTTCGTTGATGACGCTGCGCCGGACTTTTCGGGTGCGGGTGAGCTCGCCGTCGTCGGCGTCGAGTTCCTTGTACAGCAGCAGGAAGCGGGAAATGCGCTGCGCGGGCGGTAGGGTGGCGTTGACGGTTTCGACTTCCTTGCGCAGCAGCGCATAGACTTCGGGCCGCGAGGCCAGATCAGTGTAGGTGGTGAACGAGATCCGTTTCTTCTCCGCCCATTTCGAGATGATCGAATAACGGATGCAGATCATCGCCGCGAGCGCGTCGCGGCCGGCGCCGAGCACCACGGTCTCGGCGATGTAGGGCGAGAATTTGAGCTTGTTCTCGATGTATTGCGGCGAGAATCGTTCGCCGCGGGCGGTCTCCGCCAGATCCTTGATGCGGTCGATCACCACAAGCTGCTTGTTCGCGTTGAAATAGCCGGCGTCGCCGGACTGCATCCAGCCGTCCTTGATGTCGGCGGCAGAGGCCTCCGGGTTCTTGTAGTAGCCGAGAAACATGTTGGGGTGGCGCACCATGATTTCGCCGACGCCATGGACGTCGGGGTTGTCGATCCGGATCTCGATGCTGTCGGCCATCGGCACGCCCGTGGTATCGGGATCGACCTCGCCGTCGGGATGCAGGGTGTACGCGCCGAGCAGTTCGGTCTGGCCGTAGAGTGTGCGCAGCGGCACCCCCATCGCCTGGAAGAACTTGAACGTTTCAGGCCCGAGTGCCGCTCCGCCGGTGGCCGCCGACCGCAGCCGGCTAAAGCCGAGCCGGTCGCGCAGCGCGCGAAATAGCAGCGCGTCGGCGATCACGGAATGCTTGCCTTGCGCCAGCGCCGACAGCCCGGTCTTCATGCCGAGCGCATAGAGGCTTTGCTTGAGGGGGGATGAATCCATGACGCCCGCGCGCACGTCGGCGGCGATCGATTCCCACACCCGTGGCGCGAACAGCACAAATGTCGGCGCAATCTCGCGGAAATCGTTCATCATGGTGTCGGATTGCTCGACGAAGTTGACCTTCATCCGGCACAGCAGGCCTTTGCCGAGCACATAGACCTGTTCCATGATCCAGGGCAGCGGCAGCACCGAAACATATTCGTCGTCCGGGCCCTTGGGATCGAAGGCGAGATAGGTCGCGCAATGCCGCAACACCCGGCCTGCCGCCAGCATCGCCAGTTTCGGATTGGCGGTGGTGCCCGAGGTGGTGCAGAGAATGGCGACATCATCGCCTTTGGTCGCATCCACCAGCCGGTCGTAGAGGCCCGCCTCGCGCGCGGCGCGGGCGCGCCCCATTTCGGCGAGCTTGTCGGCCGGCATCAGGCGGGGATCGTCATATTTCCGCAATCCCCGCGGATCGGAATAGACGATGTGTTTGAGATCAGGCACGCGTTCGGCCAGGTTCAGCAGCTTGTCGACCTGTTCTTCGTCTTCGGCGAACACCAGTTTGGCTGCGCCGTAGTTCAGCAGGTAAGCGGCTTCCTCGTCGAGCACGTCACGATAGAGCCCAAGGCTCATGGCGCCGATCGCGTGGGCGGCGATCTCGGCCGATACCCAGTCCGGCCGGTTGTCGCCGATGATGCCGATGACGTCGCCGCGGCCGAGACCAAGTTCGACCATGCCGAGCGCGAAGTCGTGCACCCGCGCCTGGTAGTCGCTCCAGGTGAACGGGCGCCACAGCCCAAAGTCCTTTTCGCGCAGGGCGATCTCGCTGCCATGTTCCAAGGCGTTGAGGCGCAGCAGTTTTGGGTAGGTGTCAGCCTGCGTGGCGCGACCGGCGTAATCCATCATGCCGCGCTCTCCCTGGGCGCTGGCACATCGTCGGGATCGACCAGGACCTCGTCCTCTTCGCCGAGATAAGCGCGCTTGACGTGGGGATCGGCCAGCACCGAAGCCGGGTCGCCTTCCGCGATCTTGCGGCCGAAATCCAGCACCATGACCCGGTGCGAGATGTCCATCACCACGCCCATATCGTGCTCGATCATGACGACGGTCATGCCGTATTCTTCGTTGAGATCGACGATGTAGCGCGCCATGTCCTCTTTTTCCTCGAAGTTCATGCCGGCCATCGGTTCGTCGAGCAGGATCAGTTGCGGCTCCAGCGCCATCGCGCGCGCCAGTTCGACGCGCTTGCGCAGGCCGTACGGCAGCGTGCCCGCGGTGGCCTTACGCACCGACTGCAAATCTAGGAAATCGATGATCTCCTCGACCTTGTGGCGGTGTTCCAGCTCTTCGCGCCGCGCACCGGTAAGCCAGTACAGCGATCCCGTGATGAAATTGTTCTTCAGGAGGTGATGTCGCCCGACCATGATGTTGTCGAGCACGCTCATATGATGAAACAGCGCGAGGTTCTGGAAGGTGCGGCCGATGCCGAGCCGGGGCCGCGCATTGGGATTGAGTGCGGTGATGTCGCGGCCGCCATAAAACAACTGACCTTCGGTCGGCCGGTAGCGTCCCGAGATGCAGTTGACGATTGAGGTCTTGCCGGCGCCATTGGGGCCGATGATCGAGAACAATTCGCCCGACCTGACGCCAAAACTGACGTCGGTGAGTGCGCGCACGCCCCCAAAGCGCAGCGATACCCCTCGCACCTCTAACGCGTCCGCCACTCAAGTCCTCCCTGGAAACGGCGCTTTGGCGCGCTCTTATCCTTAGGTTTCAATGCCGATCGGCCACCGATCCTATATCGATCGGGCCCGGTAAGCCATTCTACTAACGGCGTTTTGCAGCGCAGATCGCTTCTGGCCACAGATCCCCGTGATTGTCCGGCGCTGAGCCGGGCAAGGTCGACTTCATTAGGGCAAACGGATAGTTTGAAATGTCTCTTGCCTGACATTTCGTTGCGCAATTCACCAAAAAGGGCGCCTCGTCGCGCCCCGATGAGAGGGGTCAGGTCGGTCGTCCTTACGCGCGTCGGCGGCAGGCGGTCAAAGACATCATGGTGACGGCTGATCATTTGAGGCGGATCGCGGCATGGTCGCGCGAATTAAATGAGCGGGAGATCGAACGCGCACGTGCCGGCGTCGTCGAAAAGACCTTCAAGGCCAACGAATTCATCTGCATGCGCGGCGACCACTTTGAATACTGGATCGGCGTGGTCACCGGCCTGGTCAGGATTGGTTCGGTATCGCGTGACGGCAAGGCCGTCAGCTACACGGGTCTGACGGCCGGCGCGTGGTTCGGCGAGGGCACCGTGCTCAAGAACGAAGCCCGGCGATACGATGTGGAGGCACTGCGCGATACACGTCTGGCGATCCTGGATCGTACTACCTTCTTTTGGCTGTTCGAAAATAGCGTCGTGTTCAACCGCTTCCTGGTGCGGTCGCTGAACGAGCGTCTCGGCCAGTTCATTGCCCTGCTTGAATATGGCCGGATGCTGGATGCGACCGCGCGCCTCGCGCGCTCGATCGCGTCGCTGTTCAACCCGATCCTGTATCCGGACGTGACTCGGCATCTGGAGATCACGCAGGAGGAAATCGGCGCGATCTCCGGCATCTCCCGGCAAAATGCCAATCGATGCCTCAAAACGCTGGAGCAGCAAGGTCTGTTGCGACTTGAGTACGGCGGGGTGACGGTTGTCGATCTCGAACGGCTGCGCCGTTACGGGGATTGAAGGGACCGAGTTTTGGCTGAAACTGCTTCCCGAGCAATTGCGATCACGTCGCGAAATATCGAATTGCCGGGACATGTACGAGCAACCGTGACGGAACGAAGCTGACCGGCGCGGGCGCCGTCGAGAATCCATCAGCGGGAGTTCCACCGGTTGCTAGATCCACTTTCCGACAGCCGAACACGCGGCGGCCAAATAGGCGGCTATTTCTTCTTTCACAGAGCCGCATCGATCGGCCGTGGTGCTTATTTTTTCGAAAGGTAGTTTGGGGTAGCAACTGTGCTGGCTAGACCGTTGAGATGAACGGCGTCGTTGTAAGTGCCGCCATTGGCGGTGACAGTCCAATTTCCTCCGTCTCGACTCCAGAGGCTATAAGTCCGACCGTCCCAAATCAAATTGGCTCCAGTCACAGTGGACCTCAAGGCCGTGTCGTGATCGGTTATGATGAATTTAACGGATGCGAGATCGATAGCCTTCGCACGCTTCATAAAGGGCAGCACTTCTGGTTGCCCCATAGTGCTTCGATATGGGTCGATATAAAGTGGAACCGAAGCGAGGTAGAAAACCGCCCACTGATTGGCAGCTTCTTCTCGAACCGACAGCACCGTCGGGGTCGTACCTATCAAGGCAGCCAAAGCTACCGCTTCTCTATAACCCTTTTGATTAAGGGCGTTTGTTCTCAGTTTGGTCTCAAGGAGTGCAGATGTTGCAATTATCGACAGCGTAGCGAAGATCGCGGCAGCGGGAAATATCGGCTGAAAGGAGATCGAATACCTCCGACTTGCAAACCCCAAGCCGGCTCGGGCTCCAGCTACGGTAAAGAAACTGAAAATCCAAAAATTGACGCTGGCGATCTTGTAGACGCCGTACAAATATTTCTCGACGAGCAAAAAATATAAAACGAGCCCGGTCACGCCGAAGAGAGCGAGAACAGCACCCCATCGTTTTTGTTCAAACCAAACGCCCAGCGCCACGAGTACGGCAAGAGCCAAAACAAAAATGAGAAGTGCGCCAACCCAACTGTGATGAAGAAACTCTCCTCGCATTAGCCAGTTTGCGAGATTTCCGTCTCCGGGCCTGACCCCCGCCTGTGTGCCGATCGAATATTGCAACTTCAAAAACGACAGCAAGGAAACCGCGCCAGGCCAAGTTAGGGCGGCCGTTACAGGGGTCACGATACAGAGGCCCCTGGTCGCGCGGAGCAGAACCAGTCGCAGGTTCTGTCCCGGTATCACGATGAAGCTTGCTGCCGCTAGCAGACCAAAAACGGCCATTTCGACATAGGCTAGGATTGACGCTGCGAACAGAATTGCGATGGCTGCTGCCGAACCTGCAACATTTTCTCCGCGGCCTGCTTTCACGGCCAAGGCTGCAACCAATGGAAGCAGCGGTAGTAGAAGCATTTGGTCAAAATTCGCGTAGGTCACGACAAGGAGCGGAACGCCGAATCCAGCGAAAAGAGTAAACCAAACGGCTGACCTAAACTCACCGAATACAGTAACCGCGAAAGCAATCAGCGCGCTGCAATTTGCGAACAGCACCAGCAAACAATAGAGCGAAATGACCTCGGCAGCTGACGTGCCTAGTCCGTTTGCGAGCAGCGAAAGTAGAGCCGACGATGCATTTCGGCCATTCATTAACAGCGAACCGTATTGATCGAGCGGACTTAAGCCGCCTTCAACACCTCGCGCGAAATGTGAGAAATAGTCTGCCGCAGCTATGTAGTTCCAAGCGTCTTGGCAGATCGAGCTCGCGTAAATTCCAAGTCCGTAGTGGAATGTCGACGGCATCGCGGCGGCTGCCAGAACAAAAGCAACGAACCAGCAGAAAGCATGTCGTCGTTTTTGATGAATTTCGGTAGAAATCTGGCGTTTGACGGACAGACGTAAAACTATCCCCAGCATAGCCAGTAGGAAAGTTGCGATCCAAACCAGGGTGGACAGACGCTGCAGAGGAATCGCGGCCCAGGCCGCGCCGGACATTATGATAACCCAAAGCGCGAGCGTTACGGCCGGCCCGGCGAAAGCAGAGGATTCCCATCGATGGCGACCCAAGCCCAGGAGGTGAAGGACTGCATATCCGGGCCAAACGATCAAGCTAAAGGCGGTCAAACTAAGCAAGACAGAAAGCGCCGGTTGGAACAGGAAGCTATGGATCAAATCTCACATCCCCAGAGTCTATCAGACGAAGGTGTCGATGAGGGCCAAAGTAATTCAGCCTGAGCGGCTGTATCGGCTGTCGTCGATAGTAGCGGCCTGTTCGCGCTATCTCAATCCCCGATGCCGCCCTCGGTCGCGCGCCTAGGCAACCGCTGCGTTCGTGATTGTACTGTGACGACCTCCGCCTTGGAGGAAGTCCTGGTACGCTTCTGCCAAGCCCGATGCGAGGGAAGTTCGCGGCTGCCAGCCCATCGTCCGAATTCGCGAACAGTCCAGAAGCTTGCGTGGCGATCCGTCAGGCTTGGTTGCGTCAAAATCGAGACTGCCGCGATATCCAACGATCTGAGCGATCGTCTTGGCGAGGTCACCAATCGAGACTTCGTGACCGGTCCCTACGTTAATCGTCTGGTCCTGTGAGTAGTGGCGAAGCAAGAAAATACAAGCGTCGGCCAGGTCATTCACGCTCATGAATTCGCGCAACGGGGCGCCGGTTCCCCACACCGTCACAGATGGTGCATTTGCAATCTTGGCCTCGTGGAACCGCCGCAGCAGCGCGGCCGGGACATGACCATGATCGGGATGATAGTTATCGCCAGGACCGTAGAGATTTGTCGGCATCGCAGAAATGAAATCGTCGCCGTATTGACGACGGTGAGCTTCGCACATCTTTACGCCCGCGATTTTTGCGATCGCATACCATTGGTTCGTCGGTTCCAAGGCACCGGTCAATAGTTCATCTTCATGGATCGGTTGCTTTGCGAATCTGGGATAAATGCAGGACGATCCCAGAAACAGCAACCGGTCTACTTTGATAGCGTGGCTGGCCCGGATCACATTGAGTCCTACTGAGAGATTATCGCAGAGGAAATCGACCGGATAACTATTATTGGCCTGAATACCACCTACCCGGGCCGCCGCATGCACCACGACATCAGGGTGTTCCTTTTCGAACCATCGCAGGGTTTGCTCTTCCTTCGATAGGTCCAGATCTTTTCGCTCAACCGTTAGTAACGTGCAATTCTCTTGAGCTAGCCTCCGAACGATGGCGGAGCCGGCCATTCCCTTGTGGCCAGCGACAAAGACTCTTTTCCCGCCAATCTCATATTCAAATGGAACCATGCTAATGCTCCCGGTACTGAAATGACCGATTCAAAGCGGTTTGCCTCCGATGAACGGGCCTCTCGACTAGTCTAGCCGAAGATCAGGTCTCGGCTACGCACGACCTATGCGGGGGCTTGATAGGCAACAACTGCCTTTTGGCTTTAACCTAACCGATCAGCCTTACCGAGCACGTCGGACAGCGCGGCAAATGCGGTACACCAAACAACGAAGCCGCCAATCGGTGTATGACCAGTCAGCCTGGAATCCGGGCGCCGGCGCGCCCCGGGTAATATGAAAGCTGAAACCCGATCGATGGAAGCAGATAATCGAGTGTAGGCGAGGGCTATTGCGCGGGGGCAATCACGCCCGGCCCTCGTGGTCTTGATCAGCCTGCTGCTGCCGATCGCGGTGCCGTCTTGCCCAGTGCTGTCGCCATCGCCGAGATCAGTGGCTTCATGAAATAGGCGCCCTCGGCCGGCGCGATATCGGTGCGAAGGCCGTACGACCTGAGTTCGTCAGAAACGACCGGCCCGACTGAGGCGATCGGCGGGCGCGTCAGCCCTTCGCGCAGCCGTGCCTCGCAATCGTGGGCCTGGGCGACCTCGATCAGGCGGCGCACCTGGCCGGAACTGGTCAACGCGCGACCTTACGCCATTTCATCGATCGCGGTGACGATGTTGGCGTCGGCCGCCTGCGCGTCATAGACATAAGGCAAGACGGTATCGACTGCCTCACCCTGCGCCGTGAGGGCCCCGATCAGCACGCTGTGATCCCTCGCCGGATAGAGCTGCAGGCCGAGGCGATGCCCGGCCAGATCGAGCCGCGACAGCATCGCGGCGATGCGCTCGGGGGTCGGTTTTTCCGTCGTGATTTGCGGCTCCAGTCCGAGCTCGCACAGCGCCCGGGCGGGGTTCGGCCCGCGGGCGAATTCTCGTTCTTTGCCGAGTGCTGCGTCGAGAGCCTGGTTCTGATTCCATCAGAACCAGAAATGCTCTAGCCGTCATTCCGGAACACGCCTGTTGGCGTGGGCCGGGAATCGAGACTCCCTATGGCAATGTTTGAAGACGAACATCCACGCAGGCTCTTCGAGCGGCCCCGGAATCAGGACGGCGTTTATGCAACGGGCTTCCGGGGCATCGCCGCGCGAAGCCGCTTTGCCACAAGCATCGTACCCGGTTTTGTGGCTCCGCCGGGGCCGGGAATGGGTTTGACCGTGTCCGCCGAAATTACTTCCGCGCATGCGGAGCACGTGACCTTTGGCTCAAACCGGTGTCCGCAAGACGTGTGGACGAACAATATGGGGCTTCCCTCCCGCGGTCGCGCCCAGCGGTCGCCCCATGCCGTGAGGGCAAGAATGGCGGGGACCAGATCACGTCCGGCCTCGGTTAAACGATAAGCGTATCGGACTGGCCGTTGTTGATAGGCCACACGTTCGATGACGCCGTTCGTAACCAAGGACTTGAGCCGCCTGGTCAGAAGGTTGCGCGATATGCCGAGGTCTTCGACCAGTTCATCGAAGCGCGTGATGTCCAGAAATAGATCGCGAATGATGAGCGGCGACCACCAATCGCCAATCATGTCGAGGCCGCGGGCCAACGAGCATCGCATCTGAGCAAAACTGGTTCTTTCCATCACTTGATCATATCAAGTTGCATTATTGAACTCAATAAAATATATTAGTTCAATGATTGAACTATATCGAGGAAAATATGTATCACTCGATTGTAGAGAAGCGCGTTCAGGCCTTGTTTGACGCAGTCAATCGCGGCGACGCCGAGCCGGTGCTGCGGGCGTTTGCCCAACGCTTCGAGCATTGCTTCCTCGGCGAGAACCACGCCCTGAGCGGATCCAGGCACACGCTGGCCGCGACCCGTGGATGGTATCAGCGTCTCTACCGGCTCTTGCCGGATATCAGGTTTGAGGTACGGCGTATCTGGGTGAGCGGCAGCCCGTGGAACACCACGGTCGTTATTGAGTGGAAGGAGACCAACTCCGGAACAGACGGGGTTCGAACCTCGAATTACGGGATTCATTTCCTGCATCTGCGCTGGGGGCGCGCCACAGAACTGATCATTTGCCCAGACACGGTCGGATTGAAAGCCACTTTGGATCGCTTGGCGATCGCCGGCAATTCCGAAGCCCATGCCGCACCGATCGTGGATTAACTCTCTCACGCATGACGCCAAAACCGGGCGCCGCGGATCGCCCAGCACGGCGCCATCAAGGCGGACATCCGCCGACCAAGAACGTTTTCAAGCGACGGACGGCAGGTGGTTGCGATCAGGCCACTGCTACCCAAGCCGTCGAAGCGCGAGTGCAGCCGTACCCCGGGGTTCAGTGTCCCGGAATATCAGGCCTTTGTCGCAGCCCGCGGCGGCGTCTTGGCCAGCGCGGTCGCCATCGCCGAGATCAGCGGCTTCATGAAATAGGCGCCCTCCGCCGGCGAGATATCGGTGCGCAGGCCGCGCGATCTCAATTCGTCCGACACCACCGGACCGACCGAGGCGATCGGTGTCCGCGCCAGCCCCTCGCGCAGCCGCGCTTCGCAACGGTGGGCCTGGGCGACCTCGATCAGGCGGCGCACCTGGCCGGAACTGGTCAGCGCGATGGCGTCGATGCGGCCTTGCGCCATTTCATCGATCGCGATGACGATGTTGGCGTCGGCGGCCTGCGCGTCGTAAACATAAGGCAAGACGGTATCGACTGCCGCGCCCTGCGCCGTGATGGCCCCGATCAGGATGCTGTGATCCCTGTCCGGATAGAGCTGCAGGCCGAGGCGATGCCCGGCCAGATCGAGCCGCGACAGCATCTCGGCGATGCCCTCGGAGGTCGGCTTTTCCGTCGTCATTTGCGGCTCCAGTCCGAGCTCGCGCAGCGCCCGGCCGGGTTTCGGTCCGCGGGCGAATTTTCGCGCTTTGCCGAGTGCTGCGATGAAATCTTTCTCGACGTCCAGCCGGCGGACGACCTTCATCAGCCGCCGCAGCCCTTCGCCGGTCATCAGCACCAGATCGTCGCAAGGACGTTCGATGAAACGACGGATCCAGGCCTCGACCAGCGCTGCATCCGGCGCGTCGTGGATGGTGAACATCGGGCATTGCAGTACGTCCGCGCCCTGCTCGGCGAGCAGGCGCGAGAATTGCGCTTCCTCGCGCGTTTCCAGGATGAGGATGCGATAGCCGTTCAGTCTGTCGCTCATGATTTGGCCGCCAACACCGTGCCCTGACGCCGATCGCGACAGGTTTGTTCATCATGATCCCTCGCCCGGGATTGGCGCAAGGGTGCGAGCGGTGTTAGACGGAGGCCGAAAATTCATCGTTCCACGCATCCGCTCAAGCCTTGGTCAATCCGCATGCCCGATCATCAATTCGTCCTGACCCTGTCCTGTCCCGATCGTCCGGGCATCGTTTCCGCGGTGTCGACCTTCCTGGCCCATAATGGCCAGAACATCCTCGACGCGCAGCAGTTCACCGATGTCGAGACCGGCCATTTCTTCATGCGGGTGGTGTTCAACGCCGCCGATCTCGCGGTCAATCTCGCTTCCCTGCAAACCGGCTTCACCGCGATCGCGGAACGTTTCGGCATGCAATGGCAGATGCGCGATCGCGCCACGCGCCGCCGTGTCATGCTCCTGGTCTCGAAATCCGATCACTGTCTCGCCGACATCCTATATCGCTGGCGCACCGGCGAACTCGAGATGATCCCGACCGCCATCGTCTCCAACCATCCGCGCGAGAGCTACGAGGGTCTCGATTTCGGCGAGATCCCGTTTCACTTCCTTCCCGTCACCAAGGAGACCAAACGCGAGCAGGAAAACGCGATCTGGGAGCTGGTCGGCGAGACCAACACCGATCTCGTGGTGCTGGCGCGCTACATGCAAATCCTGTCGGACGAAATGTCGGCGCGGCTGTCCGGGCGCTGTATCAACATCCACCACTCGTTCCTGCCGGGCTTCAAGGGCGCGCGGCCGTATCACCAGGCGCATGAACGCGGCGTCAAGCTGATCGGCGCCACCGCTCACTACGTCACCAGCGCACTCGACGAAGGCCCGATCATCGACCAGGACGTCGAGCGCATCAGCCATCGCGACACGCCCGATGATCTCGTCCGCAAGGGACGCGATATCGAACGCCGCGTGCTGGCGCGCGCGGTGCGCCACCATCTGGAGGATCGCGTGATCCTCAACGGCCGCAAGACCGTGGTGTTCATGGATTGAGGCGCTTGGCTGATTGGCGCCTAGTGAACCGCGTTGAGTCCAGACGATGAGACCGACGCCGATGAGCTCGACGCGGACGAGGCCGGCGCGGTAGTCGCATCGCCTTTCGGTGGCGCCTGCTCGAAGCGCTTGCGCTCCCGATCCTTCATGTACTCGTCATATTTCGCGGTGCCGGGCCTCGGCGGCGCGTCCGCTGGCAGGCCGCCGGCCCACTGCGGGACGTAATCGCCCATACCGTCGGCGAGCTTCTCGTTGATGGTTCCGCAGCCACCCAGGCTGCACGCGGGGAGCATGACAGCAAGCAGGACGGCGAGGTGACGACGGCTGATGGGCATCTTGCGAAACGGGTGACCTTGGCGGACGTGGTCGCGACCATGTGCCTTCGACCGTTTTGATGCGGTGCGGCACAGCTGACGGTAAGTCCAACCAGAATGTGGTAAAATTGCAAGCTGTCGCCGAATAACGCCATTTAAGGTATTATAATACTCCATCTGTTTCTGACGGGACGGAACGGAAACAACACGAAACAAACATGACGGGATAGATAGAACGTCTCGGCGAAGTGGATTGCGCCCATCGTCGTGATTGACAACGCCGCGCGGCTGGGACGCCATGCCGCGCCATACGCGGCCAAATAAACTGGCTATGGTGCGCCAGGGCCGGGGGCTCGGTTCGAAGCACAAAACCGATCAAGGGGGAGGGTGTTGATGTCCATTGGAAAAATGTTGTCGCCGGCTGCAATCGGCGTTGCCGTTGCGGGTTTGCTCGCAATAACGCCGGTGCGGGCGCAGGAGAGCGTCAAGATCGGCCTGATCCTGCCGATGACCGGCGGGCAGGCCTCGACCGGCAAGCAGATCGACAATGCGATCAAGCTCTACATGCAGCAGAATGGCGACACCGTCGCCGGCAAGAAAATCGAAGTCATCCTGAAGGACGACGGGGCGCTGCCCGACAACACCAAGCGGCTCGCGCAGGAATTGATCGTCAACGACAAGGTCAGTTTCATCGCCGGCTTCGGCGTCACGCCGGCGGCACTGGCCGCCGCACCGCTGGCCACCCAGGGCAAGATCCCGGAAATCGTCATGGCCGCCGGCACCTCGATCATCACCGAGCGTTCGCCCTATATCGTCCGCACTTCATTTACGCTGGCGCAGTCGTCCACCATCATCGGCGACTGGGCCGTCAAGAACGGCATCAAGAAGGTCGCCACGCTGACCTCCGACTATGCCCCCGGCAATGACGCGCTGGCCTCATTCAAGGAGCATTTTACGGCCGGCGGCGGCGAAATCGTCGAAGAGGTCAAGGTTCCCTTGGCCAATCCCGACTTCGCGCCGTTCCTGCAGCGGATGAAGGACGCCAAGCCCGACGCCATGTTCGTGTTCGTGCCGGCGGGCCAGGGCGGCAATTTCATGAAGCAATATGCCGAGCGCGGCCTCGACAAATCGGGCATCAAGGTAATCGGGCCGGGCGACGTTATGGACGACGATCTGCTCAACGGCATGGGCGATGCAGCCCTCGGCGCCGTCACCGCGCACATCTACTCCGCGGCGCATCCGTCCCAGATCAACAAGGATTTCGTCGCCGCCTACAAGAAGGCGTATGGTTCGCGCCCCGGCTTCATGGCGGTCAGCGGCTATGACGGCATCCACTTGATCTACGAGGCGCTGAAGAAGACCGGCGGCAAGACCGACGGGGATGCGCTGATCGAAGCCATGAAGGGCATGAAGTGGGAAAGTCCGCGCGGCCCGATCTCGATCGATCCGGAAACCCGCGACATCGTTCAGAACGTCTACATCCGCAAGGTCGAGAAGGTCGCCGGCGAACTCTATAATGTCGAGTTCCAGACCTTCGAGGCCGTGAAGGATTCGGGCAAGACGAAGAAGTGAGCCGTCGACCACCATTCGTGTGTTCGACGCACTCGCCCCAACTCGTCATGCCCGGCTTTGTGCCGGGCATCCACGTCTTTCTTCCTTGATGTAAGTAAGACGTGGATGGCCGGGACATAGGCGAGCGGAAGCGACGCCGTCCTTGACGGCTATGCCCGGCCATGACGATGTAGCTTGTAGCTTCTTACGTGCCGCCATGTTCCGAGCCGATCAGCACCCATGACCGCATTCTTCACCATCCTGTTCGACGGCGTCGCCTACGGCATGTTGCTGTTCGTGCTGGCGTGCGGGCTCGCGGTCACGCTCGGGTTGATGAATTTCGTCAATCTCGCTCACGGCGCGTTTGCGATGGCGGGCGGATATGTCTGCGCCGTTCTCGTCAACCAGTCCGGCTGGCCGTTCTTTGCCGCGCTGCCGCTGGCCTTTGTCGCAAGCGCATTGATCGGCGTCGTGTTCGAACGCGCGCTCTACCGCCATCTCTACAGCCGCAGCCATCTCGACCAGGTGTTGTTCTCGATCGGCCTCGTCTTCATGTCGGTGGCGGCGGTGGATTACATCATGGGGTCGTCGCGGATCTTCATCAAGCTTCCGGCCGTGCTGGAGGGACAGATCGATTTCTTCGGCGTCGGCATCGGCCGCTACCGGCTGATGATCATCGTGATCTGCGGCCTGCTGACCGCCGGATTGCAGCTGGTGCTGGCGCGCACCAGATTTGGCTCGAGGCTTCGCGCCGCGGTCGACGATCCGCGCGCAGCCTCCGGGCTCGGCATCAATGTGCCGCAGGTGTTCGCCTTCACCTTTGCGTTCGGCTGCGGCCTCGCCGGTTTGGGCGGTGCGCTCAGCGCCGAGATCCTCGGGCTCGACCCGTATTTTCCGCTGAAATTCATGATCTACTTTCTGATCGTGGTGACGGTGGGCGGCTCCTCCAGCATCACGGGGCCGTTCCTCGCCGCACTTCTGCTCGGCATCAGCGACGTCGCCGGCAAATATTACGTGCCCAAAATGGGGCCGTTCGTGATCTATACGATCATGATCGTGATCCTGATCTGGCGCCCCAACGGCCTGTTCGGCCGCTCCGCTTCGCGTTGAGCCAGTCGATGAAGAAGCCAGCCTACAACGTCGGATTTCATGCCAGACAACAAGCGCGGTGGCGCTGGAGCGAGATCGCGTTCTGGCTGCTGGTGTTCGGCTGCGCGTTGGTATTTCCCTCGCGCTATCTGATCATGACTGAGATCGTTCGGCTGGCGTTGTTTGCGCTGTCGCTCGATCTCATTCTCGGCTACGCCGGCATCGTCTCATTGGGCCATGCGGCGTTCTTCGGCGTCGGCGCCTATGGCGCCGGCCTGTTGGCCGTGCACGGCATACTGACCGAGCCGATCGTTGCGCTCGTCGCCGCCGGCCTTGTCGCCGCCGTGCTCGGCTTTCTCACCAGCTTTCTGGTGATCCGCGGCGCCGACCTGACCCGGCTGATGGTGACGCTGGGGATCGCGCTGCTGTTGGAAGCGCTGGCGGAGCGGTTTTCCAATATCACCGGTGGCACCGACGGGCTGCAGGGCATCGAGATGCAGCCGATCCTGGGGCTGTTCGCATTCGACATGTTCGGCAAGACCGGCTTGTTCTACTCCCTCGCCGTGCTGTTCGTGCTGTTTCTTTTGGCGCGCCGGATCGTGTATTCGCCGTTCGGCCTGTCGCTGCGCGCGATCCGCAACAATCCGCTGCGGGCGTCCGCGATCGGCATTCCGGTCAACCGGCGCCTGATCGCGATCTATACCATCGCGGCGTTCTATGCCGGGGTCGCCGGCGCGCTGTTCACCCAGACTACGGCGTTGGCCTCGCTTGACGTGTTTGCATTCGAGCGCTCCGCCGATTTGATGCTGGTGCTGGTGATCGGCGGTACCGGCTATCTCTATGGCGGCCTGATCGGCGCCGTGGTGTTTCGGATGTTGCAGGAGGTGTTTTCGTCGATCACGCCGCAATACTGGCAGTTCTGGATCGGCCTCGTGCTGGTCGTGATCGTGCTGGTCGGCCGGCCGCGGCTGCATCGCTGGGTGTTGTGGGGGCCGAACCTTCTCATCGCGCAGTTCAGCGGCCGCAAGGCTGTCGCTGCCGTCGGCGAAAGTGACGCGCCATGAGCTTCGCGCTGGAAACAAAAGGGCTGCAAAAGCAATTCGGTGGCTTGAAGGTGACGCGCGATCTGTCGCTTGCGATCGAGCAGGGCGCCCGGCACGCGGTGATCGGCCCGAACGGCGCCGGCAAGACCACCGTGATCAACCTGTTGACCGGCGTGCTAAAGCCCAATGCGGGGCGCATCCTGCTGGAAGGCCGTGATATCACCGATCTGCCGGTGCATTCGCGGGTGCTGCGCGGGTTGTCGCGCACGTTCCAGATTAACCAGCTCTATGCCGATTTGACGCCGCTTGAGACCATCGGCCTTGTGGTGTCGGAACGATCAGGCCGCGGTGGCGACTGGTGGCGCCGGATGGGCACGCGCGAGGACGTCAATGGCGAGATCGCGGAGAATCTGTCGCGCTTTCATCTGCTCGACGTCATGAATGAGCCGACCGCGACGCTGCCTTATGGCAAGCAGCGCCTGCTGGAGATTGCGGTTGCGATTGCCAGCAAGCCGCGCGTGCTGTTGCTCGACGAGCCCGCCGCCGGTGTGCCCGAAGGTGAGCGCCACGACATCCTGGCCGCGGTCGCGGCGCTGCCGCGTGACGTCACGGTGCTCTTGATCGAGCACGACATGGACCTGGTGTTTTCGTTCGCCGACCGCATTTCCGTGCTGGTCGGAGGCGCGCTGCTAGTCGAGGGAGCGCCCGGCGAGGTTGCGCGCGATCCGAGGGTCAAGGCGGTCTATCTCGGCGAGGCCGCCGATGTCTGATTTTCTCGCCATCGAGGGTCTGCGCGCCGGATATGGCGAGGCCGTGGTGCTGCCCGGCCTGTCACTGCGACTGGCGGAGGGACAGGTGCTGGCGCTGTTGGGCCGCAACGGCACCGGCAAGACCACGCTGATCAATTCGATCGTTGGTGTCACCCGCCGGTTCGGTGGGACCATCGCGGTCGGTGGCCGCGATATCACGCCGCTGCGGCCGGACCAGCGGGCGCGGGCCGGCATCGGCTGGGTGCCCCAGGAGCGCAACATCTTTCGTTCGTTGACGGTGGAAGAAAACATGACCGCGGTGGCGCAGCCGGGACATTGGACGGTGGCAAAAGTCTACGAGATGTTCCCTCGGCTAGAAGAGCGCCGCGGCAATTTCGGCAACCAATTGTCCGGCGGCGAGCAGCAGATGCTGGCGATCGGTCGTGCGCTCACGCTCAATCCAAAGGTGCTGCTGCTGGATGAGCCGACCGAGGGACTGGCGCCGATCATCGTCGACGAGCTGCTGAAGGCACTCGGCACCATCACCCGGTCCGGCGGCATCTGCTCGATTATTGTCGAGCAGAATGCCCAAAAGATTCTCAATCTGGCCGATCGCGCCGTGATATTGGAACGCGGCGCGATCGTCCACGACGCGGATAGCCGCGCGTTGAAGGCTGATCCCGCGGCGCTCGAGCGCCATCTCGGCGTTGCCGGAAAGTCCTGACGGTGCCAACGTCATTTGCGGGTTACGTCGCTTTCACTCGCCATGACGAACCCAAGATGCTGTAATCTGAACGACAACCGATTTTTTGGAGTTGCGACCATGCAAAGAACAAAAGCCCCGTTCCGCGCCGACGAGGTCGGCAGCCTGCTGCGGCCGCCGCGCATCAAGGAAGCGCGCGCCCGGCTGGCGAAGGGCGAGATTTCGGCCGACGATCTGCGCAAGGCCGAGGACCTGGAGATCGAAAAGGTCGTGCACAAGCAGGCCTCCGCCGGCCTGAAGCTTGCGACGGATGGCGAGTTCCGCCGCTCGTGGTGGCATTTCGATTTTCTCAGCCACCTGATCGGTTGCGAATTGTTCCACCCCGATGAAGGCATTCAATTCGCCGGCGTCCAGACCCGGCACGAAGCCATCCGCGTGGTCGGCAAACTGGATTTCCCGGCCGATCATCCGATGCTCGAGCATTTCAAATTCCTGAAAAAACAATGCGACACGGCGCATGTCACGGCCAAGATGACGATCCCGTCGCCCGCGGTGCTGCACTTCCGCGGCGGTCGCAAGCTGATCTCGCAAGCGGTCTATCCCGATCTGGAGGAATTTTATCTCGATCTCGGCAAGACCTACCGCAAGGCCGTGCAGGCGTTCTACGACGCCGGCTGCCGCTATCTGCAGTTCGACGACACGGTGTGGGCCTATCTCTGCTCGCAGGAAGAACTGCAAAAATCGCGCGCCCGCGGCGACAATCCCGATGGCTTGCAGGAAATCTACGCGCGCATCATCAATTATGCGATCGCCGAGCGGCCGGCCGACATGGTGATCACGACCCATGTCTGCCGCGGCAATTTCCGCTCGACCTGGATTTCGTCCGGCGGCTATGAGCCGGTGGCCGAAACCATGCTGGCCGGCACCAATTACGACGGCTATTTCCTGGAATATGATTCCGACCGCGCCGGCGGTTTCGAGCCGTTACGCTATCTGCCGAAGGGGAACAAAATCGTAGTGGTCGGCGTCATTACCTCCAAAACCGGCGCGCTTGAAAAAAAGGACGACATCAAGCGCCGGCTGGAGGAAGCCGCCCGATTTGCGCCGCTCGATCAGCTCGCGCTGTCGCCGCAATGCGGTTTTGCCTCCACCGAGGAGGGCAACATCCTGACCGAGGAAGAGCAGTGGGCGAAACTACGGCTGGCGGTCGAGATCGC
>NZ_LMUK01000047.1:0-60714 GCF_009766005.1 Bradyrhizobium sp. S69 | reverse complement strand
GAGCGACCGTTAAAATCGTCAAAGCGTAGTACCCGAACAACCGGGGGAGAAATGCAGATGTTCTCGCCACCGAAGCTCAGCACCCTCACTCTGGCGGCGACGCTTGCGTTCGCCGTGACCATCGCTCTGGCCGAGAGTTCGCTCGGTGCCCCCGCCATCGAAGCGGGGTTTACGCGCGAGGGGTTGGGCGGCATCGACGCCTATCTCGAGGCCGAGATCGCTGCAAACAAGATTCCGGGCGCGGTGGTGCTGATCCAGCGCAACGGTGAGGCGGCTTATTTGAAGAGCTTTGGCCTGCGGGATCCCGGCACCAAGCAGCCGATGACCGCCAACAGCATCTTCCGCATCTACTCGATGTCGAAGCCGATTACGACCGTTGCCGCGATGATGCTCGTCGAGGACGGAAAGCTAGGGCTCGACGACCCCTTATCAAAATATATTCCGTCATTCGCCAGCGTCAAAGTCGGCGTCGAGCAGAAGGCCGCCAATGGCGCGGTCACGCTGGACCTCGTCCCCGCCAGGCAGCCGATCACCATCCGGGACCTGATGCGCCACACGTCGGGGATAACCTACAGCTTCATCGGCGAGGGGCTGGTCAAGAAGGCCTACGCGGATGCCCATTTGTTCGATGGTGATCTCGACAACGCCGGGTTCGCCGAAAAGATCGCGAGGCTGCCGCTGGATTATCAGCCCGGCACGACCTGGGATTACGGCCATTCGACCGACATCCTGGGTCGCGTGATCGAAGTGGTCTCGGGGCAATCGCTCTATCAGTTCGAGAAGCAACGACTGCTGGACCCGCTCGGCATGAAAGACACGGCATTCTATGTGGCCGATCCCGCCCAAAAATCACTGGTCGCCGAGCCGTTCCCGAACGATCGGATCATCGCCGACCATTTCGTGATGAACGATCCGCGTGTCGAGCAAAAATGGCAAGCCGGCGGCCATGGGATGGTCTCGACGGTGGCTGACTATGCCCGTTTTGCCCAGATGCTGCTCAACGGCGGTACGCTGGATGGCCAACGGTATCTCAGCGAGAAGACCGTCCTGAGCATGGGCTCAGATCACATCGGGCCGGGATCTGGCGTGGCGCCCGGTCCCTACTACTTGCCCGGCTCGGGCTGTGGGTTCGGCCTGGGATTCTCGGTCCGCACGGAGCCCGGCCATACCGCTGGCGAGGGTTCGGTCGGCGAGATGAACTGGTCGGGCGCCGGCGGCACCACCTTCTGGATCGATCCGAAACAAGACATGATCGTCGTCTTCATGGCGCAGACCGTCGCCGATCGCGACAGCCTTCGCGTCCATCTGAAAGATCTGGTCTATCGGGCGCTCGACGACATCGGTCCGGGCGTCGGTTTGAAAGCCGACGCGCGGCACTGATCGCGAGGCCGTTTTGCGATGCGCGCAGCGCCAAGAGTTCATGCTGAGCCGTCATTGCGAGGAGCAGTTGCGACGAAGCAATCCAGCCCTTCCTTGTTGTCCTGGATTGCTTCGCGGAGGCTGTCATCGGGCGCGCATTCGCGCGACCCGCTGGCTCGCAATGACGAACCCGCCAATTTGAGCGCTGGGGCAATCGCCTGTCGATCAGCCCGACTCCGGCAATTTCCGGCTGCGGGCGATCTTTCCAAGGTGGGTTTCCAAGGTGGGCAAAGGGTGGTAGGAGACCTAGGTCACTGTCGTCTGCCCACCGGATCTTCCCACTTCTGGCCCCAATTCTGGTCTCAAATCTGTCCTGATGAAAAACGACCGGATCCTCAGCCAGATCAACGAATTCTGCCGCCAGGCCGATATGGCGGAATCGACCTTTGGGCGGCGGGCCGTCAATGACGGCAAGCTCGTGCACCGGCTGCGGGAGGGCAAGCGCATCACCGTCGATACGCTGGACCGCATCCAGGCCTATATCGCGGCGTCCACCGGCGCGGTGCCGCCGCCGCGGGGGCTCGAGGTGCCCCCCGAGAAGCGCGATCCGCGCGGTAATTTCCGCTTCTTCGAGAACCGGCAGAAATATTTGTTGTTCGTCCATACCTGCAGCGAAAAGCGGGTGATCGCGGAACGGGTGGCGCTGGAATTGTCCAGCATCCATCCGCGGCCGCCGGCGCTGCGGGTGTTCGATGCCGGCTGCGGCGACGGCACCGTGCTGGCGCGGGTGATGCGGTCGATGCATGGCCGCTTTCCGCACATGCCGTTTTACGTCGCCGGCAAGGAGCTCAGCCTTGAAGATGTCCGGTTGACGCTGGACAAGGTGCCGGACCGGCTGTTCGAGCACCCGGCGACCGTCTTCGTGCTCACCAACATGTACTACGCCGAGGCGCCCTGGCTGACGCCATCCTCGCCCCAAGCTGCTTCCGGAATGATGTGGCATGAAGTAGCGCTTCGCGGTGCCTCCTCGGGCGACTTCGAGGCCCAGATCGGCGAGCTCGGTCCATTCCTGGAGCAGAACTGGCGGGCGATGGTCAGCCCGCGTTCGGGCATGCCGATCTATGAGCGGCCAGTCGCGCTGGTGCTGTATCGGGAAGATCACCGATTCCTGCTCGATTCGATCATTCCGCGCGCCGGCCGCACTGAGGCCAATTTTGATCTGATTATCGCCTCACAGCCCTACCGGGCAAAATCATCGGTGAACTTCCGCGCCAAGCGTATAATCGCACCACTGGCGCGGGCATTGCGTGCAGGCGGTCGTTTGATTGGAATTCACTCCCACGGCCAGGATCCCGGTTTGGAGATAATCCAGGCCGTATGGCCGGGAGAAAATCCTTTCGCGGTCAGCCGCCATGAGCTATTGCGCGCCGTGAAATACGAGCTGGGGTCGGCTGGGCGGGACCTTAATATTAATACCTACGCGGATAACCGCTCGATCTTCCGGTATGATATGGAAGCGCTGCCCAACGAGGTCACCGGCTCGATCGGAACCTCGACGGCCTTTGCGGCATGGAATGCGGCGGTGTATGTCGCCCAGATTGAAGACGACCGGTTGACGGAAATGGCTCAAAGCAGCCGTCCTCTCGATGCCGCCAGGGAAGTTCTGCGCAAGCATAACGGGCTCTGGTTCTACGATGAATCCTACGTCATCTCGCGCCGTCGCGACTGACATTTCGAAACACACGGACACACACGAAAAGGACCGCCGAGGTCCGGCGGAAAAAAAGGGGTTTGGTTGATGCGCGAGTCTTATTTGTTCACCAGCGAGTCGGTTTCAGAAGGCCATCCGGACAAGGTCTCGGATCAAATCTCGGATGCAATCCTCGACGCTTTCCTCACCAAGGACGTCGAACTCGGCATTGCCGACAACAGCGCGGTCAATACCCGGCTCGGCTGCGAGACGCTGTGCACGACCAACAAGATCGTGATCGCCGGCGAGGGCCGCGGCCAGTTGTTCCGCACCATCCACGGCAAGTCGGTGGTCGACCGCGAGCTGATCACCCAGATCGCGCGCGATGTGGTCAAGGACATCGGCTACGACCAGAACGGCTTCTCCTATCACGGCGCCGACGTCGAAGTGCTGCTGCACGGCCAGTCGCCCGACATCGCGATGGGCGTCGATGCCAAGAAAAAGAAGAGCGGCGAAGAAGAGGGCGCCGGTGACCAGGGCATGATGTTCGGCTACGCCTGTACCGAGAGCGAAGTGTACCAGAAGGGCTCTTACATGCCCGCGCCGATCTACTTCGCGCACAAGATCCTCAAAGTGCTGTCGGAAAAGCGGCGCAACGGCCAGTTGGCCGATCTGCAGCCCGACGCCAAGAGCCAGGTCACGGTGAAGTATGTCGACGGCAAGCCGGTCGGCTGCACCAAGGTCGTGGTCTCGACCCAGCACAACGAGAAGAGCCGCAACGGCAAGAAATACTCGCCCGGCCTGATCAAGGACATGATCTCGACCGCGGTGGAATCGGCGCTGCCGAAGGGCTGGATGCCGCAGAAGGGTTCCGACTTCCTGGTCAATCCGACCGGTAATTTCGTGGTCGGCGGACCGGACGGCGATTGCGGCCTGACGGGACGCAAGATCATCGTCGATACTTACGGTGGTTACGCCCCGCACGGCGGCGGCGCATTCTCCGGCAAGGATCCGACCAAGGTCGATCGCTCGGCCGCTTATGCCACGCGCTATCTCGCCAAGAACGTGGTCGCGGCCGGTCTGGCCGATCGCTGCACCATCCAGGTCGCTTATGCGATCGGCGTTGCCGATCCGATGTCGGTGCTGGTCGATACCCACGGCACCGGCAAGGTCGACGAGAAGAAGCTCGAGAAGATCCTGCCGCAGCTGTTCCGGCTGACGCCGACCAACATCCGCCGTACGCTCAAGCTGAACCGCCCGATCTACCAGCGCACCGCGGCCTATGGCCATTTCGGCCGTGCGTCGGAAAAGGACGGCGGCTTCTCCTGGGAGAAGACTGACCTCGTCAGCCAGCTCAAGGGCGCGTTCTAGTTTCGTCTTCGTCTCTCCCCGCTTGCGGGGAGAGACTGCCGCGCATTTAGCGGCGCAGATCGTCACAAAGCGTTCCGCTTCTTATCGTATCGATAGGTCCGCATTACTCTGTTTGGGAAAACCACTACATGACCGATTACATCGTCAAGGACATCTCGCTCGCCGATTTCGGCCGCAAGGAAATCTCGCTGGCCGAGACCGAAATGCCCGGCCTGATGGCGACGCGGGAAGAATACGGCCCGACCAAGCCGCTGAAGGGCGCGCGGATCGCGGGCTCGCTGCACATGACGATCCAGACCGCGGTTTTGATCGAAACATTGGCCGCACTCGGCGCCGACATCCGCTGGGTTTCCTGCAACATCTATTCGACGCAGGATCATGCGGCGGCAGCGATCGCCGCGGCCGGCATTCCGGTGTTCGCGGTCAAGGGCGAAACCCTGACTGAGTATTGGGATTACACCGCCAAGCTGTTCGACTGGCACGGCGGCGGTACGCCCAACATGATCCTCGACGATGGCGGCGACGCCACCATGCTGGTGCATCACGGCCTGCGCGCCGAGAACGGCGATGTCGCGTTCCTCGACAAGCCCGGTTCGGAAGAGGAGGAAGTGTTCTTCGCGCTGATCAAGAAGCTCCTCAAGGAGAAGCCGAAAGGCTGGTTCGCCGAGATCGCCAAGAACATCAAGGGCGTCTCGGAAGAGACCACCACAGGCGTGCATCGCCTTTATGAAATGGAAAAGAGCGGCAAGCTGCTGTTCCCGGCGATCAACGTCAACGACAGCGTGACGAAATCGAAATTCGACAACCTGTATGGCTGCCGTGAATCGCTGGTCGACGGCATCCGCCGCGGCACCGACGTGATGATGTCGGGCAAGGTGGCGATGGTCGCGGGCTTCGGTGACGTCGGCAAGGGTTCGGCCGCCTCGCTGCGCCAGGCCGGCTGCCGCGTCATGGTGTCCGAAGTCGATCCGATCTGCGCGCTGCAGGCGGCGATGGAAGGCTATGAAGTCGTCACGATGGAAGAGGCCGCGCCGCGCGCCGACATCTTCGTCACCGCGACCGGCAACAAGGACATCATCACCATCGAGCATATGCGCGCGATGAAGGATCGCGCCATCGTCTGCAACATCGGGCATTTCGACAACGAGATCCAGATCGCGGGTCTGAAGAACCTGAGGTGGACCAACGTCAAGCCGCAGGTCGACGAGATCGAATTCCCCGACAAGCATCGCATCATCCTGCTGTCGGAAGGCCGTCTGGTGAACCTCGGCAACGCCATGGGTCATCCGAGCTTCGTGATGTCGGCTTCCTTCACCAACCAGACGCTGGCGCAGATCGAGCTGTTCGCCAACAACAAGGACGGCAAATTCGGCAAGAAGGTCTATGTGCTGCCGAAATCGCTCGACGAAAAGGTCGCCCGGCTGCATCTCGCCAAGATCGGCGTGAAGCTGACGAAGCTGCGGCCCGACCAGGCCGACTATATCGGCGTCAAGCCGGAAGGCCCGTTCAAGGCGGATCACTACCGGTATTGAGAAATCTACCGCTTGGAGCTTGATGCTGCGACAAACGCGAGGCGTTTGCCCGCAGATCATGCTCAAGCGACAAGATCACCGACGAGCATGCTTCAACTTGGTTGAAACATGCTCTCGGGGCTTCTTCGGCCTGTTGCGCGATGCCGCGGCCCGTGTCGATATGCGGTGGACCGGGGCATAGACCGAGATAGCAGTCCGATAACATGGTTCTTTCCGATTGGCGGGTCATCACGGCTTGGACGCGGTCTGGCTCGGATCGGTCGATAGCGATTGTCGTTTTTGCGCTGCTGACCGCCGCCTCGCTTCTCCCGGTGTTACTGACGCCGATACCGGCCATGGTGGATTATCTCAATCACCTCGCCCGGATGTATATTCTCAGCCGGAGCGGCACTCCCGATGCCAACCCGTATTATGAGGTGGCCTGGGCGCTCTATCCCAATCTGGCGATGGATCTGATGGTCCCGCGGATGGCGCGGTTAACTGGCGTCGAAAATGCCACGCGGCTGTTTTTGCTTCTGAGCCAATTATTGATCGTCGGCGGCGCGCTGCTGCTCGAACGGGTCGTGAAGGGGCGGGTCCATCTCGCCGGTTTCGCGGCGCTGATGTTTCTCTACTGCTTGCCGTTTACGTGGGGCTTCCTGAATTTCGAATTTGGTTTGGGCGTCACGCTGTGGGGCGTCGCCGCTTATCTGACGGTGGTGGAACGTGGATGGCGCGTGCGTTTCATCGCCAATGCGCTTTTCGTTGTGGGATTATTTGCAGCGCATTTTTTTTCGCTGGGCATCTATGGTGCGACGCTCGGGTTCTGCGAGCTGTGGCGTGCCCACGATCGGAAAGCGTCATACCGCGATGCCGCGTTGCGACTTGCGATACTCGCGGTACCGGTGCTGTTATTACTCACGGTGATGCATTTGACCGCCGGCTCGATCGGAGGCGAGGGCTCGACCTGGAATTTCGCATTCAAGCCGATCTGGCTTTTTCGCATCATGAACGGCTATAATTTAACGGTATCGGCGGCAACTATGTTGGCGTTGCTGGCGTCGCTGTATTTCGCGGCCAAGCGTGGCATCCTGAAGCTCGAACCCGCCGGGATTTGGCTCGCGGCTGGTTTCTCGCTGCTTTATCTTGCGATCCCGTCGAACCTGTTCGGCACCTCGTTTGTCGACCTCCGGCTGATCCCCGCGGCGGCTTTGATCATGCCGGCCTTCTGCTCGCTGTCACTGCCCAGCCGACGATGGACCGCTGCTGCGCTTGCCATCGTCACCGGCATCACGCTCGCCAACCTGGCGACAGTTTATGCGGTCTGGCTGCCCTACCGTGCGGATTACGCCGATGTCATCTCATCGTTCCAGAAAATCGACCGCGGCTCACGGTTGCTGGTTGCGAGCAGCGGAGAGGGCTACGACCCGCCATTCAACGACCTCACGCAGTATCCGATGGCCTATGCTCCGACGCTGGCGGTGCATTATGCCGATGCCTTCGTACCGAACCTGTTCACCGAGGTTGGCAAGCAGCCGGTGCGCGCGCGCTCGTCCATCCGGCGTCTCGCCATCCCCTATGGCGGTCCGGTTCCGCTACGCGCGCTTGTCGCGATCGCGGCAAGCCAAACGGTGCTCGAAACGCCGGCTTTCGTCCGCACCTGGTACCGGGATTACGACTATCTCTATGTGCTGGGGCCGAGTGTGGCGAACCCGTTGCCAGACCTGCTGGAGGAAGTGGACGGGTCCGCGCGCTTTGTTCTCTATAAAATCAAGCGCGCGCCCTAGTCGTTTGTTTTGACGCGCTTTCTTGACGCAAACCGGTATCCCTGCCGCGCTCCAATTGCCCCTTTTGCCTTGGCTGTACCGGGCCAAACCGTATCAAAACAACCTGGTTCTTAACCGCCGGGCAAGGCCGTCTTAACTATCGGCATTCTAGACTTCCGCCCATTCAATGGAGTGGAACCTGTCTTATGCCGATCGATTCCCAGCCGATCTGCTACAGCCTCATCATCCCGGTATTTAACGAGGAAGCCGTGCTGCCGGTGCTGTTGCGCCGGCTTGACCAGTTGCTGGCCCGGCTTCAGGGTCCGGCTGAGGCCATCTTCGTCGACGATGGTAGCAGCGATTCCAGCCCTATCGTGCTGCAAGCGTTGGTCAAGCGCGACCCGCGCTACCGCTATATCGGCCTGTCACGCAATTTCGGCCACCAGATCGCCATTACCGCCGGCATGGACGCGGCGCAGGGCAAGGCGATTGTCGTCATGGACGCCGACCTACAGGATCCGCCTGAAGTCGTAGAGCAACTGATCGCCAAATGGGAGGAAGGCTACGACGTCGTCTATGCGCGCCGCCTGTCGCGTGCGGGCGAAAGTCGGTTCAAGCGCGCCACCGCCCATGTATTCTATCGGATGCTCGGCCGCATGACCACCGTCGGCATCCCGGCCGACGTCGGCGACTTCCGCCTGATCGACCGCAAGGTGCTCAACGTGCTCCGCGAGATGCCCGAGCGGGACCGTTTCGTGCGCGGCATGATCGCCTGGCTCGGCTTCAAGCAGACCGAAGTGGCTTTCCATCGCCTTGAGCGCGTCGCCGGCGAAACCAAATATCCGCTTTTCAAGATGGCGCGGCTCGCCGTCAATGCGGCGCTAGGCTTTTCCGACGCGCCTTTGCGGCTGGCGATCTGGTGCGGGCTCGTGGTGTCGAGCCTGGCGCTGCTCTACGGCGGCTGGGTGGCGGTGTTATGGATGAGCAACGACAGCCATCTGGTTGCCGGCTGGTCCTCGACCATCGTGATCGTTTCGCTTCTGTGCGGCATGAACATGCTGATGACCGGCATCGTCGGACTTTATGTCGGCCGCATCCATGCCGAGGTTAAGCACCGTCCGCTCTATGTCGTGCAGGAGCGGCTCGGCTTTGAGCGTGAACTGGCCGCGGCGATACAGCCCGCGATGCGGGCGGTGTACGAATGAGCGTACGCGCATGACCGAATTGTTCGACGGCTATCGCAGCAACTACCGGGACGTAGTCCAGTCGTCGATCGATTTTTCCGGCCTGCCGCACAGTTTTTTCATGCGCGCCAAGGCCGATCTTTTGCGCGAATTGATCGCGCGGCGGCTCGGGCCGGTAAAGCCCGCGATGCTCGATGTCGGCTGTGGCGTCGGCAGCTTTCATCCTCTGCTGCACGGCATGGTCGGCCGTCTCTGCGGTATTGACGTTTCCTCGGCCAGCATCGCACAGGCGCGCGCGGACAACCGCGATGTCGACTACCGCGCCTTCGACGGCAGCAACTTTCCCTTCGACGATTCCGCCTTCGATCTGGTGACCGCGATCTGCGTGATGCACCACGTCGCGCCGGCCGAATGGGCGCATTTCATCAGCGAAATGCGGCGCGTGGTGCGGCCAGGAGGGCTGATCTGCGTCATCGAGCACAATCCGCTCAATCCGCTGACCCGGCTTGCCGTTTCGCGCTGCGAATTCGACCGTGACGCCGTCCTGCTTGGTGCCGGCACGACGCGGAAACTGATGGCAGCCGCCGGCTTTCGCGAGATCGGCGCACGTTATTTCCTGCTATTGCCCTGGGAGGTAAAGTCCGCGCGCCGTGTCGAAGGCGCTTTAGGCAACGTGCCGCTCGGCGCGCAATACGCCGCTTTCGGCACCGCCTGAGCCATTTTTCGGCTGAGTTTTCTTCGGCGCATCCTGGCCGGGTTGACCGTCGCCTGGCATTCAGCGGCTCAGCCGAGTGGAACGCTATTTGTAGAAGGCATATCCGGCTGCGCTGTTGACGTTTCCTTTACGACCTTCTGGCCTTTCTTACATTCAAGGAGGAGAGAAATGCCGAAATTTCACCCTGCTCTGCGGCCTTTTTTCGCCGCCTATATAGTGACGTTTTCGGCGATGGCCTTCGATTTCTGGCTGATTTCAGCCATGCCTCAAGGCATTCATCTTACAACGGATATCATCGTCTCCCTGGCGGCCGGTGGGGTGTTGACGGTTGGCGGTTTGTTTTTCTCTCTCAAAAACTGGATTTCATTGTCGGCAGCCGCTTTTGCGTTTGCGAACATCTGCCTTTTAAGCCAGATCAATATACTTGCTCATCTGGGCCCATCCTACATAGGCAGATCTTATCCTTTTATCGACCAAGCCTTGGCGCAGATCGACTCGGGTTTGGGCTTTAACTGGATTCAATATTTCGAATGGCACGTTAACCATCCGTTCTTTGGCATGGCTTGCCGCATGGCCTATCTGTGCTGGCCTTATTATGCTCTTTTCGTCGTCGTGGTTCTTGCAGCATATCAGCGCATATCGACATTGGTGCGTTTCTTGATCGCATCCACGGTTTCCCTGAGCATCGTTTACTTGATTGCCATCGTTACTCCTTCTTATGGAGCCTATGTGCAACATGGAATGAAGGCCTCGCTGCATCCCGGCCTTTTGGTGCAGTTTTCAGACTACAAGGCCACCTATGATGCGCTCAGGGCCGGGATAGTCGATATTTACGCTGACGTGATACCCTCGGGGGCAATCTCGTTTCCCAGTTTTCATACAACCACAGTTATTCTTTATCTCTGGGCCGCGTGGAACACGCCGGTGCGCTGGATTACGCTGGTTGTTCAGAGCCTTTGCTTTTTGACGATTCCCGTGCAGGGGGCGCACTTTTTGACCGATATGATCGCCGGCGGCGCAATAGGACTCGTTGCGATTATTTTTTCTTGCGTCGTTGTGCGCGAAGGAAAATTCCTGAATTTCAGTGTTGCAAATTGGCAGCGACGGCAACAGACCGTCAAGTCCGCCGCTCTGGCCACCCTCGAGTCTTAGTTCGGCGTTCTCGTTTTTTATCCGCTCGTCGCGGATGTTGCTTCTCTCATCGCGCTCCCATGAGAGAGTTCACAGACTTCTGGTGCCGTCTGAATTATTTTCGGCTGAGCTATTGTTTCGGCGCATCCCGCCGCCGGTGCACCACCGCCACGTCGTCGCTATAGACGCGCTGCCAGTCCGGCAGGCGGTCGAGCAGCGCTACCGCCGGCGTGTCCGGCGCGAGCAGCGTCGCACCGAATTTGTACTGGTCGAGCAGCTTGAGAAAATCGGGCAGGTCGGCCAGCGAGATATCGCGATTGTAGCGCGCGATGAATGAGCCGCCATACAATTCGCCGCGGCCGTCTATGAAGGTGGGAATGCCCGCGAAGATCAAATAGCCGCCGAACGAATAATCGTTGAGCACGGGTCCCGCCTTGGCGAGACCGGCATTCGCCACGGCCGCCTCCGGTGTGTTCCGCTGCGGCGGGCGCATGTCACTGCCCAGCGCCAGCCCGGTCGCCACGATCATCACGGCCAGGGCCGTCAGGTTCACGGCGCGTGCCGAACCGGCAGCGTCATCGTCGACCCGCGTGCCCAACTGCCGCGCCAGCGGCGCCGCCAAATAGAGCGGCGCCAGCATCGCCAGCAGGTCTGCATTGCGTACCTGGGCCAGTGCAAAATGCATCAGGCCCAGCACCACCAGCATCCGCACCACCGGCAGCGTCACCCCGCGCGACAGCGCGAAGATGCCCGCCAGCAGCAGCAACTCGAAGGCGCCGAAATGGCCGAAGTCCTGAGGTCGCCATTCCCCGATCCATTGCAGCGCATCGCCGAGGCCGAGCGTCGTGAGTGGTATCAGCAGCGACTCCGGCCCGTAGGGCGTCAGGCAGCAGGCGACGACCGCCAGGGCGATGAACGGCAGCCAGCGCAACAGCACGCGCGGCCATTCGCTACGCTTCTGGCCCAGCAGCGCCTCAAGCACGGCCGGTCCAATCAGGCCGAGTGCCAGCACCACGCTGCCGTGCAGATTGGCCCACAACACCAGCAGCGGCAGCGCCCAATAGGGCGGGGGTGCACGCCGGTCCATGCAACGCACCAGCGCCGCCGCCCAGATCATCATGATCGGCAGCGTCAGCATGTGCGGCCGCGCCAGTAGATGCGGCGCCAACAATACGATCGCCGCCATGACCATCAGCAGCGCCGGTGTCGGCGAAAGTTCCCGCAGCAGGAAGCGGGTCAGCAGACCGAAGGCCAGCGCGGCTGCCGCCGCCGCCAGCGCCGCCACGCCGTTCCAACCGAAGAAGTCATATGCTGCCGCGTAGAAGACTTGGGACAGCCATTCGAAAGAGATCCAGGGCGCGCCGTGCATCGAGAACGAAAACGGGTCGTTCGTGGGCACGGCACCGTGTGCCATGATCCAGCGCCCGACCGCGATATGAGAATAGCTGTCCGGGTCGCTCAGCAACCGCGGGCCGAGCGTCAGCAATACCGCATAGACAGCCGCGCCGACCAGCCAGGGAAGCGTGGCTCGCGCGGGGATGTGTTTCGTCGTGCTGGTGATAACCTCGTCGCTCATGGCCGGCGACGGTAAAGCGACAGTGCTAATTCTATTTTAACACTAGAGCATTTTCGAGCCAACGGGTCGCGAATGCGCGCCCGATGACAGGCTCCGTGGCCACCGGTTCGCGTCAAGAAAACGCGTCAAAACAAAAGACTGGAGCCCCGTTCCGATTCCATCGGAACGGGGCTCCAGTGGCGATTCCGCACGCTGCCGGCAGTTCCCCTGCATCCCTTGCAACGGCCGGCACGCGCTCGAACTCCCGCTCGGTTCCGTGCTGTGTCGTAACGCGCGTTCAAGGCGGCTTGCCAGTGGTAGCCTTTGCCGCGAAAGAAGGCGAAGTAACACTAACGGTGATCGTGTCTCGCGTCCCGGCGGGTTGGCCTGTACGCGTTGTCCGAGCCGGGTTACTGATCACGCCTACGATAGACGACGACCGTGCCTGAAATTATTTTCGGGAGATCTTTCTAATGACTGCCTCGCTGCCCGAAATCTTCGCGGGCGGGTTCGACCGTTACGACGGAACGATCCAGTTCTACCAGCGCGTCAATGCGCTGTTGCGGCCTGATTTCGTGGTCGTGGATTTCGGCGCCGGCCGCGGCCGGATCCACGTCGATGATCCGATCGCCTACCGGCGCAGTTTGACGAGCCTCAGGGGCAAGGTGAAGGAGGTCATCGGCGTCGATATCGACAGCGCCGTGACGACCAACCCCGCCATCGACCGCGCCATCGTGATTTCCGGTCCCGAGCTTCCATTGCCGGATGGCTCGGTCGATTTGATCCTGTCGGATTTCACCTTCGAACACCTCGGCGATCCCGAGGCGATCGCGCGAAGCTTCGTGCGCGTTCTCAAGCCGGGCGGCTGGATTTGCGCGCGCACCCCCAATCGCTTTGGTTATATTGCGCTGGCCAACAGCTTCCTGCCGGATTCGCTGCGATCCCGCGTCCTGCGTGGCGCCCAGCCCGGGCGCAAGGAGGAAGACGTGTTTCCGGCGTTCTACCGGCTCAACACGCTGTGCGACATTAGCCGGCTGTTTCCGGAGCCGCGGTTCAGGCAGGCTTCCTACTATTGGGATGCCTCGCCGTCCTATCACTTCGACAGCCCCTTTGTGTTCCGGCTGTTTTCGTGGCTGCACAGCCTGAGCCCGAACGCGTTCAAGACGATGCTGATGGTCTTCATCCAGAAAAGCCAATAGCCGGTCGGCGCCGGCATACAGTTGGTCCTGAAATAATCGACCGCCTGTTGCTGATCCATAAATTCAGCAAGCGACAACCCCGGCGTCGGCATTTACCCCTGTCGCAATTTTGGGTAGCTTACCGACTGGAACCCGTTACCGCAACTGATGCGCGTCCTAATCTGCCTTGGTGAGTGTCTAATATGAGTTTGCCAGTTAGAGAGGGCCTCGACTTTACGCCCTCACAGTGGATCGCGGCCTTTGCCGGATTCTTCGTATCGGGGGGCTTGGCCCAATTCCTGGTCGCGCAAGGCTACCTTCTTAAAAACTGGGCCGTGATCTTGGTCGTGATTGGTTTTGGAGGGCCACCCGCAATTGTTGGGTGGTGGAACGCGCGAAAACGCGACGTGTCCTAATTCCGCGCCGCTAGTGTCCGAATTAGGAAAGCACCGTTTTGGCGATTGACTGACGCTGTCGGCGGTCGGACAGTGGCTGCCGGGAGAACGCCATGCCATCTGAACATTTCGACGTCGTCATCGTCGGTGCCGGGTTGTCCGGCATCGGCGCGGGCTTTCACTTGCAGCAAAAATGCCCGGCCAAGAGCTACGTGATTCTCGAGAGCCGCGATTGCATCGGCGGCACCTGGGACCTGTTCCGCTATCCCGGCATCCGCTCTGACTCCGACATGTTCACGCTCGGTTATTCGTTCAAGCCGTGGACCGAACCCAAGGCGATCGCGGACGGCCCAAGAATCCTGAATTATGTCTGCGAAACCGCTACCGAGAACGGCATCGACAAGAACATCCGCTATCATCATCGGGTCAAGCGCGCGTTGTGGTCGACGCCGGAGGCGCGCTGGACGGTCGAAGCCGAACGCACCGCAGGCGAGGGCTCTACGGAGACCGTGCGCTTCACCTGCAATTTCCTGTTCATGTGCTCGGGCTACTACAATTACGAGAACGGTTATTCGCCGGCCTTTCCGGGTGCCGCGGACTTTGCCGGCCGCATCGTGCATCCGCAGAAATGGACCGACGACGTCGACTACGCCGGAAAACGCGTGGTGGTGATCGGCTCTGGCGCCACCGCGGTAACGCTGGTGCCGGAGATGGCGAAACAGGCCGCGCATGTCACCATGCTGCAGCGCTCGCCGACCTATGTGGTGGCGCGGCCGGCGCAGGATCCGGTCGCCAACAAATTGCGCGCCAAGCTGCCGGCGAAGCTCGCTTATCATCTGATCCGCTGGCGCAATGTGCTGTTCGGGATGTATTTCTTCCAGCTCTCGCGGCGCGAGCCCGAGCGGGTCAAGCAGTTGATCCTCGGCGGCGTCAAGATGGCGCTGGGGCCGGATTACGATATCGGCACGCATTTTACGCCGCGCTACAATCCATGGGATCAGCGGCTGTGCCTGGTGCCCGATGGCGATCTGTTCCGCGCGATCCGGGACAAGCGCGCGTCCGTGGTGACCAACCAGATCGAGACCTTCACCGAAAACGGCATCCGGCTAAAGGACGGCAGTGAACTCGAAGCCGACATCATCGTCACCGCGACCGGCTTGAACCTCCAGGTTCTGGGCGGCCTCGAGGTCAGCGTCGATGGCCGCACCGTCGATTTCGCGCGCACCCTGAACTACAAGGGCATGATGTATTCGGATGTGCCCAACATGGCGTCGGCGTTCGGCTACACCAACGCGTCGTGGACGCTGAAATGCGACCTGACCTGCGAATATGTCTGCCGCCTGATCAATTACATGGACCGCCACGGCTACAAGCAATGCATGCCGCACAATGTCGATCCCACCGTCACCGAATTGCCCTCGCTGAATTTCACCTCGGGCTATGTGCAGCGTTCGATCGCGCAGATGCCGAAGCAGGGGTCGAAGCGGCCATGGCGGCTGTACCAGAACTACGCGCTCGATATCGTCACCTTGCGGTTCGGCAAGGTCGATGACGGGGTGATGCAGTATTCGTAATGCGCGGCACGGGCGTCGTGTCGGGGTCCGTGCGGAATGTATATTCTTGGCCTGAGCCGCGGCATCCGCGTTCGAACCTCCTATGCGTTGTTTTGCGTATACGCCGATGGCGCCGAATCGGCGATCCTGGCCGCACGGTTAACGCCGGATTAACCGGTGAGGCCTACGCTGAGCGGCTTGAGGCTGCTGTCGTTAAGAGGAAGCCCATGGACGCCCAGCGAATTGCCATCGATGCCGTCGTGGCCTTGACCGATTGCGATCGGGACACGGTCGCAGCCTTCATCCGCAGGATGTATCTGGCCGGCGTAACGGACCCCAAGCGCCTGACCTTCAAGGGTCTGCAGGCGATGTCGCGGGCCTAGAGCAGCGCGCTTTCGCGGCTTGCCGCGCGCCAAGAATTTGCACTCGAAATTGAATGGCCTTCGCGCAGCCGACTGTCTATGATGGCCTCATGTCGCGCTTCGTGTGTCTATTGATTGCTGTGGTTCTGTCGCTGTTGTCGGTCGCCGCACCCGCTGCGCCGGCTCACAAGCGGCCGGCGTCGCGCTGGCATGGCTATGGCTTCCTGCCGGGCTATCATCAGCCGCTGAGCAACAGCCTTCCGCTGTTCGACCAGGACCCCAAGGTGCTGCGCACGGCGCGCCGCGAACAGCGTCATTGGTATATCGACCCGACCCCCCGCTATTACGGGTATGACGGCAACCAGTACTATTTCGGTCGGCCCGGCTTCACCGGCGGCGGCCGCTACAACGGTGGCAGTTTCGGACCGTGCTGGACGCAGACCCCCATCGGCCCGGTCTGGAATTGCGGCTGATCGGCCTACGGCGTCTTTGGATCAGGCCGCGTCGAGCGCGCTGATAGTGACGTAGTATCTGTTGGAATCCCGCAGCGAAAACTCGTTCATGCGTGTCGACAGAGCGGCGCCGTTCCATCCGGATCGACGATTCGCCCGAAATAGTCGTGGGCCGGGGGCGTTTCCGGCAAGCCAAGCACTCGCTGTTCGTCGCAAAGTGCTAGGTTTTAGCTAATTGAACGTGGTGACCTTCATATCGGCGACATGAATACCATGAATACAGAGTGAGTTCATCAAGTTCGGCACCTTCACCGCTGAGCGGGGCTCTGCTGAGGAAGGTCCGAAGAATGGTTCACGATAGTCGATCGCGCTTCCAGTTAATCCTGATCAAACCGTCGCACTATGATGACGACGGATATCTGATCCGCTGGTGGCGAGCAATGAGTCCGTCAAATTCACTCGCCTCGATTTACAGCATTGCAGCCGATTGCGCCGAGCGACAGGTCCTGGGTCCGGACATTGCTATCGACATCGTGGTCATGGACGAGATCAACACCCGGATCGGTGTGCCGGCGCTTATCGAGAGATTTCGCCGTCACGGAAATTTTGGCTGTGTCGCCCTCGTAGGGGTGCAATCCAACCAGTATCCCCGCGCGCTCGACATTGGGCGGCCATTCCGGGCGGCCGGAATTGCCGTCTCCATTGGAGGATTCCACGTCTCAGGATGCCTATCCATGCTCGACGGACATGCTGTTGATCTCGACGCTTGCCGAAACATAGGTATCGCCATATTCGCAGGTGAAGCCGAGGGCCGCCTCGAAATCATGTTAAGGGATGCAGCCGCGGGCCAGATCAAGCCCCTTTACAATTTTATGAACGATCTGCCGTCGATTGATGGTACGCCGACCCCGTTCCTGCCGAAGCGGCATATTATGCGCACTCTCGGTCAGAGCGCGAGTTTCGACGCAGGACGTGGCTGCCCCTATCAATGTTCTTTTTGCACGATCATCAATGTTCAAGGCCGCAAATCGCGTTACCGATCGCCGGACGATATTGAGCAGCTCGTAAGGCTGAACTTTGCACAGGGCGTCAGCAGTTTCTTTATTACCGACGACAATTTTGCGCGCAACAAGGAATGGGAGTCGATTTTTGATCGCCTGATTGATCTGCGCGAAAGCGATCGAATTCCGATCCGCTTACTCATCCAGGTCGATACGCTCTGTCACAAAATCCCAAACTTCATAGAGAAGGCGAAGCGAGCTGGCGTTACGAAGGTCTTTATCGGTCTCGAAAACATAAATCCGGACAATCTGGCCGCAGTAAAAAAGCGTCAAAACAAAATCACGGAATATCGAAAAATGCTACTCGCCTGGAAGGCGCAGGGCATTGTGACGTTTGCAGGCTATATTTTGGGTTTTCCGGCGGATACGCCCGCGACAATCAGGCGCGACATCGCAATTATTCAGCAGGAACTGCCGGTCGATCTGCTCGAGTTCTTTATTTTGACCCCGTTGCCTGGATCGGAAGATCACCAGACCCTATGGAAAAATGGCGTCGCCATGAGCCCTGATCTTAATATCTATGATACCGAACACGTCTGTACCGCTCATTCCGTCATGAGTTCGAAAGAATGGCGCGATATCTACCACGAGGCATGGTCGCTCTATTACACGCCGACGCACATGAAGACGCTGCTGCGGAGAGCGGCCGTGAATGGTGTGCCGCTTCTTAATCTGGCAAAATACCTGCTGACGTTTTCGACAACCGATCGGCTCGAACAGGTGCATCCGCTCCAGGGAGGGATTTTACGCCTAAAGCATCCATCGGAGCGTCGGCTTGGTCTTCCGCAAGAGAGTGCATGGATTTTCTGGCCGCGCTTCCTTGGTGGTACCATCAAAAAGCAGGCGATTCTTGCCGGCATGATAGCTTGGCTATTAGTGTGGGTGTTCGCGATTGCGCGCGACCCTAATGCGCGATCGTACAAGGATCTGGCGCTCATGCCAGTGGGTAACGATGATGATGAGAAGTTCGATCTCGTAACCAAGACTGCCGGTGGCCGGACAGCTGCCGCCCATATCAAGAAAGTCGCCGCACTGACTGGCGCGGTCGGCCGCTCGTGATTTGAAGGGTATTGCAGCGCGTTACATTTGAGATGGAGAATGCGGCGAAGGACAGAAAGCGGTTTGAAGCCCATAGCCGATTAATCACAGGTCGCGCGAAATGCGCGCCCTGTGACAAACCCTAACCCGCCGGCAAGTCCTACGCTTCAGGTCCTATTCGGGCTCGCCGATCGAGACTTTCAGGGTACCGACGCCGTCGACGCCGCATTCGATCTTATCGCCGGGCTTAAGCTGCGAAACACCCGCCGGGGTGCCGGTCAGGATGATATCGCCGGCGGCGAGCGCGACCTGCTGCGACAACTGCCAGATGATCTCCGGCACGCTCCAGATCAGTTCGGTGAGGTCGCCCTTCTGCTGCTCGGTGCCGTTCACCGAGAGCCAGATCCTGCCTTTCGAGGGATGGCCGATCTTGGAGGCCGGCTGGATCGCCGAAGACGGAGCGGAATGGTCGAACGACTTGCCGATCTCCCAGGGCCGTTCCTTTTTGCGCGAGGCGATCTGCAGGTCGCGGCGGGTGAGGTCGATGCCGACCGCGTAGCCGTAGACATGGTCGAGCGCCTTGTCGGCGGGAATGTTGAGGCCGCCGCTTTTCATCGCGACGATCAATTCGACCTCGTGATGCAGGTCCTTGGTCAGCGGCGGGTAGGGGATGGTCGCGCCGTCCGGCTCGATCATGTCGGCGTGCTTGGCGAAGAAGAACGGCGGCGCGCGCTCGTCATTGCCCATCTCGCGGATGTGCTCGAGATAATTGCGCCCAACGCACCAGATGCGGCGAACGGGAAACGATTTCTGTTCGCCGGCGACCGGGATCGAGGCTTGCGGCAGGGCGGGAATGACAAACGATGTGGCGTTCATGAAAGGGGTCTCGGCGGGTTACGGACTAAAATCGAAATTAATTCTACGCGGTTGCGCTGACCGGCGCCAGTGTGAGGGGACCGGTGTCACGATGTTGTAAGCGGAAGAACGAGGCATAGCGCCCGCCGCGCCGCAGTAGGTCGTCATGCCGCCCGCGCTCGACGATCTCGCCGCCCTCGACCACCAGGATGGCGTCGGCATGCATGATGGTGTGCAGGCGGTGGGCGATGACGATGGTGGTACGGCCTTGGCACAGATGCTCGATCGCCTCCTGCACCTGCTTTTCGGATTCCGAATCCAGCGCTGCGGTCGCTTCATCGAGCAGGATGATCGGCGCGTTCTTGACCAGCGCGCGGGCGACCGCGATGCGCTGCCGCTGGCCGCCGGAAAGCTGCGTGCCATGCTCGCCGACCGGGGTGTCGTAACCGAGCGGAAAGCCCATGATGAATTCGTGGGCGCAGGCGGCCTTCGCCGCGGCAACGATCTCGGCCTCGCTGGCGCCGACCTTGCCGAAGGCGATGTTCTCGCGGATGGTGTCGCGAAACAGGTAGACGTCCTGTCCGACATAGGCGGTCTGGTGCCGCAGCGAGTTGCGCGACACGCCCGAGATGGCCTGGCCGTCGATCAGGACGTCGCCCTCGGTGACCTCATAGAACCGCAGCAACAGCGCCAGCACCGTCGACTTGCCGCCGCCGGAGGGGCCGACCAGGGCGGTGACCTTGCCAGGCTCGGCGATAAAGCTCATGCGATTGAGCACCGACTCGTTCGGCCGATAGGCAAAACTGACATCGCGGAATTCGATCCGCGCCTCGGTCAGCTTCAATTGCGGCCGGTCGTCGTCTGCGGGCTCGGTGGCCGGACTGTCGACGATTTCGAGAAGCTTGCGGGCGCCGATCAAATTGCTGTTGAGCTCGATGTTCAGCCGGGCCAGCCGCTTGGCCGGCTCATAGGCCAGTAGGAACGCGGTCAGGAATGAAAAGAACTGGCCGGGCGTCGCTCCGGTCGCGACCACGCGATAGCCGCCATACATCAATGCGCCTGCGATGGCGAAGCCGCCGAGCGTTTCCATCAGCGGGCTCGAACGGTTGGTGACATGCGCCATCTTGTTGGCGTTGCGCTCGACCGCGCTGATCGAGACGTCGATGCGCTCGCGCATGATCCGTTCGAGCGTGAAGGCTTTCACGGTGCGGATGCCCTGCAGCGATTCCTGCATGGTCTCCATGATGTCGGCGGTGCCGCTGAACTGGTTATGCGCGAGACCCTTGATCCGCTTGACCAGCTTGCGCAGCACGATCATGGCCGGCGGCGCCACCAGGAAGCCGAGCACCGACATCAGCGGGTCTTGGGTCACCATCACGATCACGAGCCCGATCAGCGACAACAGATCGCGCCCGACCGCGTTGATCAAGAGGCTCAGAACCTGGGTCACCGAATTGGCGCCCTGGGTCAGTCGCGCCAGAAATTCCGACGAATGCCGCAGTGAAAAGAACGCGATGCTTTCGGTCATCAGCTTGCCGAACAATTGCCGCTGGTTGTTGGCCAGGATCGCGTTGGAGATCTGCGACAGGATCACGCTGTGTCCGTAGGTCACCGCTCCCTTGACGATGAAGATGACGACGATGACCCCGGACAGGATCATGATGCCGCGGACGTCCTTGTCGATGTAGGCGCGGTTGATCACCTCGCCGAGCAGATAGGCCGATCCGGCGGTGGTCGCGGCCGAAACCGCCATCAGCGCGAACGCCAGCAAATAGCGCCGCCAATAGGCCGCGCCCTGTTCGGTGATCAGGCGGCGAACCAGGATCGCCGCGCCATAGGGGTCGTCCGTGATCTTCTTTGGAAGTTCCGTCATCCGCTTTCCATTGACGGCGCCACATCGACGGCGCCAAGCAGCCGGATATCGCCGGCAACCGGCCCTACGCGTCAGGGCTGCCAGGCAGGGCTGCTAGGGATGACTCATTGCCCGCTATGTCGGCGTTTTTCAAGCCGAATCAAGCCTGGTACAGGCCTTGACTTCGGGGCTTGATTCCAGCCGCAATTCTAGGCGGATGCCGCGTGCCGCGGCTCGCCGTGGCGCTCGCGGAACAGCTTCTCCTCCCAGGCCAGCGCGTGGGCCGCGATGGTCTCGAGATCGTCGTAGCGCGGCGCCCAGTCCAGCGTCGAGCGGATGCGGCTGGTATCGGCCACCATGGTCATGATGTCGCCGGACCGGCGTGCGGCATATTGAACCGCGAAATTGCGCCCGGAAACCCGGCGCACCGCCTCGATGGTCTCCAGCACCGAGTAGCCGCGGCCATAGCCGCAGTTCAGGGTCGTCGAGGGACCGCCGTCACGCAGATAGGACAAGGCCGCGCGATGGGCCTGCGCGAGGTCGGCGACATGGATGAAGTCGCGGATGCAACTGCCGTCCGGCGTCGGATAATCCGTGCCGAACACGTCGATCTTGGCGCGCTGGCCGGTGGCGGCCTCGACCGCTATCTTCAACAGATGGGTCGCGCCGACGGTTGCCAGCCCAATGCGCGCCAGCGGATCGGCGCCGGCGACATTGAAGTAGCGCAGCACCACATAGCTCATGCCGTGCGCGGACGCCGCGTCGTGCAGCATGATTTCGGTCATCAGCTTCGAGGAGCCGTAAGGCGACATCGGCCGGGTGGCGGCATGCTCCGGAACCGGCACCTGATCCGGATTGCCGTAGACCGCCGCGGTCGACGAGAAGATGAAACGATTGACGCCGCATTTCACCGCGACGTTCAGCAGGCTGCGCGTCGTCATGGTGTTGTTGCGGTAGTAGGCGAGCGGGTCGCGCATCGAGTCCGGTACCACCACCGAGCCGGCGAAATGGATGATGCTTTCGACGCCGTGCGCCGCGATCACGCCTTCGACCAGGTTCTCGTCCGCGGCATCGCCGATGAACAAGGGAACGCCTTCGGGCAGGTAGGCGGAAAAGCCGGTGGAGAGATTGTCGATCACGACAACGCTTTCGCCGGCCTCCACCAGCGCCTGAACCATGTGACTCCCGATGTAGCCGGCACCGCCGGTGACAAGCACGGTCATGAGCTCACCCTTCTTCTTATTCTCGGATGGCGATGCTATCCGGCTTGCGGTGAAGAGTGGGTTTCGGCTGAAGTGAACTGGTCACTATGCTTAATGTTGCGTATAGGACATCGGCGAAACGGAGCCCGACGTGCCGATCGATAACGATTTTGCCGGTGATTTGCAGCTGATCGTGCCGAATCAGCACCGGCGCTATTCCGGCGTGACCGCGACCAACCGCATGGTGGCGCCGAAACTGGCCCGATTGCTGCGCGCCGCATGGTTCGGTTCCGATGCGCCCGACGGCATCGCGCGGATGGGGATGGCGGATCTTCTTAAAGTATGGCGCCGCCGGACGCCGCTGATCTGGCACGCGCGGCGCAACAACGAGATGATTGTCGGCGTGCTGCTGCGAGCTCTCGGCTGGCCGTTCAAGCTGGTATTTACGTCGGCGGCGCAGCGTCACCATAGCTGGATTACGCGCTGGCTGATCCGGCGCATGGACGCTATCATAGCGACCTCGGATATCTCCGCATCGTTTCTCAAACGCGCGGCGACCGTGATTCCCCACGGCGTCGATACCGACCGCTACGCGCCGCCGGAAAATCGCGCGGCGGCTTTCGCGGAAGCAGGACTACCGGGCCGTTACGCGATCGGCTGCTTCGGCCGGGTGCGCACACAAAAGGGCACCGATGTGTTCGTCGACGCCATGTGCCGTCTGTTGCCGCGCCATCCGGATTTCACCGCGGTAATCGTCGGCGCAATAGCGGTGGAACAGACGTCGTTTGGCAACGATCTGAAAAAACGCATCGAGGCGGCCGGGCTCGCCTCGCGCATCGTCATCACCGGCGAGTTGCCGATCGAGGACGTGCAACGCTGGTATCAGCGGCTGACGATCTATGCGTTCACCTCGCGCAACGAAGGTTTTGGGTTGACCTTGATCGAGGCGATGGCGGTCGGCGCCGCGTTGGTGGCGTCACGCGCGGGCGCGGCCGAGCTCGTGGTCGAGGACGGCGTCACCGGCGTGCTGACGCCGCCCGGCGACGTCGATGCGCTGGTCGCAGCGCTTGAGCCCTTGATGCGCGATCCCGCTGTGTGCGCCGCGATGGGCGCGCGCGGGCGCGCGCGGGCGCTGGCGCAATTCAGTCTCGATGTCGAAGCCAACCGGATCGCGGAAGTTTATCGCGCGCTCTCTTCTCCGGCCCCCTTGCGGGGGGAGAGATAGAGAGGGGTAGCTACGCGACGCACGTTCGCGCCATCACATCCACGACGAACGCATCGAGATCGCCGCCGGCGAACAGAAAGCCCGGCAGCCCTGCGGCCTGGGCGGCTTCGATATCGGTCGCACGATCGCCGATGACAAAACTGCCGGCGTGTCGCACCGGCCAATGTTGCATCAGGTCGTGGATCATGCCAGGGCTCGGCTTTCGCCAGGGATGATCCTCCAGATAACCGGCGACCGAGCCGCCGGGAAAATGCGGGCAATACCTGACGTCGTCGATCCGCGCGCCTTGCGCGGCCAACTCGCTGCGCATCCAGTCGAGCAGCGTGTTGAGTTCGTCTTCGGTAAAGTGACCATGCGCCACGCCGGACTGATTGGTGAAGAAGAACACGAGATAGCCGGCATCGTTGAGTCGGCGAATGGCTTTGGCGGCATTCGGCATCCAGCGGATCCTATGGTGGCTCCCAATGTAGCCGTCGTCGTAATTGACGACGCCGTCGCGGTCGAGGAACGCGGCGGGCTTTGGCGCGACGCGGAGAGGGGCGATGGCATTCATTTTTGTTCGTCAGTCCTGTTGGCGGTGGCGTTGACGCGACGTCGCTACGGCGAGCACGCGCTGGACAACGGCGACCACGTCGGTGGCGGGAATGTCGCGCATGCAGCGATGGTCGTTCTGGGTACAGACCGGGCGGTGGCAGGGCTGGCACGGCACCACGGTTTTGGTCTGGATCGTCGCCGCGAGACCGTTCAGTGGCGCCCAGTGATAAGGGCTGGTCGGGCCGAAGATGCCCATCGTCGGCGTTCCGATCGCGGCCGCGATATGCATCAGGCCGGAATCGTTGGAGATCACGAGGCTGGCCGCGGCCATCGCCAGAATGCCGTTGCGCAGGTCGGTGCCGGTGAGGTCACGCACTTGGGGCCCGCCGGATGCGACGATCTCGGCCGCCAGCGCCTTCTCGTCGGGGCCGCCGACCACCCAGACGTCGAGCCCCTGTTGCGCCAGCAGGCGTGCGGCCTCGGCGTAATAGGTCCAGCGCTTGGAGGCGCCGACCGAGCCCGGGGCCAGCGCCACGGCGAGGCCGGCGCCCAGCCCGTGGGCCTGCCGCCAGCTGCTGGTTTCCTCAGCCGGAACCAGCAATTGCGGCACCGGCCACTCTGGCGGCAGCGGTGCTCCGTCCGGCAGCGCGAGCGCGGCGTTCTTGTCGATGAAGCGAGGTAGCCGCCGTTCGCCCCAACGCGGCCGGTTGAGCAGGCCGAATCGAGCTTCGCCAACAAATCCCACCCGTTCCGGAATCCCGGCCAGTGCCGGCGCGATCGCCGATTTCCAGGTGCGGGGCAACACCAGCGCGGTGCCGTATTGATTGGTCCGCAACCGGTTGGCCAGGCCCCATTGTTTGGCGACCGCCAGCCGGCTCCTCGGCAGGTCCCAAACCACGCCGGCGCGGACGCCGGGCATATAATCGACCAGCGGGGCCCGCTGCGACGTCACCAGCAGATCCACCGGGCGGTTCGGCCAGCGCTGCTTCAGCACCCGCACCACGGTATGGCCCCGGACAAAGTCGCCGATCCACATATAGGGCACGATCAGGATCGGCCGGGTGTCGTCCTGGTCGGTCGCCGTCGGCTGATAGCGCGAATCTTGGTTCATATCTTATAAAATCGGTCCAGGCTGGATTCCGCCCTGTCGGTAACCGCTCCGCCGCGGCGGGTCAAAGTCAAACAAGGTCGGCCCTTCGGCCTTCACCACGCCCCACAGCTCGATTTGCCTGCGGCGCTGGAGTGGGGCAAAGCTGCCGTCGTGCAAGCAGGGCAGGATCTCTCATGTTACTGGTAACCGGGGGCGCCGGTTTTATCGGATCGAACGTCGTCGCGGCGCTGAACGACGCGGGCCGCGCCGATGTCGTGGTGTGCGACCTGCTCGGCCATGACGGCAAATGGCGCAATCTGGCCAAGCGCCAGCTCGCGGACATCGTGCCGCCGGCGGAACTGCCGGCCTGGTTGAACGGCCGCCGGCTCGACGCCGTCATCCATCTCGGCGCCATTTCGGAAACCACGGCGACCGACGGCGATCTGGTGATAGAGACCAATTTCCGGCTTTCGATGCGGCTGCTCGACTGGTGCACCGCCCATCCGACGCCGTTGATCTATGCCTCCTCGGCGGCAACTTATGGCGACGGCGGGCAAGGTTTCGTCGACGATCCGTCGCCGCCGGCGCTGAAGATGCTGCGGCCGATGAATCTGTACGGCTGGAGCAAGCATCTGTTCGACATGGCGGTGGCCGAGCGCTCGGCGCGCGGCGCGCCGCTGCCGCCGCAATGCGTCGGGCTGAAGTTCTTCAACGTGTTCGGCCCCAACGAATATCACAAGGGCCCGATGATGAGCGTGCTGGCGCGGCGCTTCGACGAGCTCAGATCGGGCGCCACGGTGCAACTGTTTAAGTCGCACCGCGAGGGCATCGCCGACGGCGATCAGCGGCGCGATTTCATCTATGTCGACGATGTGGTGCGGGTGATGATGTGGCTGCTGGCGACGCCGTCGGTCAGCGGCCTCTTCAATGTCGGAACCGGCCACGCCCGCAGCTTCAGGGATTTGATGCTCGCAGCCTACGCCGCGCTCGGGACGCGGCCCAATATCGATTATATCGACATGCCCTTGGCGATCCGCGATAGTTACCAGTATTTCACACAAAGTGATGTCGATCGGCTGCGGCGCGCCGGCTATAATGCCGGCTTTACGGCGCTGGAAGACGCGGTTGGCGCTTATGTCAAAGATTTTCTCGACCGGCCCGATCGTTTCCGCTGACTTGCACAGATATTGCAACAAATAAGCCCGCAAAAAAGCCCTGCAACAGATAACGAGTTCCGATGTTCGATTTCGATGCCCTGTCGCATGCGATGACCTGCCAGACCGTGCTCTGCGTCGGCGATCTCATGCTCGACGAATTCGTCTATGGCGAGGTGTCGCGGATTTCCCCGGAGGCTCCCGCGCCGGTTATTGCGGTCCAGCGCAGCGAGACCGATATCGGCGGCGCCGGCAACGTCGCGCGCAACATCGTTTCGCTCGGGGCGCGCTGCATCTTTGTCGGAATGGTCGGCGAGGACGAGGCTGGCGCGAGGCTCAAGGCCGAGCTCGGCCGCGAAAGCCTGATCGAGAGCGTGCTGGTGTGCGACCCCACCCGGCCGACGACGCGCAAGGTACGCTTTGTGTCCGAACATTTCTCCACCCACATGCTGCGCGCGGATTGGGAATCGACGGCGCCGGCCTCGGTTGCGACCGAACAGAAACTGATCGACGCCATCCTGCCGCTATTGCCGCGCGCCGACATCGTGTTGTTGTCGGATTATGCCAAGGGCGTGCTGACCGCGCGCGTGATACGCAACGTGATCGACGCTGCGCGAAAACTCGGCAAGCGGGTGATCGTGGATCCCAAAAGCCCCAATCTGGCGATTTATCGCGGCGCGACCTTGCTCAAGCCCAATCGCAAGGAGTTCGCCGAAGCCACCCGCAGCCGCCTCGATACGGAGCAGAGCATCGCCGATGGCGCCCGGGAGATCATGCAGCTTGCCGATTGCGCGGCCGTCCTGGTGACGCAAAGCGAGCACGGCATGACGCTGGTGCCGCGCAATGGCGACGTCATTCATGTCCCGGGCCTGCCGGTCAGGGTGCGCGACGTCTCGGGCGCCGGCGACACGGTCGCCGCGGTCGTTGCGGTGACGCTGGCGGCCGGGGCCGATTGGGAAGCCGCATTGCGGATGGCCAATGCGGCCGCTGCGGTCGCGGTCAGCAAGCAGGGCGCGGCCGTGGTGAGTTCGGCGGAGCTGCGCCGCAAGATCCTGCCGCATGCGTTCCTCGCGGCCGAAGAAAAAATCATGGGCTCCGCCAGCGAACTCGAGGCGCAGCTTGTGGCGTGGCGCAAGCAGGAATTGCGGATCGGCTTCACCAATGGCTGTTTCGATATCCTTCATCCCGGCCACGTCAAACTGCTGACGGCGGCGCGCGCGACCTGCGACCGGCTGATCGTCGGCCTCAATAGCGACACTTCGGTCAAGCGTCTCAAGGGTGACGGCCGTCCGATGCAAAACGAACTCGCACGTGCCGAGGTGTTGGCGGCACTCGAGGCGGTCGATCTAGTCATAGTCTTTGAGGAAGAGACGCCGATAAATTTGATTGTTCAAATCCGGCCAAGTGTGTTGGTCAAAGGCGCCGATTACGCTCGCGAGCAGGTGGTCGGCCACGAAATCGTTGCCGCTCACGGAGGAGAGATCATGCTGGTCGATATTGTCGAAGGTTTTAGCACGACGTCTCTCGTGAAGCGTGCGCGTGAGAGCCAACCGTGACTGAGCATACGAGCAGAGTATCAAGCCTTTTGCCGTACCGCGCTTCCTTCGGAATGTTCCGCGATCCAGCAGCGCAAATGCTGACAGTGGACGTATTGGCCGTACTTGTTGCACTAGCGCTGCCGTGGTCGACATCCGGTGTTGCGATCTTCATGGTGTTATGGGTTCTCGCATTGATTCCCACGCTGGCGTGGAGTTCCGCTCTGCGCTCGTTGAGGCAACCGGCTGCCATGTTGCCTCTGATATTTTTCGCGCTTGCCGTCGTTGGAACGACTTGGTCCGCCAGCCCCTGGCCGGCAAGACTTCATGGGATCAATCCGGTGGCTAAATTGCTCGCGATACCTTTTCTGCTCTATCATTTTGAGCGTTCGCAACGTGCTGCATGGATATTCGTCGCCTTTCTTGTTTCTTGTTCTTTGTTGATGGGACTTTCCTGGCTCGTGCTGTTCGCGCCGGAATTCAAGGTGACGGTAACGGCGAGTCCGGGCGTTCCCGTCAAGAACTATATCGACCAAAGCCAAGAATTTGCGTTGTGCTTCTTTGCTCTGGCTCCTGTCGCCCTGTCGCTGTTGAATCGGCGACGCTTTGCGCTGGCTGCCGCTTGTGCCGCGCTCATGCTCGGTTTCTTTACCAACATGATGTTCGTGGTCTCGGCACGTACCGCATTGGTCTATATGCCAATTCTGCTGGTGTTGTTCGGAGCACTGCATCTTAGTCGGGGTGCGATGGCACTGCTATTTGCCGGAGCTATGGCGGTGGTAGTCCTGGTCTGGATTACATCGCCCTATTTGCGAGAGCGGGTGGATGCTGTTGAACTTGAATACCAATATTACCATGAGAAAAACGCCGCGAGTTCGACCGGTCTTCGACTTGAGTATTGGCGCAAATCGCTGCATTTTTTTGCCGATGCTCCCTTGTTTGGCAACGGCACCGGGTCGACCAAACAACTATTCGAGCGCGACGCGATCGGTCAGAGTGGCGCCTCGGCAGATGTTATCGGCAACCCGCACAATCAGACGCTTAATGTTGCCGTTCAATGGGGTCTGTTAGGCTGTGTCGTGCTTTACGCCATGTGGTTTTTTCACTTCATGTTATTTCAAGGAACAAGCCTTTCCTCGTGGATCGGGTTGCTTGTCGTTTTGCAGAACATCATGAGTTCGTTGTTCAACTCGCATCTATTCGATTTCCACGAAGGGTGGATGTATGTGCTGGGTGTAGGTGTCGCAGGTGGAATGGCGATGAAGAGCGCGTCGAGCGATGCGCCGCTTTTCCGGCGAAAATCCGTCAAAGCGTAATGGCTGGCATGCGGGATCGGGATAGGTTAACAACCCGCGGGTTCATTCAAACCCGGTACAGGGTGGGCGTTTACTGAAATGACGCGATTATCAAGTCTAACTTATCGCAATTTTCTAATCGCGACTCACGACGTGCTTGCGACCACGTTTGCGGTTCTAGGCAGTTTTTACCTTCGCTTCGAAGGTGAGACGTTCTGGGATCGCTTGCCGCTTCTACTGCGCATTCTCCCTTACTTTGTCATGCTTAGTGTGTTCGTTTGTTATGCCTTCAATCTGACAACCACGAAATGGCGCTTCATCTCACTGCCCGATGCGTTGAATATTTTGCGCACAGCGACCGTGTTAACGGTCGCGCTGCTGATTCTCGATTATATTTTTGTGGCGCCCAACGTCTATGGCGGCTTCTTTCTCGGCAAGGTCACGATCGTTCTCTATTGGTTTCTTGAAGTATTTTTCCTGAGCGCGCTGCGTTTTGCTTACCGCTATTTTCGCTATACCCGGGCGCTTCATCATGCGAGGACCGATGACGCCTCGCCAACCCTGCTTATCGGTCGCGCTGCCGATATCGAGATTCTGTTGCGTGGAATCGAAAGTGGCGCTGTCAAACAATTGTGGCCCGTCGGCCTGCTGTCGCCATCGCGAGCGGATTTGGGGCAGTTGATCAGAAATATCCCCATACTGGGTGGAATCGACGATATCGAAGACGTTGTTCGCGATCTTGCGCGGCGCGGTAAAACAGTCGTGCGCGTCGTCATGGCGCCATCTGCGTTCGAGCCTGAGGCGCACCCCGAGTCCGTTCTGATGCGCGCGCGTCGGCTGGGTTTGATCGTTAGCCGTCTTCCATCCCTTGAAAGCGGCGAGGCGCCAAGGCTAACCCCGGTTGCGGTCGAGGATTTGTTGCTGCGTTCAAGTGAAAAAATCGACTATGCCCGGCTCGAGGCGCTGGTGAAGGACAAAGCGGTCATAGTCACCGGTGGTGGTGGCTCAATCGGATCGGAGATTTGCGACCGAGTTGTGACATTTGGTGCGGCTAGATTACTCGTGATCGAAAATTCCGAGCCTGCGCTCTACGCCGTTATTGAGAGCCTGATGGCACAGAAGCAGGAAGCTGTGATTACCGGTCATATTGCGGATATCCGAGATCGCGGACGCATTGAACGGCTCATGAACGAGTTCGGACCCGACATCGTGTTCCACGCGGCCGCCCTTAAGCACGTACCTATTCTCGAACGCGATTGGAGCGAGGCGGTCAAAACCAATATCTTTGGTTCGGTCGTCGTCGCCGATGCCGCCCTGGCTTCGGGTGCCAAGGCCATGGTCATGATCTCGACCGATAAGGCAATAGAGCCGGTTTCGATGTTGGGGCTCACGAAACGGTTTGCCGAGATGTACTGTCAGGCGCTTGATCACGATCTGGCGTGTCAGCCTGACGACAGGCAACGTATGCGGCTGATTTCGGTTAGGTTCGGCAACGTGCTGGCGTCGAACGGATCCGTTGTTCCGAAATTCAAGGCGCAGATCGAGGCGGGCGGACCGGTGACCGTCACACATCCCGATATGGTTAGATATTTCATGACTATCCGCGAGGCCTGTGACTTGGTGATCACCGCCGCGACGCATGCTATGACCCCGATCCGTCCAGACGTCTCCGTCTACGTGCTCAATATGGGGCAGCCGGTTAAAATCGTCGAGCTGGCCGAACGAATGATTCGATTATCGGGTCTGCAGCCTGGTTACGATATTGAGATCGAGTTCACTGGGATGAGGCCGGGTGAGAGATTGAACGAAATCCTCTTTACGCACGAAGAGCCTAGTATTGAGATTGGAATTGCTGGGATCATGGCGGCGAAGCCGAACGAACCTCCGATGCAGACATTACGAAAATGGATCGAAGCGCTAGAGTTGGCGATCGAGAAAGACGATCGGACCGCCATCAAGGAAGTCTTGAAGGAAGCCATCCCCGAATTCGGGTTGGGCTCGGCAATTGAAACGAACACGTAAGCTCGTTGTGGCCGACAGTTTTCGAGAACGCACCTATCGTTGTCTCGAAAACCGGAGCAAAACGAGGCTGACTGCAATGCTTCCCAGCACCAAAAACAGAACGTTTGTTGTGACAGATTGCGTCATGGTCGATGCGACCGCCAACACTGCGAGACCTAGGTTGAGCGCAAACACCTCGCTCACCACCCGCCAAACGGTAAAGCCGTTGTCGGTTGCGCGTTGGTAGAAATGCGAGCGATGGGCAGCCCAGAATCGTTCGCGCCTTATCAGGCGTCGCGATAAAGTTATAGTAGCGTCGAACAGATAGTACAACGGCAGCAGCAGCGCGGCGGTGAATTGCTGATGATAGGCGAGTTGCAACAGGCACCAGCCTAACAGCAAACCGATCGGTAAGCTTCCGACGTCTCCGAGAAAGATTTTTGCCACAGGACGGTTGAAAGGGGCGAATCCAAGCATCGCACCGCAGAGCGCCGCGGCAACGATGGTTGCAGTAGGGGGGAATTTACCGAGCGAGCCGAGGATCACCATCGTACCGGTGATCGGGACAACCTCAGCAACGCTCATCCAGTCGAGGCCGTCCATGAAATTTACGAGGTTTACGAACCAAACGCCTGCCAGCAGCAGGATGCAGCTTTCGATCCAGTGTGGACAGGCCGGAAGGATTCGTAAGTCGCTTGATGACGCGAAAATAATTACGGCGACGGCCGCGGCCTGCAGCATCAACCGCGGTAGCGCTTCGATAGATTTGACGTCGTCGGCAAAACCTACAATTGAAATGAACAATGACGCACCGAAGACCGCTATGGGGATATTCAATGCTTCCGAGCCGGTAAAGATGATTAGGCTTCCCGAGACCGTCAGCGTCGCCGCAATAACCGCTATACCTGCTCCCTGCGGCGTGGGAACCCGATGAGATGACCGCGCGTTTGGCTTAGCAAGCGCATGACGTAAGAGGAAGGGTCGAAGCGCCCAAATCATGCCGGCCGAGACAACAGCGGCAGCCAAAACAGCGAAAGCGGCTAGGAAGGATTCAGAAATTGTCATTCTAAACGTGGCCGTCGTCGGGGATCGCGATGGGTAGAATGCCTTGCGCAGCCTTTTCTGCGCTGAAGATCCAAATTAGACCACCAAACGCGCCGACTATGAAGTATACCGCACCAAACAACAGCGAAACGTTGACACCTTCACTCGTAGCCAAACCGGCGTAGCCGAATGCAAGTCCCATAGAAGCTTCGCGGATCCCCCAACCGGCAATTGAGAGCGGAATCATCGTGATGAGCATCACCGGAGGGACCAACTGCAAGACCTGCTCTAGCGACACCGGTGCGGCTATCGATCGCGCCACGCACCAGGCAATAACTGCGGCGAGAACATGGATTAGCAGCGATAGCAGAGCTAGCGTAGCCCCGTGATCGCGACTGAAAATCAAGCGATTCGCAATTACCGAGCAGGCGTAGAAATGTTGCGTTCCCCACCAGCGTTTCAACCAAGGCCAGGGTAGCCTTCCTAGGATGAGAAAGCATACGCCGGCCGCAAGCGCAGCAAAACCGACGAATAGCAACGCGGACCGACCAGCAGGGTCCTCGATAAGCTTGTAACTCCAGGGCAGGCTCGCGACGACGATGGTCGCAAGCGCTATTAAGCCGACCGCGCGATCAACGAAGACCGAATAGGTCGCCGCGCGCCATCCTGCGCCGGTGCGCGCGAGTAGCCATAACCGAACAGCGTCGCCACCAATAGCCGACGGCAACGTCTGATTGAAGAACGACCCGATCAGATTGAAACGCATCGCCTGCGTCGTCGTGAGCGGAGCGGCGCAATCCGCGCAGATTTCGCGCCAGCGCAAGGCGCCGATAAAAACCTGCAGAAATGTCACAATGATTGCCAACCCGATCCAAAAAAGGCTCGTGATGTCGATCCTTGACGTGAGGTCCGAAAAATTGGCTTTTCTCAGAGCGAAATACAGCAGCGCTCCGGAGACCAATATTTTCATTATCGAAAGCAGGATCCGGCGCATGGCTTCCGTGATCATCGGGATAGGGATGGTCCAGAAATGACGCAGCCGGCGGAGGCGCGCCACACTTAAGCCTTTGGTATGGCTTTGATGCAGATCTGGCAATAGCCTCAAAATCGGGGTATTGCGACCCGCCAACACGGCGGGGTCAAGGAAGCCGGCTGGTGCGGCGCAGTTGAACCGTACTCTTTTGAGGATACGATGTCAGGTCGGACAGTATTGGTAACGGGCGCAGCCGGATTTATCGGCTTTCATGTTGCCAAGCAACTGCTGGCCGAAGGCGCAGATGTAGTCGGTCTGGACAACCTCAATAATTACTATGATTCGGCACTGAAAATGGCACGGCTCGCTATCCTGCGTGAGAATTCGCGGTTCAGCTTTGTGCAAACCGATCTTGCCGATCGCGAGGCGATGGCCGCGCTATTTGCCAAATGTCGCTTCGAGAGGGTAATCCACTTGGCCGCGCAGGCCGGCGTGCGTCACTCGATTGATCGTCCCCATGCCTATGTGGAAGCGAATCTCGAAGGTTTTGCCAATGTGCTGGAGGGATGCCGGCACAATCAATGCGGTCATCTGCTCTATGCATCGTCATCCTCGGTCTACGGCGCGAACACCAAGGTGCCGTTTTCGATTGAAGACAAGACCGACCGTCCGGTCAGTTTCTATGCCGCGACCAAGAAGGCAAACGAACAGATGGCTTATTCCTACAGCCATCTTTACCACCTGCCGGTCACTGGCCTGCGGTTCTTTACCGTCTACGGGCCGTGGGGGCGACCCGATATGGCGATTTTCCTGTTCACCAAGGCCATCCTTGAAGGCGCCCCAATCAGGCTTTTTAACCACGGCAAGATGCGCCGCGATTTTACCCATATCGATGACGTCACCCGTATAGTACTACGTTTGATCGATCGCATTCCCGCCGGCAATGGAGTTGCGCCAGCTGGGATCTACAACATCGGCAATCAGCATCCGGAAGATCTGATGCACGTGGTGGAGTTGTTGGAGAAGGCATTGGGCCGCGCGGCGATCAAACAGATGCTGCCGATGCAGCCCGGCGATGTCACGGAAACTTTCGCCGATGTCGAAGAGCTGATACGTGACACCGGTTTGAAGCCCGAGACCTCCATTAAGGACGGCATTGCGGATTTTGTCGCGTGGTATCGCGACCACTACAAGGTTTGACGCTGATGGACCGACGAATTATTCCACTAATCATGTGCGGCGGCGCTGGAACACGGCTGTGGCCGGCCTCGCGCGAGGTCCGTCCGAAACAGTTCTTGTCGCTGTTCGGCAAGCGCTCGACGTTTCAGGATACGATCCTGCGGGTGTCGGACAAGGCGCTGTTCGAGCGTCCGATCGTGATCACCAACACGGCGTATCGCTTTATGGTGCTGGAGCAATTAACCGAGATCGGGCTCGAGGCTGATATTCTGCTTGAGCCGGTGCGCCGAGATTCCGGTCCGGCGATCGTCGCTGGCGCGGTATTTGCGGAAACGCGCGATCACGAGGCGACAGTGTTGGCGCTCGCCGCCGATCACGTGGTCGGCGACACTGCGGCGTTTCTTGCTGCCTGCCGGCAGGGATTGGTCGTCGCCAGCAGCGGACATATCGCGACCTTCGGGGTCGAGCCCGAGCGCGCCGCCACCGAATATGGCTATATAAGTCCCGGCGAGATCATTTCCGGTGACGTCCGCTCGGTCGCAAAGTTCGTGGAAAAACCCGATCCGGCAACGGCAGCCGAGTATATCAAGGCGGGCTATCTCTGGAACAGCGGTAACTTCATGTTCCGTGCCTCCGTGCTGCTCGACGAATACCGCAATGTCGATGCCGGCAGCGTGCAGGTAGTGAGCGATGCCATCGACAAAGCCGGACGTGATCTCGGTTTTGTTATGCTCGATCCGGAATCATTTGCGAAGGCCGACGCGATCTCGATCGATTACGCGGTAATGGAAAAGACCGCGCGCGCCGCGGTGGTGCCGGTGTCGTACGGCTGGTCCGACGTCGGCTCCTGGCATGCGGTGTGGGAATTGTCTGACAAGGACGGCCAGGGCAATGCCGCGCAGGGCACCGCCGTGTTCGAGGACTCGCGCAACTGCAACGTCTCGACGGACAAGGCGCTGGTCGCGCTCGAAGGAGTCGACGATCTCGTGGTCGTGGCGACTCAGGACGCGGTGCTGGTATCGCGCCAGAAGGACGCCAACGGGTTGAAAAGACTAGTCGCGCGGCTAAGGACGGTGGCGCCGGAAGTGACCGAAAGCCATCTCAAGGTGCATCGTCCCTGGGGCAGCTATCAATCGGTCGACAATGGCGACCGTCACCAGGTCAAGCGCATCGCGGTGAAGGCGGGCGGGCGGCTCTCGTTGCAAAAGCACCATCACCGCTCCGAGCACTGGATTGTGGTGCGCGGCACCGCGCGCGTGACCGTCAATGAGCTGGTCAAGATCGTGCATGAGAATGAATCGATTTATATCCCGATCGGTGCCATCCACCGCTTGGAAAATCCCGGTAAGATTCTGTTGGAACTGATCGAGGTTCAGACCGGCAGCTATCTAGGCGAAGACGACATCATCCGCATCGAGGACGATTATCAGCGGTCGTGATCGAACAGTATCCGGCAGTGAGACGTCAGCTGAGCTTTTTACGGGAGTTGAGAGGCTGTGGCTTAAATTCCCGCCTAGTTGCGAAGTTGCGTCGACCAAATTTACGCGTTCCGACAGAGTGACGTCTGATATCTACTGAGGGGTGTGCTGCCGCATTTTGGCGCGCCACGGCGCTTGATCTCCCAAGAGAGCGTGGCCCATTGATTTCTCTGAACAGTAGCACGCGTCGCGTTTGTGCCGACTGAATCAGGTTGTCGAGCACAATGAACCACTCGTGCGCCTGCACGAACACTTCGGCATTGAGCGAGCCTTCGTCGATGCCGTGTTTGGCCATCTTGTTTCAATTTGACGTTCGCTACTGGATCGCTGCGCCATTGTTCTGCGTTTTGTTTTTGTGTGGTCCTGCGCCAGTTGTTTGGACGCTGCGGTAAGCCTGGAAGGTCAATCCTACGCAGTATGGCTTCGATCGCGTTTTGACTGCAGACTTCTGGCATCTCCTGCCGTAGCGCGCGGTAGCGAACGATATTCCACGAACATTCAGCCATCGGCTACCCATAACCACTCGACGCTTCATTCTTCGCGGCACCTTGCGGGCCTTCCCGATCTACAAGCGTAAGTAGGCTGGCCTCACCCAAACGGTGGTGGCAAACCGGCTAAAGAGGTGCCAATCGTTCGTCGCGGCGGTGGAGGCGAGCTAACGGAAGCCGGATGTCGTCGAGCTATTTGCATTTCCCGAGGCTATCGGCTTCCAGACGCGATAAAGCGGCTTCTCACGATCAAGGGCGACTAGTTCAGACCCGTCGATATCGATGGACGCGCATGCCGTTTTTCGGCCGAACGTCGCTAGCATCAACACAATGTCTCGATCGGAGGTGCGTCGATCTTACGAATTAAAAAGTTGAGCGGTCGTTGTTCGCTTCAGCGTTTCGTTACCCACGGCGATCAATATGAAAGCTCGCCAGAGACCACAGGATGATATCGGGGAGTCAAATTCACCGAGTTATTCCTGTAGGTCCGGTGGGATGAGTAGGCAGCAAGTCAGTGATCATGGAGTGAACGGCGAATTCGGAGCCCCGTGTTGAAAGGTGCGCATTGTCCCAAGTCACGACATCGTCGGCTGACGGCCCCAGGCGGGTGAGGCACCCCTCCGAGTTACAAAAGATGTGCCAGGCCGAAATATATTCAACGTTCTGACTGTTACTAAATCTCTCCATAACCGCATCTGCCGACGAGCCGGCGACGCCGCTGGTCATTCTATTCGGCAGCGAGCGTTGCCAGCGGTAAGCATTGACTAGATCGAACGGAAGTTCGCGCTTCCAGACAGGAACGGGGCCAAGAATCACGATTCGCGGTACGCCGATATATTTTAGTTGGGAGATGGTGTTATGAAGGTTCTCAAAATCGCTTTTTTCGTTCCACATGGCGTGCAAGAGTACGATATCTGGGGAGGAAGTCTTCACAAAGCCAAGGGTCTGATCGTTGATCGCGGCGCAGGTAGAGCGAACCGTTGTCTCGCTTGAATCAACAACTGGCGCACAGCTAGCCGCAGTAAATTGAGCTATTCGAAACGCGTTAAATTGCTGTTCTTTCTTCAAGCCGGGATAAAGTGTCGCGGCCGTTGAGTCCCCCCAAACGAAAATCAATGGACCTCTTCCGCTCTCAATGCACTGTCCCCGCGGCGTTAGCAAACTGTCGTCGCGATCAAGAAAGCAGGCTTCGCGAAAGCCTGTGTTGTTCTTGGAAGAAATTCTCGTGCGCAGCGCGGCAATATCTCTTACTTGGGACGGAAATCTAAAGCCGAAGCCGTTACCCACTATCGTGCATAGTCCGATGACCCCGATCGATGTCATGCCGGCTGCGAGGTAAATCGTTACGGGGCCTCGCTGCCGCACGGGCGACTCGATAAAGCGAAATGTAGCCCACGCAAGCATGATCGAGATAACAACCGTGACGACAATTTCGAGCGAATTTGGGTTGTCATTTCGCAAAATCCCGAGATACGTCAGGAGTGGCCAATGCCAGAGGTACAAGGGATAGCTAATGAGACCAAAGATTACTGTCTTGGGGTGAGAGAGTAGATGTCGGTTTACAATCGACCCTGCGCTATTTAGCAAAAGTAACGTACCTAGGGCCGGTATCAGCGCCCACCATCCGGGATATTTTGAAGTTTTATCTAGCAGTAAGGAAGCTCCTATAATCAATAGGAAGCCAATCCCGCCCGCTACATTACGCCAAAAGCCCGATATATCTAAGTTCTCGCGAGTATCCCTTTGTAAAGCCAGCGCTCCTATCAGTAGCTCCCATGCGCGGCTGATGGGTGAATAAAACGCCGCTGTCTGTTGGTGGCTGATGACAAGATAGAGGTTTGTTCCCATGGACAGAATCGCAACGATCAAAGTCAGGGCAATGAATCGGCGCGGTCCGTTGCAGACGATCAAGAGCAGCGGCCATAGAATGTAAAATTGCTCTTCAATGCCCAGGGACCAGAGATGTAAAAGCGGATTCGTTAATGCGTCGGGATCGAAATAATTCGCGTCTCGCAGCTGAAGAAGATTAGAGAAGAAGCCCGCACCGCCGACGATGTTTTCGGCCAGCTTCTTGAAGTCCGAGGGCAGTAGTACGATCCAGCCGACAGCGTAGGTCGTACAGAGAACAACGAGCAGGGCAGGGAAGATTCGTCGAATACGCCGCGCGTAGAAAGAAGAAATTGCAAAGTTGTCTACTGCCAACCCATCCAAGATGATCTTTGTAATTAAATAGCCGGATATAACGAAGAATACGTCTACACCGACAAATCCACCTGGAACGACTGTAGGGAAGGCATGGTAACTTACCACGACGATGATGGAAATCGCTCTTAAGCCGTCGATATCGCGACGATACGCGTTGGGAGCCATTTTTTGATATTGCTGCGCTATCGACATTGACGAGGAGTCTCAATCTAATTCCAAGGGTCCAACCCGAATCATACTAAATGATTTCCACTCAAGAACGCCGTGAGCTGGGTCCTCGAAGCTAGACCGTTTCCCGTGCTAAATCCCGTGGTTGGCAGATGTTGTGAATCTTCACAGAAGAGTTGGCGGGCAAGGCTGCCGACAACGACCTGTGTCGATCGACGCATCGAGTTGGTCTCTCGCGATTTGGATAGATCGACTTGCCGCCTAGCGGAATCATCTTAATGTGGCCCGTCGGCAGGCGCAGTGGATCAAGTACGGGGATCGGTATCGATCCCGTCCGCTCGTGTTCATCGTTGCGACCTCGACCAAAGCCGATAAGATGCCGCTGTTGAGGAGCCGGCCTGCGTGCTCGACACGTTGAAGCCGAGGTGTCGCTCAGCCGCAAGCAAACCACGAACTTCCTGGCCGCTTCGTCTCATGATTACATCACTGCTCCGCGGTTGTGGCCGCTCGATTTTTGAGTCCGCGCAGTGAACTCGAACTAGGGTAACTGCTGAAATCAAAATAGGCCACTTAGGGTTAAAACAGGCCAGCACGGAATTAATCGGCGAGAACGCGAAACATGGTGTGCAAGAAATGGACCCTTTGTTTCCAGATTTCTTCCTGTTCTTCAAGGAGTTCTCCCTGTTACGCCTCAAAAACGCCCTTACTGAATTGCCGCCTCTATTTTGCCGGAAGAAGCTGCCGGAAAGGGACTCTTTTGCGATTTCTGGAGGTGTAAAACGGCTTGAATCACGTGATTTCCCTGTTGTTTTCCAGGATAGCAGGGAATGTCGATGTTCGCGTCATCGCTCTGATTCGTCGGGTGTAATTCTTTGAATCAAAACGTGTTCGGGATGCGTGCTCGGCATTCGCCACATTTGTGGCGGCATGCTAGGAGAACCACCGGGGCGTTCAAGACGAAGCTATTATATGGCTATCATTGGGGTTTGACGGGATGAGTTCCAAAGGGTCCGCATCGGGCGGAAAGAGCGACGCGAAGCAATCGCTGCGCATCGGGGTCATCGGCGCCGGCGTGATGGGCAGCAACCATGCCCGCGTGCTGGCCGGCCTGCCGGATACGACATTGGTCGGGATCGTCGATCCGTTGCCGGCGCATCGGACCCGGGCCGCCGAACTGACCGGCTGCCGCACCTTCGAGAGTTTTGACGAACTGGTCGCCGAGGGCGTCGATGCCGTGACCATCGCGGCACCGACGCATCTGCATCACGAGCTTTCGCTCGCCGCCATCGCGCGCAAGATTCATGTGCTGGTCGAAAAGCCGATCGCCTCCTCGGTCGAGGAAGGCCAGGAGATCGTCACCAGGGCCCGCGAAGCCGGCGTGACGCTGATGGTGGGCCATGTCGAGCGCTTCAATCCCGCCGTCGCCGCCATCAAGCAGGCGATATCGGGCGAGGACATCCTTTCGATCGCCATCACCCGGGTCGGTCCGTTCCCGCCGCGGATGTCGAATGTCGGCGTGGTCATCGACCTCGCCGTGCACGACATCGATCTGATCCGCTGGTTCACCGAGTCCGATATCGTCGAGGTGCAGCCGCAACTCTCGAGCGCGGTGGCCGAACGCGAGGATATCGCGCTGTTGCAGTTCCGCACTGCCTCCGGGGTGCTCGCGCATATCAACACCAACTGGCTGACGCCGTTCAAGGCGCGCAACGTCACGGTCGCGACCCGCGGCAAATATGTGATGGGCGATCTGTTGACCCGCCAGGTCACCGAGTGCTTCGGCTTCAAGCCGGACGGCAGTTATTCGATGCGCCATCTGCCGGTCGGCCATGATGAGCCGCTGCGCGCCGAGTTGATCGCGTTCCTCCATGCGGTGCGCACCAATGGCGTGCCCGCGGTGACTGGCGATGAAGGCGTCGCCAGCCTCCAAATAGCGATCCGTTGCCTGGAAACCCCGGCACGGCCCGCCGCCGCCGCTTCGTCCCTCAAGGGCCCGCGCCGCGCCGTCGGCTGATCCGCTCTCAACTTGTTGTCGAAGAAGGCTTCATGAACCAGCACATCCCCCCGAATCCCGTGCCCTTTATCGACATCGGCGCGCAGCGCCGCCGGCTTGGCAAGTCGATCGACGAAGCGGTCGCCCGCGTGCTGACCCATTGCCTGTTCATCAACGGTCCGGAAGTCACCGAGCTCGAGGCGCGGCTCGCCGAGTTCTCGGGCGCCAAACATGTCGTAAGCTGCGCCAGCGGCACCGACGCGCTGTTGATGGTGCTGATGGCAAAGAACATCGGCCGCGGCGATGCGGTGATTTGCCCCTCTTTCACCTTTTGCGCGACCGGCGAAGCGGTGGCGCTGACCGGCGCAACACCGGTATTCGTCGATGTCGACGAAGCGACCTTCAACATCGACGCCGCCTCGCTGAAAAAAGGCATCGTGGCGGCCAAGAAACAGGGCCTCAAGCCCCGGGCGGTGATTCCGGTCGATCTGTTCGGGCAGAGCGCCGATCACGACGCCATTGCCGCGGTCGCCGAAGCCGAAGGCCTGTTCGTGCTCGATGACGCCGCGCAAGGCTTTGGCGCCCGCTACAAAGGCCGCCGGCTTGGCACTCTGGGCCATGCCACCGCGACCAGCTTTTTCCCGGCAAAGCCGCTGGGTTGTTTCGGCGATGGCGGCGCGATCTTCACCGACGATTCCGACCTAGCTGAGACCTTGCGCAGCATCCGTGTCCATGGCCAGGGTTCGGACAAATACGACAATGTCCGGCTGGGTCTGACCGGCCGCCTCGACACCATGCAGGCCGCGATCCTGCTTGAGAAGCTGAAGATCTTCGACGACGAAATCGCCGCGCGCAACGAGGTCGCCGAGCGCTATGCGCGCGGCCTCGGCAATGTCGTGACCGTGCCGCATCTGGCGGCCGGCTGCAGCTCGGTCTGGGCGCAATACACCATCCGGCTGCCCGAGGGCGTGAACCGCGACGGTTTTGCCGCCGCGCTGAAGGCCCAGGGCATTCCGACCGCGATCTATTACGTGAAGTCGATGCATCAGCAGACCGCCTACCGGGATTATCCGGTCGCCGAGGGCGGCTTGCCGGTCAGCGAGCAGCTCTCCGACGATGTCATCAGCTTGCCGATGCATGCCTATCTCGACGAGCCGACGCAGGAGCGGATCATCAGGGCTGTGCGTGGCGCGCTTTCGTCCTGATTTCGCCGTTTTGAAGCGCCGCCGTATGCGCTAGAGCGTTTTCGAGCCAACGGGTCGCGCGAACGCGCGCCCGATGACAGGCTCCGTGGGCACCGGTTCGCGTGAAGAAAACGCGTCAAAACAAAAGGCTAGAGCCCCGTTCCGATTCCATCGGAACGGAAAAGGCTCTAGAAGCGGCGCATGCTCGGTCGTATCTTCACCGTCGGCGGCTATACGCTCCTTTCGCGGCTGACGGGCCTCGCGCGCGATATCATGCTCGCGGCGTTTCTCGGCGCCGGGCCGGTTGCGGACGCGTTTTACGTGGCGTGGCGGCTGCCGAACAATTTTCGCGCGATCTTTGCCGAAGGCGCCTTCAACACTGCCTTCATTCCTGCCTATGCCCATGTCCAGGGCAAGGGCGGCGAGGGCTCGGCGCGATTGTTCGCAAGCCACATCTTCACGCTGCTGTTCCTGTCGCAAGTGGTTCTCCTGGTGGCGGCGTGGCTGTTCATGCCGCAGGTCATCGGCATTCTGGCGCCCGGTTTTGCCGATGATTCCGAACAGCGCCGCCTTGCGATCGAGCTGACCCGCATCACGTTTCCCTATCTGTTGCTGATCACCCTGGTGACGCTCTACGGCGGCATGCTCAATGTGATGCATCGCTATGCCAGCGCCGCGGCGGCATCGATCTTTCTCAACATCTCGATGATGGCGACCCTGGCGCTTGCGGCGTTTTTTCCGAGCGTCGGCCATGCCGCGGCCTGGGGCGTGCTGATTTCGGGTTTCCTGCAGTATTTCCTGCTGGCTGGCGATCTCGGCCGTCATGGCGGCCTGCCGCGCTTTGCACAGCTTGGGCTCGACGAAGACGTCCGCGCCTTCTTTCGCGCGATCGGCCCGGCGACCTTGGGGTCGATGGGAACCCAGGTCGCGATCTTTGCCGACACCATCATCGCGACCTTTCTGCCGGCGGGCGCCTTGTCGGCGCTGTATTACGCCGATCGGCTCTATCAGTTGCCGATCGGCGTCATCGGCATTGCGATCGGTACGGTGTTGCTGCCGGAAATGTCGCGGCGGATCACGGCCGGCGATGACGCCGGAGCCGCGGCGGCGCAGCGCCGGGCCTTTGAATTCACGCTGTTGGCCTCGGTGCCGTTCGTCGCCGCCTTCATCACCGTGCCTGAAATCATCATGCGCGCGGTGTTCCTGCGCGGTGCCTTCACCAAGGCCGATGCCGCGGCCGCCGGCGCCACGCTCGCCGCCTATGCGGTCGGCCTCATTCCGTTCGTGATGATCCGCAGCGCGGTCTCGGCCTTCTACGCCCGCAAGGATACCGCGACCCCGGTGAAGGCGTCGCTCACCGGCCTCGCCGCCAATCTGGCCCTGAAGGTCCTGCTGATGGCATCGCTGGCGCAGGTCGGCCTGGCGCTGGCGACCGCGGTCGGCGCCTGGATCAATCTCTTGCTGGTGCTCGGCTTCGCGGTGCGGGCCGGCTACCTCGATCTCGATCGCGCGCTGATAAAATCGCTGGCGAAGTTCGCCGCATCCGGCGCCGTGCTGGCGGCGGCACTTTGGGCAGCTGCGAAACTCGCAAGCGCCTACCTCGCGCAATTGCCCGCGTTTCGCGACGAGACCACCTTGTTGGTGCTGATCGCGGTCGGCGCGATCGTCTACGCCGGCTCCATTCTGTTGCTGTTCGGTACCGGCTGGCTGAGGTCACTGGTGCGCAGCTAAATTGTCAGCGTTGGACAATAGGAACCGTCATCCCGGGGATGACGGCTTCTTTGACCGACGAGGTGTTCCGGTGATCGTATGCGCGGCTAAACCCTTTGCGCTCCCCTTCGATCCGCTGCAATATGCAGCAAAACAGCGATTGCAATTGGAGATATGAATGGCTGCTCCCGTTAAATTTGGCGTCGGTCAAAGTGTGCGGCGCAAGGAAGACGACAAGCTGATCCGCGGCAAGGGCAGCTATACCGATGACCATGCGCCGTCCGCGGCACTGCACGCGCTGGTGCTGCGCTCGCCGCACGCGCATGCGAAATTCACCATCGATGCGGCGAAGGCGCGCGGCCTGCCAGGTGTCGGCGCGATCCTCACGGCGGAGGATGTCGCCGATCTCGGCGGTTTGCCGTGCCTGTTCAATCTCGAAGACAACCCGTTCACCGGTCCGGCCTATCCGATCCTCGCAAAGGGTGAAGTGCGCCATGTCGGCGACGCGGTTGCGTTCGTGGTCGCCGAAACCATCGATCAGGCCCGCGATGCGATCGAGGCCATTGACGTCAATTGGGCGCCGCTGCCCGCGGTGGTCGGCGCCGTCAACGCCGTGAAGAAGGGCGCGCCGCAGGTGTGGCCCGATCATGCCGGCAATGTGCTGTTCGACGTGCCGATCGGCGACAAGAAGGCGACCGACGCCGTGTTCGCTGGGGCATATGCGGTCGCCGAAGTCTCGATCGTCAATCCGCGCATCGTCACCAACTTCATGGAGACGCGCGCGGCGGTCGCCGAATACGACGCCAGGCGCGATCATCTGACCCTGACCATCGGCAGCCAGGGCAGCCATCGGCTGCGCGATATCCTGTGCCAGAACGTGCTGAAGATACCGGTCGAGAAGATGCGGGTGATCTGCCCGGATGTCGGCGGCGGTTTTGGTACCAAACTGTTTCCATACCGCGAATATGCCCTGATCGCGGTCGCCGCAAAAAAATTGCGCCGGACGGTGAAGTGGACCGCCGATCGCGCCGACCACTTCATGGGCGACGCGCAAGGCCGCGACAATGTCACGACGGCGCGGATGGCGCTGGCCGAGGACGGCAAATTCCTGGCGATGGATGTCGACCTGATGGGCGACATGGGCGCTTATCTGTCGACCTTCGGTCCCTATATTCCGCATGGCGGCGCCGGCATGTTGCCCGGCCTCTACGACATCCAGATATTTCACTGCCGCGTCCGCACCGTCTTCACCAACACCGTGCCGGTCGATGCCTATCGCGGCGCCGGCCGTCCTGAAGCGGCCTATGTGGTCGAGCGTCTGGTCGATGCCGCCGCGCGCAAACTCGAGATGACGCCGGATGCGATCCGGCGCAAGAATTTCATCACGCCGAAGGCGATGCCGTATACGACGGCGACCGGCAAGGTCTACGATTCCGGCGACTTCACCGCGCATATGAAGCGGGCGATGGAGATCGCGGACTGGAAGGAATTTCCCAAGCGCGCCAAGGCCGCCAAGAAGCTGGGCCTGGTGCGCGGTATCGGGCTTGCGACCTATGTCGAGGTCTGCGGCACGATGGGCGAGGAGACCGCCAACGTCCGGCTCGATCCCAATGGCGATGTGACGGTCCTGATCGGCACGCAGTCGAGCGGGCAGGGCCATCAGACCGCTTACGCGCAGATTGTCGCCGAGCAGTTCGGCCTTTTGCCCGAGCGCGTTCACATCTTCCAGGGCGATACCGACATGATCGCCACCGGCCTTGGCACCGGCGGGTCGGCGTCGATTCCCTCCGGCGGCGTCAGCGTCGAGCGCGCCACCCGCACGCTCGGGGCCAATTTGCGCGAGATCGCCGCCGAAGCGCTGGAAACCAGCGCCGGCGACCTCGAGATCTCAGAGGGAATGGTGCGGATCGCCGGCACCGATCGTGCGGTCAGCTTTGCGGACCTGGCCAAACGGCCGGGCGCCGATTCATCGAAGCTGAATGCAAGCGCAACTTTTGCCAGCGCCGACGGCACCTTCCCCAACGGCACCCATGTCGCCGAGGTCGAGATCGATCCTGCGACCGGAATCATCAAAATCGTCAACTATGTCATCGTCGACGATTTCGGGGTGACCTTGAACCCGTTGCTGCTGGCCGGCCAGGTTCATGGCGGCGCCATGCAGGGCATCGGCCAGGCGCTGATGGAGCAGGCGGTCTACGATCCGAAGGACGGTCAGCTCGTCACCGGCACTTTCATGGATTACGCGCTGCCGCGCGCGGCCGACGGCCCGTTATTCGTGTTCGAGACCCACAACGTGCCCTGCAAGACCAATCCGCTCGGTGTCAAGGGCGCGGGCGAGGCCGGCGCGATCGGTTCCTGCCCAGCCATCGTCAATGCCATCATCGAGGGGCTGTGGCGCGAGTACAAAATCGATCACATCGACATGCCCGCGACCGCGGAGCGGGTCTGGATCGCGATCCGCGAACAGCAGCGCCGGCATAGCCTTTAGAGCGGATTGATTGAATCGGTTCATCCGATCGGCGACCTCTCCCTGCCGGGGAGAGGTTGCCGATCGGACGTATCCATCATGCTCCCGGATCAGATCGAATATCTGGAATGAAGCCCTGACAGCGGTGTTAGAATGACTATAAATACGTCGTGGCTGGTCGGGCGATCGCGCGACCAGGAAAACAAGGGGACCGGAATGATGATGCGGACTGTCGTGGTTGTCGGAACGTTGTTGCTGGGTGTCGGCGCGGTGGTCGCGCAGCAGGACCTGGTCAAGGTGGCGCAGACCCAGATGAAGGGCAACGGCAAGAACGCCGGCGCGCTGGGGGCGATGGTCAAGGGCGAGAAGCCCTATGATCAGGCGACCGTCGATGCCGCGCTCGCGCAATTCGAGGATACCGCCAAGAAGCTGCCGACCTTGTTTCCCGACAGCATCAAGGGTCTCAAAGCGGACGGCGATTACAGCTCCACGGCAAAAGTCTGGGACGACAAGGCCGGCTTCGCCGAGCATGCCACCAGCTTCGGCAAGGTCGTGAGCGAGGCCAAAGCCTCGGTCAAGGATCTCGATTCGCTGAAGGTGGCGCTTCCGTTGATCGGCAAGCAATGTGGCGGCTGCCACGAAACCTATCGTCAGAAGAACAGCTAGCTTACCGCAGGCCGGCTATCATCGTAGACCAAAGGGGCGTCGATGATTGACTCGATCAGGCGCACCATGCTGACAACAGGCGCCGTGGCGACCGTGATGACCGCCGCGCCGCGGGTGTTCGCCCAGCGCGGCGGACAAGGGGAAGCTGCGATGGGGATGTATCAAAAGGGCGACGTTCACGTCCACTTCGAGGAGGCCGGCTCCGGCTTCCCATTGCTGGTGATCGCCGGCGGCGGATTGAACTCGACGATCGCGGGCCTGTCCGGCCCGCTGTCGCCCTTCAACCCCATGGTGGAGTTCAAGGGCGAGTACCGTTGCATCGCAGCCGACCTGCGCAACGCCAATGGCGGCCAGTCCAGCGGCCCGCTCGAGATCGACCGCTCCTGGGATTCCCACACCGACGACCATCTCGGCCTGATGGACCATTTGGGCATCGACAAGTTCATGGTGCTGGGCTTCTGCATCGGCGGCCCCTTCATCTGGAACCTGCTGAAGCGGGCGCCCGATCGCATCGTCGCGGCGGTGCTGGCACAGCCCAGCGGATCGCGCCCGGAGGCGCGCGACTTTTTCTATGACGGCAATATGAAGAACTGGGGTCCGGAATTGGTCAAACGCCGGTCCGACCTCACGATGGAGACGGTCGATAAATTCCTGACCCGGATGTACCGCACCGACCCTGACTTCGTCTTCACCGTGAGCCGTGATTTCGTGCGCCATTGCCCCACGCCGGTGCTGATCCTACCCGACGACGTCCCGGCCCATCCCTACGCGGTGGCCATGGAAGCCGCGATGCTGGCGCCGAAGGCCGAAGTCAGCATGTTCCCGTGGAAGGAGCCCAAGGAACGGATTCCGCTCGCGGTGCGACAGATCCATTCCTTCCTGAAAGCGCATCGGCCGGCGTCGGCGTAAGCGGCAGGGCTACGTTGCAGCCCAAAGAGTTCGTCATGCCCGGGCATGACGATATGATGGACCGTCGGAAAAGGGCGCATTGCCGTGCTGAAAATGTACCGGAGCCAGGGCGGCGATTGGACGACCGCCGGGACGGAGCTCCCGCCCGAAATCATCTGGATCGATCTTTTGAACCCGACGCCAGACGAGGTGCGTTTCGTCGAAGCCGGCGTCAAGATCCGGGTGCCGACGGAAGCCGCACTGAGCGAAATCGAGGCTTCGAGCCGGCTCAGGCTCGATCACCACGTGCTTTATCTGAGCTCGCCGGTGGTCACGCTCGATGCCTCGGGCGAAGCCCATCTGACGCCGGTCGGGTTCGTCATCACCGCGACTGTGCTGGTCACGGTGCGCTTTTTCACGTCGCCGGCCTTCGACAGCGTGGCCGCGCGGATCGATGGCGACGACAGCCTGAAGAACGGCATGTGCGTCTTCACGAGCCTGCTTGAGGCGGTCGTCGACCGCGGCGCGGACGTTCTTGAACATTTGGGGGCAACGGCGGATGAGCTGGCCAGGTCCGTGTTCAAGGGAGGGCTGAAGCAGAGCAAAGGGCCGGTTCGCTCGACCAGGAAACTCCGGGAAGCGCTGGCCAATGTCGGCGTTTTGGCGGACCGGCTCGCCAAGGCGCGCGACGTGCTGCTGGGCGCCGGTCGCGTTGCCTCCTATGCCGACGATGTCGGCCGCGAATGGATTACCGCGTCTTCGCGGATACGCCTTGAAGCGGTGTCGAAGGATGTCGTGTCGTTGAGCGATTACGAGTCGCGGCTGTCCGACAAGATCCAGCTTCTGCTGGATGCGGTGCTCGGCTTCATCAACATCGAGCAGAACGACCTGTTCAAGATCCTCACCATCGTCTCCGTGGTCGGCATTCCCCCGACGCTGCTGGCGGGCATCTGGGGAATGAATTTTAAAAATATGCCGGAGCTGAATTGGGAATGGGGTTACGCGCTGGCGTGGATCGCGATCATTGCCAGTGGATTGTTGCCGCTGCTCTGGTTCAAGCTTCGCGGATGGATCGAGTAAATCTTCAAGCTAGCAAAAAGGGGCGGGCGCTTGACGCGTCCGCCCCTTTCCGATGCCTGCGTATTAAACTACTTGGTCACCTGGCCACGGATTTCGCCGCCCGGATTGGCCGCGGTGTGGACGTTGACGTAGTACTTGCCGGCCAGGAGATCGGCGGCCTGGGCATCGGTCAGCGTGGCGCTGCCTTCGTTCGGGCTCGTGGTGGCGTTCGGAATAGCGACCGCGACGCCGGCGTTCTTGCCGACTTCGGCGGGACCGTGGAAATGGGCCGCCGTGGCGGGGCCGCTAAGTCCCGAATAGGTCAGCTTCCAGGTCAGCTTCTTGCTGGCGGCGTCGTAATCGATGTCGGCGGTGCCGGTACCGGCGCTGGCATTGGGCGGGGTTTCCGACTTGCCGTCGAGGGTTGCCTTCAACTTCTCGGCGAAGGCCGGGCCGGCGAAGGCGATGCCCAGCGCAAGCGTGGCAAGTAGGGTCTTGGTCTTCAGCATGGTTCTCTCCCTGTTGACGTCACCTGTGACGGTGCGATCTCGAAGCGATGTTATCTGTTCAACACCAAAGCTTTATTTCAAAACAACGGCTTTATTTCAAAACGACGGCTCTTCTCAAAACAAACGCTTTTCGGCTTTATTCCCGCCGCCGCGGGCCCTACGCCCAGAATTTTCCGGCAGTCTAGGGCTGAAGATACGGCCATACTAGCCGCCAAATGGTGACGCCTAGCCGAGGATTTTCCGAATGTCGCGACGAATTGTCCTTGCTGTCGTGTTGGCCGGCGTCGCGGCGTTTGGCGTCTTTGGCTGGCTCACCGCAACCCCGTCGGCGGTCGTGGTCGTCACCGAGGCTGCCTATACGCCGGATCTTGCCAACGGACAGACAACATTCAATGCCGGCGGATGTTCCTCCTGCCACGCCGTGCCCGGCCAGCCCGATCGCCTGAAGCTCGGCGGCGGTCTCGCGCTGGTCTCGCCGTTCGGCACATTCTACGTTCCCAACATCTCGCCCGATCCAGCCGACGGCATCGGGCGCTGGACCGAGGCGCAATTCGTCACCGCCGTGACAAAAGGGGTTTCGCCCTCGGGCACGCATTATTTTCCGGCGTTTCCCTATACGACTTACGCGCATGCCCGGATCAGCGACATCAGGGATCTGTTTGCCTATCTGAAAACGCTGGCGCCGGTGCCGGGCAAGGTGCGCGACCACGACGTGCCGTTTCCGTTCAACATTCGCCGCAATATCGGGATATGGAAATGGCTGTTCATGGACGCTGGGCCGTTCATGCCGGATACCGCGCGCCCGGCGCAGTGGAATCGCGGCGCCTATCTGGTGAATAGTCTCGGCCATTGCGCCGAGTGCCACAGCCCGCGCAATTCCCTCGGCGGCATCGTCGCCGCGCAACGCTTTGCCGGCGGCCCCGATCCGGACGGCAAAGGCTTTGTGCCCAACATCACGCAAAAGGGGATTTCCGACTGGAATGAAAAGGACATCGCCTATTTTCTCGAGAGCGGACAGACGCCCGATGGCGACAGCGCCGGCGGTTCGATGGTGAGCGTGATCAGGAACATCTCGCAATTGAGCGAAGCGGATCGCAATGCGATCGCGACCTACATCAAGTCGCTGCCACCGGTCGACGGGCCGCCGAAACCGAAGAAGGCGGACAAGGGATAAGCGAGAAGACTCGACGCGCTACTTGAGCCGTTCTTGAGCGCTTCTTGGGCCGGGCGGCCCGCGGCCTAGCCCGTGCCGAACGCCTTGAAGGTGATGATGGTGTGGGTGTCCTGGATGCCGGCAATGACCTGCACCTTCTCGTTGACGAAGTGGCCGATATCGGTGTCGTTATCGACATAGAATTTGACCAGCAGGTCGTAATCGCCCGCGGTGGAATAGATTTCCGAGGCGATCTCGGCCTCGGCGAGCGCGTTGGCGACGGCATAGGACTGGCCGAGCTTGCATTTGAACTGGACGAAAAAGGGAACCATCGCTGTCGTCTCCGAAGGGCGTTGCGTTAGAGCGTTTTCAAGCCAACGGGTCGCGCGAATGCGCGCCCGATGACAGGCTCCGTGGATACCGGTTCGCGTCAAGAAAACGCGTCAAATCAAAAATCTAGAGCCCCGTTTCGATACAATCGAAACGGAACAGGCTCTAGCGCCAATAGAGCCAAATTCGCTCCCTTATGGCAAGCGAACTTGCTGCCAATACCGCGCCGCGTTAGGACAAGGCATGAGCCGGAAAGCGCCCCGAAATGCCTGAGGTAGTGCCATGACGATCCCGGTCGCGCTCACCATTGCCGGTTCGGATTGCTCGGGCGGCGCCGGCGTGCAGGCCGACCTCAAGACGTTTTCGGCGCTCGGCGTCTATGGCGCCTCCGTGATCACGGCGCTGACCGCGCAGAACACCACCGGCGTCAGCGGCATCCACCAGGTGCCCGCCGATTTTGTCACCGCCCAGATCGATGCGGTATTTTCCGATCTCGACGTCGCGGCGGTCAAGATCGGGATGGTGGCGGATCGTGCGACCATCGAGGCCATCCTCGCCGGCCTGACGCGCTGGTCGCCTAAAAACATCGTGCTCGATCCGGTGATGGTGGCGACGTCGGGCGATCATCTGTTGGTGGCGGACGCGGTGGCGACATTGCGAACCAAGCTCATTCCGTGCGCCGGCCTGGTGACGCCGAACCTGCCGGAAGCAGCAGTGCTGTTGGAGGAGGCGGTCGCCACCAGCGAGGCCGCGATCGCCAGCCAGGGCGCGCGGCTATTGGCTATGGGATGCCGCGCGGTGCTGATCAAGGGCGGCCACGGGCAGGGCAGCGAGAGCATCGATTACCTCTTTGGCGGAGGCGGCACCGTCGCACTCAGGGCGCCGCGGGTGGCCACCAAAAACACCCACGGCACCGGTTGCTCGCTGTCCTCGGCGATCGCAGCTGGCCTCGCCAAGGGCGAGGAGCTGGAAACCGCCGTGCGCCACGCCAAGGCCTGGATCAGCGCCGCGATCGCCGCGGCCGATCGCCTCGATGTCGGCCGCGGCCACGGGCCGATCCATCATTTCCACCGGTTTTACTGAACGGCCGAAACCGGCCGGCCTTTACCACCCAGCCTTTACTAGCCAGGTCTTTACGACCTTGAATCGGCGCCCTCCGACATCTATGGTTGTGGGAACAAAAAAGGGGAGCGGAAACCATGGGCGCAGAAATCGGGTGGATTGGAGCGATCATCGTTGGCGGCCTTGCCGGCTGGCTTGCCGAGATGTTCATGAAGACCGGTACCGGCATATTCCTGAACATCGTGCTCGGCATCGTCGGAGCCGCGGTAGCTAATTTCCTGCTGGGCTTTTTCGGCATCGCCCTCGGCGGATGGATCGGCTATCTGATCGCCGGCTTCGTCGGCGCCTGCATTCTTATTTTCCTGTGGCGCGCGATCAAGGGCCGCACCTGAGACGCGCATTTATCCGGCGGTCTGATTGACCAGATAGGCCGCGAGCATGCGGCGCGCATCGGCGCGCCGTTTCGCGCGCCATTCCGGATTGGACAAATCGCGCGCGAACATGCTTGAGAGCGTATGGGCGTTGGTCAGGTGAAACTGGCTGAGCGCGGCAATCATGACATAGAGCCGCAGCGGGTCGATATCGGCGGCGAGTTTGCCTTCGGCGACGCCGCGCGACAGCAGCCGCTCCGTCATCGCAAGAACCGGCGACGACATCTCGTGGATGCGCGACGATTTTTTCATGTAGCGCGCTTTGGTCCCGTTTTCCGTTCGCAGCAGGCTGACGAGATCGCCGTGCCGCTCGAAATGGCCGTTCATGAAATCAAACAGCTTGAGCAGGCCCTCCAGCGGATCGAGGTGATCGACGTCGAGCGTGAGTTCCTCGGTGCGCAGTTTCGACAGCGTGGTTTCCAGCGTCGCGACATAGAGCGCCGTCTTGCTGCCGAAATGCTCGTAAATCATCCGGGGATTGCTTCCGGCTTTCTTGACGATACGGCTGATCCGCGCGCCCGCCAGGCCATGCGCCGCGAATTCCGCGGTGGCGGCGCGCAGGATCTGCTCGCGGCTCTGTTCGGCGGTGCGGCGAGGGCGCCGCGCCGGAGGGGCGGTTCGCTTGCCGGTCGCGGCTTCGGATGTGGGGTCGCGATAGCTCATGCGTGTTCTCTGGAAGAAGCGAGGTTTGCCCAGGGGCTTTCGACCTCGAGCAAGGCGCGGTCATGGCCGCACGCCCCGATAATCGACAGGCCGACGGGACAGCCATCGACATTGCCGACGGGCACGCTGATCTGCGGCAGCCCGGTGTGGCCCGCGATCGAGGTGATCGTCAGTGCCCGCCGGTAGAAATCGGAAAATTCCGCTTGTGCTGCATCCTTTCGCAGCGCGGGACGCGGCGTCGTCGGCACCACCAGGCCGATGCCGTCGCCAAGCATCGCGTGGACGCGCTCGGCGAGTGAGGCGCGGACCGGGGTCCAGCGGGCGATTTCGGCCGGCGTGATCGAGGAGGCCTCGGCAAAGCGCGATGCGATCGCCTCGCCGATACGCGGCCGCGCCTGGTCGATCCAGGGCCCCAGCGTTTGCCATATCCCGGCGCATTGCACGACACGATAACACTCCAGCCATTCATCCGGCGCGCCGTCAAACAGCGTGACCTCGTCGGCAATGCCAAGCCGCTCGCAACGCGAGCGCAGCATCGCGGACACATCGGGATCGGCCAGCGCAAAGGCGTCGCGCACGATGCGAAGTTTGCGGATCGGGACAATATCGGCTTTCGGCAACAGCGCATCGCCGGCAAGCTTCAGTGTCGCGATATCGCGGGCGAACCAGCCGACCGTGTCGTAAGACGGCGAGAACGGAATCACGCCGTCGATCGGCACCGCGCCATGGCTGGGCCGGAAGCCGAATATCCCGAGAAAACTGGCGGGCACGCGCACCGAGCCGCCGGTATCGGTCCCCAGGGCGAAATCAACCAGCCGTGCGGCGACCGCGACACCCGAGCCGCTCGACGATCCCCCGGGAATTCGATCGGGACAGGCCGGATTGACCGGCGTTCCGTAATGCGCGTTGACGCCTTCGAGGCCGAACGCCAGTTCGTCAGTGATGGTTTTTCCGTGCAGCGTGGCGCCCGCGGCCAGCAGCGCGGTCACGGCGGGCGCTGACATCGCCGGGGCTTGGTGTGTCTTCAGCCAGTCCGGATTGCCGCCGCCGGTCGGCGTGCCCGCGACATCGATCAGATCCTTGACCGCGAACGTCAATCCGTTCAGCGGTCCGGCTGATGTCGGCGCCACGGTCAGCCGCGGGCCCGGCACGAAAGCATCAAAGTCGGGCGCGATGGAAGCGGCGCCTGTTGGTTCGGCGGGTCTCATCTCATGCCCCCGCGCGCTGGCCGAGCGCGGTGATGACCGCGCTTGAATCCGTGACAAATCCAAAACACTTCTTCACGTTCCAGACCGTGGCCTCGGTGCAGAAATCCGGCGATGTGGTGGCGCAGCAGTCTTCCACCAGGATGCAGCCATAGCCGAGAAAATTGGCGTCGGTCAGCGAGTGCAGCACGCATTGATCGGTGTTGACGCCGGCAAACAGGATCGAACGTACGCCGAGATTGCGCAGGATGCTGTCCAGCGGCGTGTCCCAGAAGCCGCTGATGCGGTATTTGTCGATCTTGATATCGGAAGGCTCCTGCTTCAACTCGTCGACCACGGCGGCGGCCCAGGAATCTCTTTCGAGCACGCGCGCGCCGTTGCCGGGCAGCGGGTCGCCAAGACCGATCCCTGTGCCGGCCGGCTTGTACAGATGAATCTGGTTCGGCGGCATGTTGGCCAAATCCGGGCGGTTGCCCCAATTGACCCAGATCACCGGCACGCCCGCATCACGTAGCGCGGGCAACAGAAGCTGCAACGGTGCGATCGGCTTGCGGTCCGGCCGGTAGTCGGCGCCGAGATGGTCGACCCATCCGCCGGGCGCGCAGAAATCATTCTGCATATCGACCACGATAATGGCGGTGCGCAGGAGATCGACGGTCACGTTCTGTGGCGCGCAGGCGATGGTGACAGGCAGCGGCGCAGGCGCTGCCATCGCCATGTTCACTTCACCCTCGCTCGCCCACCACGCGAACTGACGCCCCAAGCCGAGCTGGCCGCCGGCCTGAACGTCCTGTTTGTCGGTCGCCTTCATCGATGCCTCCTTCACAGTCACATCCGCTGCTCTCGTAAATTGCTTTTGCTAAACGCTTTTGCAAATTCGCTGCCAACGGAAATCTCCAAGAAGATTCAATGTCGGCGCGAACACCAAAGCCGCACTCTGCACAGGAATCCGACAACGCGCCGCGCGGTTTGGATAAAAAGTAAGCATTTATTTGTTTTGGCATGCCGGGTCAGATAATTAATATAATTATTTCAAATACTTAAGTATTTGGCATGGTGCTTGCTCATTATTTTTCGCCGGACGAATTTTCATTTCAACAGTCAAAATGCGAGGTCTTCCATGCTGTCACGCCGTTTGGTTCTGCGAGGTGCGTTGCTCACAACTGCGTTTGCGTTGTCGGTGACGTTCGCTCCGGTCGCTCGCGCCGCCGACGCGCTCAAGGTCGGAATCCTGATCCCGGGGTCGAAGTCCGACAAGGGCTGGATGGAATCCTCCTATGACGGCCTGATGGCCTCGGAGAAGAAATACGGCGACAAGATCAAGGTGCAGATGATCGAGAACATCAACTACGCCGACATGGATCAGGCGCTGACCAACCTCGCCAGCAAGAACGACCTGGTGATCGGCGTCGGCGGCCAGACCCAGGCGTCGGTCTACAAGATCGCCAAGCGTTTTCCGAAAGTGCACTTCTCGATCGTCGGCGGCAATGAAGGCGAGTCCGCGGCCAACGTCGCCGGCTACGACGTCAAGCAGGCGGAGATCGCCTATGTCGCGGGTGCGGCGGCAGCGATGCTATCCAAGACCGGCGCGATCTCTTATGTCGGCGGTCTCGAAATTCCCTCGATCGTCAACGCCGGCAAGGAGTTCGGCAATGGCGCGAAATCGATCAACCCCAACATCAAGTACACCTCGAATTTCACCGGCGATTTCGACGACGTCGCCAAGTCGAAGGAAGCAACGCTTGCGGCGATCGCGCAGGGCGCCGACATCCACTATCACATCCTGAATCTCGGCCTGCGCGGCATGGAACAGGCCGCCAAGGAAAAGGGCACCCACATCATCGGCAGCTACACCGATCGTTGCGGCACCGATCCGCTTTACGTGGCGTATTCGATCACCGGCACGGGCTATCAAGTGCAGTACGCGATCGACGAGGCGGTCAAGGGAACCTGGCAGGCCGGCTACAAGGAGTTCGGCCTCAAGATGGGTCCGGAGGCCTCCGGCATGGTGATCTGCGGCGGCACCGCGGAGCAAAAAGCCAAGCTCGATGCGATCATGAAGGACATCATGTCCGGCAAGATCACCGTGCTGAAAGGCTAGTTCGGTCATGAGCACGACGTCCGGCATCGAGACGGCGAGCGTCGAGCCGTTGTTGTCGCTTGAAGCGATCACCAAGCGGTTCGGCAGCTTTGCCGCGTTGTCGGACGTCTCGCTCGAGCTGCGGCCGGGCGAAATCCACTGCATCCTCGGCGAAAACGGCGCCGGTAAATCGACGCTGTGCAATCTGATCTTCGGCGTGCACCGGCCCGATGGCGGCGCGATGCGGTTTCGCGGCGTCCCGTTTCAGCCGTCGGGACCGGCGGACGCGCTCGGCCACGGCATCGCCATGGTGCATCAGCATTTCAGCCTGGTGCCCGACATGACGGTGGTCGACAACGTGCTGCTCGGGCGCGAGCGCGGCGTTCTCAACCGCAGGCAATGCGCCGCCCAGCTTGAAAAGCTCGCGGTCGATTACGGTCTTCCGCTGGATCCCGATGCGAAGATCGAAGACCTCTCGGTCGGCGAACGGCAGCGCGTCGAAATCGTCAAATGCCTGATTCGCGATCCGTCGTTGTTTGTGCTCGACGAGCCCACCGCGGTGTTGCTGCCGGATGAGATCGCAGCACTGCTCGATGTCTGCCGCCGCGTGGCGTCGTCGGGACGGGCGGTCGTGCTGGTCACCCACAAGCTCGCCGAGATCAAGAAGATCGCCGATCGCGTCACCGTGTTGCGCGGCGGCAGGGTGGTCGCGACCTCGGCAACGCCGGCGGCCGATATCGACGCGCTGGTGCGGGCGATGATCCAGGGCAATGTCGAGGCGCTCGACAGTTCGGCGGCCTCGGTGCTGGGTCTCGCCCCGGTCCCGCGCGCTCGCCGCGACCGGTCGGCCATCGTGAAAACCGAAGCGTTGCAGATCGACGGGCTCACGGTGCGGGACAGCCAGGGCGTCACCCGGCTCGACAATTTTACGCTCACTGTCGATCGCGGCGAAATCGTCGGTGTCGCCGGTGTCGAGGGCAACGGGCAGAGCGAATTGACCGCGGTGTTGTCGGGCATGATGGCGGCGACCGAGGGACGAATTCATCTCGGCGAGGCCGAACTCACCGGCCTTGCGCCCAAGGCCATCACGGCCGCGGGTATCGGCATCGTTCCGGAAGATCGCCATGCGGTGGGATGCGTGACCGGCATGAGTCTCGCCGAGAACATCTATCTCAACCGTCTCGACGAGTTCACCCGTTTCGGCTTCCTCAAGCGCAGCGCGCTGCAGCGTGAGGCGGCCGCGATGATGCAGCGATTTGACGTGCGCGCGCGCGGGCCGGCTGCGACCTTCTCCAGCCTGTCCGGCGGCAACCAGCAGAAAGCCGTGCTCGCCCGCGAGATCACGCTGCCCAACCTGACCTGCCTGGTCGCGGCGCAACCGACCCGAGGCCTCGATGTCGGCGCGGTTGCTGCCGTCTATGATCACATCCGCGCCGCGTCCGCGCGCGGTGTCGCGATCCTGCTGGTGTCCTCCGAACTCGATGAATTGCTCAGCGTCGCCGATCGCATCGTCGTCTTGTATCGTGGCCGCATCATGGGCGCCTGCGCCGCCGATCCGGCGCGCCGCGAGGATATCGGCGCGATGATGGCGGGACACGCGCAAGAACACGTGCAAGGCAACGTACACGCATGACCGCGCTCGACCAGACCGGCAAGGCTGCCGCGCCCCGCTTCAGGTTGCGTCCCGCGCTGCTGGTTCCGATCGCAGCGGTCGGCTTTGCCGCGCTGATCGGACTCGGCCTGATCGCCTTGATCGGCGTGCCCGTGGGTGACGCCATTGCGGCCTTTATCGATGGCACCGTCGGGTCGGCCTATTCGATCGCGGCGTCGATCAATCGCAGCATCGCCTTCGCGCTGGTCGGTTTTGGCTTCGTGCTGGCCAATCGCGCCAATTTGACCAATGTCGGCGGTGAGGGCCAGATCGCGGTCGGCGGCATCGCCGCGACCGCGGTCGCGCTCGACGGCCATGTCAGCGGGTTGCCGCTGGGGCTGGCTTTCATCCTGCCGATGCTCGCGGGCGTCGTCGCCGGCGCGCTGTGGGGCGCGATCGCCGCGATCATGAAGATCAAGGCCGGCACCAACGAGGTGATCAGTACACTGTTGTTGTCATTCATCGGCGTGTGGTTGCTCTATTGGTGCGTTCAGTCGCCGGCGCTGCTGCGCAAGCCGATGACCAGTTCGGCGACCTTGCCGGAATCGCTGGAAATCCCCGAAGAGACAAAACTTCCGCTATTGACCGGCGATTATTCGTTCCCTCTGCACATCGGATTGCCGATTGCGATCGTGATCGCCGTGGTGATCGCGGTAGTGCTGTCGAAGACCATCCTGGGCCTGCGGCTGCGCGCGGTCGGATTGAATCCGGTGGCGGCGAACCGCGCCGGGATTTCCTATGCTCGCACCGTGATCTTCGCGCTCGCCGCCGCGGGCGGATTGGGCGGTCTTGCCGGCGCGCTGATGTTGCTCGGCGAGCAATATACCCTGAAGGACGGATTTTCCTCCGGCTATGGTTTTGACGGCCTGGTCGCGGGCCTGCTGGCGCGCGGTTCGGTGACGGGTGTGATCGCCGCGGCGCTGCTGTTTGGCTTCATGCGCTCCGGCGGCATCAATATGGAAATGGTCGCCGAAGTGCCCACCGCGCTGGTCGTGGTGATCCAGGGGCTGATCGTGATCACGCTCGCGGGCGCCGCGTTGTTCATCGAGCGATGGGAACGCAAATGAGCGGGAGGCCGACATGACCTGGGAGCTGTTCGCGGTCTTTCTGGGCTCCTCGATCCGGCTCGCGACGCCGTTGTTGTTGGCCGGTATCGGCGAGATGGTCAGCGAACGCGCCGGCGTGCTCAACATGAGCATCGAGGGCATGATGCTGACGTCGGCGTTCGCCTCCGCGGTCGGGGCCTGGGCCACCGGCGATCCGCTGATCGGGCTATTGATCGGCATCATCGCGGTGCAGCCGGTGGCGCTGCTGCAAGCCGTGCTCAGCAACACGCTGCGCGCTAACCAGATCGTGTCCGGCATCGGCATCAACATCCTGGTGCTCGGCGCCACCACGCTGGCCTATCGCGAGATCTTCGGGGCGCGCTCGCGCGCGGAAATTCCAGGCCTCGGCAAGATCAAGCCGCCGTTGCTCGGCGATATCCCGGTGCTGGGGCCCGCGGTGTTCGAACAGGTTTGGCTGCTTTATCTGGGCATCGCGCTGATCGTGCTGACCGCATTGGTGTTGCGCTACACTTCAATTGGCCTGGCGATCCACGCGGCCGGCGCCGAACCCAAGGCGGTCGATAAATCAGGCCTTTCGGTCACCCGGATTCGTTATGGTTGCGTGCTGTTCGCGGGCTTCATGGCGTCGCTGGCCGGCGCCTTCCTCTCGATCGGCGATATCCACACTTTTACGGAGGGCATGACCCGCGGCGCCGGCTACCTCGCCATCGCCTCGGTGATCTTCGGAAAATGGCGGGTCGGCGGCACGGTGCTGGCCTGCTTGCTGTTCGGCGCCGCCACCGCGTTGCAGTTCCAGTTGCCGGCGCTCGGCGTTGACGTCCCGAACGCGCTCTTGATCATGCTGCCTTATCTGCTCGCGCTTCTCGCGGTCGGGGGACTGGTCGGCCGCCAGATGGCGCCCGCGACGCTCGGCGAACCGTTTCGCCGCTGAGAGGCCCATGTTGACGGATGCTGCCAGAAAGTGGCAGCAGGACATGCTAGTATCCCGAAAGGGGGATTCAGCATGTCGCGCGCTCAACGTCTTCTCGACCTGATCCAGATCTTGCGCCGTCACCGGATTCCGGTCGCAGGAACCTCGCTGGCCGATGAGCTCTCCATCTCGCTTCGCACGCTCTATCGCGACATCGAAACGTTGAAGGCGCAGGGGGCCCACATCGACGGCGAACCTGGCGTCGGCTACATCCTGCGGCCCGGCTTCATGCTGCCACCCCTGATGTTTTCGGAAGACGAGATCGAGGCTTTGGTGCTGGGCGGCCGCTGGGTCGCCGCGCAACCCGATGAACCGCTCGGCAAGGCGGCGCGGAATGCCCTTTCAAAGATAGCGGCGGTATTGCCTGACGACCTCCAAAGAAGCCTGGAAACCTCAAGCCTGCTCGTGGCTCCGCAGCGCCCGGCCGCTGGCGATACCGAATTGCCGACGATTCGCAGAGCCATCCGGGCCGAGCACAAGTTGCGCATCACCTACACCGACGAAAAGGAAAACAATACCCAGCGCACGATCTGGCCGATTGCGCTTGGATTTTTCGAACGTATCCGGGTCGTCGCAGCATGGTGTGAAACGCGGCGCGACTACCGGCACTTCCGTACCGACCGGATTCGTTCGCTCAAGATGACCGACAGCCGCTATCCGCGCCGCCGGTTCGACATGCTTCGCGAATGGCGAACCCGGGAGTCCATTCCGCAGTGAAAGCCCCCGAATCATGCTGACAGAAACTGGCAGGGTGCCCCTGGCCGGAAACCGTATAACACCATAACCATTTGAATTTTAAGCCATTTTTAGCGCCTATTGCTGCCGATACCAACAGAAATACCAACAAGCTGAAGCGCGGTATTAACTGGCAAAAATAAAATAGTAGGCTCCCCGGTCAGCAGGCACTCCCCGTGCCGTTCCGGTCTCCACAATGTCATTCGGCCTGCAATATTGACCCCCTAAGCCGGGGGATCGGCGTCCAAAATTGACCCCCTACAGGTTGGTCTGTTGCGCTGCCTGCTTTGTA
>NZ_LMUK01000046.1:628072-681405 GCF_009766005.1 Bradyrhizobium sp. S69 | reverse complement strand
CCGGCATCACCGGGCTTTTCTTCCGCCAGTTCGCGGTCACGATCGCCGCGTCGACATTGATCTCATGCTTCGTCTCGCTGACGCTCAGTCCCGCCCTCTGCGCGGTCCTGTTCAGGGCGCATGAGCCCGGCCACAAGGTGCAATCTTCGATCATCGTTCGCCTGGTACAAGCGGCGTTCAGCCGCTTCAATCTCGGCTTCGAATGGCTATCGGACAGCTACGGCCGCATGACGCGGCGGTTTGTGCAGTTTACCGGTCTGATCCTTTTGGCCTACGCGCTGTTGATCGGCGTCGCCGGCGTTCAGTTTGCCCGCGCACCTACCGGCTTCATTCCCGAACAGGATCAGGGCTATCTCATTTCCGTGGTGCAGTTGCCGCCGGGTGCGACATTGGACCGGACTGAAGCGGTGGTGAAGAAAGCGGTCGAGATCATCATGACGACGCAAGGGGTCGAGCACGTCGCTCCCTTCGCAGGGCTCGATGCCACGACATTCACCGTCGCGTCCAACTCGGGCACGATCTTTTCCGGACTGCCGTCGCTGTACAGCCATCACATCGACGGCGTGACGGCGGCGACCGTGCTCGCGGACCTGCGCAAGCGACTGTCGGTGATCCAGGACGCCTATGTGCTGACCATCCCGCCGCCGCCGGTACAGGGGCTGGGGAGTGCCGGCGGATTCAAGATGATGCTGCAGGACCGTGCCGGGCTCGGCTCCGACGCGCTGGCAAAGGCCGCCCAGAAGATGGTTGCCGCCGCCAACAAGGATCCGAGTTTCGCGGGCGTTTTCACGTTGTTCGGTACCCGCGCGCCGTCGATTTATGCGGATATCGATCGGGAAAAGGCCGAAAAGGTCGGGCTGACGCCGACCGACGTGTTCTCGACGCTGCAGGTCTATCTTGGTTCTCAGTACGTCAACGACTTCAATTATCTCGGCCGAACGTACCAGGTGATTGCGCAGGCTGACGGCAGCTATCGGCGCGATCCGCAGGACATCGCCCGGCTCAAGGCACGCAACAGCTCCGGAGAAATGGTACCGATCGGCACGGTCGCGCGCCTCAAAAATGAAAATGCGCCATATCGGGTGCCGCGATATGATCTGTTTCCTGCCGCCGAGATCATGGGCGTCGCCGCGCCCGGCGTTGCGACAGGCACTGCGCTGCGCCGGATGGAGGAACTCGCCCACGAGGTTCTGCCGCCCGGCATCGGTTTCGAGTGGACCGAGCTGGCCTACCAGCAGCAACAGCCGGGAACGTCTTCATTGCTGGTGTTCGGCGCGGCAGCCTTGTTCGTCTTCCTGGTACTTGCCGCACAATATGAGAGCTGGAAACTGCCGCTTGCGGTGGTGATGATCGTGCCGATGTGCCTGTTGGCGTCGGTGACCGGACTGCTGGCGCGAAGCATGTCGATCGATGTGCTGGCGCAGATCGGCTTCGTGGTGCTGGTCGGTCTGGCGGCCAAGAACGCCATCCTGATCGTGGAGTTCGCGCGACAGGCGGAAGACACCGGCCTCAGCCCCGGCGAAGCCGCGGTCAGCGCGGCACGCACGCGGCTGCGCCCCATTCTGATGACCTCGCTGGCGTTTATTCTCGGCGTTGCGCCGCTGGTTGTGGCAACCGGCGCCGGCTCCGAGATGCGGCAATCGCTCGGCACCGCGGTGTTTTCCGGCATGCTCGGTGTAACCGGGTTCGGTTTGCTGTTCACGCCGGCCTTTTACACGGTGGTACGCAAGTTCCGGCGCAAGAACAGCGAGCCGGTGGTGGCGGTTCATGCAAGCCAGGCTTCCCGCGCAGGTTAGACGTGGGAGGGCCGGGGTGTTGGGTCCTTGCGTGTATCGGGAAAAATTGGAAGTGTTCTGATGAATTTTTTCCCGAATGTTGGCAGTCTTTCGGAAGTTGAAGAGGAGGCGATAGCCGATACACTTTGCGTCGGGTGATAGTTCGGCGCGTTTGAAAACATAATCGCGCTCGTCAGTTAGGGCGCGCTCTCTGCTTTGTGCGCAGACCGATCTCGTCACCTGCGGGCCCGTTAGAGGCCGTTTGGAGGGACGCATGAGAGACTGTTCTGAACAGATAGATTTTGCTTGCCGATATTCCATCGGCGCCCGTGGTTTTGGCCATCTACGCACTTTGGCGCGGGCATCCGTCGCGATCGGGCTGTGTTCGTTCGCGCTCGGCACTGGGGTGCGGGCGGAGGATGCCAAAGGATCGCCACAGCATATCAAGGCGGTGACGTCGGCTATCGACAGCAAGGCGATCGAGGCCAATGCGGCGAAGACCGCGAATTGGCCGACCATCGGGCTCGACTACGCCGAGACGCGCTTTTCGAAGCTCAATCAGATCAACACGGATAACGTCAAGAATCTCGGATTGAAGTGGACCTACAATCTCGAATCCGTCCGCGGGGTCGAGGCGACGCCGCTGGTGGTCGACGGCATCATGTACGAATCGGCGTCATGGAGCGTGGTGCACGCGATCGATGCGCGGACAGGAAAACGGATATGGACCTACGACCCCGGCGTCGATCGTTCGCTTGGCTACAAGGGCTGCTGCGACGTCGTCAACCGTGGCGTCGCGCTTTACAAGGGCAAGGTCTTTGTCGGAGCCTATGACGGACGGCTGATCGCGATCGACGCGGTGACCGGCAAGAAGGTCTGGGAAAAAGACACCGTCATCGATCATTCGCATTCCTACACCATCACCGGCGCGCCGCGGGTGGTCAAAGGCAAGGTTCTGATCGGCAATGGCGGTGCCGAATATGGCGCCCGGGGCTACCTTACGGCGTATGATGCCGAGACCGGCGCCCAGGCGTGGCGCTGGTTCGTGGTGCCCGGCGATCCGAGCAAGCCGTTTGAAGACGAATCGATGGCCGCGGCGGCCAAGACCTGGGATCCCGCCGGCAAATGGTGGATCAACGGCGGCGGAGGCACGCCGTGGGATTCCATCACCTACGATCCCGACCTCAATTTGATCTACATCGGCACCGGCAACGGCGCACCCTGGAATCGCAATCTGCGCAGCCCCTCCGGCGGCGACAATCTCTATCTCGCCTCGCTGGTGGCGCTGAATGCCGACACCGGAAAATACGTCTGGCATTATCAGGAAACGCCGGGCGACAATTGGGACTACACCTCGACCCAGCCGATGATCCTGGCCGATATCAAAATCGACGGCAAGCCGCGGAAGGTCATCCTGCACGCGCCGAAGAACGGGTTCTTCTTCGTCATCGACCGCACCAACGGCAAGTTTATCTCGGCGAAGAATTTCGTCGATGTGAACTGGGCTACCGGTTACGACGCGAACGGTCGGCCGATCGAGGTTGTGGAATCGCGATCGCCGGACAAATCGTTCGACGCTATTCCCGGTCCCTTCGGTGCGCATAATTGGCATCCGATGTCCTACAACCCGCAGACCGGTTTGGTCTATCTGCCAGCGCAGGGCGTGCCGATAAACCTCACGGGCGAGAAGTCGTTGGCGCAGAATGCCAACGCGCCGTTCAAGTTCGGCAGCACCACCGGATGGAATGTCGGGTTCACACTGAACGCGACACCGCCGAAGAATTTGCCGTTCGGGCGGCTGATCGCATGGGATCCCGTGAAGCAGAAGGAAGCCTGGCATGCCGAATACGTGGCGCCGTGGAATGGCGGCACGCTGACCACTGCCGGCAATCTGGTGTTCCAGGGGACGGCTGACGGTCGCTTCATCGCCTACAACGCAACCTCCGGCGAGAAGCTCTGGGAAACCCCGACCGGCACCGGTGTCGTCGCCGCGGCCTCGACCTACCTGATCGACGGAGTACAGTATGTCTCGGTCGCGGTCGGCTGGGGCGGTGTGTTCGGCATCACGCAGCACGTCGCCGACAAGGAAGGACCGGGCACGGTCTATACCTTCGCCGTCGGGGGCAAGGCTGCGCTGCCCGACTTCACCAAATACCAGATCGGCAATCTGCTCAGCGGGGTAAAATACGATCCCAAGGACGTTCCGGATGGAACCGCGATCTATGTCGAGGCGTGCGCGACCTGCCATGGCGTGCCCGGCGTCGACAAGGGCGGCAACGTCAAGAACCTCGGTTACACCACGACCGAGAACATCACCAACCTCAAGGACATCGTGTTCAAGGGGCCGTTCCGGGACATGGGCATGCCTGACTTTACCGGTAAGCTGACCGATGAGGACGTGGTGAAAATCCAGGCCTTCATTCAGGGTACCGCGGACGCCGTGCGCCCGAAGTGAGGTTCGCGACTGCGCGCGCTAACCGCGCGCAGTCGCGGCATCATCGCGTTGAATGTTCGGCCGGATCTGGTGCGAGATGTCGGGCAAGCGCGAACGCCAGCGGAATGATCGCCAGCGCGGTGAGGGCGGTTGCCGTGGTGGCGATGGTGGGGCCAAGCGCGTCGCCGAGAATGCCGTAGAGCACCGGTGAAATCGCGCCCGATCCGATCGTGCCGGTATAGAACACGGCAAAAGCGCGTTCCGTGCGATGCGGAGCCGCGAGCTCGGGCACCGTTCCGTACAGCACCGAGGATGTGCCGTTCAGCATCAAGCCGAGCAACGGCAGCAGTGCGATGGCGGGTGCGAGCGGCAGAACCAGCACGGCGAGAATGCAGGCCGCCGTGCCGCCTTCGGTGAGCAGCACGGTTCGCAGCGTGCCCACACGCTCGCCCAGCCAGCCGCACACGAACTTGCCTGCGGCGCCCCCGATGAAGACCAGCGTCAGCGCGAGCCCGCTCATCGGAACCGACGTACCCTTCGCATGCAGCAGAAACGGCAGGAAGGTCAGCAAACCCATTCGTACCGCGGTGTCGAGCACTCCGATCGAGAACAGCCAGAAAAAACCGCCGCGACCGGCAGCACCGGGTTCGGTGGCCGCACGCTTCGGCGCGATGGCCTCGCCGACCGGCGGCATCAGCAGGATGACGCCGGCCGCGACCAGCAATCCGGCGACGGCCACGAGTTGCAAGGCATGCCGCCAGGACATCACGAGCAGCAGCAGCGAGATCGCGCCGGGAATAGCAGCCTTGCCCAGATCGCCGCTGAAATTGTAGATGCCGAGCGGCGCTCGGGAAGCGCTGCCATACGCCCGTGCCACGGCGGCGGACGCGATCGGGTGTTGCGTGCTCGAACCTGCGCCGGACAAAGTGAGCGCAATGCCGAGCCCGAACACGCCGCCGGAGAACCCGGCAAAGAAATAACCGAGGGCCGACAGCGCGGTGCCGAGTGCGAGGATCGTCCGCCCATTGATCGAGAGCGCGAGCCTGCCGACCGGGATCTGCAATCCGGCCATGGCGCCGGCATAGAGCGCGCGCATACACGCCAGCACGCCGTAACTCAGGGCGAACTCGGCCTGCCAGATCGGTAACAGCACATAGATCAGGTCGGTGTAACCGTCGTGAAGGGCGTGGTTGACGCCGGTAACGACAAGTGTGCGCGTGGCATCGGCGCGACCGGGTGCGACCGTGCCGGCGTGTTCGGCGGTCAATTCGCCCATGTCTTCACCAGTGTCGCAGAAGCGGTGGGAGCATCAGGATGATCACGAATCACCAGCCGTAGCGGCACGCCGATCGGCGATGGCGCGCGATATCCGGCTTCAATGGCCGCGCATTGGACATCGCCGCGACGATCTGGGTCTGAGGTCGTTTCTGACAGAAATTCTATAATAGGTTGCTGAGACAATGGCGGGCCTCCATATGGTCTCGGTTGTATATCCTCGATTTTTCGGGCTCTTTTGGCATTATGCATGCTTCACATATCTGTCACAAACGAGTAATGCTGTATCAATAAGCTAGAAAAACTATTTCATTAGACCTTGCCATCATGCCCCTTCGCCGCCGCGACCTGCCGCCGTTGAACGCCGTTCGCGCCTTCGAAGCGGCCGCCCGTCACGGCAGCTTCAAGGATGCAGCTGTCGAACTTGGCGTCACCCACGGCGCGGTCAGTCAACAGATTCGCTTACTGGAGGAATGGCTGGGCTTGCCCGCGCTGTTCCGTCGACTGAGCCGCCGTGTCGTATTGACGCCAAGCGGCGTGGCTCTTCTGGCGGAGTTCGGCCCGGCGCTCGATCGCATCGCGACCGCCGTGCAGCAGCACCGCGGGCGAGGGGGTGCGCCACTTGCCGCGGTGTTGCGCGTCAACGCGCTCGCGACGTTCAGCCTGCGCTGGCTGCTGCCGCGTTTGACATTGTTTCGAGCGGAACGTCCCGATATCGAGGTCCGGTTAACCACCTCCAACGATCCAATCGACGCATTGCCCGAACCGTTCGACGTCGTGATCCGCGGTGGGCCGGACATCTTCCACGGCTTTGCATCGCGCCTGTTGCTGTCGGAGCGGCGGCTGCCAGTCTGCAAGCCGTCGCTCGTCGAAGAGCTGCGGTTGCGGGATGTTGCGGAGCTGTCGCAGCACACGCTGCTGCATGTCACGACGATGCCGAGGTTGTGGCACGACTGGTTGGCGGCCGCGGGCTATGTCGGGCCAGAGCCGGCGGCATCGCTGACATTCGATCATTTCTATCTGACCATTCAGGCCGCCATCGACGGTCTCGGCGTGGCGATGGGTCCGACGGCTCTGGTAGCAGATGATCTGGCTGCCGGGCGTCTCGTCGCTCCGTTTCCCGAGGTCAGTCTGCCGGCGCGCAGCTACTTCGCCTATGTTCCCGAAGCGCATGGCGCCGATCCGCTCATCACCGTGTTCTGTGACTGGCTCGAACAACAGGGCCGGCGCACGGGCTGAGCCGCACTGAAATGTCAGATCGCCGTATCAGGCGGGCAACGGCCCTCCGCCCAAAAAGGCTTTTGACAGAAGCTGGTCCCCGACCAGATCGCTGGCGAGGCCTGAGGTCAAAATTCGTCCCGTCTCCATCAGATAGGCCCGGCCGGCGATCTTCAGAGCCTGCCTGGCCTTCTGTTCCACCAGCAGAACCGTCAGCCCTTCATCGCGCAGCTGCGCAATCATTTCGAAGACCGTATCCGTCATTTTTGGCGCAAGGCCGAGTGATGGTTCGTCAAGCAACAGCAGTTTCGGTCTGGACAATAACGCGCGTGCGATGGCGAGCATCTGCTGCTCGCCGCCGCTTAGCAGGTTTGCCATCGTGTTTTTTCTGGTCGCAAGGATAGGAAAGCGGCCCTGGATCTCGGCCAGATCGTCGGCCGCTTGCGCCCGGTCGGAGCGGGTGTAAACACCCATCAGCAGGTTTTCTTGGACGGTCATGCTGCCGAGAATACCGCGGCCTTCCGGCACCAGCGCGATGCCCAGCCGTAAATTGCGTTCGGCGCTGTTCGGTTTTAGCAGCCGGTCGGCGTAGGTGATTTCTCCTCGATAGGGCAGCAGTCCGGCGACGGCGCGGGCAATCGTTGTCTTGCCGGCGCCGTTAGCGCCGATCAGCGCAACGATTTCACCAGCGGCGATGTCGAGGTCGATGCCGCGAACGGCTGCGATGCTGCCGTAGCTGACATGGAGATTGCGGACCTGAAGCATCAGGCGGCGTATCCGAGATAGGCGTCCAGAACCACCGGATTGGTGCGAATCTGATCCGGCGGTCCCTGCGCGATCATTACTCCGAAATCCAGCACATACAGATAGTCGCAGAGGTTCATCACGAACGACATATCGTGTTCGATCAGCAGAATGCTAACTCCGCCGTCGCGCAACTTCAGCATCAGCCGTCGGATATGCTCGGCTTCGTCATGGTTCATTCCGGCGACGGGCTCGTCCAGCAGCAGCAATTTGGGCCGAGCCGTGATCGCGCGAGCCATCTCCACCCGGCGCTGGACGCCATACGGCAGCGAGCCGGCAATCCGTTCCCTCACATCTTCAAGTTCGAAGAATTCTAGCGTTTCCTGGGCCCGCCGCAGTGCCTGTGGATTAGCCCAGCGCGTGGGCAACAGGCGACGCAGCGCAAATTCACCATGCGGCTGGGCTACCAGCAGATGCTCCAATACGGTCAAATCCGCGAACAGGCGGATATTCTGGAACGTCCGCGATATTCCCGCGCGCGCGATCCGGTGCGATGGCTCGCTGCCGATGTCGGTACCGCCAAGCATCACGGTGCCCCGGCTTGGGCGGTACGCGCCCGTTATGATATTGAAGGTCGTGGTCTTTCCGGCGCCGTTGGGGCCGATGATGCCGGCAATCTGTTTCGGCAGGACATTGAGCGAAACGTTGTCGAGTGCGTGAACGCCGCCGAACACCTTGGTGACCGCCGACAACGCCAGAAGCGGTTGTTGTCCGGCGGTCATGCGGGCCTCCGCAAGGCGAACGCCCGGAACAGGGAGCGATCGAGGATACCCTGTCGGCGCAGCAGCAACATCGCGATCAGCAACGCGCCGAACGCCGCAAATCTCCATTCGGCGAGGAAGCGGAGATATTCGGGCAGCATGACCAGCAGCAGCGCGCCGATCAGGGCGCCCGGGCTGACGGTCGAACCGCCGAGGATGACGGCGAGCACGAAGTCGATCGAGCGTTCAAAGCTGAAATTGCCGGGTTCGATATAGAGATGATGATGGGCAAACAGGCCGCCGGAAACCGCGGCTACCGCGGCGGCAAAGCCGAACGCGCCGACCTTGATAATGGTGGTGTTGAGGCCGACCAATCCCGCCGCGGTTTCATCGTCACGGACCGCACGCATTTCGAGCCAGACCTGCGAATGTTCCAGGATCATGACGAGCAGGAGAATAGCGCTTGCCCATGACCAGATGTAGCCGTTCGAGATGTGCTGCATGCCGTGAAAGCCTTCGGAGCCTCCCATCGGGCTCAAGTTCAGGAAGAAGCTGCGCACCATTTCGCCGAAACCGAGCGTGGCCATCGCCAGATATATTCCGTTCAGTCGCAACGCTGGGAAGCCGACGATCACGCCGATCGCGCCGGCGGTGACGGCGGCGATCACCAGCGCCAAGGTCAGGGGGATACCGACGGTGACAGTCAGATACGAGCTCAGATAGGCACCGATACCCATGAAGCCGGCATTGCCGAGCGACAATTGGCCAGTGGCCAGAATGATATAAACGCTCAATGCGCCAAGCAGCAGAATGCCGACATCGGCCAGCAGGCCGGCATAATAGGTCGACATCATATCCGCTGTACCCGGTCGGCAGCGGCGCCGCCCAATATGCCCTTTGGCCTCAAGAGCAGGATGAGGATCATAAAGCCGTAGACGACGAAGTCGCGAATCTGCGATCCGCCATAGGCGATCGTTATCACTTCGACCACGCCGATCAGCGGCCCGGCGATCAATGCACCCCAAATGCGCGTGGTGCCTCCGACCACCATGACGGCAATGGCCTTGAGGCCGATCTCTACGCCGATGTAAGGGGTGATCGCGCCGTAATGCAGGCTGATCAATACGCCGGCAGCGCCGGCCAGTGCGCCCGATAGCATGAACGCCAGTAGCGTAACGCGATCCGCTGAGACACCGAGCAGCCGTGCGACGTCACGATTTTCGGCCACGGCGCGCAAAGCGCGCCCGATGGAGGTGCGCTGCACGACGAAAGCCAGCAGCGCGACCAGAATGACGGTGGCACCAAGCAAGGTGAGCTGCATCGCGCTGATGCCGATAGGGCCGATCATGAATCGCCCGCCAAGGACTTCGTCAGACAGTTGCAACGGATCGGAGCCCCATAAATTGGTGGCAACGTTCTGCAGAATGATCGAGAAACCAAGCGTGCTCAGCATCGGCGTCACCACCGTCGTATTGCGGAACGGCTGGTAGCCGATCTTCTCGATCACGCCTGCGAGGATAGCGGAGCCAGCCATTCCGAACAGCAGCGCGATCGGCAGCGGCAACCCCGCCGAGATGGCGACAAAACCGAAATAGCCGCCGAGCATGAAAAGCTCGGCAATCGCCAGGTTGAGAACTCCTAGAATCCCCATCACGAGCGAAAACGACAAAGCGATCAGCGTATAGATCGCTCCGAGCGTAATGCCGTTGACAAGCTGCTGGAGAAGCAAAGGTCTGGTTTGCCTTCTGGCTGATGAGGAAGCGTGACGCGCCTTAGGTTACGGCATTAACAGCCGGGATGGCCGGGTGCGGCGCTGCAGCCGCGAACCTTCGACTGCCAGGCGCCGTTCTCGCCTTGCAGGATGTAGAACGCCTTGATGGCATCGCCGTCGTCGTTGAAACCGATCGGTCCACCGAGCCCGGGGAAGCCCGCAAGCTTCGCCATGTGATCCCGAATTTTACTGCGATCGGCTTCCAGGTCTTCCGGCTTGCCAGTGACGCCGGTCGCCTTGATCGCGTCGATATAGATGCTGACGATCTCATAGATGTTGGCATCGTACATGCTGGGCTCGATTTCCGGCGGCAGACCGCTGGTCTTGCGCAGCAGCGGCTGCAGGTCTTTCACGAATTTTTCCGGTTTCTCGCCTGTCATGGTGGCATAGAAGGTGGCGGGCGCGACGATCGGGATTTCTGGCGCGGCTTTGAGGATCGCTGACGAGATCAGCTGGGTCGATCCGACCACCGGCTTCATCATGCCCTGCCGTTTCATTTCGCGGATCACGGTGACCGCCTGGCTGTAGTCGGCACTGACCACCACGCCGTCCGGGTTTAGCGCCTTCATCTTGGTGACCTGTGCGCTGACGTCGAGGTCGCCCGTGTTGAACGATAGCGGACTGTCGGCGTTCAGCACCTCGATGTCGTTCTCCTTCATCAGCGCCGGCATGATCTTGCCGCCGACGGTCGCTGCGGTCGCATCCTTGGCGTCAAAGATGATCGCGACCGATTTGATGTTGAAGGTTTTCTTGTAGTAGGGGACGGTCGTGCGGCCGAGCACGCCCTCATCGATGGTATTGCGGAAAGCCCAGGGCCGGTTGAGCTTGGCTACACCCGGTTTCGAGGAAGCCTGTGATGTCGAGACGAACTTCATCTCGTTGGCGACGGGAAACGCGACCTCCGCCGCGCTGCTGGTAAGGGGCCCCGCAACCGCGAGAACTTTGTCATCGCCGCCGAGCTTGCGCAGGTCGTTGGTTGCTTGCGCGGGCTTGGTGGCGTCGTCGAGGATCGAGATGTGCAGTTTCGCGCCATTGATCCCGCCGGCGTCGTTGATCTGCTGCTCCAGCATTTGAAGCGTCACGGTATTGGCGCGGCCCCATTCCGCGAATGGCCCGCTGCTGGGGACGACGGCGCCCAACAGGATCTGGCGTTCGGCGCCTTGGGCAAAAGCTGGGCCCCCAGCGGCGGCGGTCAACGCCGCGCTCAGTCCGACGACGCAAAGTGCTCTGCTTAAGTTCGACGTCATGCGAGGTCTCCTCACTGCCATCACCCCATTTATGCCACGCCCGCAGTCGGCACACTTTCGGCGCTGCTCGTCGAGCCGCGATGCATGCCGCGTGCCAGTCCTGTCGAAATTCGAAATCGGCGAGGCTGCCGACGTCGAACCCGGTGCCGACGATGCTACCATTAATTAGCCAGCTTGAAAAGCTTCGTATACTATGTAATTTATGAACAGAGTTTGGCTCCGACCGACAGCACGGACGCGACGATGATGAAGATAAAGATAAAGCGGGTTCTTACGTTTCTTGACGAGGTTCGCAGCGACGCCGGACATGATGTTTCCCCGCGGTTGAGGAAAGCGGCGGCTGTCGCCATTCTCGACAACCCGTTCGCGGGCCGTTTTGAACGCGACCTCTCGCCGCTCACCACGGCGAGCGAGGCCGTCGGGCGCGAGATCTGCGCGATCGCTGTGCAATTGCTGGCTCCGGACAAGGCAGTCAGTTACGGCAAGGCTGCCATCGTCGGGATCAATGGCGAACAGGAGCACGGCAACGCCATGCTGACGACGGTGTTCGGCAATGTGATGCGAGAGGCGATCGGCGGCGGAAAAGCCTGGATTTCCTCGATGACCAAGCGCGGGTCGCCCGGCGGCTCGATCGACATTCCGCTCGCCCACAAGGATGCGCTTTATGTCAGGTCGCATTATGATGGAATGACAATCATGCTGCCGGACGCGCCGTTGCCCGACGAAATCGCAATCATAGCGGTGTTTGCCACGCGCGGCCGTCCCAATCACCGCGTCGGCGGGTTGGCCGCAGCCGACATCAAGGGCGAAGATGGTCTGGTGTGACGCGCGCCCCGAGGCGGATCGGGCGGGCAGTTTTCGGAGCGGGGTGGAAACATGACGGTTGCCAAGACTGGCGCAGAGCACATTGCGTCGCTGAGAGACGGGCGCACGGTTTATATCGACGGCAAGCTTGTTCCTGACGTCACGACGCATCCGGCCTTCAGGAATGCGGTGCAGTCCGCGGGTGCGCTGTACGATTTTCAGGCGCAGCCGCAAAATATCGAGCTGATGACCTTCCTGCCCGAAGGTTCGAGCCGTCGTGTCAATCGCGCCTGGCAGATGCCGCGCAGCTACGACGAGATGGTGCAGCGCCGCAAGGCGCTTCAAGCCTGGGCCGGGGTCCATTGCGGCTTCATGGGCCGTTCGCCGGATCACGTCGCCTCGGCACTCGTTGGTCAGCGCATGGGAATAGATGTGTTCAGGAAACACAGCCCCGACCGCGCCAAGGCATTTATGGACTATTTCGACTACGCCACCAGGAACGATGTTTTCCTGACGTATGTCATCATCAATCCCCAGGCCGAGCGAGCCAAGGACTGGGGCCAGCAGACCGACGATCTGGTCGCCCGCATCGTCGATGAAGATAGTAGCGGCATCACCATCCGCGGCGCCAAGATGCTGGGAACCAGCGCGATCATGGCCAACGAGGTTCTGGTTGCCAATCTGCAGCCACTGAAGCCGGGCGAGGAAGACCTCGCATTTTCCTGCGCGCTGCCGATCAATACCAAAGGCATTCGCATTCTCTCGCGCAAATCGTATGAGGCGTCCGCGGTGTCGATGTTCGACAATCCGCTGTCCTCGCGGTTCGACGAAAATGACGCGCTGGTCTATTTCGACGATGTGAAGGTGCCTTGGGATCGGCTGTTCGTCTATCGCGATACCGATGTTTGCCGTCAGCAGTTCCACGACACCCACGGTCATTCCTACCAGAATTACCAGGCGCAAATTCGTCTGTCGGTGAAGATCAAGTTCCTGATCGGCCTGGCGCGGCGTCTCACGGAGGTCATTGGCACCACGAAGATACCATCCGTGAGCGAGAAGCTGGGCTACATGGCCGCGCAGGCGTGCATGGTGGATGCAATGCTGTCGGGCATGGAGGCCAGCGGTTCGAAATCCGGCGAGTTCTGGGTACCGAACAAGCACTTCATGTATTCCGCCCAGGTCCTGACCCAGGATCTCTATCCGCTGTTGGTCAATTCGATCCGTGAACTTTCGGGCGGCGCGCTCGTCATGCTGCCGTCGTCCATTGAGGACTTCAAGGATCCGATGCTGAAGAAGATCATTCACACGACCCAACGCGCCGCGGCGATGGGGCCGGAGGACAAGGTAAAATTCCTCAAGGCATGCTGGGACGCGGTCGGCTCCGAATTCGGATCGCGGCACCAGCAATACGAGATGTTCTATGCGGGAGCGCGTTTCGTTACCGCTGGCCATAGTTTTCGGACCTACGACTGGAACTCGGCGACTGACATGGTGGAAAATATGTTGTCGTCCTATTCGCTGGCCGACGAACTAGGCGAGGGGAAACATTGAGGGGGCGAGCATGAGGGTGGCAATCGTCAATCTCGGCGAAATCATTTTCGGCGACTGGCGCGCGCCGTTCGTCGCCGGCGATACGATCATTGCGGACGACGGCAAGATTGTCAGTGTCGGGACTGCATCGCCAGCCGCTGTCGAGAGCGCAGATGTCGTGATCGACGCCGGCGGGATGACGGCGATCCCCGGACTGATCGATTCGCACGTTCACGTCACCTTCGGCGATTATACGCCGCGCCAGCGTACGGTCGGCTATCTCGAGAGCTACCTGCATGGCGGGGTAACGACCTCGATATCGGCGTCCGAAGTTCATGTTCCCGGCCGTCCGCGCGACGTCGAGGGCGTGAAGGCGCTCGCGGTGGCGGCGCAACGATGCTTTGCGGATTACCGTCCCGGCGGCATGCGGGTGATCGCAGGCTCGGTGATTCTGGAGCCCGGCTTGCAGAGAGAGGATTTCGTCGAACTGGCCAGCCTCGGCGTCGGCCTGGCGAAAGCCGGCTTCGGTGCGGTCCAGACCGCTTACGATTATGTGCCGATGGTCGCGGACGCGAAGGCGGCTGGCCTTATCACGACCTGCCACACCGGCGGCTCTTCGATTCCCGGCTCTGGCGCTATCACTGGCGATCATCTGCTCCAGATGCATCCGGACGTGTCGTTCCACATCAATGGCGGCCCGACGGCGATGCCGGACCGGGATTTTGAGCGGGTCATCAAGGAAAGTGTGATGGCGCTGCAGGTGTGTACCGCCGGCAATCTGCGCACTACCTTGCTCTGCGGCCGGCTCGCCATGCAACTCGATGCCTTCGACCGTTTCATTATCGCAACGGACACGCCGACCGGCAGCGGTATCATGCCGCTTGGAATACTCTACACGATGGCGCATCTGGCCAGCCTGACCGAGATGAGCGCCGAGCAGGCGATTTGCGCCGCCTCCGGCAACAACGCCAGAGTGTATCGGCTCGACAGCGGCTTCCTGAAGCCGGGATGTGCCGCCGATATCGTGCTGCTCGACGCGCCGGACGGCGGTACGCAGGCAACCGCGCTCGCGGCCATCAAGCATGGCGACATTGCCGCGATCGGTGCGGTCGTGAGCGCGGGCATTCCGCGCTTCGTCGGCCGCAGCCGCAACACTCCGGCCACCACCCGCAAGGCAAGGGTCGCCAGATCGAATGTGATGCAGGACTTCGCCGCCGCATCACATTGAGCCTGACGAAGACTCGCCCGACCAAGACGAGCCTGACCGAGACGAGCCTGCCAAGAGGCTTGTGTCAGACCGGGTCGAAATAGTGGATCTCGAACAGCAGGCAGCCCTTATTGGACTTGAAGGGTCCGTGATAGGCCCCCGGCGGACGCGAGGCATAAGTGTTCGGCGCAAATGCCGTGCCGCCTTCGCCGTTCTCGTCGTTGCCGACCGTAAGGTCTCCCTCGACCAGATAAACTTCTTCCCAGTATTCATGCACGAAAGGCCTGGTGGTGTAGACGCCCGGCGCAAAACGAAGCAGCCGCGATCGCGAGCCGCGTCTGTTGGTTTCGTCGAGCGCGCCGGAAAGGATTTTTTGCTGGATGCCGGCGGGGTATCCGGCCGGAGTTTCCCAACCGGACGCGAAATCGACCGCGTGAAATTCCTTGTGTTCCTTGTTGACGCCCATCGGCTTATTGTCCTTTTGCTATCTAATCGTGCGGCTTGGGTTGCGTATCCTGGAGGTCACCAGCCGTGCAGAAGCATGGCTTCGGGTGGCGGCGAATGCGCGCCGGCGGGGTCGGCGAGTTGGCGGTAGCGCCCGGCGAAAAATACCAGTGGCCGGCCGCGATTGAAGGCATGCTGGTGCATCGCAGTCACGCGTCCGACGAAGATGACGTGGTCGCCACCGTCGAACTGCGCATGCGCCTGGCATTCGAACACGACGGCGGCGTTCGGCAGCGTGGGCACGCCGCTATCGCCGTTCCCCGGGGCAATGCCGTCCCATTTGTCGCCGCCGGCGCCGGCGAATTGGTTCGACAGCTTTTCCTGGTCTTCGGTGAGCACATTGATGGCGTAGCGGTCGACCGCCTGCCATTCGGCAAAGCCGCGGGCTTGACGCAGCACGCTGAACAGGACCAAAGGAAGCTCGAGCGACACCGAGTTGAACGAACTCAGGGTCATCCCCATCAGCCGGCCCGCGCTGCGCGCGGTCGCTATGACAACGCCGGTCGGAAATTGCCCGAGAGCATGGCGAAATTCGCGGGAATTCATACTGGTCTCCGCTGTGGCAATCGAATATACGGTATAACTTAGCTAGTTTTCAAAGTCTTTTTTGCGAAAGGGACGTCAGGTCTTATGCTGAATTTCGATCTTCATACCCGGCAAGCGGTACAGCCGGTCTCGTTGCAGCCGTCGGCACTGGTCGTCGCCGGCTGGACTGGCCGCGACGAGGCGGCGCTGCGCCATCATATCGAGGAATTGGCCGCGATCGGCGTGCCGCGTCCGTCGTCCGTTCCGGTGTTCTATCGCAACAGCCTGCTCAATCTTACCCAGGCGCCGGTGGTCGAAGTTCTCGGGCCGGATACGTCGGGCGAGGTCGAACCGGTCATCGTGGCGCTCGGCGATCGCCTGTGCCTGGCCGTCGGCTCGGACCACACCGACCGCAAGGCCGAGACGCAGGGGATCGCGCTTTCGAAGCAGCTTTGTGCCAAGCCGATCGGCAGCGATCTCTGGGCGCTGGAAGATATTGCCGGCCATTGGGATCGTCTCCAGCTCAGATCGTTCGCAACGATCGATGGCAAGCGTGTGGCCTATCAGGATGGCACGCTGTCGGGGATGCGCCCGCCCGCCGACCTGATCGCGCGTTATGGCTCCAGCCTGAAGACTGATAGCGTGATGTATTGTGGAACGCTCGCCGCGATCGGTGGAATCCGGCCTGCGAGCCGCTTTGAACTGGAGCTCGAAGATCCCGTGCTGGGGCGCATGTTGCGGCACGCTTATGACATCGACGCATTGCCTGTCATCAGTTGATCTCTCGATGGGCCACCTCAATCCTGGAGAAGCATTTTGGCGCGTGAGAAACCAAAATCGGGACGTAACCAGCTTCCCCGCCGCGGCGATGCCGCGAAGTCGAAGGGGGCATTGCCGCCGACCGTGACCCGACCCGAACTGCTCAATGACGGCACCGATCGCGATTTCCGCCGGCTCGTGCATAATATCTTCGCCTTCATGGCGAGGCACGAAGCCATCCGCGATGGCCACGCCCGCCAGATCGGGCTGGCGGGAATCGAGTACACGACCCTGATTTCGATCGGTCATCTCGCGCTCGATGGTGACGTGAACGTCAAGACGGTTGCCGACCATCTGCACATGAGCGGCGCATTCATCACCACCGTCACCAGCAAATTGCAGGCGCTCGGCCTGGTCGAAAAGACTCAGGACAGTGTCGACCGGAGGCGTATTTCCCTGTTGACGACGGAAAAGGGAAAATCGCTGCTGCGCAAGCTGGCGCCGTACCAGCGCGAGATCAACGACGTTGAATTTGGTTTGCTGAGCAAGGATGACTTTCGGTTCCTGTCGAAGGTGTTGGAGGATTTGATCGTGTCCGGAGACGAGGCGGTTGCCCTGCAGCGTTACAAATCCTCGATCAAGGATGACAGCAAGGTCGCCTGAAGGTGGAGTAGACACAGAGGCACGGCCAGTCTATCGAACGGCTCCTCGCCATCAGGAATGCAAAACATGGCTTTCGCCCTTGATCATGTCGTGATCGCCGTCGGCGATCTCGACCGCGCCGTCGCCGACTATCAATCGCTCGGGTTCACGGTCTATCCCGGCGGCGTGCATCATGGCGGGGTGTCGCACAATGCGCTCGTGGTGTTGGCGGATGGCGCCTATTTCGAGATCATCGCCTATCGGCAAGCCGCGCCGGACAATCGATGGTGGCAGGTTCTGACGGCCGCCGGCGAGGGCATCGTGGATTTCGCGGTGTTGCCGGAAAATACCGAACGTGATGTCGAGGCCGCGCGGGCCCGTGGCCTGGACGTCGAGGGACCGATGCCGGGCGGCCGGCTGCGGCTGGATGGCGTGCGGCTCGACTGGCAAATCGTGCGCCCCGCGACAACCGACCTGCCGTTCTGGTGCGGCGATGTCACGCCGCGCGAATTGCGTGTTCCCGAGGGAGCTATTCGCCGGCACGCCAACGGGATCACGGGAATTTCGACCGTGCGGATTGTGGTCGCGGACCTCGCCGTGAGCATCGCGCGTTTTAAGGCATTGGCGGGTCCCGAAGCCGTCAGCGTCTTCAATGGAATTCCTCGGATAGACCTCAAGGGGACCGTGTTCGAACTGATCGGACCGGATAACGACGTCGCCCGCCGCCATCTCGCGGCGCGCGGTGAGGGCGTGTTGTCGCTCGATCTGCGCGGTTCGACGCCGGGCGCATTCGACCCGAAATGCCTGCACGGCGCCGATCTCAGCATCGTGGGCTAGGGCCTTTTCGTAGCTGATTCAAAATTTCAAACAGCCTGTAGCCCGCATGAGCCAACGGGTCGCGCGAATGCGCGCCCGATGACAGGCTCCGCGATATGCGGGAACGCGGCGAAGACCCGGATATCGCAAGAGCTCATCCGGGCTACGGTCACGAACATAACTCCGCGTTCTCGTGACGGCATTCGCCCGAGTTTTGCAAAATTCGTTTGCCCCCAAAAAAGAAGAGGGCGCAGGCGACCCTCAGAAGAAGAGGGCGCAGGGAAGACCGGGTGCGCGCTGCACCCGCGGTCTCGTGTGCCAAAGTAGCAAACAAAAACGCACACGAGCATACAGGTTCAGCGGAAACACTCCGGCCTTCCCCGCGCAATGGTTTTACAGCTTATATCGTGCTCTCCCCGGCGAGACCTGGCTTGTTTGTCACCGTCATCCCCAAGAAGCGTGAGCCTCTCAAGAACTTGACACCAACCACTGGGGCGTCAGGACCACACGACTTTGCCGTCCGCTTGCGCCACGCTCGTCAGTCGCAGCTTTCGCGTCCATCGCTCCCCGCGCCCAACGTCCGTGACGATCGCGATACGCCCCTCTTGGTGGGCACGGGATGGCGATAGAAGTGAAGGTGATTTGCCTTCGAGATCAACAGTGGTCGACTGCGACACATTGGCACGACGGGCAAATCAGTGAAATGCTGTCAAGTTTTATTTGCTGATGCGATGCATCCTTTTTTCCTTCTCCCCTTGTGGGAGAAGGTACCTTCGCGAAGCGAAGGCGGATGAGGGGTCGCAACACAACGAGAGGCCGCAACCCTCACCCGCCCCACATCTTCGATGCGAGCCACCCAAGAGCGAGCTTCGCTCGTCTCGCGCCCACAAGGGGAGAGGGGAGAAGGATCAGGTCGAAGTCTCTCGAAAGATGCCGTCGTGTGACAGCAATCGTCTATCGGCGGCGCGCAATTTGACATGGACACGAAAAGTTCTGCGTCTTAGTTTTTTCGGGTGACCATCCGTGAACGGGTCGCGGCGCTCGCTCATCGCAAGACTAACGATGCCTGCGACACCGCAATCACGGAAGCTCTGGTCGCTGAACTTCCTCCTGGAGGGAGGACAAGTTCTGGGTTGCCCGGCCGGCGAACCAGCACGCCAGCCGGCGTCCCGGAACTGATCTGACGTCGCGTGGGTGCGTGTTGAAAGTCGAAACCTCCATCGCGTCACCCACGCGACATCCCTCAACTCCTCGGCAATTGCGGACACGACGTCGTTATGCGCGTCGCTCACCTCCGGATGATCCAACTGACGCGATGAGAACGTCACGCCGTTGGCAAGCGGATTGGAAGGATTTTTCTCAATTGCTGGCGTTTTGCATACAAGCGATCTTATTTTCGACGCCCCATTGGCCACATCGACGAGGCCATCCAACTTGAGAGATCAAGCTTGCCGGCGAATGAATTTCGGCGAGCAGGGTGTCCGGAATGGCAGCACGTCAAGCTACCGCTATTGTCGCGGGGGTCGGCTCGGAACAAGGTCTTGGTGCGGCGCTGGCGCGCCGTTTTGCCCGTGAGGGCTATCATGTGCTGGTGTCCGGGCGCACCGAGGCAAAGCTCGCGCAGACGGTTCGTACCATCGTCTCCGAAGGCGGCAGCGCGGAGCCATTCAAGGCCGATGTCACGGTCGAATCGGACGTCGCTGCGTTGTTCGATCGCGCCGAAGCCAATGGGGCCGGGCGCCTCGACCTGGCGGTGTTCAATGCGGGCAACAACGCCCCGCATGATTTTCGGACCATGCCGGTGGAGTTCTTCGAACAGACCTGGCGCGTCGCGACGCTTGGCGGGTTTTTGGTGGGACGGGAAGCCGCCCGGCGGTTGGCGCCGCGGGGCAAGGGCACGATCATTTTCACCGGTGCGACCGCAAGCCTGCGAGGCCGGCCACCGTTTACCGCGTTCGCGTCCGCCAAGGCAGGTCTACGCTCCCTCGCGCAATCGATGGCGCGGGAATTCGGACCGCTGGGCGTTCATGTCGCTCACATCGTGATCGATGGCGGTATCGATGGCGACAAGCTCAATACCGCGGCGCCGCAGCGCAGGATCGAGCGCGGCGCGGACGGGTTACTCAACATCGATGCGATCGCTGACGCCTATTGGCATCTGCATCGGCAGCATTCGTCCGCATGGACGCACGAACTCGACCTCCGGCCGTTCAAGGAGCCGTTCTAGAATCGAGAGCTGAACATAGGAAATCAGGAGAAGAACAACATGGGACTGCAAAACCAGAAGATAGAGGCATTGTCATTCGTGACCGCCGAGCTCAACTATCTCGCACCGACCAAATCCAGGCCGCGCACCTTCACCTTCGCGCCGCCGCCCGGCGAGCCCCAGTCCAACACCGTGCCGGAGCCACATGCACTTCCGATCTACGATGCGCGTGCGATCGTCGATTCGATCTCGCTCGACCGCGAGGGGTTCGCACTGGTCCGGCAGCGCAGCGCGGTTAAGGATTTTTACAACGACGACGAGGTGAAAAGCACCTACTATCCCGAGGCGGAACGACTGATCAAGGAGGCGACCGGCGCCAGCCGGGTGTTCATCTTCGACCATACCGTGCGCAAGCGCGTCGCCGGCGCGGCCGATCGAGGCGGCGGCCCGCGCCAGCCGGCCTGGCGCGTGCATGTCGATCACACCGCGAAATCCGGGCCGCAACGCGTTCGCGATCTCATTCCCGACGAAGCCGACGAGTTGCTGAAGGGCCGGGTCCAGATCATCAACCTCTGGCGTCCGATCCGCGGTCCGCTACAGGATGCGCCGCTGGCGGTCTGCGACGCCCAAACCGTCAAGTTCGATGAACTGGTTGGCTCCGACCTGGTTTATCCCAACCGCGTCGGCGAAACCTATTCCGTCAAGTACAGCCCCGAACATCGCTGGTTCTACGTGCCGGAAATGACGGCCGACGAAATCCTGCTGCTGAAGTGCTTCGACTCCCAGACCGACGGCCGCGCTCGCTTTGCGCCGCACACGGCCTTTGTCGATCCGACAACGCCTGCCAACGCGGCGCCGCGCGAAAGCATCGAACTGCGCACGCTGGTGTTTCACCCGCGCTGAGACCATCGCACAGGGGCGGCGTATCAGGCGTTGCCCCTGTGCCACGTGGATTCCGAGCCGTGCCCCCTGCGCCCTGGAATTTCGGCCGCGCCATCAAACCCGGCTTGACGTTCTGGATGATAATCGTCATGCTGATGATAGCATGACGATCGTCATGCAGATAGCGGCTGAAGGTTAGAAAATGGCCGAGCTTTGGACCGCGAAGCCGAGTGCGGGCAGTGCCGACGCGGTGTTTCCGGCCAACCCGTCTGTGCCAAGCGCCGAGCAACCCGGCCCCGCGGTGTCGTCCCGCACGGGTCGCATGACCGAGGCCAACTGGGACCTCTTCAGATTGTTCTTTGCGGTGGCTGGAACCGGCAGCGTGAACCGCGCGGCTCGCGAACTCGGCATGAGCCAGCCGACGCTGAGCCGGCGACTGAAGGAGTTGGAACGATATGTCGGCGCTCCGCTGTTTTTCCGGATATCCTCGGGTGTCAAGCTGACGCAGGAAGGCGAGGCGCTGCGCGGATCCGCCGAAGGCATGGTGCGGTCGTTCGAAACATTCCATCGCGAGCTTTCACGTCGCGTTGGCGATCGATCGTCCGAAGTCAAGATATCGGCGACGGAAGGTTTTACCAAGCATTGGCTGCTGCCGCGCGTCAGGAAATTGCGCGCGCTCAACAGCGAACTCCGGCTTGAGATAAATTCCACCGTCCGACAGCAGAACCTGGCTTCGAGCGATCTCGATTTCGTCATTCGGTTGGGCCATCCGGGCGACGATGAGCTGATCGGAAAAAGGATCGCCACGGTCGCCTTCGGCCTGTTCGCGTCCGCGGCCTATCTCGCCGAGCATCCCGCGCCACGGTCGCTGGCGGAACTGGCCGGCCACGACATCATCGGAAACTCGGCCGACTTTGCCGGACTTCACGGTGAACGGGCAGGCCAGATGGAACTGCTCACCCGGTTCAAGGCCGCGGGCGACGCCAGAGGGGCCTTGCGGGTGATGCCGATCGCCAATCACTTCGCTGCCGCGGCCGCAGGCCTTGGCCTTGCGTTCCTGGCGGTGCCGTTCGCGTTGGCGGAAGGGCTGGTTCGCGCGCTGCCGCAGCAGTCCGCGTCGATGGAGGTCTGGCTGCTGCGTCGGCGCGAGAGCGATCTAAGACCGCTGACGCGGCAGGTGCGCCGCTTTCTGGAAAGCGAACTGACGGACTCGCGGGCATGGCTCGCGGGGCAGCAGTTGGCAAAACCCCTGCGGCGTATCGCCTGAAGTGCGGTGAAGGGCCTGTGAAGCAATCACCGCCGTCATCCTGAGGTGCTCGCCGTCTTCGGCGAGCCTCGAAGGATGCTCGCAAGCACGACGCTGAACACCATCCTTCGAGGCGCGCACCTCAGGATGACGGTGGAGCTGCTGCGCGCGGGGATGACGGCGGTGATTGCTTCACGGCATCTCAGAACGATGCGCGCATGGCCGCGTGTTCCAGGATGGCCTTTCGTGCGGCCAGCAGGACCTTGCTGGACATCTCCTCGTCACTCATCACGCGCGATAGCGTGAGCGCCCCGACGATCGTGCACATCACCGACATCGCGAACCCGGTGGCGTCCTCATCACCGACGAGATCGCCGATCGTGTCGAAATAGTGGGCGACATGCTTAGTCATGATCTCGCGGCTGCGCTGGTCGGCGCGCGCGACGTCGCCCGCCAGCGCCGAAACCGCACAACCCGCGCCGGGATTATCCCGGTGCGCCTTGCTGAGGTAGCTGTTCAGGAAGGATTTCAGGGTGCGCGCGCCCTTTGCGCTGCCGGCGCGGAGCGAAGATGCTTCGCCGTCGACTAGCGCCTTGTCGAGCGCCTCGGCGATCAAATCGTCGCGCGACGCGAAATGTCCGTAGAATCCGCCATGGGTCAGTTTGACGGACTTCATCAGGTCTCCGATGCCAACGCCCGCCAGCCCGGCCTGCCGGAGCTGCAAGGCCGCGGCGTCCAGGATCCGTTGATAGCTTTTTGCCTTCTCGGCCTGAGAATGCCCCATGTGGTTTTACCCCTAAAGCGTTTTCGAGCGAAGTGGGCACCGGTTCGCGTGAAGAAAACGCGTCAAAACAGAAACTAGAGCCCCGTTCCGATTCCATTGGAACGGACAAGGCTCTAGGAAACGCGCGTGCCCACCGGCAACGTAGCGTGATACGGCGCTGCAGCAAAATTCATATTTGAATAGCAGCGGTACAAGAATGTTGTGGCCGCCCGCGCGCGGCGCCTGTCATCTAGCCGCATCGGCCGGATCAGAGCCGGCGCGCCGAGCGGAGGATAGCGATGAGTGACCAGAAGGCTCAACCAGGACAGATCAGAACCGAAGTCCACGGGCGCATCTTCAAGATCATCATCGACAATCCCGCCAAGAAGAACTCCTTCACGCCGCAGATGATGGCGCAGATCTCCGATGCCATCACCGAACTCGACCGCAACGAGAATTTTTGGGTGGGCGTGGTATGCGCCGAGGGGGCCGATTTCACGGCCGGCCTCGACATGCCCAGGTTCTTCGGTCCGAAGGCGGAGAAGGTCGAGAGCCCGCCCGACAATATCGACGCATTCGCGCTCAAGGGACGGTGCCGAAAGCCGATCGTGACCGCGGTGCAGGGCATCGTCTACACCATCGGCATCGAGATGATGCTGGCCGGCGATATCGTGGTTGCCGCGTCCGACAGCCGCTTCTGCCAGATGGAAGCCAAGCGTGGCATCGCGCCGCTGGGTGGCGCCCATTTCCGCTATCTCACGCGCGCCGGATGGGGCGACGCGATGTATCATCTGCTGCTGTGCGACGAATTCGATGCTGCACGCGCCTACAAGATCGGGTTCGTGCAGGAGGTCGTCGAACCCGGCAAGCAGATCGCGCGTGCGATGGAGATCGCGGAGACCATCGCCAAGAACGCGCCAATCGGAATCCAGGTGACCAAGGAGGCGGCGCTGAAATACATCGAAGCCGCCGAACGCCTCGCGATCGATTACATCCCGAAAATCAGGGATCGGGTGTTCAGCAGCCAGGACATGGTCGAGGGCATCCAATCCTTTGTCGAGCGCCGGGCTGCGAATTTCAGGGGACACTGAACGGTGGTGTCGGTCGTACAAATTTCAAGCGGAGGGAATGCGGATGGGTAGCGTAAAAAAGGCGTTTGACCTCACCGGCAAGGTCGCGCTGGTGACCGGCGGCTCGCGCGGATTGGGTCTGCAGATCGCCGAGGCGCTGGGCGAGCAGGGCGCCGAGTTGATGCTTTCGTCGCGAAAGGCCGCCGATCTCGAGGAGGCGCGGGCGCATCTTTCGAAGCTCGGCTACCGGGCCGAAACGGTTGCGGCCGATAATTCCAGGGGCGCGGATATCTCGCGCCTGGTCGATGAAACGCTGGCGAGATTCGGACATATCGACATTCTGATCAACAACGCCGGCGCCAGTTGGGGAGCTGCCACCGAGGATCATCCGGTGGAGGCGTGGGACAAGGTGATGAACCTCAACATTCGTTCGCTGTTCCTGTTGAGCCAGCAGATCGCCAAGCGATCGATGATCCCCCGCAACTACGGACGTATCATCAACATGGCGTCGATTGCGGGCTTGCGCGGCCACGTCGGCGAAACCCAGACCATCGCCTACAACACCAGCAAGGGCGCGGTGGTGAACTTCACCCGGGCGCTGGCCGGTGGATGGGGACAGTATGGGATCACGGTCAATGCCCTGGCGCCCGGTTTCTTTCCGTCGAAAATGACCGCGGGAACCATCAAGACGGTTGGACTTGAGAAGATGACCGCCAATGTGCCGCTGCGCCGGATCGGCGATGAGGACGATCTGAAGGGCGCCGTGGTGCTGTTCGCAAGCGATGCCGGCAAGCACATTACCGGTCAGATATTGGCGGTTGACGGCGGCATCACCGCCGTCTGATCGGCGGAGAACGTTTCAGGCCGCCTTCTTTCGTTTGCGGGCGTTGGGTTTTTTCGCCGGATTGTCCTCGTCGGCCATTTGCAGCGGCGCCTCACCCTCGGACATCGCAAGCAGGTTGCGCTTCATCGCAAGCAGGGCGTCCGACGTTGCTTCGAGGTTGGTTCGATCGATGCCGTCAACGATCCTGGCATTGAACTTGTCGGTCTCCTTGCGGAGCTTGGCGAGAAAACTCCGTGCCTGCTTGGTCACATAGACCCGCTTGATCCGGCCGTCGACCGGGTCGGCCTGCCGAAGCACGAAGCCCGACTGCTCGAGGCGGTTGATCAGCGCGCCGACCGCGACCTTGCCGACGTCGAGTTCGTTGGCGAGTTGCGTTTGCGGCAGCCCGTCCTTGCGCGAGATGAACGCTAGCACCCACCACTGCGATCGCGTGATTCCCAGTGGCGCCAGCTCCCGGTCGAACATCATTCGCCGCAGCCGCGAGACGTCATGGATCAGATATCCGAGGCGAAGATCCCATTCGGGGCGGTCCATGGCGAATGTTTCCTTATGCCGGCCGCAACGCCGCGAATTGGGGGGCGCGAACCGGTAGAATCGACAGACAATACCATACACCAGCGAACTTGTTCGAAGCCGCCCGAAATATATCGCCCCGAAGCCCCGCTTGCATCCGTTCTGTCCGGCCGGAAGTAGCTCAATTACAGCCGGTTTTGCGCAAAGCGACGGACCAGCGGCACCCGGTCAAAAATCTCGGGGCCGGATTTACAGATCAAGTACATTAGTGTATTAATTTCGGATTGCTTCACCGTGGCCTTGCGCGCGGGACAAAAGGACGTGCAGAACCATGTTCGCCAGCGACGTCCTCAGGGGAAAACGAATTCTTGTCACCGGCGGCGGGACCGGCCTCGGCAAGGAAATGTCGGTGGGATTCGCGGCGCACGGCGCCCATGTTTTTATCTGCGGCCGCCGCCAGGAAGTGCTGGATCAGGCCGCGAGCGAGATCAGGGCGCGGTCCGGCGGACAGGCCGACACGTTGGTCGCCAATGTGCGCGATCCCGATAGCATCGAAAAGGCGGTTGCGGAGATCTGGCGTTCGGGGCCGCTGACCGGTCTGATGAACAATGCGGGTGCGAATTTCCTGGCGCCGACGGAAACGCTGTCGCCGCGCGGCTATGAGGCGATCCGCTCCACCATCATGGACGGCTCGTTTTATGCAGCCCAAGCCTGCGGCAAGCGCTGGATCGCCGCAAACCAGCCCGGCGTGATCATCAGCAATCTGGTGACCTGGGTCTGGACCGGATCGGCCTACGTCGTCCCCGCCGCGATGGCCAAGGCCGCCGTTCATGCCATGACGATGTCACTGGCGGTCGAATGGGGCCCGAAGGGAATTCGCGTCAATGCGATTGCGCCCGGTCCATTCCCGACGGAAAACGCCTGGGACAAGCTCAATCCGCTGGCGGAGACCGGCGTGGGCGCGACCCAGGCCGGCGAGGTGCCGCTGCGCCGGTTCGGCAAGATGGATGAACTGCGAAACCTTGTGATCTTTCTAATGTCGGATGGGTGCAGTTACATTACCGGCGACACCATCAGCATCGATGGCGGACATCATTTGGCGGCGCCCAGCACCTTTGCCGGACTTTCAAAACTCTCGGCGGACGACTGGCAGCGCGCCCGCGAAGCGATCCAGGCCTCGACGCGCAAGGAAAAACAGGGAAGGTCTGCCTGAATGAACCTCGCGAACCCGACGACAAGTTTCGAATGCGAGATCGCCGACGGCCTCGCTCATCTCGTGCTCAATCAGCCGAGCCGAGGCAACCCGATCGATGGCGCGTTTTGCCGCGAGTTCAACCTTGCGATGGCCGAACTGAGCGAGCGTGACGATGTCCGGGCGCTGCTGATTTCGGCGCGCGGCAAATTGTTCAGTGTCGGCGGCGACCTCAACGCGCTGGCGGAGCGAGGCGCCGCACTTCCCGCCACCATCAAGTCATGGACGGCGGATCTGCACGCCGGGATCACCCGAATGATCCGGATGCGCGCCCCCGTCGCGGTCGCGGTGCAAGGCAATGTCGCCGGCGGAAGCGTCTCGTTGATGGCGGCCGCCGATCTCGTGGTGATCGGCAAGTCAGCGCGGATTGCTTCAGCGTTTGCCAAAATTGGATTCAGTCCCGACAGCGGCTCGACGACGACCCTGACGCGGCGCATGGGACCGGCCCGCGCGCGCCGGTTTTTCCTGCTGGCCGAGACCCTGGATGCGGATGCGGCGCTGTCGGCCGGTCTGGTCGACCTTGTCGTCAACGACGAGGCGGTCGGGCCGGAGGCGGAGCGGATCGCGCGGGAATGGGCGTCGGGGCCGACCGAAGCGTTGGGCGCGATCAAGCGGCTATTCCTGCAATCTCCGCATCGTTCGCTGGAAAGCCAGTTGGAAGACGAGGCGCAAACGTTGGCTGCGATCTCGCGCACGGTCGATGCCAAGGAGGGCGTGGCCGCGTTTAAACAAAAGCGCAAACCACGATTTGTCGGGAAATAGCAACTGCAGCGGCCAAAATTGTTACCAGCAAGAAAAGCCAAATTTCAATCACACGGGAGGACAAGCATTCATGAAGATCGAGGAAGCGACGCAATCCATCACAGGCGCGGATGGCAACGCGATCAGGGTGTATTCGTGGAAAGGCGAGGGGCAGGTCCGCGGCGTGGTCCAGATCGCCCACGGCATGGGCGAGCATGCGTTGCGATATCGTCCGATCGCACACGCTCTCGTCAACGCGGGTTATGTGGTTTACGCCAACGACCACCGCGGCCATGGCGAACTGGCTGCGAACGCCAAAGCGCTAGGTGACTTCGGTCCGGGCGGCTTTCCGTCGTTGGTCGACGATATGACTGTCGTCACGCGGATGGCGCGGAAGGCCGAAAGCGGCAAGAAGCTCGTGCTACTGGGCCACAGCATGGGATCGTTTGCCGCGCAGCTCTATGTGCTCGATCACAGCGAATTGCTGGATGGCGTTGCGCTTTCCGGGTCGGCGGCGCTCGATCTATTGGGAGCCGCGGCGATGTCGGGGCGCTGGCAACTCGAGGACCTCAACGCGGCCTTTAATCCTGCGCGAACGCCGTTCGACTGGCTGAGCCGCGATCCAGCTGCCGTTGACGCCTACATGGCCGATCCGCTGTGCGGATTTAACGTGAACGCCGAATCCTACGGATCGCTGTTCTCGGTCGCGCCGCGGCTCGCGGACGCATCGGCGATCGGCAAGATCCGGCGGGATCTGCCGGTGTTCCTGTTCGCAGGCGATCGTGATCCGGTGAATGCCAACCTGACCTGGTTCCAGCCGTTGATCGATCGCTATCGTGAGGCGGGCCTGACCGACGTGTCGTGGCACGTCTATGGAGGGGCGCGCCATGAGGTGCTCAACGAGACCAACAGGCCGGAGGTGATCGCGAACTTTCAGGCCTTCGCGGACCGGATCGTGGGCCCCGTCGCGGCGGTCTGAAGCCAGATCGGGCGAAGCTGACCATCGGCTGCCAACGCCAAAGGGCTGCATTTTGGCGTTGGCAGAGATAGTGAGGTGATATACAGTACACGTGCGTACGATCATTCGGAGGCAATACCGAAAGTACGAAGCCGGGGAGGGATGGATGGTCATGGCAACCGCGCAGCGGGAATTGTCTCACGAAGGCTACCGGCGTGCCGGATACTGGCTGGACAAGACGATCGACCAGCTTCTGACCGAGGCCGCGGCAACGAGCCCGGAGAAGGTCGCCATCGTGGCGGACCGGGCCGACCACGACCGGGCTCGCCGTTTCACCTACCGCGAGCTGGAAGCGCTGGTTGACAGGGCCGCCAGCGCGTTGCGCCTGCTGGGGGTTGGCCCAGGCGACGTAGTGACGGTTCAATTGCCCAATTGGTGGGAGTTTGTCGTCACGACGTTTGCCTGCAGCAAGATCGGCGCCGTTCTCAATCCGGTGATGCCGATCCTGCGGGAACGGGAACTGCTGTACATCCTGAATTTCTGCCAAGCCAAGGTCTTCATCATCCCAAAGCTGTATCGCGGATTCGACTATGCCGCGATGGCCGAGGGCATGCGGGGTGATCTGCCGCACCTCAAGCATGTGATTGTGGTCGATGGTGTCGGCGAAGCCGGCTTCGAACAGGCGCTGCTTGCCGAGCCCGCCAAAGAACCGCGCCGCGAACCGCCGCAAAAAGCTCCGGGCCTGCGCCCCGATGACATGGCGGTGCTGATGTTCACGTCCGGCACCACCGGCGAGCCCAAGGGCGTCGTTCACACCTCGAATTCGCTGGTCGGATGCAACAAGGCGCTGGCGGGAAGGTTCGGCCTCGATGCGAGCGACGTCTTGCTGGTGGCCTCGCCGGTCGGCCATATGACGGGATTTGCCGCCATCGTGCTGTTGTCGGTCTATCTCGGCGGCACGATGGTTCTGCAGGACGTCTGGGAACCTAAACACGGCGTGTCCCTGATCGCGCGCGAAGGCGTCACGTATACGGCGGCTTCGACGCCTTTCCTCAACGACATCTGCGACGTGGTGAAGGCCGGTGCGCCGCGCCCGGCCAGCCTGCGCTCCTTTCTGTGCGGCGGTGCGCCTATTCCGTCCGTGCTGATCGATCGCGCCGCCAGCGACCTCGGCATCAAGGTCTGTTCGTTGTGGGGGATGACGGAGGCGTTGTCGGCGACCCTCACCGAGCCATCGCGGGCGGCCGACAAATCGCCGACCACCGACGGACGCTCGCTCGCAGGCATGGAGGTGCGCATTGTCGATTCCGATGGCCAATCGCTGCCGGCCGGTCAGCCGGGACGTCTCCTGGTTCGCGGCTGCCAGATGTTCAAGGAGTATTTCAAAAGGCCGGAATTGTTGACATTCGATGCCGACGGGTGGTTCGACTCCGGCGACCTCGCCTACATGGACGACGAAGGCTATATCCGCATTTCGGGACGGGTAAAGGACGTGCTGATCCGCGGCGGCGAAAATGTCCCGGTGGTCGAGATCGAAAATCTGCTCTACAAGCATCCTTCCGTGGCCGCGGTGGCGGTCGTCGGTTATCCGGATGCGCGCCTCGGCGAACGAGGTTGCGCTTTCATCGTGCCGCGGACGGATTGCACATTCGATCTGCCGTCGATGCAGGCCTATCTCGCCGAATGCAGGATGGCTAAGCAGTTCTGGCCGGAGCGCGTCGAGCTGGTGAGGGATCTGCCGCGCACCGCGAGCGGCAAGATCCAGAAGTTCAAGCTGAAGGAATTGGCCGCAGCTTTTGGCGATGCCGGGAGATAGCAGCGGATCATGCGCTATTGATCCGAATAGAACGGATCGCGCCGCTGCCGAAACGCGGCGACGGCTTCCTGATGGTCCTGGGTCTCAAGTAGAATGACCTGCTGCCGGTCTTCGATCATCAGGGCGGCATCGAGACCTGGCGCATCAATCAGGGCATTGAGCGATTGCTTGGTCAGCCGCAGCCCCATCGGCGAAGCACGCGCCATCTCGGCGGCAAATTCCAGACCGGTCTCGAGCAAACGCTCGGCCGCAACGATGTCGCTAACCAGTCCCACCGCCTTGGCGCGCTCGGCTCCGAGAAAGCGCCCGGTCAGCAACAATTCGGAGGCCACCGAGAGCCCGATCAGCCGCGGCAAGAGATATCCGGATCCCATGTCGCAGCCGCCGACACCGACGCGGATATAGGCCGCATTCATCCGCGCCTCGGGCGTGGCGAACCGTACATCGCAGGCCAGCAGCAATGAAAAACCGGCCCCGCAGGCGGCCCCGTGAACCAGGCCGATGATCGGCTGCGGGCAGCTTCGCATCAGGCGGATCAGCTGCGAGTACCGCTGCTGTATTCTGAGCTGCCGCTGCGCCCGGCCGCTGCCGGGTGCCGAAAAGGCCTCGGAGCCGAGTTCGGCTCCGGCGCAGAAGGCCCAGCCATTGCCGCGCAAAATGATCACGCGCGTCGCCAGGCGATCCCCAAGCCCGGAAAAATAGGCCGTGAGTTCGTCGATCATCTCCGGCGTCACCGCATTGAGCGCATCGGGGCGGTTCAATGACAGGATTTCGGTAGAGTCCTGGGCCTCGACCGTGATCGTCTTGAGCGGGTCCATGACTTTGTTCTCCGGTTGAAGATATCGTAATCTAGTGTACAGTATCGCAAACGCCGTAGTCCACTGCCGATGTGCCCGGAGCCATGGGCCGCAGGCGGCTACGAGACAAAGCTACCAGGGCGGAGATCCGCGATGCCATATCAATCGGTTTTCAGACCCGGGCTTTTCAAGGAGCAGACCATCATCGTCACCGGCGGCGGCAGTGGCATCGGCCGCTGCACCGCCCACGAGCTCGCGGCGCTCGGCGCCAATGTCGTCATCGTCGGCAGAACGCCTGAGAAGCTCGCCGATGTCAGGTCGGAAATCGAACAAGACGGCGGCGAGGTCATGAGCCGGATATGCGATATCCGCGATGAGGCGATGGTCATCGCCACCGTCGACGCGGTGCTGACCCGCTACGGCCGCATCGACGGCCTCGTGAACAACGCGGGCGGTCAATACCGGACGCCGATGAAAACTATCTCGACCAAAGGTTTTGAGGCAGTCGTGCGCAGCAACCTCACCGGCGGGTTCATTTTCATGCGCGAGGTCTATAACCGCTGGATGGAAGCCAATGGCGGCGCGATCGTGAACATCATCGCGGATATCTGGCACGGCTGGCCCGAATTTGCTCATTCCGCGGCAGCCCGCGGCGGCATGCTGACCCTGACCGAGACCGCGGCGTGCGAATGGTCCGCCTCGGGCGTGCGCGTCAACACCGTGGCCCCCGGCGGCATCGTTTCCAGCGGGTTCGACACCTACACGCCGGAGATGCAGAAGAAGCTGCATGATTTCACCGCCGGCGTGCCGTTGCAGCGCTTCGGGACCGAGGCCGAGATTTCCGCGGCCATCCTGTTTTTATTGTCGCCGGCGGCCGCCTACATCACGGGATCATGCATCCGGGTCGACGGCGGAACGCCGAACGCACGCAATACCTGGAAGCTGCAACCGCATGCGCGCAGCGTTCCCTTTGAGGGTTTTCACCGTTCGAAGCAGCCTGACGCACTGAAGAAGGTGTAGCATATCCCAAATCTTGAGGTTATGTGACTTGAGGTTATGTGAGATACGCTCGCGTCATCGAACGGATGCCAAGAAACTCGAACGGGGAAACTCCAAATGGCAGGACTTTATTTCGAACAGTTTTCGGTCGGACAGACCTTCGTCCATGAGATCAGGCGCACGGTCACCGATATGGACAACATCCTGTTTTCGGCGCTGACCTATAATCCGGCCGCCGTGCATATCGACCACGAATACGCAAAATCGACCGAATTCGGCAAGCCGCTGATGAATTCGATCTTCACCCTTGGTCTGATCATCGGCCTGTCGGTTCAGGATACCACGCTTGGAACGACGGTCGGAAACCTCGGCATGGAAGACACCAAGTTTCCGCGCCCGGTATTTGCCGGCGATACGTTGCGGGCGGAAACCAAGATCCTGGCGGTTCGGGAAAGCAAGTCGCGCCCGACCCAGGGCATCGTCACGTTCGAGCACCGTGGCTTCAACCAGCGCAACGAGGAGATCGCCTATTGCCGCCGGACCGGCCTGATGATGCGGCGGCCGGCATGAAGCTACGATCCCTGTTATTCGTTCCCGCCGACAGCGAGCGCAAATTCGCCAAGGCTTCCGGTATCGGCGCCGACGCGCTGATTATTGATCTCGAAGATTCGGTCGCGCCGCCGCGCAAGACGCTGGCTCGCGGCATGGTGAAGGAGCTGCTGGGAGCAGAGATCGCGCGCGACTGGGCTTTCCTGGTGCGGGTCAACCCGCTCGGCAGCGGGCTCACGATCGAGGATCTCGCAGCGGTGGTTCGTCCCGGCCTCGACGGCATCCTGATCCCGAAAGTCAGCGGCGTCGCCGACATCGAGCTGATTTCGAATTATGTCGATGCGCTGGAAGTTGCGGCGGGCGTTACGCCCGGGCACGTCAAGCTGCTGGTGGTCGCGACCGAGACGCCGGCGGCGATGATCGGGTTTTCCAGTTACGCAACGCCGAGCCGGCGTCTGGTCGGCATGACCTGGGGCGCCGAAGATCTTGGCGCGGCGTTGGGCGCGCTGTCGAACAAGGAGCCGAACGGAGAGTGGACCTTCCCGTACCAGGTCGCGCGCGCGCAATGCCTGTTTGCGGCCGGTGCCGCGGGAGTAGCCGCGCTTGATACCTTGTATGGCGACTTCAGGGATCAGGCAGGGCTTGCGGAAAGCTGCCGGATTGCGCGCCGGGATGGGTTTGTCGGCCGCATCGCGATCCATCCCGATCAGATCGCGACGATCAATTCATGCTTCACGCCGTCGGAAGCCGATATCGCGCATGCGCGACGCGTGGTTGCCGCCTTCGCCGCCGACCCCGATGTCGGAACCATCGGGATCGACGGCAAGATGTATGACATGCCGCATCTGATCGCCGCGAAGCGCGCGCTGGCCTCGATCGGGGAGGGCGTCTGACCATGAGTTCGGCGCTGGCCAATGAATTCGACGTGCCGGACGATCATGCCGCGATCCGGGACGGCGTTCGTTCGGTCGTCAGCCGTTTCGGTGACGATTATTGGCTGGCGCGTGACGATGACGGCGTTTTCCCGTTCGAGTTTCACCGCGCGATGGCGGATGCGGGATGGCTCGGTATCACCATGCCGGAGGAATATGGCGGCGCCGGCCTCGGCGTGACCGAGGCCGCCATCATGATGCATGAAGTGGCGAGCCATGGCGGGGGCATGTCCTCGGCGTCCGCCGTCCATATCAATCTGTTCGGGCCCCATCCGATCGTCGTCAAGGGAACGCCCGACCAAAAGGCGAGGTGGGTTCCGCGGCTGGTCGCGGGCGAGGACCAGTGCTGCTTCGGTTTCACCGAGCCGGATGCCGGCCTGAATACGACGCGCATCAAGACCTTCGCCCAGAAAGTCCCCGGCGGATATGTCGTGCATGGCCAGAAGGTCTGGACGTCGACGGCGCAGGTCGCCAACAAGATCATGCTGCTGACGCGGACCACCCGCTACGAGGATTGCGCCAAGCCGACCGACGGAATCACGATCTTTTACACCGATCTCGATCGTTCCAAGATCGACGTTCATCGCATTGCGAAAATGGGCCGCAAGGCCGTCGATTCAAACTCCATTTTTATCGACGGGTTGTTTATTCCGGAATCCGATCGCATCGGTGAGGAAGGCAAGGGCTTTTCCTATATCCTGCACAGCCTCAATCCGGAACGGATTTTGATCGCGGTCGAGGCCATCGGCATAGGCCAGGACGCGCTTCGCCGCGCGGCGAAATATGCGCGCGAACGCGTCGTGTTCGATCGGCCGATCGGACAGAATCAAGGGATCCAGCATCCCTTGGCCGAGAACTGGATGTATCTCGAATCGGCCTGGCAGATGGCGATGCGCGCCGCCTGGCTCTACGACCATGGCAAACCCTGCGGGGCCGAAGCCAACAGCGCGAAATTTCTCGGCGCCCGTGCCGGACACGACGCGGCATGGCAGGCGATCGCGACGCATGGCGGCTTTGGCTATGCCAAAGAATACCATGTCGAACGGCTGTTCCGCGAAGTTTCGATTACGCGGCTGGCGCCGATCACCGAGCAGCTCATTCTAAGTTTTATTGCCGAGAAGGTGCTCGATCTGCCGAAAAGTTATTGAGGTCTAATAGCGAGACGAGCTTTGTTTGAATCGGCAAGCGAGTTTGTCACCTCGCCCCGCTTGCGGGGAGAGGTCGAAATTCGCAAAGCGAATTTCGGGTGAGGGGGCCTCTCCGCGAGTCAGAAGTCGTGCAAGAGCCCCTCACCATAGCCGATGCTCCGCATCGGCGTTTTTGTATTAGTAAGGACGGCGGCCGGCAGGCCGCCTACGCCCCTCTCCCCGCAAGAGCGGGGCGAGGGAGAAGAGCTGCCATCGTGGCGGTCTAACCTCTTCCCATCATGCTTTCGGGGACGTCAAAGATTTTCACGTCAAAGATTTCTGGAAATCAATTCCCGCATGATTTCCGAGGTGCCGCCATAGATCCGCAGCACGCGCGCGTCGGCATAGAGGCGGCAGATTTCGTATTCGCGCATGAATCCGTAGCCACCGAAAAACTGCAGGCATTGATCGACCAGGCGACCATGCATTTCGGTGATCCATAGTTTTGCGGTCGACGCCGCGTAGGTGGTGAGCTCGTGGTTGAGATGTTCGCGGAGGCACTGATCGACGTAGGCCCAGCCCACCGAGAGGTCGGACTTCAGGTCGGCGAGCTTGAAGCGGGTGTTCTGGAAACTGCCGATCGGTGAGCCGAAGGCCTTGCGCTGCTGCACGTAGTCTTTGGTGAGATCGAACGCCTTCTGGGCGGCGGCGATCGAATGCAGCGCGATGGTCAATCGCTCCTGCGGTAGCTCGCTCATCAGTTGTCCCATCGCGCCGCCTTCGGCGCCCAGCAAATTGCTGAAGGGGACCCGTATTTCGTCGAAGAACAATTCGGACGTGTCGGACGATAGGTGCCCGAGTTTTTCAAGATTCTTGCCGCGACGGAATCCAGGCCGGTCGGCCTCGACCAGGATCAGGCTCATTCCCCTGGAGCCGCCCTCCGGCGTGGTTCGCACGACGACAATGACCAGATCGCACATCTGGCCATTCGAAATGAAGGTCTTCTGACCGGAGATCACATAATCGTCGCCATCGCGAACCGCGCGGGTGCGAATGCCTTGAAGGTCACTGCCGGTGCCCGGTTCGGTCATCGCGATGGCGCAGACGATTTCCCCGGAGACCATGCGAGGCAGCCACTTTGCCTTCTGTTCGGCGCTGCCATAGCTGAGCAGATAGCCGCAGCACACGTCATTGTGGACCGAGAAGTCGGTGGCGGGACCGGCAAAACCGGAATAGCTGAGTTCCTCGATCACGACGGCATTGTGCCTGAAGTCTCCACCCGCACCGCCGAATGGTTCCGGGACCTGCGGGCACAGCAGTCCGGCATTACCGCCGGCCGTCCACAGTGAACGGTCGATGATGCCGGCGTCTTCCCATCGCTGAAATTCCGGCGCGATCCTCAAAGCCGCGAAGCGTCGTACGCTTTCGCGGAATTGCTGGTGTTCTTCGTCGTAGACGGCGCGGTGTAGCAGCATGTTGTACCCTCGCGGACAGCGCCTTCAGTCGGTGAATTTATGGAAGTCCGGGTTACGTTTTTCATTGAAGGCCGCGACGCCTTCTTTTGATTCAGCGGTGTCGTAGAACATCTTGACGGCGTGCAGGGCGAAATTGCTGATGCCGCGAATGTTGTCGGAGTCGGCGTTGAACGATCGCTTCGCCAGCGCAATCGCGGTCGGGGACCGCTGCGCGAGCTTATCGGTCCAGTCCTTGACGGCCGCATCGAGCTCCGCGGCCGGCACCACCTTGTTGACGAGGCCCATCTCCCGCGCCTGTTCGGCGGTATAGCGATCGTTGATGAACCAGATTTCCCGCGCCTTCTTGTCGCCGACATGGCGCGCCAGGAAAGCGGTACCCCAACCGGCATCGACCGAACCGACCTTCGGTCCAACCTGACCAAATTGCGCGGTATCAGCCGCGATCGTCAGATCGCACAGCGTGGCCAGCACGTTGCCGCCGCCGATGGCAAATCCGTTGACCCGGGCAATGACCGGTTTGGGAACGTCGCGGATCAGGCCCTGTAGTTCGTCGATCGGCAGTCCGACGACGCCGCGGCCGTCATATTGCCCTTCATGCGCGGATTGATCCCCGCCGGTGCAGAACGCCTTCTCGCCGGCGCCTGTCAGCACGATGCTCGCAATTTTTCGATCGTTCGCGGCGAGCTGGAACGCTTGAATCAGTTCTTCCAGCGTCTGGCCACGGAAGGCGTTGTAGACCTTGGGCCGGTTGATGATGATCCATGCGGCCCGGTCACGCACTTCATAGATGACATCGGTAAATTTGGTTGTGTCTGACATGCCTCGACCTCACATTGCCTAAATCATGTTCATGCCGCCGGAGACCGATATGGTCTGGCCGGTGATGAACTTACCGTCGTCGGACGCCAGCAGAGCAACGATTCCGCCGTAGTCCTCCGGTTCACCCATTCGCTTCAAGGGAATGCCGCGAAGCATCGCGTCCTTCCACTTGACCGCCTGTTCACCTTCGCCCAGCACCGCCGCCATCATCGGCGTATTGGTGGGGCCTGGACAAACCGCGTTGAGCAGGACGTTCTTGCGGGCCAATTCCCGGGCGATCGATTTGGTGAACGAGATCAGACCGCCCTTGCAGGCCGAATAAACCGCCTCGTCGCTGGTGCCGACGCGGGCAGCATCCGACGCGATATTGATGATGCGCCCGCCGCCGCGCTCCACCATCAACGGCGCAATCGCATGGTGGGTGTTGAGCGGACCATAGAGGTTGATGCGGATGATCTTGTCCCAGAGATCCTTGTCGGTCTTCAGGAAGGGCATCGGCCGATCCCAGCCGGCATTGTTGACTAGCGCCCAGATCGGCCCGATTTCGGCCTCGACCTTGGCGACCGCCTGATCGACGGAGGCGCGATCGCCGACATCGACCGCATAGACGCTGATGCTGGATGGCGGTGCCAGCTTCGCGGTCTCCTGTCCGGCCTCGGGCTTGATATCGAAAATCGCGACCTTGCAGCCTTCTTCCGCCAGACGAAGGGTGATGGCACGCCCGATACCCTGGCCGCCGCCGGTGACGATGGCCACCTTGCCGGATAAGCCTTTCATGATTTCCTCCTGTTTTTCTCGCTGTTTTTCTTGCCGTTTTTCTTGTTATCGCGTCCGACCGTGAGGCCGGCAGATTGGTGCGTCGCGACGGCATGGTGCAGCCGCTTCGACCAGCGAGGGGTCAGCCGCTTTTGGCCAGGGTATGTCCATGCTGCGCGAACATCTGCCGGGCGATGATCGTCTTCATGATTTCGATCGAGCCGCCCGCAATCTTGACGACCCTGGCATCGGCGTAGGCGCGTGCGATGGGATATTCCCACATGTAACCCCAGCCGCCGAACAGTTGCAGGCATTCATCGACCGCCTCGCAATGCAGCTCCGAGGTAAACATTTTTGCCATCGCCGCATCGACCGGATCGAGCTTTCCCTCCATGAACAGCGATATGCATTTGTCGGTATAGACCCGCGCGACGGTGGCCTTGGTCTTGAGGTCGGCCAGCTTGAACTGGGTATTCTGGAAATCCGCGATCTTTTGACCGAAGGCGCTGCGTTGCGAGGTGTATTCGACCGTCCACTCGATCACCGTTTCGGTAACCGTCGCCGAGCGGATTGCCTGCGCGAGGCGCTCTTGCGCGAGCTTGGTCATCATCAGCGGGAAGCCGCGGCCTTCCTTGCCCAGCATGTTGGTGGCGGGGACACGAATGTTGTCGAAGAATAATTCGGACGTATCCTGGGCCTTCATGCCGAGCTTTTCGAGATTTCGGCCACGCTTGAAGCCGGGGCGGTCGCTCTCGACGATGAACAGCGTGACGCCGTTGGCGCCGGCATTGCCGTCGGTCTTGGTCGCCAGCACCACGAAATCGCAGAGCTGACCGTTGGAAATGAAAACCTTCTGGCCGTCGATGACGAAATCATCGCCGTCGCGAACGGCGCGGGTCCGGATCGCCTTGAGATCGCTGCCGGCATGCGGCTCGGTCATCCCAAGCGAGCCGATCGCTTCGCCGGACACCATTTTCGGAAGCCATTTCCGTTTCTGGTCGTCGGTTCCGAACGACAGAAGGTAGGTCGCAACCAGATCAGTGTGGATCAGGAAGCCGGGCCCGCTGGCGCCGGACCGCCACAACTCCTCGAATACGATCACGTCGAACAGATAGTCGAGGCCCATGCCGCCATATTCCTCCGGAACGGTGCAGCAGAGCAGGCCTTCCGCGCCGGCCTTGAGCCAGAGATCGCGCGGGACGATGCCGTCTTCTTCCCATTTGGCGTGAAACGGCACGATTTCCCGCTCGACAAAGCGCCGCACCGATTCCCGGAATATCTGATGCTCTTCTCGGAAAAGGGTGCGCTCGATCATATCAGGGCAGTCCCGCGTAAACTAGTGAACTAGTGTACCGTATATCGGCTTTGGCGGAAATGCAACGCATCAGGCGGGATTTCGGCCGATTTTGCAGGTCGCTGGCCGCTCACAGCCTGTGAAGCTACCTCGGACGTCATCCTGAGGAGCGGCGTCTTCGCCGCGTCTCGAAGGATGGTGCTCACCTCGGTGCTTGCAGCCATCCTTCGAGGCTCGCAAGAGCTCGCACCTCAGGATGACGACTCACGGGATCTCAGCAGAGGGTATCCATAGCGATGCAAAATCATCCTAGCATAACTAGTACACCAGTGCATAATATGCTATGAAGCCAATCCCGATCCAGCCGGAGAATGCGACAGTGGCGTTGGCTGATTTGAAGGAGTTCCGGCTCGAGCGTTCCAACAACGATGTTCTGCATCTGGTTTTCGATGCGCCGGGTCGCGCGATGAACCTATTCTCCAATGCGGCCATTGCGGAATTGGGGATGTTCGCCCAATGGCTCAGCGGAAGCGACGTGAGAGGCGTGGTGGTACGCTCGGGAAAGCCATCGGCGTTCTGTGCGGGCGCCGATCTCACCGAGCTCGGCGTCGCCTACGACATGATCATGGCCGCGCCTGCCGACCGGCGCAGCCAACTGGCCTATGATCATTTCTTTCGCCTGAGTTGGGCGTTCCGGAAACTCGAAACCGCCGGCAAGCCGGTCGCGGCGGCGATCGCCGGACTGGCGCTCGGTGGCGGCGGCGAGCTCGCGCTCGCGGCTCATCACCGCGTCATGACCGACGATCCACGCGCGGCATTCGGGCTACCCGAATCGCTGGTCGGCTTGTTGCCGGGAGCGGGCGGAACCCAGCGGCTTCCGCGGCTCGCCGGTGTCGAGGCCGCGCTGCCCGTGCTGCTCGAAGGGGCCAGATTGACGGGGCAGGCCGCCGTGACCGCGGGAGTGATCGATGAACTGGTTCCCGCCGGCCAGGAGGTCGCCGCGGCGGAGCGATGGGTGCTGGGCAATCCGGGGGCTTCGCAGCCCTGGGACCGCGCGGGTTGGCGGCCGGCCGATGCAGACCGCGTGGCCGCCATCATCGACAAGAAGCGCGCCGACGTGCTGGCGGACACTCTGGGGCACTATCCGGCGCCGCTGGCTATTTTGGATTGTGTCGGCACCGGGCTGCCGCAGCCATTCGATGAGGCGATCCGCGCCGAGATGCAGATCTTCGCGAGGCTTATTCAGCGGCGCGAACCGCGCAACATGATCCGGACGATGTTTCTCGGCAGGCTCGACCACGATCGCCTGCGAAAGGCGGGCGGCGTGGGTTCGCAGGTGGAACATGCCGTGGCGGAGATCTCGGCCGAACTGGATGTCGGTAGAGGTGAGAACGCTGTCCTTGCGGCCGCGTTGGCCCGCGCCGGTTTTCGCAGGGACTCGTTGCAGAGGCCCGCCTTCGATGGCGTTGTCTCGGACCAGGCGTTTTGGTTCGAGGCCGAACCCGCCACCGACGCTAAGCGGGCGTTGCGGCGGCATCTCGCGGGCGTCCATGAAGCGGCGGGACGATGGCGGTCGAAACTTTCAGAGGAAGAACGCCGCGCGGCCGACTATCTGCTGGTGAAGGAGTTCGGCTTCCCTGCCTATCTGGGCGGTGTGTTTGCTGCCGACCTCCTATGAGGCCGGTGGCCGCTGCCTTTTCAAGTCGCATGTCGACGTAGCCAATAAATCCGTTCGGGGACAAGATCGTGGCAAAACCTCTCGCTGGAATTCGCGTGTTGGATCTTTCCAAGGTCCTCGCCGGCCCGTTATGCGCGCAATATCTCGGGGACCTCGGCGCCGACATCATCAAGGTGGAGACCGTCGGCAGCGGCGACGAAACGCGGGGATGGCCGCCTTTCCCGGCTCCGGGCCTCGGAACCGTTTTTCTTTCCGCCAACCGCAACAAGCGGAGTATCGCCGTCGACCTGAAAACCGCGAAGGGGCGTGAGATCGTTCATGCGCTGGCAAAATCGGCCGATATCGCTATTGAGAGTTTCGGCACCGGTGTTGCCGAGCGGCTGGGGATCGATGCCGCGACGCTTCGGCCGCTCAACGATCGGTTGATCCATTGCAGCATCTCGGGATTTGGCCGTTCCGGACCGCTGAAGAATTCACCTGGGTACGACGTCATCTTGCAGGCCTTCTGCGGGATCATGTCGATGACCGGCGACGAGGACGGCGGGTATATTCGCAGTCCGATCTCTCCGATCGACCAGATGACCGGCGTGCACGCGTTCAGCGGCATCCTGTCGCTGCTTTACGCCCGCGAGAAGACGGGGCAGGGCGGCACCATCCAGGTTTCCCTGTTCGAGACCGCGCTGGGTCTGCTCGGTTATAATCTGCAGACCTATTGGGAGCGCGGTGTGCAACCGCCGAAATGCGGATCGAGCCATGAATCGCTCTGTCCCTACCAGGCTTTCGAGGCGGCGGACGGCCCCATCATGATCGGCGTCGCCAACGACAATCTATGGCGGAAGTTTTGCGGCGTGACGGGACTAGACGCGCTCGCCGATGATCCCAAATTCAGGACCAATGCGGATCGCGTCACTCACCGCGATGAAGTGCTGCGCCATGTCAAAGCCGCGTTGGCGGCCAATTCGGTGAAGCACTGGAACGATGCGCTCACCGCTGTCGGCGTGCCATGCTCGCCGATCAACACCCTTGCCCAATTGCTCGATCACCCGCATACCGCAGCGAGCGGGATGATCGTCGAATACGACCACGCGCACGCCGGGCGCCTCAAGGCCGTGGGCCACCCGGTGCTGATCAATGGCGAACAGCGTCAGGCAGGCTTGCCGCCTCCCGTCGCCGGACAGCATACCGACGACGTGCTGAGCGAACTGGGATGGTCGCGCCAGCGCATCGACGATCTGCGGCGCGAACGCGTGATCGGCTGAATTCTCTCGGTGGAAGTCGGCGTGGCGAGCGAGTGCCGAGCACTCACGCCATTGCAGCCTCCGACGCCTTGAAGCTGATCGGCAATCGCTTGAGGCCTCCCAGAAACGAGGTCTCGATCCAGGCGGGCTCGCCGGTGAGGGCGATCTCGTCGACCCGCGCCAGCAGTTCGCGAAAGAAGATCACCATCTCGATCTTGGCGAGGTACATACCGATGCAGGCGTGGATGCCGAAGCCGAAGCCGACATGGCGGTTTGGATTGCGATCGACAATGAAGGAGAACGGCTGTTCGAACGCCTCGTCGTCGCGGTTCGCCGACGGATACGCCATCATCAGATGATCGCCCGGGCGGATGGTCTTGCCGCGAAGCGTGGAGGTCTCGGTCGCCGTCCTGAAGAAGTGCTTTACGGGCGAAACCCAGCGGACCATCTCGTCCACCGCGGCCGGAATCATATCCGGGTTCGCCCTCAGCTTGCGCATTTCGTCCGGGTTTTGGATCAGAGCGAGCAGGCCACCGGCCAGCGTCGCGCTGGTGGTGTCGTGGCCCGCGCTTGCCAGTGCAACAAAGTAGGATGAAGCCTCGAACTCGCCGATCAGGCTGCCATCGACCTCGGCGGTCGCAATCAGCGTTGCGACGTCGTTGGTGGGATGATTGCGGCGCTCCCGCGCGATGCCGCGAAAGAAATCCATGTAGGCCATGGTGGCGCCGATCAAATCGCTGCCGCGCTGCATCTCCGGGTCGCCGCCGCCGAAATAGGCCCGCGTGATGTCGAGAAGATGCTGGCCGTGCTCGTCGGGGATACCGAGGATCAGCATGATTACTTTAAGCGGAAACCGCACCACGACGTCATTGTAGAAATCGCAGGCGCCGTCATGCGCGAGCATGCGGTCGATGCTCTCGCGGGCGAGCTTGCCGATGCTCTCCTCGAGCAGGCGTACCTGTTTGGGCTGAAACCAGGCGTGGGTGAGTTTCTTGTATTTGGCGTGATCGGGGTTATCCATCTGGTTGATGGCGCGGACCAGCATCGGCCGTCCGCCCATCGCTTCCTTTACTTTCGATTCGAAATCGATCGAGAGCAGCTTGGTCCGTGGCGCGTTGATGAATTTGTCGTTCTGCTTCTCGATCTCCATGACGTCCCGGTGCTTCGAGATGGTCCAGAACGGGCGGTAGCCGCTTGGCTCGGTCCAATGTACCGGGTCGTCGCGGCGCAGCATCGAGAACAGCGCGTGCTGCCCTTCAAGGCTGCCATAGGTCTTGTGGCTGGCGATCGCTTCATCGACGAGGGGATCCTGCATGCTATCTCTCCCTGAAATTTTTTATGGACGATCAGCGCATCAGCAAAAAAGATGTTCTCCGCAGCAAAGAATCATTCGGCCGACAATAAATCATCCGCCAGCCGCCAGCTCGCGCCATCGAATGTCGCGATCCGCAGCGTCTTGAACGGCGTGTAATCGTCGGGTTTGATGCTGATCGATACGCCCGGAAGCATCATGGGAAGACGTTCGCCGTGCAGCGAGGTTGCCTGGTGGATCAGGGACGCTCCTGTGAGCTGGTCGCCACAACGGGTCAGCACGAGGGCCGCGGCCTGCACGTTCATATAGGCGACCAGCACGGAATAGTCGTCCGGATTGGCCGAGGGCGCGTACTTCGCGAGAAAGTCCTTGTATGCCCTCACTTCCGCGTCATCGCTCCAGGCGGGGTCACCCGGCTGCTTGAGGAATTGCGTCGTGACCAATCCTTTCGACGCTTCGAGGCCTGCGGGTTTCAGCACGGTTTCGAGCGATGCCGCCGAACCGCCGATGACGTGAAGCGGGGTCCAGTTCAGTTCGTGGACCTTGCGGATCGATTGCGCCGTGGCCTTGGCGGAGGATTGCTCGATCAACGTGTCGATCCCGGCCGATTTGAGCTGAACGATCTGGGAGTCGATGGTCGGATCGGCGATTTCATAGGACGCCTCGGCGATGATCTGCGAGGCCTTGGCACCGAGCCCGGCGCGCAAACCTCTCAGATAATCCCTGCCGAAGTCGTCGTTCTGGTAAAGCACGCCGATCCTGGCGTCCGGCTTGGTCTTCAGGATGTACTTTGCGATCACGCGGCCTTCGGTTTCGAAGTCCGGATAGAGCGGGATGGTCCAGGGGAAATTCTTCGGATCGTTGAAGCGCCGCCCGCCCGCCGTGATGAACAGCTGCGGAACCTGCTTGCCGTTCAGATATTTCTGGATCGCGACATTCGGAGCCGTTCCGATGGTGCCGATCTCGGCGAGCACGCCGATGTCCTCGACCAGCTTGCGCGACTGCTCGACGGCCTTGGGGGCGCTGTAGGCGTTGTCCAGTTGCGTGAACTTGATCTTGCGGCCGTTGATCCCGCCCTGCTGATTGAGCATGTCGAAATAGCCGACCACGGCGCGCCCGGCGCCGGCGCCGAAAGACGAGGCCGGACCGCTGAGCGGTGTCGACTGTCCGAGATTGATCTCGGTATCGCTGACGCCGGGGCCGTAGGCTTTTTGCGCCCACGCCGGCGCTGTCGCCACCAGCGCGGATATCGCCAACACGCCCCGGATCGAATTGATGCGGCTCACTCCAGTTCCTCCCGATTATTTTTTGTTTGTTTTTATCGTAGCAGTTCGCGGGCAATCACCACGCGCTGGATCTGATTGGTTCCCTCGAATATCTGCGTCAGCTTGGCGTCGCGCATCATGCGTTCGACCGGGTAATCCATCGTGTAGCCATAACCGCCGAAAATCTGGACGGCGTCGGTGGTGACCTTCATCGCCATGTCGCTGCCGAAGCATTTGGCCATGCTGGCCAGCAGGTTGAGGCGCTTCCAGTCGCCGGCATCTCCGGCGCGGGCGCATTCGTAGACCAGGGCGCGGGCCGCCTCGATCTGGATCGCCATGTCCGCCAGCATGAACTGGATGCCCTGGAACTCCGAAATGGCCTTCTTGAACTGCTTGCGTTCTTTCGCGTAGGCGATGCAGACGTCGAGCGCGCCCTGCGCCAGCCCGACCGATTGAGCGCCGATGGTGGGACGGTTGAGGTCGAGCGCGCGCATCGATGCCCGAAAGCCCTTGCCCTCCTCGCCGACGAGGTTCTCCACGGGCACCCGGACATTGTCGAAGAAGATCGGCGTATTTGGCGCGCCGCGAAATCCCATTTTTCGCTCGTGGCGGCCAAAGGTGATGCCGGCCGTTGTCTTTGGTTCGACGATAAAGGCGCTGATACCGTCGGCGCCGGGGCTGTCGCTGGTTCGTGCCATCACGATGATGCATTCGGCTTCGACGCCGTAGCTGCACCACTGCTTGCGGCCATTGAGGACATAGCAATCGCCGTCTTTTTTCGCGCGGGTGTTGATCGCGGTAACGTCGGAGCCGGCCTGCGGTTCGGAAATCGCGATCGCGGTGACCACACCGCCGGCGGCGATCCTTGGCAGATATTTCTTCCGTTGCTCCTCCGAGCCGAAGTGAAGCAGCGGCATGATGAACATCGAGTTGAGGCCGGCGATCGAGGCGCAGGCGGGCGAGACTTTGGAGATCTCCTCGCGTGCGATGCAGACCATCGTCAGATTGCCGTTCGGGCCGCCATATTGCTCGGGCACCCAGAGCTGCATCAGCCCCATTTCGCCGAACAGCTTGACCAGTTCGGTCGGGAACCGGTCGGTCGCGTCGATCTCGGCGGCGATCGGCGCCACGTGCCTGGCCACCATTTTCGCAATGCTGTCGCGGAAAGCAATCTGCTCCTCGGTGAAGCTCATGACGTCTCCTCTTTCCCCAAGCAAGGTTTCCCAAAGGGAAGCCGAAAAAAGGGCTTCCATTGAATGGGTGAACCATTTAATAGTCGTCGCATGATGAACAAGTCAAGGCCCAGCCCACCGGCCCGCCCTCGAACAATTGCGCAGACCCGCCGCGAGCGCATTCCGGATCCCCGCGCCGCGGGAGCGACAACTCCGGTGACGTTTCGGCCCATCCATACCCGGCGGGCGTTCGAGGAAATCTGCGAGCGGATCCGCGAGCAGCTCGCGCTCGGCGTTCTCAAGCCGGGAGACAAATTGCCGCCGGAGCGCGACCTCGCGCAGCAGCTCGGGGTCAGCCGCAATGTGCTGCGCGAGGCGCTGCGCAGCCTGGAAATGGCCGGCATTCTGCGGCTGCGGAAGGGCGTCAAGGGCGGCGCCTTCATTCGGGAAGGCGATACCGGCCGCATGAATGAAGTCATGCGGGACATGCTCAGCCTCGGCACCATCTCGGTGCGCGAGCTATCGGAGGCGCGGATCAACGTCATCGATCTGGTGGTCCGGCTGGCCTGCGTCGCGGCGCGGCAGCGCGATTTCGAGGCGCTGGAAGCCAACATCGAGCGGACCGATGTCGCGACCCGTGAAGGACGGCTGCTTGATCGGGTCGAGTGCTCACGTGAGTTCTACAAATTGTTGGCGGAATCGACCGGCAACAAGGTGATCGCCATGATGGTGAACTCGGTCACCGAGATTCACATGCGTTTCGTCTATGCCAAGGTCGCCTCCAGCGGCGCGGCGACGCCACGCCTGACCGACAAAAGAAGGCAGTTCCTTGCAGCGTTGCGTGCCCGGGACGTGACCGCGGCGACCAAATTGATGCGAATTCACGTGGAATCAGTGCAGCGGATGCTCGAACTGGATCCCGGCTCGATGTCGCTTCACGTAGCACTTGCCGAAGTGCAGCAGCCGGGCCTGCACCGCTGAACGCTCAAGAGCAGTTCCGAGAAAAACAAACACCCAGAACAAACAATAGGGAGCGAAACATGACGAGATACGCCAAATACGAATGCCTCAAGGTCGAGATCGAAGCCAAGGTCGCCACCGTGACCCTCAACCGTCCGCAGGCGCGCAACGCGATCAACCAGGTGTTGATCCGCGAGCTGCGAACGATATGGGACGATCTTGCCGACGACCACGCGATCAATGCCGTCGTGCTGACGGGGTCGGGTGATTTTTTCAGCGTCGGCGGCGACGTCAAGGCGATGTCGGAGCGGCCCGGCGGCGATGTTCTGGAGGAGGGCGAGGTGCACGATCCGATGATCAGTCGCCGTGGTGTCACCCGCCAGCTCGAACTCGACAAGCCGATCATCGCCGCGATCAATGGCGACGCCATCGGCCTTGCCGCCACTCACGCGTTATTGTGCGACATTACGGTGATGGCGGAAGACGCCCGCATCGGCGATACGCACGTGTCGCGCGTGGGCCTGGTGGCCGGTGATGGCGGCACGGTGATCTGGCCGTTGCTGATCGGCATCAACAAGGCCAAGGAATTCCTGATGCGCGGCACGCTGTTGAGCGGCAAGGAGGCCGAGCGGATCGGTCTGGTCAATCATGTGGCGCCGCGTGCCGAGGTGCTGGCGAAGGCGCGGGCGATTGCGCTGGAACTCGCCAACGGCCCGACCTGGGCGATCCGCTGGACCAAGCTGTCGATCAACCAAATTCTGAAAGAGCGGGTGAACCTGATGCTCGAAGCATCGATGGCGCTCGAGCAGGTGACGTTTGCGACCGCCGATCACAAGGAGGCGACGATGTCCTTCAAGGAAAAGCGCAAGCCGAAATTCGGCCAGGCGTAATTCCGTCGATGCCTTCGACCGAGTTGCCGAGCGACGACGTCAGGACGATGCTCCGCGATTCCTTGGCGCGCTTTCTTGGCGCGCAATGGAATCCGCAAACGGCTGCGACGTCTTCGGGATCGGCGGAGGAGATTACTTCGATCTGGACCAAGCTGGTCGGGCAGGGTGTCGCGGCGCTGGGCTGCGACCTCAATGAAGGCGGACTTCGCGAGATCGTCGTAGTCATGACGGAACTCGGCCGGGCCGCGTGCCCAGCGCCGATGTGGTCGGCCGCGCTCGCCAATCTGGCGCTGTCGGGCTGTCGGGCGGAAGAGGCGGTCGATCTGCTCGAAAGACTGCATGAGGGAACGGCGCGCGTCGCCTTCTCGTTCGGGGCACTCGATCCCGACGATAACACCGGCAGCATCCAGTTCGCCGATGGACGCGCCAACGGGCTACTGCGCTTTGTCGAAGTGGCCGGGAGTTGCACGCACCTGGTCGCCGCGATGGCGCCGGCGAGCCTTGCCATCATCGCATTGCAGGGGCCTGGCGTTGAGTTGGAGGCAACCCGGGCCATGGGCGCCTGGGGCCTCTATGAAGTCCGCCTGACGCAAGCGCCGGCGAAACGTGTCGATCTGGCATCCGGCGCTCTCGATGACCGGCTGCTGGCGGGTAAGCTCGCTCTGGTGGCGCGCGCGCAGGGCGCGGCGCGCGCGGCTTTCGAGCTGGCGGTCGAGTATGCCCGGGAGCGCAAGCAGTTCGGCCAGCCGATCGGGCGGTTTCAGGCGATCCAGCACAAGCTTGCGAATGGCCTGATCGCCCTCGAAGGCGTGCGGCTGACGCTCGATCATGCCGCGCATCTACATGATCGCGGGGACAGGAACTGGCGCTATTTCGCCAATACCGCGATTGCCTTTGGCTGTGACGCGCTGCGGCGGGTTTCGCTCGAAACCCAGCATACGCTAGGCGCGATCGGCTATGCCGAGGAACATCAGGCGCCCGGCCATTTCAAGCGGGTGCATCTCGACACCATTGCGCTCGGTGGCGCGAGCGAAGCGCGGCGGCGTGTCGCCTCGTTCCTGTTCGACCACGGCGGCCACGACCTGCCGCAATATGATCTGGGTCCTGCGGCAAACGCGTTGCGTGAGGAGGCGCAGGCGTGGCTGGACGATCACTGGTCCGGCGCGCGCAAGGCCGGTTTTGACGCAAGGCCATTCTCCAAGCGCGAGTTCGATCCTGAGTTTGCCCGCGATATCGGCCAGACCGGCTGGATCGGATTGGGTTGGCCAAGTCAATTCGGCGGTCAAGCGCGCACGCCACTGGAGCAGATCGCCTTCATCGAAACCATGGAGCGGGGTGAAGCACCGCGGATTGGCGCCGCGATCCAGGCCAACGCGCTGATGATGTTCGGTAGCTTGGCGCAGCAGGAGAAGTATCTGCCGGAGATTTTGCGTGGCGAAGCCATGCACGGGATGGGCTACAGCGAGCCGGAGGCGGGGTCGGATCTGGCTGCGCTGCGCACGCGCGCAATGCGCGATGGCGATGGCTGGGTCATCAATGGACAGAAAATCTGGACCACGACCTGGTGGGGAAAATACATGTTCCTCGCGGCGCGAACCGACCCGGAAGCAAAGCCGCCACACGCGGGTATCAGCATGTTCATCGTTCCGATGGACGCGGCCGGCATCACCATCCGGCCCGCGACCACCATGTATGACGGTAGCTTTGCCAATATCTTCTACGACAATGTGCGGATTCCGCTGGAAAATCTCGTGGGCGAAGTCAATGGCGGCTGGAAGGTGCTGACAGGCGCGCTCGCCTATGAGCGCGGCCTGGTCGGCGGCGGCATCGTGCTCAAGGTGGTTCACGCCTTCGAGCAGTTGCGCAAACGCGTCATGGCGCAGAGTGGCGGCGCGCAGCCGCTCGCGGATGATCCGATCGTCCGCGACCGAATGGCAACGCTGGCGTGCGAGATCGAGGTCGGCCGTCAGTTGATGGTGCATTGCGCGGAACTCGCCGCTGACGGCATCACGCCGCCGGAATACGGCGCGATCAGCAAGGTGTTCTCCGGCGAATTGATGGAGCGTTTCGGCGAAGCCGCGCTCGACATTCTCGGCATGCGCGCCACTCTTTCCGAGCAGATGCCGGGAGCGCTCGACAACGGCCGCTTCGAGCAAAACCTTCGTCATTCGCTGATGTGGGTCATCAGCATCGGGACCAACGAAATTCAACGCAGCCTGATCGCGCAACGCGGCCTCGGGCTGCCCAGATAGGAGCAGATGGATGCCAGAGCAAAACACGCCGCCGCTCGACGGCATCCGCGTGCTCGATTTCTCGATCATGCTGGCCGGCCCCTATTGCGCGCGGCTGCTGGCCGATGTCGGCGCCGACGTGATCAAGATCGAGCCGCCGGAGGGCGACGACATGCGGTTGCGGACGCCCGTTCGCGACGGCCACAGCGCCTATTTCGGCCAGCTCAACGCCGGAAAGCGCAGCCTTGCGCTCGACCTGAAAAACACCGAGGCGATCAAGCTGGTGCACCGGCTGGTCGCGGAAACCGACATCCTGGTCGAGAACTTTCGTCCGGGCGTGATGGATCGGCTTGGCCTCGGCTATGACGCGTTGTGTAAGATCAATCCGCGCCTGATCTATTGCTCGATTTCGGGCTATGGGCAGAGCGGGCCCGATTCGGAGCGGGCGGCCTATGCCATGATCGTTCATGCCGAGAGCGGCTTCGATCGTTCGCTGATGCGGTATGCCGGCGACCGGGATCGGCCGGCGACCGGAGCTATCTTCGTCGCCGACGTGCTGGGTGGAATCTTCGGCTACTCCGCGATCCAGACCGCGCTGGTGCAGCGCGCACGCACCGGGCAGGGCCAGCGGATTGACGTTGCGTTGATGGATTGCATGTTGAACCTCCTGGTCTACGAAATGCAGGAGGCTCAGTTTCCGATCCACGCATCGCGCCCGACCTACGGCCCGGTGCGGACCCTGGACGGCGACATCCTGATCGCGCCGGTGACGGTGCGAAATTTTACGGCGCTGTGTGAGGTGACGGGACAGGCTGAACTTGGTACCGACCCGCGCTTCAATACCGTGCCGGCCCGGGGCGCGAACTGGGCCGCGATGATGCAGGTCATCGAACAATGGACGCAGCGTCACACGGTGCGCGAATGCATCGCCGCGCTCGAGAAGGCCGGGGTGCCGTGTGCGGAATACCGCGATCCTGGCGCGGCGCTGACCGACCCGCATCTGCTGCAACGCGGCGCCTTCGCGACGATTGCGGATAAAGCGGGCGCCTTCGCCGGCGTCAATGCGCCCTGGAAGATGTCCGGCGCGGATACCGCGATGAAACGCGAAATACCCGGTGTCGGCGCCCATCGGGATGAGGTGCTCTCAAAGACCCTCGGCCTGTCCGCGGAGGCGATCACCGGCCTCGCAGCGGCGGGCGCGTTCGGCAAGACGCGGGCGTAGCCCTTTCGGCTGCGATGCGATCGGTCGGGAAGTTCGAGGACCTGCGAAACCTCTCGCCGTCCCGGCCTGGGTCCCCGCGTTCGAGCGTGTGAAGCTATTTCGACGTCATCCTGAGGTGCGAGCTCTTGCGAGCCTCGAAGGATGGCCGCAAGCACTGAGCTGAACACCATCCTTCGAGACGCGGCCAGGTGGCTGCTCCTCACGGGGGAACGCTCCGCGTTCGTCCCGGGGATGACGGCTCCGGTGTGTTGCGGCCTTCCGCCGGGCACGACGGGAGTTTGGGAAATCCCATGACCCAACCCTCCATCTATCGAAAATACGCCCTTCGCGCCTGCTGCAAATAAGCCAAATTCGGAGTGAATGACCCGGTGCGACAGCGCGTATCGGGAGCGATGTCCGCTGGGTTCGATAATTGAACCCGCGAGGGACCGGTTACCCCTGACCTAAATAAATTCGGGCATTTTCGATCCTGCCATCTGCGGGCGGGAGAGCACACTTGTTAAATTAGATTACGGCCGTTGAACAGGTCAATTTACGACATATAAGACGGGTGGGGATCAAGTTCACGCATGAGTCTTTCCAGCCCGTCTATCCGTCGGCCCGTCGCCACCACTCTGCTGACGTTCGGGCTGGTTGTCGCCGGTACTATCGCCTTTTTCAAGCTGCCGGTCTCGCCGCTGCCGGACGTCGATATTCCGACCATTTCGGTGCAGGCGACCCTGCCGGGCGCGAGCCCGGCGGACGTGGCAACCACGGTGGCCAGTCCGCTGGAGCGTCATCTCGGCCAGATCGCCGATGTCAGCGAGATGACCTCGTCGAGTTCGCTCGGCTCCGCGCGCATCAACCTGCAGTTCAGCGTCAGTCGCAACATCAATGGCGCCGCGCGCGACGTCCAGGCCGCGATCAACGCCGCGCGCGCCGACCTGCCGACCGCGCTGCGCAGCAATCCCAGCTATCGCAAGTTCAACCCCGCCTCGGCGCCGATCCTGATCTATACGCTGACGTCGGATACGCTGACCCCTGCCGAACTGTATGACGCCGCGTCCACCGTGCTGGCGCAGAAGCTGTCGCAGGTCGAGGGCGTCGGCGAAGTCAGCGTCAGCGGCGGATCGCTGCCCGCCGTGCGCGTCGAACTCAAGCCGCCGGCGCTCTATAAATTCGGGATCGGGCTGGAAGATGTTCGCGCCGCGCTCGGCAGCGCCAATGCCCACAGTCCGAAGGGAGGCATCGACGTCGGCGGCCAGCGCTACCAGCTCTATTCCAACGATCAGGCGATCCAGGCCGAGGACTACAAACCGCTGGTGGTTGCCTATCGCAACGGCGCGGCGGTGCGCCTGACCGATGTCGGCGACGTGCTCAATTCGGTGGAGAATTTGCGCAATCTGGGCCTCGCCAACGGCAAGCTCGCGGTCATGATGATCGTGTACCGGCAGCCGGGCGCCAACATCATCGGGATGGTCGAACGGGTGAAGGCGCTGATGCCGATTTTGCGTGCGTCGGTCTCGCCGGCGATGGATATCAATCTCGCGGTCGACCGCTCCATCACGATCCGGACCTCGCTGTTCGACGTCGAAATCACGCTGATCATTGCCGTGATCCTGGTGATCCTGGTCGTGTTCGCGTTCCTGCGCAGCGGCCGGGCGACGCTGATTCCGGTGGTGGCGGTATCGGTGTCGCTGGTCGCGACCTTCGCGGTGATGTATCTGCTCGGATACAGCCTCAACATCTTCTCGCTGATGGCGCTGACGGTCGCGACCGGGTTCGTGGTCGACGACGCCATTGTGGTGCTGGAGAACATTACCCGTCATCTCGACATGGGAAAGCCGCCGCTGGAGGCCGCCCTCGTCGGATCCCGGGAGGTCGGCTTCACGGTGCTGTCGATGAGCGTGTCGCTGATCGCGGTGTTTGTCCCGATCCTGCTGATGGGCGGCCTGGTCGGCAAGCTGTTCCGCGAATTCTCCATGACGATCACGATTGCGATCGTGATCTCGCTGGTGGTTTCTCTGACGACGACGCCGATGATGTGCGCCGTGCTGCTGCGCGCCGAACGCGGACGGCCGCACGGATGGATCTACCATGCGAGCGAGCGTGTGTTCGAGGGGGTGTTGAACTTCTATCGGCGGACGCTCACGGTGGCGCTGCGTCATCCGCGCTCCGTGATGCTGGTTCTGCTCGCCACCCTCGGCCTGAATTTCTATCTCTACGCCGCCGTGCCCAAGGGGTTTGTGCCGCAGCAGGACACCGGGCTCTTGATCGGATCTATCCAGGCCGATCAAAGCATCTCGTTTCAGCTGATGCAGAAGAAGCTGACGCA
>NZ_LMUK01000046.1:317231-627966 GCF_009766005.1 Bradyrhizobium sp. S69 | reverse complement strand
CGGAATCCGGCGGTCGATACCGCGGCCGGCTTCACCGGCGGCGGTCTCGGCCCCGGCGGAGCCTCGACCAATTCGGGCACGATCTTCGTTTCCTTAAAGCCGCTCAAGGAGCGCAAGATTTCCGCCGATGAGGTGATCGCCGAGCTTCGCAACGAGCTCTCCGCGGTGCCGGGCGCCACGCTGTTCCTGCAGGCGGTGGGCGATCTCGGCGGCGGCGGGCGTTCGAGCAACGCGCAGTATCAGTACACGCTGCAGGGATCGTCGTTCCAGGAGCTCGATGAATGGACGCCGAAGATCGTAGCGGCGCTGCAGCCCGTGACGACGCTTGCCGACGTCAGCAGCGATCAGCAGGACAGGGGCCTGCAAGCCAACGTGGCGATCGACCGCGATACCGCCTCGCGTCTTGGAATCACGGTCAGCCAGATCGACAACACGCTGTACGATGCCTTCGGTCAACGGCAGGTCTCGACCGTCTATGTCGCGCGCAACCAGTACCACGTGATCATGGAAGTGGCGCCCGAATATTGGCAGGACCCGCAGACGCTGAAGGATGTGTATGTCAGCACGTCGGGCGGACCGGCCAGCGGTTCGCAAACCACCAATGCGGTGGCCGGCACTGTCACGTCGACGTCGCAGGCCGCGTCGGTCAATTCGGTCGCGGCCAGCGCGGTGCGTAATCAAGCGACCAACTCGATCGGCGCCACCGGCAAGACGTCATCGTCGACCGGGACCGCGGTCAGCACCAATCAGGAGACCATGATTCCGCTGGCAACCGTTGCCCAGTTCGGACGGGACCGGACATCGCTGGTCGTCAACCATCAGGATGGCCTGGTCGCGAACACGATCTCGTTCAACCTGGCGCCCGGCGTTTCGCTCTCGACGGCGGTTACCGCGATCGAAACCAGCATGAACCGGATCGGGGTTCCGGCAACGATCAAAGGCTCGTTCCAGGGCGCCGCCAAGATTTTTCAGGAATCGATCAGCAGCGAGCCGTTTCTGATCATCGCCGCGTTCGCGACGATCTATATTTCGCTCGGCATGCTCTATGAGAGCTACATCCATCCGCTGACGATCCTGTCCACCTTGCCTTCGGCCGGCGTCGGTGCGGTTCTGGCGCTGCTGCTGTTTCGCACCCAGTTCGACATTATCGGGATGATCGGGGTGATTCTCCTGATCGGCATCGTCAAGAAGAACGCCATCATGATGATCGATTTCGCGGTCGATGCCGAGCGGGCGCGAGATCTATCGCCTGCGGACGCGATTTATGAAGCCTGCGTGCTGCGTTTCCGGCCGATCATGATGACCACGATGGCGTCGCTGCTCGGCGCGGTGCCGCTGATCGTCGGGATGGGCGAGGGCAGCGAATTTCGCCGGCCGCTCGGCATCACCATCATCGGGGGACTGGCGCTGAGCCAGATCCTGACCCTCTACACCACCCCCGTCGTCTATCTTTATCTCGATCGGCTGAGCAGTTGGAGCAGGCGGGTGCGACGGCGTGGCTCATCGCCCGGCCCGTCGATCGATGCGCCCGAACGCATCACCCCGTAATCGGGATCGATTGACCCGAGATTGACCCAAGTCTGATTTGACCGAAGTCTGATTTCTGGGCTATTGCCCAGCAATTGAGTGTATATTCTGGCCGGGAGTTACCGGAGGGCGGACGATGGCAGCGGCCGACAGCGAAAAATCGCGTCTCGACGAAGCCGCGCGCGCCGGCTGGCTGTATTTCATTGCCGGTCACACCCAGGACGAGATCGCAAAGATGCTGCGAATTTCGCGTGCCTCCGCCCAGCGGCTGGTCTCCTTGTGTTTAGCCGAGCGCCTCATCACGTTCAGGCTCGAACATCCGATCACGGCTTGCATGGAGCTTGCGGCGCGCTTGAAGGACGCATTCAAGCTCGTCTATTGCGAGGTTGTCCCGAGCGATGCCGCCGCGCCGCAGAGCGTGGCGGGCATCGCGGAGCGCGCCGGCAATATGCTGGAATTGATGCTGCGCGGCGACAAGCCGGTGATCGTGGCATTGGGCACCGGGCGGGCGGTTCGTGCTGCTGTCGAACGGGTTTCGCCGATCGACCGTCCCAATCACCAGATCGTCTCCCTGGTCGGCAACATTTCAGCCGATGGTTCGGCGAGTTTCTTCGACACGGTCGGCCGCCTCGCCGACGTCACGAGGTCGCGGCACTATCCGATGCCGCTGCCGTTCCTGATGTCATCAGAAAAAGAGCGCAGCCACATGCTGCAGCTCGAGCCGATCTCGAAGGTACGCGCGCTGGCGGCCCAGGCGGATCTTCGCCTGGTCGGCATCGGTCAGATGGACCAGAACGCGCAGGTGCTGGTCGACGGCTTCGTTACCCGGCAGGAACTCTTCGACATGATGCGCCGCGGCGCTGCCGGGGAATTGACGGGTTGGGCCTTCGATGCGGAGGGTCACATCATCGACGCCGGCACCAACCGTCGCCTGACCAGCATTCCGCCGCGGGTTCCGGCGGCGGCGCTGACCATCGGCGCGGCGGTCGGCAAGGCCAAGGTTTCAGCGATCCGGGCCGCGCTGAAGGGCAGGTTGATCAATGGGTTGATCACCGACGAAGCGACGGCCGCCGCCATTCTCGGCAAGTAACGAATCCGGCCGGCGCCAAGCGCGGCGGATTAACGGGCAGGCAGCCCCTAGCAAAATTGTCCAAAGGTTGTGCATCCCGCCTTGACAATTTTGGGTGCCGGGGTGAACATAATTTCAACGCGTGGGCATATACTCAACGCGACCAAAAATTGGGAGGATACCGTGAAGCTATTCGCAGGCGCCCTCTTGGGCGCGGTTTCGCTGCTGGCTGCAACCCCCTCGATCGCGCAAACCACCCTGACCATCGCCACCGTGAACAACGGCGACATGATCCGGATGCAGGCGCTGGCCGGTGATTTCTCCGCCAAAAACCCTGACATCACCGTCAAGTGGGTGACGCTGGAAGAGAACGTGCTGCGCCAGCGCGTGACCACCGATATCGCGACCAAAGGCGGGCAGTTCGACGTGCTGACGATCGGTACCTATGAGGTGCCGATCTGGGCCAAGAAGAACTGGCTCATTCCGCTCGACAATCTCGGAGCCGACTATGACGTCGCGGACCTGCTGCCGAAAATCCGCGATGCGGTCTCGGTCTCGGGCAAGCTGTATGCCGCGCCGTTCTACGGCGAGAGCTCGATGATGATGTATCGCACCGACCTGTTCCAGAAGGCCGGGCTGACGATGCCGGAAAAGCCGACCTGGGATTTCGTCACCGACGCGGCCAAGAAGCTGACCGACAAGTCCGCCGGCGTTTACGGCATCTGCCTGCGCGGCAAGGCCGGGTGGGGCGAGAATATGGCGCTGCTGACCGCGATGTCGAATTCCTTCGGGGCGCGCTGGTTCGACGAGCAGTGGCATCCGCAGTTCGACAAGCCCGAATGGAAGAAAACCCTGTCGACCTATGTCGACTTGATGAAGCAGGCCGGCCCTCCCGGTGCGAGTTCGAACGGCTTCAACGAAAATCTGGCGCTGTTCAATGCCGGCAAGTGCGCGATGTGGATCGACGCCACGGTGGCGGCCTCGTTCGTCACCGATCCGAAGGCTTCCACGGTGGCCGATAAAGTTGGCTTCGCGCTGGCGCCCAATGCGGGTCTCGGCAAGAACGCCAACTGGCTGTGGGCCTGGAACCTCGCGATTCCCGCAGGCTCGAAGAAAGTCGAAGCCGCCGAGAAGTTCATCGCGTGGGCGACGGGCAAGGACTACGCCAAGCTGGTCGCCTCGAAGGATGGATGGGCGAATGTGCCGCCCGGCACGCGAACGTCGCTCTATCAAAATCCGGAATATCTTAAAGTCGCGCCGTTCGCCAAGCTGACGCTGGCGTCGATCGATGCGGCCGATGCGAACAAGCCCAGCGTACAGCCGGTGCCCTATGTCGGCGTGCAGTACGCGGCGATCCCTGAATTCCAGGGCATCGGCACCAGTGTCGGCCAGCAGTTCTCGGCGGCCCTGTCGGGCGGGACGACGGTCGACGCGGCGCTGGCGGCCGCGCAATCATTGACGGAACGCGAAATGACGCGCGCCGGCTACATCAAGTAAGGCATTCATTTCGCTCGACGCGGCCTGTTCTCCCGAGGCCGACAACTGGCGACCATCCCGTCATCTGACCGGATGGCCGCCTTCTCTCCAGACCACGGAGGCGGCGATGGCAACACAGCAGACCCAGCTCCTTGCGCGCAGCCTGCTGGCGCCTGCGGTCGTGCTGCTGTTCATCTGGATGATCGTCCCGCTCGCGATGACGGTCTATTTCTCGACGCTTCACTACAATCTTCTCGACCCAGGTACCGAGAGCTTCGTCGGGTTCGAGAATTTTCGCTACTTCCTGACCGATCCCGCGTTCCTGGCGTCGCTGCGGAATACGCTGGTGCTGGTCGGCTCGGTTCTCGGGATAACGATCTTGCTCGGTGTTCCCGTAGCGCTGCTGCTCGACCAGCCGGTGGTCGGCCTCAACATCGTCCGGCTGATGGTGATCGCGCCGTTTTTCGTGATGCCCACGGTCAGCGCGCTGATCTGGAAAAATCTCCTGATGCATCCGGTGTCGGGTCTGTTCGCATGGCTTTTCAGGCTGGTCGGGCTGGAGCCGATCGATTGGTTCAACGATGCGCCTCTCTTTGCCATCATTCTGATCGTGTCGTGGCAATGGCTGCCGTTCGCGACGCTGATCCTGCTCACCGCGTTGCAATCGCTCGACGAAGAGCAGAAGGAGGCGGCCGAGATGGACGGCGCCCGGGCATGGTCGACGTTCATCTACATCACGCTGCCGCATCTGGCGCGTCCCATCACGGTGGTGATCCTGATCGAAACGATCTTCCTGCTGACGGTGTTCGCGGAGATCTTCGTGACCACCGGCGGTGGTCCGGGCCTGCAGACCACGAATATCGCGTTCCTGATCTACTCGCAGGCGCTGGTGCAGTACGACATCGGAAATGCTTCGGCCGGGGGACTGGTCGCCGTCGTGATCGCCAACATCGTGGCCTTTTTCCTGGTCAGGATTGTCGGCCGAAATCTGGAGGCCTGACGCAGATGGCGCGGATGGTGACAATCAGGCGGGTGGTGGTGTCGACAGCGGCGGCGTGGCTGTTCGGGTTCCTGATCTTTTTTCCGATTCTCTGGATGATCCTGACCAGCTTCAAGACCGAGCTCGATGCGTTCGCCACGCCGCCGTCCTTCCTGTTCTTCCACTGGACCACGGAGAACTACGCGACGGTGCAGGAGCGCAGCGATTATATTCATCACGCGATCAATTCCATCCTTATTGCGGGGCTTTCGACGCTGATCGCGATGCTGATCGCGGTGCCGGCGGCGTGGTCGATGGCATTCGCGCCGACCAAGCGCACCAAAGACATCCTGCTGTGGATGTTGTCGACGAAAATGATGCCGCCGGTTGGCGTGCTGGTTCCGATCTACCTGATCTATCGCGATTTCGGCTTGCTCGACTCGCGTGCCGGACTGATTTTCATCCTGTGCCTCGGCAATCTCCCGATCGTGGTCTGGATGCTGTTCACCTATTTCAAGGAAATCCCGAAGGATATCCTGGAGGCGGCGCGGATGGACGGCGCCACCATCGGCCGCGAGCTGATCTATGTGTTGACGCCGATGGCGATACCAGGCCTCGCCTCCACCATGCTGCTCAACTTCATCCTGGCGTGGAATGAGGCGTTCTGGACCCTGAACTTGTCGACCCTGGAGGCGGCGCCGCTGACGGTCTTCATTGCGTCCTACTCGAGTCCCGAGGGGCTGTTCTGGGCGAAGTTGTCGGCCGCGTCCACGCTCGCCATCGCTCCGGTTCTCGTGCTCGGATGGTTCAGTCAGCGGCAGCTCGTCCGCGGCCTGACCTTTGGCGCCGTCAAGTAGCAAGAACATTTGAGAGGCTGAAGAACATGGGCCAGATTTCGCTGCAGGGGGTTCGAAAATCGTTCGGGCCGGTCAATATCATCAGGGGTGCCGACCTCGACATCGAGGATGGCTCGTTCGTGGTGTTCGTCGGGCCTTCGGGCTGCGGCAAGACCACGCTGTTGCGCCTGATCGCCGGACTTGAGGATGTCAGCGGCGGCAAGATCCTGATCGACGGCAAGAACGTCGTCGATGTGCCGCCGGCCAAGCGTGGCCTGTCGATGGTGTTCCAGTCCTACGCGCTTTATCCGCATATGAGCGTTCGAGGCAACATCGCGTTCGGCCTCAAGATGGCCGGGCTGCCGCGCGCGGAAATCGACCGCAAGGTCGAAGCGGCGGCGGCGACCCTCAATCTGACGCCGTATCTCGAACGTAAGCCCCGCGAGCTCTCCGGCGGTCAGCGTCAGCGGGTCGCGATCGGACGCGCCATCGTGCGCGAGCCAAAGGCATTCCTGTTCGACGAGCCGCTGTCGAATCTCGACGCCGCGCTACGCGTGCAGATGCGGCTGGAAGTGACGCGGTTGCAGAAACAATTGGCGACCACGGCGGTGTATGTGACGCATGACCAGGTCGAAGCGATGACCATGGCGGACAAGATCGTCGTGCTCAACGCCGGCAATATCGAGCAATATGGTTCACCGCTGGAATTGTATGAGCGACCGGCCAATGTCTTTGTCGCGGGATTCATCGGCTCGCCGAAGATGAACTTCATCTCCGGAGATGTGGCTCGTCAATACAACGCGGCGACCATTGGCGTGCGGCCGGAACATCTGCGGATCGATCGCGACGGACAGGGCTGGCCGGGGACGGTTACGGTCGCCGAGCACCTTGGCAGCGACACATTCCTCTACGTCGACGCCGGCAAGATTGGGACGCTCACGGTGCGCTATGTCGGTGAGCTCGATCTGGCGGCAGGTGACCCGGTGTCGCTCTCGCCGGATCCGGCGCGCGTGCATCGTTTCACCGAGGATGGGACGTCCATTCGGGCGTAACGAAAACCAGCGGTCGTCGCATGGGACGCCAGGGTCGGGCGCCATCGCGAAAAGTTCGAAGCAGGAAAGAACAAGATGTATCTGGAAAAATTCAAACTTGGCGGCCGGACCGCCGTTGTGACGGGAGCCGGCCAGGGGATCGGGCTGGCGTGCGCGGAGGCGCTGGCCGAGGCCGGAGCCAAAGTCGTGATCACGGATCGCGATCCGGACGCCGCGAACAAGGGCCACGCCAACCTCAAGGCGAAGGGCCATGATGCCGAAATCGTCATCATGGACGTCACCAATTCCAAGCGCGTCTCGGAAGTGGCCGATCAATTGGTCACCCGCTACGGCAAGGTCGACATCCTCATCAACAATGCCGGCATCGCCCGAAGCGAAACGCCGGCGGAAACCGTGACCGATGAGCATTGGCTGAACGTCATCGACGTCAATCTCAACGGCACGTTCTGGTGTTGCCGCGCGTTCGGCAAACATATGCTGGATGCCAAGTCGGGCGCCATCGTCAACGTCGGATCGATGTCGGGCTTCATCGTCAACAAGCCGCAGGAGCAATCCTATTACAACGCCTCCAAGGCGGCGGTGCACCATCTGACAAAATCGCTTGCCGCGGAGTGGGGCGCCCGCGGCGTGCGCGTCAATGCGGTGGCGCCGACCTATCTGGACACGCCGCTCAACGCGTTTGTGAAAAGTAAGCCGCAGATGTACGATGCCTGGATCGGCGGCACGCCGATGGCCCGGCTTGGCGAAGTGGATGAGGTCGCCTCCGTGGTGTTGTTCCTGGCATCCGATGCCGCAAGCCTGATGACCGGCAGCGTCGTGCTGGTCGATGGCGGCTATACCTGCTGGTAGGCTTGTTCTGCTGGTAGATTTGGTTCTGCTGGACTTGCTTTTGCTAGACCTGCGCAAGATGTGAGCGGAGTGCGAATGCGGCGAGCCTTCGTTGGCGTCGATGTCGGAACGTCCAGCGCCAGGGCAGGGGTGTTCGACGAAACCGGAACCATGCTGTCGACGGCCCGGCATCCGATCGCGGTCTGGCATGATGCCGGCGATATCGTGGAGCAGTCGTCGTCCGATATCTGGGCGGCGTGCGTGGCCTCGGTTCGCGCGGCGATGGGTGAAGCCGCACTGCCGCCGGATGCCGTGATGGGCATCGGTTTCGACGCGACCTGTTCGCTCGTCGTGCTCGACCGGGCCACCGAGCCGCTGACGGTGAGCATATCAGGCGATAACAAGCGCAACGTCATCGTCTGGATGGACCACCGTGCGACGGCCGAGGCGCGGCTGGTCAACGACACCGGGGATGACGTGCTGCGCTATGTCGGAGGCTCGATCTCGCCCGAGATGGAGATCCCGAAAATCCTCTGGCTGAAGCGGCATCTGCCCGCGAGTTATGCTGCGGCGGGTCATTTTTTCGATCTGGCGGATTATCTGTCGTTTCGCGCCACCGGATCGACCGCGCGTTCGGTCTGCACGGTGACCTGCAAATGGAATTTCCTCGCCCACGAACATCGCTGGAGCGACAGCTATTTTCAACGGATCGGCCTCGGTGATTTCGTCTCCGACGGCTATGCGAAGATCGGGACCGAGATCGTCGCCCCCGGCACCGCGCTCGGCCGCGGCCTGACCGGCTCGGCGGCGCTCGAACTGGGCCTTCGCGAGGGAACAGCGGTCGCGGCCTCGCTGATCGATGCCCATGCGGGAGGCGTCGGCACCATCGGCGGTCGTATTGCGGGCGAAGAGCGCGTCGATGTCTGCGACCGCCTCGCTTATATCATGGGGACGTCAGCCTGCATCATGGCGACGACGACCAAGCCTTGTTATGTCCCCGGCGTGTGGGGTCCTTATTATTCCGGCATGGTGCCGGAGCTCTGGCTGAACGAGGGCGGACAATCGGCCGCCGGCGCTGCGATCGATCATCTGATCCGGTCCCATCCGGCCGGCGCTGAGGCCAAGGCATTGGCGGATGCCGCTGATGTTGGGATATTGGAGTTTCTCGAAAAGCGCATCGTGTCCCGCGCCGGAGGCATCGGCGCCGCGGCGCGTCTCGCCCGCGACATTCACGTGTTGCCGGAGTTTCTCGGCAACCGGTCACCTTATGCCGATCCCGACGCCCGCGCCGTCATCGCTGGACTGGATCTGGATGCGGGTATCGACTCGATGGAGCGTTTGTTCGTCGCCGGACTGTGTGGGCTCGCCTATGGCCTCGCCGATGTCGTCGATGCCTTCCGATCGAACGGGGTCGACAGTCGCATGATGGTGATCAGCGGCGGCGCGGCGCGAAGCCCGCTGGTCCGGCAAATCATGGCGGACACCACGGGCCTGACCGTAGCACTTCCGGAGACGCAGGAGCCGGTTTTGCTGGGTGCTGCGATGCTGGGCGCCGTCGCCGGTGGCGCCTATCGATCGATTGCCGAGGCCATGGCACGGATGTCGGCGATCGGTGGTTTGAGCGATGCGACGGCGCCTGGAATCGCCGACTTCCATCGCTCCAAACGTAGCGTTTATCGGCTGATGCGCCAGCTGGAGCGAGAAGGTCGCGTTGCCATGCGTGGCGATGCCATCGGCCGCTAGAGTACGAGGGACCCTGACGATGCTGCTGAGCTGCGGTGATGCCCTGATCGATTTTCTGCCGGTGAAATCCGCGGACGGACGCGACGCGATCGTACCCGTGGTCGGTGGTTCCTGCCTCAATATCGCGGTCGGAATGGCGCGACTCGGGGTCGCCGCAGGATTCGTCGGCGGCATTTCCAGCGACATGTTCGGACGCATGATTGCCGACCACGCATTGGCCTCCGGGGTCGAGCTTCGATACGCCACCCGCAGCGCGCACCAGAGCACGCTGGCGTTCGTGCGTGCGGTCGCGGGTGAACCGCAATACGCTTTCTATGACCAGGGAACTGCATCCCGAAACTGGACCTATCGCGCCGGCTCGATTCCATCAGGCGAAATTGCCGCGATCCATGTCGGATCGACCACGCTGATCGACGACGACGGCGCCGCCCAGGCGTTGGCGATGGTGAAGGAGGCACGGCGATCAACGACCATTTCCTTTGATCCGAATTGTCGCCCCGGTCTGGTCGGCGACAAGGCTGGATACATCGCGCGCATGGCCGAGTTTGCCGCCGTCGCGGACATCATCCGCATGTCGGACGTCGACTTTGAGTATCTCTATGGCGACGATGATTATGCCGGACGAGCAAACTCGATGATGGCGGCGGGCGCGAGCCTGGTTGTTGTGACGCGCGGAGCAAGCGGCGTGCAGGCCTGGCATCGCGCAGCCGGGGCCGTGGAAGCCGAAGCCCCGACGGTCACCGTCGTGGACACCATCGGAGCCGGCGACAGCTTTCAAGCCGCGCTGTTGTACGCGCTACATGCGCTCGGGCGGATCGAGCGGGATGCTCTGAAGGGGACCAGCGCGGCAGAGCTCCACCGCGCCCTGTCCTTTGCATCGGTCTGCGCGGCTATTACGTGTGGGCGCGCCGGCGCCGATCCACCGCGGCACGCCGAGCTTGATGCCGAAATGTTCGAAGACCTGCTGGGCCGCGCCGCCTAGGCCCGCGGTTCATTTGGCGTGGAGGATGCTCGCTGCGAAATCGCGTGAGATGTCGTCGATGTCCATGCGATCCGGTCGATACCATTCGCCGGCCCAGTTCAGGGCGCCAAGCAACAGCAATTGAATCGACTCCGGCGCGATGCTTCGATCGATCAGGCCGGCCTGGTAGAATTCGCTGACCAATTGCGCCCAGAGCGCCTCGTAGCGTCGCCGCTCGATACGGCAGTTCTGCCGAACGGAATCCGGCAGGAACGCGAAAGCACGAATGCTGGCGGAGGTATAGTTGCTGTGCTCGAGCGAGGAGAGCAGATGAGCCTTGATCGCGGCTTCGAGCCGCTTGCGCGGTTTTGCACGGGCCGGCAGCGCGCCGAGCGCCTTTTCGACTGCGTCGTACACCACGCGCACACCCTCGTTGACGACTTCGCCGACGATGGCGTCCTTGGACGGGAAGTGATGGTAGATGCTGCCGCCCTTGATGCCGACGGCGGTTGCGATGGCCCGCGTGGTCGCCGCTTCATAGCCGCGATGCCTCAGGAGATACGCCGCGGCGTTGAGGATTTGCCGGCGCGCACCGGATTCCGTCGGTATCGCAGGTGATGCCGGTGAGGCGGAAGTCGGCGCGCGGGCGGCATGGCGCTTCATGAATTACACCGTCTTGCCTGGGTCGACCTGACCCCATTTGGCGCTGGGCGGTCGTTCCTTGCGCAGCAGCAGGCGGGCCGAGCCACTTTGCAGGATCTCGTCCGTTTGGCTCGCGAGTTCGATCGCCAGTTCGATCAGGCCAAGCGATGGATTTGTGACCGGGCGTTTCCCGGTGACCGTGATCAAGGCGCGTATCGTGTCACCCGGTCGCATCGGCGCCTTGAAATCCCAGGTCACGCCGAGCAACGCCACGACGGTGCCGTCAATCAGATCCAGTCGAGAGGCCAGCCCGAATGCGATGCCGATTCCCATCGGCCCATGCGCGATTCGACCGCCGAAATCGCTGGCCGCGGCGAACACCTCATCGGTATGGACCGGATTGTAGTCGCCGGTCAGCCCGGCGAACGCGCCGATGTCGGCTTCGGTAATGGTCCGGCCCGGTGTGACGAAACGCTGGCCCAGCTCAAATTTATCGAATACGCGGCCCATCTAGCTTGCTTCCTCGCGCAGGTCTTTCCGGCGAATCTTTCCGGTGACGGTCATTGGCAGGCTGTCGCGGAATTCGATCTGCCGTGGATATTCATGCGCGGACAGCCGCGCCTTGACGAAGGCCTGCACATCCGCGCGAACATTATCGTCGACGGTGGCGCCTTCGCGCGGCACGATGAAGGCCTTGACCACTTCGCCCCGCAGCGGATCGGGCACGCCGATCACCGCGACCATGGCGACTACCGGATGGGCCATCAGGCACTCCTCGATTTCGGTCGGGCCGATGCGATAGCCGCCGGAGATGATGACGTCGTCATTGCGGCCGTGAAACCAGAAATTGCCCTGCTCGTCGCGGTTGCCGGTATCGCCGGTGAGCAGCCAGCCGTTCCTGAATTTTTCTGCGGTGGCTTCCGGTCTGTTCCAGTAGCGCAGGAAGAAAACCGGATCGGGCGCTTTCACGGCGATGGTGCCGGTCGAACCGGGCGGCAGTGGAACGCCTTCGTCGTCGACGATCTCGACGACATGGCCGGGCATCGCGCGTCCCATCGATCCCTGTTTCAACTCCATCACCGAGGCGCAGTTGCCGATTGTCAGGTTGGCTTCGGTCTGGCCGTAAAACTCGTTCATGGTCAGGCCGAAGGTCTCGCGGCCCCAGCCCAGCATCTCGTCGCCGAGCCGCTCGCCGCCGCTCGCCACGCTGCGCATCGAATAGCCGAAGCGTTGCTGCGGACGGGAAACCTGACGCATCATCTTCAGGGCTGTCGGCGGCATGAAGGCATTGCGGATGCCGTGGCGGGCGAGCAACGCGAAGGCCTCTTCGGGATCGAATTTCGGCAAGCGCTTGGCGACGACGGGGATGCCGTGGAACAGCGACGGCAGCAACACGTCCATCAGGCCTCCGGCCCAGGCCCAATCAGCGGGCGTCCACATCCGGTCGCCCGGCTGCGGGAAAAATTCGTGTGGAAATTCGACGCCCGGCAGATGCCCGAGCAGGACTCGGTGGGCATAGAGCACGCCCTTCGGGTTTCCGGTGGTGCCGGACGTATAGACGACGATCGCGGGATCTTCGGCTTCGGTGTCGACACGGTGATGATCGGCGGACGATCGCGCGATCAGCGAAGCCCAGTCCAGCACGTGATCCGCAGGGCGCGCTTCGGTGGCAATCAGGATCGGCGTGGAGCTGAGCCGGTCGGAGAGCGCCAGCAGTTTTTCGATGCCCGCGGCGTTCGAAATCACCGCCTTGGCGCCGCTGTCGTTGAGCCGGTACTCGATCGCTTCCGGTCCGAACAGCGTGAACAGCGGCAGGGCGATCGCGCCGAGCCGGTAGGCTGCCAGATGCGCAATGATGGCCTCCGCGCATTGCGGCAGCAGGATGCCGATCCGGTCGCCTCGCCCGATTCCATGCGCCGATAGCGCATTGGCAAGGCGGCAGGATTGATCCTGCAGATGCTCGAACGTCAATTCAAAGGAGCCCGTGCCGCCCTCGACGATCAGCGCCGGCTTGTTCGAACCGACATGACGATCGCAGGTTGCCTCGGCAATGTTGAAGCGGTGCGGGATCTGCCAGCGGAACCCCGCGCAAACCTCCTGATAATTCGTCCCGGACAACGGCATCTTCGAATTTCCTTGTCGCACTCCCTAGCGCTTGTTAGGTTAAGGGATAGACGCGGTGGCCGCAAGTACGCTGGGCAGGCCAACGATAGGGACAGGAGACCCATCGAGATGGCTGTGCTGGAAAGCAGGGTCCGCCCTGGTGCGGAGTTCGACAGCAACCGCGCCGCCTATGGCGGCCTGATCGAGGTGCTGCGCGAACGGCATCGCCATGTGCTCGCCGGTGGCGGTGAAAAGCTTCAACAGCGTCACCGCGACAGGGGCAAGATTCCGGTACGCGAGCGCATCGATCATTTGATCGATCCTTTGTCGCCGTTTCTCGAGACCTCGCCGTTGGCGGCGTGGGAGCTGTATGGCAACGAAGTCCCTTGCGCCGGCGTGGTGACGGGGATCGGCATGGTCGCAGGCATACCGTGTGCGATCATCGCCAACGATGCGACCGTGAAGGGCGGCTCGTTCTTCCAGGAGACGGTCAAGAAGCACCTGCGCATGCAGGAGATCGCATTCGAGAACCGGCTGCCGTGCATTTACCTGGTGGATTGCGGCGGGGCTTATTTGCCGGAGCAGGATCGCGTCTTTCCGGATCGCGATCATTTCGGCGGCACCTTCTTTCAGCAATGCCGGATGTCGGCCGCGGGATTGCCGCAGATATCGGCGGTGTTCGGCGGCTGCACCGCCGGCGGCGCCTATATCCCCGCGCTCTCCGACGAGGTCGTGATAGTGCGGGGGACCGGCCGGATCCATCTCGGGGGACCACCGATCGTCAAAGCCGCCATCAACGAAATCGTCGACGGCGAGACCCTCGGTGGCGCCGAGATGCACTCGACCATTTCGGGAGTCTCGGACTATCTCGCCAACACCGAACTGGAAGCGATCGGCAAGCTGCGCGATATCGTGGCCGCGCTGAACTGGCGGCAGGCCCAACGCACGACGAAACGCGAGACCCGCGATCCGATCTTCGACCCGGCGGAACTCGACGGCATCGTCGGCGTCGATCTGAAACAGCCGTTCGACGTGCGCGAGGTGATCGCCCGCATGGTCGACGGCAGCGAGTTCCAGGAGTTCAAGCCGGCCTATGGTTCGACTCTGGTATGCGGATTCGCCTGGATCCATGGCGAGCCGGTCGGGATCCTCGCCAATAACGGTGTGTTGTTTTCCGAAGCCGCCGTGAAGGGTGCGCATTTCATCGAGCTCTGCGATCAGCGCCGCACGCCGATCCTGTTCCTGCAGAACATCACCGGCTTCATGGTCGGCACGGACGCCGAGCGCGGCGGGATCGCCAAGCATTCGGCGAAGCTGGTCTATGCGGTGTCGAACGCGCGGGTGCCGCGCTTCACCGTGATCATCGGCGGCTCCTATGGCGCCGGCAATTACGGCATGTGCGGACGCGGTTTCCAGCCGCGCTTTCTGTTCGCCTGGCCCAATGCCCGTATCGCCACCATGAGCGCCGATGTCGCAGCCACCGTGGTCACGGATTTGCGCCGCTCCAGTGTCACGCGTGGCGCCGTGCAGGAGACCGAGATCGCGGAGATCGACCGGCAGACGCGGGCGCAATTCGAGCAGCAGAGTACGCCTTATTATGCGACCGCAAGGCTCTGGGACGACGGCATCATCGAGCCCTGGCAGACCCGCGATGTGCTTGGGCTTTGCCTGGCGCTGGCCGCACGCGAGATCGACCTTCCCGAACACCGACCCGTCTACCGGATGTGATGCGAATGATCGACTCCCTTTTGATCGCCAACCGGGGCGAGATCGCCGTTCGTATCATGCGGACCTGCCGGCGCCTCGGCATTCGCACCATTGCGGCGTATTCCGACGCCGACCGCGACGCGCTTCATGTCGCTGTCGCCGACGAGGCGATCAGGATCGGTCCTGCTGCGGCCCGCGACAGCTATCTTCGCCCGGACGCCATCATGCAGGCGGCAGCCCGCACCGGCGCCGATGGCATCCATCCCGGATACGGCTTTCTGTCGGAGAAGCCTGATCTGGCGCGGCTGTGCGTTGCGGAAAAGCGGGTGTTCGTCGGTCCTTCGGCGGATCGCATCGTCGCGATGGGGCCAAAGATCGGTTCGAAGTTGATCGCGGCTCGCGCCGGTGTGCCGAGTGTGCCCGGCTATCTCGGCGAGGACCAGTCGACCAAGCGCCTTGCCGACGAGGCCGAACGCATCGGCTATCCCTTGATGGTGAAGGCCTCGGCGGGCGGCGGCGGCAAGGGCATGCGGCGGGTATTTCAGCGCGCCGATCTGATTGCGGCGATCGATCTGGCGCGGCAGGAAGCGGAGGCCGCGTTCGGCGATCCGTCGCTGCTGATCGAAAAACTGGTGATGCGGCCGCGGCACCTGGAGGTGCAAATTGCCGGCGACAAGCACGGCAATGTCGTCCATCTGTTCGAACGCGACTGCTCGGTTCAGCGCAACAACCAGAAAGTGCTGGAGGAAGCGCCGGCCCCGAACCTCGATCCGGCCATTCGAGCGAAACTGCTGGAGCGCGGTGTCGCGCTGGCGCGCGCGATCGACTACGACAATCTCGGCACCGTCGAGTTTATCCTCGAGGAGGGAAGCAGCGATCCCTGGTTCCTGGAGATGAATACCCGCCTTCAGGTCGAACATCCGGTCACCGAGGCGATCACCGGTTTCGACCTGGTGGAATGGCAGATCAGGATCGCATCCGGAGAGCGCCTGCCGGCGTTGCAGGGCGATATCCATGAAACTGGCCACGCGATCGAGGCGCGGGTCACGGCGGAACGGGCGGATCAGGATTTCAGGCCAGATGCAGGCCGCATCGTCGGATATAGCGAGCCGCGACAGCTGCGGATCGACAGCGGTGTGGCGGCGGGATCGGAGGTCACGCTGTTTTATGACTCGCTGTTGGCAAAGGCCATTGCGAGCGGAGAAACCCGGGAAATCGCTTGCGCCAAGCTGGCAGCGGGCTTGCGCGAATATTCGGTGCTGGGTCCGGCGACCACGATCCCGTTTCTAATCGATGCCGTTGAACATCCGATCTTTGCGGCGGGCAAGGCCACGACGGGCTTTATCGCGGACGCGTTCCCGGATGGCTGGAATGTGGCCCGGCCGCAGGCCCGCCTCGCGCGCGCCGCGGCAGCGTTGCTGATGCTGGATGCGTTGCCGCTCAACGCGCAGGCGCCATCCGCCTGGACCAGGCTTTCCGGTTTCCGTCTCCTCGGGCCTGCCGGTGGTCTGTCCGAGACCAGATTGCTGGCGATCGAAGAAGGCAAAACAGTCGCGTTGACGGTCAAGGCGCGGCCGGACGGCGAGCGGTGCGTTGTCGACGATGAGGGCGAGATCGCGCTCAAGGTCCGATCGAGCGGCAACAGCGTCGAAGTCGAGGCCGATGAACGCGTGCTGCGCGGCGTCTTCGAAAGAACCGACAAGCGGGTTCGCCTGACGCTGGCCGGAGAGACCTGCGATGTCGGTCTGGAGGCCGAAGTCGCGCTGTCGGCTGGGTCGGCGGCCGGCGCAGGCGGGTCCGGCGCGGTTCTGGCCACGATGCCGGGCGTCGTGGCCGAGGTCAGGATATCGGCAGGCGACCTCGTCGATGCCGGCCAGATCGTGGTCGTTCTGGAATCGATGAAGCTGTTCAGTTCGCTCAAGGCGGAGATCGCCGGTGTCGTTGCCGACGTGTCGTGTCAGCCCGGCGAAACCGTGATGGCGGGCAAGCGCCTGGTTCTGATCGAGCCGAAGGGCGAAGCGTAACTGCTTGGTCGAATGGCCGGGCGTGGCAATGAGACAGGCTCATTGCCACGCGCCGCGTACGTATCGAGTTTATTTCTGGCTCTCAGACTTGGCGTATTCGGCCGATTGGGCCTTCACCACGGCCCACACATCATCCGTGTAGGCGGCGATCCAATCGGTTTGCGGCACCCACTTGGCTCCGTCCCACATCTCGATTCGGGTCTTGCCGCCGCCGCCATGATCCTGCGCGGTCACGGTGACCGGCGCTATCATGTCGTTGGCGTTAAAGTCCTTGATGCTTTCCAGGCCGTTCTTGATTTTCTCCGGCGTCAGGGGCCAGCCGTCTTTCTTGATCGCGAGGCGGGCACCTTCGACGGCGATCGACCAGATCGCAAGACCGGTGTTGTAGTAGACGTCGTCGAGATTCTTGCGGTCGCCGTTGCCTTTGCCCTTGTCGTAGAGTTCCTTGATGATCTCCTGGATCAAGGGATGGTTCGATCCGCCGGCGACGTTGGTGCCGCGCTTGATGCCCTTGGCGGCTTCGGCACCGATGTTGCCGATATCGACCTCGTTCAACCAGTTGACGGCAATGTATTTGTCGAGCGCGATGCCGTTACGCTTCATCTCGCGCGAGGCGATCACGTGCATGTTCGACAGGCTCCAACTGATGATCCAGTCCGGCGCGAAGCGGCGGATCTGGGTCCAGGCCGAGGCTTGGTCGTTGCCCGGAAGCGGATATGGGAAAAGTTGCAGGTCAAAACCTTCCTTGGCGGCCAGCGTCTTCAGAATGCCGATCGGCTCCTGCCCGAACGGGTAATCGACGTAAAGAAACGCGACCTTGACGCCCTTCAACTGGCCACCTGATTTCTGCTTGATGTATTCGATGTCGTTGGAGGCCTGTCCCCAATAGGTCGGGCCGATCGGAAACACCCACTTGAAGACATCGCCATCGACGGCGTCGCCACGCCCGGCCAGCGACTGGATCATGACATTGCCGTCCTTCATGATACGGGGAAGGACCGCGCGCGACACCGGGGTCGACAGCATGTCGAATACCATGACGCCGTCGCGCTTCAATTTCTCGTAGCATTCGATGCCGCGTTGCGGCTCGTTGCCATGATCCTGCACGATCATCTCGACCGGATGACCTTCGATGCCGCCCTTCAGGTTGAGCAGATCGGCATAGTCCTTGGCGGCTTGGGCCGCCTGCGGCGTGACGAAGGTGTAGACCTTGGTGAGATCGTAGCAGAGCCCGAAACGCATCGGGTCGGCCGCGGTCGCCGGCATGACGGTGAGGGCGGTCCAGGCGAGACCAGCCATGATGGATAGATACTTCATTTCAATCCTCCCGTGATCAAATTGGTTTGCCGCCGGTTGGTCCGGTCGGCTTTTGTGATTTTTATCGAGCGTGCGGTCAGGTCAGCCAGCGTTTCCTCCGGCTGTAGTGCTTGATGTCGTGGAAGCTTTTGGCTTTCGCGCCGCCAAGGTAGAATTCCCGGATGTCCGGGTTCCGCTTCAAGGCCTCGGCCGTATCATGCATCACGATGCGGCCGCTCTCGATCAGATAACCGTGCGACACGATCTCCAGCGCCGCCACCGCGTTTTGCTCGACCAGCAGCACCGACAGTCCTTCCTCCCGGTTGATGCGGCCGATGATCTGGAAGATCTCCGCCACCAGAAAAGGCGCCAATCCGAGGCTCGGTTCGTCGAGCATAAGCAGCTTCGGCTGCGTCATCAAGGCGCGTCCGATCGCCAGCATCTGCTGTTCGCCGCCGGAGAGATAACCCGATGCGACGCCACGCCGCTCGTGCAGGCGGGGAAAATAGCCGTAAACCCGCTCCTTGTTGCGGTTCATGTCGTGACGGCTGCGCACGGCTGACGCCGCCACCAGGTTTTCGTCAGGCGTCAGATGCTCGAACACCCGTCGCCCCTCGAGCACATGAGCTATTCCGAGCTTGACCCGTTGCTGCGGCGAAAGCAGGCTGATGCTGCGACCCAAGAACTGCAATTCACCGCGACGGACCTCACCGCGTTCGGCGACCAGTAATCCGCTGATCGACTTGAGCGTGGTGCTCTTGCCGGCGCCATTGGCGCCCAGCAGCGCCACCATGCCGCCCTCGGGCACCTCGATCGATACGCCCTTGATGGCAAGCGAAACGTGGTCGTAAACCACCTCGATGTTGTTCAGCGAGAGGATCTTGGCGGCGGCGGATGTGTTCGAATTGGGCATGCGCTACTTCTTCACATAGCCGAACGGCCAGACCAGCAGATAGTCGCGGATGTTGTTGTAGATCTTCCCTAACCCGAGCGGCTCGATCAGCAGGAAGCCGATGATCAGCGCGCCGTACAGCGCCTGCGGCAGATGGGCCAGCGTCTCGATGCTGAGCGAAAATCCGAAGCGGATCGCCGCCCATGAGATCAGGCTGTTGATGGCGCCGGGCATCAGCAGAATGAATGCCGCGCCGAAATAGCTGCCGATGATGCTGCCCAATCCGCCGACGATCACCATTGCCAGAGCCTGGATCGAAACATCGACGGAAAACTGTTCGGGCGTGACCGCGTGATAGAACGTGCCGATCAGGATGGCTCCGGTGACGCCGCCGATGAACGAGGAGGTCGAAAAAGCCACCAGCTTGAAATAGAAACTGTTGACGCCGATGACCGCTGCCGCGAAGTCCTTTTCCCGTACCGCGATCAGAGCGCGGCCGAGCGCCGTGCGCCGCAAATTGAGCATGAAGGACGTCACCAGGATGCACCACACCAGCGCCACGTAGTACAATCCAGCGTCCGACGTCACAGGCAATCCCAACAACCTGATGTCGGGCGCCTGCAGCGTGGCCTGGGTGCCGCCGCTGATGGCCGGAACGTGCGAGATCACCCAGTCCATCACGAATTGCAGGGCAAGCGTGCTCAGCGCCAGATACAGGCCCTTGACCCGCAACGCGGCGAACGCAAAGCCCACGCCGATGATGGCAGCGGTCGATCCGCCGAGCACGATGGCGATTTCCCAGGGGATGCCGGCCCTGGTGGCATGAACCGTCGCATAGGCGCCGATCCCCATCACCGCGGCATAGCCGAGGTGGAATTGCCCGGCCCATCCGAGAATGAGATTGAGGCCAAGCGCGCCGGCGGTCCATATCAACCACGGCAACAGATAGCTGCTGAGATAAAGCGAATTGACCAGCAGCGGCGCGACAAGGCCGAACGTCAGCAGGATGCCGATCATCCAGCGGTCGGCGGCGATCGGAAACAGCGCCCGGTCGGCGGCATAGTCCGTGTGAAAAATACCGGCCTGCCGGAACAGCATCGGCTCAGATCCTCTCGATGTCGTGACGGCCGTACAGGCCGTGCGGTCGAAGCATGATGGTCAGCATCAGCATTGCCGCATCGACCAGGTCGCGACTGGCGCCGCCGAGCACCGGATCGAGAAAACTGGCGGAGACGCCTTCGACGATGCCGAGCAGCATGCCCGCGAGCAGCGCGCCGCCGAGACTGTCCAGCCCGCCGAGAACGGCGACCGTCACCCCCTTGAGCAGCAATTGCGCGAGTGACTGATCGACGCCCTGCACCGACGCCCACAGCACCCCCGCGACCGTCGCCACCACCGCCGACATCGCCCAAGACAGCGCCACCCCGCGCTCGACCGAGATTCCCACCGACCATGCCGCGGTGTAGTCGTCGGAAATGGCGCGCAGCACGACACCCATCCGGGTCCGGAAGAACAGCATGAACAGGCCGAACATCACGATGGCGACGGCGGCGCCGACCGCATAGGTGCGGTTGATCAGCATCGAGCCCAGGAACAGCGGATCGTCGCTGATGCCGAGCGGCATCGGGCGGCCGGTGCCGCCCCAGATCGTCATCGCGCCCGCCCGCAGCAGGATTTCCAGCCCAAGCGTCATCATCAGAATCATGATGATGGGCCGGCCGGCCAGCCGGCGCAGCGCGACCCGCTCGATCGCCATGCCGACGCCGAACATCGTCACGATCGCCAGCATAATCGCGAGCCAGATCGGCGCTTTGGCATTGTTGGCGAACGCAAGCACCACATAGGCGCCCAGCATCGTCATCGAGCCCTGCGCCAGATTGGGCACCGAGGACGATTTGTAGATCAGCACGATGCCCATCGCGACCAGGGAATACATCAGGCCGACGAGGCCGCCATTGGTGGCCGATTCAGCCAGCAGTGCCCAATCCATCGTCACGCCTCCTGTACCGAAAGCGTTCGCTCGATGACACTGACTTCGCCCGACTCGTAGCTGACCTGCGCCTGCATCAGGACCGTGCGTTTTCGATCGTAAATCGCTTCGATGATCGGCTGGTAACGCTCCTCGACGACGTTGCGGCGGATCTTGCGCGTTCGCGTGATCTCGCCGTCGTCGGCGTCGAACTCCTTATGCAGGCAGACGAATTGCCGCAGCTGCAATCCCTCCAGCAGCGTGCTGTTGACGTGCTTGACCGCGGAGGCGACGAGTTCGATCACCTGCGGCTTCTGCGATAAATCAGCATAGGAAATATAGGAAATGCCGCGCAGTTCGGCCCACAGGCCGACCGCCTCCTTGTCGATGCAGATCAGGGCTGCCAGCGTATCCCGGCCGCGTCCGATGACCGCGGCGTCCTTGATATAGGGGCTGAACTTCAGGCGGTTCTCGATGTAATTGGGAATATACCGCTCTCCCTTGGCGGTATGGACGACATCGGACAGCCGTCCGAGCACGACAAGATGGCCGTCCGGCTCGACGTAGCCGGCATCGCCGGTGCGCAGCCAGCCGTCTTCGAGGCTTTCGCGGGTGGCCTCTTCCTGCTTGAAATAGCCACTGAACACGCTGCCTGACCGGACCAGGATTTCGCCGGCGTCGCTGATCCTGAGTTCGACACCCGGCAGCGGGCGTCCGACCGTGTGCAGCCGCACTTCATTGATGCTCTGGATGGCGTTGTAGGCGCTGCTTTCAGTCTGGCCGTAAAGCTGACGCAGCTTGATGCCGAGCGCGCGGTAAAACACGAAGGTGTCTTCGCCCATGGCCTCGCCGCCGGTGAAGGCGCCACGCAACCGGATGAGGCCGAACTGGTCCTTGATCGGCCCGGAGACCAGCCATTCACCGAATGGGGCCAGCAGCCGCTGCTTCAAGGTCGGTTCCTTGCCGTCGAGCTTTCGCTTTTCGGCGGCAATGGCCGATGCCATGAAGAACTCGTACGTGCGCTTCTTCAGCCAGGAGGAATCCTCGACGCGCACCTGGATCGCGGTCAACATGTTGTCCCAGCTGCGCGGCGCGGCGAGATAGAATGTCGGCGCGATCTCGCGAAGGTTCTGCAGCACGGTTTCCTGGCGTTCGGGAATGTTGATGGTGAAATGCAGCGCCACACCGGCGCCCATCGTCACCGCGAAGTCACCGACCCAGGCCATCGGCAGATAGGCCAGAATGCTTTCGCCGAAATCGAACGCCTTGCCCTGATAGGCGTTGCGCACGCCAGCCAGCAGGTTGCGATGCGAGAGCACGACGCCCTTCGGCTTGCCGGTGCTGCCGGACGAATGCACGAACACGGCGGGATCATCGGGGCGCGCGCGGGCGATCAGTTCAGCCTGTGCATCGCTGTTGACCGAAAGCTGTTCCGCCCCCTTGGCCTGGACTGCGTCCCACGACAACAGGCCCGGATTGGCATAGGCGGTCAGGCCGCGCGGATCGTCATAGATGATGTACTCGATCGCTGCGCCCTGGTCGCGCAACTCGAGCATCTTGTCGACCTGTTCCTGATCTTCCGCGAGCGCAAATCGTGCGCCGGCCTCGTGCACGAAATGCCGGATTTCGTCGAGCGTTGCGTCCGGGTAGGCCGGCATCGCATAGCCGCCGAGCGCGCCGGCCGCCAGCATGCCGGCATACAGCCGGGGCCGGTTGTCGCCGAGCACCAACATGACTTCGCCGGCCTTGAAACCCAGCGTCTCGAGACCCGCGGCACAGCGCAGCACGATTTCCTGCAACTGCCGCCACGTCGTTTCCTGCCAGATGCCCTTGTTTTTTTCACGCATCGCCACGCGGTCCGGGAAGGCTTCGGCGTTGCGAGCCAGCACGCGGATCAGCGTGGTGTCGATTTCGAAGTTCCAGGCTGCCGTCTGGTCAGCGCGCGGCATGCGCGCCCCCGATATAGGCCTCGACGACCCGCGGGTCGGCTACCACGTCGGCCGGAATGCCGCTGCCGATCATCGCGCCGTAATTCAACGCCAGCATGCGATCGCAGATGCCGGTGATGACGTCCATATGATGTTCGATCAACAGCACGGTGACGCCGCGCTCGTCGCGGGCATCGAGGATAAACCGCGCCATATATTCCTTTTCTTCCTGGTTCATTCCCGCCATCGGCTCATCGAGCACCAGGAAGTTTGGTTCGGCGGCCAGCGCGCGCGCCAATTCGACCCGCTTCTTGAGCCCGATCGGAAGCCCATCGACGAGTTCGTCGCGCACGCCTTCGAGTTGCAGGAAATCGATGACATCCTCGACCGCGGCCCGGTTCACCGTTTCGTCCTGGCGCGCGAGCCACCAATACAATGCGGTGCGCACCACGCTGGGCTTCATGTGGATGTGGCGGCCGAGAAGGATGTTGTCGAGCACGCTCATGCCGTTGAACAGCGCCAGGTTCTGGAAGGTGCGTGCTACGCCCAGGGTCGCGATGTAGTGCGGTGCCAGGCCGGTGATGTCGCGCCCATTGAGCAGGATGCGCCCGCGCTGCGGCGGATAGAACCCGGTGATCGCATTGGTAAGGGTGGTTTTGCCGCATCCGTTGGGGCCGACCAGGCCGAAGATCTCGCCGCGCTCGATCTGCATGTCGATGCCATTGAGCGCCACGATCCCGCCAAAGCGTCGCTCGACGGACTGGCATTGCAGTACCGGACCGGCGCTTTCACCCGCAAAGGCCAATTTTCCTCCTCCTCGCGTCGTTCATTTTTGGCTTGGCGCTTGAAGGCTGGCCATATTGTTAGCGATCGCCTTGCGAGGCTAACGAACGTTGGATTTGCTTGCAAGCGGCAGCCGGGCAGGTGCGGCGTCGGCGAAACTAGCTCCCCGACCAGCAAAAAGACCTACAATTGGCAGGCTTTTGCGGTTTGGTGGACCGTCTCCAGGCTCCCGCGTTCACCAAATGCGAGGCGGTTTGCCGAACGCTCCGGCCGCCACCCGGAATATTCCCGTTTTCGGGAGACTGGCACCGGAGACCGGGTTCGATCGCCACTGGGTGGCGCGGGCGGCAGTCGATTTGGTGTGTCTTGGGCAATCGCCTGGAGGCGGTTAGGAAGTTTGCGCGCGGACTTTGCCGCGACCAGCGAAAGGGTGCGATCAAGAGTCTTGGATCCGGGCTTTGCGATATCGTCGAGTGCTGGCACGATCTAGGTTGGCGACTGTAATTCGCCAACGAGCCAGCCAACATCTCCCGACTTCATCGGATCTGACGCGATGACGACTTTTTCGACATAATCGCATTTGGAGCAGTCGAACGTACGAAGTTCGAATCCTGTAGGCCCCGGCGAGATGCGCGAAGGTATCATCCGCGTTTGGCATTTCGGGCAGCGGAGTCGCTGAATCGCGAGCAGTGGGATTGCGGCTGGGTAATCGGTCATTGCATTCCACCTTTCGATCAGGCGGGAGCGTAAAACTCTCAGTCACCGGTAGATGCCGACGTGGGGCGGTGATCGAACCAGCATGCTCTCCCGGTTTCCGAATCGGCTGGTCAATATTGATCAGTTTCTGAAAAAATGGCACGTAACCAACCCCGACAAGAGAGTCCCGTAGACCTCCGTGGCACTCCCTCCGGCCGGTCAAATTTGCTTCGTTACCTGGGTAGTCACTTCATTTTCGGCGTTGAAATCGCTATAATGAGAGGCGCGCAGGTTCATCGGGGCAAAGGAGGCTCCCGTGGGGAAACTCGCCGGTGAAGGGTTCGATCCCAAAGCCTTTCTCTCCAAGGTAGGGACGGGCAAAACGATCTTGGAATTTGAGAAAAACCAGCAAGTCTTCGGGCAAGGAGACGTGGCGGATGCTGTTTTTTATATCCAAAAGGGTAGCGTCAAGCTCACTGTCCTATCCGAGCACGGCAAAGAAGCGGTCGTCGGGATTCTAGAGCCGGGCCAGTTTTTCGGCGAGGGGTGCCTTAACGGCCACCCATTGCGCATCGCGACCACAACCGCGATGGAGCAATGTGTGATCACCTCGATAACCAAAGAAGCGATGATTGCCATCCTTCATAACGAGCCGAAATTTTCTGAACTGTTCATGGCGTATCTCTTGACGCGGAACAGCCGGGTAGAAGAAGACTTGATCGACCAGCTTTTTAATTCGAGCGAGAAGCGACTCGCGCGCCTTCTTCTTTTGCTCGCGCATTTCGGCAAGGAAGGCAGACCTCAGCCTATTCTATTGGACATGAGTCAGGAAACATTGGCCGAGATGATTGGGACGACTCGATCCCGCGTGAGCTTCTTTATGAACAAATTCCGAAAACTTGGACTCATCAGCTACAACGGAAAGATAGAGGTTCACAATTCACTGTTGAACGCTGTTTTGCATGAAAAGCCCGAGCTGGAGCGGGATGATCCATCAAGCAAGGTCTAGCCGACCGTTGCCGCGCGTTCTTCAGCCGCTCCAGGAATTTTCAAGGCGACGATGGCTGCCCTAAACACAAAAAGGCGGCCCCCGTTTTGGGGGCCGCTAAAATCCGATTACTGTCTGTCGATAATAGCAGGTCGGCGATCATGGTCGACATCCCTGTCGTGATCGCCCTTTTTGATGATGACGGTTTTGTTGTCGTCCCGATGATCACGGTCGCGTATGACATCACGGTCGCGATCCCTGTCATGATCTCCGTGCCCCTGTCCAACCGTTACGCCAACAGGGCCAACACCGACCCCAACCTCTTCCGCTCCAGCAGGTATCGCGCTGCAAATTCCGGCCACGGCGGCGATCATTACGGCATATCTAATCATTGCGTACTCCTATCGTTGTTAAACTCTGAGAGGCCAATACCCCGACGTCAGGATCGTTCCCCCTATTGCTGATCCGCTAAAGTGGGAGGAGCAATTAAAGGTGATGGGAGAGGCGACCAAGAGGCCCCTGAGAGTGAGCAATATTGCTCACTTTATTTCCCCGAAAGAGTTTAAGGAGGCGAATGAGCAATATGGCTCACTCTCTTTTCCCCGGAGGAAGCGGGACCTTTTGCCCGACCGCGCTGTTGCAATACGGGCGCATATTTCGCATTGCGTCGCCACTAGCGCAGCCGGCGCACCAATCGGACAGTTCGACGTGAAGCGCCTCAGGCATTTTCGGTACACTCGACGACATGGTCCCGGTATCTTTGCCGTCCCTGAAACGTCGCGCTAGATGGATGTCCCGATCACCCAGGGCACAGCCGAAGACCTCGCTTTCCGGGTTGCCATTCGCCAATCGGAAATCCGCTATCGCCGGCTTTTCGAGGCTGCCCACGACGGCGTTCTTATCCTGGACTCCGTCAGCCGAAAAATCACCGACGCCAATCCTTTCATGTCCCAGTTGCTCGGCTATCGCCACGAAGAGTTGCTGGGCAAGGAGCTTTGGGAAATCGGCCTGCTGAAGGACGAGCAGGCAAGCCAGGCCGCGTTTCGGGAGCTGCAGAATAACGGCCAGGTACGCTACGAAGATTTGCCGTTGGAATCCAAATTGGGCGAGAAGCGGGAAGTCGAGATCGTGGCCAATCGCTACGATGAGGACGGCACGCAGGTCGTTCAGTGCAATGTCCGCGATATCACCGAACGAAAGCGGACCGAAGCTGCGTTACGCGCGAGCGAAGAACGCTTCCGCACCCTGTTTGAGCTGGGCCCCTCGGCCGTCTATGCCTGCGATGCTCGTGGCGTCATTCAGGATTTCAACCAGCGGGCAACGGAATTGTGGGGCCGCACGCCGGCCCGCGGCGATGACAGCGAACGGTTCTGCGGCTCGATCAGGATGTTCCGTCCGGATGGAAGTTTCCTGCCCCACGATCAGTGCCCCATGGCGTGGGTAGTCTCCGGAAAAGTGTCGGAGGTCAATGACGAGGAAGTAATCATCGAGCGGCCCGACGGCTCGCGGGTGACCGCCGTCGTAAATATCCGCTCGCTCCGGAATGAGCGCGGAGAAGTCACCGGCGCGATCAATTGCGCCTACGACATTACCGAGCGGAAGCATGTTGAAGAGCACCAGCGGTTCCTGATGGGCGAACTCGCCCACCGGGGCGGAAACCTGCTGGCGGTGATCCAATCCATCGTGGCCCGCACCTTGGTCGGATCGAAGCCTATCGCCGAGGAGCGCAACACACTTACGCGGCGCCTGCAGGCACTCGCAGGCAGTCAATCGGCGCTGATGAGCAAGGGATTCCAGGGCGCTCTGGTGGCGGAGATCGTCCGGCTCGAGTTCGAAGGATTTTCCGACCGCGTCACGGCTGCCGGCCCGGACGTGATGCTGAATTCCAGGGCAGCGCAGACCTTTGCGCTGCTGCTGCATGAACTCGCGACCAATGCGGCCAAATACGGTGCGCTCTCGCAGCCGGCCAAGGGCCAGGTCGATATTCACTGGTCGGTTGACGGGGAAGCTGAGGAAGCCAGATTCAAGTTTTATTGGCAGGAGCGCGACGGACCGCCAGTCGTCGTTCCGGCGCGTAAAGGCTTCGGCAGCGTCTTGCTCGAAAAGCTCGCTTCACAGGATTTTGGCGCGCAACCAACGATCACGTTTGCACCCCATGGATTGAGCTATTCGATCGACGCATCCCTGCCGACGATGACTGCCGGGAATCAGCGAACAAATCTCCTGCGTTCGAGTGACTACTCTCGTCCCTGAAGGAGACGTGCAGTCGATGCTGCCGAGATAACGTGCGTTATTCGGGGTGATTTGGGTTTACACCGTCGATGTCGGTTCGCTTCAGTAGATAGTCCAGTCCGCCAACGCGGTACCAGCGATAGCCATAAGCCTCCAGCATCAAGCTGTGCTTGCCCCGATCATTGGCTTCGCTGTGGTTTTCCGACAAAAGGTTGATCAGGTGTTTTCCGTCGTCACCGGCAACCCCAACCGAGAATGACACCTCGCGCGGCTTCTCGTCGAGATTGTGAACGAAAAGTACCGAGTTATTCCGCCAATCGTAGCGAATGACCAGAACGGCTGGATCACGCGTCGCGATCACACGGAAGTCACCCCAGCCGATCTCCGGCACTTCCTTGCGCATCCGGATAATGCGCTCGGTCCAGTTCAGCATCGAGTTGGGATCACGGCGCTGCTGGGCAACATTGATGTGTTCGTAACCGTAGGGGCTTACATCGATGACGGGCGAGCAGGGCTTTTCGCTTTCGGTAAATCCGCCGTGTGGTTCGGTCGACCACTGCATCGGCGTTCGGGCGCAGTTGCGCTCTGGCAGATCAAGATTGTCGCCCATCCCGATTTCGTCGCCGTAGCGGATCACGGGTGTACCTGGCAACGTACACATCAGGCTGTAGGCGAGTTCGAGTCGTCGGCGATCACCCCCCAGCATCGGCGCAAGGCGACGCCGGATGCCCCGCTCATACAACTGCATATTCTTGTCGGGGGCGAAGCTCTTGAACACCACGGCCTGTTGCTTCTTGGTTAGCCGGCCGAGATCGAGTTCATCGTGATTGCGCAGGAATAGGCCCCATTGGGCTGAAGCTGGTCGCGGTTTTGTGGCCTTGAGAGCCTTTGCGAGCGGACGGGAGTCGGCGGACGCCATCGCGTAGAACAAATTCTGGTTGACGTGGAAATTGAACATCATGTGCATGCGGTCGCCATCCTTGCCGAAGTATTCCATGTCGGTTTCGGGCAGGACGTTGGCTTCAGCGAGAATTATGGCGTTGCCTTGCCGCCATTGCAGGAATTCACGGAGGGTACGAAGCATGTCGTATTGTTCGACCGGCGTCCTGACCTTTGCGCCCTTGGTTGATATCACGAAGGGCACGGCGTCCATCCGAAAGCCGGAGACGCCGAGTTGTATCCAGAAACCCATGATCTTGAGGATCTCGGCCTGGACGTACGGGTTCGACGTGTTGAGATCGGGTTGAAAATCGTAGAAGCGATGAAAGAACCAGGCCTTGGCTTCCTTGTCGTGCGTCCATGTCGATTTCTGCACCCCGGGAAAAACCATGCCCTTGCTGGCGCTGGGGGGTCTCTTGTCGGCCCATACGTACCAGTCGCGATGTTGAGAATTCGGCGAGCTTCTGGCGTCGCGAAACCACGGATGGGCATCCGAGGTGTGATTGACGACGAGATCGATAATGACGCGAATGCCTCGTTGCCGGCAGCCGTGAGTGAATTCCACGAAGTCACCGAGCGTGCCGTATCGCGGGTCGACACCATAATAGTCGGAGATATCGTAACCGTCGTCCTTGCCGGGCGATGGCTGAAACGGCATCAGCCAGATCGCGGTCACTCCCAACCCGTGCAGATAGTCGAGACGCCGCAACAGCCCTTTGAAGTCGCCGATCCCGTCGCCGTTAGCATCCATATAGGTCCCGACGGACAGGCAATAAAATACGCCGTTCTTGTACCAAAGATCATCGATCATGAGAGATGTTCATGGTACACTCCGTTTGAGGCGGGTGCGGTTTCAAATGGAAACACGGCGCTCAAACATGAACGCTCCGGTCTGCACGGAAGTTCCATGCAGGCATTTTCTTAAGGCTGGACCGAGCGATCCCTGGCGAATACCGCGCGCCGGGCGTTGAGCTTGTCGGCCTCGTCGAGCGTGAGGATCGCGACCTAGTTGACGCGTCCCAGTCGCATGTCGGCACGCCCGTCGTTCATTCTGGTCCGTGACCTACGTCGGCGCGTCCGGCTCCACGACCACGATGACCGCATTGCGCTCGACCGTTTCGCCCGCCCGGCAGTTTACGGCCGCGACGACGCCGTCGGTTTCGCTGCTGATGCGCAGTTCCATCTTCATCGATTCGAGAATGGCGGCGACGTCGCCGGCCTTGATCCGGTCGCCGACCGAGACGTTGACCTTGAGGATCATGCCCGTCATCGGCGCCCGCAATTCGCCGCTCGTCTCCGCCGCCGCGCTGATATAGGTCAGATAGGGAATGGCGGTCAGCGTATGCACGCCGCGCCGGTCGTGGACGAACAATGTCTGATCGTGCTGGTGAATGCGTACCGTTTCACGACGGCTTCCGACCACGGCGGTGAAGCTGTCCTCGTCGTCAGGAACCAGCCTGACCGACAGTCTGTCGTCGTTGATGCCGACGAGCATGGTGCCATCGGCCTGCAATGGCGCAAACCTGATCTCCGCGCTGGCGCCGGCCGCCTCCAGATGCAGGATCGGGATCGGCGAAAGTCCATCGTCGCCGGCCGCCATCTGCCAACAGGTCACCTCGCGCGACAGCCACGGATTGTGCGAGGAATTGGTCGCTACCGGCGGGCGCTGCCGGGTCATCCAGAAATAGGCCCCAAGCGCCAGCGCCTCGGTGTCGGATCCCTTTGCCTTGTCTACGAGCTGACCGATCTGCTCGTCGATCAATCGGGTATGGAACGTGGCGTTGCGGGTTTCGGGCAGCCCGATCAGGCGTGCGAGAAAGCTTTGATTGGTGGTGATGCCGAAGATCGAGGTCTGCTCGAGCGCGCGGCCCAGTTTGTCGAGGGCCTCATCGCGGGTCTCGGCGTGCGCGATCAGCTTGGCCAGCATCGAGTCGTAATAGGGCGTAACGGTCGATCCGGTTTCGACGCCGGTCTCGACCCGAACGCCGGCATTGGGGAAGCGGATATAAGCAAGCTCACCGGTACAGGGCAGGAAATTGTTGGCGGGGTCTTCGGCGCAAATTCGTGCTTCGACCGCATGGCCGTGGTGGTGGATGTCGGCTTGCGCCATGGGCAAGCCATTGCCCGCGGCAATCCGCAGCATGAGCTCAACGATATCGATGCCGGTCACCATCTCGGTGACGGGATGCTCGACCTGGAGGCGAGGATTGACCTCGAGGAAATAATAGCTGTCGCCGCTGACGATAAATTCGACGGTACCGACGCCACGATATCTCAGGCGCTGACCGAGCCGCACGGCGTCGGTCAGCATTCGCTCGCGCAACTTGGCGGCAAGGTTCGCGGCTGGAGCTTCCTCGATCAGCTTCTGGTGCCGCCGCTGCAGCGAGCATTCGCGTTCGAACAGGTGAATGACATTGCCTTTGCCGTCGCCGGCGATCTGCACCTCGATATGACGTCCATGCTCGATCAGTCTTTCGACGATCAGCCCGCCATGCCCGAATGAGCTTTTTGCCTCGCGCATCGCGGCTTCGATTTCACCGGCCAGACCATCGAGATCTGCGACGGCGCGCATTCCCTTGCCGCCGCCGCCGGCCGCCGCCTTCAACATCGCGGGCAGACCGAGCTCGCGCACGGTCCGGGCAATTGCTGCCGGGTCCTCGCTCGGCATCTGGCTGCCGGGTACGGTCGGCACATCAGCGGCTTCGGCCTCGCGCTTGGCGGAGGCCTTGTCGCCGAGCCGGTCGATCACATCAGGCGTGGGGCCGATAAAAACCATGCCCGCGGCCTCGACCGCCCGCGCGAACGCGGCATTCTCCGCCAGAAAGCCGAACCCGGGATGAATGGCTTGCGCGCCGGCGGCTTTTGCCGCGGCGATCACGGCGTCGATCCGCAAATAACTGTCGGATGCGGCGGCCCGGCCGATCTCATAGGATTCGCCGATCGTCTTGACATGCAGGGCGTTGGCGTCGGCTGCGGAGTGAACGCCCGCGACCTTGATGCCGAGCCTGCGACAGGTTCGCGCAATGCGGCAGGCGATCTCACCGCGATTGGCTATCAGGATTTTCTTGAACACCGATATCCCCTGTCGTCACATGCGCAAAACGCCGAAATCCGTGGCTTGTTGCGGTAGCCGGCCGGCCAGATCGAGCAGCAGCGCCATGACATTGCGGGTTTCGAGCGGGTCGATCACCATGTCGCACCAGGTGTTGCGGGCGAAATTGTAGGCGTTTGCGAAATCCTCGAACGTCTTGCGCACCGGCGCCCGATAGGCCTCGCGCTCCTCGTCGGTCCAGCTCGTGCCCTCGCGTTTGTGTCCTTCGTCCTTGACCATCGCGAGCGTGTTGGCGGCCTGGTCGGGGCCCATGATCGCGGAACGCCCGTTCGGCCACATCATCATCGCGTTCGGCCTGAAGGCGCGGCCACACATCGAGAGATAGCCGGCGCCATAGGCGTTGCCGATGATCAGGGTGTATTTCGGCACATTGGCGCTCGCCATTGCGGTGATCATCTTGGCGCCATGTTTGGAAATGCCGCCTTCCTCAGCCTCGCGGCCAACCATGAAGCCGGTGACGTCGGCCATGAACAGCAGGGGAATGTTGCGCTTGCAGCAGAGATCGATGAAGTGCGTCGCTTTCAACGCGCTTTCCGAAAACAGCACGCCGTTGTTGCAGAGGATCCCGACTTCAAATCCCATGATGCGCGCGAAGCCGGTGATCAGCGTGTCGCCATACAGCGGCTTGAATTCGTGAAATTCGCTGTCGTCGATCAGGCGGCCGACGATGTCGCGGTTGTTGGTCGGCACGCGCGGGTCGGCGCTGACCAGCCCGTAGATCTCGTTGGGATCAGCGCGCGGTGGGCGAGGCGGGGCCACCTTCCAGCGTTGCGGCGCAATCTCGCCGAGATGGGCGACGATGTCGCGGGTGATCGCAATGGCGTGGCCGTCGCTTTCGGCTAGATGGTCGGTCACGCCGCTGACACGGCTGTGCATCTCGCCGCCGCCGAGCGCTTCCATGCCGACTTCTTCCCGGGTAGCCGCATAGACCAGCTGCGGGCCGCCGAGAAACATGGCGCCCTGATTACGCACGATGACGGTCTCGTCGCACAGCGCCGGCATATAGGCGCCGCCCGCCGTCGACGGCCCGTGCACGACGGCGATCTGCGGGATGCCTTCGCTGGACATCCGGATCTGGTTATAGAAGATCGAACCGAACTGGCCTTCGTCGGGAAAGATATTGGGCTGGTCCGGCAAATTGGCGCCGCCGGACTGCACCAAAGTGACGCAGGGCAGCCGGTGCTGCCAGGCGAACCGTTGGGCACGAACGTGCTTCTTGCAGGTGATGCCGTAATAGGTGCCGCCCTTCACGGTGGCGTCGTTGGCGATGATCATGCAGGCGCGACCGGATACCATGCCGACGCCGGTAATGATGCTGCCGCCGGGGGGCACACCCTCATACATGCCTTCGCCGGCAAGCTGGCAAAACTCCAGGAAGGGCGAGCCGGGATCGAGCAGGGCGGCAATCCGTTCCCGCGGCAATAATTGCTTGCGTTCCTTGTGCAATCGCCGCGCCCGTTCCGGACCTCCGACGGCTGCCGCCGCGCGACGGGCATAAAGATCGGCAATCCGTGCCTGATAGGCCTCACGGTTGCGCCGGTACTCCTCGCTCGTCGTCGGCACCTCGGACTTCATCACGGCCATCGTGGATAACCTAATAGCTGCGTGGCAAGCCCATCACGTGCTCGCCGATATAGTTGAGAATCATTTCGCGATTGAGCGGGGCGGTCTTCAACAGGCGAACCAGCGGGTAGATGTCGAAGATGCCGTACTCTTTGGTGAAGCCGTTACCGCCATGGCACTGCACGGCGGTGTCAACCGCCTTGATGCCGGCGTCGGCGGCGGCAAGCTTGGCCATATTGGCGAACTCGCCGGCCTCGCGGCCCTGGTCGAAGATCCAGGCTGCTTTCAAGGTCATCAGGGAAGCCATCTCCACATCGGTGCGCGCGCTCGCCAGCGGATGCTGCAAGCCTTGATAGGCGCCGATCGGCACGTTGTTGAAGACCTTGCGCTCTTTGACGTATTCGACGGCGCGGTTCAGCGCATAGCGACCGAGACCACAGCAGATCGAACCGACCAGGATCCGCTCCGGATTGAGGCTCTTGAACAGAATGCCAAATCCCTTGTCGATCTCTCCGACGATATCCTCCGGTCCGAGGTCGACATCGTCAAAGAACAACTGCCATTGGGTTTCCGGTGCCGGAATGCTGACCGGGATGTATTGTTTCGCGAGTCCCTTGGCTTTGAGGTCGACGATGAACAACGTGAAGCCGTCGGTCTTTTTTGCGGTTTCGCCGTGCGGCGTGGTACGCGCCACCACCAGTGCGTGGTCGGCGCCATCGGCGTCGGTGATGAAGGTTTTCTGGCCGTTCAGCGCGAAGCGGTTGCCGCGCTTGGTCGCCATCGTGGCGGTGCGGATCGTGTTGCTGCCGGCATCGGGCTCGGTGATCGCGAAGCAGAAACGCGTCTTGCCGGCGCACGCATCCGGCAAATAACGCATCTTCTGCGCTTCGGAGCCGTATTTGGCGATGAAGCCGAGGCTCATCGCCGCGCCGACCACGAGGTTCAGCAGCGGAATGCCGTTATTCGATAATCCTTCCAGGAAAAGATGCATCTCGACCATGCCCTGGCCGGCGCCGCCATATTCCTCGGGCACCATGGTTCCGACGAAACCGTCGTCGGCGATCCGCTGATACAGCGCGTCTGGAAAGACGTGCTTGTCGGCGCATTCCATCCAGTATTTACGATCGAATTTCTTGGCGACGGTGTCTCCATAGCCGAGGATCTGCCGCTGTTCGTGCGTAAGATCAAAGTCCATAGATCGGCTCCGGTTGGCAGTTGGCCATCCTGTTTAGGCAGAAAGCCTGCCTGATTTCAATCTAACAATCGTTAGAATCGAACATTTGTTAGAAAATGAGTGTGCCGCGCTTCAGTGCGGGGTCTTCGCAACTGAAGTCTTGGCAACTGGGGTTCTGGCAAGTCTCGCTTCCAGTTCGTGGCGCTGAACCTTGCCGCTGGTTGAACGCGGAAAATCCGAAAAAGCGATGAAGTTGAACTGCCGGGGCCGCTTGTACGAGGCGAGATCGCGCCGGCACAGTTCGAGCAGATGTGCTTCGGTGACGCTGTCATCGCGGCAGGAGACAAAGGCGACAGGCACTTCGCCCCATTTTTGGTCTGGTGCCCTGACCACCGCGGCCTCGGTGATGCGGCTGTCGCTCAGCAGAACCCGTTCGATCTCGGCTGGATAGACGTTCTCGCCGCCGGACTTGATCAGATATTTGACGCGATCGACGAAATCCAGCGAGCCGTCGGGGTTGCGCCGGAACACATCGCCCATGTGAAACCAGCCGCCGCGGAAATCATGCGCGTTAGTTTCGTCGGCCTGCCAATAGCCGGAAAACAACGTAGCGCCGCGCATCGCGAGTTCCCCGGGCTGGCCCGGAGCGACTTCCTGATCGGAGGGGTTGACGAGTTTGATCTGGCAAAACGCGCTTTGCTGTTTCGACAGCCGCTCGGGTATTTCACCCGGCGCGATCAGGGCCCGGGTCGCTGGAGGCAGGCCGGTTTCGGTCGAGCCGAAGCTGTTGAGGTAGGGCGCTTTCAGCAACTCGGTCACCTCGGCGATCGCGTGCGGCGGCACCAGATCGGCCATCGCGCCGCACACCCGGACGCCTTTCACGTTGGTTGCCTGCGCCTTCAGCGCCGCGGCAAACGCCTCCACCATCCCCGGGATCAGGACCAGCCAGCCGATCTGGTGACGTTCGACCGCCGCCAGCAGTGCATCGACCTGAAAGCCGTCGATCATCACGACCGTGCCGCCGCGCAGCAGGGTTGAAAGGCTGTGATCGGTCGAGGCCATGTGAAACATCGGCGCCCACGCGACAAAGCTGTCGCGCGGCGAGATGCTCAATTCGGAGCTGAACACCAGCGCGCGGGCGATCATCGCGCGGTGCGAGATCACCGCGCCCTTGGGCAGGCCGGTGGTGCCGCTGGTGTAGAGGATCACGAGGCCGTCTTCAGGCTCCGCAACCACCGGCGCGGCATGATCTGCCTGCTGTTGCAGCAGGCGTTCATAGGGCGGTCCGATTTCGAGGGTTTGCCAGGCTTGCCCTGCGGGAATCACGAGACTGCCGGCCAGATCCGGTTCAGAGATCACGAGCTTCGGCGATACCAGTTCGATGCAATAAGCGAGTTCGCGCGGCGATAGACGCCAGTTCAGGCAGGCGGTGATGACACCCAGATTGGCGGCCGCCAGTTCGATCTCGATATATTCGGGCCGGTTGCGCGACAGCAAAGCGACACGGTCGCCCCGGCTCAAGCCAGAGGTCGCCAGCATCGCGGTTGCGCGCTCGACGCGGCTTTGCAACTCGCCGTAGTTGATCTGCCGCCCCTGATATTCGATCGCGGTGTCGGCTGGTTGAATCTGTGCGCGAATGCGGAACAATTCACCGACCGTGAGACCGGAGCCGGCCGCGGCAGCGCCACCGAATACGCCGGTCATGAATTCGCCCGTCATCTTGCGTCCACTCCCGAGGCGTTTTCTTGTCGTTTTTGCGCCTGTCGATATCGCCCGAAACTATACGCTTGCGGCGGTATCCGATCAAACCTAAATTCTAACGCCTGTTCGAAAATCAAGAGCGTTCGCGCGCAAGCGATCGAGGGCCGCGGAGTGGCCCGTCAGCAAAAAAGGGGAAGAGCCCATGTCCGACCGGTATGCCGCCTACACCAAGCTGAAGATCGATTACCCGTCCAAGCGAGTCCTGCGGCTGACATTCGACAGGCCCGAGACCTACAATTCGGTCGATGCGCAGACCCACACCCAACTCACGAATATCTGGCGCGACATCAATGACGATCCCGATATCAGCGCTATCATCGTCACTGGTGCGGGCAAGGCATTTTCGGCCGGCGGCGATTTTGAGCTGATCAAGAGCATTCTCGACAACCCGAGCGCCCGCATGGCGACCTGGAAGGAGGCCAAGGACCTAGTCTACAATGTCATCAACTGCAACAAGCCGATCATCTCCGCGATCAACGGCGTCGCGGTTGGCGCCGGCCTCGTCGTCGGCATCCTCGCCGACATTTCGATCTGCGGAAAATCCGCACGTATCGTCGATGGTCACACCCGGCTGGGCGTCGCGGCGGGCGATGTCGCCTGCATCATCTGGCCGCTGCTGTGCGGGCTTGCCAAGGCAAAATACTATCTCCTGACCTGCAAGCCGCTGTCGGGAACCGAAGCCGAGCGAATCGGGCTGGTTTCGCTGTGCGTCGAGGACGACGAACTGCAAAAGGTTGCGTTGGAAACCGCCGAAGATCTGGCGGCCGGTGCGCAAAGCGCGATCCGCTGGACCAAATACGCCCTGAACAACTGGCTGCGCGTCAACGGTCCGCTGTTCGACACGTCGACCGCGCTGGAGATGCTCGGCTTCACCGGCGCCGAGGCGCGGGAGGGACTGGCGTCGCACCTCGAGAAGCGCAAGCCGGTATTTCCGGAGGATTGCCCGATCTGACGCGGCGCAGCAGCAGCACGGTCCGGCGGGGTTCGCCGGGCCTTGTTCGCTAAGCCTTGCCGTTGGTTCACGCCGCGCTTCACATCGCAGCCAGCTTTTCCCGCAGCCGATCGATCGCTTCGGGATTGGCCAGCGCCGAGAGGTCGCCGGGATCCTTGTTCTCGATCACGGCGCGCAACACCCGGCGCATGATCTTCAGATTGCGCGTGCGCGGCAGATCATCGACAAACAGGATCGTTTCGGGACGATACGACGTGCCCATTGCCGCGACGAGGGCGGACGATAGCTCGGCCGCAAGGCTGCGATCACCCGCGACGCCCGGCATCGGCACGCAGGCGCAGACGATCGCCGAGCCCTTGACGGGATGCGGGATGCCGATCACGGCGGCTTCCGCGAGCTTGCCAGTCGCGACCAGAATGCCTTCGAGTTCCGACGGCCCGGTGCGCTTGCCGGAAATCTTGATGGTGTCGTCGGAGCGGCCGAGAATGTAAAACAGCCCGTCCTCACCGCGCATCGCGAAATCGCCATGCACCCACAGCCCCGGCAGCGTGCTCCAGTAGCTCTCGATATAGCGCGCATCAGCTTTCCAAAGGCTTTTGGTCAGCCCGATCGATGAATGCCGTAGCACCAGTTCGCCGACCGTCCCATCGGGCACGCGCTGCCCGCTCAGGTCGACGATATCGACGCCGACACCGAGCGCGGGCCGCGAGAAGGAGCCCGGATTCATCGGGTGATTGGGCGTGCCGGTAAAGATGCAGCCGCCGACTTCGGTGCCGCCCGAAATATTGATGATCGGGATTTTCTTCTTGCAGACGTGCTCGAAGAACCACAGCCAGGGCGCCGCGGTCCAAGCTTCGCCGCCGGAGGCGGTGATCCGCAGGCTGGAAAGATCGTAGGTTTCGATTTCACGCCCGTATCGCATCAGGCTGCGCACGATCGTCGGCGACACCCCGAGATAGGTCACCCGATGTTCGGCGATCAGGCGCCAGAACCGGCCCGTATCCGGATAATCAGGCGTACCTTCCGCGATCAGCAGGCTGCCGCCGGCGAAACTCGGGATGCAGGCGCACATGGCGCCGACCATCCAGCCCATGTCGCTGAAAAAGAAGAAGCGATCGGACGATTTGAAGTCGCCGCAGATGATCATATCGCGGGTCACCATCGAGCCGATGAACCCGATATGGGTCCAGACGCATCCCTTCGGCTCACCGGTCGTGCCCGATGTGTAGAGCAGGATCGCGGGGTCTTCGGCCCGCATCTCGGCGGTCGCGATGTCAGGGTTTCCGCTGGCGACGAATTCGTCCCACCAGAGGTCGCGGCCGTTCTGCATCGGAGTGTCGATCGCATGTCCGTCGCGACGGGTGACGATCACCCGTTTCACGGTGGGCGCAGCCTCCAGGGCCACGTCGAGTACGGATTTGAGCGGCGCCCGCGCACCGCGCCGCCAGGTCCAGTCGGCCGTGATGACGGCTTTTGCTTCGGCATGGTTCAGGCGGGTCTGTATAGGCGCCGGACCAAAGCCTGAGAATAGCGGCATGACGATCGCGCCGAGCTTCAGGATCGCGAAGAACGCGACGAATGTCTCCGGCAGGTTCGGCATATAGATCGCGACAACGTCTCCGCGGCCGATCCCGTGATCGTGGAGTCCCTGTGCCAGCCGCCTGACGTCATGATCGAATTGGCGGTAGCTCAGCGAGCGGCGTTGGCTTTTGTCTTCGCCCTCCCAGACCAGGAAGGTCTGATCCCAACGCGGCGTGTCGCGATGCTTGTCGAGGCAATTGAGCACGATGTTGGTGGTGCCGCCGACACACCAGCGCGCCCACGCCTGACCATCCGAAACATCCAGGACCTTGTCGTAGTTGCGGTAAAACCGCACATCGCAGAATCGAAAAACTTGCCCCATCAGCCAGGCCGGATCGGCCTCGGCTTGCGCGGCGAGATCTTCATAATCCTTGTGACCGGTGACGCGCAGAAATGCCGTCAGATTGCTTGCCGCGACCAATTCGGGTGGTGGCATCCAGAGATATGGCGTGGTGTCGTTCATGAACGATCTTGTGCCTTGTCCGGCGGTCGCGAAAGCTAACGCTGCGACGCACACGGCGTCAATGGCCGCTTTCCTTTGATTCTAACGTTTGTTAGAAATGCGGTGAAACCGGAAAAGGCGGGGAGAAGGACATGAATTCGGCCACGCCAACGTTTCTCGCGCCGACGCACTTTGTCGATTGCAACTCGCCGGAGATCGGCGAGTTTGTTTCACGCAGCCTGGATGGCGCGCGCGACCTGTCCGAGACCGGCAAGGCGATCCGGCTGTTCGATGCGGTGCGCGACGGCATCAGATACAATCCGTTCGATATCGGCACCAGCGCGGACGACTACCGCGCCAGCCGGATCGCCGTAAAGCCGTCGAATTATTGCGTGCCGAAGGCAATCCTGCTGACGGCCGCGTTGCGCAACGCAGGCATTGCCGCGGCGGTTGGATTTGCCGATGTCCGCAATCATCTGAACTCGGCGAAGCTCGCGGAGTTGATGGGAACCGACCTGTTCATCTACCATGGTTATGTCGCGCTGTGGCTCGACGGCAAGCAATTCAAGGTAACGCCGGCGTTCAACACCGAGATGTGCGAACGGTTTGGCGTCCGGCAGTTGATCTTCGACGGCAAAAGCGACGCGTTGTTTCACGAGTTCGATGCCAACAGCCAGCGTCACATGGAATATGTCCATGATCGCGGCTGGTTCGCCGATCCGCCGATCGAACAATTGCTGCGCGAGTTCCACGCCATGTACCCAAAACTCTGGCAATCGAGCGCCGACCGGGTCGCGGTGCGCGACGATGCATTCGGCGGCCCGCAATAGGAAAAGCGGCGGCTATTTGGTCGTGGTTGCTGTTGTCCGCGGCTTGGCATACTGGACCGCGACCCGTCCGACCTTCTCGCGGGCAATCACCAGCTTCTGGATTTGCGCGGTGCCGTCGCCGATCTGAAGGCCCATTACGTCCACGTAGCGCTGATGGAACGGCAGGTCGGTGGTGTAACCGTAATGGCCGTGGGTCAGCAGGCACTGGTGAATGATCTCGCATGCTACCTTCGGCACATACCATTTGCACATCGCGGCCTCCGCGGTGTGGGCCAGTTGCCGGTCGCGCAGCGATAGCGTGTAGAAACAGAGCTGCCGCATCATGGTAAGCTGTGTCTCGGCTTCCGCGAGCGGGAAGCTGACGCCCTGATACTGCGCGATCGGCCGATCGAAGGCGATGCGGTCGGTGCTGTATTGCCAGGCTTCGTCGACCGATGCCTGCGCCGGGCCGATGCATTCGAGGCCGATCAAAGCGCGGCTATAGTCGAAGCCGGACATGATCTTGGAAAAGCCCTTGTTCTCCTCGGCCATCAGGCATTCCGCTGAAATCAAGACATCGTCGAAGAACACCGAACCCCGGCCGACCGGCCTGGTGCCGATGTCGTCGAAATGGGTGCGGGTGATGCCGCGCTGGTTGAGATCGACAAAGAAGGCGCTGACGCCGTGGGCGCCGTCCTCAATGCTGCCGGTGCGCGCGAAGATCACGGCGGCGTCGCATTGGTCCGAGAAACTCATCGAGGTTTTCTCGCCATTGAGCCGGTAGCCGTTGCCGGATTTTACGGCCCGCAAAATCAGGTTGGCGGCATCCGAACCGCCGCGTGGCTCAGTCAGGCCGAGGCCGATGATGGCGTCCCCGCGCGCAACGCGCGGCAGCCATTGCTGCGCGATATCGCGCGAGGCGTATTGCGCGATCATGCCGCCCATCAAGGAGGCTAGTAACGGGACATAACTGGCATTGAAGTCGCCATAGGCGATCTGCTCGATGACGATCCCGGCGGTGGTGCTGCTCTCGCCGAGGCCGCCATATTGCTCCGGCAGATCGACGCCGATCAGTCCGAGTTCGCCCATCTCCTTGAGCATCGCGCGGTCGATGCGGTCATGCCTGGCGCGCTGCTGGTAATGAGGGGAGAGCTTCTCGCGGGCAAATCGCTGTGCGGTCTCACGAAACGCCTGCTGTTGCTCGCTGAGCGCGTAGTCCATGTCAATCTTCCGTTCCTGAGGGGCGGCCGGTCGGAGCCGGGAGAGACTCGGCTACTTCGCTTTGACGGTGCCAGGCTCGCGTTTGGAGAATTTGACCGCATCGATCATCTGGCGGGCGTCATGGGCCAGATGCAGCGTTTCGCCGCCGTCGATGTACCATTCCTCGCCGGTGACGAACTTTCCGAGCGCCGAGCTGAGGAAAATGATGGCGGCTGAAATATCCCCGACGTCGCCCATGTGACCCATCACATTGCGGTTCAATTTCAGCCATTGCTCGGGATTGATCGGGTAGTGATCCATGCCTTCGGTCTTGATGGTGCCGGGCGCGACGCAATTGAGGCGGATGCCGAATTCGGCCCACTCGAACGCCAGTGTTTTCATCATGGCGAGAACGCCGCCGCGCGCTGCCGCCGTGTGCACAAAACCGCTCAACCCGGAGCGGACACAGGCCGTCACGAAGACGATGGAGCCGCCATGCTCCAGCATGAAATGATCGGCGACCGCCTTGGTCATCTGCCAGGAGCCGATCAAATTGTTGCGAATCACGGTCTCGAAGCCCTTGTTGTTGAGCTCGCGCGCCGGCGTCACGAACTGACCGCCGGCATTGTTGACGAGGATGTCGAGCCGACCGAATTCGTCCTTGATCCGGTGCATGGCGGCGTCGATCTGGTCGGGCAGGCGAATGTCGGTCGAGATCGCCACGGCCTTGCGGCCGAGTTCCTGGATGATCTTGGCGCAGTCCTCGATCGGTTCGGCGCGGCGGCCCAGCACCACGACGTCGGCGCCGCAACGCGCCATTTCGATGGCGGTGGCGCGACCCATTCCGGTTCCGCCCCCGGTCACCAACGCGACCTGGCCGCTGAGAAGGTCCGACGCGAAACGCATATTGGGCATTGGCTGCATTTGGGGGTCCCGATGGTTGAATACCGGTTGTAATCGAATGGTTCGGCAGTATTCTAACAGATGTTAGAAATCTCCGGAAGAGAGACTCCAGAGCGAGGCGAATTGGTATGAGCACGCAGGTTTCCGGCAACGACATGCCTTCGGTCTATCTGGAAGAAGAGCATGAGCTGCTCCGGGCCCAGATCCGGCGTTTTGTCGACGAGGAGATCAAGCCGCACGCGCTGCAATGGGAACAGGACGGCATGGTGCCGCGCGAGGTGTTGCAGCGCATGGGCCAACTCGGTTTTCTCGGTATCCGCTATCCCGCGGAATATGGCGGTTCGGATCTGAACACGCTGGCGACGGTGATACTGGCGGAGGAGCTCGGCCGTTCAACGTTCTCGGGCGTGGCCATCACGGTGCTGGTTCATACCGACATGGCGTCGGTGCATCTGTTCAACGGTGGATCGCCGACGCTGAGGGACCGTTTCATGCCGGATGTCGTCGCCGGCAAGAAAATCGTCGCGGTCGGCGTCACCGAGCCCGGCGCGGGTTCGGATGTGAAGGCCATCCGCACCACCGCCTGCCGCGATGGCGACAGCTATGTGCTCAACGGCGCCAAGATGTTCATCACCAATGGTGTCCATGCCAATCTCTATTGCATTGCAGCGGTCACCAATCCGGAGGCGCGGCCGTCGCAGCGGCTGTCGATGCTGTTGGTCGAGAAGGCAACGCCGGGCTTTCGGGTCGGCCGTGCCCTCGACAAGCATGGCTGGCGCTCGTCCGACACCGCGGAGTTGCTGTTCGAGGATTGCCGCGTGCCTGCCGAAAACCTGCTCGGCGAGGAAGGCCATGGCTTTTATGCGATCATGCGCAATTTCCAGAACGAGCGGATCGTGATCGGCGCGATGGCGATGGGCGAGGCCCAGGCCGCGATCGAGATCACGCTGGATTGGGTGACGCAGCGGCAGGCCTTCGGGGCGCCGCTATGGTCGAAACAAGCGATCCGTCAGCGTTTGGCGATGCTGGCAGCCAAGGTCGCGGCGGGCCGTCAACTGGTCTATCATTCGGCGTGGCTGGTCACCAAGGGCATCGACGCGACCAAGGAAGTGTCGATGGTCAAGGCGTATTGCGGCGAACTGGTCAACGAGGTGATGTACGACTGCCTGCAGTTTCACGGCGGCATGGGCTACATGCGCGAGAGCGCGATCGAGCGGATGACGCGCGATGCACGCGTGCAATCGATCGGCGGCGGCACGACGGAGGTGATGCTGGAGGAAGTTGCCAAGCGGATGCGCTGAGACCAGCGCTGATCTGTCAGGATCAGGCTTTCTTGACCCCGTCGAAGATCAGCAGTTCGGTCCGTCGAGCCAGTTGCAGCACCGCGTCCTTGCTGTCGAGGCTAAACCATTCGATCGTCCAGTTCAGCGCGCCCAGCACGAAAATCCGCAATGGGACGATCTCGATATCGGCGCGAATTTCTCCGGCGCGGCGCGCGTCGAGAAAGAGCCGGTCCCAGTATTTTGCGTAAGCCCTGCGCAGCGGGCGATGCGGTTTCTTGAGCGACTCGGGCAACTGACCGTAGATACGGATATTGGCGGATGTGAAGTCACTGGCTTCGAGCAGCGCCACCAGATGCGCCTCGATGGCAAGCCCGATGCGGCGGCGGTGCGAGACCTTGCCTGCATCCTTGAGGGCTTTCTTGACCGCTTCGAAGACATGCAGCAGCCCGAGATGCAGAACCTCGTCGAGGATCTGCTCCTTGGAATCGAAATAGTAATAGATGCTGCCGGCCTTGATTTCGGCCATCGCCGCGATCTGGCGTAGCGTGGTGGCGGAGTAGCCCTGGCGGCGGAACAGCTTGGCCGCAGCCTCCAGAATCGTATCGCGTGACTTTTCCGATTTTGAAGCCTGGGCTGCCGGGGCGGCCGCTTTCCCCGGCGAGGTGGCCTTCTGGGATATCTTCGCGGGATGAGGATTGGCACGGCGCTTCGGCCTGGAGAGACGCTTCTCGGGACTGGAAACCAGCAAAGCCCGCCGTGTCGGATTCATGTTCAAATGCCTTCTCCGCGCGATTATTGGCGCAGCTAAAACACTTCGTCAACCGCCACGCGAACGATCGCGTGAAGCAGGCGAGATCGCGACCATGAGGACCGACGTTGACGTCGTCTCGATCAGGCGAAACAATCGGCCAGCGATTGCGTTCAAACACAACAATAAAACAGACTGGGAGGTTGATATGCGCGGACTCCATGGACGACGGACGATTTTGACCGGCGGGGCAAGCGGGATCGGACGGGCGACGACACTCAGGCTGGCCGACGAGGGCTGCGTCGTCGGCGTCTTCGACCAGAATCTGGCGGGTGCGGAGGAGACAGCGCATCTGTGCGCCGCCAAGCCCGGCCGAGTGCTGGCCTTTCAGGTCGATATCACCGATCGCGATGCGGTCGCCGGCGCAACAGACAAGTTCGAAGCCGCCGCCGGGCCGGTTGAACTGCTCGCCAATGTCGCCGGCTGGGATATCCCGATCGCCTTTCTGGAGACCGATCGGGCCTTCTGGGACAAGGTCATCGGCATCAATCTTTACGGCCCGCTCAATCTGCATCACGTCGTGGTCAAGCGCATGGTCGAACGCAGCTTTGGACGCGTCGTGAATGTGGCATCCGATGCGGGCAGGGTCGGCTCCTCCGGGGAGGCGGTCTATTCGGCCTGCAAGGGCGGCCTGATCGCATTCACAAAAACGGTGGCCCGTGAGTTGGCACGAAAGAACATCATCCTGAATGTGGTGTGCCCCGGTCCAACGGATACCCCACTGTTCGAGGCCTTTACGCAGAGTTCGCCGTCCGGCAGCAAGATCGCCGAAGGCCTTGCGAGGGCCATTCCGCTACGGCGCCTTGGACAGCCGGAGGACTATCCAGGCATGATCGCGTTCCTACTCAGTGACGATGCCGGCTACATCACGGGACAAACGATCAGCGTATCCGGCGGCTTGACCATGCACGGCTGATGTAACGGATCGCGGGCATCAACGTCGAGATGAACGCGCCGATGCCCGGGTCAGGCGAAGCCTGCCATGGGTTCTCGGTAGAAATTGAGCCCCCTTGGCGCTGAGGAAGTCCAGCATCGCCCGCGCCGGCGGCAGCAGCACTTTGTCCTTGCGGGCCAGTGCGAACCATTGCCGGACGACGGGAAGGCCAACGACGTCGAGGGTTACCAGCCGTCGCTCGTCGAGTTCGGTGGCGACCGTATGCGCGGAAATGAACGCAATTCCGAGGCCGGCAATCACCGCCTGCTTGATGGTTTCGTTGCTGCTCATGGCCATGCCGATTTTGGGGCGGACCGCGGCGGTCTCGAATAATTGCTCCATCAGGCCGCGGGTACCGGAGCCGGGCTCGCGCATCAGGAACGTTTCGTTGGCAAGATCGCTCAGCGCCACGCGGGCCTTGCGGGCCAGGCGGTGGCTGGTCGGCGCGATGATGACATGGGGGTGATCGCCGATCAGATGAACGTCCATATCGATATCAGCGGGAGGGCGGCCCATGATTGCGAAATCGAGATCGTAGCCGCGCAGGGCGGTGCCGATCTCCTGCCGGTTTCCGATCGACAACGTGATGTCGATATTCGGATGCAGCTTGGAAAATCCGGAGATCATGAACGGCACGAAATATTTTGAGGTGCTGACGGCGCCGATCGCGATACGTCCCGCGGTCTTTCCCGCCATCATCTCCAGCGAAGTCTCGCAATCCGCGATCGCGGCCTCGATACGCTCGCTGAGCGCCAGCACCTCGCGCCCGGCATCGGTCAACAGCATTCCCTCGCTGGTCCGCTGCATCAGGGGCAGGCCGGCAAGCGCCTGTAGATTGCGGATCTGCAAGGTGACGGCCGGCTGCGTGAGATGGAGCCGCTTGGCGGCCGAGGTCACCGATCGATCGCGATGAACCGCGGCCAGTGCGCGCAACTGGCGAATGGTCAATTCCCGCAGAAAACGGCCAGCCATCGCTTCCCCCATTATAAGAATTACTTTGGTCCAGCCAAAGATAAGAAAATTTCACTAATTTAGCAAACTGGGCTGTTGTGTGCGGGCGGCTCCCAATCAGCAAGCCGCGTTGCGATGGCCCCCGAAGAGGGCAATGACAGGGAAACGACCATGGACGAACGCGTCACCTTGCGTTCTCATCTCGACCGATCGGTGTCGCGGACGCCGAACGGGTCCGCGGTCAATGCCGTGGTCGAGGCGGTCGCTGCCGCGGCGATCGAGCTTGCCGACCTGATCGCCCACGGGCCGCTGGCCGGCATTACGGGACGGCTCGGCGGGTTCAATTCGGATGGCGACCGGCAAACGGATATCGACCTTGCCGCCGACACGATCATGCAGCGGGCGCTGCGGATCCCGGCGGTCGCGGCCGTCCTGTCGGAGGAATCCGAACTCCCTGAGATTTTCGATGCCGGGGCGCCGCTCTGCATTGCGATCGATCCGCTCGATGGATCGGCCAACCTTGAGAACAATATTTCGGTTGGAACCATCTTCTCGATCCGCCCGCGCGGCAACGATGTGCTCTCGACCTTCTTTGAGCCCGGCACCGCGCAATGCGCGGCGGGATTCGTGGTGTATGGCCCGCAGACCAAGCTCATCCTCGCCATCAACGGCGACGTCGATGCTTTCGTTCTCGACCGTCGCACCGGTGAATTTATGTTGACCGAGCGCGGCGTGAAAATCGCGCACGATACGCCGGAATTCGCCATCAACGCATCGAACCGCCGGCACTGGCACGGGCCGGTTCGCGCCTATATCGACCAATGCCTGGCCGGCACCAGCGGCAATGGCGAGGCGGATTTCAACATGCGCTGGATCGGTTCGCTGGTTGCCGAATCGCTCCGTATCCTGGTCCGCGGCGGTGTGTTCCTGTATCCGGCCGATGCCCGCCCGGCCTATCGCGAAGGGCGTCTGCGCCTGCTGTACGAGGCGCATCCGATGGCGCTGGTGATGGAATGGGCGGGAGGGGCCGCGATCACCGGACGCCGGCGGGTTCTCGAACTCGCAGCGAAAACGCCGCACCAGCGCGTGCCGCTGATCATGGGATCGTTGCGGGGCGTCCGCGACGTCGCGGCCATCCATGACGCCATCGAGCCGATGTTCGACAACAGCGATGCCCCGCTGTTCGCGCGGCGCGGCCTTTTTCTCGAGAGCCGGTGAGATCGGATGTCGCGCAGCTATCCCATCATATCGATCACGGGCTCTTCCGGCGCCGGCACGACGTCGGTGAAGAAGACGTTCGAGAACATCTTCCGCCGCGAAAATGTGACCGCAGCCTACATCGAGGGCGATGCGTTCCATCGCTATAACCGCGCCGAGATGCGGACCAAGATGATCGAGGAGGGCGAGAAAGGCAACAAGCATCTGAGCCACTTCAGTCCCGAGACCAATCTGTTCGAGGAGCTGCAGAAGGTCTTTCGCGACTACAGCGAAGCCGGCACCGGCACGACACGCCACTACATCCATGATGATGACGAGGCAAAATTATACGGCGGCTCGCCCGGCACGTTCACCGCATGGGAACAGTTGCCGGAAAAATCCGATCTGCTGTTCTACGAGGGCTTGCACGGCGCCGTCGTGACCGACGAGATCAACGTCGCGCAATATGCCGACCTCAAGATCGGCGTCGTTCCCGTCATCAATCTGGAATGGATCCAGAAGCTGCACCGCGACCGCCACGACCGCGGCTACACCGCGGAGGCGGTGACCGATACGATCCTGCGGCGGATGCCGGATTATGTGAATTACATCTGCCCGCAATTCAGCGAAACCGACATCAACTTCCAGCGCGTGCCGACGGTCGATACCTCAAACCCGTTCATCGCGCGCTGGATCCCGACGCCGGACGAATCGATGGTGGTGATCCGGCTCAAAAATCCGCGCGGCATCGACTTTCCCTATCTGCTGTCGATGATTCCCAACAGCTTCATGTCGCGCGCCAATTCGATCGTGATCCACGGATCGAAGCTCGACCTCGCCATGCAGCTCATCCTCACCCCGCTGATCCTGCAACTGATCGAACGCAAGAGGCGCACCGTATGACTGCTCCTGCTCTCGCCGCTATCGCCAGCCGCCCGGCTGTTTCGCACGCCGACATGGCCAACGCGATCCGCTTCCTCGCCATCGACGCCGTCGAAAACGCGAAATCGGGCCATCCAGGGATGCCGATGGGCATGGCCGACGTCGCCACCGTGTTGTTTTCACGTTTCCTGAAGTTCGATGCGGCCGACCCGGCCTGGCCGGATCGTGATCGGTTCGTGCTGTCGGCCGGCCACGGTTCGATGCTGCTGTATGCGCTGTTGTATCTGACCGGCTATGAGGGCGTGACCTCCGACGAACTCAGGGCGTTCCGGCAATGGGGATCGAAAACACCGGGCCATCCGGAAGTTGGCCACACGCCGGGCGTCGAGACCACCACCGGGCCGCTCGGGCAGGGGATCGCCACCGCCGTCGGCATGGCGATGGCGGAGCGCCTGCTCAACGCGCGCTTCGGTAACCAGCTTGTCGATCATCATACCTACGTCATCGCGGGCGACGGCTGCCTGATGGAGGGTCTCAGCCATGAAGCGATTTCGCTGGCGGGGCATCTGCGGCTCAGCCGGTTGATCGTGCTGTTCGACGACAACCAGATTTCGATCGATGGACCGACGTCGCTATCCTGCTCCGACGATCAACTGGCGCGCTTTGGGGCCTCGGGATGGTCGGCGTGCCGGATCGACGGCCATGATCCCGAAGCGATCGCCGCGGCCATCGAACAGGCGCGGCATGGCGACCGCCCCTCGCTGATCGCGTGCCGGACCGTGATCGGCTTCGGCGCGCCGAACCGGCAGGGGACCGAAAAGGCGCATGGCGCTCCGCTCGGCAGCGACGAGGTGGCCAGGACGCGGGAGGCGCTGCACTGGCCGCACCAGCCGTTTCAGCTTCCGGATGCCGTGCTCGATGCCTGGCGCGAGATCGGCGCGCAAGGGCGCGATATCCATCGGGCCTGGATCGAGCGCAGCAAGCGCCTCTGTTCGGGAGCGCGGTCGCCGTTTCATGACGCGCTGAACCGAAAATTGCCGTGCGACTATGCATCGACGATGGCGCTGATCCGTGACCGCCTCACCGCCGAGCAGCCCACCATCGCCACCCGCCAGGCATCGCAGCTCGTGATCGATGCGATCGCGGAAGCGTTGCCGAATCTGATCGGCGGTTCGGCCGACCTGACCCATTCGAACCTGACACGCGCCAAGACGCAGCGGCCGGTGCGGCATGATTTTTTCGAAGGCAATTATATCCATTACGGTATCCGTGAACATGCCATGGCCGCCGCGATGAACGGCATCGCCCTGCATGGTGGCTTTATTCCCTACGGCGGCACCTTTCTCACCTTTGCCGATTACAGCCGGCCTGCGATCAGGCTCGCGGCCTTGATGGGCGTGCGGGTCATCCATGTAATGACCCACGACTCGATCGGGCTGGGTGAGGATGGCCCCACCCATCAACCTGTCGAGCATCTCGCGTCACTGCGTGCGATCCCCAACCTTCTGGTGTTTCGTCCCGGCGATGCGGTAGAGACCGCCGAGGCCTGGGACTGCGCGTTGCGGGCGGATGCCAATCCGTCGGTGCTGTGCCTGTCGCGACAGGCGTTGCCGAATTTTCGTGAAATGGCCGGCGAGGCCAATCTGGTTGCATTCGGCGCTTACGTCGTCGTTGAACCGGAGGACGGCCGCGACGTCACCTTGATTGCAACGGGCTCCGAAGTGTCGCTCGCGCTCGCAGCGGCAAGGCTGCTGGAAAAAGCCAACGTCCGCGCCGCGGTGGTCTCGGCGCCGTGCTTCGAGCTGTTTCGTCGGCAATCCCGTGAATACCGAACCGCGGTTCTGGGACGCGTCCCAAGGATCGGTGTCGAAGCGGCGATCGAAGGCGAGTGGGCGCGCTGGCTCGGCGATGATGGCGAATTCGTCGGTATGACCGGCTTCGGCGCCTCCGCGCCCGCCGAGACGCTCTATCGCGAGTTCGGCATCACGCCGGAGGCTGTCGCCAAGGCCGCCACGCGCTGCGTCGCTCGCAAGCGAATGGCGGAAACTTATTCTTGATGCACTCGCACCACGGATTCGAAGGAAAGTTGTAATGGCAAGAATCACCCTGAGGCAGCTGCTCGATCATGCCGCCGAACACGGCTACGGCGTACCGGCGTTCAACATCAACAACATGGAGCAAGGGCTCGCGATCATGGACGCCGCGGCGGCCGCGGATGCGCCCGTCATCATTCAGGCCTCGCGCGGTGCGCGCTCCTATGCCAACGACATCATGCTTTCGAAGATGATCGACGCGTTGGAGGAAATGCACCCGCAGATCCCGCTTTGCCTGCACCAGGACCACGGCAACGAGGAATCCACCTGTGCTACCGCGCTTCAACACGGCTTTACCTCGGTGATGATGGACGGCTCGCTGAAGGCGGATGGCAAGACCGCGGCCGATTATGACTACAACGTCGATATCACCCGGCGCGTCGGCGAGATGGCGCACTGGATCGGCGCCTCGGTGGAGGGCGAACTAGGCGTGCTCGGATCGCTCGAGCACGGCGGCGGCGAGCAGGAAGACGGCCATGGCGTCGAGGGTAAGCTCAGCCATGACCAGTTGCTGACCGATCCGGAGCAGGCGGTCGATTTCGTTCGCGCCACCAAAGTCGACGCGCTGGCGATCGCGATGGGCACCTCGCATGGCGCCTACAAGTTCTCGCGTCAGCCGGATGGCGACATCCTCGCGATGAAAGTGGTCGAAGAAATCCATCGCCGATTGCCCAATACGCATCTGGTCATGCACGGCTCGTCGTCGGTGCCGCAGCCGCTGCAGGACATGTTCAACGCATTCGGCGGCGAGATGCCGCAAACCTGGGGCGTGCCGGTCGAGGAAATTGCCCGCGGCATCCGGCACGGCGTCCGCAAGGTCAACATCGATACCGACTGCCGGTTGGCGATGACCGCGGCGTTTCGCAAGGTCGCGACCGAAAGCAGAAGCGAGTTCGATCCGCGCAAATTCCTCAAGCCGGCGATGGATGCGTTGCGCGATCTCTGCCGCGAGCGCTTCGAACAATTCGGCACCGCCGGCAACGCTTCAAAGATCAAGGTCATTTCGCTGGTCGAAATGGCAACGCGGTATCGGTCGGGCAGCCTCGATCCGCGGATCGGTTCGATGGCCGATGCGGCCGAGTGACATGAACGTCGTCGATCGAACGAACCGGGGCGGCAATCTTAACGCAAGGAGACCAACATGAACGCAATCTCGATGACCGTTCGCGGCAAGGATCGCTACAAATCCGGTGTGATGGAATACAAGAAAATGGGCTATTGGGAGCCCGACTACACGCCAAAGGACACCGATATCATCGCGCTGTTCCGGGTGACGCCACAGGACGGGGTCGATCCGATCGAGGCTTCGGCGGCGGTCGCGGGCGAATCCTCCACCGCGACCTGGACCGTGGTGTGGACCGACCGGCTGACGGCGGCGGAAAAATATCGCGCGAAATGCTTCCGTGTCGATCCGGTGCCGAATTCGCCGGGGCAATATTTTGCCTATATCGCCTACGATCTCGATCTGTTCGAGAACGGCTCGATCGCCAACCTCTCGGCGTCGATCATCGGCAATGTGTTCGGCTTCAAGCCGCTCAAGGCGCTTCGCCTCGAGGACATGCGGTTGCCGGTGGCCTATGTGAAGACGTTCCAGGGGCCGGCGACCGGCATTGTCGTCGAGCGCGAGCGCATGGACAAGTTCGGCCGGCCGCTGCTTGGCGCCACCGTCAAGCCGAAGCTCGGACTCTCGGGGCGCAACTACGGTCGCGTGGTCTATGAGGCCTTGAAGGGCGGGCTCGACTTCACCAAGGACGACGAGAACATCAACTCGCAGCCGTTCATGCATTGGCGCGAGCGGTTCCTCTATTGCATGGAGGCGGTCAACAAGGCGCAGGCGGCCTCCGGCGAGATCAAGGGCACCTATCTCAACGTCACCGCCGGCACGATGGAAGACATGTACGAGCGCGCCGAATTCGCCAAGGAGCTCGGCTCGGTCATCATCATGATCGATCTCGTGATCGGCTACACCGCGATCCAGTCGATGGCGAAATGGGCGCGCCGCAACGACATGATCCTGCATCTGCATCGGGCAGGCCATTCGACCTACACGCGGCAGCGCAATCATGGCGTCTCGTTCCGCGTGATCGCGAAATGGATGCGGCTCGCCGGCGTCGATCACATCCATGCCGGCACGGTGGTCGGCAAGCTGGAAGGCGACCCCGCGACCACGCGCGGCTATTACGACATTTGCCGCGAGGATTTTAATCCGACGCGGCTCGAACACGGCGTGTTCTTCGACCAGAGCTGGGCGAGCCTCAACAAGATGATGCCGGTGGCGTCGGGCGGCATTCACGCCGGCCAGATGCATCAATTGCTCGATCATCTCGGCGAGGACGTGATCCTGCAGTTCGGCGGCGGCACCATCGGCCACCCGATGGGCATCCAGGCCGGGGCGACCGCCAATCGTGTCGCGCTCGAAGCCATGATCCTCGCGCGCAACGAGGGGCGCGATTATCTGCATGAAGGACCCGAAATCCTGGCCAAGGCGGCGGCCACCTGCACGCCGCTGAAGGCGGCCCTCGAGGTTTGGAAGGACGTCACCTTCAACTACGAATCGACCGATATGCCCGATTATGCCCCGACCGCCAGCGTCTCGATGTAAGGAGCCGAACTCATGCGTGTAACCCAAGGCTGTTTCTCATTCCTACCCGATCTCACCGACGAACAGATATCGAAACAGGTGCAATATTGCCTGGCCAATGGCTGGGCGGTGAACATCGAATTCACCGACGATCCCCATCCCCGCAACAGTTTTTGGGAAATGTGGGGCCTGCCGATGTTCGATCTGCGCGACGCCGCGGGCGTGCTGATGGAGCTGAGCGAATGCCGCAAGGTTTATGGCGATCGCTATATCCGGCTGTCGGCGTTTGATTCCAGCCACGGCTGGGAATCGGTGCGGCTGTCGTTCATCGTCAACCGCCCCGCGGACGAGCCCGGCTTCCGGCTGGATCGCCACGAGGTTGCCGGCCGCGGCATCCGCTACACCACGAATTCCTATGCAGCCGATCGTCCCGAGGGACAGCGCTACGGTGGCAAGTGAGCGGGCAAGTGAACGCGCAAGCGAGTTCACAGGCGGTCGCGCCGCATCCGAGCGAGCCGTCGATGGAGCAAGTCGATCTGCGCCGCGAATTCAACGAGGTCGGCATCGGCGAGGTGCTGGATCAGCTTGACCGCGAACTGATCGGGCTCAAGCCGGTGAAGACCCGCATCCGGGAAATTGCCTCGCTGCTGTTGATCGAACGCATCCGCAAGCGCATGGGCCTGACGTCGGATGTGCCGACGTTGCACATGTCGTTCACGGGAAATCCCGGCACCGGCAAGACCACAGTGGCGCTGCGGATTGCCAGCATCCTGCACAGGCTCGGCTTCGTTCGCAGAGGGCAGGTGGTGTCGGTGACGCGTGACGAACTGGTCGGGCAATATATCGGTCACACCGCGCCCAAGACCAAGGAGATTTTGAAGAAGGCGATGGGCGGTGTCCTGTTCATCGACGAGGCCTATTATTTGCACCGGCCCGACAACGAGCGCGACTACGGGCAGGAGGCAATCGAGATCCTGCTGCAGGTGATGGAATCGCAGCGCGAGGACCTGGTCGTGATCCTGGCCGGCTATGGCGACCGCATGGACAAGTTCTTCGGCAGCAATCCCGGCTTCCGCTCGCGCATCGCCCACCACATCGATTTTCCGGATTATGCCGACGATGAATTGCTCGCGATCGCCGAGCTGATGTTGCGCGACATGAACTACAAGCTCAGCGCCGATGCACGGGAGGCGTTCGTCCGCTACATCGCGTTGCGCAAGGCCCAGCCGCTGTTTTCCAACGCCCGGTCGATCCGCAACGCGCTCGACCGCATGCGGTTGCGCCAGGCCAACCGCCTTGTTGCCGATCTCGACCAGGCGCTGAGCGCCGATGACATCATGTCGCTGGAGCCCTCGGATATTCTGGCCAGCCGGGTGTTCTCACGCGGCACTTGAGTCCGGCCGGTCACCCATCGCAATAGCGGTGAGCTAAACGAGGCTCTTCGGCTTTCCGCCGTCGCCGAGCACCATCGATCGCATCTCCTCGACGAGGCGGAGCACCTTGACCGTGTGGTCTGGAGCGGCAGACTTGCCCAACACAGCCGTGATGTCATCCGCCATATCAACGGATTGATCGAAGCATGAGACAATGGCCAGCCGTAGCGCGGGAATTCTCGCGAACTTGCTCAGTAGGTTGGCCAGAACGATGCTCGTCGCCAGCGTTTCGGCCGAAAGCGCGCGAATTTCGGTTTCATGTTCCATGAAAATCCTCTTGTTATTTGGCGGATCTATTACCTGCACTCGTGCCGGCGACCGTCGCGTCCAACGAAGGTCCCGGAAGCCGGATCATAGGAACGGTACCGCTGGGCACAGGACGCACTGCCTGCTTCGGCCATGGCGGCATCGGGATTGCTGCCGAATACCACCGGCATCTTGACGTCAGCGCGCGCCGCCTGCTGCGGATCGATGGACGCGTACGGACCTCCCTCCCGGGTCGCCGCCGGTGTCGGGCGACCGCCGTTGAGGACGTCATTGTTGGGATAGGCGAACGCGAACGCCCCCGGCTCCTGGATCGCCGCTTGCGCGAACACCGGCGTTGCGAACATCAGCGACAAAACGGCTGCTGCGCCGAGGATATTGAATTTGGTCATAAGTGTTTCTCCGTGAAGCACTGGATCATGTGATCTGGGGAGTCTCGCCTTCGGCAGGTCGTCGACCTCCGGCGCGTATGTCCGTTGGCCTTGTGCTGGATAGACTCGAATCCGGCTCGCGATATTCCCGCCGTCCCGGGGGCGCTCACGCGCATTTGAGATATCGACGCCGAAAAAATGTCCCCGTCGCCTCGGCGATCAGGCATCGAGGGGAGGGGACGTCCGATGGCATGAGACTTTAGTTATTTGTGGCGCATAAAAAAATCAGTGCGCCGGGAATTTTTTGAGGTGGATTGTGGGTCTCTACTAAACGCACTGAGTCCAATTGGGCTCCATGATCGGGATGCTGGCCGCGCTTGTGACGCTGCGGCTGCATTTTGCAGCCGAGGTAACGAATCAAATGTGAGCCAGGAAAGCTAAGAATCACCGTCGTGTTTTGGTTCTTCTGATCTCTTTCGCTCATCGTGGTGTTGCAAGCGCGGCTCACGCTCAGAAAAATGGACAACGTTCAAGTCGCGGGCCCATGGGCCTGCAAAGACAATCTCAGACTCGTTGGCCTGAGCCGATGGTCGCCGATATCACCTTCAAAACGCTTGATGAAATTTATTTGCTGGCATCGCCCGGCAAGGACATTGCCGGCGCACGCGTGTGTGCGAGCAGAGACAGTAATCTTATCTTAATTCTGCCGGGCGTTGCAGAACCATCACAGGATTTCGATGGCCCCTCGGACTACACGAAGAATTGTCGGACGACCGACTTCACTTTCTAGGGGGTTTCTCATGCGCAAGAAATATCTTTCCGCAGCTATGGTCGCTGCAGGATTCCTGGCGTTGCCGATCGGTGTGGCACACGCCGACGAGGTCACCGACCTCAAGTCCGAGGCCAAGGCGCTGCAAAAGCAGAATGATGCGTTGGCCAAGCGCCTCGCGGCGATCGAAAAGCGCCAGAAGGCCATTGAGACCGACACCACCGCGACGCAGCGGGTCATGAATGCGCAGGCGGCCGATATGCCGATGCCATACAAGGCGGCCGCTCACGCCGCGCCGGTCGATGATGCGTTGTGCTGGAACCGCGTCTGCCTCTACGGCATCGTCGATGCCGGCTTTGGCTATCAGACGCATGGTCAGCCGTTCAACGGTGCCTTCCCAACGGGCGCGCAATATCTGGTGAGCCCGGGCAGCAACCGCGCGATGTGGACCGCCGCACCGAACGCGCTGTCGCAGTCGACCATCGGTTTGAAGGGGGCAGTCGGAATACTTCCTGATCTGGATGCCATCTTCAAGATTGAAACCGGCTTCAATCCGGAGGCCGGCCAACTCGCCAACGGCGAGGGCTCAATGGTGCAGAACAACGGCGTTCCGCTGAACTTGCGCTCGGCGAACGGCGATTCGAGCCGCAACGGACAGGCCCTCAACGGCCAGGTTTATGTCGGTCTGCAATCTCCGACCTGGGGCACCTTGACCATCGGCCGCAACAACGGGTTGCCGCTTGATCAGATCCTGGCCTACGACCCGATGGGTGGGGCTTACGCGTTCTCGCCGATCGGATTCTCCGGTACGTGGGCCGGCGGTGGTTCGACCGAAGACGGTCGGCTCGACCAGTCGATCAAATATAACTGGAACTACGGCCTTATCCATGGCGGTGCGCTTTACCAGGTCGGCAACTACGGCAGCGGCGGCAGCACGGAGTGGGTGCACGACGACCTCCAGGGCGATATCGGCCTGATCTACGGGGGCTTCAGCGTCGATGGCACCGCCGCCAAGATTCGCGGCGTGGTGTCGGCGTCGCCGCTGGCGCCCTCTCCGGCGAATATCGGCCTAACGGGACTTTCTGGCACGATCTCCGACAACGTCCAGTGGATGGTCACCGCGAAGTACAAATGGGACCGGTTCGAGGTGATGGGCGGCTACGAGCACATCGACTTCGCCAATCCGTCCAATCCCGTGCCGGTGGATTTCTCGAACAACTACGGCTACGAGTTCACCACCGTGAGCAACACCGCTTTCCCAAACGACAAGATCCTCCAGATGATGTGGGTCGGCGGCAAGTGGAAGGCGACCGACAATCTGACCTTGATCGCGGCTTACTATCATGAAACGCAGAATGCTTTCGGCATTGGCGCGGTCGCCGGATGCAACACGGCGCTTTCGTCCTTCTGCAGCGGAACGCTGGATGCCGTGTCGTTCGTAGCCGACTACGTCTTCAACAAGCACTTCGACGTCTATGCCGGCATCGAGTACTCGCAGGAGAATAACGGCCTGGCGAATGGCACCGTCCAGACCTCGACCCTCAGCGCGACAGGTGCGGTGCTTGGGAATAATGGCAAGTCGACCGCGACAAACCTCGATCCGACGATCGGCGCTCGCTACTCGTTCTGAGTGCATCGGCGCGGCGATCCAGACGCCGCGCCGAACTTGATGATTGTGCCCAGGACTGTTGCCGCGGTCCTGCGCGCAATCCAGGAAGCCCCGTCCCTCTTTATAGGGGCGGGGCTTTTCCTTGAGCGATGGCCGAATCTGCACGCTCGCGCGACAAGTAACGGATTGGTGTTGTGGCAACAAATTGATTGTCCGTTGGGAATATCCGCAGGGGCGCGCGAGTCTTTCTGCAAGAAGGAAAGGAGGCGCTCTGTAACAACAAAATTCAAGAATTTGAAATGCCGGCGGCCTTCAGCTGGCTCGAACTCCAAGAAGTGTCTCAGTCATGCCCGGCTGAGACACTATTTGAATCACACCAGCGTGAGGTGTCCGTGAGCGATGGTGCCCACACGCCAATCGCGGGAGAAGGGCGACAAATCGGTCGCTCGCGCAGATGGCTTCGATCGGGATTTTCGACTGAGGAGAGTGGCGCTGACGATCCGGGAATAAACGCCACCCAAGTTGAGTCTTGTTAAACACAAGTCCTGGAACGAGCTAGCAGGAGCTCTGGGGAGCGATGGACAACGAAACGCAGCGCTCAACGGGTCGGTATGATTGGGGTACCCTCGCTGTAGACGCCTTGGAACTAGCGCGGCTGATGCCGCCTGGTCCGGAACGCAACGAGGCGCTTAAACTGGCAAGCCTGCTTCGGTGCGCTGCCGATTCTCGCGGGTTGGTCTTCGCCAAGCGAGGCAGGCCGCCAAAATAAACCTTCGGCGTTTGCCCGGTTCAGCGAGCGGGGGTATCCGGCGGAGTCAGGTGCAGGGATCACAATTCATTCACCAGGATCAGCAGATCCTGCGCCGGCGCTTGGACTTTGCGTCGGCCGCGACGCTGTGCGCGCGGGATATCAAGCTCGGACATCGCGCCTGCCGGTTGAAAACAGTCCGAGGCGGATTCGAAATTCCAGGAGCGAGACGAAAGCTGTTTCGAGGCGCGGGATGGCACTTCAGGGAGGTCAAAAACGTGCAGCCGCGCAGAGGAGGACATGTAGGTAAGAGACTGAATTATTTGAATTTTTCAGGGTATTCACGATCCCGAACGATGGGAGAGCCGGTCCATTGAGGTGACGGTCTGTCCAAACCAAAACGATGCACGGTTTGGATTGGTCAATCACGTCAGGAGGCCGCAATGTCTTGTTATTCCGCTCGTGTTGGGTGTTTGCCCGGCTCGCGACAAAAGAACACAATCGTTGGCAAACTTGGTCCGCAGGATGACAATAGCGAACGGTTTTCCAAGCTGGTGGTGCCGCATCTGAGCGATGCCTACGCGCTGGCTTACCGGATCACAGGAAGTCACGCCGATGCCGAGGACGTTTTGCAGGATGCCTGCCTGCGTGCATTCCGTGCGGTCGGCAACGTCGTGGATGGTACCGCGCGTGCATGGGTGATGACGATCATGCGCAACACCGCCTTTACGTGGATACGCAAGAACCGTCCTTCGGCCGTATTCACGGTTGACGATCTCGAACAGGTCGAGGTCGCGCAGACGGACCCCGGCGATCCGGGTCCCGAAACGATGCTGATCGCCAAATCCGACATGGAGACGAGCATTGCCGCTTTGCCCGATCCATTCCGGGAGACGGTAATATTACGAAATCTTCATGGACTGTCCTATCGCGAGATTGCCGAGCGAACGAATGTGCCGATCGGTACCGTGATGTCGCGCCTCGCGCGGGCGCGCAGCCGATTTCTCGCGGTTGGGGAAAAGAAGAGCCACGAGAAAGCCGATCTCGCGTTTACGTGAAGGAATGCCACGCGAGTTGATCAATACTGCGCTGGTACGGCTTGCCGTAACTGCGCTGAGTTGAATGCGAGCGTTGGTTCTCGTTTTAAGGATCGCGCGAGAACGCGTTACGCCGATTCAGCCTCTCTGTTTGCTGCTTGAGAAGTGGACATTCGTTAATAGAAGCTTCCTGATATTCTGTGGCGCGCGGGTAACAGGATTTCCGGGTGGCTTCCAACATACTAAGGAAAGAAAAAGAATCATTCACCAGAGGCTGATCCGAGCTCGCGTATAGTTTGATTGCGATTTGGGGCAACTTCTGCTGAGTAGGCGGTCCTGAAGCGTCTTACTGGTGTTCGGATCTTCCCGCATTCGACGGACCTGCCAAATTACCATGCTGCAAACCGAAATGGCTGTCCCGATCGTGAAGTTTGGAGTCTTCGAAGTCGATGTTCGAGCCGGCGAACTGACGAAGCTGGGCAAGCGCGTCAGATTGCAAGAACAGCCATTCCAGTTGCTGGCGATGCTGCTGGCAAAACCGGGCGTGCTGGTAACCCGGGAAGAGCTGCATCTGAAGCTCTGGCCGGAAACCACCGTGGATTTCGATCACGGTCTCAACAAAGCCATCAGCAAGATTCGCGAAGCGTTGGGAGATTCAGCCGAGAATCCCCGATTCATCGAGACCGTCGCTCGCCGCGGCTACAAGTTTCTCGCCGATGTGACGGTGGTCGGGGACGAACAACCTGCGCCCGAAACCGTTGATCTCGCCCCGCAGCAGAATGCTGGGCTTCCGGATCTCCGAGCTGCCGCTGCACCGCCTGCGATCGCATCAACCGATACCACATTTCCCGCCGCTACATCACTTGCCGCCACAGCACCTGCCGCCACACCACCTGGGCGGTTGAGCCGTTTTCCCACTCGGTGGTTTTTCGGCGGGTTATTTGTACTTGTCGTTTTGTTGCTGACGGTGATCCACGCGTCGAGGCTGCCATCGCCTGAAATCCGTTCTGTCGCCGTACTTCCGCTGGAAAACCTCTCCACCGATATGTCGCAGGATTACTTCACCGATGGCATGACCGATGAGTTGATCACTGATTTGGCTCAGATCCGCCGGTTGCGGGTCATCGCCGCGCCATCGTCGATCGCTAACGGGCGTTCCCATCGATCCCTGCGCGAGATCGCCCAAGACTTGAACGTCGATGCCGTGGTGACGGGCAGCGTGTTGTTTTCCAGCAACCACGTGCGGATCACGGCGCGCCTGGTCAAGATGCCGAGCGAACGGGACGTATGGGCCCAAAGCTATGAAAGAGATATCCAGCACCCGCTGAAGACCCAAAGTGAGATAGCGCAGTCGATCGCCGACGAGCTCCGGAATATCCTGGATCGGCAGCAAGAAGACGCTCTCAGGAAGCCGGCAAGGGGAAATACCGTCGCTTACGGGAGTTACCTCAAGGACCGATATCTCTGGAAACGGAGTACCGGAGACGGATTGAAGAACGTCCTGCGGTATTTTACCGATCGCGTTTGATCCAACGACGCCGAAGCCTACTCGGGCTCGCTGACGCCATCGCATTAAAGCCGTCTATTCATAGAGATTAACGATATCCCAGGTCGTTGAGCTGACGACTTCGCGGGTGCGGGAATATCGCGACTGCACGGCGAGTCTGGTTACCAGAGGCGTTGATCAGCAACGTGGGCCAGGCGGAGGCAGTCGGTGACGGAATTTACATGCTACCTGGCCTCGCCGGATGCGATCCGCGCCGCAGGCGCCAACACTGAGACTCCTTAAATGTGGTTTGCCGCGTTCGCGTTAAAGCGACCGTATACGATCGTCGCGTCCCTGATTCTCATCTGCCTGATGGGCATTGGGGCTGCATTGCGCATGCCCATCGATATCTTCCCGGAAATCGACATCCCTGTCGTCAGCGTGGTCTGGACTTACAACGGGATGAGCGCGCAGGACATCCGTGACCGCATTCTGACCCTGCATGAACGGCAACTCGCCTCGCTGGTCGATGATATCAGCCGGATCGAGGCGACGAGCTACAACGGCGTCGGCGTCGAGAAGGTGTATCTGCACGAAGGCGCCAACGTGTCGCGCGCCATCACGCAACTGGCGAGTAGTGCGCTCGTGGTTTTGAAGTACATGCCGCCGAACATAACGCCGCCGCTGGTGCTGCGCTATGGCGCGACGGACGTGCCCATCATCCAGCTCAGCCTGTCGAGCGGCTCGCTGCCGGACACCAAGCTGAACGATCTTGGCCAAAACATCATCCGTCCCGATCTTGCGGTCGTTCACGGTGCCGAAGTTCCTTATCCCTACGGCGGCAAGCCGCGTGTTATCATGGTCGATCTCGACCAGCAGGCGCTCAGCGCGCGCGGATTGTCGGCATCGGATGTCGCGGCGGCGATCCAGAAGCAGAACGTGATTCTGCCCTCCGGCGACGTCAAGATCGGCGCCAAGGACTACGCCTTGGCGATGAACACCAGCCCCAACGCGATCGCAACCATCAACGGGTTTCCGGTCGGGCAGGTCGACGGTCAAACCGTGTTCGTGCGCGATGTTGCGCATGTCCATGACGGCTTCCAGGTTCAGACCAATTCGGTGAGCGTCGATGGCCGGCCCGGCGCCTTGATGTCGGTGCGCAAGACCGGCGGCGTTTCGACCCTGGCGGTGATCGATGGCGTCAAGGAGGCGTTGCCCGATATCAGACGGTTGATGCCGCAGGGCGTCAACATCAAGGCGATCTTCGACCAGTCGGTGTTCGTCAAGGCCTCGCTCGACAGCGTGATGATGGGCGGTCTGATGGCGGCCGGATTGACCGCCATGATGATCCTGCTGTTTCTCGGCAACTGGCGTTTGACGCTGATCATTCTGGCGACGATTCCGCTCGCGATCATCACTGCCATTCTCGTCCTCTTCGTCGACGGCCAGACGCTGAACACCATGACGCTTGGCGGCTTCGCGTTGGCCGTCGGCATTCTCGTCGACAACAGCACCGTCGTCATCGAGAACATCGAGCGCCACGTCCATGAAGGCGATCCGCTCACTCAGGCGATTATCGCAGGCTCTGGAGAGGTCGCCGTTCCCACCGTGCTTTCGACGATCTGCATCTGCATCGTCTTCGTACCGGTGTTCATGCTGCAGGGAACGGCCAAATATCTGTTCTCGCCGCTGTCGCTGTCGGTTTGCATCTCGCTGGTCGCCAGTCTGGCGCTGTCCTTCACGCTGGTGCCGCTGCTGTTCGCCGTTCTGATGCGCTCATCGGTCGAGGGCCACGCAAACCCTGCTCATCGTAGCGCCCCGCGACGCTGGCCATTCAATATGTTTGGCGCGATCCATCATGGATTCGAGACCGGATTCACCCGCCTGCGCGACGGTTATCGCAACAGCGTCGCCTTTTGCGTGTCGCGCGCAGGCGCAACCAGCGTGTTCTTCATGGCTCTGATCGCGTGCTCGCTGCTGCTGTTCCCACAGCTCGGCCGCGACTTCTTCCCGCAGGTGGACGCCGGCCAGATGCGGCTTCACGTTCGCGCGCCGCCCGCCAGCCGTATCGAGGAGACCCAGCGCTATTTCGCCGAAGTCGAGACCGCAATCCGCAAGATCGTCGGCAAGGACCAGATCGACGTCATCCTCGACAATATCGGTCTGCCCTATAGCGGCATCAATATTGCGCTGAGCGATTCGGCCACCGTCGGTCCGATGGACGGCGAGATTCTGATTTCGCTGAAGAAGGAGCACAGCCCGACGGCCGCTCATGTCGCGGCGTTGCGGCGCGAATTGCCAAAACTGTTTCCCGACCTACAGTTCTTCTTTCAGCCCGCGGATATCGTCAATCAGGTGCTCAATTTCGGTCAACCCGCACCGATCGATGTCCGGATCTCGGGGCCGGCGAGCCACGTCGCTTACGAACTGGCGCAGAAGATCGCACGTGAGTTGAACGCCATTCCCGGCGTGGTCGATGCGCATGTGTTCCAGGTGCCCGACGCGCCGGCCCTGACCATCAACGTCGACCGCACGCTCGCCAATCAACTTGGCGTCAGCGAGGACGAGGTTGCCAAGAACGTGCTGGTGACGGCCAATTCGAGCGCGCAGACCGTTCCCAATTTCTGGGTCGATCCTAGAAATAGCGTGAGCTATCCGCTGGTGGTCCAGATGCCGACCTATCGGGTCAATTCGACCCAGGATCTGGGCGTCATGCCGGTGACTGCCCCGGGCAAATCGAACCAGATACTTTCGAATATCGCGGCATTCGGGCGCAAGAATATGCCCCTCGTCGCGTCTCAGCTCAACATCCGACCGGTGTTCGACGTCAACGCCGACGTCCAGGGCCGTGACCTCGCGTCCGCCGCGGATGCCATCGACCAGGTGCTGGCGAAAGAACGGGCAGCGTCCGCCACGCCGGTCACGATCACGCTGAGCGGCCAGGTCGAAACCATGCGCGAAAGCTTTGACGGGCTGTTTTCCGGCATCGCGTTGGCGGTCGTGCTGGTCTACCTCATTCTTGTGATCAACTTCCAAAGCTGGACCGATCCGCTGATCGTGCTGGCGGCCGTCCCCTTCACCTTGGCCGGCGTCATGTGGATGTTGTTTCTCACCCAAACTCACCTCAGCGTGCCGGCCTTGATGGGCTCGTTGATGTGCATCGGTCTGACGGCCGCCAACAGCATTCTTGTCGTGAGTTTCGCCAATCAGCGAATGGAAGCAGGCGACGACAAGGCGACCGCCGCGATCGTCGCGGGTTATACCCGGCTGCGGCCGGTGATGATGACCGCGGGCGCCATGATCTTGGGTATGATCCCGATGGCGTTGGGCGTGGGCGAGGGTGGCGAGCAGAATGCGCCACTGGCGCGCGCGGTCATCGGTGGGCTGTTATTCGCCACGGCGGCAACGATGATTTTCGTTCCGGTGGTGTACCGAATGTTGCGACCGGCTGCGCCGGGCGCCGCTATTGTTGCGGCACCCGTTGTCTCGCCGTCATGAACCGTATTTTGAGGAATCGCGATGAAAGCCTTGGATGAACACCTCGATCCGGAATCGCCAATTCCGGACGACGTGCAAATGGTGCAGCAGCGCGAACCTGGAACAGGCAGACGGATGCTGCGTATCGCCGGGGTGATTGCGATCGGGCTAACCGTTGGCTTTTTCTTGGTACATCGCCAGAAGATGGAGGCCGAGGCGCGCCTCGCCGATGCAACATCGAAAAGCGCTTCCGAGGCGCCGGCGGTCGATGTGGTCACGATCGCACCCGCCGTCGGCGCGCAGTCGCTCACGCTTCCCGGTGAGACCGCTGCGTGGGATGCCACCACGATCTATGCGCGCGTGAATGGCTATGTCGCCAAATGGTTTGTCGATATTGGCGACACTGCAAAAGCAGGCCAGACGCTCGCGACGATCGACACGCCGGAACTGGACGCCGAACTGGCGGCGGCAAAGGCGAAACTAAATGCCAGCGTCGCCCAGGTGGTTGTCAAACAGGCCCAGGCGGATTTCGCCACGACGACGGATGAGCGCTGGCGAGATTCCCCGAAGGGGGTCGTGTCGGATCAGGAGCGGGAATCCAAGAAGGCGGGCAGCGCCGAGGCAAACGCCGAACTCAATGCGGCGCGCGCGCAAGTGGCGCTACAACAGGCCGACGTTGATCGTCTCACCGCGCTCACCCAATTCAAGAAAGTCAAGGCGCCGTTCGACGGCACGATCGTCGAGCGTAAAATCGACATCGGCAATCTGGTCACGGCCGGCAGCACCGCGAGCACCTCACCGCTGTATCGGATTTCAAAAGACGATCCGATGCGCATTTTCGTGCATGCGCCGCAGAGCGCCGCTGCGCTACTCATGGAGCCTGACGTGAACGCCGTGATCACCTGCAAGGATCTTCCCGGCAAGCATTTCGAAGGCAAGGTCGCCCGCACCGCGAAGGCGGTCAACCCGCAGTCCCGCACCCTGCGCGTCGAGGTCGACATTCCGAATCCGGACCACGTACTGGTTCCCGGCATGTATGTGCAGGTCGCCTTCAGCATCAAGGGCGATGAGCAGATCGAGGTTCCGGCGGCGGCACTGTTGTTTCGGTCGGGCGGCCCACAAGTCGCGGTGATTGGTGACGACGGCGCGGTTGCGTTCAGAGACGTCACGATCGCTAGCGACAATGGCAACGAGGTCGCCATTGACTCCGGCCTTGCGATTGGCGACAAAGTCGCTCTTAATCTTAGCAGCCAGATCGCAGCCGGCGAAAAGGTTAAAACCAGCGCAAGCGATATAAAAAGCGCATCGGTCCAGTAGAGAAAATACCGATGCGGCGCCTTAAGCCGCGTAGCCTTCTTGCACGATCAGCTATCGTTGGACTTGTGGCGTGAAAAAGCGAATCATCATTAGTTTGCTCGGGGTCGCCGTCGTCGTCACCGGGTGCGCCGTCGGTCCCAATTATGTGCCGCCGGAGGCGGCGATGCCGGCGAGCTTTCTGACGCAGCGGGGCAGGGACGCTTCGTTGTCGGCCAATTCCGCAAGCGCGGACCTCACGCAATGGTGGCGCATGCTGCACGACCGGGAGCTCGATTCCCTGGTCGCCCGCGCTCTGGAATCCAATCTCGACCTTGAGATAGCGCTGACCCGCGTACAGGCGGCGCGTGCGCTGATCGTGGTCCAAGCCAACCAGGGGCTTCCTGAGGTCGACGCGGGCTACGGCGCCGCCGCCGGCACCGGGACCGACAATACCAAGGCCGTGGCGCCGGCGGCGCTCCGGGCCGGGGACAACTCGAAGAACCTCCAGAGCATCAATCAAGTCGGCGGCCTCGACGCAGGCTGGGAGCTCGATCTTTTCGGCAAGATCCAGCGCGCGGTCGAAGCACGCAGCGCCGACGCCGAAGCGCTCAAGGACGCGCGCGACTGGATGTTTGCGATTGTCGCCGCCGATGTCGCCCGCGCTTACCTCGATATGCGAGCGCATCAGCGCGAATTGGTTGTCCTGAGCAAAAACATTGCCGCAGCCCGCAGCAACCTGGATCTGGCGCAGACCCGTTTGAACCGGGGCCTCACCAACGAACTGGATGTCAGTCTGGCGCAGCGGCAACTGGCGACCCTGGAAGCCGATACCGCGCCGCTGGCCGCCCAGGTCGACGTCAGCCGTCACGCGATCGCGGTCCTGATGGGATATTTTCCCGAGCAGTTGGCCCCGGAGCTCGCCAGATCGGGCCCGCTTCCTGCGCTGCCACCGAGGATTCCGCTCGGGCTGCCGGTCGATTTGCTGCGGCGACGTCCTGACATTCGCGAGGCGGAGCGGCGGCTGGCCGCGGCAAATGCCTTGGTCGGCGTCGCCATCGCACAACTGTTTCCAACCGTGATTCTGATCGGGGGCGGCGGCGGGCAGGGCGGTGTGGCTTCGTCCCCCGCCGCCGTGCCGATGACCTGGATCGGCGCGATCGGTCCATCGGTCACCATGCCGGTGCTGGATTTTGGCGGACTCGACGCGCAGATCCAAATCGCCGACCTGCAAACGCGCGGGCTGTTGGCCGCTTATAAAGAGACGATATTGACCGCGGTGCAGCAGGTTGACGATGCGGTTGCGTCCTACCATGCGGAACTGACACGTCTCGGCAGCCTCGATCGCGCCCTCGAGGCGGCGGTTCAGGCGGCGAAAATCGCTAGCGAACGCTACGATCGCGGCTTGACCGATTTTCTGAATGTGCTCGATGCCGAGCGCGCGCTCTACGACATCGAACAAAGGCACGTCATCGCGCGTCAGGCCGCGGCAGCCTATTTCGTCGCGCTCTGCAAGGCGCTCGGCGGCGGCTGGCCACCGGACGCGGTCATTCCGCAGCTCTCGCGGCCGCAGCCCGCGCTGATCGCCGCTTCCAGGTACCTGCAGCCGGCCCCCCTGCAAAATCGGTGAGTCTGACGACCCATTTGTCGATAAAATCGACCATGCGTCGTTTCACGGCACGCTTTTTATGTTGCGCACAAAGATACCGCCCAGCACCAGGATCGTTCCGGCAACGGCAAACAGAACCGGATAGCCACCGAGTTTTGTCACCAACGGGGCGGCGAACACCGGCGCCAGCGCATAAGGGCCCGCGATCGCGAAATTGATGACGCCGAGATCCTTGCCGCGGTTGCCGGCCGCCGGCAGCACCTGGGTGATCATGGCCTGGTCGACCGCGATGTAGGCGCCATAGCCGAGGGCCACGATGGCGGTGGCGCACTCGACCGCAATCCAGGTTTGCCAGAACGCCAGCATCAGCATGCCGGCGCCCTGAATCATGCTCGACACGATCACGAAAATCTTGCGCCGTCCGCTGCGGTCGGAGAGCAAACCGACGGTGGTTGCGGTGAGCAGCGCGCAGAGCGTGTAGATCAATGTCAGGATAAATACGCCCTCCTCGGATCGCCCACCGGGAAACACCTGCTCGTAATGAATCCGGTCGCGCAGGAAGAACAGGAGATAGAGCGTGAACATCGCGGAGCCGAGTTGCATCAGGAAGCGGGTGATCCAGGCCCAGGCGAAGTCGGGATGCAGCCGCGGGCTGATCCAGAACCCGGCAAGGAAGTCACGCCAGCGGAACGGCGTCAGCACGGCGCGCGGCAACGCCGCGTCTCGCGTCGTCAACACGAACGGCAACGTGAGCAGAACCGCAATTGCGGCGAGTGCAGCGTAGCCGGTCGACAGCTCAGTGAAAACAAAGACAATCACCACGACGCCGATGACGCTGCCGGTAGCGGGCATCAACCCCATAAAGGCACTGGTCACCGCGCGCTGCTGCACCGGCACGTGATCCGGCACCTCCGCGGTCAGCGCCGCCAGCATGCCGTTCAAGGCCGCCATCGCCACGCACCAGAGCACCAACACGCCGGCGAGGCTCGCTTGACCGCCGAGCAGGGTCAACGCCAGGGCGCCGATCACAACACCGCCCAGGGTCCAGATGTGCCGCCGGCCAAATCGCGACGTGGTCCGATCGGACAATGCGCCGACCAATGGATTAGCCAGCAAGGCGGCGAGCGCACCGAGGCCGGAAGCCAGCGCCAGCACGGCTTCCTTGCCGTTCGGCGAGACCAGTTCGATTTGCCGCGGCAGCAGCAGGCTGGCAGCCCCGAACATCCCGGTAAACAAACCGAGATTGGCCAGCGTGAATAGCGCGATGAAGCGCTTGCCAACCGGCGTCACCGGCTCGGCGAGCGCCGCCGGCGTCTCCGCGGCCGATGCCGCTGCGTTGAATGCAACCACATCCGCCGCCGGCGTCATAGGTGCCTCCCTTCGGCGAACACCGGGGGTCGACGATGAGCCCATGGCTGCGCCGCCTCGAGTTCGTAAGCGAGTTCGAACAGCAGGCGCTCCTTGCCCCTGCGGGCGGCAAATTGCAGGCCCACCGGCAAGCCGCCGGACGTCCAGTGCAGGGGAACGCTCATGGCCGGTGCGCCGACGATATTGTGAACCAGCGTGTAGTCCGCGAACGCGAACACACGCTTCGTCAGGGTTTCGCGTTCCACGTCGCCGGTGATATGGCCGATCGGCACGGGCGGCTGCAACAACACCGGCGACAGGATCACGTCGTAACGCTCGAACCAGCCGTCATAGGAGGTCTCATATCCTTTCAGCCGCGCCAGCGCCTTGTTAAGCTCGTCCGCGGGCAACCGGGCGGCTTCCTCGGCCAGCGCCAAAGTGAGGGGCTCGAGCATCGGCTGATCGGGCTTGCGCCCCAGCCCACGCGGAAACAGTCCGATCGACTTCAGCGCCAGTGCGGCAAGCGCAACGATCTTCGGATTGATGGCAAGCCGCGCCAATCCGGTGACCTCGAGCGCCGCGGCACTGTACAGCTTGACGAAATCGGAGGTGAGTGCGGCGCCGTCGAACGGCCAGTTGGTCTCCTCGACCTGGTGTCCGAGTTGTTGCAGCAGTTCGGCCGCGCTGTCCGCGCCGGCCTGCACCTCGGCATCCGGCCGCTGGCCACAGATGCTGTTGCAGACATAGCCGACGCGCAGGCGACGTTGCGCCGGACCGGTCACCGCGCCGATCGGCGGCAACGCGGCATCCACGCCGCTGCACTCCATCGCCGCGAACAACGCGGCCGAATCGCGCACGCTGCGCGACACGCAGTGCTCCGCGGTGAGCTCGATACCGCTGGCCGCGTGCTGATCGCCGATCAGCCGGCGGCGCGACGGCTTCATGCCGAACAGGCCGCAGGCCGAGGCCGGGATACGGATCGATCCGCCGCCATCGGCGGCGTCCGCCATCGGCAGCACGCCGCCTGCCACCGCGGCGGCAGAACCGCCCGATGATCCTCCCGGCGTACGGCTCAGATCCCACGGATTGCGCGTCGGCCCGAACGTCAACGGTTCGGTCGTCGGCAGCCAGCCGAATTCGCCCAACGCCGATTTGCCGATCAGCACCAGGCCTGCGGCCTCGTAGGCCATCACTTGCGCGCAACTCTTGGTCGGGATCGGCGCCACCTCCGTGAAGCGCGCGCCCCAGCGGGTAGGCACGCCGGCGATGTCGTACATGTCCTTGAGGAGGTAGGGCACGCCGGCGAAGGGGCCGCTCAATCCACCGGCCTTAGCTCGTGCCCGCGCCTGTTCGAACATCGGCGTCACCAGAAAGTTGAGCTTCGGTTGCATGGCGTCCGCGCGCGCGATGGCATCATCGACCGCCTCCAGCGCGGTGATGTCCTTGCGCCGGATCATCGCGGCAATTTCCGTCGCGTCCGGTGTCACCGGATGGAGGTCGCCGTCGTTGCCGCCTCCCGCTGGCGCCGACGCCCCTGACACATGATCGCGAATTTGCATGGCTTGTTTCTCTCTCTGGGCATCAAAGACCGCCGGGCCAGCGCTTGCATAAATCAAGTTAGTAGTTATAACTATCTTTTGTCAAGGCGATACATCGGCTCCCGACGCGACAACAGGATTTTGTGCGTTCTGTTTTTTTTGGTAGTACGCGCGGATGCCGCGAGCGGCGACGTATCGCCGGGATAATCCCGCGCAAAAGCGCGCGCTCTTGAGAGTTCGATAGATGGCCATTGCGAAAACACGTCCCGTCAAGAAGGCAAAATCCCGGCTTGGGCAGATCGCGCCGCAGCAGGAGCGCGCGGTGCAGACCCGTGACCATCTGCTCGACGTTGCCGGTGAGTTGCTTGGCGAGGTCGGCATCGAGAACATTTCAACCAACATGATCTGCGCCCGCGCAGGCATGACGCCGCCGGCGCTTTATCGCTACTTCAAGGACAAGCACGCGGTGCTCGAGACTTTGGGGCAGCGTCTGATGGATCGCCAGAACGAGGCGCTGCTAAGCTGGCTGGAACGCCATACGCCGGACGGCATCGATGCGCTCACGACCCATCTCGAGGATTTGATGCGCGAGACGGCGCGCATCACCAGGGCGGAACCGGGCGGCGTCTGGATCGAACGGGCCCTGCGCGCCTCGCCAAAACTCGCTCATGTGCGGGTGGCCTCGCATCAGTTCGTGACCGACCGGATTACCGATGCCTTTGCGCCACTGCTTCCCGGTGTGCCCCGGAAGGCGCTCTGGCGCCGCGTGCGGCTCACCGTCGAATTTGGCTACGCCGTCGACGAGATGCTGGACGAAGAGGATCGCATTTCGCGCAATGACATTTTTCGCGACGCGTCGCGGATTTTGAACTTGGCTGTACTCGACCTGCAGCGCAGCGAGGTTTGATCCAGTCTGACGTCCGCGCGATCTTCAAGATGGTGGAAGCACTGGCCAGCTATCCGCGATCTGGCCAGCGGAATAGACGGCGATCGGACCGAACAGTTGCAGCACGAATTCGCTCTGGGTCGGGCGCAGGAACGCATAGTCGTCGGGCTTGACGTCCGAATCGTCCGGCAGCGCGGCGAATTGCTGATTGGTGGAATGCCAGAATTGCTTGCTTGGCTTGAGGCCTGGCGGGTGCACCGGCTTCGCCATCCATCGTCCTCCGTAAAGGAAGCAGCCGCGCCTGGGAAACTTCCCGAGCTTCTGCAAGATCCACGAGCGGTCGTCGAGCCCGGGCACCTGCGCGTCCACGACCTTCAGAATCGGCGTTGCGATATGCACCGCGGGCTTGAGCCCGGACAAACTCGGTACGTCGAAATCGGTCGGCAGCACGAATGCCGATCCCATCGACACCTCGTTGGCGCCGGCGTCGTTGTCATAGAGCAGGGCGGTCGAACTGCCGCCGATATTGAGGATGGTACGCTGCTGCGGCCCAAGGCAGGCGACGAACTGTTGGATCAGGCTCCTGGCTTTTGCCAGCGCCGCAGTCGGGCCGCCGAATAGACCGGGCACATGGCCGATATGGGCTTCATAGGCCATGATCCCCTGACAATGCAGCCTGGGGTATTTTTCCAGCGCCTTGAGTGCGAGCAGAAGCGTATCGTGATTGCGGTAGCCGCCGCGGTGCAGGCCGACATCCACCTCGAAACAAAAGTGCAGATCGATTCCCAGCTCGTCGGCCAGCGCGCCATAGGCCGCCAGCCGCTCGTCGGTATCGATCAGCCAGACGATGCGCGATTCCACGCCGCCCGGATCGGCGAGCATGCCCTTGGTCAGCGCCTGCCGCGCGGCGCCCACCGGCATCGGCTTGCCGAACAGCAGGCTGGCTGCGGGAAACGCCTGCGCAACGGCAGCAGCGACCGGTAAATGGAAAGTCATGATCAGGTCGGTCTTCATTGCCGTTCGGATGTGGTCCAGCAGCGGCAGGCATGGCAACGACTTGTCGACGATGCGGACTTGCAGCCCCGGGGCCAGCCGGGACTTGATGCTCGCGATATTGGCGTTCAGCCGGTCGAGATCGAGCACCAGAGAAGGCTGGTGAATCTCCGCAGCGCGCAGGGCTTCCGACAGTTGCGCAAAATAACGATCACCCGTCACAGATCGACGCCGAGAAGCTGCGCCATATAGGCCGACACGAAGCGGTTGTCGGGGTCCATCTCGCGGCGCACCTCCATCGCGTCATTCCAGCGCGGATAGAGGGCGCTGAGTTCCTTGGCGGCCAAATTATGCATCTTGCCCCAATGCGGCCGCCCGCCATATTTGCGGAAGATCGGCTCCGCCGCGGCGAAGAAGGGCAACGGATCTTCCGGCGTCCCGTGATGGATCGCGATCGAGCAACTGGGCCGCTTGTAAAACGGGCTCAGCCAGTTGTCGTCGGGCGCGACCACCCGCACTTCGATCGGGAAATACACCTCGGGAAACCGGCCTTCCAGCAAGGCGATGATGTCGCGCAGCGCTTTCGCGCCTTCCTCGATCGGGAGATGGTATTCCATCTCGTTGAACTTCACATTGCGTTCGGACGGAAAGACGTTCAGCCACGCCTCGACATAATCCTCCGGCGGCAGTTTTCCGATCGCCGAGCCGATCAGGCGGTGGCGCAACCATGGCACCCGCTTGAGATAGTTGCGCAGGGTGCGCAAGGTTTTGACGGCCTCATCGTCCGTATTCGGCGGACGGCGAGTCACCGGCGCTTCGGTGACTTCGCTGGTCAGCATGATGGCCTGACCCGAGAACGGGATGTAAAAGAACTCGACCGATCTCTGCGCGGTCATGACGCTCTCGAAGCGCTCCAGCACGCCGACGACGGGTTCTGTCCAGCGCCGCCGACGCAAGCGATAGTCCGCGACATTTCGGATGGTCACTTGCGTGACCGCACCGAACGCGCCGAGCGAGACGCTGATGGCGGACATCGCATCCGGATGGGCGGCGCGGTTGAACTCGCGCACGGCGCCGCGGCCGTCGGTGATCTGAATGGCTTCGAGCAGCGTCGGATAGGCGCCGAGCGTCGCGCCCGAGCCGTGGGTCGAGGTGGCGAGCGCACCGCCGAACGCCTGGGTGTCGATGTCGCCCATGTTCGGCAGCGCCTGGCCGATCCCATGCAGCAGCTTGGTCATCGGTCCGATTTTAATACCCGCGCCGACGGTGGCCTGCAGCTTTTGCGGGTCATGCGCGATCAGCCCCTGGAAATTGTCGAGCGATAGGATGGTGCCCTCGCTCTGCACCAACCGGGTGAAGGAATGCCCGGTGCCTGCGATGCGAATCGGACCCGGCGCGGTCTTGATCAGGTCCGTCAGTTCCTCCTGATCTTGCGGCCTGGCCAGACTTCGCGGCTGGGCTGTGACGAAGCCTGACCAGTTCGACCATTGGTTCTTCATAGCCTGGGGCATTTCCACGCGTTCCCGCCGACGGTGGCTGCTGCATGCGGGCGCGCTCCCCGGGCATCGAACGGAGGACAGGTCTCATGCCGCGAGCAAGAAGGTATGTCAATATAGTAGCGATGATTACCGTTTTAAAAATCGAGAGTCAAGCGATCGTGTAGCTACCCGGGAGAGAACGCGTTTTCGAGCGGACGGGTCGCGCGAAACGCGGGCCCGATGACAGGGTCCTTGGGCGCCGGTTCGTGTGAAGAAACGCGCCAAAACAAGAGATTTGAGCCCGTTGCGCTTCGCTCGGAACGGGGCTCCAGTTCCAGACGAGCTCGCGGCAGGCTGACGCGGCTAAACATTTTGCATCAGGGGAATATCCAGGCCCCGATCTCAGTCTTCCTTTTAGAGACAGAACGCCTCCGCCGGTGGAGGCCAACAAAGGAAGCGAACAATGAAGATCACATCCGTTCTGGCGACGCTATTGCTGGTATCGGCCTTCGCGACCCAGGCGACGGCGCATACGCGACACTACAGAACCAGCCATCACGCGCATTACAGAACCTACAGCATGTACCGGGGCATTCCGATGGCGAGGTCACATTTCTATAATTCATACGCCAGCGGCCCGAACGATCCGGGAAGCGTGTCCGCGGGCGGCGCGATGTGGAACGGACGCAGCGCGTCGGAGTTTGGCGGCGGCGCCCCGTAGGCGAGAAGCCACGTAGCGGTCGTCGGCCGCGAACAATTCGATGGAAGGTGAACCGGAGTTCACCTTCCACAGAAACGATCGGCACTTGAAGAGCCGTGCAAGGTCGTTCACAGGCCTTGCCTGCGCGGGCTAGCCCGCAGGTACTCAGAACCGGAAGCGAAGGCCAACCGTCGGAGCGAAGTTGTTCGTGAAGAGGTAGCCGTTCGCCAGTCCGTTGTGGACCTGAGAGTACATGAAGCCGGCGTAGGCATCGAATTTCTTCGCGAACTGCCAATCCACGTTCAACGAAACCGCGTCCAGCGTGCCCGAGCACGTCGACGCCGAGTTGTTGTTACAGAACGTCTTGCCGAAGCTGTTCTGATCGTAGTGGTAGTAGGCGATGCCGGCATCGAGGGTATCGGTGAAGGCGTATCGCGCGCCGGTCCACATGATCTGCAGATGCTCGTTATTAACGAAGCCGCTCTGCGAGATATTGCCGAGAAGAACAGGTATTCCGGCGATGTCGGTAAAGCCCGTCGTCAAAGGCGAATTTGGATTGGCGAACGAGATGTATTCGTAGCCGCCGTACACTTTGAGCTTCTGATAGGTGTACTTGGCCAGGATCATGCCGCTGGTGTCGTCGGAAACGGTGGCTCCCAGGGTGTTTGGAGCTGCCAGGAACGCCGCCGAACCCGCGGCCAGCGCCGTCGATTTCACCGCGCCCTTGTCGTAGGTAAAGATCGCGTCGAGGGCGAGCGAGCCGGCAGCGCCGAAATTAAAGTCCTTGCCGATCCCAGCGCCGTATTCGCCCTGGGTCGCGTTGTTCTGATCGTAGCCGCCGAGCTGAGCCATGCCGCTGACCCGAAACAGATTATCTCCGACATTGAGGCGATATTTCACCGCCGTCGAGACCCTGGCATCTTCGGTATCGCCGCCGCCGACCGCCGTTCCCTGCCAGCCGATCACGGAGAAGGCATACGAACCGCCCATTGGATCGTAAGCGTTTACACCGTCCAGTTCGAGCGAGTTTTGCCGACCGATGGTCAGGGTGCCGTAGGTCGGCGAGCTGAGGCCCGCGTAACCTACCGCATTGTAAAATTGACCTGCGCGGCTCGAGTCCGCGTTCGACGATTGGGCGGAGAGCGGCACACCGTTGTTGTCAAGAAGGGACTTCGGGCCGTTAGCCGCGGTCATGGAATAGGGGTCAAACCCGAAATTTAGATCGAAGATGAAATTCAAGCCAGGCGCGATGGCTTCATTTCCCTTGATGCCGATGTTCGATTGGCTGAGGCCACCAGGCGTCAGAAGCCAGAGAGCCTTGTTGCTGTTCTTCTGCACCAGCTCTTCGACGCCGGTGATGATGTTTTGATTGAACGGCGTGCCATGGGTCTCGTATCCGCCGCCCATGTCGATCGTGCCGTACACGGTGATACCGTAATAGGCCAGCGCGCAATTGGTGGTGATGAAATCCGGCACGTTGGTGCATGACGCAGGCGCGGCCAAAGCGTCCGGTGCCGGTGGCGCCTTGGTGTAGGCAGGCAGATCCGCTGCTTGCGCCGCGCCACACAGCGCTATCGCGCCCGTGGACGCCAAAAGCAGTTTTCCGAAGTTCTTCACAGATTGTCCTCTCGTTTCTTTGTGGCGCCCATTGACCCCACACTTGCCGACACTCGCCCGGACCACCCAGTCCGATAGTGCTTGACGGTTAAGACCCCCAAACAACTGGTCGGTGCTTAGCTCACCTGATCATTTTAAGGTGTGGCCATCAGGTAACTTTCGCGGACATAGCAGCCGCTGCGCCGCCAAACCGGATGAAGATTTCGTGTAGTGCCTCAAGGACTTGGCGTCACATAAGTTTCATATGGTTGGTCGGTTGAACCGTCGCGATGCCGATTGTCTTGCGGGGGAAATGAACGACTGGATCAGCTTGATGGAGTGCTCGTCTTCAGCCAGACTCCACATCGAGATCTTCGTGAAATGCGTCCGCTGAAGGAGCGATACGATGTCCAACGATGGAAGCGTCAAAGGCCGCGTCATGGAGCCGGCGCCCGAAGCGAAGCCGGCCGGGCCCTGTGCGATGGTCATTTTCGGTGCCGGGGGCGACTTGACCAAGCGACTGGTGGTTCCGGCACTTTACAATCTTGCCACCAGCAAGTTGTTGCCGAAGGATTTCGTCTTGATCGGCGTCGATGTCGCTGATCTCACCACCGATCAATGGCGCGAAAACCTCAGCAAGATGATGCAGAGCTTCCTCGCCGGTGGCGGCGAGTTCACGCCGGAATCGATCGACCCCAGCGCCTGGGATGGGCTCATCGGCAACATGAGCTATTTGCGCGGCGACTTCGCCGACGATGGAACCTTCAAGAAGCTGGGTGACGTGCTGCAGAAGACGGAGGACGATCGGCACACCGGCGGCAACGTCTTGTTCTATCTTGCGGTGGCCGATCGCTTCTTCGGGCCGGTGGTGGATAAGATCGCGGCTGCGGGGCTTGCCGATGAGCAGGACGGTAAGCGCTGGCGGCGCGTCATCGTCGAGAAGCCGTTTGGGCATAGCCTGGAGTCGGCGAAGGCGCTGAACCAGCGGCTGCTCAAGGTGCTGCGCGAGGACCAGATCTACCGGATCGACCATTTCCTCGGCAAGGAGACGGTGCAGAGCATCATGGCAATTCGTTTCGCCAACGGTTTTTTTGAGCCGATCTGGAACCGTGACCACGTCGACCAGGTGCAGATCACCGTCGCCGAGACCGTCGGAGTCGAACGCCGCGGCAAGTTCTACGAGCAAACCGGCGCGCTCCGCGACATGGTCCCGAACCATCTGTTCCAGCTCTTGACGATGATCGCCATGGAGCCGCCGACCAGCTTCGATCCCGACGCCGTGCGCGACCGCAAGGCTGATGTGATGAAGGCGATCCCGCCGGCGTCGCTCGATTGTGCCGTGCGCGGCCAATACGGCAGAGGTGAAGTCGAAGGGCATCCGGTCGTGGATTATCGGCACGAGCCGGACGTCTCCCCGACATCGTCGGCCGAGACCTATGTCGCGCTCAAGCTCGAGATCGACAGCTGGCGCTGGGCCGGAGTCCCGTTCTACCTGCGCACCGGCAAGTCGATGAGCAAGCGATGGACCGAGATCGCCATCCAGTTCCGCCGGGCGCCGCTGTCGATCTTCCAGGGCACGGATGTGTCGCACATGGCCCCGAATTGGCTGGTGCTGCAGATCCAGCCGGACGAGGGCATCTCTTTTCAATTTCAGGTCAAGCGCCCGGGCCAGACGGTTGCGCTGGCACCGGTCAAGAGCAGCTTTGCCTACAAGGACTGGTTTCCACCCTCAGCCAATGTTGGCTACGAGACGTTGATCTACGACTGCATGATCGGCGATGCGACGCTGTTCCAGAGGGCCGACATGGTCGAAGCCGGCTGGCGCATCGTGCAGCCGGTTCTCGACGGCTGGGCCGCGGAGAAGCCGGCGGATTTCCCGAACTACGCTGCCGGCAGCAGCGGCCCCAAGGCCGCCGACGATCTGCTCGCTAACGACGGCGAACGCAGTTGGCGCCCGATCGGCAATCCTATTTGAGGAGGCGCGGCGTGCGTGCGACGTGCAGCGGCTCGCCGACTCATTCCGCGAGGATCATGGTTGACGACGCCGAGACGCCGCCCGCTCCGTGACAGGCATCGGCCGTGGTCAGACCCAGCCGCCATCGACGATGTAGCTCTGGTTGGTGCAGGCGCCGCTGTCGTCGGCGCTAAAGAAAAGCACGGTACGGGCGATGTCGTCCGGCACCAGCTTGCGCTTGAGGCATTGGCGCTTCATGAGCTCGGCCTCGCCTTCCGGCGTCAACCACAGATCTTGCTGCCGCTGGGTCATGATCCATCCGGGCAGGATGGAATTGACCCGCACGTTGTTCGGCCCGAGATCGCGGGCGAGCGCACGGGTTAGGCCCTGAACCGCGGACTTGGCGGTGGTGTAGCAGGGCATGTTGCCCTGGCCGAGCACCCAGCTGACCGAGCCCATGTTGACGATCGAGCCGCCACCCGCCTTGCTCATGTCCGGCGCGACCGCTTGGGCGGCAAAGAACTGATGTTTCAGGTTGAGCGCGAACCGCTCGTCCCAGTATTCCGGCGTGACGTCCTCGATGGTGTGACGGTCGTCGCGGCCCGCGTTGTTGACCAGGATGGTGATCGGCCCGAACGCCTCGCGGACTCCCGCGACCGCGCGTTTCAGGGCGCCGATGTCGCGCAGATCGGCGTGCTCGAAGTGCACGCTGGCATCCGCCGGCAGGCTGGCCAATAGCTGCTTTGAGGCCGCCATGTCGATGTCGATGAAGCCTACCCGCGAGCCCTGGCCGATGAACTGGCGGACGATGGCTTCGCCAATGCCGGAACCGCCGCCGGTCACCAGTACGGTCCGGTCCTTGAGGCTTGGATAGATGGCGCCCTGCATTTGCATTCTCTCGATTTGGCGCCTGAACGGCGCCGGTTGCGTCGCTGCGGCTCAAACGAGGGCCGCAGCTCCCGGGTTCACTCGGTCGTTTCCATGTGGTTTTGGTCCACGACCCGCAGCGTCCGCCGCGCCATGCCATCGACAATGGTCGCAGACTCGCTTGGACGTAAATGTATCGCCGTGGACTTGAGCAGCCACGGCAAGACGGCCTGCTCAAGCCGCTCCTCGTAGGCATGGCGCATCATGTCGAATGCCTGCAGGCCGGGCCCCGCCAGGATGACATGATGCGGGCGCAGCACCGATATCGTCGCGGCGACCGCCTCTGCAAGCGCGCGGCCTGCCTGCTGGAATAATTGCTCGAGGCGGGGGTCGCCGCCTCGTGCGCGCTCGCGCAGCAGAGCCATCTGCGCCTCGGACGGCTGCTGCGACTCCGCCGACGGCAGATCGAGAAAGGTGCGGGCATCGCGGTAGAGCGCATAGTCGGCGAGATAGGCCTCGATGCAGCCGCGCTGGCCGCAGCGGCATTGCGGACCATCCGGCGCCACCTTGACATGGCCGATCTCGCTGCCGACTCCCGTGCCCCAGCGCGCTTCGCCGTCGATAACGACGCCCATCCCAACGCCGTGGCCCACCATGATCGTGGCTGTGAGGCCCTGCGCCAGTGCCGGCTCTGCGGCCGCGAGGGCTAGCGCAACGGCAACAGCGTCGTTCGTCATCACGACTTCGACTCCGAATGCCTGACGCACCGGCTTCGCCAGATCGATGTCGGTAACCGACAGCGCCGGACTCCACAGATGCCGGCCGGTGTCGCCGTTCACGATGCCCTGCAGCGCAATCCCGATTCCCAGCAGCCGATGGCGCGGCGTGGCCGTCGCCTCAAGTATTGCATCGATCTCTGCGATCACGAGATTGCACAACGCGCCTGCATCGAGAGCGCGCGTAGCGAGCACACGTCGCGATTGCGCCAGGCCGGTGCCACTGTAATCCGCGATCAGTGTCTCAATCAGGTTCATGCGCAGCGAGACAGCAACGATGCGGCCAAACGCCGGGTTCAGGGTCAGCAGCACCGCTGGCCGGCCACGGCGACGGCCATTCAGCCCGTCCGCATCTTCTTCGTAGGCGTCGTCGGGCCACGACATCGCCGCGCCCGTCTCTGTCTCAGCCTCGCAGAGCAATTCTTCCGCCATCAGTCTCGACGTGATGGCCGAAATGGCCGGGAAGCTCAGCCCCGTGCTGCGTGCCAGCTCCACGCGCGGCAATGGCCCCTGGCGTCGCAAGACGTCGACGAGGCGGCCGCGGTTCGATCCACGGGCCAGGCCTGAAGTACGTCTCGGTGTCTCGGGCTGCTCATCCATGCGGGTTTTTAATTCGCTTAGTGAATTTAATCAACGTGTGAAACTAAAAGGCAACACTAAAGACCAATATAGAGTGTCTCATACGCCATTGTGGGGTCTCATGCACCACTCTTGCTTGAGAAAGAGGCTAAGAACAGCCTTGACTGCGGATTTAATTCGCATAATTTATTCGTCACGTAAATAAAATCAAGGCGCACAAGCGCCGCGCGTGAATCCCCGCATACCGGGGGGACTATAGGGAGGTGCATATGAAGGGCTCAATGAATAAATGGATCGTGCCGCTGCTGGCGAGCGCAGCCGTGCTGGCCATGGCCACGCAGACGGCGCAAGCGCAGCAGAAAAAGACCATCGCGCTGGTGACCAATGTCGCTGCCGACTTCTGGACCATCGCCGGCCGTGGGCTTGAGAAGGCGCAGAAGGAACACCCGGACTACAATATCGAGTTGATCGTCACCAATGAAGGCACCGCGGCGGGCCAGCGGCGCGAGTTGGACGACCTGCAGGTGCGCGGCGTCGCCGGCATCTCTGTCTCTGTAGACGATGCGCCGCACGCAACCGAAGAACTCAACAAGATTGCGGCCAACACCGTGTTGATCACGACGGACAGTGACGCGCCGCAGAGCAAGCGTCTGGCCTATATCGGCACCGACAACGTCGCGGCCGGGCGGCAGGCGGGCGAGGAAATCAAGAAGGCGCTCCCGAACGGCGGCAAGATAGCGCTGTTTGTCGGCACGATGGACGCCGACAACGCCCGCGAGCGGGTGCAGGGAATCAAGGAGTCGATCGCCGGCACCAAGGTTGAGCTCGTCGACGTGTTCACCGATCAGGTGGACGCCGCCAAGGCCAAGGCGAACATGGAGAACGTGCTGGTCAAATATCCCGACATTGCGTTGTTGTCCGGCCTGTGGAGCTACGAGACGCCGCTGATCTATGACGCGGTGAAGGCGGCGGGCAAGGCCGGCAAGGTGAAGATCGTCGGCTTCGACGAGGATCAGCGCACGCTGCGGGGCGTTTCCGACGGCACGATCGAATCGACGGTCGTGCAGCAGCCGTACGAGTTCGGCTATCTCTCCGCCACCAACATCATCAAAACGCTGAGCGGCGACAAGTCGTGGATCCCGGCGGACAGCAAGCTGATCGTGCCGACCAAAGTGATCAATAAGTCCAACGTGGCGGAGTTCGCCGCCAATATGAAGGAACTGCTGAAGAAGTAACTCTCAATGTGCTTCACCGCCCGGCTGCCACAGGCCGCCGGGCGGTCGTGCCGAAGGAAACGCCGCATGGCGGAGACGCTGCTAGAACTCGCCGGGATCAGCAAGACTTATCCCGGTGTCAGAGCCCTCGACGATGTCAGCCTGCGCGTGTACCGCGGCGAGGTGTTGGGCTTGATTGGCGAGAACGGCGCCGGCAAGTCGACGCTGATGCGCGTGCTGGGCGGCGTGGTCGCGCCGACCGAGGGCGTGATCCGCATCGACGGCAACGACCGCGCCCGCATGACGGTGAGCGAAGCGACGCAGGCCGGCATCGCCTTCGTGCACCAGGAACTGAACCTGTTCGAGAATCTCGACGTCGCAGCCAATGTTTTCATAGGGCGCGAGAAGCTTACCGGTGGCCCGCTGAAGCTTGTGGACCATAAGGTGATGCGGGCCCGCGTGACGCCGCTGCTGCAGCGGCTGGGCGCGGATTTCACGCCGGACACGCTGGTCGAGAACCTATCCATTGCGCAGCGTCAGATGGTGGAGATCGCCAAGGCGCTCTCGATCGACGCCCGCGTGATCATCATGGACGAGCCGACTTCCAGCCTGACAATTTCGGAGACCGAACGGCTGCTGGAGGTGATTGCCGACCTGAAGGCGCATGGGATTTCGGTGATCTATATCTCTCACCGGCTGGGCGAGATCATGACCTGCGCGGACCGCGTCGTGGTGCTGCGCGACGGGCACACGGTGGGGGAGTTGGCGCGGCACGAACTGAGCCATGCCGCAATGATCCGGTTGATGATCGGCCGCGACCTGAAGGCGCAGTACACGCCACCGAAACAGTCGCCGCAGCCGGGCGGCTGCGACATCGTCGACCTGGTGACATCAGCCTTTCCCGACCGGCAGATTAATCTTTCGGTACGGCGCGGCGAGATCCTTGGCTTGGCGGGACTCGTCGGCGCTGGCCGCACCTCTCTCGCCCGCGCGGCCTTCGGCATTGACCCGCTGCTGGGCGGCGAGATCAGGATCGACAACGCGCCGGTCGGCGTCGTCTCGCCGCGCGACGCGATCAGGCAGGGCATCTATCTGGTGCCGGAGGACCGCAAGAAATCCGGGTTGGTGCTGGAGCTGCCGATTCGGGAGAACGTGGCGCTCGCGAGCTTGCTGGACTATGCGCGGATGTGGCTGGTCAACGGCACGGCCGAGCGCCGGGTCGCCAAAGAACAGGTCGCGAGCTTGTCCATAAAGGTGCCGAGCATCGATGTGGAGGCCGTGACGCTCTCCGGCGGCAACCAGCAAAAAGTGGTGCTGGGCAAGTGGCTTTCCATGCGGCCGCGCGTGATGTTCTTCGACGAGCCGACCCGTGGCATCGATGTCGGTGCCAAGAGCGAGATCTACATGCTGATGCGCGATCTTGCCGACCAGGGCGTCGCGATCGTGATGATCTCCTCGGACATGGAGGAGGTCATCGGCGTCTCCGACCGCGTGGCGGTAATGCATGAAGGCAGTGTCAGTGGCGTGCTCGAGCGCGAGCAGTTCAGCGAATACAACGTGTTGCGGCTAGCGATCGGCCAAACGTTGGAAACCATGGAAGCCGCTGCGTCATGATGAAGAAAGAACTCGGTCTGTTTCTGCTGCTGGTGGTGATCTCCGCCATCACGGGCGCGATCAATCCGGCGTTTCTGTCTTTGGTGAACTTGCTGAATATGGCCAATCTGATCGGCCTGTTCGGTGTTTTCGCGCTCGGCGAGGGGCTCGTGATCATCACCGGAGGCATCGACCTTTCGCTGGGCTCGATGTTCGCGCTGCTTGGCGTCGTATTCGTCGACCTTCTGACGACGTATCAGATTGCCTGGCCCTTGGCGCTGCTGCTGGTCCTGCTGGGCGGGCTGACGCTGGGGGGCATCCAGGGGTTCCTGATCACACGGCTGAAAATGCAGCCCTTCATCGTAACGCTGTGCGGGTTGCTGATCTATCGCGGCGCCGCCCGCTACTACACCAGCGATTCGACGCGCGGCTTCGGCTACGGTGACGAAGCCGGGACACTGGGCAACATTGCCTCCGGCCATATCGCGGGCATCCCGAACACCTTTATCCTCCTGATCATCCTTGCGCTGATCCTCGGCGTGCTGCTGCATCGCTCGGTCTATGGGCGCTGGCTCTACGCCGTGGGCAAAAACGAGGAAGCGGCGCGCTTCTCCGGGATCAGCACGGGAGTCGTGATCGCGACCGCTTATATCATCAGCGGCGGGCTCGCCGGGGTTTCGACCGTGTTGTTCGTGTTCTACACCAACTCGGTCTCTCCGAGTTCGTTCGGAAACTTCTACGAACTCTACGCGATCGCCGCTGCCGTCCTGGGCGGGTGCAGCCTGCGCGGCGGCGAGGGCTCTATCCTCGGTATCGTGCTGGGGACGGCGCTGCTGCAGGTGCTGCAGAACCTCGTGAATATCCTGGGCATCCCCAATTCCCTGAACTTCGCGGTGATGGGAACGGTGATTTTGCTCGGGGTGCTGGCGGATCAGCAATTGCAGGCCCGTCGGCGGCGCCAGGTATCGCTGGCCGGCCTGGTCCGCACGGTGCCGAAATCGATACTTACGCAAGGACAGCAGAACGCACCACCACGCGGCGCAGCTGCGTTGCCGGCGAGAACGGGTGATCACGCATGACAGCTCAACAACGGAAAACCACGACCAAGGCTGCGGAACGACTCAATGGGGAGAACGGCAAGGCGGTCTCAGATCTGCCGCTTTTCACCAACGACGATAGCGCCAAGGGAAATAGTTTATTTGCGGCCGCTTTTTTCGGCGGCTGAAATCGGTGTCTCTGGGGAGAGAGCACGTTCCAGGCTTGAGGGCTTTGGGCCGGAACGTGAGACGAAAGACAAAGCCTGTGACTTTGGGAGGGCCAAGAAGATGTTACCTAGGTTTGTGAAAACCGCACGAGCGTGCGGGGTAGGGGTTGCTCTGTCATCCCTGTTGAGTGGTGGGGCGTATGCGGCCGATCTCATAACGAAAGCTCCGCCGATTCCTTATGCGGAGACCGATGATTTCTGGACCAGACCGTATCTGTTCGGCGATCTCGGCAGGGCGAGGCTGAAGAAGCTGGGCATCGATCTGTCACTGAATTTTGGTGACGAAACTGTCGCCAACGCGACAGGCGGAAGCAACCAACAGGTGACCCACGCGGGACAGTTTGTCTTTCAGGGCAAGTTCGACATGGCGAAGCTGGCCGGCATCCCGGGCGGCTTGATCGGTGTCACGATCGTCGACCGTTACGGCCAGAATTTGAACAGCGAAGCAGGCATTCCGGCCTTGCAGCTGACCAACGAAGTTTTCGGCCGCGGCAGTATTACGCATCTGACCGAACTCTACTATTCGCAGAAGCTTTTCAATGACACCCTTGAAATCAAGGGCGGCCGTCTTCCAGTCGGTTCCGACTTCTTCTTCGGAAACTGCGAATTCATCAACCTGACCTTCTGCGGCGGTCAGCCCGGCAACATCCAGGGTGGCTACATCTATAACTTCCCGGTCAGCCAATGGGCCGGTCTCGTCCACTACAACATAACCAAGACAGTCCAGTTTTCGGTCGGCGTTTACGATGCCAACCCGAATTATCTGACGACCAGCGACGCCGGCGTCTACCTAGGGGGCATTCCTGGCTCAAGTCTTGCCTCGGGTACGCTGGTGCCGGTGGAGTTGACCTGGCGCCCGGAAGGTCACCTGTTCGGGACCTGGAGATTGGGCGGCTGGTATGACGATGCGTCGACCATTGACGGAGGCCTCCCGGGTATCATTAGGACCATCCCGGGCGATCCCGGCGTGGGTGGCCAAAATCTGGGAGATCAAAGAGGCCGCTACGGCGTCTATGAGTCGGTCCTGCAGCGCTTGACCGATGAAGGTGGCCCCGCAAAGGGTTGGTATATCAACCTCAATACGACATGGGCCGATCAACGGACTTCGTACCAGGACTACGAGGTCTCCTTGATGTTCAAGCACACCGGAACCTTCGCCTTCCGTCCGCTGGACGAAGTCGCCTTCGGGTTGGGTACGACCCACGTGAATTCGTCCGCGCTTACCCCGAATGCGGGCGGTAACGAAGTTCCGCTCGAAGTTTGGTACGGGTGGCAAGCGACCGGCTGGATGAACCTCAAGTTCGACCTCCAGTATGTGATGAATCCTGGCGGCCGCGGATATAACGCCGCCGGCGTGAAGACCGACGATGCCTGGGTTTATGGCCTGCGCACCACGGTCGCCTTCTGATGCGGCGGTAAGCCTGTCCGGGTCAAAGTACTGAACTGCTCTGACCCGGAAGGTGAGTGCATGCCCGTATGCGGGCATGCCGGGAAGCCCGGTTAGGGCGCACGCAACATGCGCGGGCTCTGCTGGTACGGGACGTCGACGCCGAGGGGCCGCACGAGCACCATCCACGCGATCCTTGATCGCGGCGGACCGATCGGGCGCGCCATCGTGCGGAGGCCACGTGCATCAAACGAGTAGGGGCGAGTAGGGGATTGTCGTGGTGAAGACGCCTCAGGCCGGCGAGCCGGTTCTGGAATTGACAGGGGTCGGTAAGCAGTTCGGCGCGATCCGGGCGCTGCACGCCGTTGACATGCAAGTTTCATCCGGAGAGGTCGTCGGCCTCATGGGCGACAATGGCGCGGGAAAGTCGACGCTCGTGAAAATCATCGCCGGCAACTTCGCACCGAGTTCAGGAGAGATTCGCTTCGACAGCAAGGCTGTCCATTTTCATCGCCCCGTTGATGCGCGCGCCGTCGGCATCGAGGTCGTCTACCAGGATCTTGCGCTCGCGGATAATCTGACGGCGGCGGCAAACGTGTTCCTGGGGCGAGAACTCAAGCGCAAGTTCGGCCCCATCGCCTTGCTTGACCACAAGGCGATGGCGGCCCGCGCGCTGGAGCTTTTTGGCGAGTTGCGCTCCGAGACCCGGCCGCACGATCTCGTCAAGCAGATGTCGGGTGGTCAACGCCAGGCGGTCGCGATCGCGCGGACGCGGCTATCCAACGCCAAGCTTGTCATGATGGACGAACCTACCGCCGCAATCTCGGTTCGGCAGGTCGAGCAGGTGCTGAGTCTGATCCTGCGGCTGAAAGAACAGGGCGTAGCCGTCATGCTGATCTCCCATCGCATGCCCGACGTCTTCGCGGTCTGCGATCGGGTCATCGTGATGCGTCGCGGCGAGAAAAGGGCGGACAAGCCGATCGGCGACACCAGCCCTGAGGAGGTGACGGCCCTCATCACCGGCGCAAAGGAGGCCGCGTGATGGGCCTGCCGATGGAATCGCCGATCTCCTTTACCAATGTCGGCCAGTCCAGATGGTGGCAACGCGGCTTTTTTGCCTCGCAAACCGGCTATGTTGCACTGGCGCTGCTGGTCCTCATCGTGGTGATGAACTTCGCTAGTCCGTACTTCTTCACCGAAGGCAATATCCAGAACGTCGCGAAGAATTTTTCCTTTATCGCGATCGCCACCCTCGGCGTCACGTTGGTGATCATCACTGGCGGCATCGATCTGTCGGTCGGCTCGATGATGTGCTTTTCTGCGATGGTCACATCGATGGTGATGACGGGTCTGTCGACGCCGGGCATGCCCGGTGCATCGCTGTTCGTCCACATCGCCGGCGACGGCAAGACGGTGGTTGCCAACATACCCGGCCTGATCCTGCTCATTTCGGTCCTCGCAGGACTTGGGGTCGCGCTGATCGTTGGCCTCGTCAACGGCTTTTGCATCGCAGCGCTGGGGCTGTCGCCGTTCGTGACCACGCTCGGCATGCTCTCGATCGTGCGCGGCCTCGGCTATGTCATCTCCAATGGCAGAGGTGCATCCCCGGCCGGACCGGACGCCGACTATTTCTACGCGCTCACGTCGGGCGAGGTGTACGGAGTGCCCGCACCTTTCATCTATCTCGTGATCCTCGCTTTGGTGATGGCGGTCGTATTGCACCACACGGCGTTCGGTCGCCACGTCTTTGCGCTTGGCGGCAATGAGAAGGCGGCCGAATTGACCGGCGTCTCGGTGGTGCGGGTGAAGATCGAAGTCTACGTGCTGTGCGCGCTCGCCGCGGGGCTGCAGGGGATCATCGTCTGCGGTTGGCTCGGTTCGGCGCCGGCGAACATGGCGACGTCCTATGAACTCAATGTGATCGCGGCGGCAGTCATCGGCGGCGCCAATCTCGCGGGTGGCATCGGTGGACCGCTCGGCGCCATCGTCGGCTGCGTGCTGCTCGAGGTGATCCGCAACGGTCTCGTGCTCGCGCAGGTCAATTCCTATTGGCAGCAGACCTTGGTGGGCGTGATCATCATTCTGGCTGTGCTGGTCGATCGCGTTCGCTCGCGCATGATTTGAAGATAAAGGCCGGGAGGGCAACCAATGTGCCGTCTATCCACCTCCCGGAACAGAAAATCTTTGGGATAGGCATAACAACCGTGGAGGAGACACCAATGAGGAAGCTTCTGCTTGCCGGCATGGCCGTCGCGATGATCGCGACACCTGCTCTCGCCCAGACCTACCACTTCGTGATCGTGCCCAAAGCCATGAACAACCCGTTCTTCGACGGGGTGCGTGACGGTTGCGTGAAGCGCGCCAAGGAACTCGGCAACATCGAATGCATCTACAAGGGCCCGGTCGAGCATGAGCCGGCGACCCAAGCCCAGATCATCCAGGACTTCGTCACACAGAAGGTGGATGGACTTGCTATCTCGGTCGCCGACGTCGCGTCCATGACCAAGTCGATCGACGCCGCTGCCGCCGCCGGCATCCCGGTCATAACCTTCGATTCGGACGCGCCGGGCTCCAAGCGCCTGGCCTACATTGGTACCAACAACAAGGATTTTGGCCTCGCACTGGGCAAACAGCTGCTGCAACTGCGGCCTGATGGCGGCAAGTACGCCATCGTCTCCGGCGGACCGGGTGCCAAGAATCTTGCCGAACGCGTCGATGGTGTCCGCGAAGCGCTCAAGGGTTCGAAATGGGTCGAGGTGGCGGGTTCGCCGACCTTCTGCAATGACGACCCCGCGCTCGCGGTGCAACAGATGACCGACCTGCGCACCGCGACGCCGGACCTTGGGGCCATCGTGCCGATCGGCGGCTGGCCGATGTTCGCGCCCGAGGGCTACAAGTCCTTTGTCAACCACAACAAGAAGGATATCGACGCCGGCAAGTTCACGCTTGTCGTGGCCGATACCCTCAAGATGCAGCTCGAACTGCTGCGCGACGGCTATTCCAACGCGCTGACCGGCCAACGGCCGTTCGAGATGGGCGAGAAGGCGATGGACACGCTGCTGGCGATCAAGAAGGGCCAGAAGGTGCCCGAGACCATCTACACGGGTCTCGATCTCGTCACCAAGGACAATGTCGCTCAGCTCCTGAAGTGAAAGTGTGCGTAACCTGACGCGCGAGGACCAAGCATGAATACACCATCGGCTCCTCGCGTGTCGCGCTCCTCCTTCGGGACGTTGCCCGATGGCAACGAAGTGGAGTGCGTGACCTTGCAGGATGCCGGTGGTTTCGAGGCTCGCATCATCACCTATGGTGCGGCGTTGCAGGCGTTGCTGGTGCCGGATGCCGCCGGCCGCCGCGACGACGTCGTGCTCGGTCACGACACGTTTGATCGATACCTTGCCCGCCGGCAATTCTTCGGCGCGACCATCGGACGTTATGCCAACCGTGTTGCGGGCGCGCGCTTCGTGCTCGACGGTGAGGTGGTGCAACTTGCGGCCAATGATGGACCCAATGCGCTGCATGGCGGACCCGAGGGCTTCGATCGTCACAACTGGCGGATTGTCACGATCGAGGAGGGCGCTCGTCCGGCAGTAACCCTCGCGCGCACCAGCGCCGATGGCGAAGAGGGCTATCCCGGTAAGCTGGAAGTAGAGGTGAGGTGGTGTCTCTCCGGGCCGATGGAGCTCTCACTCGACATGACGGCGCGGACCGATCGCGCTACCGTGGTCAATCTCACCAATCATAGCTTCTTCAATCTGGCCGGGGCAGGCTCGGCGGGCGATATTCTTGATCATCGCCTTACCGTCGCCGCGGATCATTTTCTGGCGATCGACGCCGCCGCCATTCCGCTATCGCAGTCACCCTGCGCCGTTGCCGGCACGCCGTTCGACTTTCGCGCCGGCGTCGAGATCGGCGCACGCATCCGCAACGATCATCCGCAGCTGCGAAATGGCCGCGGCTATGATCACAATTTTTGTCTCGCGCGGGCAGGCGATGCGCCTCACTTCGCCGCGCGGCTCGCCGATCCAGGCTCCGGCCGCGTGCTCGAACTGCACACCAATCAACCCGGCCTGCAAGTCTATTCCGGGAACTATCTCGACGGCAGCTCTGCCGGAAAGAGTGGTCGGCTCTATCGGCAGTCCGACGCCGTCTGCCTTGAGCCGCAGGCCTGGCCCGACACACCCAACCGGCCCGATTTCCCGATAGCGTATCTCTTCCCTGGGGAGGTCTATCGCCACACCACACTGTACCGGTTCATGCACGGATGACGGGAGAGTTGGATCAAAAGAGACTTAGATCAAAGCCGCGTGGCGGCGCATGGACGCCCGGAGCCCGACGTCAAACCCACAACCGCTTGAGGGAGAGAGACCAGCAGGGAGAGCCAACCCCGCAAACCATTCGACTTCAATAACCGCATCAGCGGTCTTGCGAACCAAGAACCATAAATCCTCGATGATCAAAGGGAGTGAAGCATGATCAATCTGAAGAGCACCTTGATGGCCCTCGCGCTGGCGACGGCAATGACTACGGCATCGGCGGTCGGTGCCTTTGCCCAAGGCAAGCCGACCGTCGGCATCGCGATGCCGACAAAAACCTCCGCGCGCTGGATCGACGACGGCAACAACATCGTCAAGGTCCTGAAGGAGCGCGGCTACGGCACTGATCTGCAATATGCCGGCGACAATATTCCCAATCAGCTCTCGCAGATCGAGAACATGGTAACCAAGGGCGACAAGGTGCTGGTGATCGCCGCGATCGACGGCACCACGCTTTCGGACGTGCTTAAGCAGGCCAAGGCCAAGGGTATTACCGTGGTCGCCTATGATCGCCTGATCCGCGACACCCCGAACGTCGACTATTATGCGACCTTCGACAACTTCCAGGTCGGCGTCCTCCAGGCGCAGTCGATCGAGCAGGGGCTTGGGCTGAAGGAAGGCAAGGGGCCCTTCAACATCGAATTGTTCGGTGGCTCACCTGACGACAATAATGCCTTCTTCTTCTACAATGGCGCCATGTCGGTGCTTCAACCCTATATCGACAGCGGCAAGCTGGTGATCGGTAGCGGGCAGAAGGGTATGGACAAGGTTGCGACCCTGCGCTGGGACCCTGCCACCGCCCAGGCCCGCATGGACAATCTGCTCAGCGCGTTTTACGGCAAGAAGCGCGTCGATGCGGTACTGTCGCCCTATGACGGTCTCTCCATCGGCATCATCTCCTCGCTGAAGGGCGTCGGCTACGGCAGCGGCGATCAGAAGATGCCAATCATCAGCGGCCAAGACTCGGAAGTGCCGTCGGTCAAGGCGATCCTGCGTGGCGAGCAGTATTCGTCCATCTTCAAGGACACCCGCGATCTGGCCAGCGTGACCGCCGACATGGTCGATGCATCGCTCAGCGGCAAGGAAGTTTCCGTCAACGACACCAAGACCTACAATAACGGTGTCAAGGTGGTTCCGTCCTATCTGCTCAAGCCGGTCGTGGTCTACAAGAGCAATTGGGAGAAGACCCTGATTGATAGCGGTTACTACAAACGCGCTCAGTTCGAGTAACCGCAACTTGTCCGGCAGGTGCGGTGCCCACCAGCGCCTGCCGGACAATACCCCCACTAGAGCGTTTTCGAGCCAACGGGTCGCGCGAATGCGCGCCCGATGACAGGCTCCGTGGGTACCGGTTCGCGTGAAGAAAACGCGTCAAAACAAAAGACTAGGGCCCGGCGCACGAGGGATATGATCCGATGACGGCAATGCTGGAAATGCGCGGCGTCAGCAAGAGCTTTGCGGGCGTCCAGGCGCTGCGCGACGTCAACCTCACTGTCGAGCCCGGCCAGATCCATACCCTGGTCGGCGAGAACGGCGCCGGCAAGTCGACGCTGATGAAAGTGCTCAGCGGCGTCTATCCCCACGGCAGCTATGAGGGAGCGATCGTCTACGAGGGCGAAGAGCGGCGCTTTCGCGACATCAACGATTCCGAGGCGCTCGGGATCATCATCATCCACCAGGAGTTGGCGCTGATCCCGCTGATGTCGATCGCTGAGAATATCTTCCTGTCGCATCCGCCGTCGCGGCTCGGTGTCATCGATCGTTACGAGGGGTATCGGCGCACGCGCGAATTGCTGACCCAGGTCGGCCTACAAGAATCGCCGGACACACTGATCACCGATCTCGGCGTCGGCAAGCAGCAGTTGGTCGAGATCGCGAAAGCGCTCTCCAAGCGGGTGCGGCTGTTGATCCTGGACGAGCCGACCGCCAGCCTCAATGAAAAGGACAGCGAAGCGCTGCTCGAGCGTCTCGTTACATTTCGGGAGCAGGGCATCGCCTCGATCCTGATTTCCCACAAGCTGAACGAGGTTGCCCGTGTCGCCGACCGCATCACGGTGCTGCGCGACGGCCGCACCGTCGATGACATCGATTGCCACGCCGAACCAGTGCAGGAGGACCGCATCATCCGCAGCATGGTGAACCGCGACCTTGCGCACCGCTTCCCGGAACGTAAGGCTGCGATTGGCGATCCCGTGATGCAGGTGGAGGACTGGTCCGTGTACCATCCGCTCCATCCCGAGCGGCAGGTCATCAAGAACGTCGATTTTCAAGTTCGGCGAGGCGAAGTCGTTGGTATCGCCGGCCTGATGGGCGCTGGCAGGACCGAGTTCGCGATGAGCCTGTTCGGCCGGGCCTGGGGCCGCCAGATCACCGGACGGCTCCATCTCGACGGCCGCGAGGTCCAGCTTTCCAATGTGGCAACGGCGATTGATGCCGGCCTCGCTTATGTGACCGAAGACCGCAAGCAACTCGGGCTGATCCTGGCCGATGACGTCCGCAAGAACGTCACCCTGGCCAGTCTCGCCAGGGTCGCCCCGCGCTGGGTCATCGACGACATCGCTGAATTGAAGGTGGCGAACGATTACCGGAACCGGATGCGGATCCGCTGCTCCGACGTCTACCAGGAGGTCGGCCAACTGTCCGGCGGCAACCAGCAGAAGGTGGTACTGTCGAAATGGCTGATGACGGACCCCAAGGTGCTCATTCTCGACGAGCCGACCCGGGGCATCGACGTCGGTGCCAAATATGAGATTTACGGTATCATCAACGAGCTGGCGGAGGCCGGCAGGGCCGTTGTGGTGATTTCGTCGGAAATGCCGGAACTGCTCGGCACCTGCGATCGCATCTGTGTGATGAACGACGGTGCCTTTGTCGGCGAGTTTGCCGCTGCAGACGCAACGCAGGAGAAGATCATGCGCGCCATCATGCGTAATATTAAAATCCCCAGCAAGAAGGGCATGAACGAGAGCGACATGCGGACGCAAGGAATGCAGGTATGACAGACAAGACGGTTTCGCTGCCCGAGCAGCGCCGGCATGGCGGGTTCATCAAGAACAATCTGCGCGAATATGGCATGCTGCTGTCGCTGTTTGCGATCATGCTGTTCTTCCAGTTTGTCACCGACGGCATCCTGCTGCAGCCGGCCAATCTCACCAATCTCGTGCTGCAGAACAGCTATATCGTGATCATGGCATTCGGCATGTTGCTGGTGATCGTCACCGGCAATATCGATCTCTCGGTCGGCTCGGTGGCTGGCTTCGTCGGCGCAGTCGGGGCCATGCTGATGGTGCGCTATCACGTCGGCTACCCCGTGGCCTTCATCGCCTGCCTGCTGGTGGGAGCAGCGATCGGCGCGGCCCAAGGTTACTGGGTGGCCTATTTCAAGATTCCGGCCTTTATCGTTACGCTCGCCGGCATGATGGTGTTCAGGGGCCTCGGGTTCGCGCTCTTGGATGGCCAGTCGATCGGGCCGTTTCCCGAAACCTTCCGGAATTTGTCGTCGGGTTACATTCCGGAGCTGTTTCCCGGCGCCGGCACGCTGCATCCCACCTCGTTGTTGATCGGCGCCGTGCTGGCGCTGGGGATGATCTATTCCAGCGCCAAGGGCCGCGCGCGTGAGCAGTCGCACGGCATCGACGTCGAGCCTTACGCGGTGTTTGTCGTAAAGAACTTCCTGCTGTCGGGCTTGCTGTTCTACTCGACCTATCTGATGGCCTCGCTTCACGGCCTGCCGAACGTGCTCGTGATCTTGATGGCGCTGATCGCGCTCTACGGCTTTGTGACGCGGCGAACCGTGCTCGGCCGGCAGATTTACGCCGTCGGTGGCAATGCCAGAGCCGCGAAACTGTCCGGCGTCAAGACCGATCGGCTTACCTTTCTGACCTTCGTCAATATGGGGGTGCTGGCAGCGCTTGGCGGGCTGGTCATCACCGCGCGCCTCAACTCGGCGACGCCCGGTGCGGGCACCGGTTTCGAGCTTGACGTCATTGCGGCCTGCTTTATCGGCGGCGCGTCTGCCTATGGCGGTGTCGGCCGGGTCGGAGGTGCCGTGGTTGGCGCCATGATCATGGGTGTGATGAACAACGGCCTGTCCATCCTTGGCATCGGTATCGACTGGCAGCTGGTGATCAAGGGCCTCGTGCTGCTCGGCGCTGTCGCGGTCGACGTCTATAACCAGCGCAGATAGCGGACGTCGCCACGGTGGCCTCCGGCGCAAGGCACGATCGCGGCCTCACATCCGCGGCATTCAATGGATTGCCGCGTACATGATTTTCTCCTCCGTGGCTTCGAGCCCGGAGAATTCCTCGACGACCTTGCCTTGTCGAGAAACCAGGATCCGATCCGACAGAGCCATGATTTCCGGCAGATAAGACGAGATCACGACCACCGCCTTGCCCTCGTCGGCAAGCTTGTTGATCAATTCGTGAATTTCGACAATGGCTCCGACGTCGACGCCTCGCGTGGGTTCGTCGAAAATAATCAGCTCCGGATCCTGGATCAGCGATTTGGCGATCACGACCTTCTGCTGGTTGCCGCCCGAGAGCTCGACGACCTTGATCTCGTCGCCGGTGGCGCGGACTTTGAGACGTTCGATCCACGTCTTGCCCGCCGAATTGATTTCGCGTCGCGACAGCCAGGTGCGCCCCGAGGGAAATTTGGCGAGCAGCCCGAGATAGATGTTGCGCGCGATCGAGGCCGTCTCGAAGAAGCCCTCGACCTTGCGGTCCTCGGTGACGTAGGCGATGCCGGCCTTCACAGCCGGTCCGGGCACCCGGTAGCGCACCGGCTTTTCGTTGAGCAGGATCTCTCCGCCGTGGAAGAAATCACGTTTCAACACGCCGGATACGATTTTGAATGTTTCGGTGCGGCCGGCGCCGACCAGGCCGAACACACCCGTGATCTGGCCGGCGAACACCGATAGGGAATTGTTCTTGACCATCGGGGCCATCTTCAGATTCTGCACCGTCAATACCCGCCTGCCGGATGGACGAACGCTATCCTTGCGTGCGCCGTAGAGCGTGTTGGAGAGGTCGCGCCCCACCATCGCTTGAACGATGCGCGCCCGATCGAACTTCGATGCATCGTCGGTCACGACATGTTTGCCGTCGCGCAGGACCGTGATGCGGTCGGCGAGCAGCAGCGCTTCCTCGAGCGCATGCGAGATGAAGATGATCGACACACCGCGCTTCTTCAGATCCCGCACCAAATCGAAGAAATACTTCTTCTCCTCCGGGGTGAGGCTGGCCGTCGGTTCGTCAAAGATGATGACCTTTGCGTTGTGCAGAACCGCGCGGGCGATTTCGACCATTTGCTTCTTGGCTGCCCCGAGCCCGCCGACGGTGGCCGTCGGCGTCACGTCGAAGTTGAGCGACTGAAGGAATTGTTGGGCCGCGATGTAGATTCCGCGCAGGCGGTTGTAGAACTTCTCCTGCCCCAGAAACAGGTTCTGCGCCACGGTCATGGTGGGCACCAGGCTGTTCTCCTGGAACACCATCGCTATGCCGAGCTGGCGTGCCTCCAGCGGCGTCTTCGGAGCGAAACTGGCGCCGTCGACGGTCATTTTTCCTGATGTCAACGTGACGACGCCGGCCATGACCTTCGTCAGCGTCGATTTGCCGGCACCATTCTCGCCAACCAATGCGTGGATTTCGCCACGCCGAAGCTCGAAATCGACGTTCTCGATTGCCGGCACACCGGCATAAAGTTTGGTTGCCTGCGACAGTGACAGGATAATGTCGGTCATAGGCGGGCCTCCTTGTCGAGTACCGCAAGTGGCAGCTTGAGTACGCGTCCTGGCCCCTTTGCGATTACGACGAGGTCGCCGCCGAACTCGACAGCGGCGACGATGCCGTGATTGAGGCCATCGGCCCGGCTATGCAGCGAGTAGCGTGGCGATCCGTCGGCGCCCAGCCGGATGACGAGACCGTATGAACGGGGGGGAGCCCACGGCTTCATCACCCCCATGGTCTTGATGTGTGCCCCCTGGAGCGGCTCCTTGAAAGAGCTTCCGGACCTGAGCCGCGGGACGATCCAATATTCTGGATCGATTTCAGCGATCATTCGGCGACGGTAGGCCGGTTCGCGAAGCACAAACTCGATGAGCTGTGTGCGAGCGGTGAACGCCGTGAGCCAAAAGCCGCCGCCGGTGGCTGGGACAAGCCGGGAAGGATAGACCGGCAAATGACGCAGGATGACCTTGCGTGTTCCGTCGGGGGCAATCGAAACCACGCGATGCCGCCAGCTCTCGCTGACGAGGATGTCGCTGCCGCTTGCGACAGCACCGAAGGCGTAGCCGAGCCCCCGGGCAAGCTGTCTCATCGTTTGTGTCTTTGGATCCAGCCGAAAGACCCGGCCAGTCTCGCCGAGCTCCATCAAATCCCTCGCCCAATCGCCGACGTCTCGTTCGGAGGAGCCGTCGGTAGCGATCAGCGTGCCGTCAGGCGCCGCAACGAGCGCATTTACGGCATGCAGCTCGCCGGTGAAGACCACTGCCGGGGTCTCGGCCGTGATGCTGTCGTAGATGTGCACCTCACGTCCGCCGAGCGCGACAGCCAGTCCACCCGATGGCAAGGCGGCGAGGGCGGAGATCGGCCGTTCGAATGTTCGGATCAATGTCGGCGACGATCCGGCTACGCGCAGTAGCCGCGTTCCATCGGCAATGAAGAGCGAATGGCCATCGGTCGCAAGATCTTCCGGTGCCTCGCATTCGAACAGGGTTTCGGCCTGTTCGAGTATTTGATTTGGCTTCAATGCCCCATCGAACGACGGCACGGTGATGGTCGCTTCTCCGCGACCGAGAAAACGGTTGGCGATCTCACGGATGATGGCGATCACGACTGCCCCCTCCAGCGCCGGTCATACTGCACAAAGTCAGGATCGGCATTCTGCAGCTTGAATCGTCCTATCCGATTATTGGCGATGCCGCCGAGATAAAGGTAGCCGCGGTGCTCCCGCATCGAGGTGATCATCGGATGATTGACGCCCTTGAGGTCCCAGAGCGACTCCAGAATCTTGCCTTGCTCGTTGAATTTGACGACACAGCCGGTGTTGATGTTTGGAAATAGCCATTCATCGACCGGGACCCGCTTGGCCATGCGCCGGCGGAAGCCGGGCATTTTCCAGGCCAGATCGAGCGACGGGCTGCGCATGCCGACGAGCGCCAGCCAGTAGTTGCCGTCCGAAGCAAGGTTGATGTTGTCAGGATACCCCGGCAGGTTATCCATCACGACCTCGACGGCGCCCTTCTTCGGCCCGGCGAACCAATACCGCTTGACCGTGCAACCGAAGGTCTCCGCGAACAATATCGACTGCCCATCGCTTGCCACGGCGACGCCGTTCGGGAATTTGAGCCCGCGCAGCGCCGTATGCGTGGCGCCGCTCTTGGTGTCGTAGCAGATGATGCGGCCATTGCCGCGCGCCTCAAGTCCATCGACCGGCCACTCGTCCATCTCATAGCGGACGGTCGCTTCGGAGAAGAAAATCAGCCCGTCATCGGTGATGTCGAGATCGTCCGCGAGCCGGAGACGGCTGTCATCGTTCACGGAGTACAGGCTGCGGTTCGTCTCGTCGGTGGCTTTTTCCACGGTCCCGTCAGGCTTGATGCGATAGAGCCCCATGCCGCCGATGCAGACGTAAAGGTTGTCCTGCCGGTCGAACGCCATGCCGAGTGGTTGACCGCCAATATGCGCGAACACCTCCATTCGTTGATAGTCGGGCGGAAAGAAGCGGATGATGTCGCCGTGACGTGATCCGGCATAGAGCACGTCGTTGCGGTCGAGGATGACATCCTCAGGGGCCTCGATCATCCCCAGTCCAATCAGCGATACGTCTCGCAGCTTGTCATTCTGCTCGAACGGTCCGCCCTTGCCGATTTCGGTCGACGGAGCGGGCGGCAGCGCATGGTATGTCGGTGCGACGTAGACCTTGCTGATGATGCGCGTGCGATTCTTCTGCCAGCGGATGTCGATCATCGCGGCCGCCAGCAGAATCGTGGCGAGCGCCATGCGGTTGACGCCACCTCGGGCATTCATGGCGGTCAAACCGTTGGTGACCAGCAGGACGACCAGCACGCCGACAAGCGATTTGACGACCGATCCTTTACCGCCACCTAGGGTGATGCCGCCAAGAACGGTGGCCGTCAGCACGATCACCTCTAGTCCGACGCCGATATCACCGCCCACCGTCCCGAGGCGGGCGGCAAAGAAGAGGCCGGCGACGCTGGTCAGCACGCCGCTTGCGACATAGCAAAGCGCGATGGTCCGCCGGACGGGAATACCCGAATTATAGGCCGAACGGCGCGATCCGCCGATCGCCGTGATGTGCCAGCCAGGCCGCAATCGCGTCAGGAAGATATGACCAAATATCGCGACGGCGATGTAGACCAAGGCGACGCTCGGAATGCCAAAGACGTTTCCGTCACCGATGAAGTTCCAGGATGGAATATCCGGAAATGCCGAGGCGATGGCATTCGAATAGCGTTGAATCAGCAGATCGAATGCCGAGCGATAGATGATCAGGGTGATGAGCGTGGTGATGAAGGCGCGAAGCCTGAGATAGCCGATCAGGAACCCATTGACCGCGCCGAGCAGTCCGCCGAAGACCATGGTCGCGATGATCACAGCGGGGACAGGCCAACCCAGCACGTCCAGCAGATAGAGCGCGCAGAAGTCCGTCAACGCGAACATCGATCCCACCGAAAGGTCGATGCCGCCGACGATAACGACGAGCCCCATTCCGAGACCGATGAAGCCGATTTCTCCTGCCTCGCGCGCGGTGTCAGCGAGGCTTGCGGCAGACAGGAAATGTTCGAGCGACTGACTTAATGCGAACCCGACGATCAAGAGCAAGATCACCGGAATGGCAGTTTCGGTCCACCTCTTGGATAGGATCTCACCCAGGAGATGGTCCGGCCAGTAACGATAACGCAGCCGAGTCAGTGTCTCGCGCATCTAGCTTCCGTGGATGTTGCTGATGGAGAACGGCGTGGTACGCGCGTTCCGGACCGCCGGCCCGGAACGCTGGTTTTTATGCGGCGATCACTTCTTGAGATCGGACAGGTTCCAGCACGTCGTCTGGCTGTCGGCGTTTTCCTTGGTGATCGGAATGAGCGTCGTGTATTCCGAACCCTTGACCGATCCGGGCTTGACCCCGGAAGACAGCAGCCACTTGATCGTTCCAGCCATTTGCGCTGCCTGCGTCGGCACGTCGTAACTCATGTCGAGATCGAACGATCCGTTCTTGACGAGTTCGCATGCGCCTTTCCGCTCTCCGCCGCCGGACGTCGCCAAAAACACCTTGCCGGTCAATCCGGCCTCCTTGACTGCCGCCGCGGTGCCGATGTCCATGCCATCCCAGAAGCCCACAATGCCGCAGAGATCGGGATTCTGCTTCAACACCGTCTGCGTGATCGCCTTGGCCTTTGCCGCATCCCAGTCGGCTGCCTGGCTGGAGACGACCTTGATTTCGGGGTGCTTGGCGAGGATGTTTTCGACGCCCTTGAGCGTATAGGCGCTGGCGGCGGCGGAAAGCGCTCCCTGTATGATGGCGATCTTGTTCGACTTGCCTTCGCACGCCTTCACCACACCTTCGGTCTGGCGTTCACCAATCTCGATCCAGTTTGCGCCGACGAAGGCCGAGCTGCGATAGGCGGACCCCATGTTGATCTGGATAACATAGATCCCCTCGTTTTCCGCGCGCTGCAACAGCTTGGCATAGGTCTGAACGTCGGGATTGTGAATCACCATCACCGCCGGCTTCTCGGAAATCAGCGAGGTGACGGCCTGCGCGCCGGCATTGGTATTCCAGTTGGGATCGCGAATCTCGAACTTGACACCGTATGGCTCGAGCTCCTTTTTCAGGCCGGCGTACCAGCCTTCCGTAAGATCGAAATTCATCGCGACCGGCACATAGGCAACCGTCTTGCCGGCAAGAGACTCGCGAAAGGGTTTCTGGAACGGCTCATCGAGCCCCTGTTGCGCGAGCGCCGGGACCGCGACGCTTGCAAATGTCAGCGCAGCAATACTTCCAAACGCGAACCTGTGAACACGGACCATTGTTTCCTCCTTGGTTGATGTTTTTTTCGATGTTTGGGCAGATTAGATGTCGCCTTGTTGGGCCGTTTCCTCATTTCGTGGATTCAAGAACGTGTCCGTGATGACCGCGATCAACAGGACGATTCCCTTGATCAGGTTCTGACCGGCATAAGGTACGTCCAGGATGGTCATCCCGTTCAACATTGTTCCGATCAGCAGCGTGCCGATGATGACGTTCACGACGCCGCCTCGTCCGCCCGACAGACCGATGCCACCCAGCACCACGACGAGGATGACATCGTAGATCAGCGTCGAATTGAAGATCCGGGTCGGCATCGAGTTGACCGATGCCGCCATCACGAGGCCGGCAAAGCAGCCGATCAGCGCTGCCAGGACATATTGGAGCACAATGATGGGTCTGGACGGAATGCCGGTGACGCGCGCTGCGAACGGATTGTCACCGACGGCATAGATGTAGGCGCCCCAGCGGGTGAACCGCAGCAGGATGAACACCACGACGCAGGCAATCGCAAACATCACGATCGACGTCGGAATACCGAGGATGCTGCCTTGCCCAAGCCGCTCGAACCCGGCCATGCCATCGCTCCATTGAACGACGTCGAGCTGGAACAGCGCTGCCTGACCAAGCCCTGCAACAAACAAGCCGCTGGCGAGCGTTGCAAACAACGGGGGGACTTCCGCATAGGCAATGAGCCATCCATTGACGAGGCCGATCGCTATCGACAAGAGGGAGGCGGCCAACAAGGACGCAGGCAACGAGTGGCCGTTCTGCACCATTTGCAGCACGAGGCCGGCCGGAACCGCGAGCGTTGCTATCAGCGAGAGATCGATCCCCCGGCCGATCACCACGATCGCCATTGCCAGGCCAAGGATGCCGAGGACTGCCACGTTCTGCAGCAGCGTCAGCATGTTGTCGGCGGTGAGAAAGCCTTTGAGCAGAATCGAAAATACCAGAAACAGCGCCGCGAAAACCGCGAACACGATTTCCTGTTGATTGAGCCGAAAGCGCTTCATCGTCTTGCCCTCATAGGTTCACCGCTCGGGACATCTCCACAAGCCATCCACGATGCGTGAAGCGGATTTCGCCGGGTTTCCAGAAGTTCTTCGTCAAAACCGGCGGCGCTGACCTCTCGGGATGCAATCGCGTGGTAGCATCGAAGAGATGATGGATTTTGCGTGCGGGCACGAGAGAGCCGCGCGGCAGTTGCTGCACCGCCTCGATATCGGCGATGGTTTTGATGGGTCTCGTGAACCCCGTTGTCACTGGTGAAGGCAGACCGGCACGGATTCCCGCAGTCCCTGGATCGGCACTTCGTGGCCACCTGTGCCGCAGCGGCGCGCGCAATGCTTCCTCCCATGTGTGAACCGTTTTTGCTTTTGCTTAGCGCAGTGCCCCAGACAACGCTTGCTCTGGAGCGCAAAGGTTTTGCCCTGGCGCGCAAAGTTAGCTTGCGGAGCGCGGATGTACATCTAGAATCGCGTCGTTCGGCATTTTGTGCGATGCACAAGGGTCTCGAACCTGCGGGCAAGGGCAATTGATGGAACTGGTGTTCACGACGGAGGATCTGGAGCCTTCCAAGCGTTATGCAGCCTGGCAAGGCGCCATTTGCGACGTCTATGTCCATGTCGACGTGAATGCCGAAAAGCGTTCCGACTATCAGGGCTTCATCCGCGAAGCGCGGTTCGGCTCCGTCACGATGACGGACGTCTTGGTGTCGGAGCAGCGGATAACGCGACGCGAGCGGCATATCGCGAAGCTCGACAAGGATTGCTACTACGTCGAGTTTGTCCAGCAGGGAAAAGTCAACATCCTCCAGGCAGGCCAGACGCTGCTCTCAAATCCGGGGGTAGGCGCGATTTTCTCGGCTTCCGAAGCCTATGATCTGGAGTGCGTGGGCAGGGTCCGGTCACTCTATTTGGAGATACCGCGCGAGGAATTTTCGTCGCGGTTTAACGAAAGCGGGATTCCGGTCGCCGTGACCATAGCAACAGGGCGCGGTCTCGGTCGGATTGCCGCTGAATTCTGCGCGATGCTTGCCTCGGAGGGCTCCTCCTTGGAAGAGACCGTGAGAACCCGGCTGGGTGACGAACTGATGGACGTCCTGGCGCTCGCATTGGATATGGGTGACAAGGATGACTTTTCGGAAGATGCGACGGCGCAGAAAGCTCGCCTTCGTTCTGTAAAAGCCTGGATCGAGGAGCATCTCGCCGATCCAGACCTTTCGCTGGAAAAAATCGCGAGGAGCAACGGTGTCTCGCTAAGGCATTTGCATTATCTTTTCAGGCTCACGGACTTATCCGTCTCCGAGTGGATTTTGGATCGACGGCTGTTGCGCTGCCATGACGCGCTGATTTGCCCTGAGTTGCGCTCGTTGTCAGTGACTGAACTGGCGTATCGGTTCGGATTTCGCAGTTCTTCGCATTTCAGCACCGTGTTCCGGAGAAAGTTCGGACATAGCCCGTCGGAGCTACGCAGACGGTGAAGCCGTGATCGCTTGGAGCAGGGCTGGCCGTGGCTGCGACCCAAAGCGCGCCCGACAGCCCATCCGCGCGTAACGATCGCAGTAACTGTCGCAGGTCTAGTTTTTCGGCGAGGGCGGATTTAGGTCAGGGAATCTGCTCAACACCGCTGCCTTTAAAAATTTGAAGTGTGTGAGCGTGGTGGCGAGCTCTTTGAGGCGACGTTGACCGTTGGAAATTTCGGTGCCGAACAAGTCTTGATGATGACTATCGAGGGCGTCGCGTTCCAGGTATTCGTCGGTTCCGTTGCCTATGGTAACGGCGGCGCGCGCCAGAGCATCCTCGACCCGTCGATCAAGGCCTGATCGCTCCTGCTCGGTCGCGCGCAAAGCATTTTCGATCGCTTCCAGAATCGAGTTGACGCGCGACCGATCGGTGCCGGCGTCGCGGTCGCTTGAGCGTGCCCTGAAGTCGCGATTGCCCTGGCTGGTCCGCTTGTACGTACGAGGTCGCCAAAGAAGTTGAAACATCGATTCATGTCCTGGCCGAGGTCTACGGACGCAAAGCTACCTCAAAACGGGCCATCGACAAATACATACGGAAGCAGCCGGAGAGATTGTACTATTTCTGGTATCCATCAGCTCCGCGTTCGTGCGGAATGCGAGCTGTTAAGGAGCTGTTAAGAGTAAACAAGAAGACGAAGAAGGGGCGCAGACGGGCTCTCTACGCCTCTTTTTTCGGGCAGCGCGGTCGTCTTTCCGCCAGTCGGCTCAGTTGAAGTAATCCGGCAGTGCAAACCCGTCGTAGAAGTTGTTCGACCGGATCGCCGATCTGAACGTGTCTGATTTATAGGCAACGACGATATCCTTTGCCCACGGCTTTTCGCTATTGCCCTGCCGTACCGCCACAACGTTGCGATAGGGGCTTGTCATCTTTTCCAGCGCCAGCGCGTCCGTTAGTTTCAGGCCGCTGTAAATCGCGAAATTGCCTTGAATGGCGACAAAGTCGACGTCATCGAGCGCGCGCGGACCCTGGGCATTCTCAAGTGGCACCAGTTTGATCCCGCTGGGGTTCCTGATGACGTCAAGTTCGGTGACGTCGACCGGATTGTTGTCCTTGATTTCGATCCAGCCGAGGTCGCGCAAGATCCAGAGGGCACGCTGCAGATTGACGGGATCGTTGGGCACCGCGACCGTCATCCCGGCCTTTACGGGGGTGTTGCGTGGATGTTTCTTCGAATAGAGCCCCATCGGAGGGGTGGGCACGTCGACGATGCCCGCAAGATCGGTGTTGTTGCGGTCGTTGTAAGATTTCAGGAATACCGGGTGCTGCATGACATTGGCGTCGATGTCGTCGCGGAACACGGCGGAATTGGCTTCCAGGCCGGTGCTGAATTCGAAATATCGAATGCTGTAGCCCTTCTTCCTGAGTTCCGGCTCAACTCCCGCCTTGAACTCGTCGATGTAGGGACCTGGCACGAAGCCGATTTTGATCTGGGCTTTGGAGACCTGCTGTGAAAAGGATTGTCCAGTGATCAGTGCGGACAGGATCAGGGCTGCGGAAAGCAGCGACCATCTGTGTTTCATCTTTATCTCGGGTTGCTGTTATTCGGATTTTGCGTCGCCGGCGTCATGCGGCGGATAGCGAGAATGCGGCAGGGGTCAAACGATCATGCGGTCGCTTGAATCCTGTCAGCAAACACGCTTGCGGGCCGGTTCAGGCCGTAGTGCTCGCGCAACGTCTTGCCGGTGTATTCGGCGCGGAACAGCCCGCGTTGACGCAAGATCGGAACGACATGCTCGGTGAACAGGTCAAATCCGCCCGGCAGCCACGGCGGCATGACGTTGAATCCGTCGGCGGCCCCATTTTCGAACCAGGTCTGGATGTTGTCGGCGATCTTTTGCGGCGGTCCGGCGATCACCCAATGACCGCGCGCGCCGGCAAGTCGCTGCACCAGTTGCCGGATGGTCGGCTGCTCGCGATCGACGATATCGACAACGAGCTTGAAACGGCTGGCGACACCGCGGGCGCTGTCGGTATCGATCAGGTGCCGCGGGAATGGACCGTCAAGGTCGAAGCCGGAGAGATCCAACCCGATCATCTGACGAAGCTGGGTCAATGAATATTCCGGCTGGATCAGTTCGTTGAATTCATCCTGTAGCCGGTCCGCCTCTGCCTGCGTGCTGGCGATAAAGGGGCTGATGCCGGGCAGGATCTTGATCTGGTCCGGACTGCGGTCGAAGGCCCGGGCCTGCCGTTTGATGTCGGCGTAGAATTCCTGTGCGCTGGCAAGCGTCTGGTGCGCGGTGAAGATGGCTTCGGCGAAACGGGCTGCGAACGCTCGCCCGTCGTCGGATGAGCCCGCTTGCACATAGACCGGGCGGCCTTGCGGTGGCCGCGAGATATTCAACGGTCCGCGGACGCGAAGATGTTTTCCGACGTGATTAATCGCGTGGATTTTGCTGGTGTCGGCAAAAACGCCGGACACCGGATCGTTGACGAGCGCGTCATCCTCCCAGCTGTCCCACAGTCTGGTGACGACGTCGAGAAACTCCCTAGCACGCTCATATCGCTCGCTGTGCGGAGGATGCTCGGGCAGGCCGAAATTCTGAGCTGCCTGCGCGGTGCTGGTCGTGACGATATTCCAGCCGGCGCGGCCCGCGCTGAGATGATCGAGCGAGGCGAATAGTCGCGCCAGATTGTAGGGTTCGGTGTAGGTCGTCGACGCCGTCGCGATCAATCCGACGCGGCTGGTTACGGCCGCGATGGCCGCAAGCCAGGTGATGGGCTCAAATCGAAATCGCTGCGCATAGCGGACGTTGTCGGCAAGTGCCGGTCCGTCGGCGAAGAAGATCGCGTCGAACTTGTTGGCTTCCGCGCGCTGCGCGAGTTCCTGGTAGTAGGTGATATCAAGGATGCGATCCGCCGCGGAGTCCTTGTGGCGCCACGCGGCTTCGTGGTGGCCGCCGGGATAGATGAAGAGGTTCAGCGCAAGCTGCCGTTGTTCGCTCATGTCAGGGACTCGCGCGTGGCGATCTGTACGACGTTGGAGGGAGTTTTGCGCGCGAACGCAAAGCGCAGATAGCGCTCCAGGCGCAGCCCTTCCGGTGCGCGCTTGGTCTCGACCAGCCCGGTGAAGGCCTTGCGAATCTGTTCACGTTCCGATTTGGAGAAGCCGTCAAGGAAGTTGCCGAAGGCGCTCGATTCCGACCATTTAAGCAGGGAATCGGCGTCGGCGTGCACGTCGATCAGCGACCGCAGGTCGCTGCGGTAATCGACGAATCCGGCTGTCGTGAACAGATCCTTCAATTGCTCGTGGGTCGCGCCGAGGACCGGATTGGACTCGCGATGCCGATCGCCGAGGCCGACTTGCGCGATGGCGGTGCGCAGCAAAACGCGAGATTGGTGAGGTTTTGAGGGATCCTGGATATTGAGCCCGAGCCGGCCACCGGGCTTGAGCACACGGTGGACCTCCCGCAAGGTACGATCCTTTTCCTCAATCCAGTGGAATACGCTGTTGAGATAGACCGCGTCGAACTGGCCGTCGCGAAAACGGGAGAGATCCTCGGCGCGGCCGGTCTCGAACGTCAGTGTTTTCGATTGCCGAAGCCGGGCAATTTCGATGCGGCTTTCCAGCGGATCAATTCCGATGACCCGGCCCTGCGAGCCAACCAGGCTGGCGACGAATTCAGCGAGCCGGCCGGTTCCGGCGCCGATGTCGAGAACGTGCTCTCCCGCCTTCACCGCCAACGGTCCGATCAGGAACTTGCCGTGATGGAATTGAACGATGCCTGCGCGTTCGTAGGTGTTGGCGAGTTCGGGCGTATCCTGTTCAAGGCTGATGGTTTCGCCAGGCTGTGGCATTTCCAATATCCGTCAATCTCGGTTGTTTGGCTCTGGCGGCCGGAGCGACCGGCCGGCCTGTCTTCCAGGCGAGTGTGAAGCGGAACTCTACGTTTCCGATCGCGATGATGTCGATGAAATGAATTTACGTTGTTGCAGCGGATGCGAGCATGAATCGCATGAGTTGATCTCAAATCGGAGATGAGTCCGTGGTTCGCGGCGTGTTTTCCGGGGATTGTTGCGGTTCGTTGAGCGTGTTCGCGTCAAATGCGATGTGGTCGCGCCGAAATCTGATCGGCGAGGAAGCCGCCGCGTCACTGTCGTTGCAAATATTTCAGGGCCGGCATCGGCGACGATGCGATCATTGTTCGTCCGCGCAAACAAAGCTGATTTCGTTTCATTGACTGTCTGGCGTTCGCTTCTACGATTTGCCGACCATAGTGAGGTCGATCATCATGCCGCAGTCCGATCCCGATAGCGTTGCCCGCGAAGCCCTCCGCTTGATCGGTCCCGATCCGGAAAACTGGGTACCTGACCGCGATGGGATCGATCATAATGTGGTGGTGGTCGGCGGCGCCCAATCCGGAAGCGCGTTGGCGTTTGCGCTGCGGCGAGCCGGGATCGGTAAGGTTTCGGTGATCGATGCCGCGACAGACAGCGCCGAAGCCGGCGTATGGTTGACCAGCGCGCGGATGAACAAGCTGCGCACCCCGAAAAATCTGCCGGGCCCGGAACTCGGGTTGCCCGGTCTGAGCTTTCAGGCCTGGTATGAAGCACGTTACGGCGTGGCGGCCTACGTTGAGATCGATCGCATTCCACGTTTGGAGTGGGCCGCCTATCTCGAATGGTACCGTAAACTGACCGGCATTTCCGTCCGCTACGGCACGCGGCTGGTTCGTGTTGAGCCTGCGGCCGATCACCTTCGGCTTCATCTGGAGCAGGGCGGCACAACCAGGGTCGAGACCACACGCAAACTCGTTCTCGCAACCGGATTTTCCGGCAATGGCGGTCCCTCCGTGCCTGATGTGCTGGTGCGCCATTTACCGAAGAGCCTTTATGCTCACACATCGGAGGCCATCAATTTCGAGGCGTTACGCGGCAAGTCTGTCGCCGTGCTCGGAAGCGCCGCATCGGCCTTCGACGCCGCCGCGGTTGCGCTGGAGACCGGGGCGAGTGAGGTTCACCTGTTCGCCCGCCGCGACGGCCTTGCTTCGCTACCGGTGATCCGGATACGCGGCTATCCCGGCGCCTATGATAATTACGGTTCACTGCCGGATGCGGTGCGATGGCATCAGGCCATTCGCTTCCGGCGCGCCGGCTCGACGCCGCCGCCCGATGCGATCGCGCGTGCGGTAAAGTTTCCCAATTTTCATTTGCATTTGGCCTCGCCGTGGAGCTCGGCGAAGCCCTTGGGATCAAGGCTGGTCGCCGGCACGCCGCTGGGTGAGTTCGCGTTTGATTTCGTGATTGCCGGCACCGGCTATTCCGTCGACCTTGCCTCGCAACCGGAACTGCGCGACTTCGCTGGTGAAATCCTGCTTTGGCGCGACCGGTTCACGCCGCCGGAGCACGAGCACGACGAGACCTTGGTAACTTATCCCTATCTGGGATCGGGGCATGAGTATCTGGAGAAGCGACGCGGCAGCGCGCCTCATCTGAAAGATATCCACGTCTTCAACCCTGCGGCGTTCGTCAGTTTCGGCCTGCCGGTCGGAGATATCCCAAGCTTCAAGCGCGACATTCCGGCGATCGCGGCGCGGATCAGCCGTGATCTGTTCCTCGCTGACCTCGCGTCCCATGAAAAACGCATCAACGGATCAATCGCTGAGGATTTCAGTACCGATCTCTATGCTTCCGCGGTCTGGCGATCGCCGCAAAACGTCGCGGCGGAATAGATGCCCATGAACGAAAGTCACCTCATCTCATCTCCGCTGTCGCAGCTGCGACCTGCGCACGGCGGAGCATTGCCTGGCAAAGGATCGCAGCCTGGGAACCAAGACCATGACTGAAACGGCCACCATCGATAACGTGATTCCGAGAGCCGACATCATCAAGCGCGCGGCGCGTCTCGGTGCGGAGATCAGGAATATCAAACTGTCGGGTGATCTGTCCGACCAGACCATCGGTGCGATCAACAAGGTGCTTCTCGAGCACAAGGTTATTTTCTTCCGCGATCAGGAGCATCTTGACGATGCCGAACAGGAGCGGTTTGCCGTCCGTCTTGGAAAACTGGTTCCGCATCCAACGGTCGGCGCCATCAAGGGTACGTCGTCAATTCTCGAGCTCGATTCCGGCCGCGGCGGGGGGCGCGCCGACCAGTGGCATACCGACGTCACCTTTGTTGACGCCTATCCGAAGATATCCGTGCTGCGCGGCGTCGTGATCCCGCCGTTCGGCGGCGACACGGTCTGGTCGAATACGGCGGCAGCCTATCTCGACCTGCCGTCGCCTCTGCAAAGGCTCGCCGACGAACTCTGGGCGGTGCACAGCAATGCCTACGACTATGCCGTCAAGTCGCGCGCCAGCGAGGCCGACAAGAAGTATTTCGACGAGGTCTTTACCGGAACGGTCTATGAAACAGAGCATCCGGTGGTGCGGGTTCACCCCGAAACCGGCGAGCGTACGCTGGTGCTGGGCAATTTCGTGCAGCGGTTCGTCGGCCTGCCCAAGTATGACGGCCAGAAGCTGTTCGACCTGTTCCAGTCGCATATCACCTCGCCTGAAAACACCGTGCGGTGGAGCTGGAAGGACGGTGACGTCGCGATCTGGGATAACCGCGCCACTCAGCATTATGCGGTCAACGACTACGGCGACCAGCATCGCATCGTGCGCCGGGCCACGATCGACGGCGACGTCCCGGTCAGCATCGACGGCCGCCACAGCGTCACGCGCATCAAGGCGACCAAGCCGCAGGCGGCCAAAGCCGCCTAGACCGGATATCACCAGAGGAATTCCGAAATGACATCCTTGTTTCGATCGGTCCGTGCGACGCGCAATGCTTCGGTCGCTGGTGCGCGAAAGGCGTTGCCCGTTCTGTGGGCGTCCTTGTTGACCCTGGGCTTTGGCTGGCAGGGCCACGCGGAGCCGCTGGAAAAGACCGAGATCCGCTATCAGGGCTGGGCAGGCCAGGTGACGTTTCCGGAGTTGGCCGAAGATCTCGGCTATCTGGCGCCGCTCAAGCTGAAATGGGTCGGCAACACGATCAGCGGCCCGCAGGATATCCAGACCGTGGTCACGGGCGATGTCGATGTTGGTGGCGCCTTCTATGGCGCGATCATCAAGCTGATCAACGCGAAAGCGCCGATCAAGGCGGTGGTCGGCTATTACGGTTCCGATGCCGATACCTACTACGGCTATTACGTAAAAGATGACAGCCCCATCAAAACGGCCCGCGACCTGATCGGCAAGAAGGTCGCGGTCAACACACTTGGCGCCCACCTTGAATTCGTGCTGCGCGAATATCTGTCACGTGGTGGCCTCAGCGCCGCCGAAGCAAAGCAGGTCACATTGGTTGCGGTGCCGCCGGTCACGGGCGAGCAAGCGCTGCGCCAGGGACAGGTCGAGGTGACCGCGCTCAGCGGCGTGTTGCGCGACAAGGCGCTGGAACGCGGTGGAATCCGCAAACTGTTTGCCGATACCGACCTGTTCGGCAATTTTACCGGCGGCGCTTATGTGCTGCGGGACAGGTTCATCAAGGATAACCCGGAGGCGTCCCGCAAGCTGGTCGAAGGCATCTCACGGGCCATCGACTGGGCGCAGACGACGCCACCTGCGGAGGTGCGGGCCCGATTCGAAAAGATCATTGCCGAGCGCAAACGCAACGAGGACGCCTCGTCGATCAAATACTGGAAGAGCACCGGGGTGCCGACGAAGGGTGGCCAGATCTCGGACGATCAATTGCAGGTATGGATCGATTGGCTGGTCAAGGACGGCCTTCTCAAGCCCGATCAGCTCAAGCCATCGGATATCTATACCAATGCGTTCAATTACTATCGGCCGGGCAAGACGGCGGATGCCCAATGAGCGCGGTCAAAATTCGCTTCGAGCAGGTCCGCAAGGAGTTCGCCGTCCGCGGCGAAAACGGCGGACCGGCCCGGCGCTTCACCGCGCTCGACGACATTACGCTGGATGTTAAGTCCGGCGAATTCCTCGCCCTCGTGGGCCCGAGCGGTTGCGGAAAATCGACTCTGCTCGATCTCTTGGGCGGATTGGACACTCCGACCAGCGGCCGGATACTGCTTGACGGGCGGCCGATCCTGGGGCCGGCGCGCGACCGCGGTATCGTGTTCCAGCAATATGCTTTGTTCCCCTGGCGTACGGCGGTCCAGAATGTCGAGTTCGGGCTCGATATCGCCGGGCTCAAATCGAAAGCGCGTCGCGAAAAGGCGCTGCACTATCTCGATTTGGTTGGCCTGTCGGCGTTCGCCAACCGGTATCCGCATGAGCTGTCCGGCGGCATGAAGCAGCGCGTCGCGATCGCGCGCAGCCTGGCCTACGATCCTGAGGTGCTGCTGATGGACGAGCCGTTCGCGGCGCTCGATGCCCAAACCCGGGAGACGCTGCAGGGCGAGCTTCTGCGCATCTGGCGGCGCACAGGCAAGACCATCGTCTTTATCACGCACGGGATCGACGAGGCTGTGGTCCTCGGGCAGCGGGTCGCGGTCATGACGTCACGCCCAGGGCGCATCAAGCAAATCATCGAGGTTCCCGAGGTGCTTCGCAGCGAGACCGAGGACGTGCGGTCGCTTCCGGCATTTGGAGCTGTCCGGCACGAAGTCTGGACCTTGCTGCGCGACGAAGTGCTGAAAGCTCAGCAAGGCCAGCTGACCGGAGACGCGGGTCTGCGAGCCGAAAGCGCTGCAAAGGAAGTTGCCCATGTCTAGCCTGGAAATGCTGACCCTGCTGGAACTGGCGCAGGGGCGGCCTGCGACCTTGGGCGGTGCAGGCGAACAGTCTTCGTCGGCACCGAAGGAGTTTCGCCGCGCCATCCGGTGGCTTGGGGCGTTCGGGCGAAGGTCGCTGCTGCTGCTCGTCTTGCTGGCGGCGTGGGAGGCGGTTCCGCGGCTGGGACTGGCCGATCCGACGTTCCTGCCGCCGTTTTCGGAAGTGCTGAAGGCGGGGTGGCAACTCGCTCTAAGCGGCGAGCTTTACGACGACGTCGCGGCCAGTCTGTTGCGCGCCCTGAGCGGCTTTCTGATCTCGGTCGTGCTGGTGGTTCCGCTGGGGCTGGTGATCGGCTGGTACGGCCGGCTCGGCAGTTTACTGAACCAGATCATCGAAATAGCCCGCAACACCGCGCCGCTCGCCTTGCTGCCGGTCTTCATCCTGTTGCTGGGGATAGGCGAGGTATCGAAGGTCACGATGGTGATCTACAGCTGCGCATGGCCGCTGCTTCTCAATACCATCGCGGCCGTCAAGCAGGTCGATCCGCTGCTGATCAAGTCGGCCCGCACGATGGGGGCGACGCCACAGCAGCTGTTCCGCAAGGTCATCTTGCCGGCATCTCTTCCCACGATCTTTGTCGGGATCAGGCTTGCGAGCGCCGCGGCGATGCTGGTGCTGGTCGCCTCCGAGATGGTCGGCGCCAAGGCCGGTCTTGGCTATCTGATCATCTACAGCCAGTACAGTTTCCTGATTCCGCAGATGTACTTCGGAATTCTGGGTATCACCGTGCTTGGCCTCGCGTTCAATGCCATCCTGGAGGTCCTGGAGCGGCACTTCATGCGCTGGAAAGCGCCGGCGGTCTAAAGGCAACCTTACGATGAGCCGGGCGTGTTGCGAGCGGTAGCCTGCGTCACGAGGCTGTTTGGCGGAACATCTTTTGTAATCCAGACATTGCCACCGATCGCCGATCCACGTCCGATCGTGATCCTGCCGAGGATGGTGGCGCCGGCGTAGATGACGACATCATCTTCCACGATCGGATGACGTGCGTCGCCCTTGATCAAATTGCCCTCGTCATCGGTCGGAAAATGCCGCGCGCCGAGCGTCACAGCCTGATAGATGCGAACGTTCTCTCCAACAATCGCAGTCTCGCCGATCACGACGCCAGTACCGTGATCGACAAAGAAACCAGATCCGATGCTCGCGCCAGGGTGGATGTCGATGCCGGTTCCGGCATGAGCGATCGAGGCCATCAGGCGGGCAATCAGTCTTGCACCCAAACCATGGAGAATGTGGGCGAGACGATGATGGATGATCGCCGTCATTCCGGGATAGCCGATCAGGATCTCGGGAAAGTTCCGGGCTGCGGGATCGCCGACGAAAGCGGCCCGCAAATCGCTGACGAGGATGCCCCGCAGCTCAGGCATGCGCGCGGCGAATTGGCGTGTCAGTTCGACCGCATCGTCGCGTCGAAAGCCCGGCAACAACTCGTCGCCGACAAATAGCGCGCCGCGATGGATTTGTTCGCACAGGGAGTTGAGCGCGGTGCTCAGCGTATTGCCGACAAAATAGTCGATATTCTCGCCATCCAGCTCGAACCGGCCATAGTGGCGTGGAAATAGCACCTCGGTGAGGCCGTTGAGGATATCTTCCAACGCGTCTCGCGACGGAGGCCGACGCGCCTCTCCATCCCGGCGGATGCTATGGGTCTCTTCGCGCGAGCTTCGCAGCTCGGCGACGATCCGATCGAGCTGCCATCGCCCTCGCGGGGCGTCGTCGTGGTTGGTTGATACGATGTGGGAATTCGGCGGGATTTCACGTTTCATTGTGCTTCGCCTTGTCGTTTCGGTTGCACGGCCGTTCACTCAGCGCACGTGCGCCAAGGGAATGCTCACTTCGGCAAGCCGGTCCAGATCGGTATCATGGTCGATTTCGATATATTGGCCGTTCCAGTACACCAGCCCTGACAGGCGATGCGACAGGTCGAAGCTCAACAGTCGGCCCACCACGATCCCGTGCGAATGCCGCTCGATGATCTCCTCGACCTGACACTCCACGGTCGCTAGCGATTGTCCGAGCAGCGGCACGCCGGATGAACCGGGGAACCATTCGGCGCCTTCAAAACGCTCCTTGCCTTTCAGCCTGCCATTGCTGAAGCGGGTTGCGAGCTCTTGCTGGTCCGACCCCAGAATATTGACGCCAAACAGGCGATAGCGCTCGATCAAGGCGAACGACGACGCCTGCTTATTGATGCTTACAAGCAGCCGTGGAGGATCAGTGCTCAGGGAGCTCAGCGAAGTGACCGTCATGCCCGAGATATCCTCACCGTTGCCGGCCGTGATAATACTGACGCCGCCGGGGAGGCGGCGCATGATGGAACGAAACTGGCGTTCGATTTCGCCCGAATCGTCGACGAGATGAATGTCGGACTTGCTCATCTGTCGCTCTCTCATCAAGTGCCGTCGAAGCTCGTCATGGGCGGCCGCAGGCAAGTGCCCGAACCGTCAGAAGAACCCTTTGGCGGGCAGCGGTGTGCCGCTGATTTCGTATTGCCCGATCGATCGGGCCTTGAAGGTGGTCGGGTTGTGCGAGGACAACGTCCGCGCATTGCGCCAGTGGCGATCGAAATTGGTGACTTTCTTGGTGGCGGAGGCACCGCCGACGTCGAACAGCAGGCTGCCGCCGCGAATGGCAAGCTCGTCCGCGACGATCTTGGCCTTGGCCGATAGCAGCGCGGCCTTGTGGGCGGCTTCGACGGCGTTTTCCGCGCCGGCATGAAATGCGTCGGTGGCGACATCGAGCGCTTCGGCCGCCGCAAGCACGACGGTCTCCGCGGCAAAAGCCCCGGCGGCGATTTGCCCGACGGTCTGCTGCAGCAACGGATCTTCGGTCGGGATCTCGCTCGGCGCGTAATAGAATGTTCGCTGGCGGGTACGTACAAGGGCGGCAGCGTCGCGCAGGATGGCCCGCGCAATGCCGGCATTGATCGCAGTCAGGAAAAGCTGGGCGAACGTGTTCGAATAGGGGACGCCGTAGCCGACATCGGGGGCGTCGAACACGACTTCCTGTCGCTTGACCCGAACGTTGCGGAAATGCGTGGTCCCCGTCGCCGTGAGCCGCTGTCCCAATCCATCCCAGTCATCGACCAGTTCAATGCCCTCCCGCTTCACCGGGATCAGCGTCGCCCCGGTCGCGCCGGATGCGTCGGCCACACGCACGAGGACATAGTCGGAATACAACGTCCCGGTGCTGTAGTATTTCGTGCCGTTGAGCAGATAGTCGTCGCCGTCAGCCGTCAGCGTCGTATTCGGCTTGACGTCACCCACCTTCGGCGACTCCAGCTCCGTCGTTGCCAGCCCGATAATGGCGCCATCGGCGACGGCTTTCTGCCACTGCCGGCTCTGGTCGTCGCGGGGAAACCGCACCAGCCGCTCGACCACGCTGAAGTGATTGCGCAGGATATGCGCGACATTGGCATCCGCCTCGCCAAGGCGGATGACGACCTCGAACAGTTCGCGGATCGAGCTGCCGGCGCCGCCGGCCTCGATAGGCAGCCGCAAGGCGCCGAGCCGGGCGCCGCGTATGAGGTCGATCGATTCATAGGGCAGAATGCGTTCGCGCTCGCGCTCGCTGGCTCCCTTCTCGATGTGGTTCAACAGCGCCTCGAGGTCCGGCGAACGGGGGTCGAGAGGGTGCGAACGTTCGAGGGACAGAGCGGATACAGGCTTGTTCATTGGTTGACCCCGATGGAGTGGATGCGATTGACGGGTGCGTGATTGTGCAAGACTAAATTCGCCTACTAAAGCTGCGCCAGGTGATCGGTGATCGTGACTGGTTCCGGCAAGACCTTGCGCGCGACCAGCCAGTCTGCCGCTCTTTGCAGTTCGGCAATGAAATTCTCGTCGTTGACAGGGAAATAGCGATATTTGCGGTCCATCGCGATGAACTGATCGCGCACCTGATCGCTGTATTTTCCGGCCTTCTGTGCGATGTATTCGGCGTCCTTGCTGTTTTCCGAGATCCACTTGCCCTCGGCACGGAAGGCATCATTGACCGCGCGGACCAGGGCCCGATTGTCGGTCGCGAATTTGCGGGTGGTCAGATAGGAGGTGTAATCGATCTGGAACTCCAGATCGCGGCCTTCGAGAAACAGGTCATGCGCCTTGTATTCCAGCCGCGCGATATCGACGCCGGGACTCCACATCGACCAGGCATCGACTTTTCCCGACGCGAGCGCGGGCGCGGCGTCGGGTGGATTGAGATAGACGAATTTTACCGCCGAGCGTTCGATCTTGTGCTTTTCCAGTGCTGCGACCAGCAGGAATTCGCCGAGGCCTGAACGGTTCACCGCGACCGATTTTCCAACGAGATCCTCGATCTTGTTGATGCCGGAATCGTCCTTGGCGATGATCGCGGTGGTGCGCGGCTCGTAGACCACGAACTGGGTGAACACCAGCGGCGAGCCGGCGATGATGGCGGCCAGCGCCGGTGTGGTGCTGCCGCCGAAACTGAAATCGGCACTGCCGCCGGTTACGGCTTGCAAGGTAGGCGCGTGGTTGGGAAACGGGCCAAGCCACTCGACCTTGATGCCGTCTTTGGCCAAGAGCTTGTCGAACTCGCCGCGCTCCTTGGCGATGAGATTGAGGCCACTGAGGCCCCAGGTCAGGCGGACCGTGTCGGTGGTGCGGCCCGCGGCCGACCATGCCGGTTCGTTCAAATTCAACCCGGCGAGCGCGCCGATGCCGAAACTCGCCGCGCCGAGAAAACCGCGCCGGGATGGTCTGCCAAGGGAGAAATCAGACATCAATGGATCCTTCCGGGAGGTCAGGCGGGGAGAGGAGAAGCCAGGACGCCAAGCTCCGCCAGGAGGTCGGCGCGGGCGATCGGAGTTGAAGCGTCAGCTTTGGTCCGGTGTTCAAAGGCGATCCTGCCGTCACGCATCACCAGGATGCGGTCGGCCAGCGCGATGGCTTCATCGACATCGTGCGTCACCAGCAAAACACCGGGCCGGTGGCTGGCGACCAGCACGCGGACGAGTTCATGCATGCGAATACGAGTCAGCGCGTCGAGCGCGGCAAAGGGCTCATCCAGAAGCAGGAGTTCAGGTTGCTGCACCAGGGCGCGAGCCAAGGCGACGCGCTGGGCCTGTCCGCCCGACAAATTGCGCGGCCAATCATCGAGCCGGTCGCCGAGCCCAACTTCGGCCAATGCGGCGCCGGCGCGCTCGCGCGCATCCGGGTGTTGAAGCCCGAGCGACACGTTTCGCCAAAGATTGCCCCAGGGCAGCAACCGATGTTCCTGGAACACCACGGCCGGACGACGCGGCGCCACGATGCGCCCACCCTGGATCGGATCGAGGCCGGCAAGCGCCCGCAGCAGCGTGGTCTTGCCGCACCCGCTTTCTCCCAGGAGCGCGACGAATTCGCCGCGTTCAATGCGCAGATTGAGGTTTTCGATCACCACCCGGCTGCCATAGGCGCGGCGGAGATGACTGACCACCACGGCTGGCGAGGGGATGGTCGAAGACGACAAGGGTGGCGAGACATGAAGTGGCGAGACATGGAAGGTCACCGGGCGGCTCCGTAATTGGGATGCCAGGCGAGCAGACGCCGTTCGAGCAGGCGGGCAATCGCATCGGCGGCGACGCCGATCAGCGCGTAAATCACGATCGTCAGCACGATCACATCGGTGCGCAGGAATTCGCGCGCGTCCATCGCCAGGAAGCCGATGCCAGATTGGGCGCCGATGGTTTCGGCGACGACCAGCGCCAGCCATGCTGTTGCCAGCGCGTAGCGGATGCCGGTGAGAATCGACGGCAACGCACCGGGGAGAACGATGCGCAGGATCAGTTGCAGCGAGCTCAGTCCCTGAACGCGCCCAAGTTCGACCAGCTTGGGGTCGACCTGCCGAATCCCCAGGGTGGTGTTGATGTAGATCGGAAAGGTGACGCCGAGCGCGACCAGGAAAATCTTTTCTGCCTCGCCGACACCGAGCCACACAATCACCAGCGGCAGCGACGCGATAAACGGAATCGCGCGTATCATCTGGATGCTGCGGTCGATGGCGGCTTCCGCGATGCGCGAAAACCCGACCAGGATGCCGAGCGTAAAGCCGACGCTGCCGCCGATCGCAAAACCGGCCGCGGCCCGCAGCAGACTTATCCCGAGGTCGCCCAGCAGGTTATCGGTCGTCACCAACCTGATCGCGGTTTGGATGACCTTGCTTGGCGCCGGCAGCACCTGCGGCGACAACCATCCGGCTCGGGCCAGCAGTTCCCAGATGATGACAAGCGCAACCGGCGCGAGCCAGGAGAGCGCCAGCAAACCGTGACGACCGATCGTCAGGCCCGGTTTGTCCGACGAGGCGGAAGACTCATCTGCGCGCTGAGGCTGATCAAATTCGACATTCGCCGCAGTCTGTTCGATATTGCTCAACAGAGTATTCCCTAGTCGATCGAACCTTATGCCGCCTCTATGGATGCAACGAACATGGATGCAACGAACACCAGGACGTCAGGCGCGGAATGCGCGGCAGCTATCACTCGATCAGCGATGCACCGTTGCATCAACGGAAGCCTCGATCGTACGATGGAAACTGTCACACGAATTCGGCCGAACAGAAATAGATCGGTATTTCAATTGTCGTTCGTTCCGGAGTGTTCTGATTTCTTTGCAAGCCAAAGATAGCAAGGAATGTCTATCAAGGTTTCATTGTCGGCTTTTCCATCAGATGTACTTGATCTATCGATGCGTTTTGGTGAAAACGACCTATTTCCGAAACACATCATGCGGGCGATCCAGCAAAGAGAGAACGTAATGTCAGCGCACCCCCTTCGATTTGGCATCTGGGCCCTGGTCCACGGGCCGCGCGCCGCGCATCAGGATCCCGAAGAACCGTATGACGCGTCATGGGAGCGCAATCGCGATCTGGTGCTGGCGGCCGAACGGCTCGGTTATGATTCCACCCTGATCGCTCAGCACACCGTCAATCCTCATCAGGAGGATCTCGACCAGCTCGAAGCCTGGAGTTCGGCGGCAGCATTGGCGGCCTTGACCAGCCGGATCGAGATCATCGCTGCCATCAAGCCGTATCTGTATCACCCGGTGGTGCTGGCCAAGATGGCGCTTCAAATCGAGAACATCAGCCGGGGACGGTTCGCGATCAATCTTGTCAATGCGTGGAATCGTCCGGAGCTGGAGAAGGCCGGCATCGGTTTCCCGGAGCACGATGCGCGCTACGCCTACGGACAGGAATGGATCTCGGTGGTGTCGCGCCTGATGCAGGGCGAGCGGCTCACATACAAGGGCGAACATTTCGACGTGCGCGACTACGCTCTCCGACCAAAGGATATCTACCGGTCGCGCCCCCTGATCTATGTGGGCGGCGAATCCGAACCCGCGCGCGCGCTGGTCGCCGATCACGGCGACGTATGGTTCATCAATGGCCAGCCGCTGGAGGACGTCGCAAGCCTGATTACCGACGTTGCGGCGCGGCCGCGCCATTCCGCGCCGCTTCGTTTCGGTCTTTCCGCCTTCGTCGTCGCGCGCGAGACCAGTGAACAGGCCGCAGCGGCCCACGAGCGGCTGCTGGCCCTGGCGGCAAAGGACGCGCCGATGAAGGCGATCCAGAAACAGAACACCGATCCGAAAGTCGTGATGATGCAGACGATGCAGAAGACACCGCGGGTCGGCAGCAACGGCGGGACCGCAGCCGGGCTGGTCGGCAGTTACGACGAGGTGGCGGCGCGCATTGTTGCTTTCCACGCCGCCGGGATCGAGCTGTTCATGCTGCAGTTCCAGCCATTTGAAGCGGAGATGGAGCGCTTTGCGCGGGAGGTGATTCCGCGCGTGCGACAGGCACAGACCGGGTCGTTCGCGGACCGGTCCGAACGGCAACTGAGCCAGCGCTGACAGGGATCCTTACGCGGACGCCGCCGCTGGAGCCTGCTTGGCAAAGCGGCTCGGCGGTCGCGGAAGGTCGAAATGGTCGCGTAGCGTTGAACCGCGATACTCCGTGCGGAATAGGCCGCGGCGCTGCAGGATCGGCACGACCGTTTCGACGAAGACCTCGAGGCCGGTCGGAAGCACATCCGGCATCAGATTGAAGCCGTCGGCGGCGCCGGCTCTGAACCAGGCTTCGATATCATCGGCGATCGAATCGGGCGTCCCGACGATGATGCGGTGGCCGACGCCGCCGCCGAGTGCGCGCAACAATTGACGTACGGTCAGGTTGCCGCGGCGGGCAATATTCACGGTGCCCTGGAACATGGTGTGATTGGCGTTGGCGGGCAGCGGCAACGGATCGGGCAGCGGCTTGTCGAGTTCAAGCAATGCCGGATCGATCTGCAGCGTGTTGGCGAGGCGCGCGAGGCTGTATTCGATGGGCACGAGCTCCCACAATTCGTCCTGCCGCCGTTTTGCTTCGGCCTCGGTGCTGCCGATCACTGTCGCTAGACCCGGCAGAATAACGATGGCTTCGCCTGACCGGCCGTAGGCGGCAGCTCTCGCTCGCAGATCGCGCGCATAGGCTGCACCTTCCTCGATCGTCTGCGCCAGCGTGAAAACGGCGTCCGCCTGGGCGGCGGCGAGATCCCGGCCATCGTTCGATCCGCCCGCCTGCACGGTGACGGGCCTTCCTTGCGGGGACCGCGGCATGTTCAGCGGGCCCGCCACCGAATAATACGTGCCGCGGTGGGCAATCGGATGGACTTTTGAGGTGTCCACGAACCTGGCCGAAGCCTTGTCGCCGACGAAGGCGTCGTCTTCCCAGCTGTCCCATAGCGCATGAACCACTTCCGCGAATTCCTTGGCGCGGTCGTAGCGCGTCTTGTGTTCGAGGACGGCAGGCAGGCCGAAATTGCGGCTCGCGGACGCGTCGGCCGTGGTCACCGCGTTCCAACCGGCGCGGCCGCCGCTGGCAAGATCGAGCGTCGCGAACCGCCGGGCAATATTGTACGGCTCGTTGTAGGTCGTCGATGCGGTTGCGATCAGGCCGATATGACTGGTGGCAGCCGCGACCATCGCCAATACGATGGTCGGCTCCAGCGACTGAAACGGACGATAATCGATCCGATCCGTGATGGCGGGCGTATCCGCAAGAAAGATCGCATCGAGCTTGCCGCGCTCGGCGATCTGCGCCACGCGGACGTAGTGGCCGACATCGAAACAAGCGCGCGGGTCGCTCTCGGGCAGCCGCCATGCCGACGCATAGACACCGGAGTGCAGAAGATTGACGTTCAGGTGCAGTTGACGTGGCGCCATAATGGGATTCCGGCCGGAGGATAACGCAGCAAGCGAGATATCGCTTTGCGACGATCAAGGAAACAAACGGTGGTCCGACAGAACAAAAAAGAAAAATTCGTCTTTACAGGCGGGCATCGTACGCAGGTATGCGTCGAGTTTAGCGCCAATAGAAAATGTCATGTGTGTGACCACATGAATCTTCTTCGCAGCAGGGCGACCGGGGAAGCTTCACCCAATTCTCCACGAATATCTGAAATTGCCAGAAATGGTGCGCCGCGCGACGATAACGGCGCGGCTTGATTTGGCCGTGAACGGTCTGCGCGGAGCAATAGTCCATGACAAATCAATCCATCCGCGCCGAAAGGACATTCTCGGCGGCCGGATCTGTTGAGTTCGACGCGGACGTTCTGGTCATCGGCGGCGGTCCGGCGGGGACGTGGGCTGCCATCGGCGCAGCCGAACGCGGCGCGCGCGTCGTGCTGGCCGACAAGGGCTTCTGCGGGACGTCCGGCGCGACGGCGGCCGCCGGAACGGGCGTTTGGTATGTCGATCCGGATCCGGCGCTTCGCGAGGCTGCGATGGCCAATCGCGAGAAGATGGGCGGCTATCTGCAGGATCGCCGCTGGATGGCCCGTGTACTCGATCGCACCTACGATCGGAGCAATCAGTTGGCCGATTGGGGTTATCCCTATCCGGTCGACGGCAACGGAAAAGCTCAGCGCAACTCGCTGCAGGGACCGGAATATATGCGGCTGATGCGCAAACGCACCAAGCAGGCCGGCGTTACCATTCTCGATCATAGTCCGGCTCTCGAGCTGCTGGTCGATGAAGACGGTGCGGTCGCGGGCGCGACGGGCGAGCGCCGCCAGAAGCACGATCGATGGACCGTGCGCGCCAAGGCCGTCGTGATCGCGACCGGTGGCTGCGCCTTTCTCAGCAAGACGCTGGGATCGAACGTCCTAACCGGCGACGGCTACCTGATGGCGGCGGAAGTAGGCGCCGAATTCACCAGCATGGAGTTTTCGAATCCTTACGCGATCTCCACCGCGTTCGGCTCGGTGACCAAGACCTTGTTCTTTGGCTGGGCGACTTTCACCTATGAAGACGGCAGCGTGGTTCCCGGTGCCGCCTCGAAGGGCGGCAGGTCAGCCATCGCCCGCGCGCTGCTGCAGGGGCCGGTCTACGCCCGGCTCGACAAGGCCGACGGCGATGTGCAGCAACATATGCGCGCGTCGCAACCGAATTTCTTCCTGCCTTTCGACCGGACCGGCATCGATCCGTTCACCGATCGCTTCCAGGTAACGCTGCGGCTCGAGGGCACGGTGCGCGGTACCGGAGGACTTCGTATCGTCAACGACGATTGCGCAACCAGCGTGTCGGGCCTTTACGCGGCAGGCGATGCGGCAACCCGCGAACTGATCTGCGGCGGATTTACCGGCGGCGGCAGTCACAACGCGGCGTGGGCGATGTCGTCCGGCGGCTGGGCGGGGCAGGGCGCCGCCGACTATGCCAGGCAGATTGGCCCGGCAACCAGGCGGTCCCTATCGGGCGCTGGTACCGTCGCGCTTCGGGAGAACGCCAATCGGCCGTTTAACCCTGCCGATTTGACGCGAGCCGTCCGGGACGAAGTCGTCCCCTATGAACTGAATTATTTTCGGGAGGCGGGACGTCTCGGCGGGTCGCTGCGGCGGCTCGACGCGCTGTGGGCTGAAGCTTCCAGTGCCGATGCCGCAAACGCGTCCGATGTGCTGCGGGCACGGGAGGGCGCGGCCATGCTGGCCACAGCGCGGTGGATGTATCGCAGCGCGCTTGCGCGCCAGGAAAGCCGCGGCATGCATCGGCGCGATGATTTTCCCGATCAGGACGACCGGCAGCGGCACTACATTACGTCCGGCGGGCTTGACGAGGTCTGGACAGCGTTTCGTCCGCACGCCGCCGCGGCCTATGCGGAGGCGGCCGAATGATCGAGATCATCGATGCGGAACGTTGCACCTCCTGCGACATCTGCGTGAACGTCTGTCCGACCAATGTATTCGACAAGACCGGCGGGATTCCGGTGATCGCCCGGCAGGGCGACTGCCAGACCTGTTTCCTCTGCGAACTCTATTGTCCCGAGGACGCGCTGTTCGTGTCGCCCTTTGCCGATGAGCCACAGCAGGTCGACCTCGCTGCCCTGAAACAAGCTGCCGCGATGGGCAGCTATCGCCGGGCGGTCGGTTGGACCGATGAAACCAGCGACCGTCGCGGGATCGATCGAAGCTATCTGCTGTTTGGTCACTGAAAGAGACAACAGACTGCACCCGCTTCGGACGTGCGGTCCCATGTAAAGTCTGGAATCCTTGAATGAACGTGCGTCAATCCTCGACGGCATTGCGGCCGATCGAGTCGTTCCCGCCTATCGCGCCCGATGTGGAGCCGGCCCCGATGGTTCGGTTCGAGGCGGTCTCAAAGACCTATCCGGCCCATCGCGGCAAACCGAGCGTGCGCGCGCTGCAGGACATCGATTTCGGCGTTCCGCGCGGATCAATCACCGGTGTCATCGGCCGCTCCGGAGCGGGAAAATCCAGCCTGGTCCGGCTGATCAACGGGTTGGAGAAGCCGACCGCCGGCCGTGTTTTCGTCGACGGCCGCGACATTTCTGGTCTCGCAGGCCACCAATTGCGGTTGGCGCAACGCGCGATCGGAATGATCTTCCAGCATTTCAACCTGCTGTCGTCGCGGACGGCGGCGGGCAATATCGCCCTGCCGCTTGAAATCGCGGGCTGGTCGAAATCCGATATCGCGACGCGTGTTTCGGAACTTCTCGACCTCGTCGATATCGCCGACAAGCGTGATCGTTACCCGTCAGAGCTGTCCGGCGGCCAAAAGCAGCGGATCGGCATCGCCCGCGCTCTCGCGACGGGGCCGAGCGTACTGTTGTCCGATGAGGCGACGTCGGCGCTCGACCCGCAGACGACGCGCTCGATCCTCGACCTGCTGGCCAACATCAATCGCGAACTCGGCGTCACGATCATCCTCATCACCCACGAGATGTCCGTCGTCAGGCAACTCGCCAGGGAAGTCGTCGTGCTCGATGCAGGCGAGATCGTCGAGCGAGGGCACGTCGCCGATATATTTACCCATCCGCGGCATGCGATCACCCAGAGCTTCCTTACCGAGGTTCTCGGCGACGCGGTGCCGGTGTCGTTGTCGAGCCGGTTGCAACCGCAGCGGAAACCGGGCGACCAGGCCGTCATTCGCGTGTTGGTTCGGGGCGTGGACGGCGGCGACACGCTGGTGTCGCGGCTGGCGCGCGAGTTCGCCGTTGACGTGGCGTTGCTGTCGGCCCGTATCGATGAGATCGGAGGCCAGCATGTCGGCTCGCTGACGCTCGGCGTGCCCGGCGATGAAGCCCGACTCACCAAGGTGCTGTCCTATCTTTCACAACGTCAGTTCTCCGTGGAGCGCCTCGGCTATGTCGCTTGACCTTATCAATCTGATTGTACAGGCCACCGGGGAAAGTCTTTTCATGGTCGCGGTCGCGGCCCTGTTCGGAACGCTTTTCGGGTTGCCGCTCGGAATTTTCCTGGCGACGAGCCGGAAGGGGGAATTGTTCGAGGCGCCGGCCGTCAACAAGATTCTCGGTGTTATCGTCAATGCGACCCGATCGACCCCCTTCATCATCCTGGTGGTCGCGATCATTCCGTTCACGCGCCTGATCGCGGGCACGTCGATCGGATCGGGTGCGGCGATCGTACCGCTGACGATCGCGTCAGCGCCCTTTATCGCGCGGCTGGTCGAGGGCGCGATCCGCGAAGTCGATTCCGGTTTGATCGAAACCGCATCGTCGTTCGGCGCGACGCCCTTGCAGGTCGTGCTCAAGGTCCTGATCCCGGAAGCGCTGCCGGGGCTGGTTCTGGCGTTGACGCTCGCGGTTGTCAGCCTGCTCGGCTACTCCGCGATGGTTGGCGCGGTCGGCGGCGGAGGGTTGGGTGATCTGGGCATCCGCTACGGCTATCAGCGCTTCATGCCGGACATGATGCTTGCCGTGGTGGTCGTTCTCATCGCGCTGGTGCAAAGCGTGCAGACCGTTGGCGATTATCTGGCGCGCCGGGTCAATCGCCGCTTGCGGAATCGCTGAAATCGCCATGCCCAGGGAAATCCGCCTCAACGCATTCGACATGAACAGTGTCGGCCATATCCAGCATGGCATGTGGACGCATCCGCGCGATCAGTCGCCGCGCTACACCGATATCGAATACTGGCAGAATCTCGCGCGCACCGCCGAGCGCGGGCTGTTCGACGCGATTTTCCTGGCTGATATTATCGGCGTCTACGATGTCTATGGCGCTTCGCCGGCCGCCTCGATCCGCAACGCGGTCCAGGTTCCGATCAACGATCCGCTGCTGGTCGTTCCCGTCATGGCGGCGGTAACAAAGAATATCGGCTTCGGCGTTACCTCGAATGCGACTTACGAACCGCCTTATCTGTTTGCCCGCAGGCTCTCGACCCTCGATCATCTCACCAAGGGGCGAATGGGCTGGAATATCGTGACCGGTTATCTCGACAGCGCCGCGCGGGCGATGGGGCTCGATCGGCAGATCGAACATGACGACCGCTACGATCTGGCGGACGAGTATATGGAGGTCATTTACAAGCTGCTCGAAGGAAGCTGGGAGGACGACGCGGTCATCGCGGATCGGACCAACAGGCTTTACGCGGATCCGGCAAAGATACATGCGATCAACCATGTCGGCCGGCGGCATCGGGTTAATGCCATCCATCTGAGCGAACCCTCGCTGCAGCGGACGCCGGTGCTGTTTCAGGCCGGCGTATCGACGCGCGGCCGCGCATTTGCCGCAAAGCATGCCGAATGCGTGTTCTTCTCGACGTCGACCAAGGAGAACGTCCGCGCCATCGCCAGGGATACGCGGGCGCAGGCGGTCCGAAACGGCCGCAACGCCGAGGATATCGTGATCTTTCTGAGCCGCTCCTTTGTCGTGGGCAGGACGCGCAAGGAAGCCGAGGAGAAGTTCGCCGATTACAGGGCGTATGGCAGCGTCGAAGGCGCGTTGGCGCATTTCGCGAGTTCGGTGGGGATCGACTACGCCAAGGAAGACCTCGACGCGCCGCTCCGGCATGAGCAGACCAACTCCATGCAATCGATCCTGGAAGCGGTGACCACCCGCAGCAGCGAGCAATGGACGTTGCGCAAGCTGCTCGGCCAGATGGGGCTCGGTAGCCGGACCATGCCCTTTGTCGGCTCGGCGGAGGAGGTTGCCGATGAGATGCAGGGCTGGGTTGAAGAGACCGGTATCGACGGCTTCAACCTCAGCCGTGTGGTGACGCCGGAAGGGCTGGAGGATTTTGTCGATCTGGTCGTTCCGATCCTACAGGAGCGCGGTGTGTACAAGACCGCGTACCGCGAGGGAACGCTGCGGCAAAAGCTGTTCGGGGGTGCATCCGGCCGCCTGCAGGATTCACATATCGGGGCGTCGCATCGGCATCGGACGGTGAGGGACGATGTATCAGATCAAACTTCCGTACCGGTCACGGTTTTGTAGCCAGCGGTTTAACCAGGCGATGCCTACGGAATGAAAGCTTGAGGGGGATAGAGATGAGCAGCAATACCGGCGCAAGCTATCATCGACGCGGCCTGCTTTCGGCCATGATGGCAAGTCTTCTGTTCGCGCTCGGGCACGCGGCGGTGTCGCCGGTCAGGGCCGCCGAGCCACTGAAGATCGGGACGTCGAGCGGCCCGATTGCCGAAATCGTCCAGTTTGCCGCGGCCCGAGCCAAGGAACAGGGGCTCGATGTCAAGATCGTCGAATTCTCGGATTGGGTCACGCCGAACGAGGCGCTGCAGAGCGGCGATATCGACGCCAATCTGTTTCAGCATATTCCTTTCCTCAACAACGCTATCGAAGCGCGCGGTTACAATTTCAGTCCGATTGCGCCGACATATGTGCTGCCTGTCGGCCTCTATTCAAAGAAGATCGCCAAGCTGGAAGAGGTTCGTCCGGGTTCGACGGTGGCGGTCGCCAGCGATCCGGTCAACGAGGCGCGCGGGCTTTTGCTGTTCGAGAAGGCCGGTTTGATCAAGCTGCGCGAGGGCGCGGGCGAAAAGGCCAATGTCCGCGACATCGTGGAGAATCCGAAGAAGCTGAAATTCCTGGAGATCGAGGCGCCGCAACTGCCCCGGGCACTCGATGATGTCGAGTTAGCGCAGGTCAGCATCAGCTATCTGATTGCCTCGGGCGGCAATCCCGAGAGCCTGCTGGCGGAGGACGGCTTCGGCGATCCGCGCTACGCGCTCCAGTTCGTGGCGCGAACCGACAGGAAGGACGATCCTCGCCTGCTACGATTCGTTTCGATCTACCGCTCGCAGGAGGTCAAGGACTACATCACCAAGAAATATGGCCGCTTCTTTGTGCCGGTCTGGTGAAGCCAGGGTTACGAGCCCTTTGGCGACCAGATTTTCACGGCTGTTGTATCGACCTTCTTTGGGATCAGGGCTTCGGCCAGGAAGGCATCCGCGATACGCTGCTGCTCCGACAGGCCGGGCGCGGTGACGGCGCCGACCTGATAGGACCGATGACTATTGGCTTCCTCGACCGTCGCAGCATCGATGCCCCACAGGCCGGCGAGCAAGGTTGCCGCGTCTTGGGGATGGGTTTTGACCCATTTTCCGGTCTCCGCGAGCTTGTCAAAAATGACGTTCAGCACATCGCCATGCCGATCCGCGAAATCGGCTGACGCCACATAATAGCGCTTGTAGCTGGCAAGACCGTTGCTCCCGTCCGCCAGGACACGCGTATCGGACTGGCGGCTGGCGCTGGTGAGAAATGGATCCCAGGCAACCCAGGCATCGACATTGTTGCTGACAAATGCCGCCCGGCCGTCGGCGGGCGTCAGATAGGCCGGCGTGATGTCCTTGAAGCTCAGGCCCGCCTTCGCCAGAGCGGCCAGCAGCAGGAAGTGGCTGCCGGCGCCCTTGGTGACCGCGACTTTCCTGCCCTTGAGGTCGGCCAGGGTTTTGACCGGTGAAGCCTGCGGCACCAGGATGGCCTGCGCGGACGGTGAGGCCGCTTCCTCGGCGACATAAGCGAGTTTGGCTCCGGCGGCTTGTGCAAAAATTGGTACGGTGTCGGCGACGTCGGCGCTGAAATCGATGCTTCTGATATTGATCGCTTCCAGCAGCGGGAGGCCGCTGCTGAATTCGTGCCAGGAGATCGTTACCCCGAGCGGAGCCAGCGCCTTTTCCAGTTCACCATTGGCCTTGAGAATCGCCGTCAGCGTCGAGGATTTCTGATAGCCGATACGCACCTCGTCGGCGGTGGCGGGTTGCGCGAGCGTGACCGCAGCCAAGAAACCGATGATGCCGAGCGCGAAGCGGCGCGTGACGGATGCAATCCGGGAAGAGCCCGGAGAAGGCTTGGGCGAGATCAACATTCTAATCGTTCCGATTCAGGATAGCGGACAAATGTCACCTATTGCGGGTCGTGCCCAGGCTGGATTTGCAGGGAAGCGTGCGCGATTGGCAATGGCGGAGATTTCACCGAGCTTAGTCGAAAATTCTCCGTGCGACGGGAATATGAGAACCGTATTTCCGCGGCATGTCGTCGGCGTTAGCGCATTCGTGATTCACCTGGCAGTCGGTCCGACGGTAACCGTCCAAATGGGGAGCCGGCCCGAAGGGGAATAGAAATATCGTCCCGCCGGCAAAGCTAGACGTTACGTCTCGACATCAGGCGAACGCAGCCGTTTCGTCGTTTTGTTGCGCAAGCGATTGAAGCCGGGAACCATCAGTGCCAAGCGTACCTCCGTTACCTTTGTGCGTTGGAGAGCTTCATGCGTATCTTGATTGGATTAGTTGCGACGGTTGTCTTGCTGGCTGGCGCGGCGCGGGCGGAGACCATCCGGGTCGGCGTCACGGCTGGTCCACATGCCGAGATCATGGACGTCGTCAAGAAGGTGGCGGCCGAGCGGGGGATTGACGTCAAGGTCGTCGAATTCACCGATTACGTCGTCCCGAACCAGGCGCTCGCGCTCGGGGATATCGAGGCGAATTCATTTCAGCACGAGCCTTATCTCAAGAACCAGATCTCCAAGACCGGCTGGAAAATCGTCAAAGTCGTCACCACCGTCGCCTCGCCGCAAGGCGTCTATTCGCAGAAATACAAGAAGCTGGCCGATCTGCCCGAGGGCGCGCGCGTTGCCATCGCCAACGATCCGTCAAATGGCGCGCGCGGATTGATGATCCTTGCCCTACATGGGCTAATCAAGCTGAAAGACCCCAGCAATGTCGCCTCGACCATTGCCGATATCACCGACAATCCGAAGAAATTACGTTTTGTCGAGCTCGACGCCGCGCAGTTGCCGCGCTCCCTGCAAGATGTCGACCTGGTGTCGATCAACAACAACTACGCGGTACAGGCCGGCCTTAACCCCGCGACCGACGCCCTTGCGCGCGAGAGCGCAGATGGACCATGGGTCAATATTCTCGCGGTGCGTGAGGAGGACAAGGACAAGCCCTGGGTGAAAGGGCTCATTGACGCCTATCACTCGGATCAGGTGAGGAGCTTCATCGAGACCCGTTTTAAAGGCACCTATATTGCGACTTGGTGACGGCTCTGTTGGTTCGCGCCTGCGCTATTCGGCCGCGTCGGATCGAACAGCGTTCGTTGCGGGCGGAGCGCCGCGGCGGAAACTCGCGCCCGGATGCGTCGAGTGCAGCAACGGGCCACGTCCCGGAAACAGCTTCTCGCGCAGCGTGCCCTCACGGTAGGCCGTCTTGTAGACGCCGCGCGATTGCAGTTCGGGGATCACCAGATCAACGAAGGCATTCAGCGATTCCGGCACCACCAGGCGGAACAGATTGAAGCCATCGACGTCGGTCTCATCCGCCCAGGCGATCAACTCGTGGGCCACGTCCTGGGGCGAACCGACCACGAAGGGCGAACGTGCCCCGACGCGGCTTAGCGTAGCCAGGTCTCCGATCCGCACCGGCTGATCGCTCCGCAGCGTGAAATTCTCGACCATCGATTGGATCGCATTGCTCTCGACATATTGCACGGCCTGGTCGGGGCGGTAGGTCGAAAAATCGATGCCGGTCCAACCGGAGAGCAGAGCGAGTTGCCCGTCTCGATCGACATACTGGCTGTAGTCCTCGAGAATGTCGTTGGCTTCGGCTCGCGTGGGCGCGACGATGACGGTGGCGCCGGCAAACAGTCTGATGTCGTAGGGGTCGCGGCCCGCCGCTTTGGCCGCGCTCCTGATCTCGCGTACCGTGTCGGCGAGGATCGGTTTGGTCTGGCCGTTGAGGAAGATGGCTTCCGCATGCCGGGCGGCGAAGGCCCTGCCGCGCTTCGAGGTTCCGGCCTGGTACAACAACGGCGTCCGCTGCGGGGATGGCTCGGCCAGATGAATGCCGTCGACCCGATAATGCGGGCTATGGTGGTGGACCGCGTGAACCTTCGCGGGGTCGGTGAACAGGCGGCCCTGCCGATCGCGCCTGATAGCACCGTCTTCCCAACTGCCTTCCCATAATTTGTAGGCGGCGGTGAGAAAATCGTCCGCCGCATCATAGCGCTCGTCATGGGCGCGGCCTGCCGCAAAGCCCATCCCGCGCGCGCCGCTGTCGAGATATCCGGTGACGATATTCCAGCCGATCCGGCCCTGCGTCAGATGATCCAGTGTCGAGAAGCGCCGCGCGAATTGATAGGGATGTTCGAACGACAGATTCGACGTGACGCCGAACCCGAGATGTTTGGTGACCAGCGCCATGGCGGAGACGATCAACGTCGGCTCGGCATTGGGGAGCTGGACCGCGTGCGCTACCGCGGTATCGGGACTGCTGCCATAGACATCGTAGACCCCGAAGACATCGGCAAGGAAGATGCCATCGAGCAACCCGCGCTCCGCCGTTCGGGCGTAGTCGACCCAGTAGTCGAGGGTGTTGTAGTTGATCGATGCATCGCGCGGATGCGACCACAGGCCGGCCCAGTTGTGGCTGGGCGCGGTCATGTTGAACGCATTGAAGCGGAGTTCTCGTGGTCGCGCCATGATTGGTTCCCGACAGGAGTTGCGATTCAGGTTGTTCGTGCCGCGGGCGTGTTTAGCACTTTTCTCAAAGTGACTTTATTTCCAAATCGAGCGGCGGATATGCGAATCCTGCTGCATTTTAGTTCGGTCGTAGCAGCGTTTCGCTGTTCGTTAGATTACGATGGTACGAAGCACCGTAGTGCTCTTACGAGCGTCGTTATTCGATCGCGTAAGGTGCGTCGGATTGCCGATGGCCGACGTCGTTGTCGTCGAAACAAATAAACTCCGATTGCGCGGCATTCCAAAATAATCCGGGTGCGATGAGACCGCGCGACAGCACGCGCATCGCTATTTTTCCAGATGGCTCGACAGCGCCGAAATCGACAAGCATCATTTTGATGTTGATGGTCCGGGCGCGCAACGGATCGAGCGATGCCGGATCAGGCTGCGCGTAGTTTGGACAATCAAAGGGAGATTGCAAATGCCTGTCGAAACAAAGAACGTCGAGACGCTTGCCTTGCATGGCGGCTCCTACCGCGCCGATCCGACGACGGGCGCGGTGGCCGTGCCGATCTACCAAACGACCTCCTACCAGTTCCAGAACGCTGATCATGCGTCGCGGCTGTTTGCGTTGGAAGCGATCGGGCAGATCTACACACGGATCAAGAATCCCACCCAGGACGCCTTTGAAGAGAGACTTGCGGCAATCGAGGGCGGCGTCGGCGCGCTCGCGCTGGCCTCGGGCCAGACCGCCTCGGCGTTTGCCATCTTCAACCTCGCGCAGGCCGGCGACAATGTCGTCTCATCGACCGATCTCTATGGCGGCACCTGGACGTTGTTCTCGCACACGCTGAAGCAGTTCGGCATCGAAGTCCGCTTCGTCGATCCCTCAGATCCCGAAAACTTCCGCCGCGCCACCGATGCGAAGACGCGTGCGTATTATGCCGAGACGCTGCCGAACCCGAAGCTCAATGTCTTTCCGATCAAGGAGGTCGCGGATATCGGCCGCTCTCTCGGCGTGCCACTGATCCTCGACAACACCGCTGCGCCGCTGATCGCGCGTCCGTTCGAGCATGGCGCCGCGATCGTCGTCTATTCCACGACCAAATATATCGGCGGACACGGCACCTCGATCGGCGGCGCGATCATCGACGGCGGCAATTTCGACTGGGAGGCGCACGGATCGCGCTTCCCGCTGCTGACCCAGCCGGACGACGCCTATCACGGCGCGGTCTGGACCGAAGCCGCCAAGCCATTCGGCCCGATTGCCTACATCCTTCGTGCGCGGGTCAAGCTGTTGCGCGATCTTGGTGCGGCGATCGCTCCGCAGAACGCCTTCCAGTTCATCCAGGGCATCGAGACGCTGCCGCTGCGAATACGGCAGCACAACGAAAATGCGATCAAGGTGGCGAATTTCCTCTCCAGCCATCCCTCGATTTCGCATGTGATCTTCCCCGGCCTGCAAAGCGGGGAGAACCGGCGCCGCGCCGACGCTTATCTCAAGGGTGGCTTCGGCGGGCTGGTGGGGTTCGAACTCAAAGGGGGTGTCGAGGCCGGACGCAGGTTCATCGATGCGCTCGAGCTGTTCTATCACGTCGCCAACATCGGTGATGCGCGCTCGCTTGCGATCCATCCGGCATCGACCACGCACCAACAGCTCAATTCGGAACAACAGCTCGCGGCGGGGGTGACGCCCGGCTATGTGCGCCTGTCGGTTGGCATCGAGCATCCCGACGACATCTTGGCCGACCTGACCCAGGCGCTCGCGAAGGCCGAATCCGGGGGCGAGAGCGCCCGGAAGGCCGCTTGATCCCAACCTCCAGGAAAGATTGACGACAATGATGAAGACGCTTGCGAGGCTGGTGGGTGCCACCAGCCTGTTGTTCGCACTGACGGCCGCAGCTGCCGCCGATCAGCCGCTAAAAATCGCCACCAGTGCCGGTCCGGTCGGGCAACTGGTGTCGTTTGCGGCCAAGCTCGCCAAGGACAAGGGGATCGACGTCAAGGTGGTCGAGCTGTCGGATTGGGTGGCGTTGAACGAGGTGGTCAACAGCGGCGACGTCGATGCCAATCTATTCCAGCACGCGACCTATCTGGCGCTTCAGAACAAGCAGCACGGCTTCAATCTCGTCCAGGTCGACAATGTCGGCGTGATCGCGCCGGTCGGGCTATTTTCGAAAAAGATCAAGAAGCTCGACGAAATCAAATCCGGCGATAGCGTCGCCATTCCCAACGAGCCGTTGAATGGCGCGCGCGGATTGATTCTGCTGGAGCGGGCCGGTTTGATCAAGCTTGCGCCGGGCAAGGGCTTTTCGGTGAGCAAGTTCGACATCATCGATAATCCCAAGAATCTCAAAATCATCGAACTCGACCCCGCGCAGACCTATCGCTCGCTGGATGACGTCACCCTCGCGCTGGTCAACATCACCTATTTGATTCCGGCCGGCGGTGATCCGAAATCGGCGCTCGCGATCGACCGGACTGTCGACGATGGATTGGTGCTGCGCTTCACTGCCCGCCCGGACAAGAAAGACGATCCACGCTTGAAGGCGTTCATCGAGGTGTTCAAGTCGCCCGAAGTCAAACAGTTCATCGAGCAGAATATCCCGGCGTTCATTCCGGCCGGCTTCAACAGCTAGGCGATGCGCTCGGGCCGCTAGGAAGCGGCCTGCTGCATCATGATTTTGAGCATTTCTGCGAGCACACTTGCGATCGCGCTGCTGCCGCGTTCGTGGCCGATCAGCATCAATGCCTGGTTCTCCTGGGATAGTTCGCGAACGGCAACATAGACCAGCCTTCCGGCGCGCCGCTCGAACTCGATGTCGAACGGCGTCAGGAAGGTGATGCCGTTTTCCAAAATCGCTGCGTGCCGCATGATTTCGATGGCGTTGGTTTCGATGATGGGTTGCAGGTCGAGCGAGACGCGGGTGAAGGCGGCGTCCAGATAAGGCCTGATCGCACTGCTGGTATCGGCCACGACGAGCGGATAGTCCATGCAATCGCTGAGCCGGATGCTGGCGCGTTTGGCAAGGGGATGGCTCGGTGCCATGACGGCGCCCAGCTTACCCACGGCGCGCGCAAGAACTTTCAGATTGCTGTCCTTGGTGAAATCGAATCCGATCCCGAGATCGGCTTCGCCGCCCGCGACCGCATTCTGAATTTCTTCGCCGGTGGTATAAAGCGTGAGGATCAGCTTCACCCGCGGGTTGGCGAGACGAAATTGTTTCACGGTTCCAGGAACGAGGTTGGAAGCCAGCCCGCTCATCATCGCCACGGTAATCTCGCCGCGTCGTAGCCCCTTCAATTCCTCGATCTTGGTCTGCGCGCGGGTCAACTCCTTCAGGGTTTGGCGGATGTGACCGATCAGCACTTCGCCTGCCGCCGTCAGGATCAGCTTTTTCGGCAGACGTTGAAAAATCGGTGTCCCCAACTGGGTTTCCAGCGCCAGGATTTGCCGGCTGATGGCGGACGCGGCGACGTTGAGATGGGTCGCCGCCTTTCGGATCGATCCGGTACGCGCGACCTCGTCCACGTAATTGAGCAGTCGACTGTGCAGCATGATCAGAACCTGTGGTGAGAAATCCGAGCGGTCAGCATGGATACTTGTTGCCTAAAAGGCAACGCATATGCCGAATTAAAGCGCTTTGAAGTGTCGGCCCGACGTGCTGAATCGTAACTGGTGGATAAGAGCTGCCGGAGCTGCTCCGTTTTGGCTCGCTCCGCCACAGCCGGAGACGCATGACGCATGGCCCTCAAATCGCACTGGTGGTGGGACCTGACGACGCAGGACTTCGCTGGGCTCGATCCGGAGCGCGTGGTCGCAATCCTGCCCGTCGGTGCGGTCGAGCAGCATGGCCCGCATCTGCCGGTCAGGGTCGATGCGGCGATCAACGCCGGCATCGTCGCGCGCGCGATGGAATTGATGCCATCGGACTGTCCGGCGCTGGTGCTGCCGATGATGCCGTTCGGAAAGTCCGACGAGCATCTGGCCTTTCCGGGCACGCTGACCTTATCGCATGAGACCTTGGGCCGGGTCTGGTACGAACTCGGCGAGAGCGTGCATCGCGCCGGCCTTCGCAAGATTCTGTTCCTCAACTCGCATGGCGGCCAGCCGCAATTGCTGGAGATCGTCTGCCGCGATTTGCGCGTCAAGCTCGGCATGTTCGCGGCAAGCGTGATGTGGCCGCGTCTGATCGACATGGATGATCTTTATCCGTCCGCGGAAAACCGCCACGGCATTCACGGCGGCCAGAGCGAAACCAGTGTGATGCTGCATCTGCATCCTGATCTCGTCGACATGAACAGCGCCGAAAATTTCGTGCCGGTGACGGTCGAAATCGAACGTGAGTCCGGCATGCTGGGCCCGGAAGGCGCCGTGAGGTTCGGCTGGCAAGCCCAGGATCTTCATCCCAAGGGCGTTTGCGGCGACGCCACCAAGGCGACCGCCGATCTCGGCCGCACCACCGTGGACCGCGTCGCGGCGCGGCTGTTGCAACTTATCGAAGAGATCAGCCGCTATCCGTTGTCGCGGATTGCGACACGCACGGCCTTTGACGTGTCTTAACGAAATGAGAAGGAATAGTCGCATGGCATTCAGTGTCGCGGATCTTGCAAACGCAGAGGCGTTCCGGATTTCGCCAAAGGACACCAATTATTTCGTGATGCTGTTCGACAAGGAAAGCGACAAGATCGACAACATCTTCGTCATCGAGATTTTCAGGGCAGGCGGCGCCACGCCCCCGAACGAACATGCTGCCGCGCATGAATTCTTCCATGTGCTGCATGGCGAGGGGATCGCCCGCTGTGACGGCAAGACCCTGCCGATCAAGAAGGGCGATTCGCTATTGCTGCATCCCGGTTCCGAACATGTGATCGAGAACACCGGTACTGGCAAACTCTATACGCTCACGGTGATGACCCCGAACGAGGGCTTCGCCGAGCTGATCCGTAGCGGCGAGCGTGTCGAGCTTGATGCCGACGATATCCGTATTCTGCAGGGAGCGTGATCGATGAACGTGGCGCCGCCAGCCAACAGCGACAATGAAGGCTTGCTGCCGCTAGGTTCGAGCGCGCGTAATCGCTGGTCGGTTTCGGAAACGAGAGCCGATCTGGTGCGACAACCAACGCAGCCGCGGCCGGTCACGGTGCAGGCGGAAGGCAAGCGCGTCACCTTCGACCTCGGGCGGACCGCGATCGTCGTCATCGACATGCAGAATGATTTCTGCCACCCCGCCGGCTGGCTCGGCCATCTCGGCGTCGAGGTCGCGCCGGCGCGAACCCCGATTGCGCCGCTGCAGCGCCTGCTGCCCGCGCTGCGCGGCCATGATGTTCCGGTGATTTGGCTCAATTGGGGCAACCGGCCCGACCGGCTCAATCTCAGCCCCGCGCTGCTGCACGTCTACAAGCCCAGCGGCACCGGGATCGGCCTCGGCGATCCGCTGCCGGATTCCGGCGCCAGGGTGCTGGAGCGCGGCAGTTGGTCCGCGGCGATCGTGGATGAGCTCACGGCCGACCTGTCGGACATTCACGTCGCCAAATACCGGATGTCGGGTTTCCAGGATACCGAGCTCGACAGCATCCTGCGCAATCTCGGCGTCACGACCTTGATGTTTGCCGGCGTCAATGCCGACCAGTGCGTCATGTGCACACTGCAGGACGCCAACTTCCGTGGCTATGACTGCCTGCTCGTGGAAGACTGCGCCGCCACGACTTCGCCGGATTATTGTCTGGCGGCGACGCTCTACAACGTGCGCCAGTGCTTCGGCTTTGTCGTCAGGTCCGAGGCGGTCGTGGCCGAGCTAGACCACGCAGCACGGGCGACCACGCCATGAACGATACGCTGTCCGGCCCCCTCTCATCGCTGGTTATGGAGCTTATTGCCGATCTTGGCGACATTCCCGTCGTGACCGATCCCAAGATCGTGCGCCGGCGCTCGCGCGATTTCTTCTGGTACAGCCCTGTCCTGAACGAGCAACTGAACGGCAAGTCGGCCGATCTGATCGTGGCGCCGCGCGATGAGCAAGAGGTCGTTCGGGTCGCGGCGGCCTGCGCGCGGCACCGGGTGCCGGTCACGGTGCGGGCCGGCGGCACCGGAAACTATGGCCAGGCGGTACCATTGCACGGCGGCGTGCTGCTCGACATCACCGCGCTCGCGGCGACCGAATGGGTCAGGCCGGGGATCGTCCGCGTGGGCGTCGGTGCGAAGATGAATGCGCTGGATGCCGAGCTTCAGCCCCAGGGCTGGGAATTGCGGATGCACCCCTCGACCAAACGGACTGCCACCATTGGCGGGTTCGTGGCGGGCGGCTCGGGCGGCATCGGCTCGGTCAACTACGGCGGGTTACGCGAGCCCGGCAACATCCTGGCTGCCCGCATCGTCACGGTCGAAGAAGAGCCTCGGATCATCGAGTTGCGCGGCGACGCGGCGCAAAAGATCAATCGCGCCTATGGCACCACCGGTATCATCACGGCGCTCGAAATGCCGCTGGCGCCGGCCTGGAAATGGATCGATGTCGTCGTCGCGTTCGACGATTTTATCGAGGCCGCCGCGTTCGGTTATGAAGCAGCCCTTGCCGATGGCATCGTCAAGAAAGTGCTGGCGCCGATCACCGCGCCGCTGCCGTCTTATTTCGGCGCGCTGACGCCGTATTGTCCCGATGGCAAGAGCATCCTGATCGCGATGATCGCTGAGCCCTCGCTGGAAAGCTTCAAGTCGCTGCTGAGCGGGCGCGGCACGGTCACGCTGGAGACGCCGACCGACGATAGTCCGGGCCAAGTCCCGCTCTATGAATACACCTGGAACCACACCACATTGCAGGTGCTCAAGTCCGATCGTTCCGTCACCTATCTGCAATGCCTGTATTCGCATGATCGCGTGATGGAAAAGGTCGCGGAGATGCGGGAGCTGTTTCCCGACGAGGTGTTGCAGCATCTGGAATTCATCCGCTTCAATGGCCGCGTCACCTGCAGCGGATTGCCGGTCGTGCGTTACAGGGGCGAAGACCGCCTGAACGAGATCATCCGGCTGCACGAAGAGCGCGGCGTTTATATCGCCAACCCGCATGTCTTTACCGTCGAGGATGGCAGCCGCTACAAACGCGCCGACGTCGATCAACTGGGTTTCAAGCACGAAGTCGATCCGCACGGATTGCTCAATCCCGGCAAAATGCGAAGCTTCGTGGCCGCGAGCCCGTAACATGCGCGTGCTGTATGTCTATTGCCATCCGCTCGACGGCAGCTTTCATGCCGCGATCCGCGAGGAAGCGCTGGCCGCCCTAGAGGGGGCAGGGCACGCGGTCGACCTGCTCGATCTCTATGCCGAGGGTTTTGATCCGGTGCTGACCGCCGAGCGGCGCAGCGACTACCACGATCCCTTGCGCAACCGGGCCAACAACCAGGCCTATGTCGACCGGCTGATGGCCGCGAACGCGCTGGTCGTGCAATTCCCGACCTGGTCGTTCGGGCCGCCCGCGATGCTGAAGGGCTGGTTCGACCGAATGTTCGGTCCGGGTATCGCGATGGATCTTTCCGATCCGGCGCAGGCAAAGCCGCTGTTGCTTCATATCGAGCGCATCACCGGCATCTCGACCTATGGCCGCCCGCGCTGGCAGGCGATCGGCATGGCCGATCCGCCACGCAAGATCATCAAGCGCTATCTGCCCTGGTTCACCGGCGGCAACGCCAAGGTGCGCTATCATGCGCTGTACCACATGAACACTGCGACTTTGGCGCGACGGAATCGCTTTCTTGCCAAGGTCAGGCAGGAAATGCAGCGCTTTTAGCGCGGATTCGTCCCAGTGCCGGTTGCGTCGCCATATTCGCTCAGGCTTCGTCGGGCGCCGCGGCGATGGCCTCGATCTCGACGAGGAACTCCGCGCGGGTAAAGCCGGAGACGATCATCAGCGTTGAAGCAGGCGGCGTCCCGGGAAACTGCCGGTCCCGCGATCGCATGTAGCCCTGCATGTGCTCCCGCGCCGTCACATAGGCGTTGAGGCGGACGATGTTGGCCAGCGTCATGCGATCTTCGGCGAGGATCGCCGCGATGTTGGCAAAGCAAAGGTCAGCTTGCGCTTCGCAATCCGCCGGGACGGCCGCGTCGGCACCGATGCCGAGCTGGCCCGAGGTCACGACCAGCCGGTGCCCCGCGGGCACCGCGATGCCGTGGCTATACCGGGCAAAGGGCGGTTTGATCGATCGAGGAGAGAGCGCGCGCGAATCCATCATGCCTCGTACCGCGGATGAACGTCGTCGATGTTACGTCGGTTTCGCCGTGCGCGTCATTGGCTATTTCTTTTTAATACAACCTCACAGCCGCGCGAACCTGTTCCGATAGCTCTACCGCTAGATCGAACGTTGCTTAAAAGGCAACGGATAGCGCGAATAAAAATGCTTTCAGATGACAGCATCGCTTGATTTATTAATCTCATCGTTCGCCGTCAGGTGCGGCGTTGATGAAAGCTCACCGCGTTCGTTCACATCACCGACGAAAGAATCATCAATGAAGCTCCCGTCTCGATCCGGTCTCGCCTCGGCTACGAAAGGCAGCCTTGGCGCCTGCGCATTGGTATGGACTTTCATCGCGGCGCCAGCTCTGGCACTCGAGAAAGTCAGCTTCGGTTTGAACTGGGTGCCGCAGGGCGAACACTGCGGCTTCTTTCAGGCCCAAGCACAGGGCTACTACAAGGACGCCGGGCTCGACGTCGAACTGCGTCCGGGCAATCCGAATCTCAACATGCCCTTGCTCGTCGCGGCCGGAGAGATCGACATGGGTATGGGATCCAGCTTCACGACGCTCAACCTCGTCAATCGCGGCATCAAGGCACGAACAGTCGCAGCATTCTTCCAAAAGGATCCGCAAACGCTTGTCGCCCATGCAGGTCAAGGCGTCAGCAAGCTGGAGGATCTGAAGGATCGTCCGATCATGGTCGGGCAGTTCTCGCGCAGCGAGTTCTGGCAATTCCTAAAGATCCGCTATGGTTTCAGCGACGAGCAGTTGCGCCCTTATAGCTATTCGGCAGCCCCGTTCCTGGCTGATCCGAGAGCCGTGCAACAGGGGTACATCACGGAAGATGCCGCGCTGCTCGGCAAGGCCCTCGCCGAGCCGCCCGTCTCGATATTGCTGGCCGATTACGGCTACGACAACTACGCCACGACCGTGTTTGCGACGGATGCCTATATCGCAGCTCACGCTTCGACTGTTCGCGGCTTCGTCAACGCTACGCGCAGGGGCTACGAGGATTGCGCAAAGGGAGATGCCACGCCCGCAATGAAGGCGATCCTCGCGGTCAATCCCTCCGGTGGCGAGGATTTGTTCAAGTTCAAGCTCGATCAGATGCGCAAGCGTGGCCTTGTCGATGGTGGTGACGCAGCCAAACTCGGGATCGGCGCAATGACCGACGCGCGCTGGGCGTCGTTCTTCGACACGATGGCGACGGCTGGAATCTATCCCCGAAGCTTGGATTTCAAGGCTGCCTATACGCTGCAATTCAGTAATCAAGAATGACCGGAGAGGAGAAGCGTATGTCTCAAATGGATATCCCGGTTGTCGATCTCGCGCCCTTTATCCAGGGAGACGCAAAATCTCGCAGCCGGGTCGGTCGAGCCTTCGGCCAGGCTTTCGAGAACACCGGCTTCGCGGTGGTGGTCGGACATGGCGTTTCCGAACGGCTTGCCACCGACACCTACGACGCAATGAAAGCGTATTTCGCCCAGTCGACGGCGGTCAAGCTTGTCGACAGCCCGCCGGAGAAAACAAAGGGGCGAGGCTATCTTCCAATGGGAATCGAGAGCGTCGCCAAAACGCTCTCAGGAGCGACGCCGCCCGATCTGTGCGAGGCGCTGGTTTTCAGCGCGCCGCACCGTGAGGGTCAAGGCAGTGAAGGGCAGGGCAGCCGACCGAATATCTGGCCCGAGAGGCCGCCACAACTTGGGCGCCTGGTCGAAGCCTGGTGTGGCAGCATCGCCGAATTGACCGGTCATCTTGCGCAGCTTTCGGCTCTCGCGCTCGATCTGCCGGAAGATTATCTAGCGCCCTGGTATGCCGACCCATCCCTCACGCTCCGCTTTGTGCACTACCCGGACCAGCCCGAGCCCCCCGCAGCGGGGCAACTCCGCTATGGGGCGCACCACGATTACGGCGGCCTGACCATCCTGCGACAGGATCAGGCACCGGGCGGCCTCGAAATTTGCGACCGCTCGGGTCGGTGGCATGAGGCAGGCGTGGTGCCGAATTCCTTCGTGATCAACGTCGGCGATCTGATGTCGCGCTGGACCAACGGTCGCTGGCGATCGACGCTTCATCGCGTCTCCAATCCCGACCGCGGTCTCACGGGTTCCACCGCCCGTCTTTCCATGGTGGCGTTCACGGGTCCGAATGAAAATTCGGAAGTGGCGTGCCTGCCAAGCTGCTGTGACAGCGAGCATCCAGCCCAATACGAGCCGGTGATCGCGGGCGCGTACATTCGCGCGAAGCTGACGGAGTCGATGGATATTGCGCCGCCGAGCTAGCCATCGGCTGCGACGCTGATCAACGGCCTCAGTAGAAACGCACAGGTTGGCCGAAAAATTGCAAGATGCTGCGCGTGGTCAGGAAGTCGTCCGTTGCTTAAAAGGCAACAGATAGCTCGAATCAAAATGCTTTCGGGTGACAGCCTGGCTGTGCATTCTGCGGGCTGGCGAGGCTGCTGGATATGAGGATGTCGAGATGGCAATGAAATTTGTTTCGCGAATGATGACGACCGCCATTGTGACCGCCTTGGTCGGAACCGGCATCTTTGTCGGCTCGCTGGCGCCGGCGCTTGCCGCCGACAAGGTGACCTTACTGACCAACTGGTTTGCCCAGGCCGAGCACGGCGGCTTCTACGAGGCCAAGGCCACCGGGCTCTACGACAAGGCCGGTCTCGATGTCACCATCAAGATGGGCGGTCCGCAGATCAACGGCGCGCAGTTGTTGCTCGCCGGCGAGACCGAATTCATCATCGGCTATGATATCCAGGTGCTGAAGGGCCGCGAGCAGAACCAGCCGCTGGTGACGGTGGCCTCCGCGTTCCAGTTCGACCTGCAGGGCTTGATGGCCCATGATGACGTGGCGGACATCGCAGCGCTCAAGGGCAAGCCGATCCTGATCGCCGGCTCGTCCCGGATCACGTTCTGGCCGTGGCTGCGCCAAAAATACGGTTTCACCGACGATCAGATTCGGCCCTATACCTTCAATTTGCAGCCGTTCTTTGCCGACAAGGATGTCGCCCAGCAGGCCTATCCGTCCTCCGAGCCCTACCAGGCGCAGGAGCAGAACGTGAAGGTAAAGTTCTTCCTGCTGGCCGATGGTGGCTATCCACCCTATAGCTCGACCATCGTCACCACCGAAAAGATGATCGCCGAAAAGCCCGATGTGGTGGCGCGGTTCGTCAAGGCGTCGCTGGAAGGCTGGCGCGACTACATGAAGGATCCGGCGCCGGGCAACGCCCTGATCAAGGTCGATAACCCGAAAATGACCGACGGCCAGATCGCGTTCGCGATCGAGAAACTGAAGGAGAACAAGGCGGTCGATGGCGGCGATGCGGCAACCCAGGGCATCGGGGTCATCACGATGGACCGCTACAAGAAGATCTATGACTTCCTGGTTGCTGGCGGATTGATCGATCCCAAGACCGATTGGCAGAAGGCCATCGATGTCAAATTCGTCAAGGACCTGAAAATCGGGGTCAAGTAGGAACGGTCATGAACGCGCTGTTGCCCGGCCAGCCGACAGACGAGAGCACCAATCCGATGATCGCCAGCAGCGAACCGCCGCCGGCGGTGGAGGTGCTCTCGGCCGAGAAAGTCTTCTCCAACGGCACGCGCGGGTTGGCGCCGATCAGCCTGAACATCGCAGAGGGTGAGTTCCTGACCCTGATCGGGCCCTCCGGTTGCGGCAAGAGCACGCTCCTGAAGTTGATCGCCAATCTGATAGAGCCATCTGACGGCCGGCTGTTGTGGTGGCGTGGCGACTTTACCCAGGTCGGTCGGGAGGGCAGGCGGTTTGCCTTCGTATTCCAGGAGCCGACCCTGATGCCGTGGGCGCGGGTCGATGCCAATGTACGGCTGCCGCTCGAACTCGCCAATGTCTCCGCCGCCGCGGCCGCGCCTGTTGTCGCCGACGCGATCGAGCGCGTCGGCCTGTCGGCCTTCACCCGGCATTATCCCCGTCAGTTATCCGGGGGAATGAAGATGCGGGTGTCGATTGCGCGCGCACTTGCGACCAACCCCAATCTGTTGCTGATGGACGAGCCGTTCGGGGCACTCGATGAATTCACCCGCAACAAGCTCGACGCCGATCTGGTCCGGCTGTGGTGGGAACGCAAGCTGACCAATGTCTTCGTGACCCATTCGATCTATGAAGCGGTATTTCTATCGACCCGGATCATCGTCATGGCAGCCAATCCCGGTCGTATCTTCAGGACCATGACGATCGACCAGCCGCAGCCGCGCGACGAGGGATTTCGCGATAGCCCGAAATTCGCTGCCTACTGCCGCGAATTGTCGACCTGGCTCGCCGAGGCGTCGTTGCCCTCTGCCACCGGAGGTACGTCATGAAGCCGCTGCTAGAGTCGGAAGCCTTCGTACGAATCGCCGCACCGCTGGCGGTCGGCGTGGTGCTGTTCGCTCTATGGGAAACCGGCTGCCGGCTGGCGTCGGTGCCGGTGTATCTGTTTCCAAAGCCGAGCGACATCTTCACTAGCCTGATCCACAACGGACCGTCGTTGCTGCGGGCGCTGATGGTGACATTACGGGTGACATTGCAGGCGTTTGCGGCGGCCGTTGTGCTCGGCACCCTAATCGCGTTCATGTTCGTGCAGAGCCGCGCGATCGAGGTCAGTCTGTTTCCCTATGCGGTCCTGCTTCAGGTCACGCCGGTCGTTGCCATCGCGCCCCTGATCATCATTCTGGTCAAGAATACGCAGGCGTCGCTGACGATCTGCGCGACCCTGGTCGCGCTGTTTCCCATCATTTCAAACACCACGCTTGGACTACGAAGCGTCGATCCGGGGCTGGCGAATTACTTCCGGATGAATCGCGCAGGGCGCCTCAAAACCCTGATCAAACTCAGAATCCCCGGTGCGCTGCCGTATTTCTTCGGAGGATTGCGGATTTCCAGCGGGCTCGCGCTGATCGGTGCGGTGGTGGCCGAATTCGTCGCCGGCACCGGTGGCCGCTCCTCAGGCCTCGCCTATGAGATTCTGGATGCCGGCTTCACGCTGGATATTCCGCGTATGTTCGCCGCGTTGTTTCTGATTACGCTGACCGGCGTCGCGCTGTTTGCGGCGATGGTCGTACTTTCCCGGCTTGCGCTGTCGAATTGGCACGAGAGCGAAATCGGAGCGCAAACATGACCTCGTTCCTGATCGAGAACGCAACCGGCATTTTCACCGGGCTTCCTGGTGCCGCGATGCGGAGCAGCGGCTCGATCCGGGTTCGCGATGGCGTGATTGCTGCAATCGGGGCGCTGCCACTGGAGCCGAACGAGCGCAGGCTCGATGCGCGGGGCTGCGTGATCTATCCCGGCTTGATCTCGACCCATCATCATTTGTTTCAAAGCGTCTTGAAGGGGGTTCGCGCCGGCATCAACCTTCCGCTGGCCGGCTGGCTACGCTCGGTGCCGTATACCTACTGGTCGAAACTCGATGAGGAAGCGCTGGCGGTTGCCGCGCGCATCGCGCTCAGCGAGTTGCTGCTGTCGGGCACGACGACGGCGGCCGATCACCATTATCTCTTCAGCGACACCTTCAGGTTCGACCCCGCGCAGGTAATCTTCGAAGTCGCGCGCAGCCTCGGCCTTCGGCTGGTGTTTTGCCGCGGCGGCGCCACGGTGGGACGTCACTTTGACACCGACGAGTTTCCACCGATGCCGACCGAATCGCTCGAGCACATGCTCAAATCGGTTGAAGCCTGCGCGCAGCGCTTCCACCATACCTCGCCGGGCAGCCTGACGCAGGTCGCGCTGGCGCCGACCACGCCGACCTGGTCGCTCGATCCCGGCGAGCTGAAGGAAGTGATTGCCGCCGCACGGCGAATGAAGCTGCGTCTGCACAGCCATCTGTCGGAAAGCACGGACTATGTCGATTTTTGCCTGTCGGTTCACGGCAAGCGGCCGGTCGAGTGGCTGGCCGACCACGATTGGCTAGGACCGGATGTGTGGTTCGCACATCTGGTGCATCTCGATCCGAACGAGGTTCGGATTCTGGCAAGCACGGGTACCGGCATGGCGCATTGCCCGCAATCCAATTGCCGCCTCGGCTCCGGCGTCTCGCCCGCGGATGCGATGGCGCGGCTCGGCGGCGCGGTATCGCTCGGCGTCGACGGCGCAGCCTCCAACGAATCCGCCGACATGATCAGCGAGATGCATAGCTGCTGGCACACCCATCGCGCCGTCAAAGGCGCCGATGCCGTCACCGCCGAAGACGTCGTGCACTGGGCCACGGCAGGCGGCGCCCGCGTGCTGGGGCTGCCGCAGATCGGCACGCTGGCGCCTGGGCAGCAAGCCGACATCGCCATCTTCGATCTCGATCAGCCGCGGCATTTCGGCATGCACGATCCGCTGATCGCGCCGGTGACCTGCGCCGGTTCGGCCCAGCTTCGCTATCTCCTGGTCGGCGGCCGGATCGTGGTGGAGAATGGCGCTATTCCCGGCCTCGATATTCAAAAACTCAGATCCGATGCGTCCCGTGTCGTCGCGCGTCTTGCCGCCTGACAACCTCGCCGCCTGACAACGGAGAAAATCATGTTGAACACCAAACAGCCCGTGCTTCGCCGTTTCTGGTACGCGGTGATGCCGCTCGAACAATTGAAGGCTGGCCCGCAGCCGTTCACGCTGCTTGGCGAACCGATCGTGCTGTTCCTCGACGCCAAGGGCGAGCCGGCGGCGCTGGAAGACCGCTGCTGCCATCGCACGGCGAAGCTGTCGAAGGGGTGGTGCAAGGACGGCAACATCGTCTGCGGTTATCATGGATGGGAATATGACCGCGACGGCACGCTGGTGATGATTCCGCAATTTCCGTTCGAGCAGCCGATCCCGGACGCCAAGGCGCGCGCGTTCCGGGCACAGACCCGCTATGGTTACGTCTGGGTCGCGCTCGATGAGCCGTTGAACGATATTCCCGACGTTCCCGAAGACCGCGATCCCGGCTACCGGCGCATCCACCAGTTCTATGACAAATGGAACACCGCGGCACTTCGGCTGATGGAGAACTCGTTCGACAACGCTCATTTCGCCTTTGTCCACAAGGGCACTTTCGGCGACATCAATCAGCCCAAGCCGGAAAAATACGAAATCGTTGAAACCGATTACGGCTTCGACGCCGAGACCATCATCACCATTCGCAATCCGCCCAACGCGGCCCGGATCTCGGGAACGACCGATCCCACCACGCGGCGGCATCAGCGCAACAAATGGTTCATGCCGTTCTGCCGCCGGCTCGACATGGAATACCCTTCGGGGATCCGGCACATCATCTTCAACTGCGCGACGCCGGTTTCCGACGGACAGATCCAGGTCGTTCAGATTCTGTTTCGCAACGACACCGAGGCGGACTGCTCGACGCAGGAATTGATCGATTGGGATGCCGCGATCATCGCCGAGGACCGGGATATGCTGGAGTCGACCGATCCCGACGCCATCGTGGACATGGGCCGGAAGATCGAAAAGCACATGCCGTCAGACCGGCCGGGGATGCTGATGCGCAAGCGGTTGCTTGATCTGCTGCATGCCCACAACGAAGAAGAACAGCCACGCGATGAAGTTGCCTGAGGTCCGGACAGGCCGGCACCGAACTGCTGCGAATCGTTGATGGGTTTCTTGAAACATACGGTGGCAATCAGCCGCGCAGACCTCACGCGCGATTGTCTGCAACAGACCCGGTGTTGGCCCGGATGCGAAACGGTCGAAAGCGTCGGCGTTCTCGGCGATATGGGCGACGGCTTTTCGGTTCGCGTCATCGATTATGGTCTGGCAAACAAGAGGCTTGCGGATCGCGCCATTCGCTGCGTTGAACGTGAAAAACAGCGGCGATATCACCTCAGACCGGACTGATATTGTCGTCTGCGTTGCGGAATGAGGGATGAAGACTCTGCGCAGCTCATTCGCCCGGAACGAGGATCCCGAGCGCCGGTCGCGACGCACGCCGATGCTTTCGGCGCGAAAGATACAGCATGAAGCCGGTGACCATGAACAACGGCATCAGGGCTGCGGCCGACATGAACAGCAACTTGCCGGGCCATCCAAAGATGCTGCCGCGGTGAATATCGAGTACGCTCGCAAGTATTCGCTCGCCGGTTGATTTGTCCGCATAGATCTCCGACGACGTCAGCTGGCCGGTGACGGCGTCGATTCGGAATTCGTCGCGCGCGCCGTCATGCGAGGCATCTCGCGCCCAAGACCGGATTCGCACCAGGGTCCCCGTGCCGGCCGGCAGCGTCAATTGGGCCGTTGCGAAACGGTCGCCTTGTAGGCGCAGGAATGTTGACCATACACGATCAAGTAGCAGAGGCCCGGCGTCGGCTGCGCCAACGCCGCGTGGCGATTTTGGCTGCATCGGTCCAGCGGCCGTTAAAGGACGCGACAGCAGCCAGGTGGCGCCATTCCGGTACCAGTCGAACGAATACCAGAGGCCGGTGAGCGCCATGACCAGATAGATGACCAGCACCCAGGTGCCGGCGACGGAGTGCAGCGATCGCTGGAAACCGCGGCCGCGCAATGCCAAGCTTGGTTTCAGCCACATTTTCATGCTGCCGGCGCGGCGCGGCCATCGCAGCACAATCCCTGATATCAGCAACACGATCAGGCCGATCGCGACCACGCCGGTGATCTGTCGGCCATACCCGTTGGCATCGCCCGGCAACAGCAGCCAACGATGCAGTCTGCGTACGGTGGCGAAAAAGTCTTCGCCACGTGGCGCACCGAGCAGGTGGCCGTTATATGGATCGACATAGACCGAGGATGGTCGCGAGCCGCCTTCGCTGCGGGCAAACCGGATTCGCACCGCTGCGGACCGGTCGCTTGTCAGCGTGATGGCGGAAACCTTGCCATAGTCGTGGCCGGCCTGCAGTCGCGCGATCAGTTCATCCGGCGCTAGCATCGGCCCTGAAAGGGCTTCGACGTGCGTCATCTCGACGTTCAGGGAGGCCTGGATTTCATCCTCGAAGCTCATCGTCACGCCGGTCAACGCGATCACGGTCAACAGCAGCGAAATCGCAAGGCCAATGATGGAATGGACCTGCAACAAGGCGGCCTTGATTGACGACTTGCTCATGGACGAAAGCAACATGTCGCGTGGGGCAGGGTCGGCATCAAAGGCGGCATCGGAGGCTCTTCGCAATCGCCGCCTGTTCGACAGCACGCCGGACCATACCGAAGAGATATTCGCCGTGCCAATCAACCCGCGTACGCGCAGTTTGTAATAGCTCTAGATCGGTTCGCGTTTCCGATTGATCTGTTGTTGAGCCCGTCACGTCGATGACCCCACCCCTAGAACTTCACCGTGGCCGATAGCGATACGCGCCGCGCATCGCCCACAGCGACGTTCAGATTGCTGACGGCGGAGGGATAATAGACGCTATCGAACAGGTTCTTGACGTTGAACTGGTAGATCACCGGCAGGCTCTGATACTGCGTCTCGTAGGTCGCAAAGATGTCCTCGACCACGTAGGACGGCAGCACGAAGCTGTTGTTTGCGTCGCCGGGGCGGTCTCCGACGTAATGCGCGCCACCGCCGAGGCGAAGCCGGCCCGGCAAGGCGGTGCCGAAATCGTAGACGAGATAGAGCGAGCCGGTATTCAGGGCGACGTTCTGCAACTCCAGGCCGGCTAATACCGGGTCCTGGACCACCCGCGCATCGGTGTAGCCGTAGCTGCCGATCATGCTCCAATGGTCGGTCAGCCTGCCAGTGACGTCGAGCTCGATGCCGCGCGAACGGACCTTCCCGGCTGTACGATATTCGACAATGCTCGTTGCGGCGTTGAGTTGCGAGACCAGCACGTTCTGCTTGTCGATGTCATATAAAGCGAGCGTGCCGGACAGCCGCTTGTCAAAATCGAACTTGACGCCGGTCTCCCACTGGGTGCCTTCCTCGGGCGCAATGTTGGATCCGATCACGACACCGCCGGTGAGCGGCGCGATGGTCGAGGTCGGCTTCAGCGATTGGGTGTAGCTCGCATAGAGCGACACTTGGTCGGTGAGCTTGAAGATGGCGCCGCCGAGCGGGAGCACCTTGTCTGCGGATAGATTGGTGTTGGTGACGAACGGCCGTCCCTTGCCGGCGATCTGGTCGTAATCCGTGTCGCGCACGCCGCCGACCAGCGCGAACCGTTCGGTCAGATGCAGCGTGTCCTGGAAGAACAGCGACCATTGGCCAAGCTTGTCGGTCTGGGCGCTGTCGGGTGCGGACACCGTCGCGCCCGGCCCAATCAGCCCATAGACCGGATTGTAGAAATTGAAGGTCGGGGTGGCCTGCCGGATCAGATTGTCGCGGTAGATGGTGCGATATTGGCCGTCGCCGCCGAAGGTCACGTCGTTGCGCATGTTGCCGAGCCAGAATCCGCCCTGCACATAAGACGTCCCGTAGCTCGAATTGCTGAGCGATCCCTGCGTGCCGTCATCGCTGCGCGTTTCGACGCCGGTCTTGGTGTTGATGCCGGTGATGCGGAGCTGGTTGGCGCTGAAAGTCTCGGTGTTGTAGCTGTAGGCCGAAAAGACCTTCCAGTCCTGGTTCAGGCGGTGTTCGACCGAGGCCTGCATCAGGTCCGAGGTCCCCCACATGTTGTTGAAGGGTTCATCGAGCCGGCGCGTCGCCGGGATCGCCAGCGGCGCCTTGGTGATGGGATCGAAGGCGGTGCCTCGGTCGAAGGGATAGATGAACTCGCGATGCTCGTAATTGAGCTGAACCGTCGTGTCGTCGCCATACCAGGCCAGCGACGGCGCAACCAGCATTTCGCGGTGGCGGCCGAAATCGCGCCAATAGTCCTCGCTGACGCCATAGCCGATGAAGCGATAGGCGAGGCCGTCCTTGCCGATCGGGCCGGTGATGTCGACCGTGCCGTCGGCACCGGTCTTCGGGCCGGCAAAGCTCGAGCCGAGCAAGGTGACCGAGCCGTGCTGATAGAGTTCGGGCCGCTTGCTGATCGTGTTGACGATGCCGCCGGGATCCATGATGCCGTAGAGCAGCGAGGCCGGGCCTTTCAGCACCTCGACGCTTTCGACCGCGGCATCGAGGCTGCGGCCCTGCACCAGCGGCATGCCGTTGCGCATGATCGAGCCGTCGCGGTTGTCGCCGAAGCCGCGGCGCATGACGGCATCCTGTGTGCCGGCCAGCGTGTTGGCCTGGGTGATGCCGCTGATGTTGATCAGCGCGTCGTCGAGATTGCGCGGAAGCTGATCCTTCAGCACCTGCTCGGGCACGACGTTGACCGATTGTGAGGTGTCGAGCGGCGAGGCGCCGCTGCGCAGCGTGGTCGAACTCGGCATCGCGCGATAGCCGAGCTTGGCCTCATTCAGCGCGGCCGCAGCGGCGGCGGCCCGCTCTGACGCGGTTGGCTGCGCTTGTGTGGCATTTCGATCGCGTTGGCGCGCGGCTGCGGCCTGAGTCCGGCGCGCAGTCGCCCCGGTTGCGCGCGGCGGCTTCCGTTTTTGCGTCGGTGATTCCACCGTCAAGTCCGGCAACGCGACGCTCGATTGCGCGCTTGCGATCGTCGTGAAGACCGATAAATCGGTCAGCAAGAATGCGGCACCGATGAGAAAATGCGCGTGGCCCCGCTCACGATCTCGATGGTCTTTCGTGAGCCGGCAATTGGTGTTGATCGTCACTTCGGTTCATTTCCATGCACAAACAATATTTACGACGGCTGCGTCTAGCAGTCGGCGCGCATGAAAAGAACAGTGCGGGAATTGAATCTCTCTAAGAACCGGCGTGCTGTGCACCAACGTTCACAAATTCATCATTGCGATGCAGTCAAGCGGTTACTGCAGAAAATCAGAGAATTGTGCGAAACCAACGTGTCGGATAATCCTGTGGTGATCTACTGAAAATGAATCATTTTTCGTCATGGCCGGGCTTGACCTGGCCATCCACGTCTTTCTTGCTTTCTTCAAAGAAGACGTGGATGCCCGGCACAAGGCCGGGCATGACGAGCTTTGCCGAAGGTGCCTGATTTTGTTGGCTGCTTTTTGAGTCAGACTTTCAGTGGTCAAGAGGATCGAATGCGCGAACCAGATTTCGGGGCCAGGCCGGTGCCGCGGGCGCAGTTAAAATTTCAGGTTGCGGCAAGATGGCGGTGCGTCCTAGTTCATCGAGAGGATACCGACTGGCCGCTGGCGATGGTTGCATTGACCGCATACCATCTAAGCAGAGCTGAGCGAAATTTGGCCTTGCTCGCTTTGTGAGCAGACCATATCGTGCGGGCAATCCAACGCGACGATGCGGGAGAGATCGAAGCGAAAGCAAACGCCTTGTTTTCGTGTTCGGCGCCGACGGAGCAACCGCCCCGGAAACTCTCAGGCAAAAGGACCGTGTCGTCAGGATGATCTGGAGAGAGACGCCGTATCCACGATACGGTGTCCACCGAAGGGGATATCCGTCATCGAGCCAAGCATCGCGCAATGGCTCCAGCGGATCAAGCTCTCAGGTACCGTGACAGATGGGGCGCCTGCGTCGGCCATGCCGGCGTTGGGGCGATTCCAACCTGCGGGAGCTGTCTTAAGACGATGCCCACCTTTGCAGTCTTCGGCGCCGGCTCCGTCGGCGCAATGTTGATCCGTGCGTCGCGGAAACGCGTCAGCCCTGCGTCGCCTTCAGGCGCATTTCACCATGCGGTGATTGGAGCGGCGCGACCCGACCAACGGTATCGGTTCGATCAACGCGCTCATCAATTTCACCTGGCACTCCGTCCAACGTTCACTTGAGGAATATGATGTCCCTTGCTCTGCGAGACGATGACTCACCGATTTACCGGAAGACAGCGCTGCGAGGCCTCGTGATCGCAGCAGTCTTGGTCGCAGCGGTCTTGGCGTGGCCGACATGGTCGCACGCCAAGACGATCAGAGCGGTGATGCACTCGGATTTGCGGGCGCTGGATCCGATCCTCTCGTCGGCCTACATCACGCGCGACCACGGCTACATGGTTTACGACACGCTGGTGGCGATGGACGCCAATTTCAAGATTCAGCCGCAAATGGCTGACTGGAAAGTGTCGGACGATAAACTGACCTATGTCTTCACGCTGCGCGACGGGCTGAAGTGGCATGATGGCAAGCCGGTCACCGCGGAAGATTGTGTTGCGTCGCTGAAGCGCTGGGCCGCCGTCGACGGCATGGGCCAGAAGCTGATGGATTTTACGGCCAGCCTGGAGCCCACGGACGCCAAAACGATCACGCTGAAGCTCAAAGAGCCCTACGGCCTGGTGCTGGAATCGCTCGGCAAGCCGTCTTCGTTGGTCCCGTTCATGATGCCGAAACGTCTCGCCGATACGCCGCCGGAGAAACCCATCACGGAGCAGATCGGCTCGGGTCCGTTCAAATTCATTCAAGCGGAATTCCAGCCGGGCGTAAAGGCGGTCTACGAGAAGAACAAGGATTACGTACCGCGCTCCGAGCCGCCAAGCTGGACCTCGGGCGGCAAAGTGGTGAAAGTGGATCGGGTCGAATGGATTACGATGCCCGACGCGCAAACGGCGGCCAACGCCCTGCAGTCCGGGGACATCGATCTGCTGGAGCGGCCGTCGTTTGATATGATTCCGATATTGCAGGCGGACAAGGATCTGACATCGGGTGTGATGAACGGCCTCGGCTTCCAGACCATCGGGCGGATGAACTTCCTCTATCCGCCGTTCGATAATATCAAGGTTCGCCACGCCGCGTTGATGGCCATGAACCAGAAGGACGTCCTCGACGCGCTGACTGGAAATCCGCAATACTACAAGATATGCGGCGCCTTTTTCGGCTGTGGTACGCCGCTCGCAACCGACGTCGGAGCGGACACCCTGCTCAAGAGTGGCGACGTCGCAGAGGCAAAAAAATTGCTCGCCGAATCCGGCTATGATGGAACGCCTGTCGTGATTCTGGCACCGACCGATGTCATCTCGCTCAAGCCGCAACCCATCGTCGCGGCGCAACTGCTGCGCCAGGCCGGCTTCCAGGTGACCGTCCAGTCCATGGACTGGCAGACCGAGAACAGCGTATTCGCAAGCCAGAAGCCGCCGAAGGAAGGCGGCTGGAATATGTTCTTCACCAACTGGGGCATCGCCGACATCATGAATCCCATCGCGAGCGTTCCCTTGAACGGCAAGGGCCGCAAGGGCGGCTGGGTCGGCTGGCCGGAGGATCCACAGATGGAAGCGTTGCGCGATGCCTTCGCACGGGCGACCTCCTCCGAGGACCAGAAGAAAATCGCGGCCCAAATTCAGGCACGTGCCTTCGATCAGACGACCTATATTCCCTTGGGCCAGTATGTTGCGACCAGCGTCTGGCGCAAGGAGTTGACCGGCGTACTGGACGGTCCGGCAACGCCGGTGTTCTGGAACATGGATAAAGTCGACTGATGCCAAACCGAACCGATACCGTGAATGAAGCGATGCCATGTATGATGTGATTGTCGTGGGCGGCGGCTCTGCCGGCGCCGCCATTGCCGCGCGGTTGTCCGAGGATCAAAACCGGCGGGTGTTGCTGCTGGAAGCGGGCCTCGACTGGCGTGCCGATGAGGCGCCCTGGGAAATCAAGACGCCCAATCCGATTCCCATCATTCACCGTCGCGAATTCCAGGAGAAATGGCAGTGGCCGCATCTCCTGACCCGCCGTGTCGCAGGGCAGGAGCCGCGCTTTTATTGGCGCGGCAAGGGGCTGGGCGGCAGCTCGATGATGAATGGCCAGATCGCTATTCGCGGCGTCGCTCACGCCTTCGACGAATGGGCCGCCGCTGGCTGCACCGGCTGGTCCGCGCGCGAGATCATGCCTTTGTTCTCTGTGATCGAGGACGATTTGGAGTTTGGCGACGCCCCGGGGCACGGACGTGGAGGACCGCTGCCGGTCTACCGCGCACCTTCAGAGACATGGGGGCCGATCGATCGCGGCCTGCGGGACGCAGCGCTCGCCAGCGGCTATGGCTGGTGCGACGACCTCAACGGATCCGATGGCGAAGGCGTTGCGTGTTATCCGATCAACAGCCGTGACGGCCGGCGCATCACCACCAATGAAGGCTATCTCGAGCCCGCACGCGACCGCGCCAATCTGGAGATCCGCGGCAACGCGCTGGTCGACCGGGTCGTGATCACGGACGGCAAGGCCACCGGCGTTCGCGTGCACATCGAAGGGCAGGGCACCAGCGAGATCGCCGCGCGCGAGATCGTGCTGTGCGGCGGCGCGATCCATAGCCCGGCGATCCTGCTGCGATCGGGCATCGGTCCGGCGGACGAGCTGCAATCCATGGGCATTGCGGTCGAGCGCGATTTGCCGGTCGGCCGGAATTTCTTCGATCATCCGCTGTTTCGCACGACGATCCAGCTGCGCGAAGAGTTGCGCCCGACCGATCCGGATACCCGCCACACCAACTGCTGCGTCACCTATTCCTCCGGCCTCGCGGACGGCGGCAAGCGTGACATGATCATGATCGCGTTCAATCATCGCGGCATCGGAAATCCCGGCGCGATCGGCGCGGGACTGTTTAATGCCTATTCGCGCGGCTCGCTCAAGCTGGCCTCGGTCGACCCTGAGGTCGATCCGATCGTCGAGGAGAACATGCTGGCCGATCCCCGCGACATGCTGCGCATGAAGGATGCGGTCAGGAGACTGGCCGCGCTTGCCGTGCAACCAGCGCTCGCCGGCATCGCGGACTGGATCCGGTTCACGGATACCGACCTGACACTGCCGGCGGCCGCGGCGTTGCCGGAGCGCGAACTCGAATCGTTGCTGCTTCAGGAGACCGGCGACATCCAGCATGCGGCCGGCTCCTGCCGGATGACCGGCTTCAATGATACGGCCGGTGTGGTCAATCCGGATGGCACGGTGAAAGGCCTGGCCGGTCTGCGCGTCGCCGACGCCTCCATCATGCCGTCCGATTGCCGGGCCAACACGCATTTCACTACGGTGGTGATCGGTGAGGCGATCGCGCGCATGATGATGCGTTAAAGCGTGATGAGATGAGATTCGATCACCGACTAAGCCGTCATTGCTAGGAGCGACAGCGACGAAGCAATCCATTCTTCGTTTGACGCTATGGATTGCTTCGCTTCGCTCGCAATGACGAGGTGACTACCACTCACAGCAGCGGTGCCGTCATCCTGAGGTGCGAGCCCTTGCGAGCCTCGAAGGATGATGTTCAGCACTGTGCGTGCGGCCATCCTTCGAGGCGCGCAAGAAAGAGCGCGCACCTCAGGATGACGTTTTGCTAAGAAAAATTCGTCGAGCCATCAAATAAAGCTTGACAGCATTTAGGTGAGTTGCCCGTCGTGCCAATGTGTCGCAGCGATCGCGCTTGATCGCGAAGGCAAATCAGCTTCACTTCTTGTGCCATCCCGTCCCACCAGAGGGGCGTATGCGCATTCGTCACGAAACGCGGGTCGGGGTGCGATGGACGCAAAAGCTGCGACTGACGAGCGTGGCTGAAGCGGACGGCGAAGTCGTGTGGTCCTGACGCCCCAATGGCTGGTGTCAAGTTCGCAAGAAGCTCACGCTTCCTGGGAATGACGGTGACAAGCAAGCTATGGTCTCACCGGGGAGAGCACGAAGATAAGTCGTAACACCATTGCGCAGGGAAGGCCGGACTGCTTCCGCTGAACCTGTATGCTCATGTGCGTTTTTCTATCTACCCGTGCACATGAGACCGCGGGTGCAGCGCGCACCCGGTCTTCCCTGCGCCCTCTCTTTTTTGGGGCGAACGAATTTGCAAACCTCGGGCGCAGCGCGTCGCGAGAACGCGGAGTTATACCTCGCCGTCGTCCCGGCCTCCGCGCCGGGACCCATACGCCGTGTGTTCTCGTTTCGGCAGTGAAGCGGATACCTTTTCTAACAACCAAGGCCAGGGATTATGGGTCCCGGCGCAAGGCCGGGACGACGAAAGCTGAAAGCCTGCTGCCTCTGGATTGCTTCGCTAGCGCTCGCAATGACGGAATTGGATGATTGGCTGTCTGAAAATTGAATCGAGAAACGCGTCGTGCTTCGCCGACACTTGCCCATCAGGCTCGGAACGTCGGGTTCTCCGGTCGCCGCAGACCCAGATGGTCGCGCAATGTCGTGCCTTGATAGTCGGTGCGGTACAGGCCGCGCTCCTGAAGTATCGGCACCACGAGTTGCACGAAATCCTCAAGGCCTTCGTGGAAATATGGCGGCATCACGTTGAAGCCGTCCGCTGCGCGTTCGTCGAACCAATGCTGCAGGGTGTCGGCGATGCGCTCGGCCGAGCCGCACAATACCCAATGGCCGCGCGCGGCCGCAGTGAGGTTGTAGAGATCGCGCAACGTCATGTTGTCGCGTCGTGCCTTGGCGAGCATGACGCTGGCGAAGCTGTGATAGTTGTCGGACGGCTCAAGATCGGGAACCGGTCCGTCCAGATCATAGGCCGACATGTCGCGGCCGAAGCGTTCGGAGAGCATGGCGAGCGCGTTGCTGCCGCTGACGAAGCTCTGCAGCACGTTGAGCTTCTCGAATGCCTCCTTGTCGGTGCGGCCGACGATCGGCATAACGCCCGGCAGCACCGTGACGTCTTCCGCCCTGCGTCCGAACCCTGGCAGGCGGTTCTTGAGCGAGGCGTAGCCGGCCTTGGCTTCGTCGATGTCCTGCACGACCGAGAACACGATGTCCGCCGTGCGCGCGGCGAGCGCCTGTCCGGCCTCGGATCCACCGGCTTGCAGCACCAGCGGATGACCCTGTGGACTACGGCCAATGTTGAGCGGTCCCTTCACCTTGAAGAACGTGCCCTCATGATCGATCGCGCGCAGCCTGGCGGGATCGATGTAGAGCCCGCTTGTCCGGTCGGCGACGATGGCATCGTCCGCCCAGCCGTCCCACAGGCCCTTGACGACATCGAGGAACTCGCCGGCCATCTCGTAACGGCGGGCGTGATCGGGATGGGTGGTGCCGAAATTGGCGGCGGTTGCCGGATTGGCCGTCGTCACGGCATTCCACGCAGCGCGGCCGTTGCTGATGTGATCGAGCGAAGCGAAGACGCGCGCCACTGTGAACGGATCGCTGTAGGTGGTGGAGACGGTGGCTCCCAGTCCGATATGGCTGGTCGAGGTCGCGAGCGCGGCCAGCATCGTCAGCGGTTCGAGCCGCAACGTATAAGAGGGGTGGGCCGCGGCGTCGGCATAAAGGTTGTCGCCCACGAAGATCAGGTCGAATTTGCCGCGCTCGGCGATGCGGCCGATCTCTTGGATGGCGGGAAAATCCTGAAAACTGTCCACCGCGCCGGGATAACGCCAGCCGGCGACATGGCTGCCGGTACCCAGGATGAACAGGCCGAGATGCATCTGTCGTTTCATCGGATCATTTCCAAAACAGGATCTTGCGTTCGAGCAAGCCGATCAGGCCAAAGAAGCTCAGGCTGGCCGCCGACGCGACGAAGATCGCCGACCAGACCTGCACGAAATCAATCTGCAGCACGGCTTGGTAGATCACCCAGCCGAGCCCGCCATAGGCGCCGAGCATCTCGGTGATGATCGCGATGATGACGCTGCGGACCGTCGAGACGCGCATCCCGGCCAGCAGCAGCGGCAAGGCGGTCGGCAGCCGCAGGCGCCACAGGATGCTCAACCGGCCCGCGCCGAAGCTGCGCATCAAATCGACCGCGCGGCGATCGACACGATCAAGGCCTGCGAGGGTGGACAGGAAAACGGTGAAGCTAACCGCCATCGCCACCATGACCATCTTCGAGACGACGCCGATCCCGAACCAGAGCAGGATCAGCGGCGAATAGCCGACCACGGGCACCGCGTTGATGGCGGTCGCTGCCGGCAGGATCACGGTGCGGAGCACCGGCAGCATGGTGATCGCGACGGCAAGGCCGATACCGACCAGACAGCCCAGCCCGTAGCCGACCAGGGCTTCCAGCAGCGTATAGCCGGCCGCCTCGCTCAGCAGCGCGCGCTTGGACCACACGCCGGCTAGAATGTCGCTGACCGCAGGCAGAACATAGGATGGCAGATGCAGGCCGCGCGCGAGCCCCTCCCAGCACAACACCAGCAGGACCGCGCCAAGCACGCCCCGCTGGACGGCAAGTGATGAAGAGGGCAGGGCGGCGCTCATTGCTCGGCGCTCCAGAACACCAGCCGCCGTTCGGCCGCGGCAACGACGGCGTAGAAGCCGGTGCCGAGCAGGGCTGCGGCCAGCAGCGCGCCCCAGAGTGCGACCACGTTCTCGGTGTACATGGCCTGCAGCAGCAGCACGCCGATGCCGGTGGTGTCGCCGAACCATTCACCGACGATCGCGCCGACAAGGCTAAGCGATGAGGCAAGACGCAGCGCGACGAAGATGTGCGGCAGTGCGGTGGGAAGTTGCAGGCGCAGCAGCAACTGGCGGTTCGACGCGCCAAAACTCTTCATCAGCGCCACCAGCTTGGGATCGACGGTCTCGAGACCAAGCAGGGTGTTGACCGTGACCGGGAAGAAGGTGAGATAAAACGCGATCACGGCCTTGGCGAGCAGCGTGTTGCCGAACCACAGCACGACCAGTGCGCCAAAAGCGATGACGGGTATGGTCTGCGATACCACGAAGATCGGGAAGATCATCTCGCGAAGCGCCCGTAGGCGGAAGAAGGCGATGCCGATCAGCACGCCGAAGGCGCCGCCTGCCGCAAACCCGATCAAGGTTTCGGCCAGCGTCCGCAAAAAACCGTCGAGATAGGCGCGGGGCGTTGCCGCCATCGCCGCCAGGATTGCGCTCAGGCGCGGCAGGTAGGCGGGCCGGATGCCGAACAGCTGCACCGAGCCTTCCCAGAGCAGCGCCGTGACGGCGAGGCCAAGCAGCAACCGCGCCGTCTTGCGCATCCAGCCGGGAAGACGGCCCGGCCGCAAGCCCGCGGCGGCTTTATCTTCGACGAGCGATGCCGTCGAGCCGATGCTCACGGCATCCGTTCCGGGAGCGGCACGCTTTGGATGAAGCTTGAATCATAGGCCGCGGCGAGGTCGAGCGGCTTGGAGATCACGCCGTATTTCAAAAAGAAGTCGTGAGCCGTCTTGATCGCGTCAGGGTCGATCCAGAACAAGCCGTCTTGTCCAGCCTTGCCCGCCATCATCAGGCGCTTCACCTCCGTGAGCATGAACTCCTGCTGCGCGCGATCGAGCGTCGGAGCAACGGCCATCACGGTGTCGACGGCGCCTTTCGGATCGGCGAAAGCATCCTTCCAGCCCTTCAGCGAGGCGCGCAGGAACGCCTTGACGAGGTCGGGCTTTTCCTTGGCGGTCGTCTCCGAAACGATCAGCGTATCGCGGGGGAAAGTGATGCCGTAGTCCTCGGCGACGAAGGTCTTCAGGCTGTCCTTCGGCATGCGCGACTGGATCGTATAGAATTCGTTGTAATAGGTCGCGGTGATGACGTCGACGCTGCCGTCGACGAACGGTGTCACCGAGACCTGCTGCGGCTGGATTTTCACCTCGTCGGCCTTGATGCCTTCCTTCGCCAGCATGCCGTTCAGCACATGGTTGGCGCCGGTGAACCAGGTGGTGACGGTCTTGCCCTTGAAGTCCTGCAGCGTCTTCACCGGGCCGTCCTTGCGGGTGACGAAGATGAACGGTGTGATCTGGTGCGAGACGCCGATGCAGACGACGGGTAAGCCCTTGTCGCGCGCGGCGAACACGCTGTCGGTGCCGCCGGACAGGCCGAACGTGTCGGCACCTGTCGCCACCAGATTTTCCGTCAGCAGATTGGGGCCACCGGGATTGATGGTGAGATCGATCCCTTCCGCCTTGTAGTAGCCCTTTGCCGCTGCGACGTAGAACCCGGCGAACTGCGCCTGTGGCAGCCATTTCAAGCGAAGGCTCGCCTTGGCGAGAGGTTCGGCCGCAGCGGAAACGGATGCAGCCGGGAAGCCGGCCGTCAGCGCCACAGCGGCAACGGCGGCGAGGGCATGGCGTCGGCTCAACGTCGGCTTGAACATGATCGGGCTCCTGGCGTCGGGTTGAGGATCAGTTGCGATAGGACGGATCGGTGCGGTCGAGCTGGCGCATCAGCGCCGGCCATTCGCGTTCGCCGGGAACGAGAATATCGCCCTGCAATTCCCAGAACTGCCGTGCGGCCTTCTCGCAGACCTCGTGCGGCGGCATCACCAATCCGGCGCCGGCGGCCGTCGCTGCCTGCATTTGCAGCTGGATGCGCGCGGCGCGCTCGAAATAGTACAACAGCATGAAGGCTTCGCCGGGCGTGCGGCCGACGGTCAGGATGCCGTGGTTGCGCATCAGCATCACCTTGTGCGGGCCGAGATCGCGCACCAGCCGCGCCTGTTCGTCGAGATCGATGGCGACGCCTTCATAGTCGTGGAAGGCCTGGCGGTCATAGAAGCGCATCGCGAATTGGCTGAGCGGCAGCAGGCCCTTTTCCTGGCCGGAGACGGCGACGCTGGCGTCCGAATGGGTGTGCAGCACGCAGACGGCGTCGTGGTTCGAGGTATGGATCGCGGCATGGATGACGAAGGCGGCGACATTGACGTTGTGCGAGGTCTCGTCGAGCTTGCCACCCTTGGTGTTGATCTTGACGAGGCTCGACGCGGTGATCTCGTCGAACAACAGACCATAGGGGTTGATGAGGAACTGGTCCTGGTGCCCCGGCACGCGCGCCGAAATGTGATTGTAGATCATGTCGTCCATGCCGAGCCTGGCGACCATGCGATAGCAGGCGGCGAGCGTGACGCGGGCCTCCCATTCGGCTGGATCGATCCGGCGCGCCGCGGCAGACGACGGCGGGCTTATCGATTGCACGTTCATTTAGCCTTCTCCTCGGCGACCGCGGATTGGAACGACTTCATGCTCTCCTCCTCGATGGCATCGAGCAGCGTGCGCTTGAGGCGGACGAATTCCGGAGCGGTGACGATCTCGGGCCGGCGCGGACGCGGCAGGTCAACCACCTGTTCGAGTTTTACGGAGCCGGGGCGGGCGGTCATGACAAGCACGCGATCGCCGAGGAAGATCGCCTCATCGACGTCATGGGTGATGAAAAGAATGGTGCGCCGGTATTTCTGCCAGACGTCGAGCAGCCAGCGTTGCATCATCGCTCGGGTGAGGGCGTCGAGCGCGCCGAACGGTTCGTCCAGCAGCATCAGGTCGCGCTCGAACAGGAAGGTGCGCATCAGCGCCACGCGCTGACGCATGCCGCCGGACAATTGATGCGGATACTGCTTCTCGAAGCCGGCGAGGCCGAACTCCGGCAGCATCTTGAGCGCCTTGGCGCGTGCCTCCGCGCGCGGCATGCCCTCGACCTCGAGCGCGAGGATGGCGTTGTCCACGACATTGCGCCAGGGCAACAGCAGATCCTGTTGGGGCATAAACGAAACGCGACCGAGCAGGTCTGCCGCGTGGCAGCTGTTACCTTCGAAGCGCAGGATGCCACCGGCGTCCGGCTCTTCCAGGCCCGCCACGATATTGAAAAGCGTGCTCTTGCCGCAACCGCTGGGACCCACGACCGTGACAAATTCGCCGGGGGCGACGCTCGCTTCGAAGTCCGCCAGCGCCGTGACCGGTCCGAAGCTCTTGGTCACCGCGCGTAATTCGAGCAGGGGCTTGGCGGCGGCCTCCGGCGATCCGGCGGCAATCGGCGTAACACTGGTTTGAAGCGCGGCCTGCACGGAGGGGAGATCCCTTTGTATAATGACGGCCATCTCGCGCATACGGAGATGGGACCGATCGGAAATCTCTTAGCAACTCGTGTGCCAGAGCCGTTTTGAGCAAACTGGGCATGAAATTTGCCGGGTCTCGGCGTCCCAATACGTTGGAATCAGGTGTGTCTTGGGCGAAATGTGGGGCTCCATTGAACCTGCGCATTCATATTTGTATACTTAGATAGAAGTTGGAGAAACATGGTGGCGGGTTCAGGTGCACATATCGAAGGCAAAAGTACCAAAAACGGGCACGATTCCCTTGCTGCGAGCCCCGGCATAACGCTCGCGGAGAGTCTGCGCCAAAAACTGGAAGAGGCGATCGCGGCCGGCCGCCTCGAGCCCGGCAGCCGCCTCGATGAGCAGGAGATCGCACAGCGCTTCGGTGTCTCGCGGACACCGGTGCGGGAGGCGTTCCGGCTGATGGCCGCCAACCATCTGGTCGAGTTGCGTGGCCGCCAGGGCGCCATCGTGCGCGCCATCAAGGCCGAGGCGCTGATCGAGATGTTCCAGGTGATGGCTGAGCTGGAAGGCCTCTGTGCGCGGCTCGCCGCGCGGCGCGCACCGCAGACCTGGGGGCATGAAATTTCAGTTATTCATCAGCGGCTTATCGTTGCGGGTGAGACCGGCAACATCGATCTGTTTTACGACGTCAACCAGGAGTTCCACGAAGCCATCTATGATGCCTCACGCAATGCCTATGTCGCCGATCAAACGCGAAAACTGCGCAACCAAGTGGCGGCCTATCGCCGCCGGGTGACGCGCATGCCGAACCGGATCGCCGACACAGTTCGCGAGCACGAAGCGATCATGCAGGCGATCCTCGCCCACGATCCGGAGCGGGCCCATAGCGCCATGCGCGATCACGTCAATCTCTTGGGCGACAATCTCCTGGACTTCCTCGCCGCCTTCAAGTGACGTCGACGTCTCTTGGTATGCAAATTGCTAGGTCTTGTATATCTGATTTGCATCCTGGAGACATCGCGTGGAACTCAAGCTAACGAACAAGACGGCGCTGATCACGGGCGCCTCGAAGGGCATCGGGCTTGCGGTGGCCGAGGTGTTGGCCGCGGAAGGGTGCCATCTGCATCTGGCGGCGCGCAACGGCGAGGCCATGCAGCAAGCCAAGCAAGTCCTCGAAGTCCGCCATGGCGTCAAAGTCACCACCCACGCGCTCGACCTGTCGAGCACGGCGGCGATGGAAAAGCTCGCGGCCGAGGTCGGCGACATCGACATCCTGATCAACAATGCCGGCGACATCCCGGCCGGCTCGCTCGAGATCCTCGACGACGCCGCCTGGCGCCGCGGTTTCGATCTCAAGGTGTTCGGCTACATCACCCTGTCGCGGCTTTATTATCCGCGGATGAAAGGCAAGGACGGTGTCATCCTCAACATCATCGGCAATTCCGGCGAGAACTGGGATGCGAGCTATATCGCCGGCTCGACCGGCAATGCGGCGCTGATGTCCTTTACCAAAGCGCTCGGCGGCGCCAGCCTCAATCACGGCGTCCGTGTTGTCGCGGTCAATCCAGGTCCGGTCGCGACCGACCGCATGCTCAAGATCATGAAACTCAAGGCCACCGATATGCTCGGCGACGAGAGCCGCTGGGAAGAATTGTTCGACAAATATCCCGGCAAGCGTCCGGCGACGTCGGAAGAAGTCGCCGATCTCGTCGCCTTCCTGTCCTCGCCCAAGGCCGGTTACATCACGGGCACGGTGGTGACGATCGACGGCGGCATTGCCGCTCGCGGCTCCGTGATCTAGGGCCGTACGCCGATGTCGAAGCCTCAATCTGCCGCCCTGATCCGCAACCGCTATTTCGATGAGCTTTCGGCAACGCCGGGTCTCTACTGGCTCGGCCAGAACACCAACCACATCGAAAGCCATCCTGCCGTGCGCGACGCGATGTTGCGCTCGATCGAGGCCGGCGAATTCAATGCCTATGCGCCGCCGCTTGGCTTCGAGGCTCTACGCAGCGCGATCGTGACCGATCTCGGCACGCCCGGCGCCGAAGCGCTGGTGACCGAAGGCGGCGTCAATGCGCTGGCGATGATCTGCCGCGCGCGCTGCAAGCCGGGTACCACGCTGGTCACCACCGACCCGACCTGGAAATGGCCGTGCCTGTTCGCACGCCAGCAGGGCGCGGAGGTGATCGAGATCCCGATCTATGATCCAGCCTGCAATTACCGCCTGACGGCCGAAGCGCTGAAGGCCCACGTCGACGAGCGCACGGCGATCATCTATCTCGTGGATCCCAACAACCCGCTGGGCATCCGCTATACCCGCGAGGAGATCGAGAGCTTTGCCGCGATCGCGCGCGATTGCGGCGCACTCTTGGTGCACGATTGCACCTATCGCGATTTCGCCGATGGACATACGCCGGCGCTGCATGTCGCACCGGAAGGCACAGTCGTCTCCATGAGCTTTTCCAAATGGCTCGGCCTCGCAGGTTTGCGCATCGGCGCGCTGGTTGCGGCACCCGGGCTGTTCGATGAATTGGCGCAGACCTCGACCAGCGTGCTCGGCGCGAGCGTCGTTGCCCAGCGTGCCGCGCAGGCCGGGCTTGCCGTCAAGACCGAATGGATGACCAAGGTCCGCGCCGTCGACCATGCGAACAAAGTCATGATCCGGGAAGCTACTGCCTCGATCGAGGGGCTTGCGCTGCCGATCTTTCCCTCGCACGGCAATTTTCTGGTGCTGGAAACCGTGGCTGCCGGCATTCGCCCGGAAGCGCTGGTCGAATGCTATCGCCGGCAGGGCATCATGATCCGGCAGGGTACTTACCACACGCAACGCTTTGGCGATCGCTTCGTGAAGGTCAGTACCTCCGTCCCCGCCAACTGGGTGGAAAAGTTCTGCACGCTGCTGCCCGAGATGGTCGCACAGGCGCGCACGCTGAACGATCTGCCGCCGCAATTCTGAAGGAGTTTTGTCGATGACGATGATCACCACCAGGGATGGCGTGAAGCTCTATGTGGAAGAAACGGGCGAAGGCACACCGATCCTCTTCATTCACGAATTCGGCGGTAATCAAGCAAGCTGGGAGCCGCAGCTGCGTTTTTTCAGCCGCCGCCATCGCTGTATCAGCTATGCCGCGCGCGGCTATCCACCGTCGGATGTGCCGGAGAGCGTCGATTCTTATTCGCAGGCCATCGCCGCGGACGATGCCGTCGCCGTGCTCGACGCCCTCGTAATCGACAAGGCGCACATCGTGGGGCTCTCGATGGGCGGCTTCTGCACTGTGCATTTTGGCCTGCGCACGCCGCAGCGTGCACTGTCGCTATTGGTCGCCGGCGCCGGTTATGGTTGCGAGAAGGAATACGAAGAGTATTTTCGCGGCGTTTCGCTGGAAGTTGCCGACAATTTCGAACGGCAGGGCGCGAAGGAATTCTCGAAGGTGTACGCGCTCGGCGCGAGCCGGGTGCAGTTTCAGAACAAGGACCCGCGCGGCTGGCAGGAGTTCGCCGATCGCCTTGCCACCCATTCCGATCGCGGGGCGGCCAATACCATGCGCGGCGTGCAGGCGCGCCGGCCGTCGTTCTATGATCTCGAAGACCGACTTAAGCAAATGCAGGTGCCGACGCTGGTGGTGGTTGGTGACGAGGACGACCATTGCCTGCAGCCCGGCATCTTCCTGAAGAAGACGATTCCGGCTTGCGGGCTCTCGGTCTTCCCCAAGACCGGTCACACCCTCAATCTCGAGGAACCGGCGGCGTTCAACGCGCTGTTGGCCGAATTCATCGCCCAGGTCGAAGCCGGCCACTGGCTGCCGCGCGATCCGCGCGCACTGCCGGGCCAAATCATGCGCACCAAATAGTTCGATGGCTCCCGTCTCTTGGATCGATGCCGACCGGCTTTGGGGGCGCTTGATGGCGCTCGCGGAGATCGGCGCGACGCCGGCCGGCGGCGTCAACCGGCAGGCGTTAAGCGACGGCGAGATTGCGGCCTGGCATAGCGTGATCAATTGGGCGCGGGAAGCGGGCTTGACGGCGGCGACCGATCCGGCGGGCAATCTGTTTCTGACGCTTGCCGGGCGCGATCCTACGGCGCCGCCCATTCTGATCGGCAGTCATCTCGATAGCCAGCCGACCGGTGGAAAGTTCGATGGTGCGGCGGGTGTCATGGCGGCGCTTGAGGCCGCGGTCTCGCTGACGGAGCGGGGCGAGATACCGGCGCGTGATATCATCGTGGTCGCCTGGATGAACGAGGAGGGCTGTCGTTTCGCCCCTGGCATGATGGGCTCGGAAACGTTCGCGGGCGAGCGAGGCATTTCGGCGATCCGTGCCACGCGCGATGCCAGCGGCATCAGCGTCGGTGAAGCGTTGGACCGGCTCCATGCGGCCTTTCCCGATCTGCCCCGCAAGCCGCTTGGCTTTGCGGTCGACGCCTATGTCGAACTGCATATCGAGCAGGGCCCATTGCTGGAAGCGGCGGCGAGCACGATCGGTGTCGTCACCGGCATCCAGGGCAAGAAGACCTTTCAGGTGGTGGTCGAAGGTGTTGAGGGGCACGCCGGAACCTTGCCTCAGCGGGAAAGGCGCGACGCGCTCGCCGCGTTTGCCCGGATGGCGACCGCGCTCCACGCCGAGATCGGCGCGATCGATGCCGAAATCAAGTTCACCATCGGCCGCGTCATGGCCGAACCGAACGCGCCGTCGGTGGTGCCCTCGCGAGTCACCTTCAGCATCGATCTGCGTCATCCGGACAATTCCGTGCTCAACCAAGCGGGCGCGCGCGTCGGGTTGCTCTGCAGCCGGCATGCATCGCCTTGCATGGTCACGGTGACGCCGCTGGTCGACGCCCACTCGAACCAGTTCGATGCGAGCTTGCGCGAGCGGATTGCGCAGGCCGCACGCGACCAGGACTTTCCGGCCATGGTCATCCTGTCGGCTGCCGGGCACGACGCACGCCATTTGGCCAAGGTGTGTCCGGCGGCGATGATCTTCATCCCGTGCCGGGATGGCGCAAGCCATGTGGAGCACGAATGGACCGAACCAGCCGATGTCGCCGCGGGTGCGTCGGTTCTGGCGCAGGTGCTGCACGAGCTTGCGTTCGCCGGGCGTTGAGCGCTTCACATATGTAAATCGTATCGCATCACCCCTTCTTTGATATTTGACGTATCGGCACAACAAGATGCACTTTTGTTGAATGAATGAAGGATTCGAGGGGCCATGGCGCCGTACAAAAATAAAGCTCTGATCCGCAAGGACAAGCCTTTGCATCGAGTCTGTACGAGCCGACAATTCCAGTCTTGACGCGACCAGCCTTCACGAGGACCCTGCGCAAGATGGCGCCTGCTTCGGTAGAGCGAGGTGTGCATTTGATTGGCGTCGCGTCTTTTCAGTGTTGAGATGCCCTTATGACTTACAGCGTTCCGACCTCTGTGCCAGTTTGTCCGCCCTTGCAGCTCTCAAGGCAGTCCAGTGGTCATCTATCGTTCCGTTCGCGTGGAGACGGAGAGACGATCCTTTTTCTGCACGGCTTGCTGGGCAGTTCCAAAAGTTGGGCGTTCCAGTTTGACCGCCTTTCCCGCGATTACTGCGTAGTCGCGTGGGATGCCCCGGGGTATGGGCAATCCGACATGGTCTCAGCCTCGATCGAAGCATTCGTCGAAGCGTTGCGCGAATTTGTTACGAAGATCGGCCAGCCGAAGGTTTCTCTTGTCGGACATTCAATGGGTGGAACGGTTGCCGCATGCTTTGCGGCAACGTTTCCAGAGCTGGTTTCGCGTCTGGTGTTGTCGTGTTCGCACGCCGGCTATGGCGATCCGGAAACCGCGCCGATGTCCGCGAAATTCGAGCGCCGGATGCGCGAGTTTAACGAAATCGGCCACGCTGCATATGGATTGAACCGGGCGCGGGACATTTTACCCGACTCTGTCCCAGCTTGTGTATTTGACTATGCTGCAAAGATTGCTTCCGAAACCAATCCGGAAGGTTTGCGCAGGGCGACGCGAATGTTACAGCGTGCCAACAATCGTCCACTCTTGCCCAAACTCAAAATTCCGACGCTGATTCTAACCGGGGAAATGGATACTGACGTTCACCCAAACCTGAAAGCCGACCTGCTCAGGCTGACACCGGCCACAAGACATGTGGAAATGCCGCGTCTCGGTCACGCTCCCTATTTCGAGGCGCCAGATTACTACAGCAGCCTGATCGAAGACTTCCTCTCGGGAAAATAGCACAAGCAAGGAGCCGCGCTTGTTGGGCCTTTTGATCGGCGTTGCGGTCGTTGCCGTTGCTGCAACCTTGATCGCCCGGAACTATCAGCCGCAAACTGTTTTGCTCGTGACCGGGTTGATCCTGTTGGCATTGACCTCGCTTGTTTTTCCCGACCATTCCATCTTGTATCAGAACGCCAAATCGATCGGGTGGAAGGGATTTGACGTTTTCGCCTTCGTCAAGGAATCGCTGATCGCGCAGATCAGCGGGATCGGATTGATCATCATGGCCTCGGCAGCGTTCGCCGACTACATGGACCATATTGGCGCAACCGCGAGCATGGTGAGATTCTGCATCAAGCCGCTCAGGCTGATCAAGGCGCCGTATCTCATCCTGGCGTCAGGTTACGTTCTCGGCCAATGTCTTCACGTCGCCATCCCGAGCGCCGCCGGGCTCGCCATGCTTTTGCTTGTTACGTTTTTTCCGATGATGGTTTCACTCGGTGTCAGCAAACCAGCCGCGGCTGCGATGATTGCGCTTTGCTCTTTTATGGATATCGGGCCTGCCGTGGGGACGGCGAACCTTGCCGCCAGGACAGCCGGTATTCCGCCGGCGGTATATTTCGTTCGGGATCAGATTCCGGTCGTCGTATGGGTCGTCGGGGTGGTCGCGATCCTGCTGTTTTTTTCTGCCCGGTATCTTGACAGAGGAAGAGACGGCAGCATCTTTCGGGCTCAGCCCGAACCTGCAATCGACGAGCAGGTACGCGATGATGCTCCTGGCTTTTATGCCTTGCTGCCGCTCGTTCCGATCACGCTGATTCTGGTGTTCAGTCCGCTCCTCGTCGGCGAGGTGACGATGGATGTCGTTACCGCGATGGTCATTGGCTCCGTGGCGGGCCTGATCTGCGAATTGCTCGTCAAGCGCGACATCCGGACGGCGTTCAAGGGTTTCCAGGTTTTTTTCAATGGTATCGGATCGAGCTTTGCCGGTGTGGTGTCCTTGCTGGTCTGCGCTGATGTGTTTGCGCACGGCCTGGAAGTTGTTGGGGCGGTGGACTACATGATCGGCTCGGTGCGCGATGCGGGCTTCGGAATCAATGTGATGGCCCTCGCCATGACGTTGATGGTCGGTGTAACCGCTATGATTACCGGCTCCGGCGTCGCGGCTTTCTTTGCATTCTCGGGCCTGGCTCCCGGCATCGCGACAAATTTCGGGGTCAGTGCGGTCACCATGCTTCTTCCTATGCAATTGATGGCCGGAATGGGACGAGCCATTTCACCCGTGTCCGGCGTCATCATTGCGGTCAGCAAGGCCGGCGAATGCCGGCCATTCGAAATCGTCGGACGCACCATCATCCCGTCAATCGGCGGGATGGTCACGATGATACTGGTCAACTATCTCCGGAACGGATGATTAGAAGGGACTGGAGCCCCGTTCCGATGGAATCGGAACGGGGCTCTAGTCTTTTGTTTTGACGCGTTTTCTTGACGCGAACCGGTGGCCACGGAGCCTGTCATCGGGCGCGCATTCGCGCGACCCGTTGGCTTGAAAACGCTCTGGCTTGTTACGGCGGCGGACTCACAAATCAATCCGAACGCTCGCTCTTGACCAGTTTTCGACAAAGCTCGATGAAATCCGTAACGATCGGTCGAACCTCACCTCGCCGGCAGACAAGAGTCAGCGGTGCGACCAGCGACGGCGCATCCAATATCGGACAATAGGCGATGCCTTCCTGACGGATTTCTCGGATCGAGGCGGGTATCAGCGAAATACCCACGCCGGCGGCGATCAGGTTGATGCTGGTCAGCATCTGTTCCACCTCGGCGACAATCAGTGGTTCGAAGCCGGCCTTGTGGCAGGCATCAACGACGTTGCTGTACATGCCCGGAGCGGCATGGCGGCGCACCAGAATCATCCGCTCGCCTGCCAGTGCGCTGAGGGGGATTGGCGCGTTCGCGCCCGAAGCCGTGCGGCGAATGAGATGGTGGTCAGCCGGCAGTGCGATCAACATATTTTCCCGGGCCAATTCCTTAAAAATCAGATCCGCCGGTCGCGCCACGGCCGCGCGAATGATTGCGACCTGCACATCCTGGCGAAGCAGTGCTTCGGTCAGGCCAGCCGCGCTGCTCGCACGCAGATCGAGCGCTACCGCGGCGTGACTGTCGGCATAGGCGCGCAACGTGCGCGTCACCGCCGGATGCAGCGAAGCTGAAGTCGTCAGGCCGATCGAGATCCGGCCGCGCTGGCCCATGGCAGCGGCGCGAGCCCGCGCTCTCGCACGCTCGACCGCGCTCAGCACCGTTTGCGCTTCTTCCAGGAATGCCTCGCCCGCCGGAGTGAGCTCTACGCCCCGCGGCAGGCGGGTGAACAGCTTGGTGCCCAGTTCGTCCTCCAGCGCGCGGATTTGCAGACTGAGCGGAGGTTGCTGCAACCCGAGCCGTGCCGCCGCTCGCGTCATGTGCCGCTCTTCGGCGACGGCCAGGAAATACCGGATATGACGCAGTTCCATGGAATCCGATCCATATGTTTAAGATATGGATTATGCGATCACAATATATTTTACAATCACTCTCTTGCCCGATTAGAACGAAATCCGGGTTCGCACACGAACTCCAAAAAAGACGGCTGCCAATAGAGCGGCGATTACAAAGGGGGGATAGCTATGCCGATTTGTTGGAGTGGCGCCGGTCTTGCTGCGTGCCGAGTCAAGCCAGACGGAGATCGCCGGGTCGCGCGCGTCCGGTTGCTTCTCGTGGCCACGATCGCCATGATGCCCGCTCTGGCTGAGAGCCCCGCGATGGCTCAGACGGCCGCCAATCCCATCGAACTTCTGTTTGTCGGCAACAGCTTCACACACGGGAGATACCCTCCCGCGCTTAACTATAATGCGGGCAACGCTGCTTCCGTCGGTAATCCGAACGTCGTTCACGACTTGCTGTGCCCGTCAACCAGCGCGACCGGAGCGTGTACCTCGGGCGCCGAGGCGGTAGCGCCGGTGACGCCGACGAGCGCCAATACGCCCGGCGCCACCGTGTCGCAGCAACTGACCTATCTGCAAAGCCATCCGTCGGCTCAGTACTCGGAGGTGGGGCCGTTTGCGGGTGTGGCCGGTGTCTTCCTGCAATTCACCAAGGAAGCGGGCCTGCATTACGACGTCTCGCTGATCTCGGTCTCCAGCGCCACGCTGTCGGGATATCTCGGCAATACGGGTAGCGAAGCCGGCGATCTTCCGCTGATCGCCAACTCAAAATACAGCCAAGTCATTATGCAGGATCAGAGCTTCCGGCCCCTGCCCACGACCGTTACGGTCAATGGCGTGAGCGTGCCGACGCGCGGCAATCCCGCGGGATTCCAGTCCGGCGTGACCGGCCTGGTCAATGCCATCGACGCCGCAGACGCCGCGGCCGGCAAGCCGAAGGCAGCGATCACGCTCGAACAGACCCAACCGCTGGCATCCTACGGCTACACCAGCAGCAACCCCAATTTGCCGATCTTCGGCACCAGCACTCCGTCGCAACAAGGCGGCAACCCGGCCTATGCTCCGTATGTCGGCGCGGCCAACCCAATCGCCCAAATGGCGTCGGATTTGCACAACGCATATACCAGCGCGGCCACTACATATAATGCGTCGAACCCAACCGGCTCCCACATCAGCGTCGCGTATTCAGGCGATTCGTGGGTGAGCGCCATCAATCTCGGCATCGCTGTCCAGAATCCCTATTTGGCGACCAACCCCGCCAGTCAGTTCAGCCTTTGGGACACCAATCCCCTCACGGCATGCTGCACGACGTCGATCGGCTATCATCCCAGCGCCTACGGCGCCTATCTCGATGCGCTCACGCTCTTCTACAGCATTACCGGCCAAGACCCGATCACGCTGATCTCGGAGACCAATCCGAACAGCCCGCTGTTCGCGTCGTCCGCAGCGAACGCATTGGGCATTACGGCCAATCAGGCTCAATTGTTGGCGATCGCTGCCGCCGATACCGTCAGGGCTGGCGGCCCCGTCTCCTCGTATGAACTCCAGACGGGCACCATTTGGGCCTCGCTTCCCGGCGGCGGTGGGCTGCTCAAGGATGGTCCGGGCATTGTGACGTTGTTGGCACAGAACACCTACACTGGCGCCACCAACATCACCGGCGGCGGGCTGGTGGTGATGGGTTCGATCGCGTCATCCAGCCTGACCACGGTGGGCGGCGGCGCCATGCTGACCGGCAACGGCACCGTCGGCAACACGATGGTCAACAGCGGCGGCTTGTTCGCGCCCGGCAACGGAACGGCCGGATCCTCCATGGCCATCGCCGGCAATCTCGCCTTCCAGTCCGGCGCGGCCTACCTTGTCCAGATCGGTCCGCCCGCAGCTTCGTTTGCAAACGTCACGGGCACGGCCACCCTGGCAGGCGCAACCGTGAATGTCCTCTCGGCAAGCACCATTTCCAAGCAGTACACCATTCTCACGGCGGCTGGCGGCGTGTCCGGCAGTTTCGCCCCGACGGTGTCGAGCAATCTGCCTTCGAACGTCCAGACCGCGCTGAGTTACGACGCCAATCATGCCTATCTCAATCTAAGCCTGAACTTCGCCGCTTCCGGCGCACTCAACGGCAATCAGCAGGCCGTCGGCAACGCGCTGAGCAATTTCTTCAACGGCAATGGCAGCGTTCCGCTGCTCTATTCCGCGCTGACCCCCGGCAACTTGTCGCAAGCCTCTGGCGAGACCGCAACGGGTGCACAGCAGACGACGTTTAATGCGATGAGCCAGTTCATGGGAATCTTGACCGATCCGTTCCTGAACCGGGGCGGCGGTTTCCACGCGACACCGGGCGCGACCGGATTTGCCGATGAAGCAGATCAGGCGAGTGCTTATGCTGCGAAATCGAATCCAACCGACGCATTTGCGTTCGCGAAGGCGCCGCTGTCGAAAGCTTACGATCCGCGCTGGAGCGTGTGGGCTTCCGCCTTTGGCGGGTCACAATCGACATCCGGCAACACAGCGGTCGGATCGAACAACACGACCAGCATGATCGCGGGTACTGCCGTCGGCGCCGACTATCTGTTCTCGCCCAGCACAGTTGCCGGCTTTGCGCTTGCTGGCGGCGGCACCAGTTTCTCCGTCGCCAATGGCGGATCGGGCCGCTCGGACCTGTTCCAGATGGGCGCCTATGCGCGCCACAACGAAGGTCCGGCGTATGTCTCCGCCGCACTCGCTTATGGCTGGCAGGACATCACCGACAATCGCACGGTCATGATCGCCGGCCTCGACCAACTCCGCGCCGAGTTCAACGCCAATGCGTGGTCGGGCCGTCTCGAAGGCGGCTATCGCTTCGTCTCACCATGGAACGGCGGCATCGGGATCACGCCATATGCCGCCGCGCAATTTGTGACCTTCGATCTTCCGTCCTACGCCGAACAGGCCGTCATTGGGACGAACAATTTCGCTCTGGCCTATGCTGGCCGCGACGCCGCGGATGTGCGCAGCGAACTCGGCTTCCGCACCGACAAATCCTTTGCGCTATCGGACGGCATGCTCACGCTGCTCGGCCGTTTCGCCTGGTCGCACGATTACGATCCCGACCGCAGTGTCGCCGCGACCTTCCAGGCGCTGCCCGGTGCCTCCTTCGTTGTGGGCGGCGCATCGCAGGCCGCCGACTCCGCGCTCACCACGGCTTCCATCGAGCGCAAATGGACCAACGGTTTCTCGCTCAGCGGTACCTTCGAAGGCGAGTTCTCCAATGTCACCCGCAGCTACGCAGGCAAAGCCGTGGCGCGATACGTGTGGTGAGGCGGCGATAATTTGGCCGAAGCCGCGGATTTTTTGCGAGCGTGAAACGGGTCAACTTCTACTTCGTGAAATCCGGCCCCTCGCTGCTGGAAATCGCCCGCAAAAACTCCCGTGATTTGGCTTGCAGGTTCAAGTCACCTTGCGAGTCGACGGTTCGGGCGGATCGAAGGCCTGCACCGGTCGGGCCACGCCTGTATATTTTTCGCAGCCGACCACCGTCACCTGACCACAGCAACCTTGCGCCAGCTTCGAGGTGCCGACGTCGCGGGTGAGGACGTTCGGATTGCCGTGCACGCAGAGCGGTTGTCCGTCCGGGTCGAGTTCCGGATCGTACCATGCGCCGGTCGGCAGATGGATCACGCCTTCCATCACCTGATCGGAAAGCATGGCGGCCGCCAGGCAGGCACCGCGATCATTGAACAGGCGAACGATATCGCCGTTTGCGATGCCGCGCCGCCGCGCGTCGGCGGGATTGAGCCGGACCACCTCGCGGCCGTCGATCTTTTGCGATTGGCTGTAGCTGCCGAAATCGAGCTGGCTGTGCAGGCGCGTCGCCGGCTGGTTGGCGATCAGCGTCAACGGGTGGCGCTGTGACGGCGGTTCGGTCGAGGGCAGCCAGGCGGGATGGCCGGGACAATCGTCGTAGCCGAAGTCCGCGATCGCCTGCGAAAAGATCTCGATCTTGCCACTCGGCGTCGGCAACCGGTGGGTTTCGGGGTCATCGCGGAACGCACGCAGGATGCCGCCATCGTCCGGCTGGGACGGCAATGCAAGTTCACCCCGGCGCCAGAACTGGTCGAAATCCGGTGCATCCAGGCCGCGCGCGGCGAGCGCTGTGCGTGTAGTCTCGTAGAGGTGAACCAGCCACTGCCGGCTATCGCGTCCCTCGGTGAACGCCTGCTCCACCCCGAACCGGCGCGCCAGATCGGCGAAGATCTCGAAATCATCGCGGGCTTCCCCGATCGGCGGCGCCACCTTGCGCATCGCAACAAGCCGCGGATCGGTGGCGGCGGCGCCGATATCGTCGCGCTCCAGCGTCATCGTCGCTGGCAACACGATGTCGGCGAAGCGCGCCATCGGCGTCCACGCGGTTTCCTGCACCACGATGGTTTGCGGCACGTTAAAGGCCCGACGCAGCCGGTTGATATCCTGGTGATGGTGGAACGGATTGCCGCCGCCCCAGTAGATCAGCTTGATATTCGGATAGCGCAGCGTTCGGCCGTTGTAGTCGAACGGCTGGTTCGGATTGAGCAGCATGTCGCTGATGCGCGCGACCGGGATGAACGCGTCGACGCCGTTGCGGCCTTGCGGCATGGTCGGGATCGGCACCGCATTGACGCGGCGGCCGGTGTGGCCGAGCGCGCCGAGCGCATAGTTGTAGCCGCCGCCGGGCAGGCCGATCTGCCCGAGCATCGCGGCCAGCACCGCGCCCATCCAGACCGGCTGTTCGCCATATTGCGCCCGCTGCAGCGAGTGCGACACGGTGATCAGGCAGCGGCCGCGCGTCAGCGCGCGCGCAAGCTCCGTGATGGTGGAAGCCGCAATGCCGGTGATCTCGGCCGCCCAAGCCGCATCCTTTGGAAAGCCGCCGTCGCCGCCGAGCAAATAGCGCTCGAAGAGGTCGAAACCGGTGCAATAGCGCGAGAGGAAGTCGCGGTCGCAAAGATTGTCTACCACCAGCGTCTGCGCCAGCGCGAGCATCAGGGCGACATCGGTGCCGACCCGGATCGGCAGCCATCTGGCGGAGGCTTCTTGGGGCAGGTCGTCGCGCAGGGGACTGACGCAGTAAAACTTGGCGCCGCGCTGCGCGGCTTTGCGCATCGCATCGCGTTCGATGTGCCGGCTGATGCCGCCGCTTGCGACCGCCGAATTCTTCAGCGCCATGCCGCCGAACGCCAGCACGACGTCGGTATGTTCGCTGATCTGATCCCAGGTGACGTTGTGCCGCGAGACGCTCTCGTACGGCCCCAGCACGTGCGGTAGGATCACCGCGGATGCGCCCGCGCTGTAGCTGTTGACCGAACGCACATAACCGCCGAACGCGACGTTCAGGAAACGGTGAATCTGGCTCTGCGCGTGATGAAACCGGCCGGCGCTGGCCCAGCCATAGGAGCCGCCATAGATCGCGCCGGCGCCATACTCGGTGTGCACGCGGGAGAGTTCGGCGGCGAGCAGGTCGAGCACCTCCTTCCACGGCATTTCGACAAACGCGCCGTCCAGCGTGCGGTGGTGGTCCGGCGACTTTTCCAGCCAGCTCCGCCGCACCATCGGTTTCAGGACACGGGCCTTGTGGCGCAGGGCGTTGGTGAAATTTCCCAGGATCGGGGACGGCGACGGATCGCCGGAATAGGCGCGGACCGCAAGTTCCTCACCGCTCCAGCGGGCCGAAAACGCGCCCCAATGCGCGCTATGCGGGCTCCATGTCAGCTTCGCGTCGTCCTGATCCATCCACCGCTCCGCAAGCCGTGCGACCGGCCATCGCACCCAGTAATGCCGCCCCGAATGCCGTCCCGTCGGGCGATCAACGCGGTTCCGAAGGCCGGCTCCAGCATACGACGTATTTGTGACCGGCGCGAAGCCGCGCGACAAGCAGCTTGTTTGTCATGATCGGTTCCATTTGCGCAAGACATCCCGGGGGGCGCATCGGGCAATCGCCGCAGCCGACACAGAGAGATGGAGTGCGGGGAATCCGTGATAGCGGTGCCGGTTCAGCAATGATGCGACTACGCCTGCCGTCCTTGATTGCGCTCCGCGCGTTCGAAGCGGTCGGCCGCACCGGGAGCGTGCGCGCCGCGACTTTTCGCTCATGTCGCCGCGGCGTCGTCATCATCGCTGCGGTGGCTTGAAGAATTTCCGTGGGTCGAACCGCTGTTCGAAGGTTGGCCGGTGCTCGGCTCGGATGGAACAGTCTCGGCAATAGAGCTTCTGGGGCACGGACTTTTTCTGTCCGACCGCACGCTTGCTCTGCTCGAACGCAAAACACATTGATCGACGGCTGTTTGTCAATAACCACAGCGCGCAGCTCGTGAGCAGCAAGCTCTTTGAAGAATGGGCGCGCTCCGACCTATGCGTTGATCCAGCTTTAAGGGATGTTTATCGCGAGGAAGTCTGGAAAAGCTAGACGACGGCGAAAATGGCGACGCCGCTTTGATTGATTTCTCGGGAGAAGAGCGCGATCCCTTTGCACTCAGGACGTGATGGGGGAGCAGCCGCAAGCCGAGCGGCGTCGCTAGCAAACCTGATGGGATCTGCAACTAACCAGTCGCTCATCTCGGCAACCGGGTTGAACGCGTTTCCAATATTGCCGGTGTTTTAATTCCTGGTGTATCAAGAAAGTCCCGGGGGCCCCTGTGGTCAGCTCTGCGCGCTAACTTCGAAGGTTCGTTCGCTTTGGCTGTCGCGCAGTCACTTGCCGACTTCATCGGGTCAGGCCTGATGTAATGCCTGCAACACTTGATCCAGGTTCTCGACCAGCATGTCGGCGTGATCGGTGGCGAACACCAGCGGTGGCCTTATTTTGAGAACATTGGCATGTGGTCCGGCGGCGCTGATCAGCACGCGCCGCTCGCGCAGCATATTGACGATCGCTGCGCTTTCGCGCGTGGCAGGCGTCCCGGCGATGCCGGCGCGCCGCAGCTCGACACCGATGAACAATCCGACACCACGCACCTCGGCGATCAATTCGTGCCGGGCCTGCAACTGCTTGAGACGATCGAGCAGATAGCCGCCGGTGCGCCGCGCGTTTGCGATCAATCCCTCGGACTCGATCACTTCAAGTACGGCGATCCCTGCTGCTGCGGATACCGGGTTGCCGCCAAAGGTATTGAAATAGCGCGACCTCGCGCCGAACTCCGCCAGCAGATCCGGACGCGCCGCCATCCCGGCGACCGGATGACCATTGCCCATCGGCTTGCCCATCGTGACCAGATCGGGAACGAGATCGTGGCGGGCAAAACCCCACATCTGTTCGCCGGTGCGGCCGAAGCCGGGCTGCACTTCGTCGGCGATGAACAGGCCGCCGGCCGCGCGTATCGCCTCGACCGCCGGGCGCAGGAAGCCCGGCGGGTCGGCGAACACGCCGTCGCTTGAGAAGATCGTGTCGACCAGCAATCCCGCCGGGCGAATCCCGTTTCGCGCCATGTCGTCCAGCGCGGCGCGGACCTGACGTGCAAAGATCTCGCCGGTGTCGTCCCCGGCCGAACGCGGCGCCGGCACCAACCGCATATGGCTGTCCTTTTCGGCCGATAGCCCGAGCGAGGGCGAAAGCTCGGCCAGCGCAACTGTCACGCCGTGATACGCGGTTTGCGTCACGATGAACCCGGTGCCGCCAGTGCAGGTTCGAGCGACGCGCAAGGCGAGGTCGTTCGCCTCGCTGCCGCTGCAGGTGAACATGGCGTGGCCGATCTCGGCCGGGAAGGTCGTCAGCAGCTTCTCGGCGTAATCGAGCACGGTCTCGTGCAGATAGCGCGTATGCGTGTTGAGGACGGCCGCCTGCCGCGCGATCGCCTGGACGACGTGCGGGTGACAGTGCCCGACAGCGGCCACATTATTATAGGCATCCAGATAGCGATTGCCGTCGGGATCGTAGAGCCACACGCCTTCGCCGCGCACGAACTGCACCGGTTGCTCGTAGAACAGCCGATAGGCTGGCCCGAGCAGGCGGTTCCGGCGCGCGATGATGTCTCGGGTCGAGACAACAGCGTCGTTTGCTGACATGTGCTTCACTCCGAATTGCAGGCGCGTCTGATCTGTTGCATCGCCTCTGCCGGCGAGAGCGCGGCCATCCGGCCGAGCCGCGCCCAGGCCGATTGATGATTGCGCAGGATATAGGTTCGGTTCTCGGGGTAACGAGCAGCGCGCCAGCTGCTGATGACGACAGTCATGACCATGCGCGTGGCCATGAGGTCGAACAGTACATCGAATTCGCCTGCGTTCAACGGCGTGACCGCATGATAGGCTGCGATAACCTCGCATGCGGGGGCGAGCGGATCATCGCTGTCCGCAACCTGATACGCCGCCGTAATGGCGAGGTCATTGACCCGCGCCGTCGAAGCGAGATCGCCAAAATCGATGATCCCCGAGATGCGTTCGTTGAGGCCCCGATCGACCACAATGTTGTGTGGATTGAGATCGTTGTGGACGGGCTGCTGGGGCAGGCTCGCCAGTGCTGGAAGCACACGCGTTTCGAAGCGATCGAGAAATTGCTTGACCAGATCGCGCCGGTCGAAAGCGACGGCGTCGATCAGCGGACGCAATTCGGCGGCGTGCTGGAGATCCCAGAGCAGTTTGTGGTTGGCGCCGGGGTGGTTGAAATCGCGCAGACCCCGCGCCAATCTCGCCGCGCATTGACCGAGATCACGCCGCAACCTGGTGGATCCTTCGACCGCGTGCATCGGAGTTCCGGCCATAAAGGACAACAGACGAACGACTCGGGTCGAGCCGTCGTCGAAGGTGATATCAAGCTCCTGCATACCGTTTAATGCCGGAAAGACGCGAGGGATCGGCAAACCGGGGTCGGCGGCAGCCAGGTGAAGCAGGGCCTGCGTCTGCAGATTGGTTACCGGGCGGTCCTCTGTGGGATTAGCGATCTTCAGGACATATTCGCGGCCATCCAGCGCTCGCAGCCGGAAATTCTGATCGCGCTCGCTGTCGAGCCGATGCGCCGCGACCGGCAGGCCGTAATGTTCGGCGGCCAGCTCTTGGGCTAGCGCTTCCGGAATGGTGGTTGCCGCGCGAAGACCGTCGATCGGATGTTCGACATCAATGGCGGGCGAGGAGTCTGGCACCGGGTGTTCCTTCGGCGTGCAAAAGCTTAGTAACCGCGGTTGCGGTCGATCGCGTAGGGGGGGCGCTGCCCGGCTCCGATCGCGTCGGCGGCCGCGACGAGAGTCGCCGCGACGGCTTCGATGCGGACATCGCTGGCGTCATGCGGCGTGACGACGATCTTTGGGTGGCGCCAGAACGGATGCGCTGGTGCCAGTGGTTCCGTTGCGAACACGTCGAGTGCGGCCCCGTCAAGCTGACCGCTTTCCAACGCGGCGAGTAGATCTTCGTCGACCAGATGTTCGCCGCGGCCGACTTGAACGAGGTAACCGCCGCGCCGCATCCTGTTGAACAGTTCGCGGTTGAGAATGCCCTCGGTCTCCTGCGTCAGCGGCAGCAAATTCACCAGCACTTCGGTCTCATCGAGCATGGCGGCGAGCCCCGAAGGCCCGTGGAATCCCCTGATCGGAGGCGGCGCCGGCTTTGCCGTCCGGCTCCATACCAAGACCGGGAAACCAAGCTGCGAGAGATCGGCGGCAACCCGCTGGCCGATCTCACCGTAGCCGAGAATGGCAACGGGAACGTCTTGTGCGTGACGCTGGCTGAGACGTTGCCAAATTCGGTCGCGCTGCTGACCCAGATAGGTGGCAAAGCGTCGCTGATGTCCGATCACATGCCATGCGACAAAGCCCGACATCATTTGCGCCTGCGCCGGATCCACGACGCGAACGACCTCGATGCCGGGCCGGAGGCTGGGGCACGCAATGATGTTGTCGACGCCAGCACCGATCGAGCAAACAGCCTGCAGATTCGGATATCGCTCGAAAGCGTCGTCTGGCGGATGCCACGCGACCGCGAGGCGAACATCGGCGTCTTTCCCGTCGCTGCGGTGATCGACAATTTCGATGCGGTCGGCGAAGCGCCCGATTTCCGCACCGAGATAGCCGCGCAGATCGAGTGTGCGGCTGACGAGAGCGCAACGCATGTTCAGGCCGCCTTGGAGGATGATATCTGGCCCGGCACCGCGGCTAGAAGTTCGCGCGTGTAGGGGTGTTCGGGCGCCGAGAATAGCGCGGCGGCAGGCCGAATTTCGACGATCGAGCCACGCTGCATCACCGCGATCCGATCGCATATTTGCGCCGCGACGCGCAGGTCGTGGGTGATGAACAGCATCGACAGACCAAGCCGCGCCTTGAGGTCTTCGAGCAGGGCCAGCACCTGTGCTTGCACGGAGACGTCGAGCGCGGAGACCGCTTCGTCGGCGACCAGGATTTCCGGGTCGAGCGCCAATGCCCGGGCAATTCCGATCCGTTGCCGTTGGCCGCCGGAGAATTCGTGCGGATAGCGTTCCATGGCGCTGGCGTTGAGGCCGACCAAACCCAAGAGCTCGTGAGCACGCTGGCGCGCGGCGGCCGGATCGGCGCCGTGGGCGATCGGGCCATCGGTGATGATATTGCCGACCTTGCGGCGCGGATTGAGCGAAGCGAACGGGTCCTGAAACACCATCTGGATGCGGCGGCGCTGCTGGCGCAGCGTCTTTCCGCTGATCCGCGTCAGGTCGGTATCGCCGAGGCGGACGGTGCCGCGATCCGGTTCGATCAGGCGCATGATGAGGCGCGCGATGGAGGATTTGCCGGAGCCGGATTCCCCGACGAGGCCAAGGGTCTCCCCTTGAAAGATGTCAAAACTGACTTCCTTCGCCGCCTGCACGCTGCGGGTCGGCTGAAACCAGCCGCCGCCGCTGACATAGGTTTTTTCCAGACCGATCACCTCGACGGCCTTCTGCCGGTCGGGCCGGGCCGGGCGTGACGGTGGCTGCAGTTTCGGAACGGCTGCGAGCAGCGCGCGGGTATAAGGATGTTGCGGGCGCAAGAGGACGTCATCCGCCGCGCCCTGTTCGACCACCTTGCCGTGCTGGAGCACGACGACGCGATCCGCGATATCGGCGACGACGCCGAAATCGTGAGTGATGAACATGACCGCCATATTGCGGCGGCGCTGAAGGTCGCGGATTAGTTTCAGGATTTGCGCCTGCGTGGTGACATCGAGTGCCGTCGTCGGTTCGTCGGCAACCAGCACAGCCGGTTCGAGCGCAAGCGCCATGGCGATCATCGCGCGCTGGCGCTGGCCGCCCGAAAGCTGGTGCGGATAGGCGCGCACCGTTCTGTCGGGATCGGGCAGGCCGACTTCGCGCAACAGGCTGACAGCCTTTTGTCTGCGCTGCTTCGGCGACAACAGATGATGCGCCTCGAACATTTCGGCGATCTGGTCGCCGATGCGCATCAGGGGGTTGAGGGCCGTCATCGGCTCCTGAAACACCATGGCAATACGGCGACCGCGCAAGCCCCGCCATGTGTTCTCGTCGAGGGTCAGCAGGTTTTGTCCGTCGAACACGATCTCGCCAGCCTCGGAGATCACGGTGTCAGGCAAAAGACCCATCAGGGCATGGGCGCACATCGACTTTCCGGAGCCCGATTCCCCGACAACGCAAAGGATCTTGCCGGCGGTGAGGTCGAATGAAACGCCATCGACGGCGTAGGGCCGGTCACCGCCGGGGGGCAACGTGAGCTTGAGGTCCTTGATGGTGACGGCTGTGTGGTGGGAAATTTCTCGGGAGTCTTCTTGGGATATGCTCATCGCCCGTCCTTGTTGAGGCGCGGATTGAGCGCGTCGTTGAGACCTTCGCCGATCAGGTTTAGCGCCAGCACCGAGATCAGGATTGCGATGCCGGGAAACACGGTAATCCACCAGGCCTGGCGAATGACGGTGCGGCCGGCGCCGACCATGAAGCCCCACGACATCAGATTGGGATCGCCAAGGCCGAGAAAGGACAGGGACGACTCGAGCAGGATCGCGGTCGCCACCATCAGCGACGCCAGCACGATGACGGGGGAGAGCGCATTGGGAAGGATCTCGCGCCAGATGATCCAGCTGTTGGTCTGCCCGGTCACCACAGCCGCCTGGACATATTCACGGCTGCGCAGTGACAGCACCTCACCGCGCACCAGCCGCGCCACCGGTGGCCAGCTCACGATGGCGATGGCAATCACGATCGATACGATCGACGGCTGCAGCACGGCAACCAGCACGATCGCCAGCGCGAAGCTCGGAACGGTCTGGAAGAATTCGGTGAAACGCATCAGCGCGTCTCCGATGCGGCCGCCGAAATATCCAGCCATCGCGCCAATGGGAATGCCAACAGCCAGCGCCGCCAGCGTCGAGACGAGGCCCACCAGCAGCGAAACACGGGCACCGTATATGATGCCCGCCATGACGTCACGGCCGAGCGCGTCGGTGCCGAGCGGCACGGCCGATAACGTGAATGGCGGCAGGAATGGCCGCTGCACCATGCGCCAGGGTGAGGTCGGAAATAGCAGCGGGCCAAACACCGCGACGGCGATCGCGACTGCAAGAATCGCGAGGCCGATCAGCCCGCCGGGATTGCGCAGCATGGTTCGCCAGAACTGCTTCACGATGCGAACTCGATGCGGGGATCGACCGAGCGGTAGATCAGGTCGGTGATCAGGTTGAACGCCAGCACCATCGCCGAGCACACCACGAAGACGCCGAGTAAGAGGTTATAGTCGCGCTGCAGCAGGGCTTCGTACATCAGGCGGCCGATGCCGGGCCACGCGAACACGGTTTCGGTCAGCACGGCGCCGCCGACCAGCGTGCCCGCCTGCAGCCCCGCAAGCGTCACGACCGGCAGCAATGCGTTGCGCAGCACATGACGGCGCTGGATCACAGTGTCGCGTAACCCCTTGGCGCGGGCGGTCTTGACGAAATCGAGCCGTTTGACCTCGAGCATCGAGGCGCGCGTCATGCGGGCGTAAGTGGCCATGAAGAACAGGCCGATCGTCGTCGCCGGCATGATCAAATGGGCGCCTACATCCATCATATGAGCGAACCCGGTGTAATTCGCGCCGACGGACTCGTAGCCAAAGCTCGGCAGCCAGTCCATTTCGACCGAGAACAACAGGATCGCCATCAACGCCACCCAGAACAGCGGCGTGGCGTAGAAGATCAGCGCCACGACCGTGATCGCGGTATCCATCCAGCTGCCGGCCCGGCGCGCGGCGAGTGTTCCGAACAACACGCCCAATGCGAGCGAGATCACAAACGCCGTTCCGGTCAGCAGCAGGGTGGCGGGAAGCCGTTCGAGGATCAGTTTCGAGACCGGCATCTGCTGGCGGAACGAGAAGCCGAGATCGAACGTAGCGATGCCCTTGACGTAGGTATAGAGCTGCACTGGCAGCGGCTTGTCGAGACCGAATTTTTCGCGGAGCTGGGCGACGAAAATCTTGTCGCCCGCGCCGGCCTCTCCGGCCATCACCAGTGCCGGATCGCCCGGCGCCATCCGGATCAGGAAAAAGTTCAGCACGACGATCGCCAGCAGCACGATGACGGCCTTGCCGATCCTCTGGCCAATGAATGCGAGCATCACGAATTTCCGTTGCGTTCAGGTCGGGGTGTTGGAGCGTCCGGCCGCGGCGATGCCGGAGCGTCGCCGTGGTTTCGTGGTCAGGAATTATTTATCGATCCAGGCATCGCGAAAGCCGTCGTTGACACCGATGGCAGTGGTAACGAGGTTCTTGATTTTGCAGCGGGTGATGGTGGGGAACTGCAATTCGAGCAGCCAGGCAACCGGCACGTCGTCGGTCAGAATCTTTTGCGCCTTGGCATAGATTTCCGCGCGCTTGGAATCCGGGAAAGCGACCGCGCCGTCTGCGAACAGTTGATCGATCTCCGGGTTCGAATATCCCTCGACGTTGTTGAACGGCGAGCCCTTGACGATCTGGCTCGAGACGTAGTTGCGGGCAACGCCGAGTGCGGGGTCGCCATACTGGTAAACATAGGTGAAGGCGATATCGTAATCCCAGTCGGAGGTTTTCTGATTCCAGCCCGGGACATCGGTCGCAACCATTTCGACATTGATGCCGACGTCCTGCAGATTTTGCTTCACCGCCTCGGCCCAGCGCTGCCAGGTTTCGCCGTAGGGCAGCGGCAGCAGCCGGACTTTCTCGCCGTTGTAGCCGGCGTCTTTCAGCAGGGCCTTCGCCTTGGCCGGGTCGTAGTCGTAGGTCGACACTGCGTCCGTGTAATATTTGATCGAGGAGCTGGATGGGCCGGTTGCGACCTTGCCGAGGCCGTTCCAGATCACGTCCTTTGCAAAATTGCGGTCGAGGGCGAACATCACCGCCTGGCGGAATTTCTTGTTGGCCGTCGGCCCGGAGCGGTTGTTGAGCCAGAGCCACGAATGCGGGCTGAAGAATTCCCAGCCGTTGCCGGTGACGCAGACGTCCTTGAGCTTGCTCAGCCGTGGAACGTCGAAGTTCTCCACCGAACCACCCGGCAGCACATCAACCTTGCCGGTTTCGAACGCCACCGATCGCGCGGCGGCGTCGGGAATGACGTGCCAGTAGATCTCGTCGATATAGGGTTTGCCCTTGATGTAGTAGTTCGGATTCTTGACGAGGTGGATGAACGAGCCCTTCTGCCATTCCTTGAACATGAACGGGCCGGTGCCGACAGGCGTGTTGTTGGCCGGATTGGTCTTGAAATCCGTACCTTCATAGATGTGTTTCGGAATCATCGGCATCGAGCCGACCTCGAAGATGCCGAGGAACGGACCGAACGGCTGCTTCAGCGTGAACACGACGGTGGAGTCGTCAGGTGTTTCGATCTTGTCGAGCTGAACCAGATTGCTGCGGAGCCGTGGATGGGTCTGCTTCAGGAATTCGATTGAAAATACCACGTCCGCTGAGGTGAACGGCTTGCCGTCGTGCCAGGTGACGCCCTTCCTGAGCTTGAAAGAGTATACTTTGCCGTCCTCGCTTACCGTCCAGCTCTCGGCCAGGCCCGGCAGCGGCTCCAGCTTCGGGCTGTAGCGCAGCAGGCCTTCATAGATGTTGCCCGCCACCATCTGGGTCGGGCCGTTCTGCACCAGACCCAGCATCAGGCCCGGAGGTTCGGGCTGGATCACGGCATTCACGATACCGCCTGTTTTCGGCTCTTCGGCGAACGACGCGGCGCCCAGGCCAAATATCATGGCAACGCCAATCAATATTCGCTTCAACATGACGTCTCTCTCTTTAATCGCCTGATCGGCGGTTGAATTGGATTCCGGCGCGCGGCCTAGTTCACGAAGTCCGGATCGGTTCGCTCCAGCATCCGCTTGAACGCCGCCCATTCGGTATCCGGCTCGCCCTTGAGTTCGATCTTGTCGTAGAAGCTGGCGTATTGACCCGCGGTCTTGCTGGCGACGGCTGCGGAGAGCGGGGCGATCTCGGCACCGGCAGCCTGGATCGCGAGCTGGGCGCGACACGACCGTTCCAGATTGTGCATCAGCTTGAAGGCTTCAGCGACCGATCGCCCGCAAGTGAGCATGCCGTGATTGCGCAGCACCATGACGAACTTTTCACCGAGATCGGCAACAAGGCGCGCGCGCTCATCGAGGTCGAGCGCGATGCCTTCATAGTCATGGTAGGCGAGGCGATCGGTGAACTGCATCGACCATTGATTGAGCGGCAGCAGCCCCTGCTTCTGGCAGGAGACCGCGACGCCGGCGGCGGTATGGGTGTGCAGTACGCACATCGCATCCGTCCGCGCCGCGTGCACGGCGCTATGAATGGTGAAGCCGGCCGGGTTGATGCCAAGCGCCATCGGGTCATCGACAACATTGCCGTCGAGATCGACCGTCACCAGGTTGGAAGCCGTCACCTCTTCAAAGCGCAAGCCGTACGGATTGATCAAAAAACGGTCGTGCCGGCCCGGCAGCCGGACCGAGATGTGGGTGTAGATGCTGTCATCGAGACCGAGCCGATGGATTAGCCGGTAAGCGGCGGCGAGATCGATCCTGGTCTGCTGTGTTTCGTCTTTGATGGCCGGGGGCGGTACGTGCGCTGTCATTTCGAGGTAAACCTGTTTTCAACTGGCTCTAAGGTTGCATCGCAGCAATTGTCATGCAAGACTAAACTGTCGACAATCGACGACTAAATATTGCTCAATGGCCAAAACGGACCGTTTTGATGCGCACAATGTCCCCGCCGGTCGGATTGCCAGCTCTCGCCGAGACGGATCTCGTCGGCCAGGTCGCGCGTCTTTTGACCGAAGCCATCGTTCAGGGGCGGATGCCGCCTGGTTCCAAATTGGTGGAGGCGGGGATTGCGAGGGAGCTGGGTGTCAGCAGGGCGCCGGTGCGTGAGGCCGCACGTCTTCTGGAAAGCCAGGGGCTGCTTGTGGCGAGCCCGCGCCGTGGCTTTTTCGTCCGGCAATTCGCCGCCGACGATATTGACGATATCTATGATCTGCGCCTCTGCGTGGAGCGGCATGCCGGCGTGCTGGCGGCGCGGAATCTGACGCCGGAGACGCGGGACGCATTACGGAGACAGATCGATGTTCTGCACCAGACCGCTGATCTGGATGATTCGGCCCGGCAGGTCGAAGAGGATTACCGGTTTCACCGCCTGATCTGCGAGATCGCCGGCAACCGGCGCTTGTTGCGCTTGTTCGACGATTTGGCGTCGGAGCTGCGCATGGTCATCGGCCTGATCGGCCGGCTATACGACGATCCGCATGAAATCGCCCGTACCCACGAACCGGTGCTTGCGGCGATCGAGCAAGGCCATCCGGAGCGTATCGTTGCGCATATCGATCATCACATCGGTCACGCGTGGCGGGAGGTCGGAAGGCTGGTGCGGGAGATTCCACCGATCGCAGTCCACGTGAAGAGTCCGACTTAAATCCAACCATCCCGCACGGCAGCACGCTGGCGAACGCGCGGGGAATTCCGTTTCAGCGATGGGAGTATTGGTGTGAAGGCCGTCCATACTGAACTGCACCGGAGCCACGATCCGCAATTCTTTCTGGTTCGCGGCGTCGTCAAACGCACCACCGAACAGCCCGAGCGCGCCGATCGGCTGTTGGCCGGGCTCATGGCTGGCAAGCACGAACTGGTCGAACCGGTCGTATTCGGGCAGGGGCCGCGCGCGCGGGTTCACAGTCCGGAATATCTCGGCTTCCTCGCCGAGGCCTGGGACGCCTGGCTAGCGCTTGGCGATTCCGGCCCCGAGATGATTGCCAACATGCATCCCGTCCGTAACGCCGCGACTTATCCCACTCACATTGTCGGCCGTCTCGGCTGGCATACGATCGACACGTCCTGTCCGATCGGCCCGGGCACCTGGGCTGCGGCTTGCGCTGCCACGGATGTGGCGACGACGGCAGCTCAACTGGTTCTGGACGGCGAGGACGCGACCTATGCGCTTTGTCGTCCTCCGGGGCATCATGCCTATCGCGACCTCGCCAGTGGCTTTTGTTTTCTCAACAACAGCGCGGTCGCGGCGGCCCATCTGCGACTACGGCATGAGCGGGTGGCGATCCTCGACGTCGATGTTCATCATGGCAACGGCACGCAAGGCATTTTCTACCAACGGCCCGACGTTCTCACGGTTTCGATCCACGCCGACCCAACCTTCTTCAACCCGTTCGTGTGGGGCTATGCGCACGAGCGCGGCGAGGGGCCGGGTCTTGGGGCCAATCTCAACATTCCGCTGCCGATCGGCACCAAGGATGACGGCTATGTGCAGGCGCTCGGTGTCGCGGAAAAGACGATCCGTGCTTTCGCGCCCGGTGCGTTGGTCGTGGCGCTCGGTCTCGATGCGTCGGAGCACGATCCGCTCGCGGGTCTCGCCGTCACTACCGCCGGGTTCCGCCGCATCGGTGCCGCCATCGCGCGGTTGGGGCTTCCAACCGTGTTCGTCCAGGAAGGCGGATATCTATCGGAGATTCTGGGAGATAATCTCACATCCGTCCTCGCCGGATTTGGAGAAGCTCGCTAGCCACGCAAACAGGCGGTCAATCCTTGACTTGGAAGGACCAACACGGGGGGATGATCGCCATTCGGACAAAGAGAAATTCCGAAGTGATCTTAATTTAGCGAGCGAGGTCCGGCTTTGTCAGTTTGTCCGAGAGCCGCTCGCGCAGAAGCCAGATCCGATCGGAACCCCAAAACAGCTCGCGACGCTCGCGACAATGCATTGCGGATGCAAAACTGCTGGATCATCCTTGTAGGTCATTCTCATCGTTTTTCCGCGGCGGTGCCTGCTGCACCAATTGTCGAGCGCGTCAGCTTCAAGAGCGCTGAGCATGCCGCTAGGAGTTGTGAACTGGATCGAGCACTCTTCAGTCGGATGTGCGGTTGTGGGCAAAGAGACTCGCAAATGCCATCGTCAAACCCGAGAGACCGTCGCAGTCTGGACGTTGCCGCCGTCATCGATCACATAGGTCACGTCGTTGCCGCCGGTGACGGTCATCGACTTTAACCGATTCAGGCCGTCGAATTGATAAACGATCCTGCGCGAGTACGGACCGTTGGCTGGCGCGCTCTGCGGCCCGATTGAGACGCCAAGCGTGGCGTTGACGACGCAGGTGTAGATGATGCCGCCTTGGAATACAGTGGTGAAGGCTTGTGTCAGCGTCGGCCCGGCGCCTGTCTGACTCTTGGTTTCCACCACGCTGCCGTTGGCGGACAACTGAACCGTGTAGGTGTAGACGCTCGGGCCCGGCAGGGCATCCCAGCTCGCGACCAGAGCGGTACCATTATAGTCGAGCTGCAATCCGGACGGCACGGCAAACAGCACTGTCGCCGCCGTGCTGAACGGGCCTTTCGATACGCCGTTGCTGCCCTGGATACTGGCCGAATAGGTGGCCGGAGACCGCAAGGCGAGATCCTGAACGAGTCCCGGCGGTGCCGCGCCGTTCCAGGTTCCGACGGTGCTGCCGGTATTGTCCATCACCTTCATGGCGTAGCCGCTGGCGATGGCACTATTGAGCAGTGGCCACGTCACGCTCACATCATAGCTGCCGGCGCGTGGTTGCGTGGTCGTGACATTGTCGATGGCCGGCGTCAGATCGACCACGGTCGTCGGAGCGCTCCATCCGCTAGCGACACCGGACACAGTCGCCGACACCACCACCAGGTTGGTGCCGCTGAGCCCGGCCGCGGTGATGCTGCCGGTCGGTTGTGCCGAGGAGATGGTGGTCGGCTGTCCAGACGGGTATTGCAGCTGCATCTGGTAGCCGGTGAGACCGCTCTGGGTGACCGTGGTCCAGTGCGCGGTGATCGTCGTGCCGTCATAGGTCAATTCGGTGATCGCCGGAATTTCGACGATCACGAGCTCGACCGTATTGCGCGGTGTGAAACTCGATGGCGCGATCAGCGAGCCCGCGACAATGTCCCAATCGTAGCAATTGCCGGTCGGCGGCCAGTTGGCCCAGGGCAGCCAGGGGTAGGTCGCCGTGGTCAGGAGCATGGTGCCGGTGCCGGCGGTCGCGGAGAAAGGAATGGTGTTGGTCAGCGAGGGCGTGTCGCCTTTCGGGCCCAGCGCGAGCACATAGGTCGCCGGCGGCAGCGTTCCCGTGATGGCGTATTGAACCGTCAGCCCGGCGTCGAGCTGCGCGCGTGAATAAGCCCGCTGCGCCAGGCTGAGCGTGATCGATACGATCTGCAATCCGGCCCGCGACAGTTCGGCGAGCGCACCGCCCGTCTGGCTGCACAGCACGATGTCCCAGTCATAGGTGTTGCCGGTCGGCGGCCATGTCGACCACGGCAAGGTCTGCTGGTTGGGATCGAGCGTGACGGTGCCGCTGCCGGTGACGGCCGGGAACGGCATGGTATCGGCGAGCGTGGGTGCGGTGCCATGCGGCACGAACGACAGCACATAGGCGCCAGTCGGAAGCGCGTTCTGGATCTGATAGGCGAGCGCAATTCCAGCCTCGAGTTGATCGGGCCAATAAGTGGCGCTGGACAGACTGAGCGTGACAGCCGCGATCAGCAGTTGCGTGCGCGTCAGTTCGGTCAGCGTCTGGCCGCTCTGGCTGCACAGCACGATATCCCAGTCGTAGCAGTTGCCGGTCGGCGGCCACGTTGACCAGGGCAGTGCCTGTGTGTCGGGATTGAGCGCGATCGCGCCGGAGCCGGAGCGCGCCGTGAATGGGACGGTGTCCGCTAGGCCCGGCACGCTGCCGTGCGGCACGAATGACAATACATAGGCACCGGTCGAAAGATCGCCGGAGATCACATAACTCAGGAAAATGCCGGCATCGAGCTGTGGCTGCGTGTAGCTCGGCTGGGCCAGGCTGAGCGTGACGCCGCTAATCTTGATTTCGGTGCGGCTCAGCTCCCACAGCGGGCCGGTCGACTGGCAGAGCACGATGTCCCAGTCGTAGACGTTCCCGGTCGGCGGCCAGCCGGACCAGGGCAGGGCGTCGCGGGCCGGATCGAGCGTGACCGCCCCCGTTCCGCTGCGCGGAGCGAACGGGATGATGTCGGTGTCGGCAGCCGGATCGCCATGCGGCACGAATGACAGCAACGAGCGGAGCGCTAGATGCGGCGGCTGAAGGTGACAGGCCATGTCCGCGGCCTCAGCGGCTACGACCACCACACGCGCGAATTCGTCCGCGAATTCGTGCGCCAAGGTGTCGATGTCGAGATGCGCCACGTCAGCGGCTGGTCGGCCGAGCGTCCCGCGCATGCCCGCGAAATCTGGTTCGACCGGCTCACTGGCCCGGTGCCAGCAAACACCGTGCTGCACTTCCTGATGCCTACGATTGCGGTGTGCGAGCCCGGACACACCAATATCAATTATACGATGTTCGAGGCCGATCGCATTCCAGCTGCGTGGGCCGCCACGGCGCGCCAGATGGACATGACGATCCTGCCGACCGAGACGGCGCGCCGCGCGTGGATCGACAGCGGCGTGCCCGAGGATCGGCTGCGGGTCTCGCCGCTCGGCGTCGATGGCGCGCGCTTCGCGGCCTGCGCTGAACCGCTCGCGCTGGAAGTGGCGGGGCGGCCGGTCGGCGGTTTTGCGGTGCGGCTCCTCAATGTCACCGATCTCTCCCCGCGCAAGCATTACCTGGGACTGCTTCAAACCTGGCTCGTCGCGACGCGGCGCGAGGATGATGCCGTGCTGATCCTCAAGAACAACGCGTTTCAGCCAGATGTCTGGCCGGTCTTCCAGGCGGAACTCTCCGCACTCGAGCAGCGGACCGGGCGGTCATTTGGTGACGCGGCGCCAATGCTCATCCTCGGCCATCCGCTCGGCAATGTCGAAATGCCCGCGCTCTATACAGCGGCGACCCATTATGTCTCCCTGTCGCGCGGCGAGGGCTGGGACATGCCGATGATGGAAGCCGCTGCTTCCGGTCTGGTCCTGATCGCGCCGCGTCACACCGCCTATCTCAGCTATCTCGACGACCAATCGGCACATTGGATCGATGCGCGTCTCGCACCGGCGATGGTCGATTGCCGGATTCGGGCGGCCGACCGGATCTGGTTCGAAGGGTTGAACTGGTGGGAACCCAACCTGGACTCGGCGATCGCGGTGATTCGTTCGGTCGTTGACGGGAGTGCGCCACCGCTTCCCTCGCCGCGCGACCGCATCGTGCAGGCCTTTAGCTGGGCCAACTCGGCGGCGCGGTTGCTGGCGATCCTGCCCGAATGAGGCCGCAAGCTGCGAGGGCTCGCAATCAAGGCAAAGGTTCACGAAATCGTTGGCGGCGGGGACGGGGCCTCCATCGCCGCATCAGAGGCCGGACAGGTGGCAGCATCCCGCTTGCACTTGGCGGGGCGTCCTAAATTAAAGCGGGCTCTATTTTGTGATCTATCAATCTGGATGCCGTTGCCTGAGCCACCGCCCGCGCAGTTGTCCTTACGCCAGGCTTAGTCTTGGCGCTTTTGAGATAAGTCGCGACTGTGTGACGCGTGCCAATCGGGAATCCATAGCGGATGCCGAACCTCGCAGCTTCCTCGAATAATTCGCTGGATTTTGGCGGCTCCTAACGATCCGATTCCGAGAAACCATTCGAAAGGCTCGGGGTCACGGAGGGTCCGCATGGATTACTGGATCTATTCGGTCGTGCTGCCTTTGCAGACAATGGTTTGCCCATTGGCGAAACAGGCTTTTGTCGGAGGCAAAGCCCCATTTCTCGGCCGTGGTTCAACTGGTGGGTTTCAGCCCAGCAAGGTCTAAATTGCCTTATCTTTCAAGTGGGATTGACTGACACTCTCTCCGCCACCGCACTGTTCTCCTCTGTATCCGATCGTTCGAACCGACAGCAAAACAACGAGCAGCGCGACAAAGGTTGTCGCGGCTAGTTCCGCGATTTTACCCCCAGTCACCGCGCGTAGCTTCTGAGCGTGGGATTGGAGGAGGGTGTCGCGAGAAAATTCTCCGGACGTTTCAAATCTCTGGCGAGCTTTTTCATTTGTGCCAAACCTGGTTACAGATCGGTCAGCCCGCATTCAGCGGCAAGCCGGACGAGTTGGGCATCCGTTCGCATGCCGGTCTTGGTCTTTATGAGATAGTGATAATTCTGAACAGTCTTCACGCTGAGATTGAGATTTGACGCTATCTGCTCCTTGGTCGAGCCGGCAGCGAATTGCCTCAGGATTTCGATTTCCCTCTCTCCCAGATGATCAAGCGTTGATCGCGAGGGGGCCAAGCTCTCCGTAGCCAGGATGTGGGCGACGTCGTCGCTCATCGCGCGTTCGCCGCGCGCAACGGCACGGATCGCCCGGATCAGCGTCGCCGGTTCGTTGCCCTTCGTGACGTAGCCGTTGGCTCCGGCAGCGAAGGCGGCCTTCACCATCACCGCTTCGGCGTGCATGCTGAAGACGAGAATGCGCGCGCGGCTGTTACGCAACCGGATGTTCCGTATCGCTTCAAGGCCGCTTGCGCCGGGCATCGATATGTCCAGCACCACAATATCCGGGGAATGCTGTTTGAAGGCGCTGTAAGCGCTTGCCGCGTTATCGGCTTCGGCGACCACGCGGAAGCCGCCCTGATGCTCCAGTACGCGGCGGTAGCCTTGCCGCACGACCGGATGGTCATCGGCGAGCAGGATCGAAATTTCTTCTGTCGGCGCAGCCATCATGGGCCAGCAGCGTCAGGCGGCGAGCGGGATGGTTGCGGCGACGCTCAGACCATGGCGCGCGCGCGCAATCGACAGCGAACCGCCGACGGCGGCCACTCTCTCTCGCATGCCGGTAAGGCCAAAGCCGGCGGACCGCGCGACGCTGACGGCATCTCCGCCGCCATCGTCTTCAACACGGATCAAAAGCGCATTTTCTATCCCACTGCGTCGCTCGATCCGGAGCACGATCTCGCGCGCTGCGCCGTGGCGCAGCGAGTTGGTCAGGCATTCCTGTGCGACCCGATAGGCCGTGGTCGCGACGATGCCGCGCACGTCGGCGAGATCGCCCTGCAGTTCGAGCTGTATTATCGGTCGCCTCGCATCCTGTGATTGCCAGCGGTCGACGAGGCCGACCAGACTGGCCTCCAGTCCGAGTTCCTCGGCGGGCGGGTGGCGCAACCGGTCGAGCGTATCCCGCAGGCATGTCATGATGCGCAAGGTGGCTTGCGAAATCATTCGCGCATCCTGCGCGATGCCCGTCCGCTCCGGATCCTGCGCGCTGCTCGCTTCGATGGTGCTGGCGAAAGCGAGAATCCCTGTCAGATTCTGTCCGAACTCATCGTGCAATTCGCGGGAGAGGGCACGCCTCTCGTCGCTGCGGATTTCAAGCAGCCGCCGTGTCAGGTCCGCTCGTTGCTCGGTTGCCTGTGCCAGACGGACCCCGAGATCGCCGACGGCCTGCCCGATCATGGAGAACTCCATGGATCGGAAGCGCGGGAGCGAAGTTCGGTAGTGACCGTGCGCCATCCGTTGCAGTGCGGCAACGATCGACCGTGCGGGTGCGAGGGTGTGGGCAATCGCGACCGAGGCGAGGACGGCGATTGCCAGGGCCATCAGCAGTGCGACGGTGACGATGCCCAGGATATGTTCCCAGGCCAATTCTATCGCGGCGTCGGGATCGGCGACGGCTGTGACGGAACCCGCGGTGGTCGCGCGAACGCTGATCGGCTGGGCGACCGCAGCGTGGCTCCCAAGAACGCTCTGCACTACCGCCGCGAACCAGGGCGGCGCTGGTTTGCCGATGCCCTTGCTCTGGCCGCAGAGCGGTTTCTCGAACTCACTCTTGAGCTCGAAATCGATGCAGATTCCCGGCGAAATAAGCTGCATCGTTTCGATGGTCCGCCATTCGGGTACCGGCAGGAGATGGTCGCGCTTTATATTGCCGCGCAACAGCAATTCGCGCCAGTAGAGCGCCTCCAGCGCCTGGGAGACACGTTGGGCGGATGCGGCCGTCGCTCGATCGACGCTGCGATAGGCGTCGATCGTTACCCAGATGGTCGCTGCCGCCAGGCATAAAACGACGACGACAAGCAATCGGGCGACGAGCTGAACCACAAGGCGCATGCGATCATCCCAAAGGAGTTGCGGATCAACGTAACAACAGTCCTATTCGGTGCCAATTGCAAGCTTGATGCCCGGCGGGAATTGGGCAATTTTCCCGACAAGGCGCGGGCATATCTCTTTGGACTGCATCTGCTGCCTCTGATTTAACTGAAGACCAGAGGCTTGTTCGCGGTCCGGGCTCGAAAGAAGCCGTTTCAGGGAGCCAAGGCAGATGCGTTCTATCCGTCGCGCGAAAAACGGCGTGCCCGGCATCGACGCTCCTGGAGGGGGAGCGTTGCTGCTTTGGATGATCTTTACCGGCCTTTGCGTGTTCGCCGTGGTCCTGCTGTGGCGATACGGCTTGATCCGAATGATGGTCACTTCCGATCGGACCTATATTTCCAGCGTCATCGCCGCGCTCTACCTCATCACCTCCTGCCATTGCCTGCGGCGGACATGGGCGATTGCGCGGGAGGGCGAGGCTGCAAGGCGCTGCCGCGCGTTCCTGCCGGTTGCCGACGGCATCGAGGCGACGATCGATGCGGAGGTGATGCCGGCCGGCATGGTGACGGACCACATCCGCAGTCTTGTTACCAAGGCCAAGGCGCAGGGCGTCGGTCGTATGGACCAGACGCTGCTGCTGCGCGCGCTGGCCGATCGGTTGCGCGGTTCCAACGGGTTCGGCGCATTCGCTTCCGACACGCTCATGAAACTCGGCCTGTTGGGTACAATCGTCGGCTTCATCATCATGCTGGCCCCGATTGCCTCGCTAGACGCGACCGACAAGGTCGCCATGAAATCGTCCATGGGGTTGATGAGCGACGGCATGGCGGTGGCCATGTACACGACGCTGGCGGGTCTCGTCGGCTCCATCCTTGTCAGAATTCAGTACTACATGCTCGATGCTGCGACCCGGCGGGTGTTTTCCGATGCCGTCACGCTGACCGAGACGCGCGTCACCCCGGTCCTGGAACGTCAGCATCATGGATGAGTTCGGTCTCTATCCGCGCGAAGAGCCGTTCGACCCGCTTGGCGTGATGCTGTTCAAGGCGTTGCAGGTGATCTCCTTGATGTTCTTCATTGTGCTGCTCGCGGTGTCGCCGGACTCGAAGGACGGCAAGATCGATTCCAAAGCCGAATTCATCATCACGATGGACTGGCCGGATAGCCATCCGGACGATCTGGATCTCTTCGTGCAGGACCCTGTCGGCAATATCGTCTGGTATCGCCATCGCGAGGCCGGCTTCCTGACGCTCGACCGCGACGATCGCGGCGGCGGCAACGATTTCGTCGTGGTCAACGGCAGGAAGATCCCGTCGCCGATCCGGGAAGAAATCGTCACCGTCCGCGGCATCGTCCCCGGCGAATATACCGTGAATGTCTCGCACTTCCAGGCGACCACCGCGCAGCCGGTGGAAGCGACGGTAAAGGTCCAGAAGCTCAATCCGACCGCGCAAGTGATTTTCGACGACAAGTTGACGCTCGATCACACCGGTGAGGAAAAGACCGCGCTGCGTTTCAGTCTGGATGCCGAAGGTAAGGTAATCGATGTCCAGCATCGGCAGAAATCACTGCTGGAAACGTTCCATAACGAGCGCAACAACGGCGCGGATCTCGATCCGAAAACACGCGTCAGGATGCCGCGCCGTGAATAGCCTTCAATCGGTCGTTCTCGCATTGTCGCTCAGCTACGCGGTCGTCGGTGCGCTGTTGCTCGTCGTGCTGGCATATGCGCGCGTGCCGTGGTCGGCCAAGGCTTTGGCCGTGGTCGTGACCAGCGCATTCTACCTCGTCAGTTTTATCGGCGTGCGCGGATTGCTGGGATGGGCCAGCGTCGATCAATTGCCTGCCACCTTTAAATTGCTGCAGTCGCGCATCGTGGAGCCGCATGCGCTCGAAGGCGATCCAGGAGCGATCTATCTATGGGTCGAGGCGCTCGACGACACCAATAGGCCAAGTGGCATCCCCAGGGCCTACCGCATTCCATACAGCGACTCGCTTGCCGAAAAAACCGACAAGGCTGCCAGTGAAGTCGCCGCCGGCCACCCGCAGGGCGGTCGCGCCGCCGATTTTGGCAACGGCGAAGGCGGCCTTATCGAAGCCGTAAGGGAATACATCACGCCGAGCGTTGTCATGGAGATGTCCGGGGGTGATCCTTCCCCCGGAGCCGGATCGGCCGCGACCCCGCATGCTGGCAGTGAGCCATCGTTTACACCGCTTCTTCCACCACGCATGCCGCCCAAGGACGCGCAATAGACTGAAATATCGGCGAGTTCCACGATGAACTGCTATAGACGGCAGCCGCGTGGCGACATCCGCCTGATCGCGACTGATGTGATCTAGCTCGCGCTTCCGCCAACACGACGTCGAATTGTTGGCGCCGGGCATTCCCGCATCCTTGTAAGTGTTGACGATCGTCCACTTCTCGCGCTCGGCCTTTTATTCAGTTGCCTACCAGATGATATTCAACGGCAAATATATGGATGAGGCGGTGACCCCCGAAGGCGTGTTTGGCTTTGTCGTGCCGCATGGAAATGTAGCACTGGAGCTTATCAGGCCGACTGTCGCAAGCGAAGGCATCGGACTGGAGAAAGACAAACTAAACAAGGCGATTCGGAAGGAACTTACCGGCTATGCCATGAAGCGTATGCCGATGAACTTCAGGCAATTCAGCGAAGCGACACGCATGCGGCCTGAAGAAATCAGACCGGTGCCTCATGCGGAGTACGTTCCCGGTCCACACTGAACTTCAGTCAGGCGTTGCTGGCAGCCGGTCGGATGGTTCTGAAACCTGGCGAACGGCACTTGCGCCGATGTTCTTATGTCCCCCAAGTAATCGCCTCATGCTCAAGGAAATTACGATCGGCTTAAGTCTGTGGGGGCGTCTGTTGCGGGTCGGAGGTTTCAACCCACGACGTTTGGTCCGTATGATCGTGCGCCCCGAGTGCAACTTGTCATACGACGTGACCGCCGAAACTACGATCCGAGCATTGCGGGCCTAGGCACCGACAAAGCGCAGGGCTACTTTGCTTCTGACTTGATCGGCTTTCGCTTGTGCGATGCTATTGAGACCGCGGTGGTCGAAGTCGTAGCCGGCAGCGCGCAACACCGCGGTACTGCACGGGCCCAACCGGTACGGCAATGCAGTACTGGATCGAGGAAGGATCGACGAAGACGAAATACGTGAAGAAGCCGGGAGCTAGTTTAACCAGTTGAAAAGAAAGGAAAATGCTTTAGGTCTATCGCTCCGGTCATTTGTCGGCCGAGAAATCGGTTGGACGGCCTTAGGCCATAAAACTAAATTAAATCAATATGTTAACTCACCGCTTTTCCGTGGCCCCGATGATGGATTGGACCGACCGGCATTGCCGGGTGTTCCATCGCTTGATGACGCGGCGGGCGCGGCTTTATACCGAGATGCTGACGACCGGGGCGATCATCCATGGCGATCGGCAGCGGCTGCTCGGGTTTGATCCGAGCGAACATCCGGTCGCGCTGCAACTCGGCGGTTCGGATCCGGGCGACCTCGCGATCGCGGCCAGGATCGGTGAGGATTTTGGTTATGACGAAATCAATCTCAATGTCGGCTGCCCGTCGGATCGCGTGAAGGACGGCCGCTTCGGCGCCTGCCTGATGGCGGAGCCTGGCCTTGTTGCGCGCGGCGTCGATGCGATGAAGCGAGCGGTGCGGATTCCCGTCACGGTCAAATGCCGGATCGGCATCGACGACCAGGATCCGGAAGTGGCGCTGGATGTGCTGGCGCGCGATGTCGTTGCCGCGGGTTGCGACGCGCTGATCGTCCACGCCCGCAAGGCCTGGCTGAACGGATTATCGCCGAAGGAAAATCGCGACATCCCGCCGCTGGATTACGACCGGGTCTATCGGCTGAAAGCCGCGATGCCGGATGTACCGGTCATCATCAATGGTGGGATCGCAAGCCTCGATGAGGCGAAGCAACATCTTGGTCATGTCGATGGCGTCATGCTGGGACGCGCTGCCTATCACGACCCCTGGCGATTGCTGGCGGTCGATTCCGAACTGTTTGGCGAGAGCGCGCCGCACACCGCGATGAAGCACGTGTTCGAGGCGATGGCGCCTTACATCGAGCGTCAGCTCGCGCAAGGCGTCCGGCTGCATTCGATCACGCGGCATTTTGTCGGTGCGTTTCACGGCGTGCCGGGGGCGCGCGCGTTCCGCCGTCACTTGGCCGAGAATGGCGTCAAGCCCGGCGCGGGCGTGAACGTGCTACGCGATGCGGTCGCGCTGGTCGAGGACCGTGTCGCGGCGTCTATCGCTGCGTAGTCGCCCATAGCGTTTTCGAGCCAACGGGTCGCACGAAATGCGCGCCCGATGACAGGCTCCGTGGATGCCGGTTCGCGTGAAGAAAGCGCGTCAAAACAAAAGGCTCTAGGGATAGCCGTGCAGCATCAAGCGGTCGGCGCGGACTTCCCAGCTCTCGAGCCGGTCCAGAAAGCTCATGCCGAGCAAATTGGTTTTCATCTGGCCATGCGGCACCACCAGCGCCGGCACGGAACGCTCGACCAGCTTGCCGATGGCGAGACGATCGAGTGTCAGCCGCGCCGCCTTGGTGTGTCCGCCGGCGGTTTCGACGTCGACGTCGTATTCGAGCAGTTCCAGCGGCAGGCCCGCGGCTTTCGCCGTCTCATAGGTCAGCACCACCGAGGTCGCGCCGGTGTCGATCACCATCGGCGCGTTGACGCCGTTGATCTTAGCCTGCAATGCGAATTCTCCGGCCTGGCCACGCGCGATCTGCACGGCGCGCACCGGCGGCTTGGCGCGGGTTTTCAGCAAGTCCGAGACGGTATCGCCGGCACGCGCGATCCGCTCCGGATCGCCATAGGCCACCACGGCGCCGGCGGTCGCCGCCAGCATGATGAGGACGAGCAGAATACGGCTCACAGCAGCCCCCCCGCGTAAAACCCTGCGTGGGTCAGCCGGCTTTCGGCGAGGCCGCGGCATCGAGCTGAACCAGCCCGGCGTCGGCCATGCGCGCTCCGAGCTGCGCCATCACCGCATGCCGCTCGGCGCTGTCCATGCGGTGCCAGCGCGCGATCTCCGGCAGCGTTCGTCCGCAACCAAAGCAGAGGCTGGTTCGAGGGTCGATCATACAGACGGCGACGCACGGCGTTTCTTTGCTCATGGGCGGAGTGTGAAATGATTTCGGTCGCTTGCGCAAGTATCTGGGTGATCGGCATCTCTATCACAATCCGGTGCCGGCGCTCATGATCGGCTTGTTGCGGGCCCGCCGCTTGTCGTCGGTGACAATGGGATCAGGTTGCAGCGGCGGGGCCTCCTCAGCCATCGGAGCCAGCGCCGACATCACGCGTTCCGGCGGGAAGGTGACGATGACCTCGGTGCCGATGCGCAGCTTCGATTTCAGCGTGAAGGTACCGCCATGCATGTCGATCAGGCTTTTGGCGATCGGCAAGCCCAGCCCTGCGCCTTGCTCGGCCGATTTGATCGAATTGGAGCCCTGGCCGAACGAGGCGAGCACGATCGGAATCTCGTCCTCGGCAATGCCGGAGCCGGTATCCTTGACGCTGAGATATTGCCCGCCCGAGGCGGTCCATCCGACCTTCAGCCAGATCTCGCCGGCCTGCGGCGTGAACTTGATGGAGTTCGACAACAGATTGAGCACGATCTGGCGCGTCGCGCGTTCGTCGCCCCAGATCCGCGGCATGCCCTGCTCGAATACCTCGTGAATGGTGATGCCGCGGTTCGACGCCCGCAGCTTCAGGAGGTGATGGCAGTCGGCGACGACGTGCACCAGCGACACGGCTTCCTCATTGAGTTCGTAGCGGCCGGCCTCGATCCGCGACAGATCGAGGATTTCATTGATGAGGTTGAGCAAATGAACGCCGGAATTATGAATGTCCGCTGAGTATTCCTTGTAGACCGGCACCGCATGGCCGCCGAAGATCTCGCTCTTCATCACCTCGGAAAATCCGAGGATCGCATTGAGCGGCGTTCGCAGTTCGTGGCTCATCTGCGCCAGAAAACGCGATTTGGCGACGTTGGCGGATTCGGCGCGATGGCGCGCTTCGTCCGAGATCGCCTTGGCCTGTTCGAGCTCGCCGATCAGCGCGTCCTTTTCGGCGCGTGCCTCCAGCGTATCGAGCGTGGTCGAATGCAGGCGGCGGGCGAGCAGGGCGAAGTAGCCTTCGGCGGCGAGCGCGAGCAGCGCCAGCACGTAATTGTCGAAGGTGCCGGTGAGTACGAAATTGACGGCGATCGCCGCGGTGACCGGGGCGGTCGCGACCAACGCCGCGATCGGCAGGTTCGCCGCCAGCATGCTCGATACTGCGATCACCAGCAGCATCAGGAACATCATCAGCGTGTTCGACGTCATGTCGGGGCTGGCCGGATGGATCAGGATCGCGGTCCAGCACAGGCCGTACAAGAGATCGAGCAGGATGAACCGGGTGCGCCATTTGCGGGTCGCGATCAGCGAGGGCGGCTCGGCGAGGAACCGGCGGCAACTGCGGATCATCACCGCATGGATGCAGAGCATGCCGCAGGTCCACGCGGCTGCTGCGACCGGCTTCATCCACAGCCCGAACAACACGCCGGTCGCCACCACCAGCAGCATCACGACATAGGACGCCGACAGCCGGGTTTGGGCGTATTGCCGGAGCAGTTCGCGATCGAAGGCGGGGCGGGTTCCGCTGGTCGACGTTAACCGGTCGCGGGCCTCCCGCACCCGCTGGGCGGCGACACGCCGGTTGTTGACCGACGGTACGACCGGCGGCTCGACCGGGAGCTGCACGACCTCTGGCTTATCGGCGGGATTACTCATCAAACAACACAAATCCTGCCCGCGAACCGCGCGGGCTTTTGCATCGTCTATCTGTCGCGCCAAATCCTTAAGAGCGACCTTAAAGAGCGGGAGAATCTCGTTAACGGGAGGTTAAATTAACGTTTTGCGGGAGCTCTCCGTCATTGCGAGGAGCGCAGCGACGAAGCAATCCAGCCGTGCTCGTGGCCTGGATTGCTTCGCTGCGCTCGCAATGACGAAGTCTTGGCGTCTCAGCGCTGCAGCCGCGCCAGCAGGCTCGACGTATCCCAGCGCTTGCCGCCCATCTTCTCGACTTCGGCATAGAATTGATCGACCAATGCGGTCACCGGCAGGTTGGCGCCATTGCGGCGGGCCTCGGTGAGACAAATCGACAGATCCTTGCGCATCCATTCGACCGCGAAGCCGAAATCGAACTTGCCCTCGTTCATGGTCTTGTAGCGGTTCTCCATCTGCCAGGACTGGGCGGCGCCCTTGGCGATGGTGTCGATCACCGCGGGGACGTCGAGGCCGGCTTTCTTGGCAAAATGGATGCCTTCGGAGAGGCCCTGGACCAGGCCTGCGATGCAGATCTGGTTGACCATTTTCGTCAGCTGGCCGGAGCCGGCGGGACCAAGCAGCTTGCACATCCGCGCATAGGCCGCGATCACCGGCTCGGCGCCGGCATAGGCGTCGGCGCTGCCACCGCACATCACCGTCAGGACGCCGTTTTCCGCGCCGGCCTGTCCGCCCGATACCGGCGCATCGATGAATTTGAAACCGGCTTTGGTGGCGGCGGCATCGAGCTCGCGGGCGACTTCGGCGGATGCGGTGGTGTGATCGACGAAGGTCGCGCCCTTCTTGACGCCGGCGAAGGCGCCGTCGGCGCCCAGGGTGACCGAGCGAAGATCATGGTCGTTGCCGACGCAGCACATGACGAAATCCTGGCCCTCGGCGGCGGCCTTCGGCGTCGCCGCGGTTTTGCCGCCGAATTTGTCGGCCCATTCCTTGGCCTTGGCGGCGGTGCGGTTGTAGACCGTCACCTCGTGACCACCTTTTTTCACCAAATGTCCCGCCATGGGAAAGCCCATGACGCCGAGACCGAGAAAAGCGACTTTAGCCATGTGTACAACCTTGGGGTTTTGCCGGCGCGGTTAGCTCGGCCGGATGGTATGCAGGAGAGGGGGGCGAAATGACCGGTTCGATGCTTGAAACAGGCCCCGCCGTCGACGTGGAATACCGCACCATAAACCCTGCCGCATGAAGGGCAACGCCTTCGTTTGGCCAGCGGGCATGCTCTGGTGCCAGAGCGTTTTCGAGCCAGAAAACGCGTCAAAACAAAGACCAGAGCTCCGTTCCGATTCCATCGGAACGGAAAAGGCTCTAAGGTGTCTGCCTTGTGATCGCAGCAAAATAACCGGCAAAATGCCGGCGAAATAATGGGCGAAATAATGGGAGTGACAGCATGAGCGTGGGTTTACTCGATCATTTCAATATCCGCACCGCCAAACTCGGCGAAACCGTCCGCTTCTACGAGGAAGTGCTCGACCTTTCCAAGGGCGACCGGCCGAATTTCGCGTTCCCCGGGGCCTGGATGTACAGCGAAGGCAAGCCGGTGGTTCATCTGGTCGATATTGCGCAGACCAGCGAGCGGCAAAAGCCGGATTCCGGCGTCGTCCACCATGTCGCCTTTGCCAGTCGCGGTTTCGCCGATATGAAGCGGCGGCTCAGCTCCAAAGCGCTGCCGTTCGATGTCCGCGAAGTACCGGGCGTCGAGGTCTGGCAGATTTTCGTCACCGATCCCAATGGCGTGATGATCGAGCTCAACTACGAAATGTCCAAGGAAGACGTGCAGCAACCGGCCTGATGCTGCCCGGCAACGGGTATCCTTTTCGGCCGGATCGCACTATCTGTTGCGCCAAGATGTGGGTTCCAGATCGTAGGGCGGATGAGCCGAAGGCGTAATCCGCCAACTCGGCAGCTTTAGCGGCGGATTACGCTAACGCTAATCCGCCCTACGGTCTTTGGGTTTTTCGGGAGATATTTTGTGAGCGTGACGCAGCAGCAGGTGCTTGATAGCCTGGCCAAGGTGATGTCGCCGCGCGGCGTCGGTCTGACCAATGCCAATGTGCTGTCGGCGATTTCGGTCAGCGACGGCAAGGTGTTTTTCTCGATCAATGTCGATGCTGCCGAAGCCCGCGCCTGGGAAAGCATTCGGGCGCAGGCGGAACAAGCGGTCCGCGCCATTCCCGGCGTCACCAATGCGATGGTCGCGTTGACGGCCGAACGCAGGGCCGGCGCGGCAGCGCCGCCGCCACCTGCACCAACATCCGCGCCACACAACCACAGCCATGGCCACAGCCACGGCGTGCAGCCCGTGGCCTCGCATCGGCCGCCGCAAAGTCCGGCATCGCCGATGGCCAAGCAGGCGGAAATCCCCGGTATCTCCGCGGTGATCGCGGTGGCGTCCGGCAAAGGAGGCGTCGGCAAATCGACCACGGCGCTCAATCTGGCGCTCGGCCTGCGCGATCTCGGTTTGCGGGTCGGCCTGCTCGACGCCGATATTTACGGGCCGTCGGTGCCGCGGCTGACCGGGATCCGCGAAAAGCCCACCTTGGACGACAACAAGAAGATGATCCCGATCGCGCGTTTCGGTCTGGCGATCATGTCGATCGGTTTTCTGGTCGAGGAAGACACCGCGATGATCTGGCGCGGGCCGATGGTGATGTCGGCCATCACCCAGATGTTGCGCGATGTCGCGTGGGGCACCCTTGATGTGCTCGTGGTCGATATGCCGCCGGGCACCGGCGACGCGCAATTGACCTTGGCGCAGAACGTTCCGCTCAAGGGCGCCGTGATCATTTCGACACCGCAGGATCTGTCGCTGATCGATGCGCGGCGCGGCCTGGCGATGTTCCGCAAGGTCAACGTGCCGGTGTTGGGTATTGTCGAAAACATGAGTTATTTCCAGTGTCCTGAATGCGGCACCCGATCGGACATTTTCGGCCACGGCGGCGCGCGCCACGAGGCCGAGCGGCTTGGCGTACCGTTCCTGGGCGAGATCCCCTTGCATATGTCAATCCGCACCGCATCGGATGCGGGCACCCCGGTGGTGGAGAGCGAGCCCGACGGCCCGCATGCCGTGATCTATCGGCAGATCGGCGCCAAGGTCCGCGAGCAGTTGCAGGGCGTGATTGCTGGGGCGGCGTTGTAGCGGCGGCGGCTGCCACAGGTCATCCCTTCACCAAAATCGGCCTCTACCGACCGCATCGGCTAACTCAATTGGGACGCATAAGGCTGAACTGTAATCGGAAGCCTGAGCCTTCTATGGCAGCTCGCGCTTTCTCGAAGAAGGAATCAGCTTTTTGGCTCAGAGGGAATTTCCCGACAAGATTTATAACGACGCTGCGCCCCTTGGCATCAGGGACCTTTTTGAATACCTCACCACTTTCGATGAATCGCAGATAGGCGTTGAGTTTGTTCTGTAGGAGAACGAGGTGGTCGCCTTCACTCTCCTCCCACGACAGATGATCGCTGATCGTAAGCCATAGATCACCCGAAGCCTTGTCTATGGTGGCTAAGTCAATTGTATCCGTCTGATCGATCGACATGATCAAGGTCCTCGAAGGATTTGAACGGCTGTGGGGGCAAGCTGCAACCCGCCAGGGAACCCAGGCTTACCCGCGCCAACAATCGTACCGCCGCTTTGCAGTCCAGTGCACTTAACTCCCGGTTCCGCGATGACCATTTTCAACCCTTTTCCCATTCTCAACCCTTTTCCGGTGCGGACGGCTTCGGCCCGCGTTTACCTGGTTTGAGGACACGCCCTGTCACCCGCTGGAGACGCGCGAGAAAGCGATCGTCTCCAAGCGGCCGGCCGATGCTCTCGGCGGCGCGCAGGCGTTCGAACAGGTCAGTCTCCGGCTCGCTCGCGAGCAGATCGGCGAAGTGGGGGAAGCGATCCCTGATGGGTTTCAGCGCGGTGACGCCGTCGTCCTTGCCGCGCAGATGCGCGCGCGTGCTCGACCACCGCCAATCCTGCGCCCGCTCCACCAGCCGCGCCCGTACCGGGTTGAGGGCGACGTAGCGCAGCGCCGCCGCGAGATGTTGCTCGTCCATGGCGACGGCGCCGAACCGGCCCTGCCAGAAATGCCCGCTGCGCTTGCGCCGCGCCTGGATGACGCCCGCATAGCTACGATGCACCCGCGCCAGCGCGCGGCGCAGCCCGTCGGGATCGGACGGCACCAGGATCAGGTGCACGTGGTTCGGCATCAGGCACCAGGCCCACACCTCGACCCCGGCGCTGCGGCAATTCTCGGTGAGCAGGTCGCGATAAAGCGCATAATCATCATCGCCGAAGAAGGTCCGCGCGCGGCCGTTGCCACGCTGGGTGACATGGTGCGGATGACCGGGGATGACGACACGGGCGAGGCGGGCCATGGGGCATAGTGTCCGCCAGGGCGCGACAAGTCAATTGAGTGCACTGTCACCGTAATACCAATTCTAACGTAGGTGGGTGCCGCGCAATCGTTGCGCTCTCGTGCGTAGCCTGTGTCCCCGAATCGCGGAAACAACGATGGCGGATTACGCTTCGCTAATCCGCCCGACGATCGCGGTCTGCAGCCGCAGCCATGCTCTATGGCCGATGATGGCCGATTGTGTCGTCGACGTGGCGCGGCGTTTTCTGCTCGGCGGTGCGCCCCCGAGCCAGGCCTCGGCCATGCGACTTTGGTTTAATCGGTGCGGTCATGCCATTGTCGCGTTTTCGGGCGGCCAGTTCCGTGTTAAAGCCCGCCTGCCAGAGCGCCCCGGATGATGTGGGATTCGTCCCGCCGGAAGAGCGCTCGCCACAATCGGGGAATGCCCCACCAAGGAGATGCCTGAATGAAGCGTCGTGATTTTTTGAAGGTTTCCGCAGTCGGCGCCGCCGCCACGGCCGTGGCCTCGCCGGCGATCGCGCAATCGATGCCGGAGCTGAAATGGCGCATGACGTCGAGCTTCCCGAAGTCGCTCGATACGCTGTACGGCGGCTCGCTCGAGTTCGCGAAATATGTCGCGGAAATGACCGACAACAAATTCCAGATCCAGGTGTTTTCCGCCGGTGAAATCGTTCCCGGCCTGCAAGCGCTCGATGCGACTTCCAACGGCACCATCGAGATGAGCCACACGGTCGCCTATTATTACGTCGGCAAGGATCCCACGTTTGCGATCTATGCGTCGGTGCCGTTCGGCCTCAACGCCCGCATGCAGAATTCCTGGTGGTATCAGGGCGGCGGCCAGGAGCTCGGCAACGAGTTCTTCAAGAAATTCGGCGTGATCGGTTTTCCCTGCGGCAACACCGGCACCCAGATGGGCGGCTGGTTCCGCAAGGAGATCAAGACGGTCGCCGACCTGTCGGGGCTGAAATTCCGCATCGGCGGCATTGCCGGCCAGGTGCTGCAGAAGGTCGGCGTGGTGCCGCAACAGCTCGCCGGCGGCGACATCTATCCGGCGCTGGAGAAGGGCACGATCGATGCGGCCGAATGGGTCGGTCCCTATGACGACGAAAAGCTCGGCTTCCAGAAGGTCGCGAAATATTACTACTATCCCGGTTTCTGGGAAGGCGGCCCGACGGTCCACGCGTTCTGCAATCTCGAGAAGTGGAACTCGCTGCCCAAGAACTACCAGGCCATCATCAACAACGCATGCGCCAACGCCAACAGCTGGATGGCGGCGCGCTATGACATGCAGAACCCGACCGCGCTGAAGCGCCTGGTGGCCGGCGGCACCCAGCTTCGCCCGTTCACCAACGAGGTGCTGGAAGCCTGCCTGAAGGCGAGCAACGAATTGTGGGGCGAAATCTCCGCGCAGAACGCCGACTTCAAGAAGTCGATCGACGCGATGCAGGCCTATCGCTCCGACCAGTATCTGTGGTGGCAGGTGGCCGAATATACCTTCGACAGCTTCATGATCCGCTCGCGCACGCGGGGCTGATCGCCTGCTTCTGTAGGATGGGTTGAGCACTTCCGATACCCATCACTTCGCTTTCGACGGAGGCGATGGGTTTCGCAAGCGCTCAACCCATCCTACGGCTCATCGCAACAAGGCCCGGTCTCCCGCAGGAGGCCGGGCCTTTCTGCGTCATCGGGCCGCGGTTGGGGGATGGCAATCCGCATTGGGATGTTCCATGCTCGGACCCAAGCCTCGATACGAAGGCTACAGCCTGATCCGGAAAAGTGGAAACCGGTTTTCCGAGAAGATCAGGCTCAAACCAAGAGTCATACCATCAGGGGGAAACAGTCCATGAAGCGCAGAGAGTTTATCAAGGTCACGGGGCTGGCTGCCGCGGGTGCGGCGACCATGGCAGCACCTGCGATCGCGCAATCGACGCCGGAGATCAAATGGCGCATGACGACGAGCTGGCCGAAATCGCTCGACACCCTGCATGGCGCCGCCGAGCAGATGGCCAAGATGGTCGCCGAAGCCACCGACAATAAATTCCAGATCCAGACCTTTGCCGCCGGTGAGATCGTTCCCGGCTTGCAGGTTCTCGACGCCGTGCAGAACGGCACCGTCGAGGTGGGCCACACCGCGTCGTATTATTATTTCGGCAAGGACCCGACCTTCACCTTCGGCTCCTGCATTCCGTTCGGCCCCAACGCGCGCCTCAATCAGGCCTGGTACATGCTGGGCGGCGGCAAGGAAATCCTCAACGAGTTCTACAAGAGCTACAATGTCACCTCGCTGATCGCCGGCAACACCACCTGCCAGATGGGCGGCTGGTTTCGCAAGGAGATCAATACCGTCGACGATCTGCAAGGCCTGAAATTCCGCATCGGCGGTTTTGCCGGCCGCGTGATGCAGAAGCTCGGCTGCGTGCCGCAGCAATTGGCCGGCGGCGACATCTATCCCGCGCTGGAAAAAGGCACCATCGACGCGGCGGAGTGGGTCGGTCCCTATGACGACGAGAAGCTCGGCCTCTACAAGGTCGCGCCGCATTATTATTATCCGGGGTGGTGGGAGGGCGGTCCGATCCTGCTCGCGATGATCAACCTCGAGAAGTGGAATAGCTTGCCGAAATACTACCAGAGCGTGCTCGAACAGGCCGGGCATTACGCCAACAACTGGATGATGGCGAAATACGACACGGTCAATCCGCTCGCGTTGAAGAAGCTATTGGCCGGCGGCACCAAGCTGCACGGCTTCTCGCCCGCCATCATGGAAGCGAGCTACAAGGCGACCAAGGAGCTCAACAGCGAGGTCGCGGCGACCAACGCGAATTTCAAGAAGGTCTACGACTCGATCACGGCCTATACCAGCACCGGCTATCAATGGTTCCAGGTCGCCGAAGTCGGCTACGACAACTTCATGGCGCGCCACGCCCAGGGGTGATCGCTGCGACGTAGTTGTAGTAGCCGTCGTCCGGATGAGCTCGTGCGATATCCGGGAGCGGCCTGTCGTCCCGCATATCGCAAGAGCTCATGCGGGCTACGCGCTTTGCTCGTCGCACGTCCAGATAATTCGCGAACGCAAAACGCCGGCGAAAGCTTCGGGGTTTTGCAATTCCAATCGCCCTTATTTCCTCGGCACAGCCATCGTCCGGATGCGCCAACGGGACGCGTGAATGCGCGCCCGGTGCCAGACTATCCGCGTTTTGGCTGCCGGGGCGCTTCAGCGTCAGGGAATATGCTCTCGTATACCGCGCGGGCCTCTCTGATGAGACGCGCCCGTTCAAGCTCGGACTTTGAGACAAATTGTACAACTTCGCCCAAGGGACGCTCCAAATCTAAAGCCCGGCGCGCAGACGGCGGGCGAGTTGCATCAGTACCGTGGCCGCCCACATTGGCCCGTGCTCATGGACAATCGGCGGCAGCGCCTCGCCAATGAGGGCAAGGGCCAAAGTCTCACTCGAAATGCCGTCGGCCTCTGCGCGCTTCACGGCGTTTCGGACATGCACCCTGGCTTCGTCGAAGCGAAACGCTGTCTGCAATTCGCTGACATTCTCGGGACCTGGGAGCGCAGCCTCAATGTATGGCCTCATCGGAATATCTCCATGGCGTAATGTTATAACATTACACAGTCGGTGACAACCAAAAACCGCAACCGGCGCGATATCGGGGGCGACCTGTCGTCCCGCTACGCGCCGCCAGCAACGGAAAAACCCAGCGCGCTATTGCTTTGCCGGCGGCCCGAAATCGAGCGGCGGCAGCTCCATTTGCGGAACATCGATCTTGACCTTGTTGAGATCGACATTGGCCGGCTTGTCGAGCAGGCCGGTCACCGTGATCGGGAACGCGATCACGAGAATCACCATCAAGGCTTGCAGGCCGACCCAGGGCAGGGCGCCCCAATAGATGTCCGAGCTCTTGACTTCCTTCGGCGCGACGCCGCGCAGATAGAACAGCGCAAAGCCGAACGGCGGATGCATGAACGAGGTCTGCATGTTGACGCAGAGCATGACGCCGAACCAGATCAGCGCCGGGCCATCGCCCACCACGGGTCCCAGGATCTTCTGCGCGATCGGCGCGATCATCGGCAGGATGATGAAGGCGATCTCGAAGAAATCCAGGAAGAACGCCAGGAAGAAGATGAAGAGGTTGATGAAGATGAGAAAACCCCAGACGCCGCCGGGCAGCGAGGTCAACAGGTTTTCCAGCCAGACGCCGCCGGAGACGCCGAGGAACACCACCGAGAAGCAGGTCGAGCCGATCAGGATGAACGTCACCATGGTGGTGATGCGCATCGTGGTCTCATAGCCCTGCTTGATCAGGTCGCGCAGTTCGGGAATCCGAACCGCCTCGAGGCAGATCCACACCACCGCCAGATAGGTGACGGCAAAGGCGGTCTTGAACAGCACGCCCTCGGTCATGAACATGCCGATGATGGTGCCGATGCCGCCGGCGATCACGCCAATGATCAACACCTTGCGGCCGGTGGTAGAGAAGTCCTTGCTGTGGATCGCCGCCAGCACGATGGCGCCGACCGCGCCCATGGCGCCGGCTTCGGTCGGCGTTGCCAGCCCCATCATCATGGTGCCGAGCACGACAAAGATCAGCACCGCCGAGGGGATGATGCCCATCAGGCATTTGCGCCACAGCGGCCATCCGGTCAGCGTCAATTCCGTGACCGGCACCGGCGGCAGATAATGTGGCTTGAAGATGCCGAGCACGAAGGTGTAGCCGGCGAACAGGAAGATCTGGAAAATCGACGGGCCCCAGGCGCCGAGATACATGTCGCCGACCGACTTGCCGAGCTGATCGGCCAGCACGATCAGCACCAGCGACGGCGGCACCAATTGGGTGATGGTGCCCGAGGCCGCCAGCACGCCGGTGATGTAGCGGATGTTGTAGCCGTAGCGGATCATGATCGGCATCGAGATCATCGCCATCGCGATCACTTGGGCTGCCACCGTGCCGGTGATGGCGCCGAGGATGAAGCCGACCAGAATCACCGAATAGCCGAGGCCGCCGCGGATCGGCCCGAACAACTGGCCCATCGAATCCAGCATGTCCTCGGCAAGCCCGCAGCGCTCCAGGATCGCGCCCATGAAGGTGAAGAAGGGGATCGCGAGCAGCAGTTCGTTGGACAGCACGCTGCCGAACACGCGGCCCGGTATCGCCTGCAAAAAGTTCAGGTCGAAGAATCCGAGGTGGATCGCGAGAAATCCGAACGACAGCCCGACCGCGGCCAGCGTGAACGCCACCGGGAAGCCGATCAGCATCGCGATCACGAGGCCGCCGAACATCATCGGCGGCATCGTCTGCAGCGTAATCATTGCGTCGGCCTCTCGTACTTCGCATCGATCGTGACTTCGCCGCGCAGCGCGGCGATGCGCTTGATCACCTCCGAGACGCCTTGCAGCGCCAGCATCACGAAGCCAGCCGGGATCACGAACTTGATCGGCCAGCGGATCAGTCCGCCGGCATTGCCCGACATCTCATTGACCACGTAAGCCTGATGGAAGAACGGCCATGACAGATAGCTCAGCAGCAGGCAGGCCGGGATCAGGAAGAACAGCGTGCCGATCAGGTCGAGCCAGAGCTGGCCGCGTTCCGACAGGAACAGATAGAAGATTTCGACTCGGACATGTTCATTGCGCTTGAAGGTGTAGGACGCCCCGAACATCACCAGGATCGCGAACATGTACCATTGCAGCTCGAGCCAGCCATTCGAACTGTAGCCGAAGGCATAGCGGATCATGGCGTTGCCGGCGCTTACCAGGCAGGCGGCCAGCACCAGGAAATTGCAGACATAGCCGATCTTTTCATTGATCAGGTCGATCGCGGTGCTGACGGCCAGCAACGGGCGCATGGTTTTCTCCCCGGCGCCGGCCATCAGGCGATGCCGATCGTTTCGGCCGACGCCGCTTCGCCGGCGCGATCCGAACGCGCGGCCTCATGGCTCATCTTCACGAGCGATTGCAACTGACATCCTCCCCCAACGGCGCTTCTGCTGTGTTGGCTTGCGCATCAGGCGCAGCGGCTTGTCCAGCCGAGCCAGCATGAAGCCGCCGCACCAAACCAGCGCGCAACACCGCCGTCAATCGGAAGTTTGTTGATATCGTAGGGGAATTTTCGCTTCACGCCGGGAGAGCTATGCCACCCGACAGGACCCAATTAACCGCCGGTGACGCTCATATGCCGGCTGACGCTCGGGCCTTTGTGCCGCCGATCGATGATGAAGTCGTGGCCCTTGGGTTTTAGCCCGATCGCGCGATCGATCGCCGCCGCGAGCAGTTCATTGTCGGTGGACGCCCGCAGCGGCTTGCGCAGGTCGGAGGCATCCTCGTGGCCGAGGCAGGTATGCAGCGTGCCGGTACAGGTGATCCGCACCCGATTGCAGGACTCGCAGAAATTATGGGTCATCGGCGTGATGAAGCCGAGCTTGCCGCCGGTCTCGCTGACGTGCACGTAACGCGCCGGCCCGCCGGTATCGTCGGCCAGGTCGGTCAGGGTGAATTGCTGGGCGAGGCGGCCGCGCAGCAGCGACAGCGGCACATACTGGTCGATGCGGCCTTCGCCGATATCGCCCATCGGCATCACCTCGATCAAGGTCAGCGCCATGCCTTTGCCGTGCGCCCATTGCATCAGCGCGGGGATCTCATCCTCGTTCATGTTCTTGAGCGCCACCGCATTGATCTTCACCGCGAGACCCGCGGCGCGCGCAGCCTCAATGCCATCCAGCACCTTGTCGAGATCGCCCCAGCGGGTGATGGCGCGGAATTTGGCGGGATCCAGCGTGTCCAGCGAGACGTTGATGCGGCGTACGCCACAGTCGCGCAGCTCGGTGGCAAAGCGCGCCAGTTGCGAGCCGTTGCTGGTCAGGGTCAATTCGTCTAGCGCGCCGCTGTCGAGGTGGCGCGACAGCGAGCGCACCAGCGACATCACGTTGCGCCGGACCAGCGGCTCGCCGCCGGTCAGCCGGAGCTTTCGCACACCCTTGGCGATGAACGCCGAACACAGCCGGTCGAGCTCCTCCAGCGTGAGCAAATCGGCCTTGGGCAGGAATGTCATGTCTTCCGACATGCAATAAAAACAGCGCAGGTCGCAGCGATCGGTGACCGACACGCGCAGATAACTGATCGACCGGCCAAACGGGTCGGTCATCGGGCGCGCCAACGGCGCGCCAGGGCTCAACAATACGGGTCCGTTCATTCAACTACCCTTGTGACCAAGCCATCCGCCATACGCCTATGGCGGCTGCTTTGCAGTCACAATGTATGCGTCATGCAAGGCGCATACAATTGCTACCTCGCAGTTCGCTGGCTGCACCCCGTATTGAGTGCAGTGCAAACAATCAGCGGGGCGGCGGAGGCGCCGGAGGAGGAGGGGCACTAGCGGCCGGTGCCGGGAACGGCGAATCCGCTGGCGGCGGCGGTGCTGCCGCGTCACCCTTTGGCGGCCTCGGCTTTTTCGGCCGCATCCCGTGCTTCCGGGGCGGCTTCGGCGGCGGTCCGGCCGGCTGAAGCAGGGCTACGACCGGATTGGGATCGACGTTGACGGTGCCTGCCGAGGCGAAGTCGCCGGGGTTACGCACCACCGACACCGGCACCGTGGCCGGCTGGAACTTGTTGAGGGAGTAGGTGACCGTGAAGCTGCCGTTTTCCGGAGCCGGGACGGAGACCGTGCACGGGGTCTTGCAGCCCGGTCCGAGCGAGGTGCGGGCGTCGGCGCCTTGCGGCGTCGAATCCAGCTGGACCTGCACCACCGGCGGGGTCGACTTGAAGTAGTCACCCATGGAAAAGGAAGAGCAGCCAGCCAGGCTGAAGCCTGCTGCGGCAATCACGATGACACGACGCATGAGTAACCCGTCACTTTAACTGCGGCAAACTGCCACAATCCCCAACGGCGACCATAGAAGCCTCGGGAGACCCGCGCAACCATGCGCGGCTTCATCGTTAAGTGATGGTTAATTTTGTTCCTTATCAAATAATATATAGAAACAAAATCAGGTGTTTACGGCGACTTATGGCGAGCCATCAGGCTTTCGACCGCCGCCGGCAAATCGCGCATATGCCCGATCAGCAGGTCCGGCTTGAGATCGGCGACCGGAACGTCGGTGTAGCCGAATTCGACACAGACGACCGGGACGCCAGCACGCCGCGCCACCCCGACGTCCGGACCGGCATCGCCCACCATCACGGTCGACGCCAGCCGGCCGCCCGCGCGCGCCACGGTCTGTTGCAGGATGACCGGGTCGGGCTTTGAGACGCCAAACGTATCGGCGCCGCAGATCGCGGCAAACCGCGGGGTCAATCCGAGCTGGTCGAGCAGCCGTTTTGACAGCCATTCCAGCTTGTTGGTGCAAACCGCGAATTGATAGCCGCGGGCAGCGAGATCATCGAGCGCGTCTTCCAGCCCTTCGAACGGGCGCGAGCCGTCGGCGATATGGGCGGCGTAATAATCGATGAAATCGCTCGTAAGCCGGCTGATGTCGGCGGGCGTTGCGACGCGCCCCTCGGCCTCAAGGCCGCGTTCGATCATCCGCCGGGCGCCGGCGCCAATCATGTTGCGTGCGGAATGCAGCGGAATCGGCGGCAATCCCTCGCGATCGAGCACGAAATTGAGCGCTTTGATCAGGTCGGGCGCGGTATCCACCAGCGTGCCATCGAGATCGAATACAACGGTGCGAACAGAGGTCATCCGGGATCGCTAGCGTTCCCGGCCCAATCATGCAAGTGGGCGGCTGGAAGTGATCGATTACCGCCAGACCGGGGGGTATAATACTGTTCCTCCCGGTAAAACGACGCTAGATATGCCCCGCCGAACCCCCGCCGCCGATCGTTCGATCGGCAGCTATTCCTAAAGAAAACACAGGCCTTGCGCGTGGATATGGAAGAACTCAAACGGCAAGCGGCGGCGCGTGCGCTCGAAGAGGTGCGCGACGGCATGAAGCTTGGCCTCGGGACGGGATCCACCGCCAAGCATTTTGTCGACCTGCTCGGCGAGCGGGTCCGCGCCGGGCTTGATGTCATCGGGGTGCCGACATCGGAGGTGACCCGCGCGCAAGCCGAGCGCTGCGGCATTCGCCTGACCACGCTCGACGACATCGATCGCCTCGATCTGACGATCGACGGCGCCGACGAAATCGAGCCGGCGCTCAATGTCATCAAGGGCGGCGGCGGCGCGTTGCTGCGCGAGAAAATCGTAGCCGCGGCGTCCGACCGCATGATCGTCATCGCCGACGATTCCAAATGGGTCGATGTTCTCGGCCGCTTTCCGCTCCCCATCGAGGTCATTCCGTTCGGGCTGGCGGCGACGCGGCGCGCCATCGCCAAGGCCTTTGCCGAAAGCAGTGTTTCCGGGCAAATGGTGGTCCGGAACGGCAAGGACGGTCACGTTTTCGTCACCGATGGCGGCCACTGGATTGTGGACGCCCATCTTGAACGAATAGCCGATGCCCCACGCTTGGCGGGGTTGCTCAATGCCATACCGGGCGTGGTCGAGCACGGGCTGTTCATTGGTCTTGCGAGCACGGCGATATTGGCTGGTGCGGCCCATGGAATTCGCGTTGTTGAACGGCGGTAATGCCGCAATCGAGGAGAGTTAGGAATGAAGAGCCTTTCGAGAATTTTGTCGGCCGCGGGCCTGGTACTGGGGCTGGCGCTGGCCGGCACGCCGGCAGGGGCTCAAACGGCTTCTCCGGCCGCGCTTGCTTCCGCCAAGGAAATCCTGGCGATGAAAAACGCCAGCGCCATGTATGCCGCCGCGGTGCCCAACCTTGTCGAGCAGACCAAGGAACAGCTGATCCAGAACAATCTCAACTATCAAAAAGATCTCAACGAGGTCTCGGTGATGGTTGCCCAGAAGCTGGCCGGCCGCGAGAGCGAAATCGGCGAAGGCATGGCGAAGATCTATGCCGGTGATTTCACCGAACAGGAACTGAAGGATCTGGTGGTGTTTTATAAGTCGCCGCTAGGCCAGAAGCTGCTGTCGACCGAACCCAAGGCCATTCAGGAAAGCGTGACCTTCATGAATCAGTGGGCGCAGCAGTTCGCGCAAATCGTCAATGGTGAATTCCGCGCCGAGATGCGCAAGCGCGGCAAGCAAATCTGATCAAGCAGATATGATCTGGTCCTCCAGAGCGGGCGGGGCTTCTCATGGCTGAGTTCGACGTCGATCTTTTCGTCATCGGTGGAGGTTCAGGCGGCGTGCGCGCCGCCCGGATCGCCGCCGGTTACGGCGCGCGGGTCATGATCGCCGAAGAATACCGGATGGGCGGCACCTGCGTGATCCGCGGCTGCGTTCCCAAGAAGCTGTTCGTGATCGGCTCGCGTGTTCATCATGAGATCGAGGATGCCGCGGGCTTCGGCTGGAGCATTCCTTCGGTGAGTTTCGATTGGCCGACCCTGGTCGCCAACAAGGACAAGGAGATCGGCCGGCTCGAAGGCATCTACACCACGAATGCCGAAAAGGCCGGGGTGGAGGTCGTCAAGGCCCGCGCCGTGATCGAGGATGCGCACACGCTGCGGCTTTCCAACGGCCGCATTGTCACGGCGAAATATATCCTGGTCGCGACCGGCGGCACGCCGAACCACGGCCCGGCGATTCCCGGTATCGAGCACGTGATTTCGTCGAATGAAGCATTTCATCTGCCGGAATTGCCGAAGCGCGTCGTGATCCAGGGCGGTGGCTATATCGCGCTGGAATTCGCCGGCATTTTTTCCGGCTTCGGCTCCGATGTCACGGTGATCTATCGCGGCGACAATATCCTGCGCGGCTTCGACGAGGACGTTCGAGCCCATGTCCGCAAGGAGATGGAGATGGCGGGCATCACCATCCTCACCGGCTGCACCATCAAGAGTATCGAGCCGCACGGCAAGAGTTTTGCGACCCATCTGTCGAGCGGATCGAGCATTGCCGCCGACAAGGTGATGTTTGCGATCGGCCGCCATCCCAACATCAACGGCCTTGGGCTGGAGAAGGCCGGCGTCGCGGTCAGCGCGCATCATGGCGGCATCGTCGTGGATGGCTTTTCCCGCACGTCGGTGCCGAACATCTATGCGGTCGGCGACGTCACCAACCGCATCAATCTAACCCCGGTGGCGATCCGCGAGGGCCATGCGTTCGCCGACACCGTGTTCGGCAAACGCCCGGTGCAGGTCGATCATGCGACGATTCCGACCGCGGTGTTCTCGCAGCCCGAAGTCGGCACGGTGGGATTGACCGAAGCCGAAGCGCGCGCGCAGTTCAGCCACGTCGATATCTACAAGACCGATTTTCGTCCCATCAAGTCGACGATGTCCGGCCGCGATACCCGCATCCTGATGAAGCTGGTGGTCGACGCCGGCAGCGACCGCGTGGTCGGCTGCCATATCGTCGGCGACGCCGCCGCCGAAACCATCCAGGCCATCGCGATCGCGGTCAGGATGAAAGCCACCAAGGCCGATTTCGACGCCACCTTCGCGTTGCATCCGACCGCCGCGGAAGAACTCGTGACCATGCGCACGCCGACCGCGCGCTACGTGCGGGAAGCCGCGGAGTAGGAACGAGGAGCGTAGGGTGGGCAAAGGCGCTCATCTACGTCGTCCCGGCCTTGAGCCGGGACCCATATGTGGACGGCCCCCGTGCCACAAGAGTTTTTTTCAGGGTCTGATCGGATCGCTTGCATCCATATGTCCGGCCTGTTGATGCGGTTGATAGACCGCTGGCCAAGATGGTTTCCGCGACGCGAGTTCCAAACACGCCAGCGACCTTTGCAGGCCAATGGGTCCCACGGAGTGTCTCGCACCTCGGATCGATCGATCCTACCATCTGATCTCCTCTTGCAGCTCCGGCTCAGCCGGTTGGCGAGCTAGCCGACCGGCCGATCTCTTAAGTGGCGACTGCGGATGCGCCGGGCATCCGCGCATCGTTGTAACTCTCGCCCGTCGTCAATAGCTTCCAAGCGATGCGGGCAATCTTGTTGGCGAGCGCCACCGCTGCGAGCTTCGGCGACTTGCGCGCCAGCAGCGCCACCAGCCAGGGTGCCGGATGACCACGGCCCTTCTTCGCCTGCTGGATCACGGCGGTAGCTCCCGCCACCAGCACGCTGCGCAGCATCTCATCCCCGGCGCGGGTAATCTTGCCGATCCTGGTCTTGCCAGCGGTGGAATGGTCTTTCGGAGTAAGCCCCATCCAGGCGGCAAAGTGCCGACCGGACGGAAACGCATGTGGATCGGGCGCCTTCATCACCAGCGCCGTGGCGCAAATCGGCCCGACCCCCGGAATCTCCGCCAGACGGCGGCTATCGGCATTGGCGCGGTGCCAAGCCCGCAGCCTAGCCTCGATCGTCTTCAGTTCGACCTGCAGCCGCGCATAGTCGCGGCCCTGCATCGCAAATATCTCACGCGCCAGTTCTGGTAAGCTTTGGTCTTGCGCGATCCGCGCCAATAGCGGCTCAATCTTGTCGAGACCCTTGGCGGTGATCAGACCAAACTCTGCCGCATAGCCGCGGATCGCGTTGCCAAGCTGGGTACGCCTTTTGACCAGATGCTCGCGAACTCCCATCAGCATCAAGGCGGCCTGCTGCTCCTCGGTCTTCACTGGCACGAACTGCATCGTCGGCCGGCTCATCGCCTCGCATAGTCCCTCGGCGTCGCGCCCGTCGTTCTTGTTGCGCTTGACGTAGGCCTTCACGTGCTGCGGCGCGATCAGCTTCACCTCGTGCCCGAGTTCGCGCAACTTCCGCCCCCAGTAATGCGACGCGGCGCAGGCTTCCATCCCGATAATGGTGGGCGGACACTTGGCAAAAAAAGCCAACATCTCGCCGCGCCGAAGCTTCTTGCGCAACACCGGCCGCTCTGCAGAATCAACCCCATGTAGCTGAAAAATATGCTTCGACGTATCCATTCCAAGGCGGATAATCTGGCTCACGGACGGCTCCCTTGTCTGAGATCTCAACAACCTCATTCTGGCACAACTGATGCCGTAGGGGGCCGTCCACACCATCACGCCGAGGACTCCCGTTTTGGCAGTGTTGCGGATGCCTTCTGTTACAATCAACGCCAGGGGTTATGGGTCCCGGCGCAAGGCCGGGACGACGGCGGTGGGTGGAGCATCGTCATCAACGTCAATGACGACCTCGGGACGCTCGCGCCCCCGCGGAACCATCCAGCCTCCTCACAGTTGTCGCGGAGTTCGCCGCAACCCGGCGGCGGGCTGAAATGCTTTTGAAATCCTTGGCCAATTCGGACACTTCTCGTATCGTGACCGCGATCCTCCATTCCGGGACCTGCGTGCCAAAACCTTCCCTCCCCATGCGCCTGGCGCTTCTGGTCGCGGGCACCGCGCTGCCGCTCATTGTGTTCGCGGCCGTGATCGTGTTCGAAAATTACCAGCAAGACCGCAAGGACGCCTCGCAGCGCGTGCTCGAGACCGTGCGCAGCATCCGTCTGGTGCTCGATGCCGAAGTCCAGCGCATGACCGGCGGCTTGCAGGTGCTGGCGCTGACGGGTGCGCTGCGCAACGGCGATTTCGCGGCGTTTCGCCCCATCGTCTCGGGATTCCTCGAGCCATACGGCGCCGATAGCGTCGTGCTGGTGTCCGATCGCGACGGCCGCCAATTGTTCTCCTCGATCACGACCGACGCCGCCAGTCTGCCGGCGCGCAACAACCATGACATCGTAGAAAAAGTATTCGCGACCAGGACCCCGCAATTTTCCAACCTGTTCATCGGCGCGGTGAAGAACAAACCGATCGTGACCGTCGAGGTGCCGGTGGTACGTGACGGCAAGGTCATCTACGACATCTCCTTCAGCCCACCTATCGGGATTTTCCAGGACATCCTTGAAAAGCAGCGCCCGAGTACGGACTGGACGATTTCGATCTTCGATGCCGACAACGTCAATTTCGCGCGCATTCCAAATCCGCGAGAGACCGCCGGCAAGCGCGCGGCGCCATCATTGTACGCCGAGATGGCGCGCAAGTCCGAGGCGACGCTGCCGACGGTGTCGCTCGAGGGCGTGCCGCTGATCACGAGCTTTGCGCGATCCGATCTGACCGGCTGGACGGTCGCGGCCGGTATCGCGGAAAGTTCGCTGGTCGGTCCCTTGTGGCGCAACCTCGCGATCACCAGCGTGATCGGCGGCATCCTGCTGCTGACGGGCCTTGCCTTCGCGGTGCGGATGGCGACGACGATCGCGCGCGGCGAGTTGCTGCACAGCCTGCTGATCGATGAGCTCAACCACCGCGTCAAGAACACGCTGGCGATCCTGCAGGCGATCGCGACGCAAACCTTCCGCAGCGCGAGCAAGCTCGAGCGCGAAAAGTTCGAGGGCCGGCTCGGCGCGCTGGCGGAGGCGCACAATCTCCTGAGCCAGGAGAAGTGGCGGGGGTCGGAGTTGCAGGATGTGGTTTCCCGCGTGCTGCAACCCTATTTGCTGAGCAATCCGGAACGGATGCGGATGCTCGGACCAACCGTGCCGCTGTCGCCGCGCGTCGCGGTGATCCTGTCGATGATCGTGCACGAGATGGCCACCAATGCCGCCAAATATGGCGCGCTCTCCAACGACACCGGCACCATTGCGCTGGACTGGGAAGTCATCAATGAAGGCGGCCAACCGAGATTGCAGCTGATCTGGCGCGAGGCCGGCGGCCCCCCGGTCACTGCCCCGGTGCAGCGCGGCTTCGGATCGCGCCTGATCGAACGCAGCACACGCGACCAGCTCGGCGGCGAAGCCACCGTCGATTTCCTGCCGCGCGGCGTCGTCTACACCGTGATCTGCGTGCTGGAGGACTAAGAATTGCTGAAACCCGGCGGGATTTGACTGCTAGCTTGTTCTTGCGCGGACCTCGGGGGCGAGGAAAATGAGACGAAGCGACATCATCAAGCTGATAACGGCCGCGGTGGCCGGCCTCGCACTGGCAACCTGCGCCGGCCTTGCGGCCGCCCAGGACGGCGCGGTGGCGCCGAAACGGGTCGGGTTCCTGAGCGGCTTTGGTTGCAGCACCGATGACAATCCCAGTCCCTTCAGGCGCCGCCTGGCAGAACTCGGCTGGGTTGGCGGGCGAACGCTGATCCTCGACTGCGTATCGACGGTCGACGTCAGCCAGGTTGATGCGCTCGCGGCCGAGTTGGTGGCGCGGCGGCCGGACGTGCTGGCGGCTCAACCCACCGATTACGTGAGGGCGCTGAAACAGGCGACGGCGACCATCCCGATCGTGATGGTGACGACGCCGAACCCGGTCGAATCAGGACTTGTGACCGACCTGGCCAAGCCGGAGGCCAATGTCACCGGCGTGGCGTCGTCCGGACGCGAGGTCGCCGTCAAGCTGATCGGCCTGGTGCGGCGGTTGCTGCCGCGGTTGACGAAACTCGCGGTGATCGAGCGCAGCGCAGCCGACCCGATCGTCCACGCGCAGTTCGAAAAAGACGTCACGGACGCAGCGTCCAAACTGGGATTTACCTGGCAAGCCTTCAGCCCGGTGGCGCCGGACAAGTATGATGCGATCTTTGCCGGGCTGGCGGGGCAAGGCTTCGATGCGGCCTATGTCGAGCCCGGCCCGCTGCTCGACGCCAACCTCACCCGCGTCGCCGACCTGGCGATGCGGCAGCGGATTCCAACCTTCGGCAACTACCCGTATTACGCCGACAAAGGGCTGTTGCTGGCCTATGGCGGCAACGCCGATCCCCTCAATGAGCGGGCTGCGGATTATGTCGACAAGATCCTGCGTGGCGCCAAGCCCGGCAGTCTGGCGATCACCCAACCGGTCAAGTTCAACCTCGAAGTCAATCTGAACACCGCCAAGGCGTTGGGGCTCGCCATTCCGGAGTCGTTCCTGCTCGCCGCCGACAAGGTCATCCGATGAAGCGGGTTATCTTTCGAGGCCGGCGTTCAGCCGAAATTCTGCAGCGCCGGAAACATCTCCAGCAGCCAGATGCTGACGTTGGAGATCGCGCCGGTCAGGAAGGCAATTCCGGTGATGACCATCAACACGCCCATCGCCCGCTCGACATTGGCGAGATGCCGCTTGATGCGCGAAAACAGCGACGAGAACTGTTCGACCATCAGGGCCGCCAGCAAAAACGGAATCCCGAGGCCGGCCGAATAGACCGCGAGCAGGCCCGCGCCCTTCGCCACCGTCGCCTCGGCGGCCGCGACCGACAGGATAGCCGCGAGGATCGGGCCGATGCAGGGCGTCCAACCAAACGCGAAGGCGAGCCCCATCAGATAGGCGCCCCACAGCCCCACCGGCTTTGGAATCGGCAACCGCCCTTCCCGCATCAACAGGCCGATCCGCGTCAGCCCGAGGAAGTGCAGGCCCATCACGATGATGACGATCCCGGCGGCGATCGAAAGCTGCGCCGACCAGGCGCGGATCAGGGTGCCGATCAGCGAGGCGCTGGCGCCGAGCGCCACGAATACGGTCGAAAAGCCCAGCACGAACATCAGCGCCGATATCATCACGGCGCGCCGCGACGACGATGCGGTCTCGTCATTGGCGACATGCTCGATGGTGGCGCCGGTCAAATAGATCAGATAGGGCGGCACCAGCGGCAGCACGCAGGGCGACAGGAAACTGACCAGGCCGGCGATCAGTGCCGCGGGGATCGAAACATCGTGAATCATGCCGTCATCGAACCATGTTGGACCCGGGCCATCGAGAGATCGAAGCGGGTGAAATCTCCGCTACCCTGGGTCGCGGTTGTTTGGCACATTTGTTGCTCAGAACGAACTGAATCCGGGCATGGGTTCAATCACAGGGGGAGCAGGTCATGTCAACCGTCGCAGCGACCGTGGTAGCCACGAGAAAACCGCTTTACCAATCACTTTTCGTACAAGTCGTGGTCGCGCTGCTGCTCGGAATCGTGCTCGGCATGGCGGTGCCGGATTTTGCCGTCAGCCTGAAGATTTTCAGCGACGCTTTTCTGAAGCTGATTTCGATGATCGTGGCGCCGATCGTGTTCTGCGTCGTGGTGCACGGCATCGCCGGCGCCGGCGATCTCAAGAAGGTCGGACGGGTCGGCGTCAAGGCGCTGATCTATTTCGAGACCATGACCACGGTCGCGTTGTGCGTCGGCCTTGTGCTCGCTTATCTGTTCGGGCCGGGCCACGGCATGAACATCGATACCTCGACGCTCGATGCCAAGGCGCTGGCGAGCTACGCCGACAACGCCCACAAGCTGAAGGGCGAAGGCATCGGCAGCTTCCTGATGAACATCATTCCGACCACCTCGTTCGATGCGCTGGCGCGTAACGACGTGCTGCAGGTGCTGTTCTTCGCCATCATCTTCGGCGTCAGCCTCGCGCTGGTCGGCGGTGAAAAAGGCGAAAAGATCAGCTCGCTGATCGACGCGGTATCGAGCGTGCTGTTCCGCGCCATGGGGCTGATCGTGCGGCTCGCGCCGCTCGGCGTGCTCGGCGCGGTGGCCTATACGGTCGGCAAATACGGCGTCGGCTCGCTCCGGCAATTGATCTCCCTGGTGGCCTTGTTTTACGTCTCGGTCGCGATCTTCGTGCTCGGCGTGCTCGGCAGCGTGATGGCGCTGACCGGACTGAACATCGTCAAATTCCTGTCCTATCTGCGCGAGGAATTGACCATCGTGCTGGCGACGGCGTCCTCGGACGCCGTGCTGCCGCAGATCATGCGCAAACTGGAGCGACTCGGCGTCAAGGATTCGGTGGTCGGCCTCGTGATCCCCACCGGCTATTCGTTCAACCTCGATGCGTTCTCGATCTATCTGACGCTGGCCGTGGTGTTCATCGCGCAGGCGACCAACACGCCGCTGTCGTTCGGCGATCTGATGCTGGTGCTCGGAGTGTCGCTGATCACCTCCAAGGGCGCCCACGGCGTCCCCGGTTCGGCGATCGTGATCCTGGCGGCGACGCTGAACGCGGTGCCAAGCATTCCCGCGATCGGCCTCGTGCTGGTGCTGTCGATCGACTGGTTCATCGGCATGGCGCGTGCGTGCGGCAATTTGATCGGTAATTGCGTCGCCACCGTCGTGGTCGCGGCATGGGAGGGCGACCTCGATCTCGCCAAAGCGCGCCGCGTGCTCGACGGCGACGAACTGGTGGATGTCACGGCGGGTTAGCAATGCAGCCGTTGCGGAGTTCAGGAAGCCTTGGCCTCACCCGTCCGCGGAAGAAAATTCTCGATCAGCCGCAGCAGCACGCGGGCGCCGGCATCGGCGTCGGCCTCCTCGACGTGTTCGGCGGGATTGTGGCTGATGCCGCCGCGACACCGCACGAAAACCATGGCGACATCGGCGATGTCGATCATCGCCATGCCGTCATGCCCGGCTCCGCTCGGCAGTTCGAACACGCGATAGCCTTCGGCGGCAACAGCCTCGGCAACCTGGCGCTTCAGCCACGGCGCGCATGGCACGGTACGGTTCTCATGGGTCACATCGACTTGCAGCGTCAGCTTCCGCCGCTTGGCGATAGTCTCGATTTGGCGAACGATATCGGTCACCGCGAGCTTGCGCGGTGCATCAGCGGCGGCGCGGATATCAATGGTGAACGAGACCTGGCCCGGAATGACATTGGTCGCGCCCGGCATGGCATGGATGTAGCCGACGGTACCCACCAGCCCGTCCGGATCGGTGCGGCAAAACTCCTCGATCTCGACGATGCATTCCGCGGCTCCCGCCAGCGCGTCGCGGCGCAACGCCATCGGCACGGTGCCGGCGTGTCCGGCCATGCCGACAAGCCTCACCGCAAGCCGGGTGGCGCCCGATATCGCGGTCACGACGCCGACCGGCAGGTTCAAGCCTTCGAGCACCGGCCCCTGCTCGATATGCAGCTCGACATAGCCATGCAGCTCGCGCCGCGCCCGCGCAGCCGCGCCGATGTGCGCGGGATCGAGCCCGAACTGCGACAACGCCTGGTGCATGGTGATGCCGGCCTCGTCCCTGGAGCCCAGCGCCGCTTCGTCGAAGGTGCCGGCGATGGCGCGGCTGCCGAGCAGGGTCGAGGCGAATCGCACGCCTTCTTCATCGGCGAAACCAACCACCTCGATGGCGAACGGCAGCCGGCGGCCGCGCCGGTTCAAATCGGCGACGCAGGAGATCGCCGTGACCAGCCCGAGCGGCCCATCCCATTTGCCGGCATCGCGCACGGTGTCGTAATGCGACCCCAACATCAGGCACGGCAGACCCGGGCGATCGCCCTCGTAGCGGCCGCACACATTGCCAATGGCGTCGAGATGGGCGCGCATCCCGGCGCTCTCCATCCACGACAGCAGCAGTTCGGCGGCGGCCCGATGCTGCGGACTGAGGAAGATGCGGGTCAGATTTTCCGGCGTCTCGGAGATGGCGCCGAGCGCGCCGATCCGGCCGACAATTTCCCGGCCCAGCAAGGGGTGATCCGTCGCGGCTCCCGCCATCTAAGCTGCCTCGAACCTGACCTTCTGCGCGCCCTTCCAGAGCACGGTCTTGCCCAGTTCGGGCAGCCGGTCGAGCCCGGAGGTCAGCGTGATGAAGTGGTTACCGGCGAGCTGGCCCATCTTGCTGGCGAACTGCACCCCGCCATAGGCCAGCAGGATCTCGGTCTCGCTGATGCCGCCGGGGTAGAGGATGATCTGGCCAGGTGCAGGATAGCTGGTGTGATTCTCATAGCCGACGCCGAAGTCGAGATCGCCGAGCGGAAGCCAGACGCCCTCGCCGCTCCAGCGCACATGGACCATTTGGCTCTCGAACGGCATCGCGCGACGAAAGGCCGCGCAGGTCTTCGGCGCCAACTGATCTTCAAAAATCGCGTCGAACGTAAAGTCGCCGGCGCGGATAACAAGTTGGCTCATCCGATCGATTCCTGCTTGGCAAAGCGTATGGCCATGAGATTGCAGCCACGGCGTATCGAAGCAAGAACATTTTGGCATCGAAGGCGCGGATGCACCGGCGCGCCGCCGGATATGGCTGCCGACGACCGACGAAGCCAGCGCACGTCCCGGCAAAACTTTCCGCCGATAACGTTATTTCCCGGCACCGCTTTGGCCGGCCCGGCAGGTACAACAATACTTAGGGTGGTATATATTTGCCCCGAAAAGCGGTGCCGGCGAACAAATCTGCTTGTTGAGCCGGAGGGTCTGAACCCGCTGCGGTTGTGTCTCGTATCATATTCTGTCAAGTTTGGCGGATGGAAAGACTTGCGTATGCGCCCGGTGCGGGAAAGCGGCGTTCCTCAACGCCGGATTGTCGCTGGTCTCGCCGGTTTGCCGGTCAGCCGCGGCGGGATATGGCGGCCACGAGGCACGGCATCAGCAGCGCCGATCTCTGCGGAAGCTATCGCCAACCGCGCGAGTATTGTCGGGTTTCCAACCAAAGCCTGCATAGTAGGCAGGAAAATAGTACCGCTGCGCATCGAATTGCGCCGCCGCTCGACCCCGGTTCTCGGGCAGCGGCTGTGTGTCCAAAATACCCGTCCGGCAGGTGGACGTGTGTGGCGCGACAAGATTCCGGTGGTTTACGCACAATTTCGCCCATTTAAGCAGGCCCAAAGCAGTATATAAGTAAGGATGAATCTCTCACCCATTTGTTCGGGGTCTTCTCGACGGAAGGACGGTAAAAACAGAATGATTAAAGCAGCGGCGAAGAAAATGAAGCAACGCAGTGCCGGAAAACCCGACATTGAACTCGGCAAGCGGATTCGCCTACGGCGTGTCGAGCAGCGCATCTCGCAGGCAGAGTTGGGTGACCAACTCGGCGTCAGCTTCCAGCAGGTCCAGAAATATGAGAAGGGCGTCAACCGGGTTGGTGCCGCTCGTCTTCAGCAGATCGCGACCGCGCTCGATGTGCCCGTCACGTTCTTCTACGACGGCGACGGCAAGGCGCGCGAGGTCGAAAGCTTGCTGTTTCTCGACAGCTCGTTCAGCCTCAGGTTGCTGCGGGCCTACAGCAAGATCAAGGACCAGACCGTTCAGCGGCAGCTGGTGTCCTTGATGGAATCGATCGCTGCGAACGAAGATTAGCGCACGGCCCGCCTAGGCATCGGCGGTTTCGCGAAGGATCACGCGCGCTGCGGTTCAGCGCCCGATCGGTCGCAAGACCGGGCCTCACCCGTGCTGACCGCGCTCCGGACGCTGTTCGTTCGGCCGATCCCCCGCCTGCTTTTCTACTTCACGACGCCACGGACATGATCGATCAGCGCCAGCGGATCGGACGGTGGCCTGTCGCCGCGCCATGCCACATGCTGGTCAGGCCGCGACAGTACGAGCCCGCTGCCGTCGCAAATGGCGGTTGCGGGCCGCGCGACCTCAAGCAGCTTTAGCGGCAAGCCCTTTTTGCGCGCCGCCGCCTCCAGCCCCGCCACATCCGCCGCCGGGTCAAACCGCAGCAGCGTAAACTCCGGCCCCATGAGGTCGTAGAGCGAGACGCCATCGCACCACAGATGCGGCGTGCGGCAGCCTGGGACCGTCGAAGGCGAATAGCTGTTCATCGTGTAGGCCGGCGGCTCGACACCGTCATAGGCAATGATCGGCGAGCGATCGTAATAGGTGCCGAAATTGAGACCGGCGCAGGCGTATTGCTGCACGTTGATCTCGTAGGCGAGACGCCCGACCTCCACGCGCGCCAACTCGCCCGCCGCTCCCGCATCCTCGATTTCGTCGGGCACCGCGCCGCGGCGGCGAATCTCAGCCTCGGCGTGCGACATCGCAAATCGCGAGACCTGGTTCGTGATCGGCCAGCGCTCCGCCTCGTAAGCGTCGAGAATGGACGCCGGCGCCCAGCCGTTGAGATGTGCGGCCAGCAGCCAGGACAGATTCATGGCGTCGGCGATCCCGGCATTCATGCCGTAACCGGCATAGGGCACCCAGATATGCGAGGCATCGCCGGCGATGAACGCGCAACGGTCGCGAAACCTGTTGGCGATCAGCCGGCGTCCGTACCAATCCTCCTTCGAGATGATGTCGTATTTAAAATCAGCCTCCACCCCGAGAATAGTTCGCAGGCAGGCGTCGCGGTCGACCGCCTCGAACTCGGTCTCGCCGGGCCTCATGTAATTGTGCACCAGCCATCGCTCCCGACCATCGATCGCATACACCATGCCGGAGCGCCGCGGGTTGATCGCACCGGTGCCCCAGGCATTGGCGTGTTGCTGGCGATCGATCAGCCCCGGCGCGCGGATGTAGCTGGATTGCACGCGCTGAATGATCGCGTCGCCGTTCAACTCGGCGCCGATCGCCTTGCGCACGATGGAGCGGGCACCGTCACAGCCGATCAAATAACGGCACGTCACGCGCCGCATTGTGCCGCTTTCCAGATCGCGAAGACCGACGGTCGCGGAGCTATCCTCCACCATGACATCTTCGATGGACGTGCGGTTGATAACGCGGATACGCGGCTGGGCCGCGGCGTGTTCGAACAGAATAGGCTCAAGAAAGATCTGGTTGATGCGATGCGGCGGCTCCGGTGTCGGCCAGTTGCAATCGGGACCATCGGTCGCCGTGAAGCGATCGCGGCGGCACGGAATTTTGATGCGCGTCAGCTCCTGGCCGGTGAACGACGTGCGATAGCTGACGTCATGCGGATAATCCGCCGGCAATCCGGCATTGCGCACCGCTTCGGCGAGGCCGAGCCGCCGAAAGATTTCCATGGTGCGCGCGGCGACATGGTTGCACTTCGGTTCCGGTGGTGCAGCCCGCGCACGCGTTTCCGCGATCGTGACGTTGATACCGCGCCACGCGAGGTCAATCGCGAGCGTCAGCCCAACCGGCCCGGCGCCGACGATCAGGACATCCGCCTCATTCATCTCAGGGACCGCATCTCAGGGATAGACCGCATTGCGAAACAGACTTCATTTTCAGCCATCAATAGCGCCTTGCAGAGAGAACCGCGGTACATCCGTTGCATCATTCCAGTTCGGCGCCGGAACGCTTGACGATCTCGGCCCATCGATCGACCTCGGTCTTCACGTAAATCGCAAAACTATCCGGGGTCGACGGCGGCAGCGACTCCAGCGCCAGCACCTTGAACTTGTCACGCGTAGCAGGATCGGCAACCAGTCTGCCGATCTGCGCGGCCAATTGGTCGACGATCGGACGAGGCAGACCGGCGGGGCCGACCACGCCCTGCCAGGCGACCAGTTCAAAACCCGCAAGACCGCCTTCGGCCAAGGTCGGAATGTCGGGCGCCGACGCCACGCGCCGGGGCGTGGTCACGCCCAAGACCCTGACTTTGCCTGCCGCGATCTGCGGCAGCGCGGGCTGAAGATCGATCACCATGAAGGCCACATGTCCCGCGATCACATCGAGCATGGCCGCTACGCTGCCGCGATAGGGAACGTGACGGATATCGATGCCCGCGGCCGACTTCAGCATCTCCGCGCCGAGATGCTGCGGACTGCCATTGCCAGCCGAGCCATAGGCCAGCCCCGGCTTCGATTTGGCATAGGCGATGAACTCGGTCAGCGTCTTCGCCGGGACCTGCGGGTTGACGATCAAGGCAAACGGCACGCCGGCCAGCAGCGCGATCGGCGTAAAATCCTTCACCGGATCGTAGGGCAGCTTCTTGTAGAGGGTCTTGTTGATGGCAAGCGTGGTCGAGGTCGCCAGCAGCAGCGTGTAACCGTCGGGTGCGGCCCTTGCGACCTGCTCCGCGCCGATTGTCGTGCCGGCGCCAGGCTTGTTCTCGACGATAACTGCCGCGCCGAGCCCGATCTGGAGTTCATCCGCGACCATCCGGCCGAGCAAGTCCGTGGTGCCGCCTGCCGGATAAGGCACGATCATCTTGATCGTCTGGCTGGGATAGGATCCGGCGAGGGCCGGCAACCCGGCCAGCAAGGCCAGAGCGCCACCGCATCCAGCCACCGCCTCTCGACGTGTCCACCGCATTCATCCTCCCAGGCACGCTTCATTTTTGTCGACGAATATCGTTGCGAACCACATTAGCGGTCCCGACGACATATCAAAGGCAACCAAAGTTAAATTCAGATGGCCAATTCGGCGTTGTGGCACCGCAACCGCCGCAAAATCAGCTTAATCGAAACGCAACTCTCGAAGGTTAATGTTTGCGGAAACCTTTTGCGGACCGGGTGTTGTCGGCTTGATCGGCTCCATTGAGCCCGTCTTTTTCAATTCATTGTCGGCGCCCAACCGGCGCATTGCAGGGCCATCAGACATGCGAACAACGACGATCATCGCCATCGCTACCATGCTTGCGAGCGGCTCCGCCTTTGGTCAGAGCACCGAGACGACGACGGGCGCCGGTGCCTCAGCCAAGCCAGCGGCGACAGCGCCGGCGGCGCACGCGATCAAGCCTGCCGCCGCATCGACGCCCGAATCGCGTTCGGCGGCGGCCCTCGCGCTCTCGCATGAGCCGACCTACGACGAAGGGACCGCGGAACGCATCAAGCAGGCGGCGCTGAGCTATGGCGATCTCGCGGTGCGCGGCGGATGGCCGACGATACCGGCCGACGCGAAATTCGCCTCCGGCGTGGCTGGTCCGAACGACGACCTGCTCCGCAAGCGCCTGATCGTCACCGGCGATCTCGCCGAGGACAAGGCAACGGGCCCGTTTGACGAGGCGGTCGTCGAGGGCGTGATGCGCTTCCAGGCGCGCCATGGCCTCGCGCCGACCGGCGTGGTGACGCCGCGCACCCTCACCGCGCTCAATATTTCCGTGCAGAAGCGCATCAAGCAGCTCGAGGCGTCGCTGGAACGGCTCGACAACATGAATTTCAGCTTTGGACAACGCTACGTCGTCGTGAACCTGCCCGCGGCGTTCGCCGAGGCGATCGAAAACGACAAGGTGGTGCGGCGCTATCGCGTGATCGTCGGCAAGACCGAAAAGCCTTCGCCGACGCTGACCGCCGAAATCACCAGCGTCAACCTCAATCCGACCTGGACCGTTCCGTCGTCGATCTCGAAAACCGAAATCTCCGCGCACATGCGCAAAGACCCGGGCTATCTCGCGCGCATGCACATGGAAGTGCTCGACGCCCACGACGCCCCGATCGACCCGCGATCGATCGACTGGTCCGGCACCCGCACGCCGAACTTTACCGTGCGTCAGGAGTCCGGCACGTGGAACGCGCTGGGCGCTGTGAAAATCGACATGCCGAACCCCTACTCGGTCTACATGCACGACACCAACCAGCACAATCTGTTCAGCGACGACTACCGCTTCGATTCGCACGGCTGCTCGCGGGTCGACAATGTGCGCGACCTCGCCGCGTGGCTGCTGCAGGAAGAAATGCCGAAATGGAATCGCGCGGCAATCGACGCCGCGATCGCGACCGGCGCGCGCGAGGATATCACCCTGCCCAAGAAAGTCCCGGTCGCCTGGATCTATCTCACGGCGTGGATGACCAGGGACCAGACCATCCAGTTCCGCAACGACATCTACGACCAGGACGAGCAGCTCCTGGAGGCTACCGCCGAAGAAGCAGCGTTCTTCGGCAACGCCGGCAATCATCCGCTGACAGCGCATCTCGCGCAGTAAGATTTGCGGGCCTCGTCTGTTCTGCCGTGCACGTATGCATGGAACAACATTGCGCGTGCCTTAAATCAATGCTGCAATGCGCTATCAAGGCGCCCGAGAGCGTCGGCTGCGGGGAGCATTCATGCCCATCTATCACGTGCCCATCGATCAGAACGGCTTTTTGATCGTGGTTGCGATGCCCTCCCCACCGAGGGGCAACGCATGATCGTCCTTCACCATGGCTTGCGCTCGAGCGCCTCGCGCCGGGTCCGGCTGTGCCTTGAGGAAAAGGGCCTCAGCTACGAGAGCCATGTCGTCGACATGGCCAACCAGGAACATCATTCGGCGGAATATCTGAAGATCAATCCGCTGGGTGTGATCCCGACCCTGATTCACGACGGCCAGCCGCTGCATGAGAGCGGCACCATCTGCGAATATCTCGACGAAACCTATCCCGATCCGCCGCTGCGCCCGAACAGCCCCTATGAGCGGGCGCTGATGCGCAACTGGATCCGGCACATCGACGGGCTGATCGGCAATCTCATCATCTTCAATTGGCGGCACCATCTGCAGAAGACCGCGGAGAAATGGACCGACGAAGAGCTCGCCGAAAAGCTCAAGAGCATCCCAAGCAAGGAACGCCAGGAAGCGTGGCTGCGGGTCGCGCGCAAGCCCTACACCGAGGAAGAGCGCGGCGCGGCCCGCGACAAACTCACGACCCTGCTGCTGGACCGGATGGAAGAGGCGCTGAAACCTTCAGGATGGCTTGTCGGCCGCGCCTATTCTATCGCGGACATCGCCGCAACGCCGTTTGTGAAGCGGATCGACGAGGAAATCGCGCCCGACGAGGTGACGGCCGAGAAACATCCCCGCGTCACCGAATGGTGGGCTAAAATGCAGGCGCGTCCGGCCTTCAGCCGGGCGAAATTCGATCCCTTCATCACCACCCTTTTTTAGAACCGCAGACCGCCTCCTCACCGAAAGCAACGCCATGCTAGATGTCCCGAAGAGCGCCGAAAAATCCTATGCCGACGGCAAGATCCTGCAGAGCAGCGCCGACGGCATCGGCGTCATCACCTTCAACAATCCCGAAAAGCGCAACGCGATGTCGCTTGAGATGTGGGAGGGGGTCGGCAGTGCGCTGATCGAATTGCGCGACGATCCAAACACGCGGATCGTGATCCTGCGCGGCGCCGGCGACAAGGCATTTGTTTCGGGCGCCGACATCAGCCAGTTCGAAAAGAACCGCCACAACGCCGAAGCCTCGGAAGAATATGCCAAACGCAGCGCCGCGCAGCGCGCGTTGCTGGCGGATTTCCCCAAGCCGGTGATTGCCTCTATCCGCGGCTTCTGCATGGGCGGTGGCATGCAGGTCGCGATGTCGGCCGATATCCGTATCGCTGCCGAGGACAGCCAGTTCGGCATTCCCGCGGCCAAGCTCGGCATCGCCTATGGCTTTGACGGCCTCAAGCATCTGGTCTCGCTGGTCGGGCCATCCTGGGCGCGGCTTCTGATGTTTACGGGAATGCGGATCCACTCCTCGGAGGCGGTCAGGATCGGCCTTGTGGACCGCGTGGTGCCTGACGCCGAGTTGTGGGATGCGACGATGGAAATCGCCCGCACTATCTCCGGCAACGCGCCGCTGGCGATCAAGGCGGCCAAGATCACCATCGCGCAGGTGCTGAAAGACCGTGACGATCGCGACATGAACGCCATCAAGCAGATCGGGCTTGAATGCATGGACTCCGAGGATTTCCGCGAGGGACGTCGCGCCTTCATGGAAAAGCGCAAGCCGGAATTTCGCGGGCGATAGCGGGCGATTGCCATGCACAAGCCCGTCGACGCCCCCGCTGCCGCCAACCCGCAAGCCCAGGCCTCACGATTACCGCTGTCACGCTTCAAGGTGATCGACCTGACGCTGGCGCGTGCCGGCCCGTCCTGTGTCCGCACGCTGGCCGACTGGGGCGCCGATGTGATCCGGGTCGAACCGCCGCCGGACACTGCTGAAGCCGGCGAAGTGGTGGGCCGGCGCGACGGTTCTGACTTCCAGAACCTGCACCGCAACAAGCGCGCCATCACGCTGAACCTGAAGACCGACGAGGGCCGTGAAATCCTGATGCGGCTCGCCGAACAGGCCGACGTGGTCGTCGAGAACATGAGGCCCGGCGTCACCAAACGGCTTGGCGTCGATTTCGACGCGGTCCGGAAGCGCAACCCGCGGATCGTCTATGGCAGCATCTCGGGCTTCGGCCAGTACGGCCCCTATACCGCGCGTCCCTCGATTGACCAGATCGCGCAGGGCATGACGGGCATCATGTCGGTGACGGGATTTCCCGGCCAGGGACCGCTGCGCGTCGGCGTTGCGGTCACCGATATCATGGCGGGCGCCTTCCTCGCGCAAGGCATTCTGATCGCGCTGCTCGACCGTGAGGTGAGCGGCGAAGGCCGCTGGGTGCAGACGTCGCTGCTGGAAGCCGGTATCGCGCTGATGGACTTCCAGGCCACGCGCTGGACGATGGACAAGAAGGTGCCACCGCAGGAAGGCAACAATCATCCCACCAACACGCCGATGGGGCTGTTTCCGACCGCCGACGGCTTCCTCAATCTGGCCGCCACCAGCAACAAGAATTTTCAGAAATTCTGCAGGCTGATCGATCGCGAGAAGATGGCGAGCGACCCGCGCTTTGCCTCTTCCACGTTGCGCGGACGGAACAGGGAGGCGCTGAACGAACTGATCACGAGTGCCCTGCGCACGAAGACCAGCCAGCAATGGTCCGACATCATGGTGGCCGAGGGCATGACCTGCGGCCCCGTGTACAATGTCCGGGAAGTCTTCGCCGACCCGCAGGTCGAGGAATTGCGGATCAAGCGCGCCGTCACCCATTCCCGCCTCGGCGAGATCGACCTGATTGCGCAGCCCTGCGAGATTACAGGCTTCGATCGCGCGATCCGGACCGCCACGCCCGATCTCGGCGAACACAATGACGAGATTCTGCGGTCGCTCGGTTACGACGAGGAAGCCATCGAGAAGCTGAAGGCCGCGCGCGTCATTTAAGGCGGGCTACATCGTCATTGCGAGCGGCACGTCCAACCAATGAGAGAATTTAGGCGGCGCGGAATCTAGGCCGCGCACGTTACAGCGCCTCCAGCACCGCCTTTGCAATATCCGCGGTGCCATTGCGGCCGCCGAATTCGATCGGCTTGATGCCGTCGGCATAGACCTTGTCGACCGCGCGCTCGATGCGTTCACCGGCTTCCGCTGCGCCTTCGAGGCCGTGCTTGTCGGCGAGCCAATCCAGCATCATCGCCGTCGACAGGATCATCGCGGTCGGATTGGCCTTGCCCTGTCCCATGATGTCGGGCGCGGTGCCGTGGCACGGCTGGAACACCGCGTAGCGATCCCCGATGTCGGCCGACGGCGCCATGCCCATGCCGCCGATCAGGCCGGCGGTCATGTCGGAGAGAATATCGCCGAACATGTTCTCCATCACCATCACGTCGAAATCCCAGGGGCGTTTCACCAGCAGTGCCGAGCACGCGTCGACATAGAGCCGGTCGGTCTTGACGTCGGGATGGCGCTTGGCCGCGTCGTCGAACATCTCGCGGAAGAACGCAAATGCCTTGAACACATTCGCCTTGTCGACACAGGTCAGCGCGCCCGGCCGCCCGCGCGCCTTGCGGCGTTCGGCGAGCCGGAACGAAAACTCGAACAGCCGCTCGGAGGTCTTGCGCGTGATCACCAGCGTCTCGCGCGCTTCGCTATCGGTAACGACGCCCTTGCCCATCGACGCGAACAGGCCTTCGGTGGACTCGCGGATCACCACCATGTCGATGCCGCGCTGGTCCGCGCCGACGATCGGGCTCGGCACGCCCGGAATCAGCCGCGCCGGGCGCACGCCGGCATAGAGGTCGAAATGAAACCGCAGCTCCACCTGCGGCATGATTTCGGTATTATCAGGATAGCGCACCGACGGCAGGCCGCAGGCGCCGAGCAGGATCGCATCGGCCTCCTCGCACAGCCGCACGGTGCTCTCAGGCATCGACTTGCCGGTCTCGCGATAATGGTTGGCGCCGGCCGGCGCATCGGTGAAGCGGAATTTCAGGCCGGCTTTCGTTTCGACCTTGCGTAACACCTCCAGCGCCGGCGCCATGACTTCGGGACCGATACCGTCGCCGCCGAGTACTGCAATGTGGAATGCGTCGTTAGCTGACATGAAGAGTTCCTTGGTACAGAAGAAGTTAAGTTCGTCATGCCCGGCCTTGTGCCGGTTATCCACGTCTTACGGCTTTGCAGCGAGAAAGACGTGGATGGCCGGGACAAGCCCGGCCATGACGGTTGTAGAAATCTTACGGCGTCAAGACCGCGCGGCCGACCAGTTTGCCTTTCTGCAAATCGGTCAACGCCTGATTGGCGCTGGCGAGCGGCATCGTGGTGACCGGGATCGGGGCGATCTTCCTGCTGCGCACGAGATCGAGCAGTTCCCGCGTCTCCCTGAGATTACCGACATAGCTGCCCTGAATGGTGATGGCCTTGATCGGAATCAGCGGCAGCGCCCATGGCGCGCCGCCGCCGAACAGCCCGACCATCACGAGCTTGCCGCCCTTGGCCAGGCAGTCGAAGCCGAGCTGTGCCGTCGCCGCGTTGCCGACCAGATCGATCACCGCGCGAATGGGTCCGCCGGCTTTCTTGGCAAGCTGCTCCAGCGCGTCAGGCGCCTTGCCGTCGACGGTCGCGAGCGCGCCGGCCGCCTCGGCGGCTTCCCGCTTGCGCGCATCGATATCGACCACGATGGCGCCCTTGCCGCCCATCGCCTTCAACAGCGACAGCGCCATCAGGCCGAGACCGCCGGCGCCGAAGATCACGATCGGGGTGTTGAAATGCTCCTCGACCTTCTTCAGCGCGCTGTAGGTGGTGACACCGGAGCAGGCATAGGGTGCCGCGGTCACAGGATCGAGCCCGTTCAAATTCAGAAGATATTTCGGGTTCGGCACCGTCATGTGGTCGGCGTAGCCACCATCGCAGTAGACGCCGAGCGCGTTCGGCTTGGTGCACATATTCTCGTCATCTCCGAGACAGGTTTCGCAGGTGCCGCAGCCGAGCCAGGGATAGACCAACGCGACGTCGCCGATCTTCAGATCGCCCTTGTCGGCAGCCTTCACGTCCGGCCCGAACGCTATGATCTCGCCGACGGTCTCATGCCCCATGGTTAGCGGCAGCGATACGCCGCGATCCCTCAGCGACAGCGGCTTGCGGCCATGCCCGAGATCGTAGCCGCCTTCCCAGATATGCAGGTCGCTATGACAGACTCCGGCGGCCTTCACCTTGATCAGGACCCGCTTTCCCGCCGGCTGCGGGGTGGGATGGTCAACCTCCGTCAAGGGGGCGTTGAACTCGGTGACCTGGAAACTCTTCATCGCTGCTCTCCCGTCGATAATTCTTGCTCTTGAACCGACATTGCCATGTCTGTCCGGTCGAGACAAATCCGTCGCCGTGCAGCTTCAGCGCTGCGCGGCCATGACCGGCTTGCCCGAAAATGCGGCGATCTCACCTTCCGACAAACCGGCTTCCCGCAGATAGCCCACGGTATGCTCGCCCAGCGTCGCCGCGCGCCGGCCCGCCGAGACCTCGGTGCCCGACATCCGGAACGGCAGGTTCATCACCTTGAAGATCCCGCCGTCGTCTTCCACGTCGGCCAGCGCGCCGCGATGCAAGAGCTGCGGATCGGCCAGCGCTTCGGCCACGCTGCGATAGGCCGAACTGGGCACGCCATATTCATTGAGCGCGGCAAGACAGTTCACGGTCGAGAGCGTGCGCGACCAGGCCTCGATGCCATCCATCAGGCTCGCCCAGTTGCTGCGGCGGTCGTTGTATTTGGCAAAGCGTGGATCGCCGATCCATTCGGAACGGCCAGCCGCGGTAACCAGACTCTGGAAAGTCTTTTCGCTGGCGATCGCGATCATCACATAACCATCGGCGGTCTCGACCGGACCGAACATCGGACGGCTCGGCGGGGCGACCGCGAATTGCGACCACTGCACCTCGTTCAAGGTCAGGCTGAGCATCGATTCCAGCATCGAGACATCGATGTGCTGGCCGCGCTGACTGCCCTGACGCTGATAGAGCGCCGCCGAGATCGCACCAAAGGCATAGACGCCGGTGAGGACGTCCGCGTGATAGATACCGCAATAGTCCGGCCGGCTGCGGCCGGGCTGATACGACAGATGCGCCATGTCGTAGCCGGAGGCGGCGTGAATCACCGGCGCGTAAGCCGGCAGTTCGGCCGACGGACCGGTCTGGCCGTATCCGGAGATCGAGCAATAGATCAGCTTCGGGTTCAGCGCCTGCAGCGTGGCATAGTCCAGCTTCAGCCGCCGCATCACGCCGGGGCGGAAATTCTCGACCAGGATGTCAGCGTTCGTGACCAGCCGGCGGACGATCTCGATCGCCTTCGGCGATTTCAAATCAAGGACAAGGCTCGTCTTGCCAACATTGAGCCCACCGAACACGCTGCTGCTGCCGCCGCGAACCGGCGGACGGGTCCGCATGGTTTCGCCTTCCGCCGGCTCGATCTTGATGACTTCGGCACCCATGTCGGCCAGCATCCGCGCGCAATGCGGGCCGGCAATCGTGGTCGAGAAATCCAGTACGCGCAGACCGGCAAAGCTCTTTGTCAAAATACCCTCATCGTTTCCCGTTATTGCCATTCTTGAAGCTCCTTCCGCCGCATCGCCCGGCGCTGCCTGACCCTAGATTGTGCTGCCGCGGCAGGGAAGCTGCTCCCGTCAGTACCTGATCCTCGTGCGCGTTTCCAAGGCCGCCATCTGCGATCGAAAAAAATGGACCCAATCTTGCATATTCGTGGTTGAGGCCGGTACGAGGGCGTCGCTTGAGGGTACTTTTCGTTACCACGGAAATGGACGATTTTGTCCGGGTGGGCGGCCTTGCAGCCGTGTCGGCGGCGCTGCCCCGGGCGCTGCGCTCTCTGAGCGATGTCAGGATCATGTTGCCGGGCTACCGCGACGTCGTCGAACAACTGCTCCATATTCAAATCGTCGGCGAATGCGCCGCATTGGCGGAAATGCCGGCCTGCAAGCTTGGGCGCGCATCGACCAGAGACGGCCTGCCGGTCTATGTGCTGTTGTGTCCAGAGCTCTATGATCGACCCGGCAATCCCTATGGCGACACGCTGGGCCGGGACTGGCCGGACAACGACGTACGTTTCGGACGATTTGCCTCGGCCGCTGCTCAGTTGGCGGTGGGCACACTGGACAAAAATTGGGCGGCGGACCTGGTCCACGCCAATGATTGGCAGGCCGCCTTGGTGCCGGCCTATCTGCGCTGGAACGGCAGCAGCATTCCTAGCATCCTGACCATCCACAATCTGGCCTATCAGGGCCTGTTTCCGAAGGAGGCACTGCGCCGGATCGGTGCGCCCCAGGATTCCTTCCACATCGACGGCCTGGAGTTCTACGACAAACTGTCCTTCCTCAAAGGCGGCATCGTCTACGCCTCGCATTTGACCACGGTCAGCGAGACCTATGCCAGGGAGATCACCACCTCCGAACTCGGCTGCGGGCTGGAAGGTCTGCTCCGGCAGCGCTCCGATGCCGCGCAATTGACTGGAATATTGAACGGCATCGACGAAAGTTGGGACCCGCGGGTCTGCGCGCAACTGGCGCAGCCGTTTGGCGCCGGCGACTGGGAGGGCAAACGCGCGAATGCCGATTACGTCCGCCAGCAATTCGGGCTGGCGATCTCGCGCGGTCCGATCTTCGGGCTGGTTGCCCGTCTGGTGCATCAGAAAGGCGTCGATCTCGTGCTGTCGGCCGCCGACGAGATTATCGAGGCCGGCGGACAGATCGTCGTGACCGGCAGCGGCGAGCCCGCGATCGAACAGGCGCTGGTCGACGCCCACCGCCGCCGGCCCGACGCGATCGGCGTTGCCATCGGCTTCAATGACGGCCAGGCCCGGCGGATTTTTGCCGGCAGCGATTTTACCCTGATGCCGTCGCGGTTCGAGCCGTGTGGCCTGAGCCAGATGTACGCGCAGAGATTCGGATCGCTGCCGATCGGCCACCAGACCGGCGGCCTCGCCGAAACCATCCAGGACGGTGAAACCGGATTCCTGTTCGCGCAACCCTCGACGGAATCTTTTCTCGGCGGCGTCCGGCGCGCGTTCAGCACCTTCGCTGCCAAGGATCGCCTCGACGAGATGCGCCGCAACGCCATGGCACGCTCGTTCAGTTGGGCGATCTCGGCGGCCTGCTACGGCGCGCTGTATCGCAAGGCGCTGTCGGTTTAGGGGCATTGACGACCGTCATTGCGAGCGATAGCGACTTGTCCGCCGTACTCAAGGAGCAAAGGCGGAAGCAATCCAGAGGCCGCGGCCTTTCAGTTTTCGTCGTCCCGGCCTTGCGCCGGGACCCATACGCCGTGTGTTCTCGTTTCGGCAATGTGGCGGATGCCTTCCTTCACAACCCACGCCAGGGGTTATGGGTCCCGGCGCAGGGCCGGGACGACGTGGATGGGTGATCGCGATTCACAACTCCGCGTTCTCGCGACGGCATTCGCCCGAGTGTTGCAAATCGTTTCGCCCCAAAAATAGAGGGCGCAGGGAAGACCGGGTGCACGCTGCACCCGCGGTCTCATGTGCAAATGCACTTAGCAAAAAACGCACATGAGCATACAGGTTCAGCGGAGGCAGTCCGGCCTTCCCTGCGCAATGGTTTACGACTTATATCGTGCTCTCCCCGGCGAGACCTGGCTTGTTTGTCACCGTCATTCCCAAGAAGCGTGAGCTTCCTGCGAATTTGACACCGGCCATTGGGGCGTCAGGACCACACGACTTTGCCGTCCGCGTCAGCCGCGCTCGTCAGTCGCAGCACTCGCGTCCATCGCTCCCCGCATCCAACGTTCGTGACGATCGCGAAACGCCCCTCTTGGTGGGCACGGGATAACGCAAGAAGTGAAGCTGATTTGCCTTCGCGATCAACAGTGATCTGCTGCGACACATTGGCACGACGGGCAACTCAGCAAAATGCTGTCAAGATTTATTTGATGGCTCGACGTGTTTTTCTTTCATCGGGCGCTTCGCCGACCCGTTGGCTCATTCGATCCAACCCCATCCCGTTACGTTTTAGGGTACGCCTTCTATCAGCCCGTGCCGTCGTGTCTCCGGCATCACCAGCCAGATCGCCGCAAGGCCCAACGCCGCCACGCAGGCAAGTCCGGTGAACGCAACGCTGCTGCCGAATTTGTCGCTGACGTAACCGGCCACCACGGTGCTCAGCGACGCCCCGATGCCGGTCGCGGTGCCGACGATGCCCTGCGCCAGATTGAAATGACCGCTGCCGAAGGCGACATCGGCGACAATCAGCGGCACCATGACGCTGAACACCGCGGCGGTGACGCCGTCGAACACCTGCACCGCGACCAAAAGAAATGGGTCTTTCACCAGCGCAAACAGCAGTCCGCGGATCGCCAGCGCAGCAAAGCCGATCAGCAGCAACGGCCGCCGCCCCCATTGCTGCGCCTTGCGTCCGACCGAGGGCGAGGTCCAGGCCACGATGGCCTGCGGCACCACGATACAGGCCGCGATCAGGATCGGCGCCCATTGGCTGGAGCGGGTGGTCACGACACCCGCCATCAACGGCAGCATCGCCGCGTTGGCAAGCTGCAGCAGCAGGATGCAGCCGGCGAAGATCAGCAATGTCGGCTGGCGGATCAGGCTGAAGATGCTGGTGCCGGCGACGTCGTCAGCCTCGCGCTTGATCGCACCATGCGCGCACGCGGCGTCGACTTCACGCTCGCGAATTTGGGCGAGCGCCAGTAGTGCTGGGATCGCCAGAACAAAGGTCACGATAAACACCGATCGGCTGGACAAAAGATAGCCGGCGGTGCCCATCACCGCCGCCGCCGTTCCATTGCCGAGCGAGGCGTAGCGGGCGTTGCGTCCAAGCCGTTCTCCGATCGCCAACGGTCCGACCAGTCCGAGGCTGATCGCGGCAATCGCCGGACCGAGCACGCAACTTGCAGCCGCGTGCAGTGTCGCGGCCGCGATCACAATGGGGAGAATCGGCCATGCCGCATAGCCGAGCGCGCTGACGCCGATGAGTGCGACCGCGATACCCGCGACCAGCCGTTCCGAGCGGGCGGCATCGACGATGGCGCCGCCGGGCATCTGCCCGATCAGGCCGATGACGCCGCCGATCGACAGCACGAAGCCGATCTCAACCTGGGTCCATTTTTGTGTCGTCAGGTAAACCGCGACGAACGGGCCAAACCCGGTTTGTACATCCGCCAGGAAGAAGATGAACCAATCGAGACCGCGCAAGCTCTCGCGGCAGGGCGAAGGGCTCGGCAGAGGAGCAATCGGTGGCGACGGCCCATGTTTATCGTCGCCGATCGATCGCCCGCGATCATCGCCATCGATCCGCTCGATCGGGGGTTTGGGCGCGGGCGCGAGCAGCGTGTCTCTCTCCCCTTCATTCATTGGTCGTCAAATTGCAGCGGCTCCAGGCTTCCGGTAGCTCCCAGCACCACGACCGGCGCATCTTCCTTGTATTCGGGGGCGGCCTTGACCTGGTCCTTGGTCAATTCGAGCGAGACGCTGTCGGTCTTGTCGGCAACACGGCCGAACCGCAACGCGTTCCAGTCGACGACGATCTTTCGGCTGCCGACGCCGAGAAAGCCGCCGAAATCGATTACCGCCGCGCGCACCGCGCCGCTCCGATCGACGATCACGTCGATGATTTTTCCCATATCCTCATTGGCCGCGCTGCGGATGTCCCGCCCCAGCACGCCATGCACTTCCCTTGCGCTCAGGATGGTAACCGAAGCCGGCGGAGCCTCTTTCGGCGGCTCCTTTGGTTTCGAAGCTTCCTTGGGTACAGCCAGCGGCGTGGGTGTTGGCGCCGGCGTGGGCGTCAGTTCCGACGGAGCCCCGGCAGCCGGCGGCGGCGGCACAGCCTCGTCGGCGGCCCAAGCCGTCGCAAATGTCAGGGACGTGATCATCACGGACGCAAACAGGCTTTTCACGCGCATAGGGTCTCCTTTGACCAAGAGCCGCTTTCAGTGCGCCAGAACGATCGACACCCGGATCTGGCCGCGCGTGCGCAATACTTCCAGCGAAACATCGTCGCCGTGGCGACGCACCCGAAGATCGACGCTTGAAGGACCAAGCTGCAAATCACGCAACACCACGTCGTTGAGAAACGGCGGCAGGCGCGGGTTGCGCAGCCTGATTTCGCCATGCAGTGCATCGAATTCCAGACCGAGGGCCGCCTCCAACAGCGTGAACGGCGTCGCGCTGGCCCAGGCCTGCGGCGCGCAGGCGACCGGGTAGAGCGTCGGTCCCCGCCCCTTCTCGCGCCGGAAGCCACAGAACAATTCAGGCAACCGCCGCAGATCCATATAGGCGGCGGCGTCGAACAGCGCGCTGAACAAATGCGCGACCGAATGTTTAAGGCCGTAACGCGCCAGACCCAATGCGATCAGCGCATTGTCGTGCGGCCAGATCGAACCGTCGTGATAGGACATCGGATTGTAGCGGGCCTCGCCGCGCGCCACCGTGCGAATGCCCCAACCGCTGAAGAAATGCGGCCGCATCAGATCGGCGGCGACCATCCGCGCGCGCTCCTCGCTGACAATGCCACTGAACAGCAATTGTCCGGCATTCGAGGTGCGCACCTTGCACGGCTGCTTCTTGCCGTCGAGCGCCAGCGCATAGCTGCCGAGTTCCTCGCACCAGAACGCGTCCTCGAACCGCTCGGCCAACTGCCGCGCTTCGGCTTCGAGCTTTTTGGCCTGGTCTTTCTTGCCGAGGCGCGCCGCGCAGCGCGCGGCGAGTTGTTTGCCGGCGAACACATAGCCCTGGACTTCGGCCAGCGCGATATAGCCTTCGGCCAGGCTGCCATCGGCGTGAAAGATCGCGTCAAAGGAATCCTTCCAGCCTTGATTGGCGAGCCCTTGCTCGGAAGCGCGTTGATATTCGATGAAACCGTCGCCGTCGGGATCGCCCGCACCATCGATCCAGCGCAGCCCCGCCTCGATCGCCGGCCACAGCTCGGCGAGCGTTTCCTCGTCATTGGTGCGCTCGACATAAAGCCCTGCCAGCAGCACGAACAGCGGCGTCGAATCGACACTGCCGTAATATTGCGCGAACGGCACCTCGCGCAGCGCGGCCATCTCGCCGCCGCGCATTTCATGCAGGATTTTTCCGGGCTGCGCGTCAGCCAGCGGATCGACCGCCTTGGCCTGATAGAAAGCCAGCCGCTTGAGCACGCCGCGGGCGACGCGTGGATCGATCCACAGCATCTGCAGCGCGGTGATCAGCCCGTCGCGGCCGAATGTCGTCGAGTACCAGGGAATGCCGGCATAGGGGTAGCGGCCCTGCGGGGTATCCGTCATCAGCATATTGAGGTCGGCCATCGACTGGCACAGCACCTCGTTGAAAATACTGTTCGAGGTTTCGATACTGGTCGCGCCCGCGGTCGACTGCCGCATTTCGCGGCGATGCGCCAGCAATCCGCGAAAGAACGGGACTGGCTTGGCACCCACCGGCTTGTTGCAGGACACCGCGACAAACAATGAGCTGGTCTGTTGCGGGCCCAGCTCGAAATGATAGGTCGCGGTATTCGCGCTCAGGCGGCTCGGCTTGGGATCGAAGTGCAGCATTGTGCTGCGGGACGTATGGTCAAGTCCCTGATAGTCGAGCCGCACATCGGCCGGCCCCAACTGCTTGCTGGAGCCGATACCCCGGTGCGGCCGCTTTTCGCCGCGCACTTCGAACAAATCCGCGAAATCATTATCGAATTGCAGGGTCAAATCGAAGCTGGCGTTGTTCTCGCCGTGATTCTGCAGGCCGATGCGCTGATAGGCCGTTCCGCGCCACAAAAAGATGGTGCGGACGATGTGCAGCATATCCTTTTGCAGCACGATCCGGCCGTCTTGATAGATGTCGGGATTGGTGAGGTCGACCGTCAATGACGAATTGTCGTCGCGCAAATTCGAGCCGAGCAGCAGCGGCTGCACGTCATCCAGCGCCAGCTCGAGCCGGGCAAGATACCTCGTGTCGGCGTTGAACAGGCCGTCAGGCCCGCCGGCGGAAGCGCCGATGTCGCCATGACTGTCCAGCACGATGAATGTGTCATCATGCTTGAGCGAGCGCCGCGGCCGCGCCGCGGGCCCGGTCATCGGGATGTAGAACGGCTGTTCCTGAACCAGTTCGACGGTCCGGGCTGTTGCGATTTGAGCTACGACTTCGGCTGGCATTTGACCTCGCGCGGTTTCCCCACTGCCTTGCGATTGCGCACTTTGGCGCAACGCTGCCACCGCGGATCAGGCCGCATGGGTTGCCAGGCGGCTCATTTCCTGCGTCACCAGCTCGCGATACGGTCCCTCGCCCTGCATCAGGCGATCCGGCGGTCCGTCCTCGATGATCTTGCCGGCCCTCAACATCACCACCCGGTCGAAATTGCGCAAGGTTGCAAGCCGGTGCGCAATCGCGATCACGGTGCGCCCGCGCATCAGCCGGCTCAGCGCCTCGCGGATCGCCTCTTCGGATTCGCTGTCGAGCGCGGCGGTGGCTTCATCGAGCAGCAGGATCGGCGCATCCTTCAGGAAGGCGCGCGCAATCGCGATGCGCTGGCGCTGGCCCCCCGACAACTTGACGCCGCGGTCGCCAACCATGGTCGCCAGTCCTTCGGGCAGCGTCTCGACGAAATCGCAACGGGCCGAAATCGCGGCGCGCAGCACTTCATCGTCGGTCGCGGTCGGCCGGCCGTAGCGGATATTTTCCATGATCGAGCGATGAAACATCGAGATATCCTGTGGCACCACCGAGATCGCCTCACGTAGGCTTTGCTGGGTAACGCGTGAAATATCCTGGCCGTCGATCGTGATGCTGCCGGATTGCGCATCGTAGAACCGTTGTAACAGCACGAACAGGCTCGATTTGCCGCCACCGGACTGACCGACCAGCCCGACCCGCTGCCCCGCTTGCAGGCGCAGGCTGAAGCGCTCGAACACTTTCAGGCCGCCGGGATAACGAAATCCGACGTTGTTGAAAGTAATCGCGGCGCCCGCCTTCACCAGCGGTTCGGCCTCGGGATGATCCTTCAGTTCATGCGGCAGCAGCAGCGTCGCAATGGCCTCGGTCAGCCGCGCCACATGCTGGGTGACATCGACCAGCGCCACGGCGAGATCGCGCGTCGCGCTCAGAATGGAAAGTCCCAGCGTGCAGACCAGTACGACGTCGCCCGTGGTCGCAGCACCGCGCTGCCAAAGCACGATGGCCCAGGCCAACAACCCGATGGTCAGCACCACGGTAACGCCGGCGTGCAACAGCCGAAGCTTTTCGAGATAACGCAGGCTGCGGCCACGCGCGGTGGTTTCCCGGTTCACGGTCGCATCGAACCGGTCATGCTCGAAGCTGAGGCCGCAGAACGCGCGCACCAGCGGCATATTGTTGATGACGTCCACCATCTCGCCATCGACCGCGGCGGCCTTGTTGGCGAAGTCGTCGTGCAGCGGCCTGCCGGCCGCCGCCAGATAGAACATGGCGATGACCATCGCGCCAGCGATCACGATCAGGCCGCCAGCCATGTAGGGGCTCACGGTTCCAATCAATGCGATCGCGGAAACGGTCGCCATGCACGGCGGCAGCACGTTCCACACGAACATGTTCTCGACCGTGAAGACCGCGTTCGACGTCGCGGTAATGCGGCTCGTCAGCATGCCCGGCAGCCGGTCGGAAAAATAACTCGGCGCATGCCCGGTCAGATGACGAAAGATGTCGCGGCGGAGATCGCCGGTCACGCCGACAAAGGTGTAGCTCGCGGTCCAGCTCGCGATCCGCCACAGAAAGTTATCGGCGGCGATCAGCGACATGAGGAAAATGAATGCCAGCCATACGCCACCCGAATGCGCAGGACCCGCCGACAGACTGTCGACAATGTTCTTGACGCCATATTGGGTGCCTACCGAACAGGCGACCGCTGCGACAACCGCAGTCAGAATGATCACATGCGATGCAGGACGCTGGCGAAGATAGCGCAGCACAAAGGGAAACGGACGGTGCGCATATCCTGAGAGACTGTCCATGTGATTGCAAACCTCTTGGAGGGGAAGATTTTAGCTGGATGCGCGCCGTTTAGTTGAACGCTGGACCAATTGAGGCGGTTCCCGTCCCGACGCCATCCCTGCGCAACAATTTTGCAGCAATGGCGCGCAACAAACAAACTGATCGGACCAGATGGCATCAGCAAGACCGTGATGTGGACGAACTGCGATGTGGAACAAACGCGATGTGCAAGAAGTACGCTGCATGAGGGGAACTTCGCAGATGCGAGAACGTTCCCGTCTCGGCATGCCGGTGCCGCTCATCACAGGAACTTTTCTTCATCCACGATCACAAACAGGAGACTGATAAAATGCGCATCGCGCAGGTTGCTCCGCTGACGGAGGCTGTTCCACCCAAATTGTATGGCGGAACCGAACGGGTGGTACACTGGCTGACCGAGGAACTTGTCGCATTGGGAAACGACGTCACGCTGTTCGCCAGCGGTGATTCCCAGACCTCAGCGAAACTCGATGCGACGTGGCCCAAGGCCCTGCGCCTCGATGGCTCGGTGCGCGATCCGAACGCGCTTCACATGGTGATGCTGGAGCGGGTGCGGCGGAAATGCGACGACGAGGAATTCGACTTCCTGCATTTCCATCTGGACTATTACCCGTGGTCGCTGTTCTCCCGGCAGCCGACGCCCTTTCTGACCACCCTGCACGGCCGGCTCGATCTTCCCGAGCACCAGCCGGTATTCACGACATTCTCCGACATTCCGGTGATTTCGATCTCGAACGCCCAGCGCCGGCCGGTGCCGCAAGCCAATTGGACCCGCACCATCTATCATGGCCTGCCGGAAAAATTGTTGATGCCGCAGAAAGCAACGCCGGGATATCTCGCGGTGCTGGGCCGGATCGCACCGGAAAAGGGCGTCGACCGCGCCATCAAGATCGCGATCCGGTGCGGCATCCCGCTGAAGATCGCCGCCAAGGTCGACCGCGCCGACCAGGACTATTACGACGAGCTGATCAAGCCGCTGATGGATCATCCGCTGATCGAATATATCGGCGAGATCGGCGATCACGAAAAATCCGAATTTCTCAGCGGCGCGATCGGGCTGCTGCTGCCGATCGACTGGCCGGAGCCGTTCGGGCTGGTCATGATCGAATCGATGGCCTGCGGTACGCCTGTGATCGCCTTCAACAGGGGATCGGTGCCGGAGATCATCGATGAAGGCCTGACCGGATTCATCGTCGAAGACGAAATCAGCGCCGTTAACGCGGTCGGCCGGCTTGGCACCCTGGATCGCACGGCCGTACGCGGCCAGTTCGAGAAGCGCTTCACGGCGCGCCGCATGGCGCTCGACTATCTCGCCGCCTATCGCGGCCTGATGGAAGCAGCCCAGCCGCGCATCAAACTGGTGAGCAGCGCGGAGTAAGCCGGATCAGTCGGTGGACGCCAATACGGCCGTGCCGAAGCGGCGTTCATAGGCCTTGATGTAGGCCTGCGGCGACGGCTCGAGATGACGCCGGGTCAGCGCGATCAGCGCGTCCCGGCGCGAGCCGCGCAAGGCCTTGATCATATCCAGATGATCGCGGCGGGCACGGTCGAGCGACTGCGGAAAGGCGTGGGCGTAAGAGCGAATGCCATGGACCTTCTGTGCCAGGAAATCGATGGTCTCGATCAGGCAGGCATTGCCGCACAGGCCGAACAAGATCTGGTGAAAGCGGAGGTTGCTGTAGAACACCGTCAGCAGATCGCCTTTGGCAACCGCAGCACTATGCTGCCGCTGCAATTGTTCCAGCCGGTTGATTTCCGAAGGCGCCACCGGAAACGCAATGATGCGGACCGCCATCACCTCCAGCTCTTCGCGCACCGCGTAGATTTCCCTCACCTCGAGCGGCGTCAGTCCGCGCACCATGGCGCCACGGTTGGGGATGCGTTCGACCAAGCCCTTTTTCTCGAGCTCGAATAGCGCCAGCCGCACGTCGCCGCGGTGGGTTTGAAATAAATCGCAGAGATCCTGCTCGATCAGGCGCTCCCTCGGCTGACGCCGTCCAAGAACGATGTCCTCCTCGATCCGTTTTGCAATGAGCATGGCGGCGGAAGGCTCACGGGCCGGCGCTTCCAGCACGGGAGCTAATTTCGATATCCGTGCGGTCGCCCGCTTGAGCGGCTTTCCGGCCATATTTTTCCCGATTGGAAGATGATGTCTCCCCCGGTACAGCCAGCGGACCGGGAGCGATATTTTCCCGGCGATGATAATATTGAAAACTATATTGTAAACAATATTCAACGCGGTTAGCATCCCGCCCGAAGAACAAGCACGAGCGGCCGAGGCGGACCAAATCCGTGCCGCATCGCACAAGGGGGAGACGACATGACAAGAGATCGCCGGCAATCCGTCTTCAGCAATCCATCTGTCTTCAGCAATCCAAACGGCACCGGTCAAATTCTGTCGAAGCGGCAAAGCCGCCGTAAATTCCTCATCAAGGCAGGCAGTGCGGTCGCCGCCGGCGCATTCGGCGCGGTGCCGTTGCGCGGATGGGCCGCCGATCCGGTCAATATCGGCGCGCTTTATCCGACCACCGGCGGCATGGCGCAGATCGGCGTCGGCTGCGTCGCGGCCGCCAAGCTCGCGGTCGAGATGGTCAACGAGGCCGGCGGCATCAAATCGCTCGGTGGCGCCCGACTCAATCTCATTCTTTCCGACGTCCAGAGCGACACCACGGTGACGCGGACCGAGACCGACCGGTTGATCACCGAAAACAAATTGTCGGCGATCCACGGCTGCTTCGCCAGCGCGCTGACCTTGATCGCGAGCGAAGTGTGCGAGCGCGCGAAGGTGCCGATCATCACCGGCTCCAGTTCCGACCAGCTCAACAAGGGACGCAACTACACCTTCACGCCGTTCGCCCGCGCCTCGCAATTCGCCAAGGCGCAGCTGCAAATGGCCAAGCTTGTCGGCGACAAGCCGAAGGTCGCGGTGATCTTCGAGAATACCGCGTTCGGCACCTCGACCTCGAACGGCCTGAAGGAATTGGCGCCGGCCGAAGGCGTCGAAATCGTGATGTTCGAGCCCTACTCGGCCGGCTTCACCGACGCCAGCCCGCTGATCAACAAAGTCAAGGCGTCGGGCGCCAACGCGCTGTTTTCGGTCTCCTATCTCAACGATCTCATTCTGATCGTGCGGACCGTCAAGCAGGTTGGTCTCAACGTCGCGATCAACGGCGGCTCGGGCGGTTTTGTCATTCCTGATTTCTATAAAAACGTCGGCAAGCTCGCCGAAGGCCTCCAGGGCGTGGCGCACTGGAACCATGACATGAGCGACGACGCGCAGAAGGTGAATGCCGAGTACAAGAAACGCACCGGCGATTTTCTATTCGAATATGCCGGCGGCCTGGTCGCGCAGACCTTCATGATCGCGGACGCGCTGGAGCGCGCGGGCTCCGCCGACCCGCAGAAGGTTCGCGCGGCGCTGTCGACGCTCGATGTCTCCTCCGGCTATGCGGCGATGGCGCCGGGCGGCAAGGTGAAATTCGGCCCTGACGGCAAGAACATCTTTGGCCATCCGGTCGGGGTGCAGTGGCAGAACGGCGATCTCGCCAGCGTCTTCCCCGACGAAGACAAGCGCGCGCCGCTATTGAAAACCTAGAGCGCGATGACATTCGTCATCCCGCTCTATTCCTTTATCTAGCATGATCTTTTCGGAAAACCGGTACCCGCTTTTCCGGATCATGCTCCAAGACGCGGTCGCATCAGATGTTGGAGACAGTGGCCCAGGCCGTCATCAACGGCCTGCTCATCGGCGGTATCTATGCGCTCGTCAGCATCGGCGTGACGCTTATTTTTGGCGTGGTCAAGATCGTCAATTTCGCCCAGGGCGAATTCGTGATGATCGGGATGTACCTCAGCTTCTATCTTTCGACCCAATTCGGCATCGATCCCATTGCCTCGCTGGTCATCACGATGCCGGTGCTGTTCGTCGCAGGCGTCTTGATCCAGCATTTCCTGATCCGCCGGGTGCTGGGGCCAAACGACATGCCGCAGATCTTCCTGACCTTCGCGCTGTCGCTGTTGCTGCTGAACCTGGCGCTGATGCTGTTCACCGCCAATTATCGCACGGTTCACACCTCCTATTCCGATGAAGCCTTCCACCTCGGCGGCCTCTACATCCCCGTTGCAAAACTGATCGCCTTTGTCGTCGCGATGTTCCTGAGCGGCGCGCTCTGGGTATTCCTGCATACCACCGACCTCGGCAAGGCGATGCGCGCTGCCTCGCAAAACCGCGACGTCGCGACCTTGATGGGCATCAATCCCAACCGCGTGTTCTGCGTCGCGCTCGGCATCGCGCTGGCGCTGGCCGGCGCCGCCGGTTCGCTATTGATGCCGTTCTACTCGGCCTACCCTTTCGTGGGGCAGGTGTTCGTGCTGATGGCCTTTGTCGCGGTGGTGCTGGGAACGCTCGGCAACGTCATGGGCGCCCTGATCGCGAGCCTGATGATGGGCATTGCCGAGTCGCTCGGCATCCAATATGTCGGCGCCGATTCCGGATTGCTCGTGGTGTTCGCGATGCTGTTGCTGACGCTGGCTTTCAAGCCGAACGGCCTTGGCGGCGGAAGGGCGCGGTGATGGACAAGACCAACAAATGGAGCGTGCTGTCGATCGCCGCACTGGCGGCGATTGCCCTGGCCTTGCCGCTGCTGGTGACCAGCTCGTTTGCGATCAACATATTGATCAGGATCCTGCTGTTCTCGTTCCTCGGCGTCGCCTGGAACCTGATGGGCGGCTACGCCAAGCAGCTTTCACTGGGGCACGCGGCGTATTTCGGACTCGGTGCCTACACCTCGACCATCATGCAGGTGGATTTCGGTATCTCGCCCTGGATCGGGATGGTCGCCGGCGGCGTGGTCGCGATGCTGGCGAGCCTGCCGATCGGCTGGCTGTGCTTCCGGCTGCGCGGCCCCTACTTTACGATCGCCACCATCGCGACCGCTCAGGCCTTGATGCTGATCTTCCTGAAATTCCGCGATTTCGCCTGGGGCGCCGAAGGCACCACGATTCCCAACCTCGGCAACGCCCCGCTGATGATGCAGTTCGAGGCCAAGTCGGCCTATTACTATGTCGTGCTTGGCCTGCTCGCGATCGGACTTGCGGTCACCTATACAATCGAAAACTCCTGGATCGGCTATTATCTGGTCGCGATCGGCGAGGATGAAGACGCAGCAGAAGCGATCGGCGTCAACGCGCCCAGCATCAAGCGCAACATCTACATGATCAGCGCCTTTCTGACCGCGCTGGCCGGGACGTTCTATACCCAATACATCTACTTCATCGATCCCGCGACCGCGTTCAGTTTCAACATCTCGATCGAGGCCGCATTGGTGTCGATCGTCGGCGGCATCGGTACGTTGTGGGGCCCGGTGATCGGCACGGTTCTTTTGGAAACCACATCGACGTTGTTGCAGAGTTGGCTCGGCAGCTCGATCGGCGGCCTGCAATTAACGGTGTACAGCCTGATCCTGATGGCGGTCATTCTGTGGCGACCGACCGGCCTGATCGGAATCGTAGGCGAAGCCTATCAGCGTTATCTGCGTCGCCGCCCAGTGCGGGCCTAGGGGTATCGCCATGACAGACGCGCTGGTGGTTCGCGGACTGAGCAAACGCTTCGGCGGGCTGCGCGCCGTGCAGGATGTCAGCTTTACCATCAAGGAGAACGAAACCGTGGCGCTGATCGGCCCCAATGGCGCCGGCAAGACCACGAGCTTTCATTTGATCACCGGCTTTCATCGGCCGGATTCCGGGTCGGTGTTGGCCTATGGGCGCGAGATCGTGGGCCTGCGGCCGCATGATATCTGCGCGCATGGCGTCGCGCGGACGTTTCAGGTCGCAAAGCCGTTTGGCGCGATGACGGTGCTCGCCAACGTCATGACCGGCGCGTTCCTGCGCGACAAGCACGCCGCGGTGGCGCGCGAGAAGGCGCGCGAAGTGATCGAGTTCGTCGGGCTCTCGGCTCGGGAACAGACCCCCGCCAAGGACCTCACCACCATCGACCAGCGGCGGCTTGAAATGGCGCGCGCGCTGGCGACGCAGCCCCGGCTCCTGCTGCTCGATGAAGTGATGGCCGGGCTGAACCCCGCCGAAATCGACCAGGCGGTCGGCCTGATCGGAAAACTGTCGCAACGCGGACTGACCATCGTGATCGTCGAGCATGTGATGCGGGCCATCATGGCGGTCGCGCGCCACATCGTGGTGCTCGATCACGGCCAGAAGATCGCGGAAGGGACGCCGAAGGAGATCGTGGAAAATCCGGAAGTGGTCCGCGCCTATCTCGGTTCCTACGTGCACCCACCGGCGGCGGGAGAACATTAGTGCTCGAATTGTCCGGTGTCAGCGCCAGCTACGGCTCGGTTCCCGCCATCCACGACGTCAGCATCACGATCGGCGAAGGCGAAGCGGTCGGACTGCTGGGCGCTAATGGCGCCGGCAAAAGCACGACCCTGCGCGCGATCTCGAGCCTGGTGAAAATGACCTCGGGCCGCATCCGCTTTGCCGGCGTCGATCTTTCGACATTGCCGCCGCACCGGATTCCGGAGCTGGGCATCGCCCATGTGCCGGAGGGGCGTCAGGTGTTTCCCGAGATGACCGTGCAGGAAAATCTCGAGATCGGCTCCTATGTGCCGAGGGCCAAGGCTGAACGCCGCCGCACGCTCGAACTGGTGTACGGCATCTTTCCGCGACTGGCCGACCGCAAGAAGCAGCTCGCGGGCACCATGAGCGGCGGCGAGCAGCAAATGCTCGCGGTCGGCCGCGGCCTGATGCTCAAGCCGCGGTTGTTGATGCTGGACGAACCCTCGCTGGGCCTCGCCCCCGTGATGACCGACGTGACCTTCGAGAAGATCGGCGAGATCCACAAGATGGGCACCGCGATCCTGCTGGTGGAGCAGAACGTCAGCCGTGCGTTGTCGCTGGTGCAGCGCGCTTATGTGCTGGAAAGCGGCAACGTCATCATGCACGGCACCAGCGCCGAACTCGCCAACAACAAGCAGGTGCAGGCGGCGTATCTGGGGATTTGAGATTTATCCGTCATTGCGAGGAGCGTAGCGACGAAGCAATCCAGGGGCGTTCGTATCGCGGCCCTGGATTGCTTCGCTACGCTCGCAATGACGGTCGATAGGCCGACCCCTAGCTCACCGCCGCCCGCTTCGGCTCGACGATCTCGAACATTCGTGGAAATTCATCCATCAGCGCCATCAATTCATTGAGCCGCATCGGATTGCCGGTGAATTTTATCTTGCCGGCGGCGACCGCTTCCGGGAACGACGTCAATTTTGCAATCACTTCGTCGAGGGTGCCCCGCGCCAGTGTGAAGCCGGCATCGGCCGTGGCCGCTTGCGCGCCCGCGACATAGGTCAGCGCACTGTTTTCGAGATTGAGCACGAAGCTCTCGCTGGTGTCGGTAAAATTCCAGTTCAGCACGATGCGCTTGCCTTCGGCCTTGGGGCCGTTGAGCCTGACGCCAAGCACGTCCCATAATTGTTCGGTGCGCAGGGCGGCCAGCGTTTCGCGCGGCATCGGCGGACGCGGCGGCACCTTCGGCATGCCGAGCCGCAACTCCTGCGCGCCAAACAGATAGGCGTTGCGCCAGGTCGCGCTCTCGGCGCTGTAACCCAGCTGCTCCAGGGTATCGGCCAGCATCGCGCGGGCGCGCGGATGATCCGGCTGCGCGAACACCAGATGGCTCAGCGCCTGCGCCACGAACCGAAATTCACCCTTGGCGAAATCCTTCGCGGCGCGATCGAGGATCGCGTCCGCGCCGCCCATGTATTCGACATATTTCTTGCCGGACTCGACCGGCGGCAGCGGATCGAGATTGACCGGGTTGGCGTCATACCAGCCGAGATATTTCTGATAGATCGCCTTCACATTGTGCCGGATATGGCCGTAATAGCCGCGGCCGTGCCAAGCGCCTTCGAGGCTCGCCGGCAGTTGGATCGTTTCGGCGATTTCGGATGCGGTCAGCCCATGGTTCATCAGCCGGATGGTCTGGTCATGGGCGAATTTATAGAGATCGCGCTGCTGGCGAATCATGCTGTCGATGCGCTCATCGCCCCACACCGGCCAATGGTGCTGGCCGCACATCGCGTCCGCCTTGCCGCCCCACATCTGCAGGGCTTCGCCGAGATATTTCGACCAGGCCAGCGCATCGCGCACATCGGCGCCGCGGAACGGCAGCAGATTGTGGAAATTATGCGTGCAGTTTTCCGCGAGATTGAGCAGTTTGTAGCGCGGAATGAAGAAATGCATTTCCGCCGGCGCCTCGGAGTTCGGCGCCATCTGGAATTCGAATTCGAGCCCGTCGATCACGCGCGTATCGCCGGTCGCCATGATCAGATCGGTCGGACGCAACAGCGCCACCGAGCCCGCCGCCATGGATTTGCCGAGTCCGCAATCGACCTGCCCGCGCGGGCCCTTGGCCAGCAACGGCCCGAACTGATATTGCGCGCGGCGCAGCATCGCGGGGCCCGCGATGATGTTTTCCGAAACCGCGTGCTCCATGAACAGATTGGGCGCGATGATCTGAACGCTGCCATTGGCGAGCGTTTCGTCATCGAGCACACCGCGCGCGCCGCCCCAGTGGTCGGTATGGGTGTGGGTGAAGATCACGGCGGCGACCGGCTTCCTGCCGCGGTGCTGGAAATAGAGCTCCATCGCAGCACGCGCGCCTTCGATCGAGGTCAGCGTATCCACCACGATCACGCCACGGTCGCCCTCGATCAGCGTCATATTGGCAATGTCGAGCCCGCGGATCTGGTAGACGCCCGGCACCACCTCGAACAATCCATGATTCATGTTGAGACGCGATTGCCGCCACAGGCTCGGGTCCACGGTCGCAGGTGCGTCGGCATCGGCGAGAAAGCCGTAAGGCTCGAGACTCCAGACCACCCTGCCCTGCGCCGTGGCGACCCGCGCATGCTCCAGCGTGCCGAGAAAGCCGCGCGAGGCCTCGTCAAAATCGCGCGTGTCGGAGAACGGCAATACCTTCAGCGTCGCGGCGTGCCGGGCGACCACCGACGCCGAAGCGTCCTTTGGCAATTCCTTTGATATTTCCTTGGGTGTTTCGCTGGCGCCAGTCTCGGTCATTGTCGCACTCCCTCACTTCGTCTTGCCACCAGCCGTCTTTTTGGGGTTCGCGGCTGCCGTGCCTGCCAAACCTAGAGCCTTTTCCGTTCCGATGGAATCGGAACGGGGCTCTGGTCTTTTTTTTTTGACGCGTTTTCTTCACGCGAACCGGTGCCCACTTCGCTCGAAAACGCTCTAGTCGATAGCGCCGGGGACGGAAAGCTGGCAGAATCTCGGGCCGAAATGGCCCAGGCCCGGCCGGTAGATCGCATACGCATCATGCAACAGCACGGCTGGGGGCCGCCGCTTTTCTGGTGTACCTGCGGCTCGTGGCGCCATCGCCATCTGGTCCGGAGAACTTGACGATATGCCCACCGACGTCACCACCGCCAAGCCGCCTTCCGGACCGGTCATGGACGGCTTGCCCTGGGAACGCCGGCGATGGGCCATCGCGGCGATCTTCACCGCGCTGACGATGGCCTCGCTGGACACCGCGATCGCCAACATTGCCCTGCCCGCGATCGCCGTCGACCTTCATGTCAGCCCTGCCGACGTGATCTGGGTGGTCAACGTCTATCAAATCGCGCTGGTCGCAACGCTGCTGCCGCTTGGCGCGCTCGGCGAAATCGTCGGCCATGAGCGCATCTATCTCGGCGGCCTGCTGCTGTTCACATTGGCGTCGCTGGGTTGCGCCATGGCGTGGTCGCTGGACAGCCTGCTGGTCGCCCGGACGCTGCAGGGATTGGGTGCCAGCGGCATCATGAGCGTGAACACGGCACTGGTTCGTTTCGTCTATCCAAGCCGGATGCTGGGCCGGGGATTCGGCCATAATGCGCTGGTGGTTGCCACCGCATTCACGCTCGGACCCACCATCGCCTCCGGCATCTTGGCCGTCGGCCATTGGCCCTGGTTGTTCGCGATCAATCTGCCGTTCGGCGTGATCGCGATGCTGATCGGCTGGAAGACCTTGCCGCCTACGCCGCGGGCGGTGCATGCGTTCGATTTTTTCGGCGCAATGCTGGCCGCGGGCTGCCTCGGCCTGTTCGTCATCGGGATCGGCAGTGCGGGCCACAACGCACCGCCGCCGCTGGTCGCGGCCGAGGTGGTCGGCGCGTTGCTGTTGGGCTGGATTCTGACCCGCCGGCATGCCGATCACCCGGCGCCGATGCTGCCCATCGATCTTTTCCGGCGACCGGTGTTCGCGCTCTCCACGGCGACCGCCGTGTGCTCGTTCGCGGTGCAGGGCCTGGCCTTCGTATCCTTGCCGTTCTACTTCGAGGACGTGCTGCTGCGCTCTCAGGTCGAGACCGGGTTTTTCATGACGCCCTGGCCGCTCGTGGTGGCCATCATGGCGCCGATTGGCGGACGGCTGTCCGATCGCTACCCCGCCGGAATTCTCGGCGGCCTTGGGTTGGCACTGCTGGCTATTGGAATGGCGCTGCTGGCGATGCTTCCTGCAAGCCCCGGCGTCGCCAATATCGTCTGGCGCATGATGATCTGCGGGATGGGCTTCGGCTTCTTCCAGACACCCAACATGAGAAGCCTGATGTCGAGCGCCCCGCCCGGCCGCAGCGGCAGCGCGAGCGGCATCGTGGCGACCGCGCGCCTGACCGGCCAAACCATCGGCGCGGCGCTGGCGGCATTGTGCTTCAGCCTCGCCGGCCACCAGGGTGCTGCGCTCGCACTGGCGCTCGGCGCCGGATTTGCCGTGGTGGGAAGCGTGATGAGCTTCCTGCGCCTGGCGGTCTCGCGATAATGCACTGCAGCTATCGAAAATAATCCCCGCACCGCAACACCGCGCGGCGAATTATCTTCCCTCGCGGGCGCGCAGAATCTTGATTTGAACTATTCCAGTTTTCAGTCCAGACATCCCCTGCAGTTCAATCGATGGATTGAACCAATCAGGGGAACGCGATGGCAAACCTCACTATCAATGGCAAATCGATCGATATCGATGTCGAAGCGGATACGCCGCTCTTGTGGGCAATCCGGGAGAATGCCGGTCTGACCGGCACCAAATACGGCTGCGGCATTGCGCAATGCGGCGCCTGTACCGTTCATATCGACGGCGAGGCAATGCGCTCCTGCGGCGTAATGGTCAGCGACGCCGTCGGCAAGCAGATCACCACGATCGAAGGCCTCGCCGGCAACGGCGCCCTGCACAAGGTGCAGCAGGCCTGGATCAATAACGACGTTCCCCAATGTGGCTATTGCCAGAGCGGGATGATCATGGCGGTGGCGGCGCTGCTCAAGGACAAACCAAAGCCGACCGACCAGGACATCGACGACGCCATCACCAACATCTGCCGTTGCGGGACCTTCCAGCAGGTCCGCGAGGCGATTCACGCTGCCGCGAACGCGTGAGGGGACAGCCATGAATCACATGCCAAAACTCAACCTGCCGACCATGAATCGCCGCGCCTTCGTCATCGGCACCGCCGCGGTCGGAAGCGGCCTCGCGCTCGGCCTCGACATTCCCTTTGGCGGGCCCGCCGCAGTACGCGCGGCCGACGGTTCGCCGGAAGTAAATGCCTGGGTGGTGATCCAGCCCGACGATACCGTCGTGATCCGTATCGCACGATCGGAAATGGGCCAGGGTACGCTGACGGGTCTGGCTCAACTGGTCGCCGAAGAGCTCGAATGCGACTGGTCGAAGGTCACCACCGAGTTCCCCTCGCCTGGACAGAATGTCGCCCGCAAGCGTGTCTGGGGTGATTTCTCCACCGGCGGCAGCCGTGGCATCCGGACCTCGCAGGATTACGTGCGCAAGGGCGGCGCCGCCGCGCGCGTGATGCTGATCGAAGCCGCGGCCAATGAGTGGAAGGTACCGGCTGCCGAATGCATCGCCGCCAACAGCGTCATCACGCATCAGCCGTCGGGCAAGACCACGACGTTCGGCAAGGTGGCCGAAGCCGCCGCAAAACTGACGCCGCCGGCCGACGTCAAGCTAAAGGACCCCAAGGACTGGAAGCTCGCCGGCAAGGGGCTGAAGCGTCTCGACACGCCCGACAAGGTTGTCGGCAAGACCGTCTACGGCATCGATGTCAAATTGCCGGGGATGCTCAATGCCGCGATCAAGGACTGCCCGGTCACCGGCGGCAGACTGAAAAGCTACGACGAAGCCAAGATCGCGGGCATGAAGGGCGTGAAGAAGGTGGTGAAAGTCGGCGACACCGCGGTTGCCGTCGTCGCCGATACGTTCTGGCACGCCAAGACCGCGCTCGATGCGCTGCCAATCGTCTGGGACGAGGGCGAGAATGCCAAGGTCTCCAGCGCTTCGATTGCCAAATGGCTGTCGGAAGGACTTGAGGGCGGTCAGGCCTATGTCGGCAATTCCAATGGCGACGTGAACACCGCGCTCGCCGGTGCGGTGAAGAAGGTCGAGGCGGTTTACAGCTACCCCTACCAGAACCACGCCGCGATGGAGCCGCTGAACGCCACCGCGCTTTATACGCAGGACAAATGCGAAGTGTGGTGCGGCACGCAGAATGGCGAGGCCGCCTTTGCCGCGGTGCTGGAAGCCTCCGAGTTGCCCGCCGACAAATGCGACGTGCATAAGCTGATGCTCGGCGGCGGCTTCGGCCGGCGTGGCCAGACCGACTATGTCCGACAGGCCGTGCTGATCGCCAAGCAGATGCCCGGCACGCCGATCAAGCTGCTATGGACCCGTGAAGAGGACATGACGCACGGCCGCTATCATCCCATCACGCAATGCAAGATGACGGCGGGCTTCGACGCCGACAACAATCTGACGGCGCTGCACATGCGGGTATCCGGTCAGTCGATCCAGTTCACGCTGCGTCCGGAAGGACTGATCAACGGCATGGATCCCTCCACGTTCCAGGGTCTCGCGCCCAAGGGCGATGCCACGTTCGGATATTCGGTCCCCAATCTCTTGATCGACCATTCGATGCGCAACCCGCACATCATTCCGGGCTTCTGGCGCGGCGTGAACGTCAACCACAACGCGCTCTATGTGGAATCCTTCATGGATGAGATGGCGCACGCCGTTAGTCAGGATCCGCTGGAATTCCGGCGCAAGCTGATGAAGGATCATCCGAAGAATCTTGCGGTGCTGGAGGCCGTCGCCGAGAAAATCGGCTGGGGCAAGCCGGCGCCGCAAGGGGTCTATCGCGGCCTCGCGCAATATATGGGCTTTGGCAGCTATGTCGCGGCCGCCGCGGAAATCTCGGTGACCGACGGCAGCAAGGTCAAGGTGCTCCGGATCGTCGCGGCGACCGATCCCGGCTATGCCGTCAACCCCGCGCAGATCGAGCGGCAGGTCGCCGGCTCCTTTGTCTACGGCCTGACCGGCTTGTTCTATGGCGGTTGCACCGTCAAGGACGGCGCCATCGAGCAGACCAATTTCGACACCTACAACTCGATGCGCATCAACGAAATGCCGAAGGTGGAGGCGATCGTGATGCCGAGCGGCGGCTTCTGGGGCGGGGTCGGCGAGCCGACCATCTGCGTCGCGGCGCCGGCGGTGCTGAATGCGTATTTCGCCGCGACCGGCAAGCGAATCCGCTCGGTGCCGTTGCGGGATCAGAACATCACCTTCGCCTGATGAAACCATAGCGGCGGCCTCAGGGCCGCCGCTCGCTCTCTCGCACCGGACTATCGATGAACGCGCTACAAACGCGGAGGAACGTCGTTCGTGGCTTAGCTGCGGCCGCGGCGTTGACGCTCGCATCGCCCTCGTTCGCACAGTCCGCGGCGCGCGTTGTCGTGATCGGCGGCGGCTTCGGCGGCGCAAGCTGCGCACGGGCGCTGCGACGGATCGATCCCGCATTGCAGGTGACGCTGATCGAGCCAAACCGCGTTTTCACGGCCTGCCCGTTCAGCAACGAGGTGATCGCCGGATTGCGCGAGTTGAAATCCCAGCAATTCACCTACGACAGGATCATCGCCGAAGGCGTCACCGTCATCGCGCAAGCCGCAACCAGGATCGATCCATCCACCCGCACAGTCGGCCTCGCCGACGGGACCACGCTCGGCTACGACCGGCTGGTGCTGGCGCCCGGTATCGATCTGCGATTCGACGCATTGCCCGGCTATGACGAGGCGGCTTCCACCAAAATGCCCCATGCCTGGAAGGCGGGCGAGCAGACCGCGTTGTTGCGGCGGCAGCTCGAAGCCATGGAGGACGGCGGCACGGTCGTGCTCGCGGTGCCCGCCAGCCCGTCGCGCTGTCCGCCGGCGCCGTACGAACGCGCCAGCCTGATCGCGCATTACCTGAAAGCGAACAAGCCGCGCTCCAAGGTGCTGATCCTCGACGCCAAGGACGCCTTTCCGCAGCAGCGGTTGTTCGAGAATGCCTGGAAGGAATTGTATCCCGGGATGATCGAGCGGATCGCGCTGTCGCAAGGTGGCCGGGTGGTGTCGGTCGATCCCGCGACCAATACGATCGTCACCGATTTCGGCAATTACCCGGCCAAGGTCGCCAACGTCATCCCGCCGCAAAAGGCCGGCCGTATCGCCGAGATCGCCGGCGCCGCCGATCATACCGGCTGGTGCCCGATCGATCCGGTGACATTCGCTTCAAAGCTCGTGCCTGATGTCCACGTCATCGGCGACGCCTGTATTGCCGGCGGCATCCCAAAATCCGCATCTGCTGCGAATGCCGAAGCGAAAGCCTGCGCCACGGCGATCATCAGCCTGATGGCGGGAAAATCCCCTGAGACGCCGCGGCTCAATGGCGCCTGCTACAACACGGTCGCCCCCGGTTATGCCTTTTCATTGTCCGGTCTCTATCAACCGAAAGATGGCCAATTCGTCGAGGTCGAGGCAAATGTCACAAGCCCCGTCGATGCACCACGCGAGGTCCGGCAGCGCGAAGCGGATACGGCGCAAGCCTGGTTCAAGACGATTACGGTGGACGCCTTTGGTTAGATCAACGATCCTTTCAGGCAGTATCTGGATCGCGGCCTCTACGGTCGCACTGCCTTGTGCCGCCGCCGCGCAGACGCTGCAAAATTTTGTCGTGATCGGCGACGGCATTGCGACGTCGCTGACCGGCACGCCGGGAGACGCCGCGCGCGGCCGGGCGCTCGTGGTCGAGCGCAGCAGCACTTGCATCCTCTGTCACAATGGCCCATTTCCCGAGCAGAGGTTCGAGGGCGATCTCGCGCCCAATCTGGCTGGCACCGGCAGCCGCTGGTCGGCAGGTCAATTGCGGCTTCGGCTGGTGGATGCATCCCGCCTCAATGCGTCAACGATCATGCCGTCCTATTACCGCGTCGACGGGCTGGATCGTGTCGGCGCGGCCTGGCGCGGCAAGCCGATCCTGTCGGCGGAACAAATCGAGGATATCGTGGCCTATCTCGTGACATTGCGGGAATAGGATGCGGGAATAGCATGCGGGATAGCTTGAACGAGAAAGCAGCGATGCGCGAACCGGACACTTCCACACGCCGCGAGTTCTTCAGCCAGTTCTTGGGCCTCGCCGGCGGCACGGCCGCGCTTGGCGCGGTTTCGGTTCTGACGCTGCGGCCTGCGGAAGCGACGCCCGCGATGCTCGCGACCGCCATCCGCAACGTGACCGGCGCGGCCGTGGTGAAGACTGGCAAAGTGAGACTCGATATTCCGCCGCTGGTCGAGAACGGCAACACCGTGCCGATGACCGTCAGTGTGACGAGCCCGATGACGCCGGATGATTATGTGAAGAGCATTCACGTTTTCAACGAGAAGAACCCGCAGCCGAATATCGGCAATTTCTACCTCGGTCCCCGCGCCGGCCGGGGCCAAATCTCGACCCGCATTCGGTTGGCCGACAGCCAGAAGATCGTCGCCATCGCACAACTCTCCGACGGCTCGTTCTGGCAGACCAGCGTCGATGTCATCGTGACATTGGCCGCCTGCACCGACGAGGTGATCTGATGGCGTCCGCCCTGATCAACGTTCCGGCCAAAGCCAAACGCGGCGAGATCATCGAGATCAAAACGCTGATGTCGCATATCATGGAGACCGGCTATCGCCGCACCGCGACCGGTGAGCTCATACCACGCAACATCATCACGAGCTTCAGTTGCCGTTACAACGGCGCCGAAATCTTTCGCGCCGATCTGTTCCCCGCGATCGCGGCCAATCCGTTCATCACCTTCTTCACGGTCGCGACCGAGAGCGGCAAATTCGACTTCGACTGGATCGGCGATAACGGCTTTGCCGAATCGGCCTCGGCATTGATCACCGTCGAATGAAATCAATTCCCGCGATAATCGGCGCAGCGCTGCTCGTCACGGCAGGGATCGTCGCTCCGCTGCTCGCCACCGAAATTCCGCAAGGCGCCCGCCGCTCCGGTTACAGCTTCACGGCGCCGGAAACCCAGGCCATCCAGAACGACGATACCGCCAATCCCGGCATGCTATCGGTGCTGGACGGCGCTTCCTTGTGGAAGGACAAAGCCGGCGCATTGAGCAAGGCCTGTGCCGATTGCCACCATGACGCCGGCGTCAGCATGCGCGGCGTCGCGGCGCGTTACCCGGCCTTCGATCAGGCGCTCGGACGCCCGGTCAATCTGGAACAGCGCATCAATCTCTGTCGTGTGCGGAATCAGCAGGCGACGCCGCTCGCTTACGAAAGCCACGAACTGCTGGCGCTCACCGCCTTTGTCGCCGAACAATCGCGCGGCGTCGCGATCGAGACCGGCGCGGACCCGCAGCTTGAACCGTTTATCACCAAAGGCCGCGACCTGTTCATGCACCGGCAGGGGCAGCTCAATCTCGGCTGCACCAACTGCCATGACGACAATTGGGACAAGCATTTGGCGGGATCGGCGATCACGCAGGGACAGCCGACCGGTTATCCGCTGTATCGGCTGGAATGGCAGTCGCTTGGATCGCTGGAGCGGCGGCTGCGCAGCTGCATGGCCGGCGTTCGGGCGCAACCCTATGATTATGGCGCGCCGGAACTGGTCGAACTCGAGCTCTATTTGATGTCGCGGGCCCGGGGGATGCCGATCGAAACACCGGCCGTGCGGCCTTAGGCCCTTCGCCGGACGGCATTTTAGCCAATTTAGCCTTCCAATAGGCCTTTCCGCAGCGCATTGGCGATGGCTGCGTTGCAGCGATGGCGGCCTCGCCTGTCTTGCGGCGCAGCGCAGGTTGCCGCTATCCTGAAGCTAGGTCCGTTCAACAGAGATCGACAGAGAAACGCCATGACCCCGCCCGTCAGCTCTCCCGCCATCAAAGTCGTCAAATCGGTCCGCGAACAGGTGAGCCCCGAAGAATGGCAAACCCGCGTCGACCTCGCCGCCGCCTACCGCCTCACCGCGATGTACGGCTATACCGAGATGATCGCCAACCACATTTCATGCCGCGTTCCCGGCACGCATGATCACTTCCTGATCAATCCCTATGGAATGCTCTATGAGGAAATCGACGCCTCGAGCCTGATCAAGATCGATGTCGACGGCAACACGCTGTTCAATGCCTCGGACTATGGCGTCAACGCCGCCGGCTTTGTCATTCACAGCGCCATTCACATGGCCCGGACCGATATCGATTGCGTGGCGCACACCCATACGCCCGCGGGCATGGCGGTCTCGGCGATGGAATGCGGGCTGCTGCCGCTGGCGCAGACCTCGATGCGATTCCTGCACATCGCCTATCACGACTTCGAAGGCATCGCCGACGATGTCGGCGAGCGTGAGCGGCTGGTCGCGGATCTCGGCGAACACGAAGCGATGATCCTGCGCAACCACGGACTGCTCGTGGTCGGGCGAACCGTCGCCGCCGCCTTCAACCTGCTCTATCGGATGGAGCGCGCCTGCGAAGTCCAGGTGATGGCGCTGTCCTGCAACACCAAGCTGATCTATCCGCCGCAGGAGGTTCTTGAGGCGACGTTCGACAAGGTAAGGCCGCGCCCGAACATGCCGAACCGCAACGGCGATCTGGCGTGGCCGGCGCTGCTGCGTAAGCTCGACCGGGTCGATCCTTCGTACCGGAACTAACCAACAATAAACTCAAGCTACAGAACTGATAACCCCGATCGTTATGCAACGGTCGGGGTTTTGTTTTAGAGCGTTTTCGAGCCAACGGGTCGCGCGAATGCGCGCCCGATGACAGGCTCCGTGGGCACCAGTTCGCGTGAAGAAAACGCGTCAAACAAAAGACTAGAGCCCCGTTCCGATTTCATCGGAACGGAAAAGGCTCTAGCGCGGCACCACGGCGGTGGCTTCGATCTCGACCCGCGCGGCCTTTTCAACCAGGCGCACGACCTGGACCAGCGCCATCGCCGGATAATGCGCGCCAAAAATCTCGCGATAGACCTGTCCGAGCGATTTCAGATTTGCGAGATATTCCTCGATATCGACGACATACCAGGTGAGACGCACGAGGTGCTCGGGCCGCGCGCCGCCCTCGGCCAGGATGGCTGCGATATTGCTCAGGGCTTGCCGCACTTGCGCGACAAACTCATCGGCCAATTCGCCCGCGATATTCCAGCCGATGACGCCGCCGGTCACCACCAGCCGGCCGTCGGCCGCCATGCCGTTGGCGTATCCCTTGGGCATCGGCCAGCCGCTCGGCTGCAAGATCTGCAAGCCGGTATCTGACGCCTCGTTATCGGCAACGGGTAGCACGGCCAGCGACGGGCCTTTTGGCATGCTCACGATCGGGTCTCCCTTGCCTTCATTCCGCGGCCATGCCGGATGAATTCGAGGCCGCGGCTTGCATCGCGATTTGCCGCAAGGCAAATCGTTGCAGCTTGCCGGTTCCGGTCTTCGGCAATTGTTCGACGAACTCGATCGCGCGCGGATATTTGTAAGGCGCGATCGTCTGCTTGACGTGATCCTGTAGTTCGGTCGCCAACGCAGCGTCGCCCGTGACGTCGGACGCCAAAATCACGTAGGCCTTGACGATCATGCCGCGCGCCTCGTCCGGCGCTCCGACCACGCCGCATTCGGCCACCGCCGGATGAGCCAGCAACGCCGCCTCGACCTCCGGCCCTGCGATGTTGTAGCCGGAGGAGACGATCATGTCGTCGGAACGGGCGACGAACGACAGGCGGCCGTTCTCGTCACAGACGAATGTATCGCCGGTCAGATTCCAGCCGTCGCGCACATAATTCGATTGCCGGCTATCGGCGAGGTAGCGGCATCCGGTCGGCCCGCGAACCGCGAGCTTGCCGGGGGTGCCCGGCGGCAACTCGTTCATCTCTGCATCGACGATCTTCGCCTCGTAACCGGACACCGGCCTTCCAGTCTTTCCCGCCACCGCATCGCCGACCCGGTTGGTGATGAAGATGTGCAGCATCTCGGTAGAGCCGATGCCGTCGAGGATGGTCTTGCCGGTCTTGCGGGTCCAGCTTTCGAACACCGGCGCCGGCAAGGTTTCGCCCGCCGACACCGCCAGCCGCAGCGACGACAGATCGGCGCCCTTGTCCATCGCGGCCATCATCGCGCGATACGCGGTGGGCGAGGTAAAGCAGATCGTGGCCTTGTAGGTTTCGATGATCCTGACCATCTCGGGCGGCGAGGCGTTTTCCAATAGCGTCGCGGTGGCGCCGAACCGCAACGGAAAGATCGCGAGGCCGCCGAGCCCGAAGGTAAAGGCCAGCGGCGGCGACCCGACGAAGACATCATCCGGCGTGACCTTGAGGACCTCTTTGGCATAGCCATCGGCGATGATCATGAGATCGCGATGAAAGTGCATCGTCGCCTTGGGCTCGCCCGTGGTGCCCGAGGTGAATCCCAGCAAGGCCACGTCATCCCGCCCGGTCTTCACCGCATCGAACCGCACCGATTTGCCCAGCGCGACGCGATCGAGTTCGGCGTCATGGTTCGAGGTGCCGTCGAAATTCACCACTTGCTTGAGAAACCGGCTGGTCTTGGCGCACGCGACCAGTTCGTCGGCGATGCGGCTATCGGTCAGCGCCAGCGCGATCTCCGCCTTGTCGATGATCTGTGTCAGTTCGCCGGCCCGCAGCATCGGCATCGTATTGACGACGACGGCGCCGGCTTTTGTCGCCGCCAGCCATGCCGCAACCAAAGCCGGATTGTTGCCCGAGCGGATCAGCACCCGGTTGCCCGGCTTGACGCCGTAATTCTCGACCAGCGCATGCGCCAGGCGGTTCGACCAATCCGCCAGTTCCTTGTAGGTGCGCTGGCGACCATTGCCGATCAGCGCGACATTGTCGCCGAGGCCCTTCTCGACGATACGGTCGGTCAGCTCGACTGCGATGTTGAGATAATCCGGGTATTGAAACTCTGGCCGGTCGAGTCGCAATTCCGGCCACTGATCGCGCGGCGGAAGGCTGCGCCGCGCAAAATCATCGACGTGCCCCGACGGGCCGAGAGATGACCCTAAAATATCTGGAATTCCACCTGACATTTCCATCGTCCCCTCGCTTTCGGGATGAACGGCTTGAAATCAATCTTGAGGACGCCCGGCAGCTATCCGGTAATCATTTTAGGCTTAAAATAGTTTGGCGCAAGGGCCGCCGGGGGCTGTTCTCCAGTTTTTGAATTCGGGAGGTAAAGTCAGCGCGCCGCCAATTGCAGCAGGCGCTGCACCATCGGCGTATCGGGATCGGCCATCGGCGCGATCGCGGTGAAATGGTTGGCGCCGGGCACGACGCCGAACCGGGTCGCGAGACCCGCCGCGCCCCAACGCTCGATCGCGGTCTTGCTTTGCCGGAAATATTCCGCGCTCTCGTCCTCGCCGACCACCGCATCGAGGCTGCCGTGTCCCGGCGCTTGCCAGAACAACGGGCTCGCCGCCCGCGCCGAGGCCGCGTCGAGATGCAGCGGCGTATTGGTGGACGTGCCCACCAACGGAACCAGGTCGAACAGGCCCGAAATGCTGTAGACCGCGCTGATCAAGTCGGCGGGCAGCGCGGCGTCGAGCGCGGGCCAATCGGTGGCCAGCAAACAGGACGCGAGATGACCGCCCGCGGAATGGCCGCTAACCACAAGTTTCTCGCCCAACCGCGCCAGTTCGCGCGTCGCGGCCCGCATCTCTTGGATGATCTGATCGACGGTGACGGCGGGACACAGATCGTAGGTCGGGATCGCGACGCTGATGCCGTGGGCGTTGAGCCCGCGCGCCATGTGACTGAAGAACGAGCCATCGAGCGCCTGCCAATAGCCGCCGTGAATGAACACCACCATTGGGCCGCCGCGGTCGGCGGCAAACACATCGACGGTGTGACGCGCGCCGGGGCCGTAGGCGATGACGCGCGGCGCATGCGTTTCGCGATAGGCGGCGGCGTCTTTCGCCCAACCGGCGATCAGCCCCGGGTGCTCCGGAACCCGCGCCCGGTTGTTGTATTCGACCTCAAAGTCTATGGGCTCGCTCAACACGATGACGCTCTCGCCGTTGCGGATTTCTGCGCGGACGCCTTGGTCTTGGCCAACAGCCGCATCAATTCGCGGACGTCCTTGGGCGCCAGATCCGAGAAGATGTCGGCGATCCAGCTCTCGTGCTCGGCGGCCATCTTGCGAAACTCGACACGGCCGGCTTTTGTCAGGCGTATCACCTGCACCCGGCGATCGGTGTCCGAAGTCCGCCGATCGAGATGACCTGACTCGACCAGCCGCTCGACCAGCCCAGTCACATTGCCGTTCGACACCATCATGCGCTTGGAGACGTCCGACAGCGTCATGCCCTCCGGCGCCTTGTCGAGTTGCGCCATCAGGTCGAAGCGCGGCAGCGTGACGTCGAAGCGCTCGCGCAGCCGGCTGCGCACCTCGCCCTCGATCAGGGTCGTACAGGTCAGCAGCCGCAGCCACAATCTGAGTTCATCGCCGTGCTCGTGCGGGAGCTCGACGGCCTTGGTCTCGGAATCAAGGATCATGATGCGATCATATCTGGCTTTGGGCCTTCGATAATGGCTCACCGGTGGGGTAAGTCAAAGCGACAATGGCGGCAACCGGCGCGATTTTCAACTTTCTTTAGGGTTCAAACAATTGGCGCGCGGCTTGCATGCAAAGCTTTTGACGATCGGCGCACGCGTTGCTTGGCTTGCGGCGGGAGCTTGCATCGGAATAAGCTATCTTGCTGCAGACTTCAGCCTTCCTGCGGATTTCAGCGTCGCGCAATCGGCAATCAATGGAGAGAACATGAGACAGCCGTTGAAACTGGCCGCACTGGCGATGTTGCTGGGCGTCGCTGCCAATCCCGCCGCGGCCCAAGAGAAGATCAAGATCGGCGTGATCGTGACCTTGTCGGGTCCGGCCGCGGTGCTCGGCCAACAGGCGCGCGACGGCTTGATGCTGGCGGTCAAGGATCTCGGCGGCAAGATGGGCGGCCGCGATGTCGAGGTCATAGCCGTCGACGACGAACTCAAGCCGGACACGGCGGTGACCAAGGTCCGGGGCCTGTTGGAACGCGACAAGGTCGATTTCGTCGTCGGACCGATCTTCTCCAACATCCTGCAAGCGATCCACAAACCGGTGGTGGATTCCAGCACGTTCCTGATCAGTCCGAACGCCGGGCCGTCGAGTTATGCCGGCAAGGAATGCAGCCGGTTTTTCTATGTCACCTCCTACCAGAACGACCAGGTCCATGAAGTCCTCGGCAAGGTCGCGCAGGACCGCGGTTACAAGCGCGTTTACGTGATCGTGCCGAACTATCAGGCCGGCAAGGATTCGGTTGCCGGATTCAAGCTCGACTACAAGGGCGAGATCGTCGAGGAGACCTATGTGCCGCTGGGCACGCTGGATTTCCAGGTCGAACTTTCCAAGATCGCCTCGATGAAGCCCGATGCTATCTTCACCTTCATGCCGGGCGGCATGGGCGTCAGCCTGGTCAAGCAGTTCAAGCAGGCCGGCCTCGCCGACCAGATCCCGTTCCTTTCGGCGTTCACGGTCGATGAATCGACCCTGCCGGCGCAGCAGGACGCCGCAATCGGCATGTTCGGCGGCGCCGACTGGGCGCCCAATCTCGACAATCCACAGAACAAGAAATTCGTCGGCGAATATGAGGCGGCCTACAACGCTGTGCCCGCCACCTATGCCTTCCAGGCCTATGATGCAGCTATGCTGATCGACAGCGCTGTCAGGGCGGTCAAGGGCGACCTCGGCAACAAGGACGCGGTGGCCGCGGCGCTGAAGAAGGCCGACTTCACCTCGCTGCGCGGCGGCTTCAAGTTCAACACCAACGGCTATCCGATCCAGGATTTTTATCTGACCAAAGTGGCAAAACGCGCCGACGGCAAATTCCAGACCGAGATCGTCCAGAAAGTGTTCGAGAATTACGGCGACCGCTATGCCAAGGATTGCGTCGCCAACTAGAGCGTTTTCAAAGCCCGACAAGCGGCGCCACAACGGAGGAAGCAACACGATGAAGAGCGAGATCACCGGCATCACCCGCGCCAACGAGGGCATGCAGGGAATTTCATGGAATATCCTGGGCCAGACCTATGTGCCGAAAAGCTGCAGCGAGCATTCCTTTTCATGGCATGCGACCTTGCCGCCGGGCACCTTCGTGCCGCCGCATATCCATCCCGACCAGGACGAATATCTCTATATGCTGGAAGGCAAACTGGATTTCATGCTCGCCGGCTCCGAAGCCCAGGCGACGCCGGGTGACTTGATCCGGCTCGGCATGGGCATGCCGCACGGCATTTTCAACAAGTCCGACCAGACCGCGAAAGTGCTGTTCTGGGTGTCGCCGACCCAGAAACTGTACGATCTGTTCTGGGGCCTGCACAACATGAAGGAGCAGAAGCCCGAGGACGTGGTGGCGCTTGCCGCCGAATACAACGTCCACTTCCTGCCGCCACCTCCGGGGGTGTGAGCGGCGATCACGCAGCGAACGCCGCGTCATTTTCGAATGCCGCTTAAGCATCGTCATTGCGAGCGATAGCGAAGCAATCCAGGCGGCAAGCGAAGAGCTGGATTGCTTCGTCGCAAAGGGCTCCTCGCATTGACGTTGAGAGGTCGAGGCATAGCCCGTAGCCCGCATGAGCCAACGGGTCGCGCGAACGCGCGCCCGATGACAGGCTCCGCGATATGCGGGACATGAGATCCCGGATGTCGCTTCGCTCATCCGGGCTACGTTGCCGCAACCCCGCCGTCATCCTGAGGTGCGCGCACTTTCTTGCGTGCCTCGAAGGATGGCCGCACGCACGGCGCTGAACACCACCCTTCAAGGCGCGTCGAAGACGACGCGCACCTCGCGGGCGAACGCGCTGCGTTCGTCCCGGGGATGACGGCGGGACTAGCCGCGGCCGCAGCTAACTCAAGCCCGCACCGCCGCCAAGCCCGGCACCGTCGCAAAACCAGCTTTACTGGCGTAGCCGCGCACGATGGCTTCGCGTTGGGCGTAGCTCAGCACGTGGTCGATATTGTCAAAGCCGTCGGGCGCTAATTGCTCGACGGCGTCGATCACGCCTTCCGGGCCGCCGCGGCGGTTGGAGCGCACGATCTCCGCGGTCATCGGCAACCGCTTCTGCTCGTAGATCATCAGCGCCTGGCGCGGATGCTCGGAGCGCGCCAGCGCATCGGCGAGGCAACGCGCATCGAGAATGGCCTGCGAGGCGCCGTTGGAGCCCACCGGATACATCGGATGCGCGGCATCGCCGAGCAGGGTGACCCGGCCGCTCGACCAATAGGGCAAGGGATCGCGGTCGCAGGTCGGATATTCGTAAAATTCGGGCGTCGCCGAAATCAGATTGGGCACGTCGACATAGGGCACCGAAAACCGCGCGACATGCGGCATCAATTCCTCACGCTTGCCGGGCCGCGACCAGTCCTCGCGGCGTGGCGGCGGCGCGTTGCCATCGCCGACCTTGACCAGCACCGCCCAATTGGTCAGCCGGCTCGCCGGGCTCGAGCCTTCCGCGATGGGATAGACCACGACCTTGGCGTTGAGGCCCCCGGCGACGATCATCGAACGCCCGGTCAGGAAGGCCGGCCAGTCGCGCGCGCCGCGCCACAGCATCAGGCCGTTCCAGCACGGCGGCCCTTCGTTCGGAAACAGCGTGTCGCGCACCCGCGAATGAATGCCGTCGGCACCGATCAGGATATCGCCGCGTACGGTCTTGATGTGGCTGCCGGAGCGATCGAAGAAATGCGCCGTCACGCCGCCTTCGTCCTGGGTGAAGGCGCCAAGCCGGCAGCCGGTATGGATCGCCTCTTTCCCGAGCCGCTCCTCGACCGCCTGGTGGATCACGCTTTGCAGCCGCCCGCGATGGATCGAGAATTGCGGCACGTCGTGGCCGGCGTCGATGCCGCGCGGGTCGCGCCAGACTTCCTGGCCGTGGCGATTGAGATAATACAGCACGTCGGTGCGGATCGCGACGTCGTCGAGCTTTTGCAACAGCCCGAGGCCGGCGAGTTCGCGGATCGCATGCGGCAGCGTGTTGATGCCGACGCCGAGTTCGCGGATGCTATCGGCCTGCTCAAAAAGCTCGCAGCCGATGCCGCGGGCGCGCAGCATCAGCGCCGTGGTTAACCCGCCAATACCGCCGCCGACGATAATCGCCTTCATCGTCCGAACTCCACACAAACCCGCACCATAACGTCAGGGTCGCATAACCGGTTACTCCGCCGCAAGCGGCTTCGCAGCCTCCGACTTCAACTCGGCCCGGGTCTTTGGTTTAGCCTTAATCTTCAGGTCATCGAAATCCTGCCGGTCGCGGACGCTGTTGCGGAAAATCTGCTCCTTGCCGGGCAGATATTGCGGCGCGCATGCGACATCCGACGCGCCGTACCATGCGGCGGCCTTCAGCGTGAACGATGGATCGACCAGATGCGGCCGGCCGAGCGCCACCAGGTCGGCGCGGCCGGCGGCCAAAATCGTGTTGACCTGGTCCGCGGTCGTGATGTTGCCGACGCACATGGTCGCGACCCGCGCCTCGTTGCGAACCTGCTCGGAAAATGGCGTCTGGAACATCCGGCCATAGACCGGCTGGGCATCGCGCACGGTCTGTCCGGTGGAGACGTCGACGAGATCGACGCCGGCCTCGGCAAAGGCGCGCGCCACCAGCACCGCGTCGTCCCCGGTGATGCCGCCTTCGGCCCAGTCGGTCGCGGAGATGCGCACCGACATCGGCTTGTGCGCCGGCCAGACCGCGCGCAGCGCCTCGAACACTTCCAGCGGAAAACGCAAGCGGTTGGCAAGCGAGCCGCCATAGGCATCGGTGCGGTGATTGGTCAGCGGCGAGATAAAGCTCGCCAGCAGATAGCCGTGGGCGCAATGCAGCTCCAGCATATCAAAACCGCAGCGCTCGCCGCGCATCGCAGCCGCGACGAACTCGGCCTTGACCGCCTGCATCGCCGCGCGGTCCATCTCGCGCGGCACCTGGCTGTCCGGAAAATAAGGAATTGGCGATGCCGACACCACGTCCCAGCCGCCTTGTTCGAGCGGCCGGTCGATGCCGTCCCACATCAGCTTGGTTGCGCCCTTGCGGCCGGCATGGCCGAGTTGCAGCGCGATCTTCGTCGCCGAATTGGCGTGGACAAAATCGACGATGCGGCGCCAGGCGGCTTCCTGCTCGTCATTCCACAAACCGGTGCAGCCCGGCGTGATGCGGGCATCGCGGCCGACGCAGGTCATTTCGGTGAACATCAGCCCGGCGCCGCCGAGCGCACGCGAGCCGTAATGCACCAGGTGGAAATCACCGGGAACGCCTTCTTTCGCCGAATACATGCACATCGGCGACACCACGGCGCGGTTGGCAACCGCCATCTCGCGCAGCTTGAACGGCTGGAACATCGGCGCGACCGGTTTTTCGGTATCGACGTCGAAGCCCTGGGTGCGGACCTGCCTGGCAAACGCCTTGTCGACCTCGCGGACAAAGTCCGGCGCGCGCAGCATCAGATTGTCGTAGGTGATCGCCTTGGCCCGGGTCATGACGCCGAATGCGAACTGCACCGCATCGAATTCCCAGAACCGGTCGACATGCTCGAACCACACCAGCGACACGTCAGCGGCGTGCTGGGTTTTCTCGACCTCCTCGCGGCGTCCGGATTCATATTGCTGCAACGCCTGCTCGACCGTGGGCGCGCGATGCATCGCATCCGCAAGCGCAATCGCGTCCTCCATCGCAAGCTTCGTGCCAGAGCCGATCGAGAAATGCGCGGTCGCCTTGGCGTCGCCGAGCAGCACCATGTTGTCCTTGACCCACCTCTTGCTGCGGATCATCGGGAAATTGCGCCACATCGAGCGGTTGGTCAGGAGTCGATGCCCGTCGAGGAACCAGCCGAAGATCTCGGCCATCCGGTCGGCGGATTGCTTTTCGTCCAACTCTTCGAGCCCGGCCCGCATGAAGGTCTCGGGGTCGGTCTCGAAAATCCAGGTCGAGCGGCCCACTTCATATTGGTAGGCGTGGGCGATGAACGGGCCCCATTCGGTCTCCTGGAAAATGAACGTGAAGGCGTCGAGCGGCCGGGTCGAGCCCATCCAGGTAAACTTGTTGGAACGCAGATCGACCTCGGGCTGGAAATGATCGGCGAACTTGTCGCGGAAGCGACTGTTGGAACCATCGGCCAGCACCACGAGGTCGGCGTCGGCAAGGCCCCTGATTTCATCGATGTCGGCTTCGAACATCAAGTGGACGCCGAGTTCGCGCGCCCGCTCTTGCAGGATCAGGAGCAGCATGCGGCGCGAACAGCCGCAGAAGCCGTTGCCGCCGACCCGATGCACCGAGCCGCGGAAATGAACCGCGATATCATCCCAATAGGCAAATTCCTGGGTGATGCGGCGGTAGCTCGGGCCGTCATATTTCTCGAAATTGTCCAGCGTCGCGTCGGAGAACACCACGCCGAAGCCAAAGGTGTCGTCGGCGCGGTTGCGCTCATAGACCGTGATCTCGGCCGCCGGCCGCTGCTTCTTCAGCAGGATCGCCGCGTAGAGCCCGGCCGGGCCGCCACCGATGATCGCGATCTTCATGACAGCCTCCGTGCTTTGTGCTTTCCGGACCACTTCGAAATTACTTTAAGTCTAAAGTAATTTTCCGGCAAGGGCTTTGTGCCTAGCGCCAACCGCAGTCGCCCTACTTCCCTTCTCCTCTTGTGGGAGAAGGTGGCGCGAAGCGCCGGATGAGGGGTCGCAACATAACGATAGGTTGTGACCCCTCACCCGTCTCGCATCTTCGATGCGAGCCACCCTCTCCCACAAGGGGAGAGGGAAAAGAGCCTCAATTCCCCTGGAACACTGGCTTCACTTTATTCGAAAACGCCTCGAATGCCCGGGCAAAATCCGCGGTGGTCATGCACAGCGCCTGGGCTATCGCCTCGGCCTCGATCGCCTCCTCGATCGACATCGCCCATTCCATCGCCAGCATCCGCTTGGTCATGGTGTTGGCGAAGGTCGGCCCTTCCGCGATCTGTTTGGCGAGCAATTGCGCCTGCGCCAGCACCTGTTCCGGCGTCACGATGCGGCTGAAGAAGCCCCAGCGCTCGCCCTCCTCGGCGGTCATGAAGCGGCCGGTATAGAGCAGTTCCGAGGCGCGCGACTGCCCGATGATGCGCGGCAGGATCGCACAGGCCCCCATGTCGCAGCCGGCCAATCCGACCTTGTTGAACAGGAACGCAACCTTGGCGCCGGTCGCGGCCAGCCGCATGTCGGAGGCCATCGCGACGATCGCGCCCGCTCCGGCGCAGATGCCTTCGACCGCGGCCACGATCGGTTGCGGACAGGCCCGCATCGCCTTGACCAGATCGCCGGTCATCCGCGTGAAGGCGGTCAGGCCCTTGGTGTCCATCTTGACCAGCGGGCCGATGATTTCGAACACGTCGCCGCCCGACGAGAAATTGCCGCCGGCGCCAGTGACGACGATCACCTTGACCTGGTCGTCGAACGCGCAGGCGCGAAAGAAATCGGTCAGTTCGCGGTAGCTCTCGAAGGTCAGCGGATTTTTCCGCTCCGGACGATTGAGCGTCACCAGCGCCACGCCGTCGGTCACCGCCAACAGGAAATGCTGTGGTGAATATTCGATCAATGGCAGCGTGACGGGGTTGGCTGGTCTCGACATGGGAAACTCCCTTTTTTTTCGTCATTGCGTCCTGCCGTCATTGCGAGGAGCACTTGCGACGAAGCAATCCAGTCTTTCTTCGTGGCTGTGGATTGCTTCGCTGCGCTCGCAATGACGGTTTCTAACTATACCTCGCCGCCGGCCACCGCGATCGCCTGCCCGGTGATCGCGCCGGCGCCTTCGCCGCATAGCCAGAGCACGGTATCGGCCACTTCGGACGGCTGGATCAACCGCTTTTGCGGATTGTGGCTGGCGAGTTCGGCGATCGCCTGCTCTTTGCTGCGGCCGGTTTTGCTCATGATGTTATCGATGCTGCCGGCGACCAGATCGGTCTCGGTGAAACCGGGGCACACCGCATTGACGGTGACGTTGCTGCTCGCGAGTTCCAGCGCCAGCGAGCGCACCAGTCCTATCACCGCATGCTTGGCGGCGCTGTAGGCGCTGACATAGGCATAGCCCTTGAGACCCGCGGTCGAGGCGACCGCGACGATGCGGCCATAGGGCCGGCCCTTCATCGACGGCAACGCCGCCTGCACGGTGTGCACCACGCCCATGAAGTTGACGTCCATCATGCGGTGAAACAGCGCGGCATCTGACTTGGTAAAGGGCGCGGATTCCGCGATCCCGGCATTGGCGACCAGAATATCGATCGGCTGCCGCGCCGCAGCCTGCGCGATCGCGGCGCTGACCGCGGCCTGGTCCGCCACGTCGGCGACGGCGGCAAAATGCGCGGCGCCGGCGGCAACCGCCGCTTCCAGCGTGGCGCGATCACGGCCGAGCAGGGTCACCGTGACGCCCGATTGCGCGAGCGCAGACGCAATGGCGCGGCCGATGCCACGGCCGCCGCCGGTGACCAGCGCATGCGCGGAACGCGGTGGTGCGGACATGCGCGGTCTCCCCAAAATTTATTTGCATCGACAATATATTTTATACTTCAAGCTTTTGCAACAATGCCGAGGGGCATCGCGACGCCGGGCGCCGTGGGCACGCCTTGACAGGCGAAGCTCCGCAGGTAGCGTCGGCCGAACCGAATGAGGAGGAGGACGATCATGGCCGCGCTCGAAAAAGGCATCACGCAGAACGGAACGGGATATTCCGGCAAGACCTGGAATATCCTCGGACAGGTTTATTTCCCCAAGGCGGTCACCGACTCGACCTTCGCGTTCGAGACCAACAGCGACCCCGGGCAATTCGTGCCGGTTCATATTCATCCCACCCAGGAGGAATTCATCCTGGTTCAGGACGGCATCCTCGACCTCAAGCTCGACGGCGTCTGGGTGCGGGCCAATGCCGGCGATCTGGTCCGGCTGCCCCGCGGCATCCCGCACGGCTATTTCAACAAGTCCGACAAGCCGGCGCGCGCGCTGTTCTGGGTGTCGCCGACGCAGAAGCTCGAGGCGCTGTTCACCAAGTTGCACAATCTGACCGATGTCGAGGAAATCGTCCGGATCTCGGCCGAGCACGAGGTGAACTTCCTGCCGCCCGAGGCCAACGAGTAAGCACGCATGAAGACCGACGACGGCCGTTTCGGCTACGAGGCCGCCGGCGATCCGGCCTCGCCGGCGCTGGTGTTCCTGCATGGCATCGGCGGCGCGGCGCGAGCCTGGCGCGGACAACTGGATTATTTCGGGGATAGCTACCACGCCATCGCCTGGGACATGCCCGGCTATGGCGGCTCGGCGCCGCTTGCCGCGGTCAGCATCGCGAGCCTTGCGGACGCATTGCAGGATTTCCTGCACGCGACCGGCGCGATCAAGCCTGTGATCGTCGGCCATTCGATTGGCGGCATGATCGTGCAGCAATTGCTGACCGACGATCCGGATATCGCCAGCGCGGTTGTGCTGGCGCAGACCAGCCCAGCCTTCGGCAAGCCCGAAGGCGAGTGGCAGAAGCAATTCATCGAGGCACGGCTCGGTCCGCTCGATCGCGGTGAAACGCTGGTCTCGCTGGCGCCCACGCTGGTCAAGGAGTTGATCGGTGACGATCCCGATCCTCACGGCATGGCGCTCGCCCGCGACTGCATGGCAAACGTTCCGCCGGCAACCTATCGCGCCACCATGCGGGCGCTGATGGGGTTTGATCTGCGCCATGCGCTGAAGGAAATTTCGGTGCCGACATTGTTGCTGTCAGGCTCGAAGGACAACAACGCGCCGGCGCCGATGATGGCAAAGATGGCAACCTATGTGCCCGGCGCGATCTATGTCGAACTCGAAGGCGTCGGCCATCTCGCCAATCTCGAACGCCCTGACGAATTCAACGCCGTCTTGTGGGACTTCCTGATGGACAGCGACGACATATCGGAAACTGAATCATGACCATGCCTGTCGGAAAAATCGATCCGGAGAAAGTGGCGCTCGACCGGCCGATCTTCGATCCCGCGGCGTTCCGCCTCGACGATCGGCAGGCTGCGATCATCGCGACCGCGCGCGAGCTTGGGCAGAGCGTGATCGCCGGCCGCGCCGCGACCTACGATCGCGAGGCCAAATTCCCGGTCGAGAACTATCGCGATCTGCACCGCGCCGGCCTGCTCGGGATCGCTATCCCGCAGCAACATGGTGGCCTCGGCGCCGGTTACCAGACCTACGCGCTGGCCGCCGCCGAGATCGGACGCTATTGCGGCGCGACCGCGCTGACCTGGAACATGCACGTCTGCTCGACGCTGTGGTCGGGGCCGTTGGCCGACGACCTCGATATGGATGAAGCGACCCGCGCCGAGCACGAGCGCCGCCGCGCCGTGCACTATCGGCGCATCGTCGGCGACGGCGCGATCTATTCGCAGCCGTTCTCGGAAGGCGGCGCCGCCGCAGCCGGTGGCGTCGCGTTCGGCACCGAAGCCAAACCGGTCGACGGCGGCTGGATCGTCAACGGCAAGAAGATCTTTGCGTCACTGTCCGGCCACGCCGATTATTACGGCGTGCTCTGCACCGAAATCGTCGAGGGCGAAAAGGCCTCGCGCCGCAATACGCTGTATCTCGCACTGCCCGCCAAGGCGGACGGCGTCTCGGTGGTCGGCGACTGGGATCCGCTCGGCATGCGCGGCACGGTCTCGCGCACGCTGCTGTTCAAGGACGTGTTCGTGCCCGATGACGCCGCGCTGATGCCGCGCGGGGTATATTTCCAGGCCGCGATGCGCTGGCCGCATATGTTCCTGACGTTGTCGCCGACCTATGTCGGCCTGGCGCAAGCCGCCTACGATTTCACCGTGCGTTACCTGCGCGGCGAAATGAAGGGCACGCCGCCGGTCAAGCGGCGGATGTATCCGACCAAACAGATCGCCGTTGCCCAGATGCAGATCAAGCTCGAGCAGATCAAGTCGACCTGGTTCCAGGCCGTCACCGAAGCGCGCGCCAGCCCTAGCAAGGAACAGGTGCTGCGGGCCTATGCCGCGCAATATTCGGTGATGGAAGGCGCCAACGAAATCGCGACGCTGGCGATCCGCACCTGCGGCGGCCAGGCGATGCTGAAGTCGCTGCCGCTGGAGCGGATCTATCGCGACAGCCGCTGCGGATCGCTGATGCTGCCCTGGACCGCCGAACTGTGCCTCGACCGCATCGGCCGCGAAGCGCTGTACGAGACCGGCGAGACGGACGACTAATTCACCATGGACCTTTCCGACCTGATCGAGCGCAATGCCGCCTTCGCGCCCGAAAAGCCCGCGCTGATTTTCGAGGGCGAGGTGTTGAGCTATGCCGCGTTCCACGCCCGCATCGTGCGGACGGCACAGGCGCTGCAAACAGAATTCGGCGTTACCAAGGGCGATCGCGTCGCCATTCTCAGCCTGAACCGGCCGGATTATCTGGTGCTGCTGTACGCCTGCGCGCGGCTCGGCGCGATGCTGGTGCCGCTGAACTGGCGGCTCGCGGTCGCCGAACAATTATTCATCCTGTCGGATGCCGGCGCCAAGGTCGTGGTGCTCGAGCAGGCCTTTGCGGATATCCTGCCAGCCCTGAAACAGAGCCGGCCCGATATCAACGTCGTGGGGTTAAATTTCACGCCGGCTGCGGGAACAACATTTGACGCGTTGCTGGCGCAGGCGTGCGGCGATGGCCGCGATGCGGGCGCGAACCTCATCTGTCCGCTGCTGATCGTCTACACCTCGGGCACCACCGGACGGCCCAAGGGCGCGGTGCTGCGGCAGGACGCACTGCTGTGGAATGGCGTGATGAGCCAGCACATGCACGATCTGACCTCGGAAGATCACGTGCTGACGGTGCTGCCGTTCTTCCACGTCGGCGGCCTCAACATCCAGACCACGCCGGCGCTACACCATGGCGCGACCGTGACGATCCATGCGCGTTTTACGGCCGACACCACGCTTGCCAGCTTCGCGCGCGAGCGCCCGACCTTGACGGTGCTGGTGCCCGCGATCATCCAGGCGGTGACCGATCACCCTGGCTGGGCGAGCGCGGATCTTTCGTCGCTGAAAGCGATCTCGACCGGATCGACCCTCGTGCCACCGCATTTGATCGAGCGCTTCGTCGCGCGTGGCGTGCCGGTGCTTCAGGTCTATGGCTCGACCGAGACCTGTCCGGTCGCGGTCTATACAAGGCTTGGCGGCGACCTCTCACGCACTGGCTCGACCGGCCTGCCCGGCCTGTGCTGCGAGGCCGCCGTCGTCGATGACGCCGGCAACGACATGCCGCCGAATATGCCGGGCGAAATCGTGGTGCGCGGTCCCAACGTATTCTGCGAATATTGGGGCAATGAAACCGCGACACGCGAGGCGCTGCACGACGGCTGGTATCGCAGCGGCGACATCGGGTTGCGCGATGCCGACGGTTATTTCTGGGTGCATGAGCGCAAGAAAAACCTGATCATCTCCGGTGGCGAAAACATCTATCCCGCCGAAGTCGAACGTGTGCTGCTGGAGCATCCGGATATCAGCGAATGCGGCGTGATCGGCCGTCCCGATCCGAAATGGGACGAAGTGCCGGTGGCCTATGTGATCCGGCGCGTGGGATGTTCGATCGAGGCGGAAAGCCTGAAAGCGCATCTGCTGACGCAGCTTGCCCGCTTCAAGGTGCCGCGCGACATCGTGTTTGTCGACGACCTGCCCCGCACCGCGCTCGGAAAAGTACAGCATTTCAGGCTGCGCGAGCTTGATGGGCGCGCGCCCGGCCAAGGAGAAACATCTTGAAGATCGCGGTTCTCGGCGGCGGCAACGGCTCGTTCGCCGCCGCCGGAGATTTTGCCCTTGGAGGCCACGAGGTCTCACTGTGGCGGCGGGATGCAGCGCAAGTCGCCGCACATCGCGCGGCGGGTTCGCGCATCATCGTCAAGGACGCCAACGGCCGCCATGACGTCCAGCTCGCGCAGGTGACGTCGGATATCGCGGACGCCGTCCGCGACGCCGCGTTGATCCTGTGCCCGGCGCCGGCCTTCGCGCAGCCCGATATCGCCGACCTGCTCGCGCCGCATCTGGCCGATGGCCAGGTGGTGTTCCTGCCGCCGGCGACGTTCGGCTCGATGATCTTCGCGAAAGCCGCGCACGATGGCGGCAACCGCGCCAAGGTAAGTTTTGCCGAGACCGGCACGCTGCCATGGCTGACCCGCAAGCATGGCCCATTTGAAGTCGCGATCACCATCCGCGCCAAGCGGCTGCCGGTCGGCGTGTTTCCGTTTCAGGCGGCCGAGCACGCGCTCGACATCATCGGCCAAGCGTTTCCCGGCGCGATCGAACCCTGCGGCGACGCGTTGTCGGGCGCGCTGATGAATGCCGGGCCGATCATCCACCCGCCGCTGATCGTGATGAACACCGGGCCGATCGAGCATTTCGAGCGCTGGGACATTCACAAGGAAGGCACCCAGGCCTCGATCCGAAGGGTCACCGATGCGCTCGATGCCGAGCGCATCGCGGTGCGCGAAGGTTTTGGTTATGGCGCCCCACATTTCCCGCTGGCGCATCATTACGCCAGTGAAGGCGATATCTGGATGTATGGCCGTGGCTCGCACGACCGCCTCACCGACTCCGGCGACTGGCGCGAGCGCATCGTGCTGACCGACCACCGCTACATGCGCGAGGATCTGCGGCTCGGCCTGTCGCTGCTGGTCTCGGTCGCCGAACTCGCCAATGTCAGCACGCCGCTGGCAAAGGCCTTTCTCGCGATCGGCGGCGCCATCTGCGGCGAGGATTTCATGCAACATGGCCGCACACTCACAAGCCTCGGCCTGGGCGATCTCGACCGCGACCAACTGAAAACCCTGCTACGCGAAGGTTTTCGCCGATGACCAGTCCCCGTCCCGCCATCGCCTGCCTCGGTGCCGGCCGCATGGGCCGCGGCATCGCGGTGGCCTTTGCCTATGCCGGCCATGCCGTCACCATGATCGACGTCAAGACGCGATCGGCCGAGCAGTTTGCCACGCTGAGAGACGAAGCGCTGAGCGAGGTCGACAAGACGCTGGCGAGCCTGGCGCGGTTTGGCCTGCTGAGTGAGCAAGAGGCCGAAGCGGTGCTGGCGCGGGTCTCGGTGGTGCCGGCGCAGGACAACGCGGCGGCTTTGGCCGGCGCCGGCATCGTGTTCGAGGGCGTGCCCGAAGTGGTCGAGCTCAAGCGCGAGGTGCTGGCGGCGGCCTCGAAATGCGTCGGGCCCGACATCATCATCGCCTCGACGACATCGACGATCCTGGTCGACGATCTCTCCGGCGCGATCGAGCATCCCGCGCGCTTCCTCAACGTACACTGGCTCAACCCGGCCTATCTGATCCCGCTGGTCGAGATATCGCCGGGAGCTGCGACCGATCCCGCCATCATCGCCCAGGTCAAAGCCCTGCTTGAGGGCATCGGCAAGAAGCCGGTGGTATGCGCGGCGACACCCGGATTTATCGTGCCGCGGATCCAGGCGCTGGCCATGAACGAGGCGGCGCGGATGGTCGAGGAAGGCGTCGCCAGCGCCGAGGATATCGATACCGCGATCCGCTACGGCTTCGGCTTCCGCTACGCCGTGTTGGGACTGTTGGAATTCATCGACTGGGGCGGCGGCGACATTCTGTATTACGCCAGCCGCTATCTTGAAGGCGCGCTCGGCAGCGATCGTTACCGCGCGCCTGAGGTGATCTCGCGCAACATGCGCGAGGGCCGCATCGGCCTGCGTACCGGCTCAGGCTTCCTGGATTATTCCGGCCTCGATGTCGATGCCTATCGCGAGCAACGCCTGGCGCAACTGGTCGACATGCTCCGGCATTTCGGCCTCGCGCGGCCGCCGGTGATGTGAGGGGATTGCCCCCCACGGCTCAATGCTATCATCGATCTTTTGTTCGTCATGGCCGGGCTCGTCCCGGCCATCCACGTCTTTCTTGCGGCGATGCAGTTAAGACGTGGATGCCCGGGACAAGCCCGGGCATGACGAACTTAAGCGCAACCGGATGTGTCGAGGCCCTACCCAAACACGTCCTGCAGCACGCCGTCACGGATCACCGCTGTGCCGTCCAGTTCGATCGTCGTCCCCATCATCGGCAGGTCGAAATGGCCGGCGGTGTAGCGGCCGGCGAATTCGTTGGCGCCGGTGGAGAACAGGAAGTTGCCGGCGACCGCGCGCAATTCGGTGCCGTTGGTGTCGCGCTGATCGTACATCGAAAGCGCCTCATAGCGCGCCGCGGGGTTCATCCCGAAGCCGACATGCGACACCGCATAGGCTTCGCGGTCGCCCCACGCCGCGAGGTAGGCCCGCATCATCGTGGCGTCGGCGCCTTCGCCCTGGAGGTCGGTGACATAGTCATCCTTCAGCGTCATCCGGATCGGTGACGTCAGATAGCGCTTGAAGGTCAGGTTGATGTCGCCGGCCGCCATCACCAGGGTGCCGTTGACGGTGCCGCTCTTGGGGAAGCTGACGACGATGCCGCCGGGCCAATGCGCCAAGGTGCCCGGTTTGTCGGTCCAGCCCCAGACGCCGACGGTGGAAGCCCCGACCATATCGACGTCGAGATCGCTGCCGGCTTTGGAGGTCACGCGCATCCGCTTGGTCCCGCGCAGCATCTTGGCCGCGGCGCGCACGCGCTTTTCGAGCGCGGTATCGGGCACCATGCGCTCCAGCGCCTCCGGGTGTTCATTCGATATCACCAGGATGCGCGCGCCGGCTTTGAGGATTTCCGGCGTCTCCACCGCATGCATCAGGCCTTCGATGGTGCAATCGACCACAAAGCCGGCCTGCTGCAAGGCGGTGACGACCGGCCCGAGCCGCGCGATCGCCTCGCTGGCGCCGGTGGAGCGGATCGGCACGATCTGCCGATTGCGCGGCGTCGGCACCACGACATGAAACGGCCGCGCACCCATGCGCAACAAAGCGAGCTCGGCGAGGTGGACGTTGAGCGCGCGCGACTGGGTCTCCGAGAGAATAGCCGCGGTGTCGCCCGGCTTGACCGCGCAGCGCTCAAAAATCTCGCAGAACGCGTCAATCCATTTTGCCTCGATGCGATCGGACAGCATGCTTCTCACTCCACTAGCGACGTTTCATCATGACGTCGTCATGCCCGGGCTCGTCCCGGGCATCCACGTCTTTGCAGACCAGCAGCAGAGAAGACGTGGATGGCCGGGTCAAGCCCGGCCATGACAAATACCAATACCTCAAACTTCAGGAAAGCCGCGCAACAGATAAGACCGTAACCATTGCAGCAGGCCGTTGAGGATCAGCCCCAACAGCGAAATCGTGATCAGGGGAACGAACATGTCGACCGCGCGAAACGTTCTCGCCGCCGTCACCAGCACATGGCCGAGACCATCGGTCGAGGTGATCATTTCGGCCAGAAATACCACGATGCACGAAATCACCAGGCCAATGCGGCAGCCGGTGAGCACCGACGGCATCGCGGCCGGCAGCACCACCTTGAACAGAATTTGGCGCGGCGGCGTCCCCGCCGCCATCGCCGACCAGATCAATTTCTGCTCCACCATCGAGGCCCCGTAATAGGTCGACAACAGGATCGGGAACAGCGCGTCGGCGACCACCAGCGTAATCTTCGATTCATGGCCGAAGCCGAGCAGCAGCAACAGCGCCGGATACAGCGCGACCTTGGGCAGCGGGGCCAGTACCCGCACGATCGGGCGGACCACGGCGTTGACCGCCGGGCTCGCCGCCGCCGCGAGGCCGATGCCGACACCGAGAACCACCGCGATCGCAAAGCCCGCGAACAGCCGAAACAGCGTGGCCGCGATGTCCTGCTGATATTCGTTGTTGCCGAGTTGCCGGACCAGACGCATGAAGACCTGCCCGGGCGGCGGCAGCAAGGTCGCCGGCGCATAGCCGAACGAAATCAGCGCCTGCCAAACCGCGATCATCAGCGCGATCGGCGCGATGCCGAGCAGGACATCCGATGTCAGCACGCGCCCCTTCATGAGAAGCTCAGCGGCAAATCGAACCGCGGCTCGGACCATCTCACGAGCCGTTTGCGCAATTGCTCGAACGCGGCGTCGAGGCCGATCCCCATCGCGCCGACGATGATGATCATCGCAAACACCGTATCGTATTGTCCCATGTCCAGCGCATTGAACAGAATGTTTCCGGCGCCGGATTGACGCGCGATCATCTCGCTCGTGATCATGGTGATCAGCGCCAGCACGAGACCCGTGCGGCAGCCGATCAGGATTTCCGGCAGCGCCGACGGCAGCACGATGCGAAGCATCCGCTGCCCCGCCGAGAGGCCCATCGCAGCACCCGACCACAGCATCTTTTCCTCGACGGCCCTGGCGCCCTGAAAACTGTGAAACACCACCGGCAGGCTGACGCCGAGAAAGATCACCAGCGTTTTCGCGAGATCACCGACCCCGAGCCACAGCATGATGATCGGCATCAGCGCCGCCTTCGGCACCGGGTAGGTGATCATCAACAGCGGATTGAAGAACGAAGCCACCGCCCGGCTGCGGCCCATCATCAATCCGAGCGGGATCGAGAGGCCAACGCCGACGCCAAAGCCGATCGCCATGCGGCGCAGCGACGCCAGGATATTGATCAGCGATTCCTTGTCGGTAAGGATGGAAGGCACCGCGCGAAGCGCATCGATCGCGGTCGGAAAACTGTCGGTGTCGAGGATCAGCGCCCCGATCTGCCAGATTCCGAGCAGCCCAAGGCAGGCGAGCAGCGGCGCCAGACGCGAGACCAGCGTACGCCATGACATCATGGGTGCAGCTCGTCTTCACTGGTATCGTCGATCATGCCTTCGATATCGACGACGTATTTCTGATAATGCGGGTCGAGCAACAGCTCGGCGCGGCGGCGCGGCCGCGGCAGATCGATATCGATGATACGCTTGATGCGGCCGGGCGAGCGCGTCATCACCACGACCTTGTCGGACAGGAACACCGCCTCCTCGACCGAGTGGGTGACGAACAAGACCGTCTTGCGATCGCGCTCCCAGATATTGAGCAGGTCGTTCTGCAGCCGCGTCCTGGTATGCGCATCGAGCGCGCCGAACGGCTCGTCCATCAACAGCACCGCGGGATGATAGGCCAGCGTGCGCGCCAGCGCGACGCGTTGCTTCATGCCGCCGGACAATTCCTTGGGATAGAAATGTTCGAACCCTTTGAGGCCGACCATTTCGATCAGCTGGCGGCTTTGCGCCTCCGCTTCCGCCGAGCTGACGCCCTGCTGACGCGGTCCATACATCACGTTGCCGAGCACGCTCTTCCAGGGAAACAGCGCGAACTCCTGAAACACCGGCCCGCGATCCGGGCCGGGCCCGGTGATCGCCTTGCCCTTTACCCGGGTTGTGCCCTGGCTTGGGGCGACAAAGCCGCCGACGATATAGAGCAGCGTCGATTTTCCGCAGCCCGAGGGACCCAGGATCGAAACGAAGGCGCCATCCTGGATGGTCAGGGATATGTTCGACAACGCCAGATGGCTTTGACGTCCCGAGGTCTGGAAAACCTGCGAAACCCCTGATATCTCGATCATCGCGGCCGCCTGTGCGCCTGCGGTTACGGATTGCGCCTGAACTTCCGACCGCAATGACAAAGCCTTCATCCCCGCTGTTCTCTCCGACTTCGGCCCCGCCAGCCGGCGACGCTGCCCCGACCTTGTCCGGTCCGTTCCAGCATAGCGGAATCCGGCGCGGCAGGGCGATGTTTCATCGCGTAGGTTTCAAGGCGATGTTTCATCGCGATGCTCATGGCTTGGACGGCCGCCGCAGCACCGCACGCACCGGCGCGGCGTCCAGGCCCTGCAGCTTCAGCGGCAGCGCGATCAATTCATAATCGCCGGGCGCGACATCGGCGAGCATGAGATTCTCGACAATGCGTATGTCGTGGCGGTTGCAGGCCATGTGCGACGGCAGCTCCTTCGAGGTCTCCGGATCGACCGAGGGGACATCGACGCCGATCAGGCGCGTGCCGCGCGCCGCCAACTGCTCGATGGCTTCCGCGGCCAGCGCACGGAAGCCGGTTGGCCACAGCATGGGATCGAGCCGGTCCATCAGCCGGAACAACAGCCGCGGCGGCGCGCCGTCGAGCGCGGACGCGATCTCTTCAAATTGACAGAGCGCGCCGGCACCGCGGGCGTCGATCACCCGGGCCGGCCCAATGAAGTCACCGAGTTCGAGCTGATCGACGCTGGCGCCCTGCGCATCGTAATGCAGCGGAGCGTCGGCGTGCGCGCCGCAATGGGTCGACATCGCGATGCTGCCGACATTGACCGGGCATCCCGGGCCGATGACAAAAGTCTGCGACACCTGGTAGGCCGTATCGCCCGGGAATACCCCCATGCCGACGCGAAGCGGCGGCGAGATGTCGATCAGCTCCATCAGAGTTCGGTCCTTAAGCGCCAGAGCTCTGGAAACAGCACCACGTCCAGCATCTTTCGCAGGTAAGAAACGCCACCCGTGCCGCCGGTGCCGCGCTTGAAGCCGATGACCCGCTCCACCGTGGTGACGTGGTTGAAACGCCAGCGGCGGAAGTAATCTTCCAGATCGACCAGCTTTTCGGCAAGCTCGTACAATTCCCAGAAACGGGAGGGCTCGCGATAGACCGAGAGCCAGGCGGCGCTGACGCTGTCATCGTCGGCATGCGGCAGCGACACGTCGCGTTCCAGCACCGCTTGATCGATCAGCAGGCCACGGCGGGCCAGCAATTGTATCGTGAGATCGTAGAGACTGGGCGCGCGGCGCGCGGCTTCGAGCCGCTCGAACACGGGTTTGTCGTGCTCGTGAAAACGCAGCACCGCCGCGTTCTTGTTGCCGACCAGAAACTCGATCATCCGGTACTGCCAGGATTGCAAGCCGGACGATTGCCCAAGCGCATCGCGAAACTGGGTGTATTCGCTCGGCGTCATGGTGCGAAGCACGTCCCAGGCCGAATTGAGCTGCTCCAGGATGCGGGATACCCGCGCCAGGGTCTTGAAAGCGGGTTGCAGATCGTCCGCCGCGATCAACCGGCAGGTCGCGTTCAACTCGTGGATCGCAAGCTTCATCCAGAGTTCGGAGGTCTGGTGCTGGATGATGAACAGCGTCTCGTCGTGGGCCGCCGAGAGCAAATGCTGGGCGTTCAGAATCTTGTCGAGCTGGAGATAGTCCGAATAGGACATAGTGACGTCAGCTCTTGCGTCAGTTGTCGCGCCAGCTTTCGCGCCCGATGCGTCCTGTGACGGGTCGGCGCGATGATCGGTCATTTCCAGGATTCGTGCAGCTCGTCAAAATGCCTGGGCATGCGCATGGGCCTCATCCTCGTTGCGGTAAAACCGAACGCGACGTGTCTATTCAGAGTACTCCAGTGTACCTGCTATCGCGTGTACCCTGTCGATGGCCGCCAAACCCCGGCAGAAAGATTGGCGGATTACTTTAAGCCTAAAATGATAGACTTTTGCTGTCAATCGGGATTTGCTGAGGGCAACGCGCAACCATGATCGGGCGCGCTGCCGTTCTCTCGACCGCGGGGTGTTCAAGATGCCGTCCCCATCGCCCGATACACGCGAGGCCTGCGTGGCGCGCGACCTCAGCGATCCCCTTGGCGCCTTCCGCGATCGTTTTGTGATTCCCGATCGCCTGATCTATCTCGACGGAAATTCGCTCGGCCCAATGCCGCGCGCCGCGACCGAGATCCTCCATCGCACCATCGCGCAGGAATGGGGTCGCGACCTGATCGGAAGCTGGAATTCCGCTGGCTGGTTCGATATGCCGGTCCGGCTCGGCGACCGCATCGGCGCGCTGTTGGGCGCGGGCCCCGGCCAGGCGGTGGTCAGCGACACCACGTCGATCAACCTGTTCAAGGCGCTTCATGCCGCGATGGGACTGCGGCCCGAGCGCGACGTGGTGATCGCCGAAGCAGGCTCCTTCCCCACCGATCTCTACATCATCGAAGGCGCGACGAAGTCCGCGGGACGTCCGATGCAGCGGCGATTGATCGGCGCGGACGGCGCGTCGCTCGATGCGCTGCTGGATCAACGCACAGCCGTCGTCGTGCTGTCGCATGTCGATTATCGCAGCGGCGCGCTGCTCGACATGGCGACAATCACCCGGAAGGTCCACGACGCGGGTGCGCTGGTGATATGGGACGTGTGCCATTCCGCCGGCGTGGTCGAACTCGCGTTCGACCGGCATGCGGTCGATTTCATGGTCGGATGCACCTACAAATATCTCAACGGAGGTCCGGGATCGCCCGCCTTCATCGCGGTCGCCAAGGCTCATCAGGCCGCCGCGACCCATCCGCTTTCGGGCTGGTGGGGACATGCCGCGCCGTTTGCGTTCGAACGCGATTTCCACCCCGATGCCGGGATCAAGCGCTTCCTGTGCGGCACCCCGCCGATCATCTCGCTGCGCGGTATCGATGTGGCGCTCGATGCGCTAAACGGGGTAGAGCTGGCCGCGCTGAGGCAAAAGAGCCTCGCGCTCACCGAACTGTTCATCGCGCGCGTCACCGCGCTGCTACCGGAACTTAAGATCGTAACCCCGCGCCAGGCGGCGCTGCGCGGCAGCCAGGTATCGATCGCCTTCGACAAGGGCTATGCGGTGGTGCAGGCCATGATCGAACGCGGCGTGATCGGCGATTTCCGCGCGCCCGACATCATGCGCTTCGGCTTTGCCCCGCTCTATATCCGCCATGCGGACGTCTGGGATGCCGTCGAAATCCTCGCCGAATGCATCCGAACCAAGGTTTGGCGCGATCCCCGCTACGACCGCAAACTGGCGGTCACCTGAGAGCAGACGTCATCCTGAGGTGCGCGCTCTTGCGCGCCTCGAAGGATGGTGTTCAGCTCAGTGCGCGCAACCATCCTTCGAGGCTCGCCAAGAGGCTCGCACCTCAGGATGACGTCTCAGATAGCTTCATGGCCTCTGAGTTAAGGAGGGAACTGTTCAAGAAGGGACTCGGCTCTAGCGATTAACCGACGAGAAATCCGTTGCGCAATTTCTTCCGCATTCCGGCGCCGGGGCTTCGACAAACCAGATCAATACAAACGCACAAAACGCTGCGACCGCGACAAAGCCCGACACCACCATCGTGACGTCATCGCTGTCAGCATGTTTGAGCCATTTGCGCATCGGTGATCTCCTTCAGAGGAACCCGCCCATGATACGGCCTGCCCGAACGCTTTTTGCGTTACATTTTTTTCATGGTCAAGGTGGCATCCACTCTTGACTACTGATCAAACCACGGCCACTCGGCTGCGCCGTCATGCGTCACGGCGCCACCGGGCGCCTGGCCGACCAACCGCGCGTATTTGGCTAGCGCCCCTGCGCGATGCCGCGGCGGCCGCGGTTTCCATGCCTGTCGCCGCGCGGAAAGTTCCGCCTCGTCGATCAGCACATCCATGCGGCGCGCGCCGGCATCTATACGGATGCGATCGCCCTCGCGCACCAGCGCCAGCGGACCGCCGACGAATGCTTCCGGTGAGACATAGCCGATGCACATGCCGCGGGTGGCGCCGGAAAACCGTCCGTCGGTGATCAGCGCGACCTTCTCGCCCATGCCCTGCCCGTAAATCAATGCGGTGACACCGAGCATCTCGCGCATGCCGGGTCCGCCCACCGGGCCTTCGTTGCGAATGATGAGAACGTCACCCTCGCTATATCTGCGATTACGCACCGCGTCGACGCAATGCTCCTCATCCTCGAACACGCGCGCGGTGCCTTCGAACACCAGTTTCTTGAGACCCGCGACCTTGATCACTGCACCGTCGGGACACAGATTGCCCTTGAGAACCGCGACACCGCCGTCCGGCATGATCGGCTTTGACGTACGATAGATGACCTCGCCGTCGGGCGCGTTGGCGCTGCCATATTCTTCTGCGATGGTTTTGCCAGTAATCGTCAGGCAACTTCCGTCGATGTGGCCGCTTTCGACCAGCGCACGGATCACCACTGCGGTACCGCCGATGTCATAGACATCCTTGGCGGTGTATTTGCCACCCGGGCGCAGATTGCCGATCAGCGGCGTCCGCGCGAACACCTCGCCGACGTCGTCGATGGTGAAGGCGATGCCGGCTTCGTTGGCCATCGCCGGCAGATGCAGCGCGGCATTGGTCGAGCCGCCGGTGGCGGCGACGATCGCCGCGCCGTTTTCGAGGGATCGACGGGTGACGATCTCGCGCGGCAACGGCCCGCCCCGCTCCAGCATTTCCATCACCAGCCGCCCAGCCTTGCGCGCGGCTTGTGCGCGCTCGATATAGACGCCGGGAATCATCGAGACGTTGGGGATCGTCAGCCCCATCGCCTCGGAGACCATGCCCATGGTGTTGGCAGTGAACTGCCCGGCGCAGGCGCCGATGGTCGGAAGACACGCCCGCTCGATGCCGGCCAGCGTCGCCTGATCGATCTCGCCGGTCATGAAGCTGCCGACCGCCTCATAGGAATCCAGTACGGTCAGGGTTTTGCCCTCAAACCTGCCCGGCAACGCGCTGCCGCCATAGATGAAAATCGACGGCACGTTGCAGCGGATCATGCCCATCATCACGCCGGGCAGCGTCTTGTCGCAACCGCCAAATCCGATCAGCGCATCATAGGCAAGGCCGTGAACCACGGCCTCGATCGAATCCGCGATCAACTCGCGCGACAGCAGTGAGAACTTCATGCCCTCATGATTCATGCTGATGCCGTCGGACACCGAAATCGTGGAGAACTCGCGCGGCGTGCCGCCGGCCTCCGCGATCCCCTCTTTGGCGGCAGCGACCTGGAAATCATGGGTCATGTTGCAGGGTGTCTGTTCGCCCTTCATGCTGACGACGCCGATCATCGGCTTGGCGATCGCTTCGTCGTCAAGCCCCATCGCCCGCATGAACGCCCGGTGCGGCGCCCGATCGAGCCCGTCGGTGGTGACGCGCGAGCGCCATTTTTTGTTGGATGATGTCATCGGTTGTCGTCCCCTGAGGTCGTCCCGGACTTGATCCGGGACCCATAACCCCTGGCGCTGGTTGGTGCAAAAGGCCTTAGCCACAACGCCGAAACGAAGCGACACGGCGTATGGGTCCCGGCATTCGCCGGGACGACGCAGTTTTTTCTACTGGATCGGCGCGGTGACCGGGCCCTTGAACTGCGCGACGTCCATCTTCGGCAGCATCCCGGCTTCGGTATAGATGTCGAGCATTTTCTGGATCGCCGGAAAATTCGGCGCCGCACCGGGATCGCGGCCGAAGTCGTTATCCTTCAGCAAATAAGTGTCGAGCACCGGGATCGGCGCCTTCAGCACCTCGGAGACCACCTTGAGCGTCTCGTCGCGATCGGCCAGCGCCTTTTTCATGCCGGTGGTGATGTCGCGCACGTAAGCCTTGACCAGCTCCGGATTCTTGTCGACGAACTCGGCGCGGCAGGCTTCGAGAATGTGGACGATGTTCGGCATCGCCTGCGACAGCGAAAACAGCTTTCGCGTGCCGCCCTTGGCTTCGGCGCGCGCGGCGAACGGCTGGTTCATGTTGACGGCATCGACGCGGCCCTGACGCAGCGCGTCTTCGGAGACCGCAAAACCGACCTCGACCAGCTTGATGTCCTTGGCCGGATCGACGCCATTTTGCTTCAGCAGCATGTTGAGCGGCCCCTGGGTGCCGCCGCCGATCACCGAAATGCCGATGGTCTTGCCCTTGAGATCGGCAATGGTCTTGATCGGCGAATCGTCCTTCACCGCCCAATAGACCGAAAAGCCGCCGGGCTTCTCGAACACGTGCTGGGCGACGATATAGGCCTTCAGATTGCCGCCGACCACACCGTTCGCCAACGACAACGGCGCCTGCGTCGCGCAATCCAGCGCGCCGGCAGCGAGTGCCTGCGTCATTGGCGCGGTGCCCTGAAACTGGGTCCATTCGATATTGTAGGTCTTGCCGATATCGGGAAATTCGGCCGGCCGGCGCATCATCCAGTATTTCGACTCTTCAGCCGGAATGGTCCAGCCGACGCGGATGGTCTGCTGGGCATGCGACGCGCCGACGCCAGCCAGAACGCCGGCCGACATCGCCGCCGCCAAAATCCACTTGTGAGATAACCGCATCATGCCCCAACTCCACTTCAGACCACACCCGCCGGCAAACCTTTCATGGTTCAAATGATGAGGCAAGCCACCGAAAGTAGCTTCCGGCGGGCACATTCCGGCCGCGACCCGATCTATGCTAGAGCGGGCCTGCCGGAATGGATTTTCGGCGGCAACGAGGGAGAACGCGACATGGCTGGGGCTGCCGGATCAGATCAAGGGCGAATGGAAAAGCTCGGCTATCTCGGGCTCGGGATGATGGGATTTCCGATGACGCGGCGTCTAGTCAACGCCGGCCACGACGTCACGATCTGGAACCGCTCCGCCGGCAAGGCCGCGGCGCTGGTGGACGCCGGCGCAAAGCTCGCAAGCCGGCCGCGCGAGGTCGCCGAAGCCGCCGAACTGATCTTCATGTGCCTGACGGATGCTGCCGCCGTCGAAGAGGTGGTGTTCGGCCAAGATGGCCTCGCCACGGTCGCCGGCCACGGCAAGCTCGTGGTCGACTTTTCCTCGATCCACCCGGACGCGGCGCGCACCATCGCGGCGCGGCTGAGAGAGGCCAATGGCATGGGATGGATCGACGCACCGGTCTCGGGCGGCAGCAAGGGCGCCGAAGAAGGAACGCTCGCGGTGATGGCGGGCGGCGATGCCGCCGACATCGAACGTATCAGGCCCTATGTGCTGGCGATGGCGCGGCGGCTGACGCATATGGGGCCGGTCGGCGCGGGGCAGACCACAAAACTCTGCAACCAGGTGATCGTCGGTTGCGCCATGACGGTGCTGGCCGAGGCCACGCGGCTTGCGGTCAATGCCGGGATCGACGCCAGCAAATTGCCGGAAGCACTGGCCGGCGGCTTTGCCGATTCGATTCCCTTGCAACTGTTCGTGCCGCGCATGGCGCAGGGTATTCATTCGCCGCCGCTCGGCCACATCTCAACGATGCTGAAGGATCTCGACACGGTGGTCGATGTCGCCCGCAATACATCGAGCCCGGTGCCGATGTCGGCGCTGGCGGCGCAGTTGTTCCGGCTGGCCAAATCCGCGCGCGGCGCCGACGCCGACGCGCTTGAAATCTACAAACTGTCGGCCTCGCAGGTTGGTTGATCGCTGCGGCAGCTTGCGGCGATCCGGCTGTGCCGCGCGCCATAGAGAAAGTAGATTGCCAGGCCGATACCAAGCCATACTGCCAGCCTGATCCAGGTATCGGCCGGCAGGCCGAACATCAAGAATAGCGAGATCACAGCGCCGCCCGGGCCGACGATCCAGATCGCCGGTGCCCGGAACGGCCGAACCAATTCCGGCTCTTTGATCCGCAGCACCAGCGTTCCGAGCGACACCACCATGAATGCGAACAGGGTGCCGATGCTGACGAGTTCGCCGACCAGTTCGATCGGCAATAGCCCCGCGAGCAAGGCCACCACGGCACCGGTGCCGATGGTGGCCACGTAAGGCGTGCGGAAGCGCGGATGAATTTTTGCCGCGGCCGGCGGCAGCAACCCGTCATGCGCCATGGCGCGAAAAATCCGCGGCTGCCCGAGCAGCGTCACCAGAATGACGGAGGTCAGGCCGAGGATGATGCCGAGCTTGACCAGCGGCGAAAGCCAGCCCACGCCGGCAGCGTCGATGCCGATCGCGATCGGATCGGGAACGTTCAATCGGTCGAACGGCACGATCCCGGTCAGGATAAAGCCGACCGCGACATAGAGCACGCTGCAGATCACCAGCGAGCCCAGGATGCCGATCGGCATGTCGCGGCCCGGCACCTTGGCTTCCTGCGCCACGGTAGAGACCGCGTCAAACCCGACATAGGCAAAGAACACCACGGCGGCGCCGCGCAGCACACCCGACCAGCCGAACAGGCCGGGACCGGCGTTTGGCGGAATGAATGCGCCCGCGGGATTGGTTGAAGTGACCCAGTTCGCGGTGCTGAAAGCCGGCACCGCGCACACGATGAACAGCAGGATGACGATCAACTTCAAGGCGACAATGAAGTCGTTGAACCGCGCGGACTCGCGGATGCCGATCGTCAGCAATGCCGTGATAATCACGACGATGACCACCGCCGGAACATTCAGCACGGCGCCGGTCGCCGACCAGGCGTGCTGGCCGGCGTCGAAAGCGTAGGGCGAGGACGCGAAGCGCGCGGGGACGCTCACACCCAGATCGTTGGCGACGCTGACGACATAGCTCGACCAGCCGATAGCGACCGCGACCGCGGCGAGCGCATATTCGAGGATCAGATCCCAGCCGATGATCCAGGCAACCAATTCGCCGAGCGTCGCATAAGCATAGGTGTAGGCGCTGCCACCGATCGGTATGCTCGACGAAAGCTCCGCGTAGCACAGGCCAGCCAACGCGCTGGCGACCGCGCCGAGCACAAAGGACAGGCTGACCGCGGGACCCGCATTGGTCGCGGCCGCGGTTCCCGTCAGCACAAAAATCCCGGCACCGATGGTGCCGCCGACGCCAAGCCCGATCAGGTTCAGCGCCGACAATACGCGCTTCGGCGCATCAAGCTCACGGCCGTCATCGCTCCGAGCCGCCTCTAACGTCAGCTCCGCCGTCGATTTCCGAGCCCAGAGATGTGCCAACAGCCCGCCCTTCAAGAAACATCCGCCGTATCATTGCACAGACTATGCCAATGGACTGCCGGGCAGCGCCTGCCCGGCAGTCCAGATCACGCCGATCATCCGGCGATGGCAAGAGGCCCAGCGGTGACGAAGCCCGGCGGTGTGCACACTTCGACGGTGATGCCACCGGGGCAGACGCAGTAGAAGGTAGAGACGGCGCCGCCACGATTTGTGGTATCCACCTCGCCCGGCGACAAGCCCGCCGCCAACAGCTCGGCACGCTTGGCATTCACCAATTCAGGGCTGTCGAAATAAAATCCGACGTGGAAGGTCTGCGGATAGCGGTCCGGATCGCTTTTCTTCGACTTCATCAAGGTCAGGACGAAATTGTCCTGGTCGCGCATCACCGCAAGCGCATCGGCGCCACGCTTGTCGACAATTTCGAAACCAAAGAAACGCTGAAAGAATTCAGCGGAAGCCGCCACGTCGGGCGTAACGAGATTGGCATGTTTGAGTTGCATCAGAGTGCTCCTGTCAGGGTTGAATGATCAGACAGGGGGAGGCCCAACAACGATACCGACGGGATAATACGACCGATAGACACGGACCCGCCAGCAGCGCGGTTGAAATCAACCACCTGTCTGGCCGTGGGTCCAACCGCTGAGCGGCGGGCAGAATTCCTGCATCGAGGAATTGGCCGGGCTTACCGATCCGGCCATGTCTTTTTCGGCACTTCGTTCTAGCGAAGGCTGCCGCTGCCGACAAGTCTCCGGTGCACAACAGATGAATCGGAGATTCAGCGACGATCGCCAACTGCGACCCATCGTGATGCCTATTTGGCATCCAATGTGCTGACGGCTTCCCAGTCCGGACCGGGAGGATCGCTCATCAGTGCCTTGGCTCGGCCTAGAAACATCGCCGATGGCTTGTCGACATCGGCAACCCTCGCGAAAATGTCGGCGGCGGCCTCGAATTCACGGCTGCGCCAATGCGCAAGACCCTGTGCGTAGATGTCCGCCAACTTGGCCTGTCGCAGCGTCTCCTGTCCCGCTTCTGCAAGTAGTTCGTAGATCTTGACGGGCGTGGACCGCCCTTGCACCCGGATCGCGTCAAGCTCGCGCCAAGCGAATGCCGCGCCGGTCAGCGCCACCGTCATCTCCGACGCGGCAATCGTGGTGCCGTAGAACTTGTTCGCACCCTCGATCCGCGACGCGACATTCACCGCGTCGCTCATCACGGTATAATTGAAGCGCCGTCGCGAGCCGATATTGCCGACCAGGGCGGCACCGGAATTGAGGCCCATCCGCTGCGCGACCTCATGGCCGTGGAACGCCACCGAACTTCGATTAAGCTCGTCAAGACGCGCGCGGCAGCCGAGCGCCGCCCGCGCCGCATTGCTGGCATGGTCGCTATCCTCGGCCGGAGCACCGAACATCGCAACGATGGAGTCGCCGATATATTTATCGACATAGCCCCCGTTGGCTTCGATGATGTCGGTCATGGCAGAGAGATACTCGTTCATGAATGCCACCAGTTCAGCCGGCGTCATCTTTTCGGCGATGGACGAAAATCCGACCAGATCCGAAAAGAACACGGTGACATCGCGCGTCTCGCCGCCCAGCACCGGCAATTTCCGTGACGCCAGCATCCGCTCGATAACCTCTGGAGCAAGATAAAGCGCGAAGCTGCTTCGAAGCAGGCGCTCTCCTCTATCCGTAACGACGAGGCGATAGGCGACAATCGCGATCATCGAAACGAGTCCGGCCAGAAACGGCTCGCTCAACGGCAATGCCAATGAACGCGTAAATACCAATGTCGCAATGGATGTCCAGATCGCGACCAGCCCGAGATAGACCGCAAAGGCCGCACCGGGCCCCAGCATTCGCGCTGCGAACGAAGCCAGCACGGCAAAAGCGACCGCAATGATCGCCACCGACAAAGTGCCGGGTTCGACAACCGCGTCACGGGCGATCAGATTATCGACGGCCGTGGCGTGAACATAAACGCCGGCGATCGTGCTGCGCTTGAATTGCCCCTCGGCTGCTGCGGCGCGTGGCAGTGCGCAACGCGGCGCTTGAGCTCCGTCCAGCCCGTTCGCAAAGCGCCTGGAGGTGAGCTTTCGGTCATCCGAATTGAGCACGGTGCCGAAGATCACGATCTTGCCGGCGAATTCGCGCTGGAAGAAATCCACATTATTGCGCTCGACGCAGGCGCGCAGATCGGCGAACGAGAACGTTGGAATACCGTCGCCGCCGCCTTCAAAATTCAGTGTCAGCGTATTCGGCGTCACGCCCGGAATGCGATAGCCCGCCAACGTCACGCTGTGATCTGGGGCAACCATCGGCTCGGCGCCGAGGGCGCGTGACGCCAGTTCGAGGGCCATCGCGGGCACTTGTTTGCCGTCGGCTGAAAACATCAGCGGCACCTTCCGGATCACCTCGTCAGGATCCGTCACGACGTTGAGGGCCCGGATATTCTTCTGGTACCCCACCGCGGCCCGTTGCCCTGGAGAAGGCCCGTCGCCATCGAGTTGTTCGCCAAGGATTACCTTGCCGGCGGCACCGCCTTTGGCCAGCGATCGAAGAAACGCCCGGTCAAAGCCGCGCATCCGCGCTCCGAGCAGATCGTCACCAAACGGAATTTCGGATTGTTCGATCGAGGTCGGAAACACGATATCGAAGCCCACGACCTTGGCTCCGCCATCGACGACCGCGCTCAGAACCCGCCCCACTTCCGTGGTCCAGGTAACGGTCGGGGATCCCTTGAAGGGCGGCGTCTGATAGGTCTCCTCGTCAATCGCGACCACGACGACGGGCGAGGAAGCAGGATCGCGCCGCGGGCCGAACACCTCCCAACGCAGTGCGGTGAGCACGTCAATCGACCAGCCATGGATCAGGTTGAACGGGGGGACGACGGAAGCGAAGCCGCACAGCAGGGCAACAAGAGCGATGGCGAGCGCATCTCGCCTGGTGACGCGGGCCATGGCTGCATCCGCCTTTATCGAACGCGCTCGATCATTCCAGACTCACCAAACGGCCGATGATCGGGCTCGAGCCGGGCACGGCGGCCGGATCGACCAGGAAAATCACCCGCTGCGACCCCAGGCTTGCCGCATAGGTCCCACCCGGCTGCAAGGCAGTTCCGGTCCTGGCGAAGTCATAGAATTTGCCCCGCGTCAAAGAAGCCGCCGTGAAGTTTACATCGTATCGTTCACCCTTCACATCGAGCCTTTCCACGACGAGCTTGCCACGGCCTGTGGCCTCCACAACGGGGGACCGCCCATAGAGCGTCACCTGGGGTGAAGCGTCATCGCCAAGGCCGCGGATGACCGATGCGGCACTTTCCCTGACTTGCCGATCGAGCAGTTGCGAATGGCCGGAATCGCACTGGACGTTGCCGGCCGCAATCGCGCTGAGCTGAGCGGTGCTCTCGGCGGCACCTACGACGACCGTTCCCGCGCCCGTGATGGTTTCCCGCCGGCAGGATTTCATGTAGCCGAGCACGACCTTGCCGTCCGGCCCCATCTTTATAATCGCTCCGGGCGCAACATAGTCCATGAACTCGACGCCGGTCACCTGGCCCTGCACATCCTCGACCACAGCGACCGGCGATTGCGCCGCAGCCACGCCGGTGAAGGCAACCAGGGCGACAACGGCGGCACAGAGACTCTTCATTTTCGAAAACCTCAATGGATCGATTCGCGCTTCTGCCGATCCCCGGCAAATCGCGCCGCTATCGATAACCTTATCGATAAGCCTATTTCTTGCGGCTCGAATGGGGCGGAAGTACTGCACGGGCCGCACGCGGCTCCGGCGCCCTAAGCTTTCTCCAATGGCAGGCATCTGTGCGGTCGATCACACCGAGCAGTAGCGTTCCTTGATGGCATCGTCGGCGAGCAGTTCCTTGGCCGTGGCCTGATGAACCACCGTGCCCTGATCGAGCACGTAGGCGCGATCGGCGATATCCAGCGCCAGTTCGACATTCTGCTCAACCAGCAGCACCGTGGTCCCCTGCGCCTTCATGGAGCGAAACAGCTCGAACATTTCGTCGACCAGCACCGGCATGATCCCTTCGGAGGGCTCGTCGAGCATGATGAGGTCCGGCTTCGAGATCATGGCGCGCGCGATCGCCAGCATCTGCTGTTCGCCGCCGGACATCGTGACCGCTTCCTGATCGAGGCGCTCGGCCAGCCGCGGAAAAATCTCGGCGATGCCCTCGATCAATTGCGCTTCCTTCTTCTTCTGCGGCGAGGCCACCAGCCCGAGCCGAAGATTTTCCCGCACCGACAGCCCCTGAACGATCCGGCGCTCTTCCGGCACGTAAGCGAGCCCCATTGCGAAGCGCACATGCGCCGGCTGGTCCAGTAATTCCTTGCCCTTGAACACAGCCGAGCCGCGCGTCTTGTCCATCAGGCCCATGATCGACTTCAGCGTCGTGGTCTTGCCGGCGCCGTTGCGGCCGATCAGGCAAACGATCTCGCCTTTCGCCACCTCGATATTGATGTCCTGGATGGCGTGGCTGGCGCCATACCAGGCGTTCAGGTTGCTGATCTGCAACATCCGCTCAGTGCTCCCGCTGGCCCAGATAGACCCGCTTGACCGCCTCGTTCTTGCGAACCTCCGCGGGCGTGCCTTCCGCCAGCAACTCGCCGTGATGCAGCACCAGGATACGATCGCTGATCCCGAGTACCAGCTTCATCTTGTGCTCGACCAGGATGACCGTCCGCTCGGTGGCGAGCTTGACGATCAGATCCATCATGGTGCGGGTTTCTTCCGGGCTCATTCCCGCGGTCGGTTCATCCAGCAGCAACAGCCGCGGACGGCTTGCCAACGCCATCCCGATCTCGAGCGCGCGCTGCTCGCCATGCGCCAGCGTCTTTGCGGTTCGCTCGCGCGCCTCCCACAATCCGACCAGCGCCAGCAATTCATCGGCCTGCTCGGCCAGTTCGTGAAGCCGCGCGCGCGGACGCCACATATCGTAGCGCGACACCAGCGCCTGCAATCCAACGCGAATGTTCTCGCGCGTGGTCAACTGCGGGAACACGTTGGTGATCTGGAACGATTTTGCTACCCCCATGTGGGCGAAGCGATGCTGCGGCAATCCGGTGACGTCGTGGCCCTCGAACTCGACACGGCCGCTGGACGGTCGCAGCGCCCCGGACAGCAGATTGAAATAGGTGCTTTTGCCGGCGCCGTTGGGACCGATGATCGAGGTGATCGCCCCCTTGGGAAATTCCGCCGAGATATCCTTCAGGGCGACGAACTTGCCGAACACCTTGCCGACACCATGGGTGCGCAGGATGATTTCAGCGGATCGGTTGCTGGTATCCGTCATGGCTTGATGCGCTTGATCAGCGTCCCCCAGATGCCGGCCGGGAAGAACAGCACGCAAATCATGAAGACGGCGCCGACTATGAGCTGCCAATGCACCGTCCAGGTCGACACAATATTCTCCAGCATCAGGAACGCCGCAGCCCCGATCATCGGGCCGAAGAAGGTGCCCATGCCGCCGAGCAGCGCGATCATCACCACGATGCCCGAGGTGTCGTAGTGCAGGATCTCGATCGGCACGATCGACAAATGAAGCGCCTGCAGCGCGCCGGCAAGGCCGCAAAACCCGCCTGACAGCACGAACGTAATCAACCGCGTCGTCGTGACGTCGTAGCCGGAGGCCCTGGCGCGTGCCTCGTTCTCGCGCACCGCCTCGATCACGGCGCCGAACGGCGATGCCAGAATCCGCGACAGCACGAAGAAGGCTGCTATCACGAACGCCGCGATCACGTAATAGCGGGTCAGCGGATTGATAAAGTCCAGCTTCAGGCCGAACACGCTGATCTGGTGGATATTGATGCCACGCAGCCCGTTCTCGCCGCCGGTCCAGTCGACCGCCTCATAAAACAAATAATAGGCGCATTGCGACAACGCCATCGTGACCATTGCGAAGTAAATGCCGCGCGTTCGAATGGCGAGCACGCCGATCACCGCCGCCATCAACAGGCCGCCGACGACACCGAGGCCGATCCCCGCATACCATGGCAACCCCAGATGCACGATCGCGATGCCGCAGAAATAGGCGCCGGTTCCGAACAAAGCGGCGTGCCCGAACGACAGCAGGCCGAGATAGCCGTAGACCAGATTGAAACCGAGCGCGAACAGACCGTAGATCAGGATGTTGGCGGCGAGTGCCGTGAACGGCATCACCAGCGGAAACACCAGAACCACCAGGCTCGCGAGGCTGGCGCGATGCAGTTTTGCCAATTCGAACCAGCCCACGGGGCTCGCCTGCGCCCCCGGCAAGGGCTGGATGACCTCGTTGGTGCTGGATTGCATCTTCAACTCATCAACCCGGCACGGCCGAAAAATCCCTGCGGCCGGACGATCAGAACGACCGCCATCAACGCGAAGATCGAGACCTTGGCCATCTCGGGCGCAAACAGCGACGTCATGCTGACGACCACGCCGACCAGAAGGCCGGCCAGCACGGCGCCGCCGATCGATCCCATGCCGCCGACGACGGTGACGACAAAGGCCTCGGCCAGGATCGTGCCGCCCATCTCCGGAATGACGCCCTGCAAAGGCGCCGCCAACAATCCGGCAAAGCCTGCGATCGCGGTTCCGATCCCGAACACGATCAGCCAGACTTGCGCGACATTGACACCGAGCACGCGGACGATCTGCGGATCGCGCGCGCCGGCGCGAATGATCAGGCCAAAACTGGTCTTTTCCAGGAACAGCCACAGCGCCAGCAGCACCACCGCGGTCGCGCCAATCACGAACAGACGGTAGAGCGGGAAATATCCGACGCCGATATCGACCGCGCCTTGCAGGATTTCAGGGGTATCGAACGGATAGCCGCTCTTGCCGAAGGCGATACGCACCAGCTCAACCATCACGTAGCTCAGTCCGAAGGTCAGCAGCAGCGGATAGTCGATGCCCCGGCCATAGAGCGGACGGATCAGGAAACGTTCGACCACGACGCCGAACAGGCCGACGACCAGCGGCACCGCGATCAGGCAGACCCAGAAATTGCCGCCCAGCATCAGGATGTAGAGCCCGACATAGGCCCCGACCATATAAAACGCGCCATGGGCAAAGTTGACCACGGTCAGCATGCCGAAGATCAGGGAAAGCCCGATCGCGAACAGCACATAGATCGCGCCGAGCGCGAGGCCGGCAAACAACTGCAATGCGATGAGATCGAAACTAAGACCCGTCATAGCCTAAGCCAACCACGCGCTTCCTCAACACGCCTCATCCGCCACCTCAGGCCTTGTGACCGAGTTCTTCGCAGCTACGCAGATTGGCCTCATTGGGCTCCTCGGTGCCGATGATCTCGAACACGTCGGACTCGTTCTTCATATCCTTCGACTTCGACTTGATGACCAGCACGGACTGCACCGATTGATGATCGCATTTCCGGTAATATTGCGGTCCCTTGTAGTCATCGTATTTCAGCGCCTCCAGCGCCACGATCACCTTGTCGGTATCGACGCTGCCGGCAGTCTTGACGGCCTCGAGCACGGTGCGGACGCCGCCATAGCCGAGCGCGCCGTAGTCGGTCGGTAATTTGCCGTCGTACATTTTGCTGAACGCCGCATTGAACGCCTTGGTGGACGCGAATTTGTCCTCGAGGCCCCAATAGAACGAACATCCGCCGATCACACCGTCGAACGCCTGCGGCCCTGCCGCGACGCGGCTGGCATGCGACAACAGCGGCGCGATGATCTGGGTCGTCTTCTTGATGCCGAAATCGGTCGCCTGCTTCAGCGCAATCTGCTGATCGCGCCCAAAATTGCAGATGCACAGGATATCGGGCTTCAGCGACTGCAGCCGCGGCAGCAATGTCGAGAAGTCGGTGGCGCCGATCGGGTGACGGACGTCGCCGAGATTCTCGATGTTGAAGGCCTTGCCGGCTTCGAGGAAACCACGCAGCATCTCCGTGCCGTAAGCATAGTCCGCGGTCAGGAACGCGACCTTCTTGCCGAATTTCGGAAAGGCGTAGCGGCCGACCGCGCCCGCGGTCATGTGCGGGTTCAGCGCCTCGTGGAAGGTGTATTTGCTGAAATCCTTGGCTTCGTTGATGGCGTCGGACTGGCTGATCGAATTGAAGATGATGCCGCGCTCTTTGGTGACGTTGTTGATCGCAAGCTGCACCGCGGCAGAAAGACTGCCGACGACGAAATTGACCTTCTCCTGTTCGACCAGTTCGAGCGAGCGCGTCGCGGCTTCACCGGCGTTGAGCTTGTCGTCGCGCACCACCAGTTCGGCCTTGCGTCCATTGAGGCCGCCACCGTCGTTGAACTGGGCGATGGCGAGCTGCGCGGCGCGCACTTGATCCTGGGCTTCCGCCCCGTAGGGTCCGGTCAGCGGTACCGGAAAGCCGATCTTTATGTTGGCTTCCTGCGCCTGCAACAGATTGATGCGAAACGGCGAGGCGGCCAGTGCCGCCCCCGCGCCGGCCGTCGCGAGCAGGCGGCGGCGGGAAATCGATCCGGATGTGGTGATGCGCCTCGTCATGGTATCCTCCCGAGAACCTTATATTTTGGGGTATCTATAGGTGATTTTATTTGGGCCGTCCCCGCTCAAATGCGCTCTCACGTCGAAAGGATGAGCTGCGGCGTCAGGGGAATCCCGGTGATGGGCAAAAGCCGGACATTGGTTGGATGCGACCTCCCATCGGATGCGACCTCCCGGGCCGGTTGTGGCGAATTTTTTGAGGGATTAGAAGGTGGGGACTCCCAAAGGTCAAGTTTGTTTATCGAGCGATTATTTCGAAAGACACCAGACTTTGGGGCGTGGCATAATGGCGCGAGCGGACCGTTCGGTTCGGAGAAGAAGACGCCCGCCGGGAGAGGCACGCACATGAACCTCGGTTTCTTCACGATGCCGATCCATCCGCTCGACAAGGATTGGCGAAAGTCCCTGAAGGAAGACCGTGAAGCCTTCGTGCTGGCCGACGAACTCGGCTTTACCGAAGCCTATGTCGGGGAGCATGCCACCGACAAGGCCGAGAACATCACCTCCTGTATCGCATTCCTGGCCTGGGTCGCCGCCGCCACCAAGCGGATAAGATTGGGTACCGGCACCATCAACATGCCGAACAGCCACCCCGCGGCCATCGCGGCGAGCCTGGCAATGCTCGATCACATGCTCGACGGGCGCCTGATCTTCGGGATCAGCCCCGGCGGATTGTTGTCGGATGCCGAGTTGTTCGGCAATCTCGCTGCCAACCGCAACGAGATGTTTCTGGAAGCGATCAATCAGGTGCTGGAAATCTGGGCCAGCGAGCCGCCCTACAATATCAACGGAAAATACTGGAACGTCACGACCCAAAAGACGCTGATCGAGGACATCGGCCAGGGCTTTATCGCCAAGCCGTTGCAGCGACCGCATCCGCCGATCGTGGTGACCGCGGTGGCACCCTTCTCGAAGGGCGTCGAGGAAGCGGCCGCGCGCGGCTGGGATCCGATCTCGGCCAACTTCCTGATGCCGGCCTGGGTCAAGAGCCATTGGCCTAGATATGTCGAGGGTTGCAAGCGCGGCGGCCGGCCTGCGGACCCTTCGAACTGGCGCGTCGCCAAGAGTGTGTTCGTCGCCAAGGATGCGGCGACCGCGAAAGCCTACGCCACCGATCCGAACGGGCCGTATGTCTATTATTACCGCTCGCTGTTCACCAAGCTGAAACGAAACGGCCGCATCGAACTGTTCAAGACCCGCCGCGACCAGCCCGACGACGAAGTGACGCTGGAGATGGTCTGCGACAGGCTGATCATCCATGGCACGCCCGACAGCGTGGCCGATCAGGTGCTGGCGTTCCACGACGAGGTCGGCCCGTTCGGCACGCTGCTCTATGCCGGCAAGGACTGGACCGATCCTGAGTTGGGGCGCCAGTCCATGATCCTGATGGCCGAGAAAGTGATGCCGCTCGTTAACGCCGGCATCTCGAACAAACCCAGCGCTGCGGGATAGCCCGTATCTATTTGCAAGAGGTTAGCCGTGGCTTTTACCGATCGCATCCCCTACCAGGCGCAAATCGACCGTCCGAAACTGACGCTGCCCGGCGGCAAGAAGCTTGCCGTGTGGGTGATCCTCAATGTCGAGGAGTGGCGGATCGAAAACCCGATGCCGCGCACCGTGCTCAGCCCGCCGATGGGGCAGCCGCTGTTGCCGGACGTGCCGAACTGGTCCTGGCACGAATACGGCATGCGCGCCGGCTTCTGGCGGCAGTTCAAGGCGCTGACCGACCGCCACATGCCGGTGACCCTCGCGATCAACGGCAATGTCTGCAACTCCTATCCGCGCGTGGCCTCGGCCGCGCGTGAGGCCGGCTTCGAGTTCATGGGCCACGGTTTTGTCCAGGGCCCGATGCACAGGCTCGACAACCAGGCCGATGCGATCAAGCGCGCGGTCGACACCATCGCGACATTTGCAGGCAAGGCGCCGCGTTCCTGGGAAAGCCCGGGCCTGACCGAGACCGAGGAGACCATCGACCTGTTGCGCCTCAACGGCATCGAATATCTGGCCGATTGGGTGATCGACGATCTGCCGCAGGATATCGCAACACCACACGGCGTGATGACGACGATACCCTATTCGGTGGAAACCAACGACATCGTCATCCACGCGCTGCAGCATCTGCCCTCGGAACAATTCCTGAAGCGCTGCACCGATCAGTTCGACCGGCTCTATCTCGAAGGCGACACCAACGCGCGGATCATGGCGATCTCGATACACCCCTACATCACCGGTGTGCCCCATCGCATCAAATATCTGGAGGCGCTGCTCGACTACGTCATCGGCCATGACGGCGTTGCACTAATGACCGCGAGCGAGATCGGCGACTGGTACCGCGGCGAGATGGCGAAGATCTTGGTGTAGTCTCGCATCCCGGATATCGCTGCGCTCATCCGGGCTACGTCCCGATCATAATTTCTGATTTAATTGTCAAACAACTCGTAGACATGTATCCGCATTCTCGCGACATGATCTGTCCGAGCCTTGCGTCTGGTTTCACCCTCCTCGAAGACAGAGGGGCGCAGGGAAGACCGGGTGCGCGCTGCACCCGAGGTCCCGTGTGCCAAAGTAGAATAGAAGATGCACACGAGCATACAGGTTCAGCGGAAGCAGTCCGGCCTTCCCTGCGCAATGGTTTACAGCTTATTTCGTGCTCTCCCCGGCGAGACCAGAGCTTGCTTGTCACCGTCGCCCGCCAGAAGCGTGAGCTCCTTGCGAACTTGACACCTGCCATTGGGGCGTCAGGACCACACGACTTCGCCGTCCGTCTCGCGCGCCCTCGTCAGTTGCGCGCTCCACGTCCACCGCATCCCACCGCACGTTCGTGACGTCGCGAGCCGCCCCTCTTGTCGGGTGGGACGAGCGAATTGTTACAGTGATTTGCATTTCGGATAAACAGAAATATTTTTGTTTCGGGGGCTTGCCACGGCGGGCAAATCAGGGATCACGCCGGCAAGGAGGTGCGTAGATCGCGATGACGATTCGAAGGTCATCCCGCCCTAGTAGTCGTCATCAAGGCTGAGCGGGAACGTTATAACACGAACTCGTACCGTCGTTCCGCTGCGATCAAAATCGTGCTCTGGATGCTCCACAAAAGAGGCTTCCGCCCTCGAACAAGCATCGGCTTCGTTGGCAGCGTGAAGCGCGTATGTAAAAATACGCTCGCCATCGCGTTCCCAAATGACCTGGTACATCTTCATGCCCGGCCGATAGTCGAGAGCCATAGAGCCTCCTTCCGCTAGGCATATGGCGTGCAGCTCGTAGGGTGGGTTAGGCGCAGCCGTAACCCACCCTCTTTCCGCCCGCCTTAGTTGGGTTACACCTACCGCTAACCCACCCTAAGGTGCCTGGCTAAAGCCGAGGAATCCAACCTGGACGGCTCAATAAATATTCGACCATTCGCGGAGGAATGCTCAGAGCGTTGGCGATCTCGCGTTCATCTTTCGGCAGTCCCGCAAGGATCGATGCTTCGCTCTTGCTTCGGACTTTGGAAAGCCACTCCGGATCGACCACCACGGCGCGTCCGACCGCCACCAGATCGGCTCCCATGTCGATCGCCGCCTCGGCATCCATGCATGTTTTAATCCCACCGCTTGCCATGACCGCACAGCGGCCCGCGATGACGCGGGCAAATTCCGTGATCGGACTTTCTGCCGGGGTATAACTCTCCTCGCCCGACCCATCATAGACACGGGTCTCTCGCATCGGCTTGCTCTTCCGGTAATCATCAAGCGAAACCGAGATGTAGTCGAGATCCAATTTGGCAAGTTCGTTGCAAAGCAGTTTGGCGTCCTCAAGCGTATAACCGTCAGCCTCGGACTCGAACGGCGTCACGCGAAACCCCGCGATCAGCTTCGGACCGAGTGCGTCGCGAACGGCCTGCGCGACCGCGAGAGCAAAGTTCATACGCTTTGAAATCGTGCCTCCCCAATCATCGACGCGATGATTGGCCCGAGGCGAAAAAAACTGATGAACCGCGTAGTGGTTGGCGCCGTGAATCTCAACGCCGTCAAAGCCGGCTTTTCGCGCAAGCGAAGCAGCTTCGCCAAAACTCGCAATCAGCTTTGCAATCTCATCTGATGTCATCGCCCTTGGCGTCTTGGCTCCGGGACGCAGCGATGCCACCGCGGAAGGCGCACGCAGACCTCGTTCACCTGTTAATTCGGGCCTTGCGATGCGGCCACCATCATAGATCTGGAGTATCGCAAGAGATCCCGCGGCACGCATCGCATCAGCGAGCCGGTGCAGACTGGACAGATGTCCATCATGTGCCGCGCCGATTCCCTGCCAGGAGCGCCCGTCGTATTCGACGTAAGCCGCGGAGGAAATGACAGCTCCGAATCCGTTGGCGGCACGTCGCTGGACAAATTCGAGTTCGTTGTCGGGAGCCGTCCCATCTTCATGGGACGAATCGGTTGTCAGCGGAGCAACAACAAACCGATTTGCGATCTCTTGCCCACAGTTGAACCGCAAAGAAGACCAGGCGACCATCGAACAAACCTCCAGAGCGTTTTCGAGCGAAGTGGGTACCGGTTCGCGTGAAGAAAACGCGTCAAACAAAAAGACGAGAGCCCCGTTCCGATTCCATCGGAACGGAAAAGGCTCTAGTGAAAGATGCGTCCGGAATCGATGACGACGGTCTGGCCGGTCATGGTCTCGGTGCGGCACATCGCGACCACCATGTCGGCACAGTCGTCCTTGTCGGCCGGTTTCTTCAGCAGCGAGGCCGATGCGGAACGCTCGATCTGCTCGGACCGCAGATTGGCCGTCGCACGCGTGCCGTCCAGCAGACCCGGCGCCACGCAGTTGACGAGCGTCTCGGGCGCCAGCGCCACTGCCATGCAGCGCGTCAGATGAATGAGCCCCGCCTTCGACACGGCATAGGCGATCGAAGAGCCGGTTGGGCTGAGCCCCGCGACCGAAGCGATGTTGATGATGCGGCCTTGCCCCTGGACCTTCATGACAGGGGCCACCGCCTTGGTCAGGCGCATCGGCCCGGTCAGGTTGATGGCCATGATCTTGTCCCATACCTCCTGCGTCAGATTGTCGAGATCGTCGAACGGGATCGCGTGGTTGTAGGCGGCGTCATTGACCAGAACATCGAGGCGGCCGAAGGCCTTCGTCACCTCGCCGACCAGCCGATCCACAGCCGCGCCGTCCGTGAGGTCACAGGCAAAGGCTTGAGCCTTGATGTGATGACGTGACGCCAGTTCACTGGCGACGCTTTCCGCTTGGTCGCGGCTGCGCGCATACACGACAGCGATATGTGCGCCCTCCTGCGCCAGCGCATGGCAGATGCGCTGCCCCAGCCCGCCATTGCCGCCCGTCACCAGTGCAACCACGCCCTTCAGGTCCATCGCTTCTCTCCTTTAATGTGAATGCGCTGTCGCATCGCCGCCAGGCAACCATTCTGCCACAGGGGGATTGGCTCATAATCTAAACTCTAACGCCAAATGGAAAACATGCAAATCGCGCCGCAGATTACGTTCGAAGGCTCGGATTCATCAGACGCCGCCCGCGACCAGATCTTGTTGGAAATAGAGCGGCTGGAAACGCATAACCAACGCATTACAGGTTGCCGCGTGAAGGTGATCGCTCCCAGTCACAACCACCGCCACGGCATCGGATTTCAGGTCCACATTTGGTTGACGGTTCCACCACACGAGAACATTGTGGTGAACCACACAGGGCGCGACGACGCACGGAACGAATATGCTCAAGTGGCCATCAAGGATGCATTCGTGGCTGCGCGGCGTCAGGTCGATGCGTTAACGGCATGAGGTCGTTCCCAATCGTTTCGATCGGAACTCTTCGATTGGGAATTTTTCAATTGGAATTTTTCCATTGGAACTTTTTGCAATATTCATGACACCATTACGTGACTTTCAGGAACGGCTTAGGGAACGGCGTGTTGTCGCGCCCTGGGAGCTGAACTGTAGGAGCCGTACATGGCAAATACCGATCACAACAAAGCCGCTGAACTTCACGAAAATGCGGCGAAGTCTCATCGGGCGGCCGCTGAGCAGCATGGCAAAGGCGATCATGTGAAGGGAATGGAGCATTCAAAGAGTGCTCAGCAACACTCCCAGAGCGCAAGCAAGCAAAGTGATCAGGCCCACGCCAAGAGCCAACAACAGAAGTAACTGAGACGGAGGTCCGGTTCGTTGCCGGGCCTCCCTCAATTGGAGGCATCATGCCACATTACTATTTTGATGTGAGGAATGGGCGCAGACATGCGGACTCGTTAGGATTGGATTGCAATGATGACAAGGGCGCGATCGCAAGGGCGAAGTTTATTGCGACCCAGATTGCCATCGATACCCCGCAGCTCAACCAGCGGCATGTCGCGGTTCTGAACGACGCAGGCATTGAGATATTTCAGGCACCGATTCGATCCAAGCCGGGATTCTGATGCATGATCTGCGGCGGTATCCCGGCCATCATCAACCAAGCGACTTAATCGCCAGAAGGTAGAGCATGATGACCTACGCCGTATTCAGGGGCGGCCAACCTATAAGCCGGCCCTTTCAAACCGAGGGCGATGCTTGGGATTGCGCAAACGATGCTGGGTTGGTGGAAAATGTTCCGACCAGTAACGGATCAGTTCAGGTACTTGATGGTCGCTGCACCATCGAGTCTTGCGATTACAATTTAACGATGCCTGCCAATTTGGCTTGATCACCCCCGACTTGAGGTACCAGCCGCACCGTTTACGCGGCTCGGCGCAGCCGGGCCGGTCAGGTGGATTTATCCCACCACCTTCACCGGCGTGCGCCGCGCGGCGGGCGCGGCAGCAGCAAAATGCCGCTCGAAGGTGGCCAGAAACGCGTCCAGCGCTTCGCTGATCATCTGCTCTTTTTCCACCAGCACCGGCGACTCGTAGATGTATTTGCGGACGCCATAATAAAATATGCCGCTGTGAAACACCCAGGCCATTTCCAGTTCGGACGCGGTCGGCTTACCCTGCGCCGGCAGGCCGGCCTCGTGGCGGCATTCCTTGATGATGCGGGTCAGGACCTTGTCCCGGACCACGCTGAGATACCAGCGGTTGATGTCGAGCCCCTTCAGGCCCGAATAGAGATAGATGCGAAGCCATTTGCGGGTGAAAATCACAGCGGTATAGGCGCCGTAGAACTCCCGCAGCCGGTCGCGAATAGGCCTTGAACGGTCGGCCAGCAGCCTGTCCCAGCCAGGATCGAACGGCTCGAGATAGACCGTGCGATAGACTTCCTTGATCAGGTCGTCCTTGCTGGGAAAATAGCGATACAGCAGCGGCTGCGTCACCCCGAGCCGGCGGGCGAGATCGCGCGTGCCGCCGCCAAATCCTTCCTCGGAAAAGAACTCAGTCGCCTTGGCGACGAACTCCTTGCGGCGATCGTCCGGGGAAAGCCGCCGCTGCTTGGTACGGGCGCGCTTGGGCGATGCTTTCTTGTTCATGACGATGTGGTGGTCCCCGAACCTTCAGGCGGCGCAAACCGCCCGTAACCGCCGCGCGCGAACAATAGCGGCTCCTGCCGGTTATAGGCATAGGCCTCGACCGCGCCCAGAAAAATGATGTGGTCGCCGCCATAATAGCGGTTGGCCGCGCGGCACTGGAAACTTGCAACGCAATTGGCGAGGACCGGCGCGCCGCCAAGTCCCGGCGTCCAGTCGACACCGGCGAATTTGTCGTTGGAGGATTTTGCGAATTTGTTGGAAAGCTCCTGCTGCGACGCGCCGAGCACATTGACGGTAAAATGGCTGGCGTTCTGGAA
>NZ_LMUK01000046.1:129686-317221 GCF_009766005.1 Bradyrhizobium sp. S69 | reverse complement strand
CTGGCTCACGGACGGCTCCCTTGTCTGAGATCTCAACAACCTCATTCTGGCACAACTGATGCCGTAGGGGGCCGTCCACACCATCACGCCGTGTCGTTCATGCTCTGGAAAACGTTAGACACCTTTTGAAATGTTGAACCGTCACACTGTAATCACGACTGCCAGGGGTTATGGGTCCCGGCGTTCGCCGGGACGACGATCGAGAGGCACATGACCGAAACCGACGTCCTCATCATCGGCGCGGGGCATAACGGCCTCACCTGCGCGGCCTATCTGGCGATGGCCGGCCTGCGCGTGACCGTGGTCGACCGCCGCAAGGTGGTGGGCGGCGCCGCGGTCACCGAGGAGTTTCATCCGGGGTTTCGCAATTCAGTCGCGGCCTACACCGTCAGCCTGCTGAACCCGCAGGTCATTGCGGACTTGCGGCTGGCCAATCACGGCCTGCGGATTGTCGAGCGCCGCACCCAGAATTTTTTGCCGGCGCCCGATCGCAGTTATCTGCTGACCGGCGAAGGCCGCACCCATCAATCCATTGCCAGGCTCAGCGAGCGCGACGCGACGCGGATCGACGGCTTTATGCAGGAACTCGAAACCATCGCCGACGTGCTGCGCGCGCTGGTGCTGCGCGCGCCGCCGAACATGGTCGAAGGTTTTGGCCCCGGCGCCATCCGCGAAGCCTTCAACGCGCTCGGCACCGCCAATGTGCTGCGCAAGCTGACCCTGGAGCAACAACGCAGCCTGCTCGATCTGTTCACGCGCTCGGCGGGCGAGATGCTCGACGAGCGATTCGAGAACGACCTGGTCAAGGCGCTGTTCGGCTTCGACGCCATCGTCGGCAATTATGCCAGCCCGTACGCCGCGGGCTCCGCCTATGTGATGCTGCATCACGCGTTCGGCGAGGTGAACGGTAAAAAGGGCGTTTGGGGCCACGCCATCGGCGGCATGGGTGCGATCACGCAGGCGATGGCGCGCGCGGCGCGCGGCCATGGCGCCGACATCCGGCTCGAGGCCGGCGTGCGCGAGGTGATCGTCGAGCGCGACCGCGCCGCCGGCGTGGTGCTCGACAATGGCGAAACCATCCGCGCCAAATATCTGGCCTCCAGCGTCAATCCCAAACTGCTCTATACGCGGCTGGTTCCGGCGGATGCGCTGCCGCCGGACTTTCTGGCGCGCATCCACAATTGGCGCAACGGTTCCGGCACGTTCCGCATGAATGTGGCGCTGAGCGCCCTGCCCTCGTTCACGGCGCTGCCCGGCGCCGGCGACCATCTGAGCGCCGGCATCATCCTGGCGCCGAGCCTCGGCTATATGGATCGCGCCTGGCGCGATGCCCGCGACCATGGCTGGAGCTGCCAGCCGGTGGTCGAGCTGCTGATCCCCTCGACCCTGGACGATACGCTCAGCCCCCCGGGTGAGCACGTCGCCAGCCTGTTCTGCCAGCACGTCGCGCCTGAGTTGCCCGACGGCAAATCGTGGGACGACCACCGCGAAGAGGTCGCCGATCTCATGATCGCGACGGTGGAGGCCTACGCGCCCGGCTTTGCGGCCAGCGTGATGGGCCGGCAGGTTCTGTCGCCACTCGACCTGGAGCGACAATTTGGGCTGTTGGGTGGGGATATCTTCCACGGCGCGCTGAGCTTGAACCAGATCTTCTCGGCGCGCCCGATGCTGGGCCACGCCGATTACCGCGGACCCCTGAAAGGCCTCTACCATTGCGGCTCCGGCGCCCATCCCGGCGGCGGCGTCACCGGCGCCCCCGGCCACAACGCCGCGCGCGTGATCTTAGGGGATCACCGGGCGTTTTTTGGGTGAGTGGATAAGGCTGTTGAAAGGCTTGTGGATGGCTTGTGGATAAACGGTGGATGGCCTGGGGATAGAGCGGTTCGGTGCCTGGGGATATTAGGTGGAAAACCCGGTGGGTTTGCAGTGCAAAGCTGACGGACAACCGGCGGCGAAGCGGTGCAAAAACTCGATATGTTCCGGTGGGTATCGCTGTGAATAACTGGTGGTGTCTCAGTTTGAAATTTTGCGAGTGACAGCGATGATGATCAAGATAACGAGGCCGTAGACAACCGCATTCACGGCCCACCCGATAGCTACGCCAATGATGACGGAATTTCCTACCGCTCCCCAGAACAAGTACGCCGCGCCCATGCCCGGAAGTTCTAAGAAAGCCCACTCGCTAGTGGATGGTATGGCCATAAGAACCGTCGAGACGAGAAACCCAATCCCCATTGCGATCATAAAACTTCTTTTCATGTCCGCGCCCCTGCCTTGCGAAGCTTACCGCTAAGCATTACCCTATCCGGGACTCGGCAGAAAGCGGGAGTGAAACATGAGTGAGCGAATAATAGCCTTCGTCGAAAATTGGGTATCCGAGAATATCCATGCTGAAGGCTACCCCGCTGAGGGCGATGATACGCAGGCCAAGGGCTTTGCGGCTCAGTGCCGGGCGGAAGCACTTGAAGCCGGCATCCCAGCCTCTGAGATAGACGACGAGTTTGATGATTTGACAGCTTTCATGTCTGGCCAAATTCAGGAAACCAACGAGCGAGAGGTAGGACGCCAGATTGACAAGGATCCGAGCTAAATGCCCCGAGGCCCTAAAGGCGAGAAACGCCCAGCCGACGCCATCATGATCGGCAGGATCGCTACCGGCGAGATCGGCGACCTAACCACGGAGGACGGCAAGAACGCCGCCGCCGTGGCGCTGGGGCGCATGGGCGGCAAGGCGCGTGCCGAGGGCATGACGGCCAAACGACGCACGGAAATTGCCAAGAAGGCGGCGGCTAGTCGCTGGTCAAAGCCTTAGGCGGCGCAGGCGACACATAAACGCCAACCGAAGCAGGCCTGATGTCAAAGCGTATCGACAAGTCATGGCTGGTCTTTGTCAGCGTCGAAAATCCCGAGCATGACCGATGCGTGGACTTTTTCTCGCGACCGGACGGCAGTTACGGCTTTGAGGAATTTCGCCGGGATGTCGAGGACGGCGGACAATGGACGCCCGTGCAATATTACTCCGGCGTCAGCTATGCTTCGCCGGCTAAGGTGCTGGAGACCGCGGAACGCTGTGTGCCATGGCTGGCCGATATTCTGAGGCAGCAACCGGACCTGAAAACGCGTATTCTCTAAGTTTGAAAAACCAGATATTGCCGGCAAGGCTCGCGCCTGCCAACAGCCCTCTGTACGCCTGAACCGATTGCAGCAACTCCCCGGACCCATGATGTCTTCCACCCTCACCCCCGCCACCCACCGCGTCAACTTCGCCATCGGCAGCGAAGCGGCGGCGAAACACGTCGTCGATCTCTTGAACGAGGTGTTTTTGGAGGGACAGGCGGCGATTGCCGCGTTCGAGCGACCGGACGGACGCTGGGACATCACCGCGCATTTCGCCGAACCGCCCGATCAGCCACTGGTGCGCGAATTGGTGGTCAACGCCGCCGGCGCTGAGGCCGCGCAAACCATCACCTTTGACACCGTCGAGGCCAAGGACTGGGTCAAGGCCAGCCTTGAGGATCTCGTGCCGGTCCCCGCCGGGCGATTTGTGGTGCATGGCGCGCATGATCGCGCACGGGTGCCGCCCAACAAGCTCGGCATCGAGATCGAGGCCGCGCTGGCGTTCGGCACCGGCCACCATGGCACCACGCGCGGCTGCCTGCTGCTGCTCGATCACCTGCTGAAGCGGTATTATCCCCGCCGCGTGCTCGACCTCGGCACCGGCACCGGCGTGCTGGCGATCGCCGCCGCCAAGGCGCTGCACGGAGCGGTAGTGGCCAGCGACATCGATCCGTCCTCGGTGCGGGTGGCGCGGGAAAACGCCCGCCTCAACCAGACCGGCGACCTCGTGCAGATCATCACGGCGACCGGTTTTTCCGCGCCGCAATTTTCCGCGCGCGGCCCGTTCGATCTGGTGCTGGCGAATATCCTCGCCAATCCGTTGCGGCAATTGGCAACGCCGATGGCGCGGCATCTGGCGCCCGGCGCGCTGGTGATCCTGTCGGGCCTGCTGACGCCGCAGGCGCCCGGCGTGATCGCGGCCTACCGTTCGCGCGGGCTGGTGCCGCTGCGGCACGTGCGGATCGAAGGCTGGAGTAGTCTGTTGCTGCGCAAGACGGGATAAAACTTTCAGGGCGCGCTTATGGTCGCGGTTCCATCTGCCGACAACGCCGTAACGGCCAACAAGACTTGCGGCGAATGCACGCTGTGCTGCAAGGTGATGGCGATCGAACAACTGGCAAAACCGGTCGGCGCGTGGTGCCCGCATTGCAGGCCGGGACGCGGTTGCCAGATCTATCCGGAACGGCCGGCCGAGTGTCGGACCTTCAGTTGCCTCTGGCTGGTCAATGACCTGCTGGACCAGCGCTGGAAGCCAAGCAAATCCAGGTTTGTCCTAACGACCTCTGAAGATGGGATCGAGGTCCGGTGCGATCCGGGCTTTCCGGATGCGTGGCGCAAAGAGCCGTTCCGCAGCGAAATACATGAATGGGCGGTATCGGGCGAAACCCATGACGTCACGGTGGTGGTGATTACGGGCCAACGGATGATTCTGGTGACGCCGGATCGGGAGTTCGATCTCGGTATCGTCGGGCCGGACCAACGGATCGTGCGCGAATTGGACGGCACGCGCGTCGTCGATGTCACGCTGGCGAAAGCATCGGACGTGGAAAGCGGGACTTGAGAACGCCGTTTAGTCCCGCGGCTTCGGCTCGCGACGGGCGATGACGCCCTTTTCTTCGCGCAATGTGCGCTTGACCCGCGCCTCGACCAAACGATCGAGCATCTGGACGATGACGCCGCGCTGTCTTCTGACGACCGTCGTACTGGCAGCCGCGTCCGGGGGGATCGGGCCGCGCGGTGCCGGCGGTGATATCTTCTCGAACGTAAAGGCTGGCATGTGTATCCCCTCGTCGTTGAGTTGAGACACTCCCGAAGCTCCCCAGATGACTGGAGTCACCCCAGTATCGTCAGATGAACGACTTGCAACAACAGTCGTTCCGCTCCGTCTAATGCGGACGGTATAATTGAAGCATAATCTGTGCCAAATTTGCGACAATCCTCGCTTACATTGCGGACTTATCCGCCTCCTTCTAGAGTGGTCAGACGATGTTCGAAGCTCATTTCCAGACATTCGAAGAACCCGAAAGCGGCGTGGCGCTGACGGCCCGGCTTGCCGCCTTTCGCGCCGAGCTGGCGCGGCGCAAGCTGACCGGATTCGTGATTCCGCGCGCCGATCAGCAGCAAAACGAGTATGTCGCCCCCTCCGAGGAGCGGCTGGCGTGGCTGACCGGCTTTACCGGATCGGCCGGCATGGCGATCGTGCTGGTCCATCAAGCCGCGGTGTTCGTCGACGGCCGCTATACGCTGCAAGCCGCCAAGCAGGTCGATGTCAGGGCCTGGAAGGTGGAATCGCTGATCGATCCTAGCCCTGAAAGCTGGCTGACCCGGCACCTGGTGGCCGGCGATCGCCTCGGCTTCGATCCATGGCTGCACACTTCAGCGGCAGCCGAACGGCTGCAGGCAGCCTGCGCCAAGGCCGGCGCGGAGCTGGTCGCGGTGGAAAGCAACCCGCTGGATTCGGTATGGACCGAACGCCCGGCGCCGCCGCTCGGCCCGGTCGCGATCCACGGCGCGCCATTTTCCGGCGAGGCAGAGGCTGAAAAACTCAAGCGGATCACAGCCGAGATCGACCGGCTCGGCGTCGATGCGCTGGTGCTGTCGGATTCCCACGCGGTGGCCTGGACCTTCAACATCCGCGGCGCCGACGTCTCGCATACGCCGTTGCCGTTGTCCTATGCGCTGGTGCCGAAGGCTGGCCGCCCCACCATCTTCATCGATCACCGCAAGCTCTCCAACAGCGCGCGCGACCATCTGGAGCAATCCGCCGATGTCGCCGAGCCCGAGGCGCTGACGCCGGCGCTGACCGCGCTCGCGCAACGCGGCGCGTCGATGGCGCTCGACAGCGCCACCGCCGCCGACGCGCTGAGCCGGCTGATCAATGGCGCCGGCGGCAAGGCCGTACGCGCCAGCGATCCCACAGCGCTGCTCAAGGCCTGCAAGAACCCAACCGAGATCGAGGGCACCCGCAACGCGCATCGGCGCGATGCGGTGGCGCTGGCGCGCTTCCTGGCCTGGATCGACCGAGAGGCGCCATCGGGCGCGCTGACCGAAATCGATACGGTCGAGGCGCTGGAGACATTTCGCCGCGAGACCGGCGCGCTAAAGGACGTGTCGTTTCCGACCATCGCCGGCACCGGGCCGAACGGCGCCATCGTGCATTACCGCGTCACCCGCAAGACCAACCGGCGGATCGCGCTGGGCGATCTGCTGCTGATCGATTCCGGCGCGCAATATCAGGACGGCACCACCGACGTCACCCGCACCATCGCGATCGGCACGCCGACGGCGGAAATGCGCGACCGCTTCACCCGGGTGCTGCGCGGTCATATCGCGATTGCGCGCGCGGTATTTCCCGACGGCACCACCGGCGCGCAGCTCGATAGTTTGGCGCGGCAATTCCTCTGGCAGGCCGGCCTCGATTTCGAGCACGGCACCGGCCACGGCGTCGGCAGCTACCTGTCGGTGCATGAGGGCCCGGCGCGAATCTCAAAGCTCGGCACCGCGCCACTGCGGCGCGGCATGATCCTCTCCAACGAGCCCGGCTATTACAAAACCGACGCCTTCGGCATCCGGATCGAGAATCTGGAACTGGTGGTGGCTAAGGAAGTGTCCGGCGCCGAGAAGCCGATCAACGCCTTCGAGACGCTGACCCTGGCGCCGATCGACCGGCGCCTGATCGACCTGACCATGCTCAGCGTCGACGAACTCAGCTGGCTCAATGACTATCACGCCCGGGTGCGCCACGAGGTCCGCCCGCATCTCGACGATAGCGATAAACTCTGGCTGGATGCGGCGACGGCGGCGCTGGCTTGAAATATCGGCAGCCGATCAATCCACCACCGTCATACCCCGCGAAAGCGGGGTATCCAGTACGCCACAGCGCTGCAGTTTAAATGGGCGCTCTGGAATACTGGATCATCCGCTTTCGCGGATGATGACGTCGGTGTGTAGATTCCGCCGCCTCCCAAAAACCGAATAGCCGCATTCCGAAACGAGCGTATCCGTCATCCCGGATAGCTCTACAGTCTGATCCTTACGAGATCGGATCAGACACCGCATGCATGGCGTGATCAAGCCACCTCCGGCCGCAAGCAAGGACGACCTCGCGAAATCGCGGCTCGTGCTGTTCTTGCTCGTCCTGATGACGGGCGTGGCGCCGATCTCGCTCTACATGCTGGTGCCGGCGCTACCGATCCTGGCGAAGACCTTCGGCCGCGACATCTCGATCGCGCAGATGACGGTCTCGCTTTACATGGTCGGCATCGCGCTCTCGCAGCTCATCATGGGACCGCTGTCGGACAAGTTCGGCCGCAGGCCGGTGCTGCTCGCCGGCCTCGGGTTGATGGTGGTCGCCGGCATTGGATCGGTGTTTGCGCAAAGTTTGCCGGAACTGATCGCCGCGCGATTCTTCCAGGCGCTGGGCGGCGCCAGCGGCATGGTGATCAGCCGCGCCATCATCCGCGATCTTTATCCGCGCGAGCGCGTCGGCGCGATGATCAGCCTCGTCGTGGCCGCGCTGATGATCGCACAGATGGTCAGCCCGCTGACCGGCGGACTGCTGGACATCGCGTTCGGCTGGCGTGCGATCCTTTATCTCATCACCGCAGCGTCGCTGGCGATCACCATCCTGATTGCGCTCGCTCTGCCCGAAACCCGTCGCGATCGTGCCGAGAGCAGCAGTTTTCGCGGCGATCTCGGCACGCTGACAAAAAGCCGGGCCTTCATCGGCTACGTGCTGTGCCAGGTGCTGGCCTCGCAAATCATTTTTGCCTTCGCTGGCGGAGGTCCCTATGTCGTGGTGACGCAGATGGGCCGTAGCAGCGCCGAATACGGCGCGTGGTTTGCGACGACGGGATTTGCGTATCTGGTCGGTAATCTGTTTTGCGTGCGCTTTGCGCCGCGTCACTCGCTGGAAAGGCTGATCTGGATCGGCCTGGCGCTGCAATTGGCCGGCAGCGCACTCAACCTGATCTGGAGCTTCGCCGGCCTCAATCAGGCGCCGCTCATCCTGTTCGGCACCCAGATGATCGTGATGGTCGGCAACGCCTTCGTGATGGCGAACTCCGCAGCGGGCGCGATCAGCATCCGCCCCGAGGCCGCCGGCACCGCGTCGGGCGCCATGGGATTTCTGCAGCAGGGCATCGGCGCGCTGGTCTCGCAATTCGGTGCCTGGCTCGGCGGCCACTCCGCCACCACGTTGCCGCTGACATCGGCGATCTTCGCGATCTCGGTCGCCTGCGCTTCGAGCATGATCTTCATCGTGCCGCGTCGAACGGTGGTGGTCAGCGAGGCGTTGATCGAGAAAGCGGAAGAGGAAGAGTCGGGGATGTTGTGATGCGTATTTGAGTAGCGCACGCGCCGCCAAGTTCGTCATTGCGAGCGGAGCGAAGCAATCCAGACTTTGCCTGGAGCACTGGATTGCTTCGTCGCTTCGCTCCTCGCAATGACGGCCGTGGCAGCCGCGCTCACTCCTCGATCAACTTTAGCCACTCATCCTCGGTCAACACCGCCACCCCAAGCTCGCGCGCCTTGGTGAGTTTGGAGCCGGCGTCCTCACCTGCCACCACATAGTCGGTCTTTTTCGAGACCGAACCCGCGACCTTGGCGCCGAGACGCTCGGCCATCGCCTTGGCCTCGTCGCGGGTGAATTTGGTCAGCGAGCCCGTGAACACGACGGTCTTGTCCGAAACCGGCGAGCTCTTGCGCGGCTGTTCGGCAGGCTTCACCTCGATCTCGAGCAGTAGTTCGCTCAGCGCCTTCATATTGCGGGGCTCGGCGAAAAACTCCACCACGGCATCGGCCACGATCTCGCCGACACCGTCGACGTTGTTGAGGTCCTGGTAGGCTTCCGTTGTATTATCTTCGTCCGTGCTCCCCTTGGCGGCGGCCAGCATCGCCTCGCGAAAATTCTCGATAGTGTGGTAATGACGCGCCAGCAGCTTGGCGTTGCCCTCGCCGACGCGACGGATACCGAGCCCGTAAATCAGCCGGTGCAGTTCGATGTTGCGGCGGGCATCGATGGCGGCAAAGAGGTTGCGTACCGACGTCTCGCCATAGCCCTCGCGCGCCATCAGCTTGTTGGTCGAACGGGCGTCGCGCTTCTGCAGCGTGAAAATGTCGACCGGCGACATCACCAGACCCTCTTCGTAAAATTCCTGGATCTGCTTGTCGCCCAGGCCATCGATATCGAAGGCGAGACGCGAGACGAAATGCTTGAGCCGCTCCACCGCCTGCGCCGGGCAGATCAGCACGCCGGTGCAGCGGCGCACGGCTCCATCCTCCTCGCGCACCGCATGGCTGCCGCAGACCGGACATGTCTCTGGGAATTTGTAAGGTTTGGCGCTGCTCGGCCGCTTGTCCAGTATAACGCTGACCACCTGCGGGATCACGTCACCCGCGCGCTGGACCACGACGGTGTCACCGACACGCAGATCGACGCCGTCCCGGATCGGATTGCCATCGTTGCCGATGCCTTTGATGTAATCTTCATTGTGCAGCGTTGCATTCGACACCACGACGCCGCCGACCGTGACCGGCTCGAGCCGCGCCACCGGTGTCAGCGCGCCGGTGCGCCCGACCTGGATATCGATGCCGTTGAGCACGGTGATCGCCTGCTCGGCGGCGAATTTGTGCGCGATCGCCCAGCGCGGGCTGCGCGACACGAAGCCTAGTCGATCCTGCCAATCCAGCCGGTCGACCTTGTAGACCACGCCGTCGATGTCGTAACCGAGTGCAGCGCGTTCCTCGCCAATCCTGCTGTAGAATTTGAGGACATCTTCGACATCCTTGCAGAGGGTCGTGAGTGGATTGACCACAAAGCCGGCCTTGTCCATCCACGCCAGCATGCCGTGCTGGGTGTCGGCCGGCCGCTCGCTCATCTCGCCCCAGGTATAGGCAAAGAACTTCAGCGGGCGCGACGCGGTGATCGAGACGTCCTTCTGGCGCAGCGAACCGGCTGCCGAATTGCGTGGGTTGGCGAATACGGTGTCGTCGGCTTCCGCCTGCTTCTTGTTCAGCTCGAGAAAATCTTTCTTGAGCATATATACTTCGCCGCGCATTTCGCAGGTCGCGGGAATGCTTCGCCCTTTTAAAGTGTGCGGGATATCCCTGATGGTGCGAACATTGGCGGTGACATCCTCACCGGCGAAGCCATCGCCCCGTGTGGCCGCACGAACCAGTTCGCCGTTCTCGTAACGCAACGACAGAGAAAGGCCGTCAATCTTCGGCTCGGCAACCAGCACCGGAATGAGATCAGCATCGAGCTTGAGAAAACGCCTGATACGCTCGACGAACTCGGTTACATCCTCATCACTGAAAGCATTGCCGAGTGACAGCATGGGAACCGCGTGCTGCACTTTCGCAAAGCCGCGCGCGGGCGCAGCGCCGACCTTTTGCGACGGCGAATCCTTTGTGACGAGTTCGGGAAATTTTTCCTCAATCGCCACCAGCCGCTGGCGCAGCGCGTCATAGGCCGCGTCCGACACGGTCGGCGCGTCCTTCTGGTAATAACGCTCGTTATGTCCCTCGATTTCCAGTGTCAGCCGCATCAACTCGACCTTGGCCTGCGCCTTGGTGAGTTTGGTGACTTCGACGGGGGGTTTTTTGGTTTTCACGGCCATGGTCGCGCCGAACTTACGCTGTCGCGGCGCGCAGCAGCCGGTCCGCGGCGGCTCTCGCCTCGGCGGTGATTTCGGCGCCGGCCAGCATGCGGGCGATTTCCTCGCGGCGGTGGTCGGCGGCGAGCGCGCTGACGCGGGTGGCGACGCGCTTGCCCTTGTCGAGGGCGTCCTTTGAAATCAGCAAATGCTGGTCGGCGCGCGCAGCGACCTGCGGCGCATGGGTCACCGCCATCACCTGCACTTTGCCGGCCAGCCGCGCCAGCCGGGCGCCGATCGCATCCGCCACCGCGCCGCCGACGCCGGTGTCGATTTCGTCGAACACCAAAGTGGGCGCCGAGCCGCGGTCGGACAGCACCACCTTGAGCGCCAGCAGGAACCGCGACAGCTCGCCGCCGGAGGCGACCTTCATCAGCGGGCCGGGTTTTGTGCCCGGATTGGTCTGCACCCAGAACTCGACCCGATCGAAACCTTGCGGTCCCGGCGAGGCGGGATCGGAGTCCACCTGCGTCATGAACTTGGCGCGTTCGAGCTTCAGCGGCGCAAGCTCGGCATTGACGGCCTTGTTGAGCTTCTCCGCCGACTTGGTGCGTGCGGCCGACAGCTTGGTCGCCGCAGCGCTGTAATGCTTATCGGCCTCGGCGGCTGCGGCCTCGAGCTTCTTGAGCTGCCCGGCGCCGGCATCGATCAGCGCCACGTCGGCGGCGTATTTCGCGGCCAGTGCGGCGAGGCCGTCAACCGGCGTGGCGTATTTGCGCGACGCGGCGCGCAGCGCGAACAGCCGCTCCTCGATGCGTTCGAGTTCGCTGGGGTCGAAATCGGCTGCGATCAGCGCCGCGGTGAGGTGCTGGTCGGCTTCCTCCAGGGCGTTGATGGCGACATCGATCGCCTTCACCGCAGGTTCGACCAGTGTCGGTGAATTTCCGGCCCGGCGTTCCAGCCGCCGCACCGCCGCCGCCAGGGCTGCGACCGGCGAATGATTGCCGCTGACGGCATCCTGGGCCTCGCGCAGATCGGCGGCGATCTTCTCGCCCTGCATCATGGTAGTGCGGCGCCCGGCCAGCGCGGTCTCCTCGCCGTCCTTGGGCTTCAGCGCCTTCAATTCATCGGCGGCATGGCGCAGATAGTCGGCCTCGCGGGCGGCGCGCTCCATCGCGGCGCGATGCTCATCGAGCAGCGTGTTGGCCGCGCGGCGGGCGTCCCACAATTTCTCCAGGCTCCCGACCTCCTTCTCGAGGCCCGAGAACGCATCGAGCAGCCGGCGATGGGTCGACGCATCGACCAGCGCACGCTCGTCGTGTTGGCCGTGGATCTCGACCAGCGCGGTGCCGACCGCCTTCAGGGTCTGCACGCTGATCGACTGATCGTTGATGAAGGCACGGGTGCGGCCGTCGGCAAGCTGGACGCGGCGCAGGATCATCTCGCAGGAATCTTCAGAGCTCGAATCGTCGAGCCCATTGTCGCTGAGGATCGCCGCCGCCGGATGGCCCTTGGGCACATCGAACACCGCGGTAACCTGGCCCTGCTCCACGCCATGGCGAACCAGGCCGGCATCGCCACGACCGCCAAGCGCCAGCGCGAAGGCATCGAGCAGGATGGATTTACCCGCGCCGGTTTCCCCGGTCAAAACCGCGAGGCCACGGGAAAACTCGATGTCGAGCCGTTCGATCAGGACGATGTCACGGATCGAAAGACGGGCCAGCATGAAAGAGCTATTCCTACCCGAGACCTATCTTCCTGAAGGCCCTGGAAATGTAGGACCCCTGATTCTCGCTCGGCTCGAGACCACCGGACTTTACAAGATTATAGGCGTCCTTGTACCAGCGGCTGTCAGGAAAATTGTGCCCGAGCACGGCCGCGGCGGTTTGCGCCTCGCCGACGATCCCGATCGCCATATAGGCTTCGGTGAGCCGGGCCAGCGCCTCCTCGACATGCCGCGTGGTCTGATACTGTGTGACCACGGTCTTGAAGCGGTTGATGGCACCGGTGTAGTTGCGCTGCTCCAGATTATAGCGACCGATACTCATTTCCTTGCCGGCGAGCTGGTCGCGGGCCGCTTCGAGCTTGGTCTTGGCGGCGACGGCATATTCCGAGGTCGGATATTTGCGGATCACCTCTTCAAGCGCTCCGATCGCCTTTTCGGTACGGCCCTGATCGCGGCTGGTGTCCGGAATCTGGTCGTATTGCGATGAGGCGATCAGGAACTGCGCATAGGCGGCATCAGGACTGCCGGGGTGCAAGGTGACGTAGCGGGTCGCCGAGCCAATGCAGTTATCGTAGTCGCCGGCGTTGTAATAGGCATAGGCCGACATCAGCAGCGATTTGCGCGCCCATTCCGAATAGGGATGCTGGCGATCGACTTCCTCGAATTTCTTCGAGGCGGCTTTCGGATCGCTCTTCTGGTTCATCAGGAACAAGCCCTCGTTATAGAGCTTGTCCGCGGGCTCCTCGACGAAGGTGTCGTCCTTGGCGAAAAACTTGTCCCAGATCGCGCCGGTACCGCATCCGCTCAGCGGGATCGCGAGAATCGCGAGGCTTGCGGTCAAACGCAATTGCCGACCCAGCCAATGCAGGTCCGGACCTGCGGATAATGTGCGTAACCTGAGCGTCATACGCCGTGCCGACATATATTTAAAACCTGACGCCTGTGATGCGGTGCCCGCCGAGCGTCATGAATACACTTGATAAGCGCATTTCATGAACACATTGATTGTCGCGCCCGCGGCGCCTAGCCATGCAACCGCGTACCTATCTAGCCGAAAACGCTCCGGTAACCAACCGGATACGCAGCCATTTCGCCCGGATTAAGGCGACAAGGCCATATTGTCGTTTCCTGTGGTTACCGGGGCCAACGGCCGGCGCGAACAGGCCGCGACAAAACGTGCCGGAGGCGATTGTCAGGAGGCTTTGAGGTTCGGGAAGCGGTCCCCCGGGCAAGCGGCCTCAACGGGGAACGGCCTGTACAGGGCTCACCTGTAAAGGGCTCAGGAGACGTCGGGGCTGTAGGCCGGGGCGATCATGCCGCCTACCATGCCGCTGCCGGCCTCGGCGTAGCGCGGGCGCCGTACGGCATCCGATTCCAGCACCCGGTAGGCGGTGCGATCGGCCAGCAACGCGGTCAGCACCGCATGATTGAGCTTGTGGCCGCCACGTACCGAGCGGTAGGCACCGAGCAGAGGCAGGCCGGCCAGCGCGAGATCGCCGACCACGTCGAGAACCTTGTGGCGGGCGCATTCATCGGAATAGCGCAGGCCTTCGGCGTTGAGCAGCCGCTCTTCGTCGAACACCACCGAATTCTCAAACGAGGCGCCAAGCGCGAAGCCCGCGCTCCAGAGCCGCGCGACATCATTCATGCAGCCAAAGGTCCGGGCCCGCGAAATCTCGCGGCGGAACCGTTCTGGGCTGAGATCGAGCACATAGCTCTGGCGTCCGATCACGGGGTTGGCGAAGTCGATTTCGACTTCGGCGCGGAAACCGCCGGTATGGGGCCGCAGTTCGCCGAAGGACTCGCCCAACGAGACTTGAACCGGCTTCAGCACCTGGATGAACCGGCGCGCCGCGGATTGGGTGATGATACCGGCCTGATCGATCGCGGCGACGAAAGCCGCGGAACTGCCGTCCATGATCGGAACTTCCGGACCATCGACTTCGATCGTGGCGTTATCGACGCCCATGCCGCGCAAGGCTGCGAGCACATGCTCGGCGGTCGAGACCAGCGGGCCATTGCGGTCGCCCAGCACGGTCGCAAATTCGGTGGCGATGACGGATTCGGCAACCGCTCGGACTTCGCGATCGGAACCATCCAGTCCGGTACGGACAAAAATAAAACCTGCATCGATCGATGCAGGCCCAATGGTCAGACTTACAGGTAAACCCGAATGAACGCCGACGCCCGTCACAGTGGCTTGCGCCCGAAGCGTTGTCTGCCGGCTAAATTTCATTCCAAACCGCCCACTACTGACCTACTTAAAAACGAGACGGCCATATTCCCCAGCCGATTCGTTTTCAGTATCCCCAAGTCACGGCAGACCATAGTCACAGCCCCAAAGAGCGCCAACTCACGCTTTTTTACCGATTGTTACCCAACCTCTGCCGTAATCGCGCCCAGAGTTAACCTAATTCGGGCCCGGCAACGGGCGCCACGGGCTCGGTTATCTCACGCCAACGTAAATAATTAATCATTTAATATCAGTTGCTTGGCAACCGGGTCGGGGCATTTTCCGGGTTGAGAAAAAGGCCCCGATTGATCCAACCGGGGCCTTTTTTGTGTCATCGAGACTGTAACAATCTTCAGTTCGATTGCCGGCGAAGGAAGGCCGGAATATCAAGATGGTCGTCACCCTGTGGCGTTGGTGCAACAGGTGCGGGGCGGCCATGGGTATCCAAACCCTGCGGCGCAGGCCGCCGAGCGTACTCCGATACCGGATCGTGAGTCCCCATTTGCTGCGCCACGCTGCGCTGCGGCTTGCGCTCCGGCAGTGGCGGCATCGGAGCCATCGCCGGTCCCGACGCGCGGGCAGCGATCGGTGGCTCGCTTTCCTCGTCGCGGCGGCCGAGGCCGACATTGGCGAGACGCTGCAGCAGCGACATCCGTACCTTTTGCGGATGCTCTTCTTCAGCCTCACCGCGCGCCTGCCGGATTTCGGCCTGGGCCGGCATCGGCAGGTCTTCGAACTTCGGCATCCGGGGTGCGCGAACCGGCGCGCGTTCGGCGGCCTGTGGAATGAAGGTCTCGGGGGTCGCGACCTCGCGCATCTCGACTTTCGCGGCCTCCATATCCGGGAACAATGACGGCTTCTGCGCGATCGGACGAACCGTGACGTCGCCGTAGGACGCGGGCTGCAGCGGCGCAACTTGCTGCGGGGTCTCCGGAGACACCGCGGCGGCGATCGCCGCCAGCGCGGCGCGTTCGACACTGCCCGACGCACGCTGCGCTGCGGGCGCCGAGGCCGCCGCTTGGGCCGGCATCGTTGCTTCCAGCTTCTGGGCGCGTTCGGCCATCCGCGCATTGTCGGCGCGCAGCCGCGCCGTCAGATCGGCGAGCCGGGAGTCCGGCGCCGCGGCCGGAGCCACCGCGTTGGTCGCGGCTGCCGCCGGCGTCGCGGCGTTACGCGAGATCAGCGCCTGCTCGATGCCGGTGGCAACGACGGAAACGCGAATCACGCCGTCGAGATTCTCGTCGAAGGTGGCGCCGACGATGATGTTTGCGTCCTGATCGACTTCCTCGCGGATGCGGGTGGCGGCTTCGTCGACCTCGAACAGCGTCAGGTCCTTGCCGCCGGTGATCGAGATCAAGAGGCCCCGGGCGCCCTTCATCGAACTGTCGTCGATCAGCGGGTTGGCGATCGCGGCCTCGGCCGCGGTCAGCGCGCGCTTTTCGCCGGAAGCTTCGCCGGTGCCCATCATCGCCTTGCCCATTTCGCGCATCACGGCGCGGACGTCGGCGAAGTCGAGGTTGATCAGGCCTTCCTTGACCATCAGGTCGGTGATGCAGGCGACGCCCGAATAGAGCACCTGGTCGGCCATCGCGAAGGCGTCGGCGAAGGTGGTCTTTTCGTTGGCGACCCGGAACAGGTTCTGGTTCGGGATGATCAGAAGCGTATCGACCACCTTGTGCAGTTCGGCGATGCCGGACTCGGCGGTACGCATGCGGCGCGCGCCTTCGAAGTGGAACGGCTTTGTTACCACGCCGACGGTGAGGATGCCCATGTCGCGCGCGGTCTTGGCGATCACCGGGGCGGCCCCGGTGCCGGTGCCGCCGCCCATGCCGGCGGTGACGAACACCATGTTGGCGCCGGAAAGATGATCCCGGATTTCGTCGATGACTTCCTGGGCGGCGGCTGCGCCGACGTCAGGTTGCGATCCCGCGCCGAGGCCCTGGGTCACCTGGGTGCCCATCTGCACGATGCGCTGCGCTTTCGACATCGTCAGCGCCTGCGCATCGGTGTTGGCGACGACGAAATCCACCCCCTGCAGCCCGGCGGTGATCATGTTGTTGACGGCGTTGCCGCCGGCTCCGCCTACGCCGAACACGGTAATCCGCGGCTTCAGCTCGCGAATATCAGGGACGTTGAGATTGATTGTCATGGTTGCCTCTCGATTACGCGCGCGTTGGTTCGCCCCGGCCGGCGGCCGCGGGAGTTGGTGAAATTCCAAAGGAAATTTCGAGGGAAATTCTTGGGGATCGGAAAAGATTCATCAAAAGCCCTCGCGAAGCCATCGTCCGACCTTTCCGAAATAGCCGTCAGTCCCTGTCTTGAGCTGCCGCGTATGCCGCGGTTCGACGTGTTCAAGATGAGCGTATTGCGGGTAGACCAGGAGGCCCGAGGGGACCGCGAACGACGCGCTCTTGGCCTCATTGGGCAGCCGGCCAAAGCCGAGCGGGCGGCCGACCCGAACCGGACGGCCGAGGATCTGGGTTGCGAGTTCGGCAAAGCCGGTGAGCTGCGACGCGCCGCCGCTCAGGACCACGCGCGCCTTGGGCTCTGCCGCAAACGGAGAATCCGCCAGGCGGTCCCGGACCATTTCAAAAATCTCCTCGGCGCGGTGCCGAACGATGTTCGCGATCGTGGCGCGGGACACGATCTGCGGAGCGTCGCGCTCGTTGTCGCCCGCCGCCGGCACCGACATCAATTCGCGCGCGTCGGATCCACCGGTCAGCACGGTGCCATATAACGTCTTGATTCGCTCGGCATCCGCAATGCATGCAGAGAGTCCGCGCGCGAGATCCATGGTGATGTGTTGCCCGCCTACCGCAAATCCGGACGCATGCACGAACCGACCGCCGGAATAGATCGCGAGTGTGGTGGTGCCCGCCCCCATCTCGACCACGGCGGCGCCGATATCGGCCTCGTCGTCGGTCAGGACCGACAGACCGGCCACATAGGGGCTTGCCGCCATCGCTTCCACGTTGAGGTGGCAGCGTTCGACCACCAGCATCAGGTTCTTGGCAGCGGAGGCATCCGCCGTGACGACATTCATGTCGACGCCGAACTGCCGCGCCACCATGCCGCGCGGGTCGCGAATGCCTTTGACGCCGTCGAGCGCATAGCCGACCGGCAGCGCATGCAGCACGGTGCGGCCCTCGCCGGTGGCGTGGCGCATGCCGGCGGAGGTGATGCGGCTGACATCGGCCGCCGTGACCGCGCCGCCCTTGATGTCGGCCGCGGCTTCGACCAACTGGCCTTGCAGCCGGCCCGCCGAGATCGACAGCAGCACCGATTCAACGCGAACTTTCGCCATCCGCTCGGCCAGCGCCACCGCGTGACGCACCGCCTGTTCGCATTCGGTCAGATCGACCACCGCGCCGGCCTTGACGCCGCGCGACTGGATCTGGCTGTAGCCGATCAGCTCGACCGCATGGCTGCGGCCGCGCAAGGCCTCGCTCGGCGGGCACGGCTTGAGCCGCGCGATCATGCAGGCGATCTTGCTGGTGCCGATGTCGAGCGAGGCCACCAGCGCGGTGCGCTTCTGCGGCATCGGGCGCGTCTTCGGCGTCTGATTGCGGTCAAGGCCGGTCATGCGTCACCGGCCTTCTTCTTGGGCTTCTTGTCCTTGACCAGATCCTCGCGGGCTTTGGCCGCGTCGTCGGACAATTGCACGATCAGCCGGTCGGACAGGCGCATGTCGACGGCTATGATGTCGCGCGAGAACAATTTGTCTTCCTTGTCGATCTTGCTCAGGGACGCCAGCGCGTTGCCGACGTCGTTTTCCGGCAACCGGACGTCGAGGCCGTCCTTGAGCCGCAGGTTCCAGCGCCGCTCGCCGACGAAGATCACAGCCTTGGTCACCGCGCGCACTTGCGGATAGCGGTCGAGCAGGGCCAGGAAATCCCGGGCTCGGGTCTCGGCGCCCTTGCCGACCACCAGCGGCAGCGAGGTGAAGCGCCGCGTCACGTATGGTTCGAGCACCGCGCCGTCATCGGCGATCACCGACAAATGGCCGTCCTGCTGCCACAGCGCGAACGCCGAGCGCTCGACAATGTCGATCTGCAGCCGCCCGGGATAAAGCTTCAGTACCGTGGCCTCGCCGATCCAGGGATTGGCCTTGAGCTTGTCGCGGACCGCTTCGGCATCGAGAAACAGCAGCGACGAGCGGCCATTGACCCCGCCGATCGCAAGCACCTCGTCCTGGCTCAGCTGCTTGCGGCCGTTGATGCCGACGGTGGTGATACGAAATCCGGCGGAATTGGCCAGCGCGTTGCGGGTATCGCTCAGCGCCTGGGTCAGTTCCTCGACATGTCCGCCCTTGACGATGCCGAAGCCCGCGCTGCCGAGCAGGATCAGGACGGTGGCGGCGACGCCGGCGCGGTTTGGCAGATAGCGCTCGACCAGCGCGATCAGCCGGTTCGGATTGGGTTCGCGCTGGGGACGCAGTTTGGCCGCCTTGCGCTTGGCGGATGCGGCTTCGGCCTGCGCCAGCCGCAGCTCCAGCCACTCGCGCAGCAGCACGCCCGCGCCAATGGCGGCGGCTTTCAGATCAGCTTGGGGCCCCAGCGATCTCATCGATCGGGCGAGGCGTCCTGCACCATCCATTGCACGAGCTCGTCAAATGTTGTGCCCGCAAAAGCTTTGCGAGTTCCGGCGCAAATGACGTCCTGGTCGTGCCGGGTTGGGTGTCGACCTCAAGACAGGCCCCCATTCCCCTCGATGCGGTCGTCGAAGCGGAAATCCGCAACAGCTCACGCCCCGGCAGCCAAGCGCCACATGCTCCGCCAGCGTTAACCTTCGGACTTACTGGTAAACAAAAGGTAAAATCGCGGGGCACCGAATGCGTTTTGCGCCGCCGTGTGAATAGTTTGCCTCAGTTCCGCGAAATTTTATCGATTAAGGGCGCCGGGTTCCCGTGGAACTCGCCCGGCGCGCGCTAGCTGGACGTGCGCCGGATCGCCAGTGTGATCTGGTCCCGCAGGAAATCGGCGAAGCCGATGCCCTGCTCCTTGAGCGCCTTGGGATAGAGCGAGGCCGCGGTCAGCCCCGGCAGGGTGTTGGTTTCGAGATAGACCGGCCCCTTCGCCGAGACGATGAAATCGGTGCGGGAATAGCCCGAGCACGACAGCGCGCGATGGGCCTTGGCAGCCTGCGCCATGATCTCCGCGGTGATTTCCGGCGAAAAGCGCCCGGGGCAGATCTCTTGCGTCGATTTGAGCAGATATTTCGCGGTGTAGTCGAACGCACCTTCGCCCGGCACGATCTCGATCGGCGGCAATGAAAATACCGCACCGTCCGACTGCTCCAGCACGCCGCAGGTGGCTTCGACGCCCGCAATAAACGGCTCGATCAGATAGTCCTCGGTCCTGGCCGCGTTGCGCACGGCGACCAGGTCCTGCCTGACATTGACGAAAATCAGCCCGTAGCTCGAGCCATCGCGCGCCGGTTTTGCAATCAGCCGGCCGTGTTCGGCCAACGCCGCATCGATGTGCTCCAGCGCAATGCCGGCCGGCGCCTTGACGCCGGCGATGGCGGCAAAGCGCTTGGCCGCGACCTTGTCGAAGGCCAGATGCGACGACGCCGAGCCGGAACCCGTGAACGGAATCCCGCGCATCTCGCACATCGCCTGCAATTCGCCGTTCTCCGCGCGGCCGCCATGCAGGCCGAGCACCAGCACGCGGTCTTCGGCTTTGGCCTTGTCGAGTGCGGCTTCAAGCGCAATACCGCGACTGCCGGGTTTGAAGTCATCCTCGAAGGGCCGCGAATGACCGAGCAGCGTCGGTGAGGTGACCTCGTGGACGGTGTCCGCGACGTCCCAGAACCAGAGCTCGGCGTCCGGCAACGCCCGATGCAGCGCCTGCGCGCTCGCCACCGAAACCAGCCGCTCTTTATTGGTGCCGCCGAACAGAATGGTAATGCGCTTCACGATGGCACCATCCCGGGTTCGATTCCTGATTCGATTCCAAGCCGCTTGATTTCCCAGTGTAGCTCAATTCCGGAATTTTGCCTGACCCGGGCGCGCACGGTTTCGCCGAGCGTTTCGATATCGCAGGCAGTGGCATCGCCGGTGTTGATCAGGAAATTGCAGTGCATTTCCGACACCTGCGCGCCGCCGACCCGCAGGCCGCGGCAGCCGGCGGCATCGATCAGTTTCCAGGCGCTGCTGCCGGGTGGATTCTTGAAGGTCGAACCGCCGGTTTTTTCCCGGATCGGCTGCGCGGTCTCGCGGTGGGTCTGCACCTCGTTCATCCGCGCCCGGATCGCGTCCGGTGCGGCGATGATCCCGCGAAAGCGCGCGGCGGTGAAAATGATCGAGGGATCGACAGCGCTGTTGCGATAGACGAATTTCATATCTTCGTTGGTGAAGTGATGTTTCGTGCCGTCGCGGCCAATGCCTGTGGCCTCGATCAGCACGTCCTTGGTCTCAGCGCCGTTGGCGCCGGCATTCATGCGCAGCGCGCCGCCGATCGAGCCGGGAATGCCGAAGAAGAACTCGAGCCCACCGATATTGGCGGATGCCGCCGTCTCTGCCACGCGCTTGTCGAGCGCGGCGGACCCGGCGCTGACAACGTCGCCGTCTGCGCTGGTTTCACCGAAGCCGCGCGGGCTGAGCCTGATCACCACGCCCGACAGGCCGCCATCACGCACGATCAGGTTGGAGCCGACGCCGACCACATAGACCGCGATCTGCTTCGGTAGCGCTTTGAGGAAATAAGCCAGATCGTCTTCATCCGACGGCGTGAACAGCACCTGCGCCGGACCGCCGACCCGAAACCACGTCAATTCGGCCAGCGACTGGTTCGCCAGCAACCGCCCGCGCAACGCAGGCATCGCGGCTTTAAGATCGGGCGTGATGTCGGGGAAGGTCATGCGCCGCAGCATTCAAGTTCGTCATGGCCGGGCTTGTCCTCTCTGTTCCCTCCCCCCTTGTGGGGGAGGGTTAGGGAGGGGGGCGGGCAACACGCGCTGTGCTCGCGGCCACCCCCCTCTCCGGCTCTCCCCCACAAGGGGGGAGAGAGCAGAAAGAGGCGGCTCGCCATCGCGGTGCTCACCATCGCCACCATCACCCCAGCGCCTTCAATTCGCCGGGCAGTGCGTAGGCCCATTGGGTGATGTTGCCGGCGCCGAGGCAGACCACGAAGTCGCCGCTGCCGGCGAGGCCTTTGATGACCCGCGCCAGCTCGGCGGCATTCGGCAACGGGATCACGTCGCGATGGCCGTGGGCACGCAGGCCGAGCACAAAATGATCGCGGTCGATGCCGGCGATCGGCGCCTCACCGGCTGGATAGACTTCCGCCACCACCACCGCGTCGGCATCGTTGAAGCAAGTGCAAAATTCCTCGAACAGCGATTGCAACCGGGTGAAGCGATGCGGCTGCACCACGGCGATGATCTTGCCGTTGGTGGATTCGCGCGCGGCCCGGAGCACGGCCGCGATCTCGACCGGGTGGTGGCCGTAGTCGTCGATCACGGTGATGCCGTTATATTCGCCGGTCTTGGTGAAACGTCGCTTGACGCCACCAAACCCCGCGATCGCCTTGCGGATGGTGTCGTCGGACAGGCCAAGCTCATGCGCCACCGCGATCGCCGCCGTGGCGTTGAGCGCGTTGTGCCGGCCCGGCATCGGCAATTTGATGTTCGCGATCTCGTGCGTGGCATCGGTCTTGCGGTTGCGGAACACGACCTTGAAATTCGAACCGCCGCCGCCCGGTGCGAGGTCTACCAGCCGCGCATCGGCCTGCGGATTTTCGCCGTAGGTGATGATGCGGCGGTCCTCGATCTTGCCGACGATGGTCTGCACCACCGGATGGTCGATGCACATCACCGCGAAACCATAGAACGGCACGTTCTCGACAAAATTGCGGAACGCATCCTGCACCGCCTCGAAGGTCTTGAAGTGATCGAGATGTTCAGGATCGACATTGGTGACGATCGCGACGTCCGCCGGCAATTTCAGGAAGGTGCCGTCGCTCTCGTCGGCTTCCACCACCATCCAGTCGCCGGCGCCCAACCGGGCATTGGTGCCGTAAGCATTGATGATGCCGCCATTGATCACGGTCGGATCGAGATCGCCGGCATCGAGCAACGCTGCGACCATCGAGGTCGTGGTGGTCTTGCCGTGGGTGCCGGCGATCGCGACGCAGCTTTTCAGCCGCATCAGTTCGGCCAGCATCTCGGCGCGCCGCACCACCGGGATGCGCTGGGCGCGCGCCGCCATCAATTCGGGATTGTCGCGCTTGATCGCGGTCGACACCACAAGCACGTCGGCGCCCGCGACATTCTCCGCCCGGTGGCCGACGGTGACGGTGATGCCCTTTTCGCGCAGCCGGTTGACGTTGGCGCCTTCGGAGGCGTCCGAGCCCTGGACGGTATAGCCGAGATTGCTCAGCACCTCGGCGATGCCGCTCATGCCGATGCCGCCGATCCCGACGAAGTGGATGGGTCCGATCTCGCGCGGCAGTCTCATGGATTACCCTCTCGGCGTCATCGTCCCCCTTGTGCGCGATTGCGCATAGGGGCGGACGATCCGGTATTTCGCGAAGCCCAGGTTCAAATCAGCCCCGCCGAATACTGGATGCCCCGCCTTCGCGGGGCATGACAAGGGGAAATTTTGACCGCGGCTCACGAGATTCCCGCAACTTTCGCCACCAGGTCGGCCAGCCGCTCGGCCGCGTCGAGCCGGCCGACCTTGCGGGCATTGGTCGCCATCGCGGCGAGGCGCGCGGGCGCGGCGGCGAGCGTGGTGATTTCGGCCGCCAGCCGCTCCGAGGTGAAATCCTTCTGCACGATGCGGATGCCGCCGTCGGCCTGCGCCAGCACGCCGGCATTGGCGAACTGATCCTGGTCGATCGCACCCGGCAGCGGCACCAGGATCGAGGGGCGGCCGATCGCGCCAAGCTCGGCCACGGTGCCCGCACCGGAGCGCGTCACCACGAGATGGCTCGATGCCAGCCGCGCCGGCAGGTCGCTGAAGAATGGCGCCAGTTCGGCCGATAGTTTGATCCGGTCATAGACCGCGCGCACCCGCGCCATGTCTTCCTCGCGGACCTGCTGGGTCAGCACCAGCCTGCTCCACAGCGACGGATCGAGCCGCTCGATCGCGCCGGGCACGATATCGGCCATCACGCGCGCGCCCTGGCTGCCGCCGACCACCAGCAAACGCAGCGCGCCGTCCGGTTCGGGGGCTGCGAACTGCACCGCGGCGGCGGCCAGAATGGCAGGACGCATCGGCGTGCCGACGGTGGTTGTTTTCGACGCCAGCGCCGGATCGCGATCCAGCACGCCCGGCAGCGAGGTCGCGATCGCGCTGACGCGGCTCGATAGAAATCGGTTGGCGCGGCCGAGCACCGCATTGGCGTCGTGGATGATGCCGGGCACGCCGCGCAGCTTCGCCGCGATCAGCGGCGGCACGGTCGGATAGCCGCCGAAACCGACCACCGCGGCGGGCTTCAACCGCCGCACCAGATTGAGCGCCGCGACCACGCCATAGCCGAGCATCAGCCCGGTATAGGCCAGCGACCACGGCATGCGGCTGCGCACGGTCGCGCTCGGCACCACGTCGATGGTGTCCTTGGAGAACAATCCGGTGTAGCGCAGCGCTCGGGAATCGGTGACGAGGCGCACGCGATAGCCGCGCCGCATCAGTTCGACGCCGAGCGCCTCGGCGGGAAACAGATGACCGCCGGTGCCGCCCGCGGCCAGCAAAATGAGAGGTGCTGCGTCCATGAAGACAGTCTTTATAGAAAATTGGCCGTCATTGCGAGGAGCGAAGCGACGAAGCAATCCATTCTTTCTTCGCTTGGCAAGATGGATTGCTTCGCGTCGCTCGCAATGACGAACGCAAAGCCTTCATCGTCAAATCACGCATACTTATGCGCGGCGTTGGCGGTGGCGGCGTCGCCGATCGATTGCATCTCGGTGCGCGGGCGAATGCGGGTCAGCGCCAGCATCATGCCGACGCCATAGGCCAGCGACACCATCGACGAGCCGCCATAGGAGATGAACGGCAAGGTCATGCCCTTGGCCGGGATCAGTTGCAGATTGACCGACATGTTGATCGCGGCCTGCACCCCGAACAGCACCGCAAGGCCGGAGGCGGCGAAGCGGGCGAACATGTCCTCGCTGGCATAGGCGCGTGACAGCGCCCGGATCACGATGAAGGCGAACAGCGCCAGCAGCACCAGGCAGAGCACGATACCGAACTCCTCGGCGCCGACCGCGAACACGAAATCGGTGTGGCTGTCCGGCAGGCTGCGCTTGGCGATGCCTTCGCCCGGCCCGAGCCCGAACCAGCCGCCATTATAGAAAGCCTCCATCGCGGTATCGACCTGAAACGTGTCGCCCGATGCCGGATTCATGAAGTGCTTGATGCGCGCGGCGACGTGCGGCACCAACAGATAAGCGCCGAACAGCCCGGCGCTGGCGGCGCCCGCGAGCCCCGCGACCCAAATCATCCGCATGCCCGCGATGAAGAACAGCGACCCCCACACCATCAGGATCAGCATGGTCTGGCCGAAATCGGGTTCCATCACCAACAGCGACACCAGCATCAGCAGCAGCACGATCGCAATCGAGGTCGCCGGCATTTCCGGCCGCCCGGTCGATTCCGCGAACAGCCACGCCGCCAGCACCACGAACGACGGCTTGGCGATCTCGGAGGCCTGGATGTTGACGCCGACGATGGTGATCCAGCGTCGCGCGCCCTTCACTTCGGGGCCGACCAGCAGCGTCACCACGATCAGCACGATCGAGATCGCGAAGATGATCAGTGCGCTGCGCCGGATCGATCGCGGCGAAAGGAACGACACCCCGATCATCACGATCAAGGAAGGCACCAGGAACAGCACGTGTCGGTTGAAGAAGTGGAACGGATCAAGCCCAATTCGCGTCGCCACCGGCGGGCTCGCCGCGAGCGACAGGATAATGCCCGCCAGCATCAGCGCGATGATCGCGGCCAGTTGCAGCCGGTCGACCGTCCACCACCATTCGCTTAGGGGCGTGCGTTGTTCACGGGAGAGCATGGGTGTTCCCTTAAGGCAGAGCTGCGTCCATTGGTGGCCGAGGATGGTTTCCAAGAGGTTAACGGAATGGTTATCTTTTGCGGGGGTGCGGCTAAAGCATGATGGGCTGGAGTTGAACCGACTCGCCGTCAGCGCCAGCACGGCACATCCGGGTGCTCTGGAGGGGTCAGACACAAAATCGCGAAAACAACCCCATGCAAAGTAGGGACGACGAGTGGTAAAACCGTTTGGGCGCCTTGAGCTAGGCCGCGAGCGGTTCCATTCCGCTTTTCCTGATCACCTCGGAAGCGCGCGCGGAGGTCAGAAACTGGATCAGGCGCTTGGAACCTTCGAGCTCACCCGAGCCGGCGACGATCGCGGCTGAAAACGTCTGAACAAACTGAATCTCCGCCGCGATGTTGCCTGCGAAGTCGACACCCGGAGCGTACACAATTTCACTGGTCGGCAGCACTCCAATATCCGCGTCTCCCGCCGCGACCATCGCGGTCGCGCCGGTGCCGCGGGGGGTGACTTCGATGTTGATCTTGCCCGCGACGCCGAGCCTCGGAAAAAGCTCGGTCATAAGCCAGATACCGCTGGTGCTTCCCGGCACCACTACGGTCTTGGCCTTGAGCAGCACTTGTTTGAAGCCCTCGACGGTGCTCACGTCGGGCTTCGGAGTTCCGGCCCGCACCGCGATGCCGACCGATACCCGCGCAAGATCGATGTCCGTTCCCGCGACGATCAGCTTCGTGACGATGAGTTCGCTGAGGCCCTCCCTGGACAGGATCACCACATCGGCCGGCACGCCGCGGGCGAGCTGCGCGGCGATCGTCTGTGGCCCGGTTCCCTGCGAGGCACCCGATCCGGTCGTGACCGTGATGCCGTTCGCCTGCTCGAATTCCGGCACGAGCTGATCGTACGCGCCATTGAATCCGCCGGATATCAAAACGTTTATTTGTGCCACGAGCACTCCTCACACCACCGGCTTGACACCCGGCAACGCGGTGACGAGATCGCGAAACTTCGCGCCGCGGATTTCGAAGTTGCGGTACTGGTCGAACGAGGCGCAGGCCGGCGACAGCAGCACCACGGCGTCGGCAAGCCCAGAGGCCTCGGCGTCGCGGGCGGCGTTGGCGACGGCGACATCCAATGTCTCGCTGATCTCGTGCGGCACGCGGTCACGAAGCGTGCCGGAAAATTCCGGCGCGGCTTCGCCGATCAAATAGGCTTTTCGGATGCGCGGGAAATAATCGGCCAGACCCGTGATGCCGCCGAGTTTCGGCTTGCCACCGGCGATCCAGAAGATATCGGCGAACGACGACAGCGCATGCGCCGCGGCGTCGGCGTTGGTGCCCTTGGAGTCGTTGACGAACAGCACGTGGCCGAGGCGGCCGACCTGCTCCATGCGGTGCGCCAGCCCCGGAAAGCTGCGCAACGCGTTTTGCAGAACGTCAGCGGAAACGCCGAGCGCCAATGCGCAGGCGGCGGCACACGCCGCGTTCTGCGCGTTGTGCAGGCCGCGCAGCGAGCCGATGCCGCCGATCTTGGCGATCTCGCTGCGCGCGCCGCCGGCGGCGCGCAGGATGGTTTCGCGCTCGACATAAACGCCGTCGGCCAGCGGATTTTTCACCGATACCCGGATCACGCGCTTGCCGGCCTGATCGAGCCGGTCGGCGATGTTGCGGCACCAGCCGTCATCGACGCCGACGATCGAGCTGCCTTGCGGCTGCACGCCGGCCACCAGGCGCTCCTTGACGGCGGCATAATGTTCCAGCGTGCCGTGACGATCGATGTGGTCTTCGCTGATATTGAGGAGAATGCCGACCGACGGATCGAGCGAGGGCGCCAGATCAATCTGGTAGGACGACATCTCGATCACATGCACCCGCCCCATCCGCGCCGGCTGCAGCGACAGGATCGCGGTGCCGATATTGCCGCCCATCTGGGTATCGTAGCCGGCGACCTTCATCAGATGCGCGATCAATGCGGTGGTGGTGGATTTGCCGTTGGTGCCGGTGATGGCGACGAACGGCGCGTCGGGTGCATGATTGCGGCGCTCGCGGCAGAACAGCTCGATGTCGCCGATCACCTCGACGCCGGCCTGGCGCGCCATCAGCACGCTCCAGTGCGGCGCCGGATGCGTCAGCGGCGCGCCCGGCGTCAGGATCAGCGCGGCGAAGTTGGCCCAGGATACCCCGCGGAGGTCGGCGGTGATGAAGCCGGCCTGCGCCGCCTTGACGATGTTGTCGGCGTTGTCGTCGGCGGCGATCACCTCGGCGCCGCCGGCCTTCAGGGCGTGACAACTCGCGAGCCCCGAGCCGCCGAGGCCGAACACCGCGACGGTCTTTCCGGCGAATGAGGTGACGGGGATCATGAGCGCCGACCTTCCCCTCTCCCCTTGTGGGAGAGGGTGGATCGGCGACGCGAAGCGGCGGCGAGACGGGTGAGGGGTCGCGGCCTCTCGTTGTGCGGCGACCCCTCACCCGTCTCGCATCTGACGATGCGAGCCACCCTCTCCCACAAGGGGAGAGGGGAGGAAATATCGGCGCGTCGCGTCAACATTCTCTCACCGCAGCTTCAGCGTGGAGAGGCCGGCCAGGGCCAGCATCACGGAGATGATCCAGAACCGGATCACGATCTGCGGCTCGGTCCAGCCCTTCTGCTCGAAATGATGATGCAGCGGCGCCATCCGGAAGACGCGCTTTCCGGTCAGTTTGAACGAGGCGACCTGCACGATCACCGACACCGCTTCCAGCACGAACAAGCCGCCGATCACCGCCAGCACGATCTCGTGCTTTACCGCGACCGCGATCGAGCCGAGCATGCCGCCGAGCGCCAGGGAACCGGTATCGCCCATGAAGATGGAGGCCGGCGGCGCGTTGAACCACAGGAAGCCCAACCCCGCGCCCAGCACCGCGCCGCAGAGAACCGCGAGTTCGCCGGTGCCGGCGACGTAGTTGATTTGCAGATAGTCGGAGAATACCGCGTTGCCGGCGAGATAGGCGATCATGCCGAAGCTCGCGGCCGCGATCATCACGGGAACAATGGCAAGGCCGTCGAGTCCATCCGTGAGATTAACCGCATTGCCGGCGCCGACCATGATGAAGGCGCCGAACAGCACGAAGAACCAGCCGAGATTCAGCACGATGTCCTTGAAGAACGGAATCACCAAAGCGGTCGAGAACGGATCGCGCCCGAGCCGCACCAGCGCGTAGCATGCCGCCAACGCGATCACCGCTTCGATCGCCAGGCGAATCCGGCCAGCGAATCCACTGTGGGTCTGTTTGGTCACCTTCAGGTAGTCGTCGTAAAAACCGACGAAGCCGAAGCCGAGCGTCACCGCGAGCACGATCCAGACATAGGGGTTGAGCGGATTGGCCCACAACACCGTCGAGACCAATAGTCCCGACAGGATCATCAGGCCGCCCATGGTTGGCGTGCCCTTTTTGGCGAGGTGCGATTGCGGACCGTCGGTGCGGATCGGCTGGCCCTTGCCCTGTCGCACCCGCAAATGATCGATGATCCAGGGACCGAACATGAACACGAACAAGGCGCCGGTCACCATCGCCCCGCCGGTGCGGAAGGTGATGTAGCGAAAGACATTGAGGGCCGAGCGAAACATGCCCAGGCCGGGAACGGTGTTGGAAAGGTCGATCAGCCAGTAAAACATTCAAACCGCCCTATACCGCGGCTTCATCGAGCGCGGTCTTGCCGGGAAAGCGCTTTTCGAGCGCGTTCACGATCGTTTTCATCTTCGAGCCGAGCGATCCCTTGACCATGATCGCGTCGCCCGCCCGAATCGCGGCCACCGCCTGTGCCTCGAGGGCCGCCGCGCTCTCGGCATAGCCGCCCCGCTTGCCGGTGGAAAGGGCGTCCCACAGATTGCGCATCAACGGACCACAGCAATACACCAGATCGATGTGGTTGGCCCTGACCGCCTCGAGCAGGCCGCCATGCAGCGCGGCGCTGGTCGGGCCCAATTCGAGCATATCGCCGAGCAGCGCGATGCGCCGGCCGTGCGGGCCGACCGGGGCCTGGCCGAGCACGTTCAGCGCCGCCGCCATCGACGCCGGATTGGCGTTATAGCTTTCATCGATCAGGAGGGCCTCGCCGCCGGCAACTTCCAGCACGCGCCGGACGCCGCGGCCCGCCGCCGGCTCGACCTGCGACAGCGCCAGCGCGGCGAGCGCGAGATCGGCGCCGGCCAAGGCCGCTGCCGCCAGCACCGCCAGCGAGTTCATCGCCATGTGCCGGCCGGGCATGCCGAGCTTATAGGTCACGTCCTGCCCGAGAATATCGGCATGCACCGCGGAACAGGTCGCGTGCAGCGACACATCGAGCAGCCGCGCGTCGGATTTCTTGTGCGCGCCGAACGCGACGAGGCGCGAGACGCCGAGCTTCTTGGCGCGCCGCGACAGCCGGGCAAATTGCGAATTGTCGCGGTTGAGGATCGCGGTGCCGCCGGGCTCGAGTCCTGCGAAAATCTCCGCCTTGGCGTCGGCGATCGCCTCGATGCCGGCAAAGAACTCCAGATGCACCGGTTCGACGGTGGTGATGATCGCAATGTGCGGCCGCACCATCTTGACCAGCGGTTCGATTTCGCCGGCGTGATTCATCCCGATCTCGAAGATCGCAAACCGCACGCTGGCCGGACATCGCGCCAGCGATAGCGGCACACCCCAATGATTGTTGAACGATGCGGCCGAGGCGTGGGTCTCGCCTTGCGCGCCCAGCACGCGCCGCAGCGCCTCCTTGGTCGAGGTCTTGCCGACCGAACCGGTGACCGCGATCACTTGGCCGCCCAGACGCGCGCGCGCGGCGTGCGCGAGATCGACCAGACCGGCCAACACGTCGTCCACCACCAGAAGCGGCGCATCGGCGGCGAATTTGTCCCGCTGGGCGCGTTCGACCACGGCCAGCGCCGCCCCCGCCTTCAAGGCTGCGTCGACGAAATCATGCCCGTCATGGACGTCGCCCTTGATCGCGAAATAAGCCTCGCCCGGCGCGAGGGTGCGGCTGTCGATCGAAAGCCCCGATATCGCCTGCGGCAGCACGCCCTGAACCTCGGCGCGCATCGCCTCCGCCATCGCCGCTGAGGTCCATAACGAGATGCTCATGCAACCCTCGGCGCGAGTGCTGCGATCACCGCATCGTGATCGCTGAAAGGCAGCGTCTTGTCGCCGACGATCTGTCCGGTCTCATGGCCCTTGCCGGCAATCAAGAGCGCATCGCCCGGCTGAAGGCCGCCAATCGCGGTCCGGATCGCCTCGGCGCGGTCGCCGATTTCCCTGGCGCCGGTGGCGGTGGCCAGGATCGCGGCGCGGATGGCTTGCGGCGTTTCGCTGCGCGGATTGTCGTCGGTGACGATGACGCTGTCGGCATGTTCGGCCGCGATCGCGCCCATCAACGGACGCTTGCCGGCATCGCGGTCGCCGCCGGCGCCGAACACCACCACCAGGCGGCGTTTGGCATAGGGCCGCAGCGCCTGCAGCGCTTTCGCCAACGCATCAGGCTTGTGGGCGTAATCGACAAAGATCGCAGCGCCATTGTGCTCGCCGACCCGCTCGAGCCGGCCTTTGGCGCCCTCGAGATGTTCGAGGGCGGCGAACACCGCCTCAGGTTCGCTGCCGGTGCCGATCGCGAGACCCGCTGCGACCAGCGCGTTCTCGACCTGGAATTCGCCGACCAGCGGCAGCCGCAACGCGTGTTGGCGGCCGCGATGTTCGAGGTTAAGCTGTTGCGCGAGGCCATCGATCTCGGCAGCCAACAGACAAATCCCCTCGCCTGCGCCATCGCCGTTGCGACCGACGGTGATGATGCGCAGTTTGCGCGCGGCCGCCGCATCGATCACGGCTTGCGAGACATCATGATCGGCCGAGATCACCGCGGCGCCGTCGGCTGAGACCAGATCGCGAAACAGCCGCAGCTTGGCGGCGAGGTAATGCGCGATATCCGGATGATAATCCATGTGATCGCGCGACAGATTGGTAAAGCCGCCGGCGGCGATCCGCACGCCGTCGAGCCGGAACTGATCGAGGCCGTGCGAGGAGGCCTCGAACGCCAGATGCGTGACGCCATCCTGCGCGATCTCGTCGAGCTGGCGATGCAGCGCGATCGGATCCGGCGTCGTCAGCGATCCGTAGATGGTACGATCAGGCGAGACCAGCCCGATGGTGCCGATGCTGGCGGCGGCGTGACCGAGCGAGAGCCATATCTGTCGCGCGAAGGCTGCGACCGACGTCTTGCCGCTGGTGCCGGTGACGGCCGCGATGGTTGCGGGCTGCCGCGGATAAAATCGCGCGGCGGCCAGCGCCAGCGCGCGGCGCGGATTCGAGGTGGGGACGAACGGCACGGCGCCAGAATTCGACGGCGCCTGATCGCCCGCGATCGCGACCGCGCCTTGTGCGATCGCAGCATCGATGAAGCGCGCGCCGTCGGTCTTCGAGCCTGAGAGCGCGAAGAACAGATCGCCCGGCTTGACCACGCGGCTGTCGAACGCGAGGCCGCTGATTTCAATTGCACCCGCCTGCGGCTCGATCGTCACGTCGTCGCTGATGAGTTCGCGAAGTTTCATGATCGTCCGTTGCCGCGGCGCGCGGGCGGCTGCAAGGCTAAAACAATATACGCACGGCTTACTGGGTTGTTTTGGATGCCGCAAGAATAAGGCGGTCAGACGGCGGCAAATCGAACCGCGGCTCGATGCCCAAAAGCGGCGCAATGCGGGCGATCACGGCGCCACCGGTCGGCACCGCGTTCCAGCCCGAGGTGATGAAACCGTAGGTCTCCTTCAGCGACTGCGGCTCGTCCAGCATGATCAGGAGCTGGTATTTGGGGTTATCGGCCGGCAGGATCGCGGTGAAGGCGGTCAGCACTTTCTTCTTGGCGTAGCGGCCATTGATGACTTTTTCGGCGGTGCCGGTTTTGCCGCCGATATAATAGCCTTTGACATCGGCCTTGCGCGCGGTGCCGACCTCGGCGTTGAGGCGCATCAGGAAGCGCATCTTTTCAGAGGTCTCGGGCTTGATCACCTGCTTGGCGATCGCCCTCGCTTCCTGCTCGCTGCGCTTGAGGAAGGTCGGCGGAATCAGCAAGCCGCCATTGACCAGCGCATCGATGCCCATCACCGCCTGTAGCGGCGCCACAGCGATGCCGTGCCCGAAGGCGATGGTCACGGTGTTCAACTCGCCCCAGTGCTTCGGCACCAGCGGAGCTGCGCTTTCGGGCAGTTCGGTGCGCAGCCGGTCCATCTGTCCCATCTTGCGCAGGAACGCCTTGTGCGCCTCGACGCCCTGGCCGAGCGCGATGCGCGCCGCGCCGACATTGGAGGAGAAGGTGAAAACTTCTTTCATGCTGATGAAGCGGCCTTTCGGCTCGTCATCGTGGATCGTGAACTTGCCGTAGTGCAGCGGCCCGCGCGCATCCCACATCGAGTTGAGATCCTTGCCGGCATCGAGCGCCATCGCCAACGTGAAGGCCTTGAAGGTCGAGCCCAACTCGTAGACGCCGGTGGTCAGCCGGTTGATGCGATCGGGATCGTGCGCTTCTTTCGGGTTGTTGGGATCGAAATCCGGCAACGACACCATCGCCACGATCTCGCCGGTCCTGACATTGGAGACGAGGCCGGAGGCCGCCTTGGCGTGGAACTTTTCCTTGGCCTTGAGCAGTTCGTCACGCAGCGCGTGCTCGACGCGCAAATCGACCGACAATTCGACCGGCTGCTGCTGCCGGTCGGTGGCGAAGCCGGCGCGGTGCAGGTCGGCAAGGCCGTTGTTGTCGACCCACTTCTCCATCCCGGCGATACCCTGGTTGTCGATATTGACCAGGCCGATCACATGCGCGACTTCGGAGCCGGTGGGATAAACGCGCTTGTTCTCGCGCAGGAAGCCGATGCCGGGAATGCCGAGGCGGTGAATCTCCTGCTGCTGCGACGGGGTGATTTCGCGCTTCAGCCAGACAAAACCTTTTTTGCCTGACACCCGGTCGCGGACTTCGCCGGTGTCGAGATCCGGCAAGGTCGCGGTCAACAGTTCGATCGCCTCGTCCTTGTCGATGATGCGGCGCGGCTCGGCGAACAGGCTCGGCGCCTTGACGTCGGTGGCGAGCACCTCGCCGTTGCGATCGACGATGTCGGGCCGCGCGGTCGCGATCGCGTCCTGCGAGGCAGTGCGGCGGGTGCCATGGCTGTCGCCGATGGTGGCATACATCACGAGCCGGCCGCCGATGATGGCGTAGACCGCGGCGAACGCCAGGATCGCGAAGCCGACGCGGGCGCGCGCTTTCGCGGCGCGATCGACGTTGCGCCCGTAGAGCAGGCTGCGGATCAGCCGCTGCCGCCAAGGTTCGGTAGATTTTGGTTCGGCAGATTTTGGCTTGACGGGCACGAGCGCGCGGTCGGTCATTGCGCATCCTCCGGGTCGGATGCCGCGTCAGGCGTGGAAGCGGATGTGGCCGCAGGCGTCTGGTCAGGTGTTGTCACCGAACCGGTGGTGTCAGGCCCCGTCGACGCCGCATTGCTTGCCGCGGCGCTATTCGACGGCGCACCGGTGGCGGGCGCGCCGGCGGCCACCGCCTCGACGGCCGAGATCATCGAGCCGATCGGATCGGGATCGCCGGGCTGCACCAGACGCGCCGGCCGCTCGGGCAGGTTTTTCAGAGAATCATACTGCGTGGCGACGACCGGCTTTAGCGGCAGATGCCGTTCGACCAGGCCCTGCAGCCGCAGCGGCGCATCGAGCCGCGTCCATTCGGCGCGCAGCGCTGCGATGGCGTCACGTTGCTCGCGAATATCCGCGTGCAGCCGCAATACCCGCTCGGTGCGCACGGTGGATTCCATCTTGATCCGGTAAACATAGGCCGCCGCGAACACCAGGATGCCGATCACGAGAAGGTGGAGGATCCGCATGCTCAGCCTCCCCTCAGGACGTCGGCAAGCTGCGGCCAGGCCGGCAATGCGGCGGCGGCGTGCGCCGGTGCTTCGGTGCGTTCGGCGCCGCGCAGTTTTGCCGAGCGTGCGCGCGGATTGGCTGCGACCTCTGCATCGCCGGGCGTGACGGGGCGCTTGGTCAACACATGAAAGCTCGGCGCGGCCTGCGCCAGTTCGGGCAGATGCCGCGATCCGCCACCGGCTTTGCCGCGCTCGACCAGGAAGTTCTTGACGATGCGGTCTTCGAGCGAATGGAACGAGACCACCGCAAGGCGCCCGCCGGGTTTCAGCATGCGCTCGGCCGCGGCCAGCGCCAGATGCAGTTCGTCGAGTTCTTCGTTGACGAAGATCCGCAACGCCTGAAACGTTCGTGTCGCCGGATGAATTTCGTTCGGCTTCGAGCGCACCACCTTGGAGACGATATCGGCCAGCGCTCGTGTCGTCGTGATCGGCGCTTCCTTGCGCGCGGCGACGATGGCGCGGGCGACGGCGCGGGAATGACGCTCTTCGCCGAAGATATAGATGACGTTGGCGAGATCGGCCTCGGACGCCTTGGCGACGACATCGGCCGCGGTCGGCCCGTCATGCCCCATCCGCATGTCGAGCGGGCCGCCGAGACGGAACGAGAAGCCGCGCTCGGCCTGGTCGAGTTGCATCGAGGACACCCCGACATCCATCACGACGCCGTCGACCGCCAAGACGCCTTGGGCCGCACACACCTCAGTCAGATTGGAAAACCGGTCCTCGACCAGGGTCAGCCGGCCGGCCGAGCCGTCCACGAGGTCGAAGCCGCCCGATATCGCGGTGCGATCGCGGTCGATGCCGATCACATGGGTGCCGGGAACCGCCAGAATCATCCGGCTGTAGCCGCCGGCGCCGAAGGTCGCGTCGACATAGATGCCGCCGTCGCGGGGCGACAGCAGTTCCACCGCCTCGACGCCGAGAACCGGGATATGTCGACTGGTCGAGGCGCTCATGCCGTAATCCAGCCGGTAATCCAGCCCTTGGCCGCACGCGCGGCCGGTATCTGGAGCCAGAGATGGGACGCCAACCGGTCCATTGCGCCTCGAATATCTCCGTTTGCGTGATCTTCCCGCATCGAGAAGTCTTGCCCGATCGAGAAGCCTTCTCCCGTCGGGAAACCCTGCCGGCGCGAAGGGCGGTCGCGAGGCCGAGTTTCGACTTCCGCCTGCCCCGCCGCGCAAACCCTGGTTTCCGCATGGAATGTGATGGGCTGCCATGGCATTCGAGCTGGGATTTCGGGCGTCAGACAGGTCTCGGCCGTCCCAAAAGCCGGTTCGGCACTTCACCACTTAGTAACGGCAGTTAGCGTTAAGAAAGCGTTGACGGTGGCGTGCCGGATTGCAGCGACTTTTAGGGGGTATTATCCGCCAAACAGCGGCCGGAAAGGCGGTGATGCGTCCCGCACACACTCGGCCAAAATGCGCATTGGCCGGCCATCGGCGCATTGCGCGGACGACATCGTAAAGGAATAGTAAACGACTTAGTCGTGAAATCTGTCCGCTGCCGTTCCGTTGCCGTTCTCTTGCCCGGTTTGAGTGGTCCTATGCCGATTGGTTCGTTCGCGTCTGCCGGAGCTGATTCGAAGCGTCAACGTGCCCTCCCGATTCCCAGGGCCAACGCGAATATGAAGACATTCACTCCCGATTCCTCGATCGCTTCCGACGTCATCCCCTCGGCCAATTACGGCGACCGCAACAAGGGCCGGCTGCCCGACATGATCGTGCTGCACTACACCGGCATGCCCGATGTGGAAGGCGCGATCGCCCAGCTCTGCAGCGCCGGCACCGACGTTTCCGCGCATTACATCGTGCTGGAAGACGGCCGCATCGTGCAGTGCGTGCCGGAAGCCAAGCGCGCCTGGCATGCCGGCGTGTCGTTGTGGGCCGGCGAGGACGACCTCAATTCCTGCTCGATCGGCGTCGAGATCATCAATCGCGGCCATGACTGGGGCTATCCGGACTTTCCGCTGCGCCAGATCGCCGCGGTGATCGCATTGTGCCGCGGCATCATGCTCCGCCGCAAGGTGCCGACCCACCGCGTGCTGGCGCATTCCGATATCGCGCCCGCGCGCAAGAAGGACCCCGGCGAGAAATTCCCGTGGCATTCGCTGGCCAATTCCGGCGTCGGCCATTGGGTGCAGCCGGCGCCGATCGTGCGCGGCGAAACCCTGAAGCTCGGCACCATCAGCCAGGAAGTCGAGAGCCTGCAGCAGGCGCTCGCCCGCTACGGCTACGCCGTGCCGGTCTCGGGCAAATATGACGGCGCCACCATGGAGGTGGTCACCGCGTTCCAGCGCCACTTCCGCCCCGCCCGCGTCGATGGCGTCGCCGATCATTCGACCCTGGTGACGCTGCAAGCGTTGCTCGGCAGCCTGCCCGCCGACGCCAAGCTCGCGGCGGGGTAGAGACGTTATTTTAGCGCGAGCGGTGCGCTTCCCTTCTCCCCTTGTGGGAGAAGGTGGCGCGGACGAAGTCCGTGCCGGATGAGGGGTTGCCACACGCACGACCCCTCATCCGTCTCGAACTCGCTGCGCTCATTCGAGCCACCTTCTCCCACAAGGGGAGAAGGGACGACAGCCCGCTGCGCATTACGTTTTCAAATCTGCCGCACCTTCCATCTCCGCCAGCCTTCGCGCATAGAGCCTTCGCAGCGGCTCCAGTTGCGTCGCGGCGGTGGCTTCGCGGTAGGCTTCGCGCGCATCCTGATGGCGGCCGAGCCGGCGCAGCAGATCGGCGCGGACCGCGGGCAGCAATTCGTAGCCGTCGAGCCCGCCGCGCGCGGCCAGCGCATCGACCAGCGCCAGCGCGCGCGCCGGACCGTCCACCATCGAAACCACGGCGGCATGGTTGAGCTCGACCACCGGCGACGGGCTGATGCGCAGCAGCACTTCATAGAGGCCCGCGATCTGCGGCCAGTCGGTGTCGCGATAGCTCGGCGCCCGCGCATGCAACGCCGCGATCGCCGCCTGCACCGCGTAGGATTCCGGACGCCCCGGGATCGACAGCGCGTCTTCGACCAGCCGCAGGCCTTCGGCGATCTGGGCATGATCCCACAGCGCGCGGTCCTGTTCTTCCAGCAGCACGATATCGCCGCCGGCGGTGGCGCGCCCGGCACGCCGCGCATCGTGCAGCAGCATCAAGGCCAACAATCCCCTGATCTCGCCGCGCCGCGGCATCAGCGCATCGAGCAGGCGGCCGAGCCGGATCGCTTCGCGCGCCAGATCCGGGCGCATCAAATCCTCGCCCGAGGTCGCGGCATAGCCCTCGGTGAACACGAGGTAGATCACCGCGAGCACCCCGCGCAGCCGCGGTGCTAGCGCGTCGCGATCCGGCACCTCATAGGGAATGCCGGCCAGTCTTATTTTTTGCTTGGCGCGGACCAGCCGCTGCGCCATCGCTTCTTCGGAGGCGAGAAAGGCGCGCGCGACCTGCGCGGTGGTCAGCCCGCACACCGTGCGCAAGGTCAGCGCGACCTGAACCTCAGCGGCAAACGCCGGATGGCAGCAGATGAAGATCAGCCGCAGCATGTCGTCATCGAGCGCCGGGTCCGGCGCTTCATCGGCGCAAGGACCGTCGACTGCCGCGTTGAGTTCGAGTTCATGCGCGAGTTGTTGCTGCTTGCCGCGAAACGCGATGTGCCGGCGCACCCGGTCGATCGCCTTGTTGCGCCCGACACTGACCAGCCACGCCCGCGGATTGGCCGGCGCCGCCATCGCGGGCCAGCGCTCCAGCGCCGTGGCAAACGCATCCTGCAAGGCTTCCTCGGCGCGATCGAAATCGCCGAGCAGCCGGATCAGCGTCGCCAGCGCCCGGCCCGCTTCGTCGCGAAAGATGTGTTCGATCTCGGTGGGGGTCATCGCACCAAGCTCAATGGTCGTCCTTCCGGGGTCACGCCAACGCGCGCCCCGGAACGACATTCAACCATCAATCATAGACCATCACCGGCCTGACCTCGACCGAACCCGTCCTGGCGCCGGGAATGCGCGCGCCGATCGCCAACGCCGTGTCGAGATCCTTGGCCTCGACCAGATAGTATCCGGCGAGCTGCTCGCGGGTTTCCGCGAACGGACCATCCGTGGTCAAGGTCTTGCCGTCGCGAACCCGCACCGTGGTCGCGGTCGAGGTCGGCTGCAGTCCATCGCCGGCCTTGAAATGGCCGCTCTGGATGATGCCTTGCGTGAACGCGCCGTATTCCGCGGTCACGTTCTTGCGCCCCGCCGCGTCCAATTTTCCGAACTCGGCTTCGTTCTGGTAGATCATCAGCAAATACTGCATCACATGCGCTCCCTTTTGATCGGCGTGTCTCGCCGACACCCAGTCGAACCGGCCAACCGCAAAACGACATCTTCAGGATAATTTATTTTTAGCCCCGGCGGCGGGTTGTTATCGGCTTGACGTGGCCGCCCTCAACCCTCATGCCTTGGCCGTCAGTCGGCCGGACGGCCGCTCCCGCTAGGGCCGAAAGGCTGCGGGGGAGGAAAGTCCGGGCTCCATCGACATACGGTGCCGGATAACACCCGGCGGGGGCGACCCCAGGGACAGTGCCACAGAGAACGAACCGCTTCCCCCCACCCTACCCTCCCCCGCTTGCGGGAGAGGGATAAAGGGAGGGGGCAGTAAGGGTGAAAAGGTGCGGTAAGAGCGCACCGCGGGTCCGGCAACGGAAACGGCATGGCAAACCACACCGGGAGCAAAACCGAATAGGGACGGCAACGCGGGCTGTTCGCGCAAGCGAAAACACCGCAGGGCTATGTCAGGCTCGCCGTCCGGGTAGGTTGCTCGAGGCCATGTGCGAACATGGTCCCAGAGGAATGGCCGTCACGTATCGTCTCGCGCAAGCGGGCCGGTGCCCTACAAAACCCGGCTTACAGGCCGGCTGATGCTTCTGAATGAGGGGTTCGGCGTAACGCGCCGGACCCCTCGCCAGTTGTGGGCAGGGCTTCCGCAGGAACCTATCTGCGAATGAAGCTCGCGACCGTCGCGCTGGCAATCGCACACAGCGAGACGATGAGAAATACCACTGACGTGTTGCCGCCGGTGTCCATGAAATGGCCGATGGTCGGTTCACCCAAGCCGGCGAACAGATACGCGAAGAAGTTCATGATGCCGGTGGCGGTGCCGGCGCGCTTGTGTCCCACCAGATCGGGGCACAACGCCCAGAACGATGACTGCGGGCCATAAACGAAGAACCCGCACAGAAACAGAACCGCCAATCCCTGATACACGGCCGTGGTGGGAATGGTGTACATATAAAGTGCTGTGATCGCAGCCAGCACCATGTAGAGCACGATCGCGGACGAGCGGCGTGAATTGAAGAGCTTGTCCGAAACCCATCCGTTGGAAAAAGCCCCGAACGCCATGCCGACCGGCAGCGCAATGCTGATCCAGCGGGGGTCGATCGCGGCGGCATCGGCCTTGGTCCAGTTCGCACCAAGAAAGTGCACGGGCACCCACACCAGAAGTCCATACCTCGCGGCATTCTGAAATCCGATCGCAAGACCCGCGACCAACAGCCGCCAGTTCGACAGAACCGCCTTGTACCTGGCGAGTGAACCTTCCGAATCCGCGACTGTCGGCGCCGTCGCGTCGTCGACCGCATCGTCATGCGGCGATGCGAAACCCATATCTTCGGGCTTCTCGCGCGCGATCAGATAAAACGCGATGCCACCGATCAACAGAAGCAGCACGGGAAGCCTGAAGATCCAGCGCCAATCGAGATGGAAGTAACCGACAACGATCAGCGACGTCGCGAACGAGAGCACCGAGGCGAGCCCTGCTGCGAACGTGTACATACCGTACACCGTGCCGCGCTCATGACGTCCCCACCAGTTGGACAACAGGCGGCTGCCCGGCGCCCAACCCATCGCCTGAAAATATCCGTTGATGCCCCAGAACACCGACAGGCTGACAATGCCGGTCGAGAGGCTTGTCGCCCAGTTCATGATGAATGACAGAATAGCGCCGGCGCTCATCACGCGACGACCGCCGAATTTGTCACCAAGATTGCCGTTGATGGCCTGACCGATGGCGTAACACCACAAAAGCGCGGCGCTGGCCCAACCCAGCGCCTCCTTGCTCACGCCAAATTCGGCCTGGATTCCGGGGATCGCAAAGCCGAAGGTTTGCCGCCCGGTGTAAAAGAACAGATAACAAAACATCGCGGCGAACAGCATGCGCCACTGCGCGCGCCGAAAGCTCGTCGCCAATTCCGGATTTGTCGTGCCGGCGGAGCCTATGCTCGCGCCGATACTTGCTGGACTTTCCATCACGGTCATTCTGCTGATCCTCCCTGTTTGACGTCGGATGCCGGCCGGCCTTTCTGTGAAGCCGATCTCGACGGATGCGATTGATGGGTGCGACTGCCCTCGCCGGGGTTGCCTAGGGGGTCCAGGGTAGCGAGTAGGTTTTCACGTTCGTGAAACTCTTCATCGCTTCCTGCACGCCCTCCTTGTATCCAAGCCCGGAATCCTTGATCCCGCCGAACGGCGACATCTCGATACGGTATCCGGGGACTTCCCAAACGTTCACGGTGCCGACATCGAGTTCGTTGACAAAACGCGTGATGTAATCGAGACGGTTGGTGCAGACGCCCGACGAGAGACCGAACGCGGTCGAGTTTGAAATCCTGATGACGCTTTCGATGTCGTTGGGCACCCGGATGATCGGTATCACCGGGCCGAACGTTTCCTGCATCACCAGCTCGGATGTGTAGGGGACATGGTCGACGACCGTGGGCGGATAAAGCGCCCCGTTGCGATCGTTGCCGTGGAGCAGATGGGCGCCGTCTTTCACGGCCTGGTTGACCCGGCGCTCGAACTCCTTTGCCGCGCCTTCATGAATCACCGTCCCGACATCCACCGACGGATCCATCGGGTCGCCGCACTTCAATTTCCTGGCTTTCTTGAGCACCAGTTCGGCGAACGCGTCGGCGACGGCTTCCACGCACAGGATGCGTTTGACGGCGGTGCAGCGCTGGCCGGAATTCTTGGTGGCGCCCAGCACGGCGAGCTCCGAGGCTTTCTCGAGGTCGGCATCTTCCATCACGATCAACGGATCGTTGCCGCCAAGCTCGAGCACCAGGCGCTTGTAGCCGGCATGCGCGGCGATGTGCTTGCCGACGCGGACCGAACCGGTGAAGGTGATCAGATCGGCATCCGGATCGGTGATCATGGCATCCCCCATCGAATGGGGATTGCCGGTGACGATCGAAAGCATTTCCGGCGGCAATCCGGCTTCATACAGTACGTCGGCCAGCGCCAAAGCGGTCATTGGCGTCAGTTCGGTCGGCTTCAACACGATCCGGTTGTTGGTGGCGATCGCGGGCGCAATCTTGTGGCTCACCATGTTCAGCGGATGATTGAACGGCGTGATCGCCGAGATGGTCCCCAGCAATGGCGTGCGCATAGTGAATATCTTGCGCGACTTGCCCTGCGGGCTGATGTCGCACGAGAACACCTCGCTGTCGTCCTTGATGGTCAACTGGCCGGCAAACGAATACACGTCGTAAGCGCGACCGGCTTCGTAGAGCGAATCCTTCCAGCACAGGCCGGATTCCGCGGTAATCAGCCGCGCGAATTGCTCCTTGCGGCTCGCCAGAATGTCGGCCGTCCTGAGCAGGATCTGCTGACGCTCATAGCGTGTCAGTTTGGATTTGAAGGCCTTGGCCTTTGCGAAAGCGTCCCGCACATGCTCGGGGCGCGCAGCCGGTACCGTGCCTATCACCTTGTTGGTGTAGGGATTGACGACGTTCACACGCTCTTCGGTGTCGACGCGCACGCCGGCGATACGCATCTGTTCGTGACGGACGGCTTGAGCCTGAATGTTCATGAAACGCTCCTGTCGGACTGGCGCCGGATCACTGAATACGGTTGAGGGCCACGTCGAAGACGTCGAAGTTCCGCAACACGTGACCGGGCGGAATGACGATCTTGCCGTTCGCGATCAGCGGAACGCGTTCTTCGGTAATTCCGCCATGCGACCTCAGCGGCTCCGTCAGCCCCGACAGATCGTGACGGTCGCGGCTGGTTCCCAGCACCTTGTGCCGCGACGAAATAACGACGATGTCGCCGACGCGGTCTGTGGGCAGCTCAAACCGCTCGCAGGCGGCTTTGCGGGTCATCGCCAGCTCGATGCCGGGAGTGCTCTTCAGTCTGGCGATCAACGTCTCGATGTCGTGTCCGGCCGGCGTATAGATCGTCGCAAACGAACCCAGCGACCCATGGTGCGCCACGTAGGGATCGGTGATCGGCAAAATCACCCGCGCCTGTCCTTTGCCGATCCACTCGTCGAACAGATCCTGCAAAAACAGCACATCGGGCTGACCGCCGGGAACGAACTTGTCGTTCATCCCATGATCGGCGGTAGCGACGATGTTGCAACCCAGCGCGTCCAGCTGCGCCAGATAGCCATCGATCATTCCGTAGAAGCTGTTGGCGATCTTGGTTCCCGGGCCAACTTTGTGCTGGATGTAATCTGTCGTCGACAGGTACATCAGGTCCGGCCGATGGCGCTCGACCAGCTTGACGCCGGCGGCGAACACGAACTCCGATAGGTCGGCGGAGTAGACTTCCGGCAGCGGCAAACCGACGAAATCGAGCAGGTTGTCGATCCCGTTGTCCTTCATCGTGGCCTGGTCGGCTTTCTCCGCCGAAAACGCAAAGGCGCGGCCGGTGCCGTAGTCCAGCCCGTGCGACAGCAGGGTACGCAGCTTGTCCTTGGCGGTGACCGCCGCGACCTTGAATCCCGCGTCATGAACGCCCGAGAGAATTGTCGGCGCGCGCAGGAATTTCGGATCGTTCATCATCACCTCGACGCCATTGGCGGCGTCGTAGAAATAATTTCCAGCGATGCCGTGCACCGATGGCGGCCGGCCGGTGATGATCGACAGATTGTTCGGATTGGTAAAACTCGGGATCACGCTGTTGGCGTGAACGTGCGCGCCGTCCTTCATAAACCGCGCAAAGGTCGGCGCGACGCCGGCTTCGATGGCCTGCTCGATATAGCCGGGCTCGGATCCATCGAGGCAGATAACGACGGTCGGCCGCACCGGCGGATTGTAATTGCGGCCGTTGACGACGATGGGCTTGCCATTGGTTTTCATGATCGTTCTCCTTCAAGCCGCGATGGCGCGAAACATCGCGCGACCGGACACATTGTGCTGGTTCAAGCTATTCGGGCCCTGGGCAGGCGCACGATCTGCGACGCTTCGATCAAACGGTCTCCCGAACCGAGAAAATTCCGTCCGCGCTCGCCCTGCAGCGAATCCTCGATCAGAAGCCGCCATTCCCTGCGATCGATCTTGTAGGCCGCCGGATTGCTGGATATTCCGAGCAGCCCGAGAAAATCCTCCAGATCGTCGGCGCCACGAGCCAGATCGGAGCCGAAGATTTGCTTCAGGCTGTCTTCACAGATGCCCCCGACGCCGTGGACGCTGCGCAGCACCATTGGCAACGAAAACGAACATGCGATCCCGTGCTGCACGCCATGCCGCAGCGTGATCGGGTAGGACAAGGAATGAGCGATCGCGGTCTTGGTGTTCGAGAATGCGAGGCCCGCGAACAAGGCGGCCATCGCCATCCGCTCGCGGAGTTCGATATTGCCGAGATCCTTCACCAGCTTCGGAAGGACATCGAGGACGCCGCGCGCGGCGAAAACGGCGTGATTGGCGGACACCGGATTATTATTGACGTTCCACAGGCTCTCCAGCGCATGCGACAGCGCATCCAGGCCGGTGCTGATGGTCAGCAACAGCGGCTTGCCCAGCATCAGGCGCGGGTCGACGACCGCGTGCGTCGGATAGAGATTTGGCCGGGCCAGCGAATATTTCTTGCCGTTGGCCTCGTCCCAGACCGTGCCCCAGCAGGTAACTTCACTGCCGGTACCCGCCGTCGTGGGAACGGCGATGATGGGGATTGCCGAGAGTTGTTCGGCGCCCTTCTGGCTTTCCAGGAACGTCTTGATCTTTCCGAAGTCGCCGCCGGCCGCCGCGAACACTTTCGCGGAGTCGATCACGGAGCCGCCGCCGAGAGCGACGATCACTTCAGGCTGCCGCGCCAGTTCGGCGAAGCGGCCGGTTTGTTCGGCCAGCAATCGATAGTCGGGATTGGGCGCCACATCGCTGATAACAAGAGCAGGCGCGCCCGCGGTGTTTTTCAATCGGCTCGCAAGCGCGTCAAAGAACGGCTCGCCGTAGGTCACCAGCGCATATCGCCGGTTTCCGATCAGTTCAGCCAGTTTGGCGAAACTGTCGACGCCGAATTCGATCTGAACCGGATTTCCGTATTTCCACACCATCGCGCTTCTCCCTTTCAAGCGATGGTGCGGCCGCGGGCAACTATTGACAAATTCATATTTTCAAAAGTAACTATTGATTATGTCAATAGTATTCAGCCGCATTCGCGCCTTCCACGCCGTTGCCGCGCACGGCGGCTTTACGGCTGCGGCGCGTGTGTTGAACGTCGGCCAGCCGACGCTGACCGTTCAGGTCAAGGAACTCGAGGAAAGCTATGGGGTCGAACTTCTGATCCGCAAATCGAGAATGGTCGCGCTGACGGAGACCGGTGCGGCGCTATTCGAAATTACACGCGGCATCATGACGTTCTGCGATGAGGCCCACGAGCTTTTGGCCGCGCACGGCCAGTCGACAATCGGACAACTGCGCCTCGCAACCGTCGGTCCGTTTCACGCGACGGAGATCCTGGCCGCATTCAACCGCGACCATCCGGGCGTACAAATCTCGACGCTACTCGGAAATTCCGAACGCACGCTGCGCCACATCATCGACTTCGAAGCCGAGGTCGCGATCCTCGCTGAGGTTCCGGATGACCCGCGCGTGATCATGATCCCCTATCGGACGCATCGCGTGGTCGTCTTCGTCAACGGCGATCACCCCTGGTTCAATCGAAAATCGGTAAAACTGCAGGAGCTTGCGGATCAGCGGTTCGTCCTGCGCGAGCGCGGTTCAACGACGCGCCGTGCGTTTGAGGCGGCGATGCAGGACGCAGGACTGAAGATCAACCCGGTCTTCGAAATCGAAAGCCGCGAGGGGGTTTGGAAGGCCGTGGAGCGCGGACTCGGCATCAGCGTGGTAGCCGATTTCGAATTCGTCCCGCACCCGAATTTGCGCACGCTGGAAATCCAGGGCCGCGCCATCAGAACACAATACAGCGTCGCCTATCACAGGGACCGCGCCCACTCTCCGATCATCAAAGCCTTTCTCGATACCGTCAGTGAAATGAAGGCCGGTTTTGCCAAGGCGCCCGTGAAGCGACAACGGGCGTAACCCGACGCTCGCCATGACGATCAACACGATTTTCGCCATTTAAACGACCGGCCGCGCCGGCACCCGTCAATTCCTGGAGACGCGCGGCGCTGCTATCTCGCCGAGCGCGTAGTTCAATCCGATCAGGCCGCCGAAAACGGTGGCGTGATCCTGGCCGAGTTGCGCGGTACAGGAGGCCAGTCCGCTCCAGGCCGACGTCAACGTCAGCTGCGTGCCGACGGTCGCGGTGGCCCAGTCCCGCCCCAGCACCACCGCGGGCAGCGAATAGCTGGGTGCGGCGATGGTGGTCAGCGACGCCGTCACCATCCGATCGAGCGGATCGAACTCGTGATCCCACGCCATCTGCATGAACGGGTGCCAGCGCTCCCAATCGAGCCTCGCCTGGTAGCCGAGCACACCGACCTCGGAATTGCGGACCTGGCTGCCGAACGCGAGACTGGTGAAGCTGCCACTCTCGGTAAAGCCGCCGATTCGGGCTTGCTGCAGGATCAAGCCGGCGACCGGGCCGAGCGTCGCGGCGCCAGCGTGGAAATCGTAACCGAATTCCCAGGCGAGCGAGAGGTCATCGCCATTGGTCGATCCGGTGTTGACCTGCGTGGTGATGCCGATCGGAACCGTGCGGTTGGTGTCGTAGCCGAGCCAGGCGGCGGTGCCGGTGAGATCGCCCCACCAATTGGCGTTGCGATACGCCGTGTAGAGGCTGAGCGCGACGCTGTCCTGCTTGTAGCCGCCGCCGAGCGAAAAAGTCGGATTGACATAGCCCGCCGTCAACGCAGCGCCGGCGAGCCAGCCGTTGCGCCATTTGTAGTCGACCCCGAGGCTGCCCGAGAGCGGAAATCCGGGATCGCCGGGAAATCCCGCGGAGCTGTTGTCCAGCTTGAGGTACGAAAGCCCGCCATTGACCCAGACGTTCCAGCCGGACTGGCGCAGGCGCTGCGCGAGATCGATCTGCTGCTGGATGCCGGTGATGGTCTGGAAGGTGGTCTGGATCGCGGTCTCCGCGAGATACGATATCTCGCTCGGCGCGACCAAGAGGTTGTAAAAATAGTCGGCCTCGATCTGCTGGCCGGCTTCGGTGAGATGGGCGCCATCCATGAACAAATACGTCTGCGTCGCATCGGCCGATTGCAGATAGCCATGCGTCGTGCTCGGCGTCGTCGATGGCGCGCAGGTAACGCCGTAGCCGGACGTTAGCCCGGAACCGATGGCCGGCAGGCAGGCATAGGCGCCGGGGCCGGTGGCGTGCGGATCATGGGTGATGCCGAACGCGGCAGGGTCGCGCTCCACCGCGGCAAAGGCCGAGACGGTGTCGGCCGGAATGAATCTGACGCCGGCGGCGGCGAGGCCGCTCCAGGTCGCGGACTGGATGGTCTTTTCATAGGCCGAAATGGCCGGATTGTCGGAAGGGCCCGGATAATAATTGCTGATGATGATGGTGCGCGCGCCGGCGGCCTGGAGGCCAGCCACGCTAGTGCTCAGGGCTTGCGCCTCGCCGAGCAAATAGGCGATCGCGGCGGAAGAATTCGGACCGAATGTCGACAGCGCCGCGGCGCTGTCGTTGGCGCCGCTGGTCAAAAGATAGATCGCGTTGGGATCGGCGCGGCCGTTCACCGACGCCAGGTAATTGCCGATCTGGGTCGCGGTACCCGGGAGCAGCGGGTTGGGATATTGATTGCCGGTCGACGTGTGCGGGACGTAGCCGGGCGGCACCAGATAATCGACCGCGTTGCCGATGGCGAAATTCGTGCCGCCCGGTGTGCTTGCGGAATTTACCGGAAGGCCGAAGAAGCCGGCCAGGATTTGCGCGTTGCCGAGCCCCGGACCGGTCGGGTGGGCGTTTCCGCCGGCCGCCAGCGAAGCTGCGATCGACGCATCGACGCTGGCAACGCCGGTCGAATGCGGGCCGCTGCTCGCACCATTGTACCAGCCGGTGTCGACGGTGCTGTCGCCAAAGCCGATCACCTGATTGAAGTTCTGCGCCGCGGCCAACTGCGTCGCGCACAACAGCGCCGAACCGGCCAAACAGGCCTGCTTCAAATTCATCACGCCCCCGCACGCTGACAAAGCCTGGCGGCTACTCCCCACCATCAGGCTATATCAGGCAAGGACGGCGGACCATGCGAAACCAGCACCATTTGCCGGAAAAACGCAGGCGGAGCTTGCGCGGAATTCGGCCGGCAGCAGGCACGCATGACAACTCAGCGCTCTCCCGCGACGATCTTTTCCAACAACCCCATCAACGCTTCCGGCGCGGTGACGTTGGGCGAATGGCTGGCGTCGATCTCGTGATATCTCCAGCCCGGCTCGGTTTTCGCACGCGCCGCGAACGGGCCGAAGGTGTCGGCGGGCGTGATGCGGGTGGCGTAGATATAGCTGCGCGGCATCGTCGGTTCGCGCCCAAGCTTGAGCCGTTGCTCAAAGCATTTGATCGGCATATCGACGCGGCGCTCGGTGAGCCATGCGAGATCGTCCGGCGGCGTATCCGGCGGGGTCGGATTGGGCGGCACGCGCCAGCCGTCGCCGGATGTTGCGCGATCCCGCATCGACTGCCGCGCCGGTTCATTGAGATCGAGCAGCGATTGGCCATTGCGCGGCACGAAGGCGTCGAGATAAATCAATTGCTCGATGCGATCGCCGGCGCGATCAGCGACCCCGGTCGCAACCATCCCGCCATAGCTGTGGCCGAGCAGCACGATGTCGTGCAAATCCTCATATCGGATGACGTTCAGCACATCGGCGATGTGGGTTTCGAGATCGATCGACGGGTTGGCCAGATGCGCCCGCTCGCCGAGACCCGTGTAGGTCGGCGTCAGCAGGCGATGCCCGGCCGCGCCCATCAAGGGATGCATCTTTTTCCAGGCCCAGCCGGCCGACCAGGCGCCGTGGCAGACCAGGAATATCTTCGCGGAGGGCTGCGGCATCGGGCGCTTCCATGAGGTTGTTGTTGATGATGTTGACGACGATAGTATCGGGCCGTCGCGTCGTGTAAACCTCGCCTGCAACACAGTCGTCATTCCGGGGCGCGCTCTTGCGCGAGCCCGGAATCCATACTCCCCGTGGCGAGTTTGATACCAAACTCCAATACGGGGGTTATGGATTCCGGGCTCGTCCTTCGGACGCCCCGGAATGACGAGAGGAAAAAAATTGGACACCCTCACCTACGCCCTTCTGTTCTTTGGCGCGCTCGCCGGCGGTTTTGTCTCAGGTCTGGCCGGTTTTGGCACCGCGCTGATGGCGCTGGGGATCTGGCTCTACGTGTTGCCGCCCTCGCTCGCGGTACCGCTGGTGCTGATCTGCTCGGTGGTGGCGCAAACCGCGACGCTGCCCTCGATGTGGCGCAGTTTCGATTTCAGGCTGATCTGGCCGTTCATCGTCGGCGGCCTGCTCGGCGTTCCCGTCGGGACGCTGCTGATCGCACACGCCGATCCGCATATGTTCAAATTAACTTTCGGCGCGCTGCTGCTGGTGTTTTCGGTCGTGCTGTATCTCCAGCCGGCGTCGATGGCGCTGCGCATCGGCGGCAGACCGGCGGACGCCGCGATCGGGTTTGCCGGCGGTGTGCTTGGCGCCTTCGCCGGCCTGTCGGGGCCTATTCCGATCCTGTGGGCCACCGTACGTGGCTGGAGCAAGGAGGAACGGCGCGGCATCTTCCAGGTCTTCAACTGGACCATCCTGCTGACCGCGTTGTGCGTGCAGGTCGGCGCCGGCCTGGTCAAACAGGAAGTGATCTGGCTCGCCGTGGTGGCTTTCCCGGGAACGCTGCTGGGCACATGGCTGGGAACGCGGGTCTATCACGCGCTGAACGACCGGAATTTCCGCGATGTGGTGCTCGTCCTGTTGTTTTTCTCCGGCGTCACGCTGGTATGGAGCAGCATCGGACATTAGCACCAGCACGCTGATGCCTGCATCACGCACAAGCGCGAACTCGAAAACGACAAGGGCTGCATAGCCGCCATGCGAGGCCGCGCCCAAGCTGTACCTGCGCGCGTGAAGGGGTTAGTTCTCCCGTCATGTCTTCCCCTTCATTATCGCATCCATCTTCCGCCGCATGGTCGCGTGAACGGCTCGGTCTTTTGCTGGGTTTTATCGGCATGGCGATCTTCGGCGGCACGCTGCCGGCGACGCGGATCGCGGTATCGGCGATCGACCCGATCGCGCTGACCGCGGCGCGCACCGCGATTGCCGGGCTGTGTTCGCTGGCGCTGTTGATCGTGCTGCGCCGGCCGCCGCCGCCACGCCGGCTGTGGTTTCCGCTGGCGGTCGCAATGCTGTGCATCAGCGTGATGTTCCCCTTGCTGATGGCGCTGGCGGTGCAGACCGTCGATGCCTCGCATGGCGGCGTGGTGCTCGGAATCCTTCCGATCGCGACCGCGTTCGTCGCAGTCCTCATCACCCACGAACGGCCGAAGCCGCTGTTCTGGATCGCATCGATCGTCGGCGCCGCGCTGGTGATTGGCTTTGCGCTGCGGCAGGGTGGCGGCACGCTCTCGGCCGGCGATCTGCTGCTGCTCGGAGCGGTCGCGGTATCGGCGATCGGCTATGCGCTGTCCGGGCGGCTCACCGCCGACATGCCGGGATGGGAAGTGATCAGCTGGGTGCTGGTGATGGCGCTGCCGATCTCGCTGCCCGCGGCGGTGTTCACCCTGCCGGCGGATCTTGCCGAGATCCCGCTGAAGCCGTGGCTGGCGCTGCTCTATGTCGCGCTGTTCTCGCAATGGATCGGATTCTTCGCCTGGAACGCCGGCATGGCGATCGGCGGCATCGCGCGGGTGTCGCAGGTGCAATTGCTGCAACCTTTCATCACATTCGCGCTGGCCGCCTTGTTCAATGGCGAGACCATCACCCCGCAGATCGTGCTGTTCGCCTCGGCCGTGGTCGCCACCGTCGCGATCTCGAGCCGCACCCGGCGGCGCGATGCACCGATCGCGCCCGATTAGGAGCGCTGAGCGGATATCTACGGCCAAATCGGGCCGGGAACCTGCTCGGGAAGCCAGCGGAAGCCGCTAAAAGCGGCTCGATCGAGCGGCGCCGTCACCCGGCGATAAAAAACAAGTCCGGTTGCGCGCCAAAGTCTTGCCAGCGAGACCCCGGAAATCGGATATTATCGAACTGTTATTCGGGGAAACACGATGCGGGCTCATATTGTTGCCGTCGGCCTGGTGCTTGCGGTCATCGGAACTGCCAGCGGCACGGTCATCGACGCGGGAAAGGATGCGCAGAAAGCCTGCCGAGCGCTTGTCGACGGCACGTTTCACAGTGACGATGACGCGCGGTCTGCCGGCGCCTGCGAGGGGATGATCGAAACCGCGATGGTCTTTGCGCCCAATATGCCGGCCGAGGTGCGTGGATGCCCGCCGCAGCAAGGCAGCGTGCTGGAAAGCGCCAAGGTGCTGTTGCGGTACCTCGACAATAATCCGGGTCGGCTCGAGGACGCCGGGATTACCGTTGCGCTCGAAGCACTCCGAGATGCCTGGCCGTGCGACGACGCCGAGGCGGCAGGCGGAGGCGCGCCCAAAGCAAAAAAACGCGTGCCGAAAAAACCAAAAGCGCCGCCACAACAACCGCAGCCGCAACAACAATAAGCCCAAGGCCTATCTGGCCATCGCCTGTTCGCGCAGTGCCGGATTGCCGGCGATCAACTCGGCCCGGGTGCTTTCGGATTTGATCGCGCGAACCAATATCCGCGCGGTTTTCATGTGATCCACCGTCACACAAAGCCCGATGATCTGGCCGACCGAGACGTCACGCATCGGATCGTCGGAGATTTTCATCGCGATTTCGAGAGCGCGCTTGATCGCGGCCTGGTAACGCTCGGTCTCGGCCGCCTTGTTTTTCCCGGCATCGCGCCCGCCGGCCGCCGTCATCTTTTCAGCGATGGTTTCAGCGCTGGCGCAAATCTCGCGGATCCTGTGGGCGGCTTCGATATCGCCAAGGGGCTGGACGTCCGCGACCTCCCAGGCATCCGGCTGCCGCGTCTTCTGAAACCAGCGCATCGCGCACCCCCGTTTCGGAGCCGGAAATATATTCCGGCTCCGAAAGGATTAGCAACAACGCGCTGTGACCCGAGATCGAAGTCGTAAACGCTTGCAGAGCGTCGTCAGGCCTCATCATCGCGCATGAGCGAGTCCAGTTCTTCCGGACTTAGCTGCTTCAGGGCCTTTTCAATGTCCCGGTTATATCGCCGATCGTTTGGCTCAACGCCGCGCTGAGCCTTCCGACCGTATTGCTGCACAAAAACGCTCACGGTTGCCACTTTCAGCGCGCGTTTTTGATCGGCGTTGAGACGATGTCGCTTCGGCTTGTCTGGCTCGATCAGATTATCCTTGCTCTCCGTCAAGCCTGCTTACTCCGCCGCGGTGACCGCGGCGAATTCGAGCACCTGCCGCTCGAACAGCCCGCGATAGAGTCCGCCTGTGCGGTTGGCGAGCGTGGCATGGGTGCCCTGCTCGACGATCTCGCCGCGATCGAACACCAGGATGCGGTCGAGGCTGCGTACCGTCGACAGCCGATGCGCGACCACGATCGAGGTGCGTCCCTTCATCAGCCGCTCCATAGCCTGCTGAATCAGGGCCTCCGATTCCGAATCGAGGCTCGAGGTCGCCTCGTCCAGGATCAAGACCGGCGCATCGGCGAGAAACGCCCGCGCCAGCGCCACCCGCTGCCGCTCGCCACCGGACAGCTTGACGCCGCGCTCACCCACCAGCGTACCGTAGCCTTTCGGCAGCCGCAGGATGAACTCATGCGCATTGGCGAGCCGCGCCGCCTGCTCGATTGCCGCCATGCTGGCGCCGGGCCGGCCATAGGCGATGTTCTCGGCCAGCGAGCGGTGAAACAGGATCGGGTCCTGCTGCACGATCGCGATCTGGCTGCGCAGCGATTGCTGCGTCGCCTGCGCGATATCCTGACCGTCGATCAGGATCCTGCCGCCGCTGACATCGTACAGCCGCTGCACCAGCTTGACGAAGGTGGTCTTGCCGGAGCCGGAGCGCCCGACCAGGCCGACGCGTTCACCGGCGCGGATATCCACCGACAGGCCGTCATACAGCGGCGCCCGATGGCCGCCATAATGAAACGTCACGTCGTCGAACACGATGCGTCCGCCCTGGATGTCGATCGGCCCGGCATCGGCGGTGTCCGCGATGCCGATGGCTTCGTCGTGGATCGCGACCAGTTCCTCCATGTCGTTGACCGAGCGCTGCAGATTGTTGACGTGCATGCCGACATCCCGCAAATAAGCGTGGATGATGTAGTAGCTGGTCAGCACATAGGTGACGTCGCCGGGCGACGCGCGACCGGCGATCCACAGCAGCACCGCACCGCCGATCACGGCGCCGCGCAGGCACAGCAGCAACGACAACTGCGCCAGAGCGGTGTTGTTGTAGCGCAGCCAGGTTCGCCGCACCCGCACCCGCCACCGGCTGATGACACGCACCAGCCGCGCGTCCTCGCGCGCTTCGGCGCCGAACGATTTGACGACCGCGTTGCAGGTCAAGGCATCCGCCAGCGTGCCGCCGACCTTGGTGTCCCAGGCATTGGATATCCGCGCGGCCGGCGCGACGTAACGCGTCGAAAACCACACGATCATCGGCAGGTAGATCGCAGCACCGACCGCGACCACCAGGCCGAGCGACGGCCAACGCAATCCGAGCAGGATGATCGATCCCAGCAGCACCAATAGCGACGGCAGCAACGCCATGAAGATGGTGTCGTTCATCAGGTCGAGCGCCCACATGCCGCGGGTGATCTTGCGCACCGTCGAGCCGGCAAAGCTGTTGCCATGCCAGTCGGTGGAGAACCGCTGCACGCGCACGAACGCCTCGCGCGCCACGTCGGACATCATCCGCAGCGTGAACGGCACGATCGTCCGGAATCCGAGCAGGCGCACGATCATCGACACCAGGCCGAGCAGGACGATCGCGGCGAACGCCGCCAGCGCGGCACGGCGCGCGGCGGGGTCGGCCGCGCCCAACGTCATCGCATCGACCAGGCGGCCGGAGAAAACCGGCATGAACAGGTCGGCTATGGTCGCGCCAATAAAGCCGCCGGCGGTGGCCGCGGCGAGCGCCGGCTGCTTGAGCCAGTGCCGGAACACAAAGGGCAGCACCACGCGAATGGCGGCGGGCCGCTGGTTCTGTTGCGTCGTCTCACGTTGAACGGTCATGGCGTTATCCGGCGGCGCTTTGCGCGCAAACCGGCTCCGTTGGTTGACGCCGCAACCCGACAAAAAGCGAGCGCAAACGCCGTTGAAAACCAAGCTAACTACTTGGGAAGCTTGGGAGATTTGAAAGTCTGGAATATCTTGGAAGCTTTGGTCATCGGGACGTCAGGCCCGATCGATGCTGGCGAAATGGCCCTTAGCGGGCGAAGCCGGCGTCCAGCATAAGCACCGAACGCGAGGGCGCGGACTGCGAATAGATCGAAATCATGCAAATCCTCCCAGGTTCGAGTGCAGAGCTCGAGTGACAGAGTTCGAGTGACGATGCGCTGCTTATAAAACCATCACGGTCGGTTTGCAATATGCGCGGCGCGCGAGCAGCGCTGCGCGCGCTTCATGGATCATTTTTGCAACGCACTTTTGCGCCTCAGGCGCCGAGATGCCTTACGCCCCAAGATCCCTTGCTCCCAAAGTCGAGCGCGGATTCGTTTGATTTGCGGCAAGGCCTGTGTTGGACTTCGCGCCAAGCCGTCAACAAGGCGGATCGAAAAGGGAGAGATGTTCATGGCTCACGCCAGATTTGAATTTGGATATTTTCTAAAGGCAACGACGGCGCTGGTCGCGTTGGCGGGCGGCGCGGCGTCGCCGGCATTCGCGCAATCGAGCGAGCCGATCAAGATCGGCGTCATCGCCGAAGTGCAGTCGATCGCCGGTGCGGCGACACCGGGCGGCGCCCAGATCGCCGCGGACGAGATCAACGCCAAGGGCGGCGTGCTCGGGCGCAAGATCGAGATCGTCTCCTACGACAACAAGAGCTCGTCGGCCGACTCGGTTCGGGCGTTCCAGCGCGCGGTATCCGACGACAAGGTCGCCGCGGTGATTGCCAGCTACATCAGCGAGGTCGTGCTGGCGCTCGAGCCATGGGCGGCGCGGCTGCACACCCCGTTGATCACGCCGGGAGCCGCGAGCAACGAAATCACGCGCCCGATTCACGACGACTATGACAAGAACAAATATACCTTCCATGGCTACCTGACCTCGAGCGAGCAGGCCCAGGCGGTGTGCGACGCGGCCAAGGATCTTCTGGTCGACGGCATGAAGATGAAAACCGCCGTCATCGTCAGCGAGGACGCGGCATGGACCAAGCCGCTCGACGCCGGCTATGAAGAGTGCCTGCCGAAGGTGGGACTGAAAGTGCTCGATCACATCCGCTTCTCGCCCGACACCACCGACTTCACGCCGATCTTCAATAACCTCGAAGCCAAGAAGCCGGATGTGATCATCACCGGCATCTCCCACGTCGGCGTGCAGCCGACCGTGCAATGGAAGAACCAGCAGGTCCCGATCCCGATCTTCGGCATCAGCGCGCAGGCGCTCAGCCCGACCTTCTGGTCGGATACCAACGGCGCGGCGGAAGGCATTCCGTCGCTGGCCTTCGCAACGGCCGGCACCGCGGTGACGCCGAAGACCAAACCTTTCGCCGCCGCGTTCAAGGCCAGGTTCGGAACGGACCCCGCCTACACCGGCTACACCGCCTATGACGAGGTCTACATCATTGCCGACGCCATCAAGCGCGCCGGCTCGACCGATGCGGACAAGATGGTGACCGAACTGGAGAAGACCGATTACGTCGGCACCATCGGCCGTGTCGAGTTCTACGGCCGAGGCGACCAATTCACCCACGGCCTCAAATTCGGCCCGGACAATATCAGCGGCATGATCTTCCAGTGGCAGGACGGCAAGCAGGTCACGGTGTGGCCGGCCAAGATCGCCGACGGCAAGCTGAAATATCCAAGCTTCGCCCGACCGACCAATTGATGGGTCGGCGCCCTTCGAAATCTAAAAACGACGGCGCGCTGCCCTTCACCTCTCCCCGACGGGGAGAGGTCGATTTGCTCCCGGCGATGCGAAGCATCGTCCGGTGCAAATCGGGTCAGGGCTCTTATACCAAACGAGAGGCCCTAACCCCTCACCCGTCGCGGAGCCGGTCATCGGGCGCGCATTCGCGCGACCCGTTGGCGCCGACCTCTCCCAACGGGAGAGGTGAAGGGAAGTCGCGGTCGATTCAATCAACCATCCCCGCGCTAATGCCCGCCGCCGGACGACAGCAGCGCGGGCTTCTTCAACAGCATGACCAACAGGCTGAGGCCGAAATAGAATATCGTCAGGATCAGGAAGGCGTCGCTATAGCCCATCACCACCGCCTGGCGGTGAACGATCATCGACAACTCCTTCATCGCCATCAGCGATGCATCGCCGAGGCCCTGCATGCGCTGGGTCAGCATGTCCAGCATCTCGGTCGCGGTGGCATTGCCCCAGTGCACGCGGTCCTGCAACCGCGAGATATGCAGGTCGGTGCGATCGTTGAGGATTTCATTGATGACGGCAAGCCCGACCGCGCCACCGAGGTTGCGCGTCAGGTTGAACAACCCGGAAGCGTTCTTGACGCGGTCCGGCGTCAGGGTGCCGAGCGCGATGTTGTTGGTCGGCACCATCGCGCACATCATGCCGATGCCGCGCAGGATCTGCGGCACCAGCAGTTCGTAGAAATCATAGTCGCGCGTGATCCACGTCATCTGGTAGGAGCCGAGCCCGAAGGTGATGAGGCCGAAGGCGATGATGTAGCGCATGTCGACCTTGAGCATCAGCCGGCCCACGATCGGCGCCATCAGGAACATGGTGGCGCCGGAGACGAACATGGTCTCGCCGATCATCAGCGCGCTGTAGCCGCGCACTTCCGCGAGATAACGCGGATAGACGTAGGTCAGGCCGTAGAGACCGATGCCGACGCAAAACGAGAGCAGACAGCCGACGCCGAAATTGCGGTTGGCGAAGGCCGAGATATCGACGATTGGCTCGTCCGCGGTCAGCACGCGATAGAAAAAGCCGATCGCGGAGACCAGGCAAATGGCGGCGCAGACCGCGACCGAGGTGTCCTGCAGCCATTCATATTGCGGGCCCTCTTCCAGCACATATTCCAGCGATCCGAGAAATCCCGCCATCGCGATCAGGCCGAACCAGTCGAAACGATCGAGCAGCTCGAAATTCGGCTGGTCGAAATCGACCAGCATCCACACCCCGATGATGATGCCGATGCCCGGCACGACGTTGATGAAGAACAGCCAGTGCCATGACATCGCGTCGGTGATGTAGCCGCCCACCGTCGGGCCGATGGTCGGCGCCAGCGTCGCGACCAGGCCGATGATCGGGCCGACGATGTAGATCTTGCTGCGCGGAAACACCGTGTAGGCCGAAGCGAACACGGTCGGGATCATGCCGGCGCCCAAAAATCCTTGCAGCGCGCGCCACAGGATCATCTGCTCGATCGAAGAGGCAAATCCGCATATGAAGCTCGAAATGGTGAAGCCGGCCGCCGAAATCGTGAACAACAGCCTGGTGCCGAGCGCGCGCGACAGGAAGCCCGACAACGGGATCGCGATCACTTCCGCGATCAGATAGGCGGTTTGGACCCACGACACTTCGGTCGAACTCGCCGACAGGCCGGCCTGGATCTCGGTCAGCGATGCCGAGACGATCTGGATGTCCAGGATCGACATGAACATCCCGAACACCATGATCAGGAACGCGATCAGCCGCCGCGGCGCGATGCGCTCGGACGACACGGCCGCTTCGTTCATCATCGTCGGCGAAGCGGTGGTGGCGTCAGCCATGATCCATTCCCGTCAGCACGGCGCGCAACCGAGCACGCCCGCGCGGGATGACTTATCTTCGAATCGTCATCCCGCTCTATCTATTTATTTTAAGCATGATCTTTTCGGAAAACCGGTATCCACTTTTCCGGATCATGCTATCGAAAAATCATTGCGGATGGGTCGCGGTCGGCGAATCCAGATCGGTATCGCTGTCGGCATCCTTGGCGCCCTCGCGGGTATCGACCGTGGTATAGACCGACATGCCGGCGCGCAGCAGGTTCTGCCGCGCCACATCCTTCGGCACGCGAACGCGGACCGGAAGCCGCTGCACGATCTTGGTGAAGTTACCGGTGGCATTGTCCGGCGGCAGCAGCGTGAACACCGAGCCCGCCGCGGGTGAAATGCTGTCGACCACGCCTTCGAATTTACGATGCCCATAGGCATCCACCGAGATCTCCACCGGCTGGCCGGGACGGATACGCTTGAGCTGCGTCTCCTTGTAGTTGGCGTCGATATAGACGTCATCGAGCGGCACCACATTGCCGAGCCGCTGCCCGACCACGATGAAGTCGCCGACGTTGACCATGCGATTGGAGAACGCACCCTCCACCGGCGCGCGCACCGAGGTGAAGTCGAGGTCGCGCTCGGCCTTGGCCAGCGTTGTCTGCAGTTCGGCCAGCTGGGCACGGGCCTCGGCCTGCTGTGCCTTGGTGACCTCGACGTTGCTGAGCGCCGTGTCAACGGCGGCCTGCGCCGATTTCACCGCCGCCGCGCCCTGATCGCGGCTGGCTTCCGACACCTCGAAGGTCGCCCGCGAGGCATATCCCTTGTTGTTCAGATCCTGCTGGCGATCGAAATCGAGGCCGGCGCGCTTGAGGCCCGCCACCGCCGACGCCAACTGCGCCTTGGCCTGCTCGGCCGCACCTTCCAGCGCGGTGATCTGGCGGCCGATGCGATCGATGGTGGCGGCCTGCGTCGCGATCTTGGTGCGCGCCGCGTCCACCGCGATGCGATAGTCGCCATCATCGATCTTGAAGATGACATCGCCGCTATGCACCACCTTGTTGTCGCCGGGCAGGATGGCCGCGATGTGACCCGATACCCGGGCGCCGAGCGTGGTGCTGTTGGCGCGGACATAGGCGTCGTCGGTGCCGACGAAGAAACGTCCCACCAGGAAATAATGCACGCCATAGGCTGCGCCCGCCAGCGCCAGCACCGCGAGGATCCCCGGCAAGACCAGCTTGCGCTTGCGAGGTTTGGTCGCGGCGGCATCGGCGGGCGGGGCGCCTGCTACAGCCGGTTGCGCGGTGGCAGGTGTGTCCGGCGTCTCCGCCGGGCGGCGCACGACGACGTCTTCGGCAAGAGGGGTGCGAGGCTGATCGGCGACCACAACGGAACTGTCGCGCACCGCGTCATCTCCCGTCGTATCCGGCTCGACACGAATGAAGCGTGCGGCCTGGTCTCGCGCTCCGGCCATGCCCGGCCTCCCCATGAAAACTGCCATTGAATTAGCATTGACCGAACGGTTCGGTCAAGGTATATCTTGTTAAGATCGACCCTAGAACATCCTTAGCTACCGCCGCCTTGTCGCGACCGGATTTTTTTCGGAGAAGCTAAACCAATGGTTGCAGCCCCTCCCGGGACATTACGCCTGGCCGGCGACGAGGATAGCTCAAAGCGCCGGCAAATTCTCGACGGCGCCAGCAAGGTGTTCATGGACCTCGGCTTCGACGGCGCCAGCATGGGCGAAATTGCCCGCGCCGCCGGCGTCTCCAAGGGCACGCTCTATGTGTATTTTGCCGACAAGAGCCGCTTGTTCGAGGCGATCGTCGAAGAAGAAACCACGGAGCAGAGCAAACTCGCCTTCAATTTCGACATCAAACGCGACGTCCCGGCGACGCTGCGGGAATTCGGCCTGGCCTATATCCAGTTGCTGTGCCGGCCCGGCGGCGGATCGGCCATCCGCACCGTGATGGCGATTGCCGAGCGGATGCCGGAAGTCGGCCGGCGCTTTTACGAGGATGTGCTGGAGAAGAACATCGACAGCTTCGCCAGCTATCTCCAGGTCCATGTCAAGACCAGGGAACTTGCGATCGACGACACCCAGCTTGCGGCGTCGCAATTCATGATGATGTGTCAGGCGTCGTTATTTCTGCCGCTGATTTTCCAGGCCGCGCCGCCGCCCTCGGTCGAGCGCATGACGGAAGTGGTCGAAAGCGCGACGCGAATGTTTCTCGCGGCGTATCGGGGACAGAAGCGAATAGCGAATAGCGAATAGAAAGGCGCCATTCCCTATTGGCTATTCGCTACTCGCTATTCGCCCTTCTCAATCATCGTCGTCCTCGTCGGTCGCCTTGTGCCGCGGCGACGATGCCTTGCCGATCGATCCGGTGACGGACGGCTCGCGCGCCGTAGATCCATACGACGCATAGGGATTGCGGCCCGAGGCGCGCGCCGCGACTTCCTCGCCGGACATCGCGGCCGGCTGGCAGATGATCGGCCGGCGGGCGCGACGCATCAGATCGACGTGAATGTGGTTGTAGTGATAGACGTTGGAGCCTGGCGCCAGCACGGTGGTGAACTCACGGCAGGCGGACGCCTGCACGTCATGCAGAAAGCCCTGCTCTTCCGGCATCCCTTTCCAGCCGGTCTCCACCGAAATGCGCCGGCCGTCGGCCAGCGTGAACGCCGCGATATCCAGTGCGTTGCCGAACGCGTGTTCGGAGATATGGGCGTTCGAATTGCCGTTCATGCCACGGCAGGAATAGGCGGAGATCTGCTTGATCTCGACGACGCGCGCGCCGAACCAGCGCATTGCGGCCGGCTGCACGGCTTCGGCCAGCCAATGATCGAGCACCGAGACGATCGGACAGGCCAAGGTCGCGGTCGGCTTCACTACGACCGGTCCGAACGACGTGACGGGGCTGCCCTGCACCGGACCGGGGCCGAGCCGCGGCTGGCTTTCGGTTTGCGGTGACGCATACGGACGCTGCGAATACGGCGCCGGATAATTGTCGCGCGGCGGCGTGGCCTGCGCGTCCGGATAGGGCCGGCCGTATGGCTGACCTCCTGATTGTGCTGGCGTGCCCTCTTCCGGCAATTCGATTTCACCGTCCTGCCGCGCCACGCCGGGCGCAGTCAATGAAACCGGGCCGTTAGACGGGGTCCGGTAGCCGGGCTGGCTCATCGTGTTGCCAGGATAGGGCGTATTGCCCGGATAGGGCGCGCTCTGCGGCGGAGGCGGCTGCGAGACCGGCCAGCGCGGCTGATTGCCGATGCTGCCGGGCGGCCGCAGATCGTCATCAGCAAAACCGAAGCTGCTGCTGTTCTCGCCAAGCGCTGCGACCTTGAGCGGGAATTCCGCGCCGCACATGCCGGGGCCCGAAATCGGGTCGATCCGGACCACATCGGCGCTCTCCTTGACGGCGCCGGACTTCAGGCACGCGATCTCGGCCTCGGCCCGCCACGGTTCGCGCTCCTCGGACTGATAAAGTCCGCGACCGCAACCCGCGAGGGAGACGAGGACGAAGGAGCCGACGAGATACAAACAAACTCCGCGCGTCATCCGCGCAACATCAACCAATTTATTTAACGACTCTTCAACGCGTTGATTTCATGAGTTTTTAACCACGTTGCCAATCGTCGCGTGCGGTGCATGGCGGCGATAGAGCAGCAAGGCTGACTTTTTTTGTGCGGGAACAGCTTGATAGTTTACGCGTTGATGCCGCCAGCGACGTGAACCAAGGGAGGTTTGCCGTGACTTTCGCCAGCAAGCTGAGCGTAGCTGCCGCCTATCTCGCATTCGCGTTTGTCGGCGCCATCGTGCTGGGCGTGATCTGACGCTTCGCACATCCCGAGTTTACAACGCTCGGCGGCCTGGTCATTCCAGCCGCCGGGCTTTTTTTGGCCGCGCTTATCTTACGATCGCCGACCTTAGGATCGCGGCTCTGACGAAATCCCCCGATCGGAAATCAGCCGCTGCGGCTTGATGTCGGCCCGGCTCCAGATGTTGCCGGAACAGAAGAAGCGGCCCAGCGCGCACGCTTCGACCCACAGCGAATTCGGCCCCTTCATCGCGATCGTCCCGTAATAAATGTTGCCGCTGTCACGGCTATAGACGCTGCCGGACCATTCGGATGTCGATTTCGACTTCATGTCGACCAGCACCGTCTCGCCCTTGGTCTTCAACGACGGATCGAGCACATAGCCGCACAACGCCTGACCGCATGGCTCGATGCGAACCATTCCCTTTCGTCCCTGAGTCTCCCAGTCGCCGATCGGCGTGTCGTCGGGCTGCTCGTCGACTTCATGCGAGACCTTGGAGATTCGCAGGGTGCTGTCCGCTACGGGCCGCGCGACATCGGCCGGGTGTACGATGGATTCCGATGGCGAGGGTGACGGTGACGGCGGGGGCGGCGGCAATGCCGGCGGCGGTGGCGGCGTCATCGCGGCCTGTTGCGCAAGCCGCGGTGGCGGATTTGGCGATGCCGGCGGCGATGCGGACATCGGTGCCGCGGAAGCGATCGGCCGCACCGGCGCTGGCGGCGGCGCGCAGACGACGGGTTGCGTTGCCTTGCCGGCCGGCGGAATCACGGAGGCCTGCACCGGCGCAGGCGGCAGGTTACGATCGTCATCGTCAGATCGATCGCGGCCGCGCTTTTCATAGATTCCCGGAATCGAAACCGAGACGCACGACGCCGAATTGCAATGCCGGGGCGCTTCGATGTGAACGCGATGTCCGCCGATCACGAAGGAAATCGAATCGCCTGCGTAAACCGGCGAACCGATCATCATCAAGGCGGCGAAAGAGAAAAACAGTCTCATCAGAAGTCTCCGGGCATTTTCCGAAAACTAGGCCCGAATCCGGCATCGGCGATGTGATGTGAGTCACCCCCTCCCCCTGTGACGTGGATCACGGAACGCGGCATCGCGCGGCCGTAGGGTCGAGGCCAATTCACGGGCTGCCAATTCACAGGCCGCCCCAACCGCCTGGAGGCTCACATGAAGAAGCTCATCGTTCTCGCGGCGCTGCTGATGGCGAGCACCGCCGCCCATGCCGGCAATTCGATTTCCTTCGACGTCAATGGCAAGCATGTTCACGTCGAGTTGCCGCGGAATTGCGACTCGCTGTCGTGCCTCAAGATATCGGCGCCCGGCCTTTCCGGCGCCGATTTCGGCTTCAAGTCCAAGCACGCCGATGACGACGATAATGTCGCCGACAATTCGAATACATCCGCGCCCGTGCAGAACACCGCGCCCGCAACGGCGGTGAAGGCGCCCGCGCCGCAGCCCGTCGCACCGGTGGCGAGCAGCGCGCCGGCCGCGCCGGTCGCCATCGCGTCCACCGCTCCAGTTGCGCCGGCCGCCGTCGCCAACACGATTGCCGCGCCGGTCGCTGCTCCCATCGCGGTCGCAGCCGTCGCCCCGTCGCCAGCTCCGGTTGCCGCGGCCCCCGCGCCGGCCCCGACCACGCCGCTCGGTATCTGGGCCACTGAAGAAAACAAGGGCAACGTTCGCATCGAGGAATGCGGTCAGAACCTCTGCGGTTATGCCGTGAAGACCGGCGAGAAGATCCTGATCAGCATGAAGCCACAGGGCTCGAAATGGACCGGCCAGATTCACGATCCGGACAGCGGCAGCGATTACGACTCCACCATCGCGATGAAGGGCCCCAACGCCCTGAAGGTCCAGGGCTGCGCCTTCGGCGGCATGTTCTGCGGCGGCCAGACATGGAAGCGCGTGAGCTAAGCCGGAGCGGGATACCCGCGCAGAGGATCAGCCCCTGGATCCTGCACGCGCCAGCCTGCCGACGAAATCGAGAAACGCTGGGTCTTCGTCGGCAGGTGGTGGTTTTGCCTGTTTGTGCCGGTCGTTGCGGTGGCTTATTACGTGGGCCGGCAGAGATCTCGTCGCCGCACCGTTTGACGCCAATCCAACAAGTATGGCTTTTGCGCGACTTGTGCTTGCATAACGCCGCCGCCTGCATTCATCTGTCATTCAGCCAATGAGGTCCTCAATCGCGGGACTGCGCTTTTATGCCGTCCGGAAATTCAAGGTGACATCGTAATGAGGCATCGGCTCTCGGTCGCAGGCTGGCTCGCGTTGCTGTTGCTGGCCGGCACGGCAAACGCGCACGCCATGCCTTCCCTGACGCAAGCCGGGCAGATGCCGGACATGCCCGAAGCGGCGCACGGGTTGATGCGGCTGGCGCAAGCGCAAGTTCAGACGCCGACGCCGCTGCCGCCGACCCAGCCGCCGTCACCGGCCCCCGCGCCAACGGCCGCGACGGCACAACCGGCTGACGCCGAGCCGATCGGAAACGTCGCGACCTTGACCGGCAGCGCGACCGTCACCCGCAACAACGCCGCGACGCCGCTCAAGCTGAAGGACGACATTTTCCAGAACGACGTGCTGCAAACCTCGGCGAATTCCACGCTTGGCGTCACCTTCAACGATGCCACCACGTTCAACCTCACCGCCAACGCCACCATCACCGTCGATAATTATCTGTATGAGGACGGCGGCAAGCAGAACGCGGCTTTGTTCGATATCGCCAAGGGCACCGTGGCCTTTGTCGCGGCCTCGGTCGCCCATACCGGCGATATGAAGATATCGACGCCGACCGCCTCGCTCGGTATTCGCGGCACCACCGGCCTCGTCGAAGTGCCGGAGGGCGCGGCCGCCAACAATCCGAACAATGTCGCGATCAAGCTTTATCCCGACGCCGACGGCCGGGTCGGGCGGATCGAAGTCAACGACCGCAGCGGCGCCCGGCTGGGCGCCCTGACCCAGGGCTCGTCAGGCTTTACCATTCGGCCGGGCGCCGGCGGGCGCTTTAGCGCGGCACCGCTGTTGATTTCGCCGCAGCAGGCGCAGCGCGACCAGGGCATCGTGCGCCAGGTTCATGCCGCGCAAAGCGTCGGCCGCCAGATCGTGACCCAGCAGCGCGCGTTGCGGCAGGCCAATCCGAACAGGAACAATCCGGCCCGCAACAATTTGCGCAACAATCAGGCGCCGAACCAGCGCAATAATCCGGCGGCTCGACCAGGATTGCAGCGGCAAAACAACCTGCAACAGCGCCCCGGTTCGCCGCAGGCCCCGAACGGACAAAACCGTCAGGGACAGCTACAGCCGGGCGCACGGCCCGCACCGGGCGTGCAGCCGCCGAATGCTCCCGCCGTGCGACAAGCAGGTGCGCCGCAGCCCGCATTGCAGCGGCCCGCAGCGCCGAACCGCCCGGCCGTGCGACGGCCACCGCCGCCGAAACCGCAGAAGAAGCGCTGAGGCCGGGGAGCTTGAACTGAGTTTCGCCGTCATTGCGAGGAGCGTAGCGACGAAGCAATCCAGTTTTTGCGTGGCACTGGATTGCTTCGCTTCGCTCGCAATGACGGACGCGTGGTCGGAATTTTAGATCGCGCGCGCTTCCAGGAAAATACGCAACCAAATTACGCCGCGCGGGTCAGCCAATCGCGGACTTTTCGCACCAGGCTGACGCGCGCGCCTTGATCGGTACGCGCTACACCGCTGTTCGCGGAATCCGGTTGCTCAGGTTCGGTCGGCAGGTTCGCCGCTATGTCCGGCTGTTGTTCGGTCGATTGCGGAACCATCCGGAAATCCTCCGAATTGGCAGCCGCGTCTGCTTCCGACGCCTCGGATTCCCAAAGCGCGATTTCCGCCGGCTCGATTTCCGGCACGCCGGTTTCCACCGTCGTGCTATCGACGGGCGCGCCTTGATCTTGCACGAGCTGTGCTACTTCCGGTGCGGCTTCGACGAGATCAGGCGGCGCGGCACCCAGCACCTCATGAGCGATCGAAGCTGTAGCGGGCAGCTCGGGCGGAGGAGAAATCACCGGCGTTGGCGCCGGTGCCGCGCGGCGGCTGCGGCGCTTCTCGGGCGCGGGCGCCTTGGCGCGCGATCGCCGTGCGGTCTCCGCCGTGGCCGCAGCCTGCAACGCGATCGGGCCCACATTGGCCAGAAACGCGCGCTCGGATCCGCGCGACAGCCGTTCCAGCGCGGCGTCCAGCGGCAGCCAATCGACTTCCTTGATGTCATGCATCAATTCGTGGGCCGGTTCGCCATCGGCCTGCATGCGCCAGTAATGCACGACCTTGAAACCACCGCCGGACTCGTAGACCAGCGTGCCCAGGAATTCGTGCACCGACACATCGTGCCCGGTTTCTTCCAGCACTTCACGTTCGGCCGCCGCGCGCGGCGTCTCGCCATCGTCGAGCTTGCCCTTCGGAAGCACCCATTCATTGCGCTTGCGCAGCCGCACCACCGCGATGCGGGGATTTTTTTCCCGCCGCAGCACAATACCTCCGGCCGCCATAACAGGCGTTCGCGCCATTATCTCGTCTCACATGTGCGATTTCGAATCGAATTTGAGCACGATTATATAAACACGTGTGACGCCGACACCAGTTATGTCGGTGATTTTCGCATCAGCGGTTGACCGGCGCGGATCGGCGCGCCTTCCACGATGTTGTCACAAAATTCAAAATGATCCGGCGCCAGCACGATGATGGTCGAGCCATGTTCGAACCATCCGAGCTCGTCTCCCTTGCGGACGCTGACATCGCATGGGAACTCGGTCGGCCCTTTGGTTTGCGCATTGAGCATCACATCGAGGAAATGCAGCCGGATGCTGGCGACCAGGATAGCCGCCACCGGCACCAAAGTGAGCGCTTCGCCGGTCGAGAGCCGGGTTTGCAGCACCGCCCGCTCGTTCTTGCAGAACAACCGCTCGACCCGTTTGAGCGCGATCGGATTGACGTTCCAGGTATCGCCATGGATGAACGTGACCCGCTCGATCCGGCAGTCATAGGGCGCGTGGAAGCGATGATACATGCTCGAGGTCAGCCGCAGCGTGATGAAGCGCCCGTTGCGGTGCGCCTCGACCAGAGCGGGATCGCCCAGCAGATCCAGCAGCGCGTAAGGCGCGCCCTTGATCTGAAACAATTCAGTGTCGGCGATCGCGCCATGGGCGCCCACGATGGCATCCGACGGACTGGCCACAATCGTAGGGTCCGGGTCGGCCGGCCGCAGGCCGGGGCGCAATTCGCGGGTGAAGCAATCGTGCAGGCTCTTGAAGCTGGTTTTTTTGGCCTCGGACAGATCGAGGTCGGAAAACATCCGCCAGCAGGCGATCGAGAGATCGCGGACCAAAGGCTGCTCGATCTTGCTGAACCAGCCGATGAAACGGGTCACCGCCGCCCGTGGAATCCGGTTGGTGAGCAGGAAATTGAGGTCTTCCTGCTGGGTCAGGCCTGCGATCAGGTTCTTGATTGTCATGAATCTGTCAGCAGGATTCGCTAGCGCTGGCGGCATGGATTCGTCCCTTCCGATTCTGTCGCTGTCCGCCGCCGCGATTGCCGGCGTCACCGCAGCCTTCCCCAAAGTGCAGGCGCGGCTGGCGCTGTCGCGGGCCAAGCACCGCTCGCTGACCGGGCATTCCAAGATGTCCAAGATGGTGGCCCGCCTGGTGCCCCTTTACGAATTCGATATCAACGATTTCTTCCGCTCCGACGGCGCGCCGCGCGACATCGCCACGCAGCGCGAGGACGCCTTCTTCCGGCTCGCCGGCTTCTACGCCACGCACTACGCCCGGGGCCGCGCGGCGACCGCTGAAGTGTCGAGCCGCATTTCCGACCTGCAATTCACCGAAACCTACCGGGTGCCGTTCCAGTACAGCCGGCTGGTGCGGGAAAATCTTGCCACCAGCGCCTTCATGGAGTCCTCGGCCGGCGTCACCGTCACCGATCTCGACGGCAATGTCTTTTACGACCTGACCGGCTCCTACGGCGTCAACATCTTCGGCAATGACTTCTACAAGGAGTGCATCACCGCGGGCGAAAAGCGGGCGCATGCGCTCGGCCCGGTGCTCGGCTCCTACCACCCCGTCATCACCGACAACGTCAAACGGCTGTGCGAGATTTCCGGGCTCGACGAAGTCTCGTTCCACATGTCGGGGACCGAAGCGGTGATGCAGGCGGTGCGGCTGGCGCGCTACCACACCCGCCGCTCGCATCTGGTTCGCTTCGCCGGCGCCTATCACGGCTGGTGGGGCGACGTGCAGCCCGGCATCGGCAATCCGGTGTCGCCGCACGAGACCTATACCTTGGCCGACATGTCGGAGCGTACGCTCCATGTGCTGAGGACGCGCAACGACATCGCCTGCGTGCTGGTCAATCCGCTGCAGGCGCTGCATCCCAACGCCAACGCGCCCGGCGATTCCGCGTTGGTCGACAGCTCGCGTGGCTCGCGCTTCGATCGCGCCGCCTATGGCCAATGGCTGAAGCAACTGCGCGAGGTCTGCACCGAGCGCAACATCGTGCTGATTTTCGATGAGGTTTTCGTCGGCTTCCGGCTCGCCGCCCGCGGCGCCCAGGAATATTTCGGCGTTCAGGCCGACATGGTGACCTACGGCAAGAGCCTCGCCGGAGGCTTGCCGATCGGCGTGGTCTGCGGACGCAAGGATCTGATGCGGCGCTTCCGCGACGACCGTCCCGCCGATATCTGCTTTGCCCGCGGCACCTTCAATTCGCATCCCTATGTGATGACGGCGATGGATGAATTCCTGAGCCGGCTCGACAGCCCCAATTTCAATGCCGTCTATAATGGACTCGATGAGCTCTGGAACGAACGGGCGCGGCAATTGAACGACATGCTGGCCGCGCAGGATCTGCCGGTGCGTCTCAGCAATCTGTCGTCGATCTGGATGGTCCATTACACCGAGCCGTCCCGCTATAATTGGATGTTCCAGTATTATCTGCGGGCCGAAGGGCTGGCGCTGAGCTGGGTCGGAACCGGGCGCCTGATCTTCAGCCTGAACTACACCGATGCCGATTTCGCCGAGGTGACCAAGCGGTTCGCCGCGGCTGCAACCAGGATGAAGCAAGACGGTTGGTGGTGGCGCGATGCGTCGCTGACCAACAAGGCCATCAAGCGGCGGATTCTCAAAGAGATCATCGCCCGGAAGTTCAAGCGCTGAGCGCGCGCCTTCATTCATCGACATTGAGTCACTTTTCGTCGTGGCCAGACTGAAAACGAGAAGCACGTCTTCGCGCTTCTCGGCGTCATCCTGAGGAGCGGCGTCTTCGCCGCGTCTCGAAGGATGATGTTCAGCTCCGTGCTTGCAGCCATCCTTCGATGGCTCGCAAGAGCTCGCACCTCACGGGTGAACGCAATTGCGTTCATCCCGGGGATGACGTCCTCCCGGAGGTCAAGAACGGGAATGCCCGGGACAGGCCCGGGCATGACGAATGTTGCGAGTATTCGGGATCGCGAATCACGCGTGCTTGACGTGCTTCTCAAGACCGGGATCGATCAGCTCGCCCCGCAGCAGCGCCAGCGGCGCCTTGTGGTAGAGTTTGAAATCGCTGAACGGGTCGGTCAGGATTTTGGTCATCCAGACCAGGCCGGTCTCGACGTCGCGGATGAAGAACAAATGGATGGTGCGGAACAACAGCCCGCCGACGCCGACCGCGAGCCAGATCTTGGCGACCTGCCGCATGAAATCGGCCGATGACACCCAGGGCTTGAACAGGCCGAACATGGTCGGGTCGAGATACAGCACCAGCGGCGAGAGCGCCCAGATCGTCATCAGCACGATCTTGCGCTGCAGATTGTAGCCGACCTTGATCTCTTCCTTGTGCTCGTGAGTAGCCTGGTTGACGTGGTCGTAGCCCTTCGGCTCGAAGAAGAAATGACCGGCCTGACGCGTGGTCATCGAGACGCACCAGCCCAGCAGCGCGGCGGCGACCGGATCGAAGAACATCATCACGTAACCAACGAGAAAGCTCGAGGCGCTGACAAAGTGCAAACTCTGGTTGATGCGGCTGTGGTGATAAAAGCGGTGGTCATCCCAGCGCTGCGTGTGCAGAGCCTCTCTGAAATTATCGAGCATCATTCGTCTCCATCTTCCGGGATATCGATACAGGGATTCGATGTCCGGCATGTGACATCATCATAATGACATATAACTAGACGCAGCCGGACTGTTGGTAAGTTCGCGACCGCCTCAGGCGGCCGCGGCGATCTCGACCTTGCGAAACCGAATCAGCGAGAAGTGTCCGAGCGGCGGCACCAGGCGGCGCTCGACCAGTTCGATACCAGCAGCACCAGCCTGCCATTTCGCAAAGCGCGACCAGGCGAACTCGGCGGTGCGGAAGCCGAGCGGACGTACCACCGGCTGCAGCCGCTGTTCGATGAAGCGGCGCACGCCGGCGTCGGCGCTGACCCGGCTCAGCAGGATCATCTCGCCACCGGGCCGCAACACCCGGGCGAATTCATCAAGGGCTACTTCCGGATTCGGTACCGCGGTGACGACATATTGCGCCATCACGACGTCGAACGAATTGTCCGGGAATTCGAGCTTCTCGGCGTCCATCACCGCGAGACCTTCGACATTTTTCAGCCCGAGCTCTTTCACCCGTTGATGCGCCTTGCGCAACATCGCTTCCGAAATATCGGTGCCGAACACGCGGGTGTTGGCGGCATATTGCGGCAACGAGATCCCGGTGCCGACGCCGACCTCGAGCACGCGGCCGCCAAGGCTGTTGGTGGCGACGATGGCCGCCTGCCGGCCCTTGCCGAACACGCCGCCGAACACGAGGTCATAGATGGGAGCCCAGCGATCATAGGCGCGCTCGACCGTCTCGCGGTCGAAGTCCAGTTGATCGGTGCCGTCCAGTTTCAAGGTTTCCGCCATGATGGTTCCAACTTGCTGTGATGATGATGATTAGCCGCGTACCGCGGTTCTGCCCGCGACCAGGCGGGAGGGCCGCAGCGAACGGCTTGGCTGCAACGCGGTCAAATTGCCGATGAACTGACGCGCACTGTTTTCCCAGGAACGCTCGATCGCAAAATTACGACACGTCTCACGCGACATCTGAAGCGCGCGCAGGCAGGCGCTCTGCAAATTCTCGTCGAGCGCGCCGATCGGATGGTCGGCGATCACATCGAGTGGACCGGTGACCGGAAACGCCGCAACCGGCGTGCCGCAGGCGAGCGCTTCGAGTTGAACGACACCGAAGGTGTCGGTCTTGCTCGGAAACACGAAGACGTCGGCCGCGGCCAGATGCGAGGTCAGGTCCTGGCCTTTTTTCTCGCCGAGGAATTTGACTAACGGATATTTGCGCTCGAGTTCCGCGCGCTGTGGTCCGTCGCCGATCACGACCTTGGTGCCCGGCAGCTCCAGCGAGAGAAACGCCTCGATGTTCTTTTCGACCGCGACGCGGCCCATCGTCATGAAGATCGGCCTCGGCAAATCGAGCGGGGCCGGCTGATCCGGATTGAACAGATCGGTGTCGACGCCGCGGGTCCAGAAGCCGAGTTTCTTGAATCCGCGCGCGCCGAGTTCGGCCTTGAGCGAGTCGGTTGCGACCATGATCATGGCGGCGGCCGCGTGAAAGTGCCGCAGCACGGCATAGCCGACGCTGGCGGGAATGCCGGTGCGGACCTCGACATATTCCGGAAAGCGCGTCGTATAGGAGGTGGTGAAGGCCAGCTTGTTGCGACGGCAATAGCTGCGCACCGCCCAACCGATCGGGCCTTCAGTCGCGATATGAATGGCGTCCGGCGAAGCCGCCTCGATCCGTTTGGCGATCTCGCGCCGGTTCGGCAGCGCTACTCGAAGGCCGGGATAGGTCGGCAACCCCATCGACGGGAAGCCGTCCGGGGTCAGAAAGTCGATGTCGACCCCGAGCCCGGCAGCGCTTCGCGCCAGCGAGGTTAACGTGCGCACCACGCCGTTCACCTGCGGGTGCCAAGCATCGGTCGCGATCAAAATCCGCATCGAGGAGGCCTAAGAGATAGTTGACGAGCTAGCTGATTCTTAATCTCCCGACGTTCGGCCATGGATATTTCAGGCGTATGACGTCATCGAAGTGTTAGGCCAATTTTTGTTAACCTTCGGGGCTCGTCGCCTCATGAAACTGTCATGAAACAATTCGTTGCCGCGACGAAGCCGTTTTTCGCTTTTGAAGCAAAGCTCTGGAAACGCCTGTCCGCTATCGATCGTCCCAACAACGCGCCGGATCGAGGCGTGAAACAAAACAGGGGACGACACATGTTCAGGCTGGATATTTCGAAGCTGAATTGCCGCCGTGCCACCTCTCATCTATTGGCGCTCGGCGCATTGGCGATCGGCGCGCTGGCGTTTACCGCGCCCGCTTCGGCGACGCCTTTGTTTCCATTGATCACGACGCAGCCGGCGCCGATGGTGCAGGCCGCGCCGGAAGACGATCAGGGTAGCGCGGCGGAACTGCCGGCGCGGCTCAGGCGCCAGATCGTGAGCTACCCGACCCGCGAGGCGCCCGGCACCGTCGTCATCGATACGCCCAACACCTATCTCTATTATGTGCTCGGTGGCGGTCAGGCGATCCGCTACGGCATTGGCGTCGGCCGCGAAGGCTTTACCTGGTCGGGCGTGCAGTCGGTGACCAAGAAAGCCGAGTGGCCGGACTGGACCCCGCCCCCGGAAATGATCGCGCGCCAACCCTATCTGCCGCGTTACATGGCCGGTGGCCCCGGCAATCCGCTCGGCGCCCGCGCGATGTATCTCGGCGGCACCGTGTATCGCATCCATGGCACCAACGCGCCGGCGACCATCGGAACGCATGTATCGTCTGGCTGCATCCGCCTCACCAACGCCGACGTTTCGGATCTCTATTCGCGAGTCAATGTCGGCACCAGGGTGATTGTGATGCCGATGACGGACCGGCGCGCGGACAATGCCGGCGACAAGCGAAGCTGACGAACGTCCCAGGATGACGGAGGCTACGAACCTCATCCTGAGGAACTTGCCGCCGGGGCCGCGCAGACAGGCTCGATCGTCATCCTGAGGTGCTCGCCGCCTTCGGCGAGCCTCGAAGGATGGGCCGCAAGCACGACGCTGAACACCATCCTTCGAGGCTCGCAAGAGCTCGCACCTCAGGATGACGGCCGAAATAGCGTCACAGGGCTCTCAGTAGTCGAGGTGCCCAAGAGGTAAATGGCGCGGGTCTTCCGCGCCATTGCTGTTTCTGACCAGCAACAAACTCCCGGGCTAAATCCGGGATCGTGCCCGCGGCGTGTCAGAACCGTGGCGGTGGCCCGGACCGCGCCGCAAATTTTCGCCAAGCCGCCTCAGGTGTTACCTAAATCGCCACTAAGTCGCGCTGGCGCCGATAGAATCCAGCCTGTAAACTCGCCCCTCAATCAGTCCGGGGGGACGATGCGTCTGCCGTTACGTCTAAGGACGATCCTGCTTGCCAGCGTGGTCGTCGCGCTGTCTTTTTTCGCCAGCCTGAAGGCGTTCGACTGGCTGTCGCCGCGCGCGCCGATCAACGCGGCGCCGATCACAGCCTTGCCGCCGCTGCCGCCGGCCGCGCGCAGCTCCACGGTGCTGGCGCCGGTCTCGATTTCGATTGCCGCGATCCGCGACGCCGCCGACCGCGCCGCGCCGCGCACCTTCACCGGCAAGGCCGACAACCCGGCACCGCAGATTCTGCAGAACGCCGATATCGGCTGGACCGCCTCGCGCGGCCCGATCGCGGCCAGTGGCGCTTCGGATGTGCTGACCCTGGCGACGCCATTGACCGGAACCCTGAATGTCACGGGCTCGCTGTCGTCGAAGGCGACCGGCGCGGTCAGCAACGCGCTCGGCAGCCTGCTCGGCGACAAGGCCGCCAAGCAGATCGGCAGCATCAACATCAAGGAGCTGAACGCCCACGCCGACATCAAGGGCACCATCAGCATCACCTCGCGGCCGAAACTCGCCGCGGCCTGGCACTTCGAGCCGAACTTGCAGGCCCAGGTCAACCTCGGCGATTCGAGCCTGTCGGTCGCCGGCGCGCGCGTCAGCGTTCCGGCGCAGGTCAAGCCGGTGATCGACAAGAACGTCGCCGATCAAATGGAGGCGGTCTCGACGCGGATCCGCAACGACCGGACCTTCGAGCAGAGCGCGCGGGTGCAGTGGGCCAAGGCTTGCCGCTCGATCCCGCTGCAAGGCACCGGCGCCTCTTCGACCCTGCCGCCGCTCTGGCTCGAATTGCGGCCGACCCGCGCCATCGCGGTGCAGCCGCGCGTCGATGCATCCGCGGTCACGGCCACGATCGGCATCGAAGCAGAGACCCGCATCACGTCCGAGCAGACCAAGCCCGACTGCCCGTTCCCCGACAAGATCTCGATCATCCCGCCGACCCCGGCGGGGGTGAACATCGGCGTGCCGATCGATCTGCCGTTCACCGACATCAACAAGATCCTGGAAACGCAATTCGCGGGCAAGACCTTTCCCGAGGACGGCTCGGGCGCGGTCGACGTCACCGTGAAGCAGGCGACGGTGGCGGCGTCCGGCGACCGGCTGCTGATCTCGCTGTTGGTGCACGCCAAGGAAAAAAAGAGCTGGTTCGGGTTCGGCGCCGACGCCACCGTACAGATCTGGGGCCGGCCGGTGCTCAATCCGACGGAGCAGACGCTGCGGCTGACCGACGTACAGCTCGCCGTCGAATCCGAAGCAGCCCTCGGGCTATTGGGAGCCGCGGCGCGCGAGGTGATGCCGCGTCTGCAACAGACGCTGGCCGACAAGGCGGTGCTCGATCTGAAGCCGTTCGCGGCCAACGCCCAGAAAAAGGTCGCCGCCGCGATATCGGACTTTCAGAAGAACGAGGACGGCGTGCGGATCGCGGCCGAGATCACCCGTGTCGAGCTCGCCTACATCGCCTTCGATTCCAAAACGCTGCGCGTGATCGCGGAAGCCGAGGGCTCGCTCAGTGTATTCGTGACGGCGCTGCCGGGGTTGTGACGAAGTATCGTCGGAACATCTGAGACTGGATTGAGCGATCGCGCCAACGGAAGCGCGCTCCCTCCCCCCTTGCGGGGGAGGGTCGGGGTGGGGGGTGGCCACAAGCTCCGTGCTTGGAGACCCCCCACCCCTCCCCGCAAGGGAGAGGGGAGAAGAAGCGGGCCTCATCGCAAGCGTTCAAACCGGAACCTGACGGAAAAGCCCCGCGCCAAGCCGGGCCTGGCCGAGCGGCGTCGCTGGATTGAGTTCGCCCTTTCCCATCAGGACAAAGCATTCACTGAGGGTCGGCGTTTCGTCGCGGCCCTGAAAACCGATTGCCGCCAGATCCGGGGCCAGGCGCAGGAATATCGCGCCGTAGACGACGCGCAGAAAATTACGCAGCACAACGAAAATGGCGCGTTGCTGGGCCGTGATCTCGGCGTTCTCCTGGATGGCAAGCAGATCGACCGCATCGTCGTCCGACAGATTGACAAAATTGGAGAGTGTCGCGAGGTCGATATAGGGATGCGCGAGCGCGGCGCGCTCCCAATCAACCAGACGGATTTGCGAACCATCCCAAAGAAGATTCGCGGGGTTTGCGTCGTTGTGGCTGAGCACGCGGCGCGGATCGCTGGCCAGCGCGGCCAATCCAAGCGAAACGAACTTCCCCAGCGGTCTCGCCCAATCCGGAAATCCCGCTCTTGCCGATTGCTCCTCCCAGACGGCCTGGCCGAGAGACGTATCGAGCGGACGGAAATCCGGCGCGGAAATCCCATGCAGGCCCGCCAGCGCTTCGGCGACCGCCCGAAGCGCGCGCGCGCGAACATCCGGCTGCCGCAGGGCTATTCCAAGCTGCTCGCCTTCGGCCTTCGCCGACACCACCGCACCGGTCTCCTGATCGACCGATATGATCTGCGGCGCGACACCTCTGTCGGCGGCGAGCCGCTGTGCCGCAATCATCCAGGAAAGATCGTCGACACCGGCGGCAGGAATCCGCAGGAAAAACTCACCCGAATCGGTCGTGACCGCATAGACGCCGGCGCCAGAAAGCCCCGCTGTTACAGGCGTAACCAGCTTGACCGCACCGAAGCGCGCAACGGGAAAATAGCTCTCTGGATTCTTCATTGGACGCTTCTGGACGATAATTCGGACACTGCCAAGCCCCCGGTCTGTGCAGCGAGTTATTTCATGCGAGAAGAAGCTGACGATGACCCGCACCACTTCTGCACCGCCGCGCGCTCGTGATTGCGGGAACGCCGCGCGGAACCGGATTCGCAAGAATGCGATTCGAGGCTCCGGTTCGGGATCTGGAATCACGCCTGTCCTCACGTTCGCAACGTCGAACCGAAGGTCCGGAAGGCGCCGAACAACGAACATTTCACAGATACGGTAGAATCGACGCTGATGACCCGGAACGGAACTCGCACCGGCTTCATTCAAAATTGAGCATTCGGCGTGTTAAAGGTTGACGAAAATAATTTTCACAACTTACTGACCTTGAATGGCAAGACCATGAAGCTCGCTGAACCACAAAATGCGTTTTGGGATTTCATATGACAGATCAAGAGCAGAACGTTGCATTAGTTCTCATTGCCTTCTGGCTGATTACCTGGTTCGCCTTCGCTGTACCTACTGCGCGCTTCGCCAGATTTGCGGGCCATCCGTGGTGGGTCGCTTACTTGATCTGGTTTCCTTTTTGGGTACCCTACGTTCGACCGATCCTTTTCAGAATGTTTCCTATCCTCGCAGAGCAACAGGCAACTTCGTTTCTGTCTTGGGTTTTCTACCTCACGCCAGGAATAATTTACTGGTGGATCGTTGCTCTATCAAAGCCGAAAGGTAACGGTAGTCATGCTGATCCAGCTTTCAGTGCAGACGCTAGGACGTTGGTCAAAAAGTGACCTATGAGATGAAGCAGCTTCGTGGGCTTGTAGGCTTCATGCTGCTTATGTTGCCGCCATGGCTTCCATTTTGGTACTCGCGTAACTTTGAGATGCCGTTGGACGGCAATACCCGCTTTTTATTATTATCGTGCGTGCTCTCAATCTTCTTTTCGGGATTTGGCGTGGTCTTCTATTTTCGATTTCGCGCGCGCGACCTGTCGCCCCCTCAGAGATTAGTGCGCCTCAACATCGGATTGTTCTTGCTGGACATCTTCATTTTCTATCTCGTTTATTCCGCCGATCCCACCCGCGTTCACTGCCAGCCTTCCGTCGAATGCAAGCCCCACCTGCTTCTGTGGTTGACCCTCGCTTGGACGCACTTTGTCTATGCTATCGAGATGTACGCGATCGGTTTTCCTCGGTTTGGAAAAGAGCAAAAGCTATAACTGCCAACACTGCGATGTCCGTTATTGGCGCTTTTCGGAATGGAGAGATGTCCGACTTTTGTCTGCAAAACGCTGTAAGGCGGACATCGACCGATGTGCGGCTCCTGGATTTATGAATCCGAGCCCTAAATAAACGCCATTCCGCCGTTCAGCAGCACCGTCTGCCCGGTCATGTAGGCATTGCCGAGCACCATCAGCACGGACTGCGCGACTTCATCCGCTTGCCCCATGCGGCCGAGCGGGATGTTGCGCGCCAGCTCCGTTCGGCCGGCCATCATGTCGGTCTCGATCAGCGACGGCGCCACCGCGTTGACGGTGATGCCTTGCTTGACCAGGCGCGCCGCATAGCCGCGGGTCAGTCCCTCCATGCCGGCCTTCGAGGCGTTGTAATGGACGCCGATGGCGCCGGCGCCGCGCGCGGCGCCCGACGAGATATTGACGATGCGGCCCCATTGCCGCGCCCGCATCGACGGCAGCACGGCCTGGGTGCACAGGAAGGCCGATTTCAGGTTGACCGAAATGGTCAGGTCGAACTCGGCTTCGGTCAAATCATCGACCCCGCGCACGATCGCCATCCCGGCGTTGTTGATCAGGATGTCGATCGGGCCCAAGGCCTCGGTGACGCGGCCGACCATAGCTGTGACATCCGCGCTCTGAGAGACATCCGCGGCAATCGCGATGGCGCGGCCGCCCGAGGCCGTGATCTTCGCGACCACAGCTTCAGCGGCGTCGGCCCGTTCGCGATAATTCACCGCGACTGACGCGCCAGCTGCGGCGAGCGCCAGCGCGACCGCCGCACCGATACCGCGGGAGGCGCCGGTCACCAGCGCAACGTGACCTTTGAGATCTTTGACCGTTTCTTGCATCGATCGGAACCTCCAGGCGGAGCCGGGAGCTCCGCGATCAGATCATCTTGTGCGAGACGTTCTTGGCGACCGTATAATATTGCAGGCCTTCCGTCCCGCCTTCCCGTCCATAACCACTGTCCTTGACGCCGCCGAACGGCGTTTCGGCCACAGAAGCGACGAAATGATTGATCGAGAGATTGCCGGCCTCGATATCGTCCGCCAGGCGGTGGGCGTTGTGCGCCGACCGCGTGAAGGCATAGGCGGCGAGGCCATAGGGCAGCGAGTTGGCCTTCTCGATCGCCTCATCCAGATTGCGCACCGGATTGACCAGCGCCAGCGGGCCGAACGGCTCCTCGCGCATGGCGCGGGCGTCGTCCGGCACATCGGCCAGTACGGTCAGCGGAAAGAAATAGCCGCGGTTGCCGATCCGGCTGCCGCCGGCCAGCACGCGCGCGCCCTTGGACTTGGCGTCGGCGACCAGCGTCTCCATGGCGTCGATCCGCCTGGAATTGGCCAACGGGCCCATCTGCACCGATGGATCCAGGCCGTCGCCGACCTTCAACTGCGCCGCCTTCTCGGCAAACGCATTGGCGAATTTGTCGTAGATGGATTCTTGAACAAAAAACCGCGTCGGCGACACGCAGACCTGGCCCGCATTGCGCGATTTTCCCGCGACCGAGCTCGTCGCCGTCGCCAACGGATCGACATCGTCGCAAACGATGACCGGTGCGTGACCGCCGAGCTCCATGATCGCGGGCTTCATGTAGCGCCCGGCCATTTCAGCGAGCTTCTTGCCGACAGGAATCGAGCCGGTGAAGGTGATGAGGCGGATCGCGGATTGCGGGATCAGATATTCGGAAATCTCGGCGGGATTTCCGAACACGAGATTGAGCACGCCCGGCGGCAGACCCGCGTCGTGGAACGCGCGCACCAGCTGCACCGCACCGGCCGGCGTCTCCTCGGACGCTTTCAGGATGATCGAGCAGCCGGCGGACAGCGCGCCCGCGACCTTGCGGCCGGGTGAGCTCATCGGGAAATTCCACGGCGAGAACGCCGCCACCGGTCCGATCGGCTGGCGCAGCACCGAGTGCCGCATGCCCTCCTCGCTCGGGATGATGCGCCCATAAAGTCGTAGACCTTCGGTCGCGTCCCATTCGAGGATGTCGGCGCCGCGCACGATCTCCAGCCTGGCCTGATCGAGCGGCTTGCCCTGTTCGAGCGTCATCGCCACCGCCATCTCGTCGACGCGGGCGCGAATGAGGCTCGCGGCTTTCAGGATGATCTGCGTCCGCTTGGCCGGAGACGTCCTGCGCCAGACGGCAAATCCGCGTTGGGCGGCCGCCAGCGCATCGTCGAGATCGGCCTTCGTTGCGGTCGGCACCGTCCCGAGCACGCTTTCGTCGGCCGGATTGATCACGGGCTGGCCGCTCGCGCGCTTCCAGCGGCCGTCGATATAGAGCTCGATATCGGGATAGTTCATGATGTTTCCCCTCTTCACTTGACGCGTTATTTGGCGCGTTCGCTTGACGCATCGTGCCGCGCCGGCGCCATCGGTTGTTCAATTTTTTGCGAGCAGCCAGTCCCGACCGGCGATCTGTCGGGTGGCGCAGCACGACGCCATTTGTCGCGTGGCCATTTGTCGCGTTATATCGGTTTGGATATAAGGCGTCATCGAAATGGTCGAGTCAACCAATCCGCCAGCTCTTTGGGAATGCCAGACGTCGCCTTGCTGCATGGCGCCTATCGCACTCCGAAAAGCCTGCAACGATAGGATCGTCCCGTCCTTGCGCCTGACATCGTGGAGCCTTTGCGTGGAGCCTTTGCAATGAAACAGAAGTCTGACCTGGCTCCGTCGGCGCGGCGCGCGGCCTTGATGGCGGCCGAGAAGCGAGCCGAAACGCTGTTTGACGCGATCGAACGACGCGACCTCGTGCGGTCGGGGCGGACCGAGCGCGAGGTCGAAGGCGACATCTACGCGCTGGCTCTGGAGCAGTTCGGCGTCGAGAAACACTGGCACAAACGCATCGTGCGCGCCGGCGCCAACACGCTGACGATCGCCGCCGACAACCCTCCGGTCCGCGACATCGACCAGGACGATATCGTCTATGTGGATCTCGGGCCTGTGTTTGAGGATTGGGAGGCCGATCTCGGTCGCACCTATATCCTCGGCAATCATCCCGGCGCGAAGCTGGTCGAGGCGCTGCCGATTGTTTTCGACCGGGTCCAGTCCTACTATCACGCATCGCCGGAGATGACCGGAGCCGATCTCTATGCGTTTGCGCAAAAGGCGGCGGCGGAAGCCGGATGGAATTTTGGCGGCGTGATCGCTGGCCATCTCGTCAGCGAATTCGCCCACGCCCAAATTCCCGGCGACAGGAACCTGAACCGGATACAGCCAGGAAATGACAAGCCGATGAGCGATCCTGACGAACTTGGACAGGAGCGGCACTGGATCCTTGAAATTCATCTCGTCGAGCCGAGCGGGCACTATGGCGGATTTTATGAGCGCCTGCTGTAACCGCGCTGTCATCCCGACCAATTGTTTCAATGCAACCATCGAATGGACGCAACATGGATTATGTGAAATTCGGCAAAACGGGCCTCGGCGTGTCGCGGCTGTGCATCGGTTGCATGACCTACGGCATTCCGGGTCGCGGGCCGCACCCGTGGACGCTCGATGAGGAAAAAAGCCGGCCGCTGATCAAGCAGGCGCTCGAGCTCGGCATCAATTTCTTCGACACCGCCAATGTCTATTCGGACGGCACGTCGGAGGAAATCGTCGGCCGCGCGCTGAAGGATTTCGTCCGCCGCGAGGACGTCGTGCTTGCGACCAAGGTCAATGGCCGGATGCGGCCGGGGCCGAACGGCGCTGGATTGTCGCGCAAGGCGATCCTCGGTGAAATCGACAACAGCCTGCGCCGGCTCGGGACCGATTTCGTCGATCTCTACCAGATCCATCGCACCGACCCGAAGGTGCCGATCGAGGAGACCATGGAGGCGCTGCACGACGTCGTCAAAGCCGGCAAGGCCCGCTACATCGGCGCCTCCAACATGAAGGCCTGGGAATTCTCCAAGGCGATCTACACCTCGCGGCTCAACGGCTGGACCGAATTCGTCAGTATGCAGAACCATGTCAATTTGCTGACTCGCGAGGAAGAGCGCGAGATGCTGCCGCTGTGCGCCGATCAGGGCATCGCGGTGATGCCGTGGAGCCCGATGGCGCGGGGACGGTTGACGCGGCCGTGGAATGAAACCAGTTCGCGCCAGGAGACCGACGAATTCGGCAAGACGCTCTATACGCAATTTCCGGAATCCGACCGCGAGATCATCGACGCCGTCGCCACGGTCGCGGCCGCCAGAGGCGTACCGCGCGCGCAGGTGGCGTTGGCCTGGGTGGCGCAGAAGAAAGGCGTGACCTCGCCGATCGTCGGCGCCTCGAAGCCGGAGCACCTGACCGACGCGATCGCAGCGCTCTCGCTGAAATTGACCGCCGATGAGATCGCCGCGCTGGAAAAGCCGTACGTGCCGCGCGGCGCATCGATGTAACATCCGACGAACCTGGGACGTAACGACCTCACGAACTCAAGACTTAAACAAGCTCAAGATTTGGCGGACGTAACAGACCATGTTCCTTTTTCTGCTGGCCTATCTCGGCGGTGTCCTCACCATCGTGAGCCCGTGCATCCTGCCGGTGATCCCGTTCGTGCTGGCGCGCGCCGACCGTCCGTTCCTGAGGAACGGCCTGCCGATGCTGGTCGGCATGGCGCTGGCGTTCGCGGTGGTGGCGACGCTGGCCTCGGTTGCCGGCGGCTGGGTGGTCTCGGCCAATCAATACGGCCGGATCGCCGCGCTGAGCTTGCTGGCGATCTTCGGCGTGACGCTGTTGTTCCCTGAACTCGCCGACCGCTTGATGCGGCCGCTGGTCGCGATCGGCGCGCGGCTGTCGCAATCGGCCGATCAATCCGAGGGCTCATTGCTGGCGCCGCTGTTGCTCGGCGTTGCCACCGGCTTTCTCTGGGCGCCGTGCGCGGGACCGGTGCTGGGTTTGATCCTGACCGGCGCGGCGTTACAAGGCGCCAGCGTCAAAACCACGCTGTTGCTGCTGACCTATGCCGCGGGCGCCGCAACTTCGCTGGCGCTGGCGCTTCTGGTTGGCGGCCGGGTGTTCGCCGCGATGAAACGCTCGATCGGCGCCGGCGAATGGATCCGCCGCGGGCTGGGCGCAGCCGTATTGGTTGCGATCGCGGCGATCGCGCTCGGTCTCGATACCGGTTTTCTCACCAACCTTTCGGTCGGCAGCACGACGTCGCTGGAGCAGGGCCTGCTCGACAAACTGCGCCCGCAGCAATCCACCACGGCGATGTCGGGTCCCTCGATGATGCGCGCCAAGCCGGCCGGCGAGAGCGAGGCATTGCCGGTTGAAGGCGCGGCACCTTCGCTGGATGGCGCCTTTGAGTGGCTGAATTCGAAGCCCCTGACCACCGAGCAGTTGAAGGGCAAGGTGGTCGTGGTCGATTTCTGGACCTATTCCTGCATCAACTGCCTGAGGGCTATTCCGTACGTGCGCGCCTGGGCCGAGAAATACCGGGATCACGGCCTGGTGGTGATCGGAGTGCATGCGCCTGAATTCGCCTTCGAGCGCAACGTCGACAATGTCAAGAAGGCAATCGCTGCGCTTGGGATCGGCTACCCCGTCGCGATCGACAATGAATACAAGATCTGGCGCGCCTTCGAGAACGAATATTGGCCGGCGCATTATTTCATCGACGCCAAAGGCCAGATTCGCCACCACCATTTCGGCGAGGGCGACTATGACCAGTCCGAAGCGGTGATCCAGCAATTGCTGGCGGAGGCCGGCGACAAGAATGTCCCGTCCGGCATGGTCGCGGTGAACGCGTCGGGTGCGGAAGCCGCCTCCGCCAAGATCGACGTCAAATCGCCCGAGACCTATGTCGGCTATGACCGCGCCGATCATTTCGTCTCGCCGGGCGGCGTGGTGCAGGACACAAGCCACGTGTACGCCGCGGGAACGCCGGCGCTCAACGACTGGTCGCTGGTCGGCGACTGGACCATCGGCAACGAGCGCGCGCAATCGAATGCAAAGGACAGCGCCATCGTTTACCGGTTCCACGCGCGCGACCTGCATCTGGTGCTGGGGCCCTCGCCCGACGGCAAGCCGGTTCGCTTTGTCGTCACCATCGACGGCAAGAGCCCGGGTGCCGCACACGGCATCGACGTCGATCCGGAAGGAAACGGCGTCGTGACGGCGCAGCGGCTCTATCAGCTGGTCCGCGATCCCGGCGCGGTGGCGGATCATACCTTCGAGATCCGCTTCCTCGATCCCGGCGCGCAGGCCTATGCTTTTACTTTCGGCTGAAATCCCCTAGAGCGTTTTCAAGCGAAGTGGGCACCGGTTCGCGTGAAGAAAACGCGTCAGAACAACGATACGGGATACGGCGCGATGAAGCTGTTCATGTTTTATGTCGGCGGCAATTGCGGCAACTCCAATGTGGAGCTGCACGACGTGCGCTTTTCGATCGGGGAGACGCCGGAAGACTGCCACGAGGATTTGCGCCGGCAGTGGTGGGGCGACGCTGACAGCCTGCATCTGGATTGCTGGGGCGCCGTCGAGCAAGCCGATGGCTTCGATATCACGCTGACCACGGATGCGCCGGCTGAAGGCCGCGACAAACTCTTCTTCGTCAATCTCGGCGGCTACGATCCCGCCGAATTCAGCGAACTGCACAAGAATATCCTGCTGGTGATGCCGGACGAAAACAGCGCCAAAGCCCGGGCAAAAGCCCAGATCCGGCACTGGACGCTGCCGCACCGGGACAGGCTGTTCGACGTCGAGAAGGCGGTCGATGTCACCGCATCGATGCAACGCTACGGATATTCGCTGAAACTGACCAAAGCCGCCCGCGAAAAGCCCTTTACGTTCGTCTGCAAATATCTGCCGATCGCGTGAGTAAACGGTGCGCGAGCTTGACCGGAATGACGCAAGTTCGTCACCTCGCCCCGCAAGAAAGGCTGTGAAACAATCACCGACGTCATCCTGAGGTGCGCGCTTTTTTGCGCGCCTCGAAGGATGGCCGCAAGCACTGCGCTGAACACCATCCTTCGAGACGCGCGCAAGGGCGCGCTCCTCACGGGCGAACGCAATTGCGTTCGTCCCGGGGATGACGGCCGCCGAGGTAGCTTCACACGCTCAAGAGCGGGGCGAGGAAGAGGAGTTGCCCAGCCTTATCGCGCTCTGTTTCAGCCCGCACCCGTATCCACACTCTCAAGAAATTCCTTTACGCTGCTGACCGTGCCGGTGTCGGTGGCGACATAGCCGGGCAGGCTTGCGACCTCCTCGTGGAATTCGCGGCCCTTCATGATGTCGAGCACGCGCCGCATCGGCTCGGTTTCCAGGAAGCCGCGCTTGCAGACAAAGAAATAATCCTCGGTCAACAGCCTGACAAAATCGAGCCCGAATTGCCGGGCCGCGGCCTCGACGCCAAAACTCGCATCCGCCATGCCGCTGGCGACGTAGGCGGCGACCGCGGCGTGGGTGAACTCCATCTGCTGCGCGCCGCTGATTTTGGCTTCGTCGATCCTGTGCTGGGCCAGCAACTGGTCGAACAGCAGGCGGGTGCCGGAATCGTGGTCGCGGTTGACGAAACGCGCCTTGCGCTCGACCAGCGCCTGCAACGAATCGATCTTGAGCGGGTTGCCGCGCTTGACCATCAGTCCCATCTCGCGGGTCACGAAATGAATCACGCGGTCCTCGCGCGGGTCGAGCCATTCCTTGCAGGCGCGGATGCTCTGCGCGCGCAATTCGCCGCGCGGCAGATGCACGCCGGAGAGGTCGCAGGCGCCCTGCGCCAGCGAGACCAAGGAGTGCTGGTTGCTGACATAACGCAGGTCGACGCCGATGCCGGGTTCCCGGTCGAGCAATTCGCGCAGCTTCGAGACGGCAAAACCGTGGCTGGCGTGAACCCGGATCACCGAGGGGCGCTGGTGCAGGAACGGCTTGATCTCGGTCGCGAGTTCCTGCGCCAGGTTCTCAAGCTGCGGACCAAGACGCGCCTGCATGCGCTCACCGGCCCAGACCAGCTTTTCGCCGAACGCGGTCAGCTTGGTGCCCTTGCCGCGATGGGTTTCGACCAGGGGAACGCCGAAGAAATCCGACCACTGCTCGACCAGGTTCCAGACATGTCGATAGGACAGCTGGGCATGTTTCGCCGCACTGGTGAGTTTTCCTGTTTTCCGGATCTCGTTGAGGATGCCGAGCATCACCACCGCGGTTTGCGGGCTGCCCTCCTTGTGGAATCGCCAGACGGTCTCGATCTCGATGTGCATTGGCCTATCCACTTATGAAATTTACTTCATATCATGAGGCGTCATAGGCAGAAGATATCATATTTACTCTGGTATATTTAATACACACATTGGAGGAAATAACAGGAGGAATATGATGTCGATTGCATATGACTATTCCCGCGACGTGACCGCGCCGACCTCGATCGCCAAGCCCAGATTGCTGCTGATCGACGGCCAGCATGTCCCCTCGGTCTCCGGCCGCACCTTCAAGACCCTCAACCCCGCCACCGAACAGGTCATCGCCGAGGTCTCCGAAGGCAACGCAGCCGACGTCGATCGCGCGGTTGCCGCGGCGCGGCGCGCCTTCGAAGGTCCCTGGCGCACCATGAAGGCCTCGGAGCGCGGACAAATCCTGCTCCGGCTGGTCGAGCTGATGAAGCAGCATGCCGACGAAATCGCCGCACTTGAGAGCCTCGATGCCGGCAAGCCGATCTCCGGCGTGCTGCGGCAGGATCTGCCCGCCGCGATCGATACGCTGACGTACTACGCCGGCTGGGCCGACAAGATCCACGGCGAGGTGGTTTCCACCCGCGATGACGCGCTGACCTACACGGTGCGCGAGCCGGTCGGCGTCGTCGCCGTGATCGTGCCGTGGAATTTCCCGTTGATGATCGGGATGTGGAAGCTGGCGCCGGCGCTGGCCTGCGGCTGCACCATCGTGATGAAGCCGGCCGAGCTGACGTCGTTGTCGGCGTTGCGTCTCGGCGAACTGGCGCTCGAGGCAGGCTTGCCGCCGGGCGTGCTCAACATCGTCACCGGCCCCGGCCGAACGGTCGGCGAAGCCCTAGTCAATCATCCCGACGTCGACAAGATCACCTTCACTGGATCGCCCGGCGTCGGCCGTGGCATTCTGCGGGGTGCTGCCGGCAACTTCAAACGGGTGTCGCTCGAACTCGGCGGCAAGTCCGCCAACGTGATCTTCGACGACGCCGATGTCGAAGCCGCCAGCAAGGCCGCCGCGTCCGGCATCTTCTTCAATGCCGGACAGGTGTGCTCGGCAGGTTCCCGCGTGCTGGCGCACGAAAAGGTCTACGACGAAGTGGTCGAGCGGCTGACCCAGCGCGCCAAGTCGATCCGGCTCGGTGATCCCGCCGACCGCGCCACCGTGATGGGCCCGGTGATCTCCGAAAAGCAGATGAAGAGCATCCTCGATTATGTCGATATCGGCCAGAAGGAAGGCGCGCTATTGACCACCGGTGGCGAGCGGGTCGGCGACCGCGGCTACTTCATCAGCCCGGCGGTGTTCGCCGGCGTCGAGCATGAGATGCGGATCTCGCAGGAGGAAATCTTCGGCCCCGTGGTCAGCGTAATCAAGTTCCGCGATGAAGCCGACGCGCTGCGCATCGCCAACGGCACGGCCTACAGCCTCGCCGCCGGCGTCTGGAGCCGCGACATCGGCCGTGTGCAGCGTTTCGCCAAGAAGGCGAAGGCCGGTACGGTCTGGATCAATACCTATGGCTATACCGATGTGCGGTTGCCGTGGGGCGGCGTGCGCGATTCCGGCTTCGGCCGCGAACATGGCACCGCCGCAATCGATAACTTTACCGAGCCGAAGGCGGTCTGGATGAATCTCAACGTGTGAGAAACCGGACCTTTGCACCCGGCCGACACGATCGGCCGGGCGCAGCCGCCGACACGCCGTCACCGATCGATATCAGTTCGCCACTTCCGAACGCGTTTCCTGCGCTTGCGCCAGCACGTCCTGCCTGCGGCCGAGCCACCAGCTATTGATGAGCCACAGCACCGAGGCCGCCGCGGCGACGATGGAGATCGCGCCGAGGCCGAGCTTGAGGAAGGTGAGCAGCGCAAACGACCAGGCGCCGAGCTGGTCGCCGAGACGATAGACCGCCGTATCGATAAAGCTCTTGGCCTTGTAGCGGTCCTCGCGCGGCAGCACGGTGAACAGCACCTCGCGGGTCGGCCGCGCGATCGCGAAATTGCCGGCACGGCGGATCAGTTGGAATCCGACCACCGAGGCCAAGGTCGGGACCAGCGCCACCGCACCGAAGCCGATCACGCTGAACAGCGGCAGCAGCGACAGCGTGGGTCCGACGCCGAACCGCTTCAATATCCGACCGGTCAGGAACAATTGCACCACCAGCGTCAGCGCGTTGACGCCGAGATCGACGGTGGCGAAAAAGGCGGTCTGCGCCGCGCGGCTTTCGAAACTGTGGCTGACCACGGCGGCCTGCTGAAAATACAGGAACGTCGACGTCACCGCGTACAGCAGCAGAAACAGGCTCACATTCAACAAATAAGTCGACGACAGCGCATCGCGAAAGCCGCTCAGCAGCGTTCCGCCGATCGGCGCCTCCGACTGCTCGGCCTGCGGCCGTTCCGACAACGCCGCCGACAGGCCGGAGAGCCGGCGCACACAGAACACGGCGACCTCGAGCATCAATGCCGCGCCGACCATCAAATAGCCGGGCGCCATATGCTCCACCGTCGATACCGTGAACAGCGAGCCTGAGATCGCACCGAGCGTGGCGCCCGCGGCGATGAAGCCGAACAGCCGCTTGCCCTGCTCGGAGGTAAAGACATCGACGATCATCTGCCAGAAGATCGAAACCACGAACAGATTGAAGATCGAAGTCCAGATGAAGAAAATCCGCCCGACCCAGATGGTCTGTTCCGGCGTCGCGACATACAGCGCCAGCGCAAACAACAGGATGTTGGCGGCAAAGAAACGATACGAGATCGAGATGAATTGCTGACGCGGGAAGGTCTTGACCAGATAGGAGAACGGCAGGTTCAGCAGCAGCATGCCGATCAGGGTGCCGGTAAACAGCCATTGCAGATTATTGACGCCGCCCGCGACCCCCATCTGATCGCGGATCGGACGCATGATGTAATAGGACGACAGCAGCGAGAAGATATAGAGCCACGACCACGCCAGCGCCGGCACCTCGCTCGGCCTGACGTCGATGATCTTGCTCAGGAAACGATGGAAGGCGGAATCGGACTGCGGCGGCGCATCGGCCAGTGCCATCAAGTTGAACCCTTTACCTGAGCGCGAGAGCTACCTGCGAAAGCTGCTTGCTTGCGAGCTACTTGAGCGCATCGGCGCGCTGACGCATTTCCGCGGCCGTCAATTGCAGACCATAAAGCGGATTGCCTTGCGAAAAATCCTTGGCGCGCGCCAGCGGCCCGATCACGACCGGATCGAAGCCGGCGTCGTGCACCAATGTCGAGGCCGTCGCCAGCGCATCCTTGTCGTCGCCTGCGATCGGTATCGCCATGCGGTCGCCGGCTCGATTGGCTTCCGAGGCGAAAAACTTGAAGGCCATGCTGTTGAAGGCCCGCACGATCCTGGCGCCCGGCAGATATTTCGCCGAGGTCAGGCCGATGCCCTCCTCCTTGGTCTCCGCCGTGATATCGCCATCGCGCGCCACCGTTGCATTGCCGGCATCGAGCACCACTTTCCCGGCCAGCTGGCTGCCATAATCCTTGCCGATCTGTGGATAAGCGCCATAGGGCACCGCGATGAACACCACGTCGCCGAACGCGATCGCATCCGCGACCGGGCCGGCCTTGGCGAGATCGCCGAGCCCCTGCACCAGCGGAGCAAGCTCTTCGGGATGGCGCGACGAGAACATCACGGGATGCCCCGATTTGACCCAGAGCGTTCCGAGCGTGCTGCCGATATGCCCGCCCCCGATGATGCCGATCTTCAACGGCGCCTGGGCGGATGCGGGGCGTGACAGGCCCGCGGCGAGAGCGAGACCGGCAAAGCTGCCGGCACGCAGCAGCGTGCGGCGGTTGAGGCTGGGGCGATCGGCATCGGACATGGATTTCTCTCCCACTTTTTTGGCGTAATTTTTTCGGCGCGAACGGATATCCAACTAACAATCGAAAACACGAATTATTCGACGCGCCGGCGGAGTATGGAATCGTAACGTAGCGAAGCGCGATCACATCATCGTAATCGTTGACATCAGAGCCACCCTCTCGTCATGGCCGGGCATAGCCGTCTGAAGGACGGCGTCGCTTCCGCTCGCCTATGTCCCGGCCATCCACGTCTATTCTTGCTTAAGTCCTGCAAAGACGTGGATGCCCAGGACAAGCCCGGGCATGACGAACTTTACGAAAGACGTAGTTTGATAGGCCGCTTCTTGGTTCAGTCTCTCAAAGCGTCGCGAAGAATTCGATCATGGCCTGGCGCTGCCTCGCATCGGGGAACCGGCCGCTTCCGGCGCTGATGTTGTCGGACAGATGGGCGGGATTGGTGGTGCCCGGGATCACCGCCGTCACCGCTTCATGGCCGAGCAGGAATTTCAGGAAGAATTGCGGCCAGGTGGTTGCATCGAACTCGCGCGCCCATTCCGGAACGGACTTGCCGCGCACCGCCTGGAACACCGAACTTCGGCCAAACGGCAGCGCGGTCAGCACCGCCGCACCGGCATCGCGCGCGGCGGGCAGCAGCCGCCTTTCGGCGTCGCGGTCCGCCAGCGAATAATCGACCTGGAAGAAATCCGGCTTCTGTTTGGCGATCACCGCTTCCGCCGCGCCGTAGTCGCTCTTGAACGTCGTCGTGATCCCGATATAGCGGCAGAGCCCCTGCGCCTTCCAGTCGCGAAACGGCGCGAGATCCTGCCGTGGATTCTGCACGTTGTGCAGTTGCAGGAGATCGACCTGTCGATAACGCAGCCGTTCGAGCGAATGGTGGAATTCAGCCGACCCGCCGGACGTGCTGCCGTCCTCGATCTTGGTGGCCAGAAAGACTTTTGTGCGATCCTGGTCGGACAACAGATCGCCCAGCACGCTTTCCGCCGCACCATAGGACGACGCGGTGTCGATCAACTTGCAGCCCTGCACCAGGAGATCATCGACCACCTTCTTCACGTTGGCTCTCGCCTCGCCCTCCGGCGTGACCTGAAAATCGTTGGCGGTGCCGAGCCCGATCACGGGCAACAGCTCACCCGAATGGGGGATCGGCCGGGTCGCGATGCCTGAACCGGGCTGGCCGAAGGCCGGCCGCATCCCGTCCAGAATCAGCCCTGCCCCGACACCCAAGGCAACACCCAAGGCCCCCTGCCAGGCCCCCCGGAACAAACCTCGCCGCGAGGTGCCGCGGCCGACATCAACACCGTTTTCAAAACCCATCTGGATCGACCTCCGTGCCGAGCAAGACACCAACGCGCGGCAGTGTCGTTCGGCTCCCGCTCACCTGCCAGCAAAGAAAAAGTGACCCGAAGGCCCGCGTTCCCGCCGATTTCAGGCTGATTTACCCGGCTGGCCTCCGCCCGGCCTACCCAAAAAGTCGGCTTTGCGGGCTTGCCCGAACGCGGCTAGAACAGGCGCGTCACAAGACGCCAAAACGAAAACCCAAGGGAGATAGACACCATGAAGTCACTTGCAGCCGTGGTAGCGGCCGGCCTCGTTCTCGCCGCGTCCGGCACTGCGGCGAACGCGCAGATCTCCGACGATGTCGTCAAGATCGGCGTTCTCACCGACATGTCGAGCCTCTATGCCGACGCGACCGGCAAGGGTTCGGTTGCCGCCGTCGAGATGGCGGTTGCCGATTACGGTGGCAAGGTGAAGGGCAAGCCGGTCGAGGTGACCTCCGCCGATCATCAGAACAAGCCCGACGTCGGCATCGCCATCGCGCGCAACTGGTACGACAACGAGAAGGTCGATGCGATCTTCGACGTGCCGACCTCTTCGGTCGCCCTGCCGATCTCGGCGCTGACCCGCGAAAAGAACAAGATCCACATCAATTCCGGCGGCGGCAGCTCCGACATCACCGGCCCGGCCTGCTCGCCCAATACCGTGCACTGGACCTATGACACCTACGCGCTGTCCAACGTCGCCGGCAAGGCGATGGTCAAGCGCGGCGAAGATACCTGGTTCTTCATTACCGCCGACTACGCCTTCGGCATGGCGCTGGAGCGCGACGCCGCCAACGTGGTCAAGGAAAGCGGCGGCAAGGTGCTCGGCAGCGTCCGCCATCCCCTGAACTCGTCGGATTTCTCGTCGTTCCTGCTGCAAGCCCAGGCCTCCAAGGCCAAGGTCGTGGCGCTTGCCAATGCCGGTGGTGACACCACCAACGCATTGAAGCAGGCGTCCGAGTTCGGCATCACCCAGGGCGGTCAGAAGATGATCGCGCTGCTGCAGGAAATCACCGACACCCATTCGCTCGGCCTCAAGGAGACCCAGGGCCTGATCGTCACCGACGCTTTCTACTGGGACATGAATGACGAGACCCGCGCCTTCTCGAACCGGTTCAACGCCAAGGTCGGCCACATGCCCACCATGATCCAGGCCGGGCTGTATTCGGCGACGATGCATTATTTGAAGGCGATCGAGGCGATCGGCACCGACGAAGCGCCGAAGGTGATGGCGCAGATGCGGGCGACGCCGGTCAACGATTTCTTCGCCAAGAACGGCAAGATCCGGATCGACGGCCGCATGGTCCACGACATGTATCTGTTCGAGACCAAGAAGCCGGAAGAGTCCAAGGGCGAGTGGGATCTCTACAAGCTGATCGCCACCGTGCCCGGCGATGAAGCCTTCCGTCCGCTCGACAAAGGCGGCTGCCCGCTGGTCAAGGCGAACTGAGAACGCCCGGCTACAATCGTCCTGCTCCCCTCCCCCTTGCGGGGAGGGGTCGGGGGTGGGGGTCTCCAAGCACTGAGCTTGTGGCCACCCCCCACCCCGACCCTCCCCCGCAAGGGGGAGGGAGAAGGTTTCGACATCGCCCCGGCTACAATCGTCATTGCGAGCGAAGCGAAGCAATCCAGAGCTCCAAGAAAGACTGGATTGCTTCGTCGCATCGCTCCTCGCAATGACGGCGACGCATCCTGCCCCCCTCCCCCACGCAAGGAGGGAACGCCGCAAACGGCGGCTGATTTTTCAGCAAGATCTGGCCGTCGAGAAACCAACCTTTCGGAGAAGACTGATTTTCCACCTCATATTTGGCCTGCCCGCCCTGCTCGTCGTCACGCGGTTCCTTGCGCCATTGGAATTACCGCTTTCGGTGAAAGGCGTTGTTGCCATTCTGCTGTTGGCGGCCTCGCAGTACCATTACTGGTGCCGGCTCTCCTCGGGTTCGGTGTTCTCGCCCGAATTTCCCCGTCCGCTCGTGATCCTGTTCAACTGGGCGTTCGGAGCGACCATCTTCCTCGCGCTGCTGCAAGTGCTGCTCGACGTCGGGACGTTGATCGCCATGGCGGTCCATGGTGGCGGCGTGGACGTGCCTGACGCCGTCCGCTATGCAATCGCAGCCGTCGCCGCCGCGTTGGCCGCGATTGGCGTGCACCAAGCAGTGCGCGTGCCGCCGATCAAGGATATTGAGATCGGCATCCGTGGGCTTCCGCCGCAATTCGACGGTTACAAGCTGCTTCAACTGACGGACCTCCACATCAGCCGCCTCTTCCCCGCCAAATGGGCGCGTGCCGTCGTGGAGCGCGCGAACGGCCTGGGCGCAAGTCTCATCGTGGTGACCGGTGATCTGATCGACGGCTCTCTGGCGGCGCGGCGTGCGGACATAGAGCCGCTGCGCGACCTGCGCGCACCAGACGGCGTGTACGTCATACCCGGCAATCACGAATACTTCTTCAGCTACCATGAGTGGATGGCGCACTACGCCGCCATGGGGATGCGCCTGCTCGAGAACGATCACGTGGTACTCGACCGCGAGGGCGGCAAGCTGGTGCTGGCCGGCGTCACCGATCTGTCGGCGTTTCATTCCGGCCACCCCGCTCCGGATCTCGCCGCCGCCCTGAAGGGCGCGCCGGCAGCTGCGCCAGTCATCCTGCTCGATCATCAGCCGAGAGAAGCGCGGCGTTCCGCTGCTTCCGGCGTGGCATTGCAGCTTTCCGGCCATACCCACGGCGGCATGGTCGTCGGATTAGACCGGTTGACGGCGCGTGCCAACGCCGGATACGTCTCGGGCCGCTACGACGTCAACGGAATGACTTTGTATGTGAACAACGGCACCGCGCTTTGGCCTGGCTTTGCGCTGCGGCTCGGACGCCCGTCGGAGTTGACGCGGATCACGCTGCGCCGTTCGATCTGATCACACTCCGTGCGCGGCTGCCAAAGCAGGATGAGTCCAGGTTGAATCGTCATTGCGAGCCAACGGGGCCGGCCTCTGGCCGACCCGATGACGGGCTCCGCGAAGCAATCCATAGCCTCAAACGGAGAATGGATTGCTTCGTCGCTGTCGCTCCTCGCAATGACGGCTTAGTCGGTGATCGAACCTCACCTCATCGCGCTTTAGTCCTCGAACTTGAACGAAACATTCAGCTTGGCGCGGTAGGCCTCGATCTGGCCTTTGGCGTCGAGTTGCAGGTCGAGCTTGACGACCTCGGCGACACGAAGATCGCGAAGGGATTTTCCGGCCCTGTCGATGGCCGCCTTGGCCGCCTTTTCCCAGGACTCTTCACTGGTCCCGATCAACTCGATAACCTTGTAGACGCTCTCGCTCATGTCGTCCTCCCTGTGGGCAGGACGCAGGTGCTCCTGCCGCGCGCCAGCCTAACATCAGGAATTCGGCGCCGATAGGATGCGGCGCAGCATGTTGCGGATTTCGCCGGATGAGGCATCGCTTCACGCAAATAGCCGGACGGGAGTGCCCGTCCGGCTATCCAGGATCTGTAGCAATGCTTGAGCGTCGGCTTATGACGTTAGAACGCAGCCTTACTCGGTCGAATATTTGAACTCAGGCATCGCCTTCAGCTCGTCCTTGGTCGCGTTGTATACCGCATGATCCGGGTACCACGGATTGGGTTTCGAACTGGTGGCCGGAGCTGCCGAGGTCGTGCCGGTCGCCGCACCCGTGGTCGTCGTCGACGACGGTCTGGTTGCGCCGGTGTTTGGCACAGCCGCGGTACCGGTATAGGCCACCGGCTCGTTGACGAATTTGATCTTGTCGAAGGGGACCGCGACCAGATGCGCGCCGACACCGAGCACACCGCCGGCGCTGATCACCGCCGCCTTGATATTCCCGCTTCTGTCGGTCAAGAGATCGTTGATCGAGCCGACATTCTCGTTGTTGTCGTTATAGACGCTGAGGCCAACGACTTTCGAGGTGCGCCAATCACCCTGGAACGACGAACCCGATGCCGCCGCCGGCGTCATATTGGCGCGATCGGTCGTTGTGGTGGAAGTCTGTGCGAACGCAACCGTGGCAAACAACGCGGTACCGGCCAAACCGGCTGCAACATATTTTGCAAACATCATGTCTCTCCCTTGAGATGAAATGGTCCTAAGAAAACGCGCTGGCACGCTGGCCGTTCCGGTCACGGAATCGCATTTTCAGAATTCGCGATGTGAATTATTTTTGGAGTTCCGCGGAACATCGCGGTCGTCGCGCACGGCATTATCGCCGCCTACACGTAGCGCGTTGCGTCTCGCCCGATACGGGCGGTCAGAAGCCGCCCCAGTAGGGTGGAATTCCGTAATAGCGATGCAATTCGGTTTCCTGCGAGCGATCACCCCAGTCGAAATCCTTGTCGGCACGGAATGACGGGGCACGCCTGAGTTCGTCGTCATCGATATCGAGCTGGTAAGCCTCGAAGCGCGGATTGTAGCTGAGCCGCGCCCATGGCAGCGGCAACAAATTAGTTCCCATGCCGAGGAAGCCACCGAAGCTCAGGATCGCGTAGGACACCTTGCCGCTGATCTTGTCGATCATCAGCCGTTCGATGTGGCCGATCTTGTCGCCGTTCGGGCGCCGCACCGCGGTACCTTCGACCCGATCGCTGGCAATCAACTGATGTGGCCTGGTCATGACGTCGGTCATTATCATCCTCCCTGACGGGTTGATGGACCGAACCAACGTGCCAACCGCAACCGGGTTCCAGCAAACCCAAGCCGAATAACGACAATCATCCTTCCCTTTCTGGCAATCATCCTTCCCTTTCTGGGAAGAATAATCGCCTTGTGCGCCGTGTGTGCGTCGGCGGGGAAACTGGCTTGAGATCAGGTTTGGTAATTGATCAGCAGCGCCGAAAACGACGAACTGCCGTCGCTGGCGGAAGTGGAGTTCCCGGTCGCGTTGTAGGAGGTCGATGACGAGGACGACAGCGAATCCTGCAAGGACTGGAGAAATTGCTCAAGCGCCGATGTCGCCGAACTGGTATCCGACGAACTGCTGGTTGAGCTGGTCGATGACGAACTGCTGCTCGTGGATGACGAACTGCTCGCGGAGGACGCACCGCCGTGGCCACCGTGATGGCCATGGTGAGCGCCGCCCGCGCCGCCGGGCCCACCCGGGGGCGGTCCACCCGCACCGCCGGGTCCGCCGGACGCGCCGGCAAGTGCGGCAGCACTTGAAGCATCCGCGGTGCTGCCGGTCGATCCGGTGCTGCCGGGGCCGTTGGCGAAGGCATTCTGGAAGACGCCCTGCAGCTCGGTGGCTTGCGCTGATGTCAGCTTGCCGCTCGTGACTTCGCCCTGGATCAGGCTGTTGATCTTGGACTGGATATCGCCGGGAGATGTCGTGCTGGTGCTGCTCGAGCTGCTGGAGCTGTTTGAGGCTCCGCCCTGCAGCGAGGAGTTGATGTCGGTCAGTGCCGAAGACAGCGTGCTCTGGTCGGACGAACTGACGGCGCCGGAATTGACTTCCGATTGCAGCTCGGCCTGCAGCAGCTGGAGAGGCGACTGGTAATTACTGCTGGAGGTCGCAGAAATTGAGGTCATGATGGCTCCAAAGGTTCTTCTAAGATAACGCAACGGTAAGGTTAGGCCCCTTAACGAGACCTTTTTATCGCCCTACAATGATGTTGCCTGAGGTTACGCCGAACGCGTCAGAAATATCCGGAAACAAAAACCTTTCGTCATTTCTTCCCGCATCACATCAAAGGTCCGCATGGCCACCGCATCACCGAACATCCTTGTAGTAGAGGACGACCGCGAGACGCGGTCGCTCATCGCCAAATATCTGCGTGGCAATGGTTGCAACGTGGCGGCGGCGTCCGACGGACGCGAAATGGCGCGCGCGATGGCCGACCAGCGGGTCGACCTCCTGATCCTCGACGTGATGCTGCCCGGCGAGGACGGCCTCAGCCTGTGCCGCAAGGTGCGGACGGAATCGCAAGTGCCGATCATCATGCTCACCGCGCGCGGCGAGGATCTCGATCGCATCCTGGGATTGGAGATGGGCGCCGACGACTATCTCGCCAAGCCGTTCAATCCGCGCGAGCTGCTGGCCCGGATCAACGCCGTGCTTCGCCGCCAGGCCGCGGCCCAGACCATCAGCGCCACCAATGGCGCGACCACCCTCGGCTTTCTCGGATGGCGGATCGATTTCAGGCTGCGCGAGTTGCGCAACCCGGAAGGCGCGCGGGTGGCGATGACGAGCGCCGAGTTCGACCTGCTGCGAACCTTCTGCGAGCGGCCGGGCCGCGTGCTGTCGCGCGACAGCCTGCTCGATCTGACCCAAGGACGAAGCTCCGGCTCCTTCGAACGCAGCATCGACGTGCTGGTCAGTCGTATCCGGCGCAAGATCGAAGCCGATCCGCAGGATGCCACCATGATCAAGACGGTGCGCTCGGGCGGCTACATGTTTACCCCGACGGTGGAAGCGGTCGCGGTTTCCGCCGGCGACAAATCATGAAGCTGGCGGGCTTTTTCAACCTCAGGGGAATCAGCGGACAGATCGCCGCGCTGGTACTCGCGTCGGTCGTGACCCTGCATCTGATCATCACCGCCGTCTTCCTGATCCACCGGCCCGACCAGGCCGAGCCCGCGATCGACCACGGCCACAGCCAGATCGCGGCTTCGATCCAGTTGCTGGGCTCGGCCTCCCCGGCGGAAAGGCCGCGGCTATTGGCCGACATCGCCCGCGCCTTTCCGCAACTCGACATCGCAACTCTGCCACCGGGTTCGGAGCTCGCATCGGCCAACGATGCGCCGAGCTTCGAAAAGCGCATGCTGCATCGGCATCTCGGCGCCGGCTATCGGATCGTTAAGCTCGGGCCGGATGACGATGCCCAACGGATCGGTATCGCGTTGCCGGACGGCGCGATGATTTCGGCCCGGATGCTGCCGGACCCGAGGCCACGCCCATTCTGGACCGGACCGTGGATGATGACGCTGCTGTTCGCGGTCATCAGCGTCAGCCTGCTCGGCCTGTGGGCGGCCCGGGCGCTAACGGCGCCGCTGTCGTCATTCGCCAAGGCGGCGGAAGATTTCAGCCTGAACGGCGCCGCCGCGCCGCTGCCGGAACGTGGCCCTGAGGAAATTCGCTCGGTGGCCAAGGCGCTCAACCGGATGCGCGAGCGGATCACGGCCTTGATCGACGACCGCACCAAGATGCTGGCCGCGATCAGCCACGATCTGCGCACGCCGATCACCCGGATGCGGCTGCGCTCGGAATTCATCGAAGACGACGGCCATCGCAGCCGGATGCTGCGCGATCTCGACCAGATGCGATCGATGCTGGAGTCCGTACTGTCGTTCCTGCGCAACGACCGCAAACTGGAATCCATGACGCTGGTCGATATCGCAAGCTCCCTGCAGCTCGTCACCGATCAATTCGCCGATATGGGACACAAGGTCGTCTACGAGGGCCCGGAGCACGCCATGGCCACGGTGCGGCCCGACGACCTGCACCGCAGCGTCACCAATCTGGTCGAGAACGCGGTCCGGTTCGGCGCCGAGGCCAGGATCCGCCTCATCGTATCGCCCGACATCATGACGATCGAGGTCGAGGACGATGGCCCCGGCATTTCCGACTCGCGCAAGGATGTCATGCTCGAGCCGTTCGTGCGCGGCGACGATGCCCGCAACATGGACGAAGCCTCGGGCTTCGGTCTCGGCCTGTCGATCGCGCGCACCATCGTGCTGGCGCATCGCGGCGCGCTGTCGCTCAACGACCGCACGCCTCACGGGCTGATCGTTCGCATCGAACTGCCGGTTCGCCAGGAGAGCAGGCTCGCCGCCGCCTGAACCATAGCGTTTTCGAGCCAACGGGTCGCGCGAATGCGCGCCCGATGACAGGCTCCGTGGCCGCCGGTTCGCGTGAAGAAAACGCGTCAAAAATAAAACTCTATCAGGCCGCGAGCGGCTCCTGCGCGGGCTCGAAGGCCACCGCCTCGAACCGGTAGTCGCAGGCAAAGCAATGCCAGAGATAGGACGTGCGACGCTGCCCGGCTTCGATCCATTCCGGGATCGAGATCGGCCGGCCGCATTGCGCGCAGGGGTTTTCGCGGGGCACATCACCGGACCCGGTTCGCAGATGAGCAGAAGCCATATGAGAAGAAGCCATGGTGCATCTCCCTTTTTCGGATTCTTGTTTTTTGAAGCGGTTTGGACAGGTTTACTGACGGATCACTGTCGTGGTGGATCATCGCAACCTGTCGTGGCAATTTGTTGAACCGCCATTGAGTCTTTTGCGCGACGACGACACATCCACCGGCGTCATCCTGAGGAGCGCGCCCTCGCGCGCGTCTCGAAGGATGCTGTTCTGCGAGGTCGGTCCATGCGGCCACCCTTCGAGGCTCGCAAGAGCTCGCACCTCAGGGTGACGGCAGCACACGGCCCGCGCCGCAATTTCGCCACATCGCCGCCCGGCGTTTGCAACAATTGCGGTGTGTTAAGCGTTGGCGCGCTTGGTTCGGGGCTTCGTCAATGAAACGTCTGCTTACGCTGGGATGGTTGGTCGCGATCGCGATGCTGCCGTTTTCGCACGCCGCATTGGCCCAGCGCGCCAAATATGAAGAGCTGATCACCACCCACGCCAAGGCCAATCTGGTGCCGGAAGATCTGGTGCATCGGGTCATTATCCGCGAGAGCAAATATCAGGCGGCGCTGCTCGGCAGCGGCGGCGCCATCGGGCTGATGCAGATCAAGCTCGCGACCGCGCGCAGCCTCGGCTACACCGGCACCGCCGAGGGCTTGCGCGATCCCGCGACCAATCTGATGTACGGCATCAAATATCTGGCCGGCGCGTTTCGCGCCGCCAATGGCAACCACGACCGCGCCGTGCATTATTACGCCGCCGGCTATTACTTTGCCGAAAAACACCAGCGACTAGAACATCTGAAGGAAGCTAAATCCGGCCCATCGACTGCGCCACCGAAAGTGGAGGCCGTAGCCGCGGTGAAGGACGACACGTCCGCGAGAGACAGCGCCAAAGATGTCACAGAGGCCAAATCCGAGGCCGCGGCCGGGCCGGCCCCCGCGCCACAAGCAGGTGACAGCGGCGTGAAGGCGCGTTGACACCGCCACCCATCGGCCTACATTAGAGTCGTTCCGAGGGGAGCTCCGACGAGGAGCTGAGAGACCGCACGCTCAAGCCTGCAAATTTCGTTCGCAGGTGCGAGACCGCGGTGACCCTTTGAACCTGATCCGGGTCATGCCGGCGAAGGGACAGGGATGTTTCAGGATACCAAGGCCCCGCGAGGGGAAGAGTCCATATCTATTATTGGCGCAGGCATTGCCGGCGCCTGGCAGGCTTTGCTGTTCGCGCAGGCCGGCCGACAAGTGACGCTGCATGAGCGCAGCGACGCGGCGATGCTGCAAGCGACCAGCCATTGGGCCGGCGGCATGCTGGCGCCCTGGTGCGAGGCCGAGGTCTCCGAGCCCGTCATCGTCCGCCTCGGCCTGCGCTCGCTCGATCTGTGGCGACAGCACTTCCCCAAAACGCCGTTCAACGGCTCGCTGGTGGTGGCGCATCCGCGCGACCGCGCCGATTTCGACCGTTTTGCCAGGATGACCTCCGGCCACCGGCGGCTCGATGCGGCCTCGATGCGCGACCTCGAACCGGCACTCGAAGGCCGCTTCCGCGACGGGCTGTTTTACCCCGACGAAGGCCATGTCGAGCCGCGGCGCGTGCTGCCGCAACTGCATGCGCGCCTGATCGAAGCCGGCGGCAAACTCCAGTTCAACAGCGACGCGAATCCTGACGACTGCGACGGCATCGTGATCGATTGCCGTGGCCTTGCCGCGCGCGACACCCAAGCCGGGTTGCGCGGCGTCAAGGGCGAGATGATTATCGTCGAAACCAATGAGATCGAATTTTCGCGCCCGATACGCCTGATCCATCCGCGCTGGCCGCTCTACATCATCCCCCGTGCGGACCATCAGTTCATGATCGGCGCGACCTCGATCGAGGCGGAAGATAGCGGCGTCAGCGTCCGCTCGGCGCTGGAACTGCTGAGTGCGGCCTACGCCGTGCATCCGGCGTTCGCCGAAGCCCGCATCGTCGAATTCGGTTCCGGTTTGCGGCCGGCGTTCCCCGACAATCTGCCGCGCATCGCGGTCGAGGGCGACAAAATCTCCGTCAACGGGCTCTATCGCCATGGCTTCCTGCTGGCGCCGGCGCTGGCGGAACTGACGCTCGGCTATATCGAGCGCGGCGTGATCGACAACGAGGTGATGCCATGCGCGTGATCGTCAATGGCGAGCCTCGCGAAATCTCGTCCGCCAGCATCGATGCGCTGCTCGGCGAACTCGACTATGAAGGCACGCACTTTGCCATCGCGCTGAATTTCGACGTGCTGCCGAAGGCCCGCTGGGCCGCAACCGCGCTGAAGAGCGGCGACGAAATCGAGATCATCACGCCACGGCAGGGAGGGTGAGGATGATGCAGAACACCGGCAACACACTCCGCCGTCATCCTGAGGTGCGAGCCCCCTTCGGCGAGCCTCGAAGGATGGCCGCACGCACGACGCTGAACAACATCCTTCGAGGCGCGCAAGAGCGCGCACCTCAGGATGACGGCTTCGATCCGCGGCCCGGTCGCTCTCTTCTCCCCTCCCCCTTGCGGGGAGGGGTCGGGGGTGGGGGTCTCCGGGCACCGTGCTCGTGTCCACCCCCCTCCCCAACCCTCCCCCGCAAGGGGGGAGGGAGTTACGTGCGGAGACGCCCATGCTGAACTTCTACGGCAAAACCTTCTCGTCCCGCCTGCTGATCGGCAGCGCGTTGTATCCGTCGCCGGCGATCATGCAGGCGGCGATACGGGCGTCCGGCGCCGGCATCGTCACGGTGTCGCTGCGGCGGGAAGCCGCCGGCGGCAAGACCGGCGATGCGTTCTGGTCGCTGATCCGCGAGCTGGATGTCACCGTGCTGCCCAACACCGCCGGCTGCCGCAGCGTGCGCGAGGCGGTGACCACCGCAAAACTGGCGCGCGAATTGTTCGGGACTTCCTGGATCAAGCTCGAAGTGATCGCCGACAACGACACCTTGCAGCCCGACGTGGTCGGTCTGGTTGAAGCTGCCGCGACTCTGATCAAGGACGGCTTTGAGGTGTTTCCCTATTGCACCGAAGATCTTTCCGTCGCGATGCGGCTGGTCGAAGCCGGCTGCAAGGTGGTGATGCCGTGGGCCGCACCGATCGGCTCGGCCCGCGGCATCATCAACCGCGACGCCTTAAAACTGCTGCGCGACCGCCTGCCCGACATCACGCTGGTGGTCGATGCCGGCATCGGCGCGCCCAGCCACGCCGCACACGCGCTCGAACTCGGCTACGATGCGGTGCTGCTCAACACCGCGATCGCCAAGGCCGCCGACCCGGTCGCGATGGCGAACGCGTTTCGCCTCGGCGTCGAGGCCGGACGCACCGCTTACGAAGCAGGATTAATGGAAGCCCGCGATTTTGCCTCTCCCTCCACTCCAGTCATCGGGACACCTTTTTGGCATGCCGTATCCTGATCAATTTTATCCCGTCGTCGACAGCGTCGCCTGGGTCGCGCGGTTGACCGCGCTCGGCGTCGGCACCATCCAGTTGCGCGCCAAGGATCTCGACGATTCCCAGGCATTGCAGATCGTGTCCGACGCCCTCGAAATCACCAACGGCACGGCGACCAAACTGGTGGTCAACGATTACTGGCGCGCGGCGATCGTCGCGGGCGCCAAACATCTGCATCTCGGCCAGGAAGATCTGGTCGATGCTGATTTGCACGCGATCCGCGAGGCTGGTCTCACGCTCGGCATCTCCACCCATGACGACGAGGAACTGGCGACCGCGCTGCGCGCCGGTCCCGATTACATTGCGCTGGGGCCGATTTTTCCGACCACGCTGAAATCGATGCGGTTCGCGCCGCAGGGCATCCCAAAAATCACCGAATGGAAGAAACGCATCGGCAACATCCCGCTGGTCGCGATCGGCGGCATCAAGCTCGAACAGGCACCAGCGATCTTCGCCGCCGGCGCCGACAGCATCGCGGTCGTCTCCGACGTCACCCAGAACGCCGACCCCGACGCGCGCGTGCGCGCCTGGCTCGGCAAAAACGCGAAGGCCGCGTGAGAATGAAAGACATCCATCGCAAGCTCCAAAGAAAACCTCATGGTGAGGAGGCGCCCTTCGGCGCCGTCTCGAACCATGGGCCACACGCGGCCATCCTTCGAGACGCGGCCAAGAGGCCGCTCCTCAGGATGAGGACTCCACTTCAAGCACACGCTGACGGCTCTGGCGCAGCGCCAGAATAACCAACACGAACGACGAAATTCACAGGAGGATACACCATGAACATCCGCTCCAACCCCGACACCACGCTTCCCGCCGTCACCACTGGGCCGCTGCCCGCCTCGCGCAAAATCTGGATCACGCCCGATGAAGCGCCCGACGTGCGCGTGCCCTTGCGTGAGATCATCCTGAGCCCAGGCGCCAACGAACCTAACCTGCCGGTCTACGATACCTCCGGCCCCTATACCGATCCGAACGTGACCATCGACGTCAACGCCGGCCTTGCCCGCGCCCGCATCGAATGGGTGAAAGAGCGCGGCGGCGTCGAGGAATATGAGGGACGCGACATCAAGCCGGAAGACAACGGCAATGTCGGCGCGTCGCATGCCGCAAAATCGTTCACCGCGCATCACACGCCGCTGCGTGGCGTGGGCGACCACATGATCACCCAGTTGGAGTTCGCCCGCGCCGGGATCATCACCAAGGAGATGATCTATGTCGCGACCCGCGAAAATCTCGGGCGCAAGGTGCAACTCGAACGCGCCGAGGCAGCGCTCGCCGATGGCGAAAGCTTTGGCGCCTCGCTGCCGGCGTTCGTGACGCCTGAGTTCGTCCGCAGCGAGATCGCAAGGGGACGCGCGATCATCCCCTGCAACATCAACCATGGCGAACTGGAGCCGATGATCATCGGCCGCAACTTCCTGACAAAAATCAACGCCAATATCGGCAACAGCGCCGTGACGTCGTCGGTCGAGGAAGAAGTCGACAAGATGGTGTGGGCGATCCGCTGGGGCGCCGACACCGTGATGGACCTTTCGACCGGCCGCAACATCCACACCACCCGTGAATGGATTTTGCGCAATGCGCCGATTCCCATCGGCACCGTTCCGATCTACCAGGCGCTGGAGAAGTGCGAAGGCGACCCCGTCCAGCTGACCTGGGAGCTCTACAAGGACACCCTGATCGAGCAGTGCGAACAGGGCGTTGACTATTTCACCATCCACGCCGGCGTGCGGCTGCCCTACATCCACCTGACGGCGAACCGCGTCACCGGCATCGTGTCGCGCGGCGGCTCGATCATGGCGAAGTGGTGCCTGGCGCATCACAAGGAAAGCTTCCTCTACACCCACTTCGAGGAAATTTGCGACCTGATGCGCAAATATGACGTGTCGTTCTCGCTCGGCGACGGCCTGCGGCCCGGCTCGATCGCCGACGCCAACGACCGCGCGCAATTCGCCGAACTGGAGACGCTCGGCGAACTGACGCAGATCGCCTGGAAGAAAGGCTGCCAGGTCATGATCGAAGGCCCGGGCCACGTGCCGCTGCACAAGATCAAGATCAACATGGACAAGCAGCTCAAGGAATGCGGCGAAGCGCCGTTCTATACGCTCGGGCCTCTGACCACTGACATCGCTCCGGGCTACGACCACATCACCTCGGGCATTGGTGCGGCCATGATCGGCTGGTTCGGCTGCGCGATGCTGTGTTACGTGACGCCGAAGGAGCATCTGGGCCTGCCGAACCGCGACGACGTCAAGGTCGGCGTCATCACCTACAAGATCGCAGCCCACGCAAGCGATCTCGGCAAGGGCCACCCCGCAGCCCAACTGCGCGACGACGCGCTGTCCCGCGCGCGTTTCGATTTCCGCTGGGATGACCAGTTCAACCTGGGCCTCGATCCGGAAACCGCACGGCTCTATCACGACGAGACGCTCCCGAAGGACGCCCACAAGGTCGCGCATTTCTGCTCGATGTGCGGCCCGAAGTTCTGCTCGATGAAGATTACCCAGGACGTCCGCGACTACGCCGCGACCTTGAACGACCCGACCACGGTGGGATTGTCGATCTCCGGCACTATCGAAGACGGCATGGCGCAGATGAGCGCCAAGTTCAAGGAAATGGGCTCAAGCGTGTATCTGGATGCGGAGAAGGTGAAGGAGAGTAACAAGGTGTTGTGAGGCATCTGCTGCTCGTCATGCCCGGGCTTGACCCGGGCATCCATCGGAAATGCGAAAGGCCGGGCGAGAGCCCGGCTTTTTTTGCTTCGGTCTCAAATAACAACGGGCTGCACAATAGTTTTCCCCACAATCCCTGCTTTGGGATCGACAAAAGTAATTTTTTGGAGTTGACTTAATATAATAGCGAGTCGTGAACCTGTTGCGTCTTTTACGTGACGTGCGGCGCATTTAGCCGCCCCAGTTATACCCCGTTTATACACGAGTTGTTCAGTTGCGTGGCGTCGGCACTCGATGGAGCTGACACATGGCCTCTTGGCGCGAAATTGATCGAATTCGCAAAGACCCGACGTCGGCGCGGGCTTTGGCTGCTTACCTGCTGAAGTTGCCGAACGCTGAGTTGACCGATTGGGAGGTCAAATTTCTTGAGAGCATTTCGAGTGACCGGACAAGTGAAGAGTTCACCACCCGCCAAGCGGAAAAGCTCATGCAGATTCGGGATGGCTCTGAAGAAGTTTCCGAAATCGGATATCAGCGCCTGAGCGTCAAGATTTTGATAGAAGATTGCAAAATTGCATATCTCGATCTAGCTGCGCTGGATGAAGACAAAGCAGAATGGATTAAGGCGTTCCCGGTTGGAACCCACAAAATCCGACGCAAATATATCGGTCAATTGTTGCAGTGTGCTCGCATGCTTAACAACGTCGACGACGAGGACGCCGCGTAAGTAAACCCCAACGTAGCCGCGTCCGCCCCCGCGGTCGAAACGCGCTGCTAGGGATTACTAGCCACATGCGGGTCACGAAACAGCAGTTAGGTCAGAAAAAAATCCCATCCATTAACGGAGGCTCGCAATGGGCAGGTTTGACGAGACTATAGCGCATTACCGCGATCAGCTGGAACAAGCCACGCGTGGCGATCACCCGTTCCGTTTTCGGATATGGGGCGCCGGCGAAGAAATCACGCAAGAGCGCAATGATCGCCGCGAGCAGAACAAGAACATGTTTCAGCGGCTCATTGCTGCCTATGCGAAACACAACGATTGAGGCGTCGGCGGTCGAGCAAACCTAATCTTTATCCGATCACGATAGCGCCAGTGGAACAGCTTCTCGTCTATCCATGTTCGAATTTTACCCTCTGGGGTTGATTTGACCGCCTCCAAGCGCTGCTCCAAATACTTGGAGCCAGCTGGAATCTGTAGGATTAGCATCGTCGAATCCTAAACGGCCCGATATTCTCGTCATTTCCCATAAGGCAACATCTAACGTCTCCCTTTTTTGCTGTTGCAACTCTTACACATCAGTTGAGCATTACGAAGGCTTGTCTTGCCACCATTCACGTATGCAACGATGTGATCGACGGTGAAATCACCCCACGCGAGGCGCTTCCTGCACTTTGGACAGTTGTGCTGTTCTTCACCGTTCCAAATGATTCGACGCTGCTCGGCTGAGAAGATTCGCTTTTCGTCCTTGCGCTCGTACAGTGACCGCAACAGCCCGTTGAGTATTCCGACGCGTCGCTCTCTCGTAGCCGCACTGTCAGTATCTCCCTGCACGGTCAGCAAATAATCTCGATAGATTGGCTGTACGTTCTTGGGGATTGCAGCTTTTCGCAATTGCAGGCGAAGGTCATCAACTCCCTTCGAGAGCTTTTTGAGTAAGGAGAAGGCGACGCGGTTACGGGCCTTATCTTGAAGAACAAACTTTTCTTTGTTCATCTGCCAAATCAGCATGAACAACGAGTAGAATTCTACCGTATTGTGAAAGCGCGTGGGCCGAATATCCGGAAACATTCGCTTCAGTAGATTTAACGTCGCGACGAACTCGCGAGTTAGACGCGCTAAGGTATTCCCGTTAATGCCTTCGTTCCCAATAGCTCGATCCAGCGATGTTTTCTTGTTGATCGGCCCTCCGTGATGTATCGACATCAATAACTCTGCAAAGAGCTCAGTTCCCTTCATCCGATCAATTTGTGCTTGTGTTAGAATTTTTTGTTGAAGCAAATACCGCTGAAACTTACCTACTAGCCTCTCAGCGTCTCTCAAGAAGGGACTCTTGTAGAACTTGGCGTGCCGCTTTTCGCTTGAAGTCAGCCGCTTGCCAGTAGCATTGAGGCGTACGAACAACTGAACAATTTCGGAGAAATCACCGGACACTTCGACAGTTTGGATTTTATAACTCTCGAACTGATGACGTTCCGCATGCCGCTTTCTTAGTTCGGGCCAACCTACCCACTCCGGTCCCTTGTCTAGATCCAGCTTTACTTCGAACCGATCGGCTCTAAAACGCCCGGTCCCCGTAAACATCAAAATTGTTTCGAGTCTCTGTTTCCCGTCGATAACGTCATAGACGATGCGGCCACGGTCATTTCGCCGGTACAGGAAGATGCATGGCACAGGAAAATTCGACAGAACGGAGTGGATCAGCCGCCGCCGGTCTAGTTCCGACCAAACAGAATTTCGCTGAAAGCCCGGCTCCAAGTTAATTTGTCGGTGTCGAAAAATGAGTTGTAGTTCGTTAATTGTGCGTTCGCCGAAGTTGGCTTGTAGACTCACGACAGTCCTCCTCGCTTTCGTGCTATTCTGCCCGGTAACTCAACCTGCGGCAAGCGCCGCCCCCAACATCTACCCTTAGTTACGAGGACCCCCATGCCCATCCAACACTTCCCTCCCCCGCCCGGCGTCAAATCCCCGCCACTCTCCTTTGCCGCCCGCGTCGGCGATCTCCTGTTCATCTCCGGCATCCCGGGCTTCGACGAGAACCGCGGCCTGCCTGACACTTTCGAGGCGCAGTTCGCCAACGTCGTCACCAACATCAAGCGCGTGCTCGATGAGGCCGGTGCGAGCTTCGGCGATCTCGTCAAGCTCAACGTGCTGCTGACGCGCGCGGCTGATGTCGCCGCGATGAACAAGCTGTATGCGGAAGCGTTCGGACCGGCGCCCTATCCGGCCCGCACCACTTGCGTGGTGGTCGCGCTGCCCGATCCGAAGATGCTGATCGAGATCGAGGGCGTGGCGTCGCTGAAGGCGTGAATGGTAGGGTGGGTTAGCGAAGCGTAACCCACCGCTCCCGGCGCGTGGAAAGATGGTGGGTTACGCTTCGCTAACCCACCCTACGAAGCCTGCGCTGCTTTCGCGCGCCGCACCCTACTTTTTTCGTCATGGCCGGGCTCGTCCCGGCCATCCACGTCTTTTCTTGCGTCGCGGCTGTAAGACGTGGATGCCCGGGACAAGCCCGGGCATGACGAGAACGCAGAGGCACGCGACGAGCTACTGCTTCAACGTGATCGCAAGTCCGCTGAGGTCGAGGTTCGCGATCAGGCCGACCTGCTTGCCGCTCAGTTCCAGGATCGCGCCGTTCTGGTTGGTCAGCAAGATGCCGCGCACGCCGGCGCCGAGCGCCACGCCGGCGCCCGCCGCGGCATAGACGCCGGCGATGTCCTCGGCCCGGCGGATATTGCGGACCCGCCCATTCAACGTGGTCTGGGATCCCCCGAACACGAGGCCATAGTCGATCCCGCCGGCCGAGAGCCCGTAGGTCTTGCCGTGGAACGTCATCACGCCGGTGCCGGCGGAGCCGCCGAAGAACCAGCCCGCCTTGAAGATGATCAGAGTCACCGCCCCCTCGTCGGCCCGGGCGGCGGACGATCCGGCGAGCAGCGCCAGCACGAACAGTACGGCGCGGGCCGCGGATGACAGTCTCATGGTAATTCTCCGGAAGATGACGGGCAAACGAATCGTGCCAATCTAGCGGATGGGCGGCCGCGTTGATATGTCCGCGAGGCGTGCGGAATGATAGAGATTGTAGGTGTGGCGCCGATGTCGCGCTGTTGCTTTCGGCGGTTTCCGGGCTGCTGAAATAGCTCCATCGTCATGGCCGGGCTTGTCCCGGCCATCCACGTCTTGCTTGCTTAAGTTCAGTCAGACGTGGATGCCCGGCACAAGGCCGGGCATGACGAACTCATGGGCTCATGCGAAGCGAACTTTCGCTCAAAGCAAAGGCTGCGGCGTTGCAACCCGCAACCTACTGCTTGTCGATTTTCGTAATCGTCTTGTTGCCGCCGGTTTCGCTCACGGTGAATCCGATCTTGTCGCCGGCGTGCACGCTGTCCAGCAGGGCCACCGGGGCCTTGAATTGTTGATCGGTGGCGCCGCCGCCATTGGCGCCGACGGTGCCGCTTTGGGGCTGCCTCACGGCGATGGTCCCGTTGAGCCGATCGATCCTGGTGATCGTACCGTTGAGCGATTGCTGTGCCAGGGTCATCGAGGGGACGGCCGCGAGCATGGCGCCAGCCAACATCATCCTTGCCAGATTCATCGAAATCTCCCGATTTTTGGAGGCGTTGGCGATAAACCGCGACGCGCGGATTTGTTCCGGTTAAATGACGCCTGCCCGCGCCAGCGCGGCGGGTTATGCGTCGCCACACGCAAGGGCAAATCGATGGCCGTGGCTGCGACAAAACAACCCGTCGGGCAAATCACCTCGCGTGCGGCAAAACCTGTCCAGCCCCCTCGCGAAAAATATTCCGCTTTGTTTTTGACCCAACTCAGTTGCGTATTGCGTGCGTCCCGCCCGACGAGAGGGGCGTTGCGCACGTCACGAAACGCGCGGTGGGATGCGGTGGACGCGAGGTTTGCGAAAGACGATCGCAAGCGTTCGCGGACGGCGAAGCCGTGTGGTCCTGACGCCCCAATGGCTGGTGTCAAGTTCGCAAGAAGCTCACGCTTCTTGAGGGCGACGGTGACAAACAAGCTCTGGTCTCACCGGGGAGAGCACGGAATAAGCTGTAAAACCATCGCGCAGGGAAGGCCGGAGTGTTTCCGCTGAACCTGTATGCTCGTGTGCGTTTTTTATACGCATGTTTGCACACGAGACCGCGGGTGCAGCGCGCACCCGGTCTTCCCTGCGCCCTCTCTTGAGGGTCGCCTGCGCCCTCTTTGTTTTGGGGGCAAATGAGTTTGCAAGACTCGGGCGCAGCGTGTCGCGAGAATGCGGAAGTGTGCGCTTACCCTCCCCTGGAGGGGGAGGGTCGGCTCATATTGAGCGCAGCGAAATGTGAGACGGGGTGGGGTGGAGTAACTCCGAGTGGAGCGCCAACTATCGTTATCCGCCGCGCCGCCACCCCACCCCGCCGCTTCCGGACGACGCTGCGCGTCGCCGGGGCGCGTCGACCCTCCCCCTCCAGGGGAGGGTAAGAGAGCCCGCTCGTCATCGATACGCTGTTTGACAAGTTGATCCGAAAAATATCGCGCGCGTCGCGTCCCTGAACGCTTGGCGCCGATCGCGCTTACTTCTCCTTGATCAGCGCGTCGCGGGCGGCGGACAGGCGGACGAAATCCCGCACACTGCCGCCACCGTCCGGGTGGCTGGTCTTGGCGGCGCGCTTGTAGGCCTGCTGGATCTCCGGCACCGAGAGGCGGCGGCCGAACGGCAATCCGAGCATCTGCCGGTGGTGCTCTTGCGGCGTCAGCGGCGCCGGCGCGTGGCCGCGCTTGCCGAATGGCGTCGCGCTCAGTGCATGCAGCAGATCGCGAACCACGCTGAGGCGGCGCCTGGCGAGGTCCCGCGTGCTGCGGTCGGCGCGTGCGAGCATGGCGTTGCGCAGGCTCGGCAGCGCCTGCGCCGCCGCCTGCCGCAGCGCTTCGTCCGCGCCGCTGCCGGCGATATCGGCGGCGAGTTGGGTGGCGTCGCGATAATCGCCTGACGCCGCGGACCAGAAGCGGTCGGCGCGCAACTTCCAGGCCTTGAGTTGACTGTCCATGGTGGTGCCCCGATGTCGAAGCAGTCCAACGCACAAACCGCCGCAGCGTTTCGGTTGCTTGCAGTTTGATCTAAACTGTCGTGAAGATGAATTAGCTCCAGGAACTGCCCTGGGCACAGATCCAAGCACATCGTCATCCTGAGGAGCGGCGTCTTCGCCGCGTCTCGAAGGATGGTGTTCAGCGTCGTGCGTGCGGCCATCCTTCGAGGCGCGCAAGAAAGAGCGCGCACCTCACGGGTGAACGCAATTGCGTTCACCCCGGGGATGACGTCCGAGATACCTTCGTAGCTTCCCGATGACGGTTCGCTTTTCGATTGAACCATCCGCACGCCCACGCGCATGCATGGTCTGCGCGGCGGCGTGGCCCGTTGGCTTTGCCGACCTTGCGCGCTATCCTCTGGCAAAATCAAAAACCAAAAGCAGAGGAAACCGCCATGCCGCTTCTCGAAAATCACATCGCCGTCGTCACCGGTGCGGCTTCCGGCATCGGCCGCGCGATCGCCCTCGGTTACGCGCGCGAAGGCGCCCATGTCGTGCTGCTCGACCTCAACGAAGCGGCGGCGACCGAAGTGGCCGGAGAAATCCGCAAGGCCGGCGGCAAGGCTGACAGCTTCGCCCTCGATGTCGCCAGCCACGATGACTGCATCGCGGTGGCCAAAAAAGTCGCCGACCAGGTCGGGCGGGTCTCGATCCTCGTCAACAATGCCGGCATCAACCGCCGCAACGCCTTCACCGCGGAGCCCGACGCGGTGCTGAAGGATTGGCAGGACATCATGGCGATCAATCTCAACGGCACCTTCAACGTCACGCACGCGTTTCTGGCGCCGTTGCGCGCCAGCAAGGGCCGCATCGTCAATATCGGCTCGATCCAGTCCTTTGTGCATGTGCGCACGCCGAACTCGCCGGCCTATACGGCGTCGAAGCACGGCGTGCTCGGCTTCACCAAGGCGCTGGCCGCCGACCTCGGCAAGGACGGCGTGCGCGTCAACGCCATCGGGCCCGGGCTGATCGAAACGCCGCTCAACGCGCATGTGCGCGCCACCAACCAGGAGCTGGTGAAGATCTTCATCGATCACACCCCGCTCGGCCGCGCCGGCAAGCCGGAAGATATCGTCGGGCCGGCGTTGTTCCTGGCCTCCGATCTGTCGAGCTACGTCACCGGTTCCATTGTGATGGCGGATGGCGGCTATCGGGCGATTTAGTGTCGCGGTCAGGGTATTTCCGCGCCTGCCGCCCGCGTTAGGATTCTGTTAACCGACTCCGCACACGGTCGCTGAGGCTGCTGGGGGTTGTTCATTCTCGATGTTTCCGCCCACGACTGGGGCGAGCGTTGATCGGGAGATATCGATGGCTTACGAGTCCACACTATATGCGCCGGAAGTTCCGGCTTCTTCACTCACCCCGAACGAAATCGTGCCGTTCTTGATCGGCGCCACCGTCGGCGAGGTCGAGCGCGAACTGGTGTTGCAGACGCTGGCGCGCTGCGACGGCAACCGGACCCGCGCCGCGCGCGTGCTCGGGCTGTCGGTGCGCACCATGCGCAACAAGATCCGGCTGTATACGACCGACGGGATCGATGTCCCCGCGCCGGCCGACTAGAGCTGATCCGGGATGCGGCGCGATCCCGTGCCATTGATCTTGCTGTTGATGAATCCCCTCGCGCGGCAAGCTTAATTGCTGCCGTCATCGAACGTCTGCTAAAAACGCCCCGGATTGAGCGGGGAGTATGCACGTGGCCGACGACAGCACGACCAGATCACGAACAGCCGGCCCGCAAGGCCCGCGCGGACGTCCGGGCGAGCCGGGACCTCAGGGACATCCGGGCAGGCCCGGCCCGGAAGGGCCGCGCGGCAAGCCCGGTCTACCGGGCAAGGCCGGGCCGGCCGGCAAGCGCGGCGAGGCCGGAGCGCAGGGCAAGCCCGGCCTCAAGGGCGAAGCGGGCGCGCGTGGCGAAGCCGGGCCACAGGGCAAACCGGGCGTGAACGGCCAGGCCGGACCGCGCGGCGAGCCGGGGCCGCCCGGCCAATTGCCGTCAATCGAGCAGGTGATGCCGTGGCTGCACCTGATTTTCGATGCGTGGGAGGATCACCGGCGCGCGCGTGAAGCCGCCGAGCGCGAGGCCGCGGAGCGGGCCGCTGCGGAGCAGGAAGCGCTGGCCGCGCTGCACGATGCGGAGGCGAGCGAGCCCGCTGACGAAGACGATGACGACGATCGTCGCGAGAAGAAAAAGAAGAAACACAAGGACAAGAAGCAATCCTAAGCAGCCGTGATGGCGGGGCGCGGCGACATCCGCCGCTGCCCCCGGCACCACGTCTTTGGTCAGTCACTTGCCCGCGATGTCTGGCGGACGACCCATCGCCGCATCAGGCGATACCAGAGATAGCCGGCAATGCTGCCGCCGATCACGGTGAGGACGACGCTGGCGGGCTGTAGCGTGCCGCGCCACCACAGCATGCCTACGGTCCAGAACACCGTGAAAAAGATCGCGCTCATTCTCAGTCCGCTGGTGGGATTCATGGCTCTGCTCCGATGGCCGACAAAACTGCCCGCCATCATGGGCGTCGCCGCCGCGTCGTACCGTGAGCCAGATCACGCTGGCAGGCGGTTCCGCGATTACCCGAACCGCAGTCTTGAGCGTTCCCGCGCCTTCTCGGCTTCGATGTCGCGGTCGCGCGCCGGGGCGTTGGTTTGCAGCGCTTGCAGCAGCCGGCGCGCGCTATCGGAAACTTCGGAGACCGCGCGGTTGAACGCTTCGGCATTGGCCTGCGACGGCGAGTTGAACCCGGAAAGCTTGCGCACGAATTGCAGCGCCGAAGCGTGGATTTCGGCGTGCGTTGCCGGCGGCTCGAAATTGAACAGCGTCTTGATGTTGCGGCACATGGTTCTCTCCTCTGCCGGAACGGCTTGCCTGTCTCGAGGACGATCGAGGACGCGTAAAATCCTACATCGCGGCCGATTTTGTCATAGAATACCGTACGGCTTCACCCCTGTCGCCGCGCGACGCCAGCAAAAAGCGAGTTCCAGCATGTCCCACGTCACCTACAAGATCGTTCAGCATGACGGCGGCTGGGCCTATACCGTCGATGGCGTGTTTTCGGAGCCGTTCGCGACCCATGCCACAGCCCTTGCCGCCGCCAAGCGGGTTGCCGCCGAGCAGCGCGTGCCGGGCCGCACCGAGGCGATCGAATACGAGACCGCCGATGGCAAATGGCACACCGAGACCGCCGCCGGCAGCGACCGTCCCGAAACCGATATCGAGGACAAGACTTAAGCGCAACACGCTGGTATTCCCGCGGCCATGGGAGACGTATCATGGAGCTTTCACGTGCGGCGCTTGCAATCGGTTGTGCGATGGTGTTGGCCATGACGTCCCCCGCCGCGCGCGCGGCCGATTATCCCGCGCCGAAACCGGGCGACTGGATTGCCGGCGACTTCAAGTTCCACACCGGCGAGACGATGCCGGAACTGCGGCTGCACTACATCACGATCGGCGAGCCGACCGGCCAGCCGGTCCTGGTGCTGCACGGCTCCGGCGGCTCGTCGGCCAGCCTGCTGACGCCGACCTTCGCGGGCGAATTGTTCGGCGCCGGCCAGCCGCTCGATGCCGCGAAATATTACATCATCATTCCGGACGGGCTCGGCCACGGCCAATCCTCAAAGCCCTCCGACGCCATGAAGACGGCATTCCCGCGCTATGACTATGCCGACATGGTCGACGCGCAATATCGCCTGGTCAGGGAGGGCCTCGGCATCAAGCATTTGCGGCTCGTGATCGGCAATTCGATGGGCGGCATGCACACCTGGCTGTGGGGCGTGAAATACCCCGACTTCATGGACGTGCTGGTGCCGATGGCGTCGCAGCCGACCGCGATGGCGGCGCGCAACTGGATGCTGCGGCGGATGATGATCGAAACCATCCGCAACGATCCCGATTATAACGAGGGCCGATACACCACGCAGCCGCGCATGATGAAATATGCCATCAGCGCTTACCGGTTTGCATCGGCCGGCGGCACCTTGGCCTATCAGATGCAGGCGCCGACCGCAGCGCAGGCCGACAAGTTGGTCGACGATCAACTGGCTTTGCCTGTTACCGCCGATGCCAACGACTACATCTATCAGTGGGAGGCCTCGCATGATTACGATGCCGCCGCCGAGATGGAAAAAATCCAGGCGACGCTGCTCGCGATCAACGCGGCCGACGATGAGCGCAATCCGCCGGAGACCGGCGTCACGGATGCGGCGATCCAGCGCATCAGGAACGGCCGGCTATATCTCGTCCCGGCGAGCACCGAGACCCGCGGTCATCTCACCACCGGTAACGCAAAATTCTACGCAAGCCAGTTGCGGGAATTGCTGCAGACCGCGCCGCAACGCACGATGTGAGGCGCGCTGAGGCTCGCAAGGCGCAACGTCACGCCGAACAGCAAGCGCCGATCTTCGCACCGCATCAATTCGCTGCGGCCGCGCATCGCTCATTTTTTCCGCACGACAGCCGCAGCCACTTCGCGTTCAATCATGCGATTCGTGGCGCAAATTTAGTACGCCCCGACAAGAAACGAACCCTATGGAGGGTCGCATGCGACGGTTCGCGCAGATCGCGTTGCTCGCGTGGTTATCCGCGCTGACGGGCGCGGCGTTCGCCTTCGACAACGGACAATATGAAAACGTGCCGCCGGACATCCGCGCCTGGTTCAAAGGCGTGGTGGCGCCGAACGGTGTGCCCTGTTGCGACATCGCCGACGGTCATCGCACCGAATATGATTTTCGCGGCGGCGCCTATTGGGTGCCAATCGAAGGCGAATGGATGCCGGTGCCGGACCACGCCATCATCCGCGACCGCGGCAATCCGGTCGGCGAAGCCGTGGTGTGGTACGTGCACCATCGCGGCGGCATCATCATCTCTTGCTTCGTGCCGGCCGACGCGGTGTGAGTTTTGTCAGTTGAGCGGATGGCGCAACCGCGCCGCAGATGCTACTGCCGGGAATGCCTTCCGACCACCAGCCCGATCGTTCCGCCGTTCCCCGCGCGATCATGCGCTGGGTTCTCGCCGCGTTTTTCGCGGCAGCCGGAATGGCGCATCTATTGGCGCCGGATGCGTTGCTCGCGATTACGCCGTCATGGGTGCCGTTCGCGCCGCAAATCATCTTCGTCACCGGGCTGTGCGAGCTTGCGGGCGCGGTCGCCCTCGTGACGACGCCGCTGCGCTGGTGGGCAGGCGTGGCGTTCGCCGCCTATGCGATCTGCGTGTGGCCGGCCAATTTCAAGCATGCAATCGACGGCATCGAACTGCCGCATATCACCAACTCTTGGTATTATCACGGGCCGCGCCTGGCGTTTCAGCCCATCATCGTCTGGTGGGCACTGTATTGCGCCGGGGTGATCGACTGGCCGTGGCGCAAGCGATAGACGGCGGCCGCCGTGACATTGCGATGACGGCCGCTGCGATGTAAGCTGGAGAGGTCACGACGCCTTCTTCCCGGAGACCGCCCTTGACCGATCTTGCCGCATGTGACCTCGCCTCGATCTACCCGGCGCCGACGCCGCGCGTGCTGGCGAAGGCGCGACCGGCGATCGATCGCCATTCCGCAAAATTCATCGAGATGTCGCCGTTCTGCGTGCTGGCGACATCCGGCGCCGACGGCAGCGTCGATGCATCACCGCGCGGCGGCAATCCGGGCTTTGTCAGCATCGCCGGTCCGAACACGCTGCTGATGCCGGACCGTTCCGGCAACAACCGGATCGACAGTTTTCGCAACATCGTCGAGGGCTCAGGCTTCGTGCATCTGGTGTTCTTCGTGCCCGGCATCGACGAGACCTTGCGCGTCGGCGGCAAGGGCAAGGTGTCGGCCGATCCGGATCTGTTGGCCTCGATGGTCGAGTTCGGCAAGCCACCGCGTGCGGTGCTGCGGATCGACGTGAGCGAGGTCTATTTTCATTGCGGCAAGGCGCTGATGCGCTCGAAATTATGGTCGACCGAGCGGGTCGAACGTTCGGTGATGCCGAGCATCAGCCAGGTGATCCACGATCAAACCAGCCTCGGCGAGCCGGAAGGCCAGGACGTGGTCTATGAGCGCTACAAGACGCAGCTGTAAATTACAGAGCTGAAAACGCGCCCTTCTCGGTCATGCCCGGCGGAAGCGCGAAGACGCGCTTCTGCCCGGCTATGACAAAATACCGCGTCAGTCCTCGCTCTTGAGGCCACCGATGTGTTTCTGGGTGTACAGCTCAAGGCCGACACGCTGGATCAGATCGAGCTGGGTTTCGAGGAAATCGATGTGCTCTTCCTCGTCCTTCATCAGGCGTTCGAACAGATCGCGGGTGACGTAATCCTTGACGCCGTGGCAGTAGGTCGCCGCTTCCTGGTACAGCGCGCGGGCAGCGATTTCGGAGGCCAGGTCGCAGTCGATGATTTCCTTGACGTTCTGGCCGATCCGCAAGGGATCGAGCACCTGCATGTTGGGAAAGCCGTCGAGGAACAGGATCCGGTCGGTGATCTTGTCGGCGTGCTCCATCTCCTCGATGGATTCCTTGCGCCAGACCTTGGCCATCTCCAGCAGGCCCCAATTGTTCAGTAGCCGGTAGTGCAGCCAATACTGGTTGATGGCGGTGAGCTCGCTGCGCAGACCCTTGTTGAGGTAGTCGATGACTTTTGGGTCGCCCTGCATGATAACGCTCCGGTTTTGAGGCCAAGATCGGCCTCGTCGCTTAATTTAGAATGCTTCTAAATGAGATTACGAGCAAGAGCAACCCTTTTGCCGGAGCGACAAAAGGGCCTGAAGATTCAATAAATTAGGAAGTTGTCAGGCCGCCGCCGTGAGGGCCGTGAGGTCGTAAGTATGGGAATCGGCATGCGCGCCGCTGTGCGGGCAGCCCGAGCAGCAGGCCTTGGCGCAGGCCCCCAGCGCGTCGTCAATGATGGCCTTGATGGTGCGCGCGCACCGGCCACATTCCGCACTGCAGCCGAGGCAGCCGTAGATCTGCTTGGCATTCCGGGGAAGGTCATCCGTACCATTGACCGCGCTGCGGACGTCATGGTCGGTCAGGACGTTACAGGAACAAACAATCATGAAAATCAAGGGCTCATTCGGTGACGCGGTACTAGATGAGATATTGAAGAGCGCGGCGGGATGCAAAAGGAAAAAGCCCGATTTCAAGCAATTCCAAACTGGCCACTACGATCTAGAATAAGTCTAAAAGTAACTGCGGCGCAGGCACAAACGCGCACCATCCTGTTCGCAGGGACAGCCCTAATCGCTGCCACCACCACCGCCGTCGCCACCTCCTCCATCACCGCCGCCGCCGTCACCACCGCCGGAGCTATCGCCACCGCCTGAATCGCCGGAGGGGCCGGAATGATCGGATCCCGAATGATCAGCGCTCGCGCCATGATGGTGGTGTCCGCTATCACGGGTGTCATAGCCGGTATCGGCCGACCCCGAGCTATCGCCGGATGATGTGCGATTCACGCGGCGGTTCTGCGATTGCCTGACCACCACGTAACAGAGCAGCGCCGTTACACCGACCGCAATTCCGAAAATTGTCATCGCGTCCGTCACGCGGTGCATCGACCCAGACGGCGGGGAAACAGCCGGAAACAAACCGTGTTATGCATCGCAAAAAAGCCCCGCGCCTGCTGCGATTAGTCGCTAAATGTGGCGGTCCCGTTCATTGATCATTCAAAAAGAATGTGAAACTTTCGTCGTGACAAAACGCTATAATCGTTGTCCTTGCTCAGTGAGAAAAGGTGAAGTCATGAAGAAGACATTGCTGGCCCTTGCGGCCGTTTCCACCTTGGCGCTTTCGACCATCGTGGCGCCCGCGCCGGCCCATGCGCAGCGCTACCTCGGCGCGGCCATCGCAGGCGGCCTCATCGGCGGCGCCATTGTCGGCGGCGCGGTTGCTGCCGGCCCCGGCTACTATGGGCCCGGCTACGGCTATGGCCCCGGTTATGGCTATTACGGCGGCGGGCCGGCCTATGTCGCCGCTCCCGGTTGCTACTGGCAGCGGCAGCGTTTCTGGGACGGCTACGGCTGGCGGATTCGCAACGTCAGGATTTGCGGCTAAGCCGTTCACCTTCATTAAATCAACGCCGATATCCCCGGAAATGGCATGTTTCCGGGGGTGTCTCTAATTTTTGGCCTGAAAAAACCTTTTTTTTGGCTCATCAGCCCCGCCACGTATACTTCCGATTGACTGTTGTGCGCTTTTTAGCGAGACGGCCAGCGTCGAATACGGCGTATGAGTCACTTTAAACCCGGCGCTCGCGTAAGGCGCCATCTCCAGGAGAGCCCTAGACATGAAGATGACATTTGCTGCCATCGTCGCGGTCGCAACCGTGGCTGGTTCGCTCGTGACGACCCCCGCAAGCGCGCAGCGCGGCCTTGGCGCGGCGGTTGCCGGCGGCCTGATCGGCGGCGCGATTGTCGGCGGCGCGATTGCCGCCAGCCGTCCGGCCTATGGCGGCCCGGTGTATGTGGAAGACGCTCCTCCCCCGCCCTGCCGTTTCGTCCGTGAGCGCTACTGGGATGGCTATAACTGGCGCTTCCGTCGCGTCGAGGTCTGCAACTAAGCTGACCGACGCGGCAACTGTCGCGCTTTGATTTCGAAACCCGGCTGAGATTTCAGCCGGGTTTTTTCTTGTAGCCCGGATGAGCACAGCGATATCCGGGAAACCACGTCGACCCGGATGTCGCTGCGCTCATCCGGGCTACAAGCGCGGCGTGCTGCGCGGCATCCGGGAAACGCTCACACTCCCGCTAATGCGCCGCGCTCATCGAACGCAATACCGTTTCGCTCGGCCAGCAATCCACCTTCAGCCCCGCCGATTTCTGATAAGCGCCGAGCGCCGCGCGGGTCTGCATCCCGGCCTTGCCGTCGAGCTTGTCCTTGTAAAGGCCAAGGCGCGTGAGCTGACGCTGCATCGCTTCGACGTCGGCGGTGCGCAATTGCGTCGAGGCCGACCATGGCGTCGCGAACGGTTGCGGATTGGTCATGCGGTCGCTGAGATGACCGACATACAGCACGTAGAGATCCGAAAAATTATATTCCTTGATGACGAAATAATTCTTCGTGGTCAGAAACGCCGGGCCAAAAATGCCTTCCGGCTGCAGCAGCGACGCCGGCTGGGCCTGTTCGTCGGCGCTAAGCTTTTGCCCGCGCACCGGCACGAAGCCTGCGCGCAGCCAATCGCCGATCGGCTTTGTCACCTCGGGTACGCCCATCGTGCAATCGGCATTGGCCGGCGCCTGCACCTCATAGGCCCAGCGCAGGCCGGGCTGCCATCCCTTGTTGACCAATTGCTTCGCGGCGGAGGCGAGCGCGTCCGGCACCGAATTCCAGATGTCGCGGCGGCCGTCGCCATCGAAATCGACCGCGTGCTGATAAAATTCCGACGGCAGGAACTGGGTGAGGCCGGTGGCGCCGGCCCAGGATGCACGCATGTCCGGGCGCTTCACCTCGCCATCGCCGAGGATCTTCAGCGCCAGGATAAATTCGTTGCGATACTGATCCTTGCGCCGTCCGACATAGGCCTGCGTTGCCATCACACGGAGCGCATCGTAGGGCTCCTTGTAGCGGCCGTAATCGGTTTCACGGCCCCAAATCGCCAGTACGATGCTGGGCGGCACGCCGAAGCGCTTCTCGATCCCGGCAAGCGCGTCGTGATATTGCTGCATCAGCCGCTGCCCCTCTTCGGCCAGCCGCGCGATGCTCGCTTCCTTGAGATAATCCGCCGGCACCTGCACGAACTCGGCCTGCGACGGCGCGCCGGTGGCAGGGCGCCCCGGCAGGATCAGATCGGGCAATTTGTAATCCGGCTCGAGACCGCGGGTTTGGCTGTCGAACGTCGCGCGCGACACCCCGGCGGCCTGCGCCTCCGGCCACAGCGAGGCGATGAACTGGGTGAAGCCGGCGTCGGCGGCGAAGGCTGTCGATGAGCCGCACGCCATCGCCACCATCACTGCCGCGATCAGCGTCCGATTGAGAGCGTTCATAAATCTCACGCGTTGCATGGGTTGCGACAGCCGCTAGACTGAAGACGGGTCTCGCCTACTTCACCGCCACGATGAAAATCCGCGGAAACCGCAACAGCACCTTGCCGTCCGCCTGCGGCGGATAGGCGGCCGCGATGCGTGCGGAATATTCGGTGATATATTGCTTGCGCTCGGGCGCTTCCAGCGGATCGAGGAATGGCCGCAGGCCAGTCCCCTTGACCCATTCCACCACCGCGGCGGCATCGTCCAGCACGTGGTTATAAATCGTGTGCCAGATATCGAGCCGCGTGCAGAGCGGGCCCAAGGCGTCGTAATAGCCGCCCGGCGCCGGCAGCGCGTCGCGAACCCGCGCCTTCTCGGCGAGCTGTTCGCGCCACGGCCCGGATTGCGCGACATCCCGCATCAGGACATGGACCGGTTCGTCGAGATTGTCCGGCATCTGCACCGCGAGCACGCCGCCCCGCGGCAATGCGCCGGTTAGCCGCTGCAATTGCCTGAGATGGCCCGGCACCCATTGAAAGATCGCATTGGCGAACAAGACGTCGGTGTTTTCCGGCGGCATCCAGTGCGCGACATTGGCTTCGATGAACTTCTGGGCCGGCAGACGTTCACGCGCCTGCCGCAGCATGTCGGCCGAGGTGTCGATGCCGGTCACCGCCGCCTGCGGCCAGCGCTTGACCAGAAGCTCGGTCGAATTTCCCGGGCCGCAGCCGATATCGACTACCCTGCGGGCATCCGCGACCGGAATTTGAACCAACAGATCACGCGACGGGCGCGTCCGCTCGTCCTCGAATTTGAGATATTGCTCTGCGCTCCAGTCAGCCATGCCCGGCTCCTGTGCCTATCGCGTCAGTTTCTTGTACTTCACCCGGTGCGGGATGATCGCGTCCTGCCCGAGCCTACGCATCTTGTCTTTTTCGTAGTCCTGGAAATTGCCTTCGAACCATTCGACATGGCTTTCGCCCTCGAACGCCAGAATATGCGTGGCGATGCGGTCGAGGAACCAGCGGTCATGGCTGATGATCACGGCGCAACCCGCAAAATCCTCCAGCGCCTCTTCCAGCGCGCGCAGCGTATCGACGTCGAGGTCGTTGGTCGGTTCGTCGAGCAGCAGCACATTGGCGCCGGACTTGAGCATCTTGGCGAGGTGCACCCGGTTGCGTTCACCGCCCGACAGGGAGCCGACCTTCTTCTGCTGGTCGGCGCCCTTGAAGTTGAACGACGAGCAATAGCCGCGCGAGTTCACTTCCTTCTTGCCGAGCAGGATCAGTTCGTTGCCGCCGGAGATTTCCTCCCAGACGTTTTTCTTGCCGTCGAGATCGTCGCGCGACTGGTCGACATAACCGAGATGCACGCTTTCGCCGACGGTGATCTCGCCCTTGTCGGGCGTCTCCTGCTTGGTGATCATCCGGAACAGCGTGGTCTTGCCGGCGCCGTTGGGGCCGATCACGCCGACGATGCCACCCGGCGGCAGCTTGAAGGTGAGATCGTCGATCAGCATGCGGTCACCGAAGCCTTTGCTGAGGCCTTCAAAGTCGACCACGTTCTGGCCGAGGCGCTCGGCCACCGGAATCGTGATCTGTGCGCCCTGGGTCTGCTTATCGCTGGCCTGCTTCAACAGCTCTTCGTAACGCTGGTAGCGCGCCTTGGACTTGGCCTGGCGCGCCTTTGGCGAGGAGGCGATCCATTCCTGTTCGCGCAACAGCGTTTTCTGATGCGCGACGTCCTCGCGGCCTTCCTGGGCGAGACGCTTCTGCTTCTGCACCAGCCACGCCGAATAATTGCCCTCGTAGGGAATGCCCTTGCCGCGATCGAGTTCGAGAATCCAGCTCGTGACATTGTCGAGGAAGTAGCGGTCATGGGTCACGATCAGGATCGCGCCGGGATAGTTGCGTAAATGGCCTTCCAGCCAAGACACCGATTCGGCGTCGAGATGGTTGGTCGGCTCATCGAGCAGCAGCAGTTCGGGCTGATCGAGCAGCAGCTTGCAGAGCGCGACGCGGCGGCGCTCACCGCCGGAGAGTTTTGTCACATCGGAATCGTCGGGCGGACAGCGCAGCGCGTCCATCGCCTGGTCGACCTTGCTGTCGAGATCCCAGAGGCCCTGGGCCTCGATCTCGTCCTGCAATTTGGTCATCTCGTCGGCGGTTTCCTCCGAATAGTTCATCGCCAGTTCGTTGTAGCGGTCGAGGATCGCCTTTTGCTTGGCGACGCCCAGCATCACGTTCTCGCGCACGGTCTTGCTGGCGTCGAGTTGCGGCTCCTGCTCGAGGTAGCCGACCCGGGCGCCCTCGGCGACCCAGGCTTCGCCGTTATATTCCTTGTCGAGGCCGGCCATGATCCGCAGCAGCGTCGATTTGCCGGAGCCGTTGACGCCGAGCACGCCGATCTTGGCGTCGGGGTAGAACGACAGATGGACGTTATCGAGCACCTTGCGGGTCGGGTAGCTCTTGGTCAGACCCTGCATGAAATAGACGAACTGGCGAGCCATCGCGATCCCTGAAACCGTTGCATTTATGGAAATTTGCTGCCCGCTGATGTAGCGGCGCGGCCCCCAAAGGGCAACCGTGGCGCTTCGTTTTCGATCCGTTCACCACGGATCATTACGGGTCCGTCACCATGTGTGCCCTGGATCACGACAATTGAAACCTTCTTTTAATAAATCAGGCCAAAACTCGTTCCCAGCGCCGAAACAGGCGCATCGCGGCGGCAGAAGCCGCGCGCGAAACAGCGGGGCCACGTCATGGCAGGTATCTTGGCAAGCATCGTTTCCGCGTCCATTTCTTCCCCGGCGTCCGGCCGTGACGCTCAGGACAAGCCTTATGCCGCGATCCGCGGCTTCTGGCGGCAGTTCTTTGCCCGGGCCTTCGATCCCTACCGGCCGGAACTGCATTATATGCGCGGACCCGGACCGGCCTGCCGCGCCAAGCATGCGGTACTGTCGCCCGCGGTCCAATCGATGGTCGCGGAAATCCGCGCCGCCAAGGCGCTTGGCAAGGCACGTCAACCCGCCTGATCGCCCGCTGACGTTTTCGTCATCGCTGCCGCTTTTTAAGCCGCCGACGCTTGCACGCAGAGATATTGCGCGCGACCATGGCGCTTCCTAAGGCGGCCGGTTTGCCGCCGTCATCATCGCCATGAACGGATTTCGCCATGACGCGGCTGCGCTGTGCCATTCTCGACGACTATCTCAATCTGACCCTGGAGATCGCCGACTGGTCCAAAATCGAGGATCGCGTCGACATCACGGTCTTCAACCAGCCGTTCGCCTCGACCGAGGCCGCCGCCGACGCGCTGAAGGATTTCGAGATCATCTGTGCGATGCGCGAGCGGACGCCGTTTCCGCGGGCGCTGTTCGCCGCTTTGCCCAAGCTGAAGCTCCTGATCACGTCGGGGATGCGCAACGCCGCGATCGACATCGAAGCCGCCAAGGACCATGGCGTGGTGCTGTGCGGGACCCAATGGGCGCGCGATCCCACTGCGCCGCTGACCATGGGCCTGATCCTGGAACTGACCCGCAACATCGGCCGCGAGAACGCACGGATGCACGCCGGCGAGCCGTTGCAGAAATTCGTCGGCATCGAGATCGAAGGCAAAACGCTGGGCGTGGTCGGCCTCGGCAAGCTCGGCACCAAGGTGTCGAAACTGGCGCAGGCGTTCGGCATGAACGTGATCGCCTGGAGCCCAAACCTGACGCCGGAGCGCTGCAAGGAGGCCGGCGTCGGTTACGCTACCAAGGAAGAGCTGTTCTCGACCGCCGACATCATCACCGTTCATGTCGTGCTCAGCCAACGCTCGCGCGGACTGGTCGGCACCGACGATCTGGCGCGCATGAAGCCGACATCCTACCTCGTCAACACCGCGCGCGGACCGATCGTCGATGAAGCGGCCCTGCTCAAGACGCTGCAGCAGCGCCAAATCGCAGGCGCCGCGATCGACGTGTTCTCGGTCGAGCCGCTGCCGGTCGATAACCCGTTCCGCAAGCTCGACAACATCGTGCTGACGCCGCATCTCGGCTACGTCACCCAGGAAAGCTTCAGCAACCACTACCGCCAGATGGTCGAAGGCATCGACGCCTGGTTCAAGGGCGACATATTGCGGAAGCTGGCCTGATCCAACCGGCTAGCCGAGGGCCTTCTGGTGCTCGGCCGCTAGCTCGGCATCCATCGACGTCACCTTGATCGCGGCTGGCCGCTGCACGATCCGGGCGACATAATCGATGACGGCCTTCTCTTCGGGCACCAGTTTGAACATCACGCCCCAGTTCAACGCATTGCCCCAGAGAATGTCAGCGGCCGAAATCGTGTCGCCTAGCAAATAGGGCTGGTCCCTGATCTGGCTAACGATGGTTTCAAGCATCGTGTCGAACGTCCCATAGGGAGAAGTGGCGTGCGGCGCGGGTTCGCGCTGCATGGCGCGATCGACCAACGCGGGCTCGTAGCACGAGGCATAATAGATCAGCCAGCGCAGATAGGCGCCGCGCCGGGTATCCCCGATGACCGGAGCGAATCCGGCAGCAGGAAACAAATCCGCCAGGTAGATGAAGATTGCCACCTGTTCCGTGACCAGTTCGCCACGATGCAGGATCGCGGGAACCTTGCCGAGCGGATTAATTGCTAAATATTCCGGGCGCCGTTGCTCGCCCGCCTTCATGTTCAGGACGTGAAGTTGGTTGGGGGCTCCGAGTTCTTCGAGGAGGGTCAGCGCACCGGAGGAACGCGATTGGGGAGAATGAAAAAGGGTGATGGTGTCGGCATCCGTCATCACGAGCTCCTGGATTGATCGTTGGACTGGTCTTGGTATCGGACCCACCCTAGCGCCCCATACCTGTCATCTTTTGTCAGGTTGGATTAGATTATCCCGATGCGCGCCAGCCGCCTTTTGTCGATCCTGATGACCCTGCAAGCCCGCGGACGCGTGACGGCGCAGGCGCTCGCCGACCAATGCGAGGTGTCGCTTCGAACCATCTACCGGGACATCGACGCCCTGAGCGCCTCGGGCGTGCCGGTCTACAGCGACCGTGGTTCGACGGGCGGATATCGCCTGCTCGAGGGATACCGGACCCGTCTCAACGGCCTATCGCTCGAGGAGGCGCGAAGCTTGTCCTTCGCCGGCCTGGCTGGACCTGCGGCCGCGCTCGGCCTTGGCTCGGTCATGGCCGCAGCCCAGCTCAAGCTCACCGCAGCGCTGCCCATCGACATGCGAGCCGCCGCCGAACGGACGCGGGTATGCTTTCATCTCGATGCGCCCGGCTGGTTCTATGAAAAGGAGCTGCCGCCCTACCTGCAAGAAATCGCCGTCGCAGTCTGGAACCAGTTGCTGATCGAAATTCGCTATCGCAGCTGGAAAGCCGAGACATCCCGAACGGTGGCGCCGCTCGGCCTCGTGCTCAAGAGCGGGGCTTGGTATCTCGTGGGGCTGGTCGGCAATAGCGCCCGAACGTACCGGATCGCCAGGGTCCGCGAGCTGAGAGTACTGGACGATACGTTCGAGCGGCCTGCGGACTTCAATCTGGAATCGTATTGGACGCAGAGCATCGAGCGGCTGGAAAACAAGCTGCACCCAAATCGGGCCACGGTCCGCCTGTCGCCAATTGGCTTCAAGATGCTGGAGCCGCTGACGTCGACATTTGTGAGCGCACTGACCGAAATCGGAGAGGCCGACGCGGACGGCTATCGCACCGTGGTCATGCCGGTCGGATCGTTATGGCAGGCGACAAGCCAATTGCTGCGTTTTGGCATCGACGCCGAAGTGCTCGGTCCGCCTGAATTGCGGGAAAAAATGCGCGATGCGATCAGGAATTTGCACGACCGCTACGACAACCACCGCCTGTCCTGAACGCTTATGTGCAGGACAAGCGAGATTGCGAGGGCTGCTACCGCACCGTAACCGGCGCGGGCAGCGGCGGCACCACGGTTGGCTGAACGCCGCCCGGGACAGGCCCTGACGGCCCGCTATATGCCGGCCCACCGGCGTTCGGTCCGGGCACCGCCTGCGCCGAGGCCAATGCAGCCGGCGGGTTGCCGGGCATCACGACCACGCGGGTGCCGACCTTGACGCGATCGAACAGGTCCGAGACGTCATCGTTCAGCATGCCGATGCAGCCCGACGAGACGAACTTACCGATGGTCGAGGGTTGGTTGGTGCCGTGGATCCGGTACACGGTCGAACCCAGATACATCGCGCGTGCGCCAAGCGGATTGCCCGGGCCGCCCGCCATGAAGCGCGGCAGATAGGGCTGGCGGTCGATCATCTCCGGCGGCGGATGCCAATCCGGCCACTCGGCCTTGCGGGTGATCTTCTGCACCCCGGTCCAGGTGAAACCATCGCGGCCGACACGGACGCCGTAGCGGATCGCGCGTCCGCCACCCAGCACGTAATAGAGGTAGGTGTTCGGGGTATCGACGACCAGCGTCCCAGCCGGCTCCTTGGTCGGGAACGCGACTTCCTGCCGACGCAGGTTTGGCGCGAGCTGCGCCGGACCGGTTTCGGGCTGTTCATCGGCGGGCAGCGCGGACATCACCATCGGCTTGCCGTCGGCGCCCACGGGAGCCTGCTCGACCGAGCCGGTGACACCGCTAGGGGGACGCAAACCGTCGTTGGCCGGCGGCGGGCCGCCATTGCCGCCGTTTGAATAGATCACCGGGGGCGGTCCAGCCGGACGGCCATAACGCGGGTCATCAGGCGACATCACCGGACCGGTCGGCACGCTGCGGTCGGAATAAGCCGGCGGAGCGCCCATCGGGCGGCCATAGCGCGGATCATCCGGTGACATCACCGGGCCGGGCGGCGGCAGCGGGGCCGGCCCCTCGTCCTCTTCATCGAGCGCGTCGAAATCGGGGGCGCCGCGGCGATAGCTGGGCGGGCCGCCGGCGGGCGGATAGGGTGAATAGACCGCGCCGGGGGGAACCGGATAGCTCTGAGCCTCGGCGAGCGAAGTCGCCGCCGCGCCCGCCGCCGCGACGGCACAAACCGTCAAAATGTGTCTGATCATCATCGCTCTTGTATAGTCCCCAAGCCGACACCGGATCGTTAAGGCAATTGACCGAAGATAGCGGCGCATTCAAGACAAATCAGCTTAATTCGCAGCAGGTTCCGGCATTTGTGATGTTCCCGGCATCACCGTTGCCATCAAGCCGCACCATTCAGCAAAGCTTCGCGGACCGGCCGGCCGGGGATTAGCCCCGATCATTTTTAACAAACGCCGCGAAGGCGTTACGCTATCCTCTGATTATCCTGATTCGCTGCGCGCTGGCCGTGCCGGTTGCGTGGTTGAGGGCGACCCTTCGGTCATCACCGCGTTCCCGACAGCTCAAAGGCCTTCGCTTATCTCGCGAAGCGGAACTTGGCGTCCATGCTTCCCGGTTTTCGTTTTCTGTTCGCTGCGATCGTGCTGTCGATGTCGGTCCTGGTCTTCGGGTTCGGCGCCGCGGCGTTGCTTCGTACCGCGCACGAGGAGTTTGCCAGCACGCCCTCCTGGCAGCCGCCCCCCGAAACCCGGTTTGCGCAAAGCCGCCCGGCCGCACAACCGGGCTCACAGCCGGTGCTGGCCATGTTGCGCGTCGACGACCCGCCTAAAGACACGCCCAAGGAAACACCCAAGGAAACACCGAAGGAAATACTGAAGGCCGACCAGCCGGCCTCGGACGCCGCGCCGGCGACCGCATCGGTCGATCAAACCGCGACCGTCGCAACCGAGCCTGCCTCCGCGCCGGAAAAGATCGCCGCACTGCCGGCGGTGGAATCATCGCCACAAGAGACGACCAAACAGACGGCCCGACCGGAAGCCGCGATGCCCGAAGCCGCGGTCACGGAAACTCCACCGCAGGCCGCAACCGATGCGCCGGCGGCCGGTGACCCGACCACGACCGCGCAGCAGCCGACAAGCGAGGCTGCTCCCGCTCCCGCCGTCGAAATTGCTGAAGCCTCTCACGAACAAGCCTCGACCGAACATGCCGCGCCTCAAGCTGCTCCTGAACCAGCGAGCGCGCCGATCCCGGTAGACCCCAACGGCATCTCGACCAGGATTGCCACGCTGGGCGGCCCGCCGGTGACGATCGAGCCATCCAAGACAAAGCCCGATAGCGCAAAATCCGACGATAGCGCCGTCAAGAAGCGCCAGCGCGCCCGGCGCGAAGCCCGGCGCCCCCGGATCGTCGTGCGCCCTCTGGTAAGGCAAACGACGCAGCTCGATCCATTCGGTCAGCCGGTCGCCACCACCACGCGCTGAACGGACTCCTCAGACCTGCCGGATTAAACCCGCCCGATTAGATCAGGCCGGGCCGGTGGCGATCGGTGGCCCGTCCGGCAGACCCCATTCGGACCATGAACCGTCGTACAGCGCGGTACCGCGCACGCCGAGGCGATAAAGCGCCAACGTCAGCACCAGTGCGGAGACGCCGGAGCCGCAGCTGGTCACGATCGGTTTTGTCAGGTCGACGCCGGAGCCCGTGAACGCCTGGCGCAACGCATCGAGCGGCTTCATCGCGCCGGTCTCCGCGTCGAACAATCCGGCATAGGGCACGCTGCGGCTGCCCGGTATGTGGCCGGAGCGGGACTCCGGCCGTGGCTCCGGGACGGTACCTTCGAAACGCCCGCGCGGGCGCGCATCGACCACTTGCTCGGCACGCGTCTCGATATTGGCCTCGACCTGCTGTTGACTGCGGATGGCGCCTGGATCGAGTTTGGCCGTGAATTTTCCCGGCTTCGGCGTGATCTTGCCGGAATGGGTCGGGCGTCCCTCGCGCGTCCATTTCTTCAGGCCGCCATCCAGCACCTTGATGTTGGGATGGCCGAACGACAGGAACATCCACCACGCCCGGGGCGCGGCAACCCAACCGCCGGAATCATAGGCGACCACGGTATCGCCGGAGGAAATACCAAGCGCTGCGATGTCACGCGCGAACTGCGCCGCGTCGGGAAACATATGCGGTCGCGGATTGTTGTGGTTCGAGATCGCGTCGACATCGAAAAACACCGCGCCCGGAATATGGGCGGCGAGATAATCGTCGATCGGCAGCGGCAACACGCCCGGCAGCTTGAACGACGCATCGATCACCTTGACCTTGGGATCGTCGAGATGGGCGGAGAGCCAGTCCGTGGTGACCAGCGGATCGTCGGTGGCGGTGGTCATGCGTGTAGCTCCCGGCATTTCCCTGAGACGTCATTGCCGGACTTGATCCGGCAATCCATCCCTCTGAAGCGATGGACACGCGGGTCAAGCCCGCGTGTGACGATTGATCTAACCCTTCTTCTTCGGCTCCCACTTCTCGATCGCACCGCCGGCGTCGCGCCAGGCGGCAAAGCCGCCGCCCATATGCGCGACCGGCTTCAGGCCCATGTCCTGCGCGGTCTTGGCCGCGAGCGCCGAGCGCATGCCGCCGGCGCAATGGAAGATGAATTTCTTGTCTTCCTGAAAGATCGGCTTGGCATAGGGGCTCGCCGGATCGATCCAGAATTCCAGCATGCCGCGGGTACAGGAGAACGCGCCCGGAATTTTGCCGTCGCGCTCGATCTCGCGGGGGTCACGGATATCGACGATCACGACGTCGGGGCTTTGCGCCGCCTTGATCGCATCCGCAGCACTCACCGTCTCGATCTCGGCATTGGCTTCGTCGATCAGGGATTTGATACCGCGATGGATGGCCTGGGGCATTTTTCTCCCTTCGAATTGTTGGCGTCGAACGACGGCGGTCGCGTCTACTTCTAGCGCACCAATTCCTTCATCGCGCCTTCGAGACCTTCGATCGTGATCGGGAACATGCGGTCCGAAAACAACCGGCGAATGATGGTGGTGGATTCCGAATAATCCCAGTGTTTCTGCGCTACCGGATTGAGCCACACCGCATGTGCATAGGTCCGGGTGATGCGATCGAGCCAGACCGATCCGGCCTCTTCATTGACATGCTCGACCGAGCCGCCCGGCACCATCACTTCATACGGCGACATCGAGGCGTCGCCGACAAACACCACTTTGTAGTCGTGCGGGTATTTATGCAGCACGTCCCAGGTCGGAGTGCGGTCGGTGAAGCGCCGCTTGTTCTGCTTCCAGACGCCTTCATAAAGGCAATTGTGGAAGTAGAAATATTCCATGTGCTTGAATTCGCTCTTGGCGGCGGAGAACAGCTCCTCGACCTGCTCGATATGCGAATCCATCGAGCCGCCGATGTCGAAGAACACCAGCACCTTGACCGCGTTGCGCCGCTCGGGGCGCATGTGCACATCGAGATAGCCGTGGTTGGCGGTTTCCTTGATGGTGGTGTCGAGGTCGAGTTCGTCGGGCGCACCAGTGCGGGCGAATTTGCGCAACCGCCGCAGCGCGATCTTGATGTTGCGAATGCCGAGCTCGACATTGCCGTCGAGATCTCTAAATTCGCGCTTGTCCCAGACCTTCACCGCGCGATTGTTGCGGTTCTTCTCCTGGCCGATGCGGATGCCCTCGGGATTGTAGCCTTCGGCACCGAATGGCGAGGTGCCGGCGGTGCCGATCCACTTGTTGCCGCCCTGATGCCGGCCCTTCTGTTCCTTCAGCCGCTCGCGCAACGTCTCCATGAGCTTGTCCCAGCCCAGCGCCTCGATCTGCTTCTTCTCTTCCTCGGTGAGGTATTTTTCCGCGAGCTTCTTGAGCCATTCGGCTGGAATGTCCGCCTTCTCCATCGCATCGAGCAGGCTTTCCAGCCCCTTGAACACGGTGCCGAACACGCGATCGAACTTGTCGAGATTGCGCTCGTCCTTTACCAGCGCGGCGCGCGACAGATAGTAAAAATTCTCGACGGTCTGCTCGGCGAGGTCGGCGTCGAGCGCTTCCATCAGCGTCAGATATTCGCGCAAGGTCACGGGGACCTGGGCATCGCGCAGCGATGTAAAGAATTGCAGGAACATGGCGTACAGATTGCCCGTCGAACCCCGTACGTCAAGGGGCTCCCTCTCGTCGTCCTGCAGCCATCCCTCAGTCATCCCCGGACCGGCAGGCCTAGACCTGCCGGGTTTTTCAACTAGAATTGCCCGACCAAGGGCTTTGAACGGGGCATACTTAATGGGTATTTTAGCGGCACTCGTGATCGGCGCGATCGCCGGCTGGCTCGCCGGGCTGATCGTGCGCGGCGCCGGTTTTGGGCTGATCGGAAACATCGTGGTCGGCATCATCGGCGCGCTGGTGGCCGGTTGGCTGCTGCCGCGGCTCGGCGTCGTACTCGCCGCGGGCACGCTCGGCCAAATCATCGACGCCACGGTCGGCGCGGTGATCGTGCTCGTCATCCTCTCGCTGGTCAGACGCGCCTGACTGAAAACTTCATCTCCGCGACGACCGCCGATCCGGCGGTCGTCGCCTGTTCGGACCGAGGCGCATCGATGCGCTCAAGAACAAACAATAAGGCAACACCTCGATGAAATTTACCGGTACCAAGGACTACGTCGCCACCGATGACCTCAAGATCGCCGTCAACGCCTCGATCGTGCTCGAACGCCCGCTGTTGATCAAAGGCGAACCCGGCACCGGCAAGACCGTGCTTGCCGAGGAAGTCGCCAAGGCGCTCGGCGCGCCGCTTCTGACCTGGCACATCAAATCCACCACCAAGGCCCAGCAAGGGCTTTACGAATACGACGCGGTGTCGCGGCTGCGCGACAGCCAGCTCGGCGACAGCAAGGTGTCGGACATCTCCAACTACATCAGGCGCGGCAAATTGTGGGAAGCCTTCACCCATGACAAGCGCCCGGTGCTGCTGATCGACGAAATCGACAAGGCCGATATCGAGTTTCCCAACGACCTGCTGCTCGAACTCGATCGCATGGAGTTCTTCGTCTACGAGACCGGTGAGAGCATCAAGGCCAAGATTCGCCCGATCGTGATGATCACCTCGAACAATGAAAAGGAACTGCCGGACGCATTCCTGCGCCGTTGTTTTTTCCACTACATCAAGTTCCCCGACGTCGACACCATGAACAAGATCGTCGACGTGCATTTCCCCGGCATCAAGAAGCGTATGGTGGAAGAGGCGCTGCGGATCTTCTTCGAGGTGCGGGAAGTGCCCGGCCTGAAGAAGAAGCCTTCGACCTCGGAGCTTCTGGACTGGCTCAAGCTGCTGCTCAACGAGGACATCACCCCGGAAATGTTGCGCGAACGCGATCCGCGCAAACTGATTCCGCCGCTGCACGGCGCACTCCTGAAAAACGAGCAGGACGTGCATTTGTTCGAACGGCTGGCGTTCCTGAGCCGCCGCGAGGTGTAAGCGCGCCTTTACCCGCGGATCGGGCTGTTTCCCGGACTTTGAACCGCTCCCTGGCTTGAGGGGGCGGTTTTTGTTACAAAAGCCATACCTGTATACATTTTCCAAGGAAAATAAGGTTTTTTCTTGAAATATACCAAATTATCGAGATATATGTATACATAATGAGTTCATAGAACGGATATCCGGAGGTCACAGCCGTGCCCGCATCGTTCCCACTCAACGCTTGGTACGCCGCTGCCTGGGACGTCGATCTCAAGCGTGAACTGTTCCCCCGAACCATCTGCGGCAAGCATGTCGTGATGTACCGGCAAGCCAACGGGCAGATCAGCGCTCTGGAAGACGCCTGCTGGCATCGCCTGGTGCCGTTGTCGAAAGGACGCCTCGACGGCGATACCGTGGTCTGCGGCTATCACGGACTGAAATACAATGCGCAGGGCCGCTGCACCTACATGCCCTCGCAGCAGACCATAAATCCATCGGCCTGCGTGCGCGCTTATCCCGTGGTGGAGCGGCATCGCTTTGTCTGGCTTTGGATGGGCGACCCGGCGCTGGCCGATCCGGCGCTGGTCCCCGACATGCACTGGAACGACGATCCCGACTGGGCCGGCGACGGCAAGACCATCCACGTCAAATGCGATTATCGCCTGGTGGTCGACAACCTGATGGATCTCACTCACGAGACTTTCGTGCACGGCTCCAGCATCGGCAACGATCACGTCGCCGAAGCGCCGTTCGAAGTCACCCACGGCGAAAAGGCCGTGACGGTGACGCGCTGGATGCACGGCATCGAGGCGCCGCCATTCTGGGCCGCGCAATTGCAAAAACCCGGTCCGGTCGACCGCTGGCAGATCATCCATTTCCAGGCCCCCGGCACCGTCAATATCGATGTCGGCGTTGCGCCCGCCGGCAGCGGCGCCTTCGAAGGCAACCGCTCGCAAGGCGTCAACGGCTTCGTGCTCAACACCGTGACCCCGGAGACCGAAACCACCTGTCACTATTTCTGGGCCTTCGTGCGCAATCACCGGCGGACCGAGCAGAAACTGACGACCGAAATCCGCGAAGGCGTAGCCGGCATCTTCCATGAAGATGAAATCATCCTCGAGGCGCAGCAGCGCGCCATCAGCGAAAACCCGGATCGCACTTTCTACAACCTCAACATCGACGCCGGCGCGATGTGGGCACGTCGCGTGATCGACCGGATGGTCGCCAGAGAGACCTCGCCGCGCAACGCGCAGGCGGCGGAATAAATCATGAGCGAACGCGATTCCGAGCGCTCGGTGTCCCAGACCGTGCGGGCCCAGTTGGCACTGCGCGACATGATCCTGTCCGGGCAGTTGAGGCCCGGCGAGCGCATCTCCGAATTGCAGGCGGTCGACATCACCCATGTGTCGCGTACCCCGGTGCGGCTGGCACTGGTGCGGCTCGAGGACGAGGGCCTGTTGCAGGCGATTCCGTCCGGCGGGTTCATGGTGAAGGCGTTTTCCGAACGCGACATCCTGGATTCCATCGAACTGCGCGGCACCCTGGAGGGCCTTGCCGCCCGCTTCGCCGCCGAGCGCGGCGCCAGCGCCCGCAACCTGGAGCCGCTGAAGGAATGCCTCGCCGACCTCGATCAACTGGTCCGGCAAGACCCTGTCTCCGAGGAAGCCTTCTCTGCCTATGTGACGTTGAACGCGCGCTTCCATGCGCTGCTGACGGAACTGTCCGGCAGCGCGCCGCTGATCCGGCAGATCGACCGCGTCTCGGCGCTGCCGTTCGCTTCGCCGAGCGGCTTCGTGATGGCGCAATCGGCGCTGCCGGAAGCCCATCAGATCCTGCTGATCGCGCAGGATCACCACCGCATCGTGGTCGACGCAATCGAGAATCGCGAGGGCACCCGTGCCGAGGCCGTGATGCGGGAACATTCGCGCCTCGCCGCGCGCAATCTGCGACTGGCGCTGCGCAATCGCACCCATCTCGACCTGCTGCCTGCGCTCGCTTTGCTCAAATCCGCAGCTGACTAGACCGAAGGGATCGCCATGCGTTTTGCGGAGCAATGGAGCTGGTGCACGGTCGACGCGATCCGCGATGTCGCGCCCACGATCCGCGAAATCGTGCTGCGTCCCGACCAACCGCCGATCGCGCCCTACCCGATCGGCAGTCACATCAATGTTGTCGTGCTGGTCGATGGACAACCGATGAGGCGATGCTATTCGCTGGTCGGCGAGCGCGCTTGCGACCTCTATCGCATCGCGGTCCGGCTGGCGCCCAACAGCCGCGGCGGCTCGCGCGGCATGTGGAATTTGCAAGCAGGCATGCGGATCGAGATTTCCAATCCGACCTCGCTGCTCGACATCGACTGGGCCCGGCAAAATTATTGCCTGATCGCGGGTGGTATCGGCATCACCCCGATCATCGGCATCGCCAGCGCCTTGCAGCGCAGGAACATCGGCGTGCAGTTGCACTATGCGGTGAAATCGCACGCCGACGCTGCCTATCTCGATGAGCTGTCGACGATGCTCGGCGACCGCCTGATCGTGCACGCCAGCGACCAAGGGACGCAGATCGATTTGCCCGCAAGCTTCCGCGCCCTGCCCGACGACGCCATCACGATCATATGCGGACCGATGCGGATGCTGGAGGCCGCGCGGCGCGCCTGGAACGAGGCCGGGCGAACGCCTTCGGATCTTCGCTTCGAGACGTTTGGATCAAGCGGTTTATTTCCCACGGCGGAATTCCGCGTGCGGCTGAAGCATACCGACGCCGAACTCGTGGTACCGCAAAACCGTTCGATGCTCGATGTATTGAACGAAGCCGGATTCGATGTAATGTCGGATTGTCAGCGTGGCGAATGCGGCGTTTGCGCCATCGATGTCGTTTCCATCGAAGGCCAGATCGATCACCGCGACGTCTTCTTCAGCGCGCAACAAAAGCAGGGCAGCCGCAAGATTTGCCCCTGCGTGTCGCGCGCGGTCGGAACCGTCACCGTCGATACGCTGTACCGGCCCGAAGCGATCTAAGTCGCCTGCGACCGGATTGCTTCGATACAAAAAAAGATAGGGAAGATGAACGTTCAAGCTCAGATCCGGGCCGCCGAGCCCGCCACCACCGAGCATTTCGATGTGCTGATCGCCGGCGCCGGCATCTCCGGCGTCGGCGCCGCCTATCATCTGACCCAGCAATGCCCCGGAACCAGCTTTGTCGCGCTCGAAACCCAGAAGACGTTCGGCGGCACCTGGAGCACGCATCGCTATCCCGGGATTCGTTCCGACAGCGACCTGCACACCTTCGGCTACCGCTTCAAGCCATGGACCAGCGCGCCGATCGCCAGCGCCGCCGAGATCCTGAAATATATGGGCGAGGTGATCGAGGAGAACGATCTCTCCCGGCACATCCGCTATCAGCACACCATTAATTCGGCCAGATGGTCGAGCACGGAAAAGCTCTGGACCATCGACGCCACCCGAACCGACACCGGCGAGAAGCTGCGGTTCACCACCAACTTCTTCTGGATGTGCCAGGGCTATTATCGCCACACCGAGGGCTACACGCCGGAGTGGAAGGACATGGCGCGCTTCAAGGGCCCGATCGTCCACCCGCAAAAATGGCCCGAGGATCTCGACACCAAGAACAAGCGCGTCGTCGTGATCGGCTCCGGCGCGACCGCCGCCACGTTGATTCCGGCGATCGCCAAGGATGCCGCGCACGTCACCATGCTGCAGCGCTCGCCGACCTATTTCCGCACCGGCCGCAATGCGATCGAGATCGCCGAAACCCTGCGTCAGCTCCAGGTCGACGAGACCTGGATCCACGAAATCACCCGCCGCAAGATCCTGTTCGATCAGGACGCCTTCACCCGCAAGACGTTTGAAGAGCCGGAAGCCGCCAAGAAGGACCTGCTCTCGGCGGTCGAAGCCTATCTCGGGCCGGACTACGACATCGCGACCCACTTCACCCCGAAATACCGGCCGTGGCGGCAGCGCATCGCCTTCATTCCGGACGGCGATCTGTTTCTCGGCATCAAGTCCGGCAAGGCCTCCGTCGTCACCGACGAGATCGAGCGCTTTACCGAGACCGGCATTTTGCTGAAATCCGGCAAGGCGCTGGACGCCGATATCATCATCACCGCGACCGGCTTCCATCTCAGCGCCAATGGCGACATCGATTTTTCGGTCGACGGCAAGCCTCTGGATTTCGCCGACACCGTGACCTATCGCGGCATGATGTTCACCGGCGTGCCCAATCTGGTGTGGGTGTTCGGCTATTTCCGCGCGAGCTGGACCCTGCGGGTCGATCTGGTCGCCGACTTCGTCTGCCGCCTGCTCAACCACATGAAGGCGACTGGCGCCAACAAGGTGACGCCGGCGTTGCGGGCTGAGGACCACAACATGCCGCTGTTGCCGTGGATCGATGCGGAGAATTTCAACCCCGGCTACATGATGCGCGGCATGCACCTGCTGCCAAAGCGCGGCGACAAGCCGGAGTGGCAGCACAACCAGGATTACTGGGCCGAGAAGGACGAATTCCCGGCGATCGATTTGAAGGATAGCGCCTTCGTTTACGACTAGAGCCTTTTCCGTTCCGATAGAATCGGAACGGGGCTCTAGCCTTTTGTTTTGACGCGTTTTCTTCACGCGAACCGGTGCCCACTTCGCTCGAAAACGCTCTAGCTCCGGTTCAGGCGTGCGCGTCTTCAGCGGCCGCTCCATAGCGAAGCGAACATCGATATGATCGCGAGCAGGATGATCACGGCGCCGTAGAGATAGGCCACGGCGGTAAGCCCGATCAGCGGGACCGACAGCCCTGCCGCGAGCGCCGGCAGCGCGAACGCCAGATAGGATTGCAGGTAGAACGCCGACAACAGGCCGGCCCGCTGGTGCGGTTCCGCCGTCGGCAGCAGCGCGCGCAATGTTCCGGAGAACGTTGCCCCGAATCCGGTGCCTGCAATCAACGTCCCGATCAGGAGTGCTGCGACCTGCTGCTGCGCAATTCCAACCATCGAGACCGCCACGCCCAGCGACAGGGTGCCGGTGCCCGTCAGAACCAGACGCCGTGCCGGCCAATTCCTGCAAGCGGCGACCACGATCGCCGCCGTGAGCATCAGGATCGATACCACGACGCCGCCGATCCAGGGCGAGGCGACATGCATCGCGGTCGCGACCACCGTCGGCATCAGCGAGAGATACAGCCCGCCGAGCGCCCAGCAGGCCACATTGGCCGGCGTCAGCTTGAGAAGAATCGCCTGCGACTGCCTGGGCACGCTGACATGCGGCCGCAGCGACGCCAGCGCGCCCATCTTTCGCGACGAACTCTCCGGCATGATCCAGAGCAGCGCGATCATCAGCGCCGTCAGGGCGAACAGGATTTCGTAGATCAAGTGCAGCGGATCCGGCGCCAAGCTAATCAACCCGGCCGCGCCCAGCGAACCCGCCGTCATTCCCAGAAACGCGGTGACGCTGTTGAGCAGCGGGCCGCGCGCGCGGTTGGTATCGAGGATCGCCGCGCCCAGCGCGGTGGTGCCGGTGCCGACGCATAGTCCCTGGATGGTGCGCGCCAGAATCAATTGTCCGACGTCGCGGGCTTCGGCGAACAGCAGCATCGCCACGGCGTTCAACAGCAGCGCCGCCAGGATCACCGGCCGACGTCCGACGTAATCCGACAAGCTTCCGACCGTCAGCAGCGCGGCGAGCAGGCTCGCGACGTAGATCGCGAACACCACCGTGATCCAGAACGGGGTCAGGTGCATGGATTGCTGATAGAGGTGATAGAGCGGCGTGGTGGCGCTGCTGCTCGCCGCGACCAGCATCGCCGCGGTGAAGCTGAACAGCGTCATGGCGCTGGCTGGTAGCGCGCGGGCTTGAGTTTGAGCTTGGGCCGCCGGCGGGAGCGCCACGGCGGGGAGTTCCTGATGCGGATTGGCGGGACAGGCTTGCATATGCGGCTCCTAACGCTAATATCTAGCTTTAAGGTATAGGGACGCCCATCCCTTAAAGCAAATACTTTGCGTTAATAGCCGCCCGCCGTTTTGGCATGGCTTGGTTGCACGGAGCAAACGCGTGGTCGTCAAGGAACGGATTCGGATCGGCGGACGTAGCGCCCGAATCCAGGAGGCGGTGCATAGAGCGGTGAGGCAACTCAGCGCCGAGACCGATCGCGATCAACTCACGGTGCCGCAGATCGCAGCCGAGGCCGGGGTGACACCGTCGACGATCTACCGGCGCTGGGGCGACCTCGCCTCGCTGCTGGCGGATGTCGCGGTGGAACGATTGCGGCCGATCGCCGACCCCGAGGACACCGGCGCAACGGCGTCGGATGTTCGAACCTTCATCGAACAATATGTAGAAGAAATGACCTCGCCGATCGGCCGCGCCTTGATGCGGGATGTGGTTTCGCCATTGGAGCAATCCTATTCGGGAAAGTGTGACGTCTTCACCCGCCAACACCTCTCGACCATCGCCGAGAGAGCCGAGGCGCGCGGTGAAACGCCATTCGATATCGACGAGGTGATCGACCACGTGATGGCGCCGATCGTGTATCATCTGCTTTTCGGCAATCGTGAGCTGACGCTCGCCTACTGCCATTCGCTGCTGGGCCGGGTTCAATCGCTGTCGCGCCCGGATTGAAATCACCATTTCGAACTTGGTTATCCCGTCGTTTTCGATTCAAGGTCACGCAATTCTTCTGGGCGAGGCAGCGCATCAGGTGCGTTACCCGTCAATCCGTAGACTTCTATACCCCGCAGCAATCCACCACTTGAATAGATGAACGCCCCGGCTTGGTGATCGCCTTCGCCCGTCACGAAATCACCTAAGCTAACAATCCCGGGCGGCGGTTCATCATATCCTCGAATCTGGAAATGGATGGTCGCGCACCCGCATGTGCACTTCCAAGGCGTCACTTCCGCCACTTCAAGCTGGTCTAGGTACTGCTTCGCGTCTGCTGTTCCGTGCTCAAGCATCCATCGCACAAGGTCGCGCTCGGCATCCGTCAAAGGACGATTATGCTCGTCAGTCATGACCAACGCCCTTACTGCACGAACACATTTTACGGAATCCTTGCAGGCTCTGCGGCGCTCTTGCCCCTGATCAAATCCGAGGCCTTATCGGCGATCATCATGGTGGAGGCATTGAGGTTGGCCGAGATCATGCGCGGCATGATCGAGGCATCGATCACGCGCAAATTTTGCAGCCCGTGGACGCGGAGCTGGTCGTCGACCACGGCCCATTTCGCATCTTGCGGTCCCATCCGGCAGGTGCAGCCGGGATGGAAGGTGGTGGTGCCGCGCTGGGTCGCCGCGGCCAGAAATTCATCGTCGGTCTGCACGCCGGGTCCGGGGAAATCTTCATACTCGTAATAGGGCGACAGCGGATTTGACGCCATCAGCCGGCGCGCCAGCTTCATGCCGGCAACGACGGTGCGCCGATCGAGCTCTTCGGCCAGATAATTGGTCTGGATGATCGGCGGGTCGAACGGATTCGACGAGCGGGCATGGACATAGCCGCGGCTCTCCGGGCGCTGCTGCCAGGACGCGATCGTCATGCCGGGCTGGTCTTCGAGCTGGCCCTGCACGCCTTCCTTGTAGCTTGCCGGCGTGAACGTCAGTTGCAGGTCGGAGCTTTCAGTGCTCTCGCCGGAATGCCAGAAACAATACACCATGGTCGGCGACAGCGACAGCAGGCCGCGCCGCGTCGTCGCCCATTTCAGCGCTTCGAACATCAGGCTGAGGCCGCGCCGGCGTTCATTGATGGTCTTGATGTCCTTGACGCGGGCGACCGTGCGCGGCGCGTAATGATCCTGCAACCCCTCGCCGACGCCCGGCAGCGCGTGACGCACCTCGATGCCGAGCGAGCCGAGCAATTCCGGCGAGCCGACACCCGACAATTGCAGCAATTGCGGCGAGTTGTAGCTGCCGCCGGACAAAATCACTTCCTTGTTGGCGCGCACTTCCACCGGTGTGCCGCCCTTGCCGCCCTTGATGTAGCGCACGCCGACCGCGCGCTTGCCCTCGAAGATGATATTGGTAGCATGCGCGTGGGTGTGCACATGAACGTTCGGCCGCTTCATCGCCGGATGCAGGAAGGCGGTCGCCGCACTGACGCGCAGGCCATTCTTGATGGTGCGCTGGGCGTAGGAGACGCCTTCCTGGATCGCGCCGTTGTAATCGGGATTGCGCGGAATGCCGAGGCTGATCGCGCCGGCCATGAAGGCCTCGCACAACGGATCCTGCCAATCCATCGTCGTGACGGTGAGGTTGCCGTCGCGCCCGCGATAGGCGTCATCGCCCTGGCCGACACGTTTTTCCAGCCGCTTGAAATACGGCAGCACGTCCTGATAGCCCCAGTTGCGGTTGCCGTATTGCGCCCAGGTATCGAAATCCTGGCGCTGGCCGCGATTATAGATGTGGCCGTTGATCGAGGACGAACCGCCCAGCGTCTTGCCGCGCGGCGCATAAATGCTGCGGCCGCCGGTCCACGGGCCCGGCTCCTGCTGGTAGGCCCAGTTGATGCTCTTCATGTGGAAGGTCTTGATGAAGCCCGCCGGCAAATGGATGTAGGGATGCCAGTCGCTCGGGCCCGCTTCGAGCACGCAGATGCTGGTGCCGGGATCCTCGCTCAGGCGATTGGTCAACACGCTGCCGGCGGAGCCCGCGCCCACGATCACATAATCGAACGTTTCCATCGTCTCACTTTCGTAGGGTTAGCAAGGCTCCAGCCTCACCATGGGAGTCCAAGTTCGTCATTGCGAGCGCAAGCGAAGCAATCCACGGCCGCAAGCAAGGACTGGATTGCTTCGTCGCTTCGCTCCTCGCAATGACGAGCAAAAAAGCCTCGGTCACCGCGCCTTCTCATTCAGTTGATAATTCAAATGCGCCTTCACCGTCGGCCATTCGCTGGCGATGATGCTGAAGACGACGGTGTCGCGCAACGTGCCGTTGGGCGCGACCTGATGGTTGCGCAGGATGCCGTCCTGCTTGGCGCCGAGCCGCTCGATCGCGCGCCGGCTCTGCTGGTTGAAAAAATGGGTGCGGAATTCGACCGCAATGCAATCCAGCTTTTCGAACGCATGTTGCAGCGCCAGCAATTTGCACTGGGTGTTGAGCCCGCTGCGCTGCACCCGCTTGGCATACCAGGTCGAGCCGATCTCGACGCGGCGGTTGCTGGCATCGACGTTCATGTAGGTGGTCATGCCCGCGATCTCGCCATCGGCGTCGAACACCGTCCATGGCAGCATCGCGCCGGCCTTCTGCAAGCCGAGCCTTCGATCGATTTCCTTGGTCATGTCTTCGGCGCGCGGGATTGTCGTGTACCAGAGCTTCCAGAGATCGCCGTCCTTGGCGGCCGTGACCAGTCTGTCGCGATGGTCATGCGACAACGGTTCAAGCCGGGCGTGAGCGCCAGAGAGGGAAACAGGTTCAAGCCAGGGCATTAATCAAAGTCCTCCTCTGCGTCATCCTGAGAGCCGGTGAAGCTATCTCGGACGTCATCCTGAGGTGCGAGCTCTTGCGAGCCTCGAAGGATGGCCGCAAGCACCGAGCTAAACACCATCCTTCGAGACGCGCTCCCAAGAGGGAGCGCTCCTCAGGATGACGTTGGGGTAAACCGTTGGTCATCATCACTTATTCAAAAAATTCAGCGGCAGGCCGGACCGCGGCCAATCCATCGCGATCAGTTCGCCCTTGCCGGACAGCGTGATGTAGGCGGTCTTCAGTTCGGGTCCGCCGAAGGCGATGTTGGTGGTGACGCGGTCGCCGGTCGGGACCTGCTCGACCAGCGCGCCATCGGGCGCGATCACGGAAATGCAGCCCGAGATCAGGGTGGCGACGCAGACATTGCCGGACGCTTCCACCGCGAGCGAATCGAACATCTGGTAGCCGCCGAGGCCGGCAATGGGCTTGCCGCGCTCGCCGCGATAGATCACGTCGCGCGGCTTGATGGTGCCCGGCTCGGAGATTTCGTAAGCCCACAGCCGCGCGGTCGGCGTCTCCGCGATGTAGACGGTGCTTTCGTCCGGTGAAAGGCCGATGCCGTTGGCCGGCAGCACGCCGTGCACGGCCTCGATGATCTCCTTCATGCCAGGCTTGAGATAATAGAACGCGCCGACATCCATCTCGCGGGCGCGGCGCTTGCCGAGATCGGAGAACCACAGGCCGCCGTGCCGGTCGAACACCAGGTCGTTCGGGCCCCGCAACGCATGCTCGCCGCATGTGTCGACCACGGTCTCGACCTTGCCGCTTTGCAGATCCACGCGCTGGATCGAGCCGCCGAGATAATCCTCGGGCTGCGGCCCCGGCATGATCATGTTGCGGGTCGGAATCCAGCTGAAGCCGCCATTGTTGCAGATGTACATCTTGCCGTCGGGCCCGAGCGCCGCGCCGTTGGGACCACCGGGAATTTCCGCGACCACCTCTTTCCGCCCGTCCGGATAGACCCGCGTCAGCCGCCGGCCGCGGATTTCGACCAGCACGACCGAGCCGTCCGGCATCACCACCGGACCTTCGGGAAATTCGAGACCACTGGCGAGCACGCGAACATTGGACATGAAATCCTCCGGCTTTTCTTGCAGCGCGCACGCCCGCGGCGATTCCAGACCGCCCCCGCACGCGCAACATGTTGTTGCATCTCGTTATGGCAAAGTAGCCCAGGCTTGCCAACCCGAGGCCATGCGCAACAGCCATTGCAAAACGCGGACCCGATGCGGCCTCCGTTGATGACGATGCACCACTAAAGCCGTCGTCCCGGCCTTGCGCCGGGACCCATAACCACTGGCGTCGACTGTATCGAAAGGCATCTACTCCACCGCCAAACGAGGGGACACGGCGTATGGGTCCCGGCGCAAGGCCGGGACGACGGGTGGATATGCCTCCGCATTCCCGCGACACGCTGCGCCCGAGTTTTGCAAATTCGTTCGCCCCCAAAAAGAAGCCCCTCAGAAGCGTGAGCTTCTCAAGAACTTGACACCTGCCATCGGGGCGTCAGGACCACACGACTTTGCCGTCCGCTTCAGCCACGCTCGTCAGTCGCAGCTTTCGCGTCCACCGCTCCCCGCCCCAACGTCAGTGACGATGGCCAACGCCCCCTCTCTCGGGACAGGATGGCGCAAATAGGCAGGTGATTTGGGTCAAGAGTCAAGAACAATTTCTGAAAATCAGAAATGATGTGAAGGTGTGAAGTCCGGATGGGTGGAGGCGAAGTCGCTGGTGCGTGCGTTCCTTGCAGGTCAGAGAACCAATTGAGTGCAAGCTTGACGCATCAGCTGGCGCGATTGTTTTCGCCCGGCACGAACTGAGAGAACACGTCTCTGATCCTTAACGCCGCGGTCCTCGCAACCCATCGCTGCGCCGGGGCCGCGTAGGCGCCATGCCAGGAGGCGCCCGTGGTTATCGAATCCTTTGCGAGCCAGCGCTCTGCCGGGACCAGCTCTGCGCCTATCCAGGCCTTGTCGCTGGTTAACGATCGCCTATCGGTCGCGTCGGGACCGAGAAAAGCATTGCTGAGAAGCAGGAGCAGAGCCAGCACCGGCCCCGCGATCGCAAGATCTTTCAGAACACCCATTGTTTTTCGCCCTTTTCTTGATTGGGGGCGAGGATGCGCGCCAGGAGTGAAGGCCGCGCTAAGCAGCGGCGCGCATCTGCGGGCACGGTTGCCCGCCGGCTAGAAGTTTCCGAAACATTTTAAGCAATCACAGGTTCTGGGTTGTCGTGCCGGCGCGTCCCGGTCTTTGAGCCTGAGAAGCTATCTCGGGCGTCATCCTGAGGAGCGAGCTCTTGCGAGCCTCGAAGGATGGCCGCGAGCACCGAGCTGCACACCATCCTTCGAGACGCGGCCGAGTGGCCGCTCCTCAGGATGACGGTTCCGGTGTGTCCCGACCTTCGAGAAAGCTATTTCGATGTCATCCCCGGGGATGACGTCCGAGATAGCTTCAAAGGCTCCTTCGCCGTTCTACCGGTGAACGCGCGGCAGACAGCCGTCCATCGCATTTGAACGCATCCCTCAAACATGCGACCGTGTTTTCCGCAAAGCGAGGAATATCAATGAAAGCTGCTTTTATCGAACATCACGGCGGGCCCGACGTGCTGAAATTCGGCGAGATGCCGGATCCCGTGGCTGCACCCGGCGAGGTCGTGGTCGATATTGTCGCCGCCAGCGTCAATGGCGCGGACTGGAAGGTGCGCGAGGGCAAATCGAACCAGATTTCTCACTTCCCCTACATTCTCGGGCGCGATTTCTCCGGTGTCGTCTCAGCCACAGGCGATGGTGTCAGCGACCTGCGTATCGGCGACGAGGTGTTCGGCGTCTGCGACGTCGGCCAGGAGGGCGCCTATGCCGAGAAGATCGCCGTCAAGGCCGCCATCGTCGCCAGGAAAACCGAAGGTCTCTCGCATGTCGATGCCGCCGCGCTGGCGCTGGCCGGGTTGACGGCGATTTGCGTTGTCGAAGACGCCCTGAAATTGAAAGTCGGCGAGACCATCCTGATCCAGGGCGGCGCCGGTGGTGTCGCGAGCTTTGCCATTCAGTTGGCCAAACATCTGGGCGCGCGCGTGATTACCACCGCGAGCGCATCGAACCACGATTACTTGCGCAAGATCGGCGCCGACGAGATCATCGACTACAATGCGGTGGATTTCACCAAGGTCGTGAAAGATTGCGACGCCGTGTTCGATACCGTCGGTGGCGACGTCGCGCAGCGATCGTTCGCGGTGCTGAAACCGGGCGGCCGCGCCGCCTTCATTGCCTCGGGCGCGCAGGCGCCGAAGCCGGATCGCACCGATGTCGTGGCGCTGCGGCCCCACGTCGGACGCGATCGGCCACATCTGGAACGCATCGTGACGTTGGTCGCGGCAGGGGTCGTTCGTCCGCCGGAAGTGACGCGCTATCGGCTCAGCGAAGCCGTGGCCGCGCATAAATTAAGCGAATCCCGCCACTTTCGCGGCAAGCTGGTTTTTCTGGTGCGTTAAAATGACCCGGCACGTAGCACGTGGGATGGGTTTCGCAAAAAGCTCAACCCATCCTACGCGCCTGCAAGCCGAAGGCCCGTACGACTTCAGTCAGGCCGCTCGATGATTGGGGTGGTATGGCGCCAGGTCGGTTTCCAGGATGAACTGGAGGGCTCCGTCATCTTCCACCGCGTATCTGAGTTCGCCATCGGTGGTCGTGAAGACGGCGACGACTTTGCCACTGTTCTTGCCCTTGGATACGGAATCGCCGATCGCAAATTTGGCCATTGAAGTTCCTCTAGTCCAACACGTTGGGTTCGCCGGCCGGGAAGGCCAAGGCGTGAAGTACGCGGTCAACTTGAGTCGTTTGATCTTTCGCTTAATTTATAAAGGATTCGCTAATGGTCGGTCCGGGCAAATACCGGTTCCAATGCGATCGGGAAGCAAGAGTGGCTTGTTTGCCACGTCGCCAACGACGTGACTCTAACCATCTGAAATGTGACTCACTTTTCGTCATGGCCGGGCACAGCCGTCCGAAGGACGGCGTCGCTTCCGCTCGCCTATGTCCCGGCCATCTACGTCTTTGCCGCGTGAATGGCGCGAAGACGTGGATGCCCGGCACAAGGCCGGGCATGACGAGCTTTGCCGAAAGTGCCTGATTTTGTTGGCCGCATTTTGAGTCAGACTCCAGGGAGACATCCCCGGCGCCGGTTCGATCAGGCAAATCCCTCAGGCCGGGAACCCAGGCCTATTTCCGCACCAGCGGGATCTGCAGATTGGTCGGGCGGTTCTGCTCGGTATCAAAACCGCGGCCGTCGATATTGCGCGCGCCCCAGAACAAAAGATCGCCCCTGAGAAAAACGAGGTCGTACTCCATGAAGTTGGTGCCTTCCTGGAGACCGAACGGAGCAAAAGATTTTCCGAAGATGCTCTGGGGCGCATTGACCGCCCAGGGCGCGTATCCGGCAGACGCGACCTTGTTGAGGACGTCGGCAAATCCCTGCACCAGGGGCGTGACTTCATAGGCCTCGTCGGCCACGAAATTGACCTTCTGCGCGCCCGGCGCGATCGGGTGCGGTCCCTGCCAGGTCATGTGCCCGATGATCTTGATCCGCGCCAGCGGCACGGCGCCAAAGGCGTCGGCGGAGTTGACGACATCGAGCTCGAACCGATCGTCCGGCAAATATTTGAACGCGCGCTTGAGATAAAACGGCTTCATCGAGCCATCCGGGTTCTTGCTTGGCCGGATCTCGGGGGCGATGCTCTCCCAGTTTCCGAGCATCGCTTGCTTGACCTTCGCTACATCTTCCATGCCGGTTACCCTCGGTTGATTGCTTTGGGATTGCGCCGCGGCTCCGCCAAATGCTGTCGTCACCAGCAGGCACAGCAGCGACGCTCTGATGCCTCTCCACATGCGCAACGCTCCAGATGAGGCCCGCGCGCCGGCCTTCGAGCAGGGCCGCACGGATCAAGGCCGCGGATCACGCCCTGCCTGTCAGGCAGACCCCGCTTACCGTGCTTCTAGTGATCGCTGGCACCCATGAAAAAGACTTTGTAAGCTGGGCCCATGCTTGCGAGATATGGCCTCATAAGAGTTGGCCAGACGAGAATCGGGAGATCGTGATGGAGCTCCGGCATCTGCGCTATTTCGTGGCGGTGGCCGATGCCGGCAGTCTGACGGTTGCCGCCGAACAGAGGCTCAACACGTCGCAGCCCTCGCTCAGCCGGCAAATCCGCGATCTCGAACAGGAAGTCGGCGTTGCGCTGATGACGCGCAGCGCGCAAGGCATCGAGCTGACCGCGGCCGGCAAAGCCTTTCTCGACCATGCGCGCATGGCGCTGCTGCAAGCGGAGGCGGCGAAGGAAGCAGCGCTGCGCGCCGCTCAACCGCCGAAGCCGGCCTTCGCGCTTGGCTTCCTGTCGGGGGCCGAAATCGATCTGTTGCCCGAGGTCAGCCGCGTGCTGCGCGAGGCGTTTCCCGGCATCGACATCCGCCTGTCGAGCGATTACTCGCCGGTGCTCGCCAAGGCCTTGATGCGGCGCAAGCTCGATGCCGCCTTCATCCGCGCCGAGGAGCACATGGAAGATTTGTCCTCCAGGCGCGTGCGGACCGACCCCCTGGTTTTTGTATTTCCGAGCGACCATCGCCTGGCGCAGCACGCGACCATCGCGCCGCAGGAGATCGCCCACGAAACCTTCTATCTGCCATCGAAGGCAGCACCGGCGGTGCGCCGCGCCGTGCTAGCGTATTTCAACCAGGCCGGCGTCGACCTCAAGCCGGAACATGAGGTGCACAATGTGGTCCATGCGATCTCCATGATCACATCGACCCGCGCGGTCATGATGTTGCCGGCCTACACCAAACGCTATCTGCCGGATACGATCACCACGCGTCCGGTGCAGGGCGAGGCGCCGACGCTCGACCTGATCCTCGCCTACCATAAGGCCAACAACTCGCCGATCCTGAAGCTGCTGCTTTCGAGGGTCGGCCAACTCGTCGCGTAGCTATGCTTGCGCGCGATTGGCGAGCCGCAAAGACGTGATGGCCGGCCCCTTGAAAAGGGGCGTCCGAACGTGCTGTTGTCCGCGCGCGGCGGAACAAGCCTTTAAGACCGGAGGAAACGAAAATGGACTACCCGAACGTACAGTTGCTGATCGACGGAAAATGGCGTCCCGCCGCTTCCGGCAAGACCATCCCCGTGCTCAATCCGGCGACCGAAGAGGTGGTCGGCACCGTCGCGCATGCCGGCAAGGCCGACCTCGACGAGGCGCTCGCCGCCGCTGAAAAGGGCTTTAAAGCCTGGCGCCAGGTTTCCGCCTATGAGCGCTCCAAGGTGATGCGCAAGGCCGCCGACCTGATGCGCGAGCGCGCTGACAAGATCGCGACCATCATGACCATCGAGCAAGGCAAGGTGCTGGCCGAAGCCAAGCTCGAGACGATGACGTCCGCCGACATCATCGACTGGTTCGCCGAGGAAGGCCGCCGCGCCTATGGCCGGCTGATCCCGGCGCGGATCCCCGGCGTCTATCAGATGACGTTCAAGGAGCCGGTCGGACCGGTTGCCGCGTTCACGCCCTGGAATTTCCCGATCAACCAGGTGGTGAAGAAGATGGCGGCAGCGCTCGCGTCGGGCTGCTCGGTCATCGTCAAGGCGCCGGAAGAAACCCCTGCCTCGCCCGCGGAATTGATCCGGGCGTTCGTCGATGCCGGCGTGCCGGCCGGCGTGGTCAACCTGGTGTACGGCGTGCCTTCCGAGATTTCGGAATATCTGATCCCGCACCCGACCATCCGCAAGATCTCCTTCACCGGCTCGACCAAGGTCGGCAAGGACCTCGCGGCGATGGCGGGTCTGCACATGAAGCGCGTGACGATGGAGCTCGGCGGCCATGCCCCGGTGATCGTGTTCGACGATGCCGATATCGAACAGGCAGCCAAGATCATGGTCGGCGCCAAGTACCGCAACGCCGGTCAGGTTTGCATCGCGCCGACCCGCTTCCTGGTGCAGGAAGGCGTCTACGACAAGTTCGTCAAGCATTTCGTGGACGGCTCCAAGGCGATCACGGTCGGCAACGGCCTCGACACCGACAACAAGATGGGCGCGCTCGCCAACGACCGTCGCATCACCGCGATCGAAACCATGATCCAGGACGCCGTCGGCCACGGCGCGAAGGTGGCGACCGGCGGCAACCGCATCGGCAACAAGGGTTACTTCTTCGAGCCCACCGTCGTCACCGACGTGCCGAAATCGGCGCGCGCGATGAACGAGGAACCGTTCGGGCCGCTGGCGCTGATCTCGCCGTTCTCGAAATTCGATGACGCCGCGGAAGAAGCCAACCGCCTGCCGTTTGGTCTGGCATCCTACGCCTTCACCAAATCCGCCAAGACCGCGACCGCGATCGGCGCCGCGGTGGAAGCCGGCATGATGTCGATCAACAGCTTTGCGCTGGCGCTGACCGAAACGCCGTTCGGCGGCATGAAGGATTCCGGCTACGGCTCGGAAGGCGGCTCCGAAGGGCTCGACGCTTACTTCAATACCAAGTTCATCACGCAGACCGGGGTGTAAGTCCCGGTCGAGAGCAAGGCGTCATCCCGCGCTTCACTTCACCTCTCCCCGGCGGGGAGAGGTCGATTTGCGAAGCAAATCGGGTGAGGGCTCTTATACAAACGACAGGCCCTAACCCCTCACCCGGCGCTACGCGCCGACCTCTCCCAACGGGAGAGGTGACGGGAGATCAAGGCCGATTCAATCAATAAACATCATGCTCTAGACCTTGCGGACGCCGACGATCAGCCGCAACGATCCATCAAAATGCGACTGTTGGCGCAGCTGCCCGTACTTTGCATCCCAGGCGCCGCTGTTGATGTCGCGATCCAGCCGTTTGACAAAACGTTGCTCGGCATCGGGTTCGACAAAACTCCACGCCGAATTCGCCAGCCGCGCACCGGCTTCGAGCAGCCGCTCCGGACGGCCATAATAGGCCTCGCTAAAACCATCGCTACATTGCAACGGAATTGGCACGGACACGACATCGGCGCCGCCCAAGGCCTCGGCGATGGTCGAGATCAACGGATATCGGCGAATCTCGACTGAAATCATCTCCGGTGCGTATTCGGCGAGCCATGACCGGTGCAGCTGCAGCGGATCGCAGGTCAGGATGGCAACGGGGCCGCGCGTGACCCGCCGCATTTCGATCAGTCCTGCGGCAAGATCGTTCCATTGGTGGACGGTGAACGTCGCCATGCTCGCATCGAAACTTTGATCGGCAAACGGCAATTTCTCGGCCACGCCTTCGATCGCGACGGGCAGATAAGCGGGCCGCTGCCGGCGCATCGAGGCCGATGGCTCGACCGCCGTCACCTCGCGATCGACAGGTTCATATGATCCAGCGCCGGCACCCACATTCAGGACAGAGCGCGCGCCCCCCAGCGCACGGCCGAGAAAACCAGCTATTTCGGAGTCGGGTTGCCGGTAGGCCGCATAGCCCTGCCCGATCGCGCCATAGTTGGCGTCGCCGGCGCTGCCGTCCTGATGCCTGCTGCCCAAATACCGCTCTCCGATCGTCTTCACGTGCCGCAACCCGCGCCAGCTCATTTGCATGCCAGCTCAGCTGCATCAAGCGAAGCGCACCATGGCTGGACGAAGCCTCCGCTTCGTTATATTCATACGAATATAACGTGTTATCGACAAGAGTTGGCACGATGGAAATCGACAGTCAGGCGCTCACGATCTGCGAGGTCACCGAGGACGGCGGCACGATTGTGCTGGGTTTTACCGATACGGCCGGCAACCCCGCATCGGTTCGCTTGCCGCTCAGCCAGGTCGGCACGCTCGCGCTGGTGTTGCCGGACCTGATCAGCCGGGCGCTTCGTACCCGCTTCGGCGACCACACCTTGCGCTACGCTTATCCGCTGACGTCATGGACCGTCGAACCATCGACCGATCCAGCGACCGGCATGATCACGCTCGGCACCGAGGACGGATTCAGCGTGTGCTTTTCGATGCCCCGCGAGTTGCAAGGCGAACTTGCCGAAGCCCTCCTGACCGAGCCTCCGACCGGAACCACGACGCTCGCGAGCTAGCGCGCAGGATGGATTGAGCGCTTGCGAAACCATCTCACCCATCGTCACAAGCGCCGATTTCTCGCCTCCTTCATCAGCTTGAGCTTGGCCGCAATATCTTTCCGGAGTTGCCACTCGGCGACGATATCGAGCGCGAGCAAGCCAGCGTCGTCGTAATGCTTTTCCCTGATCGAATTGTCCGGCGCATTGAAATAGCTGGAAGCGTGGTAACCGCCGCCGTCTTCCAGCTTGACGAAATGGCTTTCCCCGGGCGCTCCAAGGCTCGGTGGTCTGCTGGTCCGCAACAGTCGATGGGGCCGGGTTTTGGTTGGTTCCTCGATGTGAACCTTCATTGCCACGGAGAATATCCCGGCAAGCCTGAGCACGGCATCGCTCAACACCGCAAGATCGGCCGGACGGAAGGATGTCTCGGAAAAAACCGCCTTCATCTGCCAGATCAATGCGTCATCCATGGAGGCTCCTCGCGTGACGGGCCGACTGTCATCCAGGATCGTTCAAAGTCCGTAAACCTGATCCGGCAAATTGCGCGGGGGTGTGCTCACCGGGAAACGTCATCCTGAGGAGCGGCCACTTGGCCGCGTCTCGAAGGATGGTGTTCAGCGCAGAGCCCGCGGTTATCCTTCGAGGCGCGCAAGAAAAGGCGCGCACCTCAGGATGACGACTGTCGGATAGGTACGCCCCCTTACTACTTCACCGGAACCCATATCTCCAGCCCGCCATTGCCGGTGACGGAATCGAACCTCTCGTCATAGCGCTCGAAATTGGGCGCGTCGGCGGCTTTCATCCCGGAGGCCGGCAGCCAGTGATTCCAGATCGTGTTGACGGTGCGGCGGATGGTCGAGATGTGATCGCTGTGGGTGAACACCGCATATTTCTGTTCGGGAATCCGCACCCGGCTGAACTCGCGTGGCAGATCGGAAAAATCCGAGACTTCGACGCCGGCGATGTAGTCAAAATTTCCGGCGTCGTCGCCGTTGCAGCAGACGCCATAGGCGACCGCCCCGACCCGGCCGGGGAAGCCGTCGATGAATTGATGGAAGCGGTGCCACTGGCCGGGAATGCCGGCGCCGCCATTGTCGTGGGTAATGCGTTCACCGAGGCCTGCCACCAGCAGCGGCTTGCCTGTCACGAAACGCGGCGGCTTGAGATCATCGAGTGCGGTTGAATCCATCATGATCGGCTCCTGAAGCCTGAGTTGATTGAGGCACGTTCCGGCGCGGACCGCTTCGGGCGTCATCCCGAAATGGTCACGGAACGCACGGGTGAATGCTTCGTGAGAGCCGTAATCCGCTTCCAGCGCCAGCGAGAGGATATCGGGTGCGCCGCCCGCCAGCGCCCGCGCCGCCTCGGTGAGACGCCGGGCACGCACATAGCGCATCACCGGCAACCCGGTCGCAGCGGCAAACGCCCGAACCAGATGAAAGCGCGAGACCCCGGCAACACCGGCGATCTCGTCAAGGGTCAACGCCTCGGCGAGATGGCTTTCGATATACCAGAGCGCTTTCTGGGCTGGATACATGGCGTCAGTCTTGAGGCAAGTGTTGGGTCAGGTCGAGGATGTGGGCCTTCATTCGAAGCGCTCGCATCATGATCGCTTCGCCGGCGCCGTATTTGACAGTCCTTGCGGTCGAAATTAACCCCAAAGCCATCGCTGGCAAGCTCCATTCAAACGTGCATACTGGCGAAGCATTCAATCCGACGGCTCAACGAGCTGCCCAACAGAGGCTGCCTGAGCCCTCGGCCGGAACGTCAGGGAGGACGATGATGCACCATTACGTCTTGAACTACGCCAAATCCGCGGTGCTTGCGGGACTGCTCGCGGTCGCCGTGGCGGGCACCGCCAACGCGCAGAAGAGATATGATCCGGGCGCCACCGACACCGAGATCAAGATCGGCAACATCATGCCCTATTCGGGCCCGGCATCGGCCTATGCCACGATCGGCAAGACCGAGGCCGCCTATTTCAACAAGATCAATTCCGAAGGCGGCATCAACGGCCGCAAGATCAACTTCATCTCCTATGATGACGGCTACAGCCCGCCGAAAACCGTCGAGCAGGCCCGCAAGCTGGTCGAGGACGACGAGGTGCTCCTGATCTTCAATCCGCTGGGCACGCCGGGCAACACCGCGATCCACAAATACATGAACGCCAAGAAGGTGCCGCAGCTGTTCGTCTCGACCGGCGCCGCCAAATGGAACGACCCGAAGAACTTTCCGTGGACCATGGGCTGGCAGCCGAGCTACCAGGTCGAGGCGCGCATCTACGCCAAATACATCCTGCAGAATTACCCCGGCAAGACCATCGGTGTGCTCTACCAGAACGATGATTTCGGCAAGGACTACGTCACCGGATTGCACGAAGGCTTTGGCGATCAGGCCAGCAAGCTGATCGTGGTCGAAAGCTCCTATGAAACAAGTTCACCGACGGTCGACTCGCAGGTGGTGCAGATCAAGGGCGCCAACCCCGACATCTTCATCAACATCGCGACACCGAAATTCGCCGCCCAGGCGATCAAGAAGGTCGCCGAGCTCGACTGGCACCCGGTGCAGTTCGTCACCAACGTGTCGGCTTCGGTCGGTGGCGTGATGAAGCCGGCCGGCCTTCCAGCCGGTCAGGGCGTCCTGAGCGCGTCCTATCTGAAAGACCCTCAGGATTCAACATGGAAGAACGATCCCGCCATGAACGAATGGCGCGCCTTCATGACCAAATGGTATCCCGAAGGCGATCAGACGGACGCTTCCACCACCTTCGGCTACGGCGTCGCCAGGGGCCTCGAACAGGTGCTGAGGCAATGCGGCGACAACCTCACCCGCGAAAACGTCATGAAGCAGGCGGCCAACCTCAACTTCGAGCTCGGCGTTTATCTGCCGGGTACCAAGATCAAGACCAGCCCGACCGATTTTGCCCCACTCGAGCAATTGCAGATGATGCGCTTCAAGGGCGAGAGCTGGGAATTGTTCGGACCCGTGATGTCGGGCGAGAAGAGTAGCTAGGGAGAACGTCATCCTGAGGTGCGCGCCCTTGCGCGCCTCGAAGGATGGCCGCAAGCACTACGCTGAACACCATCCCTCGAGGCGCGCCGAAGATGGCGCGCACCTCAGGATGACGGTGCCGTTGCTGCAACACCGATTGTCATTGCCGGGCTTGACCCGGCAATCCTTCTTCTTCGAAGACTCTTCGTGAAGAGCGATGGATGTCGGGTCATACGCGAGTTGAAGCGACGCCGTCCTTCAGACGGCTACGCCCGGCTATGACGGCACTCTACTCTACTTCGCGCCCACCGCATCCTTCGGCACCGCCGCGTCGGCCTTCTTCTTCAAATCTTCCGCCGTCTTCTTCTGCGCGGCTTGCACATCGTCGACGATCTTTTGCAAGCCAGCCAAGCTCAGCTTCAGGGTTTCGATCTGGCGGTTGGCGGCATCGAGCTTCTGCTGGTGATCGGCGGCAAGTTTGGTGATGGTCTTTTGCAGGAAATCGACATTGCTCTGCAGGCAGGAGGTGCGCCGTTCCATGGTCTTCTCGACGGTGCAGATCTCGATGCCCGGAACATCCTGCGCCCGAATCTTCGCGGGTAGCAGCAGGCACGGCGCGAGCACCGCCAGCGCGATAACGATCCGGCCAATCATCGGAAGCCTCTTTCGAAAACAGGCTCGTCAATTTGTTGCGAGCGGAATGCGGGATGCCCAGGATACCATCTGGATATCACACGGAAACCTCATTCACGCGGTGTGGTCGGACGAAACCGCGCCTGGCGCGAAAATACCGGCAGGCGGCCGTCATGGAGAAAAGCAGAATGGCTACGCGCGAACGGCGTCTCGCAGAGTTCAACGGCCAAGGCGATCCGCCGCCGGATCAGCCGGTGCAGGTGCTGTGCGAGGACCACAGCGGCACCTATCAGCTGCCGTTCGCCTGCCGTTTCGTCGATGGCGAGTGGCGCAACAACGAATCCGGAGGCGCTGTCGAGGCGACCGTGGTCGGCTGGCGCCTGCCCCGTTCCGCCAATCCGGCGCTTTAAATGCGGCCTGTGCCATATTGCAACGGGGACGGCCGGCGTTTTGAGAGCCGGTTAGGATTCGGAACGCGGGCAGAACGAACCGCGCCCGAATCAGCCTGATACCTCCGTACCCGGATGTTCACGGCTAGATATCGGCGCCGCCCGCAGCCGGCGCACCACATCCAGCAGGGCCACGATCAGGAGCAGCTTGCGGCCCAGCACAAACGTTAATTCCTCCGGCGATGACATCGCGCATTCTCCGGCAGCGTCTCGGCATCAAATTGAGCCATGCCTGCCCGCAAGCTTGAGCCCGGCAAACAGGCAGCGGTGGCACCGATTGCCTAATATTCGACCTCAAGCTCTTCGATTTCGGCGGGCTCGACCTTGGCGGCCTCGACCCATTCATGCATCTCGGGCATCGCCATGATGGTGCCGGCATAGGCCGCCAGTTGCGGATCGAGCTTCACGTCGTAGGTCATGAAGCGGGTCACCACCGGCGCATACATCGCGTCCGCCATGGAGCGCTCACCAAACAGGAATGGCCCGCCGGATTTGGCCAGGCACTCGCGCCAGATGATGCAGATCCGGTCGATATCGGCCTGCGCCCGCGACCAGATCTTGAAGTTGGGGAAATGGCCTTTCAGATTGACCGGCAGCGAAGCCCGTAGCGTCGTAAAGCCGGAATGGATTTCGCCGCAAATCGAGCGGCAATGCGCTCGCAAAACCCGGTCGGCCGGCAGCAATTTGGCGTCCGGCATCACCTCGTTGAGATATTCGCCGATCGCCAGCGTATCCCAGACGGTGGCGCCCTCGTGCCGCAGGCACGGCACCAGGATGGAGGACGACAGCAGCAGGATCTCGGCCCGCGCCGAAGCATCGTCCGGCGCGGTCACCACTTCGTCGAACTCCAGCCCGGAGAATTTGGTCAGCAGCCAGCCACGCAGCGACCAGGACGAATAGTTCTTGCTGCTGATCGTTAGTGTCGCTTTCGCCATATGGCTTTCCCCTTACGCGCCCGAACGCCCGCTGGGCCGACTGCCCAATGTTTATGCTCCGCGCATTTGAAGCAGCAAGCGACGTGCCAGTTTGTGCGGACCTGCCAATTTGTAGGGCTGATTGACTCCCGGCTGGCTTCGATATTGCATAGCAACAGAGCGGCGTGGGGCAAGTGTGGATGATGTCGATGATGTATCAGGCCTATCAGAACCACATGGACATGACTGCGCCATGGCGGGCGGGAGCCGCATCGGCACTGAGATATCTCAATCTCGTCCCGGAAGGTGTCTCGGACAAACTGTTCGGGAGGCTCGCCGCGGCGCTGGAGCTGATCTCGCGGACCAGTTTGACCTATGCGCGACCGGCTTACGGCATCGGCAGCGTGATGGTGGGAAATCGCGAGCTCGAGGTGACCGAGGAAGTCACTTACGCCACGCCGTTCGGTTCGCTGCTGCATTTCAAGAAGCAAGGCGCGCCGGAACAGCCGCGCATGCTGCTGGTGGCGCCGATGTCCGGCCATTTCGCAACGCTGTTGCGCGGCACGTTAAAAACGCTGCTGCAGGATCACGACGTCTACATCACCGACTGGCACAATCCGCGCGACATCCCGCTCGACCAGGGCAAGTTCGGCCTCGACGAATATACCGAGCACCTCATCACCTTCCTCGATAAAATCGGCCCGCGCGCGCATATGGTGGCGATCTGCCAGCCGTCGGTGTCCGCGCTCGCGGCGGCCGCGATCATGTCGGAGGACGATCACCCGGCGCGGCCGGCGACACTGACCCTGATGGCAGGGCCGATCGATACGCGGATTCAGCCGACCAAGGTCAACGACTTCGCCAAGAGCAAACCGATCGAGTGGTTCGAGAAGAACCTGATCAACTACGTGCCGCTGCAATGCAAGGGCGCGTTCCGGCAGGTCTATCCCGGCTTCATCCAGCTCACCGCGTTCGTGTCGATGAACCTCGAGCGCCACATCAAGCAGCACGTCGATCTCGCCGATCATCTGGCCAAGGGCGAGAAAGAGAAGGCCGACACCATCAAGACCTTCTACGACGAATATTTCGCGGTGATGGATCTGCCGGCGGATTTTTACATCGAGACCATTCGCGACGTGTTCCAGGAGCATCTGTTGCCGCAGGGCAAGCTGACCTGGCGCGGCCGGCCGGTGAACCCGGCCTCGATCAAGCGCATGGGCCTGATGACTGTCGAAGGCGAAAAGGACGACATCTGCTCGATCGGCCAGACCCTGGCCGCGCAAGACCTCTGCACCGGCGTGCGCGCCTATCGCAAGGTGCACCACATGCAGGCCGGCGTCGGCCATTACGGCGTGTTCTCCGGCAAGCGCTGGAACAACGAAATCTATCCGCTGCTGCGGGATTTCGTGCACGTCAATTCGTGAGCTGAGGCGCAAACCTCTCGACGTCATTGCGAGGAGCACTTGCGACGAAGCAATCCAGCTTTGCTTGTGTTCCTGGATTGCTTCGTCGCTTCGCTCCTCGCAATGACGTGGAGGAGCGGTTTGTCTCCAATTGACCTAGGCGAACCAACCTTCCCGCGATAGCATCCCCGATCATCAAGCACGGCCGCTCAAGTCGTCCCCGGGAGGAATATCATGACTTCAAAACGCACCCTTTTCCGCGCGCTCGCGCTCGGTTTCGTCGGCGCCGCGCTGCTTTCAGGCGCGGCCGATGCCGCCGAGGTCAGGGTGATGATCTCGGGCGGACTGACGGCGGCGTTCAAGGCGCTGGCGCCGGAGTTCGAGCGCGCGACCGGCAACAAGGTGCTGATCGCGTACGGCCCGTCGATGGGCACCACCGTCAACGCCATTCCGGTGCGGCTCGACCGTGGCGAGCCCGCCGATGTCCTGATCATGGTGGGCTATGCGCTCGATGACCTCGTCAAGCAGGGCAAGGTGATCGCCGGCAGCAAGGTCGATCTGGTGAAATCGCCGATCGGCATTGCGGTGAAGTCGGGCGCACTGAGGCCCGACATCAGTTCGGCCGACGCGGTCAAGCAGGCGCTGCTCGCGGCCAAAACCATCGCCTATTCCGATAGCGCCAGCGGCGTCTACGTCTCGACCGAAATGTTCGCCAAGCTCGGCATCACCGACGCCATGAAAGGCAAAGCGAGACAGATCCCGGCCACGCCGGTCGGCGAGATCGTCGCCAAGGGCGACGCCGAGATCGGCCTGCAACAAATCAGCGAACTGAAGCCGGTCGCCGGCATCGATATTATCGGGCCGCTGCCGGCCGATTTGCAGAAGATCACGGTGTTCTCGGCCGGCATCGCCAGCGTGTCGAAAGAACCCGACGCCGGCAAAGCGCTGATCAAATTCCTCACCTCGCCGGCGGCGCACGACACGATCGTCAACAGCGGCATGGACCCGATCCCCGCCAGCGCGACCAATTAGGCGTTCGGGGGGCTCGATAGGGATTGAGATTAAATTGAGCCAGGGCTAACCGTGCGCTTTCCTTCACCTCTCCCCGACGGGGAGAGGTCGATTTGCGAAGCAAATCGGGTGAGGGCTCTTATTCCAATCGAGAGGCCTTAACCCCTCACCCGGCGCTATGCGCCGACCTCTCCCAACGGGAGAGGTGAAGGGAAATCGCGGCCGATCAATTTCATCATGTTCTACGCGTACAGATACCCGACCGGCTTGCCTTCGGTGCGCACGGGACGAACGTCTTTTTGCGTAATAATCTTGCCGGCGAGGCCGTCGATCTCGTCACGCTGCGTCGGCGTCCAGCTGCGCAGATTCTCCAGGCCCTTCAGAAGGCCGAGCCGAAGCACCTGGGTATTTTCGCCTAAGCCCACGAGCTGCGTCGCGTTCTTGCCGGCTGTCACCACGTCACCGGTCGCAAGTTCAAAACTCTTGCCGGCATTATCCTTGAATTCGGCGGTGCCGCGAATGACACGATAAATAACCACCTCGCCTTTGGCGAAAGAGGCTGCGTCCGCTGTTGCCGACGTGCTCTTCGGCAGCAGCGACTGGCCGCGCGGATCGGTCGCAATGATGTGACCGGTCGCCAGACGCCCGCTCGGAATCTCGATGCCGATATCGCGCACGTAAACCGGCGTGGCCGATTTGATGGCGCCATCCGTCAGCGGCTTGAACAGCGCATCCAGCGCCAGCGGGTCTTGCAGCCAAAAGCCTGCGTCGGCCGGGCGATCATGCAACGGATGGCTCCATGCGACACGCGGCGTTTCGGCTTCGTTGATCTGATCCGGACCGACAATCGTCGGGTTCGGAAAGGTCGTCGGATCGGTCACGAAGGCTTCGAGGAATTTTCCCGAGTAGCCCATGGACATCGGATCCGGCACCACCGTCTGCGGCGTCTTCAGGTTTTCTTCGGTGGACAAACCTGACCAGGTGTAAAACAGCTGGCGATGCACGATCGCACTTTGCAGCATCACCGCGCCGGGCCCGACATAATAGAACCGCCCATCGTAGTCGAAGGTGAACATGCCCGAGGTCACCAGCACGAGCTGGAAACCGCCCGGCGGAAGATGAAGATGGAAATCGGTGGGGCCGGTATCGGGGAGGTAAATCGGTAGATTTGTCGCGACTTCATGCAGCAGGAAAGTCTCGTTGTTGGCGTGGAAACCTTCTTGCGCGCGGTTATAAAGCGCCTGCGGGCGATAGGTCGCCTCGTACGTGGCATCCCGATCGCGATCGATGACGAGGAAATCCTGCGTGTTCAAATGCAGGGGCTTGCCGTTCGGACTGGTCAGGCCGGACCATTTGGGATCGACCGCAGCATGCACGTTCATCGCACCCTCCAAGCTGAGGCGCGCCGGGGCTAGCTCGCCCATGCGCACAGGCCTCAGAATGGAGCTAAGCGAATTTTGGGCCAGTTGGAGCGTGGAGCGTCACACAGGCTCTTGATGTCCTCCTGGCGGCGCGCCGGTCAGCAAAAAGCCGATATAGCACAGTATATTAGCTCAAGCTGAGGCGCGGCGTTGGGCCGCGCGTTCCGGCCAAGCCTGCCATTTTCAGGAAGAGCAACGCGCGTTGCTCTGTGTAATTTATCGGCAAGCGGTGCTGAGGAAAATGCCGTTGCGCCGCGCGCCGGCGATGCGCCCTCGGCAGATGAGTATCCCCGCCGTCATCCTGAGGAGCGGCGTCTTCGCCGCGTCTCGAAGGATGCTGTTCAGCTCGGTACTTGCGGCCATCCTCGAGGCTCGCAAGAGCTCGCACCTCAGGATGACGTCTGAGATAGCTTCAAAGCCCTCTCAGGATGACGCCCAAATCAGATGCGGGGACAAGCCAATGCCATCCCCGCACGCGGGCGGCTGACGTCCTACCTGGTCTGGGTCCGGATCGGCGTGTCCTTTAACCCGTTATTGTCATAGGCCTTGCGCAAGGTGCCGTCGGTCGTGGCGTCCGTCATGAACTTGGCCGCGAACGCCAGCGATTGCGGATGGTTCAGCGGCACAGCCACGGCGGTGACGGTCTGCTTGAACGTCTCATCGAGCACGCGGGTGCCCGGAATTTTCTTCGCCATGGCGTTGAGCTGGTCGCGCGACAGCGCGAACGCATCGACCTCGCCGCTTCCGAGCAGGCCGAAGATCTCGTCATAGGTCTGGTAACCTGTGACCTTGGCGTTCTTCAGATGCGCCACCGCGCCGCGCATGGTCGTGGTGTTGTTGACCGCGGCGACCTTGATGCCGGGCTGGTCGAGCATCGCAAAATTCGTCACCGGCGAGCCTGCCTTGACGATGTAGGTGGCGTCCGCGACCTCATAGATCGGCCCGAACGACATCTTGTTCTCGCGTTCCGGATCCTTTGGCAGGAACGTCACATCCCAATTGCCTTTGCCGGCGGAGTCGGTGATCTGGCCCGAGTTCTGGTAGGCGACATATTCGACAGGCACGCCAAGCTGCGCCGCCATCACCTTGCCGAGATCGACCGGCACACCCGCATAGCCGCCCTGCTCGGTCTTGGTCGACCAGAACGCGCCGCCGGCCGGGCTGATCGCGATCGCGACCCGCAGCCTGCCGGTGGCCGCGATTTCATCTTTCAGGGCATCGGCGCTGGCGGGACCGGCCGCCATCATCGCCGCCATCATCGCGAAGCCGGCAAGGTACGGCACGAACTGAACAGACATGAACGGAACAGGCATGGGATTCTCCACCATTGGCCCGTTATTGATCGTCGGGCCTTGATCGACCGTTATGGTCGATCAGCGGTGGCGTGGAAACCCGGAATGTCGGTCCAAACCGGTAAATTTCGCGCGAAGCATGGCGTTACGCCGCGACCGACTGATCGGCGGCCTTCTCGGAGCCCGCGACGATGTGCTTGGCGATGAAATCCGAGTCACGACCGACGCCGACGAAACGTCCCGAACCCCATGTATAAAGCCAGGGCAGCCCCAGCACATACACGCCCTCCATCGAGGTGACGCCGCGCCGGTGGGTCGGATAGCCGGCGCCGTCGAAGATCGGTAACTCGATCCACGACCAGTCCGACCGGAACCCGGTGGTCCAGATCACGGTGCTGATTCCGGCCGCGACCGGATCGAGCGTCGCGGCGGGCGTCTTGGGTTGCCAGACCGGCTGATAATGCGGCTGCAACGGCGCCTCGATCGCGTTGCGCGCGATGTGCTCATCGATCAGGCCGCAGATCCCGTTATAGACCCGATCGGCGTTGTCGAGATTGGCCACGAGATCATCGCCGAATTGCAGCTGGCCGTGTTGGATATCCTTCAGCCGCCCATAGAGCGACATGCCCTCCAGTGCGAACCTGCGCAGGTCGATGTCGCGACCGCCGTCACGCCCGGTCAGATAATGGTTGGCATTCTTGCGCACGTTCTCCTTCAGTTTGTGCTGATCGACCGGCAGATCGTACTGGCCGAGGTCGTCGAGCCATTCGACCGCCTCGCGGCCGCGATAGACCCGTGGACAGCGCGGCGCGCTGCCGACCACCAGATGCACCTTGCGCCCGGCAAGATGCAGGTCTTCGGCGATCTGGCAGCCGGACTGGCCGGTGCCGACCACCATCACCTCGCCATCAGGCAATTGTTCTGGATTTCGATAGGCCGAGGAATGCAATTGGCTCACGGAACGGTCCAGCCGGTCCGACATCTGCGGTATCTTGGGCAGGTGATAGCCGCTGACCGCGAGCACCACCGCATCCGCCGAGATGTGGCCGGCGCTGGTCTCGAGCGCAAAGCCGCCGCTCGGCTCTTGCCGCAGGCGGGTGACCGCGACGCCTTCCTTCACCGGCGCCGAAAAATGCCTGGCATAGCTTTCGACATAGCCGACGATTTCATCGCGCAGCATGAAACCCTTGGGATCCGAGCCCTGGTAGGGATAGCCGGGCAACTGGCATTGCCAGTTCGGCGTCACCAGACAGAACGCATCCCACCGCTGGGTCTTCCAGGAATGCGCGATCTGGTTCTTCTCCAGGACCACGTGTTCGATGCCGCTTTGCGTGAGCTGATAGCTCATGGCAAGGCCGGCCTGGCCGCCGCCGATCACGACGACGCTGATATGCGCGGGCAGGTTTTTGTCCGGACTGGAGGACGAGGTCATGGCACTCTCCTTTGTTATTCTTGAAAAGACGTGACGGTCACGAGGCCGGTCACGGCATCGGTCACAACATCTTGGGGCGTTGCACGGAAACGTTCGGCGGCGACTTCCAGCCGCGCGAGTTGCCCCATCGCCCGCGAGCAGGCAAAGCCGTATTTTTCCCGCACCCGATCGCTGGCGATGGTCAGCGCAATTCGGCAACGCTGCATGAAATCGGCAACGTCGTAGCTGGCGCCGACCGCGAGGTGATCCTTGATCACCAGCGACGGCGAATAGCATTGCTCGTTCGCGCCGTCGGGCCGGCGAATGTGGAACAGCATCTCAGGCATGCTGCAACTCCGTCAGCCGTTGATATCCGGGCAGATGGGCGCGTGCGGTGTTGCTCCAGTCGTGCTGGCGCGCGACCAGGACGCCGCGCTGCGCCAGCCGCGACCGCAGCGGCTCGGTCAGCACCATCGCCATCGCATTGGCGATCGAGCCGACATTGATCGGATCGCACCACACCGCATCGCTCTCGTGCAGATATTCGGTGAATGGCTCGATTCGCGACGTCACCACCGGCGTACCGCTCGCCATCGCTTCCAGAACGGCGAGACCAAAGCCTTCCTTGACCGATGGAAACACCAGCGCGTCCGCCAACCTATACAGCGACGGCATCTCCGCATCCGGCACCGGGCCGAGACAGCGCACCGCGCGATCGAGAATCCCGTTGGCGGCAAGCAATGCTGCGAACTGCTTTCGGTAGAGCCCATGGTCGAGCAGCGAGGCGCCACCGGCGATCACCAGTTGCGCATCGCGGTGGATGGTCAGCACCTGCGCAAACGCTTCGAGAATCCGGACACTGTTCTTACGCTCCTCGATGCCGCCGACCGAGAGCAATACATGGCTGCCGTTGATGCCGTATTTGGTGCGCACCTCCTGGTCGATGGCGCGCGGCGCAGCGCTGAAGCGCGTGGTGTCGACGCCGTTTCCGATCACGATAGAGTCTCGGCCGAACGCCGACAAAATATGCTTCTGCCAGAGCTCGCTGACCACGAATAATTCGTCGGCCTCGACGATCGAACGGGTCTGCCATTCGGCAAGCCGCGGATCGCTGAAATGATCGATGTGATGGACCGTGCGCGCGAAGCGGCCGATCAGCCCACGCTGCTTCAGGGTCGCGAGCGCATTGCCCGATATCGCGTCCTGCGCGTGAAAAATATCGAACGCGCGATTCTCTGGGATTTCAAAATGCCAGAGATAGTCGGCGATCCGGGCCCGCACCATGTCGGCGACATCCTTGGCAGCGGGCTGTGCCATGACCGCGACCGCGGGCAACAATGGCGCACGAAAAAACCCCTTGCCGCTGGCGTCCGGCGCATGAACCACCGCCTGATGCCCCAATCGCGTCAGGCTGTCGGCAAGCTCGATCGCATGCACCACGCCGCCGCGCGGATTGGTCGAATGCGCGAGCATGGCAATTCGCAATGGCGCGGGGCTTTCAGTAGGACTTTGAGTAGGGCTTTGAGCAGCACTTGGGGTCATGCGACCGCCCCCATCGCGACCCCGGCGCGGCCGCCGGCGCCGATCAGCGGCCTTTCGGCGAAATCCCAGATCGTCTCGGACGAGGCGCCATCGCCGATGGTGACGCGGCTGCCGTGCGAGACCGCGCCGATCGCGGCCGCCGCAATGTCCCGCGCCGCGAAGCGCGCAATGATCTCCTGGACGTTCCAGGGCTTCACCGACAACAGATAGCCAAAACTCGGGAAGGTCAAAAGCCAGCGTTCCAGCGCGACCTCGCCAGGTCTTGGAATAGCGTTGACGTCGATATCGATGGCGACGCCGGAGCATTCGGCCAGCATCGCCGCGGTGCCGACGATGCCGCCCTGGCTGATATCCTTGGCGGCGCGCGAAAGGCCAGCTTCGGCGATCAACGGCAGCAGCTCGATATCGCCGCGCAGACGTTGATGCGGCGCGTCGGTCGCGGCTTCCCAGTTCGAGAACGGCTCGCGGTAGCGGCCGCGCAAATCGATCGCCGCGATCAGGCTATCGCCGGGCTCGGCATCGAAGCTGGTCAACAGTCTGTTGGCGCGGCCGAGGATCGCCACCGACAACTGGCCGCGATCGGTCCTGATATTGGTGTGGCCGCCGACCACCGGCACCGCAAACGCCTTCGCCGCGTCCTTCAGCCCGGCCAGCACCGGTGCTGCGTTGGCTTCGCCGTCGGCCCAGATGGCGTTGACCACCGCGATCGGCCGGCCGCCCATCGCGGCGATGTCGGAGATATTGACCATCGCGCCGCACCAGCCCGCGAACCAGGGATCACCTGCGACGAACTCGTTCATGAAACCTTCGATCGCAAACAGCAGATAGCCGTCGCCGTCGGGGATCGCGGCGCAATCGTCGCCGACCGGAATGACGTCGTCGCCGGACAATCCGAGCGATTTCGCGACAGTGGCGATATCGCTTTTGGCCGCGATGCCGCTGCAGCGGCGCAGCCGCTCGGCGAGTGCGGACAAAGTGAGCGCGCCGGTCATCACGCGGCCAGCTTCGGCAGTGACAGGAAGCCGATTTCCGGCTCCTTGAACGGCGGATAAAAATCAAGATCGGCCTGCATCATGTGATGCGACTTGCCGTAGAGCTCGACCTCCTCGAGCGTGCGCCAGTGCATGTGTCGGAACAGATCGACATTCTGGCTCTGGATGTTGCCGAGAAACGTATGGCAGCCGCGCGCATGCGCAGACGCCACCGCGAGCCGGATCAATCCGGTGCCGACCGCACCGAGCCGGCGATATTGCCCCGTCACCGCCAGCCGCGAGCCCCACCAGACGCCCGGGTCTTCCGGATGCGGATGAATACGAACGGTTCCGACCACGGCGTCGGCGGCGACGCCAAACAGGGAGATCGCCACGATTGGGATCGCGCGTTCGTCGGTCGCATCGCGGTCATCGCCGTCGAACAATCCCTGTTCGACGCAAAATACCTGCCGGCGCAGCGCGGCGGCTCCATTTTTTTCCCAGGCTTCGGTGGCGTATTTGATCTGGTATGCGCTGGCCAGAAACGGCCTGAACGGTTCGAAGATCATGCCCGCACCCTCTTCTCGTAGGTCGAAAGCGCCGAACACGCGCCGCATTTGCCGCAACCGGCCTTGATGCTGCTCGACTTCATACCGGCATCGACCAGCATGTCGGCGAGCGGGGAGAGAATGTCGTGCATGAACGACGGCGGTGGCGTCGGGTGGCTTTCCAGCGGCGTGCCAGCGATCGGCACGAACGGCACCACGAAGGGATAGACCCCGACACCGACCAGGCGTTCGCAGATCGAAAGGATTTCTTGCTTGCTGTCGCCGAGGCCGGCGAGGATATAGGTCGAGACTTGGCCACGGCCGAACACCGGCACCGCGGCCTCGAACGCTTTGAAATAGCGCTCCACCGAGACCTGCGCCTTGCCGGGCATGATGCGGGCGCGGACGCTTTCGGTGACGGCTTCCAGATGCATGCCGAGCGAATCGATGCCGGCGTCGCGCATCCGCTCAAACCAGATGTCGTCGTCGGGCGGCTCGCATTGGCCCTGGATCGGCAGATCGACCGCGGCTTTGACGCCGATCGCGCTCTCGCACAGGATCTTTGCGCCGCGGTCGTTGCCGGGCGGCGTGCCGGTCGTCATCACCATGTGGGTGACGCCGTCGAGCTCGACCGCGGCCTTGGCGACTTCGCCGAGTTGTTGCGGCGTCTTGCGCTCGATGGTGCGGCCGGCGGCGAGCGATTGGCCGATGGCGCAGAACTGGCAGGTCTTGGTACGGCTCTGATAGCGGATGCAGGTCTGCAGGATGGTGGTCGCCAGCACATCGCGGCCGTGCAAGGTCGCGATCTTGGAATAGGGAATGCCGTCGGCGGTCGAGCGTTCATAGAAGCGCGGCCGCAACTGAAACTTGACCTCGCCGATCACCGCGCCGTCGCGGCTGACCTGGCTGCGGCCGAGATCATCGGGCTTGGCGACGATGTACGGGCTCTCGAATGCCGGCGCGTTATGCACCGGGATCATCACGGTCGCGCCGTCGATGGTCATCGGCATATGGTCGGAGGGACCGGCGCCGCCGCGGCGGCTGTCGCCGCCGGCCTTGGGATCAACGAGACGAACTCCGAAGGATTGCAACTCGTTGATCAGCTGCTCGGTCGGGATCGGCCTCGGCGTTTCGGAAGCCGGAATCGGTTTCATCGGATGCTCCTGCAGTGGAGAAAGACGGTGTGGAGTGGGATTTGCGCATGGCAGCGGTGGGGCGGTCGTCCCATAGCAGCGACAGCAGTTCCGGCCGCGCATAATGGCCGACCGAATCCATCATCCGCTTGCGCTTGACGATCAGCGCCATGTCGAGATCGGCGATCAGGATGCCCTCGCCCGAGGTCAGCGGCGGCACGATGTGGTTGCCTTCGGGCGAGATGATCGCGGTCATGCAGCCGCCGCGCAGGCCGCGGCGCGGACCTTCTTCCGGCGAAATCTTGGCGATCTGTTCTTCGGTCAGCCAGCCGGTGGCGTTGACGACGAAGCAGCCGCTTTCCAGCGCATGGTGGCGGATCGTGACCTCGATCTGGTCGGCAAAGATCTGCCCGACCAGCGAGCCCGGAAACTGCGCGACGTGAATTTCCTCGTGCTGCGCCATCAGGGCGTAGCGGGCGAGCGGATTGTAATGCTCCCAGCAGGCCAGCGCGCCGATCCGGCCGACAGATGTATCGACCACTTTCAACCCGGCGCCGTCGCCCTGCCCCCAGATCATGCGCTCGTGGAATGTCGGCGTGATCTTGCGGCGCTTCAGCACCAAGCTGCCGTCGGCATTGAAAACCAGTTGCGCGTTGTAAAGCGTGCCATGGTCGCGCTCGTTGACGCCGAGCACGACCACGATGTTGTGTTGGCGCGCCGCCGCCGCCACCGCCTCGGTCACCGGACCGGGGACGACGACGGCGTTGTCATAGAGATGGATGTGCTCGGCACCCGAGAGCATCGGCGGGCGGATGAACGAGAAATAGGGATACCAGGGCACGAACGTCTCGGGGAATACGACGAGACGCGCTCCCTTTGCCGCCGCTTCAATGATCGCCGCGAGGACGCGGTCGAGCGTCCCCGTCGGCGTATCGAGATCGGGCGCGATCTGCACCGCGGCGACCCTGATGATCTGTTTCTCGGCCATGTCCGCCTCGCTCGTTTCAGATGCCGTGGCTTAGAGCGTCCACGTGTGCAGCATGAAGGCGTTTTCGTTGCGATGAAGCAGCGTGATGTCCAGCACATCGAGCGGGCTGATCGGGATGATGCCGGGGATCAGCGCACCCTCGCCATGGCCGTACAGCGCCTGCAACGCGAAGCGGCACGCATAAACCTTGCCGCCTTCGGCCATGAACTTGACCAGCGTGTTGTTGAAATTCTGGTGACCCGGAAACGCTTCGTCGCCGAGCTTCGGGAAACCGCGCTGCACGCCGAGCGTGACGCCGGGGCCGTAGAGCAGGATCGAGGTTTCAAAACCTTTGCGCATCAGGCGCGTGGCCTGCAGCATGTTGACGAAACCGATCGAGCCTTCGAACGCGACGGTGTGGAATGTGACGAGCGCCTTTTCACCGGGCTTGGCTTTGACGTCTTCGAAAACCTTTTGCTCGTAATCGACGAGGTGATCGCCCTTTTGGTTCGCGGGCTTTGTGACGGCTGGCATGTTGCACTCCTTGCGTTGGCTCCGGACGTCGGCCGGGCGTACGCGGAATATTGCAACGGACGTGCCAATTGACGTTTTGCACAACCGATCATCAAAACAGTCAATTTACGATCAATTATACATTCAATCTTGAATGGATTTTTGATTGGATGGAAATGACTGCTGCAAAAATATGCGTAGAAATGCTGTGCAGCCTGCATTTCCGGTGAGCAAAAAGCGATTGACGGAACCGATCGGGCAGCATTGCTGTCAGATATTTACATCGCGCGCGAGAAGTTGCATTACCATAAACAAATGCAACAATATGCAGTCAATAATGACCCCTGGAATGTGAGCTTTCATGGCCGACTGGACACCCGATCTCGCCACCAGCGACAAGCCGCACTACCTCGCAATCGCCGATGCCATCGCCGATGACATCGGCGCCGGACGATTGGCCGCCGGCGATCGATTGCCGCCGCAACGCAAGCTCGCCAAGCGTCTCGATGTCGATTTCACCACGGTCGCGCGCGGCTATGTCGAGGCGCAAAAACGCGGCCTGATCGAATCCAAGGTCGGACAAGGCACCTTCGTTCGCGACAAGCCGAAGCCGCGGCGTGGCCAGCAGATGCCGCCGCCACGCCCCGTCGATCTCTCGATGAACCTGCCGCCGGAGCCCGACGATCCCGAACTGATCGAACGCATGCAGGCCGGCGTCGAGTTTGTATCGCGCGATATCGTCTCGCTGCTGCGCTACCAGGGATTCGGCGGCACCCAGGCCGACAAGGACGCGGCTTCGAGCTGGCTCGGCCGCCGCGCGCTGGTGCCGGCGCAGGAACGCATTTTCATATCGCCGGGCGCACATCCGGCGCTGCTCGGCATCCTCACCATTCTCGCCAAGCCGGGCGACGCCATTCTGTGCGAGGCCATCACCTATCCCGGAATCCGCTCGATCGCGGCCCAGCTCGGGCTGACCTTGATCGGCCTGCCGATGGACGCCGAAGGCATCGACGTCGATGCGCTGACCGACGCCTGCAAGAAGACAAAACCTAGAGCGCTCTACCTAAACCCGACGCTACAGAACCCGACCACGCTGACGATCAGCGACCAGAGGCGGCGCGACATCGCCGACACCGCGCGCCATTTCAAGCTTCCGATCGTCGAGGACGACGCCTACGGATTTATCCCACCGCATGGCCATGCGCCGTTTGCCGCGATCGCCCCCGATCTGACATGGCATGTCGCCGGTCTCGCCAAATGCATCGGTGCTGGCTTGCGCGCCGCCTATGTCGTGGTTCCCGACACCCGTTCGACCTGGCCGTTCGCGGCAGCGCTTCGCGCCGCCACCGTGATGGCCTCGCCGTTTACGGTAGCCCTGGTAACGCGCTGGATCGAGGACGGCACCGCCGACACGCTGCTGCGCTTCATCCGCAACGAGACCGCCGCGCGGCAAAAGCTGGTTTCCGAGATATTGCCGAAGGGAATCTACCAGAGCGATCCGCTGAGCTTCAACATCTGGCTCGAGGTGCCGGCGCCGTGGAATCGCGCCGCCTTCGTCGAACACATGCGCTCGACCGGAATCGGCATGGTCGCCAGCGACGCCTTCACTTCCAGCGGCCCGCCGCCGGAAGCCGTGCGGGTGTGCCTGGGCGGCCCGATCGGCCGTCCGCGGCTCGCCGCCGGACTGGAATACATGACGCACGCACTGACCGAATCGCCGGCGCTGGCGTCGGCGTTTCTTTAGAAACGCCGCCCCGCTACCAGCTATAACGCACGGTGCCCTTGCCGGCGTAGGACTGCGTGACGTCGGAGAACTCGCCTTCGAAGGTGGCGGCGACGGAGAAGCCGTTCAGCCATTTCACCTCGGCCGAAGCGGTGGTCAGCGCGGAGTCGTGGGCCGGCGCCGCGCCGTTGACGACGAAGCTGGCCCCGGGCAGCGACTGGAAGGTCGCCGCCGCGCTGCGGTCGGTATCGAAATCATGGGCCCACGCCAGACGGCCGCGCAAGGTCAAGACCGCATTGGTCAGCGCGTAGGATTTGTCGGTGCGCAGACCAAGTTCGCTGCGGCTGTCGGTGACACTCTGGGAGGCATAGGACAAAGCGAAAGCGTTGGAGCCGGCCAGCGCCTGCTCGGCATAGGCCGGCAGTTCGAAGGTGGTGAACTGGCCCGCGAGGTAGGGCGTCACGCCGAGGCTCATCCAAGGTGCAACGAAGCGATAGCCGCCTTCGAGCCGTCCCGAAAAGGCGTTGGCATCGAAATTGGCGCGCAACTGATCGACGCCCGCCAGGGACACGGTGCGATCGGTCGTAATGTTCTGCCAGCCATAACCGAGCGCGCCGGAAATATAGGCCGCGCCGACCGTGTGCTTGATGAACACGCCGGCCTGGAACAGGTCGGAACGTCCGGTGCCGAGGCCGTTGACGCTGAAATTGGTGCCGCCGCCCGCCAGCGCCAGTCCGGCCACCGTAAAGGGCGAAATACGATAGTCGGCGCCGACGACGCTGCCATAGATCTGGCTGGTGCTGCCGCTCGATCCCAGCGACGCATTGCCGTCGGTGGTCTGGCTGCCGCCGAAGCCGCCCGCCCATACGCTCCAGCTTTGCGCGAACGGATCGGCCGGCCGCGGCGTCGCCTTGTTGTAGATCGCGGCATAGGCGTCACGCTCGCTCTTGGAGCCGGACGTGTTGTTCGATGCGTAGGCATTGGCGGCGCTGGGATCATCGGCATAGGGCGATGCGCCCGGGGTCGATACCGGCGCATCGGCACCGCTCATGTGATCCATCAGCGAAGAGACGAACTGCGTCATCGCGCCAAAGGTCGTCTGCTGCGCGCCGGTGCCGATTTCACCCGACAATTGCGACAGCGCGCCCGGAAGCGCTGCGGGTGAAAGATTCAGCAAATTGGCAAAACCCGACGGCAGCGAACCGCTGGCATTGACCGCGCGGTCGATCGCCGAGGCCACCTGCGTTTGATTGGCATTGAGGCCGGGCAGCTGTCCGAGCGCCAGCGCCAGGGTCAGTTGGGCGTTGGTCGAGGTATAGCTGAGCGAACCCGCGATGAAATCCGGCAGCGCCAGCGCATTGAACGTGGTGCCGCCGAGGCCGCCTGCGGCCGACAGGATCGTATAGGGCTGCTCGAATTTGTAGGTGCCGGTCGGCGAAACCACCATCACCGTGCCCGCGAGCGTCGCGGTGCCGGTCACGCTGGTCAGCGCCGAGCCCGACTGCGAGACCCCGATCAGATAGGCCGCCGCCGTGGTGAATGCCAGGTTGCCGCTGACGGTCAGCGTGCCTGAGCCGTAGCCGGGCGCCAGGGTGCCGCCATTGATGAAGGTATTGCCGACGATGCCGGTGCCGCCGAGCGCGCCGGCCGCATTCACCGTCGTCAGGCTGGACGAGGCGATCGAGCCGTCGATGTTAAGGAGACCGCCGTTGACAATGGTGGTGCCGGTGTAGGTGCTGGCGCCACCGAGTGTCTCGGAGCCGGTGCCGGTCATGATCAGGCCGCCGGTGCCGCTGATCACGCCAGCGTAGTTGAAGGCGAGACCGCTGGTGACATTCATCGTCAGCGTATTGCCGTTGAGCAGCACGGCGGTGTGGTTGCCGGCCTCGTCCATCAATCCCTGGACGGTGTTGTTGGCGCTCAATGCCAGGGTTGCGGTCACCGGGCCACCGCTTGCTGCCGCTCCGGTTCCCTGCGGACCACCGACGCGGCCGAGATCGACGCCGCTACTGCCGGCGATCGCGTTGGCGACGCCGAGGGTCAATGTGCCGGCCTCGACGAAGGTGCCGCCGCTATAGGCCTGCACGGCGGCGAGCGTGAGGTTGCCGCTGCTGCTGCCGGTGCTGTCATCCTTCACCAGGCTGCCCGAGAGCATCGGGCCGCTGGTGGCTTCCATCTGGCGGCCGTCGCTGATCACGCCGCTATAAGTGCCATTGGTGGCCTGATCGAACACCACGAGGCCGCCGGCGTTGATGATATTGGCGTTTCCCGAGGACACGTTGGCGGTGGTGAGATCGAGGGTCGATCCCTGCTCGACCACGGTGCCGCCGCTGTAGGTATTGGCGGTGCTGGTGAACTGGACGGTGCCGCCGATCAGATGAAAGATGCCGAGGCCTTGAATCGGATCGTTGAACTTCGAGCCGCCATTGCCGGCATATTGCAGTTCGGTTCCGGCGCCAGCGAGGTCGATCGGAGTGGTGGCGCTGGCGCCGAAGATGCCGTTGGCGATGCGAAGCACGCCGCCATTGACGACCACCGTACTGCCAGCGGCGAAGCTGACGCCGGCTGAGCCCGACAGATCAAGCATGCCGCTGCCATTTTTGGTCAGCGCGCCAACGACGCCGACGCCGGTCTGGGCGATGGTGCTGGACAACGTCGAACTGAGGTTGTTGACGGTGTCGCCGATCGTGAGCGCGGCGCCGTTGCTGATATTGACGGTGCTGTTGGACCCGGCCGAATTCAGGCTCGCAAGGGTGTTGTTTGCGGTGACGGTGAGAACCGCCGGGGCCGGTGATTTCTTGACATCCGACAGCGTGATGCCGGTCGAATTGCTGGCGAAGATATTGGTGCCCGAGAGCGTGACCGTGCCGGAATCGATATTGATCGCACCGCTCACATTCGCGGCCGTCGATAACGCCACGCCGCCCGATCCGGCGAAGGTCAAACCGTTGCTGCCGGTAATCGACGCTGAAATGGTCGGATTGCTGCCGCTGAGCCAGATCACGCCTTCGCTGCCGCCGAAGGCCAGCGTGCCGTTGGAAATCGCCGAGCCCGATGCCAAGATCAGGCCGCCGGCGTTGGTGCCGTCGCCGATCGTCAGCGTTTGGCCGCCGAGATTGATGGTTTTGCCTTCGGTGTTGAGTGCGAAGGCGGCGACGTTACCGGCTGCCGTGGTGTTTGCCGCCAGCGCCACGACGCTGCCGGGCGCGTTGGTCAGCGTGGTCGCGCTATAGGTCGCTTTGACATATCCGTTGGCGCCATAGGTGACGAAGTCATAAGGTCCGCCGCTCTTCGCCACACCGTTGTTGGTGACGATGTAGACCGGCGCGATGGCATCGGTCGCGGTATTGACCAGCGAAGCAGCGCCGACGCCGGAGAACAGCTTCTCGGTTGCCGTCCCCAGCGATGACGCCGAGGTCGGCTGGATGATCAGGGTAGCGCCAGCGGTGCGGTTGATGCCGTTGGTCAGCGTCACCGTTTCGCCGGCCGCGCCTCCGGCCAATTGCAGCGTGGCGGTGCTGCTGATCGCGAGATTGTTGAACGTGACCGCGCCGGCCGTCGTCGTGTTGCTGTTGAGGATGTCCAGCGTGCGCTGGGCATCGGACAGCGTTCCCCAACTGGTGGTGAATCCATTGACGTCGAAGGTGCTGCCGCCGCCGAGGAAAATGTTGCGCTCAAGAGCCGTGAAGGAGGCGCCCGCCTGCAACGTGCCGCCGTTCAGCTCGATCTGGCCGATCGATGCCGCCGGGCCGGTGGTGTTGCCGAGCGCGGCGTCGCTCATGACCTTTACGGTCGGGGTGCCGCTGGAGCCGATGATGATATTGCCGAAGAAGTCCGGGCTGGCCGTCGACAGGGTCAGGACACCTTTGCCCGCCGACGAAATGTCGTCGATCGTCAGATCCGAAAAGCCGGTAGCATTGCCGATCCCAGTGCCGCCGGGACCGACGCCAAGCGATACGAGCTGTCCATTCAGGGTGACGTTGAAGTCGTTGATGCTGATGGTCGCGGCTTCACCGCCGACAGCGATCGTCCGCGAAAGTGTGTAGTTCGCGCCAGCCCCGGAGACGACGTTGCCACTGTTGTTGAGAGTGCCCAGCGTGAGTGTGCCGTTACCCTCGGTAAGGCTGTTGAAGATGATGCCGTTCGCAGCCTGGACGCTGGTCTTGATGTTGTTCAGATCGATGGTTGCACCCGCCGGCGCCGCGGCGCCGAGCGCGCCATCGTTGGCGACGATGAGGTTGCCGGCCAGGATCGACGTGCCACCGGTATAGGTATTGGCGCCGCTCAAAGCGACACTGAACTTGTCGTCGTTGCCGAGTTGCATGATGAAGCCGACATTCGGCGTGCCGACGGTGATGGGATTCGCTGCCGTGCCCGCATTGATCGTGGTGATGCCGGTGAAGCCGCCATTGCCGTCGAGCGCACCGGTCGAGAGCGTCGAATTGCTGATGACGCTGCTGACGGTGAGATTGTTCGACAGAATGAAGCCCGGCAGTTGCGCCGCGGTGACGGTTCCGGCGACATTAGGCAGCGTGGTCTGGCTCGACGCCGTCAGGTTCCATTTGGTGGCGATGGCGATATCGCCCGGTGACAGATACGCCAGTCCGAGCCCGTTATTGGCACCGCGATAGGCCGCAGCCTCGAAGAAATCGGAATAGAATCCGGTCATCTTGTCGAGGCCGGGGGTCGACGCGCCCACCGCTCCGGTGATGTTCGCCGAGGTCGTGAACAGCTTGCTGCTCTTGTTCTTCAGGATGCTGTATTCGAGACCGCGATAGGGATCGCTGGTCAGTCCCGTCAGGCTGGTCGGGATCGGCGCGCCGGTCGCGGCGTTGACCGTCTGCGGCACGCCGTCATTGAGCGGCAGCAGCAGGTTCTGCGACTGCATCGTCGCAAAGAACTGGGCCATCGTCAGGTTCGAGTAATTGGCAATGACGTTGACGAAGACGTTCGGGTTGGAGGCGCCGAAGCTGGAATCCTGCAAGGCGGTGAAGGTGTGATGCCCGTCCGTCAGATAAAGCTGGCCGCCGGGCCCGATCACAACCGGCTCGATGTCCGTCAGCAGATTGCTCTGCAGCTGCGATGGGGCCAGAAGATCGAAGCCGGCGGCTTTCTTGCCGACCTCGGTGAAGCCTTCGTTCATCTGGGTGGGGCGCAGGCTGTCGACCGGCACTTGAAACAGTGCGAGCGCGCCCGGCACGATGGTCGAGGCCGTCGTCGGGTCGTAGACCTGGAAAGCCGATGCCGCCAACTGCCCGGCGTGCGCGCTGCCGGCAACTCCCATCGCGATGACGGATGCGGAACATAACAGCGTCAGACGCCGCAGGGCTTGCTGGGGAACGGCTTGCCGCACCCGAGAGGAAACCGGTGCAACGGACCTTGATGACACTAACGCAGCACAAAACACGCGGCCAAAGCCGCTCGACAAAAACGCCACCACTAGTACCCCAACCCCATTATTCCCAGTCTTCTGGGAGTTGATTAGGGCTGGCACATAACAGAACTGTGACAGTGCGGATTTGTGGAGATTTTTTAATGCACAACCAAGCGCAGCGAAATATCGAGAGGGGATCTGCAGCCGCTAACGCGCCGCCAGAACCGGAGCGAACCCGTCGCGGTTGGCGCGCCAGGCGCGGCTGTATTCCATGATCCGCGCGGTTTCGTCGGCGACTCAATTATCAGGTTACGCGCCATCGTTTGAATTTCCGCGCGGTAGGCTGCCCGCGCAATGACGCCCCGCCCCTGTGACGGCCATCACAGACCTACCCCCCGCATTGACCGAAACTCCCTGTCATCGAAACAGGGGAGACGGTTATGAAAACGATTGGTTGGTCGCGGCTGAACACCGCAGTGATTGTCGCGATGGCGGTTATGCTTCCGGGTCTGGCCGTGCAGGCTACCAAGATTGCGAAAATCGAGATGTCTTCTGTGGTCGGTGTCAACTCCGGCCTCGCCGCCCTTGGCGCGGTTGAAGCCAGCAACTCGACACTGCTCAATTCGGCGACGAGCTTGCGGTTGAGCGGCGTGTCGCTCGCGTTACGCTGAGCCCAGCTTCTAATAGCCGCTACCGGCTAGATCTCGACCCGGAATCCGACCTCGATGATGGCGTCCTGGGGGATCTTGAAGAAATCGGGAGCCCGGCTCGCGATCCGGTTGAGGAACGAGAACACCGCGAACGTGACCGGCTCCATCGCCGAGCCGTCCTCGCGGCGGACGATGGTCTCATGCGCAATGTAGTAGTTCTTGTGGTCGAGATCAGCATCGAAGCCGAGCTTGTTGCAGTTGATCAGGGTCAGCGGAATATCCGGGGTCTGCATGAAGCCAAGCCGGACCTGGATCCGGTAGAAGCCGTGGCCGAGACGATGCACCGAATGCCGCTCGTGGAACGGCACCCGCGGCCGGCGATCCGACACGAACGTCAGCAGAACCACGGTGGCATGCAAAACCCGGTTGTGCTCGATATGACGCAATAGCATCGGCGAAGCGCCATGCTCGACCTTGGTCAGCCATACGCCCATTCCCGGCGCCCGGCCGATGCACCGCTGGTCCGCGTAGCCGAGGAACTCCTTGAGCGGCATCGACATCTCATGAAGCTTGTTGCTCACCTCGGACGATCCCTTGCGCCAAGACAGCATCAACAGCGCGATCACGGCGCCGACGATCAGCGGAAACCAGCCGCCTTCGGTGATCTTGATCGAATTGGAGACCAGGAACACCGCATCGATCGCGCCGAATATCGCGATGATCGGGATGGCGACGCCGGGAGGCCATTGCCATCGCGACACCGCGACACGATACAGAAGTATCGTGGTGATCAGCATGGTACCGGAAACAGCGATGCCATAAGCCGCGGCCAGGCTATCGGACGATCGAAACAGCACCACGGTGAACAGCGTGCCCGCCATCAACAGCCAATTGGCGGCCGGCACGTAAATCTGGCCGGCCTCGTCGGCCGAGGTCGAGACGATCCGGGCCCGCGGACATAACCCCATCTGCATCGCCTGCCGGGTCAGCGAGAACACGCCCGACACCAGCGCCTGCGACGCGATGATGGTCGCACACGTCGCCAATACCAGCATCGGGATCAACGCCCAGCCGGGCGCGAGCTTGTAGAAGGGATTATCGGCGGCGGCGGGATCGCTGAGGATCAGCGCCCCTTGCCCGAAATAATTCAACAGCAGCGCCGGCAGCACCAGGCCAAACCAGGCCCGCCGGATCGCCGAGGCGCCGACATGGCCCATATCGGCGTACAGCGCCTCGCCGCCGGTGAGCGCGAGAAACACCGCGCCGATCACCACAAAGGAAATCCTGGGATCGTTGACCAGGAAGTGCACGGCTTCCAGCGGATTGACCGCCCTCAGGATCGCGGGCGCCATCCAGATATTGGACAGCCCGAGGCCGCCGAGCACGACGAACCAGGCCACCATGATCGGCCCGAACAGTCTGCCGATGCTGCCGGTGCCGTATTTCTGGATCACGAACAGGCCGACCAGCACGGCGATGGTAGCCGGAACAATAAAATGCTCGAAGTCCGGCGCGATCAGTTTCAGTCCTTCCATCGCCGACAGCACCGAGATCGCGGGCGTGATGACGCCGTCGCCATACAACAGCGATGCGCCGACCACGCCGAGCAGCACGAGGGCCGGAAGCCTGGCGCCATCGGCCACCTTGTCGGCGGCCACCAGCGAGAGCAGCGCGAGGATGCCGCCCTCGCCGTCATTGTCGGCCCGTAAGACGAAAATCACGTATTTCAGCGACACCATCATGGTCAGCGCCCACAGGATCAGCGACACGATCCCGAGCACGTCGGCGGCCGCCGGCGCATGGCCGACGCCGATCAACGCGACCTGGAAGGCATACAGCGGACTGGTCCCGATATCGCCGAACACTACGCCGAGCGCGGTCAGCGCCAGGAACCAGGGGCTGCCGGCATGATGCAAATATTTCGGATGATCGAGCAGCACTTCCGCGCGACTGAGGCCGGAATCGGCCACGGAACGGTCGATCAAACCGCCGACCGGAGCACTCGATGGCATATCCATAGGCACCTCACGACACGACCCGCGCGCGCAAGATTGGCATTCAAGATTTAGGCCATGTCATTTAGGCCATGCCCAAACACTCGTCATGCCCGGGCATAACCGTCCGAAGGACGGCGTCGCTTCCGCTCGCCTATGTCCCGGGCATCCACGTCTTTGCAGAACATGAGCAAAGGGAGACGTGGATGGCCGGGACATCTAGCGCGAAGACGCGCTTCGCGCTTCTGCCCGGCCATGACGAAATTATTCCTCCGAAGTCGAACGCTTCAGCTCGCCTGCGCCGCCGGCACCTTGATTTCGTTCGGCAGGATGATCGCGGCGGCGACCACCAGCAGGCAGAGGCCGGCGAAGGCGTGCAGCATGGTGACAAAGCCGCCCTGCTGGTACAGCCATGCCACGAGGCCGACCGAAGCGCCCGCCGCGGTGAAGCCGATGAAGTAGCGCACGGCGTAGGCCCGCGAGCGCCATTCCTCGCTGGTATATTTGCCGACCATCGCATCGTTGACGGTGACCTGCCCGAACGCGCCCATCACGATGCCGATCGAGACCAGGATCAGCGGCAGGTTGGACAGGGTCGCGGCGAAATACAGAAATGGCGCCAGCACGAACGACAGCGGCAGCGACACCGTCTTCAGCGAATGCTTATCCAGTAGCTTGCCGATGGTGTATTGCGTCATCGCGCCGAACACGTAGACGCAGGCCGCGATCACGCCGAGCAGCGCCGGGCTATTGGTCAGATCCGCCAGCCGCTCCGCGAACAGCTTTGGCAGCGCCACGGTGACTGCGTTGAAGGTGGTCGATATCGCGATCACCACGATGAACAGCGCCAGGATCACCCGCCACATGTCCTGCTTGGCGACGCGCGCCTGGGCCGCGGCCTGCTTCGAGCCCTTGCGGTCCTCGTGAGCGACCATCAGCGCAAACGCCACGCCGATCCCGATCGTGACCACGCCGGGGATGACGAAGGCATAACGCCAGCCGAGATATTGGCCGACCACGCCGGTGACCAGCGCCGACGACGCCACGCCGAGATTACCCCAGACGCCGTTGAGCCCCATCTCGTGGCCGAGCTTGTCGGCATAGGACACGATCATGGCGGTACCGACCGGATGATAGATCGAGGCGAAGATGCCGATCGACAGCAGCGCCGTGCCGAGTTGCAGCGGCGTCTGCACCAGCCCGACCGAGATCATCGACAACCCGATGCCGCCAAAGAAGATCACCATCATGTGTCGGCGGCTCCAGCGGTCGCCGAGCCAGCCGGTGATCAGCGATCCCGCGCCGAACGCGATGAAGCCCGGGGTCGCATAAGGCAGCAATTCGGAATAGGCCATGCCGAGCGCAGGCCCCATCACGATGACGGCGGCGGCAAAAATAAGCATCGCATAATGATCGATGAAATGGGCGGCGTTGACGAAACCGATCACCCGGGTCGGGTTGTTCATGGGACTAAACCTCGTGTCGAATCCTGCGGTCTTTCCTGTTAGCTTATAGGGTGTTAGCCTGACGGGATGTCGCCAATGACTATCGCCGAAAAGCCAATCAGCGCGATCCTCGGCCGCCGTCTTTCAACCGGCGACGGCGTCCACATGATTGCCAACCGCTACCGCAAGGGTGTGCGGCTCGACACCCATCTGCACCGTGAGGCGCAACTGGTCTACGCCGCCGAGGGCACCATGCAGGTGACGACCCCGAAGGGGCGCTGGCTGGTGCCGCCCGATCGCGCGGTATGGGTGCCCGCTCTGCTCGAACATTCGATCGACGTGCTGGCCGACATCGAAATGCGCACGCTGTATTTCGATCTGGCCTGGCTGGCGCGGCAAGACCACGGCGAGAATCTCCAAGCCGAATATGTGGTTCGGGTATCGCGGCTGCTGCACGAGGCGATCCTGGCGCTGTTCGATGGCCGCAACAATCCCGAACGCGCCGAAATCCTGATCCGGCTCGCGCTGCTCGAGCTGCACGAGGCGGAAGACTCCGCGACCTTCATCCCGCTGCCGCACGAGCCGCGCTGCCGCCGTGCCGCCGATATCGTGCTCGCCGATCCCACAGGCAGCCATGAGATCGAGACCCTGGCGCGCAGCGTCGGAACGTCGGCGCGGACCTTGTCGCGGCTGTTCGCCTCGGAGACGCAATTAAGCTTCAAGAGCTGGTGCCAGCGCGCACGCATCGCAGCCGCAATCCAGAAGCTGTCGACCGAGGCCAACGTCTCGGTCAAGCAGGTCGCATCTGATCTGGGCTATGCCAGCGTGCCGGCGTTTTCGCATGCGTTCCGCCAGGTCACCGGCAAGACCCCGACGGCATTTTCAGCCAAGCAGTGAGCCGTCGCGCCGACCGTCTCGGCAGCGTCGAAATCGCACGCGATCACAGGCGTGCCTGCTGCCTTCGTTAAAATGCGTCCTAAGAAAGCTACCGGCGAATAACCGTGCCAGCGCCGCATTGGTTAAGCCAGTCGCGTTTCGTTTTCGATGAGGCCGAAGCCTTCGATAACCGTAAAACAGAAACGGCTATTGTCTTTATTCCACCGTAAAGCTTTACGGATATTAAGGGTTTGCGAGTGGTACGCAGAGAGATTGTATCGTGTCTATTCAGTTGTTTCTCAGGCAGCGAGCCGTCATCGTCACCGTGGGCGGGAACTACACGCTGCCCAATTGGTATGACAAACAGGGCAAGCCGCGCACCTTTGCGTGCCGGACGACCCGCGTCTCGCCGTTCCGGATGATCGTCGAAGTGCCCGTGGTCGGCAAGATCGGGGACCGCGTCTCATCGTATTTCAGCGATTTCGGAAAGCTTGAGGGCCACATCACCGACACCGGGTCCGGAGGCTTTCTGTGCGAACTCGCGATGGACAAGCCGATGCGCGAAAAGCTCGCGAACCAGCTTGCCTGGCTGGAAAAGAAACAGAAGAACCCCAGCATCCGCGACGCCAGGAAGCAGGCGCGCATCATTCCGGTAAATCCACATTCGTCTCTGACCTTCGCCGATGGCAGCATCCGCAGTTGCTTTGTGATCGACATGTCGATGTCCGGCGCCGCGGTCTCGGCTGACGTGCAACCGGAGATCGGAACGCCGCTGGCGGTCGGCGCCTGCATCGGCCGCGTGGTCAGGCTTTTACCCGATGGCTTCGCGGTCAAGTTCGTGGAACAGCAGAGCCGCAACGATCTCGAGCGGCGCGTTGCGCGAGTCCCGCCGCCGCATGCGGCCGTCTACGCCTCATCCCCATAAGACAAAATCGGTCTGCGGGCTTCGACGCGAGGCTGGCCGGTCACGCATCGAGCCAGCACGGCGATACAGGCGGCCTTACAACGATTGACAATGACGACTTGACCGCGACGACATGGCCATGACGGCTCCGCCGTTTTGCGCTAGGCTGTCATGCGCGCTTGAATGTGCCTGACTTTGCCCTAAATCATCTGTCACAAGCCCGCATCAACCGGTTTGGATTCGACCCACCCCATGGCCAACGCCTTTTTCTCCGATCTGCTTTCCACCATTACCGAGCGGAGCCGCACCCTGCTGCGGCGCGGAAGTTCATCCGACGCCAAACAGGACCCCTCCGACCTGCTCGAATTATGCGAGGCGCTGCTGTCGGGCCGCGGCGAAGCTTCCGGCACCGCGATCGCCCGCGAAGTGCTCGACCGCTATCTTCACCTCGATGCAACCGGCCGGCTCGCCTTCTTCCAGACACTGGCGCGTGACTACGGCCCGGACCGCGAAAAGCTGTCTCATGCCATCGAGACCTGGCGCGCGCAGCCCAGCGACGACGACGCCAGCGATCTGCATTACGCGTCCGAACCGCGGCGGCAAGAACTGATCCGCCGGCTCAACCGGGCGCCGGGCGGCACCAGCGATCTGGTGTCGATGCGCGCGGATTTGCTCGGCGTGATCACCAGAGACAAAAAGGACAAGGGCAATAAGGACTTGGCCGCGCTCGATCGCGACATCGTGCATCTGCTGTCGTCATGGTTCAACAGGGGGTTTCTCGTGCTGCGCAGGATCGACTGGTCAAGCCCCGCCAACATCCTCGAAAAGATCATTCGCTACGAGGCGGTACATGAAATCCGCGACTGGGACGATCTGCGCCGGCGCATCGACCCGGTCGATCGGCGTTGTTACGCGTTCTTCCATCCCGCCCTGCTCGACGAACCCTTGATTTTCGTCGAGGTGGCATTGACCGAGCAGATTCCGGGCGCCATCGCGCCGCTGCTCGCCGAAGACCGCTCGCCGGTCGCGATCGAGCGCGCCCGCACCGCGGTGTTCTACTCGATTTCGAATACCCAGCGCGGCCTTGGCGGAATTACGTTCGGCAACTTCCTGATCAAGCAGGTGGTGCAGGAATTGCAGCGCGAATTGCCGAAGCTGGATACGTTCGTGACGTTGTCGCCGGTGCCGGGCCTGATGCCATGGCTGAAGCAGGCCGACGACCTTCCGGTATCCGACGAGGGCCGCGCGCTGCTCGACAGGCTGGATGAACCGGGCTGGGCCGAGAACGCCGAACTCGCGGGCCAATTGCGTTCGGTGGTCGAACCGCTCGCGGCGCATTATTTTCTGAAAGCCCGCACCTCGAAAGGCCGGATGATCGATCCGGTGGCGCGATTCCATCTCGGCAACGGCGCGCGGCTGGAACGGATCGACTGGCTCGGCGACCTCTCGCCGAAAGGCCTGCGGGAATCCGCCGGCATCATGGTCAACTATCTCTATCGTCTCGACGATATCGAAAAGAACCACGAAGCCTATGCCGACCGCTACGAGGTCGCGGCATCGAGCGCGGTGAAGAAATTGCTCAAGCCGGAAGGCCGGCGGCTGCTGGATATGCGGCTGACGTCGAATTGAAACGAACAGATTCCGTCATGCCCGGGCTTGACCCGGGCATCCACGTCTTGGGACGTTGATGGCGAGAAAGACGTGGATGGCCGGGCATAGGCGAGCGGAAGCGACGCCGTCCTTCAGACGGCTGTGCCCGGCCATGACGAATAATTGCTACGCCGCCAGCGCCTTCATTTCCTTGTAGAGGTCGGATTTCCCCTCAAAGCCGATGCCGGGCAGATCCGGCATGGTGATGTGGCCGTTCTCGACGCGGACGCCGTCCGGGAAGCCGCCATAGGGCTGAAACAAATCCGGGTAGCTCTCGTTGCCGCCGAGCCCGAGGCCGGCCGCGATATTGAGCGACATCTGGTGCCCGCCATGCGGAATGCAGCGGCTAGCCGACCAGCCCAGCGTCTGCAACACACCGAGCGTGCGCTGATATTCGCACAGGCCGTAGGATAGCGCGCAATCGAATTGCAGCCAGTCGCGGTCGGACCGCATGCCGCCGTAACGAATGAGGTTGCGGGCATCCTGGTGGCTGAAAAGATTCTCGCCGGTCGCCATCGGTCCCGGATAGAATTCCGCGAGGGCGGCTTGCAGCTGGAAATCGAGCGGATCGCCGGCCTCCTCGTACCAGAACAGCGGATAGTCGCGCAGCATCTTGGCGTAGGCCACCGCGGTCTCGAGATCGAAGCGGCCGTTGGCATCGACGGCGAGTTGGGCCTGGCTGCCGATTTCCTGGAGCACGGCTTCGATGCGCTGGCGATCCTCCGCAATCGGCGCGCCGCCGATCTTCATCTTCACGACATTGTAGCCGCGATCGAGATAGCCGCGCATTTCGCCACGCAGCGCCGACAAATCCTTGCCGGGATAATAATAGCCGCCGGCGGCATAGACGAAGACGCGTGGATCGGCAACGCGGCCGTGACGTTCGGCCAACAACCGAAACAGCGGCTTGCCCGCGATCTTGGCCACCGCGTCCCACACCGCCATGTCGATGGTGCCGACCGCGACCGAACGCTCGCCATGGCCGCCCGGTTTCTCATTCGACATCATCGCGGCCCAGACCTTGTCGGGATCGAAATTGTCGCCGGATGGGTCGAGCAGCGTCTTCGGATCGGCTTCCGTGATCCGCGATGCAAAACGCTCACGGATCAGCCCGCCCTGCCCGTAGCGGCCGTTCGAGTTGAAACCATAGCCGACCACCGTCCGGCCATCGCGCACCACATCGGTGACGACGGCAACGAGGCTCGTCGTCATCTTGGTGAAATCGATATAGGCGTTGCGGATGGGCGACGAGATCGGTTTTGTAATCTCGCGGACGTCGACGATACGGACCATGGTGGGTGGCTTTCGCGTATGAACAATTTCTTCGTCATGCCCGGCCTTGTGCCGGGCATGCACGTCTTACTTGTTGCAGGTCAAGAGAGACGTGGATGGCCGGGACAAGCCCGGCCATGACAGCCTACTTCATTCCGGCACTGGATTGCTTCGTCGCTATCGCTCCTCGCAATGACGAACTCTTACGATTCCGCCTTATCGCGAAAATACGGCTCGACCGCGCCGTGAACCTTCAGCGTCAACGGGTTGCCGTAGCGATCCCTCGCGTTGCCCGCGGTCACCCGCACCCAGCCCTCACTGACGCAATATTCCTCGACATTGGTTTTCTCGACGCCCTTGAAGCGGATGCCGACGTCGCGCGCGAGGATGTCGGCGTCGTAATACGGGCTCTTCGGATCGGTCGACAGACGGTCGGGCAGCTGATCGCTCATCACTTCGCTCTTCTCGTTCACAATAGCCCCTCGATTTCCTTGACCAGCCCTTCCGGCTTGGTGGTCGGCGCATGCCGCGCCACCACCTTGCCGCTGCGATCGACCAGGAATTTGGTGAAATTCCATTTGATCGACGAGCCAAGCAGGCCGGATTTGGCGTTCTTCAGATATTGATACAGTGGATGGGCGGCGTTGCCATTGACGTCGATCTTGGCAAACATCGGAAAGGTCACGCCGTAATTGATGCTGCAGAATTGTTCGATCTGCGGGGCATCGCCGGGTTCCTGGCTGCCGAACTGGTTGCAGGGAAATCCCAGCACCGAAAAGCCGCGCGGCGCCAGCGTCTGCTGCAACGCCTCGAGGCCCTTATATTGCGGGGTGAATCCGCAGGCACTCGCGGTATTGACGATCAGCAGCACCTGACCCTCGAACCGTTTTAGCGGAACGTCATCGCCGGCAAGCGATGTCGCCGTGAAATCGTAAATACTCGACATCTCGTTCCCTCCGTTCGCGGCTCGATTACATCAGTGCACGGGATCGACCGGCGACGACGGCGTGCCGCCGGCCTCGATCGCTTCGCCCGCCAACAGGCAGAGATCTTCGCGAAAGCGGCCCGCGACCAATTGGACGCCGACCGGGACGCGCCCGACCAAACCCGTCGTGACGGTTAGCGCAGGCAGCTGCATGAAGGGAATAGCAATCTGCGGCAATTGCGCCCGCCATACCCGGGCAAACGACGCATCGTCCTTGCGGTCGAGATGGTCGGGGAACGGCAGTTCGGCGCAGACCGGCATCAGCACCACCGGATATGTCTCCAGGAATTGCAGCCAGGCGCGCGCGATCGGGGCGCGCCGCACCAGCGCCTTGGAGAAGGCATCCCCATCGAACGGAAACACCTTCGACCGGTTGCCGCGCAGGCAGGCCAGCGCCCCCGGATCGCCCTCGCGCTCGGCCAGTTCGAGCTGCGTTTCATAGCTGTCGCCGAGCCAAAGCTTGGTCTGCAAGTCCGCGGCCTCGCGCAGCGGCGGCACCTCGACTTCCTCGACCGTCCATCCGGCGCGTTCCAGGCGCTTGCCGGCGTCCCTGACTGCGGCTTCCACTTCCGCCACCGTCTCAAGACCGTCGGGCCGAACGCACATCGCCACCCGCTTGGGCATCGGCGGTCCTTCGAGCGGCGCCGGTACCCACCAGGTGTCGCGCACATCGGGGCCGGACATCGCCGCCAGCGCGATGCGAAGATCGCCGATCGTGCGCGCCAACGGGCCCGATACGGCGCTGCATTGCGGTGCAAAACGCCATTCCGCCACGGAAGCGTTGCGGGCCGCGACCCGGCCTGTGGTCGGCCGCAGGCCGTGGACGCCGCAGGCATAGGCCGGATAGCGGATCGAGCCCGCGATATCGGTGCCGTGCGCGATATGGCCGATGCCGGCCGCGACCGCGGACCCCGCGCCACCGGACGAACCGCCCGGCGTGATCGAGGGATCGCGCGGATTCTTGGTGTCGCCATGAACGAGGTTCGTGGTGAACCAGCGATAGGAGACTGCCGGGCAGTTGGTGCGACCGAGAATCACCGCGCCGGATTTTCGCAGATTGTCGATCACCGGCGAGTTCTCGCGCGCGATGTTGTCGCGCTGCAGGTTCAAGCCGTTGGTGTTGGCGTAGCCTGCCTGATCGATATTGACCTTCACCGTCACCGGCACGCCGGCGAGCGGACCGACCGCCTCGTTGCGCGCAATCGCAGTGTCGATCAAGGCGGCCTGCGCCAGCACGTCCTCGGGACGATGATCGACCACGGCGTTGATGGCCGGATTGACCGCGTCAAGCCGCGCCAGCGCCGCCTCCGCCACCTGCCGGGCCGAGACTTTTTTGGATTTTATTGCGGCGGCAACATCGGTTGCCGACAGGCGCCAGAGATCTTCCATGAACTGCTCCGTTTGATCTTGTCGGGTTTTATCGCGTTTTCAGGCGAATTGGATACCGATTCGCGTCAAGAAAACGCGTCAAAACAAGGACTAAAGCGCCGCCATTGCGGCTGCGCCATCACGATTCCGCAACCAAACAAGCCCTTCGCGGCAAGCGCCAGTCCAAAAGATCAGCGCACCCTGGCGATATAATAAGCCAGGTCGGCGATCTGGTCGGCGGTGATCGGTTGCAGCACCTCGGCCATGGTGCCGTCATAACCGTGGCGGCTGTTATCCTTTAATTCCCGCATCGTCTTGGCGAGATAATCCTCGCGCTGATTGGCGATCCGCGGAACATTGTCGCCGCCTGAAAAATCCGGCTTGTGGCAGGAATTGCAGCGGTTCTGCGTCGCCAACAGCTGCGCGCGCGCCATCCGAGCGGGATCGCCGGCATCAGCCGGGGCCGCGGGCTTCGGCAGCGTCGCAATGAAATCGGAAAAGACACGAAGGTCGTCGTCGGTGAACGCCTTGGTCATGTCGTTCATCGGCTCGAACGTGCGCAGCTTTTCGCGGAACATGAAAAGCTGGATCAGCGCGTAAGGCGCCTGCTGGCCGCCAAGCGAGGGGATATTTTCGGTCTCCGATTGGCCATGCTCGCCATGGCAGGCAAAGCAGGTCACCGCACGTTCCTGGATGGTCTCGGCGTTCAGCGGCGACAGAAAAACGGCGAACGCCAGGAAAGCAAACATTTTACGCATGGGAAGATGGTCCTGGCGAAATGAATAGCGTTTTTCGTCATTGCGAGGAGCGAAGCGACGAAGCAATCCAGTGTTACGATTGTTGCCCTGGATTGCTTCGCTTCGCTCGCAATGACGAACTTTGTAGTCTTTAAGGTCTTACTGCGCAGCCACCTTGTTCGGCTTGCCGTAGGTCACGCGATAGACCGCGCCGTTCCAGTCATCGGAAACCAGCAGCGAGCCGTCCTTCATCTGCATCACATCGACCGGGCGGCCGACATATTTGTTGTCTTCCAGGAAGCCGGTCAGGAACGGCTCGACGGATTTCACCGTACCGTCCTTGTTGAGCTTGACGACGGCAACGTCGCCGCCGGCCTTGTTGGTCCTGTTCCACGAGCCGTGCCGCGCAACAAAGATCGCGTCCTTATAGGCCTTCGGGAACATGTTGCCGGTGTAGAACCGCATGCCGAGCGCGGCAACGTGCGGTCCCATCAGGCCGACGGGTGCGGTGTAGTTCGAACAGGAGTGGCCCCAGCCGAATTCCGGATCGGGGATATTGCCCTGATAGCAATACGGCACGCCGAAGT
>NZ_LMUK01000046.1:0-129571 GCF_009766005.1 Bradyrhizobium sp. S69 | reverse complement strand
TTCCAGTCGAAGCCGACGCTGTTGCGAACGCCGAGCGCGACCACTTCGGCACCGCTGCCGTCGAGATTCATCCGGCGAATCTGGCCGTGCGCATCGTCATGCAGCACGTTGTTGCCGGGCTGTCCGACCGGCACATACAGCTTGTTGTCGGGACCCACCGCGATGAACTTCCAGCCGTGGGCTTCGTCTTTCGGCAGCTTGTCGTAGATCGTGGTCGGCTTCGGCGGGTTGTCGAGGACGTCGTCGACCTTGTCGATCTTGTCGATCTTGGAGAGTTCGGCGATGTACAGCGTGCCGTCGTGGAACGCGACGCCGTTGGGCCGGTAGAGGCCGGAGGCCAGCACCTTGACCTCGCGTTTGCCGTCCTTGTTGGTGATCGCATAGACCTTGTCGACGAGGCGGCTGCCGACGAACACCGTGCCCTTGTCGCTCTGGGCCAGCGAACGCGCATTGGCCATGCCGGCGGCGTAGACTTCGATGTTGAAGCCGGCCGGCACCTTGAGCTTGGCCAGCGGCAGCTTGTCGGCCGCGGTGGCCAATGGCGGGCCCGAGACCGGCGCAAGCTTCGCCGCGGCATCACCATCGGGGCGCCCGATCAAAGGCGAACCCGGCGGAAGCGCCGGCGCGGCGGCGGGGGCAGCAGCCGGGGCGGCCGGCTGCTGCGCTGCGGCACCGAATGTAAACGCACCGATAAAGGCGCCAGCCAGCAACAGGCTGCGCGACGCCGAAAGACTGATGGTCATCAATGTTCTCCCTTTGTGGAAGCCTTAATTCCCAAGGCCGGATTCCCCAGGGCCGACGAGCAATGCGCCGCGCGGATGGCTTCCCGAGCGGCACTCTTCGACATTTTTTTGCCGGTGCGCAATCGGAAACGTGTTTGCAAAGGACTTGGCAAGGGACTGCCAAGCGACGGTGACGAAAGCGCGACGCGGGCGGAATAGAGCCGGCCCGCCGGTGTCACGCGCCCATCAATCTAAGTTGAGGATACGCCGCCGCCTTCAGTGCTTCGTCATGCGATGGCCGGAGCCGTCGAGGATGGCCTCGGCAAAGGGAAACTCCAGAACGATCTCGCCTTCGTCATCGGTCACTTCGAGGGTCGCATTCAACAGCCCGTTCTGCGCGCCTTCGGTCTTCAGCAATTCCCGAATCATGGCTCGCGCGACCTCCCAGGCCCGATCCGGATTGCGCAGTTCTTCGCCTTCGGGATCGGCGATCAACTCGCCGCCGATGCGGGTATTGAAAAAATATCGTGGCATGAATCGAAGCCCACTTACTTTTGGAGGGCTCGAGCGAGAGCCGATGAGGGGAAAGCCGATGTGGCTCACGAGTTATTTATTGGAGACCTTAAAAGCCGCTGCAACCGGCAACCAGCCCGCCGGCCGCGGCAACCAATCCTGAAGCTGTTGATCCGTCATTGGTTTGACAGTGGCCCGCACAAATATGTGAAACTTATTTTGCATTGCAGCATAAATTGGGGAACTTGGCCGGCAAAGATTTAACTGGCGAACTTTTGTTTCCATACTAGGTTGTCTGGTGAGGGTGGCATTCGCCCTACTCGAGAAGGAGAGCCAAAATGGCCTGGAAAGCACCGAAGATCGTCGAAGTGCCGGTTGGCATGGAAATCAACATGTATGCTTGCGCGGCCCGCAAGTAAGCGGCAGCGTTAAGTCACGTTCTACGCAGGTGGACGTCCGGCGCTGATACGCTCCCTAACGGGGGCGCGCACGCGTTGGTGTCCACCTTCGAGACGTTGGCAAGCCGCAGAGACGGTAGCTACCGAAGCTGGTAGTCGAAGAGTTGGAATTCCGGGAGACGGATCATGCTTCGGGTCGTCGTCCTGGGCGCCGCGGCAGGCGGCGGGGTTCCTCAGTGGAATTGCGGATGTCGGGTGTGCCGGATGGCGCGAACCGAGCATCCTGAACTTCAAAGCACCCAGGCCTCGATCGCGATCAGCGCCGATGGCGATCACTGGTTCCTGATCAACGCCTCGCCCGATCTGCGTCAGCAAATGATCGCGACGCCGCAATTGCATCCGGCCGCGGGTCAACTTCGTCACAGCCCGGTCGCCGGCGTGATCCTGACCAATGGCGAGATCGACGCCGTCGCAGGGCTGCTATCGATGCGCGAAGGCTGGCCGTTTACGATCTACGCCCATCCGCGCGTGCTTTCGATCCTGAACAGCAACAGCATCTTCAATGTGCTGAGCGAGAAGAATGTGCGCAGGCAGCCGATCGAGGTCAACGAGGCGTTCGAGCCGGGCTTGCCCGACGGCTCGCCCTCCGGCATCGAGGTGCTGCCGTTCGCCGTGCCGGGCAAGGGCGCGTGGTATCTCGAAGGCAAGGCGCACCCGGCGGGAGAGACCGGCGACGGCGATACGCTCGGCCTTCGAATTCAAGACAAGGCCACCGGCAAACATTTCTATTTCCTCGCCGCCTGCGCCAACGTCACCGACGATCTGCGCTCGCGGCTCAAAGGGGCATCCGCGATCTTCTTCGACGGTACCGTGTGGCGCGACGACGAGTTGATCGTGGCAGGTCTGGGCAACAAGACAGGGCAAGGCATGGGTCATATCGCAATGTCAGGTACGCGCGGCGCGATCGAAAGCCTTGATGGCCTCGATATCGACAGGAAGATGTTTCTGCATATCAACAACTCCAACCCGGTGCTGCTGCGCGACTCCGCCGAGCGCGCGGCTGCCGAGCGCGCCGGGTGGCAAATTCCCGCTGATGGAACGGAGATTACGCTGTGAACGTCCAGACCTCGAATGCGAAAAGCCCGGACGGAATCACGGCCTACTCCGTCGGCAAGGGCGTGCCGCTCAACAGCGCCGAACAGCTCGAAGCAGCCCTTCGTCACATCGGGGCGACGCGGTATCACAGCCTGCATCCGTTCCACGCTTTGCTGCACGGCGGCAAGCTCAACAAGGGGCAGGTTCAGGCCTGGGCGCTGAACCGCTACTTCTACCAGAGCACGATCCCGATCAAGGACGCCGTGGTGATTTCGCGGTTCCGCGATCGCGCCACCCGGCTCGAATGGCGGCACCGGATCGAAGACCATGATGGCGATCTCGGCGCCGAGGGCGGCATCGAGCGCTGGCTGAAACTCACCGAGGGGCTTGGGCTCGACAATGCCTATGTCGAATCCACCGAAGGTATCCTGCCCGCGACGCGGTTTGCCGTCGAAGCCTATGTGCATTTCGTTCGTGACAAGTCGCCGCTTGAAGCGATTGCGTCCTCGCTGACCGAATTGTTCGCGCCGAACCTGCATGAAGAACGCATCTCGGGCATGCTGGCGCATTACAACTTCGTCAACCCGGACATCATGAGCTATTTCAGCCGCCGCCTGCAGCAGGCGCCGCGCGATGCCGGTTTTGCCCTCGACTACGTCAAGGCCCATGCCCAAACGCCGGCGGAGCGCGAGGCGGTCTGCAATGCGCTGATCTTCAAGACCAATGTGCTATGGGTGCAGCTCGATGCGCTGTATCATGCCTATGTCGACGGCCACATTCCGCCGGGGGCGTTCGTGCCCAAAGAAAGCTAAAGCAAGACAAAAAAGGCAAGTCCGATGGCAGCCCTGCGCAGCCGCAACATCAGTGTCAGCGAAACCAGCCGGCCGGTATTGCCGCGGCATGCCAAGCTGAGATTCGATGAGACGCGGCAGGTCTGGGTGATCCTGGCGCCGGAGCGCGTGCTGGCGCCGGACGAGATCGCGGTCGAGGTGCTTCAGCTCTGCGATGGCGTCCGCAGCGTCGCCGATATGGTCGACCTGCTCGCGGTCAAATACGCCGCCGAACGCGAGGCGATCGCAACCGACGTCGTCGCCATGCTGCAAGACCTGGCCGACAAAGGCTTCCTGACCGAAGCTCGCGAGAAAACGTCATGAGCACGACCGTTACAGAAACCAAAGTGGCGCTACGCGATCCCGGCGACGGGCTTGCGGTGCTGGAATCACGCGGCTCGATCGCGGAGACCTACGGCATTCCGCTGGCGGTGCTGGCCGAGATCACCCATCGTTGTCCGCTGCAATGCCCGTATTGCTCCAATCCCGTGGAGCTCGATCGCGGCGGCACCGAATTGACCACCGACGAGTGGAAGAAGGTGCTGACCGAGCTCGCCGAAATGGGCGTGTTGCAGATCCATTTCTCCGGCGGCGAGCCCACCGCGCGCAAGGATTTGGTCGAACTGGTGCAGCACGCCAGCGATGTCGGGCTGTATTCCAACCTGATCACCTCGGCGGTGCTACTAACCAAAGAAAGACTCGCGGCGCTGGCCGACGCCGGGCTGTGCCATGTGCAGATCAGCTTCCAGGGCAACGAGCCGGTGGTGGCCAATCGCGTCGCCGGTCTGAAGCAGGCGCATCAGAAGAAGCTCGAAGTGGCGAAATGGACCCGCGAGCTGGATCTGCCGTTGACGGTCAACGCGGTGATGCACCGCCAGAACCTGCATCAATTGTCCGACATCATCCAGATGGCGGTCGACCTCGACGCCGACCGGCTCGAAGTCGCCAATGTGCAATATTATGGCTGGGCGCTGAAGAATCGCGCCGCGCTGATGCCGACCATCGAGCAGATCGAGGAGACCAGCCGCATCGTCGAGGACGCCGAGGTGCGGCTGAAGGGCATTCTGGCGATCGACTATGTGGTGCCGGACTATTACGCGCTGCGGCCGAAGAAATGCATGGGCGGCTGGGGCCGGCAGTTCTTCAACATCTCGCCCGCCGGCAAGATCCTGCCCTGCCACGCCGCCGAGAGCATCACCGGGCTCGAATTCTTGTCGGTGCGCTCCAATCATTCGATCGCCTGGATCTGGCAAAACTCCGAGGCCTTCAACCGCTATCGCGGCACCGGCTGGATGCCCGAGCCGTGCCAAAGCTGCGAGTTCAAGGAAGTCGATTTCGGCGGCTGCCGCTGCCAGGCCTTCGCGCTGACCGGCGATGCCGGCGCGACCGATCCGGCCTGCACGCTGTCGCCGCTGCACGAGCAGATTTTCAAGCTCGCGGAGACCGAGGCCGCCGCCGACAGCAAGCGTTTCATCTATCGCAACTTCGCCGGCGGCACGCTGGAGACAGAAGACGATCATGGCGCCTGACGCCGACGCCGGTACATCATCGCGCCACCGCTCCGATCCGTTCGCGCCGCTGACCTCGGAACAACTGGCGGTCGGTGACGGCCACGAGATCTATGTCGAAAGCGTCGGCCGCGCCGGCGGCGTTCCGGCCGTGTACCTGCATGGCGGCCCCGGCAGCGGTTGCCAGCCCGATCACCGGCGGCTGTTCGATCCGGAGCGCTTTCATGCCGTGCTGTTCGACCAGCGCGGCGCCGGCCGCAGCCGTCCCAAGGGCGGCCGCGACCATAACACGACGCCGCATCTGATCGCGGACATGGAGAAGATCCGGGAGAAATTCGGCTTCGAGCGCTGGATGGTGGTCGGCGGCTCCTGGGGCGCGACATTGGCGCTGGCCTACGCGCAAGCCCATTCGGAGCGCGTCAGCGGCATCGTGCTGCGCGCGACGTTCCTCGGCACCCGTACTGAGCTGGAAGGCGCGTTCTACAACGCGCTGCCGCGGCTCTATCCCGGCCTCTACGATGATTTCGTCAGCGCCTTGCCGACAGAAGAACGCGCGCAGCCGATCGAAGCGTATTACCGGCGCATCCTCGATCCCGATGCCGCCGTGCACGCCCCCGCCGCGCGCGCCTGGGGCGAGACCGAGCGGATCTTGTCCGAACATGCACCATCACGCGAGCGGCTCGACCGCGCCGCGCTGAATTCATCGGGCAATTTGCCGGCGACGCCGTTCATGGAAGCGCATTACTTCCGGAACGATTGCTTCATGAAGCCCGACCAGTTGATGAACGAGGCCGGCCGGCTCGCCAACATTCACGGCATCATCGTACAGGGCCGCTATGACCTGTTGTGCCCGCCGGCAACGTCGTATGCGCTGGCGGCAAGATGGCCACGCGCGGAAGTCCGCATCGTCGGCGGCGCCGGCCATTCGCTGTACGATCCCGGAATCCGCGACGCCGTGATGAAGGCCATCGCGGATATGGCATCCAGGATTGCGGGATAAGCAAGATATAAGGATTTGCGAAAATGCCGATGGCCGGAAAAGGTATGCTGCTGACGTCGATGGATATCGAGGCGTCGGATGAAGCCGAATTCAACCGATGGTACGATCGCGAACATCTCGAAGAGCGGGTCGCGATACCCGGTTTTCTCGAGGCGCGGCGCTACGTCGCCCATCACGCCAAGCCGAAATATCTCGGCCTGTATTCCACCGCGACGTTCGAGGTTCTCGACAGCCCGTCCTATCGCGCGGCGTTGGCCAACCAGACCGCCTGGTCGAAAGCCAATATCGGCCGTTTCAGAAACATGATCCGCGCCGTGGCGCGCATCACCATCAGCCGCGGCACCGGCCGTGGCGCGGCGCTCGGCCTCATCCGCCTGCGTCCTGAGGCTGCGGCCAAGGATGCGTTGCGCACAGTGTTGCACGATCAGCTCAATCCGAAAGATCGCGACGGCATCATCTCCATGCACCTGATGGAGAACGACCCAAAACTTTCAAAACCGCTCACCGGCAACGCGTCCGATTCCGATCCGGGCGCCGGCGACTGGTTTGTGCTGATCGACGGCACCGACGTCGCGGCGATCGAAGGCACCATTGCCACGTTTGGCGCGGCACCCGCGCTGAAATCCGCGGTGATCTCGAGCGGCGTCTATCGCCTGATGTGGGATCTGGCGAAGAGCGACATCGGCTAGGGCAGGACCGAGGCCCGATGCCATGAATGACGAAAAATCGGTAGGCCGCGTTGCCGAAGTCTTCGCGGCCTTCCTGAAACTGGGGCTTACGTCGTTCGGCGGGCCGATCGCACACCTCGGTTACTTCAGAGCTGAATTTGTCGAACAGCGAAAATGGCTGAACGAGAGCAGCTATGCCGACGTCGTGGCGCTCTGCCAGTTCTTGCCAGGGCCGGCCTCCAGCCAGGTCGGCTTCACGCTCGGTATCCTGCGCGGCAACGGCCTACTCGGCGGGCTGGCAGCATGGTTTGCCTTCACCATGCCGTCCGCCATCATCCTGTTTGCTTTCGCACTCGGCGCAACCGCCCTCACCGGCCCGGTCGCCGAGGGCATTCTGCACGGCCTGAAGCTGGTCGCCGTCGCCGTGGTCGCGCAGGCGATCTGGGGCATGGCGAACAGCCTGACGCCGGATCGCGAACGCGTCGCCATCGCGCTTGTAGCCGTGGCCATCGTCGTCTTTGTCGGCGGATCGGTCGGCCAGATCAGCGCGATCGTGATGGGGGCAATGGCCGGACTGAGGCTGTGTCGGACGGATGGTCCTGCACCCACCGGACACCTCAGCCTTTCGGTATCGCGTCGAGCCGGGATGGTGGCGCTTGCGCTGTTTGCAATCCTGTTGGTGATCACTCCGCTGCTGACGGCAAGGACCGGTTCTCAGGGCTTTGCCCTGTTCGACGCGTTTTATCGCTCTGGTTCATTGGTGTTTGGCGGCGGACATGTCGTGTTGCCGCTGTTGCAGGCGGAAACAGTGACGCCGGGCTGGGTCAGCAACGCGGATTTCCTCGCAGGCTATGGCGTGGCGCAAGCGATGCCCGGACCACTCTTCACCTTTGCGGCCTATCTCGGCGCGGTCATGGGGCCGCCACCCAACGGTCTCGCTGGTGCGACGATCGCATTGGTCGCATTATCTTTGCCGGGACTGTTGCTGGTGTACGGCATGCTGCCGTTTTGGGACATGCTGCGCCTGCGCTCCACGGCCCAGGCCGCCATGCGCGGCACCAATGCCGCTGTCGTGGGCATCCTCGGCGCCGCGCTTTACAGTCCGGTCTGGACCAGCGCCGTGCTTACACCACGTGATTTTGCAGTGGCCCTGACAGGGTTCCTGCTGCTGACTGTCTGGAAATTGGCTCCGTGGATCGTCGTTGTGCTGCTGGCCACAGCCGGAGCTGGCCTGCGACTGATTTGAATGCGTCATCCTTGCCGTGTGTATGCACGTCCGCGCGACATGCAGTCCTGTCGCATTCGAAGTCCGAACCTCTGCATCAACTGCGCTCCGCCTTGCTGATGCTGCACTGCCGCAAAACCGTGTTGTGATCGCGGAAAACTAAAGATCGCGCAAAATTGCCTTTGTGCATCATATGGAATGGCTCTAATAAGATAAGCCTATGATCCCATTCGAAAACCACAAGGACGCCGATTGAGCGTCCGACGGAAAAAGCAAGGCTGCGCAGTTCGAGTTCCGCGCGGACATGGTAGGAATGAAACCGACTGATATCTCGGCGCCCGACTACTTCCATAAAGTGGTCGATTGCCAATGGGCCTGTCCCGCACACACCCCCGTTCCCGAATATATCCGGTTGATTGCTGAGGGGCGTTACAGCGACGCCTACATGATCAATTGGAGATCCAACGTGTTTCCGGGAATCCTCGGGCGCACCTGCGATCGTCCGTGCGAGCCGGCGTGCCGCCGCGGCCGCGTCGAGGAAACGCCGGTCGCGATCTGCCGCTTGAAACGCGTCGCCGCCGACTTCAAGGACGACGTCAAGGACCAGATGCCGAAACTGGCGGCCAAGAACGGCAAGCGTGTCGCGATCGTCGGCGGCGGTCCCGCCTCCCTCGCGGTCGCCCGCGATCTTGCGCCGCTCGGCTATCACTGCACCGTGTTCGATTCCGACCCCAAGGCCGGCGGCATGATGCGGAGCCAGATTCCGAAATTCCGGCTGCCGGATTCGGTGATCGACGAGGAAACCGGCTACATCCTCGATCTCGGCATCGAATTCAAAGGCAGTCATCGCATCGACAGCCTGAAGAAGCTGCTCGGTGAAAACTACGACGCGATCTTTGTCGGCTCCGGCGCACCGCGCGGCCGCGAACTCGAGCTTCCCGGCGGCAAGGAAGCCGCCGCCAACATCCATATCGGCATCGACTGGCTCTCCAGCGTGTCGTTCGGCCACACGACCAAGATCGGCAAGCGCGTGATCGTGCTCGGCGGCGGCAACACCGCGATGGATTGCTGCCGCACCGCGCGCCGTCTCGGCGGCGACGACGTCAAGGTGATCGTGCGTTCCGGCTTCGAGGAAATGAAGGCGTCGCCTTGGGAAAAGGAAGACGCCATTCACGAGGATATTCCGATCCTCAACTTCATGGTCCCGGTCGCGTTCGTTCACGACAACGGCAAGCTGACCGGCGTCACCTTCCAGAAGGTGAAGGCCGAATACGACGCCAAGGGCAAGCGCAACCTGGTGCCCTCGGGCGAGCGCGACCAGACCATCGACTGCGACGACGTGCTGGTCGCGGTCGGCCAGGAGAACGCGTTTCCCTGGATCGAGCGCGACTGCGGCGTCGAGTTCGACAAATGGAACATGCCCAAGGTCGATCCGAAAACCATGGGCTCGACCAATGCAAAGGTGTTTTTTGGCGGCGATGCGGCGTTCGGCCCCAAGAACATCATCTGGGCGGTGGCGCATGGCCACGATGCCGCGCTCTCGATCCACAAGCTGTTGTCCGGCGAAGACATCAACGAGCGGCCGCTGCCCGAGGTGCAGATCTCGTCGCAGAAGATGGGCATCCACGAGTGGAGCTACGACAACGATATCTCCAGCGACAAGCGCTACAAGGTGCCGCATCGCGACAAGGTGATCGCGCTCAAGGACATCCGCACCGAGGTCGAACTGGGTTATGACGTCAAGCTCGCGCTAGGCGAGGCCCAGCGCTGCCTGAACTGCGACATCCAGACCGTGTTCACCGCACCGCTGTGCATCGAATGCGACGCCTGCGTCGACATCTGCCCGATGGATTGCATCACGTTTACGCCGAACGAAGATGAAACCGACCTGCGGCAACATCTGAAGGCGCCCTCGCCGCATCACGACCAGGCGCTCTATGTCGCCGACGGCCTCAAGACCGGCCGGGTGATGGTGAAGGACGAAGACGTCTGCCTCCATTGCGGCCTGTGCGCCGAACGTTGTCCCACCGGCGCGTGGGACATGCAGAAATACCTCATCGATATGACTCACGCGGGATCATCATGTCCGTCCAAAGCCCGATCAGCAGCGTAAACGATTTCGTCGTCCGCTTCGCCAACGTCAACGGTTCGGGCTCGGCGAGCGCCAACGAACTGTTCGCCCGCTCGATCCTGCGCCACGGCGTGCCGGTATCGCCGCGCAACGTGTTCCCCTCCAACATCCAGGGCCTGCCGACCTGGTACGAGGTGCGGGTGACCGAGGACAGCCATCTCGGCGCCCGCGGCGGCATCGACATGATGGTGGCGATGAACCCGCAGACCTGGGACAAGGACGTCGCCTCGATCGAGCCCGGCGGCTACCTGTTCTACGATTCGACCAAGCCGATGCCGACCTCGAAGTTCCGCGCCGATATTACCGTGATCGGCGTGCCGCTGACCGCGATCACCAACTCGACCTATACCGATCCGCGCCAGCGTCAGCTGTTCAAGAACATCATCTATCTCGGCGCGATGTGCGCGTTGCTCGATATGGATCCCAAGCTGGTCGAGCAATTGATCGGCGAGCAGTACAAGGGCAAGGAAAAGCTCTTGTCGTCGAACGTCCATGCGCTGCATCTCGGCCGCGACTGGGCGCTGCAAAACCTGAAATGCCCGATTGGCTTGCGGGTCAAGAAATCCGACAAGGTCGGCGACCGCATTTTCGTGGAAGGCAACAGCGCCGCCGCACTCGGCGCGGTCTATGGCGGCGCCACCGTGTGCGCCTGGTATCCGATCACACCGTCCTCGTCGCTGGCCGATGCCTTCACCACCCACTGCAAGAAGCTGCGGCACGATGGCGAAACCGGCAAGGCGAACTACGCCATCGTGCAGGGCGAGGACGAACTGGCCTCGATCGGCATCGTGATCGGCGCCTCATGGAACGGCGCGCGCGCCTTTACCGCGACCTCCGGTCCCGGCATCTCGCTGATGACGGAGTTCATCGGGCTGTCATATTTCGCCGAAATCCCCGCTGTGATCATGAACGTGCAGCGCGCCGGCCCCTCGACCGGCATGCCGACGCGGACTCAGCAATGCGACATCATCGCCTGCGCCTATGCCTCGCATGGCGACACCAAGCATGTGCTGCTGTTTCCGGAAGACCCGGCCGAAGCCTTCGAGTTCGCGGCCCACGCGTTCGATCTCGCCGAACGACTGCAAACCACGATCTTCCTGATGCTCGATCTCGATATCGGCATGAACCACCGGCTGTGCCGGCCACTGAAATGGGACGACGCCAGGCAATATGACCGCGGCAAGGTGATGACCGCGGAAATGCTGGAAGACGGCCGCGACTTCGGCCGCTACCTCGACGTCGACGGCGACGGCATCCCGTTCCGGACCTATCCGGGCACCCACCCGACCAAGGGTTCGTTCTTTACCCGCGGCACCTCGCGCGACCGTTACGCGCGCTATTCCGAAGAAGGCTCGGTCTACGCCGACAACATGCAGCGGCTGCTGCGCAAGTTCGAGACCGCGCAGGACATGGTGCCGCGGCCGTTGCAGGCCAACGCCGCCAAGCCGACCAAATACGGCGTGATCTATTTCGGCTCGACCGCGCCGGCAATGGACGAGGCGATCGGCATCCTGGAAGCGCGCGGCCATCAGCTCGATCGGCTTCGTATCCGGGCCTTCCCGTTCCATTCCAGCGTCGCGAGCTTTATTGCCGATCACGATTTTGTCTATGTGGTCGAACAGAATCGCGACGCCCAGCTGCGTCAGCTGATCGTCAACGAGAACGGCATCGATCCGGTCCGGCTGGTGCCGATCCTGCACTATGACGGCTCGCCGATCACCGCGCGCTTCATTGCGGGTGCGATCGGCGACCACCAGGATCAGCTCAAGGTGACCCCGCTCCGCAAGGTGAAGTCATGACCTATATCGCCAAACCGAAATTCCAGCATCCCGGGCTGCCGAAGAACGATCTCGGCTATACCCACCGGGATTACGAAGGCAAGATCTCGACGCTGTGCGCCGGTTGCGGCCACGACTCGATCACCGCCTCGATCATCGAAGCCTGCTACGAACTGTCGATCGAGCCGCATCGCGTCGCGAAAATTTCCGGGATCGGCTGCTCGTCGAAGACGCCGGATTATTTCCTCGGCAATTCCCACGGCTTCAATTCGGTGCATGGCCGGATGCCGTCGGTGTTGACCGGCGCCAACCTCGCCAACCGCGACCTGATTTATCTCGGCGTCTCCGGCGACGGCGATAGTGCCTCGATCGGCTTCGGCCAGTTCGCGCATTCGATCCGGCGCGCCGTCAACATGACCTATATCGTCGAGAACAACGGGGTTTACGGCCTCACCAAGGGGCAGTTCTCGGCTACCGCCGACCGCGGCTCGAAGTCCAAGAAGGGCGTGACGAACACCGATAACGCGATCGACCTGGTGGCGATCGCGTTGCAGTTGGGCGCGAGCTTCGTGGCGCGCAGCTTCTCCGGCGACAAGACCCAGCTGGTGCCGCTGATCGCAGCCGCGATCCAGCACAAGGGCGCGGCCTTCATCGACGTGGTCAGCCCCTGCGTCGCCTTCAACAACCACGCCGGCTCGACCAAGAGCTTTGATTATGTCCGCGAGCACAATGACGCGGTCAATCGCCTCGACGTCATCACCGGCCGCGACCCGATCACGGTCGATTACGCGCCGGGTACCGTGCAGGTGGTCGAGCAGCACGACGGCACCCGACTGGCGCTGCGCAAGCTCGACGCCGACTACGATCCGCATGATCGGCTGGGCGCGATGACCTTCCTGCAAAAGCACGCCGCCAAGGGCCAGATCGTTACCGGTCTGCTCTATGTCGACCCGGACTCGGAAGACCTGCACAGCCATCTCAACACGGTCGACACGCCGCTCAACCAGCTCGGCGAAAAAACGCTGTGCCCCGGCAACAACGCGCTGGAAAAGATCAACGCCAGTTTGCGCTGAGGCTAAGATCGCCTCTTCGTCATTGCGAGGAGCTCTTGCGACGAAGCAATCCAGCCTTGCTTGCGGCTCTGGATTGCTTCGCTTGCGCTCGCAATGACGCTTGGCTTTGCTCTCGCCCTACTTGTCGCCGAGAATGTCCCCGAACAGCGCCCAGGTCTTGCCGTCAAATCGCGCCATCTGAATTTGCCGGATCGGCGTGACGTCGCTGGGGTCGTTCTGGACCTTGATCCCAGGCAACAGCAGCGGCAGCGCCAGACTATTCAAGGTGGTCGACTGCTTGATGATGTTCTCGCGGCTGACGTCGTCCTTGCAGTTCTTCAGCACCTCCACCATGACCTGCGCGACGGTATAGCCCTGCGCATTGAAGAGATCGCCGGTGCTGGCGTTGGGCTGGTACTTCTTCATCCAGGCCAGGAAATCCTTGACCCCGGGATCGGCGGCCCAGCGCGCATCGTTGGGATCCTTCAGATAAAGCCCGGTCACCACGCCGACGGTGTTTTGCAGCCCCGCGGGCTCCAGCACCGCGGAAACCGAGTTGGAAACCGTCGGCAGGATGATCAGCGGCTTCCAGCCCATCTCGGCGGCTTTCCGGATCGCCTGCGCGGCGAATTTCGGCGTCGCTTCCGCGAAGAAAACATCGGCGCCGGACTCGCGCATCGTGACCATCTGCGAGTCGATGGTCGGGTCGGCGGTCTGGTAGGTCGTCTCCGACACCAGCTGGTTGACGCGCTCACCCAAGCCCGCCTTGAAGCCGCGCAGATAATCCTTGCCGGCATCCTCGTTGGGCGTGATCACCGCGATCTTGGCGTCCGGCTTGGTCTTCAGGACATATTGCGCGTAGAGCCGGCCTTCCAGTTCGTACGTCGGATTGAAGCCCACCGTCCATGGAAACTGCTTCGGGTCGTTCCAGCGGGTAGCACCCGACGAGACGAAGATTTGCGGCACGTGCTTGCCGTTGAGATATTTCTGCACGGAGATGTTGGGCGCGGTGCCGACCGAGCTGAACATCGCCAGCACTTCATCCTGCTCGACCAGCTTGCGGGTCTGCTCGACGGTCTTGGGCGCCGAATAGCCGTCGTCCAGGGTCTGGAAGTCGATTTTGCGGCCGTTGATGCCGCCTTGATCGTTGATCATCTGGAAATAGGCGGCTTCCGCGCGCGCCACCGTGCCGTAAGCCGACGCCGGGCCACTATAGGGCGCGGTATTGCCGAGTTTTATCGTGGTGTCGGCCGCAATGGCGCCGGTGATCGGGAGTACCGAGAGCGCGACGCCGACCAGCGAGCCGGCGACAAGTTGGATGCGAGTTGACAAGGGTTTTTCCTTTTCTTGTTGTTGTAACGCAGCGCACCCTATTCAGCCGGAGCGGCTTGCGCAAATCACACGAAAGCGTTCTTTGCGGATCACACCAAAGAGAATTCCGTGCGCCGGTAATTCTCCGCCGCGTGCGTCGTCGCGTTTACTCGACCGGCTTGTTGTTGATATTGACGACGGTGCATTTGCCGGCGGCCGCCGGCACGCAAAAGCCGAGTGCATCCTTGACCGCTTCTTCGACCGTGCGGCGGCCGGTCGCCCATCCGAAATGCGTTCCCCCGCCGATCGCGAAAGCCTTGTTCGGCCCGCTGTCGAGATAGGTCTTGAAGGTGTCACGGCCCCGGCCGTTCAGGCCGGATGGCGGCGGCACATTGGGAGTGGCAACATCGATCGGCCGGTCGCGCAGCACGAGATTGTTCGAGGCCAGGAACCGGTCGACGATCGGCGACCAGATCGGAATCCCGGCGGCGCTGAACAGCGTGTGCCCGTCGTCGCCGAATGCAGCGGTCCTGACGTAACTGGCGTGACCGCCGGCATTGGCGAACGCGCCGGTGAGTTGCGACGTCAGCCGCGGCCCGAAAAAATGATCGTTGTCGGCGGACACCCAGAGCAGCGGCACGCGCGATGTCCTGCCATATTGGGCGAACGCCGCGACCAACTGCTTTTCGCCGCACACCGTGTCGGGACCCGACGATCCCCTCCCCGGCGCGAAGGCGATCGCGGCGGCAAGATCGCGCGGCGCGTCCGCGGTCAGCGCCACCGTCGCGAAGGCGCCGGCCGAGACCCCGACGCTGATCCATCTGCCCTTGCTGACATAGGCCTGGCCTGCCATGAATCTCGCGACCGCGGCGATATCGCTGGCCCCGGCGAGCCCGGCTTTGGCGTAATCCGGATCGGAACAGGGACCAAAGGTCTCGGCCCATTCGCCCTGCGAACGGCCATAGCCCCGACGCAGGAAGGCCACCGCGACCCAGCCGCGACGCGCAAACGCCACCGCCTCGGCCCACATGCCGTAGGGCGACATATTGGGGCGGTCCTCGGCGCTGCGCGGAGAGCCATGATTGAGCACGGCGAGCGGATGCGGCTGCCCGTCGTCGGGCCGCACCACGATGGCCTCCAGTTGCAGCGCGCCCCTGCCATTCGATCCCGGGATATCGGCGGGAATTTGCAACGCGTCCCACCGGATACCCTCGGCACGGGCCGGTCCGAACGGCAGCGCCGTCGCCAACGAGAACGCCAGCATAAATCCAGCAAATCCAATGCATTTGGCCGGCCTTGATCGACATCCCCGCCGCGCAACCAACCAGCCTAACATGCGGTTATGTCATCCCTGCCGTGATCGTGATCAAAAAATGGCGGCGGCGTCGCCGCCAAACTGCCAATTTCCGGGATCGTTATGTTGCATATGGCGTTATGATCCGGGGGTACGCATATTCCCCTATCATTGCACAGATTGGCGCCAGCCAGAATAACATCGATCTTTCTCGCCAGAACACGTCCCAACGGACCCATCGACCACCCCGGACAGAAGCAGGCAACATGAATCCCGTCAAAGCACTCGAAAGCCACGGCCAGGCGGTCTGGCTGGATTTCCTCGCCCGCGGTTTCGTCGCCAAGGGCGACCTGAAAAAGCTGATCGACAGCGACGGCGTCAAGGGCGTCACGTCGAATCCATCGATCTTCGAGAAGGCGATCGGCAGCTCCGACGAATACGACGCGCCGATCGGCCTGGCGCTGAAAAAGGGAGACCGGCCGGTGTCCGAGCTGTTCGAGCATCTCGCGGTCGAGGACATCCAGCACGCCGCCGACGTGCTGCGCCCGGTCTACGATTACCTCAAGGGGCATGACGGTTTCGTCAGCCTGGAAGTGTCGCCTTACCTTGCGCTGGACACCAAAGGAACCATCGTCGAGGCCGAGCGGCTCTGGAAAGAAGTCGATCGCAAAAACCTGATGGTCAAGGTGCCTGCTACCGCACAGGGCCTGCCCGCGATCCAGCATCTGATCGGCGAAGGCATCAGCATCAACATCACGCTGTTGTTTTCGCAGAAGGTCTATATCGAGGTCGCCAAAGCCTATCTGGCGGGCCTCGAAAAATACGTCGCCAAGGGCGGCGATCCCTCGCATGTGGCGAGCGTCGCCAGCTTCTTCGTCAGCCGTATCGACAGCGCGGTCGACAAGCAACTCGACGAGAAAATCGCCAAGGCCAATGATCCGACTGAGAAAGAGCGGCTCGCCGCACTGAAAGGCAAGGTCGCGATCGCCAACGCCAAGCTCGCTTACCAGGAGTACAAGAAGCTGTTCTCCGGCGCGCGCTGGGACAAGCTCGCCGCCAAGGGCGCAAAACCGCAGCGGCTGTTGTGGGCTTCGACCGGCACCAAGAGCAAGGCCTATAGCGACGTGCTCTATGTCGAAGAGCTGATCGGTCCCAACACGGTCAATACCGTGCCGCCGGCAACGCTCGATGCCTTCCGCGATCACGGCACCCCACGCAACAGCCTCGAAGAGAATGTCGAGGACGCCAAGCATGTCCTCGCCGCACTCGAAAAATCCGGCATCTCGCTCGATGCGATCACCACCGAATTGGTCAAGGACGGCGTCAAGCAATTCGCCGACGCCGCCGACAAGCTCTATGGCGCGGTCGCTTACAAGCGCGCCACCGTGCTCGGCGGAAACATCGGCCGGCAGGCGCTGGCGCTCGGCAGCGACTTGAGCAAAGCGGTCGAGAAAAGTACCGAAGACTGGCGCGCCTCGGCCAAGATACGCGCGCTCTGGCACCACGACAAATCGGTCTGGACTGGCGACGACGAGAACAAATGGCTGGGCTGGCTGACCAGCCCGGCAGCGGCCGATGTCGCCGACTATGAGGACTTCGCGCATCGGGTGAAGGCACAAAACTTCACCGACGCCGTGGTGCTCGGGATGGGCGGATCGAGCCTCGGGCCGGAAGTGCTGGCGCAAACCTTCGATAAGCAGCCGGGCTACCCGAAGCTGCATGTGCTCGACTCCACCGATCCGGCGCAGGTGCGCAGCTTGCAGGCCTCGATCAACCTCGCCGACACGCTGTTCATCGTGTCGAGCAAATCCGGCGGCACCACCGAGCCGAACGTGATGAAGGATTATTTCTTCGAACGCGTGTCCGAGACGATCGGCGCCGACAAGGCCGGTCATCGCTTTATCGCGGTCACCGATCCCGGTTCGTCGTTGCAGAAAGTGGCGGCCAAGCAGGGCTTTGCCCGCACCTTCTATGGCGATCCCGCCATCGGCGGACGCTATTCGGTGCTGTCCCCGTTCGGACTGGTGCCAGCCGCCGCCGCCGGCATCGACCTGCGCACCCTCTTGACGCATACGCTGGCGATGGTTCGCTCCTGCGGACCTGATGTCCCGCCGCATGAGAACCCGGGCGTGCAGCTCGGCCTCGCGCTGGGCCTCGCCGGCCTCGAGGGCCGTGACAAGGTCACTATTCTGTCTTCGAAGAAGGTCGCCGATTTCGGCGCCTGGGCCGAGCAACTGATCGCGGAATCCACCGGCAAGGACGGCAAGGGCCTGATCCCGATCGACGGCGAGACGCTGGGCGATGTCGGCCAATACGGCAACGACCGCTTCTTCGTCGACATCCGCACCGAAGGTGAAGACGATGCCACGCATGACGCCAAGCTGGCCGCCCTTGAAAAGGCCGGTCATCCGGTGGCGCGCATCGTGATGAAATCGATCGAGCATATCGGCCAGGAGTTCTTCCGCTTCGAGATGGCGATCGCGGTCGCGGGCTCGGTGCTTGGCATCAACCCGTTCAACCAGCCCGACGTCGAGGCCGCCAAGATCAAGACCCACGAGCTGACGGCCGAATTCGAGAAGAAAGGATCGCTGCCCGCGCAACATCCTGTCGTCTCGACCGAGGCGGTCGAGATCTATACCGACGACAAGAACGCCGCCGCGTTGCGCAAGGCGGGTGCCAATGGCGATCTCGGCTCCTGGCTGAAGGCGCATCTGGCGCGCTCCGGCGCCGACGATTACGTGGCGCTGCTGGCCTATATCGAACGCAACGCCGCCCATATCGGCACCCTGCAGCACATCCGGCTTGCGGTCCGCGACAAGCGCCATGTCGCGACCTGCGCCGAATTCGGGCCGCGTTTCCAGCACTCCACCGGGCAGGCCTACAAAGGCGGCCCCGACAGCGGCGTCTTCCTGCAAATCACCGCCGACGATACCAGGGATCTGGCCGTCCCCGGTCAGAAGGCGAGCTTTGGCGTGATCAAGGCGGCCCAAGCCCGCGGCGATTTCGGCGTGCTGACCGAACGCGGCCGGCGCGCCTTGCGGGTGCATCTCAAAGGCGATCTGGCATCGGGTTTGCAAGTGCTGGATGCCGCGATCAAGGAAGCGCTGAACTAAAATTGATGAAAAGAACCCGGAAAGTAAAGGCGCGGTCACCTCTCCCTTTGGGAGAGGTCGGATCGCCTCGGCGATGCCGAAGGCATCGTCCGGTGCGATCCGGGTGAGGGGTTGCAACCTAACGATAGGGCGTCCCCCCTCACCCCGCCCCTCTCCCCATGGGAGAGGGAGCGCGCCGCCTGAAAATACATCGTCACTTCTTGTCGCACTTCTTAACTAGGGATTTCAAAAATGCAGCTTGGCATGATCGGTCTCGGCCGGATGGGCGGCAATATAGTGCGGCGGCTGATGCGGCACGGACACACGACAGTGGTCTACGACAAGGATCCGAAGGCGGTCGCCGCCATCGGGGCCGATGGCGCGGTCGGCGCGGCGGCGTTGGAGGATTTCGTCAAGAAGCTGGAGAAGCCGCGCACCGCCTGGGTGATGCTGCCGGCGGGCAAGATCACCGAGATGACGATCGAGGCCTTGGCAAAACTAATGGAGCCCGGCGACGTCATCATCGATGGCGGCAACACCTTCTGGCAGGACGATGTTCGCCGCGGCAGGACGCTGAAGGAAAAAGGCATCCATTATGTCGACGTCGGCACCTCCGGCGGCGTCTGGGGCATCGATCGCGGCTATTGCATGATGATCGGCGGCGACAAGGCGGTGGTCGACCGGCTCGACCCGATCTTCAAGACACTGGCGCCCGGGGTCGGCGATATCGAGCGCACCAAGGGCCGCGAAGGGCGCGATCCCAGGATCGAGCAGGGCTACATTCACGCCGGCCCGGTCGGCGCCGGCCATTTCGTCAAGATGGTCCATAACGGCATCGAATATGGCCTGATGCAGGCCTATGGCGAGGGTTTTGATATCTTGAAGAACGCCAATATCGACGCGCTGCCCGAGGCTCACCGCTTCGATCTCGACATCGCCGACATCGCCGAAGTCTGGCGGCGCGGCAGCGTGATCCCATCCTGGCTGCTCGACCTCACTTCGTCCGCGCTCGCGGAGAACCACACGCTGGACGAATATTCCGGCTTCGTGGAAGATTCCGGCGAGGGCCGCTGGACGGTCAACGCGGCGATCGACGAAGCGGTGCCGGCGGAGGTATTGACCGCGGCGCTCTACGCCCGCTTCCGCTCGCGCAAGGAGCATACGTTCGCCGAAAAGATCCTCTCCGCGATGCGCGCCGGTTTCGGCGGCCATAAAGAGCCGAAGGCCTGAACCGCATGGCGACCAGCAAGACGGCCCAGAAGAAACCCGACCCCTGCTCCTTTGTCATCTTCGGCGTCACCGGCGACCTCGCGCATCGGCTGGTGGTGCCGGCGCTGTATAATCTCGCCGTCAACGACTTGCTGCCGGATAATTTCTGCGTGGTCGGCGTCGCCCGCAAGGCGATGTCGAACGACGATCTGCGCGACAGCCTGATGACGGGCCTGCGCCAATTCGCGACCCAGAAAGTCGACGACAAGATTGCCGATCACCTGTTCCAATGCGTCACCTGCATCGAGGCGGATCCCAGCGATCCCGCGTCATTCGATAAAATGAGCAAGCAGCTCGACGAACTCGAAGAGTCCCGCAAGACCGGCGGCAACCGCCTGTTCTATCTGGCAACACCGCCCAACGCGTTCCAGCCGATCAGCAAGGAACTCGGCCGGGCCGGCATGCTGAAGGAAAACGGCGCCTGGCGCCGGCTGGTGGTGGAAAAGCCGTTCGGCACCGATCTCGCGTCGGCGAAAGAACTGAACGACGCGTTGCTGCAACTGGTCGACGAGCACCAGATCTATCGGATCGATCACTACCTCGGCAAGGAAACCGTGCAGAACATCCTGGTGCTGCGCTTTGCCAACGGTATGTTCGAGCCGATCTGGAATCGAAACCATATCGACCACATCCAGATCACCGTCGACGAGAAGCTCGGCGTCGGCCATCGCGGCAGCTTCTACGACGCCACCGGCGCGCTGCGCGATATGGTGCCGAACCATCTGTTCCAGTTGCTGTCACTGGTCGCGATGGAGCCGCCGGCCAAATTCAACGCCCATTCGGTGCGCTCGGAAAAGGCGGAAGTGCTGGCGGCGATCCAGACCCAGAGCGAGGCCGATGCCTTGCATAACTCCGTGCGCGGCCAGTATGTCAGCGGCAAAGTCGGTAACATCGATATCGAGGATTATCGCAGGACGGAAGACGTCAAGCCGGAGAGCACGACGGAAACCTATGCGGCATTGAAGCTGACGATCGACAATTGGCGTTGGGCCGGTGTGCCGTTTTATCTGCGCACCGGCAAGGCGCTTGGGGTCAAGCGAACCGAGATCGCGATCAAGTTCAAGCAGGCGCCGTTCGCGATGTTCAGCGAGACGCCGGTCAATCGGTTGTCGCAAAATTTTCTCGTGATCTCGACCGAGCCGACCGAAGACATCACGCTGGAATTCAACACCAAGGTGCCGGGTCCGACCATCAACATCGACGGCGTCGAAATGAAATTTCGCTACAAGGATTACTTCAAGGTCGAGCCATCGACCGGTTACGAGACGCTGATCTATGACTGCATGATCGGCGACAACATCCTGTTCCAGCGCGCCGACAGCGTCGAGGCCGGCTGGCAGGCGGTGCAGCCGTTCCTCGATGCCTGGAAGAAGGCCGGCGCCCGGGGGCTCAAGACCTACCGGGCCGGCAGCGAAGGCCCCGAGGAAGCGGAAGCGTTGATGACCCGCGACGGCCGCAGTTGGCGGCAGCTTGGCTGAGCATATGGCAGCGAACCAAAATCGCCGTATCGTTGTCGTCGCCGATCCGGCGGCACAGGCAAAAACCGCCGCCGAGCGCATCATCGCCAGGATCGCGGCCAATGGCGGCCGCGTCGCGATCTGCCTCTCCGGCGGATCGAGCCCGAAGCAATTATTCGAACTGCTCGCGACCGAGGCCTACCGGCCGAAAATCCCGTGGGACCGCGTACACTGGTTCATTGGTGACGAGCGTTTTGTCCCCGCGGGCGATCCCCACAGCAACATCGCGATGGCCCGCAAGGCGTTTCTGGATCAATGCGCGCCGCCTGCCAATGTCCATCCGATACCGGTCGACAGCGCCGATCCCGCCGAGGCCGCGCGCCGCTATGAGAGCGAATTGAAATCGTTCTACGGCGCGGACATGTTGACCCGGGAGCGACCGTTGTTCGACGTGGTGTTGCTCGGCGTCGGGCCGGACGGCCATACCGCCTCGCTATTCCCCGGCTATCCCGCCGTCGAGGAGACCACGCGTTGGGTCACCGAAGTGCCGAAGGCGAATGTCGAACCGTTCGTGCCGCGGGTATCGCTGACGTTGCCGACGCTGGGTTCGTGCCGCGAAATGCTGTTCGAGGCCAGCGGTTCGGGCAAGCGCGCGATCCTGACCCGGGTGTTTGCCGGCGAAGACCTGCCGGCCAATCGCGCGCATTCGCAAGGCGAGACGATCTGGCTATTGGACAAGGCGGCGCTGCCAGAGAATTACCGTGAGTGAGGCCGCATTTGCTGCGCCATGCGCGCTGGTCGTGATGGGCGTGTCCGGATCGGGCAAGAGCACGATCGCGGAGCACCTGGCCAACCGAATCGGCTGGACCTTCGAGGACGGCGATCAATTCCATCCGGCCAGCAACATTTCGAAGATGCACGCCGGACAACCGCTCACCGACGACGACCGCTGGCCCTGGCTGCGCGCGATCGCAGCCGAGATCGACCGGGTCTACAGGGCTGGCGGACATGTCGTGATCGCCTGCTCGGCGTTGAAGCGCGCCTATCGCGATATCCTGGTGCATGGCCGCCGTGATGTTCGGATCGTCTACCTCGACGGCACCCAGCAATTGATCGCCGAGCGGCTTGCCAAGCGAACGGGCCATTTCATGCCGCCGGATTTGCTGCCCAGCCAGTTCAGGACGCTCGAGCCGCCGGGCAGCGACGAGAATCCGGTGACGGTCTCGATCGATGCGTCGATCGAAGCCGTCGTCGATGATATCGTGCATCAGCTCCGACTAACCCCGGCCGGCAACGCCGCCATCAGCAGGAACCGCCCATGACCCGCATCGCCCTCGTGGTTTCCGACGTCGACGGCACGCTGTTGACCAAGGACAAGGTCCTGACCGAAAAGGCCGCAGCCGCGGTCCGGCAGTTGGAAGATTCCGGCGTCGGCTTCACCCTCGTTTCGAGTCGGCCGACCATCGGCATGCGCTTTTTGGTCGAGCCGCTCGGGATCACCCTGCCGTTCGGCTCCTTCAACGGCAGTTCGATCTCCGACCCAAAGATGACCCCGATCGAGCAACATCTGATCCCGGCGGCGGCGGCTCAACGCAGCATCGATCTCCTGAAAGAGTTCGGCGTCGACATCTGGCTGTTCACGCATGACAAATGGCTGACGAGCAACGCCGACGCCGAATACAATCCGTTCGAAAAACGCACCATCAAGACCGATCCCGTCATCATCGACGATTTCGCGCCCTATCTGGCGGACGCCTGCAAGATTGTCGGCTCCTCCTCCGATGCCGTGCTGCTGCAGCGCTGCGAGGCCGAGATGCAGAAGGCGATGGGAACACAGGCCACCGTGGCCCGCTCGCAGAGCTATTATCTCGACATCACGCCGCCCGGCCACGACAAGGGCACCTTCGTGCAAGCGATGGCCAAGCGGTTGGGGATTTCGACCGACGCCGTCGCCACGGTGGGCGACATGCACAACGATCTCGCGATGTTCCGGGTCAGCGGCCTGTCGATCGCGATGGGCAATGCCACCGATGACATCAAGCGCCAGGCCACCCATGCGACAGCATCGAACCAGGACGAAGGCTTTGCCGGCGCGGTCGATATCGTGATGAAGAATAATGCGACCAAGTAACAAACTATTGTCGTCCCGGCGAGCGAGCCTATGAGGTTACCTCGGCCGTCATCCCCGGGATGAACGCAATTGCGTTCATCCGTGAGGAGCGCGCCCTTGCCCGCGTCTCGAAGGATGGACACAACGCAGCGACTCGCGGCCATCCTTCGAGACGCGGCGAAGACGCAGCTCCTCAGGATGACGTCGGTGATTGCTTCACGACCTCCTGCGCCCGGACGACCAGAAATCCCTACTCCGAGCGCTGCACCGCCGGCTTCTTGGCGTCGCTGAGATTATGCGCGGTGTAGATCAGCGCGATATGCGTCAGGGCCTGCGGGAAATTGCCGGTCTGGCGCTTGGCGCCGGAATCGTATTCTTCCGCGAGCAATCCCACATCATTTGCGATCGCAACCACGCGGTCGAACAATTCTTGCGCCTTGGCGACCTGGCCTGACAAGACATAGGCGTCCGCCATCCAGAAGCTGCAAGCCAGGAACGCGCCTTCGACCGGCTGCAATTCCTCGGAAACTTCACGAGGATCGTGCCGCAGCACGAAGCCGTCGCGCATCATGTGCTGCTCGATCGCCGCCAAGGTGCCAAGTACCCGCGGGTCGTCGCCGGACAGGAAACCAACCCCCGGCAGCAACAGGATGCTGGCATCGAGCAATTTCGATCCATAAAATTGCACGAAGCTGTTCTGCTCGCGGTCAAAGCCTTTCTCGCAAACGTCGCGATGGATGATGTCGCGCAATCGCTTCCATCGATCGACCGGCCCGTCGAGGCCGAACTTTTCGGCGCTCTTGACGGCGCGATCGAACGCCACCCATGTCATTACTTTCGACAGGACATAGTGCTGGTCGCCGCCGCGCCGTTCCCAGATGCCGCTATCCGGCAAGCTCCATATCTCCTCGAGATGCTCCAGCACCTTGCATTCGACTTCCCAGGTGGTTTCGTCGAGCTCGAGTTTCGCCACCCGCGCCTGGTGAAACGCGTCCATCAGTTCGCCATAGACATCGAGCTGCAACTGGGCATGCGCAGCGTTGCCGACCCGAACCGGGCGTGCGCCTTCATAACCAGGCAACCAATCCGCTTCCCATTCCAGCAGCCGGCGCTGACCCATGATGCCGTACATGATCTGCATGTGCGCCGGCGCGCCGGCGACTGCCCGCAACAGCCAACTGTGCCAGGCCAGGGCTTCCTCGGTGTAACCGCTGTTCATCAGCACCAGCAGCGTGAAGGTAGCGTCGCGCACCCAACAATAGCGATAATCCCAATTGCGGGCGCCACCGAGCTTCTCCGGCAACGACGTGGTCGGCGCCGCGACGATGCCGCCGGTCGGCGCAAAGGTCAGCGCCTTCAGCGTGATCAGCGACCGCATCACGAGATCCGGGGCATCGCCTTTGTAGGTGCAGCGGCTGGCCCATTCTTTCCAGTAATCCTCGGTGTCTTTAAGGGCTGCCTCGGGATCGATCGCGTCCGGCACCGCCAGATGCGAAGGCCCGTAGGTCAGCGTGAAAGGCACGGTTTCGCCCTCCCCGACCTCGAAATCCGCGACCGACGTCATGTCCTCGCCGCGGGTCTCGACCGGTGTACGCAACACCGCCATGTCCTGCCCGCAAATCGCGAGTAGTCCGGTGCCGTCCTCGTTTTTCTTGACCCAGGGAATATCGGTACCGAAGCCGAAACGCATCACAAGCTCCATCCGCAGCTTGACCCGGCCGTTGATACCGCGCACCAGCCTGACGATGTCGGAGGCCTTGCCGCGCGGCGGCATGAAATCGATCACGGCAACCGTGCCGTCTTTGGTCTCGAAGCGCGTTTCCAGGATCAGCGAATTGCCCCAGTAGCGGCGCGAGATCTTGCTGCCGGCTTCCGCCGGCGCGATCTTCCAGCGCCCGTGCTGTTCGTTACCCAGGATGGCGGCGAAACAGGCATCGGCATCGAATGTCGGCCAGCACAGCCAGTCGATCGAACCGTCGCGCCCGACCAGCGCCGCGGTCTCGCAATCGCCGATCAGGCCATAGTCTTCAATTTTGCAAGGCAATGCCGATCCTCGGTTGAATGATGCGCTTCAGGTAATGGCGCGCGTCCGACCATGCATCGCGGTCTTGAGCGCGGAAACGTCAATCGCGCCGGATATCTGGTCGATCGGCAGCGGCAACCGCCGCCGCCAGTTCGGATGTTCGTCCCTGGTGCCGGGAATGTTGGCCTGGTCGACCACCCCCAACAGATCGTCCAGCGATATCGTGAGCAGGCGCGATTTGGTGCGCGCCAGGAATCCCGCGACCGCATAGATGTCGTGGCCATCGATGCCGTGACGACGCAGAATATCGTTCAACATGCTCAGCGCGTGCCAGCGTGAATCGTCGCTTTCGCCGGGATCGATCCCGAGCGAACGCTTCAGCTTGAGGTCGCTGAACCCGCGCCACCCCGCATAGGTCGAAAGATCATGGGTATTGAAGGTGACGAGCGCATTGGCTGAATAATAATCGATGCCGCGGAATGCACTCACCTCGTCGCGCTCGAACATCATCACCTGATACGACCAGATGCCCCAATCCGCCGTCTCCTCGCGAAAGCCTTCCGGCACCGTGCCGAGATCCTCGCCGATCACCACGCAGCGATGCGCGATGCTTTCTTGCGCGGTCGCGGCCAACAGCGCTTCGAACGGCATCTGCACATAGGCGCCGTTGTCGGCGGCAAATCCGTGCGGCACCAGATAAAGCCGCTTCAGGCCCATGACGTGATCGAGCCGGATCGCGCCGGCATAGCGCATCGAAGCCCGAAGCATTTCCCGGAACGGCTCGAAGGATTTCAGCTTGAGACCGGCGGCGTTGAACCCGGCGAGGCCCCAGTTCTGGCCCACGGTATTCAGGGGATCCGGCGGCGCGCCGACGGAAAGAAAGCGCGAGATCGCCGCCTGCTCGTTCCAGGCGTCGAACCCGCCCGCCTGCACGCCGACCGCGACATCGAGATAGAGCCCGACCTTCATGCCGAGCTTGCGCGCGAGGGTTTGGCAGGCGCTCAATTGCCGGTCGGCGATCCATTGAGTGAATTCGACGAACTCGATTTCCGTGGCGTCCGGCCCTTCGCGCAGCCGCGCGCAAGCCGCATCGTCGGGCGCGCGCCATTGTTTCGGCCATTCCCACCACGCGGTGTCGAATTTATGCCGCAACGCCTCGAAGCAGGCGAAGCGCGACAATAAGGGCGCGCGTTCGTCGCGAAATTGCTCAAAATCCTGCCGGCTTGCGGCGGCCGGATCGGCCTTGAATGCCGCAAATGCCGCACGCAGCGCCTTCCATTTCAGTTTGGCGACCGCGGGATAATCGACGATCTCGCTTCGTCCGAGCCGGGCCATGGCATTGGCGCCGGGAAGCGTAACGCCGGCCAGCTTTGCCACGTCGATATAGAGCGGATTGAGAAACAACCGGCTGTTCGGCGAATAGGGGCTGCAATCGGCCGGGTGATCGTCGAACAGCGCGTGCAGCGGGTTGAGCCCGACCCCGTCGGCTCCCAGTTCGGCTGCCAGCCCGATCAGGTCCTCCAGATCGGTGAAATCGCCGATGCCCCAGTTTCGCGCCGAACGGACGCCGTAAAGCTGGACCGCCAACAGCCAGCAGCGGTCGAAATCGCCATCGAATGCCCGCGGCGGCGTCACAATCAGGAGTGTTTCTTCCGTTACCGAGGCGGCGTCGGTCAGATTCAGCCGCCAGCTGCCGATGGGCAAATCCGCCGGCCAGTCGATCACACCGTCCCGGGTATGCCCCTCCGCGATAACCTTAAGACCTGCAACGATTTTCCAGCGCGCCGGAAACGTGGCAGCCTGCCCGAGCGCGGTCCGCGAGGGCCGGCCGGCGCGGACCACCACCACCGGCTGGTCGAGCAGCCGCTGCGGCAATTCGACCGGCAACGCATCGAGGATAATCCTGAGGGCGGCCTCATCCGTCACACGCCGGTGACCCTGCCCATCGATAAATTCGGTCTGAATTCCGAGGCCTGCAGCTTTGGTAAAAAGGTTCATTCGGCACGCTGTTTGCACGGCAAGGGGCGGGGAACGTCACGAAATTCTCTAGATGCAAGAAGAGGATAGCCGTGTTTAACTCTCTGCTGTCCGGCCCGTTCCACGGGAACCAATGCCCGTCGAGCGGCTTTGTATATAGGTCGAAAGCGTCTCTTTTCCGAGAAACGAAACGGGACGTCATCTCCAAAGACTTCATCTCCGAAGACATCACCTACAAGTCAGTGGCATCACCGTGAACAAAACCGCTCAAACTGTCGAGAGCGCCGCAGCAGGCGGTGCTTTCCATATCGAAGATATTTACCCGCAGATCGATGGCGGTCGCTTTCCCGTGAAGCGTATCGCAGGCGAACGCGTCGAAGTCTGGGCGGATATCTATCGCGACGGCCACGATTTGATCGACTGCGCGCTGGTCTGGCGTCTGGAGCAGGATCGCGAATGGCGCCGCGCGCCGATGATCCACCACGCCAATGACCGATGGGGCGGCTGGTTCGTCCCCGAGCAGCCGGGACGCTATGTCTATGCCGTCGAGGCATGGACCGACGAATTCGCGACCTGGCGGCACGGCTTCGAATTGAAGCAGAAAGCCGGTGCCGACCTCACCCTCGACGCCATCGAAGGCGCGGGCATGCTGACCAAGGCGCAGGCCGGCGGCCAGGCCGCGGCCGCGGTGATCCTGCGGCAATGCGAGGATTTTCTTCAAACCGGCGAAGCTGGCCCGCTCCTGACTGAGGAATTGCAGAACGCGATGGCCGAGAGCCAGTTGCGGTCCGATTTGACCCGATCGCAGCTATTTCCGTTTGTCGCCGACCGCCCGCGGGCGCGCTCCGGCGCCTGGTACGAGATGGTGCCGCGCAGCCAGAGCCAGACCCCGGGCCAGCATGGCACCTTCAAGGATTGCATCGCGCGGCTTTCGGATGTCGGAGCGATGGGTTTCGACGTGGTCTATTTCACGCCGATCCACCCAATCGGTCATACCAACCGCAAGGGTCGCAACAACACGCCAACGGCGCTCGACGGCGATCCCGGCAGTCCCTATGCCATCGGCGCCGCCGAAGGCGGACACGATGCGGTGCATCCGCAACTGGGCACGCTGGAGGATTTCCGGGAGTTTGTCGCGGCCTGCAAGGCGCTCGACATGGAAGTAGCACTCGATTTCGCGGTCCAGTGTTCGCTCGACCACCCCTGGCTCAAGCAGCACCCGCAATGGTTCAAGCGCCGGCCCGATGGCTCGATGCGCTATGCGGAAAATCCGCCCAAGAAGTATGAAGACATCGTCAATCCCGATTTTTCATCGGAGGATTCCGGCGCGCTGTGGAACGCCTTGCGCGACGTCGTGCTGTTCTGGGTCGAGCAGGGCGTCAGCATCTTCCGCGTCGACAATCCCCACACCAAGCCGTTTCCGTTCTGGGAATGGCTGATCCATCAAGTGCAGCTTCGCCATCCCGACGTGATCTTCCTGGCCGAGGCGTTCACGCGGCCAAAGCTGATGAAGGGCCTGGCCAAACTCGGCTTCACGCAATCCTACACCTACTTCACCTGGCGAACGCAGAAGTGGGAGCTGGAACAATATTTGAACGAACTGACCGGCTATCCGGAGCGTGATTTCTATCGCCCGAATTTCTTTGTCAACACGCCGGACATCCTGCCGTTTCACCTGCAAGGCGGTGAAGCCTGGATGTTCAAATCCCGCGCAGCACTTGCCGCCACGCTGTCGAGCACCTACGGCATCTATAACGGGTTCGAACTGCTGGAGCATGAACCTATTCCCGGCAAGGAAGAATATCTCGATTCCGAGAAATACGAGATCAAGACGCGTGACTGGAACAAGCCTGACAACATCAAGCCCTATATCAGCGATCTCAACCGAGCCCGCCGGCAAAACGCCGCCCTGCAACAGACCGCGAACCTGCGTTTCATTGCGGTCGAGGACAGCAATGTGATCGGCTTCGTCAAGGAATCCGTCAATCAAACCAATAGCGTTGTCGTCGCCATCGCGCTGTCGCGCGACCCTCACGAATTCTGGCTTCCGCTCGGTGACGTCCAGGTCGGCATGACCGGCGACCGCCGCAATGTCGCCGCCGTAGAAAACCTGATCACGGGCGAGCGGCATCCGGTCGAATGGGGCGGCATCCATTTGCGAATCGATCCGGCACGCGATCCGGCTTTGCTGTTTCGCTGCCTGGCGTGAGAAACAACGCCATGAATGTGATGTCCTCCATCGACACCAAGGAATTGCCGTTGACCGACGCCGTGGATGAGCTGTGGTACAAGGATGCGATCATCTATCAGCTCCACGTCAAGGCCTTCGCCGACAGCAACAATGACGGCATCGGCGATTTCGCGGGCCTGACCGAAAAGCTCGACTATCTGCAGGAGCTCGGCGTCACCGCGCTGTGGCTGCTGCCGTTCTACCCGTCGCCCGGCCGCGATGACGGCTATGACATCGCCGATTATGGCGACATCAATCCCGACTTCGGTACGATGAAGGATTTCCGTCGCTTCATCGTCGAGGCCAAGAAGCGCGGTCTCAAGGTCATCACCGAGCTCGTCATCAATCACACCTCCGATCAGCACGACTGGTTCAAGCGCGCCCGCCGCAGCGACCCGAAATCGAGCGCGCGCAACTGGTATGTCTGGAGCGACACAGACCAGAAATACCAGGGCACGCGGATCATCTTCACGGATACCGAAAAGTCGAACTGGACCTGGGATCCGGAAGCCGGCCAGTTCTACTGGCACCGCTTCTTCTCGCACCAGCCCGACCTGAATTTCGACAATCCGCGGGTGGTCAGTGCGCTGGTCCAGGTGATGAAGCGCTGGCTCGACACCGGCGTCGACGGCTTCCGGCTCGATGCCATTCCCTATCTGTGCGAGCGCGACGGCACCAACAACGAAAACCTGCCGGAAACCCACGCCATCATCAAAAAGCTGCGTGGCGAGCTCGATGCCTATTCCAAGGGCAAGGTGCTGCTGGCGGAGGCCAATCAGTGGCCCGAGGACGTGCAGGAATATTTCGGCCGCGGCGACGAATGCCAGATGGCCTACCATTTTCCGCTGATGCCGCGGATTTACATGGCGATCGCGCAGGAAGACCGGTTTCCGATCACCGACATCCTGCGCCAGACGCCGGACATCCCCGCCAATTGCCAGTGGGCGCTGTTCCTGCGCAACCATGACGAACTGACGCTGGAGATGGTCACCGACGTCGAGCGCGATTATCTGTGGTCGACCTACGCCAACGATCCGCGCGCCCGCATCAATGTCGGCATCCGCCGGCGCCTGGCGCCGCTGATGGACAACGACCGGCGCAAGATCGAGCTGATGAACTCGATGCTGCTGTCGTTCCCGGGCACGCCGATCATCTATTATGGCGACGAGATTGGCATGGGCGACAACATCTATCTGGGCGACCGCAACGGCGTGCGCACGCCGATGCAATGGAGCCCGGACCGCAATGGCGGCTTTTCCCGCGCCGATCCGGCGCGGCTCTATGCGCCGACCATCATGGATCCGGTCTACGGCTATGAATCGGTCAATGTCGAGGCCCAGTCGCGCAGCCTGTCGTCGCTGTTGAGCGCCACCAAGCGGCTGATCTCGGTGCGCAAGTCGACCTTGGCGTTCGGCCGCGGCACCATGACATTCATCCGGCCACTCAACCGCTCGGTATTGTCCTATGTCAGGCAGTATGAAGGCGAGGTGATCCTGTGCGTCGCCAATTTGTCGCGCTCGGCACAAGCCACCGAGCTCGATCTGTCGGCGTGGAAGGGACGCGTCCCGCTGGAGATGCTCGGGCGCACCTCATTCCCGACGATCGGCGAACTGCCCTACATGATCACGCTGGCGCCCTATGGTTTCTACTGGTTCCAGCTTCAGGAGCCGGACAAATCGCAACCGGTCACCCCCTCGGCGGTGCCCGAATTCGAAACGCTGGTGGTGCCGCTCGGCGCCACCTGGGTATCGCTGGCGCGCACCCGCGGGGTGTTCGAACGCGACGTGTTGCCCGGACATCTGGCGCGCACGCGCTGGTATCCCGAACGTTCTCCGCAATCGATCTCGCCGACGCTGGTCAATGCCATTCCATTCTGCGACATCGGGGACAACCGGCCCTGGCTGGCGTTTTTCGAGACCACCCAGCGCGGCGCGACGGTGCGCTACGTGCTGCCGATGCAGATCGAGTGGGTGCGCTTCGACCGTGAACGCTACAACCCGCGCGCCTTCGCCGCCGTGCGTCAGGGCGCGCGCGAAGGCACCTTGCTGGATGTGGCGACCGACCAGATCTTCATCGCATTGTTGCTGCGCAATCTGCGCCATTCGCTGATTGTCGAGGAAAACGGCCTGCGCCTCGAATTCAACCCGACGAGCAAATTCTCCGACAAGCCGGTCCGGCTGCCCGAGCGTATCCGCGCCGTCGAGACCGAACAGTCCAACAGCACCGCGCTGGTGGACAGCGATTACGTGGTCAAGATGTACCGCAAGCTCGAACCCGGCATCAATCCCGAGATCGAGATGGGACGCTTCCTCACCGAGGTCGCGGGCTTCGCCAATACGCCGGCGCTGCTCGGCAGTGTCGAGCTGGCGGAAGGCGACAAGAAAAGCGCGATCGGGATCATTCATGCCTTTGTCGAGAACCAGGGCGATGGCTGGACCGTGACCGCGGCCTATCTCGACCGCTTTGTCGACGAGCAGCGCCTGGTCGCCGCCAGCGAGCATCCGAGCGAAAGCGACGACCAGGTCGCCTATCTGCGCTACATGTCGCAGACCGGACGACGTATTGCCGAGATGCATGTGGCGCTCGCAAGTAACAGGGACATCGCCGATTTCGCGCCGGAGCCGTTCAAGCCCGAAGATGCGCAGCGCTGGATCGATGATGTGCTGTCCCGCGCCGAACGCGTGTTCGACACGCTCTCGCACCGCCGCGATATCTTCAAGGAAGCCGATCGCACGCTGATCGATCAGGTCATGGCGCTGCGCGCGGTTCTGCCGGATCGCCTGAAGGCGCTGCTGCCGCGCAGCCTCGAAAGCCTGAACATTCGCGTCCATGGCGATTTCCATCTCGGCCAGATGCTGATCGTCAAGGACGATATCTTCATCATCGATTTCGAGGGCGAGCCCCGCCGTCCGCACAGCGAGCGGCGGCGCAAAGCGCCGGCGGCGCGCGACGTCGCTGGCCTGATCCGTTCGATCGATTATTCGGCGACCGCGGCGCTGGAACGCGGGCTCAAGGCGACGCCCGACGAACAGGGCAGGCTGGCCGCGGCGCTGGCGGAATGGCGCGATCGCGCCAGCGCGGCATTTCTCGCCGCCTATCGCGAGGCCATGACCAATCAAAAGCTGTGGCCCGCCGATCCGCAAGATGCCGAACGGGTTCTGAATTTCTTCCTGATCGAAAAAGCCTTCTACGAAATCGAATATGAACTGGCTCACCGTCCCGATTGGCTGCGCGTTCCGGTCACCGGCATGCTTCGAATATTGTCCCAAGACAACAGCGAGACCTCATGACCAAGCTACCCGCCGAGGCCTACGCGATCATCGAAGGCCGCCACTCCGATCCGTTCCACTACCTCGGCCTGCATACCGAAGGGGACCGCAAGGTCGTGCGCGCGTTCCTGCCCGAGGCCTCGAATGTCGAAGCGGTCGGCGAGCACGGCGAAACCGCACGGCTCGACCGTATCCATGATGCCGGCCTGTTTGTCGGCGCGCTGCCCAATGGCTCGACGCGGTATCAATTGCGCGCCCGCTTCGGCGACAACGTGGTGGATCTCGAGGATCCCTACCGCTTTCCGCCGGTGTTGAGCGACTTCGACCTGTATTTGCTCGGCGAAGGCACCCATCAGCGGCTGTACGACAAGCTCGGCGCCCATCCGATGACGCTCGACGGCGTCGATGGCGTGGCTTTTGTGGTGCTTGCCCCCAATGCGCGACTGGTCAGCGTGGTCGGCGACTTCAATTTCTGGGATGCGCGCCGCCATCCGATGCGGGTGCGCGGCAGCGGCTATTGGGAGCTGTTTATCCCGCGCGCCATCGCCGGCGACCGCTATAAATTCAATATCGTGGGACGGCAGGGCCAGAAATTGCCGCTGAAGTCCGACCCGATGGCCTTTGCCGCCGAGATGCGCCCCAGCACCGCTTCGATCGTGCTCGATGAGACCAAACTGCCGCATCCGCGCCCTGCGCCGGCGAATATCAACGCGCTGAGTGCGCCGATGTCGATCTACGAGATCCATCTCGGCTCCTGGCGGCGCAAGGGCAACAACGAGTGGCTGACCTATCGCGAGCTCGCCGAGCAGTTGCCGCGTTATGTCCGCGATCTCGGCTTCACCCATGTCGAGTTTCTGCCGATCAACGAGCATCCGTTCGACGGCTCCTGGGGCTATCAGCCGACCGGCCTGTACGCGCCGACCAGCCGGTTCGGCAGCCCGGAGGATTTTTCCACGCTGATCGATGCCTGCCACCGCGAAGGCATCGGCGTTTTGCTGGATTGGGTGCCCGGCCATTTCCCCGACGATCCGCATGGCCTCGGCCGTTTCGACGGCACCGCGCTGTACGAGCATGCCAACCCGTTGCAGGGCCGACACCTCGATTGGGGCACGCTGATCTATAATTACGGTCGCACCGAAGTCGTGAACTTCCTGGTTTCGAATGCGCTGTTCTGGCTGGAGCGCTATGCCATCGATGGGCTGCGCGTCGATGCGGTCGCCTCGATGCTCTATCTCGATTACAGCCGGCCCGCCGGCGGCTGGATTCCGAACAAACATGGCGGCCGGGAAAACCTCGAAGCCGTCGATTTCCTGCGCCGCTTCAACACCGAACTGTTCGCCCGCTTTCCGCAGGCCACGACCGCCGCGGAAGAATCCACCGCTTGGCCGCAGGTGTCGCGGCCGGTCGAATTCGGCGGGCTCGGCTTCGGCTATAAATGGAATATGGGCTGGATGCACGACACGCTGAATTACATCAGCAAGGATCCGATCTATCGCAAGCATCAGCACGGCGACATCCTGTTCGGGCTGCACTACGCGTTTTCGGAAAACTTCATCCTGCCGCTGTCGCACGACGAAGTCGTGCACGGCAAGCGCTCGATCCTGGGACGGATGCCCGGCGACAACTGGCAGCGTTTTGCCAATTTGCGCGCCTATTACGGCTTCATGTTCGGACATCCCGGCAAGAAGCTGATGTTCATGGGCTGCGAGTTCGCCCAGGAGCGCGAATGGGACCATGATCACTCGCTCGACTGGCATCTGCTCGATCAAAAGAGCCATGCCGGCATCCAGAACCTGATCCGCGATCTCAACACGCTGTATCGCACCCTGCCCGCCTTGCACGAGATAGATTGCGATCCCTTGGGCTTCGAATGGCTCATCACCGACGATGCCGGCGGCAACGTGTTCGCCTGGCTTCGCAAGGGCAACGATGCCCGCGCGCGATGCCTGGTGGTCGTGAATTTCTCGCCAAATGTATATCGCAACTACCGCGTTCGGGTGCCGTTCGCCGGCAAATGGCGCGAGGTTCTCAATTCGGACTCCGAGCATTACGGCGGCAGCAATGTCGGCAATATCGGCGAGGTCCAGACCAAAGACGGCCTGGTGCCCGAACTCCATCTCACCATCCCGCCTCTGGCCGCCATATTTCTTGTACCTGAAGGCTAGCGCATGCGATTATCCGCGGGCACGTCGTCTCGCCTTGGCGCAAGCTGGGACGGTCGGGGCACCAACTTTGCGCTGTTTTCCGCCAACGCGCAGAAGGTCGAGCTGTGTCTTTTCGACAGCCAGGGCCGCCGCGAGCTCGAACGCATCGAACTTCCCGAACGCAGCGAGGATGTCTGGCACGGCTATCTGAACGACGTGTCGCCGGGACAACTCTACGGCTACCGCGTTCACGGACCTTACGAGCCGGAGCACGGCCACCGCTTCAACTGCAACAAGCTGCTGCTCGACCCCTATGCGCGACGGCTTGCCGGACGGCTGGTCTGGAGCGATGCGCATTTCGCCTATCGCACCGGCAGCGCGCGCGAAGATCTCTCCTTCGACCGGCGCGACAACGCCCGCGGCATGCCCAAGGCCGTCGTCGTCGACGAGACCTTCAACTGGGGACGCCGCGAGATACGGCCGCATATCTCCTGGGAAGACACCATCATCTATGAAGCCCACGTCAAGGGCCTGACGCAGAAACGCGACGACGTGCCGCCGGGCCTGCGCGGCACCTATGGCGGCCTGTCGTCACCGGCGATGATCGAGCATTTCAAGCGGCTCGGCGTCACCACCATCGAACTGCTTCCGATTCATGGCTTGATCGACGACCGGACGCTGGTCGAAAAGAAGCTGGCGAACTACTGGGGTTACAACACGCTGTCGTTTTTCGCGCCGGACCCGCGCTATTCGCAGGACAATCCGCTCGACGCGTTCCGCACCACGGTCGCACGGCTGCACGATGCCGGCATCGAGGTGATGCTCGACGTGGTCTACAATCACACCGCGGAGGGCAACCATATGGGCCCGACGCTGTCGTACCGCGGCATCGACAACGCCTCTTATTACTGGCTGAAGCCGGAAAACCCACGGTACTACGACGATTTCACCGGCTGCGGCAGTTCGGTCAACCTCACCCACCCGCGCGTTCTGCAGATGGTGATGGATTCGCTGCGCTACTGGGTCGAAATCTGCCACGTCGACGGCTTCCGGTTCGATCTCGCGACCACGCTGGCGCGCGGACCGAACGGCTTCGATCGGGGCAGCTCGTTCCTCACCGCGATCCGGCAGGATCCCGTGCTGGCAACCGTCAAGCTGGTCGCCGAGCCGTGGGACCTCGGCATCGGCGGCTATCAGGTCGGCGCGTTTCCGTCGCAATGGTCGGAATGGAACGACCGCTATCGCAGCACGATGCGGCGCTACTGGAGTGGCGAAGGCAGCCTGATCGGCGAAGTCTCCAGCCGCATGACCGGTTCGTCCGACCTGTTCAACCATGATGGCCGCACCCAGCGCGCCGCGGTCAACCACATCACCGTGCACGACGGTTTCACGCTGGCCGACCTGTTCAGCTACAATGAAAAGCACAATGAGGCCAATGGCGAGGATAATCGCGATGGCTCCAACGACAATCACAGCAACAATTGCGGCCATGAAGGCCCGACCGACGATCCCGCCATCATCGCCCTGCGGCGCCAATTGCGGAAAAACCAGCTCGCGTGCGTCTTGCTGGCGCAAGGCCTGCCGCTGATCCTGGCCGGCGACGAGGTCGGCAACAGCCAGGACGGCAACAACAACGCCTATTGCCAGGACAACGAGATCGGCTGGGTCGGGTGGGAAAACCTCGGCCACGAAGGCGACGATTTGACCGACTTCGTCGGCCACATGACCGGACTGCGGACGCGGTTTGCGCAGTTGCGCTCGCATCGCTGGCTCGACGGGCGACGCGCCGATGGCAGCTATGGCGTGTTGTGGCTGACGCCGTCAGCCGCCGAGATGACGCAATCGGACTGGAGTTTTCCGGAGGGCCGTTTCCTCGCTTATGTGCTCGGGCCGATGGAACCAGGACACGCGCCGATCTTTATCGTGCTCAACGCCGCACCGGAAGAAATTGCGTTCGAGTTGCCCAAGATGCCGGAATACAAGAATTGGCAGCAAGTGCTGAACACCACCGAGATCACGCAGACAACCGCCGACTTCGCCTCGGGCGCCCAGACCAAGGCACCGCCGCGCGCGGTGCTCGCCTTTGCGGGCTCGGCATGAATGAGCGATCATTCGGACCACGTCTGACTGCGGCTGGCGCGTCGTTTCGGCTATGGGCGCCGGCGGCCAGGCGCGTCGATGTGCTGCTGGAAACGCCTCATCCGCTTGCCCGTGGCGACGACGGCTGGTTTTCCGCAGATATCGCCGGCGTAAAAGCAGGCGCGCGTTACAAATTCCGGATTGACGACGAGATCGACGTGCCGGATCCGGCCTCAGACTTTCAACCCGAAGACATCCCCGGGTCCAGCGAAGTGATCGACCACACCGCGTACCGATGGCGCGCCGCGGACTGGCGTGGACGCCCGTGGCCGGAAGCCGTATTGATCGAAACCCATGTCGGCACCTTTACGCCCGACGGCAGCTACCGCGCCATGATCGGCAAGCTCGATCATCTCGTGGCAACCGGGATCACCGCGCTCGAACTGATGCCGCTGGCGGATTTTCCGGGTCGCCGAAACTGGGGCTATGACGGCGTATTGTGGTATGCGCCGGACAGCGCCTACGGGCGTCCCGACGATCTCAAGGCGCTGATCGATGAGGCACATCTGCGCGGGCTGATGGTGTTTCTCGACGTGGTCTACAATCATTTCGGTCCCGAGGGGAATTACCTCGGCCGCTATGCGCCGGCATTCTTCACCGACGCCCAGACGCCGTGGGGCAGCGCAATCGATTACCGGGTGCGTGAAGTCCGCGACTTCGCCATCGAGAACGCGCTGTACTGGCTGCGCGAATATCGTTTCGACGGGCTGCGGCTCGATGCGGTGCATGCGATCATCGAACCGGCCAAGGTTTCACTGCTCCATGAACTCAGCCGCGCGGTCGGAGACCTCGCCACTGAGACCGGCCGGCAACTTCATTTGATGCTGGAGAACGACGACAACGCCGCAAGCCTGCTCGATGCCAGGGAAGAGATGCCGCGCGGTAAACATCGCGCGCAGTGGAACGATGATTATCACCACGCCTGGCACGTGCTGCTGTCCGGAGAGACCCACGGTTACTACGGCGACTATCGGCATGCCCCACTCAACGATATCGCGCGTGCGCTCGGCTCGGGCTTTGTCTACCAGGGCGAAGCTTCCGCGCATCGCGATGGCCAATTGCGCGGCGAGCCCAGCGGCGCGCTGACGCCGACCGCCTTCATCAACTTCCTGCAGAACCACGACCAGATCGGCAACCGCGCGCTGGGCGACCGGCTCGAAGCCAATGTCGATCCGCGCGCGATCGAGGCGGCGCTGGCGATTACCCTGCTGGCGCCGATGGTGCCGATGCTGTTCATGGGCGAGGAATGGGGCGCCAAATCCCCGTTTCCGTTCTTTTGCGATTTTCAGGGCGAACTCGCCGAGGCCGTTCGCCAGGGACGGCGGCGCGAATTCGCCGGCGCCTACGCCAGATATGGCGACGAGATTCCCGATCCGCTGGAGCCATCGACCACACAATCCGCGATGCTCGATTGGACCGCCGCCGACGCCGGGCCCGGCGCCGAACGGCTCAGACTGGTGCGGGAGCTGCTCGCGATCCGCCGGCGTGAGATCGTGCCACGGCTGGCGGGCGCCCGCTTCGGCTCGGCGCGAGCGTCTGACAATGGCGTGCTGACGGCACATTGGCCGATGGGCGACAGCACCACGCTTTCACTGATCGCCAATTTGTCGGATCGCGACGCCTCCCATGGAGATCACAAAACCCGGGGAACCCTGATCTGGGGCGCGGCGTTGAACCAGAGCGTCCCGCCCTGGTCGGTATCCTGGCGCATCGGATAAAAAATGCCGCCTAACCTGCCGGTTGCGACCTACCGCCTGCAACTCACCGCGGACTTCAACTTCGACGCGGCCGCTTCCGTCGTTCCCTATCTGAAGCAACTCGGCATCAGCCACGTCTATGCGTCGCCCTTCATGAAGGCGCGCAAGGGCTCTACCCATGGCTACGACATCGTCGATCACACCAAGTTCAATCCGGAGCTCGGCGGCGACGCCGGATTTGACCGCTTCAGCGCTGTGTTGAAGCAACACGATCTCGGCCTGATCCTCGACTTCGTGCCGAACCATGTCGGCGTGCATTTTGACGATAACCCGTGGTGGCTCGACGTGCTGGAGTGGGGCCCGGCCTCGCCGCATGCGGCTTCGTTCGACATCGACTGGGACCAGTTGCCGTATCGCGCGCGCGGCGGCGTGCTGCTGCCGATCATCGGATCGTCCTACGGCGAGGCGCTGGAAAAGGGCGAGATCGAGCTTCGTTACGATCCCGGCGAAGGTGGTTTTTCCGCATGGTATTTCGAGCATCGGCTGCCGATCGCGCCCGAGCGTTACAGCGAAATTCTGAGCGCGGTCGTCAAACAAGCCGGCGCCGACAACGACGCGGCGGGCAAGGCACTCCTTTCGCTCGCATCGCGCTACAGGGGATTGCGCCATCCCAATCGCAGCGAGGCGCCGGCGTTCAAGGCAGAACTGAAAGCCACACCGGGAAGCAGCGAACTCATCGCGCGCGGACTGGAGGCTTATCGGGCCGGCCCCGGTCGCGCCGCGCAGATCACGGCGCTGCATCATCTTTTGGAGCGCCAGCATTACAAGCTCGGCCACTGGCGGCTCGCGTCCAGCGACATCAACTACCGGCGTTTTTTCGACGTCAACACGCTCGCCGGATTGCGGGTCGAGGATGCCGCCACCTTCGATGCCATGCATAGCCTGGTCAAGCGGCTGATCACTGAGGACAGGCTGCAAGGCCTGCGGCTCGATCATATCGATGGCTTGCGCGATCCCGCGCAATACTTTCAGCGCTTGCGGCGCCTGATCCGGGACGCCCACGGCAAGACCACAAAACCGTTCTATATGGTGATCGAGAAAATCCTGGGCGAAAGCGAGGAACTGGCCTCGTTCAGCGGTGTACACGGCACCACCGGCTATGAATGGCTCAATGTCATCACGCAGGTGTTGATCGACGGCAACGGCCTCGGCCCGCTCGACGAGATCTGGCGGCAGATCAGCAATACGTCGCCAAAGCTCGCGCCGGTGCTGAAGGAGGCCAAGCGCCGGGTTCTGCAAACCCTGTTGACCAGCGAATTCATCGTGCTGACGCGGCTGCTGGCGCGGATCGCCAGCGGTCACTATTCGACCCGAGATTATTCCGAGGACAGTCTGCGGCAGGCGCTCGAACTCTATGTGCTGCACTTCCCGGTCTACCGCACCTATCTGACCTCGACGGGCGCGACCGCGCACGACCGCGCGCTGGTTTCGGAAACCATCGAGAAGGCCCGCGCCGACTGGTTTGCCGCCGATGAGGGCATCTTCGATTTCCTGCGCGATACGCTGACGATGGATTTGATCGGCCCCGGCCGCGTGCCGCACAGCGCCGCACGCGTTCGCCGCTTCGCGCTCAAGGTCCAGCAGTTCACCGGTCCTTTGATGGCGAAGGCACTCGAAGACACCAGTTTCTATCGCTACCATCGCCTGCTCGCCCTCAACGAGGTCGGCGGCGATCCGGCCTCCGGTGCGTGCTCGATCGAGGCGTTTCATCAGGTGATGCGAACGCGCGCCAAGGAGTGGCCGCACGGCATGACCGCGACCGCGACGCACGACACCAAGCGCGGCGAGGATGCGCGGGCGCGGCTGATGGCGCTGACCGAAATTCCCGGCGAATGGGCCAGCGCGGTGTCGCGGTGGAAAATCCTCAACGCACCGCATCTGGTGATCGAAGACGAGATGCGCGCGCCGTCGGCGACCTTCGAATACATGCTGTACCAGACCTTGCTTGGCGCATGGCCTTTGGACGGGCGTGACGAGGCGTTCGTGGAACGGATCCAGGCCTATGCGCTGAAAGCCGCGCGCGAGGGCAAACAGGAAACCAGCTGGCTCAATCCGCACCAGGCCTATGAGGCGGGATTGCAGACCTTCATCGCGCGTATTCTGGATTCCTCGACCTCGGGTGAATTCCTGAACTCGCTCGACACACTGGCACAGCGCACGGCGCTGCTCGGCGCGCTCAATTCGCTCAGCCAAATCACCTTGAAGGCGACGATGCCGGGCGTGCCGGATTTCTATCAGGGCACGGAGTTCTGGGATTTGTCGCTGGTCGATCCCGATAACCGGCGGCCGGTGGATTTTTCCGAACGCGCCACGGTGCTCGCACGCGTGGAAAATCCGGATTGGTCAGCTCTCGTACAAAATTACCCCGATGGTCATTTGAAGATGGCCTGGACCCGTCATCTGCTGAAATTGCGAAATGAATTGGCCGATGTGTTCGCGCACGGCGATTACCAGCCGCTGGAGGTGAGCGGACCGCAGAGCAACCACTTTGTCGCTTTCGCGCGGCGTCATGGCCACGACGCCGCGATATCTGTCGTTGCCAGATCGCTGGCGCCGCTATCGCAGGGCGGCCGAAGCTGGCCGCGCGCCGAGAGCTTCGAAGGTTCGCTGAACCTCGGGGGCTATTCGATCGAAGGCATCGATGGCGGGAAGCACGCGACGGGGGTGCCGCTATCGATGCTGTTGCGGCATCTGCCGGTCGCGGTGCTGAAGGCGAAAGTCAGGGCGAAGTCGAAACATCGTCGCGCGTGAGCTAAAACACGACGGCCGTCCGGGATCCACGGCCGGACGGCCTCGCGGATGTCGTGCCGACTCAACTGAGGTCGGTTCCCTCCCCCGCTGAGCTAATATTCCGGGACATTTGTTACCAGAAGGCTTACGCGACCAGGCGCGGCGGATTTTTTCGTTGTTGCGAAGCAGCATCGCGAAAGTGTCAGTCGCGCTTTCCGAGCAGCAAATTACCACGGTTGCGGATCGCGCTCTGGGCCATCTCGGCAAACCGCTGCAACAACAGAGGCAACGTCACTTCGACCCGGACATGATCATCGGCGACATCGACATGACCCGACGCCGCCTGCCCCAGCGCACGCACGCGGAAGATCATGCGATCGCCCTCCCATCGCTCTTCGTCGACATTCAGCATCGGGACACTGGAAGCCGCGCGCGTCAGCCCAGCCTTCAGGCGGCGCGCAGCTTCTTCGCGGCCAAGCTGATGTGGTATCGAAACGATGAGCGGTGCGGGCATCGAAAATTCTCCCTGATAACCAAATGAATGTAGTTCCACTAAGCTGAAATAAAAGAGCACGGGCGACGGCGATCCAAAAGATGGAACTTTAGCAGTTCCCGCTCGTTTCTTAGTTCGAAGGCAGCGCAATAGGTGCCGACTGCCGGGCTGGAGGAGTTTTGCATGTCTATTGGAACAATCATCCTAATTATTCTCGTGATCGCCCTGCTCGGCGGCTTCAGCGGCATCGGCGGCGGACCGTTTTACGGCACCGGCTATTACGGCGGTGGTGGTCTCGGCCTCGTCGTGGTGATTCTGCTGATCCTGCTGCTGCTCGGCAGGTTGTAAGCGTTACGCCTCGCGACGAAGCAATCATTCTCCGTCATGGCCGGGCTTGTCCCGGCCATCCACGTCTTTTCCGACACTCGTAGGGTGGGCAAAGGCGCTCTTGCGCCGTGCCCACCAATTACGGTCAACACACAAAATGGTGGGCTCGCTTCGCTTAGCCCACCCTACGGCCCTTAATGGCAAAGCTACGCTTTGGCGGAAACCAACTTCTTCATCGCCGCCTTGATCGACGATGCCGCATCGTCATAGCCGTCCCACGCCTTGGTCTTGGCGAGCAGCGCCGGCACGGTGCGCACCGTAAAGCGCTTCGGATCGAGATCGCCCTTCACCTGCGCCCATGTCAGCGGCATCGAGACCGTGGCGCCCGGGCGCGCCCGTGGCGACAGCACCGCGACTGCCGTCGCCAGCCGATCGTTGCGCAGATAATCCAGGAAGATCTTTCCCTTGCGCAATTTCTTCGACATGTTGAGCAGATAGCGCTCGGGATCTTCCGTGGCCATCCATTGGCAAACGCCCTGCGCGAAAGCTTTGGCCTCCTTCCACGTCACGCTCTCCTTGGCGCCGTGCAAGAGCGGCGTCACCACGTGAAGCCCCTTGCCGCCGGTGGTCTTGCAAAAACTCTCCAGGCCGAGCTTGGTCAGGCGCTGCCGCATGTCCTTGGCGGCCTCGACAACTTCGATGAAATCGACATCCGGCGCGGGATCGAGATCGAACACCAGCCGCCCCGGCACGTCAGGCGCGTCGGCAGCGCAATTCCAGGGATGCAGTTCGAGGCCGCCGATCTGCGCCACCGCGGCGAGACCCTCGACACGGTCGATCTGCAGATAGGGTTTGCGATCGCCGGAGACCTTGACGAGTTCGAGCAGCTTCGACGTTCCCGTCATCGCATGGCGCTGAAAGAACGTCTCGCCGTTGATGCCGTCGGGCGCACGGACCACCGAGCAGGGCCGGCCCTTGAGATGGCCGATCATCCACGCCCCGACCTGCTCGAAATAGTCGGCGAGGTCGAGCTTGGTCACGGACTTGCCGTCGCCGCCATCGGGCCACAACGCCTTGTCGGGTTTTGAAATTACGACGCCCATCACCTCGGCGGACTTGCCGGCCGCCGGCTTTACACTTTTGACGACGGTCGCCGGCTTGCTTGCCTTGTTCGCGGAAAGCTTTGCGATCTTGCCCATCAAAGGTGTCTCCGCCCCGACCTCTGCGGCCGGTTTATCGCGCCGCAGGCCTTTGAACGCGGCCTGCCTGATATTGCCGCCCTCGGTAAAGCCGGCAAATTCGATCTCGGCGACAAGCTCGGGTTTCAGCCAATGCACGTCGCGGGTCCGGCGCGGCGCATCCTTGCCACCGAACGGGTTCTTGTCCGAGGCGGCGGCCTTCAGCGCCGGCATCAGCCGCCGCACGGTGTCTTGCCCAAAGCCGGTGCCGACGATGCCGACAAAGGCCAGATGATCGCCACGATAGACCCCGGCCATCAGCGAGCGGAATTTGCCGTTGGTGGTTTTCCAGCCGCCGAGGACGACTTCCTGCCCGTCGCGCAGCTTGGTCTTGGTCCAGCTCTCCGAGCGGCCGGAATGATAGAGCGCGCCGAGCTTTTTCGAGATGATCCCCTCCAGGGACAGCTTGCGCGCCGATTCCAGCACGGCGTCGCCATCTGCCTCGAAATGCTCGACGTAACGAATTCGCCACTCTTGTCCCGCCCTGGCTTTCCGCGCCGCCAGCATCCTCTTCAATTGCGCCTTGCGATCGGCCAGCGGTACGCGACGCAAGTCTTCGCCACCGGCAAACAGCAGGTCGAACGCAAAGAAGATCAGTCTGTCGGTCTTGCCGTCGGAGATTGCCGCCTGCAACGTCGAAAAGTGCGGCACATTTTCCTCGTCGAGCGCAACGATCTCGCCGTCGATCAGCATATCCGGCAGCGCGCTGCCCTCCTTGGCGATCGCCGCGAACTTGTCGGTCCAGTCGAGTCCCTTGCGCGTCCTCAGCACGGCCTTTCCATCCTCGACCCGCAACTGCACGCGGTAGCCATCGAACTTGACCTCATGGCACCAGCCGTCGCCATTGGGCGGACGATCGACCGAGGCGCAAAGCTGCGGCGCGACGAAGTCCGGCATCGCGGCGACTTTCGCGCCCCTTGCGGGCTTCGCGGCGACCGGTTTCGACGCCACCTTCTTGCCGGCGGCCCGCGCCTGCGCGGCTTCGCCCCGGTTCGAATTCCACACCGCGTCAGGCTTGGTGAGACTAGATTTGGTGAGACGCGATTTGGCGCCGCCGGATTTCGCCATCATGAACGGCTTCGGCGCCTTGCCCTTGCCCGCGGCGATCTCGGCCATCGACCGGCCCGACGCGACCGACTGGTCCTCATCGAGAACGTCGTTGGTCTTGCCTTCCTTGGCGAATTCATCGCGGTGCTTGATCAATAGCCAATTGGTGCGGTTGCCGCCGTTGCGGTCGTGACGCATCCGGACCAGCACCCAGCTGCCGTGCATCTTGTCGCCGTGCATCGTGAACTTCAGATCGCCCTTCTTGAAGCCCAGTTCAGGATCGTCGGATTCCCAGGTGCCGCGATCCCATAGCTGTACGGTGCCGCCGCCATACTGCCCCTTGGGAATGGTGCCTTCGAAGTCGCCGTAATCCAGCGGATGGTCCTCCACCTCGACCGCCAGCCGCTTGTCATGTGGATCGAGCGAGGGACCGCGCGCCACGGCCCACGACTTGAACACGCCATCGAATTCCAGCCGCAGGTCGTAGTGCAGCCTTGTGGCGGCGTGCTTCTGGATCACGAACCGGCGCGCTTTCGACGGCGCGACCTTGACCTTGCCGCTCGGCTCCGCGGTCTTTTCGAAATCGCGTTTTTTCCGGTAGGTGGTGAGACTTCCAGTCGGCACAGCTAAACTCCAAGAACGAAAAACCCGCGAAAACCCATTGGTCGTGACAACACCGACCCGGAACCAAAACCCTTAACAACGGTTGAAAGTTCCGGAACCCCGCTCACCCCAAGCCACGCTGGAGATTGTAATGGCCGCCCGCGCCTATTGGAAAGGGTCCTTAAAACTTTCCCTCGTGTCCTGCCCGGTGCTGCTGTATCCGGCCTCGACCTCGGCGGACAAAACCCGTTTCCACATGATCAACAAGGAGACCGGCAACCGGCTGAAGCAGCAGATGGTGGACGCCGAGACCGGCGACGTCGTGGAGGCTGAACAAAAGGGCCGCGGCTACGAGCTGACAAAGGGCGAATATATCGAGGTCGAAAAGGACGAACTGGACGCGGTCCAGATCGAGAGCAACCATACCATTGACATCGACAGCTTCGTGCCAAGCGACGAGATCGACAAGCGTTATCTCAATCACCCCTATTACATCGTCCCGGACGGCAAGGCCGGTGTCGACGCCTTCGCCGTCATTCGCGATGCCATGAAGGACCAGGGGCGCGTGGCGCTGGCCCGCATCGTGCTGACCAACCGCGAACACGTCATCGCCATCGAGCCCAGGGGCAAGGGCCTGCTCGGCACCACGCTGCGATATCCCTACGAACTACGTGATGAAGACGAATATTTCGACGACATCAAGAGCCCGAAAATCTCGAAAGACATGATCGAACTGGCCGGCCATATCCTGAAGACCAAGGCCGCGCATTTCGATCCCTCCAAATTTAAGGACCAATACGAGAATGCGCTGAAGGCGCTGGTGAAACGCAAGGCGGCCGGCAAGCCGGTCAAGGCCGCCGAGCGTGCGGAAAAGCCCGATAACGTGATCAGCCTGATGGATGCGCTGAAGCAGAGCCTGAAGGGCAAGGCATCCAAGCGCGCGGCGCCTTCGGCGGCCCGACGGCCGGCACCCCGGCGCGCCGCGAAGAAGACGCACCGGTCGGCGGCAAGGGCGCGCAAGGCGGGGTGAGGCTAAGTCCGTTGAAACGCGCACTCCGTCATGCCCGGGCTTGACCCGGGCATCCACGTCTTAACGGCATTTCAGCGAGAAAAGACGTGGATGGCCGGGTCAAGCCCGGCCATGACGAAAATCATTTGCGCATCTTACTTCTTCGTTTTGCGCTTCTTCGCCGTCTTCTTCTTTGAAGCCTTCTTCTTCGAAGCCTTCTTCGGCACCTTCTTGCCCTCGGCCCTTGCCTCGGACAGACCGATCGCGATCGCTTGTTTGCGGCTCGTCACCTTGCGGCCCGAGCGGCCGCTCTTCAAGGTGCCGGCCTTGCGCTTCTTCATCACGCGTTCGACGTCGGCCGAGGCCTTGCTGGAATATTTCCGTGCTTTTCGTGCCATGATGATTCTCCCGTTGGCGCAACGGTAATCTGGACCATCGGCAAATGGTTCCGAATCCGAAACGTTGAGAGGGATGAGATTAGATTGAGCCGGGACTATCCGCGCGCTTCCCTTCACCTCTCCCCGGCGGGGAGAGGTCGATTTGCGAAGCAAATCGGGTGAGGGCTCTTATACCAAACGAGAGGTCCTAACCCTTCACCCGCCGCTACGCGCCGACCTCTCCCAACGGGAGAGGTGAAGGGAAATCGCGGCCAATTCAATCAATAATCATCGCGCTCTACACTCAATCGCCGGCGCGCAGCCGGTAGCCGATGCCGGTTTCGGTCAGCACGAATTGCGGGCGCTCCGGATCGGCTTCGATCTTCTGCCGCAGCTGGCGGACATAGACCCTTAAATATTGCGCGTCGGTCAATTCGTCCCACAGCTCCTTCAACAGAAACCGGTGCGTCAGCACCTTGCCGGCGTGCTGCACCAGCACGCGCAGCAATTCGTACTCCTTGGGCGACAACTTGACGTCCTTGTCGCCGGACTTGACCACGCGGCGCACCAGATCGACCGAAAGATCGCCGGAACGGAACACCGGCCGCTCGCCATGGACCTGCAACTGGTGCCGCAACGCCGCGCGCATGCGGGCCAGCAGTTCATCCATCCCGAACGGTTTGGTCAGGTAGTCGTCGGCGCCGAGGTCGAGCGCCTGGACCTTTCCGGCTTCGTCGCCGCGGCTCGACAGCACCACGATCGGCACGCTGTCGTTGCGGCCGCGGATCATGCGCAGCAGTTCGTGGCCCTGGATATCCGGCAGGCCGAGGTCGAGAATGATCAGCGCCGGATTCTGCGCCAGCAATTCCAGCGCGAGCTTGCCGTTACTGGCTTCCAGGATTTCGTAGCCCTGTGTGCTCAGCCCCATTCGCAGCAGCTTGCGGATCGGCGGCTCGTCGTCGATGACCAGGACCTTGACGGGTGCAGCACTCATGCGGCGGTATCCAACATTAGAGCCTCGATTAGAGCCACGATTAGGACCTTGGCTCCGGTTGCATCAGAACCGAGGCTCCGGCTTGCTGTTCTGACGCGCTTTCGTCACGCGGAGCGGCATCCGCTTCGCTCGAAAACGCCATGGTATTGGCCGGGATCGGCAACCGGATGGTGAGCACGGCGCCGCTGCGGTCGGTGCGATTAGTGGCCGAGATCGTGCCGCGCATCGCCTCGACAAAGCCGCGTGAGATCGCCAGCCCCAGTCCGGTACCGGGGCGAACGTGGTCGCCCTTTTGCGCGCGATAGAATTTATCGAACACGCTTTCGAGCTCGGTTTCGGGAATGCCGTCACCTTCGTCGATGATCTGCAACGTCATCGATTTTTTGTCGCGCTGGCTGCGGATCGATATCGTGGTGCCGGCGGCGGCATATTTCGCCGCGTTGTCCAAGAGATTGAACAGCACCTGCTCGAACAGCACGGCGTCCAGCTCCAGCATCGGCATGTCGGGGGCAAGATCGAGCGAGACCTTGTGATGCGTCAGGATTTTACTGGCGCGCCGCAACACGCTGCCGACGATCTCGCCGATATCCTGCCGCATCGAATTGGGCACCACCGCGCCGGATTCCAGTTTCGTCATGTCGAGCAGATTGGCGATGAAGCGGTTGAGGCGCTCGGATTCATCGATCACGGTGGCCAGCAGATCGCGCTTTTCGAACTCGCTCAAGCCGCTGGCGAGATCGCGCATCGTGCTGGCGGCGCCGAGCACCGAGGCCAGCGGCGTCTTGAGATCGTGCGAGATCGACGTCAACAGCGCCGAGCGCAAGCGGTCCGACTCGACGGTACGCTTGACCTGATCCATATCCTCGACCAGCAGCACCCGTTCGATTGCAAGCGCGCCCTGATCGACCAGCGCGTCGAGCAGCCGGCGCGCGTCCGGGGTCAATAGCGGCCCGGTGCGATCGTCATCGATGCCGATGACGCCGATCAGCCCGCGCCCGGTTCGCATCGGCAGGAACAGGCGCTTGGCGCCCGGCAGCGTATCGGAGCCGCGTCCGGCGGTGCGATCGTTGGCCCAGGCCCAGTTCGCGGCGGCAAGATCGGCCTTGTCGAGCTGGTCCTCGGGCGGATAACCCGCCTTGACGGTCAAGACCTCGTCCTCCGGCAACAGCAGCACCACCCGCACCTTGAGCATCAGCGCGATCTGATAGGCGGTCGCCCACAACACGTCGTCCAAGGTCGCGGTGCCGGCGAGCTTGCGGCTGAAGGCGTAAAGCGATTCGGTGGTGCGGATCCGCCCCGTCGCGGTGACGGCCTGGGTACGGACCCGGGCCGCGACATTGGAAACCAGGATCGCGATCAGCATGAAGAAGAAGAACGCCGCGACATTGGTCGGATCGGTGATCGTGAAGGTGTAGACCGGCGGCAGAAAGAAGAAATTGTAGCACAGCGAGGCGGCGACGCTGGCAAACATCGACGGCCACAGGCCGAAGCGAACCGCGACACTGACCACGGCGGTGAGGAACACCAGATCGACATTCTCGATGCCGAAGATCGGCTGGATCAGCTTGGCGGCGCCAAGGCCGATCGCGACGAACGCCAGCGCCATCAGATACGGCCGCGGATCGAACGGCTCGGGGCGTGCCGCGGTCTGAACCGACGATTTGGCGTCCTTCGAAGGCAATTGATCGCCGGCAATCACGTTGACGCTGATATTGCCGGCGCGCCGCACCAGATCATGCACCACCGAGCCGCGCGTCAACTCGAACAGCCACGAGCGCGTCGACTTGCCGATGATGATCTGGGTGACGTTATTGGCCTGCGCGAAACTGATGACGTCGTCGGCGATACGGCGACCGACCCCGGGAATCGTCACCGCCTCGCCGCCGAGCGATTCCGCCAGGCGCAAATTATCGGCCAACCGGTCGCGCTGCTCGTCGTTCAGTTGCAGGCTGCGCCGCGTCTCAATGCTCAGCGCAGTCCAGGGCGCATGCAACCGGTCCGCCAGCCGCTTGGTATAACGCACCAGCCCCGCCGCGCGCGGGTCCTCGCTGAGGCAGACCAGGATGCGCTCGCCCGCGGCCCAGGGCCCTGCGATCGCATTGGCCTGCATGTGCGTCAGCAGCTGTTCGTCGACCCGTTCGGCGGTGCGCCGCAGGGCCAATTCGCGCAGCGCGGTCAGATTACCCGGCGAGAAATAATGCTCGAGCGCGCGCTCAGCCTGCTTGGGGACATAGACCTTGCCCTCTTTCAGCCGCTGGATCAGGTCATCGGGCGTAAGATCGATCAGCTCGATCGCGGCGGCGCGGTCGAACACCGAGTCCGGAACGGTTTCGCGCACCCGCACATGGGTGATCTGCGCCACCACATCGTTCAGGCTTTCGATGTGCTGGATGTTAACCGCGGTATAGACGTCGATGCCTTGGGAGAGCAGCTCTTCGACGTCGAGGTAGCGCTTGGGGTGGCGGCTGCCCGGGGCATTGGTATGGGCCAATTCGTCGACCAGCGCGATCTGCGGACGGCGCGCGAGCAACCCGTCGAGGTCCATCTCTTCGATGGTCTGGCCCTTGTAGGTGAGCCGTTTGCGCGGCAGCACCTCGAGGCCTCTCAGCAGCGCCTCGGTCTCGATCCGACCGTGGGTTTCGACGGCGCCGACCACGACATCGAGGCCGGCCTTCAACTTGGCGTGGGCGTTCTGCAGCATCTCATAGGTTTTGCCGACGCCGGGGGCGGCGCCGACGAAGATCTTGAGCCGGCCGGCCTGATCGTTCTCGCGCCGCGCCGTCTCCAGCAGCGCATCCGGCGAGGGCCTCTTATCGGGGTCGTGGCGCTGATTTGCCATAAGGCATTATAGTCCTCGGCCCCGGTTCAGCCTAGCGGCGGTGTTTGGGGCAATCTCGAACGAGCAAGCCGCGGCTTTCTTCCTTACCCTCCCCTGGAGGGGGAGGGTCGTATCGCATCGAGCGTAGCGAGATGCGATACGGGGTGGGGTGGAGTTGCGATGGGTGTAGGCGGATGAACAGATCTCCACCCCACCCCGCTCGCTTCTGACGAAGCGAGCGACCCTCCCCCTCCAGGGGAGGGTGAAGCGGCGCTATTTCGCAGCCGCGGCGTCGAGCGCCAAATTGAGCGCCAGAACGTTAACGCGGGGTTCGCCGAGCAACCCGGCAAGGCGGCCTTCGGTCGCGTTCGTGACCAGTTGGCGGACGCGGTCTTCCGGCATATTCCGCGCCTTGGCGACCCGTGGCACCTGGAACAGCGCGCCTTCCGGCGAGACGTCGGGATCAAGCCCGCTGGCGGAGGTGGTGACGAGGTCGATCGGCACGGAAGCCGAGGGGTTCTCGGCCTTCAACTTGTCGACATCTTCCTTGACCCGGTCGCTCAGCGCCTTGCTGGTCGGGCCGAGGTTGGAGCCGCCCGAATTGGCGGCGTTATAGGGCGCCGACACCGTCTTGGTGGCGTCCGCCGGATCCGGCGCCGAGGTGGCCGAGGGCCGGCCATGGAAGTACTTGTCGCTCTTGAACTCCTGCCCGATCAAGGCCGAGCCGACCACCTTGCCGTCACGCTCGATCAGGCTGCCTTCCGCCTGCTTCGGAAAGGCCACGCCCGCGATCGCGGTCATTGCCAGCGGATAGGCCAGGCCCGTGATCAGCGTCAGCGCGACCAGAAGGATGATGGCGGGACGAATTTCTTTTAACATGACAATTCTCCTTGGAGTTTTTCGTCATTGCGAGCGAAGCGAAGCAATCCAGAGCTACGCAGAACGGAAAAGAGCTGGATTGCTTGGTCGCTACGCTCCTCGCAATGACGGTCTAATTTCAAGCCAGGTGCAACGCCGCGACCACGAGGTCGATGGCCTTGATGCCGATAAAGGGAATGATGATACCGCCAAGGCCGTAGATCAGCAGGTTACGGCGCAGCAGCGCGCCGGCGCCGATCGCACGATAGGCGACGCCTTTCAGTGCCAGCGGAATCAGGCCGATGATCACAAGCGCATTGAAGATGATCGCCGACAGGATGGCGCTTTGCGGGCTCGCGAGGTGCATCACGTTGAGCACGTTGAGTTGCGGATAGAACGCCAGGAACATCGCGGGGATGATGGCGAAATATTTCGCGACGTCATTGGCGATCGAGAACGTGGTCAGCGCGCCACGCGTCATCAACAGTTGCTTGCCGATTTCGACCACCTCGATCAATTTGGTCGGGTTGGAGTCGAGATCGACCATGTTGCCGGCCTCGCGCGCCGCCTGGGTGCCGGTGTTCATGGCGACGCCGACGTCTGCTTGAGCGAGGGCCGGCGCGTCATTGGTGCCGTCGCCGCACATCGCCACCAGCTTGCCCTTGGCCTGCTCGTCGCGAATGAGTTTTAGTTTGTCCTCCGGCGTCGCCTGCGCGAGGAAGTCATCGACGCCGGCTTCGGCGGCGATCGCGGCCGCGGTCATCGGGTTGTCGCCGGTGATCATCACCGTGCGGATACCCATGCGGCGCAGTTCGGCGAAGCGCTCACGGATGCCGCCCTTGACGATATCCTTGAGTTGCACGACGCCCAACAGGCGGCCATCCTTGGCAACGGCCAGCGGCGTGCCACCGGCCTTGGCGATTTCATCCGAGATCGCGCGAATTTCCCGGGCGACGTCGGACGTGATCGAGGGCTGCAACGCACGAACGGTATTTCCCGACGCCATGGTTTGCGCGGTACCGCCGCCGACATAGTTCAGGATCGCATCGACCGCGCCCTTGCGGACCGACGATGCCCCGGCATCGACGCCGCTCATGCGGGTCTGCGCCGTGAACGGAATGAAGGTGGCGTTGAGTTCCGCCATGTCGCGGCTGCGGATGCCGTATTTCTCCTTGGCCAGCACCACGATCGAGCGCCCTTCCGGAGTCTCATCCGCCAGCGAAGCCAATTGGGCCGCGTCTGCGAGTTCCTGCTCGGTGACGCCCTGCACGGGACGAAACGACGTCGCCTGCCGGTTGCCCAGCGTGATGGTGCCGGTCTTGTCCAGCAACAGCGTATCGACGTCGCCGGCGGCCTCGACCGCGCGGCCCGACATCGCCAGCACGTTGAAGCGCACCAGCCGGTCCATGCCGGCGATGCCGATCGCCGACAGCAGCGCGCCGATCGTGGTCGGAATCAGCGTCACGAACAATGCGACCAGCACCACCACCGAAATCGAGCCGCCGGCATAGGCCGCGTAGCTCGGAATCGTGACGGTCGCGAACACGAAGATGATGGTGAGGCCGGCGAGCAGGATGTTGAGCGCGATCTCGTTCGGCGTCTTCTGCCGTTCGGCGCCCTCCACCAGCTTGATCATGCGATCGATAAAGGTCGAGCCTTGCGCCGCGGTGATGCGGACCCGAATCCAGTCGGACAATACCTGCGTGCCACCGGTGACCGCCGAACGGTCGCCGCCGGATTCGCGGATCACGGGCGCGGATTCACCGGTGATCGCGGCTTCGTTCACCGAAGCGACGCCTTCGATCACTTCGCCGTCGGACGGGATATTGTCGCCGGCTTCGACCAGCACGATATCGCCGACCTTGAGGCTGGTGCCCGATACCAGCCGGTAGGTCTTGTCGGAGCCCGACAGCAGCTTGGCCTGGCTCTCGGTGCGGGTCTTCTTGAGCGATTCGGCCTGCGCCTTGCCGCGGCCTTCCGCGACCGCTTCGGCGAAATTGGCAAACAACACCGTGAACCACAGCCACATGATGATCTGGAAGGTGAAGCCGAGATTGGCTCCGCCGGTGACGAGGTCCCGCACGAAGATCACCGTGGTCAGGGCCGCGACGACTTCGACCACGAACATCACCGGGTTCTTGATCATCAGCCGCGGGTCGAGTTTTGCAACCGCCGATCCCATCGCCGGGAACACGATCTTCGGATCGAGCATCGCGGAGACCGGCACGCGCTTTTGTAATTTCATGGCTTCCATGGACGTAAACTCCGTAAGGCGCAGATCTAGGCGAATGGTTTAGAACAGGGTGTTGGCATTCATCGAGAGGTGTTCGACGATCGGCCCGAGCGCCAGCGCCGGGAAGAACGTGAGACCACCGATGATCAGGATCACGCCGACGACGAGGCCGACGAACAGGCCACCGGTGGTCGGCAAGGTGCCGGCCGAGGCCGGGATCGATTTCTTGCCGGCCAATGAACCCGCCAGCGCCATCGCCGGCACGATCATGAAGAAGCGGCCGACAAACATCGAACTGGCCAAGGTCAGATTGTAGAAGAAGGTGTTGCCGGAAAGGCCGCCGAAGGCCGAACCGTTATTGCCGGTCGCCGAGGTGAAGGCATAAAGCACTTCGGTGAAACCGTGCGGGCCGGCATTGGCCATCGAGGCCACCGCCGACGGCAGCACCACGGCGACCGCGGTCCAGCCCAGGTACATCAAAGGCAGCACCAGGATCGCCAGCATCGCCATCTTGACCTCGCGGGCCTCGATCTTCTTGCCGACATATTCCGGGGTGCGGCCGACCATCAGACCGGCGACGAAGATCGCCAGCACGACGAACAGCAGCATGCCATAGAGACCGGCGCCGACGCCGCCGACGATGATTTCGCCGAGCTGCATGTTGATCAGCGGGATCATGCCGCCCAACGCCGTAAAGCTGTCATGCATCGCGTTGACGGCACCGCAGGACGCAGCCGTGGTGATGACCGCGAACAGGCTTGAAGCCACGATACCGAAACGGACTTCCTTGCCTTCCATGTTACCGCCGGTCAGGCCCAGCGCATGCAGCGCCGAGGTGCCGTTGGCTTCCGCCCAATAGGTGACGGTCACGCCGGCGATGAACAGCACGCCCATCACCGACAGGATCGCCCAGCCCTGGCGCTGGTTGCCGACCATGCGGCCGAACACGTTGGTCAAGGCGGCACCGAGCGCGAAGATCGAGATCATCTGCACGAAATTCGACAGCGCGGTCGGGTTCTCGAACGGGTGCGCGGCGTTGGCGTTGAAGAAGCCGCCGCCATTGGTGCCGAGCATCTTGATCGCGACCTGCGAGGCCACCGGCCCGACCGCGATGGTCTGCTTGGCGCCTTCCAGGGTGGTGGCATCGACATAGGCGCCGAGCGTCTGCGGCATGCCCTGCCAGATCAGGAACAGCGTATAGACCACGCAGATCGGCAGCAGCACATAGAGGGTGCAGCGCGTCACATCGACCCAGAAATTGCCGACGGTGCGCATCGAGGAGCGGGAGAAGCCGCGGATCAGCGCCATCGCAAGTGCGATACCGGTCGCCGCCGACAGGAAATTCTGATGCGTCAGCCCCAGCATCTGCACGAGATAAGACATCGTGCTTTCGCCGCCGTAGTTCTGCCAGTTGGTATTGGTGATGAAGCTGATCGCGGTATTGAAGGAAAGGTCCTCGGCGACCGCGGATTGCCCAGCCGGATTGAACGGCAACACCGCCTGCAGGCGCATCACCGCGTACAGGACAAGAAAGCCGCCGACATGGAACAGCAGCATGGCGACCGTGTAGGTCAGCCAATGCTGCTCGCGCTTCTCATCGACGCCGCCGATCCAGTACAGCCCGGCCTCGACCGGCCGCAGCACCGGCGAAAGCAACGTGCGCTCGCCGTTGAAGACGCGCGTCATGTACCAGCCGAGCGGTTTGACCAGTGCGACGACGATCGCGCAGAACAGAAGAATTTGAATCCAGCCAATGACGGTCATCGGAGTGTGCCTTTAGGATGTGCGCGGAGTTACGTTCGAGGCGATCAGAACCGCTCGGGCCGCAGCAGGGCGTAGGTGAGATAAAACAGCAGGCCTAGCGAGACGAGACCGGCGAGTGAATAATCGAAGATCATGATCGTGCTCCTTCAAGAGCCTGTTCGCGGGGCAATCGGGCGTCGAACCATCAAAGTCGCTCGCAGGCGTAGGTGTAGCCCACCGCCGCCACGAAGAAGGCAAGCCCGAGGGCCAGCATGAGAATATCCAACATGGCGTGCTCCTATGCGGTGTGGTACGCGGGGGCCAGGCAGGTTGCCCCCTTTTGTCAGGCCCTGAAGTGCCACCCGGCGCATAGGTTTTCGAGACGGTCGCACTAGCGAAGTTATAGGAATCTCATAAAGGGCCACCAATCGTCCGGAACGACTTCGCAACCGTCGTCCCGGCCTAGCGCGCAATTGCGCGTAAGGGGCCGGGACCCATACGGCGCGGACTCTCATTTTTAGCAATGCGGCAGACGCCTTCTGTCTTTCGATCGGCTAGGGGTTATGGGTCCCGGCCTTCGCCGGGACGACGGTTGAGAGCTGTCGATCATGCGAGCAAAAACACTTATGAAATCCCTATATCTTCTCCCCCTGCCCCATCTCGCTTTCAAATGGCGATTTATCCATTTTGTGGGCTTGGCTGCCGGTCGCAGCCGCGCCCCATGCGAGATACCGCCATGCTGCTGCCTTCCGACGCCCAAAATATTGTCGATCACATCGATGACCGGCTTCGCAACGCGCATCGCGTAACCGCGAAGCTGATCTCGGCCGTCATCGAGGCGGCATGCCGGCGCTTTCCATCGGCCGGACAGCGCGAACGGACCGCGCGGATCGAGCGCCTGATCGCAGCGGAAGCCTGGACCGACGCGGCATTTGCGCTGATCGAACTGGAGCTGCCGCAATGGCAGGTTCGCCGCATCGCCTATGACGAAGGCGAATGGCATTGCGCGCTGTCCCGCGAGCGCGAGCTGCCCGAATGGCTCGATCAATCGGTCGAAGCCCGTCACCTCGATTTGCCGCTGGCGATCCTGAGCGCGTTCGTCGAGGCCCAGCGCGCCAGCGCGCCATCGATCCGGCCCAGCGTCCCCCTCGTCCGGCGCGAGGCAGACGCGGTCTACCAGGTGCTTTGCACCGATAATTTCTAGGACTTGTCATTTCGCGTAAGGCTGCCCCATCGGGGCCGCGATCCCATCCACCAGAGTTTTACCAACTTGGCGCAACTCCCCGAGCTATCGCAGGAGATGAGATCGACGCAGGTGCTCGTCCGCTTTTGCCTGCGAATGATCATCCTCGCTCTCTTCGCGACGTTCGGCAGCTTCAGCTTTGCCCGCAGCCTTGCCGCGCTGCTGGCGATGTCCATCATCTTCAGCGTCGTTGTCGCCGTCATCAAGCGTGAGCGCCCGCTCGATGGCATCCTCAATCATTGGGATGAAGCATTGACCTGCGCCGCGCTGTTTTGCCTGGTTCATACCTTGGGCGACTTCGGCCTTGGCGCCCTCGCGCCGGCCTAGAATTCGCCCCGCTCGGTCATCTGCCTTTCGCGGCGTCAGAACCTTTACGCCGTCCTTATGAGATCGACCCCGCCCCGCTCTCGAATTCATATGCGATCTCCTCAATATTTCTCATCTCAAGAACGCACGCGATCGCCTTTTGCGGTTCGCGGCAGCCAACAGGAGCGAGTTGTGGAAGCCATCGACGAACCGCCATCGTGCACATCCAACCTTGTGATTATCGGGCGGAACAGCAGGGGCAACTGGGTTGCCCAGGAAAACAACGGACTATTCGGCGGACTATTCGTCAGCCGCGCGCAAGCGCTGAAATATGCGCTGTTCGAAAACGGGCATCACCCGGAAACCATCGTTCTCGCGACCACCATCGTCGAACTCGACATGCATCGCAAAGTGTCGTCGCCGCAGCCGGCCAACAATGCGGCCATGGATGCCGACGGCTCGCTTCAGAGCCGCGCCGCCTAGAGCCTTTTCCGTTTCGATGGAATCGGAACGGGGCTCTAGTCCTTTGTTTTGACGCGTTTTCTTCACGCGAACCGGTACCCACTTCGCTCGAAAACGCTCTAACGCCGCACACTCCCCCGATCAGCCGGAGCCCCCTCATGCCAAGACAGAACTTGATCTCGCCGCGGGACGAAATGGTCGATACCATGATCAATCTCGCGCATCTGTCGAAGTCGCACCGGCTGGTCCTCGCCGGGGCCGACAGCATCGAGCTTTATCTGGCGCTCCGGCGACGGGGATTTACCTATGCGGCTCTGGCCTCGGCCTGCCGCACGTCCGCGGGGCAGCATTCCGCGGGCCTGATCGCCGGCGACCGCAGCTTTCAGGCGATCGAGGCCGCGATCAACCAGATCTCCAGGCATCTTTACGCCGCGGCGAGCATCACGATATCGATCGAATCGCAGGAGAACGGCCTCGGCTGCAAGGTCCGGACGAAATTGCAGCAACTCGGATTTCGGATCGAAGCCGGCGCGCGCTGTCATCAGGGCTTTGTGCTGGCGGCGCATCGCGAGGAATTCGGCCAGCACGTTGGCGCCATCGCGAAGGTGGCATGACCATGCCACAGCTCCAGCCCAAGACTAGGTCCAAGACTATGGTCAAGACGATGCCCAAGACAAAACCGTTGCACTGGCTCGGTGGTTTCATCGCCGACCTCCCGACCCCGTTCGACGACCGCGACGGCATCGATTGGTCCGCCTTCGAGATGCTGTGCGAGCACCAGATCGGATCGGGCGCGACCGCGATCGTGGTCGGTGAAACCATGGGCGAAAGCTCGACACTCGAACGGACCGAGCGCGCGGAGATCATCGGCGCGGCGGTCGGAATAGCGCGTGGACGAATAGCCATTATTGCCGGCGCAGGCTCCAATTCGACGGGGCAGGCGATCGAGTTGACGGAAATCGCCGAAAGCAACGGCGCGGACGCGATATTGTCGGTGGCGCCGTATTACAACAAGCCGATGCAGACCGGCATCCTGGCGCATTTCCAGTCCATCGCGGCCTCGACCAGCCTACCCATCCTGCTGCATGATATCCCGTCACGCACCGCGCGCGAGATCTCCGACGAGACCATCGCGCGGCTTGCCGAATCGACGCAGTTCATCGGCCTCAACGACGCGGCCGGGAGCGTGGCGCGGCTGTTTCGCTTGCGCGCGATGCTGCCGCCGGCGTTTCGCCTGCTGTGCGGGGATTACACCCATGCGCTGGCCTATCTCACGAGCGGCGGCGACGGCTGCATTAGCGGCATCGCCAATCTTTTTCCCGATCGCTGCCGTCAGCTCCATGAAGGCTGCACAGGCGGCAATTTACCGGCCGCGCGGCGCGCTTCGGTTGATCTCGCCGCAATCGGCGCGCTGATGTCGTCGGAGGCGCCGATCGCCACCCTGAAATACGGCATGAGCCTGCTGGGGTTCATGAAGCCCGCGCTGAGATTGCCGCTGGTCGAACTATCAGAGGATTCGCGAAAGGCCGTCGCCCTGGCGATGACGGCCGTCGGCGAGCCGACGAAAGTGTCTCATATCCCTGCATAGAGATTTTGACCGGCTGAACGGTGGGTCGCCATCGCCCAATTTCCGTCGTGCGCGGTTAATGGCGCGCAGCCAAAAGGCAGCCGTTCTGGCGCTCGTCAAGCAATCTTGCCATCATCGTGCACGATTTTAATGCTCGATGAGGCATGATTCACGCGCCCTGCCATTTCGCACCCTGATCGGTAACCCATCCATGTCCGACCGTCCCGCGACGCGACTCGCCACGCGCCTGTCCTTCCTCGTCGCAGGCTTCGGCATTGCCTGCTGGGCGCCACTGGTGCCGTTCGCCAAGCAGCGCCTCGCCGTCGATGATGGAACGCTCGGTCTGCTGCTGCTGTGCATCGGCATCGGTTCGGTCGTAGCCATGCTGATCACCGGGCCGCTGAGTTCGCGCTACGGCAGCAAGCCCGTCATCCTGGCGGGCGGGTTCGGGCTTGCCGTCGTCCTCCCCGTCCTGACCGTCGCCGCGACACCGACCACCACAGCACTCGCGCTGCTCGCGTTCGGGGCAGCTTTGGGCTCGATCGATGTCGCCATGAACGTGCATGCGGTCGAGGTCGAACGGGCGGCCGACACGCCGCTGATGTCGGGCTTCCATGCGCTTTTTAGTATCGGCGGATTTGCAGGCGCGACGCTGATGACCTTCCTGCTGTCGCTTGGCGTGGCGCCGCTCTTGGGCACCTTGTTCTGTTCGGCCATTATGATAGCGGCGATGGCGTTCGCGTGGCCTCGCCTGATGACGGGCGCCCAAGGCGAAAGAGGACCGCTGTTCGTGATGCCACACGGCATCGTGCTGCTGCTTGCGGCTCTGGCGGCCGCGACCTTCCTCGTCGAGGGCGCGATCCTCGACTGGAGCGCGCTGCTCGTCACAGATGGCGGCCTCGTTACCGCGACCAAGGGCGGCGTCGGCTACATGTTCTTCGCGGTCGCGATGACGGCGGGGCGTCTGGTCGGCGACAGCATCACCGCGCGCATCGGGGATCGCAGCACCCTGTTCTGGGGCGGCATCCTCGCCATCGCCGGCTTCGTCCTGCTGCTGACGGCGCCGCTGGCAGCGGTCGCGATGGCGGGCTTCCTGTTGATCGGGTTGGGGGCGTCCAACATCGTGCCGGTGCTCTTCCGCACCGCCGGAGCGCAAAAAGCGATGCCATCGGCGCTTGCGGTCGGCGCGATCACGACGACCGGCTATGCCGGCATCCTCGCCGGACCGGCCGCGATCGGTTTCGTCTCGAAGGCCGTCGGACTGCATGCCGCCTTCTGGATGGTCGCGGCATTGCTGTGCCTGGTGCCGCTGACCGCGCGACTCGTCGCCGGTCCGCGGGGTGGTTGAGATAGGAGTGCGGCCGGCCGCGGCCGTGGCGTATTAGCCCGCCACGCACACCACCGTCATCCCCGGGATGACGGAAGCAGGCAATTCGTCATCCTGAGGTGTGCGCCCTTTCTTGCGCGCCTCGAAGGATGGCCGCAGGCAAAGCGCCGAACAGCATCCTTCGAGGCTCGCAAGTGCTCGCACCTCAGGATGACGGCGTCGATTGTTTCACGGCCTCTCTGGATGACGTCGGAAACAGCTTCACAGGCTTTAATGCTCAATCGGCGTGAAGTGATCGTCGTCGATGCGCAGCCAGTCATGGCGAGGCCCGCCAATCCTCAGCTCACGTTCGATCCGATGATGCCTGGCGGCGGCGATCAGCTTCAGCGCGGCGCCGAACAACGCCTTGGCGCCGTCGAGGACGCGGCCAACGTGAGAACGACCAGGCTGTTGCGAGCTTCTGGCGAAGCGATAATTGGCGGGGCGGACGGTTGGACGATCCGGGCGACGCTCCAGCGTCAGGTCGAACAGCCGCGCCTTGGTCAGGCTGAGGCGAATCATCGTGGGCACTCCGTGGCGGCCGATACGCCGCATGCTGAGTGGAAGATGCGTCGCCACACATATGAATTCGAGAGCACCCGCTCCGCGTTCGCATAGGAGCAACATAGGCGCTGCGCGGTCCTCGTTCTTTATGCCGTCCCTATGCGATGGGCGGCCGGGCCATCTCGAATTCATATGCGGCTCAAGCCAATTATGGTGGCGGACGCAAAAGGTAGCGTTCTCTCGGGAACCGGCATTGCCATGAGCGCGATGACTTACAGCGAAGAATTCCTCGGCAAGGCGACCGCCGAGAGGCCGTCATCGGGACCGCTGGCGTCCGGCGCGCCGCCGAAATTCGAGCACGCCGTCACGTCCTTTGCGCGGCCCGGCCCGGATGTCCTGAGCCGGAGCATTCCGGTGGTCTTCATCGGCCGCAACCGCGCCGGTCTGTGGGTCGCGCGCGACGCCGACGGAAAGTTCGGCGGCCTGTTCTGGCGCAAGGGTTCGGCGCTGCATTTTGCCAAGACAAACGCCGGCCCTGCCGGTTGCGCGGCGTTGTTTCCGCGAGCCCGTTTCGAGCTCGACCTTGAAAACCACGGCAATCCCCTCGTTGCCGGGCTGGGAGCCGCAAAGCTCTTTCTGCGCAGGCAGCTGCCCCGGCGTGCCGCGATCCGGCGCTTGCCCGGAGTCGCCTGCGCAATTCTGCTGGCGGCAGGCGCCCTCGCCGGAATTATCGCGCTGAAGACTGCGATAGTTCTTTCACACCTCAACTATTAACGCCCTGTCACGAAACCGCAGTAACGAGAGAACGTCGCCGCTCCTGGCGTCTTCATCAGCCGAAGATCTGTTTTCTCTCTCGTTCAGCAGAAGGGCAAAATGGCGATTTTTCTGGCGATGGCCGTCTTTGCGGCCGCCACATCCGCGCCCGTGCAAAACGCGCTGATACAAGACGCGCCGGCCCCCGAACCGTCCACGGTTTCTCTCATCTGCACGGCGGCCGGCGCGCGCGTCGCCGGGGCGACCAAGGTCTGCTACTACAAATGCGCGGGAAAAGAAGGCGCCTTCACCACGCGGCTCTATGAGCATTGCCCGAGCTGGAGGCCGCGCTGGCGGCTGAAGGACCACAATCGACAATTCGGACCCAGCGGACTTTCACGCAAGTGAGAGCGTGTGAAGCTATCTCAGACGTCATCCCCGGGACGAACGCAGTGCGTTCGCCCGTGAGGTGCGAGCGCTTGCGAGCCTCGAAGGATGGCCGCACACACTGCGCTGAACACCATCCTTCGAGACGCGGCGAAGACGCCGCTCCTCAGGATGACGTCCGAGATAGCTTCCAAAATGTGCAGCGCCTGGCATCGCCACAACATCACATCCAAAACGGTTGAGGAACTGATGAATTATTTTCACCAGCTTGCCATGGTGTCCCTGTTGGGACTGGCTACAACCTCCTCCTCGCTGCTGGGCGCTGCGATCGGGCTTTACCTTTCGATTTCGAAGCGTCTGCTCGCCTGCCTGCTGGCGTTCGCGGCCGGCTCGCTGATTTCGGCGCTGGCCATCGAGTTGGCCTATGAGGGCGCGCTGTCGCTTCACCATCAGGGCTTTGATGCGCGCGCCGCGTGGGCCTTCATCAGCTCCGGCTTTGCGGTCGGCGCCGTGCTCTACTACGCGACCTCGCTGTTCCTCGAAAAAAGGGGTGCGGCGGTACGCTACGGCACGCAATTTCGCGAATATGCGCTGACCCGCAAACAGCAGGACATCGCCGCGCGAATCAAGCTGCTGGCGACGTCCGACCTGATGCGGCATCTGCCGGCCGAACAGATCGAACGAATTCTGCCCTGCATCCACGACCGCCAGCTGAAGCAAGGCGAAATCCTGTTTCGGACCGGCGACCCCGGCGATGCCCTCTACATCGTCGGCAGCGGAACGGTGGAAGTCCTCAACGAAGATCCGCGCGATGGCTCAGCTTCCAGCAGCGCGATCGCCGTGCTCGGCAAAGGCAACGCGTTTGGAGAAATGTCGCTGCTCGGCGGCGACCCCCGTACCGCGACGATCCGGGCCGTCGAAGACACCGAGCTCCTGAAAATCGACAAAAGCGATTTCGAGCGGCTGGTTGCGGAAGATCCGCAAATGGCCGACGCGGTCAAACACATCAGCCACCGGCGAGCGATCGACAACCTCAGCGCGGGAGGCACCAACGCGGCCCGCTGGGCCAAGGTCGCCGGCCGCAGCCTCGACCAACTCAGCCGGCACGAGACCGGCAAGATGCTCACGGAAGCCGCCAACGGCGCCGGCATGGCGATCGTCCTTGGCAATATTCTCGACACCATCCCCGGCTGCCTGGTGATCGGCGCCAAGTTTACCGCTCTCGGCAACCTCTCGGTAACGCTGATGCTGGGGATGTTCCTGGGCGGCATTCCGGAGGCGGCGGCGAGTGCCTCGATGTTGACCAAGGCCGGCTACCGCCCGGCGGGGATTTTCGGCCTGTGGTCGACCGTGCTGGTGGCCGGCATCGTCGCGGCCGCGGCCGGCAAGGCCTTCATCGGCAGCAGCGACGCGTTGGCGGCGATCTTCGCCCAGGCGCTGGCGGGTGGCGCTGTACTCGCACTGGTCGCCCATGCCATGATTCCCGTCGCCCTGGAGGAAGGCGGCTCGCTGGTGGTGCTCCCGACGGTTGCCGGTTTTCTCTTTGCGCTTTATCTGGCTTTGGCGGAAAGCTTCGTGTGAACCCTTTCGAGCCGCCGCCCCGGGAGCTGCCATGTACGCCATCCATGCTGACCTCTCCACCGCGCTGGATCGCATTCTAAACGCCGCCGCCGACAATCTGCGGTTCGCCAAGATCCTGGTTCAACTGGGCCTCGACCCCAACAACATCACCTACGACGCGCTGTACAATCGCCTGCTGGAGATTTTTCTGGCCAATATCACGCTGGCCAATATGTGCGCGCTGGTGGGCGCGGTGTTTTTTGTCGCGACGCTCTTGACCCGGACCATGGTGCCGCTGCGCGTCTCCAACATGGTCGGCTGCGCGTTTTTCGCCGGCTTCGGCGTGCTGTCAGGGGATATCAAGACGCTGCTGTTGTATCTGCTGCTGCTCCCGATCAACGGCCTGCGCCTCCATCAGATGCTCAATTTGGTGAAGAAGGCGCGCAACGCCGCCAAGGGCGACATGTCGATCGAATGGCTCAAGCCGTTCATGACCGAGCGGAAATACCGCAAGGGCGATGTGGTTTTCAAAAAGGAGGACGCGGCGCACGAGATGTTCCTGACCGTCACCGGCGAATTCCTGGTGACCGAAATCGGCGTCGTGCTGCCGCCGGGCCGCCTGATGGGCGAACTCGGTTTCCTGTCACCCAATAACCGGCGGACCGCGACGGTCGAGTGCACCGAGAATGGCCACGTGCTGACCATCACCTATGACAAATTGCTCGAGATCTACTTCCAGGACCCGCAATTCGGCTATTACTTCCTGGTCCTGACCAGCCAGCGCCTGCTCGAGAACATCGCAAGGCTCGAGGCCGTCATCGCGCAGAACAAACCTGCACCGACGCAGGCTGTGGCCGCGGACAGCGCGAACTAAGCGGGATGATTATTGATCGAACCGGCTGCGACTTCCCTTCACCTCTCCCACCCAACTCGGGTTTACCCGAGTTGGGCATCATATCGATCGAAGTCGGATATATCCGACTTCGATTGGGAGAGGTCGGCGCCAACGGGTAGCGTGAATGCGCGCCCGATGACAGGCTCCGCGCCGGGTGAGGGGTTAGGGCCTCCCGTTTGGTGTAAGAGCCCTCACCCGATTTGCACCGGACGATGCTTCGCATCGCCGGGAGCAAATCGACCTCTCCCCGCCGGGGAAAGGTGAAGTGAAGCGTGCGGATAGCCCCGGCCCAATCTAACTCACGCCGCGTCAGGACGACGGATCAGGTCTTGTCCATGCAGTCTGCGATGTAGAACCAGCGGTCGTCGCCGGCCAATCCCTGCCTCTTCACTTCCACGCGACAGGCTTTCAGTTTGCTCTTGTTCTCGCTCCACTTGGCCTTCATCGCCTTGAGCTTCTCGACGGTCAATTTCATCCGCGATGGTTTTGCCGCGCCCGGGGCCGCGGTCGTGGCGGCAGGCGCAGGTGTCGTCTGGGCCGAAGCGGTATCAAGCGCGCCGGCGACAAGCAGCACGGTGACGAGACAAATAGCGGTACGAGGCATCAAAAATTCCCTTGAAATTGCATTATTGAGGAGGGCGTAAAGACAAAACGGCGCGGGACGGTAAGGCTACCGTCCCGCGTCGCGGGATGTGTCCGATCAGAGGTTCACCTTGATCAAAGTATCTTGGCCGCGCTTTGCAGCGTGATCCAGACGCCCCAGGCCAGGGGAATACCGACGAAGGCCCAGAACAACGCGGCCCTCAGGTCCAGTCCGCCTCTGCCGATGCCGAACGATCCCGAAGGTCCGGCTGTCGCATCGGCGCTCGCGGCCTGCAATTTTGCCACGTCGGCCTCGCTCATATGCCACTTCGGATCGACCGGCTTGATCAGATAGTTGCAGATCAGGCCGGCGATCAGCATGGCGCACAGGATATACATGGTGGTGTTGTAGAGTTGATCGCGCGGCACGCCGGCCGCGAGCTGGAATTCGCGGATGTAGTTGACCACCACAGGGCCGATGATGCCCGCGGTCGACCACGCCGTCAGCAAGCGCCCGTGAATGGCGCCGACGAACTGGGTCCCGAACATGTCGGCGAGATAGGCCGGCACCGTCGCAAAGCCGCCGCCGTACATCGACAGGATGATGCCGAAGCCAAGCACGAACAGAGCCTTCGAGCCCATCGCCGCGAAAGTCGGCGCCAGCGCATAGAGCGCGATCCCGAGCAGGAAGAAGCAATAGTAGGTCCCCTTGCGGCCGATATAGTCGGACAGCGAGGCCCAGAAGAAGCGGCCGCCGATGTTGAACAGCGAGAGCAAGCCGGTAAAGCCGGCTGCGATCGCCGCGATGGTCGCCTTCTGCTCGAGGCTCAACGCGTTGAAGCCGACATCCGGAAATCCGATCAGCTTGCCGCCGAAGATTTCCTGCAACATCGGCGAGGCCATGCCGATCACGCCGATCCCGGCCGACACGTTCAGCGTGAGCACCCACCAGATCAGCCAGAACTGCGGGGTCTTGTGGGCGTCGTCGAGATGGACATTGGCCTTGGAGATCATCGCATTGGATTTGGCCGGCGGGGTCCAGCCTTCCGGCTTCCAGTTCGGCGGGGTGATGCGATAGGAGAACGCGCCGATGGTCATGAACACGAAGTAGATCAAGCCCATCACGACGAAGGTTTCCCACACGCCGACCGATGTGGGTGTCTTGAAATGGGTGATCAGGATGTTGGCCAGCGGCGCGCCAATCATCGCGCCGCCGCCGAAACCCATGATCGCCATGCCGGTCGCCATGCCGCGATGATCCGGAAACCATTTGATCAGGGTCGACACCGGAGAGATGTAGCCGAGGCCGAGGCCGATACCGCCGATGACGCCGGCGCCGAGCCACATGATCCAGAGCTGATGGACATAAATCCCGAAGGCGCCGATCAACAGGCCGCCGCCCCAGCACAACGCGGCGACGAAGCCGGCCTTGCGTGGTCCGACCCGCTCCAGCCAGCCGCCCCAGATCGCCGCCGATACGCCGAGCGCGACAAAGAACAGCGTGAACATCCAGCCCATGCTGGCGACTTTCCAGTCGCAGCTCGTGGTGAACAGCTCCTGCAGCAGCGACATGTCGGGGCATGCCTTGGGCGCCGTCAATCCCAGCGCGCGCGACAGCGGCAGCCAGAACACCGAAAAGCCGTAGGCCATGCCGATGCACAAATGGATGCAGAGCGCCGCGGGCGGCACCATCCATCGATTGAAGCCGGCGCTCGCAACCGTCCGTTCCCTGTCGAGGAGCCCTGCGCCTGCGCCGGACATGCTTCCGGCACTGCTGATTGTCGTCATTCAATCCTCCCTTAACAGCCGCCCTTTTCGGGCGTGTCTGCCGCCACCGATCCCGTTCGCCACCGATCCGCCCGTCTAAAACCCCGCCAAAGCCTATCACGGGCAGTAAGATCGTGCATTGCTGCTCCGCACAATCCAAGGATGCGCCGGGACCACCAAGCACATCCGACAATTCCAACCTCTGATGCGGCAGGATATGCCACCATCAGTTCCGGCCTAAATCAGGAAATTCACCCGCCCCAAACGCGCAAGCCTGCTACCAACAAGCCTGTTACCAACAAGCCCTGCCACCAACACGACCCACCTCCGAGTCCCCACGGAGAACCCCAATTGGGACAGAAGCCGAGGCGGGTGTCGATAGGAAAAAGGTCGATATCACTAGCTAAGATTAATTGGCGGACGGCATCGCCCGATTGATTTTCTCGATCATGAACACGATCCGGCCCTCGGCGCGCTCGGTGATCTCGACTTTGTCGCCGGTTTCCCGGATCAGGTTCGGGATATCGATCACCGACAGCGGATCGGTGCAGTGCACTTCCAGGAAATCCCCCGGCGGCACCGTCTTCAGCGCCTTGCGCGTCTTCAGCGCCGGCAACGGGCATTTGAGGCCCTTCAAGTCCAGTTTCGTGATCGCCATCGTGCCTTTTTATCCCTCGCTCGGGCTTCGCGCCAGCACCTGTTCGACCGGGATCGCGGCGCGCTGCATCAAGGCTGCGATGGCCTCGACATCATCGAGATGGACCATTGGCAGCGTGGTTGCAACCACGGCGTCGGTGGCGATGCCGACGACGTCGGGATCGTCGGGAAACAACAGCGGCTTGTGGTTGGCGATGCGATGCACTTCGATCTTGGCGTGCGGCTCGCGCTTGAAACCTTCGATGACGACGAGATCGACCGGCGACATCCGGCTCAAGAGCTCCGGCAATCGCGGCTCGGCGGCATCGCGCAATTCATGCATCAGGGCCCAGCGGCGGGACGAGGCCACCAGCACCTCGGTCGCGCCGGATTGCCGGTGCACCCAGGAATCCTTGCCGGGCACGTCGACATCGAAATCGTGATGGGCATGCTTGATGACGGAGACGCGCAACCCCTTGGCCAACAGAAGAGGGATCACCCGCGTCAGCAAGGTGGTCTTGCCGGCGCCGCTCCATCCCGAGAGGCCAATCACGTTCATGTGGTACTCTTCCCGTCATTGCGAGGAGCGACAGCGACGAAGAATCCAGCCCTTGCTTCGCTGCCATGGATTGCTTCGCTTCGCTCGCAATGACGAACTGGTCGCATTTCGTTCATTCTACGAGTTGCTTTATATCGGCTAACGCTGCTTGTCATGCTAACCTGCCGACATGATGAAGATCGATCGCGCGACATGGCTGTGAGCCACGAGGCCATTCCCGGCGTGCTGCTGGCCGGCGGGCTGGCGCGGCGGATGGGCGGGGGCGACAAGCCGATGCGCCAGATCGGCGGTCGCACCATCCTCGACCGCGTGATCGCGCGGCTCAAGCCGCAATGCGGCGAGCTCATTCTCAATGCCAATGGCGATCCGGCACGGTTTGCGCGGTTTGGCTTGGCCGTTGTCCCCGACACCGTCGAGGACTTTCCCGGGCCGCTCGCCGGCATTCTCGCCGCACTCGATTGGGCCGCCGCCCATCGCCCCGGGGTTTCGATGGTGTTGAGCGCGGCGGCGGATTGTCCGTTCCTGCCGCGCGATCTGGTGGCCCGCCTTAACGAGGCGCTGGTGAGCGAAGACGCCCAACTCGCGGTCGCGGCCTCCGGCGGACAGTCGCATCCGGTGATCGGACTATGGCGCGTCGCCCTGCGCGACGAGCTTCGCCACGCGCTGGTGCAGGACAATATCAGGCGGGTCGACCGCTGGACCGCTCGCTACAAATTGGCCACCGTCGCCTGGCCGACAGCGCCGCTCGATCCGTTCTTCAATGCCAACACGATCGAGGATGTCGCGGAAGCGGAGCGGTTGGCGGAGTTGGATGGAGACTAACATCCTCGCGTCGTCCCGGCCTTGCGCCGGGACCCATACGGCGAGGACTCGCGTTGTGTCGATGGAGCAAAGGCCTTCTGCTCCTACTGACGCCAGGGGCTATGGGTCCCGGCCTGCGCCGGGACGACATAACGATCCCCAGTCGCGTTGACGGCAGCCACGGAATAATAGCAAAAAGGGCCCGCCGGCTGAGTTAGGCTCCCGGCCAAGCAACACGGCCAATGCGCCGGATGGTCACGGGAGGAAACGGGATGTTGTCAGGAAAATTATCGCTACTCGCCGCATTCGCGGGCGCGCTGCTGTCGTCGTCCGCGGCGCTGGCGCAGGTGTCGGATGATGTGGTCAAGATCGGCGTGCTGACCGACATGAACGGGCCGGCCTCGACCCCGACCGGCCAGGGATCGGTCACCGCAGCGCAAATGGCGGTCGACGATTTCGGCGGCACGGTGCTCGGCAAGCCGATTTCGGTAATCGTCGGCGACCACCAGGACAAGCCGGATATCGGCGCCGGGATCGCGCGGCGCTGGTACGACACCGAGCAGGTCGATTTGATCGTGGACGTGCCGGTGTCCGCTGTCGGCCTCGCGGTGCAGAACATCGCCAATGAAAAGAAGCGGATGTTCATCACGCATTCGACCGGCTCGGCGGATTTCCACGGCAAGTTCTGTTCGCCCTACGCTATCCAGTGGGTGTTCGACACCCGCGCGCTTGCAGTCGGCACCGCGCAGGAAGTGGTGAAGCGCGGCGGCGATAGCTGGTTCTTCATCACCGACGATTACGCGTTCGGCCATTCGCTGGAGCGCGACGCGTCCGCCGTGATCCTCAAGAACGGCGGCAAGGTGTTGGGCTCGGTGAAGCCGCCCTTTGCCACGCCGGATTTGTCCTCGTTCATTCTGCAGGCCCAGGCCTCGAAGGCCAAGATCATCGGCATCGCCGGTGGCCCACCAAACAACATGAACGAGATCAAGACCGCCGGCGAGTTCGGCGTGCTGAAAGGCGGCCAGCAGATGGCCGGCCTGCTGGCGCTGATCACCGACATTCATTCGCTGGGACTGCCGGCGGCGCAGGGGTTGTTGCTGACCACGTCGTTCTATTGGGACATGGACGACAAGACCCGCGAATGGTCAAAACGCTATTTCGCCAAGATGAACCGGATGCCGACGATGTGGCAGGCCGGCGTCTATTCGTCCGTGATGGTTTACCTCAACGCCATCAAGGACAGCGGCACCGACGAGCCGCTCAAGGTCGCCGCCAAGATGCGCGAGAAGCCGATCGAGGATTTTTTCGCCCGCAACGGCAAACTGCGCGAGGATAATCTGATGGTGCACGATTTGATGCTGGTCCAGGTCAAGTCGCCCGAGGAATCGAAATATCCGTGGGACTATTACAAGGTACTGGCCAAGATATCCGGCGAAGACGCGTTCGGGCCGATGGACCCGGCGTGTGCGATGGTGAAGAAGTGAGCGCGCTAATAGCGGGCGGCGGCGACGCCATGCGATGCGAGGCGCCGAAAAAGCAGCAACTCAGCACTATTGACGGTAGTCGCTGCGGATATACGACATTTCAAATTACGTGCTCTACTGTTCCAATACCTTAGGTAAGCAAGCTCGTACGGCGGATTAGCCAAAGGCGTGATCCGCCTCTTCACGTAGGCAAACGGCGGATCACGCTTCGCGGATCCGCCCTACGGGCTTAAAGACCGATCACCTTTGGTCTTCGTCTCCTACGCTCAAACGGCGGGAATGCATCTCGATGACGCCATTAGAAATCCTTGGCGGAAGCTGGCATGTATGAACCCGCCCGGTGTAGTTGCCGTAACGGTCCGAGGTTCGAACGATCGGGCACCTTGGGTCACCGACGCCGTAATAGCGACGGTGGGCGGCAAGTGCATCGTTGAGGATGGCGTCGAACATGGCATTGCCGACGTGCAGTTCTGTGGCTTTGGCAGGCAGACTGCCTATCGTGAGAGCCAGGACTGTGAGGGCAACGAACCTGGATTTCGTAAGCATTGGACAGCTCCTGATTTTGACCTATGCTCATAGGACGAGAGCTGCTTTGTCGCGGTTCGCGCTCCGGAAATTACATTTTCTTCATGCGACAGCTCGTAGGGCGAATTAGTTAGTTAGCCAAAGGCGTATCCGCCTCTTCACATTGGCAAACGGCGGATCACGCTTCGCTGATCCTTCCTAAGGGCTGTCACCGCAATCGCTATCCTATATCCTCCGAAAATCGCCGGCTCAGCCCCCAGACGACCGCGGCGGTGGCCATCGTGGCGATCAGGTGTTTCAAGGTGTGCCCACTGACGAAGCCGAAAGTATTCGCGATCTTGTGGTCGAGCAGCTCGGCGATCTTGGCCAGCACGTAGAGCGCCATCGCCGCGGCGAAGGCGATGCGATCGATGCGCGGCGCGCGATAAATCGCCTGCCATAACGGGATGAGGACGAGCGGCAGTACCTGCAACAGGAGATAGGGTCGCAAATCGCCCGCGCCGCTGCTGTCGGTGTAGACCCACCATGCGACGCTGGCGACGGCGAAAAGCCCGAGAACGATCGCTTCGATTTCCGTCTTCGATCCGGGCTGGGTATCGCCGCGAACGCCGACGAGCAGGCCGGCGCAAACCAGCGCGATCGGCAGCCGGTCCCAGATCAGGCGGGCATTGTCGGGGGCGAGATGATAGAAGCCGGACCCGAAAGCGGTGAGCAACAGGCCGATCAGAAACAACCTGTAGCCTGGCCATCCCGCGCGCAATCGGTCGCTGCTGCGCCGGGGCCAAAGGGTCAGCCAGCCCCAGATCGCGACCAGGGCGAACCCCGCGTTGGAAAGCACATCGGCGGCGTGGTGGATGCCGAAAGCCGCCGATCCGTCGGCGAATTCGTTGTAATGCAGCGGCTGCGCGATGGGTCCGTAGGCCGCCATGATCACCATGATGCCGATGGTGAGGAGCGTTGGCGCGTACTTGATATACGGCTTGATGGGCTGGCCCGGGCCGGTCGACGCGTCCGCACAGGAAAAGGTTGGCATTTTCGGATCCATCACATGATTGAACATTGTTCAAATATGTCTAAGCCAAAAATGAACAATGTTCAAGAGGAATTTTCGGTATCGGAAAATGGCGGGTGACGGCGCTTGATCGGACCAGGCCGCACGCAACGACACGTCGATGTGTGCACTGTCGCCGCAATGGCCGGATTACACTGCGTCTCCATCATTCGATCGACAACGGACGGAAACGGAAAATGACAGGCAAGCGCGTGGTATTCACCGGGGGAACCGGCAAGGCCGGCAGGCACGCCCTGCCGCATCTGAAGAGCAGGGGTTACGACCTTCTCAATGTCGATCTCAAGCCGTTCGATCATCCCGGCATCAAGACCCTGATCGCCGATCTGACGGACAGCGGCCAGGCCTTCAACGCCCTGACCACGCATTTCGGCCTCGACCGTTTCGCAGACGGCAAGCCGCCGTCGCCGCCGGACGCCGTCGTGCATTTTGCCGCGATACCGCGGGTGCTGATCGAGCCGGATAACGAAACGTTCCGCGTCAACACGATCAGCACCTACAATGTGATCGAAGCCGCGGCCAAACTCGGCGTCCGCAAGATCGTGATCGCCTCCAGCGAAACCACCTACGGCGTCTGCTTTGCCGAAGGCGACAAGGATTTCAGGAGCTTCCCGCTCGAGGAGGATTACGACACCGATCCCATGGATTCGTACGGGCTTTCCAAGGTCGTCAATGAAAAGACCGCGCGCGCCTTCGCGATGCGCTACGGCATCGACATCTATGCGCTGCGGATCGGAAACGTGATCGAGCCGGATGAATACGAGATGTTTCCCGGCTTCCTGGCCAATCTGCCGTCGCGAAAGCGCAATGCCTGGAGCTATATCGACGCCCGCGACCTCGGCGAGATCGTGCATCTGGCGATCCAGAAAGACGGGCTCGGCTTTCAGGTCTTCAACGCCGTCAACGACACCATCACCGCCAACATTCCGACCCGCGACGTGCTGGGCCGCTATTGTCCCAACGTCCGGATCACCCGCGAACTCGGCGAGTACGAGGCGCCGCTGTCGAACAAGAAGGCGCGCGAGGTGCTGGGCTTTAAGGAAGCGCACAACTGGCGGAAATACGTTAAGGGTGGATAGTGCCCGCGGGCCCACGGCGACATCGTCAGTTCGTAGGGCGGATCAGCCAAAGGCGTTCGCGTTGGCAAACGGCGGATCACGCTTCGCTGATCCGCCCTACGGGGCTATCGACGCGGTTGCGGGATTTCTTACGATGCGGAAGCGAAATGAGTGAGAAGGCCAAGCACGGGTGAGCTAACTACCTTGCCCGCATACGGCTCAAGATGGATTGCTTCGCGGAGCCTGTGATCGCGGCGGGCGTTCGCCTCGCCCGGTTGAGTCGCAAGGACGAACTACCGCTTTCGGGTGCGACAAATCAACCCGTCGGGCAACTCACCTCGCTCGCGCAAAATCCTGTCCAGCCCTCTTGCGAAAAATTTTTCGCTTTACCTTCCTACCCGACACACTTCAGAACGACTCCATCCCGCCCGATGAGAGGGGCGTTGCGCACGTCACGACACGCGCGGTGGGATGCGGTGGGCCGTGGCGTTTGCGAAAGACGAGCGCAAGCGTTCGCGGACGGCAAAGTCGTGTGGTCCTGACGCCCCGATGGCTGGTGTCAAGTTCTCGGAAGCTCACGCTTCCTGGGAGCGACGGTGGCAAACAAGCCAGGTCTCGCCGGGGAGAGCACGGAATAAGCCGTAACGCCATCGCGCAGGGAAGGCCGGATTGCCTCCGCTGAACCTGTATGCTCGTGTGCGTTTTTTTATCACCCTTTGCACACGGGACCGCGGGTGCAGCGTGCACCCGGTCTTCCCTGCGCCCTCTTCTTCTGAGGGTCGCCTGCGCCCTCTTCTTTTGGGGCGAACGAATTTGCAAAGCTCGGGCACATCATGCCGCGAGAATACGGAGTCGTGTCGTGAACCTATCAACGTCATTGCGAGGAGCGAAGCGACGAAGCAATCCAGCTCTTGCTTGTGACATGGATTGCTTCGTCGCTTCGCTCCTCGCAATGACGGCTTTGCACGAACAAAATGCTAATTTTGTCGTCCCGGCGAACGCCGGGACCCATACGCCGTGTCTTCTCGTATTGGCAACGCGGCAGACGCTTTCCGAAGCAATGCACGCCAGGGGTTATGGGTCCCGGCGCCTTACGCGCAATTGCGCGCTAGGCCGGGACGACGGAAATTACTTCATCGACTCGATCTCAATCGACGTGAATAAGCCCCCTCACCTGCCGTGTTCGTTGTTGAACATTTGGCGCGTATTTGAAGAAGCCTGCTGCGGCGCGGTTTGGGGTCGCGACTTAACGCTCGAATGTTGCATGAATGCAGCAGTTGACGGTTGCCAGTTAGGGTTGATTGGACGAAGCTACCTGAAAGCGGACGCGGTCTGTTGCGCTTGCGCGGGACGGGCCGGTCGCTTTTCGCATCGGAGCAGCCATGCAGCGATCCAGGGCCATCTTCATCACGGGTATCATCTATGGCTTGATCGGCCTGCTGCTTGCGGGCGGCGGCATTTGGCTCGCCGCGCTGGGCGGCTCCGTCTTCTATATCATCCTCGGTGTCGGCATTCTCGCCACGGCCGCGTTGTTGCTGGCGCAACGGCGCTCGGCGCTGTGGCTGTTTGCGATCGTGCTGATCGGCACGCTGGCGTGGGCGGTCTATGAGGTGCAATTCGATTGGTGGCCGCTCGCCGCGCGCGGCGACATCATCTTCCCGATGGCACTCTGGCTGCTGGCGCCAATGATCGTTCGCGCCCTGGGGCAAAACCAGCCGGCCTCTTACGCACGCGCGACCGCGCCGCTCTGGATCGGCGTCGTGGCGGCCGCGGCCGTCCTCGGCGTCGCGCTTCTGTCCAGCACTCACGACATCAACGGCACGATCGTCGAGACTGCGTCCGCGGTACCGCAAAGCGAAGCCGACCCGCAACCGGATGGCGACTGGCGCGCCTATGGCCGCACGCAATTCGGACAGCGTTATTCGCCGCTGAAGCAGATCACGCCGGACAATGCCGGCAACCTCAAGGTGGCATGGACCTTCCGCACCGGCGATGTCGCGACGCCAAACGATTCCGGCGAGACCACCTTCGAGGTCACCCCGATCAAGGTGCGCGATACGCTCTATCTCTGCTCGCAGCACCAGGTGCTGTTCGCGCTCGACGCCAAGACCGGCACCGAGCGCTGGCGGTACGATCCGAAGCTGAATTTCAACAACACGTTCCAGCACATGACCTGCCGCGGGGTCTCCTACCACGAGGCCTCGGCGGGCGCGGTCGATAGCAGCGGCAGTCCGGCGCCCGCCGAATGCCGCCGGCGGATCTTCCTGCCGGTCAATGATGGGCGCATGATCGCGCTCGATGCCGACAGCGGCAAGCTCTGCGATGGCTTTGCCGATCACGGCACCCTCGACCTGCAGCAAGGGATGGGAAACAAGACGGCGGGCTTCTTCGAGCCGACCTCGCCGCCGGTCGTCAGCGACAAGATCATGGTCGTCGCCGCCGCGGTGATCGACAATTATGCGGTCGAGGTGCCGTCCGGCGTGATCCGCGGCTTCGATGTCACCACCGGCAAACTGGTTTGGGCCTGGGACTCCGGTGCCGCCGACGAGAATGCGCTGCCGTCGCCGACGCGGCATTACACCAACGGTTCGCCGAACTCGTGGATCGCATCCTCGTTCGATCCGAAATTGAATCTGGTCTACATCCCCACCGGCAATAACGGGCCTGACATCTGGGGCGGCAATCGCGATGCGCTGGTCGAACGCTATTCCAGCTCGATCGTCGCGCTGGATATCAATACCGGCAAGCGCGTCTGGTCGTACCAGACCGTGCATCATGACCTCTGGGACATGGACGTTCCCTCGCAACCGAGCCTGGTTGATGTCACGACGGCCAAAGGCGTCGTCCCCGCGATCATCCAGCCGACCAAGGTCGGCAATTTGTTCGTGCTCGACCGCAGGACCGGCGAGCTGATCGTGCCGGCGCCGGAACGTCCGGTGCCGCAGGGACCCGCGCCCGGCGACCGCACCGCGCCGACGCAGCCGTTTTCCGAGCTGACGTTCCGCCCCGAGGCGAAGCTGACCGGCGCCGACATGTGGGGCGGCACGATCTTCGACCAACTGCTGTGCCGGATCATGTTCCATCGGTTGCGTTACGAGGGCACGTTCACGCCGCCGTCGTTGCAGGGCACGCTGGTATTCCCGGGTAATCTCGGCATGTTCGAATGGGGCGGCATCGCGGTCGACCCTGTGAGACAGATCGCCATCGCCAACCCGATGTCGCTGCCGTTCAGGTCGAAGCTCATTCCGCGCGGCCCGCTCAACCCTGCCGCGCCGACGGCCGATAAGCCGGTCGGCAGCGAGGTCGGGGCGCAGCCGATGTATGGCACGCCGTTCGGGGTGGATATTTCGAGCTTTCTCTCGCCCTTCTCCGTGCCGTGCTACCGCCCGCCCTGGGGCTCGATGGCCGCGATCGATCTGAAAACCATGAAGATCGTCTGGCAGCATCCCAACGGCACCATCCGGGATACCACGCCGCTGCCGCTTCCGTTCAAGATGGGCGTGCCGATGCTGGGCGGGCCGATGACGACCGCGGGCGGGGTCGCCTTCTACACCGGAACCTATGAGTACACGATCCGGGCTTACGACGTGCGTAACGGCAAGGTGGTCTGGGAAGATCGCCTGCCGGCCGGCGCGCAATCGACGCCGATGAGCTACGCGGTCGACGGCAAGCAATATGTCGTCACCGCGGCCGGCGGCCATGGCTCGTTCGGCACCAAGCGCGGCGACTACGTCATCGCCTACACGTTGAAGGATTGAACCCAAAGGGATCGAACCCGAAAGATTGAACCCTGGAGCGTCGTGATGAGTGCGTCATCCGGCAACCGAACGAAGCATCGAACGGCGCTCTATCTTTGGCTGGGTCTCGCAGTGATGTCGGCCTGTGCCGGCAGCGGCGCCGCCGATGCCGCCGACCTGACGATTCCCAGCGGTGGCAGCGGCCCGGCGCCGGCTCCAGTTCCCTGGCTGCTCGGCGACTGGAACGGCGCGAGAACCCGGCTGGTGAATGCCGGCATCGATTTCCAGTTCGGCTACACCAGCGAGGTCGCCGGCAATGCCACGGGCGGTCAGCGGCAGCAGGTCGCCTACACCGATCAATGGGTCGTCGGCACCACGTTCGATCTCACAAAGCTCGGCGTGCTGCCCGGCGGCACGGTCCAGGTGACGTATACCGACCGCAACGGCAGCAATCTGAGCGATGACGCGCGCCTCGGCACCTTGCAGCAGGTGCAGGAAGTGTTCGGACGCGGCCGGACGCTGCGGCTGACGGATTTCTGGTACGACCAGAAGTTCGTCGGCGGCGCGGTCGACTGGAAGATCGGGCGGATTCCGTTTGGCGAGGATTTCGCATCGTTCGCATGCGACTTCCAGAACCTAACCTTCTGCGGCGCGCAACCCGGCAACCTCGTCGGCAACTACATCTACAATTGGCCGATCAGCTATTGGGCCACGCGGCTGAAGTTCAACCTGCCGGGCTTTGGTTATTTTCAGTTCGGTGTGTTCGATTCCAATCCCGGCTATCTGGACGTGGCGCAATCAGCACTTCCGGTGATCTATCCGGGATCCACCGGGCTTTTGATCCCGGTCGAACTCGGATGGCTGCCGAAGTTCGGTGACTTGCAAGGCAGCTACAAGTTCGGCGGCTGGTACGACACCTCGATGGCTCCCAATGTGGCCACCGATATCAACGGCAACCCGGCCGTGCTGAGCGGATTGCCGCTGGCGCAGAGCCGCGGGCGTTACGGCGGCTATGTCAGCTTCGTTCAGCAGGTGATGCGCCCGTCGCAAGCCAGTGCCGCGGGTGCGCTAAGCCTGTTCCTGAACGCGACGATGGCCGACCGACGCACCGCGACCACCGATTATCAGGTCGCAGGCGGTCTGACCTATACCGGCCCGCTTCGCTGGCGGCCCCAGGACGACATCGCATTTGCGGTCGGCACCACCCACGTCAACAGCAGCGTCGCCTGGTCGGAAGAGTTGCAGAACCTGGCCGGCCAAAACCTGGTCGGCTTCAGCCCGGTGGCCGTGCAGGGCAACGAATACAGCATGGAGCTCTATTACACCTACCGGCCGCTCGCCGGCCTGCAGGTGCGGCCGAACATCCAGTATATAATCGACCCCGGCGGCACCAGCGCCAATCCAAACGCCCTGGTGTTCGGGCTCAAGACGGTGGCGAATTTCTGAGCGGCGAGTAGCGAATGGATACCCTCTCTATTCGCCACTCGCTATTCGCCATTGAACCTTCGAAGCGCCAACGCCGACCAAGCGCGTATGCAGATGTTCCTCTATGAAGTCGTCGCCCGTATCGTCGCGATCTATTTGTGCGTCGATTGCTGGCGCACAATAAGGAATGGCCTCGCCGAGCGAAAAATCGCGTATTTCAATACCGATGTTGTCGACTGGCTATTTTTCAGCTGGTCAAACCGGTTCATTTACCGAGATACCGCGCCCGTGAGTTACTGGACAACAATGGGCCTCCAGATGTTCGCGTTGGCCGGATGCCTCGTTGTTGCAATACACGGATGGTGGCGCCCAACCCCCTGAGCGCCGACCATGTCTTTTCAAATTCAGTGAATTATTTTATCGAAGTTACGCCGCGCCATGCTCGTGACGCCGCCCTCTCACGCCCGATCGATGCTGAGGGGTCCCGCGCCGCGCGCGAGGACGAAGAGGGTGCCGCCGGCGAGCCCGATGTCTTTCCAGAAATGGATGAATTGGGCCCAGCGTGCGGTGGCATCATTGGCGATCGACCAATAAGGGTGGCCGATCACCGCGGCGCCGAGATTGAACAGCACCAGCAGCAGGGCGAATTCGCGGGTGCGGAAGCCGAGAATCAGCGCGAGACCGCTCGCGACCTCGATGGTCGCAGCCAACATCGCCCACACATCCACCGAACCGGGCAGGCCCGCCATGAAATGCGTGAGCAGCGTCAAATCCAGCCAGTGATTGACCCCCGACATCAGATAAAGCGATCCGATGCAGAGGCGGCCCAGCAACAGGATCATCGGCTCGCACCGCAGAACCAGGGAATCAATAACCCGCAACGCCATGACGACCACCCCGACCTTGTTCGCCTTTCAGTGCATGAGTTCACTGGAGATTGCTAGTTCGCTGCCCACCCCGCCTACATCAACATCAGTTGATTCGGAAATTCCCGCAGCTGGTTTTTCGTGCAGCGGCCCTTGGTCGACGATGATCCTGGAGTTACGGTAACAATGCACTCAGTTAATCTAGTAGCATCGCGGGCCCGTGCCCCTCAACGACACCCTGGATCAGTCACCCTTGCTACAGCGTCTTGATGAGTTGTTCGGCAGCCCGCATGGCGTCGGATTCCGACCTGGAATCCTCGCCCGTCACGAGGCTGGTCGTCGTCTTGCCCCGAATCGACGAGCCGGGCTGCGCAAGTGGCGTTATCGCCGCGCGCCAATAGCCCGGACGCCGCTCGTACGTGACAATCGAAAATTGCGACTTGTTGGCCATGTCATCTCCACAAGGAACCCCGCGCCAACTTACGTGAGATGTCAACGCCTACGGCCAACGCCAGCCGGCCCATGTCTTGGCTCGACGTGCGCGCCGCAGCGCCCCCTTTGGGAACGGAAGCCTGATCGATGCTTTGCCGCAGCGCCCCAGACGGCGCCGTTTTGAGGAATTCAAGCACTGAGCCCGGTTGAACTAAAACATCGGCGAGACCGACCAAGAGATTTGGGAGATCGTCGCATGAAGCGGTTTCTAATTTATCTTTTCCTCTTTCCCGCCATTGCCGCGACCTCGTTATATGCCGTGCTCTACATCCTGACGGGCGCGGTTGTGGACAGCCTGTCCGGGCCGGCGTTTGTCTACCTGATGTTTATTGGGCCGGCGCTGGTGGTTGTTTTGGTCGATTGGTTCGTCTCCAGAACGCGCATTCCCAGCGTCATTGCACCCACGCTTTTCGCCGGTGGGGGTTCAGTTCTCGCCGCGGCATGGGCAGGCACCATAGACGTTCCGGTCTTCAGCCTGGTCGGCGCCATTCCCGCCGCGGTATGTTCGTGGCTGTCAAACAGGAGAGTGTGATGGCGACCTACACCCCGCCCCAGCCGATGTGGAAGCGCAACCTGGCTGGTATCCTCGACTTCTTTCTGGCCTTTTTTGCTTGTGTGTACGGAGTGTCAAAAATATTCGCCTATCAATCCGATGCGCCTGCCACTTTTGGCAAACCAATCGCATCCTTCAACTTTGGCGATGCGACCTACGAACTGGGTGGATGGCCCGTGCTGTTGGCGTTTGCATTGATCATCGCCTATTTCGTTGTTCTTGGTCAGACCGGAGGCACGGTCTTTCAAAGGCTGTTCGGAATGAAGCGCGTCCCGTTCTGGCAGCCGACTCTGCATGAGTAGGTTCGACAAATTCGCCGTTGCACTCGTTGCCGTTTCGGTTTGCGGGTATATCGCCTGGACCCATATCAACTGCGCGCTCGACCCGCATTGTCACATGAACTGGTGCCATCGGCAGGGTTGCGGGATTTCTTACGATGCGGAGGCGCAATGAACGAGCGAGCGACATTCGTCCGACTCGCTGGCAAGGACAAATTTCCGTTTTCGAGTGCGACATAACAACCCGACGGGCAAATCACCTTCGCGCGCGGAATCCTGTCCAGCCCCTTCGTAAAAAATATTCCGCTTTGTTTTTGACCCAAATCAGCTGCGTATTGCGTGCGTCCCACCCAACAAGAGGGGCGTTGCGCACGTCACGAAACGCGCGGTGGGATGCGATGGACGCGGAGTTTGCGAAAGACGATCGCAAGCGTTCGCGGACGGCAAAGTCGTGTGGTCCTGACGCCCCAATGGCTGGTGTCAAGTTTGCGAGGAGTTCACGCTTCTTGGGAACGACGGTGGCAAACAAGCCAGGTCTCGCCGGGGAGAGCACGATATAAGCTGTAAAACCATTGCGCAGGGAAGGCCGGACTGCCTCCGCTGAACCTGTATGCTCGTGTGCGTTTTTTTATATACCCTTGCACGCGAGACCGCGGGTGCAGCGTGCACCCGGTCTTCCCTGCGCCCTCTTTGCTTAGCGAGGGCGGAAGTTTTGGCAAACCTCGGGCACATCATGTCGCGAGAATGCGGAGTTGTGTTTGGTGATCGTAGCCCGCATGAGCCAACGGGTCGCGCGAATGCGCGCCCGATGACAGGCTCCACGACATGCGGGTCTCCGCGGTCCCGCATCTCGCTTCGCTCATGCGGGCTACGCGCTGGAAATCGAATGAGGGAGATATTTTCGTCGTCCCCGCCTCGTGTGCAATTGCGCTTAAGGCGCCGGAACACACCAGAACCGTCATCCTGAGGAGCGGCCATTTGGCCGCGTCTCGAAGGATGGTGTTCGTGGCCATCCTTCGAGACGCGCGCGAAGGGCGCGCTCCTCAGGATGACGTCGAACTTGCTTCGCGGGCTCCTTCGCCGGGACGACGCAGCTATTTCATCACCGGGATCTCACACAGCTACTTCATCACGCCGATCTCGCGGAAGTATTTTGCGACGCCGGGATGAATCAGATTCGGCTCCGGCGCTGCCGCGACCGTATTCGCCGCGGTCGTCTCGCAGGCCTGCGCCAGTTTCTTGCAGAAGGTGGCTTCCGCGCCATGCAGCGTTTTCGCGAGTCGATAGGCGACATCATCCGGCAGACTGTCGCGCACCAGGATAAAACTCCAGGAGCCGACCGAGTTGATCGTGGCGTTCTGGTTTGGATAGGTGCCGGCCGCCACCGTCAGCGGCTTGAGGAAGCTGTGCTTGGCGCGGATGCGCCCGATCTCATCGGCGTCGGGCGCGACGAAGCGCGCGCCGCCGGGGCTGGTTGCGATCGCTGTAAAACCGGGCCAGCCGACGCCGGCGCCCCAGAGTGCCGCGACCCGGCCATCGAGCACCATCGCCGGGCCGTCACCCGCGTGGTCGAGATAGACCGATTTGAAATCCTCGTCCTGCTTCAGCCCGATGCCGTCCAAAATATAGCGCGACAGGATCGGCAGGCCGGAGCCTTTGGCGCCGAACGCGATCGGCTGCCCGACCAGATCGCGAATGGTCTTATAGGGGCTGTCGGCGCGCACCACGAACATGCCGGGACTGGAATACATCGCGGTCAGGATTTTCAGATGGGTCGCGCGCGGCCGCCCGATGCCCATGAAGGCCTCATAGGAAGGCTCGCCGGCGACGGTGGCGATATCGGCTTGGCCCGCCTCCAGCAGCGGAATGTTCTCGTTGCTGCCCTTGGTGTTGCGCGGCTCGATCGAAAAGGTCGGATCGGCTGCGTTGATGATTTCGGCAAGGGCATTGCCGTACAGCGGGAAGCCGCCGCCCGGCGTCGCGGTTGCGAAATTGATCGTGGTCTTTGGCATAGCGGGGTTTGAAATGGCGGGGGTTGAAATGGTCTTGCCTCCCTCTTGTGCTGTGGCGCCGGCGGCGGCGAAAGCCGTTGCGACGCAAATCATACGTGCGATCTTCATGTCTGGCCTCGGAACTCGTTCCGCGGAGCATGACGGCCTGCCGCGCGGGGGATGTTGTAGGCAAGTGCGGGGTTTTATGAAAGCATGGGTTTTAGACAACAAGAACAAAATAACGGGAGCGAAAATGTCTGGATTTTTACGCGCAGCCCTCTTCGGTTTGATGTGCCTTGCGAGCCTCGCCACCGGCATCTCCCCGTCGGCCGCCGCCGGTTATCCTGATCGACCGGTGCGCTGGCTGATCGGCTTTGCGGCCGGCGGCCCGGTCGATATCGTGGCGCGGATCATGAGCCAGTGGCTGTCCGACCATTTCGGCCAGCAATTCGTGGTCGAGAACCGCGCCGGCTCCGGCGGCAATATCGCGGCCGCCACCGCCGTCAATTCGACGCCGGACGGCTACACGATCCTGTTCGACGCCCCCAACAACGCCATCTCCACCTCGCTCTACAAGCATCTCACCTATGATTTCATCCGCGACACCGTGCCGGTTGCGAGCATCATGCAACTGACCAACATGATGGTGGTGACCAATGCGCTGCCGGCCAAAAATATTCAGGAGTTCATCGACTACTGCAAGGCCAATCCGGGCAAGATCTCCTATGCGTCATCCGGTCTCGGCACCTCGGTGCACATGTCGGCAGAACTGTTCAAGGCGATGACCCATTGCGAGATGGTGCATGTGCCGTATCGCGGTTCGGCGATCGCGTTTCCCGACATCATGTCCAACAAGGTGCAATTGATCTTCGACAATCTGCCGTCGGCGCTGGAGCAGTCGCGCGCCGGCAACGTGCGCGCGCTCGGCGTCACCTCGCCGCAGCGCTGGCCCGGGGTGCCGGATGTTCCCGCCATTGCGGAAACCGTGCCGGGCTTCGAATCCATCGGCTTCTACGGCATCTCCGCCCCCAAGGGCACGCCGCCGGAGATCGTGGAGACGCTCAACAAAGCGGTCAACGAAGCGCTGCGGGATCCCAAGCTGGTGGCCAAACTGGCGGAATTCGGCGGCATCCCCAAACCGATGACGCCGGCCGAATTCGGCACACTGATCGCCAGCGAGACCGAGAAATGGCGCAAGGTGGTCGAATTCGCCGGCGTTTCGGTGGACTGACATCATGACCGCCTCCAGGATCGTGTCTTGGCGCGTAGTTGCGTTTGCACTCGCCTGGTTCGTGGCCGGCATCGCGCCGTCCGCCGCCGCCGACTATCCTGATCGACCGGTGCGCTGGCTGATCGGCTTCACCGCCGGCGGCCCGGTCGATACCGTCGCGCGCATCATGTCGAAGTGGCTGTCGGAGCGTCTCGGCCAGCAGTTCATCGTGGAAAACCGCGCCGGGTCCGGCGGCAATATCGCCACCGAAGCCGCGATCGGGGCTACGCCGGACGGCTATACGCTATTGTTCTCCGGGGCCAACAACGCAGTCTCCGCCTCGCTCTACAAGAAACTGCCGTTCGATTTCATCCGCGACACGGTGCCGGTCGCAGGCTTCATGCAGGTGCCGAATTTGCTCGTGGTGTCGAATGCGATGCCGGTCAGGACGGTTTCGGAGCTGATCGACTATTGCAGGCAAAACCCGGGCAGGATTTCCTTTGCCTCCTCCGGCAACGGCACCACGGTGCACATGGCGGCGGAACTGTTCAAGGCCATGACCAAATGCGACATGGTGCACGTGCCGTATCGCGGGTCGGCGCTGGCGTATCCCGACATCATGTCCAACAAGGTTCAGTTGATGTTCGACAATCTGCCGACGGCGCTGGCGCAAGCCCGCGGCGGCAGCGTGCGCGCGCTCGGCGTTTCCTCAGCCCAGCGATGGCCCGGCCTGCCCGATATCCCGGCCATCGCCGAGACCGTCGCCGGATACGAATCGACCGTGTTCTACGGGATGTCCGCGCCCAAGGGCACGCCGAACGAGATCGTCGCCATCCTCAACAAGGCGGTCAATGACGGCTTGGAGGACCCAAAGCTGAGGGAGCAGCTCGCCGGATTGGGCGGCAGCCCGCAGCCGATGACATCGGCCGAATACGGCAGGCTGATCGTCGAGGAGACCGCCAAATGGCGCAAAGTGGTCGAATTCGCCGGGATTTCGGTGGAGTGAGGGCAGCATTGCGGGGCGGCGATCATCCCTGTAAACGATGACAGCACCGTTGCCGGCCGCCAAGCGGCCCGCCTGCGGCGGGGCCTGTAGCTCAATGGTTAGAGCCGGCCGCTCATAACGGTCTGGTTGCAGGTTCGAGTCCTGCCGGGCCCACCAAGCAAATCAATGTGTGTAGGGCCACTTTGAAAACGCCTCGGTTAACCCGTTGATTTTTCCGCGACCTCGCATTTTGAAAACGACTCGGTTTTGACTTTAAGAACGACTCGACCTCGTAAGTGGCTGCGATTGCGAGATTATTTGGCCTAAATTTTTCATCAGGCGTGGCAAACTCTCAGATAGTCGCTGATGGCTTCCGATTATAGCCGTAAGGGCCGCTGTCGGAGATAGATTTGGATATTCCCATGCCCGAAGCGCACTTGAGAGCGCAAGCATGACGACGTTCTTGCCGGGGATCGATGCCGCCCTGGCGAGATTAGCTCGCGCTTGGTCGTTACTTGCGTGGCTGCTCGTGGTGCTGAAGGCGAAGGTCGCGCATCGGGTTTGCCCGGGGAATTTTACGCTCCCGAGATTAATACCCCTCAGCCGCCACCTTGTCGGTGATCGAATCCTATGGCTAGCTTTTGGCTATGGGTTCAAGACAAGAGCGTGAAGCTGGAATGTTCGAGAACAGCCGAACAGCTATGCTTGGCCGGGCAAATCGAGGCGATGTGTCGTGAAAGACGATGGAACCAGTCGCCAAGGGATTGACTTTGCTACGTGATAATAGGCGTTTGCACGCTTTTCATTTATCTCGTTGCAGAAAGAGAGATCAATACCGTTGATCAGACGGTCGTACCCAGGGGAGATGCATTTTCATATTCGACCTTGCTCTACGAAATTCTGAACATGAGCCGCCAGAGCTTCGGTTCGGCTTTCCGTTATATCGTTGAGCCCGGGGACTTTAACTGGCTTCAACATTTTCTGGTTTTGGCGTTCTCGCCCTTTTTGTACAATCAGCGCGGCTCCCTCATATTCATCAACTATTTCTGCTTTTTTGTAAGCATAAGTATCGTTTACAGAACCGCCTTGCTGTCCAAAGTATCACGCTTCTGGGCGTTCGTCGCCGCGCTTCTTGTTGCTGCAATGCCGTGGAATTTTCACGCGCTCATGCAATTCAATCTCACCTCGCTGATGCCCGAGCCTATATTCGTCGATGCGTTGCTGTGCTCAACAGCATTGTTCTGTTGGTTCATCTCCAATCCACATTCAAAAATAACGGCAATAGCCGTCGGAGTTGCGCTCGGAGCAACCGTCTGGTCACGCGGGAACGCATTCATGTCTCTCGTGATGCCTTTGGCCGGTTTTGCGCTAGTAACCTTGATCCGCTTCGTATGGCCAAAATCTCGTTTGAGCGTTCAGGTCGTCGCCAATCTTGCTCTGATGGCGGTGATATGCTCGGCGATGGCAGCGATCTATTTCTATTTTACGTACCATGCGATCTACAGCTACTATTCGAATGCCGCGACGTCCCTGCAGTTTGAATATCAAAGAAAGCTGGCAGGCTCGGCGTGGATACTTCTCAACATGCCGGGGCTTGCCATTTCAGGACGATGGTTCCCGCTTGTCTCGGACGGGACGCCTTATTATGCCGTCGCCTTGACCGTCTTTGGTCATCTCATTGCAATCTATTCCGCAATTTGTGGCACCAGAAAAATACTCTCTGATGATAGAGGTCAGGTTATCGTTGGGGCCCTTGGGGTGATCGGAGCCATTTCGTTTTATCTTTATCTCATCTTCGCTCTTTTAACCTTCAGCGGATTTTATTCCGCAGCGGAAATTCGTCCTCTGCACCAGTTCGAACCTGCTCTGGTGGGGCTCATCTGCTGCGCACTCTCTGTTTTGTTTGGACTATTTTCGAGACGCGGCATGCCGCAAATGGACTCGGTGTTTCTGTACGTTGGGGCCGCAGTTATTTTTACTTTAAGCTCCGTGCAAATTACGAAGTCTTCCTTTCAGTCAATTATCGATGCGAATGGCTGGGGTGTTAACAGATTCAAGCGATCGCCTTCTGCGGATGCCTCGCGTTGTCGTCGGCTTAACGAACTTGATCAGGCATATTTGTCGAGTGAAGATGTCAGCCGAATTTCCCTGCTGTTCGGCCAAGAGACGGCCAATGCGTCGGCTTATTTTTTTTGGTTCGGCGTATTCAATGGGCCGATCGCACGCTATTACGCCGCCCAAAACAATGTAACGCCGTTCAGCGAGCTTCCGATGCGCTCGGACGCCGACGCCCGCTTTTGGTTTTCTACATTTGATCCGAAGCTTGTGGCGACAGAAGATGCCTTTCGCGAATATCTGGATTATGTTTTCGCGAAGTCGAAGTTGATTGTCATTCCCGAGCAGTTGGATGCCCTGACAGGGATATGGCCTTCACCAGTCGTGGCGTATCGGAAGGAAATTGCCGCCGCGCTGAACACCCCCGGCAGGGCTCCCGATTACGGTGTTTGGGCCATCATAGACGAGAGTCCTGTCACCCGGGTTTTCATTTTGAAAAGACGCAATCCGCAAGAGCCTGATGATGGCCTGGAGCAATTCCCTCGAACCTGGGGCACCCCGGCTCAGGTAGTGGGCCGCAATTTCAAGGGTGCCCGTACGGTGGCTCGAAAGGCCTGGTGGCAAGCGGACGCGCGCGCGACTCCGCAACTCTTATATGCATACCGTAATTATAATGTGGTTCGCGTCGGGCGGCTTTACGTCGCCGCCGCATTCGATCTGGGCCCCCTCAATATCAACGAGGTCTTGACACGAAATGTTTCCTGGCCGCCGTCGGAAAAATTCATTCTCGCGCGGGACGTTTCGAGCTTGAAGCCAGCGATAGACGCATGCACGGTAGAGTAATTTCTGCCGAACATTTCGCGTGTTCCTCGTCTCACAAGATATCTCCGTGTACCGTTGCAGCGTCTACAATCGTCTTTCTCTACCCGGGAAGAATAACGACGGCTGAGCGTTCAAATCGAGGAGGTCGAGCGGAAACTCCATCAATGACTTGTCCCGATTGATAACCCGTGCAGCGCCGCCATCCAGTCGGACGTTTTCCGTGCCTCGCGCCACGAGGTCGCAACGCGGCCTCCCCACATTGACTTCTCCCTCTGCCAATCGTTATGATCATAACAATCAAAACAGGGAGGTTCACATGACCGAGTTATCGGGCAGGCTCGCCCATGATTTCACCGATCGCACCAGATATGACGCGTTGATGGATGTGGTGAGAAATCGCCTGACGACACGCGCTTTCGATTCCAGCTATGTGATGCCGTCAGAGCATTATGAAATGATCCTGGAGGCCGCGCGGCATGGGCCGTCCGGAGCTAACGCCCAGCCCTGGCACTTCATTGCCGTCACCGATCAGGACTTGAAGAACAAGATCACGGAATATTTTCGCGAAGAGCAGATCCTCAGGGCCAAGCTCAAAATGAAATTCCCGACCCCGGATTACCGCGGTCTTGCATCGGCTCCCGGCTTCATCGTCGTTGTCAGCGACTTTCGCTGGGTCAAGGCATTTCCGGTCCTGAACGACGGCTCCGAACTCGACAAGATGTACAAGGAGAACGCGGAGAGGATTTTACTCCAGAGCGTGGCAGCCGCGACCATGTCGGCGCATCTCGCCGCCGCCGCTCTCGGATATAATGTCTGGTGGGTAACGGCGATTGGGCAGGAGAAGGCGCAACAGGCGATGAAGCCGCTGCTCGGCATTCCCGCGGAGCTCTCCGTCCTTGACATCATGTGCTTCGGTCCGCCGGCCAAGGCTCCGTACAAACGATGGAAGAAGAGCTTGGCGGATATCAGCAACTGGAACAAGTTTGACGCCTCCCACTTCATGACGGAAACACAGATCGAGGAATGGGTGGCCACCACACGCCACAAGGTGATGTATCGAGATGCCCAGAACGTCGACTAAGGGCGCAGCGGCAGCCGCGCGCGTCGAACCGGCATACAGGCTGGAAGACCAGGTCGGCTTCCTGTTGCGCCGCGCGTATCAGCGCGCGTCCTCAAATCTCGTCGAGCGGATCGGTCAATACGATCTGACGGCCCCGCAATTTGCAACACTGGCCCGGATCCATGAACGCGGAACGCTCTCACAGAACCTTCTGGGCCGGCTCGTTGCCATGGAGCCCGCCAACATCAGAGACGTCGTGCTTCGGCTGAAGAAGCGTCGTCTCGTGATGACGCAGCGCGACCCGGACGACGGAAGGCTGATCCTCGTCAGCCTGACACCATCCGGAACCTCGCTTGTCAGCGAGTTGCTACCCATCGAGATCGAATGCACGGCCAAGACGCTGGCCGGGCTGAATGCGAATGAGAAGAGACTTCTCTACGAATTACTGGGCCGGCTGGCAGACAGCTGAAAAGCAGATCGAATTGGCAGCAAATCGGGCACGATCCCATGCTCCGACACCTCGCACGGGGTGAATGGCGGGATCACATTGGACAAATTTCCAACGATCGCGTCAGGCTCTGGCGGCAAAGGCGAAAACAGGTTGCATACATGTAGCATTCGGCGATTATGCCCTCGACGCCGCAAAGGAATGGCCTCGCAAACAGCCGCAAGAGCTCCAGTGACAGGTTCACAACCGGTTTTCGTGGCTTCACAACTCCCTGGTCGGTGAAAATACGCAATGGACATCTCGGTCTTGCAAACCCAGGGGACGCAACGCGGTCTCCCAAAGCATCTCAGGGGGCTGGAGGCCGAGTCCATCGAGATTATGCGCGAGGTTATTGCTGAATTCAAAAAGCCCGTGATGTTGTATTCGATCGGCAAAGACTCCAGCGTGATGCTGCACCTGGCGATCAAGGCGTTCCACCCGGCCAAACTCCCTCTTCCGCTTCTGCACGTCGATACGACCTGGAAATTTCGCGAAATGATTGCGTTTCGCGATGAAACCGCCCGTCGTCTCGGAATTGATTTGTTGGTGCATACCAATCAGGACGGCGTGGCGCGCGGCATTGGACCGGTCGCCTCGGGCTCTTCGGTGCATACCCAGGTGATGAAAACCGAAGCGCTCAAGCAGGCGCTGGACTTGCATGGCTTCGATGCCGCATTTGGCGGCGCCCGAAGAGACGAAGAAAAAAGCCGGGCCAAGGAGCGCATTTTCTCCTTTCGCTCGCAAGGTCACGTCTGGGATCCGCGAAACCAGCGCCCCGAGTTATGGAACCTGTTCAACACCCGGATTCGGCCGGGCGAGACGATCCGCGTGTTCCCACTGTCGAACTGGACCGAGCTCGACATCTGGCTCTACATCATGCTGGAAAATATTCCCGTGGTGCCGCTTTACTTCGCCAAGCAGCGGCCGGTCGTGCGGCGCAATGGTGCCTGGATCATGGTGGACGACGATCGATTTCCCCTCGAGGCGGACGAGCGGCCGGAATCGCGGCTTGTGCGTTTTCGCACGCTCGGTTGCTATCCCTTGACCGCGGCTGTTGAATCCGACGCCGTTACGCTCGAAGACATCGTATCGGAGATGCGATCGACGCGCGTTTCGGAGCGGCAGGGACGCCTGATCGACAGCGACGAGGCCGCATCCATGGAGAAGAAGAAAAGAGAAGGCTACTTCTGATGGATGGCGTCGCCCCGACTGTCCAGCAGGCCAACAAGGATCTTCTCAGGTTCCTTACCTGTGGATCGGTCGACGATGGTAAATCCACTCTGATCGGCCGCCTGCTGCACGATTCGAAGCAAATCTTCGACGATCAACTATCCGAACTGACCAGGGAATCGACACGCCGCGGCGCGACAGGAGATGAAGTCGATCTCTCCCTTCTCGTGGACGGGCTCGAGGCCGAGCGTGAGCAGGGCATCACGATCGATGTCGCGTATCGTTTTTTCAGCACGCCGAAGCGGTCCTTCATCGTCGCGGACACGCCCGGTCACGAGCAGTATACCAGGAATATGGCGACCGGGGCATCAAAGGCCGATTTAGCTATCCTGCTGATCGACGCGCGAAAGGGCGTTTTGCTGCAAACGCAGCGACATTCACTGATCTGCTCGTTGCTCGGCTTGCGCCACGTCGTCATAGCCGTGAACAAGATCGATCTGGTCTCGTATCAAGCGAACGTTTTCGAGCGAATTGTCGTTGAATATCGCGCCTTCGCATCCGAGCTTGGCTTCTCGTCCATCATGGCGATTCCGGTCTCGGCCCGTGACGGCGACAACGTCACACGGCGGTCAGATCATACGCCTTGGTATCGTGGACCCACCCTGCTCGACTATCTTGAGACGGTTGATAGCGACAGCGAAACGAACGAAGAGCCATTCCGTTTTCCGGTGCAGTGGGTCAATCGATCCACCCCTGACTTCCGTGGCTATGCCGGAACGGTGGTGTCCGGACACATCAAAGCCGGCGACCCGGTTACGGTGGCTGCTTCCGGGCAGAGTTCAAGGGTGAAGGAGCTGCTAACCTATGAGGGCCCGCAACCATCGGCAGAAACTGGCGACGCCATCACCATCACGCTCGCGGACGAGATAGACATTGCACGCGGCGATCTGCTCGTCGGCCCGATTTTGGGTCCCGAGGTGTCGGACCAGTTTGCCGCACACATCATTTGGATGAGCAACCAGGCGCTGATACCGGGCCGCTCGTATCTGGCCCGCATTGGCACCAAGACGACGCCGATCACGGTGACCGGGATCAAATACAAAATCGATGTCAATACCCGCGAGCATCTCGCAACCCATACGCTCGGCCTCAATGACATTGCCTTCTGCAATTTGGCGACAGCTGCACCCGTCGCGTTCGATCCGTACGAGCAGAATCGCAAAACCGGCTCATTTATCCTGATCGACCGCTTGAGCAACCACACCGTCGGTGCAGGGATGATTGCCTTCGGGCTACGGCGCGGCACCAACCTTCATCGGCAGGCGACGCTGATCGGAAAGGCGGAACGCGCCGCCCAAAAGCACCAGAAGCCCGCAATCGTCTGGCTGACCGGCTTGTCGGGCGCGGGCAAATCGACCATTGCCAACATCGCCGAGCGGCAGCTTCATGCTGCGGGCCATCACACCATGCTGCTGGACGGCGACAATGTGCGCCTCGGCCTCAACCGCGACCTCGGGTTCACCGAAGCAGACAGGGTCGAGAATATTCGCCGCGCCGGCGAAGTGGCAAAACTGCTGGCGGATTCCGGTCTGATCGTGCTGTGCTGCTTCATCTCCCCCTACGCGGCCGATCGCGAGATGTTGCGGCGATTGGTGCCGGATGGGGAATTCATCGAAGTATTCGTCGATACACCGATTGATGAATGCGCCAGACGCGATCCCAAGGGCCTCTACGCGAAAGCCAAAGCCGGCAAGATCAAGAATTTCACCGGCTTCGATGCCCCCTATGAAGCTCCCGCGAACCCCGAAATACATTTGCACACGACAGGCCAGCAGGCAGAACAACTGGCCGAACGCCTCACAGCAAAGCTCGCCGAGCTTGGCATCATAAGATAGACGGCGCGACCGGCCGTAACAGCTTCGCACCCCTATTTCACCGGGATTTCGGCGAGGATCGACGATGCCGACCCGATGTTGCGGTCGTTCACTCCGGTTCCTGACTGTTCGGATCATCCAGCCGGCAGCGTCAACGCTTCCGACATCGTCACCCGGTTCTTGACGCTGGGGCGCTGCTGCATCCTTGCGTACCAGGCTTGAAGCGCCTCGCATTGCGCCGGCACCGGCAGCTCGACCAGCCCCGCAAAGATCAGACCTCCGATCACCGTGATGTCGGCCATCGAGAACAGTTCACCGGCGACGAACGGCTGCTGCTTCAGCACGCCGTCGAAGTAGTTCATGCCCCTCAGGGCTTTGTCGCGTTGACGCGAACCCCACTCGGCGTTCTGATAGATCTCGACGTCGGGTCCAAGCCCCGGCGTGGCGTGGTGGAAATAAACACTGATGGCGTCGAGCAGCTCCAACTCGGCGCGCTTGTTCATCATGTGGATCAAGCCCTTTTCGCGCGGCGTGCGGCCGGTGAGCGTGGGAGAGCCGTCGAGCGCGTCGAGATATTCGGTAATGGCCGTACATTCGGCAATAAAGGTCCCGTCGTCGAGTTCGAGCACCGGCAGCGTGCCCGAGTAATTCTTGGCGAGGAATTCAGGCCGCTTGTGCTCGCCTTTCCGCAGATGGACCGTCACGAACTGGACGCGCGATTGCAGCTCCTTCTCCGCCAGGGCGATACGAACGCGAGCCGGATAAGGGCCGGTCGGCCAATCGTGAATCTTCATCGCCGCCGATTTGACGATCTCTGAATTGCTGGTGTGAATGCTCATGAACTTTATCCTACCTGTCAGTTGGTAGATAATGTATGTGGCTTTAAATCTTTGCTGTCAACGTCTATCTGTCACTTGGTAGGCAATCGATTCGATGGCTGTGAGGTCTAAAAATGAGCACGAACTCCAAGGAAGCCATCCTGGGGGCGGCCAAGCGGACCGCGCAGGCGCATGGCTATGGCGGCTTGAATTTCCGCGATCTCGCAGCCGAAGTGGGTATCAAGGCCGCGAGCATCTACCATCACTTCCCGAGCAAAGCCGATCTCGGTGCCGCGGTCGCGAGGCGTTATTGGGAAGACTCAGCGGCCGCGCTGGAGGCGGTGCTGGCCGAATCCCCGGATCCGCTGCACAGCCTGCGCCGATATCCCGATACGTTTCGCAAGGCGCTCGAGAACAATAATCGCATGTGCCTGTGCAGCTTCATGGCTGCCGAATATGACGACCTGCCGGAGCCGGTGAAGAAAGAGGTTCAGGCCTTTGCCGATGTCAACGTCGCGTGGCTGAGCAGGGTGCTGTGCGCCGCGGCCGTGGTCGGTGTCGAGGAGAGCCAATTGCGGGCGCGCGCCATCTTTGCCGCCATCGCCGGCGCTCAATTGATGGCGAGAAGCCGCTCGGACATCTCGCTCTATGATTCGTTGATCGACAGCTATCGCGCGGCGGGCCTTTTGCCGGCGTAGACGGCGTCATGTTCTAAACCACCGTTCTCAAGAATAAGTCGGCCATCGGCGACTGACAAAAACGTTCTTAGCTGGAGCGCGACCGGACGACGGATTGCGGCAGCGACGCCAGGAACAACACGGTGCAGACGCACAGCAGCACGATATCCTTGAAGATGAACTCGCCGGCGAGATTCCAGGCCATCGGGTCGGTCGACCAACTCCAGACCACGACACCCGGCGTCGTGAAGAAGAACGACCAGGTGATGGCGAAAGTGACCATCCCCATCAACGAGCCGATCGCTGACAGGACCGGGCTGAACGCGCCCGCCACCAGAAGTACCGCGATACCCAGCTCGGCAACCCCGAGGAAATAAGCTTCTCCCCTGAGGCCGAAGGCCGATAGCCACGAAATGAATGGACTGTTGCTGATGAATTGCACGATGCCCTGCGCCGACTGCAGGGTGAATTTCTGCATGCCAAACGACACGAAGATCACCACCATGACCCAGCGCAGAATGGCCAGGAACCGGTAAGATCCCGCTCCATTTTCAGCGATGTTGAAAGATATTTTCATGTGGATCACTTGGTCCCTTGAAAGATTGCTTGGCTTGAAAGATGGCTTGCGAGAGGCCGCCTGGAAGTCGCGTCCTTCAAGATCCTGTTCGCGGGCGCGGGCAGTTTCGTTACGCGCCGCCGGAAGTCCCGGGTTCACAATCATGTGCAGGCGGCCATATGCACGCGGCGCGCGAGCAATATTTCGCAACGCGGCAATGTCTCGCGCCAAGCGCCGCGATGCGGTCTGAACATCACCGTCAAAGATTTGTCGGATTAAGTCGCAAAATGGAAAGACAAGGCTCCGGTGACGGCCTAGACTTCAATCCTGCTCCACCGTCTATAAGGTGCGGCCATGACGACCTCGCATGTTACGCCGACGATGTTTGCGCTCTCGCCCGTCGAGCACCCGCGCTGCCCCTGTTGCGAAACCCGCATGGCGCTGGCGGGCATCCAGCCCGGGCCGGCCGGTCTCGATTACCGCACGTTCGAATGCGTGAAGTGCAATCATACCGAAACCGTCATTGCCGACGATCCGATGAAATCGGCAAAGGCAGGCTGGCTGCAGAGTGAGTTGAAGCCGCCGCAGTAGTCGCTTACCTCCGGCCAAACGACTTTACGTTTGTGCCGAGGCCAAACGACTTTGCGCTTATGCCGAGGCCAAACGCTCTGCGTTTGTCCAGGCCCACGGCCCCCGCGCGATCAGCTATCGTCCTCGGAGGCGTCCGGCAGTTCGGCGAGCCTCGGAATCAGCCGAACGGTAATATCGGCTTCCTTCAGCATCGCGCCCGCGATGGAGAAATCCTCCGCCCAGTTTGAATTGGGCCGATCGGGCGCATAGGCAATCAGTTCGGAGATGCCCGATTGGATGATGGCCTTGGTACATTCCACGCAGGGGAACCAGGGCACGTAGATCGAGCAGCCCTTCAGCGCCACGCCGACCCGCGCCGCGTTGAAGATGGCGTTCTGCTCGGCATGGCAGCTCCAGATATATTTCGCACCGGTCACCCGCGAATGGCGTTCTTCCAGATCGTCGCGAACGCCGCGCGGCAAGCCGTTGAATCCGGTAGAGCGAATTTCGTTGTCGGGCCCGACGATGACGGCGCCGACGCGCCTTCCCTTCTCGATGCTCCAGGATGCCAAATGGTGGGCCAGGAGCATAAATCGCTCATCCCATTTGTGATCTCGCAATACGGTCTCCCATCGAGGTCGAAGTCATCGCCCGGCGACCGCAACGGTAGAACGCCAAACCACCCATCGTCAAACGCCGGCCTGCCCGCCAATTCCGCGATCTTGCCTGATGACGGCGGCGGCTCTATGCAGGGAGCAAGGCCGGCCAACAGCCAAAAAGGCGGAGCAAAGACCATCATGCGCGACCAGTTCTCCAACGCCCTGCAGATCCGCAAGCCGGCCAAGGTCTCCACGGGCGGCATCGTTGCCGCGCAATCGCGCAAGGCCGCCGAGGTCGGCGCTGAGGTGCTCGCGGCCGGCGGCGACTGCGTCGATGCGGTGGTCGCGACCACGTTCGCGCTCGGGGTGCTCGAGCCGTGGATGAGCGGCCTCGGCGGCGGCGGCGCGATGGTGCTGTACCGCGCTCGCGAAAATCGCTTCGAGGTGATCGATTACGGCATGCGCGCACCGGATAGCCTGCGCGTCGACGACTATCCGCTGACCGGCGACGGCACGGTCTCCGACCTCTTCCCATGGGCGCGGGTCAAGGACGATCGCAACCTGCACGGTCCCGGCTCGGTCGCGGTGCCCGGCGTGGTCGCCGGCATGGAAGAAGCGCATCGTCGCCACGCCAAAATGCCCTGGCAGGAATTGCTGCGGCCCAGCGTCAGGCTGGCCAGTGAAGGTCTCGCGGTGGATTGGTGGACCACCCTAATGATCGCAAGCTCCGCGGCCGACCTGCGACGTTACCCCGCAAGTGCCGCGGCCTATCTCGTCGATGGCCTGCCGCCGAATGCGCCATGGGGCATCCGCTCCAGCGTGCGTCTGCCGCAGGACAGGCTCAAGGCGACGATGTCGCATCTGGCGGCGGAAGGCCCGCGCGATTTCTACACCGGCGATCTCGCGCGCAGCATCGCCTCCGACATAAGGGCGGCCGGCGGCGCGCTCTCGGTCGAAGACCTCGGCGCTTTCCAAGCCCATCTGCGCGAGCCGCTGGCGATCCCGTATCGCGGCGGCAAGGTGTTCGCGACACCGGAGCTCACCGCCGGACCGACGCTGGCGCACGCGCTGCGCCTGCTGCAACAGGATTTCGAGCCCGCGAAGGGTGGACCAGACGCATCGGCCTACACCAATTACGCGCTGGCCCTGCAATCGGCCTATCGCGAGCGGTTGCAGGATATGGGCGATGCCGACGGCAGGCGCGCGCTCGGTGCCGAACATCTGGCGCCGTCCTGCACCACGCATTTTTCCGTGATCGACCGCGACGGCAACATGGCGGCGGTGACGCAAACGCTGCTGTCGACCTTCGGTTCGAAATTCGTGACGCCGCAAACCGGCATCACCATGAACAACGGCATCATGTGGTTCGACCCGACGCCGGGCAGCACCAACGCGCTGGCGCCGGGCAAGCGCTGCCTGACCAATTACACCCCGGTGCTGGCGCAGGCCGCCGATGGCCGGCGGTTCGCGGTCGGCGCCTCCGGCGGCCGGCGCATCCTGCCGGCGGTGATGCAGCTATTGTCCTTTGTGATGGACTACGGCATGGATCTCGATGCGGCGATCCATCAGCCGCGCATCGATGCCAGCGAAGGCGCGGTCGTGATCGGCGACGTGCGGCTGCCGGCGGCCACGCGGCAAGCCTTGAGTGACCGCTTCGACTACGAAGCGGCCCGCATCCAAACCCTGCCGATGAAGTTCGCCTGTCCGAGCCTCGTGCTGCGCGATGGCTCCACCAACAGCGGCGCCACCGAGCCGTTCCAGCCCTGGAGCGAAGCGGTCGCGGAGGCGGATTAGCTCGACACAGTTCGGTAGACGTCCGGCCGAAGCACTTCCATGAAGCGGGACGGGTTTCCGAGTGGTTCAAACCCGAACTGGCTGTACAGACCGTGCGCGTCGGACGTCAGCAGAAGCAGGCGCCGCAGACCTTGCAGATCCTGGTGTCCGACGACGCAACGCATCAGCCATTTCGACAGACCCTTGCCGCGATATTGCCTAAGGATGAACAGGTCAGCCAGCAGCGCGAACGTCGATCTGTCGGTCACGACGCGCGCAAATCCGACCTGCCCGGCGCGATGGTACACACCAAAGCAAAGCGAGTTCGCGATTGCGCGTTCCACGATCGATCGCGGGACACCGCGCGACCAATAGCTGTCCTCCGCCAGGAATGTGTGAATGACCTCGACGTCCAGCCGATCAACGTCGGTTGATATCTCGTAGTCGGCGAGTAACGGGTCCGTCTGCATTCACCTGGCTCCTTGAGCTGCTCGTCCTAACCGAACCGGTGGTCGTAGCGGCTGAGCGCGAGCTCGGCGGTGTCGATGTCGGGCTTCTTGCCCGACAACAGATCGGCCAGCGCGCGCGCCGAGCCGCAGGCCATGGTCCAGCCCAGCGTGCCATGGCCGGTGTTGAGATGCAGATTGCCGTAACGGGTGGCACCGATCACCGGCGGGCCGTCGGGCGTCATCGGGCGCAAGCCGCTCCAGAAACTGGCCTTGGCAAGGTCGCCACCGCGCGGAAACATATCGGTCAGCGAATGATCGAGCGTCGCCCGCCGCGCCGCGTCGAGCCGGTTGGAATAGCCGGAGATTTCCGCGGTGCCACCGACCCGGATCCGATCTCCGAGCCGCGTGATCGCGACCTTGTAGCTCTCGTCCATCACGGTGGACACCGGGGCTGCGTCGGCGTCGATGATCGGCACCGTGATCGAATAGCCCTTGATGGGATAGACCGGCAGCGAAATGCCGAGCGGCCGGAGCAGCCGCGGCGACCAGCTGCCGAGCGCAACGACATAGGCGTCGGCCTGCAACCGCCCGGCGCTGGTGACGACGCCGGCAATCTTCGAGCCGTCCGCGATCAGCCGCTCGATCGTGGTATTGAGCTTGAACTGCACGCCGAGCTTGGCTGCCTCCGCCGCCAATGCCTCGGTAAACATGTGGCAGTCGCCGGTCTCATCCTGCGGCAGCCGCATGCCGCCGATGAACTTGTCCTTCACCGCCGAAAGCGCGGGCTCGGCGGCGATACAACCGTCGCGATCGAGAACCTCGTAGGGCACGCCATATTGCTTGAGCACCGCGATGTCGCCGGCGGTGCCGTCGAGCTGCGCCTGTTTGCGGAACAGTTGCAGCGTGCCGCGGCTGCGCTCGTCATAGTGAATGCCGGTCTCGGCGCGCAGCGCGCGCAGGCAGTCGCGGCTGTATTCGGCGATCGGGATCATCCGGCTCTTGTTGACGGCGTAGCGCGCCTCGGTGCAGTTGCGCAGCAGCTTGAGCAGCCAGATCCACATCACCGGATCGAGCTTCGGCCAGATCACCAGCGGGCCGTGCCGCATCAACAGCCATTTGATCGCCTTGACCGGCACGCCGGGACCGGCCCAGGGCGAGGAATAGCCGGGCGATACTTCGCCCGCATTCGCAAAACTGGTCTCGAGCGCAGGCTTTGGCTGACGGTCGACCACCGTCACCTCGTGGCCGGCGCGCGCGAGGTAATAAGCGGACGTGACGCCGATAACGCCGCTGCCGAGAACAAGGACTTTCACGATTTACCGCACTCCTGCCGCAGCATCGTTGCGCGGCCGCTTCAAGTCCTAGAGCGGGATGACTTATCTTCGAATCGTCATCCCGCTCTAGCTTGTTGTCTGAGCATAATCTTTCCGGAAAACCGGTTTCCACTTTTCCGGATCATGCTCCAGCGAGCAAGGATCAGGCCACGCGCTTGATGGCGTCGCCGAGGATCGAGACCATCTCGTCGATATGGCTGCGCTCGACGATCAAGGGCGGCGACAGCGCGACGGCATCGCCGCTCTGGCGGAAATAAAGACCGCGGTTGAAGCAATCGACCATCAGATCATAGCCGCGCGCGCCCGGCGCATCCTTGCGCGGCGAGAGCTCGACCGCGCCCATCAGGCCGACGGTGCGGATATCGATCACGTTCGGCAGGCCCTTGAGCTGATGGAATGTATCGCTCCAATACCCGGCGAGCGAGGCGCCGCGCGTCAACAATCCCTCGTCCTCGTAGATATCGAGGGTCGCAAGGCCGGCGGCGCAGGCCACCGGATGCGCCGAATAAGTATAGCCGTGGAACAGCTCGATCTGGCTCTCGGGCCCGGTCATCAGGCCATCGTGAATCTTGCGGCTGGCGAACACCGCGCCCATCGGCACGGTGCCGTTGGTGATGCCCTTGGCCGTCGTCATCAGATCGGGGGTCACGCCGAAATAATTGGCGGCGAACGGCGTACCGAGCCGGCCGAAGCCGGTGATGACTTCGTCGAAGATCAAGAGGATGCCGTGCTTGTCGCACAACTGGCGCAGCCGTTGCAGATAACCCTGCGGCGGTGCCAGCACGCCGGTCGAGCCGGCAACCGGCTCGACGATAACGGCGGCGATGGTCTCGGCACCATGCAGCGCCACCAGCCGTTCGAGATCGTCGGCGAGCTCGGCGCCATGGGGCGGCAATTGCTTGGAGAAGGCGTTGCGCGCGAGATCATGGGTATGGACGATATGATCGACGCCGGGCAGATGGGTCGCGAAGGCACGGCGGTTGTTGACGATGCCGCCGACCGACATGCCGCCGAAACCGACCCCGTGATAGCCACGCTCGCGGCCGATCAGGCGGGTCCGGGTCGGCTGGCCGGCGGCGCGCTGATAGGCCAGCGCGATCTTCAGCGCGGTATCGGCTGATTCCGAACCCGAATTGGTGAAGAACACCCGATCAAGCCCTTGCGGCGCGATCGCGGCCAGCCTTTCGGCGAAATCGAACGCGATCGGATGGCCCATCTGGAACGAGGGCGCGAAGTCGAGCGACATCAACTGACGTTCGACGGCGGCGGCGATCTGGCGGCGGCCATGGCCGGCATTGACGCACCACAGTCCGGCCGAGCCGTCGATCACCTTGCGGCCGTCGACGGTGGTGTAATGCATGCCCTCGGCGGACGCGAACATCCGGGGCGCCGCCTTGAACTGCCGGTTGGCCGTGAACGGCATCCAGAACGAATCGAGCTGCAGGGTGTTCGGCTTCTGATGAACGGTCACGGTGACACTCCTGGGTTGGCAGCCAAAGCTCTCAGGCTAGCCGGATCACGCTTGCGAAGACACAACAAGTCCTTTTCTGCGCTCCTGCAACCCATTGATTTTATTGATACGATCGGTCCATATTTGTTCGATCCGAAACACCTGCAACAGGGATTTCCAATGAGCGTCGATATCGGCGGACGGCTGCGGTTCGTTCGCAGTCGGCACAAGCTGTCGCAACGCGAGCTTGCGAAGCGCTCCGGCGTGACCAATTCGACGATCTCGCTGATCGAATCCAACCAGATGAACCCGTCGGTCGGCGCGCTCAAGCGCATCCTCGACGGCATTCCGATGGGGCTCGCGGAATTCTTCGCGATCGAGCCGGAGCGGCCGCGCAAGGCGTTCTATCGATCCGACGAATTGACCGAGATCGGCAAGAAGCCGATCTCCTACCGCCAGATCGGCGACAATCTGTTCGGCCGCAGCTTGCAGATTCTGAAAGAGCGCTACGAGCCGGGCAGCGACACCGGCCGGGTGCCGCTGGTTCACGCCGGCGAGGAAGGCGGCATCGTGGTCTCGGGCCGGCTCGAGGTCACCGTCGACGACGAGCGCCGCATCCTCGACCCCGGCGACGCCTATTATTTCGAAAGCCGCCGCCCGCATCGATTTCGCTGCGTCGGCGCCAAAGCATGCGAAGTCATCAGCGCCTGCACTCCGCCGACGTTCTGAGCACGACCTGCGATCCGGCGCTCGACAAAATCGGGCGCGCGCGGCAGGCTGGCCCGTCAACAAAAACAAGCCAGTAACCGGGAGCGCTTCAATGAAAAAATCACTCTGGATCTCGATCGCCGCCTGCGCCGCGGTGGCGATGCTGCTTCCGCTGTCGGGCCAGCGCGCGGTCGCCCAATCCGGCGGTCTCTACGTCAACGCGGTCGATCTCGACATCGTGCCGGCCGAGCGGGACAACTATTTGGCCGCGATCAAGGAAAACAGCCTGGCCGCGATTCAGGAGCCCGGCTGCCGGCAATTCGATATCCTGGCTCTCGCGGATGATCCGAACCATCTGTTTCTCTATGAGGTCTATGACAACGAAGCCGCCTTCAAGACGCACCGGGCTTCCGAACATTTCAAGAAGTACGCGGCGTTGACGGCCAGCATGGTCGCCAAGCGCGTGACCCGGACGATGGCGGCGATCGGCACCAACGCCAAGCCGCATTAGCGGCCGACGGCCATCGAACCAATCGGCCGCGAGCCGAGACCAATGGTCAGCTGGAATTTAAGCGCTTCGATTTCAGGCGCTTGATTTCAAGGACTTGAATTTCCAGCACTTGATTTGAAGCGCCTGGATTTTTGCCCGCTGGGGAGAGATGTGTCATGGCTGGTCGGATCGGCATCATGTCGCGATGGATCGTCGCGGCACTTTTGCTGTGCGCCGGGGTGTCCACAGCCCAAGCCGAAAAACGCGTGGCGCTGGTGATCGGCAATTCGGCCTATCAGGCCGTGCCCAAACTGCTTAATCCCGACAGCGATGCCAAACTGATGTCGGATACGCTGCTGTCGCTCGGCTTTTTCGTGGTCGGCGGCGGCGCCCGGCTCGATCTCGACAAGGCCGGATTCGACGCCAGTCTGCAGGAATTCAGGGCACAATTGGTCGGCGCCGATGTCGCGCTGTTTTACTACGCCGGCCATGGCGTGGAGACCCACGGGCTGAACTATCTGGTGCCGGTCGATGCCCATCCGCAGGACGAAGCCGATGTCTTCATGCAGATGGTCTCGACATCGGACATTCTCGACGGGCTGGAAAAATCCGGCACCAGGATCAATCTGGTCTTGCTCGACGCCTGCCGCGACAATCCGTTCGGCGGCCACGGCGTCCGCTCGAGAACCGGCGGACTGGCGCAGATGCCGGCCCCGGTCGGGACCTTGATCTCGTTCGCGACCCAGCCGCGCAGCGTTTCGCTCGATGGCACCGATGGTCACAGTCCCTACACCAAGGCGCTGGCCGAGGCGATGCAGAAGCCCGGCTACGGGCTGTTCAAGACCTTCAACGAGGTCGGCCTCGCGGTGGACAAGGCAACCGGCGGCCAGCAATTGCCGTGGCTGTCCTCTTCGCCCATCACCGGCAGTTTCTATTTCGCCGGCAAGCCGGAGCTGCCGCCCGCCGAACCCAAGCAAGCGTCGCTGACGCCGGGCGGTGCGCCGGTCGCGACCACGCCCGCATCCACGCAAGAGCTGCGGTTCTCGCCACCGGACGATCCGCTGCGGCAGGGTCTCGTCGTCGACTGCGACCGGTTGGCGGCGATGCCCTACGATACTGGGCATGGCTGGAAGCTGCCGGGCCTCGAGGTCGACAAGATCAATGTCACGGCGGCCGGCCCCGCCTGCAAAGACGCGATGCAGCGTTATCCCGACGTAATGCGCTTCGTGTTCGAAGCCGGCCGCGTGGCGACCGGGCAAAAGGATTATGCCGAAGCGCGGCGTCTCTACGAGCAGGCTGCCGCGGCGGGTTACGCGATGGCGATGAACAATATCGGCGCGCTCTACGAAGGCGGATCCGGCACGCCGGTGAACAATGTCGAGGCGGCGCGCTGGTACCAGAAGGCGACGGATGCGGGCGAGCCGATCGGCATGGTCGATCTCGGCTGGCAATATGAAACCGGACACGGGGTGAAAAAGGATGGCGCGCAAGCGCGCCAGCTTTACGAGACCGCGGCCAAGGCCGGCGAGCCTTCGGCGATGAACAATCTCGGGCTAATGTATATGCACGGCGACGGCGTTCCGCGCGACTACGACGCGGCACGCCGCTTCTACGAGCAGGGTGCGGCCCTCGGCAATGACGCCGCCATCAACGGACTTGGCGTGCTCTACTCCAACGGCTACGGCGTCGCCCGCGATAACAGGAAGGCGCTGCAATTGTTCGAGAAGGCGGCGGCGCTCGGCAATGCCGAAGCCAAGGAAAACCTGCGGGGGACGCGACGGTGAACCTGCGCGGCGTTCCATCGCAGACCCGGGATCAAGCTGGACCTGGCTAGCTGTTTGCGGATATCGCGGCGCGGGTATAGCTTTTGCCGAAGACGCACTGGAAAGATGGGCTGGGACAGCCAACCAACCGGGAGCCATGTCATGCGCGCCTTCGTTTTGCTCGCCGCCTTGCTGATCGGCCTTGCCGCCCCTGCCCGCGCCGGAAATGACCTCGCCACGGCGCAAGGCATCATCACCTCGCAGGTCGAAGCGTTCGGCCGCGACGATGCGGCGACCGCCTATTCCTACGCCGCGCCCGCGATCCAGGGCATGTTCCACCAGCCCGATATTTTCCTGTCGATGGTGCAGCGAAACTACGCCCCGGTGTATCGCCACAAGAGTTTTGAATTCGGCGAGGCCCAGGTCGCGGACGGCAAGATCGCGCAGCGCGTTCACATCCTCGATGCCGACGGCGAAGCCTGGGAAGCGCTGTACACGCTGGAGCAGCAGCCCGACGGCAGCCTGAAGATCATCGGCTGCGTGCTGATCAAGGCCGGGCAAGCGGTGTAACAACCGTCGTCCCGATGAACGAGCCTACGAAGCAATCACCGACGTCATCCTGAGGAGCGCGCTCTTGCGCGCGTCTCGAAGGATGGCCGCGAACACCATCCTTCGAGACGCGGCCAAATGGCCGCTCCTCAGGATGACGGTTCCGGTGTGTCCCGGCGGAATGCCGAGACGACGTGTCCCCGTCTTACGCCAGCACCAACCGCTGCCGCGCGCGAAGCAGCAGCGCCGTCACGATGGTGATATTCAGCGCATTCCAGCCCAGCCCGTTCAAGAACGCCGCGGCGTAGGAGCCGGTGGCGTCGAAGATTACGCCGGACACCCAGCCGCCGAACGACATCCCGATTACGGTCGCGAAGATCACGATACCGACGCGGGTCGCGGCTTCCTGCGCCGGCATCGCCTCGCGCACGATGATGGCGTAGCTCGGCACGATGCCGCCCTGGAACAGGCCGAACATCGCCGAGATCAGGTAGAGCGAGGTCAGGCTGTCGAAGAACAGATAGAACAACAGCGCAAAGCCCTGCGCCAGCGAGCCGATCAGCAAGGTGGCGATGCCGCCGATCCGGTCGGCGAGAAATCCGGAACCGATGCGGCTGACGATCCCGAAGCCTAGCATCAGCGACAGCATTTCGGCGCCCCGCGTCACGCCGTAACCGAGATCGCCGCAATAGGCGACGATGTGGACCTGCGGCATCGACATCGCGACGCAGCAGCCGACGCCCGCGATCGACAGGATCGCCGTCAGCGCGTTGGTCGACAACCGCAAATCGACCCGCGGCTGCGCCGCATTGACGTGGCTGCGCCGCACCCCCGCCCCCATCAGCAGGCGCAACATCGCCAGCGCCAGCGTCATCGCAATTGCGGTGAAGATGCCGACCGCGATGTGGGTGGTGCGCCAGCCGAACGACTGCATGGCCCAGTTCAACAGCGGCGGCCAGATCGAGCCGCCGATGTAATTGCCGCTGGCGGCGATGCCGACCGCGAGGCCCCGGTGACGGTCGAACCAGTGCGAGGCTTCCGCCATCAGCGGACCGAAGGTCGCGGACGAACCGAGACCGATGGCGAAATGCACCAGGATGAACTGCCAGATCGACGACGAGGTTGCGGCGCCGATATAACCGAGGCCGAGGATGCCGATGCCGAGCCCGATCGCGGTGACGATGCCGTAGCGGTCGGCGATCTTTCCGGTCAGCACCGCGCCGGACCCGAAGCCGAGCATCGCCAGCGTATAGGCCAGCGACGCGGTGCCACGGCTCGCCGCGAACTCCACCTGCACCGTCGGCAGCGCGACCACCACCGACCACATCCCGACGCTGCCCAACGCGCCGATCAGCACAGCCACGGCAAGCCGCATCCACGCCCGGCGCGAGTCGGGAATGAATGACTTCGAATCAGGGGACAATCGAGAAGAAATTTCCACGGCAGCCGCAATTACGGCGGCCAGCGCCTTCAGGTCAAGCGTTATGGCGCGATATTGGGCATGCGGAAGCAGCGCAACAGGAGGTCGGATTGGCATCTCGACCTGCGCGCATTAACGTCCGCCCGGCAAACAGGCCACCTGAACGTCGGTTGACCGGGAGGCGCAGGAAGATGCCTACATGAAGCTATACTACGCGCCGGGCACCATATCGCTGATGCCCCATGTCGCCTTGATCGAGAGTGGTCTTTCGTTTGTCGCCGTAAGGATTGATGAAGCCAGCAAGAAGACGGCGGATGGCGAGGACTACCACGCGATAAACCCGCTGGGCTACGTACCGGCCTTGGTGCTCGATGATGGCGGCGTGCTTCTTGAGGCCGCCGCGATCGCCCAGTACATCGCGGACCGCGATGGAGCCGGAAAGCTCGCGCCGGCGCACGGAACCGTCGCGCGGGCGAGGCTGCAGGCCTGGCTGAATTTCCTCTCCAGCGAGCTGCACAAGGGAGCTCTTGGCCCGCTGTTCTACACGGCACTGGACGAGCGAGCGAAGGATGTTTTCCGCGAGCGGCTGAAGGCGCGCTTCGCCTTTGTCGACCAGCATTTGTCGACGCACGATTATCTCCTGGGCGAGGACTACTCCATCGCCGACGTGGGCTTGTATGCGATCACAGGCTGGGCACCCCGTGTTGGTTTTGACATCCGCGCCTACCCGAACCTGGTCGCGCATCACGCGCGGATCGCCACTCGCGACGCGGTGCGTGAAGTTCAAGGGATCGAGGGGCCGCTCCCGGCATGACTCCTCGCTATCGGATAGCTAGAGCGGGATGACATTGGATGAGTCGGGGCTATCCGTGCGCTCCCTTCACCTCTCCCCGGTGGGGAGAGGTCGATTTGCTCCCGGCGATGCGAAGCATCGTCCGGTGCAAATCGGGTGAGGGCTCTTATTTCAAACGAGAGGCGATAACCCCTCACCCGGCGCTACGCGCCGACCTCTCCCAACGGGAGAGGTGAAGGGAAATCGCGGCCGATTCGATCAATAATCCTCGCGCTCTCGGACGCCTCAAGCTGGCACCGTGTCGGCCGCGATCTGATCCAGCAGGGCCACCGTGTCGCGCGTCAGTTTCAAATCGGCCGCGGCGAGATTTTCACGCAAATGTTGCGGCGATGAGGTGCCGGGGATCAGCAGGATGTTGGGCGCGCGCTGGAGTAGCCAGGCGAGCGCCACCTGCATCGGCGTGGCGCCTAATCTCGTGGCGACATCCGACAAGGTGGTCGATTGCAGCGGCGTGAAGCCGCCGAGCGGGAAGAACGGCACATAGGCCGTGCCGGCGTCCGCCAGTTCGTCGATCAGTGCGTCGTCGTCGCGATGCGCCAGATTATAGAGATTCTGCACACATACGATTTCGCAGATCCGACGCCCTTCCGCGATCTGCGCAGCCGTGACGTTGCTGAGCCCGATGTGACGCACCAGGCCCTGTCGCTGCAGATCGGCCAACACCGTCAGCGGCGCCTCGATCGATCCCTCGGCGGGTCCATGGATGCCGAACATGCAGCGCAAATTGACCACATCGAGCGCATCGAGGCCGAGATTGCGCAAATTGTCGTGGACAGCCGCAATCAATTCCCCGCGCGAGAACGCCGGGATCCATGAGGCGTCATTGCCGCGCCGGGCGCCGATCTTGGTGACGATGACGAGATCGGTGGGATAAGGATGCAATGCCTCGCGGATCAGCTGATTGGTGACGTGCGGACCGTAGAAGTCGCTGGTGTCGATGTGATTGACACCGCTCGCCACCGCCTCGCGCAGCACCGCGATGGCACTCTTGCGGTCTTTCGGCGGCCCGAACACGCCCGGTCCGGCCAGTTGCATCGCGCCATAGCCGAGCCGCTTCACCACGCGGCCGCCAAGCGCGAACGTTCCGGCTTTGCTGATGTCGATCATGGTCACTCTCCTCTGTTCCACCGGCTATGTACGGCGCATCAGCCCGCGCGATAATAGGGCGCAATCGGAACAGGCTGTGCGGGAGGTCGAACAATGACGGCGGACCTTGGCGATCTACGACGTTTGTCGCGGTCCCGCGGGCTGGCAGTTTTCGCAAGGCAGCGGGTGCAATCACTGTAATTTGGCTTTGACGGATCTGCCCGCATCGACGGTCGCGACGGAGCTATCGATGCCCAGCGGCACTGACACCGAGAAGAAACCCGATGTTCCCTCCAGATGATTGACGGCGTCGAACTCGCGATAGACTTTCAGGCGCGTCGAGACCGGCAGTTTGCCGAGTTCGAACGTGTAGCCGATTGATCCGCCGAGCGCCACGACACGTCCTTCAAATCCTCCGAGGACCGCGCCGAGGCCGGAGTCGGGCGTGAATTGCTGGTAATAATAGCCGACCAGGCCCAGCGTAAATTGCTTTGTGATGTATTTGGTTGCCGCCCACTCCAGATGGAATTCGTCACCGGTGGTATAGTTGGTGGCGGTGTTCGGCTGATTGAACGTAAACCCAGCGGCGGTAGATAGATCCCAACCGATCGCGGGATCAAGCCAGGTCAGCGTGCCGAACAGATCGACCGCCGGACGATTGAGCGACGCGTTTGAGAGTTGCCCCGCGACATAGGTGCCCGAGGGCGCAACGCCCCCGATCCCAAATTGCCAGTGAAAGTTACCGGCCTGCCATCCGAGATAAGACTGGATGAAGAAATCGCTCAGGTTGGTGTGGTCGTCGGTAACGTTGAGACCGATTGGACCGAAGCGCGGCGAATTGACCAGCAGGCTGGCGCCGACGCGCGGTTCGCCAACCGACGACGTCAGCGAGAACGCCAGATCCCCGCCAAGTATCTTGGCGGGTGTGACCCACAGCGTGGTCGGAAGGTTGAGCCACGACTGCGTCGAGACATTGGCGACCAGCAGTCCGCCGAACGGCAGCGATTTTCCGCCGCCGATCTTGGCGTCGTAGAAGTACGTGTCGTCCTCGAAGTAGACGCCGGGAGGCGGCGTGATCCCCGCGCCATTTGAGCGCGATCCCATCAGATAGGCGCCGATGCCGCCTTCGGCGGCCTTCGCGGGATTTTGGCTGAAGCAAAGCGCCGCTGCGGCAGCGAGTGCGGCGATGCGATATTGTCGCATTTGCTCACCTCCATTTCCGAAAGCAAGATACACGATCGCAAATTTCAGTCCGATTACTCATGCGACATTTCGACCCGACAACAGCAGTTCTACTTTTAGGCGATCAAGAAATTGCATACTGTGGCTATCGCGCCGCTTTCATTCGAATTATCGAAAAACTTTGCACGCGGTGAAATCGATTGATCAATGATTGCCGTGCACTGTTTTCGTGCAGGAATTGAGTGTTTCGAGACAATTTCCGAAAACGTGCGCCGTGTCAGCGCGATGTTCTGATCTCGCTTCGAAGCTTCGGGCAGCGAAAATAGGGAAGGATTTCTGACCGATCGATCGCGCAGTGCAACCCAAGGATGAAATATGGAACGGTTTTCGAAAATACGATTTGACAATGACTCTGGCTCTAGCAACAGCCATTCGCCCAGCATGATGGGTTGGCGCACTGTCGGCACCCGATGACTGCTGGTTCCACGCCGGTCTGAATCGAACGCAGGGTTTTTGGGACGTATACCGCAACAGGACTTCTCAAATTGAATTGGCGCACATGCCATGACGTTGCTGAGGGACGATATCGGCAGGAACGAGCAGCCATCCGGGGATAACCGGATCGGCGATATGGTCCAAATTTCCGGCGGCACGTTCCGCATGGGGTCGGGCGATCATTATCCCGAAGAGGCGCCGGTGCATCGGGTGACGGTCGATGATTTCTCGATCGACCGCACGCCGGTGACGAACCGTCAATTCAAGGCTTTCATCAAGGCGACCGGCCACCGGACATCCGCCGAGATTCCGCCCGACCCGAAATATTACCCCGGCGCGCTGCCACACATGCTCTATGCCGGCTCGCTGGTATTCTCGCCGCCGCCGCGCGTGGCGAATCTGCGCGACTGGAGCCAGTGGTGGGATTTCATGAAGGGGGCGGACTGGCGCCACCCCTATGGACCGAAAAGCAATATCAATACGCACGACAACCATCCGGTCGTGCACGTGTCGTTTGCCGACGCGCTCGCCTATGCGCAATGGGCAGGAAAAGACCTGCCGACCGAGGCCGAATGGGAATTCGCCGCACGCGGCGGCCTCGACGGTGCCGAATTCGGCTGGGGCGATGAATTAACGCCCGGTGGCATGCACATGGCCAACACCTGGCAGGGCGAATTTCCCGCGCAGAACCTGAACGCCGATGGCTACGAACGCACCTCGCCGGTAACGGCGTTTCCACCGAACGGCTACGGCCTGCACGACATGATCGGCAATGTCTGGGAATGGACCTCGGACTGGTATGCGCCGAAGCACGCGGCCGATGCGCCGAAGGCCTGCTGCATTCCCGAAAACCCGCGCGGCGGCCGCGAAGAGACGAGCTTCGATCCGCGCCAGCCCAATATCAAAATTCCGCGCAAGGTCATCAAGGGCGGCTCGCATCTCTGCGCGCCGAACTATTGCCGCCGCTACCGGCCTGCGGCGCGGCACGCCGAGGCCGTCGATACCTCAACCAGTCACGTCGGATTCCGTTGCGTGAAGAGGACTCCAGCCACGGAATAATTGTCAGTCCTCACAGTGAAGAAGGAGCGCAGCATGCCCGACGACACCAAGGAGCAAGACCGGCACGAAGCTTCATTGAACGAGACGGAAGACCGCGCACTCAGCCGCCGCAAGATCCTGCTTGGCTCGTCGGCGCTGATGGCGGCGGCGACGATAACCTCCGGCGCGCTGGCGCAGGCGCAAAAGGCCGCGCCGGCTTCCCCCGCAGCGACTCCACCTCCACCATCCGGCCGCAAACCCAATATCCTCGTGATCTGGGGTGACGATATCGGCATTGCCAACATCAGCGCCTATTCGGGTGGCCTGATGGGCTACGAGACCCCGAGCATCGATCGCATCGCCCGCGAGGGCCTCAAGCTGCAGCATTACTATGGCGAGCAGTCGTGCACCGCCGGACGCGCGGCCTTCCTCACCGGGCAGCACGGCATTCGTACCGGCCTCACCAAGGTTGGCTTCCCCGGAGCGCCGATGGGCATGAGCCAGCTTGATCCCTCGATCGGCGGTCTGCTCAAAAACCTTGGTTACGGTACCGGGCAATTCGGGAAAAACCATCTCGGTGACCGCAACGAATCGCTGCCAACCGTGAACGGCTTCGATGAGTTCTACGGCAATCTCTATCATCTCAATGCGGAGGAGGAGCCGGAACTGCCCGATTATCCGAAGGACCCCGCCTATCTCGCGAAATACGGTCCACGCGGTGTTCTCAAATGCAAGGCCACCGACAGCGATGATCCCACGGTCGATCCGCGCTTTGGCAAGGTCGGCAAGCAAACCATCGAGGACACCGGAGCGCTGACCAAGAAGCGCATGGAGACGGTCGACGACGAGACTTCGGCCGCGGCGATCGACTTCATGAAGCGCCAACAGACGGCGGGCAAGCCGTTCTTTGTCTGGTTCAACGCGACACGTATGCACCTGCGCACCCACGTCCGCACCGATCATCGCGGTCGCTACACCCACGGGGATAGCGAATATATCGACGGCATGGAAGAGCACGACGATACCGTCGGCGCCTTGCTCAAGGCGCTCGATGACATGGGCGTCACCAACGACACCATCGTGGTCTACTCCAGCGACAATGGACCACACATGAACACCTGGCCGGACGGCGCCATGACCTGGTTCCGCAGCGAGAAGAACACCAACTGGGAAGGCGCCTTTCGGGTGCCGTGCCTGGTGCGCTGGCCGGCCGCCATCAAGCCCGGCACGGTTAGCAATGAAATCATGAGCCACAACGACTGGATTCCCACGTTCTGCGCCGTTGCGGGCGAGCCCGACATCGTCAACAAGCTCATGGCGGGCTACGCCGCGAACGGCGTCAGTTACAAGGTCCACCTCGACGGGTACGACCAGTCCCAATTCCTGCGCAACGTCAGCGGCACCGCGGCCAACAACAACGGCACCAAGAGCGCCCGCGACAAGTTCTTCTATGCCGATGATGACGGCCTCCTCGTCGGCATGCGGTGGGGAGACTACAAGTACGTGTTTTCCGAACAGCGCATGCAAGGCACGATGGGGCTCTGGGCCGAGCCGTTCACGACGCTTCGCCTGCAAAAAATGTTCAACCTGATGCAGGACCCGTTTGAGCGGGCCGACTTCACCTCCAACACCTACTGGGACTGGATCATAAATCACGTCGGAAACGTCTACGGAATGAACGAGGAGGTCTTCAAGTTCATAGCGACATTCAAGGAGTTTCCGCCACGTTCGTTCCCGCCAAGCTTCAACCCGGCGAACATCATGGAAAGCACGCTGGACAGCATGAAGCAGAAAAAGGCGTTGACGGAGGGGCTGGATCTCGACCGGATTCGCGGCAATCTGAACAGGATGATCGATCAGCGCCTCCAGCAGCGCTGAGTTCGGCGCGCACATGCTGGCTCGCCCGAGGACGGGCCGGTATGACTTGTATCCTCGCAACCTCAATTAGAGGTTTGACATGTTTGTTTTTGCAGCGTTCATTGTTCGACGATCATTTGTCGTGACGCTGCTCGCTGTCAGTTTTGTCGTGATCGCCTGCGCCGGCGTGTCGGCCCAAAGCGATCCGCTTCCTTCCTGGAACGGCGGCGCGGTCAAGAAATCCATCATCGATTTTGTCTCCCGCGTCACGACGCCGGGCGGCGTCGACTTTGTTCCGGTCGAGCAGCGCATTGCGACCTTCGATAATGACGGCACGTTGTGGTGCGAGCAACCGGTCTATTTCCAGGTCGCCTTCGCATTCGATCGCATCAAGGCAATGGCGCCGCAGCACCCGGAATGGAATTCGACGCAGCCGTTCAAGGCGCTCCTCAACAAGGACATGGAGGCGCTCGCCGCGACCGGTGAGAAGGGGATGCTGCAGATCATGGCGGCGACCCACGCCGGCATGACGACGGACGAGTTTAGCAAGGCCGTGCTGGACTGGACCGTCGACGCGCGCCATCCACGCTTCAACCGTCCCTACACCGATCTCGTGTACCAGCCGATGCTGGAACTGCTGGCTTATTTGCGCGCCAATGGCTTCAAGACTTTTGTGGTCTCCGGCGGCGGCGTCGAATTCATGCGGCCATGGATGGAAAAAATCTACGGCATTCCGCCCGAGCAGGTGGTCGGCTCGTCCGGCGTTGTCACATTTCAGATCGATGCGAGCGGCAAGCCGTCACTGCTCAAGACGGCAAAGATCGAATTCGTCGACGACGGCCCGGGCAAGCCGGTCGGCATCAACCGCTTCATCGGGCGTCGTCCGATCTTCGCGTTCGGCAACTCCGACGGCGATCTGCAGATGCTGCAATGGACGGCTGCAGGCGCGGGCGCGCGCTTTGCCGGTCTCGTCCACCACACCGATGCGGAACGCGAATACGCCTACGACCGGCAATCAAAAATCGGAAAACTCGACAAGGCGCTGGACCAGGCGGCCGCAAAGGAGTGGACGGTCATCGACATGAAGCGAGACTGGAAGACGGTTTTTCCCATCAAACGATAGAGCTCACATGTCCGGCTACGACATCTTCGCCTGGATCGTCCTCCTCATCCTCGTCGCCAGCGCGATCGGGGTGTTCTGCATCGCCGGCTGGCTGCCTGGGCATATCGCCACGACCCGCGGGCATCCATGGGCCGCTGCGGTGACCGTGGCCGGCTGGGTCACCTTGATCTGCGGCTTTGCACTGTGGCCGATCGCGCTGATCTGGGCCTATATCGACGTTCCTGCACCGCGACAGCGGGGGCCGGCGCCATGATCGTCGTCCTACTCAATGTCTATCTCGTCATTCTTTTCGTGCTGGTAAAGTTGAACATCGTTCGCTTCGACCTGTTCTGGAAAGTTTCGCCGGCTATCGTGTTCTTGCTTCTGCTGATCGGCCTGTTCATCCCGATGGGCTGGGGTGCGCCGCAGGGATCCGCGGTGGTGGTGCGCAATTCGGTGGCAATCGTTCCCGACGTCGCGGGCGAGGCAATCGACGTGCCCGTCACGGCCAATGTGCCGTTGAAGAGCGGCGACGTCCTGTTTCGTATCGATCCGATTCCCTATGACGCGCAGGTCAAGGCGATCGAGGCGCAGCTAAAACTCTCGACAACGCGACTGGCGCAGATGACACAGTTGCTCGAACGCGATTCCGGCCGCGGCTTCGACGTCGAGCAACGGCAATCCGAAGTCGACCAGCTCAAGGCGCAGCTCGAAAGCGCCAAATGGAATCTGGACAAGACCACGGTGCGCGCGCCAGGCGAAGGCTATGTCACCAATGTCGCGCTGCGCAAGGGCGCGCGGGTCTCCAACCTGCCGCTGGCGCCGGTGATGGCGTTCATCGATACGTCGAACACCCTGATTGGCGTCGAACTTGCCCAGATCGATGCGCGCTATGTCGCGCCGGGGCAGGATGTCGAGGTCACCTTCAAATATCTTCCCGGTCAGGTGTTCAGCGGCAAGGTGGAGAGCGTGCTGCAGGCGATCGCGACCGGTCAGGTACAGACGTCCGGTCTCGCCGTTCAATCGAAGAGCATCGAGGCAGCACCCTTTGTCGCGCGCATCAGGCTCGACGATACCTCGCTTGCGGACAGCCTGCCGGCCGGCAGCACCGGCACGGCCGCGATTTTCACCGATCGCGTGAAGGCCGCGCATGTCATCCGCAAGGTTTTGCTGCGCCAGATCGCGATCACCAACTACGTCAACCCGTTTTGAAAGCATGCCTGGAGTTGGATTGTACACGTGAAACGCTGGTTTCAATCGGCATTGGCGGCGATTGCGCTGGCCCTGGCGCTGCTCGTGATCGCGTCCGTGCTGACGGCCGGGCCGCAGGCGGGTGCATCGGAGAATGAAACCGAGCCTGAAACCCGGGAGCTTGTGGTCGGCACCAAGGAAGCACCCCCTTTCGCGATCAAGGACGACCAGGGCCATTGGAGCGGCATCAGTATCGATCTGTGGCGGCACGTCGCAGACCGGCTGAAGCTGCCATATCGCTTCGTCGATGCGGTCTCGGTCAATTCGCTGCTGGAGAACCTGCAAGCCGGTGATTTCGATGTCGCGGTGGCCGCCATCACGGTGACACCCGCGCGTCAGCAATCGGTGGATTTCACCACGCCGTATTTCAACACTGGAACCGGGGTCGCGGTGCAGACCGAGCGGATCACGAGCTGGGGACCGGTGATCCGCTCGATCGTGTCGTTGAGTTTCTTGCGGGCCGCGATGGCGTTGCTCGGCCTGGCATTCGTGGCGGGCGCGCTGATCTGGTTTTTCGAACACGGCGCCAACGAGAGCTTCGGCGGTGGAACGGCGCGTGGCATCAGTTCAGGCGTGTGGTGGTCGACCAACACCATGACCCAGCGCGCCAGCGGCGGTGCTGTTCCGGCGACGCTCCCCGGCCGGATCGTTGCGATCGTCTGGATGGTGGTATCGGTCATCGCCATCGCGGTGTTCACCGCAGGAATTACCTCAGCGCTGACGACCAAGCGCCTGCATGGCGCGGTCAACTCGCTCGCCGACCTGTCGGCGGTGCGGGTCGGCGTTATCAGGGGAACCTCGACCGAGGACGCGCTGTCGCGGATGCATATCAAATACCGGACCGTCGTGTCACCAAAGGACGGCCTTGAAGCGCTCCAGAACGGAACGATCGACGCTTTGGCCTACGACAGGCCGATCCTGGCATGGATGATCCGTCAGGACGGGTCTGCGTCGGTCGAACTCACCGACGTAGTTTTTGAGCCGCAGAGCTATGCGATTGCGCTGCGCAACGACAGCTCCCAAAGGAAACAGATCAACGTCGCGCTCCTGGAAGTCCAGGAATCGGACTGGTGGAAGGACGTGCTGTTTCGGTATCTGGGCCAACCGTGAATTAGGACCGGGCGAATTAGAAGGACCAGCAGTATTTCTGATTTTCAGAAATTGTCCTTGACTCCAGACCCAAATCAGCTGCTTATTCCTTGCCATCCCGTCCCGAGAGAGGGGGCGTTGGCCATCGTCACTGACGTTGGGGCGGGGAGCGGTGGACGCGGATGCGCTTTTGACGAACAGCGCGTGAGGCGGACGGTTAAGTCGTGTGGTCCTGATGCCCCGATGCCGGCATCAAGTTCTTGAGAAGCTCACGCTTCTTGGGGGCGACGGTGACAACAAAGCATGGTCTCGCCGGGGAGAGCACGAAACAGGCCGTTAAAACCATTGCGCAGGGAAGGCCGGACTGCTTCCGCTGAACCTGTATGCTCATGTGCGTTTTCGCTATCTGCTTTGCACATGAGACCGCGGGTGCAGCGCGCACCCGGTCTTCCCTGCGCCCTCTTTCTTTCGGGGGCAAACGAATTTTCAAACCTCGGGCGAAGCGCGCCGCGAGAACGCGGAGGCGTGTCGTCATTTGCGGAATATAGCGAGGAGCCGGCCTCGAATTGGCAATCGCTTCGCAATGACGGTCCGAACCCCCCTCCGTTAACCCTTTGCTAACCATACACCCGGCAAGAATTGCCCAGTGAAGTTGAGTGTCGTCAGCCGCGTAAAACGGGAGTTCCCGTGGACGCCAATGCGGTGCCTCACTTTCGAAACGGCGGCCCTTCGGCCGCTGCGCAGACGTTCGGCGGCCGCGGCCGTCAGACGCGGGGGGAGGCTGCGACCATGGCTGACGTCACGGCAGGTTCGGGCGCAGGCGCGCCCGGGACCGGGTTTCCCAGCCTGAGTGAGATCGGCAAAATCCTGAAGCGCGGCGATCTCGCGCTGGCGTTCGGCATCCTCACCATCCTGGTGGTGCTGATCATGCCGCTGCCCTCGGTCGTGCTCGACCTCTTCCTGGCGATCTCGATCACGCTGTCGATCCTGATCCTGATGACGTCGCTGTTCATCCAGGCGCCGCTGGAATTCTCGTCGTTCCCGACCGTGCTGCTGATTTCGACCATGCTGCGGCTGTCGCTCAACCTCGCCTCGACGCGGCTGATCCTGTCGCGCGGCCACGAGGGCACCGACGCCGCCGGCCACGTCATCCAGGCATTCGGCAATTTCGTGATGGGCGGTAATTTCGTGATCGGAATTATCGTGTTCGCGATCCTGGTGATCGTGAACTTCGTCGTCATCACCAAGGGTTCGGGACGTATCGCCGAAGTCGCGGCGCGCTTTCACCTGGACGCCATGCCGGGCAAGCAGATGGCGATCGACGCTGATTTGGGCGCCGGCCTGATCGACGAGAAAGCCGCCAAGGAGCGCCGCAAGGCGCTGGAAGACGAAAGCGGCTTCTTCGGCGCGATGGACGGTGCGTCGAAATTCGTCCGCGGCGACGCGGTCGCCGGCCTCCTGGTGGTGTTCATCAACATCATCGGCGGCATCATCATCGGCGTCGCCCAGCAGGGCCTCGGCTTCTCCGAAGCCGCCCAGACCTACACGCTGCTGACGGTCGGCGATGGCCTCGTCACCCAGATCCCCGCGCTGATCGTCTCCACCGCGGCCGGCCTTCTGGTCTCGAAAGCCGGCGTCAGCGGCGCTGCCGACAAAGCGCTGATGAAACAGCTCTCCGGCTATCCGCAGGCCGCGGGCATGTCGGCCGGCGTGATGCTGGTGCTGGCGATGCTGCCGGGCATTCCGATGCTGCCGTTCCTGGCCTTGGGCAGCGGCGCGGCGTGGCTGGCGATCTCGGCGCGCAAGAATAATCGCACCGCCAAGACGGCGGCGGCCACCGCGGCATCAGCCCCGGCCGATGCCGCCGCCAAGGCGGCGGCCGCCGCCGAAGAGCCGATCGCGACCGCGCTGAAGATCGACGACCTCAAGATCGAACTCGGCTACGCGCTGCTGCCGCTGGTCAACGGCCCCGACGGCACCGACCGGCTGACCGAGCAGATCAAGGCGCTACGCCGCTCGCTGGCGATCGAAATGGGCTTCGTGATGCCGGCGGTGCGCATCCTCGACAACGTCCAGCTCGAAGCCAACAGCTACGTCATCAAGATCAAGGAAGTGGATGCCGGCACGGGGCGGATCTGGCCGAACTCGTTCATGGTGATGGACCCCGGCGGAAGCCAGGTCGGGCTGCCCGGCATCAACACCACCGAGCCGACCTTCGGGCTGCCCGCGACCTGGGTCGATGCCAGCCTGAAGGAGGAAGCATCGCTGAAGGGCTATACGGTGGTCGACGCCGCGACCGTGCTGTCGACCCATCTGACCGAACTCCTCAAGAACAACATGTCGGACCTGTTGTCCTATGGCGAGGTGCAAAAACTGCTGAAGGATCTGCCGAAGGAGCAAGGCGAACTGATCAAGGACATCGTGCCGAGCCTGGTCACGATCTCCGGTATTCAACGCGTGCTTCAATTGCTGTTGTCCGAGCGCATCTCGATCCGCGACCTCTCGACCATCCTCGAAGGCATCGCCGACGCGCTGGCGTTCTCGCGCAACCCGGCGACCATGGTCGAACACGTTCGCGCCCGGCTGGCGCGGCAGATCTGCGCGCAGAACACCTCGCATAACGGCTATCTGCCGCTGATCGCGCTGTCGGCGAAATGGGAACAGATCTTCGCCGAGTCGCTGATCGGACAGGGCGAGGAACGCAGCCTGGCGATGCAGCCGTCCAAACTGTCGGAGTTCATGACCGCGACGCGCGATGCCTTTGAGCGCGCCGCGCGCGAAGGCGAGGCGCCGGTGCTGGTGACGTCGGCCTCGATCCGTCCCTTTGTGCGCTCGCTGGTGGAACGCTTCAGGTCGCAGACCACCGTGCTGTCGCAGGCCGAAATCCACCCGCGCGCCCGGCTCAAGACGGTGGGGAGTGTGTAACTATCCTGGATCGTCATTGTCGCAACCGCCATCGTGTTCGGCGCGGGCCGCGTCTTCGTAGGCCTTGCGGTATTCCGCTTGGTCCGGCGCGAAGTCGAGCTTCTGACGGGCGTCCTCGACGGCTGAGCGCAGATTTCTGCATTGCATCCAGCTCGCCCAGGGGCTGCCGTCATCCGAAACGATCACGAAGTCGCGCGGGAAATGGCTCAGATAGCGGACGGTGAACGCCTCCCCCTTCCCCGGATAGGTGGTCCTGTTGTGCGGAGGATAGACATTAAAATCGTCACTGGCGAAATTGGTGCTGATCACCTGCCGGTCGGGTGTCCGGATCAGTACGCTGTGATTGAGAATGGGGCGGCCGTTGGATCGCGATCCGCTATCGGAGGTCGCTGTCACGATCCCGCTGCCGGCCACGCCGTAATGATAGATCAGCTTCGTCGTGATGACGGTGCCGAACAGCATGTTGATCAGACCCAGGCCGACCCCGGCGGGGACGGCCCACCAGACAATACTCGACTTCGCGCCGCCCGACTTCGCCCTGCTGCTCCAGACGGAAAGCAGAATGGGCAGCCCGATGAAGACCGGCATCACGAAGAACCGGATCCGCGCCAGGATCGCGAGGATGTGCAGGAGCGGTTCGATCAAGCCGGCGTTGGGCGGAGCCGCATGCGGCGGCGGCGTCCAGGCGGCGGGCGCGTCGGGTTGCCTTGCCACCACGGGGCCGGGCACGACGGGATCCGGCGCGATGTCGGGCTTCGGGACGATGGTTGCTCCGGCGGCTTCGAGCGCCGCGCGCTGCACGCGATACGCCCAGCTCGGATGGGCACGTGCCGCCGGTGTCATGTCGGTCAGCGACAGCGTCACATAATAGGGGCCGTGGACCGCCCACACTTCGTCCGGATGCTCCGAATTGAGCACGACCCTGTCGGTCGGATCGGCGGTCGCGACCAGGTTGCTCGCGGGATCAAACGGGGTTTGGTCGTGCTGGAACTTGAGCGCGGCGGCGTTGAAGCCGAGATTCTCGCGTTCGAGGTGGGCGCTGCCGCGATTGTTGACCCAGGCGCCAATGTTGCCCGAGCCGTCCTTGACGCTGAAAAAGCACCGCTTGCCGTCGAGCGATGGCTTTATCGTCGATGGCGACAGCGTCAGCAGCGCCAGTATGTGTTCGGCGGCGACCAGATGGCAGGTGTCGGCGGTCGCGCGGTCGTCGACCGGGCCGAGCACCTTGGCTCCCACCGCCTGCAAGGCTAATGCTTCGATCCTGTAATCCCAATCGGCTTTTTCATGGGCCATGTCCTGGACCTGACCCGCGTCGATCACGGCGATGTCGACGCCGTGGCGCGCGACCACGGTGGTCCGATCGGTCCTGGCGATCCGGTCCTGCGGATCGGCGGTGCGCACCAGGCTGGGCGGCGGCGGCGCGTCCCTGGCGATGCGCTGGATCTGCGCTTCCGCTCTGGCCGGGCTCGCAAAATGATAGAACACCAGCGACAGGCTTGCGTCCGGCGGCGCGTCGGCCGTCAGGCCCCGCTGATAGGCCGACCAGGTACACGTCGATTCCCCCGGCGCCGGATTGCCGCTGTGCGCCCGGATTTCGACATCCGCCATCGTGATCAGCGGCTGCACCTCGCCCGACGCGGCCAGCGAGCAACCGTCCGGGTCCGCATCATCGTTGGCCGCCGCCACCGGTTCCAAATTCATCAACGCCAGAACGCCGCCCAACGCGACGATCAGCAACTGCCCCCAACCTCTCATTGCGACCTCTCAACCCACTCAGCGCCGTGGGTCGGTGTCACGCAATTTGGCCCGGGTGTGGTCACGTATGCTTGATCGGACCCAGCCTGCGCTAAGCGCGGGGCGGCTCTCATTCGAACACGGCTATCCAGGCTCCGCCGAAGCACCTGCGCGGACTGTGTTTTTTGGCCACACGCAAATGATTTGTTGTTGGTGCGCTTTCGCGCCCATTGCGACGGCCTTACCTCCGATAAACCATTAACGCATTGTAATAGTTACAGGATCATCGGCTTCTGCTAGTTATTGCCCTAGCGACGATCGCGGCCGTTCACGTATTATCACGCCCTTGTGATCACACCTTGATGGACCTGAGAGCGAATACCCACGTTTGTTGACATGAGATGTTGAACCTGCCTGCGGAAGAACAACACCAATCCGCAAAGAGGCAGCAAGGCGTCAGGAGGCTTCGATGAACCATTCGATCTACAGCGCCGACCGCTCGACCCACCTCAAGATCGTGGTCGTGGCGCTTGTCGCAGGTATCGCAGTGGCGGGCTTCGGTATTTCGGCCCGTAATACGGATGATGGCTACACCCAGACCGCGCGCGTCGTAAAGGCCGGCAAGGCTGTGACGCTGACCAGTTCGGATGCGGTGGTGGTCCGCTAATCAAAAGGAATTCGTGAATTCACGCGGCTCTTTACCAGCCCCCCCAAAGTCGCCACGTGAGTATGTAGAAGACCCCAAACTACCCCCCAAGTTGACTACCGAAAACGCCCGCTCCCCACGGGCGTTTTCTTTTTTTGGGGTTCACGCGATCTATTGAGCCTCAGTGCGCGGGCGCAGCCGGCGGCGGTACGGTCTCGACCAGCTTGCCGGTGAAAACCGGCGTCGAATGCGGACTGCCGTCGGGCGATCCGCCCGCCTGCTCGACCGTTATCGCATAGGTCGCCGCGTTGATGGTGTCGGCGTCATAGGACGACAGCACCGGGCGCGCGGTGAAGTCGCCGTTGCCGATCACGCCCAGCGATCGCGGGTTGGGCAATTTGTCGGAGATCAGCCAAAGCTCGAAACTCTTGCCGGCTTCGGGCACCGCATCGACCTTGCGAATGGTGAAATTCCTGGTCGCTCCGTCAACGGTCAGAATGAAGGCCGGCCCACCGCCCTGCTTCTGCAGCACGGCAACATATTGCGCCGATGCTGCGACCGCTGCCGCGGGCGTCTTGACCTCGACCACTTGCGTTCGCGGCTTCGGACGCAGGCCGTCGGGCAAGAGATCCGGTTGATAGAGCCCGATCGTGAACAGCGCGACCAACGCCGCCGCGATCGCACTCATCGCGGTCGCGACCGTACGCCAGCGCCGCACCCTGCCCGACAGCAGGACCACGTTGGCATGGTCGACGGCGATTTGAGCCGCCGAGACATCCGGCTGAGCGGTTTCCGGAACGGCCACCGGCGCCGCCTCCGGCAACACCAGCGGCGCCTGCGCGCCGGAATGGCCGATAGCGGCCTTGATGTTCTCCCAAACAATCGGTCGCGGCTCGACCAGTCCGACCATCTGGTTCAGGACGCCAAGCTTCTGCTCCCACGCATCGACCATTGCCGTGAAGTCCTTGTCGACGGACATCATGGCCTCGACCTGCGCGCGCTCCTCGGCATCAAGCGTACCGAGAGCGTATTCCGCGGCGAGCGCGATATGGTCTTCGCTGTAAGCCATTATCTAAAGTCCAAACCTCCTCTAAAGTCCAAGTAAAGTCTAAGACCCCCTAGAGTCCGAGACACTCCCTGATGTCCATCATGCTGCGGCGCAGCCAGGTCTTCACCGTATTCACCGGCGTCTCGAACTTGGTCGCCAGCTGCTCTCGGCTCCAGCCGTTATAGTAGGCCAGCAGCACGAGCTTCTGCCGATCCGGCTCCAACCGCCCGACGCACTCCAGCAAACGCTTCAGTTCTTCACTCATTTCCCGGCGCGCCAGCGGATCTGGAGTGTCGGCCGCCACTTCCATGGCCGCTGGCTCCTCTTCGATCGAGACTTCGCCTCGCTTGCGCACGACGTCGATGGCACGGTTTCGGGCAATAGACGCCATCCACGTGATCGGCGACGACAGGCCGGGATTGAACTGCCCGGCGCTGTTCCAGATCTTGACGTAGGCCTCCTGGATAACCTCCTCGGCGAGATCCTGTCTGCGCAAGATACGGAGCACCACGCCGAAGAGTTTCGCGCGCGTGGCGGCATAAAGCCGCTCAAAAGCGGCCTCATCCCCCTTCGCCACCGCGGCAATCAGCCAGACCAGTTCAGCCGGCGTCAGCATTCAGCGTCCTCTAGCAATTCGCGATGCCCCCATCGCTTCGGTCGATCGCGGCGGAATCCTGCCCACGTGCCTGTCTAACATAGCTTGCGTCGATTAGGTCCACCACGTCGATTCGCCGGCCTGTGGACAGCAAAACGTATTATGCATTGACGCCGCGATCGGCGAGCAGATGTTCCGTGGCGGCGACCAGGACGCAGGTGGCAAACGCGTCGACCGCCGCGCGAACCTCGTCCGCCGGCGGGAACGACGGAGCGATGCGGATGTTGCGGTCCCGCGGGTCACGGCCGAGCGGAAAGGTCCGCCCCGCCGCCACAACTTCGATGCCGGCTGCCTTGGCCAGCGCCACGACGCGCTCAGCGCAGTGGTCGAGCACATCAAGGCTGACGAAATAGCCGCCGCGCGGCTGGGTCCAGACGGCGACCCCGGTGCCGCCGAGCCGGGCCTCGAACACCTCCTGCACGGCGGCGAATTTCGGCTCGAGCAGACGACGATGCCGCTCCATATGCGTGGCGATGCCGGCGTCATTGCGCAGCACCTGGACATGACGCATCTGATTGAGCTTGTCAGGCCCGATCGTGCGGGTCGACTGGCGCGAGACGAACCAGCGCATATTGGCGGGCGACGTCGCCAGCATGCCGAGACCGGCTTGCGCGAAAGTGATCTTCGAGGTCGAGCCGAACACGATGGCCCGGTCCGGATTGCCGGCGGCGGCGCAGGCTTCAAGCACGTTGTCGAGTTGGTCGGGCGTGTCGGTCAGGTGATGAACCGCATAGGCGTTATCCCAGAACAGCCGGAAGTCGTCGGCCGCGCCCATCCGCGCCAGCCGGGCGACGGTCTCGGATGAATAGGTCTCCGCGGTCGGATTGCTGTATTTGGGAACGCACCACATGCCCTTGACCTGGGGATCGGCAGCCAGCCGCTCGACCTCCTCCATGTCAGGCCCGGCACCGGTCAACGACACCGGAATCATCTCGATGCCGTATTGCTCGCAGAGTTGAAAATGGCGGTCGTAGCCCGGCGACGGACACAGAAACCGGATCGGACGCTGGTCGCGCCAGGGCACGGCGCCGTCGCGCGCGCCGGTGAGCAGCGCATAGACGATCACGTCGTGCATCAGCGCGAGACTCGAATTATTGGCGACCAGCACCTGCTCGGGCGGCGCACCGAGCATCGGCGCAAACAGCCGGCGCGCTTCGATCAGGCCTTGCGGGCTGCCGTAATAGTTCCGGCAATCATTGCCGTCCTCGGCCCAGCATTGTTCGGGCGTGCTGACCGCTGTCAGTAATTGGTCGGCGAGCGCCACCTGATCGGTCGCGGGCTTGCCGCGCGCCAGATTGTACGGCGTCGCGCGCGCCTTGATCGCTTCGTAACGGGCCCGTTCGCGGTCCCGAAATTCGCGCAGCGCCCCGGTCGACAAGCCCGCCAATTCGCGGGAGCCGGCGCTTGCCGCGCCATCAGATATGGTCATTTCGACGTCCTGTTCACATCGCTCAAAGCGAGGTGTCATACCCCATGACGGCCGGCCTGTGGACAGCAAAATAAAAACCCGGACCTTGCGGCCCGGGTTTTGATGGTGTTGCAGTCAGCTGACGATAAGGAAAAACCTCAGGCGACCGCCCCGATGCGCGAGCGCATCAGCCCGATCGAGTCGAGATCGGCCTGCTCGCGGGCGTTCTCCTCAGCGCGCTCGCGCGCCTGGTCGCGCTCGTCCAGCAGTTCGACTTTCTTGAGTTCCTCGAAAGCTTCCCCCAAAAGGCTCTTGGCGTCCTCGAGCTGGATACGCAGCTCGTCGGCGGACCGGGTCAGATTTTCCCGGCGCTGGATCGCCGCCTTGGCATAGGTCGGATAGGCGAAATGCGTAGGATCGTTGATTCCGGCGCGTTCCTGCTCGGTCTGGATTTCGCGTTCCAGGTCGACCGACATCCGCTGGAAATCGGCGATCATGCCCTCAATCTGGGCGACCCTTCGACGCTTCTCATCGACCTGAAATTTCTTCAGGCGGATTAGCGTTTCACGTGACTTCATCGACTCATACTCCCCAGAAGTCCCAATTTGAACGCGGGACAGAACCGGCATCCCTCAAGGGGCCCCACCGGCATCTCGATTGTGCAGTGGAGATGATGATGGCCTGACAAAGTTAGCGTTCCGTTTCCAAACTTCCGAGGATTTTCTCTAGTTTCCGGTAACCATCGTTAAGGTTCGCCACCTCGTCCTTGCCCTGGCGCAGGAACCCTTCGAGCGGGTCATGCAGCCGGATCGCCTCGTCCACCTCGGGACTGGAACCCGCCCGGTAGGCCCCGAGCCGGATCAGTTCCTCCATATCCGCATAGGTCGCCATCACCTGGCGCCCGCGCATGATGGTCGGGAGATAGGCCGGATCGGCCGCTTTCGGCATGGTGCGGGACACCGATCTGAGAATGTTGATCGCCGGAAAACGTCCGCGCTCGGCGATCGCCCGCTCCATCACAATGTGGCCGTCCAGGATGCCGCGGACCGCGTCCGCGATCGGCTCGTTGTGGTCATCGCCGTCCACCAGCACCGTGAAGATCGCGGTGATGCTCCCGGCGTCAATGCCGGGACCGGCGCGCTCAAGCAGCTTCGGCAATTCGGTGAACACGGTCGGCGTATAGCCCTTGGCGGTCGGCGGCTCGCCCGCCGAGAGCCCGATTTCGCGCTGCGCCATCGCAAAACGCGTGACCGAATCCATCAGGCACAGCACGGATTTGCCTTCGTCGCGAAAATATTCGGCAATCGCGAGGGTCAGATAGGCCGCCTGCCGCCGCATCAAAGCGGGCTCGTCCGAAGTCGCCACCACCACCACGGAGCGCGCCAGCCCGGCGTCGCCGAGGTCGTCCTGCAGGAATTCCTGCACCTCGCGGCCGCGTTCGCCGACCAGGCCAATGACCGTGATGTCCGCATCGACGTTGCGCGCCAACATCGACAGCAACACCGACTTGCCGACGCCGGAGCCGGCGAAGATACCCATGCGCTGGCCGCGGCAGCAGGTCAGAAACGTATTGAGCGCCCGCACGCCGAGATCGAGCGGCTCGCCGACGCGCTTGCGCGAATGCGCCGGCGGCGGCGAATTCCGGAACGGCATAGGCGAGGCGCCCTGCGGCAACGGCCCTTTGCCGTCGATCGGTTCGCCCATCGCGTTGATGACGCGGCCGAGCCACGACGGCGACGGCCGCACCTGGCTTGCGGCATTGGCGATGACGGCACGGCAACCGCGCCGGACGCCGTCGAGGCCTGCGAACGGCATCACCACGGCGTTGTCGCCGGTGAAGCCGATCACCTCGCACGGGATAAACCGGTTGCCCCCGGTCTCGATCACGATACGGGCGCCCACCGACATGGCGTGGATCGGCCCGGCGATCTCGACCATCAAGCCGCGAACGCCGACCACGCGGCCATAAATATTGACGCCGTCGATCTCGTCGATCTGCTGGGCGAGCGCCTTCATTGCGAAAACCTTAAGTTTCCACGCTTTGAAGCCCGGCCCTTAACCTCGTGTTTACCCGCATCGTTAATCATTGCGTCACTGTCTTTGGTGACTGAGAGCGCTCGACCGTCAGAACGAAGGTTGAGTCGCGGGAGTCGGTTAGGCCCGTCTCTTAATGTGGAACTTGAACGAGAACGGATACAAAAAACTGCTTCGAAGCAATATCTTAGGGCGATTCGAAAAAAATTGCACGGTAAGAGCTTGCACATACGAATCAGATTTTGTTAACCATATGTCGTCAGGATCCGAATCAGTTGTTCAAAGGCGTTTTGAGTGCCGCAAGTGCGGCCGACCTGACGCCCGGGGCGGCGACTATAGGGGACTGGCATGCGCGTATTGCTGATAGAAGATGATAGCGCCGTCGCGCAGTCGATCGAGCTGATGCTCAAATCCGAGAGTTTTAACGTCTATACGACGGACCTCGGGGAAGAAGGCGTCGATCTCGGTAAACTTTACGACTACGACATTATTCTGCTCGACCTCAATTTGCCTGACATGTCGGGGTACGACGTGCTCAAGCAGCTTCGGGTGTCGAAGATCAAAACACCTATTCTGATCCTCTCCGGCCTCGCCGGCATCGAGGACAAGGTCAAGGGTCTCGGCGTCGGCGCCGACGACTACATGACCAAGCCGTTCCACAAGGACGAACTGGTCGCCCGCATCCATGCGATCGTGCGCCGCTCCAAGGGACACGCCCAGTCGGTGATCCAGACCGGCGACCTCGTGGTCAATCTCGACACCAAGACGGTCGAGGTCGGCGGCCAGCGCGTGCATCTGACGGGCAAGGAATACCAGATGCTGGAGCTGCTCTCGCTGCGCAAGGGCACCACGCTGACCAAGGAAATGTTCCTCAACCATCTCTATGGCGGCATGGACGAGCCCGAGCTGAAGATCATCGACGTCTTCATCTGCAAGCTGCGCAAGAAGCTCGCCAACGCCTCCGAAGGCCGCAATTTCATCGAAACCGTCTGGGGCCGCGGCTATGTGCTGCGCGAGCCGCACGAGGTCGAAGAGCGCATTCCCGCCTGATCGCAAATCACCAGCGAGCCGAAACGCTCGCTCCTCCCGACTGAACCCCGCCGTGAATGGCGGGGTTTTTGTTTTGGGGCAGCGTTTTTGTTTTGTTTTGGGGATTGAACGGCCGGGACCGGTGCACCGACAGATGGAATGTGCCACCGTGCGGCTGAAAATGGAGTGGGGCGCCTTCAGATGATCCTGCAATCCCTGGCCGGACTGCCGGCGTTTCTGGTTTATTTCTGCACCGGCATCGTTGCCGTGCTGGCCTATTTGTTCATCTATACCCGCGTCACGCCGCACAACGAGTTCCAGCTGATCCGCGACAACGATCCGGCAGCCGCCATTGCGTTGGGCCTGAGCCTTGTCGGCTTCGTGCTGCCGGTGGTCAGCGCCATCGCCCATTCCGCCAATGTGCTGGATTGCCTGATCTGGAGCGCGATCGCGCTGATCGTCCAGATCGCGGTCTATTTCATCGTCAAGATCCCGGTGCCGAACCTGTCGGCGCGGATCGCGGCCGGCGAAATGGCGTCGGCGATCTGGCTCGGGCTGTCGTCGCTGGCGGCCGGCGCGCTCAACGCGGCCGCGATGATCACCTGACCATGGAACGCTGATCATGGAACGTCCGCCAAACAAGGAATTTGGCAAGCGTGGCCCGATCGCGCCGCAACCGGCGGTGCCGCCGAAGCGCTCCAGCCATGTGGCGTTGCTGCTGATGGGCACCTTCGCGGTCGGCGGCAGCGCCTATGCGCTGATGCCGCGCCAGAACTGCCAGCCTTCCTCGCCGGGACTGGCGGCGCCGGCGGTGTCGCAACCCGGCACCGACTGCTCGCAGCACGTAACTTCATCGGGTAGCACCCACGGATATTCGTCACACAGCTACTTCTTCGGCAGCGATTCCACCTCGAGCCATTCATCGTCGGGCGCTTCTTCCGATGCCGGTTCGGGCGGCGTGACGCGCGGTGGCTTCGGTTCGTTCGCCCACGCGATGTCGGCGCATTTTTCCCGCGGCGGCTAGTGACAGTCCTCGGTCTGAAGCTACGTGGTCCCGCATATGTTTCAGAACGTGGCTCCGAGACTTTAATTCGAGGACTTGCCTGATCGCGGCGCGCATGCGTGAATGGCGCCCGCCAATTTCTCCCTTACAGCTTTGGGCCGCACCATGAAACGCTCGCGCCGTGTTGTTCTGACGATGATGGGGTCCGCGGTGGTCGGCGCGGTATCGGCGGGGTTTGTGCCGCGAACCGGCTGCGGTCCCGGCTTGACTGTAGAGCCTGGACCGGACGGCAGACCGTATTGCCGGCCGATATCCCGCGGCTTCGGAGGCACGCCGTATCGCCTGCACGGCCATGGCCATGGCGGCGGTGGCGGCCACGCCCATGGCGGCGGCTAGAAGCTGCCGATGCGGCGCATCGTTTGCCCTGAGCGAGACGATTGGCGCGTCACCGCCGACGCCTGCGGATTTGATTTTCATACATTCGACGGCGAGCGCTATTGGGACGAACGCGCGTATTATGCGTTCACGCTGGATGAGATCGAACAACAGATCGAAACGCCCACCGGCGACATCGACGCGATGTGCCTCGAACTCGTCGGCCGCGCCATCGACGACGAAAAATATCTGCGGCGGTTGAAGATACCGGAAGCCTTCTGGCCGCTGATCTCGGCAAGCTGGCACCGCGACGATCCAAGCCTGTATGGCCGGCTCGACTTCAGTTTCAGCGGACGCGGTCCGGCAAAGCTTCTGGAATACAACGCCGATACGCCGACATCGATCTTCGAGGCCGCGGTATTCCAATGGACCTGGCTCGAGCAGGCGATCGAGCGGCACATCATTCCGGGCCGCGCCGACCAGTTCAATTCGATCCATGAGCGCCTGATCGAGGCGTGGAAGAAACTCGGCGGCGGCCGCCACCTCCATCTCGCAGGCATGACGGGAAATCTCGAGGATGCCGGCACGCTGGCCTATCTCGAAGACACCGCCCGGCAAGCCGGCCTGCCGACGACATTGATCGATATCGAGGATATCGGGCTCACCGATGACGGCCACTTCGTCGATCTCGACAACCGTCCGATCGAGCTGTCGTTCAAGCTCTATCCCTGGGAATGGATGTTTCACGATGCGTTCGGCGCAGAGCTTGCCAAGACGCCGACCCGTTGGATCGAGCCGCCGTGGAAGAGCCTTTTGTCCAACAAGGGCATGCTGCCGCTGTTGTGGGAGATGTTTCCCGGTCACCCCAATCTGCTGCCGGCCTATTTCGAGGACGACCCGAACGCCGCAGGGCTCGGCACATCCTTTGTGCGCAAGCCGCTGTATTCGCGCGAGGGCGCCAACGTCGCGCTGGTCAGCGCCGGCGTAACCCTGGTGGAGCAAGAGGGGCCGTATGGCGCGGAAGGATTTATCCGCCAGGCGCTGGCGCCGCTGCCGGAGTTTTCCGGCCAATATCCCGTGATCGGAAGCTGGCTGGTCGACCACGCGCCTTGCGGCCTGTCGATCCGCGAGGACGAAAATCCGATCACCGGTAATACCTCGCGGTTTTTGCCGCACGCGATTTTGTGAAACGCCTGTCGTCCCTGCGCGCGCAGGGACCCATACGCCGTACCGTCAACGTTCCGGATGGTGTCCATATCCGTGTTCTGCGTCCGCAGGGACGACAACGTTGTAGGGAGGCGCTTCATCCTCAACGAACGACTCGTATTCACATTTCAAACAGCCGGAACGCGAGCATCGTCATTGCGAGCGAAGCGAAGCAATCCAGGCAACAAGGAAGAGCTGGATTGCTTCGTCGCAAGCGCTCCTCGCAATGACGTTGATGGTTCGAGACACAACTCCGCGATCTCGCGACGGCATCTGCCCGAGTTTTGCAAAAATCATTCGCCCCCCGAATAAAGAGGGCGCAGGGAAGACCGGGTGCGCGCTGCACCCGCGGTCTCATGTGCCAAGATGCACGTAGCAAAAAGCGCACACGAGCATACAGGTTCAGCG
>NZ_LMUK01000045.1 GCF_009766005.1 Bradyrhizobium sp. S69 | reverse complement strand
AAGGATAGTTCTTCTTCGATCTGCTATATTGTGGCCTGTAGGGTATGAACCTACACCCCCTGCGGGCGTTGAAATGGCTTGACACCTATCGACCCGCCACGACATGAATATCTGGGCTTTGGAGGATTCTCGTGACCGCATCTGTCAAGACCCCGGCTAAGCGTCGGCGGGCTCGGACGTTTGCCGACGGGTTGGTGATGGGCCTGGCGGCACCGTCGCTCCTTGTTTCCGGTCTTCTGACTGATTTTAGTCAGTCGCGTTCGTCGGGCTCCGGGGATGCGTGGAGAGATGTCGGACAGTTCATCAGACAAAGCGCCGACTCCCACAGAGGAGTCCGGTCAGGTGGTCGCGACAGGCGACGCGCCTAGCGCTGAGATACTGAGCAAGCTAAAGCGCGCCGGGGTTTCTGGCGAAGTCATCAAGATGATAAAAATGGAAGTAACGAGGTCCCACACGGGACCGCTTCCGACTGTCGAGACGTATGAGGGTTATGAGCGCGTTTGTCCGGGCGCTGCTCGCGAGATTTTGGATATGGCTGTGCGGCAACAATCGCATAGCCATCAGATGGAAAAATATGGCGCGACGAGCGAATTTTGGCTTCCGGTCATCGGGATCATTGCTGCGGTATCAATTGTTATTTCGATGTTTGTGGCCGGGGTTTATCTCGCGCTCAACGGTCACGAAAATTTAGCGATTGGCGTTTTGAGCGGCACCGGGATAGTTACGGTTGTGGGAGCTTTTTTACAGCGCGGGAAAACGGAAGAGCCAGATACGCCGCCACCCGCACCACGAACCGGTAATCTAACAAGACGCGAAAGACGCGAGCGTGCGGCTGAAGCACGTAAAAACATGATCAATCGCTAGCGCCGTATCAATCGGCAACATGCCGCTGCCAGTATCCGGTGAAGTCCACAGACTTGCCGCGCTTCAACGCCAGCCCAGCCACGCGCTGCACCTGATCTCCATTCGAGACGCGACGGTTATCCTCACGCCATGAGCTTTCCTGCGCGTAGCGGAGCAGATATGCCCCGGCAATGTGGTGGTGGATGCCGATCTCGCCACGGCGCAGGCGGGAGAAATACTCCTCAGCCCAATTCGTGCAGGCACCATCCAGCGAGTAAGCCTGTTGATGGTTGATGCGCTTCATTTCGAAACGCTCATGCAGGCCATCCCAAGAGCTAGCTTCATCGGCATGAACCGTCGTGCCCTTGGCAATGCGGGCCTTGATGAATGAAGCGGCGCGGCTCTCGCTGCTGAATACGGCCGGAACCGAATTGCCGCCGCGCTCGCGGATGATAACCACCACCTTGCGCTTGCCGCTCTGGTTGCGGGTATAGCGGCGGTCAAGGCGATCCGCCTTCAAGTTGGCGGGCTTCACGTAGCCGCCGAAATATCCACCATCAACCTCAGCGATCTTGCCTTCACCGCCGACAACACGGCCCTTCATTTCCTCTGCCATAGCTTCGCGAAACTTGTGTTCCAAAACGAACGCGCACTTGTAGGAGACGCCGAGATCGCGGCTGAGGGCAAGCGCGGACTTGCCTTTCACCTCATTGCAGAACACGGCAATGGCCGCCAGATAGGTCTTGAGGGGCAGCTTGTGGCTGGCGAACAGCGTGCCGGACGTAATGGTGAAGTCCTTCTTGCAACCCCGGCAGCGGAAGCGGAGCGAACCATTCGGGCGGCGGGCTTCGTAGGCGTCCACAGAGCCGCAGTAGGGGCACACGGCAGCGCCATTGGTATTGGGCCAGCGCAGGCCCTTGAAGGCCGTCTCGGCTTCCCCGTCAGTCATGCGGAAGACCTGAGCGAGGCTCAGGGTCTTTGCCGCTTTGCTGAGGAGGAAGTGCTGCACCGACAACCTATCGTATTTGATAGGCTATCATTAGTGATAGGTTGCAGCCGTGTCAACAATAATCTATCATATTCGATAGCTGCCAAATATGATAGGAAGTTCAATGGGATCAGCCAAATCAGAGGCCGAATGGGCCGAACGCGCCAGTGTTTTCCTGAAAAACAAACTCAAGGAAAAAGAGGTTACCTACGTCGAATTGGTGAAGCGGCTCAAAAAGCACGGCTTCGCTGAAACGGAAGCCTCGATCACCAACAAGCTAAAGCGTGGGACGTTTTCTGCGACGTTCTTTCTGGCCTGTATTGCGGCGATGGAATTAGAAGGGGTCGCGTTAGACGAAATTTAAAAGCTACAGATCGCTTTCGGTCATGACCATCAACCGCTCGCTCATAAAATAGACCCCAAGCAAGGTCGTTACGATCATCTGCCAGATAGGCAACATGAAAATATATATCACGGCGATTTTGGCGGCTTGCATATGCTCTCCAAAAATCTCGTGCGCGGCAACGCCGCTCTTTTGGCTAACGAGATTTAAAAAAAGTATCGCAACAAACAACACTAGCGAAAGGAAAGCGAGGTATCCGAATAGATAGCATATGAACTGCCGCCGCGTGAGTACGTGCTCTATCCAATCGCCGTGCGCATGGCGAACGCTGAGAGTCGCGGCGTGACCCTTCATAGGATCGTCAAGGCCATCCCGTGCGAACGTCGCGACGGCAGCAAGCGCGGCGATGTAGAAAGGCACTAAAATCTCTAGGAGTTTCTGAAAGCCTCCAATGACGCCCTTTTCGGAAAAAATACCGTCGGAATATTTGTATCCGATATAAGTGGCCGGAACCGATATAATTATCGGCAAAGCCCAATCGTAAACCGCCTTTGATTTGAACAACGAAATGCCCTGCCGTATCCGCAGATACCGCATGGGTGTAAGAAGCTGGCGAACAGCCCAGATCATATCACCACTTCGAATTGTCTTGCATGAGGGCGATCATTTTTGATTTTATTTCCGGCATAATTTTCGCGTAGCAGCTTTCCAAGATCTCACCAAACTCAAGCAACCGCTGAGTGCGCACGTACAGCGTTTCGGTCGCGTCACCTTGTTCGATAAGGAACCGAGGCGATGCAGTCGCGCCGCCCGGCAACTCGGTTAATTTGACTTGGATGGTGTCAAACTTCTGTTCTTTTGCCCACGGGATTAACTTTTTGAAATAAGACAGAACCTTGGCTTGGGCGACTGCCTTATCCGGCTTTATGACGAGCCTGCGTTCGACGGATTTGATCACGTCCGGCGAGTCAGGGCCGGTGAACTTAGCTTTCGTGTCGATCAAAACGATGGCAGAAAGTTCGCCTTGTTTAATATCTTCCTTAAGCCGTTCAGATGGAACTTTCTTGATGGACAAATGGTCGCGGTAGGTGAAGGTTTCATAGACAATTTTACCTCCCTTCCGCTTCGGTTTTTGAAAAATATACGCCGGATTGTTTACTGCCTTCATTTCCAGAATGCGCTTGATCAGGGCCTCTACAAACCAGCTTGTCGCGTGTGGCATGCGCTCGAAGCAGGCACGATGAACATTTTGGCCGCTCATGTACTTGGAGATGACCAGGTGAGCCGACCATCCTTGGGATTCATCTGTTTCTGGAACTATCGTCCTTACTCCATCTGTGACCGCATTTATAAAGGCGGTATCGGACACCGTGGGGTCGCCGCGATTGATGAGGATCGTGACATACCCATCGTCCTCCTCGAAGTCGGAGATATAGACGCGGTTTTTCGGGTCCTTTTCGGTGAGCGGGGCATCAACCGGCAATACGCGACCGTCCGCGTTCAGGAAAAGCTCAGCCGTTTGTGAATCATAGGCTGCCTTCAACGTCCCCACGACCCCCGCCAGACTGACGTTGACCGGGGCCTCTTTGGGCATAGGTCGTGGGGCTACTTGCCACATGTACACCCGCCGCTCGGTCTTAAGAGCAACCATTCAGACTTCCCCCACCATACTAGGGGAACAATTGCACAACTTCTAGGAGTCGCCAACGCTGCGGTGCACCCTATCGGCCAAAGTGGTTCGTAAATACCCCGGTGGCGTTTGCGCCATAATACCGCGCGGCCCGACATTGTCGGAGCGGATCAGCCGCAGCCAATCGATCCGCTCGGCCTCGGTCAGGTGGGTCGCACGGGTGATGTTGCTGTTGTCCACGATCTCTCCTGCGGATCGCAGCTTGGCTCAACCAGAACGCGTAGGGAAGGGGGTGACAGCCCGCTCGTCGCCATCACGATGGAGGGACATGGCCGTCATGCGCTTGCCGGATTCGAACCGGATCCGTAAAACCGGTCCCGTCGCCGCAGGAAATAATGCCCATGATATCGCTCGCCGAACTTCAGCGCCGGATCGAACAAAATGAGCTGTCGCCGCAGGCCGCGATCGCGCAGTCGCTCGAGGCGATCGGCGCGCAGGACAAGGCCATCGGCGCGTTTGTCCGTCATGACCCGGCTGCCCGCGCGTTCGATCACGGACCGCTGCGCGGCATCGCGGTGGGCATCAAGGATAATATCGACACCGTGGATTTTCCGACCGAAATCGGCTCGTCGATCTATCGCGGCTGGCAACCGCGCGCGGACGCACCGGTGGTCGCGGCGCTGAAGGCGGCAGGTGCTACCATCATCGGCAAGACCACGACCACGGCGTTCGCATCGTCTGATCCGACCGCGACCCTCAACCCGCACAACCACGGCCATACGCCGGGTGGATCGTCGGCAGGTTCGGCCGCCGCGGTGGGCGCCGGGATGATCCCGCTGGCGCTGGGAACACAGACCGGTGGTTCGGTGATCCGGCCGGCCTCGTTCTGCGGCGCGGCCGCGATAAAACCGTCGTACCGGATGCTGCCGGCGATTGGCGTCAAATGCTATTCGTGGACGCTCGACACGGTCGGACTGTTCGCCGCGGGTGTCGAGGATCTCGCGCGCGGGCTTTCTGCGATCACCGGCCGTGCCGAACTGGTGCCGCAGGCCGCCGTCTCAGCGCCACGCATCGGCATCGTGACCCAGGATTTTGCCGGCGCGCCGGATGCGACGGGCGCCGAAGCGCTTCGGATCGCTGCGGCCGCGGCGGAGCGCGCCGGCGCGTCGGTCCGGACGCTCAATCCGCCCGGGATCGTTGCCGAGGCCTGGCGCATCCATCCCGTCGTGCAGGAATTCGAGGCGCATCAGGCGCTGGCCTGGGAATACCGCACGCAAT
>NZ_LMUK01000044.1 GCF_009766005.1 Bradyrhizobium sp. S69 | reverse complement strand
CACGAGGAAATGTGGGCAAGCCGTCTCCAACCAAGCGACAAATGAGGATTTATCGTTGATCATCACACTTCCGAGCGTTCTGGGCGCCTTCGCTTTCAGCAAGTGGGCCCACACCCATTCGTGCAGATGGTATGCGGACAGTATGCAGTTCATCGCGCGCCCAGAGTCATCAATTTTCTCTTCGAGCGCTGCCAAGTCGTCCTTTACCTTCGCGAAAAACTCCTTTGCGTCCGTAATTGCAAACACTGTTCGCTCCTAGAGACCGCTCAGATCATCCGGCGCATCGCCGAATTTCTTGAGCACCTGGGCATCTTCAAATGTACCGGAAGATAGGTCGCCGCTCCGGCTGAACGCGATCGATCCCACGATTCCCTCTCGCCGCGACAGGTATTCCGCGCGGAGGATAGCGGCTCTCGCGCTGAGGCATTCGACCGGCTCACCGGGCGCAACACGGTCATCGGCCGCCACGAACGGCAGCGCGACGAAATAGGTAATATCGGCCATGACCGCTACTCACCATCTTGACCACGCCGCGATATTGTTCTCTTTCTGTTCTCATGTCAATCGAGACCCTTGGAGAGGCGTATCGGCTGAGCTGGCGCGTCCGCGCCCGCTGCCTCCGAGGCACGATCGAAGCCCCAAAACGACTTATCCGTTGCGACTTTGTCGCCGAACTCGACATGCAGACCCTCGTCTGGGCCAAGGGTCTGCGCTTCCCTCTTGGCAGATTGGGCAGCCGCCTCATGTGCCCACGATACGGCAGCCGGGACGTGAACGTGATCTTCGAACCGCCGCCCACGGCCGCCCGTGTCGCGGCTCGATAGCAAAAATAGTGTGAACGGACTGCGGGCTATCGAACACCTGGCGTCCGATAGTCCTCGACGACCATTCCGATTTCCACTCGTCAACGGTACGAGAATCGTATGGCTGACTTGTACCCGTACGACGACTGAAACTCGTTGAAAACCAGTGTCCTAAGCCCCCGCGTTGTCGGGCTCGCCGCCCGGCCCCTCGCCGCCAACCCGTCTAACATGCTGAAGCATGTCTCAACTAGTCGGGCTGGCGGCCGCTGTCATCCGCCCTGAAGGGCGCCCGCCATCGGCTTGGCGGCGAGGGGTCGGCCAGCGGAGCTGGACGGCCCATGCACCCTTCGGGTGCCCTCGGCAGGGGTATCGTACATGTCCGATAGTCCTCGCTTCGCTTGCGAGCTATCGAACACGTCCGATACTGGCTTCGGTGCATGGGCTGTAGCGCGACAATCTGGATGGGAACACGCATTGCCTCGTCTGGACTGTTGCCTAAAGTGATCTCGTTGCCTCACCGGTTTTGCTCCTTTCAGGC
>NZ_LMUK01000004.1 GCF_009766005.1 Bradyrhizobium sp. S69 | reverse complement strand
AGCCAGGTCTCGCCGGGGAGAGCACGATATAAGCTGTAAGGCCATTGCGCAGGGAAGGCCGGAGTGTTTCCGCTGAACCTGTATGCTCGTGTGCGCGTTGCTATGTGTATCTTGGCACGCGAGATCGCGGGTGCAGCGCGCACCCGGTCTTCCCTGCGCCCTCTCTTTTTGAGGGCAAACGTTTTTGCAAAACTCGGGCGCATCGCGTCGCGAGACCGTCAAATCATATCTGCCAGCAATTAGCGGATGCCGCGGCACATCCATCGAGCTCTCTGAACGGCGGATGAACGATCGGTCACATTATTATGTGTTCGGGAACCTAGTCACAGCGCTTACGCTATCGTGATTGCACTCGAATCATCCAAGGGGGATTCCATGAAGTCACTCGCCTATGTTTTCGCAGCTTTGCTCACCCTGGCCGTTGTCGCGCCGTCGGCGGCCAGCGCGCACCATCATCACCACCATCACCATCACCACCACTAATGAGATTGGCCCCTTAACCGGGGCCTTTTTCTTATCGGCTCCGGGACATTCAACCGATCCGGCGGTTGCGTGGGAACCTGGATCGCGGTCAAGCGACGCTTGATCTCGCGAACGGCTTGCTGAGGAATTTCGATCCCTTCAGGCCGTAGCGCCACGGCAAATCCGCAGCCTTGGTGATTCCGATGCGGACACCGGTGGCAATATCGGCTTTGCCGATGCGTGCATGCAATCCGAACGGTGGCTGGTCGAGCGCCAGCTCGCTGGTCCGGATGGTGATCCCGAGCGCTTCGCACAGCTTGCCGGGCCCCGAACACAGCGCGCGCTCATCCTCTACGCCGCGACGACGGCGCATCGCGGCGAGGCCATGGGTCGGCTCCAGCGCGCGGATCAGCACCGCGCTGGCGGAGCCTGCTTTTTCGCAGACGAAATTGACGCACCAATGGATGCCGTAGGAGCGATAGACGTAGGAGAAACCGGGCGGTCCGAACATCACCATGGTGCGCGGGGTCGGCCCGTTGAACGAATGCGCGGCCGGCTCGGTCTGGTGATAGGCTTCGACCTCGACGATGATGCCGCCGACGCCATTGACCAAAAGGGTCGCCCCGATCAGATCGGGCGCGACGTCATGGACGCTGCGGTCGAAGAACGAACGCTTCAGCGGCCGCCCCAATTTGGGGGCAGGTGCCTCGGTTGCGATTCGGGTCGCGGAAATGCGGTTTCGAGCCATTCAAAACGATCAGCGGCGGGCGGGGCGGACGGAACTGCGTGGAGGCCGATATGCTAGAGGTTCCAGGCGTCCATGGCGAGCGGTTGCGATTCCCGGTCAGGCGGATTAGCTAAAGCGTTTTCGAGCGAAGTGGGCACCGGTTCGCATGAAGAAAACGCGTCAAAACAAAAGACTATAGCCCCGTTCCGATTCCGTCGGAACGGGGCTATAGGGCATCTGTTGAGAACGGATAGTGCATGGTCGTCGTCGTCGATACCATTTCAGCCACGCCGCTGCGCCCGCGTCACCCCGAAAAGGTGAACCGGCCGGACGCCTTGTCGCCGCCGAAACCGGACTGGATCCGGGTTCGGGCGCCGAATACGCGCGGCTATGCCGAGACCCGCAATATCGTCAAGGAAAACGGCCTCGTCACGGTGTGCGAGGAGGCGGGTTGCCCGAACATCGGGGAGTGCTGGGACAAGAAGCACGCTACCTTCATGATCATGGGCGACACCTGCACCCGGGCCTGTGCGTTCTGTAACGTCAAGACCGGCATGCCGGGCGCGCTCGATCCGCTGGAGCCGGCGCATATCGCGGAAGCGACCTTCAAGCTCGGGCTCGCCCATATCGTGATCACCTCGGTCGATCGCGACGACCTCGCCGACGGCGGCGCCGCGCATTTTGCCGAGACCATCCGCGCGATCCGAGCCCGCTGCCCGCGCACCACGATCGAGATCCTGACCCCGGATTTCCTGCGCAAGGAAGGCGCGCTGGAGATCGTGGTTGCGGCGAAACCCGACGTATTCAACCACAACCTCGAAACGGTGCCGTCGCGCTATCTCACGGTGCGCCCGGGAGCGCGCTATTTCCATTCGATCCGGTTGCTGCAGCGGGTGAGGGAACTCGACCCCACCATCTTCACCAAGTCAGGCATCATGGTCGGGCTTGGCGAAGAGCGCCATGAAGTGCTGCAGGTGATGGACGATTTGCGCACCGCCGAGGTCGATTTCCTCACCATCGGGCAATATCTGCAGCCGACCCGCAAGCATCACGCCGTGATGCGCTACGTGCCGCCGGATGAGTTCGCCGGCTACGAGAAGGTGGCCTATACCAAGGGTTTCCTGATGGTATCGGCGAGCCCCCTGACCCGCTCGTCGCATCACGCCGGCGACGATTTTGCGAAACTCGCGGCGGCGCGGGCGGCGATCTCCCGCTGAGCGTTCGATAATGCCGAGATTTTCCAGCAAGCGCCGCGTTCATCACAGCGCGCCCCAGATGTTCGATCTGGTGGCCGATGTCGAGCGCTATCCCGAATTCGTGCCGTTGTGCCAGTCGCTGAAGATCCGTCAGCGTACGCCGCAGGCGGACGGCACCGAGATCGTGATCGCCGACATGACGGTGTCGTTCAAGCTGGTGCGGGAATCCTTCACCAGCCGGGTGACGCTCGACCGCGCCAATCTGAAAATCCTGGTGGAATATCTCAAGGGGCCGTTCAGCAATCTGGAGAACCGCTGGACCTTCGAGCCGAAATCCGACACCGATTGCGACGTCGGCTTTTTCCTGAGCTACGAATTCAGGAGCCGGATGCTCGCGCTGTTGATGGGCACCATGTTCGACGCCGCGTTTCAACGTTTTGCCGCAGCCTTCGAAAAGCGCGCCGACGTGGTTTACGGCAAACCGGACATTGCAAAGTCGTCGTAAGGCCTCACGCCCGCGTCGGACGCCGCCGTTTGACCGCGGTTCGGCGCGGCGAGCGGGCGAGGCGCGGGCGCAGGCGGCTGGTGGTTTCTCGCTGGGGCTTGGCGGACGGTTGCGGCCCGCGCGCGAGCTCCATCAGCATGCGCAGCGCCTCCACAACGGAGCGCTGACGCACCGCGGTGCGTCCGATCGCGCCAAAGCGGCATTCGCGATGCAGGATGCGTCCGTCGCGGGCGGCGGCGGCGAAATGCACCAGGCCTACCGGCTTGCCCGGCGTGGCCCCGCCAGGGCCGGCAATGCCGGTGATCGAGACCGCGAGATCGACGCCGGCTTTCTCCAGCGCACCGATCGCCATCGCGGTCGCGGTTTGCTTGCTGACCGCGCCGAAGGTTGCAAGCGTGGTGGCCTCGACGCCGAGCATCGCGCGCTTGGCATCGTTGGAATAGGTGACAAAACCGCGGTCGATCACGTCGGAGGAACCGGGAATGTCGGTCAGTGCGCCCGCCACCAATCCGCCGGTGCAGGATTCGGCCGTGGCGATCGTCAGCTTGCGCATCCGGCACAAATCGAGCAGCGAGCGGGAGAGGGCGCGGGCGTCGCTGCCGCTCATGTCAGTCGCTCCGGCCCTGATCGTTCGGGCCCTTATCGTCCCAGGGAAGGCGGATGGTGGCGCTTGCGGTCGCCGCGATACCTTCCTCGCGGCCGGTAAAGCCGAGCCGCTCACTGGTGGTCGCTTTCACTGCGACACGCGAGATGTGCAAGCCGGTGATCTCGGCGATCCGCGCGCGCATGGTGTCGCGCAGCGGTCCGATTTTCGGACGCTCGCAGATCATGGTCACTTCGAGATTGGCGATACGGCCGCCGCGCGCGGTGACGCGATCGACGGCGTATTTCAGGAAGCGGTCGGACGCCGCCCCCTTCCACTTCATGTCGCTGGGCGGGAAATGCGATCCGATATCGCCGTCCGCCAGCGCGCCGAGAATAGCGTCGACCAGCGCGTGCAGGCCGACGTCGCCATCGGAATGCGCCAGAAAGCCGCGGCTGTGCGGCACCCGAACGCCGCAGATCATCAGGTGATCGCCGTCGCCGAAGGCGTGAACGTCATAGCCGGTACCGGTCCTGATATCGCCGAGCGCTGCGGCAAGGCGGGCTTCTTCGCGGGCGAAATCTTCCGGTGTCGTCAGTTTCATGTTTGCAGGATCGCCTTCAAAGGTCGCCACCGTCAATCCCGCCCATTCCGCCAGCGCGGCATCGTCGGTGAAATCGCTGCGGCCATCGCGCGCGGCGCGGCGATGCGCATCGAGAATCACATCGAACCGGAACGCCTGCGGGGTTTGCGCGATGCGCAGCCGCGCGCGCTCCGGGGTCGCTTCGACATTCCCGGTCGCGCCAACCAGCTTGATGGTGTCGGTGACGGCAATCGCGGGAACGGCAGCGCCGGTGCGACCGGCGGCTTCGATGGCGCGCGAGATCACCGCCGCCGTGACGAACGGCCGCGCGGCGTCGTGGATCAGAACGATATCGGGCTTCTCGCTCGCAAGCGCTTCAAGGCCGGCGTGCACCGAGGCCTGGCGCGTGGCCCCGCCATTGGCGGGCGGTGCGTGGCGCAAGCCGCTGACGGCCTCGTTGAAAACCGCGGCATCGTCGGGATTTAAAACCGGCTGCACCGCGAACACCTGCGGATGGCGACAAAATGCCTCCATCGCCCGATAGATCACGGTCTGGCCGCCGATCTCGCGATATTGCTTGGGACCTCCCGCGCCGGCGCGAAGTCCGCGTCCGGCTGCGACAAGGATGGCTGCGGTACGCTCAGATTTGGACATGGTGACTCAATGAAAGGCAATTCAAGGTTGTTTTCGGGGCGGATCGGCTTGGCCGGCGCACAGCCCTTATCATGCCAGCGGCCCAAAAACAGAGCGATTCCCAATAGCTGTGGGAAAACTTGTTTTTGCTGCAGTGCACTTGCACATTTGATAGAACTGTCTAAAGTGTAGGCATGAAGCTTGACTGCCCAAGGTTTGAGCGCAGAATGTGCAGCAGCCGTCGCAATGATGCGGCAGGCGGAAAAACGAGACACCCGTGACCGGCTCGCCATCGTCGTGCCTTAAGCCTTTGAAAATAGGCGGTATTACAGTCTCCAATTCGGTCTTCCTGGCGCCGATGTCGGGCATCACCGATGCCCCGTTTCGACGTCTGTGTGCAACGCTCGGAGCCGGACTTGTCGTGTCCGAGATGACCGCCAGCAACGATCTCGTCAATGGCCGCCCGATGTCGCGGTTACGCTGCGAGGCGACCGGGGTCGGCCCACATGTTGTGCAGCTCGCGGGCTGCGAGGCGGATTGGATGGCGGAGGGCGCACGGATCGCGGAAGCCGCGGGCGCCGACATCATCGACATCAATATGGGCTGTCCGGCGCGCCATGTAACGGGGGGCCAATCCGGGTCGGCCCTGATGCGCGATCTCGATCATGCCCTGACCTTGATCGAGGCCACGGTATCGGCGGTCAAAATTCCGGTGACGCTGAAGATGCGGCTCGGCTGGGACGATCGCTCGCTCAATGCGCCCGAATTGGCGCGCCGCGCCGAATCAGCCGGCGTACAGATGATCTCGGTGCATGGCCGCACGCGCTGCCAGTTCTACAAGGGCGAAGCCGATTGGAGCGCGGTGCGCGCCGTCAAGGATGCGGTTGCGGTTCCGCTGGTCGTCAACGGCGACATCACCTCGTTCGAAAAAGCCGTCACCGCGCTCGAAATGTCCGGCGCCGATGCCGTGATGGTCGGCCGCGGCGCGCAGGGCCAGCCCTGGCTGCCGGGCCAGATCGGCCGTCGTCTTCAGGGCGGAGCCGCCGAATCCGCGCCGTCGCTGGCGCAACAACTCGGCTACATCCGCGCGCTCTATGATGAAATCTGTGGCCATTATGGTCTGCGTATCGGTCTGCGCCACGCGCGCAAACATCTCGGTTGGGCGCTGGACGCAGCCTCCCAGTGCAGCCGGGCGCCGGCCGCGACGATCAAGGCCTGGCGGCAGAAGATTCTGACATCAAGTGATCCCGCCGGCGTGCATCGCGCGCTGCAAGATGCATTCGACGACTTTGCATGGAGCGCAGCTGCATGACGAGAGCCGTGGAACATCTCCGGCCAGCGCCGTCCGATGGCGAGGCCATCCTCAACGCGCTTCCCAATCCGGTGTTGCTGGTCGGGCCCGATGGCAAGATCGTCGACGCCAACATGGCGGCGGAATCCTTCTTCGAGATTTCGACGCAATTCCTGCGGCGCCAGTCGCTGAAGGAACTGGTGCCGTTCGGCAGCCCGTTGCTGGCCCTGATCGAGCAGGTCCGCGCCAGCGGCTCGCCGGTCAATGAATACAAGGTCGATCTGGGCACACCGCGGATCGGTGGCGACCGCCAGGTGGATCTGCACGTCGCGCCGCTGACCGAACGGCCCGGCCATATCGTCGTGATGCTGCAGGAGCGCACCATCGCCGACAAGATGGACCGGCAATTGACGCACCGAAGTGCCGCGCGTTCGGTGATCGCGCTGGCGGCGATGCTGGCGCACGAAATCAAGAACCCGCTGTCCGGTATCCGCGGCGCGGCGCAATTGCTGGAGCAGGCGGCCTCGTCCGAAGACCGCATGCTGACGCGACTGATCTGCGATGAAGCGGACCGCATCGTCACGCTGGTCGACCGCATGGAAGTGTTCGGTGACGACCGGCCGGTGGCGCGCGGTCCCGTCAACATTCATTCCGTGCTCGATCACGTCAAGCGGCTGGCGCAATCCGGTTTCGCCCGCAATATTCGCTTCGTCGAGGAATATGATCCGTCGCTGCCGCCGGTGCTGGCCAATCAGGACCAGTTGATCCAGGTATTTCTCAATCTGGTGAAGAACGCCGCCGAAGCCGTCGCCGATCTCGGCTCTGACGCGGAAATCCAGCTCACCACGGCGTTTCGTCCGGGCGTTAGGCTTTCGGTGCCGGGCAAGAAATCCCGCGTGTCATTGCCGCTCGAGTTCTGCGTCAAGGATAACGGGCCGGGCGTACCCGAGGACCTCTTGCCAAATCTGTTCGATCCGTTCGTCACCACCAAACAAACCGGCAGCGGGCTTGGCTTGGCGCTGGTGGCCAAGATCGTCGGCGACCATGGCGGCATCATCGAGTGCGAATCGCAGCCGCGGAAGACCACTTTCCGGGTGCTGCTGCCGATGTTCAACAGCGCGAAACATTTCGATCAAAGCAACCGCGATGACGTTTCGGGTACGTCACAGGACTCAAGATGAGGATTAACAATGCCCGCAGGTAGCATACTTGTCGCCGATGACGACACCGCCATCCGTACCGTGCTCAATCAGGCGCTCTCGCGTGCCGGATATGAGGTGCGGCTAACCGGGAACGCCGCGACCTTGTGGCGCTGGGTCAGCCAGGGCGAGGGCGATCTCGTCATCACCGACGTCGTGATGCCGGACGAGAATGCATTCGATCTGTTGCCGCGGATCAAGAAGATGCGGCCGAATCTGCCGGTTATCGTGATGAGTGCGCAGAACACCTTCATGACCGCGATCCGTGCGTCCGAGCGCGGCGCCTATGAATATCTGCCCAAGCCGTTCGACCTCAAGGAACTGATCGCCATCGTCGGCCGCGCACTGGCGGAGCCGAAGGAACGTATCGCCAACCCCGCCGATGAAGCCGAGTTCGATTCCATCCCGTTGGTCGGCCGTTCGCCGGCGATGCAGGAAATCTATCGGGTGCTCGCGCGCCTGATGCAGACCGACCTTACGGTGATGATTTCAGGGGAATCCGGCACCGGCAAGGAACTGGTCGCGCGCGCGCTGCACGATTACGGCAAGCGTCGCAACGGTCCGTTCGTCGCCGTCAACATGGCGGCGATCCCGCGTGACCTGATTGAATCGGAATTGTTCGGCCATGAACGCGGCGCGTTCACCGGCGCCAACACGAGGGCTTCCGGACGGTTCGAACAGGCCGAAGGGGGCACGCTGTTCCTCGACGAAATCGGCGACATGCCGATGGAGGCGCAGACCCGCCTGCTGCGCGTGCTGCAGCAGGGCGAATACACCACCGTTGGCGGTCGCACGCCGATCAAGACCGACGTGCGGATCGTGGCGGCGAGCAACAAGGATCTGCGGATCCTGATTCAACAGGGCCTGTTCCGCGAGGATCTGTTCTTCCGCCTCAACGTGGTGCCGCTGCGGCTTCCGCCGTTGCGCGAGCGGATCGAGGACTTGCCCGACCTGATCCGGCATTTTTTCGCGCTGGCCGAAAAGGACGGCCTGCCGCCGAAGAAGCTCGATGCGCTGGCGCTGGAACGGATGAAGCAGCATCGCTGGCCGGGCAACGTCCGCGAACTGGAGAACCTGGCGCGCCGGCTGGCGGCCTTATATCCGCAGGACGTGATCACGGGTTCGGTGATCGACGGCGAATTGGCACCGCCTGCCGTGAACTCGGGCGGCAGTGTTTCCCTCGGCGTCGACAATCTCGGCGGCGCGGTCGAGGCCTATCTGTCGTCGCACTTCTCCGGATTTCCCAATGGCGTGCCGCCGCCCGGCCTCTATCACCGGATCCTCAAGGAGATCGAAGTGCCGCTGCTGACGGCGGCGCTGGCCGCCACCCGGGGCAATCAGATCCGCGCCGCCGATCTTTTGGGCCTCAACCGCAACACGCTGCGCAAGAAGATCCGAGATCTGGATATTCAGGTGTACCGGAGCGGGGGCTAGCGAGACGGCGTAACCTCCCGCAATGAGGCAGTAAAACCACGGGGAACGTCGCTTTTCTCGGAGGGGCACGCCGCGGAATTGTCGCAATTCGGCAACATTGTGATATGAATGCATCAGTCTGTCGCTGGACAACTCCGGCGACCAGACGGCCTTCAGCCCCATTGCCGGAATGACCAGCGCAGACCCTTCGACCCCACCGTTCGATCCGACGCTTGCCGAATCCAAGAGGGGTCTCTTGCGGAGGTGGCTGGCGCCGTTTGCCGTCGGCCTGGCGCTGCTGTCGGCCTTCCTGACCTTCGTGGTGCTGACCGGCGTGACCCGGGTCGCGCCGACCCGCGACGTTGCTGTCACCTTCATGCTGATCAACGGCGCCACCATCCTGGTGCTGATCGGCTTCATCATCCGCGAGATATGGCAGATGCTCCAGGACCGCCGCCGCGGTCGGGCGGCGGCGCGGCTGCATTTCCAGGTCGTCGGCCTTTTCTCCGTGATCGCCGTGTTGCCGGCGGTCCTGGTCGCGATCATCGCCAACTTGACCATCGATCGTGGGTTCGAGCGACTATTTTCAGGTCCGACCCGCGAGGTCATTCAGAACTCGCTGAGCATTGCCAGGGCTTACACCAATGAGCATGCGCAGCTCATCCATGGTGACATTCAGGGAATGGCCAACGACATCGCGCGTGCCCGGCCGCTCTACGACCAGGACCGCGGCACGTTCCAGGAGCTTTTGACCGCGAGTGCTGCCGCGCGCAATCTCCCGGTCGCAATGCTGATCGACAAGGATGCCACGCCCCTGGTGAAGGCGGAAACCGGCGTTCAGCTCAACTTCAAGCCGCCGCCCGCCGAGTTCCTCAGCAACGTCAATGAGAACGAGCCTGAGATTTCGGTGTTCCCCGAAAACTACGTGGCGGCGGTGATCCGGCTGCGGGCGTTTGACAATACATTCCTTTACGTGGCTCGGCTGCTGGATCCCCGCGTGGTCGCGCAGCTGCGGCAAACCGAAGCCAGCGTCGCCGAATATGCCGAGATGGAATCGCGCCGGCTAGGTCTGCAGGCCAATTTCGCGCTGATTTTCGCGGTGATCGCGCTGACCATCCTGATGGCCTCGGTGCTGATCGGCTTGAATTTCTCCAATTGGCTGGTGTCGCCGATCAAGCGGCTGATGAGCGCCGCCAATATGGTCTCGACCGGCAATCTCGACGTACAGGTGCCCGTGCACAAATCGGAAGGCGATCTCGCCCAACTCGGCGAGACCTTCAACAAGATGACGCAGGAATTACGCACCCAGCGCGACGAACTGGTCAGCGCCAGCGATCTGATCGACAGCCGCCGCCGGTTCATCGAGGCCGTGCTGTCGTCAGCCAGCGCCGGCATCATTGGTGTCGATGCCTCCGGCAGCGTCGGCATCATGAACCGTTCCGCCGAAAAACTGATCGGCCACGCTGAATCCGAGACGCTGGGTCATCCGCTATCGGAGGTGCTGCCCGAACTCGACGATATGATGCAGTCGGCGCGCGAGGGCAACCAGCGGCTGGTTCAGGGCCAGATCACCATCAACCGCGAAGGCCACGAGCGCAATCTGTCGGTTCGGGTCAGCGCCGAGTCGACGAGCCAGGCGCGCGACAGCTTCATCATCACGCTCGATGACATCACCGAACTGGTCTCGGCGCAGCGGACTTCGGCGTGGGGCGACGTGGCCCGCCGCATCGCCCATGAAATCAAGAATCCATTGACGCCGATCCAGCTCTCGGCCGAGCGCATTCGCCGCAAGTTCGGCAAAGTCATTACCGAAGACAAGGCGATCTTCGAGCAATGCACCGACACCATCGTGCGCCAGGTCGACGACATCAGGCGGATGGTCGACGAATTTTCCCGCTTCGCACGGATGCCGAAGCCGGTCATGGAAGGCGAGGACGTCTCCGACACCGTGCGGCAGGCGGTGTTCCTGATGCGGGTCGGGCATCCCGACGTCGATATCGAAGCCGAAATCAAGCAAGATCCGCTGCGGGCGCAGTTCGATCGGCGGCTGATCTCGCAGGCGCTGACCAATATCATCAAGAACGCGACCGAGGCGATCGAGGCCGTCCCTCCGGATGAACTCGGCAAGGGTCGTATTGATGTCATCGCCGCGCGCGACAACGAAGACATCGTGATCGACGTCATCGATAACGGCATCGGCCTGCCCAAGGTCAGCCGGGCGCGTTTGCTCGAACCCTATGTCACCACGCGCGAGAAGGGCACCGGCCTTGGTCTCGCCATCGTCGGTCGCGTTCTGGAGGACCATGGTGGCCGAATCGAACTCAAGGACGCATCCGATTTCCGGCCCGGCCAACGCGGGGCATGGATGCGGTTGCGATTTGCGGTCTCGGGCGAGGCGGCCAAGGATGAGGTGAACAAGCCCGAACTGAACCAGTCTGGACCGAACAGAGCCGAGGCAAGCGAGACCCAAGCGAAAGTACCGACCGTCGATACCAAAGGCCCGGCGGCCGAAACAAAACCGCCGGAATCGGGAACCGTTGAACCGGTTGAAGCGACCAATAACCAAGCAAAAATCAAAGCCGCAACAGGCAATTGACAAGACAGGCGTGATCCATGGCGAATGACATTCTCATTGTTGACGACGAAGCAGATATTCGAGATCTGGTCGCCGGCATTCTCGACGACGAGGGATTCTCGACCCGGACCGCGCGGGACAGCGATTCGGCGCTGACGGAAATCGCCAATCGCCGGCCGCAGCTGGTGTTTCTCGATATCTGGCTGCAGGGCAGCAAGCTCGACGGGTTGCAATTGCTGGAGCAGATCAAGAAAGACCACGCCGACGTGCCGGTCGTGATGATCTCCGGCCACGGCAATATCGAGACTGCGGTCGCGGCGATCAAGCGCGGCGCTTATGACTTCATCGAAAAGCCGTTCAAGGCCGATCGGCTGATCCTGGTGGCGACCCGGGCGCTGGAGACGTCGCGGCTGAAGCGCGAGGTCAAGGAACTCAAGCAATTGGCACCGGCGGCGAGCGTGTTGACCGGACGCTCGGCCTGCATGAACCAGTTACGCCAGACCATCGAACGCGCCGCCAAGGCCAACAGCCGCATCCTGATCGTCGGCCCCTCCGGCTCGGGCAAGGAACTGGCGGCGCGCACGCTGCACAATGCTTCGAGCCGCGCCGAAGGCCCGTTTGTCGTGATCAACGCCGCGGCGATCACGCCGGAGCGCATGGAAGTCGAACTGTTCGGCATCGAGCAGTCCAATGGCGAACAGCAGCGCAAGGCGGGCGCGCTGGAAGAAGCCCATGGCGGGACGCTGTTCATCGATGAAATCGGCGACATGCCGCGCGAAACCCAGAACAAGATCCTGCGGGTGCTGGTCGATCAGACATTCCAGCGTTCCGGCGGCACCGCCAAGGTCAATGTCGATGTTCGCATTATTTCCTCCACCGCGCGCAACCTGGAAGAGGAGATCGCCGAAGGACGGTTCCGCGAGGACCTCTATCACCGGCTCTCCGTGGTGCCGATCCGGGTGCCGCCGCTGTCGGAACGCCGCGAGGACATTCCGGAACTGATCGATTATTTCATGGACCAGATCTCGGTCGCGACCGGCTTGCCGAAGCGCCAGATCGGACAGGACGCCATGGCGGTGCTGCAGTCCCACGTCTGGCCCGGAAACGTCCGGCAGCTTCGCAACAATGTCGAGCGCGTCATGATCCTGGCGGGCGGCGGTCCGGAGGTCATCATCACCGCGGACATGCTGCCGCAGGACGTGGGTTCGATGGTGCCGGCGATGCCGACCAGCAACAACGGCGAACACATCATGGGGTTGCCGCTACGTGAGGCCCGCGAAGTGTTCGAACGCGATTATCTGATTGCCCAGATCAGCCGCTTTTCCGGGAATATCTCTCGCACGGCGGAATTTGTCGGCATGGAGCGTTCGGCGCTGCATCGCAAGCTCAAGGCCCTGGGCGTCGGCTAAACGCCACCCGGGATCGCGCATCCATGCATTTGCTTGAGAAATTGGGACATTTTCCGGACTTTTCCCGGGAATTGCCCATTTCGGCGGTGGTAGTCACACGTGAACTGGCTTGCCTAAAAACCGCGCCTGCCTTCTAATCATGCCGCCGCGCCCCCCGGAGGGGGATCTCAGGGGAAGCCGGCAACCGGGGGACGCTCCATCAGAGAGCAGCAACCGGTTCAATAAAATAAAAAGAACGGGACAAAAACAATGGCGGCAGACCGCGCACAAAACCTACAAGACACCTTCTTAAATCACGTTCGTAAAACCAAGACACCGCTGACGATCTTTCTGGTCAATGGCGTAAAGCTGCAGGGCATTGTCACCTGGTTCGACAATTTCTGCCTGCTGCTTCGGCGCGACGGTCATTCGCAGCTTGTATACAAGCACGCGATCTCGACCATCATGCCGGGCGCGCCGATCCAGTTGTTCGAAGGCGGCGAGGATGCTCCGGCTTGAAAGTGATCTGATTGGAACCCCGAAATCTTGAGGGGAATGCCGACCGTCCGCGGTCGGCGGGGGGTAAAGCGACCGGGCGGGTGATCGTCATCGGCCCTTATTTGCGGATGCGCCGCGGTGATCCCGAGGCGCAAACGGAGAGTCATGCCATGCGCGGGTCGGAGGCGCGGCTCGAGGAGGCCGTCGGCCTCGCGCGTGCCATCGACCTCGTCATCGCGGAGGCGCTGATCGCGGCGGTCAGCGAGATCAGGCCTGCGACCTATCTCGGCAAGGGCAAGGTCGAGGAGATCACAGGCCTCATCACCGGACATGACATCGAACTCGTGGTGATGGATTGCGCGCTCTCGCCAATCCAGCAGCGCAATCTCGAGAAGGCCTGGAACACCAAGGTGCTCGACCGCACCGGACTGATTCTGGAAATCTTCGGCCGACGTGCCAAGACCCGGGAAGGCACGTTGCAGGTCGAACTGGCGCATCTGAACTATCAGCGCAGCCGCCTGGTGCGATCATGGACCCATCTGGAGCGCCAGCGTGGCGGCTTCGGTTTCATGGGCGGTCCCGGCGAGACCCAGATCGAGGCCGATCGGCGCCTGATCGGCGAGCGCATCACGCGGCTGGAGAACGAGATCAAGAAGGTCCAGGCCACGCGGCGGCTGCATCGGGCCGGCCGGCAGCGGGTGCCTTATCGCGTGGTCGCGCTGGTCGGTTACACCAATGCCGGCAAATCCACGCTGTTCAACCGGCTGACCCGCGCCGACGTGCAGGCCGCCGACATGCTGTTTGCGACGCTCGATCCGACCTTGCGCGCACTCAGCCTGCCGCATGGCGGCAAGGCGATGCTGTCGGACACCGTCGGCTTCATTTCCAATCTGCCGACCCAACTGGTGGCGGCCTTCCGCGCCACGCTGGAAGAGGTGCTGGAGGCCGATATCATCCTCCACGTCCGCGATATCGCGCATGAGGATGCCGAGGCTCAGGAGCGCGACGTCGACACCGTGCTGCGCCAGCTCGGCATCGATCCGAATGGTAGCCAGGGTATCCTTGAAGTCTGGAACAAGATCGATCGCTTCGATCCGGATGAGCGCGAGAACCTGCGCAATATCGCAATGCGCCGGCCGCCGGAGCGGCCATGCTTCCTGGTCTCCGCGGAAACCGGCGAGGGCGTCGATGCGCTACTCGCCGCGATCGAGGACCGGCTCGCCGCAACGCGGATGACGCTGGATCTGTCGATCGACGCCTCCGATGGCGCCGGCATCAGTTGGCTGCATCGCAACGCCGAGGTGCTCAACAAGGAGCTGAACGACGGCCGCTTCGACATGACCGTGCGCGTCGACGAAACCAAGCGCGACATCGTGGTCAACCGTTTCGACGCGGTGCCGCACCCGGTATAAGCGGCTTCATGATCGTGGCGTTGTCGCGGGGGGCGACCCCTCACTCCTTCGTTTTCGCCTCGTTCCACAGCGCATCCATCTCGGCCAGCGAAGCGTTTTCGAGCGATCGCCCCTGTGCTGCCAGCGTCTGCTCGATATAGCCGAAGCGACGTTCGAACTTGGCATTGGTGCCGCGCAGCGCAAGGTCGGGATCGGCCCCGACATGCCGCGCCAGATTAACCAGTGCGAACAGGAGATCGCCGGTCTCGCCGGCGAGTTCATCGGCGTCGCCATGATCGAGGGCCGCTTCGATCTCGTCGGCCTCTTCGCGGATCTTGCGCAGCACCTCGCGCGGATCGTTCCAGTCGAAGCCGACGCTGGAAGCCTTGCGCTGCAACTCCATCGCGCGGCTCAGTGCCGGTTGTCCGGCCTTGACGCCCGAGAGTAACGCTACGCTCGTTGGCTGCGCCTCCGGCGGCCGCCGCGCCGCGCGTTCAGCCTTTTCTTCGGCCTTGATGCGATCCCACGCACCCTTGACATGCGCTGGCGTGATCACGCCGTCATGGTCGGCGAAAACATGCGGATGCCGCCGGATCATCTTGCGCGTGATCGCCTCGACCACGTCGGCGAATGCGAACGCGCCTTGTTCTTCCGCCATCCGGGCGTGGAACACCACCTGCAGCAAGAGGTCGCCGAGTTCGTCGCACAAATCGAGCAGGTCGCCGCGCGCGATCGCCTCCGTGACTTCGTAGGCCTCCTCGATGGTGTAGGGCGCGATGCTCGCAAAGTCCTGTTCGAGGTCCCACGGACAGCCGGTGCCCGGCGTTCGCAGCGCCGCCATGATCTCGAGCAAGCCTTTGATGTCGCGGGAAGGGGTCATGATGCACCGGGGCCAGGATACGCTGAAAGGATACGCTGAAATCTGAGTTGTTCAGGCCTGTATGCCGCAAGACGCTGGCCCATCCCAGCGAAACGCGCCGGATTTCCCGCCGTTTCCACCGATTGGCGCGGGTGCCGATGGGTGCTATGGGCAGCGCCATGAGCGATCAATCGAGCGACCGGTTCCAGACCGAGACCGCGCTGGTGCTGTTCTCCGGCGGGCAGGATTCCGCGACCTGTCTGGCGTGGGCATTGCAACGCTTCGCGCGGGTCGAAATGCTCGGCTTCGATTATGGCCAGCGTCACCTGATCGAGCTGGAGTGCCGTGCCAATCTGCTCGATGGCATCAAGGCCTTACGGACGGATTGGGCCGCGAAACTCGGCCAGAGCCATACGTTGGAGATTCCGACGCTGGCGGAGATTTCCGATACCGCGCTGACCCGTGATGTCGCGATCACGATGGGCCAGGACGGCCTGCCCAACACCTTCGTCCCCGGCCGCAATCTGGTGTTCCTGACCTTCGCCGCGGCGTTGGCCTACCGGCGCGGCATCAGCCACATCGTCGGCGGCATGTGCGAAACGGATTATTCCGGCTATCCGGATTGCCGCGACGAGACCATCAAGGCGTTGCAGACCGCGCTCAATCTCGGCATGAGCAAGGCATTCGAACTGCATACGCCGCTGATGTGGCTGGACAAGGCCAGTACCTGGAAGCTCGCCGGCCAGCTCGGCGGGGCAGGGCTGGTCGACCTGATCTGCGAGCATTCCCACACCTGCTATCTTGGCGAACGCGGCGCGCGACACGCCTGGGGATATGGCTGCGCCGAATGCCCGGCCTGCGCGCTGCGGGCAAAGGGCTGGAAGCAATACGCCGAGCAGCGCGGATAGCAGCGTCTGGCGCGGGCGGCCGACCGTCGACGCGGAAGCTTTGTGTTTTTTATTTCTGGACATGTCCTGAACGCGCAAGACCATTCACCTCGTCGCGCGTCATTTTTTTATCCACGAATCGAGCTTGCTGTTTTATAGCGAAGCATGATCCTGCGGCGCTCCCGCTTTGTTCATCTTTTGCCGGTTGGCGACGATCGCTCACTCATCGTGCACGCGATCAGCCATATGCGCCTGCCTGCCAATGGCGAGATCTGCGCCCTGCTCGAGCATTTCACCGAGCCGCGCCGAATCCCGGAGGATTGCGAGGCCATGATGGCGCTGTTTCCGCAAGCGCGGGATACGCGGACGGATTTGCGCGAGGTGATTGAGCGCACGGTGCTGGACCTGCGCGAACGCCAGATCCTGACCGACCAGACACCCGAGCAGGAATTGGCATCGGTCGGCGCCGAGCTCGCTCCCACCCATGGCCGAGATCCGGCCGAAATCCTCGAACGTTATCGGCGTGATCGGCAGCAAGGGCCGGCGTCCTATTGGGCGGTCGGCGCCTCCTACGGCATCGACGATTTCGCCGCCATCGGCGAGAGCCTCGATGTCATCCTGATGGGCGATTGCGATATCCAGATGGAGGCCGATTTTCTGCGCCGGGAAGCGGCGCGGCGCGGCATCGATTTGCGGGTGTCGGCGACGTTTCCGGACGACATTCGCTTTGTCGGTGAGAGGAAGCATGACGCCGTCTTCATCGGCGCGTTGCGGGCCCGCCATCTCGTGGCCGGCGATCTCGCCGACGGCCTCAATCCGCATGCCGCCTTCATCGCCTTTGCCACGCAGCTTCTGACGCAATTGCGCGAGATGACCGCAGCGCCGATCCTGATCGACAATCTGCCGGAACCGACCGTGCAGCCGATGGGGCTGGCGGAGCGCGGCATTGCCGGACACCGCACCCGGTTCCGGCTGACCAATGTCGCGCTCGCCGAATTGGCGAACTCGCTTCCGGGTGTCTACGTCGTCGACGTTGCGGCAGCATTTGCCGCGGTCGGCTCCGAACGCATGCTCGACGATGGGCAGGTCGGATTCACCCATTTCGGTTCGCCCGGATGGATGCTGCAACGGCCGGAAAGCGAAAAGGCCGCCGTCCACGGCATCTTTCCGGATGTCGCTCCGCTGGCCCACCTGCTGGATGGCGACCCCTATGGTCGCGAAGCGCTGATGGCCGCGAGGCATATCGATGCGCTGGTCACCGTGACCGGAAGCGGGCGCAAGAAATGCGTCATCCTCGACCTCGACGGCACGTTGTGGCCGGGCGTGCTGGCCGAGACCGGCAGCCCGTTTGCGTGGACCCCCGAAGTCAGCGGCGCCTTCTCCTTTATCGGGCTTTATTTCGGCCTGCACGAAGCGCTGCTGGCGCTCAAGAAGCGCGGCATCGTCTTGGCCTGCGTCAGCAAGAACGACGAAGCCACCGTTCGCGAACTCTGGAAATATCCCGATCACTATCCGGCACAGCGTCTGCTGAAGCCCGACGATTTTGTCACCTGGCGCATCAATTGGAACGACAAGGTCGGCAATATCCGCGAGATCGCGGCGGAACTGGGTTTTGCGCTCGATGCGTTCCTGTTCATCGATGACAATCCGGTCGAACGCGACCGGGTTCGCCAGCGTCTGCCGGAGGTGGAAGTCTGGGGCGAGGACCCGTTCGGCCTCAGGCGTCGATTGCTGAACGATCCCCGTTTGCAGTTACCGGTGATCACCGAGGAGGCGGCCGCGCGCAGCACGCTGGTCAAGGCGCAGATCGAACGCCAGCATCTGCGGGCGGAGACCCTGAACGACGCGCGCTATATCGAATCGCTCGGGATCCAATGCCGGTTCGAATGCCTGACGCCGACCTCCGCGCGATGGCAAAGGGTCGAGGAACTGTTCCAGCGCACGACGCAATTCAACACCAATGGCCGCAAGTTCTCTGCCACCGAACTGGCGGCGCTCGCCGCCAATCCAGAACCCTGCGTTTTTGCGCTGGATGTGTCGGACCGCTTCGGCCATCACGGACTGGTCGGAGCCGCCGTGGTCGCCGGGAACGAAATCCAGGGTCTGGTGGTCAGTTGCCGGGCGCTCGGAATGGGGATCGAACACAGCTTCCTGCGTCATGTCCTCGATACGATGCGAGGCACGATAAAAGGCAGATCGCCTGCGCTGCGCGGGCAAATCATCCCGACCGCCCGCAACATCCCGGTGCGCAACCTCTATCGCGATAACGGTTTTGCGGAAGTCGAGGCCGGCGTTTGGGAATGCAGGCTTTGAGGGCGGGACGCGAGGCCTACCCCTCGAAATCCTCGGGGCGCAATTCGATCGGCGTGCCGTGCGGGGTGCGATCGGCGGCGTGATCCCAGGCATCGCGATAGCGGTGCAGCGTCTCTGATGTCGCGACGCCCTTCGCCGATACCAGCCGCTCCAGCGTGGCCATCCAGTGCCGGTAATAGGTCTCGCCGGTGTCGGGATCGCCGGCCGCCTGCGCGCGCTTGATCTCATCGGACAGCGTGGCGGCCCATTCGTTCCAGCTGAACAGCCCGCGCTCATGCAGCGTCAGCGCCATCGCGAAGGCCTGCGCCTCCCACGGCTCGCGAAACACCGGCCCCTCGGCGTCATGGGGAATGCCGGGGACGGCGCCGGTCGCGCGCGCCGCAGCGGCCGCATCCATCATGCCGGCTCCAGATAGGGCTCGAACGCATCAACCGAGATCTTGACGGTCGGATCGGCATCCGGCCCCCACAATTCAGCGCCGTCGAACACCACCGTGTAGAGCCATTGCGGGTTCTCGCCGGCCTCGATCGCGGCCGTATCGGGATAAACACTGCAGCCGAGATTGAGCTCGACCACGCCGACATGGCCGCGCACGTAACGCGGCAGCCGCGTATGCGTCGTGGGGTGGATGTTCTTCGCACGCACCCGGTCACCCGGCTTGAATTTCGCGGGCGCCGGCGGCGTACGGCCGAATTGACCGCGCACCATGATGCGCTCGACCTGGTCGACCGTGAACTTGCCATGCTTGAGCGGTTTCGGCGGTTCTGCCGCGTGGCCGGCCGCGACTTCCGCCGTGGTGATGTAGCCCTTGGCGATCAAATTCTCCTCAAGGCCAAGCAGCCATTTCTTGTAGTAGGAGCTGGTGAGATAGACCTCAGGGGGCAACGCCTCGCGGTAGGAACGCGAGGTATCGATGTTGAAGGCGCCCGCGGCCCCCATCGCCCGCACCATCGCCAGCACGCGGCTTTCCCATTCGGTATGAAACATCGGTTCGTTCGGCTCCGGCTCGACCTTGCCGAAGCCGTCCATGCCGCCCATGTCGTGCACGCCGTTCATGAGGGCGCGCCCGGCGTTGTGGGGAATCCGGTTCCGATCATGGAGTCGCGCGTCACGATCTCGGCCAACTGCGCCTCGCTCCAGCCCTCGGTCCCCTCCGGCCGCATCGGCAACACCAGAAAACGCGTCTCGGCGGTCGAATCCCAGACCCGGATTTCGGTGTCCGTAGGCAGGCTGACGCCGAAATCGGCCAGCACGCCGCGCGGATCCTTGACGGCGCGGGAACGGTAGGGCGCGGCCTTGTACCAGACCGGCGGCAGCCCCAGCACTTCCCAAGGATAACAGGAGCACAGCGTGCACACGACCATGTTGTGGCGCTGCGGCGTGTTCTCGACCGCGACCAGATGATCGCCGACCCGGCTGACATGGCCGAGCGTGCCGACGGCCTTGCTGGCATCCGCCAGCAGGGCCTGTTTGAAGGCCGGATCGGACCAGGCTTTTGCTACGACCTGCGCGCCGTTGCGGGGGCCGATCTTGCTCTCATAGGCCTGGACGATGCTGTCGAGCGCGGCCGCGTCGACATAGCCTTTTTCGGTCAGGATGGTTTCGAGCGCGCGCGTGCGCAGCTCCATCTCCGACAATTCCGAATGGTCGTGATCGTGATCATGGTTGCTCATGGGCTTAAGAATAATCGCCCGGTCGGGCGCTGTCGAGATCGGCGCACCCGCAAACCGGCATGGCCGGTCCGTCCTCACGGTAAAAGCGCAGGCGAGAACAGCGCGGGATCGCTATCCCGGACTCACCGCGAACAGCAGCAGCGAGCGACCGGTCACTTCGTAGGCGCTGCCGGCCTTGAACAGCTCTTCGGAAGCCGCATCAGGCATGTTGGTGTCGATCAGCAGCGACCAGGATTCGCTGGTATCGGAGGCGGGCAGGGTGAAGCCGACCGGTCCTTCCCAGCTATTCATGACCAGCAGCACGGTCTTGTCGTCGCCGCGCCGCTTGATGCCGGTCTTCTGCGCGCGGCCGTCGAGCATCATGCCGAAGCACTTCATCCATGGGTTCTTCCAGTCGGCGTCCTGCATCTCGTGGCCGCTGGCGTTGATCCAGGTCACGTCCTTGATGCCGAGCCCCTCGTCGAATTGCCCGGTCAGGAACCGGCTACGGCGCAGGGCAGGGTAGGACTGCCGCAGTTTGATCAGGCGTTTGGTGAATGCGAGCAACCTGTTGGCATCGTCACCCAGATTCCAGTCGAACCAGGAGATGTCGCTGTCCTGGCAATACGCATTGTTGTTGCCGCGCTGGGTCCGACCGAATTCGTCGCCGCCGAGCATCATCGGCGTGCCCTGCGAAAACAACAGCGTCGCCAGCATGTTTCGCTTCTGCCGCTGGCGCAGTGCGGCGATCGCCTTGTCGTCGGTCGGGCCTTCGACGCCGCAATTCCAGGAACGATTGCTGGAGCTGCCGTCCTTGTTGTCCTCGCCATTGGCTTCGTTGTGCTTGTCGTTGTAGCTGGCCCAGTCGTTGAGGGTAAAACCGTCATGGGCGGTGATGAAATTAACGCTGGCCCAGGCGCGGCGGCCGCCATGGTTGAACAGGTCGCTGGAGGCGCAGAGGCGCGGCGTCAGGGCCGCAATGCTTGTCTCCGCGCGCCAGAAATCGCGCACGGTATCGCGGAATTTGTCGTTCCATTCGGCCCAGCCCGGCGGAAAGCCGCCGACCTGGTAGCCGCCCGGCCCGCAGTCCCACGGCTCGGCAATCAGTTTGACTTGGGCGAGCAGGGGGTCCTGATCGACGGCTTTCAGGAAGCCGCTCTGATCGTCGAAGCCGTAAACTTCACGCGCCAGGATGGTCCCGAGGTCGAAACGAAAGCCGTCGATATGCATATGCGACGACCAATAGCGCAGGCTGTCAGCGACCATCTGGATGACGCGCGGGTGCGACAAATTGACGGTATTGCCGGTGCCGGTGTCGTTGATGTAGCGGCGCTTGTCGGCGGGCAGCCGGTAATAGCTGACGTTGTCGATGCCCTTGAATGACAGCGTGGGGCCGAGTTCGTTGCCCTCGGCGGTATGGTTGTAGACGACGTCGAGAATGACCTCGAGGCCACCGGCGTGCAGCCGCGCCACCATCTCCTTGAATTCGCGCAAACTGTTGGGAACGTCCGACGCGTAGCGCGGATCGGGCGCAAAAAACCCGATGGTGTTGTAGCCCCAGTAATTGGTGAGCTTCTTGTCCAGCAAATTGCTGTCGTTGATGAAGGTGTGGACCGGCAACAACTCGATCGACGTCACCCCGAGCGCCGTCAGGTAATCCACCATCGGCTGGCTGCCGAACCCCGCATAGGTGCCGCGCAGATTTTCAGCAACGCCTGGGTGCTGCTTGGTAAAGCCCTTGACGTGGACCTCGTAGACGACGGTCTGATCCCACGGCACGGCCTGCCGGCCGGCTTCACCGGTCCAGTCGAAATCCGGATCGACGATCACGCATTTGGGCATGAAGGGCGCGCTATCGCGTTCGTCGAACGTCAGATCGTCGCCGGTTTCCATCTTGTAGCCGAACACGGCGGAATCCCACTTCAGCGAGCCGGCATGGGCGCGCGCGTAGGGATCGAGCAACAATTTGTTCGGGTTGAAGCGATGCCCGGCCTCGGGCTGATAGGGGCCGTGGACCCGATAACCGTAAAACGTGCCCGGACCGACATCCGGCAGATAGCCGTGGAAAATCTGGTCGGTATATTCGGGAAGTTCGATGCGGCTGAGTTCGCGCTCGCCGGTCTCGTCGAACAGGCAGACCTCGACCTTGGTGGCATTGGCGGAAAACAGGGCGAAGTTCGTACCCTTTCCGTCCCAATGCGAGCCGAGCGGGTAGGGCAGACCTTCTTCAATTGATTTGACTGGCACGCTGTCCCCCGAACGACCCGCGCCCCAATGCGCCGATTACAACGATGATAGCTCCGGATTGTTGCAGTGCGTTGGGGGATTTTTGCGGAACGGCGCCCCGTTGCTCAAGCGCGACGTCCGGCATGGGTGGAGCACGTGCCCCCGCGCTTCCCTTGCGCTTTCAACTAAACGTGTGGGGTCAAATCCGTAACATGCGAGCCTGCCGCCCGAACTTGACGCGTGAACGACAAACGGAGGTTCAAAATGCGCGCATGGCCATTGCTTGTTATCGGGACGCTCGCGGGGTTCTCTGCGCCTGTTGCGGCGGCTGCGGAACGGCCCATCGTGGTGGAGCTGTTCACGTCGCAAGGCTGCTCTTCCTGCCCGCCGGCCAACGCCTACCTGAATGAGCTGTCGCAGCAGCGCGCCGACGTGTTGGCGCTGGCCTTCCATGTGACCTATTGGGATTATTTGGGTTGGAAGGATCCGTTCTCCCTGCAAACCGCGACCGACCGGCAGGCGCGCTATGGGCAACGGTTCGGCGATGGATCGTATACGCCGGAAATCGTCGTGGATGGTTCGAGCGGCCTTGTCGGCTCGTATCGCGACGACGTGAACAAGGCGATCGCAAAGGCTCGCAGCGCTATCACGACAGAAGCTGACGTGCGCGTCGTCGCCAAGGATGGCAAGGTCTCGATCGACATAGGCGCAGGGCAGGGCGCAGCAAAGGTGCTTCTTGTCGGCTTCGACCGCGAGCACGTGACGCCGATCGGCCGCGGCGAGAACCGGGGACGCACCATGGCGGAGTCCAACATTGTCCGGTCGTTCCGACCGGTCGCGGACTGGCGCGGCGCGCCGGTCCATATCGACCAGCCGCGTCCGGACGGCGAAGAAATTGCCGTGATCCTGGAAGCCCCGGACGGCCATATCGTCGGAGCTTCGCGCGCCTCACACCCGGGCGCTTCATGACGGCCGCGGCGCGGGGCCTTACTGCACGACCGTGGTCACATGCTTGCCGATCCAGTCGAGCAGGATGTCGGCAATATCGAGGCTGTTGTCGTCCTGCATCAGCATGTGGGTGTTGCCCTTGATGCCGATGTCCGGCAGCACCAACAACTCGGCCTTGCCGCCGGCCGCATTGGCCGCGGCGATAAAGGCGCGGCAGTTCGCAAGCCGCGGCGCCCAGCGGGGAAACTCGTCGACATAGTCGCCGAACAGCACCAGGATCGGCAGGCCCGCATACGGCTTCATATCTTCGGTCGGGGTGGGGCAGGCGCCCGGCTCGATCGAAACGATGCCGGCAATGCCCTTGCGGCTCAGCGCCGCGGTCTGGAACGGATAGATCCCGGACTGCGAATGGCTCATCAGCACCGTGCCGCCGATCTTCTGGGCCAGTTCCGATAGTGCCGGCACGGTCGGGTTGGGCGTCGGCAGGTTGTTGAGACTGTCCGGCACCATCTGCTTCCAGAACTCGGCTTGGGCTGCGAGCGGATAGCGCATCCCGGGCATGGTTTGCGGATATTCCTTGCCGAACCGGAAGATCGCCCAGGCGCCTTCGTGGCCGGCCGAGAACACCGTCGGCAATTGCTCGATCGGGGCCTTGCCGCTGCGCACCGCGTTGATCGCCGATGGATCGCCGGCCGAACGCCCACGCCAGACCTGATCGATGACGTAGGTCGGATGGCTGTGTCGGACGAAATACTCGTCCCAGCCCATGCGGCCATCAGGGGTGGTCTCCCAGGTCTTGCCGGTCAGGCAGCAGCCGTGGATCAAGGTAATGGGAATACCGAGTTCACCGACCGGCACCTGATAGCGCACATACATCTGGTCGATGGTGATGGTGCCGGAGGAGGCATAGGCCGGCAGCGTCGACAGCGTGTCGGATTTCACGTCGCGGCCGCCGACGAAGAAGCTGCCTTGGCGGGCGATCGTCAGCGGGCCGGGGTCGGGACGGGCGGTTTGGGCTGACGCCGAGACGGCGATGGAGCAAAGGCTGGCGGCGAGCAGCACGGCGCGCATGGTGTTTTCCTTCCAAGTCGAGGCGTTACGCCTTCATTCGTGAGCCGAAATGCAACGGATCGGCTGGTACGGACAGTCTTACCCCACGCCTGTGGCGGGGTCGATTCCAGTCGCAGCAGCAAATGCCGACGACGGCATCAAGCCGGGAGTCCATCAAGGGATTTTGACTATCGGCGCGGCCCGCACGCGGCTAGACAGCCGCAAGAAAACCCAAAAATCTCAGGCGCGTACGGGAAGATCATGAAATTCAACACTAGGACGATTTTTGTCAGCGCCGTACTTTCGGCCGCGCTGTTTGCGGGATCTGCGTCGGCGCAGCAGCCGCCTAAGCAGGCCCCGTCCTACGGACCGGAGCTGGAGGGATTTGACTATCCGTTCCCGGTCCAGCGCTTCAGCTTCACCGCGCAACGGCAGAAGCTCGAGATGGCCTATCTCGACGTCAAGCCGGACCATCCGAACGGACGCACGGCGGTGCTGCTGCACGGCAAGAACTTCTGCTCCGCGACCTGGGAGCCGACCATCAAGGATCTGGTCGCTGCCGGCTACCGCGTGATCGCGCCGGATCAGATCGGCTTCTGCAAGTCGAGCAAGCCGGCCGCCTATCAGTTCACGTTCAAGGAGCTTGCCGGCAACACCCATGCGCTGCTCGCCAGCCTTGGCGTGGAGAAGCCGGTGGTGATCGGGCATTCGACCGGCGGCATGCTGGCGGCGCACTACGCGCTGCTGTACCCGAAAGACGTCAGCCATCTCGTGCTGGTCAATCCGGTCGGGCTGGAAGACTGGACCGCAAAGGGCATTCCGCCGATCCCGGTCGACCAGTGGTATGCGCGCGAGTTGAAGACCAACGCCGACGGCATCCGGGCCTATGAGAAATCAACCTATTATGCAGGCAAGTGGGAGGACCGTTATGAACGCGCGGTCGATATGCTGGCCGGTCTCAACAACGGCCCGGGCAAGGAAGCGGTCGCCTGGGACTCGGCGCTGATCTACGACATGATCATCACCCAGCCCGTCGTCTACAGATTTCCCGACATTGCCGTGCCGACCTTGCTGATGATCGGCCAGAAAGACACCACGGCCATTGCCAAGGACATGGCGCCGCCGGAGCTTCGTGCAAAACTCGGCAATTATCCGGAGTTGGGGAAGGCGGCCGCTAAGGCCATTCCCGGCGCCAAGCTCGTCGAGTTTCCCGACTACGGCCACGCGCCGCAGATGACCGACCCCGAAGGGTTCGACAAGGCGCTGATCGCGGGCATTGCTGCGCCCTAAAGCATGATGGGTTGGAGTTGGCTCGCTGTCAGCGCCAGCACGGCACATCTGGGTGCTCTGGAGGGGTCAGGCACAAAATAGCGAAAACAACCCCATGCAAAGTAGGACGGCGACCTAATCTCACCCCGCTCCAGAGTCCGAATTAGCGCCAGCCGAGGGCGGGGGCGATGCTGGTCAGGATCGCCTCGATGACATGGGTGTTGTAGGCGACACCAAGCTGGTTGGGGACGGTGAGGAGCAGGGTGTCGGCCTCGGCGATGGCTTCGTCCTTCCGCAGCTGCTCGATCAGCACGTCCGGTTCGGCCGCGTAATTGCGCCCGAAGATCGCACGCGTGTTCGCGCTGATGAAGCCGATCTGGTCTTCCGCCTCGCGCTCGTGACCGAAATAGGCGCGATCGCGATCGTCGACCAGCGCGAAGATGCTGCGGCTGACCGAAACCCGGGGTTCGCGCGCATGGCCGGCCTCCTTCCAGGCGGCGCGGTAGGCACGAATTTGCTTGGCCTGCTGGACGTGGAATGGTTCTCCGGTTTCGTCGTCCTTGAGGGTCGAACTCTGCAGGTTCAAGCCGAGCTTGGCGGCCCAGACCGCGGTGGCATTGGAGCCGGCGCCCCACCAGATCCGCTCGCGCAGACCCTCCGAATGCGGTTCGAGACGCAGCAGGCCCGGCGGATTTGGAAACATCGGCTGCGGGTTCGGCTTTGCAAAACCTTCGCCGCGCAGAACGTCCAGAAACAGCTCGGCGTGACGCCGCCCCATGTCGGCATCGCTCTGGCCCTCGGCCGGCCGATAGCCGAAATGGCGCCAGCCATCGATCACCTGTTCGGGCGAGCCTCGGCTGATCCCGAGCTGGAGACGCCCGCCGGCGATCAAATCGGCGGAACCGGCGTCTTCGGCCATATACAGCGGGTTCTCGTAGCGCATGTCGATCACGGCGGTGCCGATCTCGATACGCTTGGTCCGGGCGCCCACCGCCGCCAGCAGCGGAAACGGGGAGGCGAGCTGCCGGGCAAAATGATGGACCCGAAAATAGGCGCCGTCGGCACCGAGTTCCTCGGCTGCGACTGCCAGATCAATCGACTGCAGCAGCGTGTCGGCCGCCGATCGGGTCTGGGATTGCGATGATGGGGTCCAATGCCCGAACGAAAGGAAGCCGATCTTTTTCATGCGGGCACTGTACCGGTACTCGGGAGCCGTTTGAAGGCGTAGCGCCGACCGAAAATTCCCGGCTGACGTCGAAACCTGTAGCGGAGCGGAAAGAATCCAGTCCCTCCGCACTGCACATCAGTCAGCAAGCCCTGATCAACGATCCGTCAAGCGGGGTCTATGTAGGGGATCAACAAGGTTCTATCCAAATGCATGATAAGCTATCGTCAGTTGATCGGTAGGTATGACGAGGCGGGCTTTATCGGATGCATCCTCGGAGGACGACATGAACGCGGCGATGTCCACTCCGGCCGGCTGCGGCACCGCTCCCATGATGCAAGTCGAGGGTTTGTCCAAGTCGTTCGGCAAGATCGAGGTGCTGAACGACATCGGCCTGCAAATCGTACCCGGGACGCAAAGAGAGAATTGAAAACACGAGATGGAACCCGGTGACGACATTGCCGGGTTCTCGTCCTTCTCCTCAGAACCCGATCCCGGCGCGAGCGGGGATCGGCTGCAAAACCAACACCAAGCAAAAAAATCCGTCAGCGACGTCCTCCGGCGTGGCGGGACGGCCCAACGGGAGAGAAAAATGCCTGCCACGATGAAAGGACCTGCGATTTTCCTTGCCCAGTTCGCGGGCGACACGCCGCCATTCAACAGTTTCGATGGCATTTGCCGCTGGGCCGCCGGGCTCGGTTACAAGGGTGTGCAGATTCCGACTTTCGATCCACGCATGATCGATCTGGACAAGGCGGCGGCCTCGCAAACCTACTGCGACGAGATCGTCGGCGTTGCGGCGAGCCACGGGCTTGCGATCACCGAACTATCGACCCACTTGCAGGGACAGCTCGTCGCAGTTCATCCAGCCTATGACGAAGCTTTCGACGCGTTCGCGCCACCGGCGCTTAAAGGCAAGCCGGAAAAACGCCAGGTCTGGGCCGTGGACCAGTTGATGAAAGCCGCGCAGGCGTCCCGACGCCTCGGTCTCACCGGCAGCGTCAGCTTCACCGGTGCGCTGGCCTGGCCGTACCTCTATCCGTGGCCGCAGCGGCCGCCAGGGCTGATCGAGACCGCCTTCGACGAACTTGCCCGGCGCTGGCGCCCGATCCTCGACGCATACGATGAAGCCGGCGTCGATCTCTGCTACGAGATTCATCCAGGCGAGGACGTGTTCGACGGCGCCACTTTCGAGATGTTTCTCGAGCGCACGGGCAATCATCCGCGCTGCGCTATCAACTACGATCCCTCCCACTTTGTTCTGCAGCAACTCGACTACCTGGCCTTCATCGACATCTATGCGGAGCGTATCCGCGCCTTCCACGTCAAGGACGCCGAGTTCAATCCGACCGGCCGGCAGGGTGTATATTCCGGATTTCAAAGCTGGATCGACCGGGCTGGCCGCTTCCGTTCGCTGGGCGACGGGCAGGTCGACTTCAAGGCGATCTTCTCCCGGCTGGCCACCATTGGATATGACCGCTGGGCAGTTATCGAGTGGGAGTGCTGTCTGAAGAACGCGGAGGACGGCGCCCGGGAGGGCGCGGCCTTCATCAGGGATCATATCATCCGCGTTACCGAAAAGGCATTCGACGATTTCGCCGGCGGTGCTGCCGATGACATGCAGGCCCGGCGCATGCTGGGGCTCGCCTGAGCAAGGACGTGAGATAACGAGATCAAGGAGCACAACATGGCCGACACGCGCATTCGACTGGGAATGGTGGGCGGCGGGGAGGGCGCGTTCATCGGCGCCGTCCACCGCATTGCCGCGCGCCTCGACGACGCCTACGTCCTCGTCGCCGGCGCGCTCTCCGCGTCCCCCGAAAAGGCGAAGCGTTCCGCCGAGGCCATCGGGCTTGCGCCCGAGCGATCCTATCCGGACTTTCGGATGATGGCGCGGGCAGAAGCGGCGAGAGCCGATCGCATCGAGGCGGTCTCGATTGTCACCCCGAACCATATGCACGCGGCCATCGCCGAGGCCTTTCTGGAAACCGGCGTCCATATCATCTGCGACAAACCGTTGGCGGCAACTTTGGAGGAAGCACGCCGCCTGCGTGACAAGGCGCGCGCCAGCGGATTGATCTTCGCGACCACCTATAACTACTCCGGCTATCCGCTGATACGTCATGGACGCGCCATGGTGCGTGGCGGCGAACTCGGCACGATTCGGATCGTTCAGGTCGAATACCCGCAGGATTGGCTGGCAGCACCGATCGAGACCACAGGTCAGAAGCAGGCCGAGTGGCGCACCGATCCAGCGCGGGCGGGGGCAGGAGGCTGCATCGGCGACATCGGCACCCATGCCTATCAGCTCGCCCACTTCGTCACCGGAATGGCCCCGGAGCAGATTTTGGCCGAAGTAACCACCTTTGTGCCGGGGCGTCGCCTCGACGACAACGTGCAGATTCTGCTGCGCTACGCCAACGGGGCACGGGGCGCATTGTGGGCAAGCCAAGTCGCACCGGGCAACGACAACGGACTTCGATTACGGGTGTTCGGCGAGAAGGGCGGGCTGGAATGGAGCCAGGAGGAGCCAAACCGCCTTCTCTGGTCGCCGCTCGGCGAGGCGCCGCGGCTTGTTCGCCGTGGCACGGCGGTTATGAATGCCGACGGCCAGCGCATCAATCGCATTCCGTCTGGTCACCCCGAGGGCTATTTGGAGGCGTTCGCGACGATCTACACCGAGGTGGCCGCGGCCATCGTGGCCCGTCGCACAGGCGCGCCGATCGATCCGGCGGTGACCTTTCCGAGCGTCGAAGACGGCTTCGCTGGCGTCGCGATGGTCGATGCGGCGCTGCGCTCGAATGCCGCCGGCGGGATCTGGGTTGTACCGGAGCGTTGAACGGTAGCTCGGACGGTGCAAGGGCCGGCATTGCTGTCGTGGGACCGGCGACGCGAACTCGAAATGAGTTGGATGGGACACGCTTTCTGTTGGGACGTTCGCGACCTGCGGCAGCATCCCGATATCCTAGATTCGCATAAGGTATATTATGGAATATTTATATCCATAGGAATTACAGAGACTTGTCGGAAACTCCTATCATTCCAAGGTAACTCAGGCCCGGACCGGCAGATATCCGGCCGCGGCAAAGCCGCCATCGACGTTGAGGATGTGGCCAGTGACAAAACTCGCTTTGCTGTCGTCCATCAGGAACAGCGCCGCGCCGGCGATCTCGTCCGGTGCTGCGTAGCGCCGCTGCGGGACCTCGCTGAGCCATTCCGAGCGCATCCGGTCGGTCTGCATCGCCTGGACCAGCGGCGTCTCGACCGGACCCGGCGCGATGGCGTTGACCCGGATGTTCTGCGGCGCCAGCTCGCAGGCCATCACCTGGGTCAGCGTGATCACGCCGCCCTTCGACGCGCCATAGGCCGACCGGCCGAGATTGCCGCGCTGGCCCGAAATCGAGGCGATGTTGACGATGGCGCCACCGCCATGGGCCCGCATCAATTTGCCGGCCTCGCGGGCTACCGTGAAGCTTCCGGTCAGGTTGATATCGAGAATCTTGCGAAACAGCTCGACGCTGGTGTCGAAGAACGGCACGTCGCAGCCAATTCCGGCCGAATTGACCAGGCCACGGACCGGGCCAAAACCGGCCTCGCAGCGCTCCAGCCCGGCGATCACGCTGGCCTCGTTGGCGACGTCCATGACCACGCATCGGGTGGCATCGGCGCGCACTGATTCGAGTTGGGCGCGCGCGGCATCCAGCGGACCTTGCGCCAGATCGGCGATCACGATCTTCCAGCCATCGCCGAGCAGGGCCTTCGCAATCGCCAGCCCAATACCGGAGGCCCCGCCGGTCACGATTGCAACGCCGCGATCGGTCATGATGGCCTGCCCTTCCTTTGATCAGCCGGTCTTATGATCAGCCAGTCTTGGCCGCCGGCCTCGTTACGGCAACTTCGCACGAAATCAATCCGCATAAAAGCTGACGGCGGAACGCTTGGTATTTTCACGGAAAGCGGGCAATAGACCGGGGCAATATGCCCCAACAAGGCGTGCCAAGACTGTTGGTGCCAAGACCGTTGGTGACCCGGCCAGACCGGGCCCGTATGATGTCGAACAAGAAAACCGCGAGGGAGAAAACGAGATGAGCTTTTCACGACGCACGCTGCTGAAGGCGACCGCGGCATCGGCGGTCATGGGCGGCGTCGGCGCGCCCTATGTCGCCCGCGCGCAAGCGGCCGAGTTCAATTACAAATTCGCCAACAATCTGCCGGAGTCGCACCCGTTCGTGACGCGCGCCCGGGAAATGGCGGCGGCGATCAAGACCGAGACCAATGGCCGGTTCGATCTGCAGGTTTTCCCCAACAGCCAGCTTGGCTCCGACACCGACATGCTCAGCCAGGTCCGTTCCGGCGGCGTCGAGTTCTTCACGTTGTCGGGCCTGATCCTGGCGACCCTGGTGCCGGCGGCCTCGATCAACGGCATCGGCTTTGCGTTCCCGGATTACCCGACGGTCTGGAAGGCCATGGACGGCGATCTCGGCGCCTATGTGCGTGGCGAGATCAACAAGTCCGGCCTCGAGGTGATGGACAAGATCTGGGACAACGGCTTCCGCCAGACCACGTCGTCGACCAAGCCGATCACCGGCCCCGACGACTACAAGGGTTTCAAGATCCGGGTGCCGGTGTCGCCGCTCTGGACCTCGATGTTCAAGGCGTTCGACGCCTCGCCGGCCTCGATCAATTTCAGCGAGGTCTATTCGGCGCTGCAGACCAAGATCGTCGAGGGCCAGGAAAATCCGCTGGCGCTGATCTCGGCGGCGAAGCTCTACGAAGTGCAGAAATATTGCTCGATGACCAATCACATGTGGGACGGCTTCTGGTTCCTGATGAACCGCCGCGCCTGGGCGGCGCTGCCCGATGACATCAAGACCATCGTCGCCAAGAACGTCAACGCCGCGGCGGTCAAGGAGCGTGAGGACACCGAAAAGCTCAATGCCAGCGTCAAGCAGGAGCTGGCCGGCAAGGGCCTCGTGTTCAACCAGCCCGATGTGGCACCGTTCCGGGAAAAGCTCCGCGCCGCCGGTTTCTATGCCGAGTGGAAGGGCAAATACGGCGATCACGCCTGGGAGCTCCTGGAAAAATCCGTCGGCAAGCTGTCTTGAACGGGCAGACCTTCTTGAACTTGCAATCTTCTTGAACAGGTCTGCCTGAGGGGACCGGCACATGGTTCAGATCGAATTCACCCACACGGCGGCGGGCGGGGCGGTGCCCCCTCGCCGCCGTTCGGTCACAGGATCGATCGAGGCCGTGCTGGGCCGGCTTGTTGAAATCCCGGCGGCGCTGCTGGTGGTCGCTGAGATCGTGATCCTGTTCGCCGGCGTGATCTCGCGCTACGTCATGCACCAGCCGCTGATCTGGTCGGATGAACTGGCCTCGATCCTGTTCCTGTGGCTGGCGATGCTCGGCGCCGTGGTGGCGTTTCGCCGCGCCGAACACATGCGAATGACCGCGGTGGTGGCCAGCGCGGGTCCGAAGATGTGGGCCTATCTCGACGTCGTCGCGACCTGCGCCGCGCTGGCGTTCCTGTTGATGATCGTGTGGCCGGCCTATCAGTACGCCTACGAAGAAAGCTTCATCACCACGCCGGCGCTGCAAATCCCCAACACCTGGCGCGCCGCGGCGTTGCCGGTCGGCATCTGCCTGATGGCGGTGTTCGCGATACTGCGGCTGTTCCGGTCGGCCGACCTGCGCACCACGCTGGCGGCGATCATTTCGGTCGCGGCCATCATCGGGCTGTTCTGGCTGGCGCAGCCCTGGCTGCGGCCGCTCGGCAATATCAACCTGGTCATCTTCTTTGTCGGCGTCGCCGGCTTCTGCGTGTTCGCCGGCGTTCCCATTGCATTCGGATTCGGGCTGGCCGTGTTCGGCTATCTCGCGCTGACCACCCACACGCCGCTGATGGTCTTGGTCGGCCGCATGGACGAGGGCATGAGCCATCTGATCCTGCTGGCGGTGCCGCTGTTCGTGTTCCTGGGGCTCTTGATCGAGATGACCGGCATGGCGCGGGCCATGGTGGCCTTTCTGGCCAGCCTGCTCGGCCATGTCCGCGGCGGTCTGCATTACGTGCTGCTGGGCGCGATGTATCTGGTATCGGGCATCTCGGGCTCCAAGGCCGCCGACATGGCGGCGGTGGCGCCGGTGCTGTTTCCGGAAATGAAGGCGCGCGGCGCCAAGCCGGGCGATCTCGTCGCCCTGCTCGCGGCGACCGGCGCCCAGACCGAAACCATTCCGCCGAGCCTCGTGCTGATCACGATCGGTTCGGTGACGGGCGTGTCGATCTCGGCGCTGTTCACCGGCGGCCTGCTGCCGGGCGTGGTCTGTGCGATCACGCTGGCGACATTGGTGTGGTGGCGCTATCGCGGTGAGGATCTCAGCCACGTCAAGAAAGCCGGCCGCGGTGAAATCGCCAAGGCCTTCGTCGTCGCCCTGCCCGCACTGGCGCTGCCGTTCGTGATCCGCGCCGCCGTGGTCGAGGGCATCGCGACCGCCACCGAAGTTTCCACCATCGGGATCGTCTATGGCATCGTCATTGGCCTCGTGATCTATCGCCAGTTCGACTGGCGGCGGCTGGTGCCGATGCTGATCGACACTGCCTGCCTCTCCGGCGCGATCCTGATGATCATCGGCACCGCGACCGGCATGGCCTGGGGCCTGACCCAATCCGGCTTCTCGCGCGGGCTTGCGGCCGCGATGACCGGCCTGCCCGGGGGTGCAGCGAGCTTTATCGCGGTCTCGATCGTGGCCTTCATGGTGCTCGGCAGCGTGCTCGAGGGCATTCCGGCGATCGTGCTGTTCGGACCGCTGTTGTTTCCGATCGCGCGCACGGTCGGCGTCCACGAGGTGCATTATGCGATGATCATCATCCTGGCGATGGGCATCGGCCTGTTCGCGCCGCCGTTCGGCGTCGGCTATTATGCGGCCTGCGCCATCGGCCGGGTCGATCCCGCCGAAGGGATCCGGCCGATCTGGGGCTATATGCTGGCGCTGCTGGCGGGCCTGATCATCGTCGCCATATTCCCATGGATATCTATCGGGTTCCTGTAGTCTTGAATTTTACGACCCAACGAGGTGGCCGATGAGTGGCAACCAGAACCAGTACAATACCGGACTGGACAAGACGCCCGCCAATTATGTCGCGCTGACGCCGCTGAGTTTCCTGGCGCGTAGTGCTGCGATCTACCCGAACCATGTCAGTACGCTTTACGAGGGCCGCCTCTTCACCTGGTCGCAGACCTATCAACGCTGCCGGCGTTTTGCGTCCTATCTCGCAAGCCGCGGTATCGGTCACGGCGACACGGTGGCGGCGATGCTGCCGAATATTCCCGCCATGAACGAACTGCATTTTGCCGTGCCCATGGCGGGCGCCGTGCTCAACGCGCTCAACATCCGGCTCGATGCCGGCTCGATCGCCTTCCAGCTCGATCATGGCGGCGCGAAAATCATTCTGGTCGATCCGGAATTCGCAGGCGTGATCGCCGAGGCGCTCACTTTGATGACCGGCCCGAAACCGGCGGTGATCGATGTCGATGACACGGCTTTTGGCGAGCCAAAACACATCGGCGAGATCGAATATGAAGCCGCACTTTCGCACGGCGACCCCGGCTTCACGGCGCGGCTGCCGTCGGACGAATGGGACGCGATTGCGCTTAGTTATACCTCGGGCACCACGGGCAATCCCAAGGGCGTGGTGACCCACCATCGCGGCGCCTATCTCAACGCCGTCAGCAACATCCTCGCCGGCAATCTCGGTCAGCACCCGGTCTATCTCTGGACCTTGCCGATGTTTCACTGCAACGGCTGGTGCTTTCCGTGGACCTTGGCGGCAACCGCCGGCATCAACGTCTGCCTGCGCAAGGTCGATCCAGCGAAAATCTTTGAGCTGATCCCCAAGCACGGCGTCACCCATATGTGCGGCGCGCCGATCGTCTACAACACGCTAATCAATGCGCCCAGCGCGCCGAAAGGCGCCGCCGCCCGTCTTGTGACCGGATTGATCGCGGGCGCAGCACCTCCGGTTGCGGTGCTCGAAGGCGCCGAACGCATCGGGATCAGGCTGACGCATGTCTATGGCCTCACCGAGGTCTACGGTCCGGCATCGGTCTGCGCCGAGCAGCCCGGCTGGGATGAACTGCCCGCCGACCAGCGCGCGCAACTCAAGCGCCGGCAGGGTGTGCCCTACCCGCTACAGGAAGACGTCACCGTGCTCGATCCCGAAACCATGCGCGAAGTGCCGCGCGACGGCGAGACCATCGGGGAAGTGATGTTCCGCGGCAATATCGTGATGAAGGGCTACCTCAACAACGAAAAGGCCACCCGCGAGGCGTTCGAAGGCGGCTGGTTTCACACCGGCGATCTCGGCGTGCTCGACGAGCACGGCTACGTCATCATCAAGGATCGTTCAAAGGATATCATCATCTCCGGCGGCGAAAACATTTCCTCGGTCGAGGTCGAGGACATCCTCTACAAACACCCCGCGGTGCTGTTTGCCGCCGTGGTCGCAAAACCCGATGCAAAATGGGGCGAAGTGCCCTGCGCCTTCGTCGAATTGAAGGACGATGCGCACGCCACCGAAGCCGACATCATTGCGTTTTGCCGCGGCCAGATGCCGGGCTTCAAGACGCCGAAGGCCGTGGTGTTCGGCGCCATCCCGAAAACATCGACCGGGAAAATTCAAAAATTCATGCTGCGCGATCAGGTGAAATCGGCGAAGGCGATAACGGCGTAGGCCGTCGTTGCGAGCGCGTGCGCCCTACCCTGCGCGCTCCAGCGTCAACCGCATGCCGTCATAGGCCGGGATCACGCCGTCAGGCAGTTGCTGGCGCAGCACCTCGTAATCGAGGTCCGAATGCAGATTGGTGACGACGGCGCGGCGCGGCTTGAAGCGGTCGATCCATGACAGCGCATCGCTGACGCTGAAATGGCTGGGATGCCCGGTGAAGCGCAGGGCGTCGATGACCCAGAGCTCCAGATTTTCAAGCTGTGGCCAGCTGTCGGGCGGGATGTCGCTGACATCGGGCGTATAGGCGGCATCGCCGATGCGATACCCAAGTGCTGGAATGTTGCCGTGCTGCACCAGGAAGGCCGACAGCGTCACCGCACCGCCCTTGCCTTCGATGGTGCGGCTCTCGCCGGCCTCGATCGAATGCTGGTCGAGGATCGGCGGATAGTCGCTGCCCGGCGGCGAGACGAAGCAATAGGAAAACCGCGACAGGATATCCTTGCCGGTCGACTGGTTCAGGTAGAACGGAATGCGCCGTCGCTGATGCAGTACGACCGAGCGCAGATCGTCGATGCCATGGGTCTGGTCGGCATGCTCATGAGTCAGGAACACCGCCTCGATGTGATCGACATCGGCATCGATCAACTGCTCGCGCAGATCAGGTGAGGTGTCGATCACGATCCGCGTCACCCCCGCATCCGAGGCCCGCTCCACCAGCAGCGAACAGCGGCGCCGGCGGTTTTTCGGGTTATTCGGATCGCACGCGCCCCAGCCCAGCGCCGGCCGCGGCACGCCGGCGGAGGATCCGGAGCCGAGTATCGTCAGCATCAGCGTCATGCCGCGGCTTCCAAAGCGGGTACCTTGCTGAACAGTCGAAAGAAGTTCTCGGTGGTCTGGCGCGAAATCTCCTGCAGCGAAACCCCGCGGGTTTCCGCCAGCACCTTGGCGACTTCCACCACATAGGACGGTTCGTTGCGCTTGCCGCGAAATTTTCCGGGCGCCAGATATGGCGAGTCGGTTTCGACCATGATGCGATCGGCCGGCAGTTCCGCCGCGAGATCGCGCAACGCCTGCGACTTCTTGAAGGTCAGAATTCCCGTGAACGAAATCGAAAGGCCCATGTCGATCGCTTTCATCGCAAGTTCGCGTCCGCCGGTATAGCAATGCAGCACGGCGCGAAACGATCCCTTGGCCATTTCGTCTTGCAGGATGCGGCCGCAATCCTCGTCGGCCTCGCGGGTATGAATCACCAAAGGCAGCCCGGTCGCACGCGCAGCCTGGATGTGGGCGCGGAAGCCGCGCTCCTGCGCCTGCCGCGAACCGTGCTCGTAGAAATAATCCAGCCCCGCCTCGCCCAGCGCCACGACCTTGGGATGCCGCGTCAGTTCGATCAGTTCGTCGGCCGCAATACCGTCTTCCTCGTCGGCTTGATGCGGATGGGTCCCGACCGAGCAATAGACGTTGGGAAACCGTGCGGCGATATCAAGCAGCGCGCCCAGACGCCTGACCCGGGTCGAGATGGTGACGATACGTCCGATCCCGGCTTCGCTCGCGCGCGCGACGATGGCGTCGAGTTCATCGGCGAAGTCGGGAAAATCGAGATGGCAGTGGCTGTCGATCAGCATCGGCGTTGACCGTTCAAGCCGCTGGTGGTTCGACGTAGCGCGGAAACACCCCGACCGGCGCGGGCAATGTGGTGCCCGGCTGGATGCGGGCGGCACCGCCGAGTGCCGCGAAGTTGCGGGCACTCCCTTCGGCAATGCCCAGGCTGTCGAGCAGCTTTGCCGACGCGGCCGGCATCACCGGTTGCGCCAGGATCGCGATCTGGCGCACCACTTCGGCGGTCACGTACAGCACGGTCTTCTGCCGCGGCGGATCGGTCTTGGCCAAAGCCCAGGGCGCCTCGCCCGCGAAATAACGGTTGGCTTCCGCGACCACGGCCCACACGGCGTTGAGCCATTGATGAATCTGCTGAGTATCGACAGCTGTCCGCGCCAGCGCCAGCATGCCGTCGGCCTGCGCCAGGATCGCCCTGTCGTTATCGCTGAACTCTCCCGGTTCCGGCAGCACGCCGGCGTGTTGCTTGGCGATCATCGACAGCGATCTCTGGGCGAGATTGCCGAGGTCGTTGGCGAGGTCGGCATTGATGCGCGCGACGATGGCTTCGTGGTTGTAGCTGCCGTCCTGTCCGAACGGCACCTCGCGCAGGAAGAAATAGCGCATCTGATCGACGCCATATTGATCGGCCATGGTGAAGGGGTCGACGACATTGCCGACGGACTTCGACATCTTCTCGCCCCTGTTGAACAGGAAGCCGTGGGCGTAAACCCGCTTCTGCACCGGGACACCCGCCGACATCAGGAACGCCGGCCAGTACACCGCGTGGAAGCGGATGATGTCCTTGCCGATGATATGCACATCGGCCGGCCAGTAGCGCCAATTGTCGCTGCCCTCGTCGGGAAAACCGACGCCGGTGATGTAATTGGTCAGCGCGTCGACCCAGACATACATCACGTGATCCGGGTCGTTGGGCACCTTGATGCCCCAGTCGAAGGTGGTCCGCGAGATCGAGAGGTCCCTCAGGCCGCCCTTCACAAAGCTCATGACTTCGTTGCGGCGCGAGTCGGGGCCGATGAAATCGGGCTGGTCGTGGTAGAGCGCGAGCAGCCTGTCCTGATAGGCCGAGAGCTTGAAGAAATAGCTCTTCTCTTCGACCCACTCGACCGGCGTGCCCTGCGGGCCGCGGCGCACATTGTCTTCGCCGACGACGGTTTCGTCTTCGGCGTAATAGGCCTCGTCGCGCACCGAATACCAGCCAGCATAGGCGTCGATATAGATGTCGCCGTTCTGCTGCATCCGGTTCCAGATCACCTGAACCGAGTGATGATGCGCGGGTTCCGAGGTGCGGATGAAGCGGTCGAACGAGATGTTCAGGCGCTCGTCCATTTCCTTGAAGCGCGCGGCATTGCGGGTCGCCAGGTCGGCCGGACTCATGCCCTCGTTCTGCGCGGTCTGAACCATCTTCTGGCCGTGCTCGTCGGTACCGGTGAGGAAGAACACGTCCTTGCCGTCGAGCCGTTGAAAGCGCGCCAGCGCGTCGGTCGCGATCGCCTCATAGGCGTGGCCGATATGCGGCATGCCGTTCGGATAGGCGATCGCCGTGGTGATGAAATAGGTGTTGCGCGCCGCGGCCACCGCAGCAGGCTTTGCGATCGCGGCAGGTTTTGCGCGCGCGAGCGCCGCGGCCGGTTTCGCTGCTGGTGGCGACGCTTTCGCCGTGGTCTTGACCGGCGCGGTGTCAGTTTTTTTTGCTGCCGACTTCTTCACCGATTTCTTCACCGACTTCTTGGTCGATTTTTTCGCGGCCTTTTTGGCGGCAGGCTTTTTGGCTGCGGCCTTTTTAACGGTTTTTTTTGCGGCTTTCTTGACAGTCTTCTTGGCCTTCTTCGCGACGCGCTTGCCCTTCTTGGCGCGCTTTTTCGCGACCGCTGCTTTGGCGGCTTTTTTCGTGGCGGCCTTTTTGGAAGCCTTTTTCCTGGATGTTTTCTTAGCCGGCGTTGCCACCACAAATTCCTTCGTCGTTCAAGCGAGATTGCCCGGAGAATATCCTGGCGGCGCCGTTACTGCATGGCTTCCGCAAGCAGGCCAAACACCGAGAAAACCAGCGGTTTTCGTTCAAGATTGTAGGATTCGGTGTCGCGCGCGGCGCGGTTGATCTTTTCCCATACCTCCGCCAGCCGTGCAAGGCGGGGCAGGTTCGCATTGGCGTTGGTCGGGTCGGCGCGCATGCGTTCGCCGACCCAGCGATCGACGCTGTCGATGAAGGCTGCCAGCGCTACCCGGTCGCTGCCGCCGAGCGCCTCCCCCAGCGCATGCAGTTCGCGCGGATCGACCCGCGGCAAGCTCGACAGCAGCGCGGCCGTGCGCTGCTGAAGCTTGAGCGCATCGCCGCCGAGCAAGGTCAGCGCGCGCGAGACACTGCCCTCGGAGGCCTCGGCGGCCTCAGCAAGCGCGGGATCGTCGGCCGCGATGTGGGCGGCATCGGTCGCCGCGCGGATCACGTCGGCTGTCGCCAGCGGCCGCAACGGCAGCTTGCGGCATCGTGACAGGATGGTCGGCAGCACCCGCGCCGGTGCGTGACTGACGAGCAGGAACAACGATCGTTGCGGCGGCTCCTCGAGCACCTTGAGCAGCGCGTTGGCGGCGTTGGGATTGAGTTCATCGACGGTGTCAACGATGCAGACACGCCAGCCATCGACCGCCGCGGTCGATCCGAAGAACGAAATGGTCTCGCGGGTCTCATCGACCGTGATCACGGTGCGCAGCACGCCTTTGTCGTTGAGCGAGCGCTCCAAGGTCAACAGGCCGCCATGGGATCCGGCCGCGACCTGGCGCGCCACCGGATGCGACGGATCGACCCAAAGCGTCTCGGCCCGCTGCACGTCGGCGCCTTGCGGATCGCGATGGGCGAGCACGAAGCGGGCCATGCGATAGGCCAGCGTCGCCTTGCCGATGCCCTGGGCGCCGCCGATCAACCAGGCATGTGGAATGCGCCCGCTGCGATAGGCATTCAACAACGCCGTCTCGGCCTCGCGATGCCCTGACAGGGTTGAGGTTTCGCGCGGATGCGCGACCGTGATCTGCGGTTCGACCTGGCGCGGGCTCATGCCGGATTGACCGCGTTGCCGGTCTTGGTCGCAAACAGCCGCTCGCGCATAGCGGTCCATATCATCGCCGCGACCGTGCCGGGATCGGCGCTGGCGTCGATCAGCACGCATCGCCTGGGTTCGCCGGCTGCGATCTGCCGATAGGCCTCGCGCAATTGGCGATGAAACTTGACGTCCTCGGCCTCGAACCGGTCGGGCGCCCCGCTGCCGCGGCGGGCGGCGGCGCGCTGCATGCCGATTTCGACCGGGACATCGAGAATGAACGTCAAATCGGGCTTGAGATCACCGATCGTGACCCGCTCCATCGCGTTGAGGAGCTCGGGGGAAACCTTGCCCAGCCGGCCCTGATAGGCGCGCGTCGAATCCGAAAACCGGTCGCACAGCACCCATATTCCCTGACTGAGCGCCGGCCGGATCACCGTGCGCACATGGTCGTCGCGCGCGGCGGCAAACAACAGCGTTTCCGCGTCAGCCCCCAACAGCTTGCCCATGCCGGACAGCACCAGATGCCGGATGATCTCCGCACCCGGCGAGCCGCCCGGCTCGCGGGTGACGATGGCGCGCATTTTCACAGCGTCGAGGCGCTCGGCGAGGGTTTTGATCTGAGTGGACTTTCCCGATCCCTCGCCGCCCTCAAACGTGATGAACCGTCCGCGCCCTGGAGATCGTTTGACCGCTGTCTCGGCCATGCTCAGAGCTTCTCGGCGCCCGCGCGAAACACGCCGATCACGAGTTCGCCGACGCCATCGACCGCGCGCCGCATGGTCGATCCCTTGCCGACCGCTTCGGCCGCATAAACCGGCGCTTCCATCGCAATGTTGGCGCCGCGCCAGACCCTGACGATGCCGACCGGCTGACCGGCCTCAACGGGGGCCCGCACCGGCCCATTATAGACAATGCGCGCGATCAGTTTCTCGTTGCCGTTTTTCGGCACCATCACCTTGATCGGATCGGGACTGCTGAGTTTGACCGAGCCGCTGTCGCCGCCGAACACCTTGGCGTATCCCACCGGCTGTTGGGCTGCGAACAGGGTCCTGACTTCGAAATTGCGATAGCCCCATTCGAGCATCTTCTTGGCCTCGGACGCCCGGTCCTCGGAATCCTCCAGGCCGTTGACGACGCCGATCAGCCGTATCCCGTTCTGGACGGCGGAGCCGACCATGCCGTAGCCGCCCTCCTTGGTGTATCCGGTCTTGAGCCCGTCGGCGCCCTCGAGCGAGTTCAGCAGCGGATTGCGGTTGGGCTGCTTGATCTTGTTCCAGGTGAATTCCTTTTCGCCGAACAGCTTGTAAAACTCCGGATAGGTCTGGATGACGTAACGCGCGAGCCTTGCGAGCTCGCGCACCGTCATCTTGTTGCCGGGGTCGGGCAAGCCGTTGGAATTGGCGAATGTCGACTGCGTCATGCCGATCTCGCGGGCGCGCTTGGTCATGTTCTCGGTCGCGAAGGTGTGCTCGTTGCCGGCGATGCCCTCGGCCAGCGCGATGCAGGCATCGTTGCCGCTCGGGATCAGCGCGCCGTGGAGCAGGTCATCGACTGAAACCTTGCTGTTGATGGCCGCAAACATCGTCGAGGTGCCGGAGGGAGCGCCGCCCCTGCGCCAGGCGTTTTCGCTGATGCGATATTCGTCAGTCAGCTTGATGTCGCCCTGCTTGATCGCGTGAAACACCACTTCGGCGGTCATCAGCTTCATCATGCTGGACGGCGCGCGCAACTCATCGGCGTTCTTCTCGAACAGCACGCTGCCGCTGCTGGCTTCAATCAGGATCGCGGTCGGCGCATCGCCGTCAAAGCCGCCCTCCTCCTTTTTAAA
>NZ_LMUK01000043.1:460175-514561 GCF_009766005.1 Bradyrhizobium sp. S69 | reverse complement strand
CGCATCAACAGGCCGGACATATGGATGCAAGCGATCCGATCAGACCCTGAAAAAAACTCTTGTGGCACGGGGGCCGTCCACATATGGGTCCCGGCGTTCGCCGGGACGACAGTGTGTTTCTACCGAACACGCGCCCGCCCGCACAGCGATAAAGTGATACGCCGGGCGGTTCGCCCCGCATTGCCCGCGACGGTGCGATATGATCCATTGCCGTTCCCGGCCCGCCTTGCGCCGGAATCCCGCCACCGGCGCCAGCCGGGTCCACGCCGGAGCTTTCATGACTTCATTTGATACGCCTGCCGCCGCGGTCGCCGGCCAGCCGTCGGCGTCGCGCAACCGGCTGCTGCTGGTGGTCTACACCGCGGCGATCTTTGTCAGCGCGCTGTTACTGTTCTCGGTGCAGCCGCTCTTTACCAAAATGGTGCTGCCGCGGCTTGGTGGCTCGCCGGCGGTGTGGTCGGTGGCAATGGTCTTCTTCCAGTCGCTGCTGCTCGGCGGTTATGCCTATGCGCACTTTTTGATGCAGCTCAAAAACCGCATGATTCCAGTCGTGGTGCATCTGGTGCTGCTCGTGGTCGCGTTGCTGACGCTGCCGCTGTCGATCGCGAGCGGCTGGGGCGAGCCGCCGTCGTCGGGCTATGCGTTCTGGCTGCTCGGCCTGTTTGCGGTCTCGATCGGGCTGCCGTTCTTCGCGCTCGCCGCCAACAACCCGATGCTGCAGGCCTGGTTCGTCCGCACCGGCCATCCCGACGGTCCCGACCCTTACTTCCTCTACGCGTCGTCGAATATCGGCAGCTTCCTGGCGCTGTTGTCCTATCCGGTGCTGCTGGAGCCGATGTTCACGCTGCGCACGCAGAACCTGATCTGGACCGGCGGCTATGGCCTGTTGATCGTCCTGATCGCGACCTGCGGCGTGCTGCTGCTGCGATCGCCGGCCAATGCGGCGGTGGATGTGCTGGCCGGGCCCGACGATGCCCCGGCGCCAAGCTGGACCCTGCGCGCGCGCTGGATTTTCCTCGCCGCAGTACCGTCGGGCCTGCTGATCGCGGTCACCGCGCATATCTCCACCGACGTCGCCGCCGCGCCGCTATTGTGGGTGCTGCCGCTGTCGCTTTATCTGTTGACCTGGGTGCTGGTGTTCCAGTCCCGCCCGCTGCTGCCGCACCGCTGGATGTTGCTGGCCCAGCCGCTGGCCATCGCGGGCGTGATCGTGCTGCTCGCGATCGGGGGCGAACAGAATTTGCTGCTCTTGCTGGGCGGTCACTTGCTGGCCTTCTTCATCATCGCGATGGCCTGCCACGGCGAATTGGCGCGCACCCGGCCGGCCGCGAAATATCTCACCGGCTTCTACGTCGCGCTGTCGTTCGGTGGCATGCTCGGCGGGCTGTTCGCGGGCCTGATCGCGCCCTTCACATTCTCATGGATCGCGGAATATCCGATCCTTTTGGCGCTGGCCGCGCTGTGCCGTCCGCCGGGCGGCGATGAGCGCCTGCCGCGCTGGAGCCTGTGGTACTGGCCGTTTTTGGCCGTGCTCGCGGCGGCCCTGCTGGCCCCGTCCTGGATCGATAGCGGCACCCTCGTGGGCTGGCTGGTCGACTATCGGCTCTGGATGATCGGCGCGGTCGGCGTGCTGTCGGCCTTGCTGGCGCTCGGCATCAACGCCAATCGCTGGAAGATCTTTGCCACCGTCGCGGTGGCACTGGTGCTGATCCGCGCCTACCCGTCCGACGACGGGCGGGTCGAGACCGTGCGCAGCTTCTTCGGCGTGCACAAGATCGTGGTGACGCCGCACGGTCAATATCATGTGCTGATGCACGGCACCACGATCCATGGCGCCGAGAAGTTCCAGAACGACGACGGTACGCCGCTGACCGGCCGCCCGGAGCCGATTTCCTATTATCACAAGGACGGCGGCATCGGCCGGGCGATCACGGCGATCCGCAAGCGCAAGGGCGCGCCGCTTCGGGTCGCGGTGATCGGCCTCGGCTCCGGCACGTTGGCCTGCGCCTCGCAGCCGGGCGAGAGCTGGAAGTTCTTCGAGATCGACCAGTCGATGGTAGATACCGCAAGCGACCCCAAATATTTCACCTATATCAAGAACTGTGAGCCGGGCTTAAAGCCGGTGATGGGTGACGCGCGGCTGACCTTCGCGCGCGAGCCCGACGGCATCTATGACATGATCATCGTCGATGCCTATTCCTCGGATGCGATCCCGATCCATCTCGCCACCCAGGAGGCGATGAAGATCTACAAGGACAAGCTGGCCCCGCAGGGCGTGGTCGTGATGCACGTTTCGAACCGGCATCTCGAACTCGAAAGCGTGGTGGTCAGCATCGCGGACGCCAACGGCATGAAGAGCTGGGTCTACGACGAGGATTCCAACCGGGATAGCGAATATATCTTTGCCACCGACGTCGTGGTCTCGGCCCGCGCGGAAGCTGACGTCGGCGAATTGGCGGCCTCGAAGGTCTGGGAAGAGACCGATGCCGACACCAACCAGCGGGTCTGGACCGACGACTATTCCAACGTGCTCGGCGCGGTCTACCGGCGGCTGCGCGACGGCGAATAAAAGCGAGGCCTCATGGTGAGGAGGCGCTTCTTCGGCGCCGTCTCGAACCATGGCGCCAGAACGCCATCCTTCGAGACGCGCGCACCGGACAGCGCTAACGCGCTGCCGGGAATGCGCGCTCCTCAGAGGCTGTGAAGCAATCACCGACGTCATCCTGAGGTGCGCGCCATCTTTGGCGCGCCTCGAAGGATGGTGTTCAGCACGGTGCTTGCAGCCATCCTTCGAGGCTCGCAAGTGCTCGCACCTCAGGATGACGTGGGTGCTTGTGAGGTCTCAGGCGGTTTTGGCCCGGGGCGCGGCTGCAACGGCGTCGTCGATAACAACTTCGCCATGGGTGAGATGGCGGAACTGGCCGATCGCCGCGGGGCGCCCCAATAGATAGCCCTGCACTTCATCGCAAAGCTCGTCGCGCAGGAACTGCAGTTCGGCGTCGGTCTCGACGCCTTCGGCCAGCACCGGCAGCCCAAGCCCGCGACCAAGCCCCAGCACCGCGCGGACGATGGTCGCGGCCTGCTCGTTGGAATTGACCGACTTGATGAACGAGCCGTCGATCTTGATCTTGTCGAACGGAAATGCCCGCAAGTTCGACAGCGACGAATAGCCGGTGCCAAAATCATCCATCGCGATGCGGACGCCGAGCGCCTTGATCAGCCGCAAGGTCGTCAGCGCGCGATTGAAATCGCGCACCAGCGCGGTTTCCGTGATCTCGATTTCGAGGCGTCGCGGTGAAAGTCCGGTGTCGAGCAGGGTTTGATGCAGTTGCTGGACGAAATCGGGATTGTAAAGCTGCACCGCCGAGACATTGACGGCCACCGTCAGCGGCTGTTCCCACGTCGCCGCCTCGCGGCAGGCCGTCTTGATGACCCAATCGCCGATCTCCAGGATCGTGCCGCTCTCCTCGGCAATCGGAATGAAGACCGCCGGCGAAATCTCGCCACGGGACGGATGCTTCCAGCGCAACAGCGCTTCGAAGCCGGTCATGACCTCGTCCTGCACGCCTGTCTGCGGCTGATACACCAGCCGCAGCTCGTTGCGCGCGATCGCCATGCGCAAATCATGCTCCAGCATCCGGCGTTCGCGGACCACGGCGCCCATCGCCGCTTCGAAGAAGCGATAGGTGTTGCGGCCGTCGGTCTTGGCGCGATAGAGCGCGGTGTCGGCGTGACTGAGCAGGGACTCGCGATCCGTGGCGTCATCGGGACAGATCGCGATCCCGATGCTGGTCGAAATGCTGTTGGTCTCCGGCTTATCGCTGGTCTCGCGCAGGGCTTCCAGGATGGTCTCGGCAAACCGGCCCGCGGCCTCCGGATTCCTTACCCCGGGCATCAGGATGGCGAACTCGTCGCCGCCCAGCCGCGCCATGATCTGACGCTCGCCGAGCACAGCGGTGACGCGCGAAGCCACCGTCTGTAGCACTGTATCTCCGGCGGCGTGGCCGAACAGGTCGTTGACTTCCTTGAAGCGGTCGAGGTCGAGACAGAGCATGGCGAGGCTTTCGCCGCCGGTCAGGCTGGCGATTTCCTGATCGACGCGGGCGTTGAAGTAGCTGCGATTGGGAAGCGATGTCAGCGCGTCGTGATGCGCGAGGTAATGGATATGCTGCTCGGCTTCCTTGCGCGCCTGCAAGTCGCGCACCGCGACCACATGGTGAGGCCGTCCGGCAAAGACGATCGGCCGCAACAGCAGTTCGACGGGCGTCGCCGAACCGTCGCGATGGCGCAGGCTGGTTTCAACCGGTTGGTTCGATCCGGCCAGCAGCTTGGCCCGTGCAATCTTGTCCGGGAAGCAGCGTTCGAGCCCGGCGCCGACGAGACTGGAGGCGGGCACTCCGGCCAGATGGGCAAAACTGGTGTTGACGGAAACGATGGTCTCGCCGTCGCACACCAGAAGTCCCTCGACCGAGGCGTCGGCGAGGTCGCGCATGCGGTCGACCTCGAGTTCCGAGCGGCGCACGTCGCGGATGTCGAGCACGACGGCGGCCAATGCCAGTCCGATAATCACAAAGCTCGAGAGCGCAATGGCCAGCGCCAGCACTGCGCTGGGCAGCGTCGATGCCGGAACCTCGATGGCCGCATCGGGAATGATCGACACCGCGCCCATAGCCGTAAAGTGATGGCTGCAGATCGCAAGCGTCAGCAGAACGGCGCCGCCGACCTTCCACTTCTCTTCGTCGCCGTGAAGGCCGACCGGAAGTGCGATCGCACCCAGCACCGCGCCGATCACGATCGACGCCGCGACCAGCGTCGGGTCCCAGATTTCGATGCCGGCGACTTCGAAGGCCGACATGCCGGTATAGTGCATTGCGGCGATGCCGCCGGCGACGATGGCGCCCCCGACCCAAGGGCCGTGGCGCCAGTTCGGAATCAGCGAAGCGTACAGTCCGACGCCGGTCAAGAGAATGGCGGCGACCAGCGACAGGACGGTCAGGCCGATATTATAACCGCTCGGAATTCCCGGCGTGAATGCCAGCATCGCGACGAAGTGGGTCGCCCAGATGCCGAAGCCGGTCGAGATCGCCGAGACGGTAAGCCACAGCATTCTCATATTGCCGGTCGATTTACGGGCGTGCCGGAGCAGGTTGATCGCGGTCAACGAAGCCAGCACGCAAATGAATGCGGCAAGGCCGACCAGCCTCAAATCGTGTTCGTGAGCGATGCAATTGTAGATTTTCAACATGATCAAAACCCGGGCAAGGAGCGATACCGCGATGCACGCAGGCTTAGGGGGTAATAGTATAGGAAGTGGTAAAACGTTGTGTTTTGAGGGTGATACGCATGACAGGGATGCCGAAATCCAACGAACCGCGACGATCTTGGTTACCCTCGCGTGAAATCAAACGAGCTAATAAATCGGGCTTCACCCATTGGTAATGATGAAGGTCTTGTCGATGGTTTGGTCGCATGGTGAGCGCCGGCGCTGAATGCCACTCGGCTGGCAAAGCCAAATACCGCTGCATAGTCAGACCTGCCCGTTGGCGGGCCCTTGATCGAGCGCGGAACTTGCTGTCAACTCCAGTCACTTGGCGAGACATTTGGCGACAGGCATTTTAGCGGCAAACGCTACCTGCGCGGTAAAGGAGAGAAACATGATCAGAGCCGTATTTTTAGCTGCAATGATTGCGACATTCGCCGCCGGCACGGCGATGGCGCAGGAGACCTGTGAGAGCAAAGCGGTCGGCAAGGACGGCAAGGTACTCGCGGGCGCCGCGAAGACGTCGTTCATGAAGAAGTGCCTAGCCGATAGCTGCGCTGCAAAGGCGGTGAGCGCGGACGGCAAGCCATTGTCGGGTGCCGCCAAGAACAGCTCGATCGCGAAGTGCGAGAAGGGGGCATAAGCCTTCCGAACTTAACAGGCCCGGCCAGGGATCGAGGCGGCGAGAGCGTGGCCGCGCACCGAAAAGCCCGACCGAAAGCTTGAATGCGTTACTTTTGTTGGAAGAAACCGAGCCTGATTCAGTTTGGCTGAATCAGGCTCGTTGCTTTTTACTGGAAGAAACCGCGCGGCTGGTAGGGCTGCGGCGCATATTGTGGGACGTTTTGCGGCGCGTAGCCGCGATTGTCGTAATATTGCGGCTGCGGTTGCGAATAGCCTTGGGCGTCGTAGACACGCCGGCTGGCGCCGCGTGGCGCCGGATAGCGCGCCGCATCCGAACTGCCGTCGGCCGGATAGATGTAGCCGTCGTCCGGTTGTTGCTGCGCCTGCGGGGCATACTGGCCGGGCGCCGCGCGTTGCGGCGTCAGCACGGTTGGATCGGCGGCAGCGCCGTATTGCGCGTCGGGATCCCGTCGCGCGACGGCGGCATTGGGCCGCATCCGCGGGTTACGCGCGAGTGCGACCTGCGCCGAGCCGGTCAGGGTGACGGTGGTGTTGAGCACGCCGTCTTTTTCGACCATGGCGTACAATGTCGCGGCGTTGGCGCGCGAAAGGCGAACGCAGCCGTGAGAGACCGGTGCACCGAGTTTGCCTTCGGATTCCGTGCCGTGGATGGCGTGACCGACCTTGGTAAAGAAGATCGAGTGCGGCATCGGCGCGTCGTCGAACTCCTTGGAGAAATGATCTGCCTCCATGCGGAAGGTGCGGAAGCTGCCGTTCGGCGTCTCATGAGAGGGATTGCCGGTCGAGACCGGCCAATGGTAGCGCTCGACGCCGTCGACCGCGACGGTCATCACCTGCGCATCCTTGTCGACGGTGATCGCGATCTTGGCCTGCGCGGTGCCGCTGGCGAAAAAGCTGGTGCCGAACAGCATCAGACCGGCGAGAGCAACGAGAAAGGAACGCATTTACTTTTGGCCTCCGGGCCTGACTATACGAGCGCCGCCTTACCGTCCCCCCGCTTCAATATGCGCCGAATCCGGCTTGGGTTCCAGTGGCCTGTCAAGCCAACGTTAACGTCCAGCCGGGCGCAAACATGGCAGCGGTACGGCGTAACCCCGGCAGGCCGGTCAATTCTTCGCCAGCTTCGCGGCCGCGCCAGTCGCTAAACCATCACATTCATGCAACTTTTTGCCCGAACCGGAGTTACCCGTGCTCGTCGCCAATGGTCTGGCGCTATCGAGCACGAGGAATTCAAATGAACACGAAGATACGGGCACTGACGCTGCCGACCTATTCCCCTTCAAAGTCCCTGGTTGCGGCGGCGGCAATTGCTTTGGCTCTACTGGCGATCCCTCATGTCGGGCACGGGCAGGGCATCGTTGGCGGCGCCGAGCAAGGCTCGCGCGAGGGCGGCCGTGCCGCCGGGCCGGTCGGTGCTGTCGTCGGCGGAGCGGTCGGCGCGGGTGTGGGCGGCGCGCTGGGCGCGGTGGATGGCGTGCTCGGAATTCGGCCGCATCGCTGGCACCATGGATGCCGCGGCTTCTACGATCGCTACGATCGATACCACTGCTATCGGTAGGTTTCGCAAAATAGGTCAGTCATTCCGGGCTCGCGCCATTCGGGGCTCGCGCCATGCGCGCCCGGAATGACGCTTAATAACCGCTTGGCGTCAGTTCTTCAGCCGATAGCCGGTCTTGAAGATCCACCACACCGTGATCATGCAGACGGCCAGGAATCCGAACGTAATGCCGAGGCTCAGTCCGACGCTGACGTCGGCGATTTCGTAGAAACTCCAGCGGAAGCCGGAGATCAGATAAACCACCGGATTGAGCAGCGTGATGGTGCGCCAGCCCGACGGCAGCATGTTGACCGAATAAAAGCTGCCGCCCAGGAAGGTCAGCGGCGTCACCACCAGCATCGGGATCATCTGCAGCTTCTCGAAACCATCGGCCCAGATGCCGATGATGAATCCGAACAGGCTGAAGGTCACCGCGGTGAGCACCAGGAACGTCAGCATCCATACCGGATGATGGATTTGCAGCGGCACGAACAGGCCGGCGGTGGCGAGAATGATCAGGCCGAGGACGATCGACTTGGTCGCGGCGGCCCCGACATAGCCGAGCACAATTTCGAAATAGGAGATTGGCGCCGACAGCAGCTCATAGATCGTGCCGACGAATTTTGGAAAGTAGATGCCGAACGAGGCATTGGCGATGCTCTGCGTTAAAACCGACAGCATCACCAGCCCCGGTACGATGAAGGTGCCGTAGCTGACACCTTCGACCGAGGTGATGCGGGAGCCGATCGCGGCCCCGAACACCACGAAATAAAGCGAGGTCGAAACCACCGGCGAGACGATGCTTTGCAGCAGCGTGCGCCAGGTGCGCGCCATTTCGAACCGATAGATCGCGCCTACTGCCCGGAAATTCATGGCGCTCTCACCAGGCTGACGAAAATATCTTCCAGCGTGCTCTGGCTGGTATCGAGATCCGAGATGCGGATGCCGGCGTCGCGGAGATCGCTGAGCAGGCTGGTGATACCGGTGCGCTCGCCCTTGGTGTCGTAATCATAAACGAGTTCGCAGCCTTGATCGGACAGTTCGAGATTATAGGCCGCGAGCGAAGGCGGGATCGCCTCGATCTTGCCGTGCAGGTGCAGCTTGAGTTGCTTCTTGCCGAGCTTCTGCATCAATCCGGCCTTGTCCTCGACCAGGATGATCTCACCCTTGTTGATGACGCCGATGCGGTCGGCCATCTGTTCGGCTTCCTCGATATAGTGCGTGGTGAGGATGATGGTGACGCCCGAGGCTTGCAGCGTCCGCACCACTTCCCACATGCCCTTGCGCAATTCGACGTCGACGCCCGCGGTTGGCTCGTCGAGGAACAGAATCTGCGGCTCGTGCGATAGCGCCTTGGCAATCATCACCCGGCGCTTCATGCCGCCCGATAGCGTGACGATCTTGGAATCCTTCTTGTCCCACAGCGACAGGTCCCTCAGCACCTTTTCGATATGGGCCGGATTTTTCGGCTTGCCGAACAGGCCGCGGCTGAAGCTTGTGGTCGCCCACACCGTCTCGAACGCGTCGGTGTGCAGTTCCTGGGGCACCAGGCCGATCAGCGAACGCGCCGCGCGATAGGACTGGATGATGTCATGTCCATCGACCGATACGCTGCCCCCGGTCGGATTGGCGATCCCGCAGATGATGCTGATCAGCGTGGTCTTGCCGGCGCCGTTCGGCCCCAGCAGCGCGAAAATCTCGCCGCGATGGATATCGAGATTGATTCCGTTCAGCGCCTTGAAGCCGGAGCCGTAGGTTTTGGATAGATTTGCAACAGATATGATGGATGACATAAGGCTCGAAGGTTCGGAAGCTCTTGGGATCGGGGCCTAAAGGTCTAAATCGTAATTGCCGAAAATGAGCGAATACGACGCTTCAGTCCGTGCGGGAGTGTGAGCATCGACAGATAGGAACGCTCAAGCCTTAGTGCAACCGCTCAGACGCTCATTCAGCCGCGTGGGCGCGCGCGGGAAATTCGATGAGGGCGACCATATAAGTCTTGATGTCATCTGCAATTTCTGGATCGGTTCTTAATTCCGTCAAGGTTCGTGGACGAGGCAACGGCTTGCCATCCGCTTCGAAGCTTTCGGCATAAAGTTCCAGAGCCTCTGGTGCATTGCGCAATGCATCGTCGATATTTTCGCCGGCGGATGTGCAACCAGGCAGGTCCGGAAACCAAACGCCCACGGCGTAGTCCGGTCCAGCATCTTCGATGATTGCAACGTAGTGCGCCATAACTGCCTCAGTCAGGTTTCCAACCTGCTCCCTTATAAATGGCACGTACGAGGCCTTTTCCCAAGTCCTGCTTCAAGTCCTGCTTCAAGTCCTGCTTCAAGTCCTGCTTCAAGTCCTGCTTCAAGTCCTTCTTGGGGTGTGGAATGACCACGGTGTGACCGGAGGCCGCGCGCCTGAAGACATGATGAGAGCCGGTAACCCGAACAAGCGTCCCTCCCGTTCAAGGCGGCGGATGATATCCCGGCTGCTCGTAAGCATGCGATCGCTCTATCAGGTCAATCGAGAGCGTTACTTGGACACCGGTTCATCAATGACGCAATACCTATAACAGTTTCTCGGACCATCGAATTCCCAAGAGAAAACCGGTGCTTAAAGCCCAAATGCGGGATCCGAAAGTTGACGCAAAATCAGATTACGTTGTGGAAAGACAGCGTTCGGCTCGCCTTCGGAGCAGGCTATCGTAAGAGAACGCCGATTTCAGCCGAAATAGTCGAGGATGACGTGCATATCGGCAGGCGTTGCCGGCCTTCCGCTCAGGCTTGCGTCGATGACCCGCCGGCAGATTTCGACGGTGGCGTGGTCCCCGAGATCGTTCGCAGCTTCCAGAACGATCCAGGCGGTAGCCAGCGCGCCGTCCGGCTTCGGTCCGTCGGCAGCGGTGCCGAGGCGTTCGCTTTGCGCCGCAACGAGTGGAAATGCGTTCACTGACGAAATTCCCCGCCGATTCCGAAATCCGTCAGGATGCAATACGTGTGGGCTGGCGCTGCGGTCCGGAATCGGCATCATCGACATTCTTGCGCGACTGATAAAATTCCAGAACGCTGCGGGATGTCTCGATATTGAGGCGCCCGAACTCGTTTTCCAGGGTCTTCAATTCCTTCGCGGTGATGCGGTGGTCCTTTGCGCCGAGGAAAAGCAACGCCATGGTCGTGGCCCATGAGAAGTCGAGGGCCTTGGCGAGGATCAGCAGCATTTCCCTGTTCTTGTCCAGCACCGCGCGTTCGATCACGTCGCTCGGCAACGCGCACAGCAAGGACAATCCGATCGTGACCTCCTCGAGCCGGTGGGAACGCGCGTAGCCGGAGATGCTGTCCTCGTTCAGGTTGCCCTGCCGGTGCTGCGTCGCCACCACCCGCTTTGCGACAAAATAACTTCGCGATACCGGGCCGAATTTGGATTGCAGCGCGCCGGTGACATCGGTCACCGCGGATTGAATTTGCTCGACCATGTTGGGCCGCTCGTCTTCGAGCCGCTTTCTCACATCGTCCGACGCCTTGGCGATCAGCTGCTGGAAGATGTGCCGGGGGATGTCCTTACGCAGGCCGAGTTGTTCGGCGAGAATGGAGTCGCCCTCGGCCCGCTGGATCATGTGCAGAAAGCCGAACTCCGAGATGCGCGCGCCGCTGTTGGTTGCAACGGAGTTGACGACTTCCGGATTGCCGCGGGTCACCAGTACGTCGGTGACCGTCTCCTCGAGCGACTTTCGTTGCGAAATCGCCAGCAAATGCGACTGGCCCTTGGTGCAGACGTTGGCGACCAGCGCGTAGGGCTCCAGCCGTTCCGAGCCGCGCAGGATGGGACCGGCGACATCGATCGAATCGTCGAAGGCCAGCTTATGGATGATGTTGACCGGGGCGCTGTCGAAACGGGCGAGCCGTTTGGCAAGCTGCACGCGGGCGGTGACTTCGATCTCGTCCGCGAGCCGGCCGATCACCTCGCCGAACGTCCAAATCTCGTCCTCGCTGTAGCTGCCGGTGACCATGAGATCGGTGGTGTGCCACAACGCGCGCGCCCGGCTTTCGGGCGTTCCTCGCGAGACGGCCTCGTCGAGATCCCTCAGAAACGATTTCTCCTGGCTCATTTTGGCAGCCCCAACCCTGAAACAAACGCGCGCAATCGGTATCTGGCGCCGACCGTACAGAGCACACGCGAGTTTTCAGTCTAACAATTCGCTAAAATGCGGCGGAGTTTGCTGGTTTATCCGGCGACGCGGCGTATTTGCCCGCAGATCGCGGCATTATTGGCGGCGATTACGGCGCGTATCGCGTAAAAACCAGGTCGTGTCCCTTCACATTGGCTTCGTGGCAAGCAAAGCACGTTTTGTGCTGCGCCTCGTCGACGGGTTTACCGTTGATGAACCGGCCGAAGCCCCAGCCGCCTGTGGCAGCGTATTTTTTTGAGTCCTTAACCATGATCTGGACGGTGGTCGCCGCGCCTGGAATCGAAGCCGGTTCGAATTCGGGCGATGGGACATGCTTCCAGGCAAGCTTGGCCAGGATGGTGCCGTCAGGGAAAGGAAGTGTCCCGTCCCGGTAGGCATTGATCGCAACGGAATTTCCGAGGACGGCGCGAAGCTCGTTCAGAGGATCTGCTTCCTGCGCCGGTGCGATCAATGGCCACTGCCGATATCCGTTCGGGATCGTGACGCCATAAATCGGCGACGCATCTTCCGGCGTGGCATCGGTGGCTTGCGCCATTGTCGACCCGACCCCGCCAACGATAGCGACCGCGAACGGCACGATCGCGGCCAGTGCCGCGACGGCAACGACCGTGGCCGCCGCGATCCATTTGAACGCAGGCGGCGACGGCCTTGGCATGAATATCCTGGGCATATGAGATTCCATCAATGGAAAACGTGGCGGCGCTTTCGAACCGGCAGCCCGATCCGAAAGCGCCGAAGCATCCGTGCCGATCAGTCGCTGTCGACGTCGATGACGGCCTGGGCAAAGGCTTGCGGGGCTTCCTGCGGCAGATTGTGCCCGATGCCGCCGCCGATCACCCGGTGCGAATATTTGCCGGTGAATTTCTTGGCGTAGGCGCTGCTCGGCGGATGCGGTGCGCCGTTGGCATCACCTTCCATGGTGATGGTGGGCACGGCGATATCGGGGAATGCGGCAAGCCGCTTTTCCAGATCGTCGTATTTCGCTTCACCTTCGGCGAGGCCGAGCCGCCAGCGGTAATTGTGGATCGAGACACTCACGTGATCCGGGTTATCGAGCGACACCGCCGAGCGATCGAACGTGGCGTCATCGAACTTCCACTTCGGCGACGCCAGCTGCCAGATCAGTTTTGCAAAATCGTGCCGGTATTTGTCGTAGCCGGCACGGCCGCGCTCGGTCGCAAAATAATACTGGTACCACCATTCCAGTTCAGCCTGCGGCGGCAATGGCGCCTTGTTGGCTGCCTGGCTGCCGATCAGATAGCCGCTCACCGACACCAGAGCCTTGCAGCGCTCCGGCCAGATCGCGGCGATGATGTCGGCGGTGCGCGCGCCCCAATCAAAACCGGCGATGGTCGCTTTCTCGATCTTCAGCGCATCCATCAGCGCAATGATATCGACCGCGACCACGCCCTGCTGGCCGTTACGAACCGTCTCGCTGGAAAGAAAACGCGTGGTGCCATAACCGCGCAAATGCGGGACGATCACGCGGTAGCCGGCGGATGCCAAGAGCGGCGCGACATCGACAAAGCTGTGAATGTCGTAGGGCCAGCCGTGCAGCAGCAAGACCACCGGGCCATTGGCCGGGCCGGCCTCGGCGTATCCGACATTGAGGAGGCCGGCGTCGATCTGCTTCAAGGGACCGAACGAGGTGTTGGTTCCCGGCTTGATCGCGGGCAGGCTTGCCGGTTTGGCGTTGCCGGATTGTGCCTGGGCCAAACCGCCGAGCGCGAATTGGGCGGCGGCCAGGCTAACGGCAGCGGTGCCAAAAAAACGGCGACGGGCATGATTGATTTCATCTGACATCGGTGTTTTCTCCAATTGGACATGGCTGCCGGCGAGGCGCGGGCAACCGGATCGGTGACGGTCCGGCTTGGACCAGGTTGATGAGGACATCGACGTTGCCGCGAATGGCTGCGCAACTGGGCCGGAAGCAGGCGGTCGGCCCTTGTCGCGGCGGCGATAGCAAGAAGGCTACGGGCCGGTAAGACGATGATGACGATATTGTGGATTTTCCTTGATGAAAAGCGAGCTGGGCCGCCCTCGCATCATCGATGCGTGAACGAACCGCTGCTGGACGTTAGGGGAGCGCTCCCTTAAGGTCCTTGGTTGAGGAACTTAAATGTTCTGAACCCGAACCTTCTGAATCCGAACCTTGGGATTGAAGCGGATGAGCGGCGACGCGGTCAGGTTCGGTCGCTTTCGACTTGAACCCGGGCAGCGCGAGTTGTTGCACGATGAGATTCCGGTGCGCATCGCCAACCGGGCGCTCGACATCCTGCGTGCACTGGTCTCGGCGAAGGGTCAGCTTGTCACCAAAGACGAACTGATGGCGCAGGTCTGGTCCGGGCTGGTGGTCGAGGAGAGCAATATCCACGTCCACGTCTCGGCGCTCAGGAAGGCGCTGGAAGAAGCCGAGAGCGGGCAGAACTATGTGGTTACGGTGCCCGGCCGCGGTTACCGTTTCGTCGGTTTGGAGCAGCCAGCCCCGGTCGATACAGTCGAGGCGCACCCAGGCCTGTCGCTTCCCGACCGGCCATCGATCGCGGTTCTTCCGTTCAACAATCTGAGCAGCGTTCCGGAGCAGGAGTACTTTGCCGATGGTGTCGTCGAAGACATCATCACGGCGCTTTCGCGGATGCGCTGGCTGTTCGTGATCGCACGCAACTCGAGCTTCACCTACAAGGGCCGTAGCGTCGACGTGAAGCAGGTCGGCCGCGAACTCGGCGTCCGCTACGTGCTGGAAGGCAGCGTGCGCAAGGCGGCCAATCGGGTGCGTATCACCGGGCAGCTTATCGACGCCTCGACGGGGGCGCATCTGTGGGCAGATCACTTCGATGGCGGCCTCGAGGACATTTTCGATCTTCAGGACGATGTCACGGCAAGCGTCGTGAGCGCGATGGGGCCGAAGCTTGAACAAGCCGAAATCGAGCGAGCCAAGCGAAAGCCGACCGGGAGTCTCGATTCGTACGACTATCTTTTGCGTGGAATGGCGAGCGTCTACCGGTCGACCAGCGCCGATATCGACCACGCGCTGAATTTGTTCTACCGGGCCATCGAACTTGATCCGGATTTCGCCACCCCGCATGGCATGGCGGCGTGGTGCTATCTGTGGCGCAATGCCAATGGCTGGACCAGCGACCGCGAGAGGGAAATCGTTGAGGTCACACGGCTGGCCCGATGTGTGGCGGAGTCGGGCAAGGATGATGCCGTCGCACTTGCCTTCGGCGGGCTTGCACTGGCCTATGTGGCAGGAGACCTCGAAGATGGAGAGGCCCTGATCAAACGGGCGCTCGTTCTCAACCCGAATCTGATCGCGGCGTGGTACGCCAGTGGCTGGGTGAAGGCTTTTCTGGGCGAGACAGATATCGCCATTGAGCACCTGGCACGGGCAATGCGGTTGAGCCCGCTTGATCCGCTGATGTTCCTGATGCAGGGCGTGACGGCGCTAGCGTACTTCGTTGCGGGCCAGTATGCGCAAGCCGTGGAATGGGCGGCAAAGGCGGCCCGGGAACAGCCGAATTTTCTCGGCCCGATACGAAATATCGCGGCCAGCAGCGCACTCTCCGGGCATCTGGACGAAGCGCAAAAAGCCCTTGCGCGCGTTCGTCGGCTTGATCCGGAATTGCGTCTTTCCAACCTCAAAAATCGGGTCGGACCTTACCGGCCTGCGGATTTTGCCAGGTTTGCCGAGGGTATGCGTTTGGCGGGTCTGCCCGAGTGAACTAGAGCGTTTTCGAGCGAAGTGGGCACCTGTTCGCATAGCAATCTGCGCAGATTGCGTAGACTTATCTGCGGTAGAAAACGCGTCAAAAAAGAGTCTAGAGCCCGGTTCTGATTCCATCAGAACCGGGCTCTCCCGTTACGACGGCGCCGCAATTGCGCGATCGCCCGAATCCCTTGCCAACTGCGCGAAATGGCTGCGAAGCCGGGGCATCGCGAAATCGATGAAGGCGCGGACTTTCGGCACCGAGATCCGGCCGTGCGGCGCAATCATATGCACGGGCAGCGGAGGCGGCTCGTCGCCCTTCAGGATGATCTCGAGCGCGCCTTCACGCACCTGCTCGGCGATCTGATACGACAGCAAACGCGTGACGCCGCGCCCGTCGACGGCTGACGCCACCGTGCCCCGGATGCTGTTGATCACCAGCCGAGGCGCAAAATGCACCGTTCGCGGCACGGAGGAGCCCGGCAAAGGCGGAAAGCTCCAGGAGTCGAGGCCACGGTGAATGAACGCGATGATCTGGTGCTTGTTCAGATCGCCCGGTTCCTGAATGCGCGGATGCTGCGCCAGGTAACGCGGCGCGGCCGCCACCACCAGGCGAACCTCGCCGGCCCGGATCGCGAGCAATGTCGAGTCGGGCAGGTGGGCGATGCGGAGTGCGAGATCGATGCCTTCCTCGATCAGGTTGACGGGGCGGTCGAGCAAATAAAGCCGCGCGGACACGGTCGGGTACGCTTCGAGGAAGGCGTCGAGGATGGGCCGTAACACCGTCTCGCCTGACGTCACGGGAGCCGTCAGCGTCAGGGTGCCGCGCGGCGCCGACCGCTCGCCCGCGGCGATAATGTCGGCCTCTTCCAGTTCGGTGAGAACCCGCCGGCAGGCGGCCAGATAGCGCTCGCCTGCCTCGCTCAGTTTGATCGATCGCGTGGTCCGGTGCAGCAGCTCGGCGCCGAGCCGCGCCTCCAGGAAGGCGATCGCGCGGCTGACCGCGGCCGGCGAACGGCCGAGCTTGCGCGCCGCGCCTGCGAGGCTGCCTTCGTCGATCGCGGCGACGAAAACCTTCATTGCGTCGATGCGATCCATGATTCCTCCCGCAACGCCATGCGCGCCATGGTCTCGGCCATTATCTCCCATTCAACCGCCAAACGGAAGAGTGTCTGCCAAATGGTGGGTATTCGCTCATATGTCGACACGGCCTAAATCGTTTCGTGAGCGGTGGGTCGCGGCCAGCCAGCCCGGTTCCACCACCCCCTCGGAAGCATCAAGGAGCTTGATCATGGTTACCGAACAGAAAGTTGCTGTCATTACCGGCGCGTCGCAGGGCATCGGCGCGGCTCTCGTCAAGGCGTATCGCGACCGCAATTACCGCGTGGTGGCGACCGCGCGCACCATCAAGCCGACGAATGATGATGACGTCCTCGCGGTGCCCGGCGACATCGCCGACCCGAAGACGGCCGAACGCGTGATTTCGCAGGGCATCGCCCGGTTCGGGCGCATCGACACGCTGGTCAACAATGCCGGCATCTTCATTGCAAAGCCGTTCACCCGCTACACCGAGGCGGACTACGCCGCGATCCTGGGCGTCAACCTCGCGGGCTTCTTTCACATCACGCAGCGCGCGATCGCCGAGATGGAGAAACAGGGCCGCGGCCACGTCGTGCAGGTCACCACGAGCCTGGTCGATCAAGCGAACTCGGGCGTGCCATCGGTACTGGCATCGCTGACCAAGGGCGGCCTCAACGCCGCGACCAAATCGCTGGCGATTGAATATGCCAAACGCGGCATCCGGGTGAACGCGGTGGCGTTGGGCATCATCAAGACCCCGATGCACGCGGTGGAGACTCATGCGCAGCTCGGCGCCATGCACCCGATCGGCCACATGGGCGAGATCTCCGACGTCGTCGAGGCGATCCTCTATCTCGAACAGGCCGGCTTCGTAACCGGCGAAATCCTGCACGTCGATGGTGGCCAGAGCGCCGGTCGTTGAATCAAGGCGGCATTGTCAAATGCGCAGCAGCAGGCCGTCTCCGCGAGGAGACGCCGCGCTGAGCGATAAAGGGAATACGGATATGGCGGAGTTGAATGTAGATATCGGCGGCGATCGACATCTCGTTCACGCCCGCCATCCCGAGCCGGCAGGATCCGCGTGGCGCTATGCAACGGCGGGCCTGTGCGCGTCGCTGGTCGGCATCGGCGTGGCCCGTTTTGCCTATACGCCTTTAATTCCCGCGCTGATCGCGGCCAGATGGTTCAGCGCATCCGATGTGATCTATCTCGGTGCAGCCAACCTCGCGGGCTATTTGGCCGGTGCGCTGCTGGCCCGGCCGATCGCCGCGCGCAGCGACGCCGTCAGCGTATTGCGCGCGATGATGCTGCTGGCCACGCTCACCTGCTTTGCATGTTCCGTCCCGGTGGCGTTCGCCTGGTTCTTCGTCTGGCGCTTTCTGGCGGGCCTCACCGGCGGCGTCATCATGGTGCTCGCCGCCTCGGTGGTGCTGCCGCATACGTCGCCGGCCAAGCGCGGCATTGTCGGCGGCGTGATCTTCGCCGGCGTGGGCCTTGGCGTTGCCGCCTCGGGCACGCTGGTGCCGTTGTTGCTGCGGCAGGGATTGCAGGAGAGCTGGGTTGGCCTTGGGATTCTGTCCGGCCTGTTGACCGTCGTCAGTTGGGCGAATTGGCCGAAGCAAGCCAAGGCGGCCGATGTGAGGGCTGCAAATTCATCCGACAGCGCGCTTCACCACCACGCGCACCGCCATCCATCGCGTGCCGTGCGCGCGCTGCTGCTCGAATACGGCCTGAATGCCTGCGCGCTGGTGCCGCACATGGTCTTTATCGTCGATTTCGTGGCGCGCGGCCTCGGACAAGGGATATCGACGGGCTCGCAATATTGGATCTTCTACGGCCTCGGCGCGATCGTCGGACCGCTGCTGACCGGGCATCTCGGCGACGGGACAGGCTTCGGGCCCGCTCTGCGCGTGTCTTTTCTGGTCGAGGCGGTCGCCGTCCTGCTTCCGGCGATCAGCACGTCGCCGGCTTCCCTGATCGTATCGAGCGTGGTCATCGGCAGCTTCACGCCCGGCATCGTGCCGCTGGTGCTGGGACGGGTCCATGAATTGCTGCCGCACAGCGCCGAGCAGCAGCGCATCACCTGGGGCCATGCGACGATCAGCTTCGCGTTATTCCAGGCCGCCGCGGCCTACGGCTTCTCGTGGCTGTTCGCGCACACCGGCGGCGATTATCTGCTGCTGTTTCGGCTGGGTGGCGCTTCGGTCACGCTGGCGCTTGCGGTCGATCTGGTGATGGCGCTGACCATTGCGCGGAAATCCAGAGCATGATCCCTCGCGACAAACGCGAAGCGTTTGCGCGGAGATCATGCTCAAATAAATAGATAGAGCGGGATGACGATTCGAAGATAAGCCATCCCGCTCTGGAACGTCGCGATGACAATTGCGGGCATGCGCCGGGCGTTCACGCCCGCTGCACGAAGCTATCGACGACTTTTTTCTCGCCGGCCTTTTCGAAGGCGATGGTGAGCTTGTTGCCGTCGATCTTCACCACCTGGCCGTAGCCGAATTTCTGGTGGAACACCCGGTCGTCGAGCGAGAATTCCGAAACGGTGCCGGTCGATTTCGCGATCAACTCGCCTTCGATCACCATCGGGCCGCGCTTGTTGCGCGAGAAGTCGCCACCCGAACCAGAGGTATCGCTACGCGAACCAGAGGTATCGCCACGCGAACCGGAAAATGGCGACTGGCTTTCCTCGAAGCCGCCGCGGGCCTGGCCTTGTCTGTTGTCTCTGTTGTCCTGACGCCCGCCTTGGCCACGCGCGCGCTGAGCCTGTGCGCGCTGCCAGCCCGGCGTCGAATAGCTCGAGCCAAAGGATTCCATATTGTCGAAGCGCGAGGCGCCGTAGCCGCCGGCGCCGCCCCAGCCGGAGCCGCCTTTGGATTCCGTGATCTCGACATTGTGCGCCGGCAATTCGTCGAGGAAGCGCGACGGAATCGTGGTCGACCACGTGCCGTGGATCCGGCGGTTGGTCGCGAAATAAAGCTTGGCGCGGCGGCGCGCGCGGGTCAGTCCGACATGGGCCAGCCGCCGTTCTTCCTCGAGCCCGGCGCGGCCCTGTTCGTCGAGCGTGCGCTGGCTCGGAAACAGGCCTTCCTCCCAGCCCGGCAGGAACACGTTGTCGAATTCCAGCCCCTTGGCCGAATGCAAGGTCATCAGCGATACCGCTTCTTCTGAGGCGCCGCCGTCGCGGTCCATCACCAGCGAGATGTGTTCGAGGAAGCCTTGCAGGTTCTCGAACTCCTCCATCGAGCGCACCAGCTCCTTGAGGTTATCGAGCCGGCCGGCGGCATCCGCCGAACGGTCCTTCTGCCACATCTCGGTGTAGCCGCTTTCGTCGAGTACGACTTCCGCCAGTTCGGTATGCGTGGCCACCTCGCGCCTGGCGCGCCAGCGATCGAAACTGATGATGAGATCGCGCAACGAGCCGCGCGCTTTCGGCTTCAGTTCGTCGGTCTCGACCACGGCACGCGCCGCCTCGAACAGTGGAATGCGGCGCTTGCGGGCGTGGTCGTGCAGCATCTGCACGGTGGCATCGCCGAGGCCGCGCTTGGGCACGTTGACGATGCGCTCGAAAGCAAGGTCGTCGGCGGGCGAATTGATCACGCGCAAATATGCCAGTGCGTCGCGGATTTCCGCGCGCTCGTAAAATCGTGGACCGCCGATCACGCGATAGGGCAGGCCGAGCGTAACAAAGCGATCTTCGAATTCGCGCATCTGGAACGAGGCGCGCACCAGGATCGCGACGTCGTTGAGGTTGTTGCCGGCACGTTGCAGCTCCTCGATCTCCTCGCCGATGGCGCGGGCTTCCTCTTCGGAATCCCAGGAGCCGGTCACGGTGACCTTCTCGCCGTCGACATCCTCGGTGCGCAGCGTCTTGCCGAGCCGGCTTTCATTATGCGCGATCAGATGCGAGGCGGCGGCGAGGATGTGGCCGGTAGAGCGGTAATTGCGCTCCAGCCGGATCACCTTGGCGCCCGGAAAATCGTGATCGAAGCGCAGGATGTTATCGACCTCGGCGCCGCGCCAGCCATAGATCGATTGATCGTCGTCGCCGACGCAGCAGATGTTCTTGGGCGGCGAGGAGGGCGGGACCTCTTTCCCCCCTTCCACGACGGGAGCGGGAACAGAGGCGCCTTCGCCGTACCCGGGAATGATCGCCGACAACGGTACGCCGGGTTTCGCCGGCGCCTGCGACAACAGCCGCAGCCACAGATACTGCGCGACGTTGGTGTCCTGATATTCGTCGACCAGGATGAATTTGAAGCGGTGCTGGTATTGCCGCAGCACATCGGGCTGCTCGCGAAACAGCCGGATGTTTTCCAGCAGCAGATCGCCGAAATCGGCGGCATTGAGGATCTTCAGCCGTTCCTGATAGCTCGCATAGAGCTTGCCGCCCTTGCCGTTGCCGAACACAACGGCTTCGCCTGGCGGCACCTGCGAAGGCGTCAGGCCGCGGTTCTTCCAGCCGTCGATCAGGCCGGCCAGCATGCGCGCGGGCCAGCGCTTGTCGTCGATATTCTCGGCGGCCAGAAGCTGCTTGAGCAGGCGGACCTGGTCGTCGACATCGAGCACGGTGAAATTGGATTTGAGCTGCACCATCTCGGCATGGCTGCGCAGGATGCGGCCGCCGATCGAATGAAAGGTGCCGAGCCACGGCATGCCCTCGACGGCCTGGCCGAGCATCTGGCCCAGCCGCAGCTTCATCTCGCGCGCGGCCTTGTTGGTGAAGGTGACCGAGAGGATTTCACCGGGGCGGGCGCGGCCCTGGCTCAGGATGTGGGCGATACGGCAGGTCAGCACGCGGGTTTTGCCGGTGCCGGCGCCCGCCAGCACCAGGACTGGCCCGTCCAGGGTTTCCACGGCGTCGCGCTGCTCGGGATTGAGCCCGGCGAGATATTGCGGGCCACCCGCGGCGGCGCGCGCCCGCGCGGCAATGCCGCCAGCGGCAGGCTGGTGCTCAGGGACGCCGGGATGGGTCAGTTTGTTCGGCTCGGTCATTGGCGAATCGTCTTAGCCCACGGTCATCTTGGCCCACGATGGCACCGCGGGGCCGTGAAGGGGAGCCTTCATAGCAGGAATGAAAGGCATATAGGCGTCCGCGGGCCATTTTGACAGGAGTTATCCCGGCGTTCGCGCGAGCTGCCATTCGACCTGTCGTCTCCGGCTTTGTTCCCTTGCTACTGGGCATTTTTGCGATTTTCCGCTCTTGAAGACGGCGGAACTTTGGTTCCCAGGCCGGGTTATTTCCGCATCAGGGCGCGAGAATCGCAAGTCGCGCCGACATCGAAACAGAGGTCGGGGCCATGCTGAGCTGGGTCGTTACGTTGTTGATTATCGCGTTGATCGCTGGCGTTTTGGGCTTCGGCGGCCTCGCCGGCGCTTCCATCGAAATCGCCAAGATCATCTTCTTCGTCGCGGTCGTGCTGTTCCTGGTCTCGGCCGTGGTCGGACTGGCGCGTGGACGGACGCGGGTCTAGAGGCACTATCGCCCCGACGGCATCATCACCTTGCGGCCGATGGCCTCGGGGCGCGCGATGGATGAATGCGCGTTGGCGACCGCTTCGATGCGGGCGCGGATATCGGCAGGGAAGGGCGCGGTTTTGCGCGCGGCCATATCGATATGAAGGGTCATGTTTTCCGATGTGGCCGACAGCCAGCCCTCGGTGGCGTGGCGCAATTCCTTGAAGGTGTGCAGCCGTTTTTCGTCGGCCGCGACCAGCAGCACCGACACCTGCACGGGATCTCCGAGGTGAATCTCGCGCACATAGCGCACATGGCATTCGGCGGTGAAGGTCGAGCCGTGGCGCGCTTTCATATAGGCGGGTCCGATCCCGAGCTCGAGCCATAATTCATCGACGGCGCGGTCGAACATCACGTTGTAATAGGCCATGTTGAGATGGCCGTTGTAGTCGATCCATTGCGGCTCGATCTGCATCACCGATGACAGGAACGGCGTGGGGCGGAGCAGCCCATCGTCGGCGGCGGTCAGTGTCATCGCACCCATCCCCTTGTTTGCCCGTTTGTTCGATCCCGGTCCCTTGACCGCTTATATATCCTTTGCCACGGTCTTTTGGTCGGGAGGAACTCGTTTTGGCTACAACACCACAAAATTTGCCGCGTCCGGAGCCGAAGGTCCTGGCGAGCACGCTGGAAGCGCTCGCAGCAAGGTTCGGCAACCGGTTGATCACCTCGCAGGCGGTGCGCGACCAGCACGCCCATACCACGACGTGGCTGAAGCCGCAGCCACCCGACGCGGTGGTGATGGCGCAGGAAACCTCCGATATCCAGGACGTGGTGCGGATCTGCGCCAAACACGGCGTTCCCGTGATCGCGTTCGGCACCGGCACCTCGCTGGAGGGCCAGGTCAATGCCCCGGCCGGCGGCGTCTGCATCGATCTGCGCGACATGAACAAGGTGCTGGAAGTTCACGCCGAGGATCTCGATTGCGTGATCCAGCCCGGGGTCACCCGCAAGGCATTGAACGAGCATCTGCGCGACCAGGGCGTGTTTTTCCCGATCGATCCCGGTGCCGATGCCTCGCTCGGCGGCATGGCGTCGACCCGCGCCTCCGGCACCAACGCGGTGCGCTACGGCACCATGCGCGACAATGTGCTGGCGCTCAAGGTGGTGCGCGGCGATGGCGAAATCATCACCACCGGCACCCGCTCGAAGAAATCATCGGCCGGCTATGACCTGACCCATCTGTTCGTCGGCGCCGAGGGCACGCTCGGCATCATCACCGAACTCACCATCAAGCTGCGCGGCATCCCCGAGACCATCGCGGCCGCCGCCTGCTCGTTCGACAGCGTGCGCGGCGCCTGCCAGGCCACGATACTTGCGATCCAGACCGGCATTCCCGTGGCCCGCATCGAACTGCTCAACGCCGAGCAGGTGCGCGCCTGCAATTCCTACTCAAAACTGTCGCTGCCGGAGACGCCGTTGTTGCTGCTGGAATTCCATGGCAGCGAGAATGAAGTCGCCGAGCAATCGAAGAATTTTCGCGAGATCGCGGAAGAATGTGGCGGCGGCGATTTCACCTGGACCACGCGGCCGGAGGACCGGACCAAATTATGGCAGGCGCGCCATGACGCCTATTGGTCGGTCAAGGCGCTGCGCCCGGGCGCCGGCGTGGTCGCGACCGACGTCTGCGTGCCGATCTCGCGGCTGGCCGATTGCGTCACCGAAACCGAAGAGGATCTGAAGCGGCTGAATTTGCAATCGCCGATCGTCGGTCATGTCGGCGACGGCAATTTCCACTGCTCGCTGTTGTGCGATGTCGACGATGCCGACGAGATGGCGCGCGGCGAGGATTTCATGCACCGGCTGGTCGAACGCGCGCAATCGATGGGCGGCACCTGCACCGGCGAGCACGGCATCGGGCAGGGCAAGCAGAAATACCTCAAGGCCGAAATCGGCCCCGAGGCCATCGACGCCATGCGCGCGGTGAAGCAGGCGCTCGATCCGCAGAATATCTTCAATCCCGGCAAGATCCTGCCGGCGGCGTAGGACTCGCGTAACTCAGGTCTTGAGGGTGAGGCTGGCCTGCGAACTGGTCTGGATGCCCGTGGTGGCATCGGTGTTGATGGTGGTGATGGTCGCCTTGCCGGCTGCGGTCAGCGCAAACTGGGAGTCGCCGATTCGAAACGTGTTCTTGGTGGTGATCAGCGCCTGTTGGTACTGCAGGCCGGCCGAACTCTGAAGCACGACATTGGCGCGGAAGCCGTTGACCTTGGTGATCGAAACCGTAACGGGCTGGTGGGAGCTATCCGTGCCGGTCCAGCTACCCTGCCATTGCGTCGGATCGACTTTGGCGAATTTCGAGCCCGGCGAGAGCAGGCTCGCCGAAGACGATGTGTAACTCGACTGCAGGATGCTCATGATGTCTGACATTGGAATCCTCCATTGACCCAGCGAAAGCGGGCGGCCGAGACATCACTGCCAGAACAAAATTAATCGTTGCTTAACCAAGCCGGCGGCTTTCGCCCATTCCCGCCGGCCTGGAGCGTTTTCGAGCCAACGGGTCGCGCGAATGCGCGCCCGATGACAGGCTCCGTGGACACCGTTCGCGTCAAGAAAACGCGTCAAAACAAGAATCTAGAGCCCGGTTCTGATTCCATCAGAACCGGAAATGCTCTAGTTGCGCCACAGCGGGCTTGCCGCCGCCGACTGAATGATGACGGCCGCATCGTCCGGCAACAGGAAGCCGTCGTGCTCGAGGTCGCGCGCGGCGATGCGAACGAGGTTCACATAGTCGTTGCGGGTCTTGTATCGTTCCAGCACCGGGCGATGGCTGTCGTGCTTGGCGTCCGCATCGGCCTGGGTGCGCGGAAACGCGACATAGGCGCCGGCCAGCATGCAGCTGAACGACAGCGGCGGATTTTGCTGGGCGTTGGCGCCGAGTGGCACCTGCATATCAGGCAGCCGGACGCCGCCGAGCGCGTTGCCGTCGGCATCGCGCTTGGGGATTTCGATCACGGCCTTGGGCAGATTGGACGGCGCGCGCAGCACCATCGGATTGTCTCCGGCCGGCTCCAGCGGCATCAGGCGATTGGCCGGCGGTTCGGTGCCTTTGGCGACCCAGTCGTCGAGATCCAGCAGGGTCGCGCGTAACACCGGGCTCCAGTCGAGCCGGGCGTAAGGAAGGTCACACTTGACCTTGGGCACAATCGCGTGGGATGCGCCGGCGATGTCATACATGCGGACATTGGCCGGGATCGGCACCTCGCCGCTGCCGTCGCCGCCGGTTCGCCCCAACGAAGCGCGCAGCGAATAGAAGTCGGTGGTCGAACTCAGCATCAGGATCAGCGGCGGCTTCTCGCCGCGCTCCTTCACGTGCTTGATGACGTCGCCGATGGTCAGCACCGCGCCGTGGACGCCGGGAAATTCCGGATTTGAAAAGTCGGGGGTGCCGGTCGCGCTGGATTGCGGTCCGGTGCCCGACTGCATGATCGGCAACATGCCGGCGCCCGAGACGATCACATGCATGCCGTCGAACAGCCGCCGTCCCTCGGCCACGTTGAAGCCATTATACAGGAAGGTCTTGAGGTAACGGCCCGACTGCGACTTGCCGGACGCGAGCGCACGCTTGACCGTGCCGTGCAGTGGATTGGCGGTGCCGGCGTTGTCGGCCGTCGCGTTCCTCAGAAAGTCGGTGGCATCGCGGACGATCGCAAAGCCCACGCCCTCGACAAAATGCTTCTGCCCGGAGGCGTCGGTGAAGGTCGGCAACTCGGTCCCCGGGCCGAGCTCCCATTGCACCTCGGCAACGGCAAAGCCGTGGTCTTGCAGGAAGCCGTTGCCGACGTCGGTCACGCCGGCTTCGAACGGTTCATCGCGCGGGCTGTCATAAAGCCCCTGCGCATAAGGCCGGCCGCGATTCGGGATATCGACCAGCAGCGTGCCGTTGCCGTTCTTCGGATTCTTGGCAAACATTAGCGAGATCTTCGCCGAATATTCCACCATGCCGTGGGCGTTTCTGGCGGCCTTGTCGAGATCCGGAATTTTTTCGGTCGGCGCCAATTCGCCCGAGATCGTGCCTTGCCACCAGACATATTCGCCCGGCTTGAACGTGCCATAGCTTTGCTGCGAGCCGATATCGAGTTTTGTCACCTTTGCGGCCGCGGGCGTCGCGATGCCGCAACCGAGAATCGAGATCGCGAATGCGATCGAGATCGCGAATGCGGCGGAAACAAAACCCAAGCGCGCCATCAGAACAACTCCCGGATGCAAGATGCGGCGCACCTTACAGCACGGGTAATACGCGCGAGCAAACCCCGGCGCGATCAGACGTGTTATGCGTTGGCTCTGTTGCGTCGCATCATTGTCTAAAGCGGGATGACGCCAGGTTGAGCTGGAACGGCGCCGAAAGTTCACCTCTCCCTTGGGAGAGGTCGATTTGCTCCCGGCGATGCGAAGCATCGTCCGGTGCAAATCGGGTGAGGGGTTACGGTCTATCGAGAGAGCAAGAGCCCTCACCCGGATTGCTCCGCAATCCGACCTCTCCCCGCCGGGGAGAGGTGAACGGAAACAGTGGCGAGCCGATTCAGCTAAAACTCATCACACTCTATTCGGCCGGCCGGCGCGCGATCAGGTCGATCTCGATCAGGGCGTCATAAGCGAGGCCGGTGACGCCGACGCAGGTGCGCGCGGGCAGGCGATCTTGCGCGAAATAACTGCGATAGGTTTCATTCATCGCCGCATAGTCCCGCTTGAACTCGGTCAGATAGATCCGCGCCATCGCAACATGCTCGAAGCCGAGCCCGACGCCGGCCAGCACCTTGTTCAAATTCGCCATCACGGCGTGGGTCTGGGCGACGATGCCCTCGGGCAGGATACCGGGCGCCTGCGGCGTATCGGGCATCTGCCCCGTGATCAGGACAAAGCCGTCGGTCTCGACCGCGTGGCTGAACGGCGCGACGGGCTTCGGGCCGCCCGCAATCATGTGAAATATCATGGAATCCCTTTTGATGTTCAGCTTGCGCGTTCAGCGCGTGGTTTGATTGGCAAACAGGCGTTTGCTCAAGGTGGCGTGGACGCCCCAATTGCCGTCGACGACTTGCGTGACGCCGAAATCCACCGCCGCCGAGATCAGCGCGATCGCTTCGTCCTCGCTCAATCCCCTGGTGTTCATCAGGAAGCGGCGAACTTTGCGGAACGCGTCCTTCATCGCCAGATCGAGTGAGGATTTCGCGTAGACCTCGCTTTGGCCCTTGGCGCCGAATTCGGCGAGGTAGTTCGGATGGCTGAAGCCGGTCAGCACCCAATCGGTTTCGGTTTCGATCAAGGGATAGGTCAAATCGGCGAACGGTTGCCCGGCGTGATCGGCTTTCTTGTGCAGCACGACTTCGAAAGTGCCGGTCATCGAGCATTCGATCGCGGTGCCGCTGAGTTCGCCGTCGCCTTGGGCGGCGTGGGGATCGCCGATCGACAGCAACGCTTCGGGAACCGAGACCGGGAGATAGACCGCGGCGCCCTTGCCGAGCCGCCAATTGTCGAGGTTGCCGCCGAAATACGCCGGCGGCACCGAATCGACCAGGCCGGCCTCGCGCGGCGCCACGCCGATCACACCGAAATGCGGCCGCAACGGAATCCGGATGCCGTCGAGCACGCCGTGCCGCCGCCGGATCGTCTCGGCCGCGACCGGAATGCCGGGATAATCATAGGTCTGGTGCAGCACGCCGGACGGATCGGTTTGCGGCTGCCAACGATAAGAATAGATCGCTTCGGCGTGCGGTTCTTCGCCCGGGAAAATCTCGAAGATCGTGACGGATTCGCGCGGCTTCGGCTCGGTGAGGAATTCGTCGTAATGATAGCCCCACCACGCCGCGACGCTGCTGCCGAAGATCCGGCCCTTCAGCGCCGGATTGCGGCTCGGGCGCGGCACCATGTCGAGGATACGAACTTCCAGCACATCGCCGGGCTCGGCGCCCTTGATCGCGATCGGCCCTGTGCAGATGTGAACGCCAAAACCTTCGCCGGCGCCGCGGCCATAGATCGAGGCGTCCATCGGCCCGGCGCCGCGACGCTCGACGCCCTTGCCCTGCGCGGTCCAGCGAAACACGCTCTCGGCGCCCTCGTCGCCGAGGATCATGCGTTCGGGGTCGTCGGAGGCGTGCTGCGACAGCGTCTCGACGGTGATGGTATCTCCCGACGCGATCTCGATCAGCGGCTTCAGTTCGCGGCTGAAAAATCCCCAATGCACATGGTTCGCATCGATCGGCAGATGATGATGCGCGGGCTTGTCCCGCGACCGTGGCGCAAGGTCGGCCGGCTCCAACTCAGCCGCTGCGATCATCGGCGCGGCCCGATGTGGACGCAATTGCGCGATCGCATCCTGCGGCCAGCCGCGCTGCCCGGCCTTGACGCCGAGACCGGACAGCCGCTCGGCCTGCTGTTGCCGGAACGCGCGCGGCGACAATCCGAACCGGTCGCGGAACGAGCGGCTGAAATGCGCGGCATCGCTGAAGCCGCAGCTGAAGGCGATATCGGATACCGATCGGTGCGCCTCGCCGGCGTTGCCGAGATCGGCCCAGCAGCGCTGCAACCGCCGCTCCCGCAGATAATGCGTGAAATTGTCGCCGCTGCCCTCGAACAGCTTTTGCAAGTAGCGCTCCGAGATGCCTTCGATCTGCGCGATGCGCGCCGGCGTGATGTCGGAATCGCCGAGTTTGCGTTCGATCGCGTCATAGATTCGTTGCAGCAGCGCGGGCTGGGTGCCGATGCCGACCGCCTCGGCAGCGCTGGAGGATTTCTGCCGCGACAGCGTCAGCAGCATCTCAGCAAGGCTGAGCCGGATCGTGTTCCAGGCTTCGGGCGACAGTTTCTCGAGTGCTTCGGAGGCGCTCTCCAGGGTGCGGCCAAGCACGTCGGCCAATCCCTCCGGCGCGACGATGACGGCGTCGCGGCATTCCGGCAAATTGATCTTGCGGCCGCCAAAGCTCTCGGCGGTCACCGATAGCACGATGGCGCGCATGTCGCGGTGAAAAGTCACCCGCCAGTCGTTCTGGCGCGGCAGCAGGATGATGCGGCCGCTGGGGATCGTTTGTGGGGAACCACCGGCCTTGAGCACCGCGCCGTCCTCGGCCGGCATCAGCAGGATCGGCAAATCGGCCCGCCGCGGCAACGGCGAAAAAACCTGCGGGCCCGCGGCAAAACGCATCAATCCGACGCCGTCTAGCGAGGCGCGGGACAGCGCCGTGGCGTGTTCGCCATAGCGGGCCGATAGCGGCGAAGATCGCAGCCCAAAGCCGCCCAACACGTCCTGCCAGGCTTCGGTTCGGTCGTGTTCCGAGTAGGATTCGCTGGTAAACGCGTGGATACTCATGGTTCGGCCGGCGTCATGAGCCAATTCCGAAGCAACCGCCATGCCAAGAAGCGGGGGCACGATTCGTCATGGCCGGGCATAGCCGTCCGAAGGGCGGCGTCGCTTCCGCTCCCGCCTATGCCACGACGAGCGTTAGGTGCACATGAACACGTTCTTCCGGATCGAGCCGTGCACGCCCCAATTGGCGTCGACCACCTGGGTCACGCCGAAATCGGCCGCTACCGACATCAGCGCGATCGCCTCGTCCTCGCTCATGTGGTGAACCGTCATCAGGAACCGCCGCAGCTTACGGAATGCGTCGCGCATCGCCTTGTCGAGGCTCGAATGGTTGACGATGTCGGTCTGGGCGTTGGCGCCGAGTTCGGCCAGATAGTTCGGAAACGTAAAGCCGTACATCGACCATTGCTGATCCGTTTCCAGCATCGGATGGGTCAGGCCTTCCATGATGGTGCCGCCGAGATCGCGGTTCTTGTGCAGGATGAATTCGAAATCGCCGGTCAGCGAGGTCTCGATCGCGGTGCCGCCGAGTTCGCTGTCGCCCTGGGCTGCATGGGGATCGCCGACCGAAAACAGCGCGCCGGGGACCGCGACCGGATAATACATCCGCGCGCCCTTGCCGGCGCGCCAGTCGTCGATATTGCCGCCGGTGTACCCAGGCGGGATCGAACTGACGAAATCGGATTCGGCCGGCGCCAGCCCCATGGTGCCGAAATGCAGCCGCGCCGGCACGCGGACGTTCTGCAGAATATTCTCACGCTTTTGCACCAGCCGATGGTCGACCGGCACGCCCGGATAATCGATGGTCGGATGCACGATGCCGTCAGGGTCGGTCTGCGGCGTCCAGCGATAATTGTAGACCGCCTTGGCGTAGGGCTCGCCCGAGGTATCGAGCTCGAAGATGGTGATGACCTCGCGCGGCTTCGGCTCCTCGATCAGGTCGTGATAGTGAAATCCCCACGACGCCGCGGCATTCGAGCCGAAGCAGCGCCCGGCATGGCAGGCGTTGCAGCTCGGCCGCGGCCGAACATCCAGGATCCGCACTTCCAGGATATCGCCGGGCTCGGCGTTCTCGATCGCAACGGGCCCGGTCAAAAGATGCACGCCGACGCCTTCGCCGGAGCCGCGTATGAAGGGTCCTTCGGTCGGGCCGGCGCCACGGCGCGCGATGGCCTTATGTTCTTTGGTCCAGCGGAACACGCTTTCGGCGCCGGGATCGCCCGCGATCATCCGCTCATGGTCGTCATTGGCGTGGTGCGTCAGCGTTTCGATGGTGGCGCGGTCGCCGGATTTCAGCGTCAACGCCGGTGCTATCTTCTTGCTGAAATAGCCCCATTGGACGTTGCTGGGCGAAACGGGAAGGAGATGGTGCTTCATGCTGATGGCCTCGGATGACGCTTGTGGAATGCAAGCCTGCTTTGAGTTTCGGGACGGGCGCGGCTCAGGCCGGCGCCACGCTTGGTTTGTCGGCCTCCATCACGTTGAGAAAACGCGCGGTGATGGGGTGGCGTGGCCGGGTCAGGACCTCATGCGCGGGGCCTTCCTCGAGGATGGAGCCGCCGCTGAGAAACACCACGCGGTCGGCGACCTCGTCGGCGAAGCGCAATTGATGCGTCGAGATGATCATGGTGAGCCCGTCCTCGACCGCCAGCCGCCGGATCACTTCCAGCACTTCATTGACCAGTTCGGGATCGAGCGCCGAGGTCGGCTCGTCGAGCAGCAGCACGGCAGGATTGGGTGCGATCGCGCGCGCGATCGCGACCCGCTGCTGCTGGCCGCCGGACAAATGCCGCGGCAAGGCGTTGGCGCGCGCGCCGAGGCCGACCCGTTCGAGCAATTCGCGGGCGCGACGCTCCGCGTCGGCGCGTGAGACGCCGTGAACCCAGCGCAACGGACCGGCAATGTTCTCCAGCGCGGTGAGATGACCGAACAGGTTGAATTGCTGGAACACCATGCCGACGCCGACGCTGGCGCGTTCTTCGGCCAGCGCCCGCGGCGACAGCGCCTTGCCGTCTTCGCGAAAACCCATACGGCGGCCGCCGACCTTGACGGTTCCGGCATCCCAGCCTTCGAGGTGATTGATACAGCGCAGCAGCGTGCTCTTGCCCGATCCGCTCGGACCGAGCAGCGCGATCACCTCGCCGAGCCGCACCGTCAGATCGACGCCGGCCAGCACGGGCTGGCTGGTGTAGGCCTTGTAGAGACCGCTGACGTCGACCACGATTTCATTATGCGCCAGGGTCGCCGAGCGCTTGGTCCGATCCGCCCGCGAGGCCTTGACGTCCTTTGGTGCGGCCGGGGAGGGAGCCTGTTCGTTGTCATGCGCGGCCGGTTTGCCTGCGACGGGCCCCAGCACCAATGGCGCACGGTACCACGGCAGCCAACGCGCAAAGCGGTTCGCGGTCGCGGGCCGGTCGAGATCGAGCGCGCGTTCGACCAACAACTGGATCACGCTGACGCCGGTGGTGAGCACCAGATAAATCAGTCCGGAGGCAAAGAAGATCGAGAAGAAATCGAAGGTGGAAGACGCCAGTTGCGTGCTGCGCAAGGTCAGTTCCTGCACGGAAATGACACTCGCCAGCGACGAATTCTTCAGGGCGCTGACGGTCTCATTGCCGAACGCCGGGATCATCGTGCGGATCGCCTGCGGCGCGATGATCCTGCGCATCAATCGCGAAGGCGTCATCCCGAGCGCCTGGCCGGCCAGCACCTGGCCGCGGTCGATGCCGAGCACGCCGGCCCGGAGCATTTCGGCGATGAAGGGCGCTTCATTGGCCGCGAGCGCCAGGCCCGCCGCGCCGATCGCGCTGAGTTTTATGCCGATCTGCGGCAGCGCGTCGTAGGCGAACACCATTTGCAGGATCAGCGGCGTGCCGCGGAAGATGATGGTGTAGCCCCGGGCGAATGCAGCCAACAGCCAGAACCGGCTGAGCTGCATCGCCGCGAGGACCAGACCGAGCAACAATCCGCCGACCAGACCGAGGGCCGTCACCGCCAGGGTGAACCAGACGCCCGCGATCAGGTACGGCAGACTGAGGTAGTGAAGGAACAGGGACATCAATCGGCCGTCAGGATATCCGGTTCCTTGAAGTTGTTCGGATCGAGCTCCCACTTCTTCAAGAGGTCCTTGTGGATGCCGGCCTTCTGGACTTCGATCAGCGCCGCCAGCACCGCATCGCGGAATTTCGGCTTGTCCTTGGGCACGCCGATGCCGACTGAATAGGGGATGGTGACCGCGATCGCCTTCTCCAGCTTGTCCGGATTAGCCTTCACCGCCTGGTCCACGGTATTGACGTCGTTGACATAGGTGTCGGCACGACCGGCCAGGATCGCCTGGATGCAGTTGGCGTTGTTGTCATAGAGCTGGATGGTCGGCTCTGCCTTGCCTGCTTCCTTGCACTTCGGCGCCAGGTCCTGCACCAGCGGTACCTCGACATAGCCGGTATTCTCGGCCGCCGCGGCGCCGCAGAGCGACATGTTGATGCCGTCGATCTTCTTCGGGTTGCCCTTGGCGACCAGCACGCCGTCGAACACTTTCGAGTAGGTGATGAAATCGGCCGCCTTGGCGCGTTCCTTGGTGGCGTAGATATCGGAGATCACGATATCGGCCTGGCCGCTCGACAGCGTCGTCAGCAATGCCGCGAACGTCACCGCCTTGTAGGTCAGCTTGAAGCCGAGGCATTCGCCGATCGCTTCGCCGAGATCGATGTCGAAGCCGACATATTTGTCGGGGTCTTTGGGGTCGATCGCTTCATAGCCGGGGGTGTGGGGATTGATCGCGTTGACCAGCGTCTTGCCCTTCCAGTCCGGGTATTTTGTCTGCAATGCCGCGCAGCCTGCCGGCGCCGCCGCCTGGGCCTGTCCCGCGATGCAAAGCGCAATCAGGCCGGCAACCCCCATGGCGACGCTGCGAAGCCGACTGGCGGATCCGATTTTCTTGCGCGCGTTCCCAAATAGACTTCGTGGCACCATGGCACAGACTCCTCTGTTGCTGACGAGCGGATGCGCTCGGCAAGGCTGACTGGTGGCCAACGGTAGAGGCGGCGTTGCGCCAATGCTTGTCCGCAGGCGCACAAACCCTTGCAGCCGGCGCTCCAAAATTTGGGCATCGGTCGCAACTTTTGTGGGCTTGTTGCTCAAACGGCGCTCAGCGTTGGTGCGGCGTTCCAGATCGCCGCGTTTGCCGTATCGCGGTGCAGCAGAGAATGCGCGACCTGCGCTTGAACGTCGACGGCTGTCACAAACGAAACTAACGGACGAGATCGCTCCCGGCGATTGCGCGTTGCCGATCAAGGGGCCGCAAGGCTATGCTGTGGCCAAGCGTCTTGCGGCCATGCCCTCAGCGGCGATCGGCTGACTTCATAAAACGCACCGGGAGATCTTGCGAATGACACACCGTCTGACACGCCGTGATTTTGCCAAGGCTTCGGTGATGGCCACGGTGGGGGCATCGATGGCTGCCATCGCGGCACCGGCCCTGATCGGTTCCGCGCGCGCCGATGAGCCGCTGCGGCTGCGCTGTTCGCTCGATACCGCGCCTTCGCATCTGCGTAACGTTTCGGTGCGGGATTTTCTCGGCAAGGTCGAGGCCGCCGCCGGCGGCAAGATCAAGACCGAGCTGTTCGAAAGCGGCCAGCTCTATCCTGATCTTGAAGTCGGCAAGGCGCTGATTCAGGGCCAGGTCGAAATGGCCGCGCCCGGCAGCTGGACCATCACCGGCATCGTGTCCGACGCCGATTGCTTCCAGCTTCCGGCGCTCTATGGCCAGCCGATCGAGCTGATCCACCGGGTGATCGACGGCAAGCCGGGGCAATATCTCAACACGCAGATACAGCAGAAGCTGCGCTCGCATGTGGTCGGGCCGTATCTCGATCTCGGTTTCCAGAACTGGTACAGCGCCAACAAACCGGTCACCAGCCTTGCCGACCTCAAGGGCATGAAGATCCGCAATTCGGGCGGCGCCGGCCAGGCTTGGCGCGCCCGCTTTCTCGGTGCGATCCCCAACACCACGGCGTGGCCTAACGTGCCGCTGGCGCTGTCGCAGGGCACCTTCGACGGGCTGGTGTCCTCGAATGAAAGTCTGGCCAGCGCAAAACTCTGGGATTCCGGCGTCAAATACGCGCTGGCGGATCGCCAGTTCACCGCCGAATATATTCCGCTGATGAGCCAGACGTTCTGGGACAAGCTGTCGCCCGATCTGCAGAAGATCATGACCGACGTATGGGCGCAGAACATCCCGGCCTACCGCAGCAACATGGCCGCGGCCCAGACCAAGGCGCGCGCCACGCTGGAAGAGCACGGCGTCAAGTTCAGCGATCCGACCGAGGAGCAGACCGCCGCGGCGCGTAAATCGATGCTGCCGGAGCAGGATCAGCTCGCCAAGGACATCAAGGTGTCGCCGGAACTGGTCAAGCTGATCATGGCTGACGTCGGCAGCGGCAGTTGAGCGTGACTTCACGCGTGTCTCGGCGAGTGTTTTGGCTCAAGGCATCATCGGCAGCGCTGCATTGGTGGGACCGGATCGAGGAGACCCTGGTGGGCCTGCTCGGCCTGATCGCGCTGGTGATCGGCGTGCTCCAGGTGGTCGGGCGTTACTTCGACCCGGCGCAGGCCATCAGTTACGCCGAAGAGGTCATCGTCTATCTCATCATCTGGGCGATCATGATCGTCTCGAGCCAACTGGTGCGGCGCGACGGCCATGTCCGGCCGGATCTGGTGCTGCGGCTGTTGTCGCCGCGCTGGTTGCGCATCGTCGAGATCTTCAATTGCCTGGTTGCGATCGTATTTTGTGGAGCGCTGGTCTGGTACGGCTGGGAGATCGTCGACACCTCGCTCTTGATCAACGAGACCTCTTCGACCGATTTGCAATTTCCGATGTGGATTTATTACCTCGCGCTGCCGGTCGGCAGCGCGCTGATGCTGGTGCGCTACATCATGCGGCTGGTTCGTTTTGCATTGTTCTTCGATCCGGCCATGACGGTGGGCCCGGTGCTGCACGATGAAATGCCGAGCGGGCTGTCGCCGCCGCTGACCGATCGCTGAGCCCGGGCGCCCGTAAAAACTCATGCTGACCCTCCTGTTCTTGCTGTTGTTCTTTGGGCTGCTCGCAGCCGGGATGCCGATTTTCCTGGTGCTCGGCATGTGCGCGGGCATTCTCTACATCGCCACCGGCCAGCCCTTGATCGGCGCGGCGCAGATGGTGATCAACAAACTCAATTCGACGACGCTGATGGCGCTGCCATTGTTCGTGATGGCGGCGGCCTTCATGCGCTCGGGCGGCGTTGCGAAGGCGCTGGTGGACGTTGCGACGGCATGGCTTGGCGGCATCCGCGGCTCGCTCGGCCTCGTGACCGTGGTGGCATGCACGCTGTTCGCGGCGATCTGCGGCTCCAGTGTCGCGACCGCGCTGGCGATGGGTACTATCCTGGTGCCGGCGATGATCGAACGTGGCTATCCGCGCTCGTTTGCGCTGGGCGTCGTCGGCGCGTCCGGCACCATCGGCATCGTGGTGCCGCCGTCGCTGGCGCTCATTCTCTATGGCATCGTCGCCGAGCAGTCGGTGCCGCGGCTGTTTTTGGCCGGCGTGCTGCCCGGCCTGCTGCAGGCCGCGGCGTTCGCGCTGTGGGTGCTGTATTATGCGAGGAAGCACAACTTCCCGGTCGAGCCGGTGCTGCCGCTGGCGCAGCGATTGCGCGTCACCGGGCATGCGATCCCGGCGCTGGCGGTGCCGCTGGTCGTCACGGTCGGAATCTATGGCGGCGTCGTCACCGTGACCGAGGCCGCGGCGCTGTCGGCCGCGGTGGCGCTATTGGTCTCGCTGATCTTCTACCGCGGCTTCCATTGGACGCAGACCCTGCGCGTCATCACCGACGGCATCCGCAGCGCCGCCACCATCATGCTGATCGTGGCGACCGCGTTGGCGTTCGGTCACTGGATGACCGAATCAGGCATTCCCAACCAGCTCGTCAACTTCGTCATCGGTCATCATTTCGCGACCTGGCAGTTCCTGCTGATCATCAACGGGCTGTTGCTGGTGCTCGGTTGTTTCCTCGAGGTCACCGCGACCTTGCTATTGGTGCTGCCGATCCTGGCGCCGGCGTTGGTGCCGCTCGGCGTCGACCCCGTGCATTTCTCCATCATCTTCACCCACAACATGGAGATCGGGCTGGTTCATCCGCCGGTCGGGCTCAATCTGTTTGTGCTCTCGACCATTTCGTCCGCGTCAATCGGCGAGGTGATACGCGGTATCCTGCCGTTCCTGGTGCTGCTTTTGATCGTGCTCGCGATCATCACCTATGTGCCGATCCTGACGCTGTGGCTGCCCAACGCCGTGTTCGGCTGAGATCGGCGCGGGCTCATTGGAGCGCGTGACCGTCTTCCGGGCGTCCTGCTCCTTGGACCACGTAATATAGTAGGCGACGAGGGTCAGGATCGCGATGCCGGTGGCGCTGACCAGGATCTGCGTCAGCACCGAGCCCGAACTGATCATCAGCGTGAAATGACCGATGAAGGCGAGAAACACCCCAACACAAAATACGGCCAGCGATTGTTCGCCGCATTTGATCAGCGGATCGAACATCGTCCACTTCAATCCTTGCCAATCCTTGCGGATGAAGCGCGTGACGACAAACACCATGACGACGAAATGCAGGGCACGGTACGGCGCGAGATTTTCCTTGTCGTTCGGATTGAAGGCGTCGAGTAGCCAGGCCGGGAACAACTGCCCGAAAGCCGCAAAGCGTCCCGCCATCGTCATCACGAAAGCAAATATCAAATAGGCGATCGCCAGATCGAGCGCGATCACCGATCTGAGGAACCGAGGGGTGTCCTGCGCGCGATGCAGCGCGGCCCAGCCGCCGAATACAAAAAGCAGTTGCCAGCAGAACGGGTTGAAATACCAGTCGCCATCCGGATAGGACGCCAGATTCCATCCGAACGTGCGCGCGCCGAAATAAAGCGCCAGCGACGCGGCCATGGTGAGTGCCGGCTTGCGCATCATCATCCAGAGCGCCGGCGGCAAGAACAGCATCAATACGATATAGAGCTGCAGCACATCCAGATTGAGTGCTTTCGATTGCAGGAACAAAGCGTGGTACAGGATTTTGACCGGATGCTCGACAAACGCTGAAATGTTGAACTCGTTGATGAGGTCTGGCGCCGAATATTGCCCCGCGATGTATCCGATCGAGACGACATAGCTCGTGAACAGGACGATGTAGGCGGCATAGAGTTGCCATGTGCGCTTGAAGATGCGGGTGGCGCCGACGATGACGCCGCGTTCCAGCATGATCCTGCCGTAGACGGTCGCCGCCGTGTAGCCCGAAATGAACACGAACAAATCCGCCGCGCCGCTGAAACCGTAGTTTCTGGACGTGATCAAGTTCACCACATTGTTGGGAATGTGATCGAGGAACAGGAACCAGTTCGCCAGGCCCAGAAACAAATTGAGCCGCAGATCCTGGTCGTTGACGGCGAGATTGAGCTTGATGTTCATGCGGGTTGTCGTTGGATCTTGTTCTTGTTCTCAAGCTTCGCATGCGCCCGACCGCGACAGCCGGCGCACTGGCTTAGGATTTTTGGGCCTTACGATTTAACGATCTGTTCTCGATACCGAATCACATCGACGGGAGACGGGATAACGCGTTCGTCAATCGGAAAACCGAAAGCTTTTCAAGCCATCACGATGCAAAAGATTCTGATAAGCCGAGCGGCAAATCAACGATAAGGGAGGCTATTGGAGCAAGAATATGTCATTATGCTGCACTTGCGAAGTAGAAAATTCGTGAAGGTGATATGCTTGGTTCAGGGGGGAATAAACGCCGCATGCCGGGGAGCGCGCTCGATGTATCCGTTTGATGCGCATTCACGTCGATCGCGGCGCGGGAAGCCGCCGGGATGCGTGATCTGATGCGGCGGTTGCCCTTTTTTTACGGCTGGATCATCATCGCCGTGACGTTTGTCACGATGGCGATCGGCGTTAACGCGCGCACCTCGTTTTCGCTGTTCTTTCCGCCCATCATCGACGAGTTCGGATGGGAACGCGGTGTCACGGCCGGCGCCTTTTCGTTCGGCTTTCTGGTTTCGGCCGCGGTCAGCCCGCTGATCGGCCGCGCGATGGACCGCTTCGGGCCGCGCATGGTGATGGAACTCGGCGTCGCGCTGATGGCGGCGGGTTTGTTGCTGGCGCCACTGACGACGCAGCCCTGGCATCTGTATTTGACGATCGGCGTGCTGGTCGGCGCCGGCAGCATCTGCCTTGGTTATTCCGGCCAATCGCTGTTTCTGCCGAACTGGTTCAACCGTCGCCGCGGCCTTGCGATGGGACTGGCCTTCGCCGGCGTCGGCATCGGCTCGATCACGCTGCTGCCGTGGGTGCAGCACATGATCGAGCAAACCGGCTGGCGAACCGCCTGCACCGCGATGGGCATTCTGGTTCTGGTGGTGCTCGCGCCGATCAACCTGTTGCTGCGCAAGCGGCCGCAGGACATCGGGCTCGAACCGGATGGTGACGCGGCGCCGTCGGCGTCGAGCGTGCCGGTCTCGAATGTCGTCGATCCGGTCTGGGCCGGCATCGACTGGACCTTGAGCCGCGCCGTTCGCACCGCGCGCTTCTGGTGGATCGCACTGGCGTATTTCTGCGGATTGTACATCTGGTACGCGGTGCAGGTGCACCAGACCAAATATCTTCTCGACATCGGCTTCAGCCCGAACGTGGCGGTGTGGGCGCTGGGCGCGGTCAGTCTGCTCGGCATTCCGGGCCAGATCGCGCTCGGCCATCTGTCCGACCGGGTCGGGCGCGAATGGATATGGGCTGCGAGCTGCGTGGGCTTTGCCATCTGCTTTGCCGCACTGGTTGCGTTGAAATATTTTCCGACGCTGCCGCTGGTCTATCTCATGGTGCTGACGCAAGGCGCGCTCGGCTACGGCCTCACCTCGATCATGGGCGCGGTGGTGGTGGAGATTTTTCAGGGCAAGCATTACGGCAGCATCTTCGGCACCATCATGCTGGCGGCGCTGGCCGGCGGCGCCGCCGGCCCCTGGGTCACCGGCGCGCTGCACGACCTATCGGGGAACTATACGCTGGCTTTTGTGATCGGGATCGGCGTCAGCGTGCTGTCCGCGATCGCAATCTGGCAGGCATCGCCGGGCAAGATCCGCGCGGTCGCAGGCCAGTTGCACAAGGCGCAGGGCGCGGGCGTCGGCTAGAGTGCGGACTCACGCGCGATCGCCTCGCCGGCGTCGCCAGAAACGACGCCGGTCATGTCAGATCGAGGGCTTTCGCCGTCCTCAACTTGATCAGAGTCTCAAACGGCAGAAATGTAGAAAGCCTCATCATTTCCGGCCGCCCATTGGGGTTGGGTCCCCGGAGCATAATACTGGCAGTTGACGGCGCCGCTGCCACTCCCCCTGAACGCGGTGACCTCGTCACCGGCCAAACGCAAATAGGCGTTTGGGTAGCTTATGGAGCGGATCGCAAAGGCAGGACTGTCGGGTATGGGAACCAAGTGAAAAACTTCATCGTTTCCGGCCGCGACCTGCGGCTGGGTTCCCTGAGCGTAATATTGGCAGTTGACGGTGCCACTTCCCCCGCCGTTGAACTGAGTGACCCGCGAGCCGTCCATGCGCAGATATGCATGTGCAGAAACGGTCGAACGAATCGCGAAGGCTGTGCCGTCAGCCGTTGGGACGAGTAAAAAAACTTCGTCGTTGCCGGCCTGATTTTGTGGCTCGCTTCCTGGTCCGTAATACTGACAGTTGACGGTGCCGCTTCCGGCCCCGTTGAAGCCCGTCACCTTGGAGCTGTCGATGCGCAGGTGTGCATTTGGGGAAGTCGCGGAACGAATCCAAATATTGGTCATAGCGTTTTCTCCGTGTGTGAGAGTGCATTTCTCCTTTTGGAGACTGGATGCCGCGAACAAGTCGTAGCGCCAGCCGTTGTCGCGGGAGGTCGCCGGCGGCGATCCCGCTTGTTTCGACACTACTGCACGTTGTGCGACGCTGCAGTGATCCAGCTCACAGGAAGACGCATAAGAATATTCGTTGGTCGTTCAATCGCGCCTCTTCCGGTTGGAGAAGAGGAAAAAGGCTTGCGGACCTATTTCATCAAAGGCCGTGACAATTTGATCGATGTGTTCACGATCCAGCCGTTGGCTGCGTGCTCATGAGTCCGCGTCATTGCAGGAAGCCTGCGTCAGGCGGATGAGGCTCCCAGGGCTTTCTGCAAATCGCCGATCGCGCGCAGGAAGCTGTCGGCCGGCGTGGTCTCGGGATCGATCAGGCGGTGCAGGCGAAAGCCGTCCTCGAGCGCCAGCACGATCGCGCCGGTCCAGGCCGGGTTCGGCGAACCGTTCTTCCCGGAGTTTCTCGATGCGGTTTCGACGATATCGGCGATCAGTTGTCGTCGCGCGCGCAGCCGCTGGGCAAGTTCGGGCCGGCGCTTTTCGGCGCGCGCCACAAAAAGGATCATCTCCATGTGCAACAGCGGGGAACGCGCCAGCGGGTCCTGCCGGCTGCGGTCCATGCTCTTCAGCGCATCGATGTAATCGGCGAGGTTGTCGTGTGTGGCGAGCAGATCGAGATTGCGTCGAATCGACCGCTCGACGTGATCCTCGATCATGGCGATGATCAGTTCGTCCTTGCTCTTGAAGTTCGAATAAAACGCGCCGCGGCTAAAACCGGCCGCCGCCGCGATCGCTTCGATGCTGACGCCGCCGATGCCCTGTTCCTCGAACACGCGCGCCGCCGCCTCGAACAGCTTGTCGCGGGTATCGTCCCGGGTCGGTCTGGTTCGGACTCTTGACATCGGCGGATTTTAGGTCAGAATGCAACTCAATACAATAGTGTATCGAGTTGCAATGCCGGGTGACTGCGCCCGGTGCGCTCAAGATGCAGACAAGCGTGGCAACACAGGGAGGTCACCATGAACGAGCATGTTCAGGCTGCGACGACCGGGCCGCTTTTCAACCCGCTGGCGCCGGAATTCATTCGCGATCCCTATCCGCATTACGCGCGGCTGCGCGCCACCGATCCGATGCATCAGACCGCGTTCGGTTCGTTCGTTGCGAGCCGCCACGCCGAGGTCAGCCTGGCGCTGCGCGACAAGCGCTTCGGCAAGGACTTTGCCGAGCGCACGATCCGGCGCTACGGCCCCAAGAGCCTGGAAGAGCCGGTGTTTCGCAGCATGAGCCACTGGATGCTGCAAAAGGATCCGCCGGACCACGCCCGTTTGCGCGGGCTGGTGGTGAAAGCGTTCACCGCGCGCCGGGTCGAGGACATGCGCCCCCGCATCCAGCAGGTCGTCGACGAAACGCTCGATCGGATCATCCCGCAGGGCCGCATGGACCTGATCGAGGATTTTGCGTTCCGCCTGCCGGTCACCATCATCTGCGACATGCTCGGAATACCCGAGGAGCAACGCGAGCTGTTTTATACCGGCTCGCGCGATGGCGGACGCCTGTTGGACCCGGTGCCGCTGTCGCCTGAGGAAATCGCGAAAGGCAACGCTGGCAACCTGATGGCCGCGATGTATTTCCAGCAATTATTCGATCTGCGGCGCAAGCAGCCCGGCGACGATCTGATCACGCAATTGGTCCAGGCCGAGGAGGACGGCAGCAAGCTCTCCAATGAAGAACTCACCGCCAACATCATCCTTTTGTTCGGCGCCGGCCATGAGACGACCGTCAATCTGATCGGCAACGGCCTGTTGGCCCTGCATCGCAATCCCGATCAGCTGGCTTTGCTGAAGGCCAATCCCGGCCTGATCACCAACGCGATCGAGGAGTTCCTGCGCTACGATTCCTCGGTGCAGTTGACCGGCCGGGTGGCGCTGGAAGATATCGAGGACCTCGGCGGCAAGCGGATTCCAAAGGGCGAAAACGTGCTGTGCCTGCTGGGGTCGGCCAACCATGATCCGGCGGTCTATCCGGACCGGCCCGGCAGCCTCGATATCACCCGGCCGAATGTGAGGCCGCTGTCCTTTGGCGGCGGTATCCATTTCTGTCTCGGCGCCCAGCTCGCCCGCATCGAGGCGGAAATCGCCATCGCGAGCCTGCTGCGCCGGCTGCCGGATCTGCGGCTGGATGACGCCGAAAACCCGCAATGGCGGCCGACCTTCGTGCTGCGCGGTCTCAAGGAGCTGCCCGCCAGCTGGTGACAGCGTCGATTGGTCTTTCCGGCGCGCTGTGACTTCGCCACACTTGGCTCTATATATGGCGCTGCTCCGGCGTTGATTTTGACGCCGCCGATGGATGGTTCGGGGAGACACCGTGCAGACGACGCTGCTCGGCTTGGCGATTGCCTTGATCATTGCGCTGGTGGGCGCGCTGGTCGGGCCGTATTTCATCGACTGGAATCAGTTCCGGCCGCAGTTCGAGGCTGAGGCCTCGCGGGTGATTGGCGCGCCGGTGCGGGTCGGCGGCAAGCTCGACGCACGCCTGTTGCCGGCGCCCTCGCTGCAACTGCGCCAGGTGGTGGTCGGCGGAGCCAATGATCTCGGCAAGGTGCGTGCCGACAAGCTTGACGTCGAATTCAGCCTGGGTTCGCTGATGCGCGGCGAATGGCGCGCGACTGAGCTCACGATCAACGGCCTGGGGCTCGATCTCGGTCTCGATCGCCAGGGCCGGATCGACTGGCCGGCCACCAACGGCAACTTCAATCTGGGTTCGCTGGCGATCGACCGCCTGAACCTGACCGGCCGCATCGCGCTGCATGATGCCGCAAGCCACGGCACCCTCGAGTTGAACGATATCGTCTTCAGCGGAGACGTGCGCTCGCTGGCCGGGGCGGTGCGCGGCGACGGCGACGTCACGGTGTCGGGCACGCGCTATCCGTTTCGGGTGTCGTCCGGCGACAGCACCGACGGCAGCGGCACCCGCGTTCATCTCAATATCGATCCCGGCGCGCGCGCTTTGGCCGTCGATCTCGAAGGCGTGCTCTCCTTCCAGGCGCGCGCCCCGCGCTTCGAGGGCGCGCTGATGCTGGCCACGCCGGCCAAGGAGGCTGGCAAGGAAACTGCAAAAGCCAACTCGGGCGGCGACAGCCAGACGCCCTGGAAGATCACCGCCAAGATCAAGGCCGATCCGTCCGGCGCGCAGTTCGAGCAGGTCGAGGCCGGCTACGGCGTCGAAGAGCGCGCGTTGAAATTTGCAGGCCTTGCGGATGCGAGCTTCGGCGCCAGGCCGCTGCTTCACGCCGTGCTCTCGGCGCGGCAGCTCGACGCCGACAGGTTTGTCGCCAGGGAGAAGGACACTGATAAGAACAGCGACAAGAACAATGCGAAGGACAAAACCGCCGAGCCGATCCGATTGCTGCCGGGGCTGCGCGCGCTGATAGCCGCGCTTCCGCAGCTTCCGATTCCGGTGAAAATCGAACTGAGTTCCGAGCAGATCATGCTGGGGGGACGTCCCCTGCAGAATCTGGCGGCGGCGCTGCACGCCGATGCCGGCTCCTGGACCGTCGACCGGCTGGATTTTCGCGCGCCTGGCGCGACCCAGGTCTCCCTCAGCGGCAGCCATGCGCAAGCCGGCGGCCTGAAGGGCGCGCTCGACGTCAATTCGTCCGATCCGGATGCGCTGACGGCGTGGTTGCAGGGCCGCAGCGAGATCACCTTGCGTAACCAGAAGCAGCTGCACCTGCACGGCGATGTCAGCATCGCCGCCGATCGGGTTGCGCTCGATGCGATGCAGGCCGAGATCGACGGCGGCGCCGTCTCGGGGCGGATCGCGTTCGCGACGCCATCCGCTAAGGGCGGTTCGCGGTTCGATGCGGAGCTGAAGGCCGATCGCCTCGACCTCGATGCGGCAATCGCCTTTGCGCGTTCGCTGGCCGGACCGCAGGGCGAATGGCCCGATGAGGCGCTGGTCTCGCTCGATTTCGGCCACGCGATATCGACCGGCCAGGATCTGCATCCCTTCACGGCGAAGCTGGGCTATGGTCCGAAGTCGATCACGCTCGATCAACTGAAGATCGGCGATGCCGGCAATGTGATGCTGGAAGGGGCGGGGAGTTTCGACCGCGCCAGCGCCACCGGAAAGCTGGCGCTGAATTCAACCGCGGCCTCGCTGGACAAGATCACAGCCGCATTCTCCGGCGTGATCGCTCCCCTGGCGCCGACGCTCGCGACGCGGCTCAATGCGCTGGGGGCGGCTCCAGGTCCCGCGCACCTCAAGCTTGCGATCGATGTCGACAAGGATCCCGGCCACGCCGATCGCGCCAGCGCGCACGCCGTTCTCGATCTCGACGCGCCGCAATTGACCGGCAACGTCACGATCACGGCCAACCCAGCCGTCGCGGCGATCAAGGCGATGGACGTCGACAAGATGCGGCGTAGCCAGCTCAGCCTGGAAACCAACCTGTCGTCGCCGCGGGCGGGTTCGCTGCTGGCGCTGTTGGGGCTCGATCGCGCGATCACGGCCGCCGATATGCCGGCGCAATTTCACGGCTCGGTGACGGGCGTTTGGAGTGAGCCGCTGCGGCTGAAGGCCAAGCTGTCGGGCACCGGCCTCGACGCCGAAGCAGATGGCTCCGCCGAACCATGGGCGCAGGAGACCAAGGCAAATGTCAATTTGAAGGTGCGCAGCATGAATCTCGCGCCGCTGTTCGACCTCAAACCGTCGGAAGCGCTGGCGCAGAACATCAGCCTATCGTCGCGGGTCGCATTGGCCGGCAACAAATTGACGCTCGGCGACATCGACGGCGCATTGGTGGGTTCGCGGCTGCGCGGCCACATGACCGTCAACCTCGGCAGCGACAAGGCCGGCGATGACAAGAGCATCGAAGGCGAACTCGGCCTCGATGCGCTCGACCTCGCGCCGGCGTTTGCGCTCGCGGTCGGCAGCGCCGGTCGCGATGCCACCGAGCCGCTCGGTTCCGGATTGCTGAAAGGCTGGCGCGGCCATATCGCATTTCAGGCGTTGCGCGGCATCTTGCCGGGCGGCAGCGAGTTACGTCCGGTTAGCGGCACGGTCAAGAGCGACGGCCAATCGCTGAACTTCGACAGCATCAAGGGTAGCATCGGCGGCGGCGAGGCGGTCGCCAGCATCGACGCGAAACCCGGCGCCAACGGCGTCGCGCTGAACGCCAATGTGCAACTGAAGGGCGTCGACGGCGCCGCGTTGCATTATCGCGGCCTGACGATGCCGGCGGGACGCGCGTCGCTGCAAATGACCTTGGCCGCGCAGGGCCGAAGCGCTTCGGCGCTGATGGGCGCGATGTCCGGAAACGGCACCGTGACGCTGGACGCGGCTGCGATCTCGGGGCTCGATCCGCGCGCCTTCGAGATCGCGATCCACGCCAGTGATCAGGGCCAGGCGACCGACGATGCCCGGCTGCGGCAGCTCGTCGATCCCGTGTTGTCGGCGGGTGCGTTGCTGGTGACCTCGGCGCAAATTCCATTCACGATCCGGGACGGCCGGCTTCGCGTGGCCGCGACCACGCTCGACGGCGGCGGGGCGCGCGCCGTGATATCCGGCGGCTACGATATTCCGGCCGATCAAGCCGATATTCGCGCGGCGATTTCCCTGAGCACGAATGAATCCTCAACCGGCCGTCCGGAAATTCAGTTGTTCGATGTGGGCTCGCCCGACCGGCTCGATCGCAGCGTCGATGTCTCGGCGCTGTCTTCCTGGCTCGCGGTGAGGGCGATCGATCGCGAAACAAGGCGGCTGGATTCGATCGAACGCGGAGAGCCGCCGCAAGCGGTGCCGGCATCTGTTCCGCCGCCCGCGCTGCCATTGCCTGCGATCGCGCCGCCGCTCGCGACCCCGTCCGATCGTCCGCTTTCCGAGGCGCCAGTGCCCGGCCGCGATCCGCGCCGCATTCCGTTGAAGCCGCGGGTCGTTGCACCTCGTCCGCTGGCGCCTGCCAGTCCCGCTCCGCCGGTGGTGAGCCAGCAAGTCGCCCCGCTGCCGCCGCCGATCGAGGTTCGCCCCGCGCCCAGTGTGCTGCGGCCAGCACCCAAGCCGCGGCCGCCACTGGTGCTGACCCCGCCGATCGCCAATCCGTAGAGACTTCTCTCTCGCCCCGCTTCGTGCGGGGCGAGATCGAGCAACATCGCGCGTGCCTTACGTCATCGGCCAGATCGCCTCGGCGATGGCGGCCTGCCGCGGAAAGATGGTGACGAATTTGCCGCCGACATATTGCAGCAGCACCGGGTCGGCGTCGTTGTTCTGGCCCATCTCGTCGAACTTGATCCGCTTCCAGGGCATGATGGTCCGTTCCCCCGAAATATCGGTCGTGGCCAGCGCGTCGCGGATCTTGGTGCCGTCGATCGACTTGGCGCGGTCGATCGCGTCCGCCAGCACCAGAAGGCCGATCACTTCCCGCGAGGTCAGGTCGTTGAGATCCTTGCCGGACTTTTTCTTGTACATGGCATTGATGGTGCCGACCATCGGCCGCTTGGTAGCGAGATCGAGCGAGAAGGTGCTGCGCGAAATCGAGCCCTTCACCTGGTCGCCGACCGCGTCATAGAACGCCTGGTCGGAGAAGCCGGCGTCCTGCGCCACGATCGCGTTCGCCTTGTAGCCGAGCTCGGCCATGGTCTTGATCAGGAGAATGCTGTCCGTGGTGTAGCTCGACGGCATCAGCACGTCGGCATTGGCCGCCTTGAGCTGCTGCACCTCCGCCGAGAGCGAGGGCGTGTTGGCGCGGTATTTGATGTCGGCCACGATCTTGTAACCGCGCTCGGCCGCAAGCCTGGTCTGCGCATTGCCGGAGTCGGTGCCGAAGATCGTGTCCTCGTGGAACAGCGCCAGCGTCTCGATTTTGGTGCCTTGCTTCCTCATCGCATCGAAGAAGTCGAACATCGCCGCCGAATACATCTCGTCATGCGGCGAGGGACGGAAGAAATATTTCAGGCCGCGTCGATGCAGGCTGGGCGAGGAATTTTCGGCCGAGAGAAACGGAATCTGGTAGCGCTCGCAGGTCTGGCTGACGGTGACCGCGACCGCGCTTTGATAGGTGCCGACGATGGCGCAGACGTTTTCCTGGGTGATCAGGCGCTCGGCCTCGGCGCGACCCTTCTGCGGATCGGATTGATGGTCGGCAAAGATCAGCCGCACCTTGGCGCCGCCCAATCCCGGCAGGCCCTGGCCCTTGGCCAGCGGCAGGTCGAAATCGTAGTCGTTGTTGATGATCTCGGCCGCGGTCTCGTACGCTTTTTGCGCGTCGACGCCGATCTGGGCACTGTTACCCGACAATGGATAGGTCAAGCCGATCCGTATCTCATCGGCGTTTTGGGCCGATGCAGGCAAGCTACTGGCGGCAAGTGCGGCCGTACCGCCCAAAAGAAGCGTTCTGCGATCTATTCTGCGAACCATGATGTCTTATCTCTCCTGTTCAAGCGATTCAGACATTTCAAGCGATTTAGCGCTGCGTCATTCACCAGGTAGCCTTGATTCACCAGGTAGCGTTGCGGCCAGATAGCCTTGCTCGCGATCCCGTCGCCGTGCGGATTCCTGCCGCTCGCCTGGCGGGCCGAGGCCACCGCCGCCGGAGGTGACAAGCCGGATCACGTCGCCCTTTCGCAACGGCATATTGGAAATCTTCGAGTGCAGCGCCTGCGCCTGATTGTCGCGCACCAGTTCGAGTTGGCCTGCCGCGCCAGGCTCGCCGCCATCGAGCCCGAACGGACGAAATCGAAACCGATCCATCTGTCCCGTAAAGCTCGCCGCCTGGCTGTCGATGCGCCAGGCCCTGCGCAGGCCGAGGCCGCCGCGATGGCGTCCGTCGCCGCCGGTCCCGGGCGCGAGGCCGTACTCGATCATGGTGATCGGGATGCTGCTTTCGATCATCTCGACCGGGATCGATGCGTTGTTGTGCATACCGAACGAATGGGCGCTGGCGCCGTCGCCATCGGGATGGGCGCCGCAGCCGCCGACCTCGATCTCGACCAGCACCTTTCGCGCGCCGCTGGATTCCATGGTCTGGAACGAACAGACGTAGCTGACGGCATAATACGCTGCCGGCAGCCGGTTCGGGATGGCTTTGGCGAGCGCGCCGAACAGCACGTTGAGCAGGACATGGCCGGGCGCGAGGCGATGCGCGACCGGCGCGGGATGCTGCGCCGACACGATCAGGCCCTCCGGTGCGACGATCTCGATCGGGCGGTAGCACCCGGCGTTCGGAACGATCTGGTGCTCGGCGGCGGCGACGATGGCGAAATAGACCGCGGACGATGTCGAACCCAGGGTCGCGTTGATCGGTCCCGGGACCTCGCGGTCCGAGCCGGAGAGATCGACCACCAATCTGTCGCCGGTCACGGTGATCCGGGCATGGATGCGTACCGGCTTGGTCACGTCGATGCCGTCGTCGTCGAGAAAATCCTCGAATTCATAACTGCCGTCGGGGATCGCGCGAATGGCCGCCCGCATCGCGGCCTCGGACGCGTCGAGCATCGCCGAACACGATGCGATCAAGGTGTCGGCGCCGTATCTCGTCGTCAGGATCTCGACCGCTCGCACGCCGACGCCGAGCGACGCGATTTGCGACTGCAGGTCACCCATCACGGCAACCGGCTGGCGCACATTCTGCGCGATCACTCCCCACAGCACATCATTGCGCACGCCTTTGGCGAACAGCTTGGAGGGCGGAATGCGCAATCCCTCCTGATAGATTTCGGTGGCGTTGGCGGCATAGCTGCCGGGAGACATGCCGCCGACGTCAAGATGGTGGCAGAGCGTGCCGACGATCGCGACGCGCCGGCCGCCGGAAAAAACCGGACGGAACGCCGCGATGTCAGGCAAATGCTGGCCGCCGCAATAGGGATCGTTCGAGATGATGACGTCGCCCTCTTCCCACAGGTCCGCCGGAATGAACCGGTCGAGGATCGTCTGCAGGAAATAGCCCATCGAATTGAGGTGCTGCGGAATTCGCGCCGACTGCGCCACATTGTTGCCGTTGGCGTCGAAGATCGCCGTCGAGTAGTCGAGCATCTCGCGCACGATGGTCGAGCGGCTGGTCCGCCACATCGTCACGTCCATCTCGGCGGCCGCGGCCGTCAGCGCGTTACGCAGCACTTCGAGTTCGATGGGATCGAGCACGGTCATGCCAACACCTCGCTGCGGGCCGCCACCAAATGACCGTCACGCCCGAGCGTGAGCGACCAGCCGGGTGCGACGTAGACGGCCGTATAATCCTCCTCGACAATCGCAGGGCCGGAAACCTTAAGCGAAGCTGCGATCGCGTCGCGTCGCCATGTCGCGATGTCCTGCCATTGGCCGTCGACATAGACGTGGCGGCGGCCGGCTGCGGCGCCATCGGCGGATACAGGTTTTGCGGCCGAAATCTGCGGACGGGCCATTCGGCCGATCGCGGCAAGCCGCAAGGTGACGAGCTCGACCGCATCTTCGGGACTGGCGTAGGAAAATCGTTGGGCGTGCTGGGTGTGGAAACCGCGGCAGATTTCGCCGATGCCAGGCGCGTCGAGCGCGACCTCGCCCCAGGGGACGGTGAGCTCAAAAGCCTGGCCGCGATAGCGCAGATCGGCCGACAGCTCGAACTGCCGGTCGGCGGATGCGATGCCGTCGGCTTCGAGCCGTGCCGCTCCCTCTGCCTTGAGACTTTCAAAACACGAACGCACCCAGGTGACGGCGCTGCCGTCGAACGGCCGCACGCCGGAACGGCCGAACGCGTGCTCGATATCAGCCATCAGGACGCCGCGCGCGGAGAACGTAGAGGCGTCGACCGGAAAGATGATGCGCCGGATACCGAGCTCATCCGCCACCGCGCAGGCGTGCACCGATCCCGCCCCGCCAAAACTCAACAGGGTAAAATCGCGGGGATCGAGACCTTTCTCGAACAGGCTGACGCGAATGGCGGCGGCGAGATTGGTATTGGTCAGACGCAGGATGCCGGCGGCGGCGGCATCGGTATCGAATCCGAGCGGCTCTCCGGCGCGCGCCAGGATGGCGGCGCGGGCGGCATCGCGGTCGAGCGCCATGGCGCCGCCGAGGAAGCTCGCGGCATCGAGCCGGCCCAGCGCAAGATTGGCATCGGTCACCGTGGGCTCGGTGCCGCCGCGGCCGTAGCACACCGGGCCGGGCCGGGCGCCGGCGCTCTCGGGGCCGACCGTCATCTGCTTGCTGGCGCTGACCCGCGCGATCGAGCCGCCGCCGGCGCCGATGGTGCGGATTTCGATCATCGGCAGGCGCACCGGCAACCGGTCGATCTCGCTCAAGGTGACGATCTCGAGCCGGCTGTCGCGAACGACGGAGACGTCGAAGCTGGTGCCGCCCATGTCGACGGCCACCAGATTTGGCTCGTCGAGCCGGCGCGCGAGTTCGAGCGCCGCCATCGCACCACCGCTCGGGCCCGACAACAACAGGCGGGCAGGCTCGGCGGCGGCGGTGGCCGGCGTGCATACCCCGCCGTTCGACTGCACGATCAGGAGATGGGGAGCGAACGCCTCGGCGCGCATCCGCGCTTCGAGGCGCTCGATGTAGGCACGGACCACGGGCTGCAACAGCGCATTCAGCACCGTCGTGCTGGTCCGCTCATACTCGCGGATTTCCGGACTGATGACCGACGACAGTGAGACGTCGAGTCTCGGCAGCGCCCGCCGGATGCGATCGGCGAGGCGCTGCTCGTGATCGGGGTTGGCGTAGGCGTGAAGCAGGGCGACCGCGACGGTTTCGATGTCGGCGGCGGCCAGCTTTGCGATCACCGCATCGATGTCGGCCGCGGTCGGCACGCGTTCGGCGCTGCCGTCAAAGCGCATCCGCTCGTGAAAGCCGAAGCGTCGGTTGCGAGGGATCAGCGCGGGAACCGGCTGTGGATGGATGGAATAAACGTCGCGGCGATAGTGGCGGCCGATCTCGAGCACGTCTTCGAAGCCGGCCGTCGTCACCAGGGCTCCCGCGGGCAGTTTGCGCTCAAGCACGGCGTTGGTGGCAATGGTGGTGCCGTGCATGAGATAGCCGACGTCCGACAATGTGAAGCCGTAGCGCCGGCCGGCGATCTTGATGCCCTCGACCAGTGCAATCGACGGATCTTCCGGTGTCGTTGGCAGCTTGTGGGCAACGATCCGGCCATCGCGCGCATCGAAGATCTGCAGGTCAGTGAACGTGCCGCCGATATCGACCCCGATCCGTACCGGCTTGGTGGAGGCATTCATCAATCAAAATCCAACGGCACGTGGTGGCACCTCAGTCGGTATTCGCGCCTGGGTCGAGCGTAACCCCTGCAATGGCTAAAGCCTACAGTGGGTAGCCTTGCAATTCATGTGCCGGACCGACCTGGAGCTCCGGGTGCGGAGATCATGGCGGCATGTGTAGAGCGAGCGGCTTCGTACGTGATCACAGCTCCGGAGGGTTCTTTGCGATGTCGTCCCAGAAATCGATGCAGGCTTCCATCATGCGGTAGGGCGCGACGATCTTGCCCGCTCAGAGTGTAGATTTTGCGATGACGTCCGCGTACCATACGATTGGATTAATAAAACAGCCTGATAACGGCGATCACCGGGAGTGAACATGGCGGCCTTGACGGGTCCTGAACTTGCCCTCTCGCATTATCCGCCGGATCGTTCCGAGCCGGTGCTTGAGCGTTCCATCGGTGATGCGCTGCGTGACGCGGCGGCCATTTGGCCCGAGCGCATCGCCTTGATCGAAGGCCTTCCCGATCGCGCGCAACGCCGGCGCTGGACGTTTGCGTCGCTGCTGTCGGAGGCCGAAGCGGTCGCGCGCGCGATCGCGGCCCGTTTTGCGCCGGGCGAACACGTCGCGATCTGGGCCGCCAATTGTCCGGAATGGATGCTGATTGAATTCGGCGCCGCGCTCGCCGGCATCACGCTGGTCACCGTCAACCCGGCCTATCTCGCCAACGAGCTGGCATTCGTGCTGAAGCAGTCGCGGGCGGCCGGCATTTTCGTGCAGCCGCATTATCGCGGCCGCGATCTCCTGGCCGTGATCGAGCAGGTTCGCGCCGAGTTGCCGAAACTGCGCGAGGTGATTTCGCTGGCGACATGGCCGGACTTTCTGCGATCGGCGTCGCCGGATGCCGTATTGCCGACCGTGGCTCCGGATGACATTGCGCAGATTCAATATACGTCGGGCACGACAGGCTTTCCAAAGGGCGCGCGGCTGACCCATCGCGGTCTCGGCAACAACGGCCGTTTTTTCGCGCGCACGGTCGGCGCGAGGCCGGACGATGTCTGGGTCAATCCGATGCCGATGTTTCACACGGCAGGTTGCGGACTGGTGACCCTTGGCGCGCTGCAAACCGGCGGCACGCAAATCATGCTGCCGGGCTTCGATCCCGAATTGATGCTTCAACTGTGCGAGGAGGAGCGCGGCACCGTCATGCTTGGCGTGCCGACCATGGTGATCCGCATGTTGGATGATCCGGCGCTGCCTCGGCGCAATGTCGCATCGTGGCGCCTCGCTCTGATGGGAGGCACGCCGGTGCCGCCTGATTTGGTGCGCCGGGCAGCGCAACTGGTGCCCGGCCTGAAGGTTGGGATCGGCTTCGGCCAGACCGAATCCTCGCCCTATCTCACACACACTCTGCCTGATGATCCGCACGCCGATTGGATCGCGACGGTGGGTCGCCCGATGCCGCAGACCGAACTCCGCATCATCGATGTCGATACCGGCGAGACGGCCCCGCTCGAAAAGGTCGGTGAAATCTGCGCGCGCGGTTATTTCGTCATGAAGGATTACTTCGATAATCCCGGCGCCACCGCCGGTGCGATCGACGCGGACGGATGGCTGCGTACCGGCGACCTCGGCAGCATGGACAAATTCGGCTACTGCCGCGTGCAGGGCCGCCTAAAAGATTTGATCATTCGCGGCGGTGAGAACATCTATCCGCGCGAGGTCGAGGACCTGCTTTTTACCCACCCATCCATCGCATCCGTCGCCGTGGTAGGTGTGCCGGACCCTGAATGGGGTGAGATCGTGGTGGCATTCGTCCAGACCAGGGCGCCGACCGATGAAGCGGCGCTGACGGCGTTCTGCCGTGAGCGGCTTGCATCCTACAAGGTCCCGCGGGTCTGGCGTTTCGTCGAGCAGTTTCCGCAGACGGCGTCCGGCAAGATCCAGAAATTCGTGCTGCGTCAGCAATATCTGGCTGGAAACGCCTGATGCCCGGCCTTGACCCCGACCTGCGCCGCACCTGGCTGTTCGGACCCGGCGCCGACCGCAACGCGCATGACGCCATGTTGGCCAGCGGCGCTGACGCCCTCATTGTCGATCTCGAAGACTTCACGCCACCGCCATTGCGCGACAAGGCGCGTGCGTTGCTGGCGAACTTCGTTAGGGATTGCCGCGATCGCGGGCGGCTGGCCGCGGTTCGTGTCAACGCGCTCGAAGCCTGTGGAATGCTCGACCTCGCGGCCGCGATGCGGGCGCAGCCGGATGTCATCGCCTATCCGATGGCTGAGCGTCCCGCGCAGATGCATGCGCTGGACACAGCCATCACCCACCACGAACATCTGCTCGGTCTGCCCGCGAACTCCACTGAGATTTTGCCGGTCTGCGAAACCGCGTTGGGCGTGATTGAAGTGCGCGCGATCGCGGCAAGCAGCCCGCGTATCCGCTGCGCGTTGCTCGGCGCCGAGGACCTCGCCAACGATCTCTGTGCCGAGCGCGGTCCCGACGGGACCGAACTGGAGTACGCACGACGGCGTTTCGTCGTGGAGTGCCGTGCGGCCGGGATCGAGCCGATCGACGCGCCTTACACCTTTAGCGACAGCGAAGGCGCCGCACGCGAAACGCGTTTTTCGCGGCGCCTGGGATATCGCAGCAAATCGCTGGTGCTGCCGGAGCATGCGGCGGTGTTGAATGCCGTGCTGACGCCTGATGCCGATGAGCTGCGACATGCGCGGACCATCGTCGACGGCTTCGATTCCGCCCGTGCGCGCGGCGAGGATCGCGTCTTGGTCGAGGGTCTCTGGGTCGAGGTGCCGACCTATCGCAACGCGCGCCGGCTGCTCGAGCGTGCGGCAAGGCTCGGCGATGCGGGCACAGGGGATTGAGGCCTGCGTCCGCGATAACGTCGGCTTCTTGGCTCCGCTCGCCCATCGGGCCGTCGTCGTGCGATTCCGTCCGTGCCATCGCGCGATTTTCTGCGATGCGTTCAATCTGATTTGCCCTGTCTATCGCTTCACATCTCATATTTAATTTCTGATTTTCAGAAATCGTCCTTGACTCCAGACCCAAATCAGCG
>NZ_LMUK01000043.1:253121-460165 GCF_009766005.1 Bradyrhizobium sp. S69 | reverse complement strand
GGGGAGCGGTGGACGCGGATGCGCTTTTGACGAACAGCGCGTGAGGCGGACGGTTAAGTCGTGTGGTCCTGATGCCCCGATGCCGGCATCAAGTTCGCGATGATGCTTCGCATCACGCTGGCGACGGTGACAACAAAGCATGGTCTCGCCGGGGAGAGCACGAAACAGACCGTTAAAACCATTGCGCAGGGAAGGCCGGACTGCTTCCGCTGAACCTGTATGCTCGTGTGCGCTTTTTGTTTGCTACTTTTGCACATGAGACCGCGGGTGCAGCGCGCACCCGGTCTTCCCTGCACCCTCTCTTGAGGGTCGCCTGCGCCCTCTCCATTTTTAGGGCGAACGAATTTTGCAAACCTCGGGCGCAGCGCGTCGCGAGATCGCGAAGGCATATTCAGACATCATGACGCTGCCGGAGATAGAGCGCGGGTGCGCTGCCGATCAGTTGCTTGAACATCGCAGTGAAGGCGGCCGGGCTGGAATAGCCGAGATCGAAGGCGACCGTCGTTATCTTGTCGCCGGCCAGAAGACGCGGCAGCGCCCACAGCAGGCAGGCACGCCGCTGCCATTCCGAGAACGTCAGGCCGGTTTCCTGCTTGAACATCCGCGTCAACGTCCGGCGGCTCAAGCCGAGTTCGCCGCACCAGAGATCGACGGTGTCCTGCGCCGTCGGCGAAGCGAGAAAGCGCTGACATCTTGCCGCCAGCCGTGCTTCGGTCGGAAGCGGAAGACTGAGCGGCAATACCGGCGCGGCCGCAATCTCGTCGATCAACAGCGACATGATCTTGCCGTCGCGATCGCCGGGGTCATACTCCGGTGGTAGATCGACCGCTTCGATCAAGAGCTGCCGCAATAGCGGCGATACGCCGACCACCTGACATGATTTCGTCCTGCCGTGGGCGGCATTGTCGTTCAGATAGACGCTGCGGGTCGCGACCCGGCATAACATGGTGATGCTGTGATCGATGCCGGCGGGAATCCAGATCGCCTGCTGGGTCGGGACCAGCCAGGCTCCCTGCGCGGTTCGCACCAGCATCGTGCCGATTTCGGCGAACAGCAGTTGCGAGCGGCCGTGCCGATGCGTGGGATGCAGATGGCCGGCCGGGTAGTCGTTGCCGACGGAGACGATCGGCCTCGGCAGCGCTTCGATTTCCTGCGCGCGAATATTTCGGACCATGGCCCAATTCTATCGCATTCTGACCCGCTTTTGAAAGCGGGCCATCGCAGGCTTCGTATGCTGGGTTCACCGCAACGGCAATCGCGGGCGGGACAGGCATGGGCGGAACGATGACGGACAGCGAGGACACAGCGGGCGATGAAAGTGAAGTCGCATCCCGTGCCGTGAGTAAAAGTGAGCTGTTCTTCGGATTCCTGAAGATCGGCCTGCTTGGATTTGGCGGCATCGCCCCCTGGGCCAGGCGCGTGATTGTCGAAGAGCGGCAGTGGGTGACCGACAAGGAGTTCGCCGCGATCCTCGGCGTCGGCCAGATCTTGCCGGGCCCCCACACCATGAACGCCGCCGTGATGCTGGGAGACCGTTTCCAGGGCGTCACCGGCGTGTTGCTGTGTCTCGTCGGCCAGATGGTGATGCCGCTGGTGATCGTGACGTCGCTGGCGGTGGTCTACCAGCGCTTCGCGTCGATCCCGGAGGTGCGAGCCGCCCTGATCGGCGCCGCCGCGGGCGCCGCGGGCCTCGTGCTCGGAACCGCGCTAAAGATGACGCAAAAGATCAAGCCGTCGCGGCTGGCGCTGGTGGTGGCGGCTATCCCGTTCGTCGCGATCGGGCTGCTCGATTGGCCGCTGGTTCCGGTCGTCGTCACCATGGTGCCGCTGAGCGTCGCGCTCGCGGCAGTGGAGCGACGCGCATGAGTTTTGCCATGCTGTTCCGGATCGCGCATGTGTTCGCCATTCTCTCGCTGGTGTCGATCGGCGGCGCCAACGCGGTGCTGCCCGAGATCAGGCGACAGGTGGTCGAAATCCAGGGCTGGATGAACGACGCCTCGTTCGCCGATCTCTTCGCCATCTCGCACGCCGCTCCAGGTCCCAACATCATCATGGTGAGCCTGATCGGCTGGCAGCTCGCCGGCCTTGCCGGGCTTATGGTGGCGACGCTGGCGATCATGATCCCGTCCTGTTCGCTGGCCTTCATCGCCAGCCGCGCCATTGCAAGATGGTCCGACCGGCGATGGCTTCAACTGGGCAAGGAAGGCATCGTGCCGGTCGCGCTCGGCCTGATCCTGGCGAGCGGTGTGGCGATGATGCGAACCGCCGATCGCGACGGCGTCACGATCGGCATCAGCCTTTTCACCGCCGCGTTCGTCGTCCTGAGCAAGCGCAATCCGCTTTGGGCGCTCGCCGCCGGGACTTGCGCGAGCGTGATCGCGTTGCATTTTGGCGCGTTGAAAATGGGCTGAAGTTCGAGAAAATGCCTCCGCCGACCGCCGATGCGCGAACCAAACCCGGGTCTCAGGCGTTAGTCGGCCGATCGCCGATCCCGGCGAGGGAGCGCCCGGGTGACACGACCGTCGAACGAATTGGCCGCCAAAGCCGTATGGCCGCTGCTGTCGCTGAATTTCTTCATGGCCGACATGCAGGCTGGAATCGGCCCATTCCTCGGCGTGTTCTTGCTGGCGCATGGCTGGAAAAGCGGGCTGATCGGCACCGTCATGACGGTCGGCGGCGTCGCGGGCATGGTCATGACCACGCCGGCCGGCGCGGTCATTGACGCCACCAGGCGCAAAAAACTTTACGTCATCATACCCGGCATCTGCACGGTGATCGCTTCCGGCATCGTGTTGCTGTCGCAAGGCTTCTGGCTGGTGACGCTGTCGCAGGTCGCAACCGCGATCGCGGGGGCTGCGATCGGGCCGGCGGTCACCGGCATCACGCTCGGCATCGTTCGCCAGGCCGGATTCAACCGGCAGAACGGACATAACCAGGCATTCAACCATGCCGGCAACATGGTCGGCGCCGGCCTGTCGGGCCTGCTCGGGTGGCAGTTCGGGTTTACCGCCGTGCTCGCGCTGGCCGCTGCGTTCGGGGTGCTGTCGATCATCTCGGTGCTGATGATCCCGACCGATGCGATCGACGACGACGAGGCGCGCGGGCTCGACAGCGGCAAGGACGATGGCGTCGGCGTGGGCGGCATCACCGTGCTGCTCGAATGCAGGCCGTTGCTGATCCTGGCGGCGGCGCTGGCGTTGTTTCACCTCGGCAATGGCGCGATGCTGCCGCTTTACGGGCTCGCCGTCGTCTCGGCCAAACAGGCCGACCCGGCCGGATTCGTCGCGATCACCATCGTCGTGGCGCAAGGCGTCATGATCTTGGTGTCGCTGATCGCGATGCGTCTCGCCGAGAAGCAAGGCTACTGGATGGTGCTGCTGATTTCGTTCATCGCGCTGCCGATCCGGGGCGTCATTGCCGCGCTTGTGATGAACAAATGGGGCGTGTATCCGGTTCAGATATTGGACGGCGTTGGCGCCGGCTTGCAGAGTGTCGCCGTTCCGGGCCTCGTCGCGCGTATTCTGCAGGGCAGCGGGCGCGTCAATGTCGGGCAGGGGGCGGTGATGACCATCCAGGGTCTTGGCGCATCGCTAAGCCCGCTGATCGGCGGCTGGATCGCCCAGGAGATCGGGTATAGCGCGATGTTTCTCATTCTCGGCAGCTTTGCGCTCGGTTCGATCGCGCTGTGGCTCGGATTTGCTTCGATTCTTCGGCCGGCCTGTGCGCGGCGCGACGGTTCGATGTCCCGGGGCGTGCCGGCAAAATTGGCAGCGGCCGAGTGATATCAACCACCGATGCCGCCACCTGGGCGATCGCCGCGCTCGCCACCTTTGGCGTGATCGCGCGTCCGTGGAATTGGCCGGAATTCATCTGGGCGATCGCGGGCGCTGCGCTGCTGGTGGTGCTCCAGTTGCTGCCATGGCCGGACGCGCTCGCCGCCGCCGGCAAGGGCACCGATGTCTATTTCTTTCTGGTCGGCATGATGCTGCTGGCTGAAGTGGCGCGGAAGGAAGGTCTGTTCGACTGGCTGGCGGCGCAGGCGGTGCGCTATTCGCGCGGTTCGGCGAAACGTTTGTTCCTGATCGTCTATGTCGTCGGCACGCTGGTGACCGTTCTGCTGTCGAACGATGCCACCGCCGTTGTTCTGACGCCGGCGGTTTATGCGGCGACCCGCGCTGCGAAGGTCGAGCCGCTGCCATATCTGTTCGTCTGTGCGTTCATCGCAAATGCCGCAAGTTTCGTGCTGCCGATTTCCAATCCCGCCAACCTCGTCGTGTTCGGCACGCAGATGCCGCCGCTGGTCGAGTGGCTGCGCGCCTTCGCGCTGCCTTCCGCGGCCGCGATCGTCACGACCTATCTGGCGCTGCGGCTGACGCAACGCCGCGCGCTCGATACGTCCGTCCCCGCGATCGATTCGATTGCGCCGCTGACGCGCGCCGGAAAGCTCGCGGCATCCGGCATCCTGATGACGGCGATCGTGCTGCTCACGGCGTCCGCGATGGATCGCGATCTCGGGCTGCCGACCTTCATCGCCGGCGCGATCGTGACGGTGCTGGTGCTGGCGATCTCGCGACAATCGCCGTTGCCGGTGTTGCGGGATGTCTCGTGGTCGGTGCTGCCGCTGGTAGCAGGTCTGTTCATCCTGGTCGAAGGCCTGAACCACACCGGCGTGCTGCCGGCGCTGGCGCGTGTTCTCAAGCAGGCGTCGATCGCGGCGCCGCAGGCCACGTCCTGGGTCGCGGGGGTCGCGGTCGCCGTCGCATCGAACTTACTGAACAACCTGCCGATGGGATTGATCGCCGCGACCACCAGTCAGGCGGCGCAGGTCCCGACCCATGTCACCGGTGCCATCCTGATCGGGGTCGATCTCGGACCAAATCTTTCAGTGACCGGTTCGCTCGCCACGATTCTCTGGCTGATCGTCCTGCGGCGCGAAGGCGAACATGTCGGCGCCGCGCAGTTTCTAAAGCTGGGCCTGGTCGTAATGCCGCCGGCGCTGTTGCTTTCGCTGTTGGCGCTTGCCGTGGTGTCGCCGTAGCACGTCGCCGACGAATTGCGACAGTCAGACCAGAAGCGTCAGATCTGCGGCTTGGTTTCGGTGACCGTCGCCATCGCACGGGTGCGGAAATAATCCAGCACGAAAAGCCTGATCGCGGACGACAGGTTGCCTTGCTGGCGCTTGCTGTCGATCTCGCCCACCAATTCGGACAGCGTCATGTCCCGCAGCCCGGAGATTTCCTTCATGCCGTTCCAGAATGCCTCTTCGAGGCTGACGCTGGTCTTGTGACCGGCAACGACGATCGAACGTTTGACGACGGGCGATTTCATGAGGCGTCCTCGCCGTCGATGTGATGTTGATCGAGATGATCGTTGGCGCGGCTAGCGCGCTGTTCATCGAGCGCGCGTTCGGATTTGGTTCGGCCGAATCGAGCCCGGTTGGTGTCGGCCTGTTTCGCCGCTTGTTCCCGCTCACTGCGTTTCCTGAATCGCTTCAGGTTGACCAGATCCCCCATGGCTGCCCCCATCATCCGGCAAAGCAGGGGCAGGCGGCGCTTTCACGAAGACGTGAGCTGTCGCGTCGGGTGTTGGCCTGTTCGGTCGTCATCTAAGGAAATCCCCGTGGTCATTATCTAGATAGCATCAAAGAATGTGTTTCGCCCTGCGAAAACAAAATATTCTGTGCTGTACCACGCGGACGCGCAGCGGCAATAGCCGATCCGCCTCAGTCTTTAGCTGTTATGAGTCATAATTATATCGGCATTATATCGGCGGTCGTTGCGCCGTGAGCCGCGCCGAAATTACCCCGGATGCGTCATTTTGCTCGGCTGGACCAATCGATCGAATTCGGCAGCGGATACCAATCCAAGGCGTACAGCCTCTTCTTTCAAGGTGGTTCCGCGCGCGTGAGCGGACTTTGCGACCTTGGCCGCGTTGTCATAACCGATCTTGGGTGCCAGCGCGGTGACCAGCATCAGCGAGCGTTCCATCAGTTCCTGGATGCGCTTTTCGTTGGCACGTATTCCCTCGACGCAATGCTCAGTAAACGAGCGTGCGACGTCGGCGAGCAGTTGTAAGGAATGCATCATACAATATGCCAGCAATGGCTTGTAGACGTTCAGTTCGAAATGCCCCTGGCTGCCCCCGACCGTGATGGCGGTGTGGTTGCCGAACACCTGGCAGCACACCATGGTCATGGCCTCGCATTGCGTCGGGTTGACCTTGCCCGGCATGATCGAAGAGCCCGGTTCGTTTTCGGGCAATATCAGCTCGCCGAGGCCGGAGCGCGGCCCCGATCCCAACAGTCGAATGTCGTTGGCGATCTTGAACAGGCCGGTCGCCACCGAATTGACGGCGCCGTGCGCGAAAACATAGGCGTCGTTGGAGGCCAGCGCCTCGAATTTGTTGGCGGCGCTGGTGAACGGCAGCTTTGTGAGGCCGGCCACATGCCTGGCAAAGGCGCGGGCGAATTTCGGTTTCGAATTGAGTCCGGTGCCGACGGCGGTGCCGCCTTGCGCGAGCGGATAAAGATCCTTCACCGCAAGACGCAGTCGCGCGATACCGCTTTCGACCTGCGCGGCATAACCGGAAAACTCCTGGCCCAGCGTCAGCGGCGTTGCGTCCTGGGTGTGGGTTCGCCCGATCTTGACGATCTTGGCAAACGCCTTTTCCTTTGCGCGCAACGCGCGGTGAAGTGTCTCGAGCGCGGGAACCAGATCGGCGAGGATACGCGTCGCGGCGGCGATATGCATCGCGGTCGGAAACGAGTCGTTCGAGGACTGGCTCATGTTGACGTGATCGTTGGGATGAACCGGTTGCTTGGCGCCGAGTTTGCCGCCGAGCAGTTCATTGGCACGGTTGGCGATCACCTCATTGAGGTTCATGTTGGTTTGCGTGCCGGAACCGGTCTGCCAGACCACCAGCGGAAAATGATCGTCGAGCTTGCCGTCGATGATCTCTCGCGCGGCGCGGATGATGGCGCCGGCGCGGCGCTGGTCGATCAGCCCAAGCTCGCGATTGGTTTCGGCGGCGGCCAGCTTGACCATCGCGAGCGCGTGAATGATCGGCATCGGCATCCGGTCCTGGCCGATGCGGAAGTTTCGCCGTGACCGCTCCGTTTGCGCGCCCCAATAGCGATCGGCGGCCACATCGATCGGACCGAAGCTGTCGGTCTCGGAGCGCGTCGGATGTGATGAAGTCGCCGGATGGGCCATGAGGCAATATCCACAGGTGATGTCCGTTGCGCCGTCAACCGATGCAACGTTCATTCTAGGAGTTGAGAGATGTCTGTTGAGAAAGGTCTTGGGTACGGGATTATTTCTTGCGGAAGCGATCCAGCCGAACGACCTCGGCGCCTTCGCTCGGCTTAGCGGGGGCGTCCTGATTTTCGACAGCCGGTTCGGGAACCGTCAATGTTGCCGGCACCTGGGCAGCGGCGGGGACGGCGGGCAGATTTCCAGCCGGGCTCTCGGTCGCGACATCGGATGCCTCGAACGTCAGGCCAAACTGCACCGAAGGATCGAAGAAGCTCTTGATGGAATTGAAAGGTACCACCAGACGCTCGGGAATGCCGCCGAACGACAGGCCGACCTCGAAGCGATCCTCCAGAACCGTCAGATCCCAGAACTGGTGCTGAAGAATGATGGTCATTTCTTCCGGATATTGCGCCAACAGCCGCGGCGAAAGCTTGACGCCCTCGGCGGTGGACAGAAAGGTAATAAAGAAATGATGTTCCCCGGGCAGGCCATGCTCGGCCGCATCGATCAATACGCGCCGCAGCACCCCGCGCAGCGCGTCGCGCGCCAGCACGTCGTATCGGATATGATCGGTCGCCATTGATTGTCCTGTCGCGTTCAGAATGCTGCTGGTGGGATCGGCGGGCGCTGCCCAAGGCATGCCCAAGACCCGACTCGCACGATTTTAGCGATGCTACCCCGGCTGGCGGCCAAGGTCAGCACCGCCGGGGATGAATATTCCAGTACAAAGCCGGGTAAAAGGCCGATTCTTGATGGAATTAGCTTTATTGCGACAGCACTTTATGTCCGCAGCCGGCGAGCCGGCCGAGTAAATATAGGACGCAAAAGGCAGGAAAAACAGGGCCTCGGCAGCTCCCGGGCGAGTATCTCGGCAAGGGTCGGACGAGGACTTGGGCAGGTACGAGGACCTTGGCAGTATGAGGACCTGGGCAGTACGGGGGCCTGGGCAGGTATCTGTGGGCGGCATGGCAGCCACGAAACCGCCAGGCGTGGAAATCGGAGAATATCGGTTGGCCTCGCCTGATCGTCGTTCTAAGTCTGGGCCATGCCACCACCGGATTCAGCGTCGGTCGCCGTTCCTGTCCCAGGCCCTGTCTCTAGTCCTGCGCCGGACAGCCTGACGTCACCGCCGCCCAGCCTGCTCGAGCTATTTGTCGCGTTTGCCAAGATGTCCCTTGCGGGCTTCGGCGGCGTGCTGGTGTTCGCGCGGCGCGCCATCGTCGAGCAGCATCGCTGGATGACGGCGGAAGAATTCAACGAGACCTTCGCGCTGTGCCATTTTTTGCCGGGACCCAATATCGTCAACCTGACGATGGTGTTCGGCTCGCGGTTTCGTGGCCTCGCGGGTGGCCTCGCGGCCTTTACCGGCTTGCTCGGCCCGCCCACGACCATCATGACGGTGCTGGCGACGCTGTATGCGCGATTCGGCGACGTCGATGCGCTCAGGCGCATCCTGGCCGGGGTATCCTGCGTCGCGGTCGGCCTGCTGCTGTCGGTGGTGTTCCGGATGATGATGCCGCTCTTCAGGAAGCGCGATGCGGTCGGACTGGTGTTCCTGCTCGCGGTGTTTGTCGCGATCGGGGTGGCGCGGTTGCCGTTGGCGACGGTGCTGCTGGTCGCGGTCCCGATCAGCCTGGCCGTCACGATCGTGATGCGGCGGCGCGCGACATGAATGGGGAAGGCAATCCGCTTCTGACATTGGCCGCGACGTTCGGGCTGATGTCGCTATTTGCGGTCGGCGGGGCGAATTCCGCCGTGCCGGAAATGCACCGGGTTGCGGTCGAGGTCCATCACTGGCTGACCGACAAACAATTCGCCGATGTGTTCGCGATCTCGCAATTGTCGCCTGGACCGAACGTGCTGATCGTCACCCTGATCGGCTACGCCGTTGCCGGCCTCGGCGGCGCGCTGGTCGCGACGTTGGCGATGTGCCTTCCGACGGCGCTGCTGGCCTATGGCGTCAGCCGCTTTCTCGGGCGGTCGAGCCACGCGCGCTGGCCCGCCATCGTTCAGGCCGCGCTGGTTCCGCTGTCGATCGGATTGATGGCGGCGAGCGGCCTGGTTCTGGGGCTGGCCTCCGACCGGACCTGGGTGGCCGCCGCGGTGACCATCGGCGCCGCGGTTGCGGCCTCGCTGACCCGGCTCAACCCGCTCTGGCTGCTTGCGGCCGGCGGGTGCCTTGGTTTTATCGGCCTGATCGGCTGAGGGAACCGGGGACCGCCTCTTGCCGGACAGGGGCCGGATTTTCATTTTTCAGGGTATAATCCCAGGCGACCGCCGAATCGCCGCTGCCCGCGGCCCGACGGGTCGCTAAAGTTTTCGGCCTCCTCAGGACCGCCCACGCGCCATGAACCAGTATCACGACCTGCTTGAACGGATTCTCTCGGACGGTGCCGAAAAGCACGACCGCACCGGCACCGGCACGCTCTCGGTCTTCGGCCATCAGATGCGCTTCAATCTGGCGGCCGGCTTTCCGATGCTGACCACCAAGAAGTTGCCGCTCAAAGCCATCGTGCACGAGCTGTTGTGGTTCCTCAAAGGCGACACCAACATCAAATACCTCCAGGACAACGGCGTTTCGATCTGGGACGAGTGGGCGGACGCCAATGGCGATCTCGGCCCGGTCTATGGATCGCAATGGCGGTCATGGCCGGCGCCCGACGGGCGCAGCATCGACCAGATCGCCAACGTCATCGACATGATCAAGCGCAACCCGGATTCGCGGCGGCTGATCGTCAGCGCCTGGAATCCGGCCGAGGTCGACAAGATGGCGTTGCCGCCGTGTCATTGCCTGTTCCAGTTCTATGTCGCCGGCGGCAAATTATCGTGCCAGCTCTATCAGCGCTCGGGCGACGTTTTTCTCGGCGTGCCCTTCAACATCGCCTCGTATGCGCTGCTGACGATGATGGTCGCGCAGGTGACGGGTTTGAAGCCCGGCGACTTCGTGCACTCGCTCGGCGACACCCACCTTTATTCCAATCACCTCGAACAGGCCCGCCTGCAACTGACGCGACCGACGCGGCCGCTGCCGGTGATGAAGATCAATCCCGATGTGAAGGACATCTTCGCCTTCCGGTATGAAGACTTCGTGCTCGAAGGCTACGATCCGCACCCGCATATCAAGGCCCAGGTGGCCGTATGAGTCGCGGTGTGACCGCGACGGCCCAGGCTCTTGATGAAATCAGTGTGCGTCCAAAAATCATCCTCATCGCCGCGGTGGCCGAGAATGGCGTGATCGGTGCCAACGGCGCGATACCATGGCGGTTGAAATCCGACATGCAGCGCTTCAAGGCCATGACGATCGACAAGCCGGTGGTGATGGGCCGCAAGACCTTCGTCTCGTTGCGTCGCCCGCTGCCCGGACGTACCAACATCGTCATCACGCGCGATGCGGATTTTCGCACGCCGGGCGCGGTGGTGACGACGTCGTTTGCCGATGCCCGCGCGGTCGCGACCGGCGACGCGCTGCGGCGTTTAGCCACCGAGATCGCCGTGATCGGCGGCGCGGAAATCTACGCGCAATGGATCGGGTTTGCCGATCGCCTGGAGCTGACCGAAGTTCACGCCCGGCCTGCCGGCGATACATATTTCGCCGCAATCGATGCCGCTGACTGGCAAGAGGCCGCGCGTGTTCACAATCCAGCCGGTCCGGACGACAGTGCGGCGTTTTCCTATGTAACTTACATACGGCGGCCGACTTCTCCTATGTGACGTATATAAGGCGAAAGTCGCATTAACCCCGTCCGGTAATCTTTGGATTGACAATTGTAGCCCCAGGCTTAGCTGCTTCGAACCGGAAGCTTGCGTTGTAAGGGCCGGGGCCGTCCCCTATAAAGCCGTCCAGATTGCGAGGCCGGGTGTCGTATCCCGTGGGCCCCGCTGAGGAGAGTGTTGATGCCGTGGAAGAATCAAGGCGGAGGCCCGTGGGGCTCCGGTCCGAAAGGACCATGGGGCTCTGGACCGCAACCGGTGGGACCGAGGCCGCCCGACCTTGAGGATCTGCTGCGCCGCGCGCAGGACCGGCTTCAGCAATTGCTGCCGGGCGGATATTTCAGCGGCGTCGGGATCGCGCTTGTTCTGATTGCCGCGCTGGTGATCTGGGGCTTGTCCGGCTTCTATCGCGTGCAGTCCGAAGAGCAGGGCGTGGTGCTGCGGTTCGGCAAGTATGTCGGAGAAACCTTTCCCGGACTGAACTATCATTTGCCGTATCCGATCGAGACCGTGCTGCTGCCGAAGGCGTTGCGCGTCTCCACCTTGAGCATCGGCATGACGCTGATCGACGATCCGGCGCGGCGCGGCCGCACCATGCGCGACGTGCCCGAGGAAAGCCTGATGCTGACCGGCGACGAAAATATCGTCGATGTCGACTTTACGGTGTTGTGGCGGATCAAGCCGAAAGGCGTCGCCGACTATTTGTTCAACATCCAGAATCCCGAAGGCACCGTGAAGGCGGTCGGCGAAAGCGCGATGCGCGAGGTCGTCGGCAAATCAAACATCCAGCCGATCCTGACTGGCGCCCGAACCACGATCGAAGCAAATGTGCAGGAACTGATGCAGACGACGCTGGACCGATATGGCTCAGGCATCTTGATCCAGCAGGTGCAGATGCAGAAGGTCGATCCGCCGGCGCAAGTGATCGATTCCTTCCGTGAAGTGCAGGCCGCCCGCGCCAATCTCGAGAGCCTGCAGAACGAGGCTCAAGCCTATGCCAACCGGATCGTTCCAGATGCGAAGGGACGCGCCGCGCAAATCCTGCAGGCCGCCGAAGGCTATAAGCAGCAGGCGGTCGCTGAGGCCAAGGGCCAGAGCGCGCGCTTCCTGAAAGTCTATGACGAATACAAGAAGGCGCCCGACGTTACCCGGCAGCGCATCTATCTGGAGACGATGGAGCGCGTCCTCGGCGGTTCCGAGAAACTTATCTATGATGGCGGCGGAGCCTCCGGCGCGCAGGGCGTGGTGCCGTATCTGCCGCTCAATGAACTGACGCCGCGACGTCCGCCCACGGCGACAACGAGCACGGGCCAGCCACAAACTCAGGGCGGGAGCACGCGATGAGATCCCCGGTTACAGGTATTGTCGTGTTATTCTTGCTGCTGGCCGTCGTCATCGTCGGCTACAGCGCGGTGTTCACCGTGGATCAGACCGAACAGGCGTTGGTGGTGCGGCTCGGTGAGCCGGTCGGCGTCGTCACCGATCCCGGGCTGCATTTCAAGGCGCCCTTTGTCGATACGGTAATCCCGATCGACAAGCGTATCCTTGATCTGGAAAATCCGTCGCAGGAAGTCATCGCCTCGGATCAGAAGCGGTTGGTGGTCGATGCGTTTGCGCGCTATCGCATCAAGACGCCGCTGCGGTTTTACCAGACCGTCGGCTCGATCCAGGCCGCCAACACCCAGTTGACCACGATCCTGAACGCGTCGCTGCGCCGCGTACTCGGCGAGGTCACCTTCATCCAGGTGGTGCGCGATGAGCGCGAAGCCCTGATGAACAGGATCCGCGATCAGGTCGACAAGGAAGCCGACGCCTATGGCATCCAGGTGGTCGACGTCCGGATCAGACGCGCCGATCTGCCGGAGCAGAACAGCGTGCCGGTCTATAAGCGGATGCAGACCCAGCGGGAACAGGAAGCGGCCGAATACCGCGCTCAGGGCGCGCAAAAGGCCCAGGAAATCCGCGCCAACGCCGATCGCGAAGCCACCGTGATCGTCGCCGAAGCCAATTCGACCTCCGAGCAGGTGCGCGGCGACGGCGACGGCGAACGCAACCGGTTGTTTGCCGAGGCCTATGGCAAGGATCCGGACTTCTTCGCGTTCTACCGTTCGATGACGGCCTATGAGAACGGCTTGAAGAGCGCGGATACCAGGTTCCTGCTGCGGCCGGATTCGGAGTTCTTCAGGTTCTTCGGTAATGCATCGGGCACTCCGACTGCGGCCCCGCCGACGCCGGCGAAGCCGTAGCGCGCAAGTCGAAGCACCAACGGGTCGAAGCGGGACGCTGCTTCGGCCCCGATGTCAAAAAACAACGTCAAACGGGAGGTTCCAGTCCGATGAGGTCCATAGCGTTCGCCGACTTCCTCATCGGTGTGGGTATTCTGTTTGTGATCGAAGGCCTGATGTTCGCGGCCAGCCCGGCCTGGATGCGCCGGGCGATGAAGAGCGCGCTGGCGACGCCGGACAACGTGCTGCGCGTCGTCGGTATCGGATCGGCGGTCGCAGGCCTGATCCTGATCTGGGTTATCAGGCGCTAAAGCGTTTTCGAGCCAACGGGTCAAGCGAATGCGCGCCCGATGACAGGCTCCGTGGCTACCGGTTCGCATAGCAATCTGCGCAGATTGCGTAGACTTATCTGCGGTAGAAAACGCGTTAAAACAAAAGACCAGAGCCCCGTTCCGATGTATCGGAACGGAAAAGGCTCTGGAGCCCGCTCCGGTTGAAGCAAAAAAGACTGCGGGTTCAAAGCAGGGTGGGCCGCCGCGCCGATTTTTGCCGCATTCGGCCCTGCGCGCATGACGACGAAATGACCCCTCGATGCTTGCGCCGCAGCCCGGTTCGGGCGCACATTGCGCTGCAACGCCGTTCCGTTCTTGAAAGACAGAGAGAGCCCATATGACCGCCGCGATCCCAGCCTTGACTAAAGCGTTTTCGAGCGGAGTGGGAACCGGTCCGCGTGAAGAAAACGCGTCAGAGCGGAAAACTGGTGCGCGCTTGACGCGCTCCAGTCGCCTGCGCCCATGGTTGGCCGCGATCTGCCTCGGCGCAAGCTGCCTCGTGCTGGCGCCGCCGGCATTCGCGCGCGGCCCCGACGGCATCGCCGATGTCGCCGAGAAGGTGATCGACGCGGTGGTCAACATCTCGACCTCGCAGACCGTCGAGGCCAAGAGCGGCCCTTCCGGCGACGGCCGCGGCGCGATGCCGAAGCTGCCGCCGGGCTCGCCGTTCGAGGAGTTTTTTGACGATTTCTTCAAGAACCGCCGCGGCGGCCCGGGTGGCGGAGGCGGCGACCTGCAGCCGCACAAGACCACCTCGCTCGGTTCCGGCTTCATCGTCGACACTGCCGGCATCGTCGTGACCAACAATCACGTCATCGCGGATGCCGACGAGATCACCGTGATCATGAACGACGGCAGCAAGTTCAAGGCCGATCTGGTCGGCGTCGACAAGAAGACCGATCTCGCGGTGCTCAAGTTCACGCCGAGCAAGCCGCTGATCGCGGTCAAGTTTGGCGATTCCGACAAGCTGCGGCTGGGCGAATGGGTGATCGCGATCGGCAATCCGTTCAGCCTCGGCGGCACCGTGACGGCCGGCATCGTGTCGGCGCGCAACCGCGATATCAGCCAGGGCCCGTACGATAACTACATCCAGACCGATGCCGCCATCAACCGCGGCAATTCCGGCGGTCCACTGTTCAATCTCGATGGCGACGTTATTGGCGTCAACACGCTGATCATCTCGCCGACCGGCGGCTCGATCGGCATCGGCTTTGCCGTGCCCTCCAAGACCGTTGCCGGCGTGGTCGATCAGTTGCGGCAGTTCGGCGAGCTTCGCCGCGGCTGGCTCGGTGTCCGCATCCAGCAGGTCACCGATGAAATCGCCGAAAGCCTCAGCATCAAGCCCGCGCGCGGCGCCCTGATTGCCGGTGTTGATGACAAGGGTCCGGCCAAGCCCGCCGGTATCGAGCCCGGCGACGTCGTCGTTACGTTCGATGGCAAGGAGATCAAGGAGCCAAAGGACCTGTCGCGCGTCGTGGCTGACACCGCGGTCGGCAAGGCGGTCGACGTCGTCATCATCCGCAAGGGTGCCGAGCAGACCGTCAAGGTCACGCTCGGCCGCCTCGAGGACACCGACAAGCCGGTGCAGGTTTCCAACAAGACGCAGGAGCCGGCGGACAAGCCGGTGACGCAAAAGGTGCTTGGCCTCGACCTTGCGACCTTGAGCAAGGATTTGCGCGGCAAGTACAAGGTCAAAGACAGCATCAAGGGCGTCGTCATCACCAATGTCGACGGCAGTTCGGACGCCGCCGAAAAGCGCCTCAGCCCGGGCGAGGTGATCGTCGAGGTGGCACAGGAAGCGGTCAGCAACACCGCCGACGTCAAGAAGCGCATCGACCAGCTGAAGAAAGACGGCAAGAAATCCGTCCTGCTCTTGATCGCCAACTCCGACGGCGAACTGCGCTTCGTGGCGTTGAGCGTGCAGTAGCCTGCTCAGTGGAGCTGGTCGTTCGTGCCAAATAGGTTCGTCGTCCCCGCGCAGGCGGGGACCCATACCCCTGGCGCTTACGATGACGATGCGTCGTTTCAACAGGCACACTGACGCTGTTCGGAACATCGCCGACACGGCGTATGTGTCCCCGCGTTTGAGCCTGTGAAGCTATTTCGACGTCATCCCTGGGATGAACGCAATTGCGTTCACCCGTGAGGTGCGAGCTCTTGCGAGCCTCGAAGGATGGCCGCAAGCACCGAGCTGAACATCATCCTTCGAGACGCGGCCAAGTGGCCGCTCCTCAGGATGACGGTTCCGGTGGGTCCCGGCCTTCGCCGAGACGACACGAACCTATCCCCCGACAAACTCCTCGCGCCGGTAGCCCTGCGCATACAGCAATGCGGTGAGGTCGCCGTGGTCGATCCGCGCGGCGGCGGCCGCCGCGACCGCGGGCTTGGCGTGGTAGGCGACGCCGAGGCCCGCGGCCTCGATCATGCCGAGATCGTTGGCGCCGTCGCCGACCACCAGCGTGTCGAGATTGTCGAGATCGAAGGACTCGCGCAGTTCAATCAGGGTTGCGAGCTTGGCGGCGCGGCCCAGGATCGGCTCGGCAACCTCGCCGGTGAGCTTGCCGTCCAGAACCTTCAACTCGTTGGCGCGGTTCTCCTGAAAGCCGACCATGGCCGCGATCGCATTGGTAAATAATGTAAAGCCGCCCGAGATCAGGCAGGTATAGGCACCATGGGCGCGCATGGTCGCGACCAGTTCGCGGCCGCCCGGCGTCAGCGTGATGCGTTGCTTGAGGACCTCGTCGACCACGCCGACGGCCACGCCCTTCAGCAGCGCGACGCGTTCGCGCAGCGCCGGCTCGAACGCGATTTCGCCGCGCATCGCGCGTTCGGTGATCGCAGCGACGTGGGTCTTGAGGCCGGCGAAATCCGCCAGTTCGTCGATGCATTCCTGGCCGATCATGGTGGAATCCATGTCGGCCAGAAAAAGCTTCTTGCGCCGGTCGATCTGCGGCTGCACCACGACGTCGATCGGCAGATCGCCGCGCGCCTGCTTGAGCCGGGTGACGATGGCAGCGATTGGTTCGTCGCTTGCAAAGGGGATATCGACGGCGACCTCGTGAAACAGCCAATGCGCCGGGCCGGCTTCGCTAAGAATGGCGCGCGCGCCGTCGACGACCGTGCTATCGAGCGCGGGATTGGCGGGATGGCAGATCAGCGTGGCGACGAGAGACATGCGCGGCAATTCGCTTCAGGAGGCAGGCCAGACGGCAGACGGGCTTGCGCTGCTTATCGCAGGGCCGACCGCCAGCGGCAAGTCGGCGCTGGCGCTGGCGCTCGCCGAAAGGGCCGGCGGCGTCGTCATCAATACCGATTCGATGCAGGTCTACCGCGACCTCCGCATCATCACCGCGCGGCCGACGCCGCAGGAAGAAGCGCGTGTGCCGCACCGGCTCTATGGCCATGTCGACGCCGCGGTGAATTGCTCGGCGGGAAGTTGGGTGGATGACGCGGCGGCCGCGCTCAACGAGGCGCGCGCACAAAGCCGCTTGCCGATTTTCGTCGGCGGTTCGGGTCTTTACTTCAAGGCGCTGACGCGCGGGCTGTCGGCGGTGCCGCCGGTTCCATCCGGGATTCGCGACAGCGTCCGCGCCCGGCTCGAACAAAACGGCGTCGAGGCGTTGCATGCCGAACTGGCGCGGCGCGATCCGGCCAGCGCGGAACGCCTGAAACCGCGCGATCGCACGCGCGTCGCGCGCGCGCTCGAAGTGGTCGAGGCCACCGGGCGTTCGCTGACCGATTGGCATCGCGATGGTTTGCCGCCGCTGTTGCCGCAGGGGGCATTTCGCGCACTGTTTCTCGCGCCGGAACGCGATGCGTTGTACGCACGGATCGATGCGCGGTTCAGTGCGATGCTGGAAGCGGGTGCGCTGCAGGAGGTCGCGGCGTTGGCGGCGCGCGGTCTCGATCCGCTGCTCCCGGCCATGAAGGCGCATGGCGTGCCGGCGTTGATCCGCCATCTTGCGGGGGAGATCACGCGGGAGGAAGCCGCCGAGATCGGCCGCGCCGATACCCGCCACTACGCCAAGCGGCAATTCACCTGGTTCCGGCACCAACTGCCGGAATTCGAGTGGGTAGCGCCGGAGACGGCGCGGGGGTGGGCGGACGGGCTGTTCGCGTAGCCCGGATGACTCTTGCGATGTCCGGGATGAAGCGCATCCCCGGATGTCGCAAAAGCTCATCCGGGCTACGGCGTCTCAGCCATGCGCAGTACACGCCCGAAAAACACTCGCCCAACGCCCGGAACCCCGCTAAGCTCCCAAAATCGCGTTGAGCGAGCGCCTTGCCTTGACTTCTGGGGTTTCGGCGTTATGTTCCGCGCAACCTTCGGGAAGCTTGAGCCGCAAAATGCGTAATATTATTACCAAACTCCTTATCGTCGTCGTACCCAAGCGCACCGCCGGGGATGGCTAAGGCCATCCAAAATCGGGCGGTGTGCAGGGGTCCTTTCGGGCCCCTTTTTATTTTCCACCTCTTTGTATCGTCCAAGCTGACTGATCGAGACAACCCAACTGAAGAAAGCCGCTGACGTCTTGCGGATCCGGAGCCAGCCATGAGTGACAACAGCCACGACCCGAGCCAGATGACCGGTGCCGCCATGATCGTGCGCGCGCTGATCGATCACGGCGTCAAGCATATCTTCGGCTATCCGGGCGGCGCAGTGCTTCCGATTTATGACGAGATTTTCCAGCAAAGCGAAGTCGAGCACATCCTGGTTCGGCACGAGCAGGGCGCCGGCCATGCCGCCGAGGGTTATGCGCGCTCCACGGGCAAGCCGGGCGTCGTGCTGGTGACATCGGGACCCGGCGCCACGAACATGGTGACGCCGCTGACCGACGCGCTGATGGACTCGATCCCGCTGGTCTGCATCACCGGCCAGGTGCCGACACATCTGATCGGCAATGACGCGTTCCAGGAGTGCGACACCGTCGGCATCACGAGGCCCTGCACCAAGCACAACTGGCTGGTGCGCGACGTCAACGATCTGGCCAAGGTGCTGCACGAGGCGTTCTACGTCGCGAGCACCGGCCGCCCGGGCCCGGTCGTCGTCGACGTGCCCAAGGATGTGCAGTTCGCGACCGGCACCTATCATCCGCCGCGCAAATCCGACGTGCATATTTCGTATGCGCCGCGGGTCAAGGGCGATGCCGGGCAGATCCGCAAGGCCGTGGCGTTGCTCGCCTCGGCCAAGCGTCCGGTGATCTACAGCGGCGGCGGCGTCATCAATTCCGGGGTGGAGGCCTCGAAGCTGCTGCGTGAACTGGTCGAGGTTACGGGCTTTCCGATCACCTCGACCCTGATGGGCCTGGGAGCATATCCGGCGTCGGGCAAGAGCTGGCTCGGCATGCTCGGCATGCACGGCACCTACGAAGCCAACATGGCGATGCATGATTGCGACGTCATGCTGTGCGTCGGCGCGCGTTTCGACGACCGCATCACCGGACGGACCGACGCGTTTTCGCCGGGCTCGAAGAAAATCCACATCGACATCGACCCGTCCTCGATCAACAAGAACATCCGGGTCGATATCCCGATCATCGGCGACGTCGGCAACGTGCTCGGGGATCTGTTGCAGGTGTTCAAGGCGGAAGCCAAAAAGCCGGACATCAAGCCGTGGTGGCAGGAGATCGCGAAGTGGCGCGCGCGCAATTCGCTGTCCTACAAGAAGAACAGCGATGTCATCCTGCCGCAATACGCGATCCAGCGGCTGTTCGAACTGACGCGCGGGCGTGACACCTACATCACGACCGAAGTCGGCCAGCACCAGATGTGGGCCGCGCAGTTCTTCGGCTTCGAGGAGCCGCATCGCTGGATGACCTCCGGTGGTCTCGGCACCATGGGCTATGGATTGCCGGCAGCACTCGGCGTCCAGGTCGCGCATCCCGATAGTCTGGTGATCGACATCGGCGGCGATGCGTCGGTGCAGATGACGATGCAGGAAATGTCGACGGCGGTTCAACATGAACTACCGATCAAGGTTTTCATCCTGAACAACCAGTACATGGGCATGGTGCGGCAGTGGCAGCAACTGCTGCACGGCAACCGGCTGTCGCACAGCTATTCGGAAGCATTACCGGATTTCGTCAAGCTGGCCGAAGCCTATGGCGCGGTCGGCATCCGGGCCATCAAGCCCGGCGATCTCGACGGCGCGATCAAGGAGATGATCTCGGTCAAGCGTCCGGTGCTGTTCGATTGCCGGGTGGCGGCGCTGGAGAATTGTTTCCCGATGATCCCGTCCGGCAAGGCGCACAACGAAATGCTGCTGCCGGCGGAAGCCAATGACGAAGCCACCGCTGCCGCCTTCGCCGGCGGCAAGGCGCTGGTGTGAGGATGGCAACGACACAGACGTATCCTTCACCTCTCCCCGCGCGCGGCAGGGCAATCGCGTCTGGTACTAGCCGTCGCCGCGTCTCGTTCTCACCCTCCCCTGGAGGGGGAGGGTCGGCTCGCATCGAGCGTAGCGAGCTGCGAGGCGGGGTGGGGTGGGTTGCGGATGAACAAATCGCCACCCCACCCCGACCGCTTCTATCGAAGCGATCGACCCCAGAGAGCGAGCTTCGCTCGTCTCGACCCCTCCAGGGGAGGGTGAAAGGGAGGCGAGCAGATGTTTGACCTCGCCGAACTGGAGCGTGCGCAGCAGGTGGTCGGCCGTTCGATGCCGCCGACGCCCGCGCATGCATGGCCGCTGCTGTCGCAACGGCTCGGCGCCACCGTTGTCGTCAAGCATGAGAACCACACGCCGACCGGCGCCTTCAAGGTGCGCGGCGGACTGGTCTATGTCGATCGCCTCAAGCGCGAGCGGCCCGCCGTCGCAGGGCTGATTTCGGCGACCCGCGGCAATCACGGCCAGAGCCTGGCGTTTGCGGCGAGCCGCCACCGCCTGCCGGTGACGATCCTGGTGCCGCGTGGCAATTCGGTCGAGAAGAACCGCGCGATGCAGGCGTTTGGCGCCGACCTGGTCGAGCACGGCGACGATTTCCAGGCCGCGCGCGAAGAGGCCGGCCGCCGCGCCGAGGCCAGCGGATTCGAGATGGTGCCGTCGTTCCATTCCGATCTGGTGCTCGGTGTTGCGACCTACGCGCTCGAACTGCTGCGCAGTGCGCCCGACCTCGACACGATCTATGTGCCGATCGGGCAAGGCTCCGGCATTTGCGGCTGCATCCTCGCCCGCGATTTGCTTGGACTGACCACCGAGATCGTCGGCGTGCAGTCGACCCTGGCGCCGTCTTATGCGCTGTCGTTTGCCGCCGGCACCATCGTCACCACCGAGACCAGCAACACGCTGGCCGACGGCATGGCAACGCGAATCCCCGATGCGGACGCGCTCGAGATCATCCGCAAGGGCGCCTCGCGTATCGTGCAGGTCACCGATGCGGAGATCGCCGCGGCGATCCGTGCCTACTGGATCGATACCCATAACCTGGCAGAAGGCGCCGGCGCCGCAGCGTTGGCGGCAGCACTTGTGGAAGTTGCGAAAAACCGCGGCAAGCGCGTCGGCCTGATCCTGAGCGGCGGCAATATCGATTTCGATCTGTTTCGTCGATGGGTCGGGATGGATGTCGCCGTGGACACCGAACGACGGGTGGCGGTGTGATGAGTTCGAGAAAAAAAGCCGTCATGGCCGGGCAAAAGCGCGAAGCGCGTCTTCGCGCTGGACGTCCCGGCCATCCACGTCTTCCTTCTCGCTGAGAGTTAAGACGTGGATGCCCGGCACAAGGCCGGGCATGACGAACGAGAGATGAACGAGGATTTGAGATGAACCAGCCCGCATCCGCCTATTTCATGGAAGAGCGCCGTGATCCGGTCGAATCCCACACGCTCTCCATTCTGGTGCAGAACGAGCCGGGCGTACTCGCGCGGGTGATCGGGCTGTTCTCCGGCCGCGGCTACAACATCGAAAGCCTCACGGTCTCCGAGACCGAGAGCAAGAAGCACGTTTCGCGCATCACCATCGTCACCACCGGCACGCCGATGGTGATCGAGCAGATCAAGCATCAGCTCGACCGCATGATCCCGGTCTACCGCGTCGTCGACATGACGCTGACCGGCCGCTCGATCGAGCGTGAGCTTGCGATGGTGAAGGTGCGTGGCGGCGGCGACAACCGGGTCGAGGCGTTGCGGCTTGCGGATGCCTTCCGCGCCCGGGTGATCGATGCCACCACCGAAAGCTTCGTGTTCGAGATCACGGGAAATTCAGCCAAGATCTCCCAATTCATCGACCTGATGCGCCCTCTCGGCCTTGTCGAGGTGTCGCGCACGGGTGTTGCCGCGATCGGGCGTGGGCCCGAGGGGATGTGAATCATGCTGGCGCGCGACTGGTACTATAATGAACGGCGGCAGATCGGCCTCGATTCCGCGGTGGCTTCGATCTACGATTTGGACGACGACCGCGACAGCCGCGCCCGCGCGGCGCTGACCATGCTGGGCGTACAGCCCGGCTGGCGCGTCGCCGATATCGGCTGCGGCAACGGCGTGCTGGCCTGCGAGGCCGCCCAACTCGGTGCCGAAGTTGACGCCATCGATATCTCGCCGGCCATGCTCGCGCTGGCGAAGATCCAGGCCGGCGACCGCAAGGTCGCGATCCGCACCCAGTCGGCGGGGCTGCTGAGCTTTGCCTATCAGCCCAATTCCTACGACCTGATCGTCAGCGAGTTCACGCTGCATCATCTGCCGGATTTCTGGAAGGCGGTGGCGCTGTCGCGGATTTATAACGCGCTGAAACCGGGCGCCAGCTTCTTCCTGCGCGACATCGTCTTCGTCAGCACGCCCGATGGGTCCGAGCGCGACGTCGAGGCGTGGGCGGATTTCAATATCAAGAACCACGGCTTTTCGCGCGACAGCGTCGTCACCCACATGCGTGACGAGTATTCGACCTTCGGCTGGGTGATCGAGCGTATGCTGACCGATGTCGGCTTTACGCTGGTCTCGGTCGATTATCACGCGCCACTGCACGGCACATATTTGTTGCGCAAGCCCAAGCCCGGCGAGCAAAGCTGAGTGAGCATCGCATGTCGCAGCCGCTTCTGATCGCCTTTGTGGTGTTTGCCGTGGTGATGTTTTTCACGCCGGGGCCGAACAACATCATGCTGTTGTCGTCCGGGCTGACCTATGGCTTCCGCCGCACCTTGCCGCATATCGCGGGCATCACCGTCGGGTTCGCCTTCATGGTGGGCGCGGTGGGAGTAGGGCTTGGAACCATTTTCATCGCCTATCCGGTGCTGCAGACCATCCTGAAATATGCCGGCGTTGCCTATCTGGTCTACCTCGCCGCTGCGATCGCGATAGCCGAGCCGGTGATGCCGGAGCAGGATAACCGTCGGGGCCCAATGACGTTCTGGGGCGCGGCGATGTTCCAGTGGATCAACGCCAAGGGCTGGGTGATGGTGATCGGCACCATCACCGCCTATGCGGCGATCGCGACCTATCCCTGGAACATTACCATCCAGGTGGTGCTGAGCCTCATTCTGGGCGCGCTGTCGTGCACGGCCTGGGCGATGTTCGGCAGCTCGCTGCGGCCGATCCTGAGCTCCCGCAGGACGGTACGGGCCTTCAACGTCATCATGGCGGTATTGCTGCTGGCTTCGCTCTACCCGGTATTCATGCACGCATGATGCCGCAACGCGCCATGCGAGATGAGGGTTTCCCCTGAGGCCGAAAATGGACTAGACAACGCCGGAAATTTACCAAGCACATCGCTTAACCCCCTGACTTATAGGCCGATTGTGGCCGCTGAAGAGGAAACGACCATGCGTGTTTATTACGATCGCGACGCCGACCTGAACCTGATCAAGGGCAAGAAGGTCGTCATCGTCGGCTACGGCAGCCAGGGCCACGCCCATGCGCTGAACCTGAAGGATTCCGGCGTCAAGGACGTCGCCATCGCGCTGCGCAAGGGTTCGGCCTCGGCCAAGAAGGCCGAAGCCGCCGGCTTCAAGGTGATGGAAGTCGCCGAAGCCGCGAAATGGGCCGACCTCGTGATGATGCTCACCCCCGACGAGTTGCAGGGCGACATCTATCGCGAGCACCTGCACGACAACATGAAGAAGGGGTCGGCGCTGGTGTTCGCGCACGGCCTCAACGTGCATTTCAATCTGCTCGATCCGCGCGCCGATCTGGACGTGCTGATGATCGCGCCGAAGGGCCCCGGCCACACCGTGCGTTCGGAATATCAGCGCGGCGGCGGCGTGCCCTGCCTGATCGCGATCGCCAAGGACGTCTCGGGCAACGCCCATGATCTCGGGCTGAGCTACGCCTCGGCGATCGGCGGCGGTCGCGCCGGCATCATCGAGACCTCGTTCAAGGAAGAGTGCGAGACCGACCTGTTCGGCGAGCAGGTGGTGTTGTGCGGCGGCCTGGTCGAGCTGATCAAGGGCGGCTTCGAGACGCTGGTGGAAGCCGGCTACGCGCCGGAGATGGCGTATTTCGAATGCCTGCACGAAGTGAAGCTGATCGTCGACCTGATCTATGAAGGCGGCATCGCCAACATGAACTATTCGATCTCCAACACCGCCGAATATGGCGAATATGTCACCGGCCCGCGCATCGTCACCTCGGAGACCAAGGCCGAGATGAAGCGCGTGCTCAACGACATCCAGTCCGGCAAGTTCGCGCGCGACTGGATGCTGGAAAACAAGGTCAACCAGACCTCGTTCAAGGCCACCCGCGCCAAGCTCGCGGCCCATCCGATCGAGGAAGTCGGCGAGAAACTCCGCGACATGATGCCGTGGATCAAGAAGGGCGCGCTGGTCGACAAGAGCAAGAACTAAGGCCTGTTTCCCGGATGCAGCGCAGCGCGCCGCTTTGCGGCGTGGTGCGTTGCTGATCCGGGGTCCGTGAGCCGACGATGAAAGTTTGGACCCTGGCTCTGCGGAGCAGCGCTATGCGCTGCACCGCGTCTGGGACATGAGACGGTTCCAGCCCGCTCCCGCTACAAACCCTAGTTTTCAATTTTATTTGGCACGTGCCAGAAGCGCACGATGCGCTGGGCGGTTTCCGCCGACAGCTTACCGAAATCCTTCCAGGCGAGCTTCAGCGTTTGTTCGTCGATCCGCTGCTCGAGTGGCCGGCGGCGAAGGATGGTTTCGACCGTCAGCCAGTTCAATCGAACGTCACGCCGATCCGGTATCCCTTACGCCACATGATATGGCAGGGCAGATGCAATCCATCGCCGGGCACAACCAACGTGAATTTCTCAGGGATCCCGATTTGGTTGGACACCTCGATCGCCGCTCCGGTATTCGACAGGTTGCGGACAGTGCAATCGATTGCGCCTCCGCCAAAATCGATCTTTCCGGCCTTCAACACTCGATGACGTGGCGCGCGCCGCGTTTCGACCATCACGCTAGCTCCGCACGGCTGGACGCCGTCCAAAATCTATAGCCATGGCCGGTTAATGACTCCAACCCCCGCAGCCCCGTAAGACTACCGGAGTCAAGTCAGGCCAACCGGGAGCTTAATGCGTATCTTCGTTATATTATGTGCGAAATATTAATGATGCGGGGCGACGGTGAGCCGGTACTCGTTGTAACGCGGATTTGTGATGCGGGAAATCTATCGAAGGCTGGCCAGATCACCGGGATCGTCGCTGACGGTGCTTGGCGTCCTGCTTTCAGCCGCGACAATCGTTCTATTTCTCACGGACCTGGAAGCCCGGTACCGTGATACGATCGCGGCCGCAAAAACCAATGCCCAGAGCTTTGCGGCGATTCTCGCCGAGCACACCGCGCTGACATTTGAAGATGTCGATCGTGTTCTGCTTGAAGCGGCAGCCATTCGCAGAAATAGCCTGTCCGGAGAGTATGCCGCTCCCGGTGCAGCCAATGCTGCCCTGCGTCAGTTGCAAAAAGGCTCGCCCGTCCTCGTCGCCGTCGGATGGACCGACGCGTCAGGGGAGGTACTCGCTCATTCCTATGACCATGCGCTGCCACGCAGCAATATATCCGGAATGTCGCATTTCGTCGCGCAACGCGATAGCGCCAGCGATCGGCTATTTATTGCGCCACCCTATCTTTCAGCGGCTGGCGACAAATGGTTCACCGCGGCATCGCGGCGGCTAAGCAACGCCGACGGCCGTTTTGCGGGTATCGTCACCGCGCCGCTCGATCAATCGTATTTTACAAAGATCTACCGCTCCATCGATCTGGGTTATAACGGTTCAGTTCTGTTGTTGCATCGCAATGGCCAACTTCTTGCGCGCGAACCGGCGCTGGAGAGCGCGCTTGGAAAATCGTTTGCAAATGGCGCGCTTCTTACGGAATATTTGCCAAGATCGGAAGCGGGATCCTACGAGACGGTAAGCATTGTCGATGGAGTGCACCGTGTCGCTGGATACAAGGCGGTGCGTGGCCTGCCGCTGGTACTACTCGTCAGCTTTGCCCGCTCGGATGTTTTGGGTCCTTGGTACCGGCACCTCTATACATTCGGTCCGCTGGTTGTTGCGATCATCGTCGTCATACTATTCGGTACGTTTCTGCTGGTGCGGCAGACCAGTGCTCTCGCGGTGAAGACTCGTGCCCTGGCGAGGACGAATGACCGCTTCGACGTCGCCATCAGCAACATGTCGCAGGGGCTTTGCCTGTTTGATGCGGACAAGAGACTGGTGATTGCGAATAGCCGCTTCCAGCAGATGTATAGCCTGCCGGACGAACTGGTGATGCCGGGCACACCATTGAGCCGGATTTTACAACACTATGTTGACCGCGGTGAAACCAGCGAATTGACTGTCGATCAACATACCCAATTGATGCCAACGGAACCGAAGCAGAATTACGAACCGGCCGATGGCCGCAGGATATTTATTCAACGCAAACCGCTGCCGGACGGTGGCTGGGTTGCGACCCACGAGGACGTCACGGAACAGAGACGTGCCGAGCAATTGCTGGCCGAGAAAGCCACCGAACTTGAGGGGATCAACGAGCGCTTCGATGCCGCGCTGAACAATATGTCCCAAGGGCTCTGCATGTTCGACGCGGAGCAGAAGGTCGTGGTCTCAAATGCCCGCTATGCAGAAATCTATCATCTCAGCCTTGATCAGATAGAGCCGGGTACGTCACTGCGGCAAATTCTCGAATACCGCCGCGAGAAGGGCACCAATTTCGAGGTGGCTGCAGACACCTATGTCAAAAAAAACGTGAAGGAGGCGAAAGAAATCCAGGAACTCGCCGATGGCCGCGTGGTCGCGATCGCGCGGCATATGATGCCAAACGGCGGCTGGCTTACCACTCACGAGGACATCACCGATCGGGCGCGGAGTGAGGAGAGGATCGCCTTTCTTGCGCAGCACGATCTGCTCACCGGTCTGGCAAACCGCGCGCTGTTCGCCGAGAAACTCGACGACGCCGCGAAGCGGCTTCAGCGTCACGGCACCACGTTTACAGTCCTGGTGCTGGACCTGGACAAATTCAAGAATGTGAATGACACGCTGGGACATCCGGCCGGCGATCGGTTGCTGGTCGAGGTCGCGCGACGCCTCACGTCGTCGCTTCGCGATGCCGATGTGCTGGCTCGCCTGGGCGGCGACGAATTCGCAATCATCCAGGAAAACGAACGGAACCAGAGTGAGGGCGCCGCCGCGCTAGCGTTGAGAATCATAAAGACCATCGAAAAGCCATTCGATCTCAATGGCCATCGCATCGGCGTCGGGGCCAGCATCGGAATTGCCTTCGCTCCGGAGCACGGCGCCGACGCCGCTTCTCTCTTGAAAAGGGCGGATCTTGCACTTTACGCGGCAAAGTCCGGTGGGCGAAACGGCTTCCGCATATTCCAACCCGAACTTATCGAAGCGGCAGAAATTCTGAAGTCGACGGAAAGTGAGCTGCGTGAGGCGATATCGCAGAATGAATTCGAGTTGCATTATCAGCCCTTGATCAATATCAAAACGCGTCGGATGTGCGGGGCGGAGGCATTTGTTCGCTGGCATCATCCGTCGAGAGGCCTTCTGGCTCCCGATCAATTCCTCCCGCTCGCGGAATCCACGGGTCTGATGCTGCCGCTTGGAGAATGGATTCTGCAGCAGGCTTGCGCGGATGCCGCCGCCTGGCCTCCGCATATCAGTATTGCCATCAACATCTCCGCTGTTCAATTCAACAAGGGAAACCTTTTCGAGGTAATAACGCGCGCGCTGATTGAATCCGGCCTGCCGCCGCAGCGACTGGAGCTTGAAATCGCAGAGCTCTCGCTTCTGGAAAAAAGCCAGGCGACGCATCTGCAGACACTCAGGCAATTGAAAAATCTCGGTGTCTCGTTGGTCCTCGACAATTGCGGGGCGGGATACTCCTCCGCGGGTTACTTGACCGACTTTCCGTTCGACAAGATCAAGATCGACAAGGCTTTCACGCAAGGTTTTGCAAACCGCCGCGATTGTGCGGCGGTCATTGCTTCCGTGCTCGCATTGGCGCGCGGCCTCGATATCGCGACAGCGGCCAAGGGCGTTGAGAGTAGCGAACAGTTCGAGTCGTTGCGGGCCACGGGGATCGATTTTGCCCAAGGCTATCTGTTCGGCCATCCCGTTCCGCATTGCGAATTCGAAGTGGATGCAGCGGTACCATCGGCAAGGTATGTCGCCTGATCCGGGGGCTATGGCCGCACACCACGAAAAGTTGCGTCCCGGCTCGGCGGAGCGGTGCAAGCGCGCTACACCGGCCTTGCTTTACTCCCCGGTCTGCTTACCCTCCAAGCGGGAAAGTGTGCAGAACGATCTGCAGTCTCCCGGGGGTAAGCATCATGAGATCCGTTGTCATTACCGGGGCGTCCACCGGCATCGGCTGGGCTACCGCGAAAATGTTGCTCGATCGCGGATTTCGGGTGTTCGGCAGCGTGCGCCAGCAGGCCGACGCCGACCGTTTGAAAAGTGAATTCGGCGCCAATTTCACCCCGCTGCTGTTCGATGTCACCGATGAGGCGGCGGTATTGTCCGCCGCGCGCGAGGTTCGCGCGGCGCTCGGCGGCGAGACGCTGGCCGGCCTCGTCAACAATGCGGGCATCGCGGTGGCCGGTCCGCTGCTCGAATTGCCGATCGAGCAATTCCGCCAGCAGATGGATATCAATGTCATCGGGCCAATTCTTGCGGTCCAGGCCTTCGGTCCGCTGCTCGGGTCCGATCCGGAGTTGAAGGGACCCAAGGGGCGGATCGTGATGATCTCGTCGGTCGCCGGCAAAAGCGGTAATCCGCTGACCTCGGCCTACTCGGCATCGAAACATGCGGTCGAGGGACTTTCGGAAAGCCTGCGCCGCGAGCTGATGCTGTTCGGTATCGATGTGATTATTGTCGCGCCCGGCGCGGTGAAGACGCCGATCTGGGGCAAGAGTGGCGCAGCGGCTGCTCCCGTTGACAGCAACTCGCCGTACCGTGTCGCCCGGGCGAAGATGCTCGATTTCGCCAAGGAACTCAGCGAAATCGGATTGCCGCCGGAGAAAATTGCTGAGCGGATTCTGGAAGCCCTGACATCGCCGAATCCGAAAGTACGCTACCAGATCGCGCCCGATCCGATGCGGCAGCTGATCGTCTCGACGCTGCCCAAGCGCATGGTCGACAAGATCATCGCCAAGCGCCTCGGCCTGATGCCGCCGGCATGAGGCTGTCGAAGAAGATATTGCGGCTATTGTGACGACGACCGGCAAAAACAGCGCGGAGCTGACGCAGCTCGCGAACGAGGCGTTGCGCGATCAGCCGGGATGCGAAACCGCATCGGTTCCGGGTGTCCGGCGGCTTCCCGATGTCCGCGCGGGGCGTAACTGGGAAATGCCCAACGTCATCATCGGCGATAGTCTCATCAGCGACGTCGATCGGGCCGTGATCACCGTACACCATCGGCTGGGTCGGCAATTTCATTTAACGACGGAGGAGTAGCGCTATCTTGCGCCGCCGCGCCGGATCACTCCGCCGCCATCATCGGCCGCAGGCGTGACGACATCGCGATCAACCTGAGCGCAAAGACCGCGAAGAGCGGGACCAGAAAAAGCGCGTAAAGCGGCATGTCCGGGATCCGCTTGCCGAACGACACCGTGAACTGCAGCAGCAAATAATAGCCGCCGGACAGGTGCAGGATACGCCAGGTGCGCGCGCCGATCGCCGCGGCGCTGCGGTCGAACGAGGTCGCCGACATCGCGATGATGAAGGCGTAACCGATGCCGCCGAAGATGAAGGAGGCGGCCGACGTCGCTTCCCGGAACAGCGGCGGGGACATCACCGCAAAGCAGACGATGGCTGCGGCATGAATCGCATGCGAGGCGGCGAAGGTGACGCCGAGAAAGCGCCGGTTGCGGCGCTGCCATCGTGTCCAGGCATTCGGCCACAGCCGGGCCAGCGCGCCGGCGCTGAAAGCCAGGCAAAAGAAGAACAGTGAGGTCCGTGCCGTGAAGCGGATCACCATCCGCACGCCATCGACCTCGAATTCCCGCATGCCGGCAATCCAGACCGACAGGCCGACCAGAGTCAGCGCCAGCACCGCGAACAGCCGCCAGCCTTCGAACCAGTTTTGACGATGCGACGGCATTGTTTCCTCCGTGTCTGACAATGTAATCATCAGTTACATTTCACGGGGGCGTTACGTCAATCGTGTATGCAGTGCTTACATTCACGATCGGGTGATGCTATGGAGGCGGATGCCGAATTCCCGTAAGCCTGCCTCCAGCAAGTCCGTGCCTGCCAAGTCAGTTTCGGCCAAATCAGCTTCGGTCCGGCCGAAACGCCCGGCGGCCGGCCGCGCGGCGGCCGCGAGGCCCTACCACCACGGCGATCTCAAGCGCGTCCTGATCGACGCCGCGCTGGATCTGGCCGAGGCGGGCGGTCCTGAAGCGGTCAGCGTGCGCGAGGCCGCACGCCGAGCCGGGGTGTCGCCGGGGGCGCCGTTCCGGCATTTTCCAAGCCGCGACGCGCTGATGAATGCGGTGGCCGAGGAGGCGCAGCGGCGCTTTCGGGTCGAGCTGGAGGCCGCATTGGCGCGGGCGCCGGCGAGCGATCCGCTGGCACAGTTCCGCGGCCTCGGCCTCGGATATCTGCGCTGGGCGATGCGCAACCCGGCACATTTCGAGATCATCTCGACCGCGCGGCTGTTCGACCACGACGGGGCTGAGCAGTTGACGCGCGACAATGCCGAACTGATCGGAATGACCGAGCGGCTGTTGGCGCAGGCGTTCGCCGACGGCGTGCTGCGTGCTGCCGACCTGAAGGCGGTGCAGATCGCCGGCCGCGCGCTGGTATATGGCTTTGCGCGGATGAATATCGACGGTCATTTCGCGCGCTGGGGCGTCGCCGATGCCGAGGCGACCGGCGAAGCCATTCTTGATCTCTTCATCGACGGCATTGCCCGGCACCCGCGGCAGGGGTGAGGCGGCCTGGAAGCGTCAAATTTACCCGGCCGCGCAGGCCCACGGCAAATTCATTGCGCGTTCATGACAGTTGAATTACGTTTTTATGACACACCGCAGTCTCCGGCTGCGGCGTCGGCCTCCTGGCCATCGCCAGCCCAGGCTCAAGCTCCGCGCCGGGTCGTGTTGCGTTTAGCCCATGGCGCTCGCGCCAATTCCAGGCCCATCTGCGACGACGGCGACCGGCGGTCTGGCCTCGGTCGGGGTCTGGCGGTTGCTTGCCGTCGCGGCTCCGCAATTGGCGGCGCTCGCCGTGATGTTTCAGACTGAAACCGACCTCAGCTCGCGCACCGGCTTTCTGTTGTCGTGGGGCATCCTGAACTTCTTCTGGATCGCCTTGCTGCGGCGTCCCGCATTGTCGGGTGCGCTGTCGCTGACCCTGGTGGTGGTGCTGGTGCTGCTGTCGCGGCTCAAGCACGACGTCGTGCAGATGACGGCGAACTTCGTCGACCTGATGGTGATCGACCGCGACACCGCGGCATTTTTGTTCACGATCTTCCCGCATCTGCGCTGGTCGGTAATCGCTGCCGCCGTCGTCATCCTTCCCTTGATGTATGCGCTGTGGTGGCTCGATCCGTTCCGGATTCGTCGTCTGCCGGCGGTGGCTTGCGCGCTGGCGTGCCTGGCGGCGCTGGTCGGCTATGCCTTCGCCTGGCCGGATGAAGCCTGGCGCGGTTATTACGACGACGGCTATCTGTCGAAATTCTCCCGCTCCGGCGTCACCGCGGTATCGGATTTCATCCAGTATGGCTTCATGGAATCCGGCGTCGAGACCGGCGAGCATCTCAGCGTGCCGTTGCTGGATTCCTGCCACCCCGCCGGGCGGCGGCCGAACATCGTCATGATCCACGACGAATCCAGTTTCGATATTCGCCAGGCCGATGGCATCAAGGTGCCCAAAGGCTATGGCAGCTACTTCAATTCGTTCGACGGCAAGGAACGTAGATTCCTCGCCGAAAGCAATGGCGGTCCGAGCTGGTTCACCGAATACAACGTGCTCGCCGGACTGTCGTCGCGCTCGTTCGGCCGGTTCGCTTACTTTGTCACCCGCATCGCGTCGGGCAGGGTCGAACGCGGTCTGCCGCTGGCGCTGCGGCGCTGCGGCTACAGCACGCTCTCGCTCTATCCGGCCTACGGAGCTTTCATGAGCGCGCGCAGCTTCCAGGCCACCACCGGCATCGAGCGCTTTTACGACGCCCACGATCTCGGCGCCCGGGATGTCGAGCCCGACAGCTTCTTCTACGATAAGGCCTTGAACCTGATGTCGGAATACACGCCGGCGACGCCGCTGTTCGCGTTCGTCTATCTCGGCGCCAATCATTTTCCGTGGGAAACGAAATATCGCCCGGACCTGATGCCGTTCTGGCACAGCCCCGGCAACGGGCCCGTGGTCGACGAATATCTGCGCCGACAGGCGATGAGCGTCGGCGATTACACCGCGTTTGTCGCCGGGCTGAAGAAGAAATTTCCAGGCCAGCCGTTCCTGATCGTGCGCTATGGCGACCATCAGCCGGAGTTTTCGCCGCACCTGCTCGATCCCGGCCTGGACGAGGCCGCGATCGGCAACAAGCTGATGAATTACGACCCGCGCTATTACGCGACTTATTATGCGATCGACGCGGTCAATTTTGAACCGGTCAAGAGCCCGACCGAGATGGACACCATCGATGGCGCCTATCTGCCGCTGGTGATCCAGGAAGCCGCCGGCATTCCGCTCGATCCGTCGTTCGAGGAGCAGAAGAACATCATGCTTCGCTGCAACGGCGTGTTCTATGCCTGCAAGGACGGCGCGGAAGCCCGCCGCTTCAACCGGCTGCTGATCGATGCCGGCATGATCAAGGGATTGTAGCGTTCGTCAAACTTCTTCCGGCCAATACAGCCGCATCGGGTTGTCGACCAACAGCTTGCGTTGCAGTTCGGGCGTGGTGGCGATGTGCGGGATGAAATCGACCAGCAGGCCGTCGTCGGGCATGTGGCCCTTTAGATTCGGATGCGGCCAGTCGGTGCCCCACAGCACGCGGTCGGGAAACGTCTCGACGATGCGCCGGGCGAACGGGATCACGTCGCGGTAGGGGTGTCGTTCGCCGCCCAGCGCTGGTGGTCCCGCGATCGACAACCGTTCCGGACAACTGACCTTGGACCAGACATTCGGGTGCTGCTCCATGAACTTCACGAACAGGCCGAACTCCTCGCCATCGATCGGCTTGCCGAGATCGGGCCGGCCCATGTGATCGACCACGATGATGGTCGGCAGCGCGGTGAAGAAATCCCACAATTCAGGCAGATCGACCGCCTCGAAATAGATCACGACGTGCCAGCCGAGTTTGGCAATGCGGCCGGCGATCTCCATCAGTTCGTCCTTCGGCGTGAAATCGACCAGCCGCTTGACGAAGTTGAAGCGCACGCCACGCACGCCGGCTTCATGCATCGCCAGCAATTCGGCATCGCCAACGCTTTTTCTGACAGTAGCAATACCGCGCGCGCGACCATTGGAATGGGTCAGCGCGTCGACCATGGCGCGGTTGTCGGCGCCGTGACAGGTCGCCTGCACCACCACGTTGCGCGCGAAGCCGAGATGGTCGCGCAAGGCATAGAGCTGCCGCTTCGAGGCATCGCACGGGGTGTATTTACGTTCGGCCGCGAACGGAAATTCAGCGCCGGGACCGAACACATGACAATGCGCGTCCACCGCGCCGGCCGGCAGCTTGAACCGCGGTTTTGTCGGGCCCGCGTACCAGTCGAGCCAGCCGGGGGTCTTCTCAAATGCCATCGCCGCGACCGCTCACTTCTCGGGCTTGTTCGATTTGACCATGGCCAGGATACGATCGGCTTCGGTGCGCCAGTCGGCGCTGCGGGCAAAGCCTTGCGTGCCTTTTTCGCCGAACAGGCCTTCATCGGCGAGGTCGGCAACCCACGCCTGGCGTTCCGCGGTGCCCTGTGCCGACCACGGCGTCAGGCCGGCCTCGCGCACGGTTTCGGCGACTTCGCGGACCTCCTCGCTGCGCCGCCGGCCGTGTTCGATCACGCGCTGGAAGAAATAGGCGCCCTGTTTCTCCCAGTTGATGCTGGGAAAGGTTTCCGCCAGCGAGGCCAGCACCGCGTCCTCGACGCCATAGGCCCGCGCGGTGGTAAAGCTCTCGATCACCATCGCCTCCAGGCCCTTGATCATCACGCTGCGGCACATCTTGACGGCGGAGGCGACGCCGAGTTTATCGCTCGCGACCTTGGCGTCGAAGCCGAGCTCGACCAGCAGCGGCGCCAGTTCGCCGGCACCGGCGCCGCCCAGCAGCAACGGCACCTTGATCCGGTAAGGCGGGATCGACGTCATCACGGCGCCTTCGACGTAGCGGCCGCGGTTGCCATCGACGAGCGCGGCCGCGCGGGCCTTGGCGCCCGGCGAGGACGAATTGAAATCGAGGAAAAACGCGCCCGGTCGTATCGCCGGCGCGCAGGCCTGCGCGACCGGCACCGCCTGGCTCGCGGTGACCGCGGAGACGATGAAGTCGGCTTTTGCCGTGAGGTCGGCGTGCGACGCCGCCAATCCGACGCCGTGCGCTACGGCATGATCGCGCAGGCCCGCGGCCTGGTTGTTGCCAAGCTTGAGGTCGTAGGCGGTCACCTTGACGTCCTGCTTGCGCAGGTCCTCGGCGAGAATGCGGCCGACCTCACCGTAGCCGACGAGACCGATATTCCAGCGTTTTGGATGGGGCGAACTCTCGTTCATTCGAAACGATCTCCGGATCAGGAATGGTGTCCGCGAATTTTGGCGCGGTTACTGCTTTGGAATGCCGGCCTTCTCGATCACGACCCGCCATTTGTCGATATCGGATTTGAGCCGGGCCGAAATCTCCTGCGGCGTGCCGGCTTTGGCCTCGATACCGAGTTCGATCAGCCGCTTCTTGACGTCGGCGTCGGCGAGGATCTCCTGCAACGCGCCGTTGAGCGTCGCGATGATCTCCGGCGGCGTGCCGGCGCGGGCAAACAGTGCATTCCACGACACCACGTCATATCTGGCAAAGCCGCTCTCCTGCACCGTGGGGATATCAGGCGTGCTTTCCGATCGCACCGGACCCGACGACGCCAGGACGCGGAATTTCCCGTCGGCAAGGTTGCCCTTCACCAAGGAGTAGCCCTCGACCATGAGGTCAATATTGCCTTGCATCAGCGATACCAGGATTTCAGGCGTTGTCTTGTAGGGCACGATGGTGAAGTCGACGCCCGCCGCGGTCTTGAACAATTCGGCGGACAGGTTTTGCGTGCCGCCGACATTGATGGTGCCGACATTGAGCGCGCCGGGTTTGGCTTTGGCCGCGGCGACGAAGTCCGCCAGCGTCTTGAATTTCGAGTTGCCGCCGGTGCAAAACAGAAAATCGAAAAACCCAAGACTGGAAATAGGCTCGAAATCTTTTAACGGATCGAACGGCAGTTTCTCGAACAGGGAGACGCTGACCGCGGTTCCGTTGGAGAACAGCGCCAGGGTATAGCCGTCCGGCGGCGACGATAACACCGTTCGGGCCGCGGTGATGCCGCCGGCGCCAGCCTGGTTTTCGACATAAAAGCGCTGGCCGAGTTTGTTGCTGAGTTTGTCCGCGACGATGCGCGCCGTGATGTCGGCGAGGCCGCCCGCGGCAAACGGCAGCACGATGCGCACCGGCCGGTCGGGATAGTGCGCCTCCGCGTAAGCCGGAAGCTGCGAGCATGGCGCGCAGAGCGCAAGTCCGACGATAAGTCCGGCGAGAGCAATGGCGAATGAGCGGCGGGGGACGGCGCGATCAAAGGGCATGAACGACTTCTTGCTCGAAGTTTTTGTTGGTTGCAGAGGGGGAAGTCTATAGCATGGGGCGGTGCTGATCCAAAGCCTTTGACTCCCGCGCTGGTGGCGCATCCACGTCATTGCGAGCGAAGCGAAGCAATCCAGTGCTCTAAGCAAGAACTGGATTGCGTCGTCGCTTCGCTCCTCGCAATGACGGTTGGGGCCGCTCGCTACTTCCCGACCTGCTCCCACAACCACCGCGCCACCGCGTCCGGCGACGATTGGCCGTCATTGCCGGCGGCGCGCAGATTGGCCTCGCGCATCGCGGAGATGTCGATGCGGCCGAGCAAGGGATGCAGCGCCGCGCGCAACGCCTGATCCTGGGCGCGCTTCGGCGCAACAAGCACGATCGCATCGTAAGGCGGGATCGCGTGTTTGTCGTCGTCGAGCGCGACCAGATCGTACTTCGCGATCAGGCCGTCGCTGGTGTAGCCCGCGATCACATCGACTTCGCCGGAGGCGACCGCGGCATACATGAAGTCCGGCTGCATCTGCCGCTGCGGCCGGAATGCCAGCCCATAGGCTTTCTGGATGCCGGCCCATTCGGGGCGCGAAAAGAATTCATAATCGGCCGCCATCGACATCGCGCTCGCGTGCGACACCAGGTCGCTGATGGAATGAATGCCGAGCGCCTCGGCGCGCTTGCGCGGCATCACCAGCGCGTAGGCGTTGGCAAAACCAAGCTCGCCGAGCAGCGTGATGTTGCGCTGCGCCAGGATCGCTTTGAGTTCGGTGAGCAGTTCCTCGCGCGGCTTGATGTCGCTGTGGTGGAATTGATTGGCCCACAGCGTGCCGGAATAATCGACATAGACGTCGATATCGCCGGTCAGCAGCGCATCGTAGATCACGTTGGAGCCGAGGCCTTCGCGCGTCGAGGCTGACAATCCCGCCGCGCGCAGGCGCTGCGCCACCAGTGCCGACAGCACATATTGTTCGGTAAAGGTTTTTGCCCCCACGATATAGCTCGAGGGCGAGCGCGCCATCGTGGGCACCAGGGTCGCTATCACCAGCGCCGCGATGCCGAGGCCGCCGAGCGCGGTGCGAAGGCGGCTGCGCACGCGAACGCCGGTCTCGATCAGCGCCAGCAATTGATCGACCGCGAGCGCGAGCAAGGCGGCCGATGCGCAGCCGAACAGCACGAACACCCAGTTCTGGGTTTGCAGGCCTGCGAAGATGTAATTGCCGAGGCTGGTCTGGCCGATCGGCGTCGACAGGGTCGCGGTGCCGATCACCCACACCGCCGCGGTGCGGATGCCGGCCATCATCACCGGCAGCGCCAGCGGCAGCTCGACGGTGAACAGCGACTGCGACGGCGTCATGCCGACGCCCTCGGCGGCCTCGAGAATGGCAGGATCGACGCCGCGCAGCCCGGTGATGGTGTTGCGCAGCACCGGCAGCATCGAATAGAGCGCCAGCGCCAGCACGGCGGGCAGAAACCCGAACGCGGAAAAGCCAACGCCGAACCAGGACAGCGACAGCGCGGTGAGCGCCAGCAGCAGCGGATAGAACAGCGCCAACAGCGCCAGCCCCGGCACCGTCTGCACGATGCTGGCAAATCCGAGCAACGTGCTGCGCAGCACCGGCCGGTTGCGCGACGCGACCGCCAGCGGCAGGCTGACCAACAGGCCCAGCGCCAGCGCGGTGACGCTGACCCGCACATGGTTGCCGAGATAATCCGGCAGATGCGTCAACGCCTCGTGCCAGCGCGGATCGGTGAAGAAACTCATGCCGTGCCGTCCCTTGCATCCGGTGGCAACAGCACCTTGAGCCGCTCGGCCTGCCGCCGCGGCGTATGCAGGAGTTCGCCGACATAAGGGTCGTCGCTGCCGGAAAGCTCCGACGGCGTGCCCTGCGCCAGCAGCTTTCCGCTGCGCATCACCGCGATGCGATCGGCCAACAATATCGCCTCGGTCATGTCATGGGTGATCATGACCGTGGTCAGCCCAAGCTTGCGATGCAGCGCGTGATAGTCGTCGCCCAGCGCATCGCGGGTGAGGGGATCGAGCGCGCCGAACGGCTCGTCCATCAGGACGATGCGGGGCTTTGCCGCCAGTGCCCGCGCCACGCCAACGCGCTGGCGCTGCCCGCCCGACAATTCATGCGGTAGACGGTCGCGGTGCTGCGCGCGGTCGAGCCGCACCAGGTCGAGCAGTTCATCGACCCGCGATGAAATTTCGGGAGCCGGCGTACCCAGGAGCTTTGGCGTGATCCCGATATTGCCGGCGACGCTGATATGCGGAAACAGCCCGCCATTCTGGAATACATAGCCGATGCGGCGGCGCAACCGGATCGGATCGGCGGCGCGCACATCCTCGCCCTCGACGGTGATGTGGCCGCTATCGGCATCGATCAGCCGGTTGGCCAGCCGCAGCAGCGTGGTCTTGCCGGAGCCGGAGCCGCCGACAATCGCCAGGAATTCGCCCTCGGCAACCTCAAGCGAGACGTCGCTGACGGCCTGAACCCGCCCACCGTCAAAGCTCTTGCCGACATGCGCGTAGGCGATCAAAGGCGGGGTGGGCATGCAGTGAGGTCTCTATTCTTTCTTACCCTCCCCTGGAGGGGGAGGGTCGTCTCGCATGAGCGCAGCGAATGCGAGACGGGGTGGGGTGGCAAAGCGAGGAATGAGGCGTCAGCGTCACGATCCGTCGCATCGCCACCCCACCCCGCCGCTCATTTCATTCGCGTCGACCCTCCCCCTCCAGGGGAGGGTGAAGATCGGTCCAAACCGGCGACATAGGTAACAGATTAGACCGACGACATAGGTATCACGTCGGCGGCCTGCGTTGAACTTATCCTTCGTAACCGCTAAGGCATCACTCAAACATTGGAGGGGGATGGTGGATACGGTAATGCCAACGGCGGTCGCGCTGGACGATGCGACGGTGGCGTTTCGGCTGGCCGGTGACCGGGTCTATATCGCGGTCGAAAAGGCCAATCTCTCTGTCGCGCATGGCGAGTTCGTCGCCATTGTCGGGCCGACCGGCTGCGGGAAGTCGACACTGCTCAATATCGCCGCCGGGCTGCTCAAGCCGGCCTCGGGGGCTGTGCGGATTTTCGATACGCCTTTGGTCGGCCTCAACCCGCAGGCCGGCTATCTGTTTCAGGCCGATGCGCTGTTTCCGTGGAAGACCGTGATCGACAATGTCGCGATCGGGCTGGAGATCACAGGCACAGCTCGCAGCGAAGCGCTGGCGCGGTCGCAGAAATGGCTCGAGATGGTCGGGCTCGGCGGCTTCGCCGGCCGCTATCCGCATATGCTGTCGGGCGGCCAGCGCAAGCGCGTCGGCCTCGCCCAGGTCTTGATCCGCGATCCCAAGATCCTGCTGATGGACGAGCCGTTCGGGCCGCTCGATGCGCAGACCCGGCAGATCATGGGAAATCTGCTGCTGGAGCTGTGGAACGCGGATCGCAAGGCGGTGTTGTTCGTGACCCACGATCTCGAAGAGGCGATCGCGCTGGCGGACCGCGTGGTGATCATGTCGGCGGGGCCGGGCGCGCGCATCATCGGCGACTGGCGCGTGCAACTTCCGCGACCGCGCGATATCATGGAGGTCCGGCTGGACAAGGAATTTCACTCACTTCATCGTGAGATTTGGAGTGTTCTCAAGGATGAAGTGTTGAAGGGTTACGCGCAATCGGCGACAGGTTGAGTTGCCGGATGTGGCGAAACACCACTCCGATATTCGATAATTCCAACGCTCAGAAACCCCAACATTCAAGAACAAAGGGAGATGTCATGCTGGTACGCGGTTCACTTCTGGCTTTCGCCGTCACGCTCGCCGCCGTTACGCCTGCAGTCTTGGGCGGCACTCACGCTGCCAACGCGCAGGCCGCGTTCACGCTGTCGTCGCCCGACTTCAAGGACGGCACGCGGCTCGCGACCAAGAACGCCGGCAACAACAAGTCCAATCCCAATTGCGTCGGCGAGAATATTTCGCCGGCGCTGTCGTGGAGCGGTGTGCCCGAAGGCACCAAGAGCCTGGCGCTCTTGATGTTCGATCCGGAAGGGCGTCCGCCCGGCGGCGTCAGCCATTGGGTGGCCTATGGCATTGCGCCGACGGTGACCGGTTTCGCCGAGGGCGAAGTGTCGAAAGCGAGCGACAAATATGTCGGCGGCACCAGCACGCAGGGGGTCGGCAATTATTCCGGGCCCTGCACGCCGGCCGGCGCGCCGCATCACTACACGTTCACGCTGATTGCCACCGATCTCGAACCGTCGGCGCTCGCCCCGGGCCTGAAGCGGGACGAACTGATCAAGGCGCTCGACGGCCACGCCAAGGTCGCGACCGGCTTGATCGGGTTGTTTTCGAAGCCGTAAGGAGCTCTGCTCCCCTCCCCCTTGCGGGGAGGGGTCGGGGGTGGGGGTCAACACAGACTGAATCTCGTCAGCCGCCCTTCAGCATCCGAACATGAACGCGTCATACCTGATCGAAACAGATCCGCCATCCTTGTGGACCCCCACCCCCGACCCCTCCCCGCAAGGGGGAGGGGAGCAGAAAGAGCCGTGTCGATGTCACGCCTGATGCTTCTTGCCTGCCAGTTGATGGTCGCCGTGGTCGTGATCGGGCTTTGGCAATTGCTCGCGAGCGTGCCGGTGTTCGGCCGCGTGCTGCTGCCGCCGTTCTTCTTTTCCAATCCGGTCGACGTCGGCAGCCAGATCGTCGACTGGTTTGTCAGCGGCATCATCTGGAAGCATCTGGCGATCACGCTGTGGGAATCGATCCTGGCTTTCGCGATCGGCTCGCTCGGCGGCGTCGCGGTCGGCTTCTGGTTCGCGCGCCAGCCGCGGGTCGCCGCGATCTTCGATCCCTATGTGAAAATGGCCAACGCGCTGCCGCGCGTGGTGCTGGCGCCGATCTTCACATTGTGGCTTGGGCTCGGCATCTGGTCCAAGGTCGCGCTCGGCGTCACGCTGGTATTTTTTATCGTGTTCTTCAACGTCTATCAGGGTGTCAAGGAAGTCTCCCGGACCGTGCTCGATAACGGCCGCATGCTCGGCATGAACGAGGGCCAGTTAATGCGGCATGTCTATTGGCCGTCGGCGCTGTCGTGGATGTTTTCCTCGCTGCACACCTCGGTGGGCTTTGCGGTGGTCGGCGCCGTCGTCGGCGAATATCTGGGATCGGCCGCCGGCCTCGGCTATCTGATCCAGCAGGCCGAAGGCACCTTCGACGTCGCCGGCGTTTTCGCAGGCATGTTCGTGCTGTCCGCGTTTGTCATCCTGATCGATATCGGGGTGACGATGGTGGAGAAGCGCCTTTTGGTGTGGCGCCCGGCGGTCGAGGGCAGGGGGTAGAGACCGTCATTGCGAGGAGCACTTGCGACGAAGCAATCCAGTCTTGCTTGGAGCAATGGATTGCTTCGCGGAGCCTGTCATCGGGCGGGCATTCGCCCGACCCGGTGGCTCGCAATGACGATTAACTTCAGTTCAGCATCTTCGTATCATCCGGCGCCTGTGGCGGGGTCTTGATCGCGATCGCTTTCAGCGGGCGGCCATCCGGCTTGGTGCCGCCATGCGCGGTGCCCTTTGGGATCACGATGAGGTCGCCGGGCTTGACCGAAACTTCCTTGTCGCCGAGCCAGATCGTTCCGGTGCCCTCGAGGATGTACTGGATCTCGTTGGTGTTGGGATGCAGGTGCTTGCCGACATTGCCGTCCTGAATCGAGATGGTGGCGCCCTCGGCCGAGACGAACATCTTGGAATGCATGCCGCCGGCGTTGGCCGGGCCCAGCGCGTCGCCGGAAAAATCGCCGGTATGGATGATCTGCGGCATGATGCTCTCGGCCGCGATGGCCGGACGCAGTAGGTGCGTCACGCCGCAGCCGGCGGCAAACGCAAGCGCGATCGAGAGTGCGGTGGCGGTACGATTCATGGATAGTTCTCCCTTGTTTTATGGTTTCTTGTCGCGAGAGCGTATTTGACCTGACGATGCTTGGCCAGCGCACCAAAGTCGCCTTCTCAAGCCGCACGCGCTGCTCTATCCTGCGGCCGATCGAGTGGAGGAAATCATGAGAGCGATGGTTGGCCGGCTGGCCGGGATGCTGTTGGCGCTGCTGTTGGGTTCAGGGCTCGGCTCGGATCCCGCCGCGGCACAAAGCAAGATCACGATCGCGGTCGGGGGCGGCGCCTGCCTGTGTTATCTGCCGACCGTGCTGGCCAGGCAACTCGGTGAATTCGACAAAGCAGGGCTCGCGGTCGAACTGGTCGATCTGAAGGGCGGCTCGGATGCGCTCAGGGCCGTGCTCGGCGGCAGCGCCGACGTGGTGTCCGGCTATTTCGACCACTGCGTCAATCTCGCGGCCAAGAAGCAGGAACTGAGGGCGTTCGTGGTGTATGACCGCTATCCGGGCCTGGTGCTGGTGGTATCGCCCTCGCATAACGGCGAAATCAAATCGATCAAGGATCTCGCCGGCAAGAAGGTCGGCGTCAGCGCGCCGGGCTCCTCGACCGATTTCTTCCTGAAATTTCTCTTGAAGAAAAACGGCCTCGATCCGGCCGGCACTTCCGTGATCGGCGTCGGCCTCGGGGCGACCGCGGTCGCGGCGATGGAGCAGGGCCAGATCGATGCGGCGGTGATGCTCGATCCGTCGGTCACGGTGCTGCAAGGCAGCCATCCTGATTTACGAATCCTCAGCGATACGAGGACGCAAAAGGATACGCTCGACATGTTCGGCGGCGAATATCCGGGCGGCGCACTCTACAGCACGACGGCGTGGGTTGCCGCCCATGACAAGGAAGTCCAGGGCCTGACCAATGCGATCCTGAATACGCTGGCATGGATTCATTCGCATTCGGCCGAAGAGATCATGGAGAAGATGCCGCCGGAGATCGTCGGCAAGAACAAGGAGCTTTATCTGGCGGCGCTGAAGAATACGATTCCGATGTATTCGGAAACCGGCAGGATGGATCCCAAGGGCGCCGACGCTGTGCTCGCGGTGTTCAGCGAGGGCTCGCCGGAAGTCGCCAAGGCCAATATCGATGTCACCAAGACCTATACCAACCAGTTCGTCGAGCAGGCCAAGAAGACCACGGGGATGAATGCGAAGTAGACATCGTTGATGACGCCGCCGGTCATTCATCGCGTCACGGCGCTTGATCTGCCGGTGCGGCCATGGTCCTGGCCGTTCGCGCAAGCAAAGCGCGCCGAGATCGATGCGCATTTCGCAGCCGAGCAGCGCAAGCGGCCGGCGCTGTGGAACGGCCGCGTGCTGCTGGGACGCCATCCGCATTTTTCGAGCGATCGCCTCGTCGCCGATTATTTCGAGACCGATTTTGCCAGCTTCCTGGCGTGGCGGGACTGGGGCTTTCCGGACAACGGCGTGTTCAACGGGTTTGGCATGGGGGCGCTGCTCAGCAACGACGGGGCGTTTGCGCTCGGCGAAATGGCGGATCACACGTCCAATGCGGGACGGATCTATTTTCCCTCGGGCACGCCGGATCTGGATGATGTACGGGGCGGCAGACTGGATATCGAAGGCAGCGTTAGCCGCGAGATCGAGGAGGAAACCGGTCTTCGGCCGGGCGATTATCGCGCCGAGCCGCATTGGGATTGCGTCGCCACCGGCGTTGCGATCGCTGCGATCCGGATCCTGCATGTCGACATGACCGGCGAGGCGCTGCGCGCCCGCATCGAGGCCAATCTCGCTCGTCAAAAGGAGCCAGAACTGACCAGGATCCATCTGGTGCGTGGACGGGGCGATCTCAGCGCGGCGATGCCGCGCTTCGTCACGGCCTATCTCGATCGGCAATTCTCTTAAGGAAGCGGCTCGTTCACGTCGTCGCGAGGAGCTACACTGACGCCGATTCCGTCCACGCCGTAGCGCTTCGCGAATACAGGAAATTTCAACATGGACAACAAACCTTCACCCGCTTTCGCGGCAGACCTGAAACGCTTCGTGGCGCCGTTTCGCGTCGATGGTTCGAGCGAGTTCCACCTGAAATCGCACAAGACCGCGGAGAAGGGCGGTCTCGACAAGGACAAGGGCTCGAAGATCATCGAGACCAATCGCAAGCGGTTGAATGATTTTCAGGAGAAGCTTTACGCCCAGGATCGCTGGTCGCTGCTGCTGGTCTTCCAGGGCATGGACGCCGCCGGCAAGGACAGCGCGATCAAGAGCGTGTTCGACGGCGTCAACCCGCAGGGATGCGAGGTCACCTCGTTCAAGCAGCCGTCGAGCCACGAACTCGAACACGATTTCCTGTGGCGCAGCACGGTGGCGCTGCCGAAACGTGGCCGCATCGGCATCTTCAACCGCTCCTATTACGAAGAATGCCTGGTGGTGCGGGTGCATCCGGAAACCCTCGCCAAGCAAAAAATTCCGGCAAAACTGGTCACCCGGAACATCTGGCGCGAGCGGTTCGAGGACATCTCCGCGTTCGAGCGCTACCTCGCACGCAACGGCACCGTGATCCTGAAGTTTTTCCTCAACGTCTCGAAAGAAGAGCAGCGCGAACGCTTCCTCGACCGGCTCGACGAGCCCCCCAAGAACTGGAAGTTCTCGATGGCCGATATCAACGAGCGCGGGCACTGGGGAAAATACCAGGCCGCCTATCAGGAAGTCATCCGGCACACCGCCAGCCGCGCCGCGCCGTGGTTCGTGGTGCCGGCCGACCACAAATGGTTCGCGCGGGTGGTGATCGGTTCGGCCATCGTCAGCGCGCTGGACGGGCTCGACCTGAAATTCCCCAAGGTGGACACGGCCATGCTGGAGGAGTTCAGGGTGGTGCGCAAAGCCCTGGAGGACGAGGACAAGAAGCCGGCAGTGGTGAAGAAGGCGGTGGCGAAGACGGCCGGCGCGAAGGAGGCGTCCAAATAGTTCGTCATGGCCGGGCTCGTCCCGGCCATCCACGTTCTTGGGCAACTGTTATTTCCGTAGCCGTCGTCACCAATGCTGTAGCTCCCAGAATCTGACTCAAAAAGAAGCGAATGAAATAGGGCTTTTCCAGCAATCTCGCCCGGGCTTGTCCCGGGCATCCACGCCTTGGGTGCGTCAGACAAGAAGGAAGGACGTGGATGGCCGGGACGAGTCCGGCCATGACGAAAAAAGGAGCGCTTAAATAAATGGAGCAAGGCCGAAAACGCTAGGCGTTTTTCGGCCAGACTTCAGATAATCGTCTCGTACAAATCGTTCCATTCGGGATTGTTGGCCAGTATCAATCTTACTTTCCATTTGCGTGACCAATGCTTCATGTTGTGTTCGCGCTGGATCGCAACCTGAATTGTCTCGTGGTGCTCGAAGTAGACGAGGCGCTTGATCAAATATTTTTTGGTAAAGCCAGTGACCAGCCCGTTTCGGTGCTCGTAAGTTCGCCGCACAAGATCGTTCGTCACCCCGATATACAAGATGCCGTTCGGTGCACTCGCTAGGATATATACGTATCCACCCAACACGCCCCGATAGTGAAGTACGTGGATGCCCGGCACAAGGCCGGGCATGACGGAGAGACGAATTAGGTCAGCCTTTCTGACCATCTTCTGGCCATCTTTTGGCATTGCGGCGGCGGCGCTTTCTCGTCTAGAACGGGGCACGAAACGCGTCGCCGGCAACAAACCGTCAATGGTTTTGGCCGAGAATGCGGTTTCCCAAGGGTCTGGCAATGCTGACGAACAGCGACATGGTTGGAGTTCATGGTGGGGCGGCGCAAGCCGTTGGTCCCCAGAACGCTCCGGCTGCGTTCCTGCCCACCCTGATTATTGGCGGGCTTCTGCTTCTTATCGGCCCCTGAGGGCCGTCTGGGCGCTGTGCGCCTGGGCACTCAGGGGTAGGCGAGACCGACAGAAACCCCTCAGCGCCTGGAACGACGGCGCATCAGCCAAAGGAACTCTCCCATGACTTCAGCGAAAAAGTCCGACAAGGACCGCGTCATCATATTCGACACCACCCTGCGCGACGGCGAACAATGCCCGGGCGCCACCATGACGTTCGAAGAAAAGATCGAGATCGCCGAGATGCTCGACGATATGGGCGTCGACGTCATCGAGGCCGGTTTCCCCATCACCTCCGAAGGCGATTTCCAGGCGGTCAGCGAGATCGCCCGGCGTTCGAAGAATTCGGTGATCGCGGGGCTGTCGCGTGCCAATCCAAAGGATATCGACCGCTGCGCCGAAGCGGTGAAATTCGCCCGGCGCGGCCGCGTTCATACCGTGATCGCGACCTCGCCGCTGCACATGCGCGTCAAGCTCAACATGACGCCGGAGCAGGTGATGGAGCTGTCGATCGCCAACGTCGCCCGCGCCCGCAACCACATCGACGACGTCGAATGGTCGGCCGAAGACGCCACCCGCAGCGAGATGGACTACCTCTGCCGCATCGTTGAGGCCGTGATCAAGGCCGGCGCCACCACGGTCAATCTTCCCGATACCGTCGGCTACACCACGCCGGAGGAATACACCCACTTCATGCGCACCTTGATCGAGCGGGTGCCGAACTCCGACAAGGCGGTGTTCTCGGTGCATTGCCATAACGACCTCGGTATGGCGGTAGCGAATTCGCTGGCCGGCATCGCCGGCGGCGCGCGCCAGATCGAATGCACCGTCAACGGGATCGGCGAGCGGGCGGGCAATGCCGCGCTCGAGGAAGTCGTGATGGCGATCAACGTCCGCAACGACAAATTCCCGTGGTGGAACCAGATCGACACCACCATGCTGACGCGGGCCTCGAAATTGGTGTCGGCGGCGACTTCGTTTCCGGTGCAGTACAACAAGGCGATCGTCGGCCGCAACGCCTTCGCGCATGAGAGCGGCATCCATCAGGATGGCGTGCTGAAGGACGCCTCGACCTACGAGATCATGCGCCCTGAGATGATCGGCCTGAAGAAGTCCTCGCTGGTGCTCGGCAAGCATTCCGGGCGTCATGCCTTCGTGCACAAGCTGGAGGAGATGGGCTACAAGCTCGGCGCCAACCAGCTGGAAGACGCGTTCGTGCGGATGAAGGCGCTGGCCGATCGCAAGAAGGATATCTATGACGAGGATATCGAGGCGCTGGTCGATCAGGAAATCGCGGCCTCGCATGACCGCATCAAGCTGACCTCGCTGACGGTGATCGCGGGCACCCACGGGCCACAGCGCGCCACCATGAAGCTCGATGTCGACGGCCAGATCAAGATCGAGGAAGCCGAAGGCAACGGTCCGGTCGATGCGGTCTTCAACTGCATCAAGGCGCTGGTGCCGCATGAGGCCAAGCTGGAACTCTACCAGGTTCATGCGGTCACCGAAGGAACCGACGCGCAAGCCGAAGTGTCGGTGCGGCTCGCCCATGAGGGCCGCTCGATGACCTCGAAGGCGTCCGATCCGGATACGCTGGTGGCCTCCGCCAAAGCCTATCTCGGCGCACTCAACAAGATCGTCATGAAGCACCAGCGCGACGTGCCGGCGCAAGCGGCGAGCTGATCGCTCGTTCTGCTCGCGGAGTTCAGCCCACCTCTCCCCATCGGGGAGAGGTCGAAATTCGCAAAGCGAATTTCGGGTGAGGGGCTGAGGGAAACGAGAGACCGTAACCCCTCACCCGAATTGCGCCGGACGATGCTTCGCATCGCCGGAGCAATTCGACCTCTCCCATCCAACTCGGGCATGCCCGAGTTGGATGGGAGAGGTGAAGCGAGAATCTGCGCTGCACGGTTCAATCAGAACGACGTGCCGCCGCCGAATTTGAACTGCTGCACGACGTCGTATTTGCCCTGGGTGATCGGGATCGCATAGTCGAAGCGCAGCGGGCCGAACGGAGACGCCCAGATCAAGCCGATGCCGACCGACGAACGGACGACGTTGCTGTCATCATATACCATCGCGCACGAGCAATACTTGCCGTTGACCAGGCCATTGATTTCACCGGTGGCGGCATTCGAGGTCGGCCCCTGATAATCCCACAGCGATCCCGCGTCAGCATAGACCGCGCCCTTGAGGCCGACTTCCTTCGGCAGGAACCAGAACGGCATCTGGAATTCCATTGACGCACCCCAGTATTTGGTACCGCCGAGCGCATCGCCCGTCCCCGTGAAGGGGAAGAAGGTGAGATCGCGCGGCCCGATACCGTTGGGTGCAAAGCCGCGGACCAGATTGGGTCCCATCTGGAAGTTGTCCAGCATGCGAAGCGGGCTGCTACCCACTTGGTTCAGGGTACCGGCCTGCACGTGGACGATGCCGACGATGTCGGCGACCAGCGGCGCGTAATACTTCCCATCGATGGTGGACTTCAGGTAACTGACGTCGCCACCAACGCCGGCGAAGTCCTGCTTGAAGTCGAGCAGCAGGCCGTCGGTCGGGTTCTTGTTGTTGTCCAGCGTGTTGTAGTTCAGCGTGTAGCCGACCGACGAAACCCATTCCGCGCCCTGTGTCAGCTCCTCGCGAACCGGTAGCGACGATTCACCGTCCGCCAAACAGCCCGGCACGAAGCCATTCTGACTGTTGCCGGTCGGGTCGACGCCGCCCAAGACTTGATTGATATAGGTCGGCGTCGGCAGGAAATTCGGTCCGGCCAAATTGTCGCAATTGTCGAGCGTGGACGGCAGCGTGATGGACTGCTGATAGAGCGAATAGCGCAGTTGCAACGACAGATCCTCGCGCAGCGCAAATCCCAATCGCGGCGAGAAGCCGATGGTCGTGGTGCCATACGAAATATCGTCGTTGGCAAGCTGCTGGCGATAGTACACGTCAAGCCCGGCGGCGACGCGGTAGTCCAGGAGATACGGCTCGACGAACGACAGCGACACACCGCGTGCGTATTCGCCGTAGGTGACTGATGCCTTTGCGAACAGGCCGCGGCCGAGGAAGTTCTTCTCGGAAATACTGACCTCGGCCAGCGGGCCGTCGGTGGTCGAGTAACCGCCGGATACCGAGAAGTCGCCGGTGGACTTTTCCTCCAGATCGACAATGAGCACCACCCGATCGCTCGATGAGCCAGGTTCGGTCGTGATCTTGACGGTCTTGAAGAAGTCGAGGTTTTTCAGGCGGCGTTCGGCGCGATCGACCAGCGCGCGATTATAGGCATCGCCCTCGGAAATATCGAATTCGCGGCGGATAACGTATTCTCGGGTACGCGTGTTGCCCTTGATGTTGATGCGCTCGATGTAGGTCCGCGGGCCTTCGTCGATGGTAAAAATGATCGAAACGGTATGTGCCTCGAAATTGCGGTCGCCACGCGGCTTCACCACGGCGAAGGCATAACCGCGTCGCGACGCCTCGATCTGCATTTCCTCGACGGATTTCTCGAGCGCCTCGGCGTTGTAGAGCGATCCGACATAGACCCGCGAGAAACTCGATAGTGTATTGCCGTCGAGCGTGGCGATGCTGGACTGGAAGTTGACGGAGGCAACCCGATACTGCTGGCCTTCCTCGATCTTGAAGCTGACCAGAAAACCCTTCTTGTCCGGATCATATTCGGTCAGCGCGGCCACCACCTGCACATCGGCGAAACCGTGGCTCAGGTAAAAGCGACGGATCAGGTCGCGGTCGGCCTCGATGCGGTCCTGATCGTAGACGTCGTTACCGCCGAGGAAGCTCAGCAGGTTCGACTCGCGGGTCTTGATGACGTCCTTGAGGCGATAGGACGAATAGGCGACGTTGCCGATGAACTCGATCGATTTGATGCCGGTCTTCTCACCCTCGGTGATGGTGAAGATCAGGTCGATCCGATTGTTCGGCTGCTCGATGATCTCAGGCGTAACGTGAACATCATAGCGGCCGGAGTGGCGATAGATCTCTGCGATACGCTCGGCATCGGACTGCACCATCGGTCGCGAAAACGTTCCGCGTGGCTTGGACTGCACTTCCGCCGAAAGCTGCTCGTCCTTGACCTTCTTGTTGCCTTCGAAGGCAACGCGCCCGATCACCGGATTTTCAACGACGCTCACCACCAGATGGCCGTGGACGTTGTTGATTTTGACGTCCTGGAACAGGCCGGTCTCGATCAAGGCCTTCAGGCCGTCATCGATCGTGCCCTGGTCAAGATGTCCATCGGACCCGGGCTTGAAATAGGAGCGGATGGTCTCGACTTCGACGCGACGGTTGCCTTCGACTTCGATCGTGGCCACGGTTTGCGCGGCGGCAGGCGAAGACATCACCATGGCGGCCAGCGTGCCAGCCACCGGCGCGGCGAACAGAAGCAGAGTGGCCAGCAGGCCTCCCCGTACTCGCATTCCAACATTCATCCGCAACGCGCCCTTGCTGCCCCAGATGGCAACTACTGGGCAGTTGTGGCCAAAAAATCTTCAAACGATTTCTGATCGTTTCCGATCGCGTAACGTAATGTTCGCAGCAGCAATGAAGCGACGATCGACATCAAGCTCAACGCGCATTGGAATGAGAAAAGGTCTCAACCGATGGCCGGTCGAACCAGAGCCTGGCCGAGCGAGAACAGCACCGCGGCGAGCGCCGACGCTGCGGCGTCGGGCCGCTTCCTTTCGTAGATCGCAGACTCGAGATCCGGCAAAGCCGGCAAGCCGCTTTCGACGCCGAGCACGCGAAGTCCGGCAGTAACCGCGCTTGCCGGAAGTGGCGTGATCGCGAGACCGGCCAGCGCGGCAGCGCGGACCCCGGTCAGGCTGGGGCTGGTGTAGACGATCTGCCATGTCCATTCGCTGTCGCGTAGCGCCGTCAGCGCCGCGTCGCGTGTGACCGAACGCTCGCGATATAGCGCCAATGGCAGCGCGGCATCCGCGACAAGTTCGAATGTTTCCGCAGCGGCCCATACCATCGGCTCCCGCCACATCAAGCGTCCCCTCGATGTCCCCCGCGGGCGCTTGGCGAGCACCACATCCAGTTTCCCGGCGTCGAGTTGCTCGATCAGCGGCGCGCTGACGCCGATCTGGACTTCAAGCTTCACATTCGGATGCGAACTGGCGAACCGGCCCAGGGCCAGCGGCAACGAACCGCTAGCGACTTCCTCGACCGCGCCAAGGCGCACGGTGCCTGACAGAGGCGGGGCGGCCAGGCGGCGGCGCGCGGCTTCTTCCAGTTGCAACAGGCGGCGGGCATCACCCAGCAGCATCTCGCCGTCATCGGTCAGGGCGACCGTTCGGGTGGTGCGGCGAAACAGCGGCCGCTTGGTGATGAGCTCGAGCCGTTTGATCTGCTGGCTCACGGTGGATTGCGTGAGGTTGAGCTGTTCGGCGGCGCGGTGGAAGCCGCCGCATTCCGCCACCGCAACAAACGAGCGCAGCAGTTCGAATTCCATCATGGCGATTGATCCAATTATACGATCAATCATATTACAAAATATCGCTTCTGTAATCAATCCGGCAGGCCTAGGTTTTGGTCGTGAAATGGCAACGCTAGAGGAGATGACGATGACAGCAGCATCGGGGAAGCGCGCCGCGAACCGCAGTGAACGGTTGGCCAGGGCCGCCGCGATATGCGGCGCCGGCTCGAAGATCTGTCCGCCGCAGCGGACCACGGAATTGCTCGAGGCGGTCATCGAGCCCGGCGACCGGGTCGCGATCGAAGGCGACAACCAGAAGCAGGCCGACTTCCTCGCAGCAAGCCTCGCCAAAGCCGATCCGGCGCGCCTGCATGATCTGCACATGGTGCAGTCGGTGCTGGCGCTATCAGATCATATTGCCGTGTTCGAGCGGGGCATCGCCAACCGGCTGGATTTTTCCTTTGCCGGCCTGCAAAGCCGCAAGCTGGCCGAACTGGTCGCGTCCGGCTCGCTGAAGATCGGCGCGATCCACACCTATCTCGAACTCTATGCCCGCATGCTGGTGGATCTGACGCCGCGCGCGGCGCTGGTCGTCGCCGACAAGGCCGACCGGCACGGCAACCTCTATACCGGGCCGAACACCGAAGACACGCCCGTGATCGTCGAGGCCACGGCGTTCAGCGGCGGCGTCGTGGTGGCGCAGGTCAATGAGATCGTCGACCATCTGCCGCGGGTCGACATTCCCGGCGGCTGGGTGGATGTCGTGGTGCAGAGCCCGACGCCTTATGCGATCGAGCCCTTGTTCACGCGCGATCCCGCCAAAATTCGCGAAGACAAGATCTTGATGGCGATGATGGCGATCGCCGCGGTCTACGAGCCCTACGAAATCCGCCGGCTCAATCACGGCATCGGCTATGCGACCGCGGCGATCGAATTGATCCTGCCGACCTTCGGCGCCGCGCGCGGCCTCAAGGGCAAGGTCGCAACCAACTTCGTGCTCAATCCGCACCCGACGCTGATCCCGGCGATCGAGGCCGGCTTCGTCGAGGGGGTCTATTGCTTCGGATCCGAGCTCGGAATGGAGCGCTATGTGTCGCAACGCGCCGACATCTTTCCCGTCGGCGCAGACGGCAATCTGCGATCGAACCGCGCGTTGGCCCAGGTGGCCGGCCAATATGCCTGTGACCTGTTCGTCGGCGCGACCCTTCAGATCGATGCCCAGGGCAACAGTTCGACGGCAACCAAGGGACGGATCGCAGGCTTCGGCGGCGCGCCCAACATGGGCGCCGATGCGCGAGGGCGCCGGCATTCCAGTCCGGCCTGGCTGCGCGCAGGCCAGCAGGCGGGCGACACGACACGCGGCCGCAAGCTCGTCGTGCAGATGGTCGACACCCGCCAGCCGGACGGCACGCCGAGCTTCGTGGAGCGGCTCGACGCGGTCGACCTCGCAGCGTCGGCGGGATTCGCCGTGCCGCCGGTGATGGTCTATGGCGACGACGTTACTCACGTTATCACCGAAAAGGGCGTTGCAAATCTTTTGCTGTGCCGTTCGCTGGCGGAACGGGAAGGGGCGCTGCGCGCCATCGCGGGCGACACTGAGTTCGGCCAAGCGCAGTCGCCGGACATGACACGCGAGCTGCGCGCACGCGGCATCGTGATGCTGCCATCCGACCTCGGCATCGACGTGAGGGATGCCAGGCGCGAGCTGCTCGCGGCGCAAACCATCGACGATCTCGTGACCGCGTCCGGCGGCCTGTACGCGCCGCCGGCCAAATTCCGCAAGCATGCCACGGCCGGCGCAGAAGCCGGCAAGCCCGGCACGGCCAGTTGAGCCAGAGGAGAGTGAAATGACACCGAATGTTGTGGAAACATCGACCGCTGCGACTGGCCAACTCGGCCGCGCCGAAGCGCTTGCGACGTCGCTGCTGTCGCAACGCGGCGAAGCCTCCGGTGCGGCGATCGCCCGCCAACTGCACGACGTGCTTCGCAAGCTTGCCGCGGAGGATCGCCGGAAGTTTCAGCGATTTCTCGCGACCGGCTTTACGCCCGATGCAACGCACCTTCGTGCTGCGGCGGAGACTTATCTGTCGCAGCCGTCGGCCGAAGCCGCCGCGTCGCTGGCGCAGGCCGCCGATCCGCCGCGGCAGGAACTGTTGCGACGGATGAACATGGCTCCCGGCGGCACCAGCGCCCTGGTGGCCATGCGCAAGGAAATCGACGGACGTTTGCGCGCGGAGCCGGAACTGCGGCCGCTCGACAGCGATCTCAAGCATCTGTTCGCGTCATGGTTCAACCGCGGCTTTCTGCAACTGCGCCGCATCGACTGGCGCTCTCCGGCCGTCGTGCTCGAAAGACTGATCGCCTATGAAGCGGTGCATGAGATCCATGGCTGGGACGATCTGAGACGCCGGCTGGCGCCGGACCGTCGCTGCTTTGCCTTCTTTCACCCGGCACTGCCGGACGATCCCCTGATTTTCGTGGAAGTGGCGCTGGTCGAGGGATTGGCCGGCGCCGTTCAGCCGCTGTTGGTCCAGGAGGGTGACGACGATGCCGCCCGCGAACGGGCCTCGCGCGCCGACACCGCGATCTTTTATTCGATCTCCAATTGTCAGGACGGTTTGCGCGGAATCTCTTTCGGCAATTTCCTGATCAAGCAGGTGGTCGAGGAGTTGAAGGCTGAACTGCCGCATCTTCGTCAGTTCTCGACATTGTCACCGGTGCCGGGATTCCGGCGATGGCTGACCCGGCGCGCCGCAGCGAACGACGATCCCGCGATCGCAGCGCTGGCCCGAACCGAGACCGGTCCCGGATGGCTCGAAATCGCGAGAGGCGATCCATCGCTGAAGCAGACCATCATGCGCGTCTGCGCAAGCTATTTGACCCGCCGCGCCTCGGCCGAGGATCGCGCTGATCCGGTGGCGCGCTTTCATCTGGGAAACGGCGCGCGCCTGGAACGGATCAACTGGCTCGGCAACACCGCAGCCCGCGGCATCGCGGAATCGTTCGGCATCATGGTGAACTACCTCTATGATGTCGCCACGATCGAGCGCAACCATGAGGCGTTCGTCAATGACGGAACGGTGATGCGTGCCGCCGAGGTCGATGCGCTGCTGGCCGCCGATCCGGTTTCGACGCCGAACCAGGGGTCTCACGCAGTCACGACGCCGTGACATTCGCGTAACAATGCTGCTCCGGCTTTCGAACATAGAGACAAGAAAAGCCTGGGCGAGAAGCTCTCATGAAGCGACCGAGGACGGCAAAATTTCAGAGATAGCCAACTCCAACTTGACGCAAAGGATGACTGATATGACGAGCCCAGACGATGTTCGCAACGCGCATGCCATGAACAGACGCGCATTCGTGGGCGTGGTGGCCGCGGGCGCCGCCACCACACTTCTTGCGGGCCATGCCGCTGTCGCCGCACCCGCACCGAAGGCCCGCAACGTCGTTCTCGTGCATGGGCTGTTCGCCGACGGCTCATGCTGGTCCGAGGTGATCGCGCGATTGCAGAAGGCGGGGCTCAATGCCACCGCCGTGCAAAACCCGTTGACGACGCTGCCGGAGGCGGTCGCTTCGGCGGAGCGCGTGCTGGCGCGGCAGGATGGTCCGACCGTGCTGGTCGGGCATTCGTTCTCCGGAATGATCGTGAGCGAGGCCGGGATGCATCCGAACGTCTCGGCGCTGGTTTATGTGGCGGCGCGGGCGCCGGACGCGGGCGAGGATTACACCGCACTGGCCAAGACCTATCCGACGCCGCCGGCGTCCGCCGGCATCGTGTTCGACGGCGACGAAGGACGTCTCAGCGAAGCAGCCTTCCTGCGCGATTTCGCCGGCGACCTGCCGGAAGCCAAGGCGAAAGTGCTCTATGCGGTGCAGCAGCCATTCCAGAAGGCGTTGCTTGCCGGCAAGACCACGCAGGCGGCCTGGCGCTCGAAGCCGAGCTTCTACGCGGTTTCGACCGAAGACCGCACCATCAACCCCGATCTCGAACGCTTCATGGCCAAGCGCATGGGCGCCAAGACCATCGAGGTGAAGGCGAGCCATCTCGCGCTGATCTCGCACCCCGACGAGATCGCGAAACTGATCCTGGAGGCCGCCGGGCAGGGCTAGACGAAGGATGACGCGAACGCGCCGATCCGCAAAGCCTGCGCTATCGGCGCTGTCAGCGGTTTTGAACCGCGCGGCGCCCCGCCTGACATAAGACGATAGCGTTATGATCTGCATTGGTGCAGGTTGCGCCAAAGGCAATGTCGGGAGAGCCATCATGGGACGGAAATATCAGAGTATCCTTGAGACGATTGGCAATACACCGGTGGTGCGGATCAATCGGCTGGCGCCCAAGGGCGTCAATCTTTTTGTCAAGATTGAAGCTTTCAACCCGCTCGGCTCGGTCAAGGACAGGCTGGCTCTGGGCGTGATCGAGGCGGCGGAAAAATCCGGAGAGCTGAAGCCCGGCCAGACGGTGGTCGAGGCCACCAGCGGAAATACCGGAATTGGCCTCGCCATGGTCTGCGCCGCCAAGGGATATCCGCTCGTGATCACCATGGCGGAGCCGTTCAGTGTCGAACGGCGCAAGCTGATGCGGTTCCTCGGCGCCAGGGTGATCGTGACGCCTGCCGCGGAACGTGCCGTGGGCATGATCAACAAATGCATCGAGCTGGCCAAGGCGCACGGCTGGTTCATGACCCGGCAATTCGAGAATGAAGCCAATCCGGAGATTCACGCGCGCACCACGGCGCGCGAGATTCTTGACGATTTTGCCGGAGATCGGCTGGACTATTGGGTGACGGGGTATGGCACCGGCGGCACGTTGAACGGCGTCGCCCGGGTGCTGGCCAAGGAGAGCCCGGCAACCAAGATCATCGTGTGCGAACCGAGCGATGCCCAGCTATTGGCCAGCGGCATCGCGCAGTCGCGCAACCCCGACGGTACGCCGGCGGCGGCGCATCCGACGTTCAAGCCGCATCCGATGCAGGGCTGGACACCGGACTTCATTCCGAAGATTGCCGGCGACGCGGTGGCGATGGACGTCATCGACCAGATTCTTCCCATAGCCGGACCCGATGCCATCAAGTGCAGCCAGGATCTCGCGAAACAAGAAGGCATCTTCGTCGGAATCACCTCGGGCGCTACCTTCGCCGGCGCGCTCAAGATCGCGGCCGAAGCCGAAAAAGGCGCGAACATTCTTTGCATGCTGCCGGACACCGGCGAGCGCTATCTGAGCACGCCGTTGTTCGCGGACGTGTCGGCGGATATGAACGCGGAAGAACTCGAGATCTCGCGTTCCACGCCGGGCGCCCAGATCAAGGTCTGATCTCGCCGGCCAAATTTAGAACGCGGCGCCCTCGGCGTCGCGTTTTGCGTCAGGAGGGTCGATCCGGAATCATCCGCGCCCGAACCGAAAGAACGAGGTGGTCTCGCTTTCTTCGGCTTGCAGCTTGGCGCGCACCCGCATCAGATCCTTCCAGCCGATATATCCGACCAGCCGCCGATCCTCGCGCGAAATCACCGGAAGGTGCGCGACGTTGACCTGCGAGAGGCGGTCGGCGAGACCCGCCAGATATTCGTCCGGATAGGCAAAGGTGATCTTGCCGCCCGCAAGCAGCGCGTGCAGCGTGGTGGTGCGGTGCTTGCCCGCCCGCCGCCAGCGCAGCACCGATGGCGGGTCGATGATGCCAAGCACGTGCTCGTTTTCATCCACCACCGGGAAGCTCGGGTGATTTGTCCGCGGGTTGGTGAGGAACGCCGCGGCATGGTGCAGCGTCATGGTGGACGGCACGGTCTCGACATCCGTGGTCATGACCTCGCGCACCTGGGTCAGCGCAAACGGATCGATGCGATATTCGCGCACCAGATGGTGGCCGCGCCGCGCCACCTTCTCGGTCAGGATCGAGCGTCGCATCAAGAGAACGGTCACGGCATGGGCGGTGCCGCAGGCCGCGATCAGCGGCAGCAGCACATGCGTATTGCCGGTCAGTTCGACGGCGAAGAATGTCGCGGTCAGCGGCGAGCGCATGGTGCCGCCCATGGTCGCGGCCATCGCCAGCAGCGCCCAGAAGCCGGGGCTCGCCTGCGGCAGATAGAAACTGAGCGCGGTGCCCATGGCGCCGCCCATGATCAAGAGCGGCGCCAGCACGCCGCCTGACGTGCCGGAGCCGAGCGCGACCGACCAGATGATCGCCTTGACGACCAGCAACAACAGGGCTGCCTTCGGCACGATGTCGCCTTGCAGCATCCCCGAAATATTGTCGTATCCGACGCTGAGGGCGTGCGGGTCGACCAGGCCGCCGATGCCGACCACCAGGCCGCCGATCAGCGGCCACCACATCCAGTGGATCGGAAGTTTGAGGAAAAGATCTTCGCAGCCATAGACCATTTGCGTCAGAACGCCGGACAACAGCCCCGCGAGAATTCCGACCAGCACCCACGCGCCAAGCTGAAGCAGCGAAATCTCCACGCTGCCGCCGAACGGAAACAGCGGCGCCGGCATATGAAGAAAGCTTCGCTCCACCATGGCGACGACGGCGGCGACGGTGACCGGAATGAAGCTGCGTGGCGTCCATTCGAACAGCAGCAATTCGACCGCGAGCATGATGGCAGCGATCGGTGTCCCGAACACGGTGGTCATGCCGGCCGCGGCACCCGCCACCAGCAATGTCTTGCGCTCGTTGTCGCTGACCGGAAGCATCTGCGCGATCAGCGAGCCGATCGCGCCGCCGGTCATGATGATCGGGCCTTCGGCGCCGAACGGGCCGCCGGTGCCGATCGCGATCGCCGATGAAAGCGGCTTGAGAATGGCGACCTTGGCATCGAGCCGGGAGCGGCCCAGCAGGATCGCCTCGATGGCTTCGGGGATGCCGTGGCCACGGATCTTCTCGCTGCCGAAGCGGGCCATCAGGCCGATGATGAGCGAGCCGACCACCGGCACGCCGACGGCCCAGAGGCCGAGCGGCGAGTCCTGCAACCTCACTTCGGCGACACTGAAGCGGCCGAAATAGGCGATGTTGGTGGCAAGCTTGATCAGCTGAAGCAGGCCGACCCCGGCCAGCACACCCGCGGTCGCCACGATCACGGCAATTCCCGCAATCACCAGCACACGCGGGTTGGTGGTGAAGTCGCCGAGATGGTGACCGGCTTTGACGGGAATCTTCGATTTGGCGGAAAGAACGCTCATGGGGATGCTGGCCTAGAATAGGGAAATGATGCTGTCCTTTTATATCGCATTGCGATATAATCAAGCTCGATCAGGAAGCCGAATGGCAGCAATGAAAAAACGCGAGAAACCCTCTGCTGGAGGCCGCCAACGACTGCCGACGCAGGCGGATTATGAGGCGCTGTCCGAGTTCCGCTACCAGATCCGCTGTTTCCTGGAATTCAGCCAGGATGCCGCCAAGGCTATCGGGCTGGTGCCGCAACAGCATCAGGCACTGCTGGCGATCCGGGGCTATCCGGGCGGCGCGCCGGTTGCGATCGGCGATCTCGCTGAACGGTTACGCGTCAAGCATCACACCGCGGTGGGGCTGATCGATCGGCTGGTTGCTGCGGAACTGGTCAAGCGTGTCGTCGATCCAGCCGATCATCGGCGCATTCTACTGAAGCTGACGCGCCGGGCCGAGAAATATCTGGCCGATCTGTCCGCCGCGCATCTGGGTGAATTATCTCGAATCGAGCCGTTGCTGACACAGATTTTTTCCCGATACGCGAAATAGGGGAAAAAAGGCGCCGCGATGCGGCGTCCGTTTCGCAGCGGTCAGCGATTGATTTGATCTGCATTTTCCGGGCGGATCGCCGGCCAGACGTTACCGTTGGGCGCGACGTATTTTCCGGTCTTTTCGCAGGCGGCCAACCTGAACGAATCGTAGCAGGCGTTGCGCGGTGCGCCCCATCGCGTGACGCAATTGAGCGCTCGCTCGCGGCACGATGCGCTCCCAACTTCGAACGGTACCAAAAAGTAAAACACGAAGATCACCACAGAGAGAACGATTTTCATTTTCGCCTCCTCGATCACCGCAGCGTTGGCTCTCCCGGGGTCAGGATCGGCATCGGCTTGTCGAGCCCGCGCAAGGTGTGCTCGCCGAGCGGCTGCCACGGACACGCCACCACATCGGCAAAAGGCCCGGTCGCGAGAACCGGATGGCCCAGCGTCTTGGTGAGGTCCTGCACGCGAACGACTTCGTTGACCGCGGATCCGACCAGGGTGAATTGCAGACGTTCGGGCACCCCGACATTGCCGTAGATGACCTCGCCGAGGTGAAGCGAGATGCCGAAATCGAATGCGAGGTCGGCCTCCGCAGTTGATGGCAGGCCGAGCCGGCGGCGCGCTTCGTTGGCGGCCGCGAGCGCCCGGCCGCAGGCCTCCTCGGGCGCGCCCTCGATGCGAAACAGGCCAAGAACCGCGTCGCCGATCAGCGAGACCACTTCGCCGCCGTGATCCAGTACTGAAGCTGCGGTCATCTCGAAATAGCGGCCAAGCAGATCAAGGAAGGCCTCGGCCGAGAGCCGGTCGGAAAGTTCCGTCGAGCGGCGCAGATCGCTGTACCACAAGGCGGCGGTGATCTTTTCTCCGTCGCCGCGCCGGATCGAGCCGTTGAGCACGGCCTGGCCGGCGCGCTTGCCGAGATAGGCGTGCGCGATGTTCTGCGCGACGTTGCGTTCGATCTTCGACTTCAGCGCGATGCCGAGTTCGCGGGTCACGCGCTGCAATTGCACGATTTCGCCATCGGTAAACCCGGACGCGCGGTCGCCGAGCCAGGAACAGATGATACCGGTTTCACTCACGCGATCGAAGCCCACCCGGAAGGCAATATAATCGGTGCCGCCCATCGCGCGTAATTCATCGAGCATATCGAAATCCAAGAGCGCCGTGTCACCGGTCAGCCGACGACGAAACGCCGGCAGCCGGTGGGCCAGAATATGACCGAGCGGGCCGCGCACGAACCGATCATTTCCGCTCTCTTCAGGACGAAAATGTTCGACGACGACGCCCTTCCCGGCCGTCCAGTTCAGCGTGCTGGCGTCATAGAGCGGGTGCAGCACCCGGAAGGCCACATGGAAGCGCGCCAGCGGCAGGCCGACGCCACGCAGGCGCAGGCACAATTCGTTGCAGAGTGTCGCGGGCTCGGAATCCTGCAACGCCTCATCGGCCAGCCACTCGACGATGGCGTTGCCCAAAACTTCCGTCTCTGTCGCTTGCTGCTCCATGGCACGAAACTATAGCCGAGTTTCCAGGCGCCGCCAGCGATGTGAGCGCCGCCAGCAGTGGCGATGGTTGCCGGCAACCCTCGCCCGGCATCGCGGCAAGGCGGAAGCAGACCCAGCGGTTCAGCACCGGTGTGCTGCCAGGACGCTCGACAGGAAGCTGGCACGCGCCAGATCACACACCATCGGTTTGGCGAACGAGGCGCCGAACCATTTACGCGTCACCGAGCCATCGGTGTCGGCCCAGGGGATCGGTGGCAGGTGCGGCAGATAAGATGCATAGGGCAGCACTTTCGCAAGCATTATTCTGCCCGGAAACCGTGCGAGGAAGGCCTTGTTCATTCCGCCGTCCAGTCCGCTGTAGATCGGCGCGGCTGGCACGTTGTCTTGCAGCAATTGCGCGTATTCGAGCTCGTCGGCGCGTTGTTTCTCCAGCGCCCGCCGCGCGATTTGCGGATTGACGACAAAGGCGGGGCATTTACCGGTGGGATTGAACACAAGCGGGGTGTGCGAATTGGGCGGAGGTTGCGAATCGAAGACATAGAGGCGATCGCACACATCTACTTTGGGTTCGAGATGCGTCGTCTCGAAGTGATCGTTGCCGATCTTGAGCATGTTCCAGAAGGCCAGGTTCGGACTGGTTCGATGCCGCGCCAGGTTCGCCGGCGTCAAGCGGAACGGATAGGCCTGGACCTGAAATGACGGCCGGCCACCGAGGAATGAGTCGCGCGCCAGCGCGTAGATCTCGCTGATCTGTTCGTCGGTCATCGCATAGCAACCGCTCGATGAGCAGTCGCCGTGGATCATGAGCAAGCTGCCGTCGCGCTTGTTGGCTTTGTCGAAGCTGTTGGGAAAGCCGGTGTTGATCGCAAGATAGTAGTTGGAGTTGGGATTCATCAGCCCGGGCGTAATCGAATAAAACCCCTCTGGAGTCTGACGGTCGCCCGCCTGCAACTTCGGCCCGAGATCGCCCGACCACCGACAGATCGGATAGGTCTTGAGGATCTGGAAAAGGCCGCTGGTGTCCTGTTTCCAGACTTCGAGCTCCGCCTCTTCCTTGAAAACGCGCATCACGATCGGCGAATATTTCGGCATGTTCTTTTGCCGGAGCAGCGCGAGCAACTCGGCCGGCAGCTCCCTGGTTGCCTTGGCCGGCAACGGATTGCCGGTTTCGCCAAGGCAGGCGACCGGCGTCAACCCCGCGGCAAAGGCCGCCATCAGCACAAGTGCACGGAGTACCGTGGCGCGGATCATTGCTGCACCTCTGGCGTCGAACTCTTCCTGTCTCGATAGCCTGTAGTCGGTGGCTTTCGTAAAGGCAAACCAGGATGGGTGCATCAATCATGAATCTGATGCGCGAGAGTCCTCAAGCTGCGTTGACCTTTGGTGAAGAGCGACACCAATCTGACCGCTGATCGCGGCGAGTTCCCCGCCCGACGGGCAAATCACCTTCGCCCGCTGAATCCTGTCCAGCCCCTGCGCGAAAAATATTCCGCTTTGTTTTTTACCCAACTCAGTTGCTTATTTCTTGCCATCCCGCCCGAGCGAGGGGCGTTTCGCGATCGTCACGAACGTGGGTTGGGATGCGGTGGACGCGACGGTGTCAGGCGCGAGAGGTGGTCGCAGGGCGGGTTTCCCGTGAGCGGCAACCGGGCGCGCAGACGAATGACACAGGTTGCGGACGGCGAAGTCGTGTGGTCCTGACGCCCCTTTGCCGGCGTCAAGTCTTGTGGAGGTGCATCCAGCCCGACCGGGCTCGCGATGTGCCAGCTTCCGCAAGGCGACGGTGTCAACAAAGCCTGGTCGCCGGGGAGAGCACGAAATAAGCCGTTAAAACCGTTGCGCAGGGAAAGCCGGACTGCTTCCGCTGAACCTGTATGCTCGTGTGCGTTTGCTATGTGCATTCTGGCACGCGAGACCGCGGGTGCAGCGCGCACCCGGCTTTCCCTGCTCCCTTTCTTTCGGGGAGTAATGTTCGTGCAAACCTCGGGCGCATCGCGCCGCGAGAAGGCGGCTTCATGTTCGATGCTGACGCAAATCCCCCCGATTGAGACGAAATTCATTATCGAGGCCGCGTATTGGAATCATTTCCCAATTGAAGGGACCAATCGGCATGAAATTGGGATTTTTGCCGTGACCGATGCGGGTAGGCTCGCTTATTCACCAGGCTCGGAAACGCTTCAGATGCCGCTCGTATCCGTCGATCTCGATTCACCGTCAACGCAACGCACGCTTGGCGCCGCCGACAACGCGCTGCTGCGGCGCATCGATCTCACCACGTTGCGATTGTTCATCGCGGTGTGCGAGGAAAAAAACCTGACGCGGGCGGCGGCGCGCGAAGGCATCGCGGCCTCCGCGGTCAGTAAGCGGATGAACGATTTCGAGGTTGCGTTCGGGGTCAGCCTGTTCGAGCGCTTGGCGAAGGGCATGGCGCTGACGCCGGCGGGCGAAGCCCTGCTGCACCACGCTCGCGTCACGCTGCTCAATGTCGAGAAGATCGCGATTGAACTCGCCGAATATTCCAATGGCGTGCGCGGTCATGTCCGCATGCTCGCGAACCTGTCGGCGATCGTGCAGTTCCTGCCCGAGGATCTCTCGGCGTTTTTCCAGGCCCACGGATTGCTGCGGGTCGACCTCCAGGAGCGGCCAAGCGGGCAGGTGGTGCGCGGCATCGAGGAGGGGGCGGCCGAGATCGGCATCTGCTCGGCCGCCGCCGAGACCCGCCGTTTAGAGGGATTCCATTATCGCACCGATCATCTCGTCGTGGTGGTGCGGCCGGATCATCCGCTCGCGGGCCACGATCGGTTGTCATTCGCTGAAACGCTGGATTTCGATCATATCGGCCTGCATGCCGCGAGTTCGATCTACCTGCGCTCGCAATACGCGGCGACGGAGGCGGGCAAGTCGATGCGGCTGCGCATCAACGTGCCGGGGTTCGACGCGGTGTGCCGGATGGTGCAGGCCAATATGGGCATTGGCCTCATTCCGGATCGCGCCTTCGAGGTGATCGGCGCCGGGATGAACCTGCGCGCGATTCCCTTGCGCGACGAATGGGCGCGACGCGAGCTCAAGATCGTGGTCCGCTGCTCGCGCCAGCTATCGACCACCGGGCGCCTGATGCTCGATCATTTGCAGGCGGCGGAGGGTCAGGAGCCGGAAGGGGAAGGCTCAGGCGCCGACACCGCCGCACGGCACCGAGGTTGAAACGCGACAGCATTCTCACCCGGAGAATGGAGCGTTAGCCAACGACCATTAGACGGCCACAACCACACCTGCCAGCAAATCCGAATGGAAAATCGGCTTCGCATATCTTCGGCATGTGCTCGGCATATCCTCGGCATATGTCGTGACGGGTTTTCGAAAGGCAGCAACGCCGTCGAGAGGGAATCGCGAGGTGCAATCGAGGCTGACGTCTCGTTTTGCACTGCAACAAAACCGACAAAATAGCCCCTGCTAAAGGGGCAATGGCATTTGCAGCGGCTTGTCTGTATTGGTGCCGCAGGCAAGGCTGGGGCTGCGTCGAAGCGCACCTCGTTAATATTCGCGCGGGAGGAAACATGCGTAAATTGATTTTGGCTGCGGCATCGGTCGCGGCATTGGCATTGACGGGATTATCGAGCGGCCCGGCGTCGGCGCAAGCGCCGATCGTGATCAAGTTCAGCCACGTCGTCGCCTCCGATACGCCGAAGGGCAAGGCCGCCGACAAGTTCAAGGAACTGGCCGAGAAATACACCGACGGCAAGGTCAAGATCGAGGTCTATCCGAACTCGACGCTCTACAAGGACAAGGAAGAACTCGAAGCCCTGCAACTGGGCGCGGTGCAGATGCTGGCGCCGTCGAACTCCAAGTTCGGGCCGATCGGCATCAAGGAATTCGAGGTGTTCGATCTGCCCTACATCCTGCCCGACCTCAAGACGCTGCGCAAAGTCACCGACGGTCCGCTCGGCGCCCGGCTGCTCAAGCTGCTGGACTCCAAGGGCATGACCGGCCTCGCGTACTGGGACAACGGCTTCAAGCAGATGAGCGCCAACAAGAAGCTGCTGGAGCCGTCGGACTACAAGGGGCTCAAGTTCCGCATCCAGTCATCGAAGGTTCTGGAAGCCCAGTTCCGCACGCTCGGCGCGATCCCGCAGGTGATGGCGTTCTCCGACGTCTATCAGGCGTTGCAGACCGGCGTGGTCGATGGACAGGAAAACACCTGGTCGAACATCTACACCCAGAAGATGCATGAAGTGCAGAAGTTCATGACGACCACCAATCACGGCTATATCGGCTACGTGGTGGTCGTGAACAAGAAGTTCTGGGACGGCCTGCCGGCCGACATCCGGGAACAGTTGACCAAGGCGATGAAGGAAGCCACCGAGTTCGGCAACAATGCATCGGCCAAGGATAATGATGACGCGCTCGATCTGATCAAGAAGTCCGGCAAGAGCGAGATTCTTTCGCTGACGCCTGAGCAGGACGAGGCGATGCGCAAGGCGATGATGCCGGTCTACAAGGACGTGGCGTCGCGGGTCGGTCAGCCCTTGATCGACGAATTCCTCAAGGAAACCGGCCGTAGCCCGATAAACTAGGGCTCTTCCGTCATCCTTCGAGACCCGGGAAGACGTGGCACCTTAAAGGATGACGGTTTTGGTGTGTCCCGCTATCGAGGCACTGAAACTATCTCGGCCGTCATCCCCGGGATGAACGCAATTGCGTTCACCCGTGAGGTGCGAGCTCTTGCGAGCCTCGAAGGATGGCCGCAAGCACAGAGCTGAACACCATCCTTCGAGAAGCGGCGAAGACGCCGCTCCTCAGGATGACGTCGAGTGTGGACAAACGCTGTCATGGTCCGCGGACGGGCTGATCGCGGAACGAGGTACATGGTCGGGCGGCGCTAAGCCGCCCGATTGGGCTAAGGTCTCTTGGGGGGACATGGATGTTGTTACGTATTCTCGACCGGCTTGAGGAATTCATCATCGCCGCGCTAATGGGCGCGGCGACGTTGCTGACCTTCATCACCGTCGTCCATCGCTTCCTGGTCAACATTCCCGTCCTGTACCCGTTCCTGTTTCCGATCCGGCTCGCCTGGTCGCAGGAATTGTGCATCTACATGTTCATCTGGATGGCGAAGTTCGGCGCCGCCTACGGCGTGCGCACCGGCATCCATGTCGGCGTCGACGTGCTGATCAACCGCCTCAACGACACCTGGCGCAAGGGCGTCGTGCTGTTCGGCCTGCTCGGCGGCGCGCTGTTCACCGCCATCGTCGGCAGCATGGGATTAAAATTCGTCGTCGAGCTGATGGGCACCGACCAGGTATCGCCGGACCTCGAACTGCCGAGCTGGATCGTCTACGCCTGCATCCCGCTCGGCTCGTATCTGATGTGCTTCCGCTTCCTCCAGGTCTGCTGGGCCTATTGGCGGACCGGCGAACTGCCGCACCACGACGCCACCAATGTCGACGGCATTGAAGTGACCAGCGCCAAAGCGCCTATCGCGATCGGAGAGGCGTGATGAGCGCGGCCATTATTTTCGGACTGCTGTTTGCCCTGATGCTGACGGGCATGCCGATCTCGATTTCGCTCGGCCTCACGGTGCTGACCTTCCTGTTCACCATGACCGAGGTGCCGATCGAAAGCGTCGGCCTGAAGCTGTTTTCCGGCCTCGACAATTTCGGCATCATGGCGATCCCGTTCTTTATCCTGGCCGGCACCTTCCTGACCCGCGGCGGGGTCGCGCGGCGCATGATCGCGTTCACGACCTCGGTGGTCGGCCATCTCAACGGCGGGCTTGGCCTTGCCGGCGTGGCGGCCTGCGCGATGTTCGCCGCGATCTCCGGATCGAGCGTCGCGACCGTGGTAGCGATCGGCTCGATCATGATGCCGGCGATGGTCGAGCACGGTTATCCGAAGCGGTTCGGCGTCGGCGTGATCTCGACCTCGGGCGCGCTCGGCATCCTGGTGCCGCCGTCGATCATCCTGGTGCTGTATGGCGTCTCCACCAACACCTCAATCGGTGCGCTGTTCATGGCCGGCATCGTTCCCGGCATCCTGCTGGCGCTGATGCTGGCGGCGGTCACCTGGTTCATCGCCAAGCGCAACAATTACCCACGCATGGTGAAGGCGACCTTCAGCCAGCAGGTCCTGGCGTTCCGCGAGAGTTTCTGGGGCCTGGCGCTGATCGCGATCGTGCTCGGCGGCATCTATGGCGGCGTTTTCACGCCGACCGAGGCCGCCGCGGTCGCCGCGGTCTACGCCTTCTTCATCACCGTGTTCGTCTACAAGGAACTCAAGCTCAGCGAGGTGCCGAAGGTTCTGCTGCAGGCCGCGTCGATGAGTTCGATGCTGCTCTACATCATCACCAATGCGGTGCTGTTCTCGTTCCTGATGACCCATGAGCAGATCCCGCAGGAGATGGCAGCGTGGATCATCGACAAGAATCTCGGCGTCTGGACCTTCCTGCTGGTGGTGAACCTCATTCTGCTCGCCGCCGGCAATGTCATGGATCCGTCGTCGATCCTTTTGATCATGGCGCCGATCCTGTATCCGCTCGCCACCAAGCTCGGCGTCAATCCGGTGCATCTCGGCGTGCTGATGATCGTGAACACCGAAGTCGGATTGTGTCATCCGCCTGTCGGGCTTAACCTCTATATCACCAGCGGCATAGCCAAGATGGGCATCAGCGAGATCACGGTCGCGGTGCTGCCGTGGCTGTGCGCGATGCTGATTTTCCTCGGGCTGATCACCTATATTCCCGAGATTTCGTTGTGGCTGCCGCGGCTGCTCGGCATGATCTGAAATATTTGGAATAGATTAATGAGTGTTCAGTTTCGCCTGGAGCATGGATAATCTCTAAAAGCCTTGATTACATCTTGGCAAGACGGACTACTCTTTCCAAACTGTAAGTTGATCGGACGCGAAAGGACGCTCATCCTTGATCCACCTTGCAAAGGAGGTTCGTATGAAGAAAGTTCTGCTCGCCGGCGTTGCCGCACTCGCGATCGCCGGTACCACCGTGGTCTATGCCCAGCACCGTCCGTGGTTCGAGCATATGCGCATGAACCCCGAGGACAGGGCGGCTTTTGCCGATGCCCGCATCGCTGCCGTGCATGCCGGCCTCAAGCTCACGCCGGACCAGGAAAAGCTGTGGCCGCCGCTCGAGGCCGCGGTGCGGGATTTCGCCAAACAGCGGATCGATCGCGCCAATGCCCGTATGACGGCCAAGCCGGATGATGCGCAAAAGGCGGACGATCCGGTGGCGCGCCTGCGCGAGCGCGCCGACAATATGACGGCCTCGGGTGCTGCGCTGAAGAAGATCGCGGACGCGGCCGACCCGCTCTACAAGACGCTGGACGAGGGCCAGAAGCGCCGCCTCAAGGTCCTGACCCATATGGAACATCGGGCCGACGGCGAGGGCTGGCGGCACCGTGAATTCGAGCGGGATCGCGACGGCGGGGAGCGGGACCGCGGCTATGACCGGGATGGCGGCCAAGGCCGGGACCAGGGCAAGGATCAAGGCCGGGACCATGGCAACCGGGGCGGCCCCGAGCGGCTTTGACGACACGGCCGGGCTCACTTCCCAAACCCCTGAAAAGCCGCCGGAATCCGGCGGCTTTTTGGCGATCGACGGATCCCCGTCAGGGCCGGGAAAACTCCGTCGGTTTGCTGGACATCGGGGAATCGCTTTGCTAAACGACGCCCTCTTGCGAAGGCTTTCCCGGCCAGTTCCGGGCGCATAGCTCAGTTGGTAGAGCAGATGACTCTTAATCATCGGGTCCCAGGTTCGAGCCCTGGTGCGCCCACCAAGCCCTTCAAGCACTTAAGCTCACTCTGGGAATCTCATTCCGGCAGGTGGGTCGGCGGGCGTTGCGACGCTTGGTCTGAGCTGTAGCCACAACGCCTCCGCAACCGTGTGATCGAGTTGTTCGACTTCCTTCAAATCGACCGGGCCCATTTCCTCGGCCTGTCGTTGGGCGGATTCGTAGGCCAGTGGCTGGGCATCTATGCGCCTGACCGCTTCGAGCGCCTCATTCTTTCCAACACCTCGTCCTATCTCGCCTCGGAACTGCCCTTCGATGAGCAGATCCGCACGGTCCTGGCCGCCAAGGACATGACGGCCATCGCAGACGGGTCATGCACAACTGGTTTCCCGCCTCGATGCTGGCTGGACCAAACCAGATCGTCGATGCGTTTCGCGCCATGGTGCTGACTACTCCCCCGAAGGGACTGGCGGGATGCTATGCCGCCCTGCGTGACACGGATCTTCGCCGGACGATCTCGCTCATCACGGCGCCGACGCTGGTCATCGGCGGCGAAGACGATACCGTGACGCGAGCCAGTCACAGCGAAGCCATCGCTGCAACAATCCCGCGCGCCGCCCTTACGCTGCTTCCTGGTGTCCACATCCTGAACATCGAGCAGCCAAAGCGATTCCTGCGCGCCGTCTTGTGCTTTCTGCAATCTGATTAGCGATGGCTGCAGGCTGGCAGCGGATTTTGCTCCGCCGTTGGGAGGTTCGATTCCGACGGCCCCCGGGCGCGGTACCGGATTTGACCTTGTCGCTCCCTGATGTATTCTCCAGCGAAAGGCCAAGCCATGAAATTTGCAGCCGTGAATTTTAGGTGGTCCTATGCAATGGTCGACAAAGGCGATTGAGGCGGATCGGCCCTTCGGAAGTTGGGCGGAGGATTTAGCCGACGCTTTCGTTCAGCTCGAACCGCGGAAAATCGCCGAGCAGCCCTTCCACGGGATGATCTCGCGAGCCGACGTCGCGTCGATCCAGATTTCCCACGTCGAGGCGACAAAGCACGTGGTGATGCGGTTGCGTTCGCACATCGCGCGAAGCATCGGTGATGTCTACTTTGTCAATCTCCAACTCGATGGTGTTGGTCGCTATACCCAGCGCGGCCATGTGCAGGTCTGCGGCCCCGGAGACCTTGCCGTCGTCGACACCACCGAGCCTTTCGAAATCGCGAATTGCAGGAATTTCAGCTTGTTTTGCTTTGCGGTGCCGCGACAGCTATTGCCAAAAACTCTGGCAGAGCGGCCGCGGTTCAGGCTCTCCGCGACCGAGGCCGGCCGCGCGTTGTCCCGGACTCTGGCGGGACATGCGGAGCTTTGTCTTCGTTCGGAGCAAAACTCGGGAATCTCGACCTTCGGCGCTCAACATGTCGTTGACCTGATATCGCATGCGCCCGGCATTTTGGAAGAACGACCGCCGGAGCGGGCGGGTCTGTCCGTCATGCTGTCGATGATGCTCGACCATATCGATCGCCATGCGGAGGACCCCGAGCTGAGTGCGGTCGGGCTGGCGCTCAAGTTCCACTGCTCGCAACGATACGTGCATAAGCTGTTCTCAACGACGGGGCGCTCGGTCGGAGAACACATCAACGGACGGCGTATCCTGGTTTGTACCCGGAATTTGCTGGATCACGCGCATCGCCACGCGACCATCGCGGAGATCGCATTTAACGCCGGTTTCCGGGACATTTCGTATTTCAACAGGCTGTTCAAGCGCAGCAGCGGCCTGGCGCCGCGGGAATTTCGACGTTCGATGAGCCCGGCCGATAGTACACGGTAGGCTAAGAAATCGGTTCACCACCGTCCAAGACTTTCTCTCATGAGCAAGTTAGTCCTCAGCTGAACGCGGCCGGACGCCGCCGAAGATGAGGAAGCTTTCAATCGTGATTGATTTTACGCTCACGGCGCAACAGCGCGATCTGCAGCTTACCTCCCGCAAATTTGCCAAGGAGGTGCTCAGCGGGGCCAAGGCGGCCGAGTCGTTGCCAACGCCGGAACAGCGCTTTCTAGCGACCAAGCCGATCTACGAGGCGATGGTGGCGGCCGGCTATTTGCGCAAATGCATCCCGGCGCCGGCCGGTGGCGAGAATGCCGGCATGATAGACATGGCGATCCTCGCGGAAGAATTTTACAGCGTGAACGCGAGTGTGACGCTGACGATGCTGGGCACCGTGCTCGGCCTGTTGCCGCTTCTGCTCGGCGGCACGCCAGACCAGTGTATGCGGCTGCTCGGACCGTTTCTCAAGACAAGCGGCGCGCCGCTCGCCGGCTTCTGCTTCAGCGAACCTGGAGGAAGCGCCAATGCGGCATCGCCTGCCCCGGGCGAGGGCGTTCGTACCACGGCGAGGCGAGAAGGCGACGACTGGATCATAAACGGCCGCAAGAAATGGGTGTCGTCGGCCACGGGCTGGAATCGCGAAGGCGCTAACCTTCTCTGCGTGGTGTGCCGAACCGATCCGGTGGCAGCACCCGACGCCGCGATCTCCATCATTGCGGTTGAAGGACCGGTATCGGGCCTTGTATTCGAGCGGGCGATCGACACGCTCGGTCATCGGGCGCATCTCGTACCGGAATTCAGCTTCCAGAACGTCGCGACACCCCACCACAATCTGCTCGGGCAGGAGGGGTCAGGGCTCGCGCTGACGGCTGGGGCATTCACGGGCACCGCGGCACTCGTGGGTATCTTCGGCGTCGCGTTGATGCGCGCCGCGTTCGAATCCGCGCTGCATTTTGCGCGTACGGAAAAGCGTGGCGGCGTTCACCCGATCATCGAGCACCAGGCGGTCGGATACGCCTTGGCCGATGCGAAGACCACGATCGAAGCGGCGCGCTATCTCAGCTGGCGCGCCTGCCATGCGCTCGACACCCAGTCGCCGTCGGCCGAGGAACTCGCGGTTCAGGCAAAGATTTTCGGTTCCGAAGCTGCGGTGCGTGTGATCACCGATCTCATGCGCGTGGTCGGCATCGACAGCTATGATCATGCGGCTCCGTTCGCTGGTCTGCTGCAGGATGCACTCGCGCTGCCGATCTTCGACGGCGGCAATATGGGTATCAGGCGGCGCCAGTTGCATACGCTGTTCAAGCGAAGCGATTATGATCCGCTTGCCGCGAGCGGAGCGGCGTAGTGGCCGTTGATTTTCGACTTACCGTGCGCCAACGCGAACTGCAGCTTCATTCCCGCCAGTTCGCCAGGGAAGTGCTTGCTTCGGCTTTGGGGGCCGAGAAGCTGCCGACCGCGGAGCAACGGTTCGCCGCGACCAAACCTGCTTACGAAGCCATGATAGCAGCCGGTTTTCTTCGCAAATGCATTCCTCTCTCGGCCGGGGGAGAGAGCTCCGGTCTGATCGATACGGCGATCATGGTCGAGGAGCTCTACGCGGTGAATGCCAGCATTACCCTGACTTTGATTGGAACGCTCCTTGGATTGTTGCCGCTCCTGATCGGCGGTTCGCAGAAGCAGAAGAGCCGGTTGCTGCCGCAGTTCCTCAAAGAGGCTGGAGCGCCGTTGGCGGGGTTTTGCGCCACCGAGCCTGGCGGCAGCGCCAATGCTGGCTCGCCTCCGCCAGGCGAAGGCGTTCGTACCATGGCGGCACTTCGGGGCGACGAATGGATCATCGAAGGTCGAAAAAGCTGGGTTTCTTCGGCCACCGGTTGGGATCGCAAGGGGGCCGACCTTCTAACGGTACTGTGCCGAACCGATTCTGATGCGCCTGCCGAACGGGGTATCTCGGTGATGATCGTGGAGCGCCCGGCGTCGGGGCTGATCTTCGAGCGTGCGATCGAGTCAGCGGGGCACCGTGCCCACCTGTTGCCGGTGTTCAATCTTAGGAGTGTCAGCGTAGCCGCAGACAATGTCTTGGGCAGCCTCGGCGGCGGTCTTGCGCTGACGGCGGCCTGCTTCACCGGCGCGGCAGCCCTGGTCGGAATCTTCGCCGTGGCGCTGATGCGGGCGGCGTTCGAGTTCACGCTCGGCTTCGCGCGCACCGAAAGGCGAGGCGGCGTTCACCCCATCATTGAGCATCAAGCCGTCGGATACGCGTTGGCGGACGCCAAGATGGCGATCGAAGCGACACGTTGCTTGAGCTGGCGGGCATGCCAGGCGGTGGATGTGCAATCGCCCGCTGCGCAGGAACTGGCGATCGAGGCGAAAATTTATGGTTCGGAAACGGCCGTGCGGGTGCTGACGGATCTGATGCGGGTCGTCGGAATAGAGAGCTACGATCATGCTCTGCCGTTGGGGCGTCTGCTGCAGGATGCGCTGGCGCTTCCGCTGTTTGGCGGCGGCAACATCGGTGTCCGGCGTCGGCAACTCCACGCGATCCTGAAACAACCGGCGTACGATCCGCTGATGACTGGCGGCGAGGCGGAAGTCTGAGCAAATGCGAAGCATCGTTGAAAGGGGTGAATCATGAGCACAGAGCAGAAAGTCGTCGTCATCACCGGAGCATCTCAGGGGATCGGTGCGGGTATTCTCCAGGCGTTCAGGGATCGCAATTACCGGGTCGTTGCGACATCGCGGTCGATCAAGCCGGCCGCTGACAAGGATGTCGTGACCGTCCAGGGCGACATCGGTGCCGCCGACACGGCCGAGAGGGTGTTCAAAACGGCGATCGAGAAGTTCGGCCGTGTCGACACGCTGGTCAACAACGCCGGTATCTTCATGGCGAAGCCATTCACGCTCTATTCGCCGGAAGACTATGCGCTCTACATCGCGACAAACGTGACAGGCTTTTTCCACATGACTCAGCGGGCCCTGGAAGTGATGGGCAAGCAGGGACGCGGGCACGTCGTCTCGATCACAACGAGCCTTGTCGACCAGCCGATGAGCAGTGTCCCGTCCGTATTGGCCTCTCTCACAAAGGGAGCGATAGCGGCTGCAACGCGATCGCTGGCCATCGAGTATGCGAAGACCGGCATTCGCGTCAATTCGGTGTCGCCCGGAATCGTCAAGACGCCGATGCATCCCGCGGAAGCATATCAGGCGTTGGCGGCGCTGCATCCAATGGGTCGGATGGGAGATATCTCCGACATCGTGGAAGCGATACTCTACCTGGACGGCGCGGAGTTTGTTACCGGGGAGATCCTTCACGTCGACGGCGGGCAGGCTGCCGGCCACCACATCGTGCAGGGCGCCTAAGACGGGGACGGCTCGGTTGAGTTCGGCCCGGCGGCGCTCGTGATCGCGGCAGGCCGGGCAACGTTCAGTGTGCGCCGTCAGCTGTCTTCGCAACTGCGAACGAATAGAAGCGGAATGACATGGGCGTGGCCCGCTCGGAACCTTGACCGCACTGCGCGGTAGGCGGCCATGCGGCAGCCACATGTTTCCTTGTATGGCCTCAAAGGCTACGAAGGTTGACGGCGGCCGGCGGCTGCAGCAACAATCCGACATCCAAGCTCGTGGAACTTGATCGCAAACGATCATTCGAGAAATCGAGATCGCATGCGAAACAGTCAGCGTGGCAGGCTGCGTTGCCACGCCAAAAACGAGCCTTGACCTTCGGGAGGAAACACATTGTCGGCATCTGACTTCGAGATATTGGACGAGCGTTTTGCGAGGTTGCCCTGCACAACGGCGACGATCCACAAGCTGTTCGACAAATGCGACTGGGCGGAAGGGCCGGCTTATTTTCCGGCCGGGCGCTATCTGGTGTGGTCCGATATTCCCAATAATCGCATGCTGCGCTTTGACGAGACCAACGGCGTGGTCAGCGTGTTCCGCAATCCCTCGAACAATTCCAACGGCAATACCGTGGATCGGCAAGGCCGGCTGGTGACCTGCGAGCACGGCACGCGCCGCGTCACCCGGACCGAGCACGACGGCACGATCACGGTGCTGGCCGACAATTATCGAGGTAAGCGGCTCAACAGTCCCAACGACGTCGTCGTGAAATCCGATGGATCAATCTGGTTTACCGATCCCACCTATGGCATCGATTCCGATTATGAGGGCAACAAGGCAGATAGCGAGATCGGCGCCTCCCACGTCTACCGCATCGATCCCCATTCGGCGGAGATCAGCGTGGTCTGCGATGATTTTGTAAAGCCCAACGGTCTGGCCTTCTCGCTCGACGAGAGCCTGCTGTATGTTGTCGATACCGGCCGCACCCACGGTGCGCAACATCCGGCCCATATGCGCGTCTTCAACGTCGAACCTTCGGGGCGACTGTCCGGCGGCCGTGTCTTTGCCGACAGCACCAAAGGCCTTTTCGACGGCTTCAGATTCGATACCGAGGGGCGGATCTGGACCTCGGCCGCCGACGGCGTGCACGTCTATGATCCCGATGGCACGCTGATCGGCAAGATCCTGATCCCCGAGGTCGTCGCCAATGTCTGCTTCGGCGGCCCGAAGCGCGACCGCCTGTTCATCTGCGCCACCACCTCGCTCTATTCTGTCCGACTCTTCGTGAACGGTGCCAAAACCTTCTAGGCTAAAAAGACCTTCTAGCTCAAAAGACTTTCTAGCTCAAAACGGGTTCCAGGCTGCGCGGCAGGGGCGTGTCCCAAAAGGGATACGTCTCAAAACCGTCATGCAGGCCTGTGGGTGGTCTTTCCAAATCGATTGAAGGTATCCTGGTTGACACTGGGGAAATTCAACGTTGTTATCGCGCGAGCGATGACACAAAAAAATTCGCGATCGAAAAAAGATCGGAATACAGGGAGGACGACCATGCGATCGATACGATTTGCGTTGCTGGCGACGGCTGCCACTTTTGCGGGCTCGGTGGTGCAAGCGCAAGCCGAAACCAAGGACATGAGGATCGCCTTCTCCAATAACTACGCCGGCAATTCGTGGCGCCAGGCCATGCTGAAGTCGTATGACGCCGAAACCAAGAAGGCCGTCGCCGACAAGATCGTTGGTGCTGCCGACGTCTTTACGACGGCCGACAAGGAAGTGCCGACCCAGGCGGCTCAGATCCAGAATTTGATTCTGCAGGGCTATAACGCCATCGTGATCAACGCGGCGTCACCTGACGCGCTGAACGGCGCGGTCAAGCAAGCCTGTGACGCCGGCATCGTGGTTGTCTCGTTCGACGGCATCGTCACCGAACCCTGCGCTTACCGGGTGACGGTCGATTACAAGGATTTGGCCGAGAAGGAGGTCGATTATCTGGCTCAGCGTCTTCCCAAAGGTGGCAACCTGCTCGAGATCCGCGGTCTTGCCGGCACGTCCATCGACGACGATTTCCACAACGGTATTCTCGCAGGGCTCAAGAAACATCCGGAGTTCAAGGTCGTGAACGCGGTTGAAGGCGACTGGGACGAAACCACCGCCCAGAAAGCCGTTTCAACCGTATTGCCGTCCTTGCCGGAAATCGTAGGCGTGGTCGATCAGGGTGGCGATGGTTACGGCGCAGCCCAGGCCTTCAAGACCGCTGGACGGCCAACGCCCATCATCATCCTCGGCAATCGTCAGGATGAGTTGGCGTGGTGGAAGGAACAGAAGGACGCCAGTGGCTACGAGACCTGGTCAGCCTCCAGCGCGCCGGGTGTCTCGACCTTGGCGTTTTGGGTGGCCCAGCAGGTGCTCGATGGCCGCAAGGACATCCCGCATGATCTGGTTGATCCCTATTTGGCGTTCACCCAGAAGACGCTCGATGCAGCCTTGCCCAAGATCCCGGTTGGGGGCGTGGCGAGCATTGAATACAGCCTCGACGATGCCAAGCAAATCATCAACGCCAATTTGAAGAAATAGCCTCTCGATCCGAAATCCAGATCTTTTGGTCCCGGATCGGCGTGCGGCTTCGCGTTGCCGGTCCGGGATGAAGCACGCTTGGCCATCTCCGGTCAGTCCCAGCATCGGAAATATCCCACCCAAGATGTCTATACCTAAGCTCGTCATGCCCGGGCTTGTCCCGGGCATCCACGTCTTTTGGCGTCGGCTGTAAGAAAGACGTGGATGGCCGGGACAAGCCCGGCCATGATGAAAAATGAACCATTTTCAAACATTTAGAAACAGCCTTAAAATACTGGCTGCATTTTCGGTCAGGCTCTAAGATGTCCCAGTCCCCCGTTGTTATCCAGGTCGAGGGCGTAGCGAAGAGCTTTGGCGCGGTCCGGGCGCTTGACGGTGTCGACCTCGCCATCGCGACGCACGAATGCGTCGGCCTGATCGGCCATAACGGCGCCGGCAAGTCGACCTTGATGCATGTGCTGGCGGGCACGCTGACGCCCGACAAAGCGGCGATCCAGGTCAATGGCGACGCGCAGCCGGGCTACGGCATCGAACTCGCGCACAAGCTCGGCATCCGCTGTGTGTTCCAGGAACTGTCGCTCTGTCCCAATCTGACCGTGGCCGAGAACGCGCGGATCCTGCATCCCGCGCTGCGCGGCTTCGGCTGGCGGCGGCGCGCCGGCGCCCTGATTAAAGCCAAGCTCGACGAGGTGTTTCCCGGGCACGGCCTCTCCGCCGATGCGGTGGTGAGCGATCTGGCCATCGGCCAGCGGCAGATGATCGAGATCGCGCGCGCCTTTACGGTGACGTCGGAACCGCTTCGTCTCGTCATCCTGGATGAGCCGACGTCCTCGCTCGACGGCCATACCGCCGCCCAGCTCTTTGCCTTCATCCGGCGCAGCGTCGAGGCGGGGCTGAGCTGCATCCTGATCTCTCATCTTCTCGGCGAAATCCTCGGCACCTCGGATCGGGTGGTGGTGATGCGCGATGGCCGCGTCGTCACCAGCGGCCCCACCGCAAGCTTCGATCGCAACAAGCTCGTCGCCGCCATGGGTGGCGCCGAAGCCCACTCGGGTGCGGTTACGGCGGCGACCCCATCGACCGGGCTGGTCAGGGTACGGATTCGCCCCAAGCGGCAGCCGGACGGACGCGAACTGGTAGCCCGGGAGGGTGAGGTGATCGGGCTTGCCGGCCTCGCGGGCCATGGCCAGACCGACTTGCTGCTGGCGGTGTTCGACGCGGCCGGGCAACTCAAGTCCGGTCAAGCGGAAGTGACGGAGCCGGTAGCGCTGGTGGCCGGCGACCGGCAGAGCGACGGCGTGTTTCCGCTGTGGTCGATCGCCGAGAACATCGGGGTGGGCTCGCTCAAGAATTTACGCCGCGGATTGCTGATTTCCGAGGCTGCGGAGGATGAGCTGGCGGCGCAATGGCAAAAGCGCATCAACATCCGCACCCCCGACATGCGCCATTCGATCCTGTCGCTGTCCGGCGGCAATCAGCAGAAGGCGCTGTTCGCCCGCGCCCTCGGTTCGGATGCCCGTATCGTGCTGATGGACGATCCGATGCGAGGGGTCGATATCGGCACCAAGCTCGACGTCTACGATCTGGTTCGGGGCGAAGCCCGGGCCGGCCGGACCTTTCTCTGGTACACGACCGAAATGGATGAACTCAGTTACTGCGATCGCGTCTACGTGTTCCGCAACGGCGTGATCGCGGCCGACCTCATGCGCAGCGAAGTGAGCGAGGACAGCGTCATCGGCGCCTCCTTCGCGGAGGTCGGGTGAGCGTGCAGTCACAGGTCGCGCCGACGTCGATCGGCATGTCGCGTCTTCATGATGGACGCCGTCTGTTGCGGGCCGTGCTGCCGGCGCTGTCGCTGGCGCTGATTATTTTGGCGATCTGGGCGCTGAATCCCCGCGCCATCAGCTATTTCGGCCTGACGCTGATGCTCAGTCTGGCGGTGCCGGTCGCGCTCGCGACGGTGGGCCAGATGATGGTGATGGCGGTCAACGACCTCGATCTGTCGATCGGCAGCTTCGTCGGCCTGGTCGGCTGCGTCACGGCGACCTGGCTGCGCGATGAGCCCCTCATTGGCGTGCTGATCCTTGTAGGCCTGGTGCTGGCCTATATGTTGGTCGGCGCGATGATCCATTTGCGCAACCTGCCGTCCATCGTGGTGACGCTCGGCATGTTCTTTGTCTGGCAAGGCCTCGCCATTTTGGTGTTGCCGAAACCTGGCGGCCATGCGCCCGATTGGCTTCATGGCCTGATGGCCGTGAAGACGCCCTTGGTGCCGTTCCCGATCGTGGCCGCTCTGGTGATCGGGATCGTGGCCTATGTCGGGCTGATGCGAACGTCCTATGGCGTGATATTGCGCGGCGCCGGTGGCAATCCCGTGGCGGTGTCGCGTGCCGGATGGTCGCTGTTGCGCGGCAAGATGATCATGTTTGGGCTCGCGGGCTTCTGTGGCGTCCTGGCCGGCATGGCGCTGATCGGGTTGACCACCTCGGCCGATGCCAATCTCGCCAACGGTTACACGCTGCTCTCGATCGCGGGCGTCATCCTCGGCGGCGGCGAATTCGTCGGCGGGCGGGTGTCGCCGATCGGGGCGGTGATCGGGGCGCTGACCCTGACGCTAGCGGGATCCTTGTTGAACTTCATGCATATCTCGCCGGACTGGCAAGTTGCCGGGCAGGGCGCAATCCTGATCGTCGTGCTGGCCGCCCGCACCCTGATCAACCGCGCCGGAGTTTCCGCATGACCGGAAGCCGGATCAAGCTTCTCGCCCAGCCTTTGTTTTCGCAACCCTGGCTGTGGTCCTTTGTCGGGGCCGTGTCGGTGTGGATCGCGGCGATCACCTACACCGGCGGCTACGGCGCCGGCGGCATGGTGTCGGCGACCATCGCGCTCGCCGCCTTCTCGGCGATCGTCGGCATTGCGCAAATGTTCGTCGTGACTCTTGGGCCGGGCAATGTCGACCTGTCGCTCCCGGCCAATATCGGGTTGGCCAGTGCGGTCGCGATGAAGGTGATGGGCGGCGACGACAGCATGATCGCCGCGGGGCTAGCGGCCGCCATCGCGTCCGGAGTGGGGATTGGCCTCGCCAATTATCTCTTGATCCGGCTTTTGCGCATTCCGCCGATCATCGCCACGTTGTCGGCGAGCTTTGTCATCCAGTCGATCGGCATCAGCTATGGTCGGGGACTTCAAGTGAAGCCGCCGCCGGGCTTCGCGGCCGCGACCAGCGATCAGGTCGGCGGCATCTCGCTGCTGGCCATCGCGGCCGTAGCATTCAGCGTGCTGATCGGACTGCTTCTGCACCGTACCGCGTTCGGGCGCTCGGTTGCCGCGATCGGGCAGAACGCGCGGGCCGCGCGCCTCGCCGGCCTCCCGGTCGAACGCGTGCGCCTGATGACCTATGCGCTGAGCGGCGCGCTTGGCGGACTATGCGGCGCGTTGCTGGCGGGCTATTTCCGCGGCTCCTCGCTCGATATCGGCAACGAATATCTGCTCACTTCGATCGCGGTCGTGGTGATCGGGGGTACCTCGGTTGCGGGCGGCAAGGCCAATGTCACGGGGGTCTGGGGCGCCTCGCTGTTCCTGGTGATGTTGCTGACCATGCTCAACACCTTCGGCGTCAGCGCCGGCGTGCGGCTGCTGGTGACCGGCCTCGTCATTATCGCCGTGATCGTCGCCGCCGGAGGGCCGCGCAACACCCGATAGCGCAGAGCCTCAACAGGCTGCTTCAACAGTTCGCCTGGGACTATCGAAAAATTCCGCTGATCCTGGCCCACAACGAGTTGCCGGTTTGCGCGGCATCATGCCTTGAAGAACTCGGCTGACTCGCGCTCGGCGGGTCCGAAGCGGGAAAAGACCCAACGAGACCCGACAGCAGCCTGTCATGCGTCTTTTTGTCTTCTGCCGCGGCCTTCGCCGGATCCGCCGCATGCCGGTCGTGGGGCGCGGGGTCAAATTTTTCAGCCATGGCCAATCCTCCATTTGCAGCGTCTTCGCCCTCGCGCTGCCGTTCTCTCGCGACACACGTTTCAATTATTTTTCCGGCTTGTGCTGCCTATCAAGCGGCATCACGGATTTGTCGCTGTTCGGCATCGCGTCTCGGCCCTGATCTCCATTGGCGTCGCTTCCGCCTGATGTCGACGTGCCGCTGCCGCTCTTGTTCGGAGCCATTCCTGTCGTATCGGAGGAGCCTTTCGAGCTCGCCGAACTCGCGGCCGGCCGCGGCGTCCCGGGACCTCCTGGGCTGCTTTGAGCGAACGCCAACGGGCCGGATACCAGGAAAGCCATTGCCACGGTGATTGCGGTGAGTTTCATGTGTGGAACTTCCTTTGACAGCCTGACAAAGGCAAACGGCAAAGCCGCTGCGATGTTCCAACGCCAAGAGTAATCGCCATGGAAAGTGAGCGGGGGATAGAGCTGCCGCGATGTCTTGGGAGACGCCGTCAGTCGATCCCGCGGCCAAGCTTGTCCAGAACAGCATCCATTTGCTGCGCCACGATGGCCGCGGAGCGTTCATCCATGTGGGCGGCATCCACCCAGCGCAGGCTCGGCACGGGATAATCCAGTTGCGGCCACTGTTCCGGATTTGGAAACGCGCGGTGCACCAGGGTTCGCGCGGTTACGGCGAAATGCGAGTTACCCAGATTTCCAGGATAAGGCAGTTCATAAAAGTAAACCCTGCATCCGCGCGCCTGCAAAATCGACACCAGGCGCGCCATCGTTTGGGTGTTGTCAGCCATTGCGCTGTCGAAATTCGAGCGGGCATATTCCGCCGCCGCCTGCTCCACCGAAGTCGAGATGTCGTAGGTCGCGGGAGCCGAATTTCGAAGCGCGGCAACATTTTCGGATTTATATTTGATCCAATAATAGACGAATGAAATCACCGCCCGGTAAGGCCGGAACCACTGAAAAGAGGCGGCGTCGATCTTGCCGAATTTTTCGATCAGCTCGGATTCCGCCGCCCGGGACATGATGTTGGTTTCGACCAGCACGACATGCGGGACCGAGGGATAGCTTGCGAGTATCGCAAGTCCGGTCAACGGCGACCCGCCCGATATCGAGACATTGCGCAGGCGTGTTCTGAAATACCCCTCATAGATTCGAAAGGTCATCGAACTCCCGACCAGCGCGATGTCGGGCGTTCGCTCCAGGGCGTACCGGCTCAGCGCCGGAAAACGCCGGTCATCGTAGACCCGCGGATACAGGCTCGAAAGATTGAGCAGCACCGGCGTCATCATTGCGACGATCGCCAGCGCGATCGCGATCAGGATGGTGCTGGCTGTGCGGCGCATCGCGGCTCACCATCGATCTCCGCGCGTCAGCGAAGAGAAAGCCCCGTCGCCGCCTCGAGTTCGCGGATCGCTTGCGGCGCATTGAGTACCTTGATGGTGGTCATGCCCATCTCGCGCGCGGGTTTCAGGTTGACGCCGAGGTCGTCGAGATAGACGCAGCGTTTGGGGTCGACCGCCAATGCCTCGATCATCATGCCGTAGATGCGTGGATCTGGTTTGCGCAGGCCGATCTTGGCGGATTCGATCACATGATCGAACAGCGCCATCACTTCGGCGACATAGAGCGACCGGCCGCCCTGGCTGCCGATGCTGTTGGCCGGAAGGTTGTTGGTGATGCAGCCGGTCTTGAATTTGGCCTTGACGCGCCGCAGCGCCTCGACCATCTCCGGCCGCAAATCCCCCGATAGCAGCGGCAACACGTCCTTGCCGCGGACCTCGGCGCCCAGCGCCAGTGACTCGGCCGCGAACAACCGGTCGAAGGTTTCGATGTCGACCTCGGCGCGCTCGAATTTGGCCCAGGCGTTCTCCCAATGGTTCGCCGCATTGGTGCGCCGGATGATATCGGCGGGCAGCCCGCGTTCGCTCTCGAACCGGGCAAAAGCCTCGAACGGCGACGTCGTCAGCACGCCGCCAAAATCCCAGATCACAGCCTCGATCATCATTCCCCGCCGACCCAAACCAACCCTATCAAGATCGCCTAACATGGCGGCGAGGGCCGGACCAGTGCAGATACGTGCCTCGATCGCTTTGAGCGTCGCGCTGTCGATGACCCGCCGGCGAGTTCCGCAGTCGCCGACGAGTAGCCTGGTCGCATCAATCTGCGAGACTTCATTGGCGGATCAGGCGAACTACATCCTGCCGCAAGAGATACAGCGAGACCGCCAGCAGCACGACGTCCTTCATCAGGAAGGGGACGTTACCCGTCATGGCGGGGAATCCTCCCGCGGCCACATCCCAGCCTTCCGGCATGACCGGAATGATCGTGACTGTCGCGATGAAGGTGCCGGTCGAGCCGAGGGCCCCGAGAACGCCGAGCCGCTTGTGCCAGAAGCCGGCGAGCAACAGGATTCCGAAGGTCCACTCCGAGGTGCCCAGGAAATAGCTGGCGCCGGCATGGCCAAAGACGGGATACAGCCACCAGATCAGCGGACCGTTGCTGATGAACGGCACCAGTCGTTCGAACTCGTAGGGGAACCACTTTTGGTATCCGAAGAAGAGAAACATGATCACCATGGCGCCTCGGACGACATGGTAGTCGAGATCGTCCGCCAGCAGGCCGGACCTGGTGAGCGCGCGGACGAGCCGATTTTGCATGGTGTTGGTCGTCGTGGTCATGGTCGTGATCCTTTCATTTGAGGGTTTGATGGGGCGTGGTCGCTTCACGCGACCGGCGGGAAATCGATCTCGGTGTCGTTGATGCGGTTGAAGACGTTGGTGAAGACGGTGGTCGCAAAAGCCAGGCTGACGTCGACCAATTGCGCGTCGGTGTAGCCGGCGGCCTTGATCGCGGCGAAGTCGGCGTCGCTGACGGTGCCGCTCGATGCCGCGAGTTTGCGGACGAAACGGATTAGCGCGTCGCGTTTGTCGTCGCCGGTCGGCAGCCGATCTCGGATCCTCTTCAGCTCTTCCGGCTTCAAGCCAGCGAGCTTGCCAAGCAGGCTGTGCGCGGCCACGCAGTAATCGCAGCCGGCTACGCCGGAGATCACGAGCTTGATGGTTTCCTGGTCACGCTTCGACAGCGGGCCGGCGGCAAGCACGCTGTCGGCGAGCAGGACGGCTTTGAGCGCATCCGGCCGATAGGCGCCGATCGCGGCAAAGATGTTCGGCACGCTGCCGACCGCCTTCTTGATCTGGTCGTAGATTTCGGCGGTCGCGCCGGTTGCGGATTCGATACCGGGGACGGAAAGACGGGACATGTTGGCACTCCTTGCTGTGGGTTGGTGAATGATTGCGGAGTGAGGATAGGATCCGGGATCGATACCTTGAATACGTATTTTGCTCGAATATATGCTACATCGTCTCACGTCGGACGTATTCAGGAGGCTGCGATGGATTGGCTGAGCCGGCTGTTGGAAATGATGCCCGTGCGCGGGCGGCTCGACCTGCGCTGCTCCTACGGCACGCCATGGCGGATCGAGCAGGGGCCTGGCGAGGCCAACGAAATTCCGTATCACGCCGTGCTTGCCGGCTCGGCGATACTGGAAGATCGGGCGGGCGGCCGACCGCTGCGGCTGAACCCGGGCGACATCCTGCTGCTCCCCGGCAATCCTCGTCACGTCATGCACGACGGCGGCGGGGCCGCGCCGCTGCCGGCCCGCAACCGTGCGTCGCTCAACTTTACGATCAGCGAAAATCCTGGCTCAGAGCAGCGACTCGATCTGCTATGCGGACACCTCGCGGTCGCTTCCCCGCACGATCGCCTGCTGCGCAGCTACTTGCCGCAGCGCTTGGTCGTGCATGCCGGCACACACGCGGAACAGAAGGATACGGCTGCCCAACTCGCTGGCCTGGTCTCCCTGATGCGCAGCGAAACCGCAGACGATCATCTCGGCGGCCTTGCGATGCTGAACGCACTGTCGACCGCGATGTTTGCGCTGGTGCTGCGGCTTGCCAGCGAGACGGACGACGCGCCCCGCGGCCTGCTTGCGTTGGCCGGTCATCCGCGCCTTGCGCCCGCGGTGGCCGCATTGTTCAACGAGCCCGCGCGCGCATGGTCGCTGCCCGAACTTGCGCGCTTGTGCAATATGTCGCGGGCCACCCTCGCGCGGCAGTTCCAGGAGAAACTCGGGCGCTCGGCCAGCGATCTCCTGACCGATATCCGGATGGCGCTTGCGGCGAATGAACTGAGGAAATCTTCGCTTTCGACCGGCGCGGTCGCGGAGGCGGTCGGGTATCAATCCGAAGCGGCGTTCCAGCGTGCCTTCAAGAGCCACATGGGCGTTACGCCAGCGCAGTGGCGCAAAATCGAGGAGCCGTCCGGCCGCGATATCTTCGCAAGACCCGCCGCCGTCCAATCATCGGAGAACAACGCCGCCAAATAGCGCGGCCCGTGCTACTCGCGTTTTTCCAGTCGCGGATGCGATCCTTCGGTGAGGCGGAAGCGGGACAACACGTCGGCACGAATGGCGCTGCGCAGGATCTTGCCGATCGCATTGCGTGGCAGTTCGTCGAACGCCAGCATCAGGCGAGGACGTTTGTAGTCGGTGATGTCCCGCATCACGGCATCGATGCGCTGCTCCCAGCCCGGAGACGGGCGCTCGATCGCCGCCAGGATGACCTCACCCCAATAGTCCGAGGGGATGCCGACAATGGCGACTTCCGACGGTTGCAGCGCCGGCGCCAGCATCCGTTCGACTTCTTCCGGCGTGATCTTGTAGCCGCCCGACTTGATGACGTCGGCGGTGCGGCCGGTGAGGTGCAGCCGTCCCTCGGGATCGACATAGCCGAGATCGCCGGTGTCGTGGAATTCGCCGGGGGCCAGCGGACTAAAGCCATCGGCGGTAAGGTATCCCGCCATCAGATGTTGCGCGCGGATCATGACCTCGCCGTCATCGCCCGCCGCCGCCGGCGTGCCGTCCTCGCCGCGAATGACGATCTCGACGCCCGCCGCCGGCCAGCCGACGCAGGCATCGCCGCCGCCGGACGCATACCAGGCCTCGGTCTCGTCAGCCTCCAGCACGGTGATGGGATTGAACACTTCGCTTTTGCCGTAGGTGACCCGCACCACCGGGCCGAAGATCGCTTTGGCGCGGGCGTAGAGTGTCGGTTTCAGAGCCGCCGTGCCGCAGAATATCGTGCGCAACGAGGAGAACCGGCGCTCGCCCGCCGCGGCCACGATCTTTGCCAGCACGGTTGGCGGCGCAAACATGGCACCGCATTCGCCGCGCTCGAGAAGGCCCAGCACCGTCGGAGGATCGACGCCATCGAGCAGCGTCACCGAGCCGCCCGACGACAGATAGGCATGCGTCGTCAGCGAGGCGCCGTGGGAATACGGTGTCATCAGAAGAATGCGGCCGCCGGCATCGGGCCGAAATGGCAGGCTGGCGCGCAGCAGGACATTGGCGGTCCAGCGGCCGTTCTGGCTGTGAACCGCGCCCTTCGGCCGACCGGTTGTTCCCGACGTGAAAACGATGCGCGCCGCTGCGTCGCCGTCGACAAGAGGAAAAGCGGCGGGATCGAGCGGCGTCTGCGCTATGTGGTCGATGTACAATATCGTTCGGCCGTCGGCGATCAGATCGTCGGCCAATCCCGCGCTGGTGATCACCACCCGCGCATCGGAAATCGTCAGGCAATGCACCTTCTCGGCCGTGCTGAGCGCCGGGTTAAGCGGCACTTCCACCGCACCCGTCATCATGACGCCGAAGTTGGCCGCGACGGCGTCGGCGCCGTTGCGAAACAGCGTGGCGATCTTGTCGCCGGGACCGACGCCCGCGTTCATCACGGCATGTCCGACACCGGCCGCCTTCGCTAATAGTTGTGCATAGGAAACGGTGCCGTCCTTGTCCGCGACAGCCGGCCTTTCGCCATAGTGCTGCGCCAGAGCACCGAATTCGGAAGCCCAATGGATGGATGTCAACAACGCCTCCACACCTCAAATCGTCATCGAACCGCGACCCCGATCCGGTTCATAAAATCCGGTTAGCTAATCAGCGTGCGAGCGGCGACACGTCGGAGATCGTCGCCGGGCACCAATACTGTCAAAACCCCGATACCCCGGCCGTCATCCCGGCCGGCCCTGACGGCGCGCCTTCGCGGCACCGCGGATGCGGAAAGGTGGGCCGCCGTGGAAGCCATTCGACATGAGTGAAACGTTTCATTTCCTGCCCATTTCCTCTATTCCAAGCTTCCCAGACCATCAGCGGCAAATCCCGCAAAAAATCCTGCAAAAAGGATGCCTAAGCCGGCCAAATGAATTTGGCCAGTCTCACTTGGTCGCATATCAGAAGTCGCGTTATTGAATGAAACGTTTCATTGACGGAGATTTCTTCCCGGCATAGCGTTCTCAGGTCGAATGACCGTGCGCTTGGCGATATCGGCACGCATCCTGAGGCAATTGCCGAACTCGGGATAAAGTGGCGGGCGTCCGTGTCGGCAGCCGGGAGGATCTGATGGCCCAGAATCTGATGGCCGATGTCGACAAACCGTTGGCGGGCATCACGGTGGTCGAGCTCGGTCACAGCGTGGCCGCGCCCTATGCCGGGCTGATCCTGGCCGATCTCGGCGCGCGCATCATCAAGGTCGAAAACCCCGACGGCGGGGATTATGCGCGGGGCTGGGGTCCGCCGTTCTGGAAGGACACCGCCACGGTGTTTCACGGTCTCAACCGCGGCAAGCAGGGCATTACGATCGATTTCGGCGATCCCGGCGATTGCGCGAGACTGAGGTCGCTGATCTTGCAAGAGGCCGACGCGGTGATCCAGAACCTGCGGCCAGGCATTCTCGGAAAATTCGAGTTGACCGCGCAAGCGCTGCGCGCGGAGAAACCGTCGCTGATCTGGTGCGACATCGGCGCCTTCGGCAGCAATGGTCCGCTGGCCGGCAAGCCCGGTTATGATCCGCTGGTCCAGGCCAGCACCGGCATCATGAGCGTCACGGGCGAGGGTGGGCGGCCGCCGGTGCGTGTCGGCGTGTCGCTGGTCGACATGGGATCCGGCATGTGGACGGTGATCGGCCTGCTGGCCGCCCTCGTCGCCCGCAACAATGGCAGCGAGGGGCGAAGCGTCTCGACCTCGCTCTACGAAACGGGGCTGGCCTGGATGACCGTGCCTCTTGCCGCCCACGCCGCCTCGGGCGAAGTGCGCAAGCCTTACGGCTCGGGCACCGCGGAAATCGCGCCCTATCAGGCCTTCGAGGCCTCCGATGGCTGGTTGATGATCGCCGCGGGCAATGACAATCTATTCCGCAAACTATGCGGCGCGCTCGAACTCGAGGCGTTCGCCCGCGATCCAGATTTCGCGACCAATGCCGCACGGGTCGTCAACCGCGAACGGTTGATCCCGCCAATCGAGGCCGCCGTGCGCCGCTATTCGGCCGAAACCCTTGGCAACATTCTTGATGCGGCGGGCGTTCCCAATGCGCCGCTGCTTAACGTCGATCAAGTCGCCAAGCATCCGCAAACCCGTGCGCTCGGCATGATGGCGCGCTGCGCGGACGACGACATCGAGCTTGTCGGCATTCCGCTTTCCTTTGACGGCGCGCGGCCGCGCGCGCGCACGCCGGCGCCCGCGCTCGGCCAGCACAATGCCGTCTTTCGTACACCTGCCTGCAAGGGAGCAACTGATGCGGAGTGATTTCGAAACCATCCTCGCCGAGAGGCGCGACGATCATATCCTGGTCGTCAGCTTGAACCGGCCGGAATCGTCCAATGCGCTGAACACCCAGATGGGGCTCGATCTGGTGGAGCTGTTCGAGGGGTTCTCCACCGATATCGAGGGGTTGCGGGCGGTGATCCTGACCGGATCCGGCAGCAAGGCGTTTTGCGCCGGCGGCGATCTGAAACAGCGCAACGGCATGACGGATGAGGCCTGGCACGCGCAGCATCTGGTTTTCGAGCGGATGCTGCGCGCCGTGCTGGGCTGTCCGATACCGGTGATCGGCGCGGTCAACGGCGCGGCCTATGGCGGTGGTTGCGAGATCGCAGCGGCGACCGACTTCGTCTATGCCGCGACCCATGCGCGCTTTGCGCTGACCGAAGTCACACTCGGGATCATGCCGGGCGGTGGTGGAACGCAGACGCTGGCGCGGGCGGTCGGCGAACGCCGCGCCAAGGAGCTTATCCTTTCGGGGCTGCCGTTCTCGGCCGACGAGGCTGAACGCTGGGGTCTGGTCAATCGCGTGCTGCCGCCGGATGAATTGCTGCCGGCGGCACTCGCCATTGCCGGCCGCATCGCCGCCAACGGCCCGATTTCGGTGCGGCAGGCCAAGCAGGCCGTGCATCGCGGTTTGCAGATGTCGCTGGCCGACGGCCTCGCCTTCGAGATCGAGGCCTATAACCGTCTGGTCCCGACCGCGGACCGCCGGGAAGGCGTGCTTGCCTTCAACGAACGCCGCAAGCCGAACTTTCAAGGAAAATAATAGCGGTAAATAATAGAGGCAAATAATCAAGAGGTGCGAGATGCGTGAGAAAGCTCATGTTCGCGAAGTCGGGCCCCGGGACGGGATTCAGGTGGTCAAGACCATCCTGCCGAGCGCGCAGAAACTCGCTTGGTGCCGGGCGACCGCCGCGGCCGGTATCCGCGACATCGAGGTGACGTCATTCGTGCCGCCCAAGGTGATCCCGCAATTCGCCGACGCCGAGGAGGTCGCGCGCGGCGCGGTGGCGATGGGAGGCTTCCTTGCATCGGTCCTCGTGCCCAATCTGAAGGGCGCGGAGCGCGCCTTCGCGCTCGGTGTGCCCGTAGTCAATTACGTGCTGTCGGCAAGCGAAGCGCATAATCTGGCCAATGTCCGCCGCAGCACCGAGGAATCGTTGCAGGATTTCGCCCGCATCGCCGCGCTGCGCGATCAGCGTCCGGGCCTGCGCATCGCGCTCGGCGGCGGTATCGCCACCGCCTTCGGCTGCACCATCGCAGGCGCGGTGCCGGAAGCCCGCGTGGTCGAGATCGCGGTGCGGCTCGTCGAGATGGGCGCGGACGAACTCATTGTTGCCGACACCGTCGGCTATGGCGATCCGCGCCAGGTGCGCCGGCTGATGACGGCCGTGATCGCCGCCGTCGGCCGCGTGCCGGTGACCTGCCATTTCCATGACACGCGCGGCCTTGGTCTCGCCAATGTCACTGCCGCGCTGGAAGCCGGCGTGCGCGCCTTCGATGCGTCGCTCGCAGGCCTCGGCGGCTGTCCGTTCGCGCCGGGCGCAACCGGCAATATCGACACCGAAGATACGGTTTTCCTGCTGGAGCAACTCGGTTTTGACACCGGGGCCGATGTCGACGCGCTGGTCGCCTTGCGCCGCGAGGTCGAGGGCTGGCTGCCGGGCGAGCGCTTCTCTGGCGCCATCGCGCGCGCCGGATTGCCCAAGACCTATCGCGCGCAAGCGCAGGCTGCCGCCTGATGAGGATATTTCATGACCTATCATGACGCCAATCGCGAGGCCGACACCGATGTCAGCGTCGTGCTCGGCGAGGATTTCCCGGAGCTGCGCCATGCGGTTCGTCGCATCTGCGAAAAATTCCCCGGTGAATATTGGCGGGCGCTCGACGATTGCAGCGGCTACCCGACCGAATTCGTCGCCGCCTTGACCGAAGCGGGCTTTCTCGGGGCGCTGATTCCGGAAGCATATGGCGGCTCGGGTCTGCCGCTGCGGGCGGCGGCGGTGATCCTCGAGGAAATCAATGCCAGTGGCTGCAGTGCGAGCCCAGCGCATGCGCAGATGTACATCATGGGTACGCTGCTGCGTCACGGCAGCGAACAGCAAAAGCGCAGCTACCTTCCGGAGATCGCGGCGGGAAGACTGCGGCTACAGGCGTTCGGCGTCACCGAGCCCAACACCGGGTCCGATACCACCCAGCTCAAGACCCGCGCCGAGCGGCAGGGCGATGTTTATGTCGTCAACGGTCAGAAGGTCTGGACCTCGCGCGCGCTGCATTCCGATCTGATGCTGCTTTTGGCCCGCACCACGCCGGTCGATCAGGCGCGTGGGCGCACCGACGGGCTCTCGGTCTTTCTGGTCGATCTGCGTGAGGCCAAGGGCAACGGCATCGAAATCCGCCCGATCAAGGCGATGATCAATCACAACACCACAGAAGTGTTCATCGAAAACCTGAAAGTGCCGGCGGCCAATTTGATCGGCGAGGAAGGCAAGGGCTTTCGTTATATTCTGGACGGCATGAACGCCGAACGCATCCTGGTCGCTTCCGAATGCGTCGGCGACGGCCGCTGGCTGCTCAACAAGGGCGTCGCCTATGCCAATGAACGGCAGGTGTTCGGCAGGCCGATCGGCCAGAACCAAGGCATCCAGTTTCCGCTGGCGCGCGCCTATGCCGAACTCGAGGCGGCCGACATGATGTGCCGCCGCGCCGCCGCGCTGTTCGAGGCCGGGCGGCCCTGCGGCGCCGACGCCAATATCGCCAAGCTGCTCGCCTCCGAAGCGACCTGGAAAGCGGCCGACACCACGTTTCAGACCCTCGGCGGATTCGCATTCGCGCAGGAATATGATGTCGAACGCAAATGGCGCGAAGTGCGAATTTACCAGACTGCCCCGATCTCGACCAATATGGTGCTGGCCTATGTGGCCCAGCACGTCCTTGGCCTTCCGCGTTCTTATTGAGGAGATGCAAGATGCTGGAGTTCACCCGCCAGGTCGCCGGCGTCTACCATCGCAAGATCGGCGACGTGCTCGTCACCGGCCTCAGCGACGGTTACGTCGACATGGGCTACACCATCTTCCGCAATATCCCCGAGGAGGAGACCAAGGCCATTCTGGCGCGCGATCACCGCATCTCGCCGCCGCGGATCTCGGTCAATGCGTTCGCTCTGCGCATGAACGGCCGCACTTATTTGATCGACTGCGGCTCGGCCGACATCATGGGCCCGACCTGCGGCCGCCTGCCGGCCAATCTCGCCGCCACCGGCATCGACCCGGCCTCGGTGGATGGCGTGCTGTTGACCCATGTGCATCCCGACCATTCCAACGGGTTGACCGATGTCGCGACCGGCGCGCGGCTGTTCCCCAATGCCGAGGTCATCGTTCATGAGAACGAGATCAATCACTGGTTCAACGACGAACTGATGGCCAAGGCGGCCGAGCGTCCCCGCCGCCGCTATTTCGAGGCCGGGCGCACCCAGCTCAAACCCTATATGGCCGCCGACCGCGTGCGCACCTTCCGCAAGGGTGAGGTGCTGCCCGGCGTGACCGCGATCCCGATCGCCGGCCATACGCCCGGCCACACCGCTTACGTCATCGCCTCCGGCGGCCAAACGCTGATCGTGTGGGGCGACACGGTGCATGTGCCGGAAATCCAGGTGGCGCGCCCCGAAGTCACGATGGAATTCGACAGCGATCCGCAAGCGGCAGCCAGCGCGCGCCAGATGGTGTTCGACATGGTGGTGTCCGACGACATGCTGATCGGTGGCATGCATTTGCATTTCCCCGGCTTTGGCCATATGCGGCGTGAGGCAGGGCGATACAGCCTGGTCGCCGAGCAATGGGCCTTTGAGATCTGATGCGCCCGCAAAACCGATGACAGAACGGCCAACCATAAATCGCGCAAGCAAGCTGACCATCCGCGACGTTGCGATCGCCGCGGGGGTCTCGACCGGCACGGTGTCGCGTGTGCTCAATGCCAACGCCACCGTTCATCCGGATATCCGCCGCAAGGTCCAGCGTGCGATCGACGATCTGGGTTATTCGCCGAACGCCGTGGCGCAGAGCATGCGGCTGCGCTCGACCCACACGATCGGCTGCATCCTGCGCGAGATCAACATCCCGCAGCTCGCCGGCTTCGTCAAAGCCGCTCACGACGTGCTCGATGAGGTCGGCTTCTCGCTGCTGATATCCAACTCCGAGGGCCGCAAGGAGCGCGAGCGGGAATTGCTCGGCCGGTTGTCGCGCCGGCAGGCCGACGGCGTGATGATGGGGCCCTACACGCCGATCGCCGGCGAGTTCGAAGCCTTCTTGCGCGGTTTCGACATTCCCATCGTGCTGATCGACCGCGATCGGCCGGAGTGGGCCGATGCGGTGATGGCCGATCATGCCGAAGGCATGCGCCTCGCCGTCGGCCATTTGCTCGGGCTCGGTCATCGCCGGGTGGCCCTGATCACCGGCGAATCCGGGCTTTATCCCGCGCGCGAACGCGTACGCGGATATCGCGAGGCTTACGCCTTGCGCGGTCTCGACGCCGATCCTTCGCTGATCCATCCGGGAAGTTTTCTGCCGGGCTCAGGCTTCCGCATCACCTCGGCGCTGCTCGGCCAGCGCCATCCGCCGACGGCGATCATCTCGGGCGGCATCGACATGCTGTCAGGCGTGTTGCGCGCGGTGCGGGGACGCGGCTTGCGGATACCGGAAGATGTCTCGCTGGTCGCCTCGGGTCATTCCGAACTCGCCGAACTCGTGACGCCGCCCATCGCGGTGATCGGCTGGGATCAAGCGGAGGTCGGCCGTATCGCAGCCGGCATGCTGCTCGACCGCATCAGAAGCGACGAGGTCCACGAACCGCAACGCGTGCTGGTCCCCAACGAATTCATCGCGCGCGCCTCCATCGGTCCGCCTCGGCAGACATGACGAGCAAAACATCTCGCCAAGCGTCATTTATTGGGGCAAAACTTCCGTTCAACAACGGGGAGAAAATCCTCGCATCAAAGCTGTCAGGGAGAAACAGATGTCGGCACGTCTCAGCCTTTTCGAGGATGTCTACAGGAATGAAGCGGCCGCCAGCCTGTCCGCCGGCGCGCGGTTCTTTTTCGTCGTGCACGGCGCGATCCTGATCGACGGGCAAGAGATAACAAGCGGTGGCGTGTGGTCCGGCGAGGGAACGGTGACCTGCACCGGTGGCGCCGAGGGTGCCACGGTCTGGCGCTGGGAGCTCTCGCGCGGCGAAGCCGCGGCCTTCAACGCCGCAGGCGTCTCCACCAGGCTCAAGCTGTCGGCGAACCTCGATACGCTTCCCGAAGGCGAATTGCTGTTGCGCGGGGATAGCGTGGCGTTTCCGCCCGGCGGGACCGCGCTGACCCACACCCATCAGGGGCCGGGAATCCGCTGCATGATCGAAGGCGGCATCCGCATCGATACGCACGGACGCTCGACATCGTATGGACCCGGCGGCGCGTGGTTCGAAACCGGACCGGACACGGTATTCGCTCAGGCCGATCCGGCCCGCGCCAGCCGGTTCATCCGCACCATGATCCTGCCGCGCGCGCTGCTCGGGCAAAGTTCGATCCGCTATGCCCATGAGGAAGACAAGGCCAAGCCGAAATCCCAGAAGTATCAAGTGTTCGTCGATCGGCCGATTTCCTTCGTGAAGAAATAGCGGCGATCGAGAATCGAAAAAACGAAAACTAAAAATAACGAAAATCAAAAGCGACTCTAAAATTAAAAGAACTTTGGGGGGAGACACCGTGGCGGCATTCCTGGGGGATTTGAACGTCAAAGAGCGGCGCACGCTGGTCGCGTGCTTTGGCGGGTGGGCGCTCGATTCATTCGACGTCAATCTGTACGCGCTGGTGATTCCGACGTTGCTCGTCACCTTGAATTTCAAGATGTCGGAGGCCGGCCTTCTCGCCACCGTCGCCCTGCTGCTGTCCGCCTTCGGAGGCTGGATCACCGGAACCCTGGCCGACAAATACGGGCGTGTCAGGGTGTTGCAGATCACCATCGTCTGGTTCGCGTTCTTTACGTTCCTGGCCGGGTTCTGCAACAATTTCGGCCAGTTCTTTGCGGTTCGCGCCTTGCAGGGACTAGGGTTCGGCGGCGAGTGGGCTGCCGGCGCGGTCCTGATCGGCGAAGTCATCAACGCGAGATATCGCGGACGCGCCGTCGGCCTGGTTCAGAGCGGATGGGCGGTCGGCTGGGGCGGTGCGACGCTCATGTTCGCACTGGTGTTCTCGCTGCTGCCGCAGGACATCGCGTGGCGCGTGTTGTTCTGGACCGGGCTTTTGCCGGCGCTGCTGGTGATCTATATCCGCCGCTTCGTCGATGAGCCGGAAATCTTCGAAAAATCGCGCGCCACCGACAACGAGAGCGTGGCGACCAAGCTATTTGCGATCTTCTCGCGCGAGAACATGCGCCTGACGCTTCTGACATCGTTGCTGACCACCGGCGCACAAGGCGGCTATTACGCCGTCAACACCTGGCTTCCGACCTTTCTGCGCACCGAAAGGAAACTGACGGTGCTCGGCTCCTCGGGCTATCTTGCCTTCGTCATCCTGGGCGCGTTCTGCGGCTTCGTGGCGGGGGCCTGGCTCGCCGATGCGATCGGTCGGAAGAAGACGTTCCTTGTGATGGCGTTGTGCGCCGGCCTCGTCATCATGGTCTATATGCTGGCGCCGATCGACAATCAGGTGATGCTGGTGCTGGGATTCCCGCTTGGCTTCTTCGCCAATGGTATGTTCGCGCCGATGGGTCCTTATTTGACGGAACTGTTCCCGACCAAAAGCAGGGCCACCAATCAGGGGTTTTCGTATAATGCGGGCCGCGCCGTCGGCGCGCTGTTCCCGGGGCTGATCGGATATCTCAGCCAGTCGATGGGGCTCGGAACCGCGATCGGCGTCTTTACGATCGCGGCCTATCTGCTGCTGCTGACAGCGTTATGGCTGCTGCCGGAAACACACGGGCGGGATTTGTCGGTCATGCCCGAGCCCGCTCGTGCCTGAAACTCGGACGGCGGCGCGCGCCTTCAGGGCTGGTGGCGCCGGGTGATTGCGATCTGGGCGGCCTGCGCGTAGAGGCTGGCCAGAACATCAAGCTGTAGCCGCGTCGCCTCGGATTTGATCGGCCATCCCTCGAGCGCCTCCAGCATCGGCGGCAGCGTCGCGGCGCGGACCGCAGCATAAGCTTCGGTCACGGCGCGGCCGGCTTCCGTGGCGCGGTAGCGGGTTTCCTTGCGCGAGGAATAGCCCTCGGTTTCGATCAGGCCGGCGCGGGTCAGCTTGCGCGTGGCGTATTGCAGATTGGGGACATCGACCCGGTTCAGCAATTGTCCGACTTCCGAAAGCCGTTTCGGCTCGTCGCCCATCCGAACGACGTTCAGAACGGCGACGTCGTCGCCGGAGAGCGGCACGTCGCACACCGCGGCCAGGCAAGCCGCCTTCCACCGGTAGTAGGCCTGCGCGAGGCGCTCCAGGCCGAATTCGAAGTCGGAAAGCTGGCGTTCGGTCTCGGTGCGCGCCAGATGCCAGGACCCCGGACGTTCCGAGGGGGCCGACGCGGCGGACGATTTGCGAGTCTTGACCGTTCCAGACCTGACAGCTCCAGATCTCGCCGCTCCAGATTTCGCAATTGCAGACCTGTCGGTCTTCTTTGCAGTGCTCTTCTTCAAAATATCGGCTCCCGATTCCATGCTTCGGCTTACCGCCTGGGCAGGGCCTGCTCAATCTATGCTATTTACATCTGAGATTCTTACATTAAAAATTCAATTAAGAAAACACGATGAATTCCCAAGGGCACGCAAGGGTGCGTTGCGCGCAGCAGTGAGGTCGACAGTGGCTGGACAATGGATTGACATCGCGGCCGCCGATGGCGGCAAGTTCAGGGGATATCTGGCAATTCCGGCGTCAGGGTCCGGACCGGGAATCCTGCTGTTGCAGGAGATATTCGGCGTCAACGCCTCGATGCGGGAAGTCGCCGATCACTATGCCGAGGAGGGCTACGTCGTGTTGGCCCCCGATTTGTTCTGGCGGATGGAGCCGGGCGTCGATCTCGGTTACACCGAAGCCGATTTCGGCAAGGCGATGGGCTACTACCAGCGCTTCGACGCCAATCAGTCGATCAAGGATTCGGCGGACGCCCTGAAAGTCCTGCGCGCGCGCCCCGAATGCGTCGGCAAGGTCGGCGCGTTGGGATTTTGCCTCGGCGGCAAGCTCGCCTATCTGGTCGCGGCGCGCACCGATGTCGACTGTGCGGTCAGCTATTATGGCGTCGGCATCGAGGCCGACATCGGCGAGGCCGCGCAGATCAAGTGTCCGATCGCATTCCACTTCGCCGAGCTCGATCGCTTCGCGCCGGCTGAAGCGCGCGAGCAGGTCAAAGCCGCCTTTGCCAAGCGCCCGGATGCCGAGCTTTATCTCTATCCGGGCTGCGACCACGCCTTTGCGGCCCACGAACGCGCCAGCTTCAACAAGCCTGCTACCTTGATGGCGCATTCGCGCTCGATCGCGCTGTTCCGAAAGGTGATGGGGCCGCACTACGATCTCTCCGCGCTTTGGGATCGTCACACCGAACTGGAATTCGGCGTCCGCTCGGCGGAAGCGACCATGGCGACCATGGTGGCGGAGCCTTACGTTAATCATATCCCGACCATGACCGGCGGCGTCGGCTATCGCGACCTGCTGCGCTTCTACGCCAATCATTTCATTCCGAAGACGCCGCAGGACACCAAGCTGGTTCCGATCTCGCGCACCATCGGCGCGGACCGCATCGTCGACGAGATGCTGTTCAGTTTTACCCACGATATCGAGATCGACTGGATGCTGCCCGGGGTGGCTCCGACCGGCAAATACGTCGAGGTCCCGCTGATCGCCATCGTGCGTTTCCGCGGCGACAAGCTCTACAACGAGCACATCTACTGGGATCAGGCCTCGGTGCTGGTCCAGATCGGGCTGCTCGACCCGGCATTGCTGCCGGTGGCCGGCGTCGCGACCGCCAAGAAGCTGGTGGACGAAACGCTGCCCTCGAACGCGCTAATGGCGCGCTGGGCCGAGAGCGCACCGAAAGCCGCTTCATAGTTTGCCTGCAATCATCGGCGCCCACTCCCGGGCGCCGTTCTCGTTTGGTGGAGTAGTTGTCATGGTATCCCGTGGTCTATCCCGACGCACCCTTCTGCAATTTGCCGGCGCAGCAAGCTTGCCGCTTTCCTCCGGTCTCTTCGCCGGCGCGGCGCGCGCCGACGCCTCGACACTGACGATCGCCTACAATGTGAACTTGCCATCGTTCGATCCGACCGTCGGGTTGTCGGCGGTCAATCCGACCATCCAGTCGATCTATCAATCGATCTTCGATCCCTACATCGCCCAGGCGCCGGATCTGTCGTTCAAGCCGGGACTGCTGACCAAATGGGGCTGGAACGACGATAAGACCAAGGTCATGCTGGAGGTGTGTCAGGGCGCCAAGTGGCACGACGGCACGCCGGTCACGCCGGAAGACGTGGTGTGGTCGCTGACCCGCGCAGCGGATGCAAAAGGCGGCAACCCGATCCAGTTCGTCTGGTCCAAGGTCGGCAATTACAAGATCGACGGCAACAAAATCACCGGCGATGTGATCGAATTCGAGCCGACCTTGTTCAAGTGGATGGCGTTCCTCACCGGCTACGTGCTGCCGAAGGCCTATTTCGAAAAGGTCGGCGCCGAAGGGTTTGAGAAAGCGCCTGTTGGTTCCGGTCCCTACAAGGTCGATGCCTTCGAGCGCAACGCGTTCCTGCGGCTGAAGGCGCATCCCGGCTATTGGGGTCCGAAGCCCGCGTTCGAAACCGTGGTGTTCAAATTCGTCACCGACTCCACCAGCCGTGTGGCTGAGGTCGAGTCGGGCGGATCGGACGTCACCTTCGAGATTCCTTACGAGGAATTCGATCGCCTCAAAGCAAAACCCGGCCTGATCGGGCAGACCGAGCCGGTCTCCGACATCGCCATGATCTTCATCACCGACATCGATCCGATGCTCGACCGCAACGTTCGCCTTGCGGCCAATCACGCCATCGACAAAAAGGCGATCGTCGACCGGCTGCTCAAGGGCTACGGCGTTCCGATTTCGACCCTGGAAGCGCCGGGCTACGCGGCCTTCGATCCCTCGACCAAGGTGGCTTACGATCCCGAGCTGGCAAAGAGCCTGCTGGCCAAGAGCGGTTACTCGCCGGAGAAGCCGGTGAAATTCACCATCCAGACCACCCGCGGCTTCAAGCCGAAGGATTACGAGATGATCCAGGCGATCGTCGGGATGTGGCGCAAGGTCGGCATCGAAGCCAATATCGAAGTCTACGAGATCGCGCAGCATTTCGAACTGCGCGCCCGTCACGCGCTGGCGCCGGCGGCGTTCTACAATTGGGGCAACGCGATCGGCGATCCCTCCACCTCGACCGGTTTTGCGATGTTCGGTCCTTCGCCGCATTGCGCCTGGAAGGGCAAGGATCTGGTCGAGCGCATCGGCCCCCTGTGGGGCGAAAAGGACGAGGCCAAGCGGATCGCCGGCTGGAAGGCCGTCGACAAATACATCGCCGAGGAAGGCGAGGTGATCCCGCTGTTCCAGTATGTGCAGCCGATCATTCACAAAAAGGGGCTGAAGCTGGTGCCGCAGGCCAACGGCATGATCCTTCCGCAATTGATCACGCCGGCGTAAGGCAACAGGGCAAGGAACAGGATAAGGCGCGACAGCGATGCGATGGGGCGAGATCATCAAGCGGCTCGTCCTGATCCCTCCGACGCTGGCCGGCGTCGGCGTGATCGTGTTCGTGCTGTTGCGCATCGTGCCGGGCGATCCGATCGCGATGATGATCCCGCCCGGCGCCTCCGCCGCCGACATCGATCGGCTGCGCGCGCTTTACGGGCTGGATCGCTCCATTCCAGAGCAGTTCGTGTCCTGGTTCGGGCACGTGCTCAGCGGTGATTTCGGCCGTTCGATCAGCCTGCGTCAGAGCGTGTCCGAACTGATACTGGCGCGGCTGCCGGCGACGCTGGAATTGGCGCTGGTGGCGACGCTGATCGCCATTGCGCTCGGATTGGCGGTCGCGTTGACCGGGGTTTATTTTCGCGGCCGAAGGCTCGAATGGGCCGTCGACGGCGGCATCGGGGTGTTTCTGGCCATTCCGGATTTCCTCTGGGCCCTGATCCTGCTGCTGTCGTTTGGCGTGCTGATTCCGTTGCTGCCGACATCGGGCCGCATCGATCCGCAAATCGACGTCAGCTTCCGGACCAATTTTTATCTGTTCGAAAGCCTGCTGAGGGGGCGCATCGATGTCGTCGGCGCGCTGCTCTCGCACATGCTGCTGCCGGCGATTGCGCTGGCGCTGCCGTTCGCAGCATTGATCGCCCGGCTGCTCAAGGCATCGCTGTCGGAAGCCGAGGACCAGGACTATGCGCAGATCGCGCGGGCGCGCGGCTTTGCCCGGCCAGCGATCCTGTTGCGCGAGGTGTTCCCGAATGCGCTGATCCCGACCATTGCGCTTGGCGGCGTTCAGATCACGCTACTGCTTGGCGGCACCGTGCTGGTCGAACGCATCTTCTCCTATGAGGGGATCGGCAACATGGCGATCGATGCGGTGATCAACCGGGACTTTCCGCTGATCCAGGGGCTGATCCTGACCTTCGCCGTGCTCTTCATTGCGCTCAATCTCGCGGTCGATGTCGTGGTGACCTTGCTCGATCCGAGGCTTCGCCATGGTTGATGTCGCCGCAAGCGTCGCCCTGCAGCAGCCGTCGCGATGGGCGATGGGTTTTCGGCGCGGTGGCGCGCGGCTGTGGGTCGGTGGCGCGATTGTGGCTGTGCTGATTCTTGTGGCGCTGTTGGCGCCATGGATCGCGCCGCATGATCCGATCGAGCAGGATTTGTTGTCGGGGCAATTGCCGCCGGCATGGATGCATGGCGGCGATACGGCCTATCTGCTCGGCACCGACAGCCTCGGCCGTGACGTGCTGTCGCGGCTGATCTATGCGGCGCGGGTCGCGGTGGTGGTGGGGTTCGTCGCGGCCTTGCTGGCGGGTGCGATCGGCATCACGCTGGGTTTGATTGCGGGCAGTTTTGGCGGCTGGATCGACCAGGCGACCTCGCGCCTGATCGATGTCTGGATGGCGTTCCCCCCGATCCTGCTGTCGATCGTGCTGGCGGCCGTGATAGGCGCCGGACTGACATCCGTGATCCTCGCCATCGTGGTGGTCGACTGGACCCGGTTTGCCCGAATTATCCGGGCCGAGACCGCCGTGCAGCTTCAGCGCGACTATGCGATGGCCGCCCGCGTGATCGGTTTGAACCGCGGCCAGACCTTGCGCCTGGAAATCTTGCCCAACCTTGTTCCGCTGGTGGTGACACTCCTAGCCGTCGAGATGGGGGTTGCGATCCTGGTCGAGGTCATCCTGTCGTTTGTCGGCATTTCGGTGGCCGGCGACACCCCGACATGGGGCGGCATGATCGCCGAGGGACGCCAGATCATCTACCAGTCGCCCTGGGTGATGGCGTTTGCGATCGGGTGCGTCATCGTCAGCGTCGTCGGGTTCAATCTGCTGGGCGACGGTCTGCGCACCGCGCTCGATCCGGTGCAGCGCCGATGACCGCGGTGCTGTCGATCCAGGACCTGCATGTCACGATCGGGCGCGGCGCCCGCGCGGCCAACGTGCTGCGCGGCGTCAGCCTCGAAGTGCAGCCCGGCGAGGTCAGGGGTCTGGTCGGCGAGTCCGGCGCGGGCAAGTCGATGCTGGGGCGCGCGGTGCTTGGATTGCTGCCGGCCGATGCCTGGATCGGCAAAGGCGGAATCGCATTCGCGGGCCGCGATTTCCTGACATTGCCGGAGCGCGAGCGGCGGGATCTGCTGGGGCGCCAGATTGCGCTGATCCCGCAGGATCCGATGACGTCGCTCAACCCGGTCAAGCGGGTCGGCGACCAGATCGCGCGGGTGTTGCAGCGCCATCTCGCGCTATCCCGGCGTCAGGCCTTGCAACGCGCCACGGAGCTGCTCGCCGAGGTCGCGATCCGCGATCCGCAGCGCGTGCTCGGTCTCTATCCGTACGAGATTTCCGGCGGCATGCGGCAGCGCGTGCTGATCGCGATGGCGTTTGGCTGCGATCCCAGCCTGATCATCGCCGACGAGCCGACCACCGCGCTTGACGTTACCGTGCAGCGCCAGGTGCTGCAACTGATCGAGCGGCTGCGGGAACGCCGAGGTGCCGCGATCCTGTTCGTCACGCATGATCTGGGCGTCGTCGCCAAGATCTGCCGCACCATGACCGTGATGCATGCCGGACGGGTGCTTGAGGACGGCGAGACCGCCGATGTCCTGACCAGACCGCGACATGCGTATACGCGCGCGCTGCTGGCTGCCACGCCGCGCGCGGACCGGCCGGCCGATGCGCTGCGCCCGGTGCCGCCGGCGCTGATCGAAAGCCTGTGGAGCGAGGCCCACCGTCTGGACCGGCTGTCGATCGTGGGGCGGACATGAGCGACATCCTGCTCAGTACCGGCAGCCTGACATTCGCCTATCCGGAGCGGGCGTCGGGGCTGTTTGGTCGCCCCGTGCTGCGTGAGGTCGTCAAGCGCGTCGATCTTGCCGTTCCCAAAGGCTCGGTGCTGGGCCTGGTCGGTGAGTCCGGCTCCGGCAAAACGACGTTGGGCCGGCTGCTGGTCAGGTTGCTGCGGCCGACTTCGGGCGGCATTCAATTCGACGGTGTCGAAATCGGCGGTCTCAGCGAGGCCGAGCTGCGACCGCTGCGATCGCGTATTCAGATGATCTTCCAGGATCCGCAATCCTCGCTGAACCCACGGCTTCGGCTCGGCGTCACGCTGACGCGGCCGCTGCAAATATTCGGGCGCCTGAAGGGCAGGCGGGATCAACGCGATCGCGCCGCTTCGTTGCTGGATCTGGTCGGCTTGCCGACGCATTTCGTCGACCGCTATCCGCATGAGCTTTCGGGCGGTCAGCGGCAACGCGCCGGCATCGCCCGGGCGCTGGCGCTGGAGCCGGATTTCATCGTCGCCGACGAAATCGTGTCCGGCCTCGACGTCTCGACCCAGGCGCACATCCTGCTGCTGATCAAGGAGCTGCGCCAAAGGCTTGGCGTCACGATGGTGTTCATCAGCCATGATTTGTCGGTCATTCGCGTTCTCTGTGATGACGTGGCGATCCTACAGCACGGCGAGGTCGTCGAGGCCGGACCGGTCGCGCGCATCTTCGAACATCCGCAGCATGCCTATACGCAGAATTTGCTGTCGTCGATCCCGTTGCCGGACGTCGAACCCGGCTGGCTCGACCCGGCACGCGACGTTTCCATTCCTCGAAACCAGGGATCAGCGGCATGACCGAAACGATCAAGGACTCCATCGTTCTCATTACCGGTGCCACAGGTGCGATCGCGCAAGCCTTGATCGCGGGCCTTCGCGCGCGGGGAGCCAAAAAGATCTATGCCGCCGCGCGCGACGTATCTAGCCTCACTGCGTCGGACCGGCTGGTGCCGATCAAGATGGATGTCACCAGCGACGACGACGTCAACCGCGCCGCCGCGCAAGCCACCGACGTGACGCTTCTGATCAACAACGCCGGCGTCAACCACAACACGGCGTTTCTCCTGGCGGCGGATCTTGCGATCGCCCGTGAGGAATTCGAATGCAATTATCTGGCGCCGCTGCGCGTCGTCAGAGCCTTTGCGCCGGCGCTGATCGCCAACAAGGGCGCGGTGCTCAACATGCTGACCATCCTGGCCCGCGTTAATTTGCCGTTGATGGGATCCTATTGCGCTTCCAAGGCCGCGGCGCTGAGCCTGACGCAAGGCCTGCGCGCTGAGCTTGGCGCCAAAGGTGTGCGCGTCGCAGCCGCTCTGCCGGGCGCGGTCGATACAAGGATGACCGCGGGACTGCCGATACCGAAGATGTCACCGGCCGATGCGGCGACGGAAATTCTCGACGGGTTCGAAAAGGGCGAGGAAGAAATCTACGTCGGCGACATGGCGCGCGGTCTCGCCGCTGGTCTCGCCGCCGATCCAAAGGGCGTCGAACGGCAATTGGCTTCACCGGGCTAGAGCATGATTCTCCCCTCCCCCTTGCGGGGAGGGGTCGGGGGTGGGGTTTCCAAGCACTGAGCTTGTGGCCACCCCCCACCCCAACCCTCCCCCGCAAGGGGGGAGGGAGAAGGCTACGGCTAGTGGGCGACGCAAGAACTAACTCGACCCAATCTCATCTCATCACGCCTTACGCGCCATTCTCAAACCGTAAAATCGAAAGTGAGGATACCATCATGACCAGGTCTGGATTATGCGTTGCGGCAAGCGTTGCGTTGGCGGTCGGCTGTTGCTCGGGAGCGGCGTCGGCGGATTCGATTCCCGGCCTGCGCGGCCATGACCACACCGGGATCACCGTGCCGGACGTCAAGGCGGCGACCGCCTTTTTCACCGACGTGATCGGCTGCACCCACGCGATGTCGTTCGGGCCGTTCTCGGATGACAAGGGCACGTTCATGAAGGATGTCGTCAACGTCAACCCGCGCGCCGTGATCGACGAGATCAGCATGGTCCGCTGCGGTTACGGCTCCAACATCGAACTGTTCCAGTACAAGGCGCCCGAACAGGCCACCGAGATGCCGAAGAACAGCGATATCGGCGGCCATCACATCGCGCTCTATGTCGATGATATCGACAAGGCCGCCGCCTATTTGAAGGAAAAGAACGTCAGGACGTTGCAGGGCCCGATTCCGATCAAGGAAGGCCCCGCGGCCGGGCAATCCATCCTCTACTTCTTCACACCATGGGGACTGCAGATGGAGCTGATCAGCTATCCGCAAGGCATGGCCTATGAGAAAACCAGCAAGGCCCCGCTCTGGATGACCACCGAGCCCGGGAAATAACCGGCGTTTCGGAGTTTTCGTACAACGCCCCCGGCGGTTGCTTGGCCGCCCGCCGGGGCGGCGATCACGACCATTACGATTTCGATTTTGCTGCTATACTCCGGCCGGGGCTCCCGTTCGCGGCAACCGGAGTGACGAAGCATGATGGCGCCGGTCACCGATTTCATCGCGACCGAGGCGCGCCTCGGTGCCCAGAACTACCAGCCGCTCGGCGTTGTGCTGTCGCGCGGCGAGGGCGTCTTCGTATGGGATACCGAAGGCAACCGCTATCTCGATTGCCTCTCGGCCTACTCGGCGGTGAACCAGGGCCATTGCCATCCAAAAATCCTGGCCGCCATGATCGAGCAGGCGGGCCGGCTGACCTTGACCTCGCGCGCCTTCCACAATGACCAGCTGGCTTCGTTCTACGAGGAGATCGCGGCGTTGACCGGCGCCCACAAGGTGCTGCCGATGAACAGCGGCGCCGAGGCGGTGGAAAGCGCGATCAAGTCGGTGCGCAAATGGGGCTACGAGGTCAAGGGTGTGCCGGACGGCCAGGCCGAGATCATCGTCTGCGCCGATAATTTCCACGGGCGTACCCTCGGCATCGTCGGCTTCAGCACCGATGCGGCGGCACGCGATCATTTCGGGCCGTTCGCGCCGGGCTTTCGCATCATTCCGTTCGGCGACGCCAGCGCGCTGGAGGCGGCGATCGCGCCAAACACGGTCGCGTTTCTGGTCGAGCCGATCCAGGGCGAGGCCGGTGTCGTGCTGCCGCCGCCGGGCTATTTCGCCAAAGTGCGCGAACTCTGCACCGCGCATGACGTGATGCTGATCCTGGACGAGATCCAGACCGGGCTCGGCCGCACCGGCAGACTGCTCGCCGAGCAGCATGATGGCATCGAGGCGGATGTGACGCTGCTCGGCAAGGCGTTGTCCGGCGGCTTCTACCCGGTATCGGCGGTGCTTTCGAACAACGCCGTGCTGGGCACCCTGAAGCCGGGCCAGCACGGCTCGACCTTCGGCGGCAACCCGCTGGCCTGCGCGGTGGCGCGGGCGGCTTTGCGCGTGCTGGTCGAGGAAGGCATGATCGAGAATGCCGCTGTCCAAGGCGCGCGCCTGCTCGACGGCCTGAAGCGGATTCCCACCAACACGATTCGTGAGGTGCGCGGTCGCGGTCTGATGCTGGCGATCGAGCTTCATCCGGAAGCCGGCGACGCGCGTCGCTACTGTGAGGCGTTGCAGGGCCAGGGCATCCTGGCCAAGGACACCCACGGCCACACCATCCGCATCGCGCCGCCGCTTGTGATCTCGTCCGATCAGGTCGACTGGGCGCTGCAACGGATCGAGGCCGCGTTGCGGCAGGATTTTTCCTAGAGCGTTTTCGAGCGAAGTGGGCACCGGGTCGCGTGAAGAAAACGCGTCAAAACAAAAGACTAGAGCCCCGTTCCGATCCCATCGGAACGGAAAAGGCTCTAGCGGCAATCCCGAGAATTCAAGCGTCCGTCGCGGCACGAAGCCGACACGGCAGCGCGCGGGTATCGACCGACCCACTCATCGGATCCATTGGCCCGGCATAGGTCAAAGCAGCGTTGACATTGATGTCGAGCACCGCGAATTCGGGGCCGCTGGCTTCAGGGCGCCACCAGCCGATGCCGGTGGTGACGACGTCGGGCGCCGTCCGATCGGTGACCTCCGCGCGCAGGCGGCAAGGAGCGGCGCCGGCCTCGGTCTCGACCAAAATCCAGCATCCGTCGGCAAGGCCGAGCCGTTCAGCGGTCTCGGGGTGAATGCGGATCGTCGGATCGGGCGATACCTTGCGCGCCCATGCCTGTTCCCGGAAGCGCGAGTGATGGTATGTCTTCTCGCGCTGACCGGTCTGCAACACCAGCGGGAAGTCGGCGCTGACGGCGGTCGCCGCGCGCGCATACAGCGGCGCCACGTGGTCGGGCAGCGGATCCAGTCCGAGCTTCGCCAGCGTGTTGGAATAGAGTTCGAACTTGCCACTCGGCGTCTTGATCGACTGCTCTGCGAAATCGCCGAATGTGCACGGAAATTCCACGAAGCCGTCCCGGCGTAGGGCCTGCTGATCGATGTTTGCCTCGCCGATCAGGAACTGATTGAATGCCGCCTGGCTTTGCCATGGCAGGAACTCGGCCGTCAGCGCCCCTCGCGCGCGTAGGCGTTCGACAAGCCCGGCGGCGATTTCCATGTCGCAACGAACTTCTCCGATCCGTGCCGACGCCGGATGGGTGTAGGTGACACACGCGCCGGTCTGGCTGATGTCGATCTCTTCTTCCTCCAGCGTCGTTGTCTTCGGCAGAACGATGTCGGCGACGGCCGCGGTCGGCGTCATGGTCTGCGATGCGACGCAAATGAAATCCAGCGCCTTCAGGGCGGCGAGCGTGCGGCGCGTATCCGGATACATCACCGCGATATTGACGCCGCTGATGTACATGCCGCGGACCGGATAAGGCTCGGACGTCAGGATCGCATCCAGCACGGATTTGTTGTGACACGCGGTCTGCCAACCCGCAGGGCCGGCCCATAGCGGGTATTCGGCAGCACCTATCGTCTGCTTTTCGAGTTCCAAGGGCAGGCGAAAGCGCGGATCGTGCAGCAGGTCCATGTAGGTGGTGTAGCCGGCCGGGCGCTTGGCGCGTCGATTGCCGCCCTCGCGGTCAAGATTTCCACTGATCGCCACCAGGCAATGAAACGCGCGAAACGTCTGAACGCCATTGCTTGCGGCGTCGATGCCGTGGCCGCTGACGAACACCGACGGCCCCCCAGCATAGAGATCGGCCGCTTTGCTGATATCGGCCGCGGAAATTCCGGTCAGCGACGCCGCGTATTCCGGGGTGTACGGGCGCACCCGTTCGGCCAGCGCATCGAAGCCGTGGCACCATTGCTGCACGAACGAACTATCGTGACGCCCCGCGGAGATCATCTGCTGCATCATCGACATCGCAATCGCAGCGTCGGTGCCGGGCTTCGGTTGCAGCCAAAGATCGGCAAGCTCGGCCGCATTGGTGCGGAACGGATCGATCACGATCAGCGAAGCGCCGCGCGCCTTGGCCCGCTTGATCGCCATCCACTGCACCGGATCGGCGCTCATCGGGTTGCGCCCGACCACCAGGATACAGGCGGCGTTCTCGATGTCCTCTCCGTTGGTCATCGAAAGGCCCGTCAGCCTGTCGCTGACGGCGCGGCAGCCGCCGCAGAGATCCTGATTGATCATCCAGTTCGGCGAACCGATCGAGCGCATCAACAGCGCCATGATCGGGCCACGGCTGAACGCGGCGCCGCTGACCGCGCCGACCAGCGCGGTCGGGCCGTATTGGGTGCGGATCGCGGCCATCCTGTCGGCCATCTCGTCGAGCGCTTCGTCCCAGCCGATGCGCTCCCAGCGGCCGCCGCCGCGCTCGCCAACCCGTCGCATCGGATGGGTCAGCCGGTCGGGATGGTAGGTCCACTCCGGCAGCGCGCGCATTCCCTTCACGCAGAAAGCGCCCTTCGATACCGGACTTTTGGTGTTCGGCATGATCTTGCTGACACGACCGTCATCGCCGACCGTGATCAGCGAACCGCATTTGGAGGCGCATTCCCAACAGGTGCTGGCGACGGTGTGAACCATGACGACCTCCGGTGCGGAACTTCGGAGGATAGAGCGCGTTCCGGCATCCCGCCAACGATTCCTTATCGGTTCGGCGACGTGGGTGCCATGCATTCGGCTCAGGGGTGGCGCGGTATCATCTCAGTCCCGCGGCCCGTAGCGCCGCAGCGCCTCCAGCGTGAGGCCCTTGCCGACCGCCCCAAACGTGTCGCCGTCGACCATGCGGGCCGACGGCACCGCCTTGGCGATCGCCTTGCGGACATGGGCGAGCTTGACCGAGCCGCCGGTCAGGAACACGGCGTCGATGCCGTCGGCGGACAAGCCTGCCTGCGCCAGACAGTTCTGGATGCGGGCCGCGATACGATCGGCGAGATTCTTTGTGTGATTGACCAGATCAGCGCGGCCGATGCTGGCGGCCAGACCGGGTGCTACCCATTCCAGCGGGATATCCGCCCGGCGCTGCTCGGACAGCGCGATCTTGGCGTCTTCGACTTCCATCGCCAAAGTGTGGCCGCGCTGTTCCTCGACCACCCGCACCAGCCGATCCAGCAACTCCGGCTCGCTCGCCTCCTGCCGAACCTGACGGATATCCGCGAGCACGCGCGGCTCGTACATCCGGTTGATGCTGGACCAGGTGGCGAAGTCGTGGAAATAGCTCGAGGGCACGTCGAGCCCGGCGCGCTTCATCGGGCTGCCGAAGCCGAACAGGGGCATCACCACGCCGAGGCTGAGCTGACGGTCGAAATCAGTGCCGCCGATCCGCACGCCGTCATTGGCGAGAATATCGGCGGAGCGGTCAGCCTTGCCGTGGCGCTGCGGTCCGAGACGCACGATCGAAAAATCCGACGTGCCGCCGCCGATATCGGCGATCAATGCGACTTCCTCCGTCGATATCAGGCGCTCATAGTCCAGCGCCGCCGCGATCGGCTCGAACTGGAAGGTGACGTCGTCAAAGCCGACTTCGCGTGCGATCTCGCGCAGGGTCTGTTCCGCCTTGCGGTCGGCATCCGGCGCATTGTCGACGAAATGCACGGGGCGGCCATGCACCACGTCGCGCAACTCGCGCCCCGTCGCCTGTTCGGCGCGGCGTTTGACCGCGCCCAGATAGTAGGCGATGACGTCGCGAAAACGCACCCGTTCGCGCCCGAGTCGGGTGGTTTCCTCGATCAGCGACGTGCCGAGCACGGATTTGAGGCTGCGCATCAGGCGGCCGGGCGCGCCCTCGACATAGGCTTCGATCGCCCGGCGGCCGATCAGTACCTCGCCGTCGACCTCATAGAAGATCGCGCTCGGAATCGTGGTATAGTCGGTCTCCAGCGCGACCAGAACCGGCACGCGATTCTCGATCGTGCCAAGCGTCGTATTCGACGTTCCGAAATCAAGTCCGCAGATTGACATGAGCGTTTGACATGGGTGTTTGGAAGCTTCCTGAGGGAGCGTCCGTCTACACATTAAATCGCCATCGATCCACCTTTATCTTGTCGCGCAATAAGTGAGCTGTTTTGCGCAGCCGCAATCGCCGGCCGAGCCGACAGACCTCCATCCACAGAACATTTTGTTTCTTGCATCGGGTTGATGAATCGACGGATGATGGTCCATAAGCGGCGTCCCCGCGGTCGATCGATCCGGCCGCGTCTGCTTCAAGAAGGATTTCGCGTGGTAAACATTCATCGACAGATTGCGCAAGAACTTGGCGTCCGCGAGCAGCAGGTCGAGGCGACGGTGGCGTTGCTCGACGGTGGTGCGACGGTTCCGTTCGTGGCGCGCTACCGCAAGGAAATCACCGGCGCGCTCGACGACGCGCAATTGCGCACGCTGGAAGAGCGCCTGAATTATCTGCGCGAACTCGAAGCGCGGCGCGCAGCTATTCTCGAATCGGTGCGCGAACAGGGCAAGCTCGATGCCGCGCTGGAAGCAGCTATTCTCGCCGCCGACAGCAAGGGGCGTCTGGAAGACATCTATCTGCCGTTCAAGCCGAAGCGCCGTACCAAGTCCGAGATCGCCAAGGAAGCCGGCCTCGAACCGCTGTCCGAGAAGTTGCTGACCGAGCCGAAAAACGATCCGCAGATTGTCGCCGCCTCGTTTGTCGACGCCGAGAAGGCGGTGCCCGACGTCGCCGCAGCGCTCGAAGGCGCGCGCGCGATCCTGGTCGAGCGCTTTGCCGAGGACGCCGATCTGATCGGCGCGCTGCGCGAGCAGATGTGGTCGAACGGAATGATGGCGTCCACGGTGCGCAAGGGCAAGAAAACCGAGGGCGAGAAGTTCGCGGACTATTTCGAGTTCAGCGAGCCGCTGAACAAATTGCCGTCGCATCGCATCCTGGCGCTGTTCCGCGGCGAAAAGGAAGAGATCCTTGATCTGCAATTGCAGCCCGAGGCGCAGCCCGCGGCAGCCGATGTGCAAAGCTCCGCCGAAATGAAGATCGCGCAGCGCTTTGCGATCGCCAACCAGGGCCGCCCCGGCGACCGCTGGCTGGTGGAGACGGTGCGCTGGGCGTGGCGCACCAAGATCCAGATGCATCTCGGCATCGATCTGCGGATGCGGCTGTGGACCGCGGCCGAGACCGAAGCGGTGCGGGTGTTTGCCTCGAATTTACGCGATCTGCTGTTGGCCGCACCGGCCGGCGCGCGGGTCACCATGGGCCTCGATCCCGGCTTTCGTTCCGGCGTCAAGGTCGCGATCGTCGATGCCACCGGCAAGGTCAAGGACACCACGGCGGTCTACCCGCATGAACCGCAGAAGCGCTGGGACGAGGCGCTCGCCATCCTGGGCAAGCTTGCGGTAACGCACAAGGTAGACCTGATCGCGATCGGCAACGGCACCGCCTCGCGCGAGACTGACAGACTGGCGATGGAACTGGTAAAACTGCTGCCGGATCTGAAGATGTCGAAAATCGTGGTGTCGGAAGCCGGCGCGTCGGTGTATTCGGCGTCGGCTTTTGCGTCCGAGGAATTGCCCGAACTCGACGTCACCATGCGCGGCGCGGTGTCGATCGCGCGGCGGTTGCAGGATCCGTTGGCCGAATTGGTGAAGATCGATCCGAAGGCGATCGGCGTCGGGCAATACCAGCACGATCTCGGTGAGACGAAGCTGGCGCGCTCGCTCGATGCGGTGGTCGAGGATTGCGTCAACGCGGTCGGCGTCGATGCCAATACCGCGTCGGCGCCGTTGCTGGCGCGGGTCTCCGGCATCGGCGCGGGGCTGGCGCAAAGCATCGTGCAGCATCGCGACGCCAATGGCCCGTTCACGTCACGCAAGGGCCTCAAGGACGTGCCGCGGCTGGGACCGAAAGCGTTCGAGCAATGCGCCGGCTTCCTGCGCATTAACGATGGCGAGGATCCGCTCGACGCGTCCGGTGTTCATCCGGAGGCCTATCCGGTGGTGCGGCGGATTCTCAGCGTCACCAAAAGCGACATCAAGGCGCTGATCGGCAATGCCGAGATCGTGCGCCAGTTGAAGCCGCAATCGTTCGTCGACGACACGTTCGGCCTGCCCACGGTGACCGACATCCTGCGCGAGCTGGAAAAGCCCGGCCGCGATCCGCGTCCCGCCTTCAAGGCCGCGGTGTTCAAGGAGGGCGTCGAGACCCTGAAGGATCTCAAGCGCGGCATGATACTCGAAGGCACCGTGACCAATGTCGCGGCGTTCGGCGCCTTCGTCGATATCGGCGTGCATCAGGACGGGCTGGTGCACATCTCGGCGATGTCGAAGACTTTCATCAAGGATCCGCGCGAGGTGGTGAAGTCGGGCGATATCGTCAAGGTCAAGGTGCTGGAGGTCGAAGTCGCCCGCAAGCGCATCGCGCTGACCCTGCGGCTCGACGACGAAGTGGGCGCCAAGGCCGATCGCCCCGCGCCCGGCAAGCCGCGCGACATTCCGCGGGCGCAGATGACGTCGTCGGCCCCGCGCAAACCGCAGGAGAGTTCCGGCGGGGCGCTTGCCGAAGCCCTGCGCCGCGCGGCTGAGAAGAACGGTCGCAAGGGGGCGTAACGAAGTATCGGTTTGGCCGCTGGAATCGCGGCCAAACCGAACCCTTCAACCGGCAAAATCGGACAACCGGAACTTGCGAGATTGCCGTGCAGCCGGACGTGCGGCAGACGCGCGAAAATTGGCGCAATTGAACCGGAACTGACTTCGGCGACGAGGCGGAATTTGTGGGTTCACCACCTAACTAAGCAAGCTGCTTCAAAGCACGATCCAACAATTCCAGCCGGTCCTGACCCCAAAATATCTCGCCGGAGGGTAGCACGTAACTCGGTGCACCGAAGACGCCCGCCGCTAGCGCTTCTTTCGTATACTGATCATGCAGGTTGTCGAGTTCGGCGTCCGACGGGCCGTTCGCACGCAGCTCTGCCGCGTCGAGACCAGCTCGCTTTGCGGCCGATGAGATCGTTGCCGGATCGGCGAAAGACTCCTCCCGTTCCCAAAGCGCGCGCCCGAGTTCCAGGGACAGTTTAACGGCATCACTCCCTTGCAGCTTTGCCGCTATGACCAGGCGCGTCGCGGTTGTTTCGTCGCAGGGGAAGTACTTAGGCTCAAGCGTTAACTGAATACCTCGCACCTCGCCCCAGCGTTTCAGCTCCATCATTCGGTACGCGCGGCGTTGCGGCGAGCGCTTTTGCAGCGGCAGCCCACCTGTCTGTTCGAAAATAGGGCCAAATTTGCCGGGTTTAATATTGACGGTTGCGTTATTTCGCTGGGCGGTTTCGGCCAACAGCGCGCAACCGAGATAAGTGAAGGGAGAGTTGAGTGTAATGTAGTAGTCGACGGTGATGGGCATCCGAAATTTTCCAAAAATCCTGATATTATTCCAGACTAGAGCATTTCCGGTTCTGATGGAATCAGAACCGGGCTCTAGATTCTTGTTTTGACGCGTTTTCTTGACGCGAACCGGTGTCCACTTCGCTCGAAAACGCTCTAGCCGTGTGACTTTGTGCCGGCAACCGTATTCGACCACGACCGCTGCGGGCACTTTTCGGACATGGAGCGATGTCCGACTTGAGTCCGTTGTGCGCACCAAAGGGGGACCCCGCCGACTACGACAGATCAGTGCACGTCCTGGCCACAAGTTGGAGAATGGCGGGTTTAATTTGGACCGGAGCGCGCCATCTCACTGCTGCGGAATGCCGGCGTCCTTGATTACCTGCCTCCAGCGGGTGATTTCGGAGGCGATCATGCCGCGCATCTCTTGCGGCGAACTGCCGCGTACCTCGTTGCCCATGTTCTCTAACTTGACCTTGATATCGGGCATTTCGAGCACGGCGCGCACCTCGCGGTTGAGTTGGTCGACGATCGGCTGCGGCACGTTCTTGGGTGCGGCGATGCCGAGCCATGACTTCACCTCATAGCCCGGCACGGTCGCGGCGATCGGCGGCACGTTGGGGATCGACGGCCAGGGTTCGCGGCTGGTGACGCCAAGGCCTCGAATGGTGCCGGCCGCGAGCTGCGGCGCGGTGATGGTCAGGGTGTCGCTCAACAGATCGATCTGGCCGCCGAGCAGATCGTTGATCGGCGCGCCGCCGCCCTTGTAGGGCACATGGATCATCTTGATGCCGGCCATCGACGTCAGCAATTCGCCGACCAGATGTTGCGTCGATCCGACGCCGACCGAACTGAAGGTCAGCGTATCCGGTTTTGCCCTGGCCTCTGCGATCAGGTCGGCCAGCGTGTGAAACCGGCTGTCGGCCTTGACCGCGAGCACAAACGGAAAATACACCACCGTCGAGATCATCTGGAAATCATCGACCGGATCGAACGGCAGCTTCTTGTAGAGCGCCGCCGAGGTCGCGTGGCCGCCGGTCAGCATGATCAGCGTGTAGCCGTCCGGCGCAGCCTTCGCGACATGCTCGGAGGCGATGTTGCCGCCGGCGCCGGTACGGGCCTCAACGATGACGGGTTTTCCGAGCCGGCGCGAAAGTCCTTCGCCGACAATGCGCGCAATCGCATCCGCATTGCCGCCGGCGCCAAAGCCATGCACGAGGGTGACCGGGCGGGAAGGATAATCGTCAGCGCGGGCGGTTGTGCCCGCGATCACAGAAAGAAGCATGGCGACCGCAGCGGCCGCCCTCGAAACTCGTTCCCTCATTCCCCGCCCTTGATTTTGTTTTTCAAACGTGTGGCAAAGCATAGGATGAAGCCGCGCCCGCAACAACCGCACGCGTTACCCTATGAGGCCGTGAGGCTATCTCCGACGTCATCCTGAGGTGCTCGCCGTCTTCGGCGAGCCTCGAAGGATGCTGTTCAGCGCAGTGCGTGCGGCCATCCTTCGAGGCGCGCAAGAAAGCGCGCGCACCTCAGGATGACGCATCAAACAAACCTTGACACCCATTTTCTGATTTGCCCGACGGGCAAATCACCTTCGCACGCGAAATCCTGTCCAGCCCCTTCGCGAAAAATATTTCGCTTTGTTTTTTACCCAACTCACCTTCGTATTGTGGCCGTCCCACCCGACAAGAGGGGCGTTGCGCACGTCACGAAACGCGCGGTGGGATGCGGTGGACGCGGAGTTTGCGAACGACGAACGCAAGCGCTCGCGGACGGCGAAGTCGTGTGGTCCTGACGCCCCAGTGGCTGGTGTTAAGCTCGCAAGAAGCTCACGCTTGTTGGGAGCGACGGTGACAAACAAGCCAGGTCTCGCCGGGGAGAGCACGATATAAGTCGTAAACCATTGCGCAGGGAAGGCCGGATTGCCTCCGCTGAACCTGTATGCTCGTGTGCGTTTTTGATCTGCCTATTTGCACACGAGACCGCGGGTGCAGCGTGCACCCGGTCTTCCCTGCGCCCTCTTCTTTTGGGGCGGAACGAATTTGTAAACCTCGGGCGCATCGAAGCAATCCAGCTCTTTCCTTGCGACTCCTGGATTGCTTCGCTGACGCTCGCAATGACGGCTTTGGGCGCGTCGCGCTTACTTCATCGCGTCATAGATCGCGAAGGAATAGGCGCCTTCGGGCTTCTTGGTGATCACGGGATCGGAGCCGCCGGCCATCAAGGTCGCAACGGTGCGATCGTAATCCTTGACGTCGAGCTTGCCGTCGGTTGCACCGAGCAGCTTGCCGATTTCGCCCATCATCCGCTTCTGGTCCTTCTCGGTCTTGGCGCCGGTGGTGTCGGCGGCGAGAATGATCTTCACGGCTTCATCCGGATGCTCCTTGGCGTAGTCCCAGCCCTTCATCGACGCCTTGACGAATTTTGCCATCTTGGCGACGAAGGCCGGATCCTTCAGATTCTTTTCAAGCACGTAGAGGCCGTCTTCGAGGGTGGCGACGCCTTCGTCTTCATATTTGAAGACCACGAGCTGGCTCGGCTTGAAGCCGCCATCGATCACCTGCCAATATTCGTTGTAGGTCATGGTCGATACGCAATCGGCCTGCTTCTGCAGGATCGGATCGACATTAAAACCCTGCTTGATCACCTTGACCCCGCCGGCGGAGCCATCGACCTTGTAACTGAGCTTCGACATCCACGACAGGAATGGATATTCGTTGCCGCCGTACCAGACGCCGACGGTCTTGCCCTTGAGATCGGTCGGCTTCTTGATGCCGGTATCGGCGCGGCAGGTCAGCTCGAGCCCGGACTTCTTGAAGGTCTGCGAAATGTTGACCAGCGGCACGCCCTTTTCGCGCGATGCCAGCGCCGACGGCATCCAGTCGACCACGACATCGGCGCCGCCGCCCGCGATCACCTGCGGCGGAGCGACGTCCGGCCCACCCGGCTTGATCGTGACGTCGAGGCCGGCTTCCTTGTAGAAGCCCTTGTCCCTGGCGACGAAGTAGCCGGCAAACTGGGCTTGCGAAACCCATTTGAGCTGGATGGTGACGGAATCGGCGGCCTGCGCGCTCGCCATCGACAGGCCCAGCGTCAAGCCCGCGGCCAATACCAATGTGTGTTTCATCGAAAACTCCAATTCATCGACCTAGCCGATCTAGGTCCGATACGAAGGGTGCCAAAAAGTCGTCGCGCGTTCGGCCAGCGTGACAAGTCCGTAGAAAGCCATACCGGCGAGGGCAGCGAGGGCGATTTCAGCCCAGACCATGTCGATGGCCATCCGTCCCGCCTCGGTGGAGATGCGGAAGCCGATGCCCTGCGTCGGTGTCCCGAAAAACTCTGCAACGATCGCGCCAATCAGCGCCAGCGTGGCATTTATCTTCAGCGCGTTGAAGATGAACGGCAGTGCCGCCGGCAGATAAAGTTTGGTCAGGCTTTGCGAATAGTTCGCAGCATAGGACCGCATCAGGTCGCGCTCGATGTGTCCGGAGGCGGACAGGCCCGCCAGCGCGTTCACCAGCATCGGGAAGAAGGTCACCAGCGCGACGACGGCCGCCTTCGACGGCCAGTCGAACCCGAACCACATCACCATGATCGGGGCGATGCCGACCAGTGGCAGCGCGGAGAAGAAATTGCCGAGCGGCAGCAGTCCGCGGCCCAGGAATTCAAAGCGATGCGCCAAAATCGCGACCAGCAATCCGGCGCCGCAGCCGATCACGTAGCCGGCCAGCACGCCCTTGACGAAAGTCTGGAAGAAGTCCGCGCCCAAGGTCGGCAGCGAGGTCATGAACCGGGAAGCGGCGGCGCTCGGCGCCGGCATCAGCACCGGCGGCACGCCAAAACCGCGCACCGCGACTTCCCAGAGATAGAACACGATCGCGCCGAACAACAAAGGCACCAGCAGATTGAGAGCCCGCCGCCGATTGGCTCGTATCGGGCGCATCGCGGCCAAACTGACCACCGACATCGCGGAGGCCAGCCAGACCGCGGTGACGATCGCCCAGAACCCGGCCGCCGCCGATCCCGCAATTCCTGTGTCGCGAAGCAGAAGCAGCGAGCTTGCCGCGGCCAGCACCACGCCGACGAGGCCCGGCACCGTCGCCCGGCCATCGGCGAACCAGGCCGCCACCAGAAACAACAGGCCGGCCATCGCGACCTCGGGCCAAGCGGTCGGCCGCATCCGCAGCGATGGCTCGCCGGCGGCCAGCGGCAGCACAAAGGCCAGTGCGATCGCAACGGCTGCGAACACAAGGCCGAGGCGAAGCTTGCGCGGGTCCATCAATGGGCTCCCATGCGACGGTTAACGCCGCGCTCGATCAGGCTGACAATCCCGATCAGCCCGGATGAAAGCACGGCGGCGGCGACCAGTGCCGCCCATAATTGAATGGTCTGGCCGTAATAGGAGCCCGCCAGCAGCCTTGCGCCGATACCGGCTTCCGCGCCGGTCGGCAGTTCGGCGACGATGGCGCCGATCAGCGAGATGGTGATCGCGACCTTGAGGCTGGCAAACAGATAAGGCACCGCCGAAGGCCAGCGCAGCTTGAACAGCACCTGGCGCGGCGTTGCCGACCAGGTCTGCATCAGTTCGAGTTGCAGCGGATCGGGAGAAGTAAAGCCCTTCACCATGCCGATGGTGACGGGGAAAAAGCAAAGGTAAGCCGAGATCAGCGACTTCGGTAATAGCCCGGTCAGCCCGATGGCGCCGAGCACGACGATGAAGATCGGCGCCAGCGCCACGATCGGCACCATCTGCGAGCAGATGATCCACGGCAGCAGGCTGCGCTCCAGCACGCGGCTGTGCACGATCATCAGCGCCAGCAGCGTTCCGAAGATGGCACCGAACGCGAACCCGATCAGGGTCGCCGACAGCGTCACCAGCGAATGATAGACTAGGCTGCGCGGGGCAAGCGGCGGATAGCCGAACACGCCGTCGACGAAGGTCGACACGATCTGGTGCGGCGCCGGCAGCAGCGGACGCTCGGCGCTCATGGTTCCCGCCAGCACGTGGGTCGTCGTGTAGGGCGTTTCCTCGCGCTCGAACCCGTCGCGCACGAGATTCCAGTTCATCGCGACCGCGGCAATGTACCAGATCACCATCAGCGCCAGCACCATGGTCACGACAGGGGCGTAGCGCTCGACCAGCGGATGGCGAAGCAGCGATCGCCGCGTCTGCAAGCGCAGCGCGAGCGAGCTACTCGTCATAGGCAAGCTACTCGTCATACGAATGTCCCGCGCGCAGGCCGGTGCGGACGCGCTGGGCGATCTTGAGGAATTCCGGCGTTTCCCGGATCTCCAGCGAACGGTCGCGGGGAAAATTACAATCGATGATATCGATGATGCGGCCCGGCCGCGGCGACATCACGACGATCTTGCTCGACAGAAACACCGCTTCCGGAATCGAATGGGTGACGAACAGCACCGTCTTCTCGGTCGACTTCCACAATTGCAGCAATTGCTCGTTGAGGTGGTCGCGCACGATCTCATCGAGCGCGCCGAACGGTTCGTCCATCAAGAGCATCGCGGGATCGAACGACAGCGCGCGCGCGATCGAGACCCGTTGCTGCATGCCGCCGGATAACTGCCAGGGGAATTTGCGTTCGAAGCCGGTCAAATTGACCAGCGACAGATAATGCTCGACCCGTTGCTGCTGCTCGGCTTCGGAAAATCCCATGATCTCCAGCGGCAGCTTCAGGTTCTTCTCGATGGTGCGCCACGGGAACAGCGCTGGGGCCTGGAATACATAACCGTAGCTGCGCCCGAGCCGCGCATTTGCCGCGCTCATGCCGTTGACCTCGAGCGATCCCGACGAGGGCTGCTGAAGGTCGGCGATCACCCGCAACATCGTGGTCTTGCCGCAGCCGGACGGGCCGATGAAGGAGACGAATTCGCCTTCGGCGACCTGGAGGCTGACATGGGAGAGCGCCTCGACCCGGCCGTCGGCGGTGTCGAAGGTCAGCGAAATATCCTGCGCGTCGACCACCAGCCGCTTCGGTGCTGGGTCGATCGAGGGGGGCTGTTCCGATGGCGAGGACGAGTGAGCCAATTTGACCGAGGTAAGAGGTGACACTTGATGTTCCGGACGGAGCTTGGTTGCCGGTTCGCTGAGGATGGACATGCTTAGCTCTGGCGATGCCATGACGAGAGTGTGGCAAAAGCCGCCAGCGGTGGCGCGCCCAATGTTTGCGCACGCCGACATAATAATAAGCAGGGTTTCGCTGCAATTAGAAGCACTTATTCGACCCTAACGCCCCGCGGGCTTTGACTTGCATCGTGCCGCGACCGATACTTTCACCGTCGCCTTCGTAAAAAACCGACCCCGATCCGTCCTCGAACCGAGCATTTATGAAGCCCGCGCCGTTCAAATATGTTGCCGCCTCGTCGCTCGATCACGCGCTCTCCCTGAAGTCCGAATACGGCGACGACGCGCGGTTTCTGGCCGGCGGGCAGAGCTTGATTCCGACGATGAACTTCCGCCTGGCAAGGCCGTCGGTGCTGATCGACATCAATGGCCTGAAGGATCTGGCGGGCGTCGATCGATCGGACACCGCATATATTCGGGTCGGCGCGCTGACGCGCTATCGCGACCTCGAACGCGATGGCGATTTCCTGCGATGCTGCCCGTTGTTCGCCGATGCGCTTCCCCATATCGCGCATCCGCAGATCCGTAATCGCGGCACCATCGGCGGTAACCTGTCGCATGCCGATCCGGCATCGGAACTGCCGGCGCTGGCGGTGGCGATGCGGGCCCGCATGCGGATCAAATCGTCCACGCGTCAGCGCGACGTGCCGGCGTCGGAGTTTTTCATGGGGCTGCTCACCACCGACATCGGTTCGGACGAGATGCTGGTCGAGATCGCGTATCCGGCCATGGCGCCGCGCACCGGCACCTGCTTTCAGGAAGTCGCGCGCCGGCGCGGCGATTTCGCGCTGGCGGGCGTCGCTGCGGTAGTGACGCTCGACGAAGTGCGGCGATGCACTGAGATACGTCTGGCGTTGTGCGGCGTCGGCGAAACGCCAGTCGATGCCAGCGCGGCGGGAGCTCACCTGATTGGAACCGATTGCAACGATGAGGCGATCGGCGCGGTGGCCGCCGAGGTGCAGGACATGATCTACCCCTCGGGCAACGTTCACGCGACGCCGGATTATCAACGTCATATCGCCGGCGTTTTGGCGAGGCGAACCCTCAGCGCAGCATTTCAACGGGCCGGCCATGGCGTCTGACCGGCACGACATCGAGGTTTCGGTCAACGGCACGACGTATCGCCGTGACACGGACTCGCGCACGCTGCTGAGCGACTTCCTGCGTCACGAATTGCGGCTCGCCGGCACCCATGTCGGATGCGAACATGGCGTGTGCGGCGCCTGCACGATCCTGCTCGATGGCGTGGCGGTCCGTTCCTGCTTGATGCTGGCGGTACAGGCCAACGGCCACGAACTCTCGACCATCGAGGGCCTTGCGGGCAAGGGCAACGCACTGAACCCGATCCAGCAGGCGATGCACGAGCACCACGGGCTTCAATGCGGCTATTGCACGCCGGGCATCCTGATGACGATGACGGCGTTCCTGAAGGAAAACCCGTCGCCGTCGGAAGACGACGTGCGGGAGGCGCTATCCGGTAACATCTGCCGCTGCACCGGTTATCAGAACATCGTCGACGCCATGATGGCGGCGGCCGAAGCGTTGCGGACGGCGGCGTCATGAGCACGCGGTATTTCGGTGCTCCGGTCAAGCGCAATGAGGACCACCGGCTGCTGACCGGGCAGGCGCTGTTCGTCGATGACGTCGAGCTTCCCGGCCTGCTGCATGTGGCCTTTCTGCGCAGCCAGGTGGCGCACGCCCGGATCAAGAGCATCGACGTCTCCGCCGCACGGCAATGCGAGGGCGTAGTGGCGGTCTATGTCGCCGACGATCTCGGCGCCTATTGGCAGCCCGGCCCGCTGCTGGTGCCACCGCCGCCGATCGCGGGGATCATTTTCAACCTGCGCGCCCAGGTGCCGCTGGCAAAGGACTGGATACGCCATGTCGGCGAACCGATGGCCATCGTCGTCGCCGAAAGCCGCTATCTCGCCGAAGACGCGCTCGACGAGATTTCCGTCGATCTGGAGATGTTGCCGGTGGTGGTCGATATCGAGCGCGCGCTCGAGCCTTCATCGGTCCATGTCCATGACGACCTCGGCACCAACATCTCGGCGCACGTCCATCAGAGCAAGGGAGATTATCGCACCGCCTCGGCGCGGGCCCATCTGATCCTGAAGCGCCGCTTCCGCTACGAGCACGGCATCTCTTCGCCGATCGAGACCCGCGGCGTGGTCGCGCAATGGGACGTCCGCGCCAGCCAGATGACGATCTGGGATACGACGCAGGCGCCGGTGTTCATTCGCAACGGGCTCGCCGGCATGCTCGGCCTCGGCGAGCATCAGGTGCGCGTCATCGCACCGTTTGTCGGCGGCGGCTTCGGGCCGAAGATGATGATGTTCTACCCTGAGGAAGTCGCGCTGCCGTGGATCGCGATGCAGATCAACCGGCCGGTGAAATGGATCGAGGACCGGCTCGAGCATTTCTTCGCCACCACCCATGAGCGCGGCCAGATCCACGATGCCGAGATCGCGGTCGACAAAGACGGCCGCATCCTCGGCATCAAGGACGTCTTCCTGCACGATACCGGCGCCTATGATCCCTATGGCCTGACGGTTCCAATCAACAGCCAATGCACGTTGCTCGGCCCGTATCTAGTGCCGGCCTATCACAGCACCTTCACGGCGGTGTTCACCAATCTGCCGATCGTGACGCCTTATCGCGGCGCAGGCCGGCAGCATGGCGTGTTCGTGATGGAACGGTTGCTCGATCTGGTCGCGCATGAACTCGAAATCGATCCGGCCGAAATCCGGCGCCGCAATCTCATTCCACCCGATGCGTTTCCGTACAAGAACGAGATCATCTACCAGGATTTCCAGCCGCTCGAATACGACAGCGGAAATTATGAGCCGGTGCTCGACATGGCGCTCGAAGCGATTGGATATGCCGAGTTTACCGGCGGCGGGCAGGCGAAGCTGCGTGCCGAGGGCCGCTGCGTCGGCATCGGCATCGCATGCTATGTCGAAGGCACCGGCATCGGCCCATATGAAGGCGCCAAGGTCCAGGTGCTCGCCAACGGCAAGGTCAGCGTCGCGACCGGCATCGGCACCCAGGGCCAGGGGCATTTCACCAGTTTTGCGCAGATCGCCGCCGACCAGCTCGGCGTCGATGTTCGGGACGTCGATGTCGTCACCGGCGACACCGAACGGTTCTATTGGGGCGCCGGCACCTTTGCCAGCCGCGGCGCGGTGGTTGCCGGCAATGCGGTCAATGAAGCCTCCAAGGTGGTGCGGCAGAAGGCGCTCAAGCTCGCCAGCGATGCCTTCGAATGTTCGGAGGACGATCTGGTGCTCGCCGACGGCAAGGTGTCGATCGTGGGCATCCCGGAAAAATTCATCCGGCTCGGCGAGCTCGCGCAGCGAGCCAACCCGATGCGCGGCGCCGTCAAGCCCGGCACCGAGCCCGGGCTGGAATCGACGCAATATTTCGGGCCACCGAGCGGCGCCACCGCCAACGGCGTCCACGCCATGATCGTCGAGGTCGACCCGGAAACCTTCGATCTGAAAATCCTCAGATATATCGTGGTGCACGATTGCGGCACCGTGATCAATCCGATGATCCTGGCAGGCCAGATCCATGGCGGCGTCGCCCAGGGCATCGGCAACGCGTTCTACGAGAAACTATCGTTCGACGATCAGGGCCAGTTATTGAACGCCTCGCTGGCGGATTATTTGCTGCCGACCGCGCTCGAAGTACCGCGCATGGAGCTTTCGCATACCGTGACGCCGTCGCCGCTCAATCCGATGGGCATCAAGGGCGCGGGCGAGGCGGGCGCCATCCCGGTCGGGCCGCTGTTCGCGCAGGCGATCGAAGACGCGTTGCAGCTGAAGCAGAAGAAGGTCGAGCTTTTGGAAATACCATTGAGTCCAAGCCAGGTGTTCGAGCTTGCCAAGGCAACGATGAAGAGGGCCGCGACATGAGAACCGCGCGCGTTTTCAGATTGTCGATGGCGCATCCCGGAGATCTCTCCGAGCTCGAAGCCCTGATCACGGACGGCACCATCGCAGCCGGCGAAGTTACCGCGATCATCGGCAAGACCGAGGGCAATGGCGGCGTCAATGATTTCACCCGCGGCTATTTCACCCAGACCCTGATGGCGCTGCTGTCGCGGCATCTCGAAAAGCCCTCGGCGCAATTGCTGCGTGAAATTCCGTGCGTGCTGTCGGGCGGCACCGAAGGTGTGATGAGCCCGCATTACAGCGTGTTCTGCGTTCGCGATGACAGCGCGGCCTCCAGCGATAAGCCGGCGCTCGCGGTCGGTACCGCGTTCAGTGCGCCCGTCGCGGCCGAGATCGTCGGGCGTCGCGCGCATGTCGAGAGCGTGGCCGAGGCCGTGCGGCAGGCGATCGCCAATGCCGGGATCGACCGTCCCCAGGACGTGCATTTCGTTCAGGTCAAATGTCCCTGCATCACGGTTGCCCGCGCGTCGGCGGCGATCGCTGCCGGCAAGACTCCGTTGACCAGCGATCCCGGCAAGTCGATGGCCTATGCTCGCGCGGCCGGCGCCTTCGGCGTCGCGCTGGGACTTGCCGAAATCAAGCCGGACAATTTCGACGATGCCTCACTGTTGTCGAATTTCACCATTCAATCGCCGCGCGCCAGCATTTCCTCAGGCGTCGAGGTCGAGAGCAATGAGGTAATCGTGCTCGGCAATAGCCCGCATTGGGCGGGGGACTTGCGTATCGCGCATCGTCCGATGGCGGATGCGCTGGATATCGGCGCGATTGTCGACGTGCTGGCCGATCTCGGCATCGCCGCCACCCCGCAGGTCGCAACCGCCAAGGCCGCAGACATCGCGACCGTGCTGGTCAAATGCGAACCCGACCGGCGCGGCAGCATTCGCGGGCATCGGCATACCATGCTGGATGATACCGACATCAACGCGCAGCGCCATATTCGCGGCGCGGTCGCGGGCCTGGTCGCTGGCGTGATCGGGGACACCAGGATTTTTGTCTCGGGCGGTGCCGAGCACCAGGGTCCCGACGGCGGCGGCCTGATCGCGGTGATCGCGTCGCGCAACGGAGGCCACGGCTGATGCGTATCGTGATCGTCGGGGCCGGTGTGGCGGGATGCGTGATGGCGCGCAAGCTTTCACGCCTGCAAGGCGTTGAGGTCACCTGCCTGGAGCGGGTGCAGCGCGACGATCATTCCGAAGCCGGCACCGGGCTCAATGTCGGCCCCAATGCGGTCAAGGCGCTGACATCCGTCGATCCGGAACTCGCCGATCTGATCACGCAAGCGAGCTTTGCCTGGCGCCACTGGCGGGTCTCGTTGACCGACGGCACCGTATTATTCGATCTGCCCCTGACGGAAGTGGCTGACGGGCCGGGCTGGCGCATCCGATGGTCGCAGCTTTATCATGTACTGCGCGAAGCGGCCGGTGCCAGCGTCCGCTATGGCTGCGAGATAACCAAGGTCGACCGTGATGCCGTCGATCCACTTAAGACCTCGATTGAGTGGACGCAGAATGGCGGCACGCATCGGTTGGACCAGATCGATCTCCTGATCGCGGCTGACGGGCGCTATTCCAAGGTGCGTCGGGCGATCTCTGCGGAACCGTCGGTGCGGCAGGTCGGCGTTGCGATCTTCCGTTTGCTGGTGCCTGACACTTCGAACGGGTTGATCGACGATTACGAGCAATGGTTCAATGGTCCCAATCGCCTGCTGTCGTTCCGGGTGCCGGACAACCACATTTATGTCGCCGGCGCGTTTCCTATTTCGCCGGAAGCGCCGATCCCGGACGATTTGAAAACGCCCGCCGTTCTGCGCGAAACATTCACACCGCGAACGGCGCCACCGAGTTCGCAGACGCGTTGGCTGATCGATGCGATCTGCCAAAATGTTGCCGACACCCATTGGGCGCGGATGCAGGAGCACGACATGCTCTATCGGGCAGCCGACTGCAATGTGCTCTATCTCGGCGATGCCGCTCACGGCATGGTGCCGACGTTGGGGCAGGGCGCGACGCAGGCGATCGAAGACGCCGCCAACGCCGCGGCGCTGATCGCTCGGCGCTACCAGGCCGGACAGCACAACGTCGATGACTGGCTGTCGGAGATCGAGGCGTCGCGGCAGGATCGCATGCGCTTTGTGATGGAATTCTCGCTTGAGGCGACCGACACCATGTTGGCCGGCGCCGACCCTGTCGCAGGTACCCAGCACAAGAACGAGCCGCCGTTTCAGAACAAATTGAAGGCGCTCTATCGGGACGTCGGATTGCCGTTGCGATGAAACCCCTGTGATGAAACGAACCCGGAGGAGACCAACACCATGACAGCATCCACGCAGACACTGCCGATCGCGACGGTGCACGGACTTTATCATGTCGCGATCAAGACCGAGGATCTCGCCGCGACCCGGAAATTCTGGACCGACATTATCGGTCTTGCTGAATTTCCGCGGCCGGATTTCGGCTATCCCGGTGCGTGGCTGGGCTGCCCGCAGCCGGGCGGGCTCGCCATTGTTCATGTCTATGCCGGCGGCCCGGCGCTCGGTCCGGAAGGCAAGGCGCCGGCGGGAACCGCGGCGATCGATCATCTCTCGCTGTCCTGCTCGGGCTATCGCTCCTATGTCTCGCGCTTCAAGGCCGCCGGCCTCGACTGGCGTGAGTTCATCGTGCCGGGCACCTCGCTCTGGCAATTGTTCGTCTATGATCCGAGCGGCGTTCAACTCGAGCTGACCTTCGAGTGCGGCATCGAAGGCGAGGAAAAACCCGATGTGTCGCCCGGCCGCAAATACGTCGCGGGTTCGAGCTTCTTCTCCAAGGCGAGCTATCCCAAGCTTGCGTGAGGCGATGGCCGATCCCGTTCGCCCGTTGTGGTCGTTGTCGGCGCGCGAGCTTGCGCTGGCCTACGCCGGCGGGCTGTCGCCCGCGCACGCGATGGCGGCGACGCTCGCGCGCATCGACGCGATCAATCCAGAACTCAACGCGATTGTGACGCTGGACGCGGCAGGTGCGATGGCATCGGCCGAAGCCAGCGCGCGGCGATGGAAGGCCGGACGGCCACTCGGCCCGTTCGATGGCGTACCGGTGACGATCAAGGACAATATCCTGGCCGCGGGCCTGCGCGCGACCTGGGGCAGTCGTCTCTATCGCGACTTCGTGCCTGCGATAGATGAGACGCCGGTCCGCCGCTTGCGGGAAGCCGGGGCTGCGATCCTCGGCAAGACCAACGTCCCGGAATTCACGCTGCACGGATTTACCGACAACGAACTGTTCGGCGTGACCGGAAATCCGTGGAACGCAGCCCTCACGCCGGGTGGGTCGAGTGGCGGCGCGGTTGCGGCGGTGGCGTCGGGCATGGGCGCGCTTGCGCTCGGCACCGACGGCGGCGGCTCGATCCGGCGTCCGGCCGGCCATACTGGTCTGGTCGGGTTCAAGCCGTCGCGCGAGGCGGTGCCACGCGATCACGGCTTCCCCGCCATCCTGCATAATTTCGAAGTGGCCGGGCCGATCGCGCGCTGCGTCGACGATGTCATTTCGGCGATGGACATCATTGCGGGTGCGAATTGGTCGCATGGTGCGAACGAGTCGATGACCGAGCGTCCGCGCATCGCCTACGCGCCGACGTTCGGCGGCGCCCCGGTCGATCCGTTGATCCGCGACGCCGTCGCGCGAACGATCGCCGGAATGCGGTCGTTCGGCCTCGATGTCGAAATGCTATCGCCGTTCGATCTGGCCGATCCGCTGGTTCAGGTCTGGCCAGTCATCAGCCAGACCGGGGTGGCCTGGCTGTTGGCGAACAAGCCGGATTGGACGGACAAAGTCTCGCCCGCAATCGCCGAGATGGCTGCGGCCGGCGATCGCCACACGGCAAAGGACTATCTCAACGCGCTTGATACCATCACCGCGATGCAGCGAACGTTCGACGCGCTTTTCGAGCGATATGATTTCCTGGTGACGCCGACCACGGCCGCGATGCCTTGGCCGGCAGAGCAATCATACCCCACCGAGATTGACGGCAAGCCGGTTGGTTCTCGTGGGCATGCGGCCTTCACACCGTTTGCCAACGCGCTCGGCCTGCCCGCAGTCTCGTTGCCATGCCCGACGGAGAATGACGATATGCCGGTTGGTGTCCAGATTATTGCGGCTCGACATCGCGATCGTTCCCTGCTGTCCTTTGCGCGCGAATTCGAGAGCAGGTTGTTTGTCCATCGCTGGCCGCCGGCATTCGGATGGAATTAGTGGTGAGCGGTGCCCTTCATGCAAAGAGCCGGCCGCAACAGCGACCGGCTCCGGGCAGTCTTCAGGTTGGCTTAGCGGCCCGCGGGGGCCGAGTACGCGCCGTTTTGATATCGCGACCAGTCGTCCTGCGTCGGCGCCGGGACATAGGCACTGGCGTTACGAACGGGCTCGCTGACTTGAGCGGGAGCGCGCGCGACGCGGTGAAGGCGGTGATGCTCGGTGGCCGAGGCGGCCTGCGCGGCCGAAGCGACGATCAGAGCCGAACCCAGGATAGTCAGTATGGTCTTCCGCATTTTCTTGTCTCCCAGACGTTGCGCTGTTTTGCAGCGAGACATGGGCGTCTCGCTCATCTGCGCATGCAGCGGAGATAACGATGAATCATGCAAATTATTACAGGGCGGGCCATCACGAAGCGGCGAGCAAATTTAATGGTCAAAAGTTTTTTCGACCAAAAATTCAGCAGCCATCGACGGTGAGGCCTGATAGACTCATTCCAATCGGCCCCGTTCAATCAGGAAGGGGCGTAAGTTGCGAGCGAAACCGATGAAGAGACTGACACCTGCGATGGTATCTGCAATTGTCTTGATTGCGTCGCCGGCCTTGGTACCGCCAGCCTTGGCCCAGACCAAGCTGACACCCAAGCCCGCCACCGCGCGCACGGTCGACAATTGTGCGCCGATCGGCCGCACCGCAAATGGTACCCTGGTCTATTCGATGAAGTGCGACAACATGCCGGCGCCGGCACCCCCGCCACAGGCGGAAGCGGCCCCGGCGCCGGAGCCGGAAACGCAGCGCACCGGGATATTGGGGCTGTCCTACACAAGGAAGCCGCCGGATCAGTAGGCGGTAGCTGGAACGGTGATTGCTTGAACGATGTTCGGCTGTGGCCGATAAACGCCTAATTCCTTGAGCAAGAGAAAGATGCATGAGCCAACTCATTGTCCACGCCGGTGACTTCAAGTTTGAGGCCCGTTTCGAAGAAAAACTGGCTCCGAAGACCGTCGCGGCGTTCCGCAAGGCGATGCCGTTCGAGAGCCAGGCGATCCACGTCCGCTGGAGCGGTGAGGGGGTCTGGATGCCGCTTGGCGATCTGGATTTCGGCGTCTCCTACGAGAACCACACCAGCTATCCCGCGCCCGGCCAGATCATTCTCTATCCCGGCGGCATCAGCGAGACTGAAATCCTGCTGGCCTATGGCGGCGTGCACTTCGCGAGCAAAATGGGCCAGCTCGCCGGCAATCATTTTATCACCTTGACCTCGGGTCTTGAGAACCTGACTGCCTTCGGCAAGACGGTATTGTGGAAGGGCGCGCAGAAGATCCGGTTCGAGGAAGTCTGAGGTGAGCGACGCCGACTACCCTCGCGACCTCCGCGGCTACGGCCGCAACCCGCCGAACCCGCATTGGCCGGGGAACGCACGGGTCGCGGTGCAGTTCGTGGTCAATTTCGAGGAAGGCGGCGAGAACAATATTCTGCACGGCGACCGTGCGTCGGAAGCATTCCTCTCCGACGTATTGGGCGCGCAGCCCTGGCCCGGGCAACGCCACGCCAACATCGAATCGATGTTCGAATATGGTTCGCGCGCCGGCTTCTGGCGGCTATGGCGGATTTTCACTGAGCGCAAATTGCCGACCACCGTGTTCGGCGTCGCGACGGCCCTGAAGCGAAACCCGGAAGTGGTTGCCGCGATGAAGGAGGCCGGTTGGGATATCGCCAGCCACAGCCTGAAATGGGTCGAACACAAGGACATGTCGGAAGCCGAGGAGCGCGCCGAGATCGCGGATGCGATCCGCGTGCACACCGAAGTCACCGGCCAGCGTCCGCTCGGCTGGTACACCGGGCGAACCTCCATTAACACCGTGCGGCTAATCCTGGAGGCCGGCGGCTTCCTGTATTCCTGCGATTCCTACGCCGACGATCTGCCGTACTGGATCGCAGGGCCGGCCGGCCCGCATCTGATCATTCCCTACAGCCTCGATGCCAACGACATGCGTTTTGTCAACGCGCAGGGCTTCGGCGGCGGCGATCAGTTCTTCACTTATCTAAAAGACAGTTTTGATGTGCTGTACGCGGAAGGCGCGACGTCGCCCAAGATGATGTCGGTCGGGCTGCATTGCCGGGTCGTCGGGCGTCCGGGCCGCGCGGCCGCGCTGATCCGCTTCCTCGATTACATCGCCGGCCACGAACTGGTGTGGGTGCCGACGCGGTTGCAGATCGCGCAGCATTGGCACGCCAACCTGGCGCATCTTGCCGCCAATGCGCCAATCGCCCGATAGGACCGCAGCTATGTCGCAAAAGAAGCTCTCCGACCTGAATGCTTCCAGCAAGGACGACTTCGTCGCGGCGCTGGCGAACATTTTCGAATACTCGCCATGGATCGCTGAAAAGGCCGCGGCGGCGCGGCCTTTCGCCGGCGTGACGCAATTGTTCGATGCGATGAAGTCGGCCGTCGACGGCGCGGCACCGGAACTTCGCCTCGCGCTGATCAAGGCGCATCCCGATCTCGCCGACAAAACCCAGCGCGCCGCGGGGTTGACCGAGGAGTCCAGCGCCGAGCAGAACAGCCTCGGACTGGACCGGTTGTCGGATGCCGAATACGAGGCGTTCGAGCGCGTCAACAATGCCTACCGCGCCAGGTTCGGCTTTCCGTATGTCGTCTGCGTGCGGCGCCAAACCAAGGACTCCGTTCTGCGCGATTTCGAGCGCCGGCTGCCGAACGACATCACTACCGAAACCCAAAGATCGATCGAGGAGATCTGCCGGATCGCGGCGCTGCGCCTCGATCTCCTGATCACGTCGGACGACCGGCTCAAGGTGCATGGGCGGCTATCGACCCACGTGCTCGATACCCATAGCGGCCGGCCGGCTGCCGGCATTGCGGTCGAGCTCGTCGAACTGTCCGAGCTTGGCATCAGCCGTGTGGTGACGCGTACGATCACCAATTCGGACGGCCGCACCGATGCGCCCTTGATCGGCGGCCGGCCGGTCCCGATCGGCCGCTATGAATTGACGTTCAGGGTCGGGAAATATTTCGCCGAGCGCGGCGTCGCGATGTCCGATCCGCCGTTCCTCGATCAGATACCCTTGCGCTTTTCGGTCAGCGACCCCGAAGGCCACCTCCACGTGCCGCTGCTGGTGACGCCGTGGAGCTATGGGACCTATCGGGGGAGTTAGGCAATAGCGGGTTGCGCGACGCGTGAGCAAGGATGCCGAAGAAACCGGCAACCCTGCCCGGGCCCGAAGGCCAAGCGGACGCAATATCCGCTTGCCGGCTGGCACGAACGTTGCTCATTATCTAGCAGAACCGGCGCGCGTTTTGGATGGCGGCCGGTCGAACTGGAGGTCGCGAGCGTGCCGCTGATCAAGAACAAATATGGCAAGGGCCGGGTCCGCGTGATGCGGCTTCACCGCGACGGCGAGCGGCACGAGGTCAGCCAGCTCAACGTCCAGGCGATGCTCGATGGCGATTTCGCCCGCACCTATACCCACGCCGACAACAGCAACTCGGTATCGACCGACACCATCAAGAACGTCGTGAATATCGTGGCGCGCCAGAATACCGGACTTGGCACCGAGGAGTTCTGCCAGGTGCTGGCGAAGAAATATCTCGACACCTATCCGCAGGTGAACTCGGTGGAGATCACCGCCCATGAGACCAAATGGAGCCGGCTGAGCGTTGGCGGCAGGCCGCATCCGCATAGTTTCATCCTCGACAGCAACGGCAAGCCGTTCGTCGAAGTGCAGGCGACGCGCCAGGGATCGACCATGACCTCCGGCATCGACGGCTTTACCTTCATGAAGGCGACCCAGTCGGGCTGGGAGAAATACGTGATGGACCCCTACACCACGATCAAGGAAACCAATGATCGGATCTGCGCGACCAGCATGGTCGCGTCATGGAAGTGGTCGGCAAAGCCACACAATTATCCGGCGACCAATACGAAGATTCTCACCACCGCACTGGATGTGTTCAGCACCACCTATAGCTCCAGCGTGCAGGACAGCCTGTACCGGATGGGCGAGGCGGTGCTGGCGGCGGTGCCGGAAATTTCCGAGATCAGCATGGCCTGCCCGAACATGCATTTCATCCCGATCAACCTCTCGGCGTTCGGGCTCGATAACAACAACGACGTCTTCCTGCCGACCGACGAGCCGCACGGCCAGATCGAATGCACGGTAGGACGGGGCTGAGAGCGAATCGAGGCAGCTATTCCCAGAACAAACGCAGGCAGCCGGTCATCGCGAAAGAGAGCGTCACTGCAACGACCGCACAGCCGATGTTGGCTTCGACCAGTTCAAAGAGCCGTTCGATCATGTGTCGCATGGAGAGTTGCCTTGCAGGACTGCGTTGTCAGACGATTCTGGTGCGCGAAGGTTAATGATTTCTTAGTTTCAGCCCGATGACGGCCGAGGAGGTCTATGTGAGCGCTATTCCGGTGATTGATGTTGCTGCTTTGATCGATGGCTCGCCGCAGCAGGCGCGGGATGTCGCCAAGGCGTTGGGCGCGGCCTGCCGTGACGTCGGCTTCTTCTATGTTTCCGGCCACGGCGTTCCGCCTGAGCTCATGAAGCGCGTTTTCGATACATCGGCTGCGTTCTTTACCGGTCCCGCCTCGGTCCGCCAGGCGGTCTCCTTTGGCGGCCCCGGCAGCAATCGTGGCTACATCGGGCTGGGTGGTGAAACGCTGGATCCGGGCAAGCCACCCGACGTCAAGGAAGCCTTCAACATCGGGCTCGAACTGGCGCCCGACGATCCCGAGATCGTGGCCGGCGTGGCGTTTCGGGCCACCAATCTGTGGCCGGATATGCCCGATTTTCGTGCCACCATGCTGGACTATTTCAATCGAGTCTGGCGGCTCGGTTGCGATTTGCATCGCGGCTTCGCGCTTGATCTTGGCCTCGATCCTGATTTTTTCGAGAGCAAGCTCGACCGGCCAATCGCCACGCTGCGTCTGCTGCATTATCCGCCCAGCGAAAGACCGCTTTCCGGCGGCCAACTCGGCGCCGGTGTTCATACCGACTACGGCAATGTCACGCTGCTGGCGACCGATGCCGTCGGCGGATTGATGGTACAGGACCGCTCCGGCCGTTGGCTCGACGCGCCGGTGATACCCGGCACCTTCGTTTGCAACATCGGCGACTGCCTGATGCGGTGGTCGAACGATGTCTATGTGTCGACGCCGCACAAGGTGGTCAATCCGGGCCTGGATCGCTACTCGGTCGCATTTTTCCTCGATCCGAATCCGGACGCGGTCGTCGACTGTCTGCCGAGCTGCACCAGCCCGGAGCGGCCGGCGAAATACGCGCCGATATCCGGCGCGGATTTCCTGCGTTCGCGGCTGGAGCCGACTTACGCTGCAAAGACGGCGTGAGGCGGCCATGTGGTGTTCTCGTCGCGCGGTCTCAATGCCGGGGTTGCGTGACGAGATCATGGATAAAGCCGAGCTTGGTGATGACGGCGGGCGAGAGCACGAAGGGATATAGCTCCCTTGTGCCCATGGTTCGGCTGACACTGTTCATGGCGTATACGAACGGCAACCACGCATTCATGATCGGCTCGATGCCCGAGGCTTCGTAGGGATCGAAATCGATATGCGATGAGAGGCCGCCATTGTGGTCGAGCCGCGGCTTGACGTTGAGCCCGAATTCGCCGGCCATCTCCAGGGTGTCGACGATGTGCAGGTAGTGCGCCCAGGTTTCGGCGAAATCCTCCCAGGGGTGACTGGTCGCGTAGGATGAGACGAAATGCTGTTGCCAGTTGGGCGGCGCGCCATCCTTGTAGTGAGCCTTGAGTGCTTCTTCGTAATCGACCGTTTCGTCGCCGAACACCGCGCGGCAGGCATCGAGCTTGCCGCCATCGCGGATCAGCACGTCCCAGAAGTGATGGCCGACCTCGTGCCGGAAATGGCCCAGCACCGTGCGGTAGGGCTCGCCCATCTGCAAGCGCCGCCGCTCCCGTTCGAGGTCGTCGGCCTCGGTCAGGGCGATGGTGATCACGCCATCGTCGTGGCCGGTCATGACTTTCGGGCGATCCTGGCGGTCGGCCAGAAAATTGAAGATCAGGCCGTGCACCGGATCTTCCGCGCGGGTTCGCAACGGCAGCTTCCAGCGCAACAGCGAGTAAAACAGCCGGTGCTTGCCGAGTTCGAGTTCGCGCCAGCCGGCGAGCCGTGCCGGATCGGAGACATCCGGAACGATCCCGTTGTGCCGGCAAGCCACGCAGTAGAGCTCGCTCGAGGTCTCTGATATCAACCAGTTGCAGGCGTCATAATTGGCGTTGGCGCAGAAATAACGCGTCGGCCCCTGCGATCCGACCGGACGCCAGCCGTCCCCGGCGGCGTCGAGCGCCGTCATCTCGTCCAGTTCGGGCTGAAAGCCCAAATGGTGCCCGCACTGGCCGCAGGAACGATTTTCAAAATAAAGAACGTTGCCGCAGAACTGGCAATCAAAGAGTTTCACAGGGTGGCTCGCTTGGCTTCGGCAGGAATAGTTCGCCAATTTCGATTAAACTCGATGAGACGGGAGCCGACAACGCGGCAGACGGATAGAAGTTCGCCGCGGTCGGAAATATCGTGGTCAATCTACCGGCAGTGTAACCGTTCTGCGGGAGGCTAGAGCCTCTTCCGTTCCGATGGAATCGGAACGGGGCTCTAGTCTTTTGTTTTGACGCGTTTTCTTCACGCGAGCCGGCGCCCACTTCGCTTGAAAACGCTCTAGCATCAGCCTTTGAGCCCGAACTTCTCATGCAGTGCCGGCCATAGCCGGTCCGGCTTGAACGGCACGCTGGTGAAGCGGATGCCGGTAGCATTGGCGATAGCGTTGCCGAGCGCGGCTGCGACCGGATTATACGGACTCTCGCTCATCGATTTGGCACCCATCGGACCGATGCTGTCGGTGGTATCGGCGAAATACACCTCGGTGCGCGGGATGTCGGCAAAGGACGGCAGATGATAGTCGCGGAATTTCGGATTGGTCACGCGGCCGCCATCGTCGATCACCATTTCCTCGTAGAGAGTGGCGCCGAGCGACTGCGCGACGCCGCCCTCGACCTGGCCACGGCATTGCATCGGATTGGCGACCTTGCCGGCATCGGCGGCATGCACGCTTCGCAAAATTCTGATTTCGCCGGTGGCCTTGTTCAGCGCGATCCTGAAGCCCTGCACATTGAACGCGACCGAACGCGGCGAACCCTCGGAGCTGCCGCTGGCGGAAAGCGTCCGGCCATTGCCACGTGCCGACCTTGCCAGTTCGGCAAACGACAGAATTTGCCTGCCGCAGATCACCGCCTCGTCCTTCAGCGCGCAGGAGGCCGGATCGGCCCCGGCGATCTGCGCGCCCAGCGCGATCAGGTCGCGCGCGAGATTTTCCGCGGCTGCCATGGTGGCGCGGCCGGCGACGAAGGTGCCGGCGCTGCCGTAAGCGCCGGTATCGTGACCGCCATTCGCGGTGTCGGATTGCCGTAAATTGATTCGATCGACCGTGGTCGCCAACGCCGTCGCCGCGATCTGGCGATGCACGGTCGCGGTGCCGTTGCCGAATTCGGCGGTGCCGACGGTGAGTTCGAAACCGCCATCGCCGCGCAGCGCAATCGTGCAGTCCGCAAAGTGCCCGGCAGGCGGCACGGTGTCGATCATGGTCAGCGCGATGCCGTCGCCGGTCAGCCAGTCCGGTGACAACTCGAGCTTCGGCCCGGGCTCGGCCATCGCGCGCTCGACCAGATCGAGGCATTGATCGAGGCCGTAAGAGCCATAATGCACGTCATGATATTCGGATCCGGGTGGCGCCAGCATGGGATCGCCCGGCTTGACGACGTTGCGGCGGCGCATGTCGAAGGGGTCGATACCGAGCTGTCTTGCCAGTTCGTCGATCGCGGCTTCCACCGCGAAGATGGTTTGCGGCAGGCCATAGCCGCGAAAGGCGCCTGATGGCACGGTGTTGGTATAGGCGGCGACGGCATCGACCTTCTTGTTCGGGCAGTTATAGACGCTGATGCATTCGCCGACGGCGTGGAACAGCACCGGGCCGGCATGGTTGCCATAGGCGCCGGTATTGGAGAGCACATCGAGCTGCAATGCCGTCAGTCTGCCGTCTTTATCCGCGCCGGCCTTCACGGTGACCTGCATCGGATGCCGGGTCGAGGTCGAGATGAACTGCTCCTCGCGGGTCAACTCGAATTTGACGGGACGGCCGGTCTTCAACGCGGCGAGCGCCAGAATGTCCTCGACGAACATTTCCTGCTTGCCGCCAAAGCCGCCACCGACGCGCTCGCAGAACACCCGGACCTTGTCGGGCGCGAGATCAAAGATATCCGCCAGCGCCCGCCGCGTCAGGAACGGCACCTGCGTGCTGGAGCGCACGTTCAGGATGCCTGACGCATCGACCCAGGCGAGGCCGCCATGGGTCTCCAGCGCCGCGTGCTGTACCCGTTGCGTGGTGAATGTTCCCTGGTAGGTCACCGCGGCCGAGGCCAGCGCGCGCGCGACATCGCCGAACTCGCCATGGGTTTCCGCGACGATATTGCGTGGCGCATTGCTGACGCGATGCTCTGCGGTCTTGTCGGTGTGGATCACCGGCGCACCGGGTGCGATCGCCTGTAGTGGGTCGACCACCGCGGGCAGGATTTCATAGTCGACCTTGAGGCGGCGGCAGCCTTCCTCGGCGGCGGCTTCGGTCTCCGCGATCACGGCCGCGACCTTTTGCCCGATGAAGCGGACTACCGGGTCGAGCACGCGGGTGTCGTCGGGGTCCATCCATTGCTTTTCATGGCGCGCAGTCGAGAACAGCCGCTGTGGCGCGTCTTCATGGGTCAAAACCGTCTGCACGCCCGGCACGGCGAGTGCGGCGCGTTTGTCGATCGCGATGATCCTGGCGTGCGGGTGCGGCGAGCGCAGCATCTTGAGGTGCAGCGTGCCTTCCATCGCGACGTCGAACGTGTAGCGCTCCGAACCGCGCACCACTTGCGGGCCGGCAGGCGCGGGCAGGCTGCGGCCGAACGCGGTGCCGGCTTCGGCCTGCTCGACATTGGTCTTGCCTTGAAGCGCGTCCTCGATCGCGCGATAGCCGGTGCAGCGGCAGATGTTGCCCTTCAGCGCGCTGCCTAAATCCTGCCGCTGCGCCTGGTTCAGCGACGCGCAGGTCAAGATCATGCCCGCGGTGCAGAAGCCGCATTGAAACGCCTGCGCATCGAGAAAGGCCTGCTGCATCGGGTGGGCGCCGCCGGCTGGCGCGAGGCCCTCGATGGTGGTGATGGCGTGATCGTCGGCGCGAAACGCCGGGATCAGGCAGCTATGCACCGGTTCGCCGTCGATCAGAACGGTACAGGCGCCGCAGTCGCCGGCATCGCAGCCTTTCTTGACGCCGAAATGTCCGAGCTGACGCAGGAAGGTGCGCAGGCATTGTCCGGCCTGCGGGGTTTCCGAAAATTCGATCCCGTTGATCTGATAGGTCATGGCCGCGCCGGCCCTTGCAGTTCGCTACGCGGACCTTGTATTTCGCTGCGCGGGCCTCGCAGTTCGGCACGAATTTCCTCGGCCAGCCGCAGGGTCATGTGCTTGCGCCATATCGGCTTGCCGTGGATGTCATCATGGTAGAGCGCATCGGGGATGTGCTGCTGCAGCATGTCGCGCAGTTCGTCCGCTCGTGGGATTCCTGCAAAGGACAATTTTATCGGCCGCTTGGTCGAGCCCGTCACCGTCAACGCAAAGCCGCCTCCGCCATGCAGGCTGCCGATCAACAACGCCGCGGAGCGGCCGACCGGGGTCAGCGATATCTGGCGGAACGCCGAACGCCGTTTCAGGGCCGCGAGTGGAATGTCGATCTGCCGCAACAGGTCGCCCGGTGCCAGCACGTTGCACTGGTTGCCGGTGACGAAGTTTGCGACGTCGATGGTCTGCTCGCTGCCGTCGGCCTTCCAGATCGTGCAGACGCCGTCGAGTGCTGCCGTCAACGAGATCATCGGGCCGGCCGGCAATGACATGCAGATATTGCCGCCGACGGTCGCGGTCTTCCAGATCTTGAAGGAGGCGAGGAACGCCCGGCAGCATTGATTGACCAGCGGCGAGGCGATCCAGTCCGGCGGGCCGATCAAGCCGTCGAGCTGGGCAACGGTGCAGGTCGCCGCGATCGTGAGCGCGGTCTCGCCGACGGTCAGCGCGGGCCATTTCAGGTCGGTAAGGTCGATCAATCGCGCCAGATGCGCCTGGGGCTCCGAGAACAAATACGTCCCGCCCGCGAGCCAAGCATCGCCTGCCGTCCAAAGCGGCAATTGTTCCCGGCTTTGCGGATGGGCGACCTCGGTAATGGTATTCAGATCCATGGATACTCGTATGATTTCAAAGCGATGAAGCTAGATCACGCGTGCTTTGCAAGACCGACGCCAAGTTCCCACGAGATTCCGATTGGTCCTTGAATTGCAGGTCTTGAATTTCAAGTCTTGAAGTGAGGTAACGTAAGCCACGCTCTTGAGCCCATTCCGGAGAGGCCGCAGGCCATGGACCATCCCCACGCGATCTGGATCAAAGACCCCCTGGCTATTCTGGCCGAAGGCGCGGAGCGCGGCATCGTCGTCAAAAACGGCAGGATTGTCGAACTGGTGCCCAGGGGCGGTCAACCCGCGACCGCCGCCGCGTTCTTCGAGGCCGGCGACCATGTGGTGGTGCCCGGCCTGATCAATACCCACCACCATTTCTACCAGACGCTGACCCGGGCGCTGCCGGCGGCGCTGGATCGTGAGCTGTTTCCATGGTTGCAGGCGCTGTATCCAGTCTGGGCGCGGCTGACGCCGAAGAACCTCGAACTCGGTGTCACCGTCGCGATGTCGGAATTATTGCTGTCCGGCTGCACCACCACGACCGATCATCATTACGTTTTTCCGGCAGGGCTTGAGGACGCCGTCGATATCGAGGTCGCGGTGGCCAAGCGTCTTGGGATGCGGGCGCTGCTGACGCGCGGCTCGATGAACCGTTCGCAGCGCGACGGCGGCTTGCCGCCCGACAGCGTGGTGCAGGACGAAGACACCATCCTGGCCGACAGCGAACGCGTGGTCGCCAAGCATCACCAGCGCGGCGAGGACGCCATGGTGCAGATCGCGCTGGCGCCGTGCTCGCCGTTTTCGGTCACGACATCGCTGATGCGCGCCACTGCCGATCTCGCCTCGAAACTCGATGTCCGCCTGCACACCCATCTGGCGGAAACCGAAGACGAGAACAAATTTTGCGAGCAGATGCATGGCTGCCGCCCGCTCGATTATCTCGAGCAATGCGGCTGGCTCAACGCGCGGACCTGGCTCGCCCATGGCATCTTCTTCAATTCCGACGAGATCAAGCGGCTCGGCAAGGCTAAAACCGCGATCAGCCATTGCGCCTGCAGCAACCAGATCCTGGCGTCGGGCTGCTGTCCGGTCTGCGACATGGAGGAGGCGGGGATAGGAATCGGCCTCGGGGTCGACGGCTCGGCCTCCAACGACGGATCCAATCTGATGCAGGAAGTGCGGGCCGCGTTTCTGCTGCAACGGGCGCGCTACGGCGTCGGCCGCGTCAGCCACAAGGACGCGCTGCGCTGGGCCACCAAGGGATCGGCGGCCTGCGTCGGCCGGCCCGAACTTGGTGAGATCGAGGTCGGCAAAGTCGCCGACCTCGCGATGTTCAAGCTCGACGAATTGCGGTTTTCCGGCCATGGCGATCCGCTGGCCGCGCTGGTGCTGTGCGGCGCGCATCGCGCCGACCGCGTCATGGTCGGCGGCAAATGGGCCGTCACCGACGGTGCGATCCCGGGCCTCGATGTCCCCGATTTGATCCGCCGCCACAGTGCCGCCGCGCATGCAATGCAGGTGGGGTAGGCAACAGTGCGACCGTCATGGTGAGGAGCGCGCTCTCCCGGCAGCGCACTTGCGCTGTCCGGCGCGCGCGTCTCGAACCATGCGCCACAAAACCATCCCTTGAGACGCGGCCTGCTGCCGAGTCTACGCAGGCAGCGTAGACTTGCCTGCGTGGCCGCTCCTCAGAGCCTGTGAAGCTATCCTGGACGTCATCCTGAGGTGCGCGCCATCTTTGGCGCGCCTCGAAGGATGGTGTTCAGCGCAGTCCGTGCGGCCATCCTTCGAGGCGCGCAAGAAAGTGCGCGCACCTCAGGATGACGTCTGAGCGAGTGGATGGCCTGTTAAAAGACTGGGCCCGGGCATTGCTGCCCGGACCCTTTCGTTTCGCGCGGTGCCGGGGTTACTTGCCCGGCATCTTGTCGTCGATGCCCTTGACGTAGAAGTTCATGCCGAGCACCTGTCCATCGCCGAGATGGTCGCCGCCCTTGCATTCGACTTCCTTGCCGTCCTGGTCCACGACCGGGCATTTGAACGGTTGCAGCTTGCCGGCGGTGATGGCGGCCTCGGTGTCTTCGGCCATCTTCTTCACGTCGTCAGGCATGTTGGTGTAGGGCGCCATCTGGAACATCTTGGTTTCGAGCCCGCCCCAGGTGTCCTCGGATTTCCAGGTGCCGTCGAGCTGGGCCTTCACGCGCGAGATGTAGTAGGGCGCCCAGGTATCCATGATCGAGGTGAGCTGCGACTTCGGTCCGAACTTGATCATTTCGGAATCCTGGCCGAACGCGACCTTGCCGCGCTCGCTTGCGATCTGCATCGCCGCCGGTGAGTCGGTGTGCTGCATGATCACGTCCGCGCCCTGATCGAGCAACGCCTTGGCGGAGTCGGCTTCCTTGCCCGGGTCGAACCACGAATTGGCCCAGATGATCTTGACCTTGATATTGGGGTTGATCGACTGCGCGCCCAGCATGGTGGCGTTGATGCCCGAGACGACTTCGGGGATCGGGAACGAGCCGATGTAACCGAGCACGCCCGATTTCGACATCTTGGCCGCGATCTGGCCCTGGATGTAACGGCCCTGATACCAGCGCGACGAATAGGTCGCCATGTTGGCATCGCGCTTGTAGCCCGAGCAATGTTCGAAATGCACGTCGGGGTACTTCTTCGCGACCTTCAGGGTCGGGTCCATGTAACCGAACGATGTGGTGAAGATCAGCTTGTTGCCGGCGCGAACCAGTTGCTCGATGGCGCGCTCGGCGTCGGGGCCTTCGGGAACGTTCTCGAGATAGGTGGTCTCGACCTTGTCGCCGAATTCCTTGACCAGCGCCTGGCGCGCCAGTTCGTGCTGGTAGGTCCAGCCGAGGTCTCCGACCGGTCCCAGATAAATGAACCCGACTTTCAGCTTGTCGGCGGCCCAGGCGCTGGTGCTGATACCGGCGCTGATACTGCCGGCCAGCAGAAACGCCGCGGCAGCTGCAAGAAGTGTCTTCCTCATCGTCAATTCTCCAAACAATCGGGGGTACCACAGTCCAGGACGGCGCGCCCCATCACGCACGCCCGGGATTATCAATTCAGCGATCGGGCACGAACACGGTGCCCAGCGCCGCCGGCGCGGTCGAGCCGCCGGTGCGGGCGCGCGATAGCGCCACCAGCACGATCACGGTCGCGAGGTAAGGCAATGACGACATGAACTGCGACGGAATTCCGATGCCAGCGCCTTGTGCATGCAATTGCAGGATGGTGACCGCGCCGAACAGATAGGCGCCGATCACGAGGCGCCCCGGTCGCCATGATGCGAACACCGTCAGTGCCAGCGCGATCCAGCCGCGGCCGGCGGTCATGCCGGGAATGAAGAACGGCGTATAGGCCAGCGGCAAATAAGCGCCGGCGAGGCCGGCACAGGCGCCGCCGAACATCACCGCGTACATCCGGATCCGCAACACGGGATAGCCGAGCGCATGCGCCGACGTATGGTTGTCGCCGCAAGCTCGCAAAATCAACCCGGCGCGGGTCTTGTACAGGAACCACCAGACGCCGACCACAAGCGCCAGCGACAGATAGACGAACGCGTCTTCGCCGAACAGGATGCGGCCGACCAGCGGGATGTCGGTCAGGCCGGGGATGTGCAGGTGCGCCGCCGGTGTAATCCGTTCGCCGACGAAGCCGGCGCCGATCAGGCCGGATAGTCCGATGCCGAGGATGGTCAGCGCCAGGCCCGAGGCGACCTGGTTGACCGCGAGGCCGAGAGTCATCATCGCAAAGATCAGCGACAGCAGGGTGCCGGCGACTATTCCGCACACCGCGCCGACGATGATCGAGCCGGACAGCCACGCCCCGCCGAAGCCGCAGGCCGCACCGACGATCATCATGCCCTCGACGCCGAGATTGAGAACGCCGGAGCGTTCGGTCACCAGTTCGCCGGTGGCCGCGATCAGCAGAGGCGTCGATGCCGCGAGCACCGACAGGATGATGGCTTCAGCCAGTTCCACGGGACACCTGCCTCGATGCGAAGATGAGCCGGAAGCGATAGAGGATCAGGGAATCGCAGGCGAGCACGTAGAACAGCAGGAGGCCCTGGAACACCTTGGTGACGTCCAACGGAATTTTCATCGCGATCTGGGCCTGTTCGCCGCCGATAAAAGTAAGCGCGAGGAAAAGGCCTGCAATTAATATTCCAATTGGGTTCAGCCGACCGAGAAATGCCACGATGATCGCGGTGAAGCCGTAACCGGGCGAAATGCCCGGCTGCAAATGTCCGACCGGTCCTGCCACCTCGATGATTCCGGCAAGCCCGGCCAGTGCGCCCGAGATCGCGAAGGTCAAAAGGATCAGCTGGTCGGAGTTGAAGCCGCCGAAGCGCGCGGCGCGCGGTGCCGCGCCGACGACGCGGATTTCGAAGCCCTTGATGGTGCGTCCGAGCAGCACGCTGGCCGCGGCAACCACGATCAGCGCAATGATGGCGCCGAGATGCAGGCGGCCGCCGGCGATCAATACCGGAACGGTTGCGACCGGATCGAACTCCGCGGTGGTCGGGAAATTGAAGCCGGCCGGATCGCGCCACGGGCCGCGCACCAGATAATCCAGGAACAGATCCGCGACATAGACCAGCATCAGGCTGGTCAGGATCTCGCTGGCCCCGAACCTGGTCTTGCAGATCGCCGGTATCAGCGCGTACAGCGCGCCCGCCGCAGCACCGGCCGCCAGCATCGCGGGCAGCACCCAATATCCGGCATCGGTGCCTTGCGTTTTCACCGCGATCCAGCTGCCGGCGACCGCGCCGATCAGGAATTGGCCTTCGGCGCCGATGTTCCAGGCGTTGGCGAGATAGCAGAGCGACAGGCCGACCGCGATCATCACCAGCGGCGTCGCCTTCACCGCGATTTCCTGCAGCGAATAGCTGTCGGTCAAGGGATCGATGAAGTAGACGCCGAGTGCTGCAACCGGATTTTTTCCCAAAATCGCGAACAGGATGCTCATCGTCACGATGGTCAGGCCGATCGCGATCAGCGGCGAAACCAGTGCGATGGTGTTCGATCGCTCGGTCCGCTTCTCAAGCACGAACTGCATGCGTGGCCTCCTTCGGCTCGAGACTGCTGCCGCCCATCAACAGCCCGAGTTTCTCGCGGCTGGCGTCCGCGGTCGGCATCGGTTCGGAGAGGTGGCCGTGGAACATCACGGCGATGCGGTCGGTGATCTCGGCGAGTTCATCGAGGTCCTGGCTGGTCACCAGCACGGCGGCGCCATTGGCGGCGAGATCGAGCAGCGCCTGCCGGATCACGGCGGCCGCACCGGCATCCACGCCCCAGGTCGGCTGGCTCACGACCAGGACCGCGGGGTTACGCAGGATTTCGCGGCCGACGATGAATTTCTGCAGATTGCCGCCCGACAGGCTGGCGGCTTCGGGATCACGCTTGGCCTTGCGCACGTCGAACGTCTCGGTGGCGCGGTCGACCGTCAGCAGCATTGCGGCGGTATTGACAAAGCCGTGCTGCACCATGCCGCTGGCCGCGTGTCCGGTCAGCAGCGCATTCTCGGATAGTCTCATGCGCGGGGCGGTGCCGTGCCCGAGCCGCTCTTCGGGCACGAAGGCTGCGCCAAGCTTGCGGCGCCGCGTGATGGAGAGGTGGCCCGCGGCGATGCCGTCGATCACCACCGTGCCAGGGTCCCGCGACGGCCGCTCACCGGAAAGTGCCGCGAAAAGTTCATCCTGGCCGTTACCGGCGACGCCGGCGATGCCCAAGATTTCACCACCCCTCAGTTCGAGCGAGATGTGTTCAAGCCTGACGCCGTGGGCATCGTCGGGCTCGAGGTTGAGATCGTTGACGACCAGCCGCGGGATCCCGACCTGCCGCCCGGCGGAAGCCCTGACCTCCTTGATATCGGCGCCGACCATCATGCGCGCGAGCGATGCGGCGGTCTCAAATTTCGGGTTGCAGGTCGAGACCTTCTTGCCGCCGCGCAGGATGGTGGCGGTGTCGCACAGCCGCTTCACCTCTTCGAGCTTATGGCTGATGTAGAGGATGGCGCGGCCCTCGGCCTTCAGGCGCTCCAGCACGACGAACAATTGATCGGCTTCCTGCGGGGTCAGCACCGCGGTCGGCTCATCGAGGATCAGGAATTTGGGGTTTTGCATCAAGGCGCGGACGATCTCGATGCGCTGACGCTCCCCCACCGATAGCTGCCAGACCTCGCGTTTGGGGTCGAGCGGAAGCCCATAGACATTCGACACTTCCTGAAGGCGCGCCGACATGTCCTTGAAGGATTCCTTGCCGTCGAGCCCGAGCGCGACGTTCTCGGCGACGGTGAGGTTGTCAAACAGCGAAAAGTGCTGAAACACCATGCCGATACCGCGACTGCGCGCTTCTGACGGTCCGGACAGCACCATTTTCTCGCCCAGCCAGCGCATTTCGCCTTCGCTCGGCTGGATCAATCCATAGATGGCTTTGACCAGCGTCGACTTTCCGGCGCCGTTCTCGCCCAGCAGGGCATGGATTTGCCGCGGCCAGATATCGATATCGATCGCTTCGTTGGCGAGAAACGTACCGTAGCGCTTGGTCAGCCCGACGGTCTGAAGCAACGGCGCTTCGTCAGAGCGAGGACCGGGTGTTGAATCTAACATTCGCGCTCACGGGTGCGAGGAACGACTGCCTCAATACTGAGCTAATTTGAACGTCGCCGTAAGTAGTGAAAAAGCGCCAGCTTTTGCCTAACTCTTCGGCAATTCGAAAAACCACTGATTCTCTCAAGCTAATTAGTTCGGCCACCCTCTGACGGCCGACCGAGCGGTAGTTCGGCGACAAGACCGCCGTTGTCGTGTTGCAGAATTGTAACGGTCGATGCAAATCGGAACCGCCGCAGCACGCCTGCCGTCAATGTGAGCAACGTCATCTCGTCCGTTGCGGAGTCACGGGTTCGCGGCGAGCGGGTGCAAAGGACTAAGGTTGCGCTGCGGTAGAATGCTGCGGAAGGCCAATTAGAATGGGCCTAAGTGTGACGTGCGTGACGTCCTGCGCCCACTCTCGCGTTCTGTTTTCACCCGATGCTCCGGTCCAGGCGGCGGATCGTTCGGCGATCGATCGCGAGTTCGTGATGAAACTTGCGGCAACACATGGAAAAACTTGAGGCTTCGCAGTTCGCGTGATCGGCGCAAGTGTCATTTCGAAGGGCCTTGATCGTTGTGCTCGTTAACTCTGGGGGTATTCAGAATGTCCTACCGTACTAAAGCAATTGCAGCCGCGGCGCTGTCACTTGCGGCAATTGCCACAATCGCGCCGATGAGCTTCGCCCATGCGGCGGATCTGCCCCCGGTCAAGGCCAAGGCAAAGCCGATCGCGGACGTACCGTTCTTCTTCGTCAACGATAACCTGCTGACCTACGCGGTTCAGTTCAATGCGACCGATCCGGGCGTCACCGCCAAGACCGTGAAGCAGGTCTATGCCTATACCCACTTCGACGTGTGGGCCTACGGCACCAACTTCATCACCCTGTCGCTGGCCAAGTCCGACCACGCCGACCCGGCCGCGCCTTGCGGCGACCCCTTCAACGCCAATCCCGGTAATTGCGCCGGCGCGGCCGAGTTTTACGGCCTGATCCGCAGCACGTTCGGCTGGAATCAGCTGTTCAACACCAAGATGTTCTCCGTTGGTGGCGTGCTGAACAACATCTCGTTCGAAGTCGGTGTCGACGGCGAAACCGAGAACCAGTTCCTGGCGCCCAACAAGAAAGATGTCGTCGCCGGTCTGCAATTCGCTTTCGACCTGCCGTACAAGGGCTTCCTCGACATCGCTCCCCTCTATTACCAGGAGTGGAATCACAATGCGTATCTGACGCCGGGCCTGGTCGGCACGGGGTGCTTCCCGGTCGATGCCTGCTCGGGCATCTCGGACGGCAATACGCGCTTCAACGCAACCTGGGCCCTGGAAATCAACTACTACATGGACCTGGGTTTCCTGCCTGAACAGATCAACTACTTCTCGGTCAGCGGTCGCGCTGGTTTCTATGGCGCGAAGGGCGCGGGGGCAGCTTCGCCGTCGACCATTCAGGCTAGCAACAACACCGCGATGGAAATCAACTCCGAACCGATCCGCTTGACCTTCGACGCCAGCAAGGCGGTCTACGGTGCCAAATACGCCCACTTCCTCGACGTCTGGGTCGCCTATCGCTTCTGGGAGAACAAGTTCGGCCTCAACGACCAGAACGTCAACAATCCGGTCTGCTACACCAACGGCGTGAACAACCGCTCCTGCACCGAGAAATCGTTGTATGCCGGCGTTACCGCCAAGTTCTAAATCTGAAAGTTCTGATCTGAGCCTCCAAGCTCTGAGCTGAAGACCACCAACTGCTAAAAATGGCGCCGCGATGTTCCCCGCGGCGCCATTTCTGCTGGCGTGTATCGGAGAGGCCGATGCGTCCACTTGGCGACATCGTGCTGCTGCGAACCCGGGTCCCGACGGCATCCGATCTGCCAAATCCCCGACCGACATTGGTTTTTTCGATCGCGACATGGTGCGAAAATAATGCGAGATAAAGTCCGCGCGCCGGCGCGGATCAGGATAGAACGCGACGCGTTATTCGCCAGAGCGTTTTCGAGCGAAGTGGATACCGGTTCGCGTCAAGAAAACGCGTCAAAACACAAGAGTCTAGAGCCCGGTTCTGATTCCATCAGAACCGGAACTGCTCGAGACCCGCTATCGATGGAGAAGATTCAACATGCGGTTCCAATCAGCTTTGCCGGCCATCCTCGTTGCGTTGCTGCTCGGCTCCACGGCACAGGCTTTTGCACAGGGTACCGGTGACTATGCGGCTCCGCCTCCGGGCCCGGACGTCCGTGCCGGGTTGGCCGCCAGGGACGCGTACCAAAGCGGCCGACCGATGCCGACCGATAATGCGGTGAGCCCATGGTTCCGCGCCGAGCCGGTCGCTGCCGAGCCGCGCCGGCGCCATCCCGTCAAGAAGACCGTCGACTGACAGACTGTCGACTGACCGCGGAAGATCGAACGCTATTTCGTCCAGACGCCGTCGTGCAGCGCCGCGGCCTCGTCCTCCAGCCGCGGCCCGACGACCTCGGTCGATCGTTGGCCGCTCGCGAAGACCTCGCGGCAGGGCAGGTTCAACGTCGGGTTTTCCGGATGATTGCCGGTGATGTCGCGCAGGCGGTGTTCGCTCAAGGCATAGACCAGCCGGCCGATGCCGGCCCAATACATCGCGCCCGCGCACATCGCGCACGGCTCGGCGGACGAATACAATGTCGCCGCGCCGAGGATCTCCAGGCTCAGCGTCGTGCAGGCCTGGGTCGCCAGCAAACGCTCGGCATGCGCGGTGCCATCATGATCGGGCATATAGCCGTTCTCAACCTCGATCAGCACGTTGCCGCTGCGATCGACCAGAATCGCGCCGAAGGGGTGATTGCCGTGGCTCATGGCGCGGCGGGCAACCTCGAACGAACGGCGCAGGAAATGATCGTCGCGCTCGCTCGGGTCGAGATGGGCGATGTCGCTCATAAGTTCATTTCTTGTTTGAGCATGATCTTCGGGCAAACGCTTCGCGTTTGTCCCGAGGAAAACCGGTTCCCACTTTTTCGGATCATGCTCTAGTGCCCCGCCATGTGTCGTCCGATTTCGGTGAGGTCGGTTTGGCCGGCGCGCGCCTCGTAGACGAACTGGCCGTGGAACATCACCACCAGGCGATCGGACAGTTCCAGCAGTTCGTCAAGGTCCTCGCTGACCAATAGCACCGCGGCGCCGCGGTTGCGCGCCGCCATGATCTCGGCATGGATCTGCGCCACCGCTGCGAAATCGAGGCCGAAGCAGGGATTGGCTGCGATCAGGACTTCGACGTCGCCGCCGAGTTCGCGCGCCAGCACGGCGCGCTGCACGTTGCCGCCCGACAACGCCGCAATCGGCGTATCCGGTCCGCGGGTCTTGATCTTGTAGAGCCCGATCTTCTTCTCGGCATCGTCGCGGAACGCCGCGCCGTTGAGCCACCAGCCGCCGCTGGCAAACGGGCTGCGGTCGAATTCGCGGAACGCGAGATTGTCGGCGACGCTCATGCCGCCGACGCAGGCGTTCTTGAGGGGTTCTTCGGGCAACAGCGACATCTTGTGCCGCCGCATTTCCTCGCGGCTGGCATGATAGACCTCGCCGATCACCCGGATTTCACCGCTCTCGGCCTCGCGCTGGCCGGCGAGCACTTCGACCAGCTGGCGCTGGCCGTTGCCGGAGACGCCGGCGATGCCGACGATCTCACCGCCGCGGATCGACAGCGAAACGTCGTGCACGGCGACCGCGCCAGCATCGTCCAGCGCGTTCAGTTTGTCGAGTTCGAGCCGCGCTGCGGTGACTTCGCCTGAACGCGCCGGCTGCACCGTCAATTCCTCGGCACCGATCATGGTGCGCGCCATGTCGTCCGGCGTGAGATCGGCAACCCGGCCGTGGCCGGCGAGCTTGCCGCGGCGCAGGATGGTGACGTCATCGGCAAACGCCATCACCTCGCGGAATTTGTGGGTGATCATCAGGATGGTCAGGTCGCCGGCCACGACCATGGCGCGCAGCATGCCCAAGACCTCGTCGGCCTCGGCCGGCGTCAGCACCGAGGTCGGCTCGTCCAGGATCAGGAAGCGCCGCTTCAGATAGAGCTGCTTGAGGATTTCGCATTTTTGCCGTTCGCCGGCGGAGATGTCGGAGACCCGCGCCTTGAGCGGCACCTTGAACGGCATCCGCGCCAGGAACGCCTCGAGCTCCCTGGTCTCCTTGGCCCAGTTCACCACCGCGGGCACGTCGTCGCGCGCCAGCACGAGATTTTCCGCCACCGTCATCGCCGGCACCAGGGTGAAATGCTGGTACACCATGCCGAGCCCGAGCGCATGCGCGTCCTTTGGGTTGGCGATCGCCTGTTGACGGCCGCCGACCAGGATCTCGCCCTCGGTCGCGTGATAATACCCCATGATGCATTTCACCAGCGTGCTCTTGCCGGCGCCGTTTTCGCCGAGCAGCGCATGGAACGACCCCGGACGCACCTTGAGTTCGACATTGTCGAGCGCGAGGAAGTCGCCGAACTTCATGGTCACCGCGAGCGCATCGACGCCGAGTGCGCCCTCCGGGAGCGGCGTCTCGCCGATGATCATGATACGGCCTCGATAAACGCCCCGGAGGTTGCGACGGCGCCGAACACGCCGCCCTGCATCTTGATCATCTTCAGCGCGTGCTCGTGATTGCTCTTGTCGGTAGCGGCGCAGCAGTCCTCGACCAGCACGCATTCGAAGCCGCGATCGTTGGCCTCGCGCATCGTGGTGTGGACGCAGACGTCGGTGGTGATGCCGGTCAGCACGAGGTTTTCGATGCCGCGCAGCCGCAGCATCAGCTCCAGGTCGGTGGCGCAGAACGAGCCCTTGCCCGGCTTGTCGATGATCGGTTCGCCCGGCAGCGGCGCCAGATCAGGGATGATCTCCCAGCCGGCTTCGCCGCGCACCAGCACGCGGCCGCAGGGCCCGGGATCGCCGATCCCGGCGCCGATCTGCCGCGAGCGCCAGCGCTTGTTGTCCGGCAGGTCGGAGAGGTCGGGGCGATGGCCTTCGCGGGTGTGGATGATGTGAAAGCCCTGGGCGCGCATCACGCCAAGCAACTTCTTGATCGGTTCGATCGGCGCCCGCGTCAGCGACAGATCATACCCCATCTTGTCGACGTAGCCGCCGACGCCGCAGAAGTCGGTCTGCATATCGATGATAATCAGCGCGGTATTTTTCGGGCGCAGATCGCCATTATACGGCCACGCGTAGGGTTCGGACTTCAGATAGCGCTCAGCCATGGTTTTGTCCTTGCTGTGGTCCTAGCTCTTGCGACGTGCGATTACCTTGTGATCGACAGTTCGGCCGGCGCGCCGGTCAAGGTGCGCTTCGGCGAGCAGGTGATGATCATGATCGCCAGCGTCAGGATGTAAGGCGCCGCATTGAACAGATGATAGCCCGAGGTGACGCCGACCGATTGCAGCGCCGGCCCGAGCGCTGCCGCGCCGCCAAAAGCCAGCGATGCCCACAGGCACAGCATCGGATCCCAGCGCGCGAAGATCACCAGCGCCACCGCGGTGATGCCCTGGCCGCTGGAGAGGCCCTCGTTCCAGCTTCCGGGATAGAACAGCGACAGGAATGAGCCGCCGATGCCGGCCAGGAAGCCGCCGACCATGGTGGCGCGCAGCCTTATGCCGAGCACGGAATATCCCATCGCGCGCGCGGAATCGGAGCTTTCGCCGGCAGTGCGGATCAACAGGCCCCAGCGCGTGGTGCGAAATGCCCAGCCGAGAATTGGCGCGAGGACGACGCCAAGCAAAAACAATACGTTGATGCGCAACGCGGCGCGAACCTGAGAAATATCGCTCCACCATCCGAAATCGATCGCGGGAAGTCTTGGGGCCGTGGGCTCGATCAGCGGCTTGCCGAGATAAAATGCCAACCCGGTTCCGAACAGCATCAGCGCGATGCCGACCGCGATGTCGTTGACGCGCGGCAGCGAGCAGATACCGGCATGCAGCGCGCCGAGCAGCGAACCGGCAAGGCCGGCGGCGAGCACGCCGAGCCAGGGCGATCCGGTCAGGTAAGAGATGCCATAGGCGCTCATTGCGCCCATCACCAGCGTGCCTTCGAGGCCGAGATTGATGCGCCCGGAGCGCTCGGTGATGCATTCGCCGAGGCTGACGAACAGGAACGGCGTGGAGACGCGGATGGCGCCGCCGAACACCGCGAGCGGCACGGTCCAGAGCCCGATCGTTCCGTCCGCCATCAGGATTTTCCTTTCAGGAAGCCTATTCGTCCGTACAGCGCGTCGCTGGCGAGAACGAACACAAAGATGATGCCCTGCAGCACCTGCACCGAGGCGTCGGGAAGACCGAGCCTGCGTTGCAACAACCCGCCGCTGGCGCTGATGCCGCCGAGCAGGATGGCGACCGGAATGATGGCCAGCGGATTCTGCCGCGACAGGAAGGCGACCAGAATGCCGGTAAAGCCGTAGCCGGCAGCGAGGTTGGCGTTGGTGCGGCCCTGCACCGCGGCGACCTCGACCATGCCCGCCAGACCCGCCGACGCGCCGGCCAAAAAGCAGATCGTCAGGATGAGCTTGCTGACACCGAGGCCGACGATCTTGGCAGCGCGGATGTTGCCGCCGGCGACGCGGGCGGCGAAGCCGAACACAGTGTGATAGATCAGGATATAGGATGCGATCGCGGCGATGATGCCGAACACCAGGCCCCAATGCACGTCGGTGCCGGGGATCGAGCCGATCATGTTGGCGGCGCCGATTTCGCGGGTCGACGGCTTGTTGAGACTGGCGGGGTCGCGCATCGGGCCTTCGACCAGATGGTTGAGGATCGCGAGTGCGATGTAGACCAAAAGCAAACTCGATATCGTTTCATTGACGCCGCGGAACTGGCGCAAGCCTCCCGAGAGCATGATCCAGAGACCGCCGCCGATCATGCCGCCGCAGGCCATCGCCAGTTGCACCACCAAAGGAGGCGCCGATTGCAGCAATAGCGCCACGCCGGTGGCGGACAGCGCGCCGATCAACAGCGCGCCTTCGCCGCCGATGATGACCATGCCGAGCTGCGCGGGCAGCGCCGTACATAGCGCGGTGAGGATCAAAGGCGCTGCGCGGGTAAGACTGTTCTGCCAGGAGAACCAGGTGCCGAACGCGCCTTGATACATGTAGAAATACAGGTCGAGCGGGTTCTTGCCGAACAGGAACACGAAGATGCCGAACACGCCGAGCGCGGCGATCAGTGCCGCGCTCGGAATCAGGATGTATTCGATGGAGGTGCCGTAGCGTTGCAGGAATCCGGGATCGGCGGCTGGTGCTACCGCGACCGCGTCGACCGGCTCTGCCACGTCAGTGGTCATGAAGTCGCTCCGATGACGCCTTCCACCAGATAATCCATCTTTTCGAGTTCGGGATCCTTCTGGCCGCGATCGGTGCCGGCCGCGATCACGGTCTTGCCCTTGTTGTCCATGATCGGGCCCTTGAAGATGGTATAGGTGCCGGCGACCAGTTGAGCCTTGATGTCGTCGGCATGCTTGCGGGCTTCCGCCGATACCGCCTCGCCATAGGGCGAGCATTTGACGATCTCTTCCTTGAGGCCGCCGCGGTAGAAGTTCGGGATTTTCTCGCCGGACTGGATCATCTTGACGAATTTGGGATACAGCGCTTCCCAGTTCCATTCCGCGCCGGTGAGGTAGGCTTTCGGCGCCAGCGGCGACTGGTTGACGTGATAGCCGCATACCATCGCGCCACGTTTCGCGGCGTTCTCGACCATGGTCTTCGGTCCGTCGACGTGACAGGTCAGGACATCGACGCCCTGATCGATCAGGCTATTGGTGGCTTCGGCTTCCTTGACCGGCATCGACCAGTCCCCCGTGAAGATCACCTGCGTGGTGGCCTTGGGGTTTGCAAGTTTCGCGCCGAGCGTGAAGGCGTTGATGTTGCGCAGCACCTGCGGGATCGGCTTGGCCGCGACGAAGCCGAGCTTTCCGGTCTTGGTGGAGTGGCCGGCGACGATGCCCGAGATGAACTGGGCTTCATCGATATAACCAAAATAGCTGCCGGCGTTCTTCGGATCCTTGTCGGTCCACAGGCCGCCGCAATGCTCGAAAGTGACCTTCGGATATTTGGCCGCCGTCTTGAGCACGTGCGGACTGTAGTAGCCGAACGAGGTTGGGAACAGCAGTGTCGCGCCGTCGAGGTTGATCATGGACTCCATGGTCTTTTCGACTGCGTCGGTTTCCGGGACCTTTTCTTCCTCGACTACCTTGAGGCCGGACATCTTCTTCAGCGCCGCGGCGCCTTGCGCGTGGGCCTGGTTGTAGCCGTAGTCGTCGCGCGAGCCGACATAGATGAAACCGACCGTCATGTCGGCTGCGGCGGCGGAACGCACGCCCAAAGCGGAGCCGAGTGTCAGCGCGGCGCCCCCCTGCAAGAGATGCCGCCGTGAAATCCTGCCAAAATCCATTGGTTGCTCCCTCTGGCGGACGGACCGCCGCTAAATCCTGCGGCTTCGCCTGAGCGGCGGAGCCCGGAGCCAGATTCGCAATCTTCGTGCCAATGCCTAATTGAAGGGCTTTTTCTTATAAGTATTTGAAATATATATAATAATATAAGAGTATTTGCCGGGTGAAAATTTTAAGCAGCGATTGGTAGGATTAAAAAATAGGCTTATTTTTTGTATTGTATGCAAGAGAGTTAAGCAGGCTTTACCCTTTTGGCGGGTGATTCCGTTGCTCGAAGCCGCGCAAGAAGGTCGGAATCCGCTTTTCGCAAACTGCGCCGTCGGCGAACGCTCAGCCTTCGCAGGCCAGGTTGAGCTTTCGCGGGAGCTTGTGGCCGAGGCAACCTTGCGCCGCGCAGAACGCGCCGACCAGTTGCGAAACGACCGTGGTCGAGCCGCGCGGGGTGCCGTCGGCCCGATCCAACCGGTCAGCCGCTTCCTGCGCCTGCCGCCGCAGCACGGCTTCATCGAGCGTCAACAGCTTGCCGTCGCGAAACACCACGCGGCCGCCGATCATGACGGTGTCGACCGACGCGCCGTTCTCGCCGAATACCATCTGCAGCAACGGCGCGCGCAGCGGCACGAAATGCGGGCTGTCGAGCCGCAGGAAGACGATGTCGGCCTCGTAGCCCGGCGCCAGTCTGCCAATCCTCTCGAAGCCCAACACCTTGGCCGATCCCTCGGTCGCCAGACCAAACGCCTGTTGCGCCGAGATCCATTGCGCGGTGGCCGGACCCTCGATCCGCGACAAATAGGATGCGAGCCGGGTCGCCTCGAACATGTTCTGTCCGTCGGAGGTGTTGCTGGCGTCGGTGCCGATACCAACGGTGACGCCGGCTTTCAGCATCTGGCGCACCGGCGCCACGCCCGATCCCAGCCGAAGATTGCTCGACGGGTTGTGCGCGACCTTGACGCCGGCCTGTCCCAGCCGTGCTGTGTCATCGTCGCCGAGCCAGATCGCATGCGCCGCGCTGAGGCGTTCGGACAGAAAGCCGATGGCATCGAGATGTTCGACCAGGCTCCGGCCGTATCGGGCTTGTCCAATGGCGCCTTGCGCACGCGATTCCGCCAGATGGGTCTGTAGCGGTATGCCGTGCTGGGTTGCGAGTTCGGCGCAACGGACCAGGAATTCGTCGGAGCAATACAGCGGTATCGTCGGGCCGAGCGCCGGGCGGACAAAGCGGCGGTCGAATTCCCAATTCGACAGAATCTCGTCACAGACCGAAAATGTCTGATCGATCGGCGCGGCGCGCATATCCGCGACCTGCGCGCGCACTTCATCCGGCAATGCCTCCAGCAGGCCCGGCAGCGCCTGATAGATAGTGCGGTCGGCGATCATCGGCGCCACCACCGCGCGCATGCCGGAATCGCGATAGGCGCGGGCGACAGCGGAAATCCCTTCACGTGTCGGGCCTGGGAATTCGACGGTCAGGTCAAAACAGGCGGTGCATCCCTTGCGGATCATCTCGGCCGCGGACAAGGCGGCGCTGAGATATTTGTCGTCGATGCCGCGCGACCGGGTGCTGGAGCCCGCGCCGGTCAGGAACATCTCGAGCGAGACCTTGTCGTCGACCGCGCCGCGATTGAGGGCGCCGTGGGAATGCGTATGCGCGTTGACCAGGCCCGGAATCAGCATTCGGTCGGCGGCCGACAACACCTCGGCGTCGTCCGATACGCCAAAGCCGGGAGCGTCGATCGCGAGAATCAGGCCGTCCTGAATCAGGATGTCCTTTGCAGCGGCTCCGCCCGCCGCATCGAGCACGAGGCCGCCGCGAATGATGGTGCGGCGTGCTATCATGCCTCGAAATCGGCTAGTGTCGGCGTCGGCATTTCGAAGCGGTCGCGGATGGTGGCGCAGGTATCGCCGCCGAGGCGGGCGATGGCGTCAAGTTTGGCGGGGTCGATCCGCATCCGGTCGACATCGATGATGTCGCGCTGGTAATGCGCGAACACGATCTCGCCCAGAATGATCTGGCGTGATTTGCCGAGCTCCAGCGTCACATGGCGGCGGCATTCGAACGACGCCGGCGCCTCCTTTATCCAGGGCGAAGCCACCACGGCGCCGGGCATTGCGGTCAGTCCCGCGGCCTGGAGCTCATCATGGCCTGGGGCAAACGGCACCGCGCAGACATGCATCGCCTCGGCGATCGCGCGCGATACGATGTTGACCGTGAACACTTCGGTCTGGCGAATATTGTGGGCGGTGTGCTTGAACGACATATCGGGGAAGTTCTCGACTCCGAGCGCCAGGATCGGCGGATCCGCCGACAGGCAATTGAAGAAACTGAACGGCGCGGCATTGATCCGCCCTTCGCCGTCGACCGTCGTCACCAGCGCGATCGGCCGCGGCACCACGGTGCCGATCATGAGCTTGTAGCGGTCGCGCGCCGACAGGGTTCGGAAGTCGAACGTAACGGCGTCAGGGGTTGGGATCGCGTCCATCATTTGCTCTCGATCGACGGTGCGCCGGCACGGGCCTGTAGGAAGCGTTCTTCCCACCACGAGAACAAAAGGTCGCGCAGCGCCGCCGCGTCATCGTCGCCATAGATGTCGCTGCGCTTCACCGCGTTGAACATTTCCATCTCTGCTGGCGAAAGCGAAATGGCGAGCTCCGTGACCACGATCGGCGTGTTGGGGAATTCCGGTGTGTAGGCCGGATCGCGCCGCAGCGGCCGGTCGGTCTTGATGGTCGGATTCTTGAAGTCCTTGGGCGTGCGCTGGCTGGCCAGGGTCGGCGTTTTCGGCACCTTGGCGAGATCGGCATCGGTCGCGGCAAACACCGTCAGCTTGAGTGGTTTCAGGGCAAAGTTGCTGGTCTTCATGACGTCGGCGCCGCAGACATTGGGCACCGCCAGCACGTCCATCAGCGCCAGCAGGTCGACATAATCCCCACGCTTGGTGGTTTGTCGCGTCATGAAGGCGTGGCCGTCCTCGTCGACGCCGGTGCACATGAACAGATTGAAGGAATCGTGCACGTCGTCGGGCGTCAGGCCGTATTCGCGCTGCGCCTCGGCCTGGATGTCGTGGCAATTGGTGTGCACGGCAAAGCCATAGGAGGCCTCATAGACATAGGCGCTGCAACGCGGAAACAGCACGTCGTTGCGGCCGACGGTGTCTTCCAGAATATAGAGCATCGCGCGCTCGCGCGGCGGCGCCGACCACATGAAGGTGCCGGTGGTCGGATGAAAGCCGTGCACGGTGCGGGTACGGCCGCAATGCATGAACTCCTTGTAGTCATGCAAATTGAAGCAATTGAAGTCGGCGCATTGGCCACCCTCGACCTGCTCGACGCGGAGGATCTGCCCCTTCAGCAGTTCGATCGCCTTGCCGGTGCCGGGCTCGATAACACATTCGGAGATGATCTGGCGGCCGGTCATTGCGCCCGCTCCATGCTGTCGGCTTCGGCTTTATGCGCGGCGGCATATTCATGAAGCGCCAGCCGCACCAGCGCCACCCGATCGGGCGCTACGCCTTGCGCGATCGTGCGATCGATTAGTTCCAGTTGCTGCTGGTTCAACCGCAGTTTGACGACCGTGTCGGTCATGGCCTCTCCTCAAAACTGTATACAAGAATAGGTACCGAAATCATGTTTTCGGATACTCAGTCAGCTCGCCCGATGCGCGACCGTCTGCGGATGCGCGGGTGTCGGACACGGGCAGATCATCATTATTCTCGTTTTTTAAGGCTTATCGAAGCGCAAAGTTTAGGCGATGTGCTGCCGAATCTTCGAGCGCGTCGAACAAAATTGCCGCATCCTGTGTACCAGATTTCGAATTATCGTATGCGCTGGAGCGCGCGATCGGTGCGCTGAAAGCTTGGCGGCGTTTTTCGGATGAGCAAGAAGTCCACCCGCGTTGATTTCGCCTGCAAGGCGCTGCGGCAGGCCATCATCGAGCAGGCGTTGCCGCCGGGCACCAAACTGCCGGAGGATGAACTCGGCGCGCGCTTCGGCATGAGCCGGACTTTGGTTCGCGCAGCCCTGGCGCAATTGCAGTCCGAAGGGCTGGTCGATGCGCCGCCGCGCCGGACCGCAACCACGGCGAAGCCGACGCTGGAACAGGCCAAGGAAGTTTTTGAAGTTCGCCGCACGCTGGAACGCGAGGTGGTGCGGCTCGTTATTTTGCGCTGGCGCGCCGAATTCGGCGCCGAACTCGAAGGTCACGTCCGCCAGGAGGACGCCGCGCGCAAGGGCGGTGATGAACGGGTTTCGATCCGGCTCGCGGGCGAATTCCACACCAAGCTCGGCGCGCTGTCGGGCAATGCATTGCTCGCCCGCTATCTCGGCGAGGTGGTGTCGCGCACCTCGCTGATCCTCGCGCTCTATGGCCGGCCGCATTCTGCCGATTGCGCCGTCAGCGAGCATCGCGAAATCGTCGCCGCGCTGCGTGGACGGGACGCCACGGCCGCGATCGCGTTGATGGATCATCATCTCGGTTCGGTCGAGCATCGCGCCATGCTCGACCAGGGCCGCGATGGGCAGTTCGATCTTGGCGCGGTGCTGTCGCGCTATGTCGATGACAACGCCACTTCACCGAAAGTCGCGCCGCTGCCGCGGCGCAAGAAGCGAGCATCTAAATGACCCGTTCACCCCGTGCCCCGCTGTTGCCGTCGCATCAGCCAGGCGTCAGCCTTCAGGGAGATTGTTGATGACCAAATATTCGTTATCGCGCCGTTCGTTGCTGGGCGCTGCCGCCGCCAGCCCCTTCATCCTTTCGGGGCGGTCCGATCCGGCGCTCGCCGCCGGCGTCACCGTCGGCATTATCTATGTCGGGTCGCGACAGGATTACGGCTGGAATCAGGCTCACGCGGTCGGTGCCCAGGCGCTCCGGGAAATTCCCGGCGTCAAGGTGGTCGAGGAAGAGAACGTGCCTGAGACAGTCGCGGTGGCCAAGACCATGGAGTCGATGATCAACATCGACGGGGCGACGTTATTGTTTCCAACCTCGTTCGGCTATTTCAACCCGTTCATGGTCGACGAGGCGAAGAAATACCCCAAGATCGAGTTTCGTCACCCGACCTCGCTGTGGCAGGAGGGCAAGGACCCGACCAATGCCGGCGGATATTTCTGCTATCTGGATCAGGGCCATTACGTCAACGGCATCGCCGCCGGATTATCGACCAAGACCAACAAGATCGGCTACGTCGCGGCAAAGCCGATCCCGCTGGTGCTGCGCAACGTCAACTCCTTCATGCTCGGCGCGCGCAAGGTCAATCCGAATGTCACGGTGCAACTCATCGTCACCGGCGACTGGTCGCTGCCGGTGCGCGAGGCCGAAGCCGCCAATGCGCTGGTCGATGCCGGTTGCGACATCATCGCCTGTCACATCGACAGCCCGAAGGTCGTGATCGAGACCGCCGAGAAGCGCGGCGTGAAAAGCTGCGGCCATAACGCCAACCAGGCCGATCTGGCGCCGAAGGGATTCATCACCGGTGCCGAACTGAAGTGGGGAACCATCTACAAGAGTTTCGCCGGCATGATCGCCAAGGGCGAGAAGCTGCCGAACATGGTGATCGGCGGCTATGACAAGGATATGGTGGCGAGTTCGCCGTTCGGCGCCGGCGCCAGCGAAGCCGGCAGGAACGCCGCGACGGCCGCGATCGCGGACCTCAAGGCGGGCAAACCGATCTTCACCGGCGAGATCAAGAGCAACACCGGCAAGCTGATCTCCAGCAAGGACACTCCGCTTTACGATCCGTCACTGGAACACACCGACTATCTGATCGAAGGCATCGTCGGCACCGTCTGATGTCACAACCGCGTGCGAGAGGACGTCATGGTTCCCTTGCACGCTCTTGATCGTCGATCAGATAGCCGATCATGTGCTAGCCATTGCCGATCGTGGCTATGTGCTCGGCGGTGGCCGCGTGATGGCTCAGGGCGCGGCCGAGGCGTTGCGCGAGACGAAGCTGGATGACGCCTATCTTGGCGCCGATCCCGCGATGGTGAAGTGATGGATTTGATCGTTCGTAACGCCTGCGTCCTGCATCAGGGCGCGCTTGGCGTCACCGATATCGGCATCGAGGGCACCAAGATCGCGGCGCTGTCCGCCGGTCTCGGCGCCGACGCGCCGGAGCTGGATGCCGGGGGCTGCCTCGTGGTGCCCGGCATGATCGAGACCCATATCCATCTCGACAAGACCTGCATCATGGATCGCTGCCAGATCGAGCAAGGCACGGTCGCCGAGGCCGTGCGGATCACGGCGGCGGCCAAGAAGCAATTCACCGTTGAGGATGTCTACGCGCGCGGCAAGAAGACGCTGGAGCGCTGCATCAGCCACGGCACCATGCACATGCGCACCCATGTCGAGCTTGATCCGGGCATCGGCATGATCGGGTTCGACGCGGTCGAGCAATTGGCGCGCGATTACGCCTGGGGCATCGATGTCGAACTCTGCGTGTTTCCGCAGGAAGGGCTGACCAACAATCCCGGCACCGAAGAGTTGCTGATCGAAGGCCTGGGCCGCGGCGCGCGCGCGATCGGCGCGGCGCCCTATTTCGACACCGACCCGCGCGGCCAGATCGACCGCATCTTCCAAATCGCGCGCGATTTCGACGCCGAGATCGACATGCATCTCGATCTCGCCGAGACCATTGACGGCATGCAGATCGAATATGTCTGTCGCAAAACCGAGGAATATGGCTGGGGCGGCCGCGTCGCGGTCGGACACGCGACGCAAATGTCGCTGTTACCGCCGGATCGGTTTCGGGCGATCGCCACCAAGCTGGCCAACGCCGGCGTCGCAGTGACGATCCTGCCTTCGACCGATCTGCATCTGATGGGTCGCAGCCACGATCATGCGGTTCCGCGTGGTGTGGTCGCGGCGGGACCGTTGCGGCAGGCCGGCGTCATTTGTTCGATCTCGACCAACAACATCCTCAATCCGTTCACGCCCTATGGCGATGGTTCGCTGATCCGGATGGCCAATCTTTATGCCAATGTCTGCCACGTCTCGCGGCCTTCGGACCTTGCCGGCTGTCTCGATATGATCACGGCAGCCGCGGCGCGGCTGATGCGGCTCGACGATTACGGCATCAGCGTCGGTGGACCGGCCGATCTGGTTTGCCTCGATGCGCACGCCCCAGCCGAGGCGATCGCGACGCTGGCGCAGCCGCTATGGGGCCTCAAGCGCGGCCGCGCGTCCTTTACAAGGCCGCGCCCGCAGCTTCATCCTTCATGACGCGCTACTCGGCACGCAAAATGCTGACACGGGTTTCGTCGACGAAATCCTTGATGTCCTGCTCGGGTCGGCGAAACAGGTTGCGTTCGACGACCAGCGCGCGACCGCTGATCGTCTTGGTGCAGCGTTCCCGCAGGTACACGCCGCCCACTGGCTGGTCGCCCGCGCCCGGCTCGCCTTCGGTGCACAACCATCCGTCCGCGCCGTAGCGCGATTTGGCCTGTATCCCGAGCAGAAACCCTTTCTTTCTTAGATAGAGTCGCGCCTTCGGATCGGTCTCGATCTGCAAACCGGCAACCGTGCCGCCACCGGCGATCAGCAATGTCAAAATCGCCGGATGACCTGCCACCATCGTGCCGTCGCGGCTGGTCGTTGGATCGAAGCCAAACCGGATCGCCCGCATCCCGCTCGCCTCGGCAGGACAGTCATGCCAGTTTTCCCAGCCGGCCAGGGTATGCTTTGGATCCGCCGCGCAGGCAAAGTCGATATAGCCGGATTTCGCCAACTCGGATGCCGCCATTCCGAGGCGGATGTCGCGCAGATCGTTGCCGCTGAATTCCTCGGTCCGGGCCGGAGCGTGCGCAAGCGCGACCGCCTGCCAGGCCAGCACGATTACGGCAAGAATTCCCGATCGCCTTGATTGATCCATCACTGGCTTTTCCCCGTGGCGGCGCTCGCATCGTCTGGCTTCTGCGACGCCGTCTTGTAGATGTCGCATACGCGCGACGCGTTCGAGAAGAAGGCGACGCATTCCGCGTAGCTGGGGTCGCCGGCTCCCTTGATGTGGGCCAGCACATAGTCGGCGACCGCTTCGATATCTTTCGGCCGCAGAAATGTCCCGCCCTCCGGCGGCATCAGTGCCGCGGCGTCCTGCCGGGTCATGCCGTAGCATTTCACCTCATCGTAGGCGCCGCGCACAAAGAAAGGCATGCCGGTGCCCGGTCGCCCGCAGCTGACGGTTTCGATGATCTGATCCCGCGTCAGCTCGGTCTTGCGCAGCGACAGCGCGTCGCCGCCATAGCCGCCACCGCCATTGCCGTGCCATTTGTGGCAGCCCATGCAATTGGCTCGCTTGAACACCGCCTTGCCGGCGTCGGTTGGATCCGCGGTCGGCGGCTGCGCCGACTGGCCGTAGGCAAACCCGATCGAAACATTCAGGGCTATGACGCTTACAAAGAGCAGGCGTATCGTGGTCGGCAAGGCATTGAAGTTCATCATGAGGTCTCTTGTCGGACAAAGCAGGGGGGCCCGGTTGTCCCGGGCCCTCCCTTGTGGATGGTCAGAGCGCGAACACGTAGAGCATCGATCCCGGCTGCATCTTTTTCAGCTCGGGCGTTGAATCGATGAACCACTTGTCCCAGGCACCGCCCAACCCGACCAGGATGGCGATGTACTGTTTGCCGTCGACCGAGAAGGTCATTGGCGGTGCGTTGACGCCGCCGCCGGTATTGAACTCCCAAAGCTTCGCCAGCGACTTGGCATCAAGCGCCATCACTTCGCCGGAGGGCTGACCGGTGAAGACGAGGTCCGGAGTGGCCAGCATGCCACCCAGATTCGGGTACGGCGTTTCCAACTTGCCGGCGATCTTGCCGGTGGTGACGTCGATCGCGGTGACGCTGCCGGTGATCTTGACGTTCTGGCTCGGTCCGCCGCCGGTCCAGAACTCCCGCGGTTTCAGTTTGTTCTGGTCCGACACCTCGACCTTGATGTGATTACAGCTCTCGATCACCGGGATGTACCAGAGCTTCAGCTCCGGATTGTAGGCCGTCGGTGGCCAGTTCTTGCCGCCCATGTTGCCGGGGCAGATGTCGGTTTCCATGTTGGTGCGGCTTGGCGTCACCGACGCTTCATAGGCCTGCACCGACTTGTTCGGGTCGTACTCGATCGGCTTGCCGGTCTCCGCATCGAGGCCTTTGGTCCACGTCACCTTCTTGACGAACGGAAGACCCCAGACGAACTTGCCCGTGGTGCGATCGATCGCATAGGCGAAGCCGTTGCGGTCCGCTTCGAGCGAGAGCTTCTGCGGGCCGCTGGGGCCGGGGATATCGACCAGCACGTTTTCCGCGACGCTGTCGTAGTCGAAGGGATCGTTCGGCGTGTGCTGATAGTGCCACTTGATCTTGCCGGTCGAGGCATCGAGGCCCAGCGAGCTGTCAGTGTAGAGATTGTCGCCCGGCCGGTACGCATTATCCCAGTCCGGTCCCGGATTGCCGACACCCCAGACGATCGTGTCGGTTGTAGGATCGTAACTGCCGGTCACCCAGGTCGAACCGCCGCCGGAAGCGCTCGCGCTCTTGTCATCCTTCCAGGTTTCGCTGCCGGGCTCGCCCTTGCCCGGTATGGTATGGGTGCGCCAAACCTCTTTCTGGGTCGTGAGGTCGGTGGCGGCGATCCAGCCGCGAATGCCGTACTCCGCGCCGGCAACGCCGGTGATAGCCATGTTCTTGACGATCAGCGGAGCGCCGGTAATGACCTCGCCCTTGTCCGGATCGGCCACCGTGCGTTGCCAGGCGACCTGGCCGGTCTCCTTGTTGGTTGCGACCAGTCGGCCATCAAGGGTATGCGAAATCACGAGATCGCCCCACAAGGCGACGCCACGGTTGTCGACGCCGCAGCAGGAGACGGCACCCGCCCAGTCATGGTCCGTCTTGGGATCCATCTTCCAGACCAGGTTGCCGCGGCCGCCATGCGCGTCGATCTTGTAGACCGAGCCCCATCCATCGGTAACATACAGGAAGCCGTTTTCGGCAATGGGCGTGCCTTCCAGCCCGCCATGGCTCCAGATGCCGCCGCCCTCGACGCCGCCGAGGTGCATGGTCCAGGCGACTTTGAGATTCTTCACATTATCGCGGTTGATATCCTTCAGGCTGGAGAATCGGTGAGCCGAAAAATCCTTGTGATGATGGAGCCAGTTGCCCGGCTCCTTGTCGACGTTGAGCAGCCGTTCCGGCGTGACCTCGTCCGCAGCTGAGACCGGTGTGCCCATCATGGCCGCGACAGCGACCGCAACCGCGAGCAAACCCACTCGCGGGGAAACTTTTGTATGACCTGAAGATCGCTCCATGCGTAGTCCTCCTAATGACGAATTCTCGTTGAATCGGAATTCTGTTGACCCGAATACCGGTATCCGGCGTTCGGCTATGTTCAGCGGGCTCGCGAGTCCGCTGCCGGCGATCAGGGCGTTGGTGAAACCAGCACCTCCGTTTCCTTGGTTCCGGCGTTCTGGAACACGACGGCACAGGTGAACTTCTCGCCATCGACGAGCTTCTGCCGCGTCTGCAACAGCATCACGTGATATCCGTCCCGCGTCAGCTCGACGGTCTTGTTTTCAGGGATCGGGATTGATTTGACCGCGCGCATGGCCAATCCACCTTCGCCGCGGTCGACGGTGTGCTTCTCGGAGAAATTCGCGATCGGACAGCGGACCCGCGATATGGCGTCGGCTTCGGCCCCGTCGTTCCTGATCGTCATCAGCAGCGGAAGATCGATGCCAACCTGATCGGAGGCGGGCACCCGGGCATTGGTCACCTGCAGCGTATCGCTGGCCACGGCGGATCCAGGCGCCAGACCAAATCCGGCGGCAACAAATCCGGCAGTAGCCAGTCCGATCGCAAACGATCCCGATCGGCCGGACAGCGTCGTCCGTCCGCTCTGATCAAGACCTTTGCGACCAAGACCCTTACGAACGAACGCTGCGCCATCAGGACTCGATGTCGCTATGGCCGTCATCGGCTACGTCTCGGCCGATATGTGATCCCGGGGAGGTCGAGTGAGCCCAGACCTGGAAGCTGGGGTAAATTTGCAAACCGACAGAGGCTTGCAAGTGAAGCGTGTCGAAACGAAACAGCATGTCCGTCTCATCGGCATTTATCTCCCGGGTCGTTTTTTCTTTTGTCGTACGCAACGTTACGACTCTGTAACGGATAAATCACCCGGAATTATGGTGGAGAAAGGGCAATCATCTAGAGGAAGATTCCAAAAAACGGCTCGCAAAGCGTGTCTTGTGCCAATCGACAACTCTCGCGCTGCCGTTGGCGTGAGGCCGGAACTATTCGGCTGCCATCGCGGCGATCTGAGCAGACGTTCTATGGCTATGAAATCTCTATAATAAGAACGGTCTTTCGATCCCGAAATCCTATGCAGCCCGGCGTAAATTGGTTGCCGTCGATAGGGCGCCTGGAGGCGGAACTGCGCCAGACGCAATCCGGCAGGCAGGGAATGCCGCATGTTTTTTCGTCGGCGGAATGGTTCGGTTGGGATCCTCGTCGCGATGGCGCTCGCCGCTGTCGGCGCTCGTCCCGCGCACGCCGAAGATCAAAACATCAGCACTCGGCGTGCTTCGGAGCGGACCGAATTCACCAACGACGAGATCAGGAACGGCTTCTTCAAGGTCGCGTTCCACGCCGAGTTGCAGTTCGACGCGCGCGCCGAGCGCCTGCGCAAGTTCGATGAACCGATCAGGATTTTCGTGATCAACAAGGGGCTGCCCGATCGCGCTGCGGAGATCGCGGCGATCGCCGCCGACATTCAGGCCCATGTGAATCACCTCGACCTCGCGGTAACGAACGATCGCGCGGCCGCCAATTTCGTCGTCAGGCTGGTTGCCAAGCACGATTTTGCGCAAACCATCCGCACGCTCTACGGCAGCGGCCGGGCGACGCAAATCCAGAAGTCGCTCAGCCCGCAATGTCTTTCCGGCATCGGCAAGGATAATCTCTACCGCATTCACCGGGCCGAGGTGATCCTGCCGGTCGATACCGGCGGCGAAGCCGGTTGCCTTCGCGGCCAGGTGCATGCCGCGATGACGACAAGCGGAATGGCCAGCGCGATCCATGACAGGCCCCACCAGATGCCGCTCTGACCCAGCAGCGCCGATAGCAGGCCGAACAAAGTGAGCGCAGCCAGCACGACCGGCCACCGCCAAATTCGGCTGAAGGAATGCGGCGAACCCGACCTCGTCATTCCGCGGCCTCGGACGCAGGCGCGGCGACGGCGTGGCTTACCACGAGCTCCTGTTCGGCTTCCTCGGTGGAGGCGCGGCGCGACAGCCAGAGATAAAGTCCGCTGCCGAGGACGACGATGGTGACGAGATCGAGCAGCGCCCAGAGGATTTTCAGCGGCAAGCCGCCATAGTCACCGAAATGCAGCGGCCGCGACACTTCGAGCGCCCGCAGATACCAGGGCATGCTGACCACCGAGGCGAGCTCGCCGCTGCGCGCATCGACCAGTGCCGGACTGAACAACCGCGAGGTCAGCGGCTCCCGGCCCTTGGTCCAGATCAAATAATGATAGGGCGAGCCGAACGGCGAGCCGGGAAAAATCACGCTGTTCGCGCTCATGTCCGGCAGCGCGGCCTTGACGGTGTCGAAGGCGGCTTGCGGCGAGCTCAATTCGGATTCCGTCGGCGTGGTCTTGCCGCGAAACGGTGCGAGAATTTCCTTGACGTCGGTGATCTGCCACAGGCCGAACAGCGGCGTCGACAATTCGTTGATCACGCCGGTGACGCCGACCACCGCCATCCAGGCGAACAGGGTGACGCCTGTCAGATTGTGCACATCGAGCCATTTCAGCCGTCTCGAGCGCGCGGTGCGTACGGTCCCGAAATCGAGCCGGCGCATGAAGGGCGAATAGACCACGAGGCCGGAAACCACCGCCACGACAAACAGCAGCGCCATCAGGCCCATGAACAATTCGCCGGGAAGCCCCGCAAACAAATCCTTGTGCAGGCTGAGCATCAGCTCGATGAAGCCGCCGCCATCGCCGTCGAATGATTTGCTCTGCCTCATGACGTTTCCGGTGTGGGCGTCGAGCTTGATCCAGTGCCACGAACTGCGATCCGCGGCATAGGCGGCCCATGAAGGTGCCATCGCGACCATGATCTTGGGCTCGTCATCGTCGAGGTAGATGTTGCCGATGATCTGTCCGGGATAGAGCCGTCGCGCCGTCGCGGCGACGTTGTCGAGGCTGACCGTGGGCGTGCCCTCGGGCGCCGACGCGTAAGCCGGACTATTATCCAGCCAGCCGCCGATCTCGTCCCGGAACACCAGCGGCAGGCCGGTGACGCAGATCACCAGCAGGAAGGCCGTGCAGATCAGGCTGGTCCATTTATGCAGCCAGAACCAACGTCGAAACGCTTTTCGTGTCACAGGTGCTTTGCCTCATCGTGGGAGCCTATCCGTTAACCCGCTTGCTGGAGGACTTCGATTAGAAGTTCTCCAAAGTTCCGGCCGATCGAGCGGCGATGTCGAGCGGGCAAGTTCCGTATGATCACCACCGATAGCGCAGGGTTGCGATAATCTGACGCCGCGGGCCGTAATAGCAGCCGGCGTCCTGACACAACGTTACATAGGTCTTGTCGAACAGGTTTGACGCGTTCACCTGTAGGAAATAGCCCTTGAACTGGCGGCCGAGCGCGGAAAAATCGTAATGCATGGCGGCGTCGAACAGCGTCACGGCCGGCACATTCAGCACGGTCGCCCCGGTGATGTTGCCGGCGGTATCGCCGAGATAGCGGGCGCCGCCTGCCAGACCGAAGCCGTCAAGCCGGCCGCCGTGGAAGGTATAGTCCGCCCAGAGCGACGCTGAATTCGTCGGCATGGCGACAGGCCGCCGGCCGGTCTGGTAGGGCACGTTGCTTTTGGTGATGACGTCGTCGAGATAGGTATAGGACGCCAGCAACGACAGGCTGCGATCGATCTCGGTCTTGCCTTCGAGCTCGAGCCCGCGCGAACGGATCTCGCCGGTTTGCACACTAAAGCCGGTGTGCAATGGATTTGGATCCGGCGTCAGCACATTCTGTTGCGTCAGATTGAAGACAGCCATCGTATATAAGGACTTGACGTTGGGCTGATACTTGATGCCGGCCTCTTCCTGTTGGCCGGTTGTTGGGACAAAAGGACTGCCGCCAAAGGCTACTCCGGTCTGCGGCTGGAACGACTCGGTGTATTGAATATAGGGCGCAATGCCGTTGTCGAACTTGTAGAGCAGGGCGCCGCGCTTGGTTACGGCATCGTTGGACAACTGCGTGGTCGTCTGGGTACCGGTCGCCAGCGCCTGGGTTTGCGTGTTGGAATCCGCCTGGTCCCAGCGGACGCCGAGCAGGGCGACCCAGTGGTCGAGCTTGATCTGGTCCTGCGCATAAAGACCGACCTGATTGAAATTCTGGTTACCCGCTGACGTGGTCACCAACGGAATCGGCGTGTTGTAATTCGGGTCGAGAACGCTGATGGAAGGAACCGCAAAGCCTGCCGGAGAGCCGCCGGCTGTATAGTTGTAAGCGCCGTTCTGGTAATCGACGCCGAACAGCGTGGTGTGGGCAAAAGGACCAAGCGCAAATTTGGCCTCGGCCTGATTGTCGATATCGAAGGTTCGCAGCTTGTCGTTCTCGAAGAAGCCCGATCGCGCCAGGCTGTTGGGATCGGTCGCGGATACACCGGTCGGATAAATCGTCGTGATCTCGCTGTTGATTTCGTTGTAGCGAAGATTTTGCCGCACGGTCCAGATATTATCGAAGCGGTGCTCGGCCAGATAACCGATCTGTCCGGATTCGCGACTCATCTGGTCGACGCCCGGAACACCGGAATAAAAGCTCGTCGGGATGAACTGGCCGTTCGCCAGCGGAAACAGCGTTCCGTAACCTTTTGCGGGCAACTGATTGTAGAAGCCGGCCCTCGGATCGTTCTGATAGGTTCCGAGGAAGGTGATCGTGGTGTCGGTGTCGGGCCGCCACGTCAGCGACGGCGCGATCGAAACGCGTTCATACCGGGTGAAATCGACCTGACCGCCGACATCGAGGCCCGAGGCGACGAAACGATAGAGCCACTCCTTGTTCTGGTCGATCGGGCCGCTCAGGTCGACGCCGCCCTGGATGCGACCATAGCTGCCGGTCGACAGAAACATCTCGTGGTATGGATCCTCGGTCGGACGCTTGCTGACCATGTCGACTACGCCGCCGGGCGAGGCCTGGCCGTACAGCACCGACGCGGGGCCGTGCAGCACTTCAAGGCGTTCGAGATTGTACGGCTCGATGGTCGAGGTCGCGAAGCCGCCCGTGAACAGTTTCATGCCGTCGAGGTACAGGTCGGCGGCAAAGCCACGCACGTAGATGGTATCAAAGCGTGTGTCGGCGCCCTGGCCCTCGACCCTGACACCCGAGGTGTATCGCACCGCCTGTGGAATGTTCTGCGCCGCCTGCGTCTTGATCTGGTCCTGCGTGATGACGGATATCGCGGCTGGCGTTTCGAGCAAGGGCGTATCGGTCTTGGTGCCGGATGAGCCCTGGGTCGCGACATAGCCGTCGACATGTCCGAAGGCCGATTCGGCTTTCCGTTTCCCGGCGCCGTTTCCACCCGCCGCCGATTCCGCCGTGCCTTGGCCCGCATGGCGGGAAGATCGGGCCGCGCTGCGCGAGCGGCTCGCGCTATGGGTGGCCTTGGGCGTCGTCCGTTTCACGGTCGGGCTTTGTATCACCACCGGCGGAAGCGCGGACGTATCAGCGGTTTGCGCGAACGATTGGCCGGTGAAGCAGATGCCGAGCGCGATGCAACTCGTGGCACAGAGAAACCTTACTCTGTGAATGCCGGTCTTGTTGTTGTTCGACTCCGGCAACACTTTTTCTGAAAACACTTGGAAACACCCCCAAACAAACGACTTTCGGAAACCCGAAACGGTTTGGGTGCTCTATCGCAATTCGAATTCGCCATACATCGAACGGCATTTAGAAGATATTGAAACGACGCATGTGAGCAGCGAGTGTTGCTCCAGCGCCATTTATATCAGCGAGTCTTAGAAGCAGTCTTAGAACTGGTCCAAACAGACTCGCGATATCTGCTCTTCCGATAATGTGCTCGACTGAATCGCTTCGTCGCAAGAACTCGCTGCAGTGACGGGCCGAGACGCCGCCCGTCACTCCGCGGCCTTGGCCGCCTTCGCCCCGAACATCCGCGTCGGCGCGGCGAAACCGCAAGGCGTGCCGTCGGTGACCTTGACCTGGTCTTCCCAGGGCAGCCGGAAGGTGCCGGCGACCATGTCCTGCATGAAGGTATAGGGACAATCCATCGCGCCGCCCTTCACCGCGACATAGCCGCGATGCCAGAGCTGATAGATGTTGTTCTCGACGCCCCAATGGATTCGCGCCTCGCGCACCAGATCGGGGCGTACCTCGGCGGTGATGATCTCGTCGGCGCGTCCGGTGGTGCCGTGCGCGATGATGCTGCCGTCGAAATTCACGATCATGCCTTCGCCCATCGAATCGAACGAACCGTCGGAGCCGCACATGCAGACATTGGCGGTGACCATCAGGTTCTGGAACGCGTTGGCCTGATTCGTAAAGCGCCAGCTTTCGCGGATCGGCGCGGTGTAGCCGGCGGTGCGGATCATGATCTCGGCGCCCTTGTAGGCGCATTCGCGCGCCATTTCCGGGAACATGCCGTCATGGCAGATGATCAGTGCGAGCTTGGCGCCCTTCGGTCCCTCGATCACGGGAATGCCGATATCGCCGGGCTCCCACGGCTCGACCGGAATCCAGGGATGGAATTTGCGGTAATACAGCTTGATCTCGCCGTGATCGTCGATGATCAGGCCCGAATTATACGGGTTGCCATCGGGGTTGAATTCCATGATCGAAAAGCAGCCCCAGATTTTATGGTCGATGCAGGCCTGCTTGAACGCGGCCACTTCAGGCCCGTCGAGCCGGCACATGATCTCGGGGTTGGTGTCCATCGACAGGCCGTGCAGGGAATATTCCGGGAATACCACGAGATCCATGGTGCCGAGATTGCGCCGCGCCTTGCCGACCATATAGACGATGCGTTCGGTCTGCCGGGCCAGGTCCGCCTTGGTCACGACCACGGGCAGTTGCAGTTGAACCAGCCCGAGCACCACGCCCTCCGGCGATTTGTTGAGGCCGCCAAGTCCGTTCATGTCAAAAGTCCGTTCATGCTAAATCTCCCTGACGCATTCGCGTTGGAGCAAAACAAAGCCGATTTTGGCCGCTCACGACAGGCCATTTTTCAAGCGAATGGACTAGCGATTAGTCATCGATCCCGGGACCGCCGGGTTTGGCTCGCCCAGCCATGTTCCGCTGCGGTCGCGGTCTGCGGCGTGGTCGCTTCCGGTCGCCATTATAAACGTGCTTTAAGGAGATCCCAACGTAAGGAGCCACCGTCCCGATGTCTGATTTCGACCGTGTAATTGAGCGCCGCGGCACGCATGCGACGAAGTGGGACATGATGGCCAAGCTTTCGGGCATCAATGCTGCGGATGGCATCCCGATGTGGGTCGCGGATATGGATTTCGCGGCTCCCCCCGGGGTGACGCAGGCGCTGGCGGCCGTCGTCGAGCGCGGCGTTCACGGCTATTATGCCGACAACGGCAGCTGGGCGGCAGCGCTCGCCGATTGGCTGGCGCGCCGGCATGGCCTGTCGATCGATCCGGAATGGGTCAGTCCGACCCCGGGCGTGGTTTCCGGATTGGGCCTGATCTTGCAGGCCGTCAGCGAACCCGGCGACGAGGTCGTGGTGTTTCCGCCGGCCTATCACGCGTTCCGCAAGATCATTCTCGCCAACGAGCGCCGCATTCTCGATGCACAGCTGGTCGAGCGTCAGGGCCGCTACGTGATGGACCTCGATGCGCTGCGCGCGATGCTGACGCCGCGCACCAAAGTGGTGTTTTTCTGTAGCCCGCATAATCCGGGCGGTACCGTGTGGTCGGCCGACGAGATCAAAGCGCTTGCGGGCTTCTGCACCGAGCATGATTTGATTTTGGTGTCCGACGAAATCCATTGCGACCTCGTGCTGGATAGCGCCAAACACATCCCGACCATCGCGGCAGCCCCCGAGGTCGCCGATCGCCTGATCACCTGTGTTGCCGCGACCAAGACCTTCAATCTCGCCGGCGCCCATGTCGGTGCCTGCGTCACCTCGAACCCGGAATTAAAGCGTAAGCTCGACGCGCGGATCGCCGCCAGCGGTTTAGGTTCTTATGCCGCTTTCGGCATGATCGCGACCGAAGCGGCGTGGCGCACCGGCGACGCCTGGCTCGATGAATTGCTGCCCTATCTCGCCGGCAACCGCGACCTGTTGGATTCGCGGATCGAAGCGGCGGCGCCGGGGGCGCGTTCGATGCGGCTCGATGCGACGTATCTGGCCTGGGTCAATTTTTCCGGCACTGGACTTAAAGCCGAAGACGTCGCCAAGCGGGTCAGCGAACGGGCGCGGATCTTTGTCAGTCCCGGCGCGCAGTTCGGGCCCGGCGGTGAAACCTGGTTGCGCTTCAACTTCGCCACGCCGCGTCCGATCCTGCGCGAGGCGCTCGACCGCTTGGATGATGCCTTCCGGGACCTGCGCGGATGAACTCTGCAAGCGCGCTCGCGCCCATCACCTGAGTTGGAAAACATGTATCCGGATCCGACCTCGCGTTCGCACCAGCTTTATGACCGGGCGTTGTCCAGCCTGCCGGGCGGCAACACCCGCACCACCGTCTACATGAAGCCCTATCCGATCTATGCGGCGCGCGGCGAGGGATGCCGGGTCTGGGATGTCGACGGCAACAGCTACATCGACTGCATCAATAATTTCACCTCGCTGATCCACGGCCACGCCCATCCGCATTTGATTGAGGCTGCGACCCGGCAACTCGCGATCGGGTCGGCGTTTGGGCTGCCGACGGAGTCCGAGGTCGACCTCGCCGAGTTGATCGCGCGGCGATTGCCGTCGGTGGAGCAGGTTCGGTTCACCAATTCGGGCACCGAGGCGGTGATGATGGCGCTGAAAGCCGCCCGCGCCTTTACCGGGCGGCCGAAAATCGCCAAATGCGAGGGCGCCTATCACGGCTCTTACGACTACGCCGAAGTGAGCCTCGATCCGACGCCCGAACAATGGGGCGGCAATGCCCCGGTTTCGGTGGCTTACGCCAAGGGCACGCCCGATAACGTGCTGGCGGACGTGATCACCATTCCCTTCAACGATCCGGAAGCCGCCGTCAGCCTGATCCGGGAACACGGCGCCGAATTGGCCTGCGTGCTGGTCGATCCGATGCCGAACCGGGCCGGTCTGGCGCCGGCCGACACGGCCTATCTGGAGGCGCTGCGCCGGATCACGCGCGAGGTCGGCGCGCTCTTGATCTTCGATGAAGTGATTACTTTTCGGCTGGGGTATCGCGGCGCGCAGGGGCTATGGGGCATCGATCCCGATCTGACCACGCTTGGCAAGATCATCGGCGGCGGCTTTCCGGTCGGCGCGGTCGCAGGCCACAGCGAATTCATGGCGGTGTTCGATCCCCGATCGGGCAAGCCGGCGCTGCCGCATGGCGGAACGTTTTCCGCCAACCCCGTGACAATGCGCGCAGGAATCGCTGCGATGGAATTACTCGATGAAGCGGCGTTTGCGCGCCTCGACAGCATCGGCGAGGCCGTTCGCTCCGGCATCAACGAGGCCTTTCGAAAAAGCGGCGTGGCCGGCGGCACAGTCGGCCTTGGTTCGCTGCTGAAGATTCATTTTGCCGATCATCCGGTCCGCGACTACCGCTCGGCCTATCTGACCGAGCAGGAGACAAGGCGCCAGACCATGTTCCATCGCGCCATGCTCAATCGTGGCGTGCTCGCTGCCGGCTACGGACTGATGGCGCTGTCGACGCCGATGACCGATGCCGATGTCGAGGCCATCGTCGCGGCGGCATCAGGCGCGCTGGCGGAAGTGTCGGCCATGACTTGAGCAAACGGCCTGACCCGCGTCGCTTCAATCCACCGAAAATTCTCCTTCAGGCAGAACGTCTCATGTCGCTCAATATCTCGGCCAAGATCGATCCGATCACGCGTTCCGTCGTTCAGCACCGGCTGAGCTCCATCGTCAAGGAAATGGGCGAGGCGATGCTTCGCACCTCCTATTCGCAAATCCTGAACTCGAGCCGCGATTTCTCGCTGGCGATCTGCGATACCGGCGGGCGGTTGATCGCGCAGGCCGATCACCTTCCGGTGCATGTCGGCGCGCTGCCCTGGGCGACGCTCGCGGTCGAGCAACGTTTCAAGGACGTCGCACCCGGCGACGTCATTCTGCTCAACGATCCCGATTATGGCGGCAGCCATCTGCCTGATCTCACGGCGTTCGTGCCGGTATTCGCCGACGGCAAGCGTCTGCTCTGGACCGTCGTGCGTGCCCATCAGAGCGATATCGGCGGCGCCACCCATGGCGCCTACAATCCCGGTGCCACCGAGATATGGCAGGAAGGCTTGCGCGTTCCGCCGATCAAGCTCTACGAGGCGGGCCGGCCGCGCGAAGATCTGCTCGATCTGCTGGCGCTGAACGTCCGAAACCCCCGCGAGTTTCGCGGCGATCTCGCGGCGATGCTGGGGGCGGCGCATCTCGGCGAGCGCGGCGTCGCAAAACTGTTCGGCGAGTTCAGCGCGCCGGTGGTCGAAGCCGCGATCGAGGCGATCCTTGACGCCACCGAGCAGCAGACCCGTGCGGTGGTTTCGACCTGGAAGGACGGCGTGTTCCACGGCGAGGCGTTTCTCGACGATGACGGCCATGGCCGCAGTGACATCCGGATCGCCGCAAAAGTCACCAAGAAGGGCAGCGACATCGAGGTCGATCTGTCCTCTTCCGATCCGCAATCGACCAGTTTTGTCAATTCATCGCACGCCAACATGCAGGCCGCGGTGGCGATGGCGTTTGCTTATTTGATCGACGCCGAAATCCCCAAGAACACCGGCGCGCTGCGGCCGCTGAAGGTGATCGCCACGCAGGGGACGATTGTCTGGGCCGACTCCGGCCGGCCCGTCACGTTGTGCACCAGCCATCCCTCCAACGAAATCGTCGAAGCCATCATCAAGGCGATGTCGGCGTCCTGTCCGGAGCGCGCGATGGCCGGTTGGAGCCGCAGGTTCCGGATCGCGATCCAGGGCGAGAATCCGCGCACCGGGCGTCCCTTCATCTGGCATTTGTTTCAGGCACGACCCGGCGGCGGCGCTTCGTCGGGCGGCGACGGCTATTCGTCGATCGGCGAGTGGCACTCGGCCGGCGGCCTCAAATTCGGCAGCATCGAGGTCGCAGAGGTGCGCTTCCCGCTGCATTTCCGGCAACATGAATTTCGCGAAGGCTCCGGCGGCGATGGCCAATTCCGCGGTGGCCTCGGCGTGGCACTTGATCTCGTGCTGGAAACGGAGAAGCCCGCGAAGGGCAACACCGCCGGCGACGGCGCGCGTCACGGTCCTTGCGGCATGCTGGGCGGTGAGGACGGCGCGCCGCATCATTATCGGTTGCTGTCCGAGGGCCGCGAGCCACGTGTGTTGTTGACCAAGGAAGTCGGCATCGAACTTCGTCCCGGCGATTGCCTCGAAATACGCTCGTCCGGCGGCGGCGGCTGGGGGCCACCCGGGAAGCGATCCGCGCTGGCGCGCCAGCGTGACCGCGAACAGGGCCTGACCGCGCCAGATGCGCCGGCCGGGCGGGGTGCCCAATGATGTTCACCATCGGAATTGATGTCGGCGGCACCTATACCGATCTGGTCGCGATCGACGACCATGGCAAAATCGTTTTCGGCAAGTCGCCCTCGACGCCGGCGGATCAGTCCATCGGCGTGATGGCAGGATTGGACGAACTGGCGCGGCGTCTCAAGCTGACGCGCGCGGAGATGTTGGCATCTACAAATCGCATCGTGCACGGCACCACCGTGGCGACCAACGCTTTGCTGGAGCGCAAGGGCGCCAAGGTCGCGCTGCTCACGACCGAAGGCCATCGCGACGTGATCGAAATGCGCGAAGGCCTCAAGGACAACCGCTACGATCTGCGGTCGCCGCCGCCGGAACCGCTGGTGCCGCGCCATTTTCGTTTCGGCGTCAAGGAAAGGCTCAAGGCCAATGGCGAGGTCGCCATCCCGCTCGACGACCACTCACTTGTCGAGGCCATCGCTGCGATCAAGCGCTCCGGCGCGACCTCGGTCGCGGTTTGCTTCCTGCACGCCTATCTCAATCCGATCCACGAACTTGCCGCGGTCGAGCGGCTGACGCGCGAATTGCCCGGGGTCAGCGTGTCGCGTTCCAGCGATGTGCTGCCGCAGATCAAGGAATATGAGCGGGTCTCGACCACCATCGTGAATGCCTATGTCGGGCCGCTGGTGCGGCGTTATTTGACCACGCTCGAGCAACGCCTCGCCGAGGCGGGATTCAAAGGCAGTCTCTTTATCATCCTGTCGCATGGCGGCATGGCGCCGGTGGAAGAGGCGTCGCGGTTGGCTGCCGGCACGGTGTTGTCGGGACCCGCCGGTGGCATTTCCGGCGGCCGGCGCTGCGCGGATATTCTCGACCTTCCCAATCTGGTGCCGTTCGATATGGGCGGCACCAGCACCGATATCTCGCTGATCTCCGATGGCGCCGCGTCGTTGTCGGCCGACGGCATGCTGGCGGGACAGCGCATCGCGTTGCGCAGCCTCGATATCGCCAGCATCGCAGCCGGCGGCGGATCGATCGCCAGCGTCGATGCCGGCGGGACGCTTCAGGTCGGTCCGGAAAGCGCCGGCTCGGTGCCGGGACCGGCCTGTTACGGCAATGGCGGGGAAGCCGCGACCGTGACCGACGCCAACATCGTGCTCGGCTATCTGGATGCCGGCGCGTTCATGGGCGGCAAGCGTCCGCTCGATGCCGCGGCGGCTGCCGCTGCGGTGGAACGCGTGGCCGCCTCGCTCGGGCTTTCGCTGCAACAGGCCGCCGCGGGCATCTCCCGCATCATCAATCTGAAGATGGCCGATGGCATCCGGCTGATGACGTTGCGCCGCGGCGTCGATCCCCGGCGCTTTGCGCTGTTGAGTTTTGGCGGCGCAGCCGGCGTGCACGCCGTCGAGGTCGCGCGCGAGCTCGAGATCAAGCGCATCATCGTGCCGATCGCGGCCTCGGTGTTGTCGGCGTGGGGCATGCTGACCTGCGATCTGCGCTACGAGGTGAGCCGGACCTATTACGGCACGGGGAAACGCATTTCGCCCGAGGAGGTGCGCGATATTTTCGCCGGCTTGGAGCAGCAGGCGGCGGGCCGGCTCCGTTCCTGGTTCGGCGGCCCGATCGCTGTGCAGCGGTCGGCCGAGATGCGTTACGGCGAGCAGGTGTTCGAGATCGATGTTTCGCTGGATGGTCTTGGGTGGGACGATCCGTCGCTGGTCGACCAGATCGAGGATCGCTTTCATCGCCGCCACGAGGAGCTCTACACCTACGCGTCACGGGACCAGGAAGTCGTGTTCGTAAACGCGCGGGTCGCTGCGGTCGGCGAAGTTCCGCAAACCGGACAGGCGGAGAAGCTGGCGCCATCGACGCTCGCCTGCGCGCCGCGCTCGACGCGCAAGGCGTTCTTCGGCGAATGGATCGACGTGCCGGTCTATGCGCTTGACGACCTCGGGCACGGCCATGCCTTCGCCGGCCCTGCGATCGTCGAGGCCGAGACCACGACGGTGGTCATCGGCGCGCAAGATCGCTTGACGGTCAACGCGCTGGGCTGGCTGGATATCGCGGTGGGGTGATCGGTGTTCTGCCTGATCTTGAGAGGCTGACTCAAATAGCAGCCAACGACATCAGGCACTTTTGACAAAGCTCGTCATGCCCGGGCTTGTCCCGGGCATCCACGTCTTCTTTGCAGTAAAGCAAGAAAGACGTGGATGGCCGGGTCAAGCCCGGCCATGACGAAAAGAAATCACCAGATTGATTTTTCCGGCGGGGCAAATCACACGATGTTGTGTCCAGCCTCATTCACATCTCCATCATTTCTGATTTTCAGAAATTATCCTTGACTCTTGACCCAACTCACCTGCTTAATCTTCGCATCCCGTCCCGAGAGAGGGGGCGTTGGCCATCGTCACTGACGTTGGGGCGGGGAGCGATGGACGCGGATGCGCTTTTGACGAACAGCGTGTGAAGCGGACGGCAAAGTCGTGTGGTCCTGACGCCCCGATGGCAGGTGTCAAGTCGGCGATGATACTTCGTATCGCGCTGGCGACGGTGACAAGCAAGCCAGGTCTCGCCGGGGAGAGCACGATATAAGCTGTAAAACCATTGCGCAGGGAAGGCCGGACTGCTTCCGCTGAACCTGTATGCTCATGTGCGTTTTTTTGTATGCCTTTGCACATGAGACCGCGGGTGCAGCGCGCACCCGGTCTTCCCTGCGCCCTCTCTTGAGGGTCGCCCTGCGCCCTCTTGTTTTGAGGGCAAATGAATTTGCAAACCTCGGGCGAATGCCGTCGCGAGAACGCGGAAGTGTGTTTGCGATCGTAGCCCGATGAGCCAACGGGTCGCGCGAATGCGCGCTCCTCATAGCTAGACATGCATTGGCCGTCATCCTGAGGCGCGAGCCCTTGCGAGCCTCGAAGGATGGCCGCAAGGACGGCGCTGAACACCATCCTTCGAGGCGCGCCGAAGATGGCGCGCACCTACGGGCGAACGCTCCGCGTTCGTCCCGGGGATGACGTCGGTGATTGCTTCACAGCCTCTCAGGATGAGGGCAGGGAAACGCCCGACTATACAGGCAGATGCGGCGTGGTGTTCGGCTGCAGCGCTGCTTCGGCCTCGCTCTCGTCCGGCAGGACGCCATCATGAACATGCAGCCGCGTTCCGATCCAGAAGGGGTCGGCGGTATGGTCCCGGCGCGGATTGGTGGTGTTCGGATGAATCAGGATGCTGAGGCCGAGATGATTGAGCATCAGCCAGGGCACCAGCGTCGCAAACACCTGCTTTGCGAACGCCACCTGGAACATCGGCTGGTCATGCGGGCCGACGTTCACGTCGTGCCAATTTCCAAGCCGGACCGAAAAACGCTCGCCGATCCAGTGGCGCAATTGTTCGGCCTTCGCCCGGGTTGTCGCGGGATCGTAATAGATATGGGCGTGATAACTTGCGATCTCCGCAACCGGGCGCGGCGCCGGTGTCTCTGTTGTCATGCACTATCATCCCATGGTTTCGTTGACAGAATACCGGTCCCTTCGCCACAACGCCAGCGACCGTTGCGTTGCATGAGAAACCGATGACGTGGAGGAAGCGTATGTTTCGGCAGTTTTGGCTTGTCACGGTGACAACGCTGCTGGTCCTGACCGGACCGGGCGTCCCGGTCGCGGCGGCGGGCTTTCCGGATCATCCCGTCCGCATCATCGTGCCGTTTCCGGCCGGCGGCTCCAACGATGTCGTGGCGCGCTTCCTGGCGATGAAGTTGTCCGAGGCCTGGGGCCAGCAGGTCATCATCGACAACCGCGCCGGCGCCGGCGGCAATATCGGCGCGGAAATGGTGGCGCAGTCCACGCCCGATGGCTACACGCTGTTGCTGACGGCGCCGCCGCCGCTCGCCGTCAATCAATCGCTGTATCCGCAATTGCCGTTCGATCCGATCGCCGATTTCGCGCCGGTGGCGCTGGTTGCCTCGGTGCAGATCGTGCTGGCGGTCAATCCGGAGGTCAAAGCGACCGATGTGCGCGGGCTGATCGCACTGGCAAAGGCCGCGCCCGGCACGCTGAATTTTGGCTCGTCGGGTTACGGCTCGACCAATCATCTGGCCGGCGAATTGTTCAAGAAACTTGCCGGCATCGATATCGTTCACGTGCCCTATCGAGGTGCTGCGCCTGCGATGAACGATCTGGTCTCGGGGCATATTCCGATTCTGTTCGACAACATGCCCGCGGTGCGTCCGCAGGCGCTGGCCGGCGCAATCCGCCCGATCGCGGTGGCGGGCGCCGCGCGCTCGCCGTTGCTTCCTGACGTGCCGACCATGGCGGAGGCCGGCGTTGCCGGCTTCGAGGCGTCTTCCTGGTTCGGGCTGGTGGCGCCGGCCAAGACGCCGCCCGAATTGATGAAGACGCTGACGGAGACCGTGATGAAAGTGTTGCGCGATCCGGATCTGGCGAAAAAACTGGCCGACGTCGGCGCCGAGCCTGGATCGCTGTCGGGCAGCGAATTCGGCGCCTATCTGCATGCCGAGGCCGATAAATGGGGCAAGCTCATCAAGGATGCCGGCGTCGTGATGCAGTGATCTGATGTGTCGTTAAAGAGAGAAAGAAAAACGCATGACCGATAAACCCTCCACGCTCGACCAGCTCGAGAGCCGGTACACCGAGATGATCGGTTTCACGCCGCCCAAAATCGCCAAACGCCTCAAGCTCGGCATGCAGGTCGATCCGGAACTGGTCACGGCGCTGGAAGATTGGCGCATCGCGGCGCTGACGCCCAAGGCGCTCGACCAGAAGACGGTCCAGCTGATGTCCTTTGCGATCCTGCTCGTGCAAACGTCGGAGGCGGCGGCCAATCATGCCAAGGCCGCGATACGGGCCGGCGCCACCCTGGAGGAATTGCATGCGTCGGCGGCGATCGCCGCATTGTTTCGCGGCGTCGCCGCGTTCAACCTCGCCGGAGAGATCCTGAGTACGTTGTTTCCGGAAGGCTGAGCTGGCGTCACCGTTGGCAGACTTGCATAGCTCGCGACAATGGCGTGCGCGCGGAAACGTTGCCGCCTCACGATAACTGAACTAAATGCGACGCAAACGCCGACATTCGATACGGCGGAAAGAACATGATGCAGATCCTCCCGACGCCGGTGGCGTCGGGAGGATCGTGCTGGGAACAACAGGGATCATCCATGTCGCAGTCGGCGATCGAGCAGCGCACCCTGAACAAGGTGGCGTGGCGGGTGCTGCCGTTGGTCGTGGCGGCCTATTTCGTCGCCAATCTGGATCGCTCGAACATCAGCTACGCAGCGTTGCAGATGAACCAGGACCTGCATTTGTCCGCCGAGCAATTCGGTCAGGGCGCGGGCCTGTTCTCCCTGACGTATCTTCTGCTGGAAATTCCCAGCAATCTGGCGCTCGAGCGATTTGGCGCGCGGCTCTGGATTGCGCGCATCATGATCACGTGGGGCCTGATTTCCGCAGGCACCGCGATGGTCGTCGGGCCGGTCAGCTTTATCTCGCTTCGGCTGCTGCTGGGCGCCGCCGAAGCCGGACTTGTTCCGGGCGTCCTGCTCTACATCACCTACTGGTTTCCCAACGTCTTGCGCGGCCGGGCGGTGGCGATCTTCCTGGTCGCGGCGCCGATCTCCAATGTCGTCAGCGCGCTGCTGTCGGTGCCGCTGTTGGGGATGGACGGCTTCGCCGGATTGCACGGCTGGCAGTGGCTATTGATCTTGGAAGCATCGCCCGCGGTGATCCTTGGTATCGTGGTCGCCCTGGTGATGACGAACAAGCCGTCGGACGCCAAATGGCTCAGCGCGGAAGAACGTGTGTGGCTACAGACCCGTCTCGATGAAGAGAAGATAAAGTCGGTCGGCCCGAAGCCGAGCTGGTGGCAGACCGCGCTCAAGCCGAAAGTGATGGCGCTGGCGTTGGTCTATGCCGGGCGTAATGTCGGGGCGTTCGGCATCACGTTCTTTCTGCCGCAAATCGTTCGCGATCTCGGGCTGAATACGACCGAAATCGGTACGGTGAATTCCTTGTCCTATCTCGCCGCGGTGATCGGCATGGTGTTGTGGGCGCGCAGCTCGGACCGGACCGGCGAACGCCGTTGGCATTTGACGGCCTCCCTGGTAGTGGCGGCCGCGGGTTTGGCCGTAGCCGCGTGGCTGGGCGGTTCGCAATGGTCGTTGCTGGCGCTGGCGATCGCGGGCATCGGTTACTACGCATGCCCGCCGGGCATTTTTGCCATCACTCCCAGCGTGCTGGCGCCGACTGAGGCCGCCGGAGGTCTTGCCTTCATCAACTGCTTTGCGCAGCTCGGATCGATCGCGGGTCCTTATGGCGCGGGTTGGATCAAATCGGAGACCGGAAGCTTCCAGGACGCGATGTACTTCATGGCGGCGTTTTCGATTCTGGCCGCCATCATCGCCGCCTGCATCGGCGTGCCCGATAAGGCGGCATCAACCCCGACTGCGGCCGGCGGGCAAGCCGCGCTGCCAAAACTTTCCTGAGTGGTGTGAGGATGACGATGATCGAGGGCGCGACCGATACCCACATGCACATCTACGAGCCGGGCTACCCGCTGAATGAATTCGGCCATGCGCGTGCCGAGCCGGCGGCGGGCCTCGTCGACTATCGCAATGAGATAGCCCGGCTTGGCCTGTCTCGAACCGTCATCGTGCAGCCGTCGGCCTACGGGACCGATAATCGCTGCACACTGGCGGCGATGGCTGCGTTGGGTGAGGCCGCGCGCGGTGTGGCGATCTTGCCGGAAGATGTCAGCGACGCCGAAATAACCCGCCTTGCCGGTCTCGGTATGCGCGGCCTTCGCTGCTTGATGGACATTCCAGCCGGCATGATGGATTGGGACCGTACCCGTCGGATGGCGCCGAGATTTACCGAGCGCGGCTGGCATCTCGTCCTGCAATTCGCAGGGGCTGAATTTCCCGAGCGCGAGCAGGCGCTGCGTGCGCTGCCCGGCCATTTCATCATCGATCACCTCGGCAAGTTCGCCGGCGCGCTGGATGCCGACGGCGCTGCCATCGCTGTGCTGTTTCGGCTGCTGGATACCGGGCGCGTCTGGGTAAAGCTTTCCGCGCCGTATCACGCGGATCGCGATGGGCCGCCGCACTATCGTGATGTGCAGGACCTGGCGCGACGGCTGGTGGCGCATGCGCCCGAGCGATGTCTTTGGGGCAGCAATTGGCCGCATCCCGGCCGAACGCCACGGCCGGATAACGCGACGCTGCTCGCGCTGCTGGCGGAGTGGGCGCCTGATCCGACCGCAGTGCGGAAAATCCTGGTGGACAATCCGGCGTTTCTGTACGGCTTCGGATAGGCCACAGCCATCCACCAGGTTCCGCGCGATACCTGTCGCATATCGCTCCTTCCGAACATAGTATTGGCGGCGCCGGCGGGCGCACCGGAGGATGGTCCAGCCGTTCCGGCGTAAACGGCGTGACAAAAAAAGAACAAGGGAGGATGCGGATGGCCGAATACATGGCGGGCAATGTCGCCGATTACGCCGACGGCGATCGCAAGGTGGTCGTGTGCGGCGAATTCGAAGTCGGCGTATTCCGGATCGGCAGCGAGTTTTACGCCTGGCATAACCGTTGCGCGCACCGCGCTGGTCCGGTCTGCCAGGGCCGCATCATGAAGCGCGTGCTGGAGGCGACAGCGGACGACATGACCGTGCGCACCCAGTCCTATGACGAGGCCGAGAGTCATATCGTCTGTCCGTGGCACGGTTACGAATTCAGCATCAAGACTGGATACCACCAGGGCAGCAGCCGATTTCGTCTGCGCAAGGCCGAACTCGCGATCCGGGATGGAGAAATCTATGTCAGTCTCTGAAGCAGAACGCGGCAAAGAAGAACGTAAGAACGACCAATATGGCTGGATCGATTCGATCGCGCCGGATCTGCTGCGCGCATCGCGCGAACTGGTCGAGCAGGGCGAAGCCTCGCGCGTTTCCGACCAGGCGGTAGCCGAAATGCTGACCGCGGCGATTCGGCTCTATGTGGCAAAATCCGACGGCGAGGAACGAACCTTCTCGCCGATCGCAGGCAGCCGCGACAGCGAGATGACACCGACCGAACTATTGTCGGCGGTGTCGGAAATGCTGCGCGCGATGCATCTCGGCCCGATGGAACTGGCGCTGTGGTATCGCCGGCGCCCGGATGAGGACACCTACGCCGGAGGGCAATCATGAACATCCAAGGCAAGATCGGCCCGCAATATGCCGGCGTGCAGCAGATCGACGTCCACACCGATACCCGCGATGTGCTTGCGCATGCCCGGCGCAACGCTATCAAGCGCGGCCTCCAGGACTGGTTCGTGTGCGACATCGACGCCCACCACGTCGAAACCGTGTCGTGGAAGGAGATCGTCACCTACATCGAAGACCCGGTCGTGCGCGACAACGCGATACGCTGGCAGGCGGAGCGGATCGGCGCGCCGCCTTATGGGCTGAACGGCGACCTCGGGCTGCGCTATCAGTCGGTCGGCGGACGCATTCCGCATCAGGACGGCCAGCAGGAGATCGTCAAGGAGACCGACGTCCATCGCGACGTCACCCTGACGCGTCGGGCGATGGATTCGCTTGGCGTCGACAACATGGTGGTGTTCCCGACGCCGATGCTGTTTCTCGGGATGCATCCACAGTCGGAAATGGAGGTGTGGCTCGGCAACGCCTATAACCGCTGGCTGATCGATCGCATCCTGTCCGCCGACGACAGAATAAAGTCGCTGATCTATCTGCCGTTCAATACGCCGAAGGAGGCCGAGCGCACCGTCAGGGAGTTAGGCGACAAGAAGGGCGTGATCGGCTTCTGTGTCACCAGCACGCGCAACAAGCCGGTGCACCACAACGACTATATGCGGCTGTATTCCATGATCGAGGAGACCGGCAAGCCGCTGGCGTTCCATGCCGGTTATCACTGGCAGGATCCGTCGCTTGCCACCGTGAACCGGTTTCTCGGCATGCACGCGCTGGGGTTTGCCTGGTGCAACATGGTGCATATGACGAACTGGGTGCTGAACGGGATTCCCGAGCGGTTTCCAAAGCTCAAGACGCTGTGGATCGAAAGCGGCCTGGCGTGGGTGCCGTTCCTGATGCAGCGGCTCGACGACCAGTATCTGATGCGCCCGTCCGAGGCGCCGCAACTCAAGCGGCTGCCCAGCGAATACATGAACCACAATTGCTTCTATACGACCCAGCCGATGGAGACGACGCATCCCAAGGCACTGGAAGTGACCTTCGAGATGATCAAGGCCGAGACGCAATTGATGTTCGCGTCCGACTGGCCGCATTTCGATTTCGACCTGCCGCAGGAGATTTGCGATCTGCCGTTCCTGACCGAGCAAGCCAAGCGCAACATTTTGGGCCTAAACGCCGCGCGGCTGTTCAACCTCGACCCAACACCCGTGAAAAATTTGATGGGTGACTGAACGAGGCTGAAGCCCGCCGCCAGAAGCGGGCACGCCTCCGCAAACAAAAAATACGGGGAAACGATGTGATGACCACGATATCAGTCGCGGACGGCGGGTCCGTCCAAAACGAACGGGTCGCGACCATCAGGAAAGTATGGCTGCGGCTGATCCCGTTCCTGTTCGTGCTGTACGTCATCAATTATCTCGACCGCATCAATATCGGTTTTGCCGCGCTGTCGATGAACAAGGATCTGGCGCTGACCGCGACCACGTTCGGTCTCGCCAATTCGATCTTCTATATCGGCTATGTCGCCTGCGAGATCCCGAGCAACCTCCTGATGGCGCGCTACGGCGCCCGGATCTGGATCGCGCGCATCCTGATTTCATGGGGGCTGGCGTCCGCCGCCACCATGCTGGTGGTCGGTCCCAACAGCCTGTATCTGATCCGGTTCCTGGTCGGTGTGCTCGAGGCCGGCTTCGTGCCCGGCGTGCTGCTGTATCTGACTTACTGGATTCCGAGTTCGCACCGTGCCCGCGCCAACGGCTACCTGATGATGGCGCAGCCGGTGGCGATGGCGCTTGGCGGCGGCGTGTCGGGCCTTATCCTGGATCACTCCAATGGGGCGTTCGGCCTGCAAGGTTGGCGCTGGCTGTTCCTGCTGGAAGGATTGCCGGCGGTGATCCTCGGCGTGGTCGCCTATCGCTATCTCACCGACAAACCGAAAAATGCAAACTGGCTCGACGAGCCCGAGAAGAACACCCTGACATTGCTGCTCGCCGACGACCAGGCGGCGTCCGGCCGGCAGACAAAAGTTTCGGTGTGGCGGCAAGTCACCGACGTCAGGATATTGCTGCTGGCGCTGGCGTATTTCTGCCTGGTCAACACGCTCAACGCCAACGGCAGCTGGATCCCGACCATCGTGCGCGAAGTGCTGAAGGCCTATTCGCTATCGCAGGTCGGTTTTATCACCGCCATTCCCGCGCTCGCCGCGCTGGTTCTGATGCCGTTGTGGAACCGCAGCTCCGACCGGATGCAGGAACGGGTCTGGCACGTGGTCGCGGCGATGGCGATGGCGGCCGTTGGGTGGCTGGTGGTGATTTACGTTCCCGAGCCGGAATGGCGGCTGGTCGGCCTGATCTTCACGGTCTCCGGTGGCTTCTGCGCGATGAGCACCTTCTGGACCTTGCCGCAGTCGTTGTTGTCGGAAGCGGCGCGGCCGGCGGGAATTGGCTTGATCAGCGCGGTCGGGCTATTGGGTTCGGCGGTGAGCCCGGCCGTGATCGGGTTCCTGCGCGACCTGACCGGCAATTTTTCCGCAGGGCTGTTCTACGTCACGGCGCTGCTGGCGGTTTCGATCGCGCTGGTGTTGATCGTTTCGCGGCTTCGCCCGGTTGCAGCGTAAACGTCGTCGCCCGGCTCATACGCGTTTGGAAATCATCGCTGTGAGCTCCGCTCTCACGCGATCCATGACGCTGTCGTAGTCGCGCGGCTTTGGTTGCCGGAACAGGCGTATCGTCGGGTACCAGGGACTGTCATCGCGGCCGAGCAGCCAGCGCCAATCCGGATTATACGGCAGCAATATCCAGGTCGGGCACCCGAGGGCGCCGGCGAGATGGGCGACGCTGGTGTCCACCGTGATGACCAGATCAAGGCAACGCAGCAATGCAGCGGTCTCGACGAAATCGGTGAGATCGGCTGTCAGATCTAGGATGCCGGTGAATTCAAGCAGGAGCTGCTTGTCGTCGGGCCTTGGGTCTTTCTGCAGGCTTATGAAAGCCGCGTCGGCGTCGAGGATGCGGGAAAGCGTGCGCAGCGGGATCGATCGATTTCGGTCGTTCCTGTGGTTTGGATTGCCGGACCAGACCAGGCCCACCCGCAGCCTGTGATGTGGACCAAGGCGACTTTCCCAGGCCTGCACGCGGCTTGCCGCGAGGGCAGGCAAATACGAGATTCCCGAAGGAATCGTATCGAGGCGGGTTGCAAAGGCCAGCGGCAGGCTGGACATCGGACAATGGAAGTCGAACGGCGGCAACGTATGGGCCGGGAATGGAAAACATTGGGAGACGCCGGCGAGGTTCGACAGCAACGGATAGGCCGGGCCATCAACGACCAGAATCACGCGTGCGCCGCGCGCCGCAAGCATCGGCACGTAGCGTGCGAACTGAATGGTGTCTCCAAAACCTTCGTCGACATGGACGAGGATCGTCTTGCCGTCGATGGCTTCCTTGCCGAGCCATATCGGCTGGGAGAATTTTGGATAAGGCGCCGAAAACGATGGAATCTTGCGCCGTGCTTCATGCCCGGCCCAACCAGATTCGAAATTCCCCAGCAGCAAATGCAGCTGTCCCAGGCTGATGTCCACCTCGGCGCTACCAGGGTCGAGACTCCTCAGGCGATCATAACTAGCAATGGCTTCTTCGGAGCGATGAAGTTGACCAAGCACGAGGGCCTTGTTGGTCAGCGCTTGAATGAAGTCCGGCTCAAGTTCCAGGGCCCGGTCGAACCATTGCAGAGCCTCTTCCTGCCGGTCGGGCAATCGCGCCAGGATATCGCCCACGCCATTGCACGCTCCGGTATCGCGGGGATCGAGTGTGCAGGCCTGCTGGCTGTCCTGCAACGCCTCCTCGAGCCGATTCATATCGCGAAGCGAGCGGGAGCGCGCGCGCAGCGTCAAGGCATGGTCCGGCTTTAGCCGATTGCACAGATCGAAGTGTTCGACTGCCTCCGCGAGCCGCCCCAACTGATGGAACAGGACCGCGCTTTGATAAGCCGCTTCCCAATGACTTGGATTGAGCGTCAGGATGTGCTGAAAGCTCAACAGCGCATCCGCGGGACGCTCCAACGCCAGCAAAACGTTGCCGAGGTTCTTCCACAATTCGGCGACATCCGGCTTGAGCTGCACCGCCTTGTCGAAGGCCTTGAGCGCCTCCTCGAGCCGCCCCTGGCTTTGCAGGGCGGTGCCGAGGGTGACGAGATATTCCGACTTGGGCGCTTGCCGCAAGGCGCGCGCGACCCACTCAACGGCGTGATCGTATTGCTTGGCGTGGAGCGACAGCATGCCCATCAGATTCAGGCTGTCGGCGTGATTTGAATCCGTGGCCAAAGCTTGCTGGCAGCAGATCTGCGCATCGAGGTATTGCCCGGTTCGCAGATGGCGCAGGCCGGCTTCGTAAAGCGCGGCAGGGCTGCCAGGCTCGCTGGCCTGGGATTTTCGGCCGGCGGCCCGGCGCTCTTGGCGATTCATCCGCGCATTCCACGATGATTTGATCCCCAACCTCTAGATGATTCTGCCGTGACCGGGAACGCAGCCGCGGTAGGGCATCAGTTTTTCTTCGCCGAAGCCACATGGCCGTCTTGGCGCGTGCCCTTGAATTTGGTCGTGTTTCCGGGCTCGATCCGCTAGCCTGCGCTCAACGATAATGAGGGACGCCGGAACAGCACATGATCGAGCTGCGTCAGTTGCGACAGTTCATCGCCGTTGCCGAAGAACTCAGTTTTCGCCGCGCCGCCGATCGCCTGCACATGGCGCAGCCGCCGCTCACGGTGACGATCAAGCAGATCGAGGAAGAGGTGGGAACGCTGTTGATCGAGCGCACCAACCGGATCGAGCGCTTGACGCCCGCGGGCCTGGTGTTTCTCGAAGAATGCCGGCGTACGGTGATACAGGCGGAGCGCGCCATTGCAGCGGCGCGGCGCGCCGGCGCGGGGCTATCCGGTGCGCTGCGGGTGACCTTCGTGGCGAGTGCCGCGCGTGAAATCCTGCCGGCCATCCTGCGCGCGTTTCGCGAGCAATATCCCGACGTCGAGCTGACGCTGACCGAGGCGATGACGGCGCAACAAATCGCCAGGATCCAGGCCGATGAGGCCGATGTCGGCTTCGTGATTCCGCCGCTGCGCGATGCCGACGGGCTCAGCGTCGATGTGGTCGCAAAAAACCAGATGGTCGCGGCCATTCCGGAAAGCCATCCGTTGGCGCAGCGTCCCTCGGTCGCGCTGGCCGATCTCGCCTTCGAACCCTGGATCATTTTCCCCGCACGGCAGGGACCGGGCTTGCACGAGCGGGTGCTCAGCGCCTGTGCCCAGGCCGGCTTCGTGCCGCGGGTCGGCCAGGAAGCCTTGCAGATGGACACCATCGCCAGCCTCGTGGCCGGCGGCATGGGGGTCGGGCTCGTGACCCGCAGTATTGCCACCGCCAACCGGCCCGGCGTGGTGTTTCGCGATCTCACCGGACTGGGCACCCCGGTCGAATACGAACTCGCGATCGCCTATGGCCGCCCGACGCCCTTGCTGGATGCATTCACCGCCGTGATCCGGTCGCGCACCAACTGGATGGGGCCTGCTTCGGTTTAGGCAAGAAAAGCTGGCCGCTATGCCCCCGCGAAGGCTTCCCGAGCCCGATTTCGCGGCCTATCTTGCGGTCCAGACAAGCGAAAAGTACCAGGGGAGACGACCATGACCGGCCCGATCGACGAACAACTCGGCTTTGCGCCGGACTACGATTCCCCGGTCCCCTATATGCAGCGGACCCGCGATTATTACACCGCGATCGGCTACACCACGGCCTACCGCTGGGCGCATTATGTCGAAGCGCCGTTCCAGAAGCTGAAAAAGCCGCTGGCGCAATCGCGCGTGACGATCGTCACCACCGCGGCCCCCTACGATCCGGCCAAGGGCGACCAGGGCCCGGGCGCGGCGTATAACGGCGGCGCCAAGTTCTACAAGGTCTATGATGGCGACACCTCGAAGTCGCATGATCTGCGGATCTCGCATATCGGCTACGACCGCAAGCACACCACCGCGACCGACAGCGGTACCTGGTTTCCGCTGCCGCAGCTCCTGAAGGCTAAGGCCACGGGGCGGATCGGCGAGGTCGCCCCGCGCTTCTTCGGCGCGCCGACCAATCGCAGCCATCGCGTCACCATCGATACCGATGCGCCGGAGATTCTGGCGAACTGCCTCGCCGACAAGGTCGATGTCGCCGTGATCGTGCCGAACTGCCCGGTCTGCCACCAGACCTCGGCGTTGGTGGCCCGTCACCTCGAAGCCAACGGCATTGCGACCGTGGTGATCGGCTGTGCCAAGGACATCATCGAGCATGCCGCGGTGCCGCGCTTTTTGTTCTCCGACTTCCCGCTCGGCAATTCAGCCGGCAAGCCGCACGACATCGCCTCGCAGGCGCAGACGCTCGAACTGGCGCTCGGCCTATTGGAATCCGCCAGCGGCGCGCGTACCACGATGCAGTCGCCGCTGCGCTGGAGCGCGGATGCGTTCTGGAAGCTCGACTACAACAACATCGCGCAGATGAGTCCGGAAGAGCTGGCGCGGCGCCGCGCCGAATTCGACAAGCAAAAGGAGATCGCGCGCGGCAACCGGGCGGCGTGAGGCCGGCCGCGCCGATCAAGGCGAAGACGACAACAACAACAAAGAATAGTTTCAGGAGGACGTCCCGTTGACCCGACCGTTCGAAGGCGTGAAGATTCTCGACTTTACGCAGGTGCTGGCTGGCCCTTACGCGAGCTACCAGCTCGCGCTGCTTGGCGCCGACGTCATCAAGGTGGAACGGCGCGAAGGCGAGGATATGCGGCGCACGCCGCTGAGCCGCGAATGGGCGGAGCGTGGCCTTGCCCCGGGGTGGCAGGCGATTAACGGCAACAAGCGCAGCCTGACGCTCGATCTGCAGAAGCCGGAGGCGATCGCGATCGTCAAGCGGCTCGCCGCCGAGGTCGATGTCGTGATGGAGAACTTTCGCCCCGGCGTGATGGACAGGCTCGGCATCGGCTATGCGGGTTTGTCCGCGATCAATCCAAAACTGATCTATTGCGCGATCTCGGGTTTTGGGCAGACCGGCCCGGAACGTCTTGGCGCCGGGTATGACGGCAAGATCCAGGCGCTGTCCGGCATCATGGCGATCACCGGCCATCAAGCGACAGGCCCGACCCGTGCCGGCTTTGCGATCTGCGACGTGCTGTCCGGCGCGACCGCGGCGTTCGGCGTGTCGAGCGCCCTGTTCCAGCGCACCCATACCGGCAAGGGGCAACTGGTCGACGTCTCGATGCTGGAGGCGACGCTGGCGTTTTTGTCGGGGCAGGTGGCGGATTACACCGTCGCCGGCCATCGCCAGCAACAGTCCGGCAATCAGGCCGTCAGCCGCAGGCCGACCGCCAATCTGTTTAGGGCGGGCGAGGGCTATCTGCTGCTCGCGGTGAACAGCGAGAAGCAGTACCAGTCGCTGATGACCGCGATCGGTCGTGCCGATGCGCTGCAAGACCCGCGCTTCGTCGACTGGTTCGCCCGGCAGGAAAACGAGCCGGCGCTGCGCGAGATCATCGAGCAAGCGCTCGCGAAGAAAGATCCGCGCGAATGGGAAAAGATCCTCGACGCCGCCGGCGCGCCCTGCGCCAGCATCTGGAAGGTCGAGGAGGTGATCGACCATCCGCAGATTGAGGCGCGCGCGGCGCTTCAGGAGGTCGATACGCCCTACGGCCGCTTGCGGTTTGCCGGCAGTGGCTTCCGGCTTGCCCATGGTGGCGGCAGGCTCGATTCGATGGCGCCGGCGCTCAGCGCCCACACCGATGAGGTGCTGGGCTCGCTCGGCTACGCCTCCGCCGAGATAGCGGATCTGCGCGCGCGCGAGATCATCTGAGCTCGGTGGAAGCCGACGCGCTTTCCAGAGCGTTTTCGAGCGAAGTGGGTACCGGTTCGCGTGAAGAAAACGCGTTAAAACAAAAGACTCTAGCCTTTCGGAAAATCCTTGCGCATCGCGATTTCAGCGGCGTCGGCGGGAGACAGCACCGGCCGCTCGAAGATCGGTTGCGGCTCGGTGACGATATCGTACAGCGAAATCTGCTTGATCGGCTTCGCCAGCAACAGCTTGATACAGTCGGCAAGCGTGCCGTTATACACCAGATAAGGCGGCCTGCCGTTCAGGCGCTGGTTATTCAGCGATGGCCATTTTTTCAAATCGGCCGGCGCGTCATAGGCGATCGGAAGGCTCTCTTTGAACATGGCTCGACCGTGGGTGTCATCCACTCCTGAATCTGAGCCAAGCTGGTAAACAGAAGCTGAACGCCGCACCGCGTCGGGTCTGATACGTCTATCAAAAAACCGCGAAACCAACGAAGAAGTCTCGCGTCGGCGGACTTGGACCAGGCGGACTTGGCTGGGCGTGCTCGGACAGCCAAGGTGGCTTGAAGCGGCGCGGCCGGTAGATCGCGGTTGCAGGATAAAAAACCCCGTCCGAAAGGGGACTAACGGACGGGGGCAGAGCATTTGGAGTAAAACACGCTCGACGCTCATCAAGCGCGGCAAATTATAAAACAAAACGGTTGATCGGACAGCGACCGAACAATCCGCAATCTGGCGAATTTTGTCGCCTGCCGTCTAATAAAAAAGTGTCCATCTGATTACATTTTTGGCGACGCCTGTTGGCGTTCGATCCGGGTCGTCAGCGACGATGCTTCGGTCGGCTCGATGGCGTGCGTAGTCAGCTTTGCTGAGAGTGCGCGATTCGCTTTAGCGTAAGCCTGCGTGCAACGACCGACCGTATTGTCGCGGCGTTGGTGAACTTAGATTGCTACATAGGAAACGTATTCGTATCGCTCGAAGATTTAATAGCGAAAAAATAGTTTCTTTCTCCAAACTAAGATTTTTGTTCGAACAAGCATTGGTGTTGTCGTCCGAACACAGCCGCTGTTGCGGAATCTCGATATCGTGCTGCAGCAATTACGCCATCGAGGAATTTCTATGAAAAGGCTTGCTCTTGCATTCGGTGTTGTCAGCATTAGCGCTGTCAGTGCCTTTGCTGCCGATCTTCCGGCGCGTACCTACACCAAGGCGCCGCCGATGATGGCCGCTTACGACTGGTCCGGCTTTTACGTCGGCGCCAATGGTGGTTATGGTTCGTCCAGCGACTGCTGGAATTTGGATAATATTGGAGGTGTGCCGATCGGGGGTATTGTCCCCGAGGGTTGTCATGACGCCACCGGAGGCGTGGCCGGCGGCCAGATTGGCTATCGCTGGCAGACCGGCGCCTTGGTGGCCGGCCTCGAAGGGCAGGGCAACTGGGCAAATCTGCGTGGATCCAGTTTAAGCTCCGCACTTGGCTCTGCCGTCACCAACCAATCGAAGATCGACGCGTTCAGTCTGTTCACGGGTCAGTTCGGCTATGCGTGGAATAATACCTTGCTCTACGTGAAGAGTGGCCTCGCAGTCACCAGCGACAAGTATCAGGGAATAATCCCGGCCACGGGGATCGCGCTCGATACGGCCAGCGAAACCCGTGTTGGCTATTCGGCCGGGGTAGGTCTCGAATATGGCTTCACGCCGAACTGGTCGCTCGCGGTCGAGTACGACCACTTCTTCATGTTCGAAAGCGATAACCCCTTTACTGCGGTTGCAGGAGGTGCGCTCACGCGCGTCGATAGCATCCACCAGGACGTCGACCTCGTCACCGCGCGCCTGAACTATCACTTCGGCGGTCCGGCGGTCGCACGGTACTGATTGAAAATTCTCTCCAGCGAACTTCAAGCCCCGGCATTGCCGGGGCTTTTTTCGTCCGATCCGTTACCTGATGTTACTGACCGCCTCGCTCAGCGCCCGGGCGCAGGCCTGAAGCACGGGCAGAAACTGGTTGCGCAGATCGGCGGCACGGACGCGGGCGGAGGCGGCGCTGACGCTGATCGCGGCGACGATTTGGCTGCCGTCGCCGAACACGGGCACCGCAAGCGCGCGCATGCCCAATTCCAGTTCTTCGTCGCTGATCGCGTAGCCGCGCTTGCGCACCGCCTGGATCTCAGCCAGTAGCGCCGCCAGCTTGGTGATGGTGTGCGGCGTCCGCGCCGGCAGCGGCTTGCGGCCGATGCGTTGGCCGATCTCGGTGTCGGGGAATTGACTGAGCAGGACCCGTCCGGTCGCCGAACAATACACCGGCAGGGTGGCGCCGACGCGAACGCCGGTCGACAGGATATGCTGGGCTTCCGCGCGCGCGATGAACAACGATTTGTCGTCGTCGAGCACAGCCAGCGAAACCGATTCGGCCAGTTGGTCGCGCGCGTGTTTCAATAGCGGATCGGCTAGCCGGGCCATCTGGTCACGTTTCGTCGTGGCACCGCCCAACCGCCGCAGCCGCGGCAGTGGGCGGAACTCGCGTCCCGCCTGCTCGACATAGCCGAGTTCGGTCAGCGTGATCAGGCAACGCCGGGCCGCGGCGCGGCTGATGTCGGTGGTTCGTGCGGCGTCGGAGACGCTCAGCACGCCATGGGCGGCCAGCGCCTCGATGATGGCGAGGCCCTTGGCAAGCCCACCCATGCCTTCGTTCGATCGTTCGCTGGATGCAACCCTTGCAGGCATAGAGCGGCCTTGACAGTGATTTAGAGGACGTCCAATTTGTTCGGTATAGAGACAATGTTCGATATCCGAACATTTGTCATTGGGCCTGTCAAATAAAAACAAACAAAAATGGGGCATCAGCCGATGCCTAACAGGACAATCAGACCAGGACCCTCAGAGATGTTGCACGAAACGCACGAATTGCGGCCTGCGGAAACCCTGACCCGGGTGCCGTATTGGGTGTTCCAGACCGCGGAGACCTACCGCCAGGAGCAGGAGCGCATCTTTCAGGGGCCGTCGTGGCACTACCTGGCGCTCGACGTGGAACTGCCCGAAGCCGGCGACTTCCGCACCACCAGAATCGGCGACACGCCTGTTGTGGTCACCCGCGACAATGATGGCGAGATCTATGCCTTCGAGAATCGCTGCGCGCATCGTGGCGCGCTGATCTGCCTCGACAGTCACGGCAAGGGCAAAAAGGACTTTAGCTGTGTCTACCACGCCTGGACCTACGACCGGCAGGGTAATCTCAAGGGCATCGCGTTCAAGGATGGCGTCAAGGGCAAGGGCGGCATGCCCGAGAGTTTTCGCATGGAGGACCACGGGCCTCGCAAGCTGCGGATCGCGATCCTGCACGGCCTCATCTTCGGATCGTTTTCCGAAGAGGTGCCACCGATCGAGGAATATCTCGGTGACGAGATTTCATCGCGGATCGAGCGTGTGCTCGGCGGCCGCAAGCCGGTCGTGCTCGGACGCGTCACGCAGGTGCTGCCGAATAACTGGAAACTCTACATGGAGAACGTCAAGGACTCCTATCACGCCAGTATCCTGCATCTGTTTTTCACCACCTTCGAGCTCAACAGGCTGTCGCAAAAAGGCGCGATCATCGTCGACGAGAGCGGCGGCCATCACGTCAGCTATTCGGCGATCGATACGGCCGCAGAGAAAGACGCCGAATACGCCAAGCAGCAGCTTCGTTCGGAAAGCCAGTACAAATTGGCGGACCCGTCGTTGCTGCAGGGCTTTGACGAATATCATGACGGCGTGACCTTGCAGATCTTGTCGGTGTTCCCGACCTTCGTGCTGCAGCAGATCCAGAATGCCATCGCAGTACGCCAGATCGTGCCGCGCGCGATCGACAAGACCGATCTCAACTGGACCTATCTCGGCTTTGCCGACGACACGCCGGAGCAGCGGCTGACCCGGCTCAAGCAGAATAATCTGGTGGGACCCGCCGGCTATATCTCGATGGAAGACGGCTGCGTCGGCGGTTTCGTCCAGCGCGGCATCGCCGGTGCTTCCGAGCAAGAGGCGATCCTGGAGATGGGCGGCAGCGGAGCCCAGAGTAGCGAAAGCCGCGTCACCGAGGCCTCCGTTCGCGGCTTCTGGAAAGCCTACCGCAGCCAGATGGGCATGTGAGGCCAGACATGACCGATAGCGTGTATCAGATGATCGCCCGCGCCCAGGCCGAATATGCCCGGTGCATCGACGACGACCGGCTGGAAGATTGGCCCGATCATTTTCATGGATCGTGCATCTATAAAATCACCACCGCGGCCAACCATCGCGAGGGGCTGGAAGGCGCAATCATCTTCGCGAACTCGAAAGGCATGCTGCGCGACCGGGTCTCGGCGCTGCGCGACGCCAATATCTACGAGCGCCAGTCCTATCGCCACATCCTCGGCCAGCCCTCGATCCTGCACGAAAGTGGTAGCGAGGTGCGCAGCGAAACCTCGTTCCTGGTGGCGCGGATCGTTCAGGACGGCGACACCGATATCTTCGCGACCGGACGCTACCTCGACCTCTACAAGATCGAAGAAGGCAAGGTGCGGCTGAACGAGCGGATCGTGGTTTGCGACAGCTCGCGCATCGATACGCTGATGGCGTTGCCGTTATGAGCGTCTCCACCATCGCACTCACCATTGGCGATCCCAATGGCATCGGCCCCGAAATCGCGGTCAAGGCGGCGGTGCAGACGGCCCGCGCCGGCGGGCCTTCGATCATTCTGGTCGGCGATCAATATGTCGTGCGCGCCTGCGCCGAGCGTTATGCCGGTGATTTCGTGGTTCATTCATTCGACGGCTCAGCGCCGCGCGCTGGCGTGCTCTATGTCAAAGGCGTCGATTCCCTGCCACGCGCGGCCTTCAACCCGGGCACGCCGGTCGCCGAAGGCGGTCGCGCGACCGTCGACTATTTGGCCGCGGCGATCCGGCTGGTCAATGATGGCCACGCATCCGCGATCGTGGCGTGCCCGCATTCGGAAACCAACGTCAACGCCGCCGGTATTCCGTTTTCCGGCTATCCGGGCTTGCTCGCGCGTTTGACAAACAGGCCGGAAGACCACGTCTTCCTGATGCTGGTCGGTGGCGGCCTGCGCATCGTTCACGTCACGCTGCACGAACGGATTCATACCGCGCTCGCGCGCATCACGCCGGAACTGGTGGAGCGGGCGGCGCGGACGGCCGATGCCGCGCTGCGCCAGCTCCAGATCGAGCAACCGCGCATCGGCCTGTTCGGAATAAACCCGCATGCCGGCGAGAATGGCCTGTTCGGGGACGACGACGACAGGATCACCGTCCCAGCCGCGAAAAGCCTGCGGGCGGCCGGCCTTCAAGTCGAAGGTCCGGTCGGTGCGGATCTGATGCTGGGCCGGCGCGACTTCGACGTTTTCGTTGCGATGTATCATGACCAGGGGCATATCCCGGTCAAACTGCTCGCGGGCCGCAACTCGGCCGCGATGTCGATCGGCGCCGGCGTGTTGTTCGCCAGCGTCGGTCACGGCAGCGCCTTCGATATCGCGGGCAAGGGTGTCGCCGAACCCGATGCGGTGTTGCGGTCGCTGAAATTGCTATCCGGCGCGACCGATCTTGCGGATCAAGCGGTCGCGTGATTTTTCAAGTCGCCATCGACGACAGCGTGATCGCGTTCGGTTGCGAGGCCGGCGAGACCGTGCTCGATGCGGCGGAGCGTGCCGGCTATTCATTGCCCTATTCCTGCCGCAAGGGCATCTGCTCGACCTGCGAAGCGGGGCTGCGCCACGGCCAGGTCGCCGTGGGCGCCCAGCAGATGGCGGCCCCGACGAACGGCGTCTTGTTGTGCCAGGCCAGACCGCAGACCGATATCGTTATTCGTCCAAAACGCATCGATCGTCACGACCCGACCGCGCGCAAGCGGATCACCGCGAGCGTTTACCGCGTCACGAGGCCGGCGGAAGACGTTTTCACGCTGATGCTGCGCTTCCCCGCCGGCATTCGCGCCCGCTTCAAGGCCGGGCAATATTTGCGCGTGTCGATGCCGGACGGCGATACCCGCAATTTCTCGATGGCCAATGCGCCGAGGGAAAGCGATGGGGTTCATCTGCACATCCGGCGCATTCCAGGTGGGCAGTTTTCGGAGGGCGTGCTGGCCCGGCTCACCAAGGGCGACAAGCTTCGGATCGAAATTCCCTATGGCGAATTTTATCTGCGCACCGGCTCCGACAAACCGATCGTCTGTCTGGCGACCGGCACCGGCTTTGCGCCGATCAAATCCATCATTGAGGATCTGATCGCGCGCGGAAACACCCGCCGCGTGCGGCTGTATTGGGGCGGCCGCCGCCGGCAGGACCTCTATCTGCTCGACTTGACGGATAAATGGGCGGCCCGTGTGCCCTGGCTTACCTTCAGGCCCGTATTGTCGGAGCTCGATGCCGATTGGAACGGCGCCGCCGGGCTGGTTCATCAAGCGGTGCTGCGCGACATTCCGGACTTGTCAGGCTGGCAGGTTTACGCCTGCGGCAATCCGGCGATGATCCGCAACGCCGAGCGGGATTTTCAGGCTCTCGGCGGTTTGCCCGACGGGCAGTTCTTCGCCGACCCGTTCGTGCCGTCGGGAAATCCGCAAGCTGCGGCAAACGCAACAAGTTCAAAATGAAATACAAAGCGGGAAATTCGATGAGGCACTCTCGCAGGCTGGTCATTGCCGGGCTCGGCGCCGTGCTTGCTCACACCGCGATGGATCGCGCTAATGCCGCCGACGCAGCATCCGATTATCCCACTCACACGGTTCGTATCATTGTGCCGTTCCCGGCCGGAGGAACCGCCGACGTGTTGCCGCGGATCGTCGCGCAGTATCTCGGCAAGCGCTGGAATCAGCCGGTGGTGGTCGAAAACAAGACCGGCGCCGGCGGCAACATCGGCGCGGCCTATGTCGCAACGTCCGCGCCGGATGGATATACGCTGCTGGCGAGTCCGCCGGGACCGTTGGCCATCAACGACTCGCTCTACAAGCCTGAATCGCTCGGCTTCAAGCCGGCCGACCTGATGCCGATCACCGTTCTCGGCACGGTGCCGAACGTGCTCGATGTCAGGCCCGGTTTTCCCGCCAAAACCGCGCAGGAGCTGATCGCCTATGCGAAGGCCAATCCGGGCAAGGTCAGCTTTGCCTCGCAAGGCAACGGATCGACCTCGCATTTGACCGGCATCCTGTTCCAGAAGCTGACCGGCACGCAGATGGTGCATATTCCCTACCGGGGAACGACGCCGGCATTGCAGGATATCATGGCAAGCCAGGTCGACCTGTTCTTCGACAATCTCGGTTCGTCGCTGGCGTTGCAGGGCGACAAGCTCCGAATCCTGGCCACCGGTGGCAACAAGCGCGATCCGTTGTTGCCGGATGTCCCGACCCTCCGGGAGGCCGGGGTCGCGTCCTTTGAGTCCTCGACCTGGTTTGCGGTGGTGGCGCCGCCGGGAACGCCACCTGCGATCGTACAAACGCTCAACAAGGACATCACCGAGGTACTGGCATTGCCGGAGGTGAAGGAGCAATTCGCAAAGATCGCCGTCGAGCCGGTTGGCGGCAGTATCGCCGAGACGACGAAATTCTTCGCCGACGAGCACGACAAATGGCGCGACGTCATCACCAGCGCCAAGATCTCGGTGGAATAATCCAGCTACTTCAGCTCGCCGCCGGCGGTTTTGCGGCGTGCGGCTTCTCGTCGGCTCCGCCGAAGCGTTTCTTCACACGCTCGCGCATTCCCTGGAAGGTCACATAGAGCATCGGCACCATGAAAATGCCGATCGAGCTTGCCGCCAGCATGCCGCCGAACACCGCGGTGCCGACCGCCCTGCGGCTGATCTCCGCGGCTCCGGTCGCGACCACTAGCGGCAGCAGGCCGAGAATGAAGGCGATCGAGGTCATCATCACGGCGCGGAATCGCATCTGCGATCCCAGCGCCGCGGCGTCGACGATCGATAGACCCGCTTCACGCTGTTCCTTGGCAAATTCGACGATCAGGATGCCGTTCTTGGCGGCCAGCGCGATCAGCACCACGAGGCCGATCTGGCCGTAGAGATCGAGGTTGAGCCCGGCGAGTTTGATCGCGCTATAGGAGCCGAGCACGCCGACCGTGACCGACAGCAACACCGGGATCGGGATGGTCCAGCTCTCATACAAGGCCACCAGGAACAGATAGGCGAACAGAATGGCCAGCGCGAGAATGATGCCGGTCTGGCCGGCGGCCGCCTGTTCCTGATAGGCCGTGCCGGTCCATTCGTAGGAGTAGCCGGCGGGCAGCGTCGACTTGGACAATTCCGCCATCGCCGCGATCGCGGTCCCCGACGAGACACCGACCGCGGGGCCGCCGTTCACGGTGACCGAGCGATAATTGTTGTAGCGGGTGATGACCTGAGGCCCCGTCACGATCCTCAAGGAAGCGATGGAGCGGATCGGCACCATGCTGCCTGAACTGTTGCGTACATAAATCTGCCAGATGTCGGGAATGTCGCCACGATCGGCGGCCTCGCCCTCGACGTTGACCTGCCAGGTGCGGCCAAACAGGTTGAAGTTGTTGACATAGACGCCGCCCAGCGTGGCCTGCAGGGCGGTGAACACATCGGACATGTTGAGACCGAGCGCCTGCGCCTTGGCGCGGTCGATGTCGAGATAGAGCGACGGATTGGTCGCGGTAAAGGTCGAGAACACGCGCGTCAGCCGGGGATCGCGATTGGCCGCGCCGATCAGGCCGCCCATCACGCTGCCGAGCGCCGCCGGATCCTGTCCCTCCAGCGCATCGAGCTGATACTCAAAGCCACCAGAGGTCGACAGCCCAATGATCGGCGGCAGGTTGAACGGCAGGATACTGGCTTGCCGGACCTGAGACCCTTCACCGAAGGTGCGCCGGATGGTCGCTTGCACCGAATCCGCCGTCGCCTTGCGGTCCGCGAACGGCTTCATGCGCGCGACCATAAAGGAGGAGTTGGGCTCGCTGCCGCCGTCGAGCAGCGAAAAGCCGATGATCGAGAGCACGTGATCGACAGCGGGCATTTTCTTCAATATCGCTTCGACCTGCTTGGTCACCTCGCTGGTGCGCGCCACCGATGCACCGTCCGGCAACTGCACCGCGATGAAGAACGCGCCCTGGTCTTCCTCGGGCAGGAATCCGGTCGGCGTTATCAGCGAGACGCCGAAGATGCCGCCGGCAAACACCAGCACCAGCACCAGCGACAGCGCCGCCATTCGGAGCAGCCGGCGTACGCCGCTGGCATAGCGGTCGCGAACCCAGTCGATGCTGCCGAGCACGCGCCCCATGATGCCGTGCCGCGGACCGGTGTGACGCAGGAACACCGCGCACAGCGCCGGCGACAGGGTCAGCGCGTTCAGCGCCGAGATCACCATCGCGGCGCTGATCGTCACCGCGAATTGGCGGAACAATGTTCCGGAGATTCCCGGAATGAACATGATCGGCACGAACACTGACAGCAACACCAGCGAAATCGCGATGATCGGCGCGGTGATCTGCGTCATCGCCTTCTTGGTGGCCTCGGCGGGCGTCGCGTCCGGTTCCTCCTCCATGACGCGTTCGACATTCTCGACCACCACGATGGCGTCGTCGACCACGATACCGATGGCGAGCACCAGCGCCAGCAGCGACACCGTATTGGCGGAATAGCCGAGCACCAGCAGCACCGCGAACGTGCCGATCAGGCTGACCGGGACCGCGATCGCCGGGATGATCGTGGCGCGCATATTGCCGAGGAACAGGAACACCACGATCACGACCAGCACAAAGGCTTCGCCGAGCGTCTTCAGCACTTCGGTGATGGTGTCGCTGACGAAGGTGGTGGAATCGTATTGCACCAGATAGGTCAGGCCGGGCGGAAATCGCTCCGACAGTTTTGCCAGCGTGGCCTGAACTGCCTTCGCCGTGGTCACCGCATTGGCCCCGGGAGCGAGGTAGATGCCCATCGGAACGCCGGCTTGACCGTCGATCCGGGACTCGCTGTCCATGTTTTGCGCGCCGATCTCGACGCGCGCGACGTCCCTGACACGCAGCACCGAACCGTCCGAATTGGCCCGCAGCACGATTTCGCCGAACTGGGCCGACGTGGTCAGGCGGCCCTGGGTCTGCACGTTGAACTGGAACTGCTGTTCATCGCTGATCGGGCGGGCGCCGATGCGGCCGACCGGCGCCTGCACGCTTTGGGCGCGGATCGCGGCGATCACGTCGGAGGGCGCCAGATTGAGGCTGGTCAGCCGCTGCGTATCGAACCAGATCCGCATCGAATAGTTCAGTTTCGCGAACAGGCTGGCCTGGCCGACCCCCGGCGTGCGCGAAATCGCGTCAAGCACGTTGATGATGGCGTAATTGGTGATGAACAGCGGATCCTGTTCGCCGTTCTTGCTGTAGAGCACGATGAACTGCAGCACCGCCGAGGATTTCTTCTGTACCGTCAGGCCCTGGGCCTGCACTTCGGTCGGCAATTGCGCCAGCGCCGTCTGGACGCGGTTATTGACGTTGACGGTGTTGATGTCGGGATTGCTGCCAAGGGCAAATGAAACCGTCAGCGTGTAGCTGCCGTCATTGCCGCTGGTTGATTTCATGTAGAGCATCTTGTCGACGCCGACCACCTGCGCCTCGAGCGGCTGGGCGACGCTGGACTCGACCACTTCGGCGGAGGCGCCGGGAAACACGGCGCTGACCGTGACCTGCGGCGGCACGATGTCGGGAAACTGCGCCACCGGGATCTGCAACAGCGCCAGCGCGCCCGCGATCGTGATGACGAACGCGATGACGATCGCAAGCCGGGGACGGTCGACGAAGACGGAGGAAATCATGGGGTGGTGCCCGCGGGCTTGGTCCCGGTGGCGTCGCCGTCCTTTTGCGTGCGAGCGTCTTCCGCCGTCGGCTTCATGCTGGCCTGGATCAGCGCACTGGCGGGCCCGGGCGCGACCGGCTGGTTGGGACGCACCTTCTGCAGGCCTTCGACGATCACCTTGTCGCCCAGCGCGATGCCGCTTGTGATCGCGGCGATGGTGGAGGTCGATTGCCCAAGCTTGACGCGGCGCTGCTCGGCCTTGTTGTCGGCGCCAACGACATAGACATATTCGCCCTGCTGATCCGACAGTATCGCCGAGCGCGGGATCGCCAGCACCTCGACCGGCTGCACGCCCTCCAGACTGACGGTGACGAACTCGTTGTCGGTGAGTTCACGTATCGATCCGTCGGTTGTCGCGGGATCATGCAGCGCGGGATTCGGGATCGTGCCGCGCAACGTGATGGTGTCGGTATTTTGCGCGATCGTATTGTTGACGAAGTTCAACTGTCCGGTCTGGTCATACACGCGGCCATCGGGCAGCCGCACCTTGATGATGACCGCCTTGAAGCCGCCCCGCGTCGCGTAGCGTTCGCGCAGCGTCAGAGATTCTCGGACCGAAACCGGGAAGGTGACATACATCGGGTCCTGGCTCACGATGGTGGTCAGCACGCCCGAGCTTGGCGTCACGACGTTGCCCTCGGTGACCGCGGTGCGGCCGATCTTGCCGTCGATCGGCGAGTGAATCTCGGTATAGTCGAGATTGATCTGGGAAAGGTCCACCTGTGCCTGCGCGGCCTGGATCTGCGCCTCAAGGCTCTGCTGGTTGGCGATCGCGGCATCGTAGGTGGATTGCTGCCCGGCCGGGCCGCCGAGCAGGGTTTTAGCCCGGTCGGTCGTCAGCTTGGCGTTGACCAGCGTCGCCTGCAATTGCGCGACCTGTGCCTTTTTGGATTCCAGATCAGCCTCGAACGGGCCGCGCTCGAGCTGATACAAGAGAGCGCCGGTCTTGACCTCCGCGCCCTCGACGAAGGAGCGCTTTTCCAGGAACGCGGTGACGCGCGCAACCACGCTGACGCGGTTGGGAGCCTCGATCCGTCCGAGAAACTCGCTGGATTCAGTCACCGGTCGCTTGACCGCCTCGAACACGCCAACGGCTGGAGGCGCCGCCGGGGCAGGCTGGGCTTCGGCTGTCGCTCCAAATGCAAAAGCCCCGAACGAGAGCGCTGCCGCGGTGAGGCCGATGGTTGTTTTTGCAACGTGCATTGTCCCGCCTTTGGTGCCACTCGAACAAAGGCTAACACACTTCGAGCCGGGCTGCGAAACCGTAAATTTTACAGTTTTCCTTGCGTATTTCGCTTGCCTCGCAGGACATCATGAGAGCAGGCGCGAGCGTTGCGACGGTTTTTGATTTTCCGTTGCCGGCTCCGGCTTGATCGGCCGGACTAGGCCCGTTACGCTGTTCCGGCCGTTCGCAAGAAACAAAACAAGAAAACAAAAAAAGGAAACAAAAATGAAGCAGATCAGGATAGGCGACATCACCATCGATGCCGTGATCGAGCGGGAAGGGCCATGGCGGCGGCCGCAGGACTTCTTTCCGGCCTATGACGAAGCGGTCTTCAAGCATCATCTGCCCCGGATGGAACCGGAGGTGTTTGACGCGGCGCTGGGGATGATCGTCATAACCTATCAGACCTTCGTGGTCCGGACGCCGCGCTACACGATCCTGGTCGACACCTGTACCGGTGAGGACAAGGGCCATCCGCCGCCGTTCGATTTTCCCGGCAAGGAACGCTGGCGCAACGAGCTGTTCGCGCTCGGCATCAGTTACGAGATGGTCGATTATGTGTTCTGCACCCATCTTCACATCGATCATACCGGCTGGAACACGACATTGCGCGACGGCCGCTGGGTGCCGACATTCCCGAATGCGAAATACGTTTTCCACAAACGCGAATACGCGGTCTGGGAGCAGGAGAATGCGAAAGGCGCCAATCCGCCGGGCACGGTATTCCGCGACAACTGCCTGCCGATCGTCGAAGCCGGCCAGGCGTTATTGGTCGACGACGACTATGCGCTGGACGATACCGTCACGCTGACGCCGACGCCGGGGCATTCGCCCTGTCATTGCTGCGTCAACATCTTCTCGAAGGGGCAGCGCGCGGTGGTCGCCGGCGATCTGATGCACCATGCGATCCAGTGCCGCGAACCGGAATGGTCGTCGAAACCCGATTGGGACATGAAGCAGTCGGCGCTGTCGCGGCGGAAGTTTTTCGCCTCCGTCGCCGGCACCGATACGCTGATCCTGCCGATCCATTTTCCGACGCCCACGGTCGGCCTGATCACCGCCGACGGCAACGGTTTTGACTACCGGTTCAAGCGCGACGGGTAGAACTCCAACCCTGCAAACCTCGCGTAACTCGGCATCTGCAACAGTGAGCGGGATCACACACCTTGTGTTGATTTCGGTGCATGTATGATAGGGTTTTCACGTTCCAGTCCCGTTCTGGTTGGACCTATCAGATGCGCGTCGCTTCAGCCTTTGTCGTGGCGATTTGCTCGATGTGGCTTTTGAGCCAGCCGGCCTTCGCCGAGAAGCGGGTCGCGCTGGTGTTCGGCAATTCGGCCTATCAGAACGTTGCGTTGCTGGCCAATCCGGCCAACGACGCCGGCGCGATGGCTACAATGCTCAAGGGCGCGGGGTTCGATGTCGTCACACTCAAGCGCGATCTCAAAGCCAATGAGATGCGCCGCGCGCTTCGCGATTTCTCCGATGAGGTCCGGGATGCCGATGTGGCGATCGTTTATTATGCCGGTCACGGCGTCGAGATCGACGGCATCAACTATCTCATTCCGGTCGATGCCGTGCTGGAACGCGATATCGACGCCTATGACGAAGCGATCCCGCTCGATCGTATCCTGACGGTGGTCGAGCCGGCAAAGAAGCTGCGTCTGATCATCCTCGATGCGTGCCGCGATAATCCGTTCAAGTCGATGAAGCACACCATGGCGCAGCGCTTGGTCGCGCGAGGACTGTCCAAGATCGAGCCGTCCAGTCCAAATACCCTGATCGCCTATGCCGCCAAGGCGGGCTCTACCGCGGCCGATGGCGATGAAAAGAACAGCCCGTTTACTGCCGCGCTGGTGAAATTTCTGCCGCGGCCGGGGCTCGATCTGCGCAAGGCATTCGGTTTTGTCCGCGACGATGTACTGAAAGTCACGCACAACCGGCAAGAACCTTTTGTCTATGGTTCGCTTGGCGGCGACGATGTTGCGCTGGTGCCGGCAGCAGCGCCGCCCCAGATATCGCCGCCGGTCAATCCCACCGCGGCCGCGCGGCAAGATTACGAACTCGCCTTGCAGATCAATGTGGTGTCGGCGTGGGATGCCTTCATCGGCAAATACCCCTCGGGCTTCTATAGCGATCTGGCGACCGCGCAACGCAACAAGCTCCGCGCGGCCCAGGCCGCCGCCGTCGAAGAGGCGCGGCTGACGGCTGCGAAAAAATCGATGGAAGAAGCCAAGGCCGCGGCAGCCGAGCAGGCGCGGGTCGCGGCGCAAGCAAAGGCCGCGCAGGAGGCGCGGATCGCCGCCGACCAGGCCAAGGCCGCCCAGGACGCGAGAGCGGCCCGGGAACGCGAAGCATTCGAGAAGCAGAAGGCGCTTGAGGCCGCCGAAGCCGAGGAAGCCGCGCGCGCAAAAGCCGCGGCGCAGGCCGCGCACGACAAGGAGATTCGTGTGGCCGCGGTGGCGCCCGAATCCGCCAAGGTCGAGACCGCCAAAGTTGAGCCCGCCAAGGTTGGCAACGCCACCAAGAGCGAGCAAGCGCCGGCGTCCCCGGGCTGTGCGGGCATGTCGACGCGCACCGCAATGCTGACGCCGCGGACCATGCAACCCTTGTCGGCATCCGAGGAATGCGCGCTCAAGCCCAGGGATGTCTTCAGGGAGTGCGAAAATTGCCCCGAGATGGTGATGGTTCCCGCCGGCGAGGTGCTGATGGGGTCGGATCGCGACGATATCGACGGCGGCATCGCGGCAGCCAACGAGGGTCCGCAGCACAAGGCCGTCATCCGACAACCGATTGCCGTCGGCCGTTTTGAAGTGACCCGGGATCAATACGCGGCGTTTGTGACCAGTTCCGGCTACAAGGCCGGTGACCATTGCGTCACCTTCGAAAACAACAAGCCGGAGCAACGCGCCGATCGCTCCTTCCTCAATCCCGGCTATGCGCAGGACGGAAACCATCCCGCCGTATGCGTGAGCTGGGTGGACGCAAAGGCCTATGTCGACTGGCTGTCACGCGCCACGGGAAAATCCTACCGGCTGTTGTCCGAGGCTGAATTCGAATATGCCGCGCGCGCGGGCGGCAGTTCGCGCTATGGCGTTGGCAACGATCCCGGCGAGTTATGCAAATTCGCCAATGGCGCCGATCAATCGGCAAAAGCGGCGGGCCTGCCGGCCAATGCGCCCTACATGAACTGCAAGGACGGATATCCGTTTACGGCGCCGGTCGGTTCGTTCGCGGCCAACGCCTTTGGTCTTTATGATCTGATCGGTAATGTCTGGGAGTGGACCGAAGATTGCTTCTACGGCGACTACGCCACGGCGAAGCTGGAGAGCGCAAGCCGCTCGACGGAGGTCTGCGGCAGCCGAACATTACGCGGCGGTGATTGGTTCTCGACCGAGCAGTCATTGCGTCCGGCGGTTCGCGCCAAGGCCGACCCCGATGCGCATAACGACGACATCGGCTTCCGGGTGGTCAGGACGCTAGCGCCGTGAGTTGGCTGCGAGATGCCGTGCGCCGATTGAGCCAGGGCTATCCGCGCGTTTCCTTCACCTCTCCCCGTCGGGGAGAGGTCGATTTGCGAAGCAAATCGGGTGAGGGTCCTTTTGCCAAACGAGGGGCGCTAACCCCTCACCCGGCGCTACGCGCCGACCTCTCCCAACGGGAGAGGTGAAGGGAAATTGCGGCCGATTCAATCAATAATCATCATGCGCTACGATGCCGTTCGGGCGAGACGATAAACCGACATGGCCTTGCTGACGCCCTTGAGTTCCGCTTCGCTCTTGGACACCGGGTATGGCGCAATAATTTCCGCCACAGCGGGCGCGCCGTAAACTTCTTCGGTGATACAGATCTCGTCACCCTCGGCAAGGTTTTGCACCCGCGCTGCGATGTTCACCGTCTGGCCAAAATAATCGAGCCGCTCGTTGAGCGTAACCGCGATGGCGGCTCCCCGATGCACGCCGATTTTCAGGATGAAATCACGCTGCGGGCGGTCCCGATTTAGCTGATCCACGGCCTCGCGCATCTCAAGTGCGGCCTGCACCGCATCGGCCGACGTCGAAAACGCCGCCATCACCGCGTCACCGATCGTCTTGGTGACGGCGCCATTGTGCCGAACAGTGGCGTCGAGCAGATGCTGGAAGTGCCGCTGCACCTGAATGTAGGCGTTGAGGTCGCCGATCCGCTCATAGAGCGCCGTCGAGCCCTTGAGGTCAGTAAATACCAGGGTAACGTCGTGAACCGCGATGCCCTCCGTCGCGCCGATCACCTCGGAGCGGAAGAAGTCGCGAAAGGTTTGTGTCATCAACAGTCGCTTGCCGGACAAGGATGGCGCGAAGCGAAGCGTCGGGCGCTGAAACGTCGCCATCGGAAGCTGCAGGATGCCGAATACCGCCGGCAGCTTGCCAGCGTTGCGAACTTCGAACACGACCTTGCCGGGTGCGATGTTTGCTGTGGTGGGCACGCATTTGTCGTGGTCGAGTGTGACCGGCACAAGGGGTGGCGTAATACCCGTCCCGCTTACGACCGGGAAAAAAAACTGGGCGTCGGTTTCGAAATCCTGACCCATCAGCCCGCCTTCGGCCGCATCAACCTCAAGATTGGCTGTGGAACCCGGCTCTATGCGGGTGAGCGCCCTCACCAGCCCTTTGGCAGCCTCGCTCCATGGCACACCGTCGGGCATTATGCCGCCCGGCATCAGTAGATGATGGAAGAGGTAATCCGAGGCCGACAGTGCATCCGGTTGATGAAAGCGGATGCCGCGCACGGCGGGCGAAACCGTAAACGTCACCGTGATGTAGTCGTCGAGCGCGGCGTCGTAATCGCTTTGACAGAGGTGGCAGTGGAAATGGGTGTGCAGTTTGCGCAGACTTCGGAAGCTCGCGACTACGTCGGAGCACATCGGACAAACCAGTATCCAGTCCATGTCGAATAGCCCGGCCACGCAGGCATGGAGGAAAAGATCGATCCCTTCGGCTTCGGCAATCGATTTCTCTGTGGCGAACTGGACCGGATTGATGCGGTAGAGGGCCTCGTCCGTGCCCGAGCGCAGCAGCATCTCCAGCCGCGAGACGACGCGCGGACTCCAGGATTTGGCGGCTTCGAGCGCGATCAAGCGCTCTTCGAGCTTCTTCTCGTCGATCATCCATTACACCGCGACAAAATCTCGATCCTCGGCGTTCCCCAAACCTGAATACACAATTCATGGGCTGAGGGCGAGCCCAGCGGGGCGGTATTTCCGCTGGGCTACAACCTTGCGGCTGAAGGCGACGGTTTGTCCGCGCCCTGATCAGATCGCGCACTTCGCGGTCTTGAACTCGACGCGACGATCGAGCGCGTCGCTGGCGTCGTCTTTGCCGGTGCCCACGATCATCTCGCGCGACCCCTTGCCGGTCGCGATCAGCCGTCCGCGCAGCGAATGCTCGTTGTCTTCTAGCCGATCCTTGACGTAATCGGCACGCAGGCCGGAAAGCCGATCGTTGATGGCCGGCAAGCCCGTCGCACTGGTATTGCCGACGATCTCGAGGCATCCCTGTTTCGCGGCGGTGCGCTCCGAGATCTTTTCGAGCCAGGCATCATACGGCGCCCTGACGCTGCGATCGGTCGAGAACTGGGTAGAGCCGGGCTTGAAAAGGAACTTGACCGCAAGCTTGTCGCTCTTCAGTCCGTAGTCGATCACCTTGCCGAAGGCGTCCATCGCCGCCTTGGTATGGTGAAGCTTGTAATTGGCGAGATAGATGCCGTTGAGCACACGCAATTGCTCGCCGCCCGGCGTCTTCAGCGCGGCTTGATAGACATCGAGGGCATCGCGGTAGTGTCCGGCATCGTACGCCTCGATCCCGTCATTGATCAGGGAAGCCACCACGATGCGGTCGGCATAAGCTTGATCGATGGTGTCGCCGACCTTGGTGCCCTGGCAGCTCTTGATGTAGGCGTCAGTGGAGGCGTCTTTCGCGAACACCGGGCTCTCCGCGAAAAAGGCAACCGGCGTCGGATCGATACCATCCGGCAACGCGCGCGCCACGCCCTTCGAGATGATGGTCCTGGTCTTGAGATCGGCGAGCGCGAGGCAGATGCGGTAGGCGTCGCGTGGTCCGGTGGCCGCGCCGGCGTTGTTGATCGCCGTAAACGTGCCGATCAGCACGATCGGCGATTTTGCCACCGACTCGGCGGAAAAGCGCGCCACCTGGAAGCGCGGATAGCTGCTCTTGACCAATTCAATGACGCGCTTCTCTTCAAGGTGCGTCGCCACCGATTGCGAACCGGTGACGCCGTCGATCAAGGGATCGATCACCAGGGTGACCTTGTCCGGAGAGGCGTCCAGCTTGGCTTTCGAAAGAAGGTCGTTCGCCGC
>NZ_LMUK01000043.1:164567-253001 GCF_009766005.1 Bradyrhizobium sp. S69 | reverse complement strand
CCGGTGTCGGTGGGGGCGGGGCGGCCGCGGCGGGGGGCGGAGCTTGGGGACTGGCGGGCGTCGGCGGTGACGAGGCTTTGCCATCCTGGGCTTGAGCCTGGGTTTGGGTGGTCACGCCAAGCGCGCAGCCGCAAAAAACCGAAAGCCATAGGCCCAGCGAAATCCGAGCAATGTTCATAACTTATCTCCCAGGAAAAATGTAAATAGATCGCAACAAAAGAGACGAACCGGTTCGCGGGCGACGATCGGTCTCAAGTCATGGCAGTCCGATCCGACCGCGACGGATTTGCGATAATCTAGCCCGATGCGACCGGGTCGGCATGTGATTCAAATCACTAACGAGGCGCGGGAGCTGAAGGAGCCAGATCTCTCGTCCAGACGTCGCAGCGTCAGGATGCGCGGCTATTTCGCGCTCTTGTCGGGTGGTGCGTTGTTGTCGGCCGATCCATTCATCGTGCCGCCATTGGCGACGCATTGGTTGAAAAAATCTCTTTCAGCTTGCGCGGTGCCTTTCGCGCTTCCGGCGGCCGGATTTCCTGGCTCACGCAGCGGGAACTCCCTGGCGACCAGGGCATCACATTTCTTTGCGACTTCCGCGGTGATCGCCGCTGCGCCGGCCGGCATCAGCCCGGCGGTGGCAAGCAGAAGGGCGACAGCGATAGCGGCCTTCGATTTCCAATCGCGCATGTCCAGCCTTGTAATTTGTTGCCGTCACGTTTTATCATCGCGCAGCAAGGCCTACCACAGCGCGGCACCGAAGATCCGCGGTACAAGGAAGACCTGCGGTACAGGTAAGGTTGAGCAGTTATATTAAGGCCAGAGTTACGTTGCGGGAGGCCGGCGCCAGAGCTAACGCGAGTCATCGAAAGCTCCTGGAGCAACATCGTGACCTGCGTTCCGCGCAAGCGACAAATCCGTACCCTTCGGGACACCGTGTTTCCGGCAGTGCTTCTCGTGGCCATGCTCACCGCGACGGTTGGCTGGATCTTGTTTCTGGGATTGATCCTTTGGCGAACCGGCGTGTGGCTTCTCAGCTAGCCTCTCAGTTAGCCTTGGACAACTTAGCCTTGCACCACGACGTCGCTATTTTCTTGAAGCCAGAAAATATCCCGATGAGTGCAGCACGACGTATCCCACATTGAGTCCCAGCCAAATCTCGAGCACGTTCCACGAAATCATCAGTCGTCCCCCCGGACTTTTGTCGTTCAATCCGACTCATTGGGGAAAAACTACCACGAACTTTATTTCGCGGTGCCGCAAATCGATGCGGCAGGTCCCACCGTTCCGCTATAGGAATCCCATGCGGTTGCCTTGGATCCAGAGACAGGTCAGTTGACCCGTCACATAGGCGCCGGTGTCGATATTGATGCGATTGGGCTGAACGTCCGGCGTCCGCACCGGTGTATGTCCGTGCACGACGAGCTTCTCGAACAGCCGGCGGTGCAGCAGAAATTCATCGCGGATCCAGAACAGATCGGTTTCCGCCTGGGAAACAAGCGGCACGCCGGGGCGCACGCCCGCATGCGCGAAGAACACGTCGTCGAAGGCAAAGCAAGGCCTCAAGCGGTCGAGAAACTGAACGTGACTGGGCGGCAGGGCGGCGCTGAACTCCGCGGCCAGCCGTAACTGATGTTCGGGGTCCGGATTGAGCGGCGAGAAGACGCCGTAGGAGGCCAATGTTTCGAGGCCGCCCAGCGATCGCCAGGTAGGCAGCACGGCGGGGTTGTTGATGAATTCGGCTATGAACGTCTCGTGATTGCCTCTTAGGAATACCGCCTCGCTCCGCTGCTCGATCGCAATAAGACCCTCGATGACCCCGCGTGAATCTGGTCCACGGTCGACATAATCGCCGAGAAAAATCCGAAGATGGCGAGCGCAGGCATTCTTTTCGAGATGAGCGTCGATTTTCCGGTTGATCTTTTCAAGCAGATCGGCGCGCCCGTGGATGTCGCCGACGGCGTAAAGTCGCACCTGTTCGGAGATGCTGAAGCCCGACGGTACTGCGCGATCAGCCGTGTCGTCCATGGCATAGGTTTCCGGTATCCGGCGCGGATGTGATATCGCGGCGATAACCGTAAAGCTACCCTGACGAAACGCTTACTGGAGGGAAGGTCGTTCCCGAATCTCAGCGGAACCGGGACAGCCCAAAGGTGGATGACTTTGTCCTCAAGGTCTTGGCCTTCAAGGTATTATTCTGCCGGACGAACTTCTCGAGCACTGCGGCGAAATAGCCAACCTGAAGAACGACTGTTCCGAGGATTGCCGCAAACGACGTCTGCCATCCGTCGAGGTTAGCCGTCGCCGAAAACAGCCCGACGGAAATCAACAAAACGAAAAAAGCAGGCAGCAGGACGGTGACCCTGAATTGGGCGAACCCGAGCAGGAAGCCGACGCTGGCGGCGAGGAGCATAAATCCGATCATGGAACGTCTTTCTGACCGGAGCTTGAGCCGGAAGATTCTAAGAAACGCTTAAGCGTCGAGTGGGAGTTCCTGTTCGTTTGGCCAAGCATTGCGGCCGAAATTTGAGCTCGCTTGACGGCAGTGCGGCACGAAAGAGCGGCGATTGGGACCCAATCGACAGCCCTCCGTCGCAGAGGTGTAAGCCGTCGAGCCGGGTTTTGATTCAGGCCATGCGGCGTTTCGCGCATCCTGCTCAGACCAGGTCGATCTCCGGTATGTAGTAAGTATTTACGCGCTGGTGGTAGGTATATACGCAGTAAGTGGTAGATTATTACGCAATAGTGGTAAGTATATCCAGTTAATATAAACGAACAGTACAGTCTATCATTCGTAAAAATTTGTATAAGATAACGTCATCAATAAGAACTAAATGTTTTTATACAGGGTGGCGTTGCGTGGCCGGTACGATCGATGACAGTCGACGCGTTTTTGCGTCGCTACATTCCACCACGGGCCGGCGGGCGACCGGCGCGAGTGCAAGCTGGCTGCTGCGTCGAGGTCGTCCCGCCGAACTCACGATGATCTTGTTCGCGATCGCGAGCATCGAATGCGTTTGCATGGCGGCGACGGCTTTCCTCGCCGCGTTGGCCTATCATTTCTTCTCCCATACGCCGGTCGATTTCGTCATTCGTTACGTCATGGCCTCACTGTTTCTGGGCGTGGCGGACGCGTGCATCGCGGCGCGGCTCGGTCAGCTGAGGCACGTTCAGAAACAGCGCCGTATTCGCTTTGCCTGGAGCGGATTAGGTTCGATCGCGGCCACCTTCCTGTTGGTCACGTCGCTTCTCTTCATCTTCAAATTGTCCGACTTTTACTCGCGCGGAACATTGATCCTGCAGTTTCTGAGCTGTTCGATCGTCGTCTTTGCCGTTCGTCTCGGGATGTACAATGGCTTCCAGGCCGCGGCGGCGGCGGGGCTCGTTCGCAGGCTCCGCGTCGTTCTGATCGGCAACCGAAACGATTGTGCGCAATACGCACGACAGTTGCGGAAGTCGGGGGGAGGCATTCAGGTCGTCTTCTGTCCAATTGTCTGGCAGGCCGAAGCCGGCACGACAGATACCGTGGAGCGATCGCTTCCCTCGCGCGTCGTCGAGCAGTGCCGGTTGATGGAGCCCGACGGCATCATCATGCTGGTCGACAAGGAGCATGATGACGAGACCGCGAGCGCGCTGGCGTTATCCCTCAGGGAGATTCCTGCGGATGTCTACGCCGTGCCAACCCATCGGCCGCAGTTCTGGACCGCGGCCCGCCCCGCCGAGATCGGCGGCATCGCAGGGTTCGGTCTTTCGCGCCGGCCGCTGTCGATCTTCGATCTCGCGATCAAGCGGATCTTCGATATCGTCGCCGCGACCGCGGGCCTCGTTGTCCTGTCGCCCCTGTTGCTGTTCGCATCCGCGGCGGTGGTGCTCGACTCGCGAGGGCCGGTCTTCTTCGTCCAGATCCGGCACGGCTACAACAACCAATCGATCCGCGTGCTCAAATTCCGCACGATGTATGTCAGCGAACAAAGCGAATTTCGCCAGGCTGAAAAAGGTGACGCACGCATCACCCCGATGGGAAGGTTGTTCCGTATCACCGGCATAGATGAGCTGCCCCAGCTTTGGAATATCTTGTCCGGAGAGATGTCCGCCGTCGGGCCGCGGCCGCATGCGATCCAGCACAACGAGCTGTTCACGCCCCGCATTGAAAGCTTTTACCGTCGTCACACCGTCAAGCCCGGACTGACCGGATGGGCCCAGGTTAACGGATTTCGTGGCGAAACCGATACGCTCGAAAAGATGCAGAAGCGCATCGAGTACGACCTTTTCTATATCGATAACTGGTCCCTGCTTTTCGATCTCAAGATCATCGTTCTCACCCTGTTTTCGGGAAAGACCTACACGAACGCGCACTGAGCATTTTTAATTTTGTTTTTGAGGAATAAGTATGCGTATCGCTATTGTTGATTATTCCGGGCATGCCTTTCCCGTACAGTTGTCGAGATCCCTGGCGGACCGGGGACATCAAGTGCTGCACTCGTATTTTCGGGAGTTTCAAAGTCCCCATGGCAAACTCGAGAAGGCGGCAAATGACTCCTCGGATTTGACCATCGATCCGGTCTCGCTGGGAAAGCCATTTCCGAAATATTCGTTTTTCAGGCGCCGCTTTCTGGAGATCGATGTCGGTAAGGCGTTCGCCGCGAAAATAGATGCGTTCGCGCCCGATGTTGTTCTGGTGGGTAATTGCCCGCTCGATTGCGTGTTGCAGATCGGAAAGAAAACGCGAAAGGCGGGGCGCAGGCTGATCTTCTGGCAGCAGGACATCTACTCGAGCGCGATCAGCCGGATTCTGGGACGCAAGTTCGGCTTTGCCGGGCGAATGATCGGCGCCTATTACCGGCAGATGGAAAGACGCATTCTCGCCATGAGCAATGCGACCATCGTGATCAGCCAGGACTTCGTCGAAGCCATTCGAACGGAATTGGGAATGCCGACGGCCAATGTTCATGTGATCGAGAACTGGGCTCCGCTGGACGATATTCCGCTGCGCCCGAAAGACAATGCCTGGGCGGTCAAGCACGACCTCGCCGACAAGAAAGTCATTCTCTACAGTGGAACCATCGGTCTCAAGCATGATCCGGAGCAGCTTCTGGATCTCGCGGAAAGTCTCAGGCAAGATACCGAGGCGAGGCTCGTCGTTATTTCGGAAGGCCCGTTCGCGGAATGGCTGGCCGATGCCGGCAGGAACAAGGGTCTCGACAACGTTTGCTTTCTCCCCTTTCAACCTTACGCGGACTTTCCCGATGTGTTGGGAAGCGCGGATTTAACGATTGCGCTGCTCGAGAAGGATGCCGGCACGTTCTCCGTTCCGTCCAAGATATTGAGCTATCTTTGCGCAGGCCGGCCAATTGTGCTTTCTGCGCCGCCTGAAAATCTAGCGGCGCGGATCATCACCAGTTGCGGTGCGGGTGACGTGGTCGCCTCAGGGGATCGCGCAGCCTTCGTATCGGCCGTGCGGGCGTTGGCCGACAACTCCGCGCTGCGATCGAAGGCCGGCCATAACGCGCGAATCTATGCCGAAACCACCTTCAACATCGGCTTGATCACGACTCGCTTCGAGGCGATTTTCCAGGACACGTTGGCGAGCCAGAAGAATCCCAATCGTTCGATTTCGTCGGCGCCGGCGCCGGCGACCTGAGGCTTGTCCAGTCTTGTATCGGGACCGATCAGTAGCGGGTATAAGCGCTCATGAAGGCGTAACCACCAAATGGGCCGTACGCATCATAAAGGCCGCGGCAGGAATACCGGCCCGGGCAACGGCAAAGATTTACTATGCGGCACCCGTTTGGGCCGCAGCGCTCGACATGACAGAGATCGGCGAACGCTTCCCGCTGATATCGCCGGGATGCCCGCCACGCCCCGTCGTAGTCGGCCGCGACGGCTGCCTGGCAAGAAGCAATTACCACAAGTGCTGCAAATACGATCTTTGACACGTGACCATCCTCCGACCTTCAGGTGCGGCTAGCGATGACTAAAATTGCTCTTGGTATTCGTAGCGGAAGTCCTTTACGGCGGGCAGGGTGCCAAGAATGGCTTCCTTCTGCTCGTGACCAGCCAGGTTCATGTCGATGCAGTTCGTGGTGGCGTAATAACACACCTTTATTCTTATCCGATCGCTGCACCTGTTTTCGGCGCTGATCCAATGATTGAAAAGCTTGTCGTTCGTTGTGAAAGGACGCGCGACGCCGCCGAGATAGACGCATACCGTTCCGTTTGGACTGAGGTGTCGACGCGTATAGGTGCCCGAACTCGGCGACGAATAGGGCGTGACGGTAACGCCTTGGGTCGCTCCCACCCCCGGCCGTTGGCTCGGCGTATCCTGCGATACCCGCATCCAGGCGCTGCCGGTGGTTGGCAACAGAACGGTGCCGATGGCGAGCAGTTTCGATATGAGTGACGTCAAGCGCAATTTCGTTGTGTCCAGTTTGGTGTCAGCCGCCAGAAATCTGCGGGGGCGTTTTCCTGCGGCGCTTGCGAAGATACTCGCTTCTGGTGAATTGACAGTTACGGACTTTTGTCGGCGCGCCGCGATGGCTCAGCCGCGCGGCGCCGGCGGCATCGCGGTGTGCCTGGTGGGCGCCACATCGATGATGTTTGTCTCCGTCGCCGGGTCTTCGCCGGGCGCTATCGACATCGACATCGACGTTGGACCGCAGCCCCTGCATGCCTCCAGCAGCGCGCAACGGCGGAACGTTACCACAATCGACGAGGCGATTGATTTCGTAAGAAAGGACGCCGCCTCCCGCAAGGACGCAGCGAACTACAGGATCAATCTCGGCGCCGAGCCACTGGTGCTCGATCGGCCGCTGGTCGTGGCCGGCCTCAAACCGATCGGCGGCTCCCGCGTGATCATTGCGGGCAGGCCGAGCGGGACACGGATATCGGGCGGGTTTCGCGCAGACAAATACCTCAAGCCGGTGGGTTCGGCCGACGAGACCTTCAGATACACGCTCGCTCTGTCGGATTTGCCGCGGGAGACGCAGCGCAGGCTGTCTGAGAAGCTCGCGGTGGCCTCTCCGAAACAGATCATGATACGCGCCAACGGATCGACGGCGCTCTGGCCCACACGATGGCCCGACCAAGGCTTCGTGAAGGTGCTGGAGATAAAGACGGATCCGGCAACCGATATTGCGCTGATGTCGCTCGCGGCGCTGCCGCCGGACATGAAGAGCGCTCCGACCGGAATCTGGGTCGGTGGTTACCTCACTGACTCTTATTTGTTCGTCAATGCGCGGGCCAAAGCAGCCGATCCGCGCGGCATTGCCGTGGAGCGCGCGCGGTTGCGTGCGGACGGCATACCACCGGAAAGGATTTCGCTTTATAATCTGCCGTGGTTCACTCAGTGTAATTCGTTCTTTTACGATCCTCTGGTTCAGTCGTTCAGCTTCTGCGTGAAGCAGCCGATCGAAAGCCTGGAGGTCGCATCTTTGGAAACCTTGCTGGACGTTTCGGGAAGCGACAATCTTACGTTCGCAAATATCGTGTTTGAGCTTGCGACCGGCACCGCCGTGACCGTTCGCGGCAGCTCGGGTGTCAACTTCACCAATGTCATGGTGCAGGATGCGGGCGGCGATGGCATCGCCTACGCGTCCTCGACCAACTCGGTGGTAAGTCATACGACCGTTCGAGAGGTCGGCGGCCGGGCCGTGTGGCTCTCCGGAGGCGATCGCCCAACCCTTAGCCCCTCGGGCCTGGTGCTCGAGGATAGCGAGCTGATGGATTTTTCTCTTGTCAGCCGCACATTTGCCCCCGCGGTGCAGGCCGACGGCGTCGGCGACACCGTTCGTCGAAACCTGATCTTCAACGGTCCGCAATCGGGCGTGATCTATTCCGGAAACGACCACGTCTTTGAAGACAATGTGATGGCCCAACTGGTCGGCGAAGCCGGCGACTCCGGATTCTTCTACACCGCCCGCGATTTCACCAGCCAGGGCAACATCATCAGAAGGAATATCCTGATCGGAACCGGCGGTCAGTATTTCAACGACGCGCGTGGTATTTATCTCGACGAGTTCTCCAGCGGAAACCTGGTCGCCGACAACGTCATCGTCGGCGTTCCCTTTGGCGTCGTGATCAATGGCGGTAAGGATAATGCCTTACTATCGAATCTCTTCGTGCTCTCTACGCCATCGATCTGGGCCAGTACTTTGGGTTATGAACCCTGGTGGCAGCAATGGCGGAACGATCACATGCAGATTCCAAATGGCGCGTCGGTGAAGAATCTCTTCAGTCTGCCGATCAAGGACAAGGTCTGGACCGATCGCTATCCGGAACTCCAGACCTACGCAAAATCCGACTTGCTCAAACCTGAGCGCAACAGGATCGAAGGCAATATTTTCTTAGGCGGAGGTTCGATAACCGCGGTCGATGGCGATCTGCCGACGGCTACACTGGAGAACAACGAGGCGGTGATCTTTCGCGGCTCGCTGCAGCTGCTCGAGCGCCTGCGTTATCCGATAGGGTCGGATCAGCTCCCGCAGATGCTGGCGCTCGTCGCAACCGAACTCGATCGTCACGATATCCGTCATATTCCATTGCAAATGATCGATCCGGTCGGCGCCCATTTCACCAATGATGGGCGTTCCGGAGTCAAATGACAAAAAAACGCGTCCTGATTATTTTTCAATCATTGTCGCATCTCGGTCCGGCGACCGCGATCCGCAATCTGATCGACAATATGTCTGGCGAATATGATTTTCATGTCCTGACGTTGAATCATGACTTTTCCTCCGGCGGCCGCCTGTTCGCGGAGGAGTTTCATTCCGAAATCGCCGGCTCGGCGGTGTTCGAATATGTTCCGAGGGGTTTGCGCAGTCTGGGAGTGCTGCTTCGGCGGCTGCGAAGCAATTTCGACGTCGTGGATATTCATTGTGCGTTCGATCCGCTGCTTTCGATTCCGGCGCTGGTGCTCTGTTGGCTGGGCGTCGCAAGCGGCAGTCGCGTCTTCCACACCCCGCACGGGATATTCATGGACGTGATCATGTCGGCGGGTTCGCTGAAGAAACGCCTGTTCTGCTGGTTGACGGACGTCCTCGGGCTTTACCGCAGGGTCGTTCATCTCGCGGGCTCGCCCGGTGAGGAAAACGATATCAGGCGTAACCATCGACGGGCGCAGAATGTCCACATGGTGTCGCAATTCGTGGAATCCGCGGTGAGCCATCGCGTTGTCAGACGGAAGCCGACGGGAACATTGAACATCGCGTTTGTCGGGCGGGTGACGCTTCAAAAGAACCTGGCTTTCGCGATCGAAGCGCTTCGCCGGGTCTCCGTTCCTTCTACTTTCGATATTTTCGGCGAACTTGGCGCAGACCCCTATGCGCGGCGGTGTGTCGAGATGGTCGAGGCCGGAGTCGGCCGATGCAAGGTGACGTTCAGGGGGAATGTACCGAAACAGGATTTATTCGGGCAGCTTTCGCGATACGACATCCTGCTGCATCCGACACTTGGCGAGAACTTCGGTCACTCGATTGTGGAAGCGCTGACGGTTGGTTTACCCGTCCTGATCAGTGACAAGAGCCCGTGGACCGATGTCGCCGAGCAAAATGCCGGCTGGTCGTTGCCGCTATCGCAGCCATCCGCCTTTAGCGAGAAGCTCGAGGCGATTTACGAAATGGGCGACGGCTGGTCCGCGATGAGCGATGGAGCGATCCGCTACAGCCATGCGACGTTTGACGGCAAACAAACCGCAGAGCGTTACCGCGAGGCGTATGGCTGAGATGCAGTGGCTCACAATCAAAAAAGGGGTGTTCTGTGCCCTGCGCCCGCCGCTGTGGCCGCTGCTGGCGTTGCGGGTCGCTCCGGCGATCGAGCACATTGCCGCGCTGTCGCGCTTCTCGTTCCGGACGGTGGTCGACGTCGGCGGAAATCGCGGCCAATTTGCCGCGATTGCCCGCCGGCTGTTTCCGATCGCGCAAATCTACTCGTTCGAGCCACTGGCCGGGCCGGCGACATCGTTTATCAATGCGCTCGGACGTGACGGCAAGATACAGCTCTTCAACAATGCGATTGGTCCGGTATCGGGCTCGGCGCCGATCTATGTCACGACACGTGACGATTCGTCGTCGCTGTTGAAGCCCGGCACGGCGCAGAGCGAGATCTTCGGCGTTCAGACCGAGCGCGTCGATCAGATCACGGTGCGGCGGCTTTCCGACTGCATCAGCAACGCAGACTTGCAGGCGCCGGCGCTGCTTAAAGTGGATGTGCAGGGCGGCGAGCTCGACGTGCTGGAAGGATCAGCGGACCTCATCGCGGGCTTCGACGCCATCTATGTCGAGTGCTCGTATCTGCAATTGTACGAAGACCAGCCACTTTACGCGGATATCGCCCGCTGGGCCGATGGGCACGGATTTCGCCTCGCAGGCGTCTACAACCAGCACGTCGATGCGCTGCGCGGTCCGGTGCAGGCTGATTTTCTCTTCCTCAGAGCAGAGCCGTCCACGGGGGCGGGGAAATGATCAAGTACCCCGTCGTCATCACCGAGAACTGGCGGATTGTCCGGAACCTGATAACCGGCGGCGTCCTCAATGCGGCAGGGCTTGGCTTTGCTGTCTACATTTTTGCAATCTGCTATCCCGGCATCAAGGCCACGTCGGCGCAACTGATGGATGTGCGGAGCGGTCTTTCGACGATGGCGGACGCCGGAGAGACCAGCCTCTTCATCTCGGTGCCGTCGGTCTTGCTGGGTCTTCTGCTTTTTGCGCGTCACGGCATCGTGGCGGCGGTCTATCGCTTCCAGCCGCTGCTGGTGTTCTTGCTGATCTTTTCCAGCATGATCATTTTCCTGTCGCTCGCCGAAGCGGAATATCTGGAATCGTCGGCGCAGGTTGTCCAATACGCAACCACCGTGGCGTGTTTCCTGCTCTGCCTGTGCTTTTGGCAGGCTCCGCCGGAGGACGTCGACAATGCCTTGTCGATGGCGTTTGTGGCGCTTGCGATCTCGCTCACGACAGCAGCACTTGTCCAGGGTTTTCACGAATATCGATGGGTCGGCCTGATCCATCCGAACCACTATGCGCGTTATGCCTATATCACGCTGGTGCTTCACTCACTCGTGGTTCGGCGCGTCAGCCTGCTGGTGTTCCTGCCGTGCTTTGCAGCAACCTATGTGGTAAGCGCGCGCACAATCATGATCGGCACGTTGCTGTTCTATCTCGGATACCTGTTTTTTGCGCATCGTCAGATGTTCACGAGCCGCGCGCGCCAGCTTGCCAATGCGCGTGTGCTGGCGATCGGACTGATTGCGCTTCCGCTGGCTCTGCTGGTTGGATCGCTGGTGTTCAATACCGATCGGCTTTTCGACAAGATAACGACGGATCTGGCGCTGTTCGATCCGGATCGCGGCCTGCTTTCAGGCTTTACGGGTCGCTCGGATTCCTGGAACGCATTCTTCGACGACATGAGCAATTTCGTCTTCTTCGGGTATGGATTCCGATCCAGCCGATATGGCCTTCATTCGGTCCACAGCGGTGTCTTGATGTACTTCATGGATTTTGGCCTGGTCCTCGGCGGCATTCTGCTGGCCGTCATCATCGGGCGAGCGATTTATCTGATCTGGTTTGGCACAAAGGACCATGACGATCGCGCGCTGATCTGCGGCCTCGTGATCGCCAGCACCCTCGTGATCCAGTGGTTCGAGCCCGATAATTTCAATCTGGGCTTCATGGGCTCGTTTTTCTACATGCTGGTTCTGGGTTACGCGCCTCGTCAACACATCGTTCAGCGGCCCGTGACACTGCAACGGCGTTACGCGGTTGCGCCGCCCGATCCCAACGTCAAGCTCCAGCCTGAAATTTAGGAATTTCGTTTTTTCTTCGGGGCCTCGACGCAGATGGCTACCACATTGTGAGTCCAAGCCAATGTCTCTGGATCATCAACAGTCCTCCAAGGAAATCGTCCGCCATATCTTATTTCGCCTCGGCGTCAGCCAGATACTGGATGTCGTCCGGCGGCGGCGCGGGCGGGACACCGGACACCTGGCAAAGAACGACCTGACGGAAGTCTTTTCCGATATCTACAGGAATGGAATTTGGATCGAACATGAAGGCCAGGACAGCCTTTCCGGAGCCGGTTCCGTTGTATCGGCGACCGACGGGCTGGGCGTTCAGCTATCCGGCTTCCTGAAGAGCATCGATTGCCGCCGGCTGGTCGATATCGGCTGCGGAGACTTCAACTGGATGCGCCATGTCGGCGGCGAATTCGAATATCTCGGGATTGATATCGTGCCTTCGGTCATCGAGGCGAATAACGCGGCCTATGCCGGCGAGAGACGGCGGTTCATCTGCATGGACGCAACGCAGCAGCCGATCGAACCGTGGGGTGATGTCCTGATATGTCGGGAGGTTCTGTTTCATCTTTCGCTCGGCAGCGCGCGCAGATTGCTGGCAAATATCAGGGCCGCCGGATTCAAATACGTCTTGCTGACCAGCGACACCTCGATCTGGTTCAATTCCGATATTCGTAACGGCGACTTCCGGCGAATAAATCTCTCTAGATCGCCGTTCAATCTTCCTGCTCCACAAGCACAATTCGCCGATGACAAGGTCTCCGACGGCAGGGTGCTGGCGGTGTGGCCGGGCTCGGCACTTTAAAGCCGGGTAGATCGAGTGCGGCGTCGCGTACGATCCGACGCCGAAGGCCACGGCGTGAGGGAGGCGTTCGCTCGTAACGACGCGCGGAGCGTTTGCCCGCGGACGATGCGGAAATTGCCGAGTGGAGAGTCGAAAAAGATATCGCGCGGGCCGGTGGTAAGCTCACGCATTGGACCGTGCCCAAATAACCTTAAGATCACCAAAGCAAGCAGGCGGCTGCAATTCGCGGTATCGTGGCGGTGCGTTTTGATGGGATCGGAATGATGAAGGGCGTCACACAGATTTTCTGTTTTTTCCTGCCATGGTCGCTGCGGCGGCGGGTTCTGAATTACTTTTTTGGATTCTCGATCGATCGCGACGCCCGCGTCGGTTTGTCGATTATCCTGGCCGACGAGGTCGAAATCGCGCGCGGTGCGAGACTTGGCCATTTCAATTACATTGGACAGCTCGACAAGCTCGAGATGAACGAAGAAACGTTCATCGGAAACTTCAATTGGGTCCCGGGGCTTTCCCGGCGGCTTAATTCATCGTTCTATCCCAAGAAACCGAACCGGCGGTCCGAATTGGTGCTCGGCCGTTGCAGCATGATCGGACATCAGAACTACATTGATTGCACCGACCGGGTCGAGCTCGGCGCGTTCTCCGGTATCGCAGGTGCGCGTTCGCAGCTCGTGACACATGGCGTTGAGCCGCTTGCGTCACGGCAAACCTGCGGGCCGATCACCATCGGCGACTATACCATGATCGGTTCCGGCAGCACGATATTGAAGGGTGTCAAGATTCCAAAATGCTGCATCATCGGCGCGGGTTCTGTCGTCACCCACGTCAAGCCGGAACCTTATGCGCTGATCGCGGGCAATCCGGCCGTGCAGGTTCGAAAAATGCCGGAAGATGCCAAGTTCTTTTCGCGTACCTCACTCGTAATCAAGTGATCCCTTTTCATGGGACGGTCTGGCGAACATGAAATCGATCATGCTCTCGACATTCGCGGCGTGGCTTACGCGGTTCGTCGCAATCATGTTGAACATCGTAGGCATTCCGCTGGCGCTTGGCCATTTGGGGCCGTCGCGCTTCAGCCTTTTGCTGGTGGTGCTGAGCATCGGCTCGTGGATCGGCTTCGCCAATTTCGGCATGGGCCGCGTCATCGCCAATATCGTGGCCCGGCGGCATAAGGCCACCAACCAGTTCACCATCGAGACCGTATCCCTCGCAACGGGCCTCGCAGCCGGCATCAATCTGTTGCTGTTTGTCCTGGCGATGGGATTGTTCTTTCTCTTGCTGGCGATCGTGCCGTTGACTGACGTCGTCGCGGCGAACTACCGCGAGTTCGTCATCAGCATCGTAAGCCTGTTTGTCGCGCTCAGCCTTTGGTTCTTCCTGTCGGTTTTTGAGGGAATTGATGCCGGTCAGCATCAATTATACCGGCTTTTTGTATTTCAGTTCGGCAGTTACGTACTGGCGCTGATTGTCCTGCTATTTGTGTTTCCCTCACATCCATCGATCTGGTTTGCCGCGTATCTGCTCAATCTGGGTTTCCTCATGGGATCGATCTGCCACGCGGTAGACGTGGTGCGCCGGAATCGCAATCTGTTCTCCCTCAATTTTAAATGGCGCTGGCGGATCGTGAAGCATCTGCTGTTGAGTTCGCTCGATTTCACGATCATCAGCCTGGGTATTGGCGTCGTTTATCAGCTTTCCACCGGCTTTTTCGGCGTCATTGCCGGCCCGGAGGCGGTCGTGGAGCTCGGGATCTTCATGCGGCTCATGCAATCCTACGGCGCCCTGGTGATCTCTTTCACCTATCCGCTGTCCAATATCGTGGCCTCGAAACTGAAACGGAGGGAATTCGCGTCCGTCATTCACACGGTTCGGCTGAGCGGCATCTTGCTGCTCGCCGGCGCCAGTACCGGCGCGGTCGGCTTCTTGCTGCTGGGCAACCCGATCCTGTCGTTCTGGCTGAGGTCGGCGATCGATCTGGATCGCGTCTTTCTGCTCGGCGCGTCAGTGCTGATCGTGCTGAGCGCCGTGCATTTCTTCCTTGCCGCGCTGTTGGTCGGGACCGCGGATATCAAGATGACGGCGCGGATTCACATCGTCGAAGCTGCGGCGTTTATCCCGATCGCTTATGTGCTGTTTCAGCTGTACCAGCAGGGCGGGGCGTTGCTGGCCATGGATATCGTATTGGGGTGCGGAAATCTAATGATGATCCGGCGCCTTCGGATCCATCCGGTCCTCGGTGAATTGTTCGCTGCGCAGCCCCGGACGGCACAGCCTGCGGCGTGATGAGGTGTGCCCGAAGCCGGATCACGAGGCGTGCTCTAAGGTCGCTCGCGTATGGTTGTCGAGGTGCCCGGGATGTGGGCGTCGATACCCTTGCGCGCCAGGAGATCGGCGAACGCCTGACGGTTTTGCACGGGGACGGCGTCGATGCGCGCGATGATAAGGTCACGGTAAGGCTCCGCCGAGCCCAGGAAAATGTCGATGGCCTCCTGATAGAGTTCGGTTCGCAACAGCAGGCAGAATTCGTCCAGCACGCTGGATTTCAGATCGGTCGTAAGCGCGGGAAAGACCGCGAAAGCCGCCTTGTTGCGGAGGATGGCAATCCAGCCTTCGTTGGCGCCAACCTGGTACGACATGGCCAGATGACGCAGATATTCCGCGCGCAATCCGGACTGCAAGCTCTCGATCCGGTAGAGCTCGAACCACAGGAAGGCGTCCGACGGCAGGCAGGCGAGGCCGGACAAGATCGAGTTCCGGCTGGCCTCGATCTGGCTGTCGACCGCTGCATTGGCCGGCGTTGCGAAGCTTCGGTCGAGGATAGCGAGCTCGACAACCGCGCCGCCGTGGGCCGCCACTGCGTCGCACGCCGTCAAGTGAACGCCATGCCGGAAATCAAGTGACGCGTTTCGAAGCGTTTCCAGCGGAAACGTTTCGCCGCGAACGATATGTTCGGAAAGCTGTCTGATTGGAAACTCGTTCCAAAACGTCGGCAGGGTGAGCGCGCTCCACGCCATGCCGAGAGTGCCCAGAACCACAAAGACCGAGCGCGTGGTACCGGACGGCAACTGACGTGACGCGCGACGGATATCCATCAGGACACGTGAGCCCGCTGTGAAGAATAGTTGGGGTGATAATAATAGGCGTTGCCGTACCCTTCATATCGCTTGAGCAGGCTGGTGTCGGCCTTGTTGAGAACCACACCAAGCAGGTTTTCCTGTAGGCTACGCGCGCCGGCCAGCGCTCGCTCGAGGACCTCGATATTGGTTTTGCCCCATTCCACGACCAGCACATAGCTCGAGATGAAGTGCCCCGTCGACCTGACGTCGATAATGGGGGCGAGAGGTGAGAGGTCGACGATCACATAATCATATTGCTTGCTGAGAGCCTCGACCAGGTTTCTCATGCTGGCCGAGGCGAGGAGTTCGCTGGTGTGCGCGATCGGGGTGTCGATCACGGTCGGCAGGAAATGCAATCCGGTCTCCGGATCGGTGCAGATGACATCCTCGTAGCGCATGGTGCCGGAAATCACGTCGATCAGTCCCGACGTGGCATGCGGAGCCATCGACTTGGTCAGCGACGGGTTTCGCAGATCGCCATCGATCAGGATGGTCTTGGCTCCGGCTTGCGCGCTCAGCAGTCCAAGCGAAGCGGCGACGGTGGATTTTCCCTCGTTGGGCAGCGCGGAGGACAGGCCAACCACACGCCCCGTCCGCGATGGACCGTTGAGATCGATCGCCACCTTGATCGAACGGATGCCTTCCGTGTAACGGGAGAACGGCTCGTTTACGACCGCCCAGAAGGCGCCTGAGTTCGTCTTGATTATCCGTGGCTGCTCGGGTTGCTCCTCGGCCGCCGGCGTCTTGTTCGCCGGGAGCAAGGGCAGGTTGGCCAGGCAGTCGGTGCCCAACAGGCTTTCGGCCTGACCGCTGGTGCGAATGACGCGGTCGGACAGATCTCGCATCAGGGCGACGCCAAAGCCAAGCATCAAGCCGCCGAAACCAGCGATTGCGAGCACCAGGATTGTCTTGGGGCTGCTTCGCTTGGAAGGGGGGGTTGCGATCGAGATGACGCGCGCTTCGGTGATCGGGAACGTCTGTTGCTGGATGGATTCGGTATATCGCTGGAGAAAGCTCTCATACAGCGATCGATAGGTCTGCGAGTTGCTTTCGAGTTCCTTCAATTGGACCTGCGCCTGACCGCCGACCTGGGAGCGAGCGACCGCATCGTCGAGCGAGCGCTGCACCTCGTTTTCGCGCTGCTTGGAGATCTGATAGTCGCTCTTGTAGGTCTCGGCGAGCCGGGACAGCTCGGCCTTGATGGATGTCGCGATTTCATGCATCTGGTTGCGCAGGTTGACCGCGGCCAGATGGGTCGCTCCATAACGCGCCGAAAGATCGGCTTCCCGGTTGGCGAGATCGAGATATTGCGAGCGGAGCTTGCTGACGACCTCGCTGCGAAGCGTATCGGTCACGGTCGCGTCGCGCACGTCGGACTTCATGATCTGCTCGATACGATCGAGACGCGCACGCGCCTCGGAGGTCGCGGTGCGCGCGGCGAGAACCTGGCTGTTGAGTTCGGCGACCTGCTGTTCGGATATCGACCGTCCGCCCGCATCGACGATGTTGTTCTTGCTCTTGAAATCGACGATCGAATTTTCCGCGGTGGTCGCCTGGTGTTTGAGCTCCTGAATGCGGTCGGACAGCCAATCGCCTGCCCGGCGCGCCGACTGGTACTTGGCGTCGAGTTGATCGTTGATGTAGGCCTCGGCGACGGCGTTTGCGATCTGGGCGGCGCGATCCGGTTTGGCGGAACGGTAGGATACTTCTATCACGTAGGTGACGCCGACGCGTTTCGCGCTCAAATTGCCGGCGAACTCGCGCAATGCGCGCCGATCGATATTATCCTGCGAACCGTCGCCGGGCTCGAAGATCGAATAGAAGAAATAGATCGCGTTACCCATAAAGCCGCCGCCATAGCGGGCGAATTCAGGTTCGTTCGCAAGGTGAAGATCCCTGAGTACCGTTTTCGCGATATTGTCGGATCTTATGATTTCCAGCTGGCTGTCGACCGCCGGTGAGTCGACCGGAACGTCGTTGAAGAGTGCGTTCTGGGATTGGAAAGCCTGCAGCTTGCGCGTGTCGATGATGAGCGTGGCTTGAGCGGTGTAGGTCGAGCGGACGATCAGCAGGTACGCCGCCCCGATCGCCAGCGTCGCGAGCAGCGTCACCAGAAATAACGGATATTGGCGACGCACGAACGCGAAAACGGATACGAAGACTTGTTCCGGCGAAATATAATCGCCAGAACTGTAGTCTCGATCGGGCTTTTGATCGGGCTTCAAGAGTTGCAGCATCATGGTTCACACTGTTGCGGCCAGCACAATTCGCGCGGCCTGGTTCACAGACACGGATTTACGGTTCATAGCGGACCCGAAGGTCCGTCTCACAGGCGTCAGGGGCTAACGGGCGACGCGACCGTGTCGCTGAGAGCACCCAACCCGCTAACGCTCGAGGCATAGCTGAAGAGCGGCCTGCTAGTTACGTTCGGATCGATATTCGTCGGGCTCGTCCGGTAGCCATCGGCAACAGCAACGCCGATCGGGCGATCTCCTGAACCGGCCGCGAACGCCAGCACGACATCTTGATCCCTGGTGTTCAGAATGGCTTTTTGAATCTCGGCAGCGAATCCCGGGTTTGTTTTCGCCACGCGCCTCGCAGCCTGGGCAAGCCCGGCTCCGATCGCTGACTTCTGATTCCTGTTTGCATTCGCCAGCAAGTTCAGAACGGGCTGAAGCGTTGCCGGATTGATGGCAACAAGATCTCGCACGGCTGCAACAAAACCGGGGCCGCCGTTCGGCGATTTTGCCAGCAGCTCAGAGGGAGAAATCAAAAATTGAGCGACCGTCCCGGGTGTCGACTGAGCAAGCGCCGGCGTCGATGCAGCGGCTGTGAGACCGATCGCCAGGACAAAAACGGAGGCCAGCGCAGAGGACCTTTTGTGGGAAAGGACTTGTTGCAACATGATCGCGACCTTTCAAAAACGATCGAGGCCTTCAAAACTATATCTAAGTTTAACAGCTTGACCGGTCGACATCAACGATCGCCCGGCGTTGCCGGCGGCGCGATGACTTCAACCTTAACTTGGTGTCCCAGTGGTTCCGCGGGCCGTAACGCTTGCGCCAGTCCCGCCCCCACGACGGCGGCGACGGTGATGGCGTAGGCCGGGATCTGCATCGAAAAATCGACAAAAGAATGCAGGATCGCTACCGTAGAGACCGCAAGTGCTGCCCGCACCAATGGCGGCGACCGCGGGTTCCGCGCAACGGCTTGCAGTAGTACGTAGATAGTTACCACCCATGCCAGCAACACCAGCGCGGCCAGCACCACGCCGCCTTCGGTTGCGATCTCGAGCAGCACGTTGTGCGCCTTGTCCCAGACGCCCCACCCCGAAGCGTCGCCGCTGCGATAGGCCGGAAAGCTCCAGCGAAATGTCCCGAGACCGGTACCGAGCCACGGGAAGTCGGAGATCATCAGAAGGAGCGAGAGCAGGCCGTTGGCTCGGCGGCCGCCGTCGTCGAGACCTTCGTTCTGCAGGCGGTCGCCGACGCCGCTGTCCAGCACCAGATAGGTCATCAGGATCGCGAATACGACGCCGCCGAGCACCAGCCATTTTCGGCTCGGACGCGCCAGCGTTTTCCGGAACGCAGGGACGAAGGCGACCAGCAGGCCGACAACCGTGCATGCCACTCCGGCCCGCGAGCTGGTTAGAAGCGCCGCGATCAGGCACACCGCAAAGAAAATCAGCGGCACGCCGAACCTGCGCAGCTTGCTCCAGTCGCGCGACGGACGATAGTGCCGCGAGCGTCGCCTTCGCTTCGACTCCAGTCGTTGAAAGAAAATGACCAGCCAGATGATCGAGATCGAGCCAAAGTAGACCGCCGCGGCATTTCGGTTGGTAAAGGTGCCGGTAAGCGATGTGGTGTAGGCGATCTTCTCCTCCCAGAGCACCATCGATGGCTCAATGGCAAAAGAACCTATTGCGAACATGGCATAGCAACCGCCGGCCCAGGCAACCGTCTGAATCAAACGACGAGCCAGCCGATCGTCGGCGCCGCAGATATAGCCGCCGACGAACAGCATCAGGGTCAGGAGTGGCGCGCCGACTGCAAAAAACGGCTGGCTCCGTGCGATCGACGCACTGCCTGCGAGTTGTTGCCCGAGCAAGTCGCCGGCCTCGGCCCAGATCGGGTGGATCAAGGCGTCGCCCGGCTGGCGCGGCACGAGCTGAAGAAGCATGACCGTCGAGTAGGCGACGATCAGGACGAGGACCGCCGCGCCAAACACCAGCGGCGCGGGAAGCGCGATCGGCCTGAGTGCAAGACCGGCGATCGCCAAGCCTGCGAACCCGCACAGAGCGGATATCGCCACCGGTGATACCGAGCCGAATGGAAATGGCGCAATAGCGAGGATCGCGAACATCAAGAACGCGGGAAGGCTGTGACGCCAGCGCGCCCCGCGATTCGCCTCGGCCACGATCGACGAAGCGGCGCGCATGGGAAGATCGGGGCCCACCGCTTATGGGCCCGCGACGACGAGGCTGCGAAGCGCGGCCGCATTGTACGCAGCGACGATCGGATCGTTGACGGTAGCGGTGATCAGCCGGATGTAATTCAAGAGCTTCGCGGTTTCGACAGCCGGCGCATTCGACGTATAGAGGACGTCCTTGTTGCGCAGCATCATCTTGGTTGTCAGGAAATAGGCCGAGGGGTCGCGCAAATTGAAATTGTAGACGATGGGAATGATCGCGGTGGTGAATCGGCTGATGTCGACACCGAGCCGTGCCGCGACGGCTCTGGTCTCACCCCGGTACAGGAACACGGAGCTGGGATCCGCCAATGTGTCGCTCAAGCCGCCTGCTTTGGCCACGGCCTCGGCGACGGAAACGCGCCAGGCCTCGAAGTTGAACTGCCCCTGCTGGCCGTGGGCGCCGAAGGCAACAAACGTCTGCGGCTCGCGGTAAACATAGACGGTATCGTTCGGATGCACAAAAATGTTGTTGGACGGTTCATAGACCAGCGCACCAAACGGCACCGTGGACTGCTTGCCATTGCGCTCCAACATGACCCACGTATCATATCCCTGGCCTTTCGGGCCGCCGGCGCGCGTGATCGCGTCCAGCAGATGTTCGCCGGCGGCATTCGCGGGATAGCGGACGGGCGTGTTGACTTCGCCCAGCACGCTGATCAGCGATGTCCGCTGGTCGATCAGCGCCACCACGGCTTGAGGTTCAATCGCGCGGTTCTTCAGGGCGTCGGTGATCGCTTGTTGAACCTCAACCGGTGTCCGCCCCTTGGCGCGGATGGGGCCTGCGTAAGGCACCGAGATGTTGCCTTTGCTATCGACCGACTGGTTGGGCAGAGCGATGAAATTGCCTGGCCGAACGCCGGCCTCGACGGGAATGAAAAGTCCGCCGGCGGCGGCTTCGAAAATAGTCACGCTGACGACGTCGCCGATGCCAAATCTGATTTCGCGCGGCGGTTGGCGGTTGGCATAGTCAACGCTCAGTCTGCCGGTGTTCTCCGCAAGCACGCCCACGGTCTCGGGCGTCACCTTCACCATGCGATAGGGCAGACTGTTCTCATCGATGGGAATCTGCGCCTTGACGTCCCGGCCCGTCGGACCGGACGTGGGTAACGTCGAGCAGCCTGCGAGCGCGATTGCTGCGAAGAGACTTACGCCGCCGTACAGGCGAAATTGTTTTACGATTTTCATGTCAAGAAATTTGCAGGCGTATGGTTAAATAACTCTTAGTTAGCTCCGCGAGCCGCGAGCTAAGTTGCCGATTGAAATCGGTGGTAAGTTTGCGGCTGTTTTTTCAAATTGCCGCTGAAAAACGCTGCGATTTTGCGAAGGCGATTTTCGGAACCGTCATCGGAAGCAGGTGGTAAGTTCGCGATTATTTTTTCTAAGTTGCTTGCAACCGGAGCGAGCGGCCTCGTGAACAAGCGTTCCGATCGGTTCGAGGCCGGTGGTAAGTTTGTAATTTGTTTCTTCAAGCTGCTGGCAAGGAGGCGCTTGCTCGCGAGGCAAGCTATGACGAGCAGTTCCAGTCAGGTGGTAAGTTTGGGCGCTGCTGCCAGCGGAGGGCAGGGCGCGACCCCGCCGTCGGTGCGTATAAAGCTACCACATCGCGCCCTCCGGTTTCGCTTGGTTGGGAAATGTCTATATTCGGATTTGCATCTAATTTGGTCGCGCGAGGTGAAACCGAACCATCCACCGGTGCCGTATCTCGGCAATGCATTTCAGGCGATGAAATGAAAGGTGTTCCGTGAAGCTCGCGCAGATCGCTGTGCTGACAGCCGTATTTGCCGTCGTGGCTCTGACGGTCGTTCCGGCCGACGAAAGGCTGGTTACCGGCCTCGGGCAAACCGCGGAGCATTTTCTGTGCTTTGCGATCGTCGGACTAGCGGTGCCGTTCTCGTTTCCCGCTTCGCTTAAAAAGCTTCTGCCGGCCGCGGTGCTGTTCGCCCTGGCGATCGAGCTGGTTCAAATTCCGCTGCCGACGCGCCACGCGCGGTTGAGCGACTTCCTGATCGATGCATTGGCCGGATGCATCGGGATCGCATTGGGGCAGTCGATGATGAACTTGTTTCCAAACAGACGCGTCAACAATTGACGGTTACCTGTTGCCGGCGTAGCCGCCCCTGCGCGGCGCTGCCGAGGAAGTTCCAAACGGACTGGAGAATGGACTGGTAAACGGACTGCCGAACGTGCCGTTGGGGCTTGGTGGACTGGTGGCGACAGCAGAGGTCGGCGAGCCATTTACCAGCGAGTTGGTCTGCTGCCGCTGCTGGTTGACCGTAGTCGTGGGGGACTGGGCGACTCCCTGCGCCATCGCCGCCTCGCTGGCGACCAATGCGAGAATGACGAAAATCAAAGCGTGTTTGAAAATCAATCCGTGCTTCATGACAGGCTCCTGGTGAGACTCAGTCGCCGCGATCATCGCACAACTCGGGTTTGTTGTCTTTCAGGATGCTGCAACCGCCAGGAATTCGGGCCGGCACTGTAAGACCTGCCAATAATGTTCGAAGACAGCAATGGAGCCGACTCTCGCGGCATAGGTCGGATCGGCATGACGCACGAGATCGCCCTGCGGGCCAACATAGACAACCGCGCTGTCGGTTGAATTCAGCATGCGGGCGACGCCGTATCGGGTTTCGCCGTCCCGCCGCATCGCAATCGGGTAGATGAACTCGGCCAGGGCTTTTTCGACCTTTGTATTGGAAATCGTCTGGAATATCTCCCGGTCGTCGCAAACCACGGTGTGCAGCGCGTCAACCGGGTCCGGCGGCATGTTGGTCGCGGCGAGCAATCCGGCGCACCCTCCCGAGTTCCCGGTGGTCCAGGTCAACACGGCTCCGAGATAGCGCGGCACCTTGGGCAGCGCGATCTTGCCGTAGGCGGCAAAGGCCAGGCCCAGCCCGCCGGGAATAACAACCCATTTTCTTCCCATGATGGCGCTATCGTTGCCGCCGGTCTTCTCGATCGTCTGTCCGGTCGGCGAACGACCCAGCGAGGGGGAGTTGGGCCGGTCGAAGTCGTCAAAGAAGACTTGGTCGCGGCGGCTCTGCAGGGCGATGTCGGGAACCACACCCTTGAACAGCGTGAGCCTTCCGATCGTCGAGTTCCATGCGCCATTGATGCCGCCGCCAAGTCGCGCGAGCTTCAGTCCCTTGGGCACCGGGCAATCGATCGATTGCGGAGGCTTGCCGTTGAGCGAGGCGGCAAGTCCCGTCGCCCTCACGCTCAGGCAGACCGTAAAGCGCATCAGCGGCGGCACCACGCCGAGCTGGATTTCGTTGCGAACGTGATCGGCAACGACCGTCGCCACCAAAACCCTGTCGCGAAGCTGAACTTCGATATAATTGTCGGCGTCAGCGTACTCGCTCCACAGCGAAGCCATCGGCACAAACCGCGGCGCGTCTGCCGTGATCACGACCGAGCGCGCCGTCTGGGACAGATAGTCGGCCGGTGCCGACAGCAAGACGTGATCGGCTTCTCGTGAAGCGGCGCAGAATGTCGATCGCCAGGGTCGTTTTTCCAGTTGCGGGAAGTTTATTTCGAACGTCAGGTCGAATTTGCCCGATGTGGTTATCTTCAAAGCGAGATTTGCAAAGCCACCCTCCGCCGCGACGGTCTGCACCTGCGCCCACCAGGGTTTGCCGGTCTGGATCTGCTGGATCGGTGTGACCGGCGGTGCGTGGTTCAACGGCGTGCCGTCCAGGTCATTTTGGCGAACGAGCAGTCCGAGGCTTGCCAGGCTGCTTCGGTCACCATCGGCCAGACGGATCGCGACCGATCCGGTCAAGAGATCGCCCTTTGCAATCGAGAAATGCCGGCTCGATCCCATGACGAGGGTGAAGTCGCCGGCCGAACCACCCTGCAATCTCAACCGGCCGTTGCTGGTCCTGGTCCTGGTCCTGGTAAAGATCGCCGAAAAGCCCGCGGGAGCAACCGGCTGCGGCAACAACTGCCATCCCTCGGGGTAGGATCCCGAACCGGCATAGCCGGCATCTTCGACACCGTTGAGGGCTGCGTCCTCGATCATAAGGCCGGCCGCGTCGCCAAAGACCTCGTGGTTGACGTAACGCAGCGCGGCGTCGAAGGCGCGGGCGTGGTCGGCAGCGGCAGATCGGTCGAAGAAGTTGTGGTCGAGAACCGTTTGGACATTTTCGTCAGCCGAAGCCGATCTGGCAAAAGCCAGCCATGCGGCAGCGGAAGAAGCACCGAGAAACAACCTGCGCGAAAACATCATGGCCTCAAGAGCGTTTTCAAGCGAAGTGGACACCGGTTCGCCTGAAGAAAACGCGTCAAAATAAAGTCTAAGGCCCGTTCCGATTCCATCGGAACGGAAAAGGCCTTGAGCCTGCAACCATTCAGTTGGTCATGCGGGGCCATGTCTGCCATCGGTCCGTCGCCGCTTCTTGGCCAGCCTGGGTCAGGCGGGGCTCTTGCTGTTCGATATCTCGCGCCGGGCGATAGCGAGATCGCCCGCGACCATCTCCTTGACGAGCTGCGAAAACGTCGTTTTCGGTTTCCAGCCGAGCTTGTCGCGTGCCTTGGAGGCGTCGCCGATCAACAGATCGACCTCGGTCGGGCGGAAATAAGCCGGGTCGACCCGAACCAGCGTTTTGCCGGAGGCCCGGTCGACGCCGATCTCCTCGACGCCTTGGCCGCGCCACTCGATGCTGCGGCCGACTTCGGCAAATGCAAGTTCGACGAATTCGCGCACCGAGCGGGTTTCGCCGGTGGCGAGCACGAAATCGTCGGGCGCATCCGCCTGCAATATCCTGTGCATGCCCTCGACATAATCCTTGGCATGGCCCCAATCGCGCTTGGCCGAGAGGTTTCCGAGATAGATCGCTTCTTCGAGCCCGGTCTCGATGCGGGCGATGCTGCGCGTGATCTTGCGGGTCACGAAAGTCTCGCCGCGGATCGGGCTCTCATGATTGAACAGGATGCCGTTGGAGGCATACATGCCGTAGGCCTCGCGGTAGTTCACCGTGATCCAGTAACCGTAGAGTTTGGCCACCGCATAGGGCGAGCGCGGATAAAACGGCGTGGTTTCCTTCTGCGGCACTTCCTGCACCAGGCCGTAAAGCTCCGAGGTCGAGGCCTGATAGAACCGCGTCTCCTTCGCCATGCCGAGGATCCGGATCGCTTCTAAAAGTCTGAGCACGCCGATGCCGTCGGCATTGGCGGTGTATTCCGGGCTTTCGAAACTGACGCCGACGTGGCTTTGGGCGGCGAGGTTGTAGATCTCGGTCGGGCGTATCTGCTGCATCAGCCGGATCAAATTGGTCGAATCCGTCATGTCGCCATAGTGCAATTGCAGCGGCATATTGCTGGTATGACGATCTTCGTAGAGATGATCGATGCGTGCGGTGTTGAAGGACGACGATCGCCGCTTGATGCCGTGCACCACGTAACCGAGGCCCAGCAAATATTCGGCGAGATAGGCGCCGTCTTGCCCGGTGACACCGGTGATCAGCGCGACACGTTGTCGTTTGCTACGGTATTTGGCCATTTGCGCTTCGCACACTCGTTGATCTCTACACAGAGATGTTCAATTTTGAATCTGCCGGGCGACGCTACCATTTGATATTTCGCGTGCGCAAAATGCCTTGTGTTTACGTTAAGTCGCGTAGGTAACCTTCTACGCGCAGCCGAGCGCCGAAATTTTGATGACCGTATTGATATTTGGAGACACTGAAACACCTGGCTCTGTGAGCAGTGCAAGTCTTGTGCAAGCAGACTTAGTTACAAGTGAAACAAAATCGAAATATCTTAGTTGCCAGTGGTGTGGTGCGACGCTACCAACGATAGGATTTTAAGCCACGCGAGAGATGCGACCTTATCGATGCCCTGAATGAAGAGGGGTGCAGATGTCCATCAATCCGAAAAATATTTCAGCGACTGCGAAGCTTATATTCTCGGATGATTTCGATACGCTCAGTTTCTGGAACGGGACCAGCGGCACATGGGATTCGACTTATTTCTGGGCGCCAGCTAACGGCATCGAAATTACCGGCGGCCAGCAGGTCAATTGGAACATCAACGTCAACTATGCGCCGACGAGTTCGGTCACGCCGTGGACGATCAGCAACGGTGTTCTGGATTTGCATGCGGGACCAGCCCCGGCCGCCATTCAGCCCTATATCGACAACGCCCAATACACCTCCGGAATGATCACGAGCTATCATTCCTTATCGCAGTTGTACGGTTACTTCGAGATAAGTGCGGAGCTTCCCGCCGGCCCGGGCATGTGGCCGGCGTTCTGGCTGATGCCCGTGAACACGACATCGGCGACGTTTCCCGAAATCGACGTCGTGGAGGCGCTCGGAAACGTTCCGAACGTCGCCTATGAGACGGTGCATACCGATCAGACCGGCACGATGACGCAGATTCAGGCCGCCACCGTCGTGCCGGGCATGTATACCGGCTTCCACACCTACGCGGTGGATTGGGAGCCCAACACGATCACCTGGTACATCGACGGCGTTGAGGTCTTTCAGACGGCAACGCCGGCGGACTTGCACAGCCCGATGTACATGATCGCGGATCTCGGCATTTATGGTCCGGGCATCGCCAATGCGACGACGCCGGTCAGCGGCGACATGCTGATCGATTCGATCGCGGCTTACGCGGCCAAGCCATTCGCGATCGCGATCACTTCCTTTTCTCCGGACAGCAATGTCGTCGGCGACGGCATCACCAATGCCACTCACATCACGTTGGATGGCACGACTGACCCCAACGCCGTTGTGCAGGTGTTCGACGCTGCGACCCTGATCGGAACCGCGACGGCCAACGCCAGCGGCGCCTGGTCGTTTGCGACCGGCACGTTGGCCGCCGGCACCCACCCTTTCACCGCGCAGGCGACCGACCCCGATGGCACGGTCAGCGTGGTCTCGGCCCCATTGAATGTCACGATCGACACCGGTGTCCCGGTCGCGCCGGTGATCACGTCGTTCTCGCCCGACAGCAATATCGTCGGCGACGGCATCACCAACGCCGATCAACTGACCCTGACCGGCACGGCAGTGGCTGGCAATACCGTCGAGATATTCGATGGCTCGACCGAGATCGGCACCACCACCGCCAATGCCAGCGGCGCGTGGAGCTTTGCGACGGCGGTCCTCGCGAACGGCACCCATGTCTTCACCGGCGTGGCGATCGATGTCGCGGGCAATCTCAGTGCGCACTCGGCGGTGCTGGACGTCACGGTCGATACCATTCCCCCTGCCGCACCCGACATTGTTTCGGAAGTTGAGGCATCTTCGACCTCGGTGATCGTCACCGGCACCGCGGAGGCCGGTAGCAGCGTCCGGCTTTACCAGGGGACGCAACTCCTCGGGTCCGCCGTCGCCGCCGGCAACGGCAATTGGAGCATCAATTCGGGCTCGCTCTCCGAAGGTTCGCACGATTTCACCACGACCGCGACCGATGTGGCCGGCAATGTCAGTCCGGTCTCGAATGTGCTGGACGGCATCATCGGGCCAGCGCCGGTCGTGATCGAAGCGGCGGGTTCGACGAGTCTGGATGAAGTCGGCACCAATTATTATCTTGAAAGCATCGCCAGCGGCGCCGGGCCCGAGCTGCAATACGGCGGCATGGCGGTTTTCGCCGGTGAGTTTGGCAACTGGACGCCGATCGGTGCGGTGCAGATCGCGACCGGATACGAAGTCGCCTTCAAACTGACCGGCACCACCTCGTACGAGATCTGGACCACCGATAGCAACGGCAATTACATTTCAAACGGCGGGGTGCAGCCGGGAACCAGCCCTGCGATCGAAACCGCCGAGAGTGTCCTTCACCAGGACCTGAACGGCGACGGTGTGATCGGCATCAACGCCACGGTGATCGAGCGGGCGGGCTCGACGAGCCTGGTCGAGCTCGGCGGTAATTACTATTTCAATGGCGTCAACGGTAGTTTCATTACCGAACTGCAGGATGAGGGCGCGCCGGTTGTGGCCGGTGAGTTCGGTAACTGGACGCCGATTGGCGTCGAGCAGACCTCAACGGGATACGAGGTCGCCTTTCAATCGACGGGCTCCACGTCGTACGAGATCTGGACCACCGACAGCAACGGCAATTACGTCTCGAGCGGTGGCATCGTATCGGGAACCAGCGTTGTGATCGAGGCGGCCGAGCTCAGCTTCCATCAGGATCTGAACGGTGACGGCGTGATCGATATCCCCTCGACCGTGATCGAGGCGAGCGGCAACATGGTATTGACGTTGAGCCAGATGACGCAGGCGGCGGTGATCGACGCCGGTGCCACGCTCGAACTGACGGCTGCCGATTCCGGATCGATCACCTTCAAGGGGACGACCGGCACCCTGGTTCTCGACCACTCGATGTCCTTTACCGGCAAATTGATCGGTCTCACCGGCAACGGTAATCCGAACGCCTCAGACCAGATTGACCTCCGGGATATCGGCTTCGGTTCCGGAACCAAGGTCTCTTACTCTGGCAACAGCACCAGTGGCACCTTGACGGTGACCGACGCTCAAAATCACGTGGCTCACATCGCGCTGGTCGGGAACTACACAAAATCGACGTTCGATCTCTCGAGCGACGGCCAGGGCGGCACGATGGTGATCGATCCGCCGAAGGCCAATTTCAGCTTTGCCTCGGCCGGCGGCGAAACCAATGTCCCGGCCACCCCGCCGGTATCGATCGGGGGCGTGGGAGGCGATGCGTTCGTTTTCCAGCCGCACACGGCCGCCGGCAGCGGCGCTCCGGCATATTCGGCGATCGACGGACATGGTTTGCAACCGCAACCCACGAGCCTGATGGCGACAGCAAACTCGGCTCCATCAAATCATCCATGGTTCGATGATGCGAGCGGGTTCGATCATACGAGCCTTGGGCATGCCGGCGGCATCGCCGAGACGCATATCGGGCATTTTATCATTCATTGAATCGGCTTGATCAAATGCGCCTCATCGGCGGGCCGCGGCGCCTTGCGCGGGCTCGCTCCGCGCCACATTTATGCTAGAGCGTTTTCGAGCCAACGGGTCGCGCGAACGCGCGCCCGATGACAGGCTCCGTGGGTACCGGTTCGCGTCAAGAAAACGCGTCAAAACAAGAATCTAGAGCCCGGTTCTGATTCCATCAGAACCGGAAATGCTCTAGGCTTCCTCCTGTCCGGACCGCCAAGGCGCGGGCTTCGGGCAGGGCGTTCGATTTCGCTGCCAACTCGATTTCGCTGCCAATGTGTTGGCGGCCAATACGGAGAAACACCGATGACCACAACTACGGAACGTGCCGTTCTTGCAGGCGGCTGTTTCTGGGGAATGCAGGATCTGATCCGCCGCAAGCCCGGCATCATCTCGACGCGGGTCGGCTATTCCGGCGGCGACGTCAAGAATGCGACCTATCGCAACCATGGCAGCCATGCCGAGGCGATCGAGATCGTGTTCGATCCCCGGGTCACCAGCTTCCGGGATCTGCTGGAATTCTTCTTCCAGATCCACGATCCCAGCACGCGGGATCGCCAGGGCAACGACCGGGGAGCCAGCTATCGTTCGGCGATCTTCTACACCAGCCCCGAGCAGGAGCGGGTGGCGCGCGATACCATCGCCGATGTCGATGTCTCCGGCCTGTGGCCGGGCAAGGTGGTGACCGAGCTCGCGCCGGTCGGCGACTTCTGGGAGGCCGAACCGGAGCATCAGGATTATCTGGAGCGCTACCCGACCGGCTATACCTGCCACTTCGTCCGTCCCGGCTGGAAGCTGCCGCGCCGCATGGCGAGCTAGATTTCAGGCAGGGTTGCGGGTTCAAAAACGCCGTCGGCGCCAGAAGTGCCGGCGGCGTTTTCATGCCACGGGCATATCGGCACGCCATCGTTCTTGATACCATCCGCGAACTGCGGGAACGGCGCGCAAGGACATATCGGGAGTGTTGCGATGACAAAAGGCTCAGATCTGCTGGTTCGGGCGCTCGAAAGCGAGGGCGTCGAATATATCTTCGCGATCCCCGGCGAAGAAAATCTCGACGTGCTGAACTCGCTGCGCGGCTCGAAGATCAAGCTCGTGATCACCCGCCACGAACAAGCCGCCGGTTTCATGGCGGCGACCTATGGCAGGCTGACCGGCCGCGCCGGGGTGTGCATGACGACGCTCGGGCCCGGCGCGCTCAACCTGACCACCAGCGCGGCCTATGCGCATCTGGGTGCGATGCCGATGGTGATGATCACCGGCCAGAAGGCCATTCGCTCCAGCCGGCAGGCGAAATTCCAGATCGTCGATATCGTCGCCACGATGCGGCCGCTGACCAAGATGGCGACCCAGATCATCTCGGCGCAGAGCATTCCGACCCTGGTGCGCGATGCGTTCCGCGTGGCGCAGCAGGAGCGCCCGGGCCCGGTCCATCTCGAATTGCCGGAGGATGTCGCTTCCGACGAGGCGGCGGCCGAGATCATTCATCCGCATGTCGTCGAACTGCCGGTGGCGCCTGACGTGGCGATCGACCGCGCAGCCGCGATGATCGCGTCGGCGGAGCGGCCGCTGGTGATGCTGGGCGCGGGCGCCAGCCGTCCGCAACTGGCCGAGCCGCTGTCGCGATTCGTCCGTCGGCTGGGGATTCCGTTCTTCAACACCCAGATGGGAAAGGGCGCGGTCAATGCGGGGTCCAATCTCTATATGGGGACCGCGGCGCTGTCGGAACGCGACTGGATCCACGAGGCCGTCGACAAGGCCGACCTCATCATCTCGATCGGACACGATACGATCGAGAAGCCGCCCTTCATCATGAACGAGAAGGGACCTCGCGTGGTTCACGTCGGCGCCACGCCGGCGACCGTCGAACAGGTCTATTTCCCGGAGGCGGAGATCATCGGCGACGTCGGCGCCAGCCTGGCGGCGCTTGCGGGCCGCCTCGAAGGCAAGCTTCCCAACGCCGGCGCGCTGTTGGGCTTGCGCGAGAAAATCCTGGCAAAACTCGCGGAGGGTTCCACCGAAGACCGTTTTCCGCTGACGCCGCAGCGCATCGTCCATGACGTTCGGGAAGCGGTGCCGCCGGACGGCATCGTGACGCTCGACAACGGCATGTACAAGATCTGGTTCGCGCGCAACTATCGCACCAGCGTCGCCAACACGCTGCTGCTCGACAATGCGCTGGCCACCATGGGGGCGGGGCTTCCCTCGGCGATCGCCGCGGCCCTGATTCATCCCGAGCGGAAAATCCTCGCGGTGTGCGGCGATGGCGGCTTCATGATGAATTCGCAGGAGCTGGAGACGGCGGTTCGTCTCGGCGTGCATATCGTGGTGTTGATCCTCGAGGACCACGCCTACGGCATGATCCGCTGGAAGCAGGAAGCCGATCATTTCGCGGATTTCGGCCTCGAATTCGGCAATCCCGAGTTTGTGGCCTACGCCAAATCCTATGGCGCGACGGGCTCGCGGGTGGCGTCCACGGCGGACTTCCTGCCGACGCTGAAGGCCGCGCTGGACGGCAAGGGCGTGCATCTGGTCGTCGTGCCGATCGACTACAGCGAGAACATGCGCGTGCTGGTGAAGGAATTGCCGAAACATTAGGGCGCGCCGGTCCGAGGCACCTAGACGAAGCACTGCAGGGGGACGGAAAAGAAAAACGTCATCCTGAGGAGCGGCGTCTTCGCCGCGTCTCGAGGATGGCCGCACGCACCGAGCTGAACATCATCCTTTGAGACGCGCGCAAAGGCGCGCTCCTCAGGATGACGCCCCCAGCCGGTGTTTGCAGGTTCCACGACGGGCGGATTATGGTATGAGTTCCCGTCACGGATCTGCCGGGTGGTCAATCGATTGGGGCACGGGATGCAGCCAAGGGATCAAAGGCATCAATCAGTCTCCGCAACGCGTGCCGCGGCCATCGTGTTTTCGCTCCTCCTGTTGACCGGCTGCGAACAGAACGCCTTCGTGCCGCCACCGCCGCCCTCGGTCGACGTCGCGGTGCCCGTGCAACGCAGCATCACGCGCTATCTCGACGCCACCGGAAACACCGCGCCGATCAAATCGGTCGATCTGGTGGCACGGGTGCAGGGCGTATTGCAGGCGATCAGCTATCAGGACGGCGCCTTCGTCAAGGAAGGCACCACGTTGTTCACGATCGAGCCGCAGACCTATCAGTACAAGCTCGAACAGGCGCAGGCCGCCGAGGCCGGCGCGCAGGCTTCGGTGAAGCAGGCTGAAGCCGATTACAAGCGTCAAGTGGATCTGGTGGCGCGGCAGGCGGTGTCGCAGGCAACGCTCGATACCTCCACCTCCACCCGCGACAACGCCCAGGCCAATCTGCTGCAGGCGCAGGCCAACACCAAGATTGCCGCGGTCAATTTCGGTTACACCAACGTCACCGCGCCGTTCGACGGCATCGTCAGCGCGCATCTCGTCTCGGTTGGCGAACTGGTCGGCGCCTCTTCGCCGACGCAACTCGCCAGCATCGTGGCACTCGATCCGATCTATGTGAATTTCAACGTCAACGAACAGGACGTGCTGCGGATCCGGGCCGAAGCCCTCAAGCGCGGGGTCACGGTCGCCGAACTCAGGCAATTGCCGGTCGAAGTCGGATTGCAGACCGAAGCCGGCTATCCGCATAAGGGCAAGCTCGATTACATCGCGCCGGTCCTGAACCAGTCCACCGGCACGCTGCCGGTGCGCGGCCTGCTGCCGAACCCCGACCGGATGCTGCTGCCCGGCTATTTCGTCCGGGTCCGCGTGCCCTATGACAAGCAGGAAAATGCGCTGCTGGTGCCGGATGTCTCGCTCGGCAGCGACCAAAGCGGGCGTTATGTGCTGGTGGTCAACGGCGACAATGTGGTCGAGCAGCGCAAGGTGCAGACCGGCCCGCTCGAGGGCGATTTGCGCGTGATCGAAGACGGCCTCAAGCCGGACGATAAAGTCGTGGTTGCCGGCCTGCTGCGCGCGATCCCCGGCCAGAAGGTCGCTCCGAAGCTGCAGAAGATCGAAACGCCAAAAATCGAGACACAAAAAATCGAGACTCCGCCGTCGTCGACCAAATAGCGTATGGGACTTTGGCATGATTTCGAAATTCTTCATCGAACGTCCGGTCCTTTCCAACGTCATCGCGATCCTGATGATCCTGATTGGCGGCGTCTGCCTGTTCCGGCTCGCGGTCGCGCAATACCCTGATGTGGTGCCGCCGACGGTGCAGGTGACGACGCGTTACCCCGGCGCCAGCGCCAAGACCGTGATCGACACCGTGGCGCTGCCGATCGAGCAGCAAGTCAACGGCGTCGAGGACATGCTCTATATGCAGTCCTACAGCGGGGCCGACGGCACCTATTCGCTGACCGTGACCTTCAAGATCGGCACCGATCTGAACTTCGCGCAGGTGCTGGTGCAGAACCGGGTGTCGAGCGCGCTGTCGCAACTGCCGCAGTCCGTCCAGAACCAGGGCGTCACGGTGCAGAAGAAGTCGACCGCGATCCTGCTGTTCGTGACGCTGACGTCGCCGAATGCGACCTACGACAGTCTGTTCCTCTCCAACTACGCCACCATCAACATCCGGGATGAATTGTCGCGGCTGCCCGGCGTCGGCAACGTGACCGTGTTCGGCGCGGGCCAATATTCGATGCGGGTCTGGCTCGATCCCAACAAGCTGCAGGCGCGCAGTCTGGTGCCGCAGGATGTGATCCAGGCGATCCAGCAGCAGAGCCAGCAGGTCACGGCCGGCCAGGTCGGCGCGCCGCCGACCCCGCCCGGACAGGCGTTCCAGTACACGCTGAACGTCAACGGGCGGCTCGACGATACCCGCCAGTTCGAGGACATCATCCTCAAGACCGGCAATAATGGCGACGTCACCCGCGTGCGCGACGTCGGCTGGGTCGAACTCGGCGCGCAGACCTACAGCCAGGTGTTTTCGCTCAACAACAAGCCGGCTACCGGCATCGGCGTATTCCAGTCGCCCGGCGCCAACGCGCTTGAGGTCGAGGCGGCGGTGCAGAAGAAGATGGCGGAACTGGCCAAGGCATTTCCGCGGGACGTGAAATACGACACGCCGTTCGACACCACCAAATTCGTCTCGGCCTCGATTCATGAGGTCTACAAGACGCTGATCGAGGCCGGCCTCTTGGTGCTCGTGGTGATCCTGATCTTCCTACAGGACTGGCGCGCGATGCTGGTGCCGGCCACGACAGTGCCGGTGACGATCATCGGCGCCTTTGCCGCGATGGCTGCCCTTGGTTTCACCATCAACATCTCGACCCTGTTTGCCATCGTGCTGGCGATCGGCATCGTGGTGGATGACGCCATCGTGGTGGTCGAGGGTGCCGCCCACAACATCGAAAAGGGCATGTCGAGCCATGATGCCGCGATCAGCGCGATGGATGCGCTGTTTGCGCCGATCGTCGGCATCACGCTGGTGCTGATCTCGGTGTTCCTGCCGTCGGCCTTCCTGCCGGGATTGACCGGGCGGATGTATTCGCAATTCGCGCTGGTGATCGCCGCCACCGCGTTGCTCAGCGCGGTCAACGCCGCGACGCTGAAGCCGACGCAATGCGCGCTGTGGCTGCGCCGGCCGGCGCCGCCGGAGCAGCGCAACTTTTTCTACCGCGGCTTCAACGCGGTCTATGACCGGCTCGAGCGCGGCTACGGCCGGCTCATGGTCCGCATGACCAACCATAGCGGCCTCTGCGTGATCCTGGCGCTGATCCTGATTTGCGGCAGCGGTTACGGGCTATCGCGGATACCGACCGGATTTATTCCGATCGAGGACCAGGGCTATATGCTGGTCGCCGTGCAACTGCCTGACGGCGCCGCACTCGACCGCACCCAGCACGTGCTCGACCAGGTCAGCGAGATCGCCGGCAAGGTGGCGGGTGTCGATCAGGTGGTCACCATCGCCGGTATCTCGGCGCTCGACAATTCGTCGAGCCTCGCCAATGCCGGCGTCGGCTATCTGATCCTGAAGGAATGGAGCGAGCGCGGCCCGGGTCAGGATTTGCGCTCGCTGTTCGTCGGATTGAACGAAAAGATGGCGGCGATCCCGGAAGCGCGGATCCTGGTGATTCCGCCGCCGCCGATCCAGGGCATCGGCAACGCCGCCGGTTTTGCGATGCAGGTGCAGTTGCGCGACGGCAATGCCGATTATGGCAAGCTACAGGCGATCGCCGGCGCCATCGTCGCCAATGCGCAGACCCAAAGCGCGTTGCAGCGGGTCAGTTCGCCGTTCCGTTCGATGGTGCCGCAATTCAATGTCGAGGTAGACCGGATCAAGACCCAGACGCTGTATGTCACGACCGACCAGATCTTCTCGACGCTGTCGTCCTATCTGGGGTCGAGCTATGTCAACCAGTTCACCAAGTTCGGCCGTACCTTCCAGGTCTATGCCCAGGCGGAAGCGCAGTCCCGCCTGACGCCGCGCGACATCGAAAACCTGATGGTGCGCAACAGCCAGGGCAACATGGTGCCGATCGGCACGGTCGCGAACATCACGCAATCGGTCGGGCCCTCGCTGATCAGCCTCTATAACCTCTATCCGTCCGCGACCATCATCGGCCTGCCGGCCGCCGGCTATAGCTCGGGACAGTCGATGTCGCTGATGGAGGAGATCGCCGCCAAAACCCTGCCGACCGGCACGGGATACGAATGGACGGCGATGTCGTATCAGGAGAAGGCCGTCGGCGGCCAGATCTACTGGGCGTTCGGATTGGCGCTGCTGCTGGTGTATCTGGTGCTCGCGGGACAATATGAAAGCTGGTACGCGCCGGCCTCGGTGATCCTCGCGGTGCCGCTGTCGCTGCTCGGCCCGATGCTGGTGCTGTCGGCGCTCCGGATCGACAACAATCTCTATACCCAGATCGGCATCATCCTGCTGATCGCGCTGTCGGCTAAGAACGCCATCCTGATCGTCGAAGTCGCGCTCGAATTGCACGGGCGCGAGGGCAAGCCGTTGCTGGAATCCGCGGTCGAGGCGGCGCGCGCCCGGTTCCGGCCGATCCTGATGACGTCGTTTGCCTTTATCCTCGGGGTGGTGCCGTTGGTGCTGGCGACCGGCGCAGGCGCCAACGCCCGCAAATCGATCGGCATCACGGTGTTCTCCGGCATGCTGGCCTCGACCTGCCTTGCCGTGTTGTTCGTGCCGACATTCTTTGTCGTGATCCAGCGCTTCGAGAACTGGCTCACCGCCCGCAAGCAGGCGCCGGTGAAGGCGGACCAGGCAGCGTGATGGCGTGTATAAGGCATATCAACGCGTCGTCCCGGCGAAGTAGCTTGTGAAGCTATCTCGGCCGTCATCCCCGGGATGAACGCAATTGCGTTCACCCGTGAGGTGCGCGCTCTTTCTTGCGCGCCTCGAAGGATGGCCGCACGCACTGCGCTGAACACCATCCTTCGAGGCGCGCCAGAGAGGCGCGCTCCTCAGGATGACGGTTCCGGTGTGTCCCGGCGCCTTACGCGCAATTGCGCGCTGGGCCGGGACGACCCGCCGAGAGATTGTTTGAATCGCGGCCGCTTACTTCAAGGCCAGCGGCTTGTCTTCATCGAGAAAACCCATCAGCTCATGGAAGAACTGCATGCGGTTCTTTTCCATCATCACCGTATGGGTTCCTTCGCTGAGCTCGATCATGCGCTTGTAGGGCGTGTTCTTGAGCTGTTTGAAATAGTTCTGCGCCAGATAGCTCGGCAGGTCGGCATCCCATTCGGCATGCAGGATCAAGGTCGGCACGGTGATCTTGCCGGGATCATATTGCGCTTTGCCGGCGCTCCAGTAATTTCGGCTGTCCTGGCCGACGCCATTGGTGGCGCGCAGCATCGGCGGCGTGTGCTTCGAGGCCTCCGGATCGGTGGCCCAGGTCGCGTTCGCCCAGGCATCGAACACGCCGGGCGGAATCAGGTCGGCCTGCTTGTCGGCGGGCACGCCTTTCAGCCAACGCTCCTTGGCTGACTCCTTGGAGACCAACCGGTAAGCGCCGAGCGGCGGCAGGTCGGCGGCGGGCGGTTCGGTGCGGATCCATTGCGGCGCATAGAGCACCAGGCGGTCGACTTTCGCATTGTGCTCGCTGGTGTAGAGGCCGACGATCGAGGTGCCCCACGACCAGCCCATCACGTCGATTTTCGACACGCCGCGCTTTTTCAGGATGTAATCGACCGCGACGCCGTAATCATGCGCGGCGACCTCGGTCGATACGATCGGCTTGTTGGCCTCCGGCGGCTGGCTCATTTCCGGCGGCCGGGTCGAGCGGCCATAGCCCCTGACATCCACCAGATAGACGTCGAAGCCGCGCCCGGCGATCAGATCCATCATCGAGACGCCTTCGATCGGCAGGTCGAACGCGGTTTCGGCCGGATAGGTCGCGCCATGCACGAACAGCAGGATGCGGTCGGACGGGAAATTCTTCATGCCCACGGGATGCTTGTTGCGGACGAACAACTCGATTCCGGGGTCTCCCGACGGGATCATGACATCGGTGGTCTCGAGTTTTGGGCTGGCAGCCTGGGCGGTGGGATTCATCAGGATTGCGGTGGCGGTGAGGCACGCGAGCGAAAGCACGCGCAAGGCAAAAGCGGGCATCGTCAGACTTCCCTGGACTGTTTTTGACCGCTTGAGGGGCGGCATCGGCCGTTGTGGCCGATGCGCCAGAAATACACGGTCAAAGCGGGTTTATCGAGCGCCATATTCGCATGGCCATGTTCGGATAGCGTATTCGCATAGCCATTTTCGTATAGTCATGGCCGCGCTTGAGCGGCCGGCCGGCTTTGCCTATGCTGCCGGCTGCAACGATTTACCGCCCAAATCGTTCTCAATTCAGAAAATTCACAGCCTGCGGGAGACAGCGATGAACCTTTCCGATCTCAACAAGGTGGCCCAGGCCATGGTGGCGCCGGGCAAGGGACTTCTCGCGGCCGACGAATCCGGCGGCACCATCAAGAAGCGGTTTGACGCGATCAAGGTTGAATCCACCGAAGATACAAGGCGCGATTATCGCGAGATGCTGTTCCGCTCCAAGGACGCGATGTCGAAATGCATCTCCGGCGTCATCCTCTATGACGAGACGATCTGGCAAAAAGCCAAGGACGGCACGCCGCTGGTCAAGTTGATCGAGCAGGCGGGCGCGATCCCCGGCATCAAGGTCGATGAGGGCACGCAGTCGCTGCCGGCCTGCCCGGGCGAACTCGTCACGGTCGGCCTCGACAAGCTCGCCGAGCGGCTCGCGGCCTACTACAAGCAGGGCGCGCGCTTTGCGAAATGGCGTGCGGTGATCGACATCGGCAAGGACATTCCGAGCATGACCGCGATCTCCGTCAACGCGCATGCGCTGGCGCGCTATGCGGCGCTGTGCCAGGAGGCGCAGATCGTACCGATCGTCGAGCCCGAAGTGCTGATGGACGGCGATCACGATATCGACCGCTGTTATGACGTCACCCAGCGCGTGCTCAACAAGGTGTTCCAGGAATTGCGGATCCAGCGCGTCGCGCTCGAAGGCATGATCCTCAAGCCCAACATGGTGGTCTCGGGCAAGAAGAACGCCAAGCAGGCGCCGGCCGGGGAAGTCGCGGAAAAGACCATCCGGCTATTGAAGCATTGCGTGCCGGCGGCGGTGCCCGGCATCGCGTTCCTGTCCGGCGGCCAATCCGATGAGGAGGCAACCGCCCATCTCGACGCCATGAACAAGATCGGTGGCCTGCCGTGGAAGCTGACCTTCTCCTACGGCCGCGCGCTGCAGGCCGCGCCCCAGCACGCCTGGGCCGGCAAGCTCGAAAACGTTCCTGCCGGACAACAGGCGTTCAGCCATCGCGCGCAGATGAATTCGCTCGCGGCGCTCGGGCAGTGGAAGGCGGAGCTGGAAGGCAAGAAGGCGGCGTAGCTGTCATTCCGGGGCGCGACGAAGTCGCGAGCCCGGAATCCATACTCCCTGTGTTGTTGTTCGGTGCTGAACGCTGCCACAGGGGTTATGGATTCCGGGCCCCCGCCAAGAGGCGTGTCCCGGAACGACGAACTTTAACGTTGGCGTGAACAGCGCTAACCAACCCTCGCAATACCCGGCTCGAACGCCAGCGCGCTTTCGACCCACTTCGCGACGCGCAGCGTGCGATAATCTTCCCGGTACGGTCCGACGATCTGGACACCCAACGGCAGACCATTCTTGCCGAAACCTGCCGGCAGCGACAAAGCGGGCACGCCGAGCAGGGTCCACGGTTTCGACCAGCGACTTCAAATGGTTGGTGCAGGTGGGTCCTGCACCAACGTCTGCGCGGCGTGTTCGTAGTGCGCGCCAGAAGACGTAACCCTGGGTTGTCTTTAACCTCTGCTGTCTATAGGTTTGGCCGCCATGAACTGGCGGTTCAAAGCATTGGCGTTCCGCGCTCTCGATTTACCGGGAGGCGCTCAGGCGCATTATTTCCTGCAGCGTCATGTAACAAAGAACTGGCCGCGGCGGGCATCAACGCTGGATTCTCTTCTCGGGATAGCACGCCGAGTCACGGATGATTTTGCGCGGCATGCAGGTGGATCGCCCGCAACCGTGCTGGAAGTCGGAGCCGGTCGCGATCTGGCGGTGCCACTTGGATTGCGGCGACTCGGCGTCGGCAAGGTCATTGCCTCCGATGTGATCCGCTTGGCGAAGCTCGATCTTATCCAGCACGCTGCCGATCACTTGCTGGCAGATGGCGTCAAATTTCAGCATTGGGATGATCTTGAGAGATTTGGCATTGATTATCGTGCACCGCATTACGCCACGGCGAACGACGAAAAGGTCGATTGCTCCTGCTCCAATGAGGTTCTTGAGCACGTGCCACCTGAGCAGCTTGTCGAGCTACTGACTGGTCTGCGAGCTGTCACTAGCGGAATAACCACGCATTCGATCGACTACAGCGATCACTATGCCAGGTCTGATCGCCGGATCTCTCGCTTGAATTTCCTGCGCTACAGCGATGCCGATTGGGCCAAATACAATTCTGGCATGCAATATGTGAACCGGCTGCGTCACAGCGATTATCTGCGCCTTTTTAAGGAAGCCGGTTTCAAAATCCTTGAGGAAAGCTCGGTATTAGGCGATCCGCCGGCGGACTTGGCTGTCGTCGAGAAATTTCGGTCTTATGCTCCATCCGATCTCTATGCTGTGAAGGGGCGGATCGTTGCCGGATAAAAATCTGGATATTCCATGGATATTGGTCGTGATCGCATTGATGTCCGTTGCGATGATGCTGTGGGCTAGTTTTGGGATATCCAGGTAATCGAACAGGCTGTCGATCTTGGGCCACCTCCAAGTGGCTTTTTACCGTCCAAGGTAAACCCTCATCATTGGTGCATCGCGCCATTGAACAGTCCGCTAACAGCCTTTGGCGATACCCGGCTCGAACGCCAGCGCGCTTTCGACCCACTTCGCGACGCGCAGCGTGCGATAATCTTCCCGGTACGGTCCGACGATCTGGACACCCAATGGCAGACCATTCTTGCCGAAACCTGCCGGCAGCGACAAAGCGGGCACGCCGAGCAGGGTCCACGGCGCGCAATATTCGGCGTCGCCGGTATAGCTCAGTCCCTTCGGCGCCTCGCCGAACGCCGGCAGCGTCAGCACCGCGTCGTAGCCTGACATCTCGGCGGTGAACGCATCGCGCAATTTGTCCTGCGACGCCTTGGCCGCAAGATAATCGGTCGCGGAATGCGCGTTGCCGGTTTCGACCAGCGACTTCAAATGGTCGCTGCTGCGATCGGGATAGCGTGCCACCAGCTCGGCGAAGATCACAGCGCCCTCGCTGGTGAGAATGGTGTTGATCGCGCTCCAGTTCGTGCGATCGAGTTCGGCGAGTTCAATCTCCGCGATGACCGCGCCCGCATCGCGCAGCGTGGCGATAGCGACATCGAATACTTGCTGCTGTTCGGCTTCCGCCTTCGCCCATTTCGCGAAGCGGACAATCGCGAGCCGTGGCGCGGCGAGCGGTGACACGCCTTGATCGATATCGACCTGGAAGTTCGGTAGCGACCGGCCGTGGCGATCGCGGTCGCTTGAGCCTGCAAGCTGCGACAGCGCGAACGCGACGTCGTCGACCCGCCGCGCGAAGAAGCCGATATGATCGAGCGATGGGCTCAGATGATGCACGCCGAGCCGCGGGATCGCGCCGAAACTCGGCTTGAAGCCGACCACGCCGTTGAACGCGGCGGGCCGCACCACCGAGCCCAGCGTCTGGCTGCCCAGCGCCAGCGGAACCAGCCCGGCCGCGACCGCCGCCGCTGATCCCGACGACGATCCGCCCGGCGTATGCTTGGAGTTCCACGGATTGACGGTCGGTCCCGGCTGTCGCCAGGCGAATTCGGTCGAGACGGTCTTGCCGAAGATCGTGGCGCCGAGATTGCGCAGGCGCTCGACCACCCAGGCATCCGCGCTCGGCACGTGATCCCGGTAGATCGGCGAGCCGTTGGTGGTCGGCATGTCCGAGGTCGCGATGATGTCCTTGATCCCTACGGGAATGCCGGACCACGGCCCCGGCCGCCGCGTGGTATCGGAGGGAAGAACCTCGAACGCTTTCAGCGTCGGCTCGACCTCGCTGGCTCGCTCCAGGCAGGCCGCCGCGTAATGATCGGCCGCGGCCGGGTTGCCCCGGAACAGGCGCAGCAGTTCGAGCAGTCCCGCACCGGATTGCAGCGCGGAGCGGGCGGCAGGATCGGTCATAATTGGGTACTCCATGGCCGGGCATAGCCGTCCGAAGGACGGCGTCGCTTCCGCTCGCCTATGTCCCGGCCATCCACGTCTTTGTCTAGGCAATGCCGTCAAGACGTGGATGCCCGGGTCAAGCCCGGGCAGGACGAGTCCGCGAAAGTTTCGCTTGCGCGAAGCTATTTCATTGCGACCGCGGGTTCGATGAATTTTTTCACCACGAACGCTTTATAGTCGGGCTGGCTGGCCAGATTGCCGAGCGCGATTTGGGTGTCCATCGCGACTTTCAGCGCATCGGCGCTGATGTCGACGCTGGGCGGATAGACGGCGTCGGCGAGCATGCGTTTGACGGCGGATTCCACCACCATTGGATCGAGCGTCGGAAATTCCTTTTTCGCGATCTCGACGGTCTTGGCTTGTTCCTTGGCCATGAAGCGCATCGCCATTTCCATGGCGTTGACCACACGCTGCGCCGTATCGGGGTCGACGTCGTTGCGCGCGGTCACCGCCGAGAAGGCGTAGGCGCCGTAGGATTTCGGAAATCCGAGCACGACCTTCATGCCCTTGGCGACGGCCTGGTCGAGGCCCGGCTCATACATCACCGCGACATCGGCCTGCTTGGCGACGAACGGCCCGGGCTCGGAACCGATCGCGACCTGGATCATGTCGACGTCGGTCTTGGCGTCCATGCCGTTTTCCTTGAGCAGTTTGATGAACAGCGAGGTGCTGGTGGTCGGCATCAGGCCGGTGACGACCTTCTGGCCCTTGATGTCCTTGATGCTGTCGAACTTGAAATCCGGCGCGGTCGCGATCCACACTGCAGCGCCATTGACGACATTGGCGATGATGTCGACCGGCGCGCCCTTGGACGCCGCGATCGCGGTCCATTCCGGGCCGTGGATCGAGAACTGCGCGCTGCCGGAAATCACCGCCGAGAGCGCCACCGTCGGCGCGCCCGCGGTTTCCTTGGTGAGATCGACGCCTTGCTGCGTGAAGAAGCCCTCGTCGATCGCGACGTAAAGCGGCAGATACAGCATCGACTGGAACGCCTGCGACAGCACCACCTTCTTGTTGTCGGCAAGCGCCGGGCTCGCCAGCAGCAATGATAGTAGCGCGGCGGCGCGGGCGATACGCATGGGCAACGACATCTGAAATCTCCGTATTCGGGACATTGATATGGCTAAAGCGGGATGGCTTTTGATTGAGTTGGTCTGGCCGGCATTTCAGCCCACCTTTCCCCGCCGGGGAGAGGTCGATTTGCGCAGCAAATCGGGTGAGGGGCGCTTAACGAGAGGCCGTAACCCCTCACCCCAACCCTCTCCCATTCGAAGTCGGATATATCCGACTTCGATCGATATGATGCCCAACTCGGGTAAACCCGAGTTGGGTGGGAGAGGGAGCGCGTTCCCATCGCTGCTATGGCTTGATCTAATCTCATCTCATCATGCTCTAGACCTGAACCTGATGGACGGTGTTCGACTGCTTCCAGGGCAGGCTGGTGCGCTCGATGATGTCGATCACGTAATACAGCACGAACCCCATGATCATCAGCGTGAACAGGCCGACCCACACCGTGTTGAGATCGTAGAGGCTGGACGCCGTATAGATCAGGTGGCCGAGCCCGCGCTGCGACGAGATGAACTCGCCGACCACAGCGCCGACCAGGCCAAAGCCGATATTGATCCGGAACGTGGCGATGATCGACGGCAGGGTCGAGGGCACCACCGCCTTGAAGAACACCTGATGCTTGTCGGCGCCCATCGAGATCATCAGCGATTGCAGATCGACGTCGGCGTCCTTGGCGGCCTGATACGCTGCGATCAGCGCCACGATCGCGGTCAGCGACACCGACAGCATCACCTTGGAGACCAGACCTGTTCCGAACCACAGCACCACGATCGGCGCCAGCGCGATTTTCGGGACGCTGTTGATGGCCACGATAAACGGCTCGACCAGCCGCGCCACAAAGGCCGAATACCATAGCGCCAAACCCAGCAATGATCCGAAGATGGTGCCGATGACAAAGCCGAGAATGGCCTCGAACAGCGTGTACCAGGTGTCGGACACAAGGTCGCCGCTCATCAGCATCTTGCTGCCATCGGCAAAGATGCCGAACGGCGAGCCGACCAGAAAGGCCGAGATCCACCCCGCGCGCACGCCGATTTCCCACAGCGCGAAGAAGCCGATCACCGCTGCGGCCTGTAAAACGGCACGGCCGAGCGAGGTGTCGAAATTGAAGCGACGTCGCGCGCGGCGTGTCTTGCGCTTCGGCAGGGGCGCCGTGCCGGGAAGGGTAATGGTCACGCGGTCTTCTCGGTCTGGATGTCGAGCTCGGCGCATAGCGCGTGGAAGTAGCCGGAGAAGCGGCTGTCGCTGCGCGCCGCGATCGGCGAACTCGCCGATATATCGATGTCGTGCACGATCTTGACCCGGGCCGGGCGCCCTGAGAGCACGACGACGCGCTTCGACAGCGCGACCGCCTCGTCGATGTCGTGCGTCACCAGGATAACGGTCTTGTGATAGGTCTCCACCGCGTCCTTCAGCACGCCCTCGAGATAGAGCCGCGTCTGGTAGTCCAGCGCCGAGAACGGCTCGTCGAGCAGCAGGATATCAGGGTCCATGATCAGCGTGCGGATCAGCGCCACGCGCTGGCGCATGCCGCCCGACAATGTTTTCGGATAGGCGTTTTCAAAACCGGCCAGCCCGAAGCCCTTGAGGTATTCGCGAGCCTTGCCCTCGGCCTCGACGCGGTCGACGCCGCGGGTCTCCAGGCCCAAAAGCACGTTGCCGAGCACGGTGCGCCAGGGAAACAGCAGGTCCTTCTGCATCATATAGCCGACGCGGCCGCGCAGGCTGTCGATCTCCTCGCCGAGATAATGCATCGAGCCCGAGTCAGGCTCGATCAGGCCGGCGATCACATTGAAGATCGTGGTCTTGCCGCAGCCGGAGGGACCGATGATGCTGACGAAATCGCGGGCGTTGATGTCGAACGAGAGGTCGTCGAGCACGCGGACTTCACCCGCCTTGCCGTGGAACGACTTGCGGACGTTGCGAACGCTGAGCTGGATGGGAGAAGGCTGCATCGGCCCAACCAACGCAACTTGTATGCCACGGCAGCGCGGGCATAAAGCGCCGGTGCGCGGGCGTTTTCGCCGATTTTATGGGGTTTCTCCGCTGCTTTGCCCATGCCTTGCGCAAAATTCTGCCTCCGCGCCAAGAAATTATGCACGTCAGATCATCCAGAGATATAATGGACGCGTTACGCCAAGGCATATGGTCCAGTATCTGCGCGTAAACACCGAGGCCGGCGGCACCGCGATATGGGGTGCCCTGGCCGATGCAAAGCGAGCAGTCGCAGACTATATCCGGATCAAGCAGCGGATCGGAGGTCTCCATGGCGACGTTGACAATCAACGGTGAGCAGAAGTCGTACGAGGCGCCGGCGGAGATGCCGCTGCTCTGGGTTTTGCGCGATGTGCTGGGTCTCACCGGCACCAAGTTCGGCTGCGGCATCGCGCAATGCGGCGCCTGCACGGTGCATGTCGATGGCAAGCCGGTGCGCTCCTGCATGCTCCCGGTCGGCGCGGTGCGTGATCGGCCGATCACCACCATCGAAGGCGTCGGCGCCACGCCGGCCGGCGCCAAGGTTCAGAAAGCCTGGCTCGACCTTGAAGTGGTCCAGTGCGGTTACTGCCAATCCGGCCAGATCATGTCGGCCGCGGCGCTGCTCGCGGGCACGCCAAATCCGGACGATTCCGATATCGACGCGGCGATGGCGGGCAATATCTGTCGCTGCGGCACTTATGTGCGGATTCGCGCCGCGATCAAGCAGGCCGCTTCCGGCCGTCAGTCGTAGGAGCGGACCATGGCCCAGGCAGCAACGATTTCGCAAAAGCCTTCCAACGGATTTTCCCGCCGCCGCGTGTTGACCGGCGGGGTGGCGAGCGCCTTCCTGCTCGCGTTTCATGTTCCGGTGCGTGGCGAAAACGAACCTGTGCAGCCGTCCGATGACACATCAGGCAAATTCGCGCCGAACGCGTTCATCCGCATCGATCCCGCCGGCAAGACCACGCTGGTGATGCCGCAGACCGAGATGGGCCAAGGCATCTACACGGCGGTGGCGATGATTCTGGCCGAAGAGCTTGATGCGGATTATTCCGCGGTGGTTCTCGAGCATGCGCCTGCCAATGAGAAGCTCTACGCCAATCCGGCTTTCGGCGTTCAGGCGACCGGCGGCTCTACCTCGGTACGCGCGTTCTGGAAGCCGCTGCGCGCCGCCGGCGCCACCGCGCGCGCGATGCTGGTTCAAGCCGCCGCGAAACAATGGCAGGTCGATACTTCAAGCTGCACCACGGCGAACGGCGAAGTGATCCATGCCGAAAGCGGACGCAGGCTTGGCTATGGCGCGCTGGCCGACGCGGCAGGCGCCGAAACGCCGCCAAAGGATGTTCCGCTCAAGGACCCCAAGAATTTCGTGCTGATCGGCAAACCGCTGAAGCGGTTCGACACCCCGGACAAGGTCAACGGCAAAACCGTCTACGGCATCGATGCAATGCTGCCGGGCATGAAGTTTGCGACCCTGGCGATGTCTCCGGTGTTCGGCGGCAAGATCGCCAAGGTCGATGATGCGGCGGCCAAAAAATTGGCTGGCGTGCGACAGGTGATCGTGCTGGACGATCTGGTCGCGGTGGTCGGCGATCACATGTGGGCCGCGAAGAAGGGCCTCGAGGCCCTCGCCGTGACCTGGAACGAAGGCAGCAACGCCCGTATCAATTCGAAAGACATCTGGGAAAATTTGCGCGCCGCCAGCGAAAAGGATGGCGCGGTCGCCAAATCCGAGGGCGACATCGCCAAGGCCCTCGCCACCGGCGAGAAGATCGAGGCGGCTTTTGAATTGCCGTTCCTGGCCCATGCCACAATGGAGCCGTTGAATTGCACGGTTCATTTCAAGGGCGACTCCTGCGAGATCTGGACCGGCACGCAAATCATGGCGCGGGTGCAGTCGGAGGCCGCGAAGGCCGCGGGGCTGCCGGTCGAGAAGGTGATCGTCAACCAGCATCTGATCGGCGGCGGCTTTGGCCGCAGGCTGGAGCCCGACATGGTGGTCGCGGCGGTTCGCATCGCCAAACAGGTCGATGGGCCGGTCAAGGTGGTGTGGACCCGCGAGGAAGACATCCAGCACGATGTCTACCGTCCGGTCTATCGGGATACGATCTCCGCGACACTGTCCGACGGCAAGATCGCGGCCTGGAAATATCGTATCACCGGGGCTGCCATCCTCGCGCGCTGGCTGCCGCCGGCGTTCCAGAAGGGCATCGATATCGACGCGGTCGATGGCGCGGCCGATATTCCCTATGACATCCCCAACATCCACGTCGACTATGTGCGCGCCGAACCGCCCGCGGTGCCGACCGGCTTCTGGCGCGGCGTCGGCCCGAACAACAACGTGTTCGCGATGGAATGCTTCATGGATGAGCTGGCGCGCAAGGCCGGCAAGGACCCGGTCGAATTCCGCCGGTTGATGCTGGGTAAAAGTCCGCGGCTGCTGGCGGCGGTGAATCTGGCGGCCGAGAAATCCAATTGGGGCCAGCCGCTGCCGCCCCGCGTCGGCCGCGGCATCTGTGCGCAGCCGTCGTTTGCGAGCTTCATCGCAACGGTGGTCGAAGCCGAAGTCGATGAGCAGGGCGAGGTGCATCTGCGGCGTGTCACGTCCGCCGTCGATACCGGCATCGCCGTCAATCCCGATACCATCATGGCGCAGGTCGAAGGCGGGCTGATCTTCGGCCTCACCGCCGCGTTGTATGGCGAGATCACCATCGACAAGGGTCGTGTGCAGCAGTCGAACTTCCACGACTACCGCATGCTGCGCATCGACCAGGCGCCCAAGATCGACGTGCATCTGATCAAGAGCGGCGAGGCGCCCGGCGGCATCGGCGAGACCGGCGTCACCGCGAGTGCGCCGGCGCTACGCAACGCGATCTATGCCGCGACCGGCGTCGCGCTGCGAAGGTTGCCGATCGATCGCTCGCTGATTGCGGTGGGGAAGAAGTCATGAGCCCCGCCGCGCGCCGCATTCTGTCGAGCGTTGTGGTGATCGCGGCCGTCGTCGTGGCCGGCGCGGTGTGGTTCATCCGCGGTCCGGGCCCGATGGCGTTCGCCGATGGCCCGAAAGTCGCGCTGGCGGATTACAAGGCCGCCGATCCCACCGGCGTGCCGGCTGCGCTCGCCAAGGCCAATTTGATCGAGCGCGGCGAATATCTCGCGCATGCGGCCGATTGCATGGTCTGCCACACCGCGCCAGGCGGCAAGCCATATGCCGGCGGCTTCGCCTTCAAGCTGCCGTTCGGCACGCTGTATTCGACCAACATCACGCCGGACAAGGAAACCGGTATCGGCAATTACAGCGACGCCGATTTCCTCAATGCGCTGCATCGCGGCACCCGCCGCGACGGCGCGCGGCTTTATCCGGCGATGCCGTATACGTCATACAGCAACATCAGCGACGCCGACGGGCTGGCGATCAAGGCCTATCTGTTCAGCCTTCAGCCGGTGCAAGCGCCGGCGCCGGCCAATACGCTGGCTTTTCCGTTCAACCAGCGCTGGGCGATGACCTTCTGGTCGGTGGTGTTCAACCCCGACACGCGCTTCATGCCGGACACCTCGAAAAGCCCGGAGTGGAATCGCGGCGCTTACCTGGCCGAAGCACTGGCGCATTGCGGCGAATGCCATACGCCGCGGAATCTCGCTTTCGCGCTGGATAATCGCCGCAAATTCGCCGGTGCGCTGACGGCCGGATGGCGTGCCTTCAATATCACGTCGGACAAGGCGACCGGCGTGGGCGGCTGGAGCGACGATCAATTGGCGTCGTATCTTGCGACCGGGCACGCGGCCGGTCATGGCACCGCGTCGGGCCCGATGGGCGAGGCCGTGGACCAGAGTCTCAGTTTGCTGGCGCCGGGGGACATTCACGCCTTGGTGGCGTATCTGCGTAGCGTGCCGCCGGTGAGTTCGACCGATCTGCCCGCGACGCTGGCGCCGCCGGCGCCGGCTTCCCACAAAGAAGGCGGCCAGATTGCGGACGCGCGCGGCAAGATGGTGTTCGAGGGCGCTTGCGTCAGTTGCCATGGCTGGACCGGTGAAAGCGCGATCTCACCGTTCGCCACCATCACCGGGTCGTGGGCGGTCAACGATCCCGGCGCTACCAATGTCGCGCAGATCGTGATTTCGGGGACCAAACGCCATACGCCGCCCGGCGCGGTTTCGATGCCGGCGTTCGGCAATGCCTATTCGGACACCGAGATCGCGGCGGTCGCCAACTACGTCACCGCGCGCTTCGGCAGCAAGGGCTCGGCGATCACCGCGCAAGAGGTCGCGGAGCTACGCAAGCAAACCGCGCAATAGGCGCATGATGATTATTAATTGAATCGGTCGCGATCTCGCTTCACCTCTCCCGTTGGGAGAGGTCGGCGCGCAGCGCCGGGTGAGGGGTTACAGCCTCTCGTTTGGCATAAGAGCCCTCACCCGATTTGCTTTGCAAATCGACCTCTCCCCGACGGGGAGAGGTGAAGGGAAGCACGCGGATAGCCCCCGGTCTCAATCTAATCTCATCCCGCAATAGGCATTTTCCGCAGTCCTGATCCCGGCGCTGCGCCGGGCAGGGGCTGCTGGCGGCTCTTGCGACCGCCAAACATGGCCACCATCTGTTGTCACCAGAGGATTTTGCCATGTTGGATTTTACCCGAACCACGGCCGACGACCTGTCGTCATCCATTCCATCCGAGCCTGCTTCCAGTGCCACGCCGCCGAACGACCGGGCGCTGCTCGACGCCTATTCCAATGCGGTGATCGGCGTGATCGAGCGCATCGGCCCCGCGGTCGTGCGCGTCGAAACCGGGCCTTCGTCGCCGCAATCAGGTGAGCGCGGCGGGCTCGGCTCCGGCATCGTGATCTCGCCCGATGGCCTGGTGCTGACCAACAGCCATGTGGTCGGCGCCTCGAAGCAGATCCGGCTGCGCGACAATGAGGGCATCGTCACCGACGCCCGCGTGCTCGGCGTCGATCCCGATACCGATCTGGCGCTGCTACGCGCCGACGGCGCGCGCGACCTGCACTACGCTTCATTGGGCAATTCCAAGAGCCTGCGCCGCGGCCAACTCGTGGTCGCGATCGGAAACCCGCTCGGCTTTGAATCGACCGCGACCGCGGGCGTGGTGTCGGCGCTGGGCCGTTCGATCCGCTCGGCCAACGGCCGCACCATCGAGGATGTGATCCAGACCGATGCGGCGCTCAATCCGGGCAATTCCGGCGGGCCGTTGGTGTCGTCGGCGGCCGAAGTGATCGGGATCAACACCGCGATCATCAACGGTGCGCAAGGCATCTGCTTTGCGGTCGCCAGCAACACCGCGCAATTCGTGCTGTCGGAGATCATCCGCCACGGCTATGTGCGGCGGGCTTTTATCGGCGTGTCCGGGCAGAGCGCGCCGATCCCGCGGCGCCACGCGGTGCTGGCCGGGGTCGAGAACAAGATGGGTGCGCTGCTGATGCAGATCGAGCCGGATAGCCCGGCGTCGAAAGCCGGCCTGTTGCCGGGCGATGTGGTCATTCGCCTTGACGGCGTCGACATCAACGGCGTCGACGATCTGATCCGCACGCTCGATCGCGACCGGATCGATCGCAAGCTGGAACTGAATGTGCTGCGGATGGGCCGGCTGCGCGAGATCGACATCCATCCGATCGAGCGCAAACCCGCGGTGCGGCAACGACAGCCGCACTAGCGGCTCCTCCCAAACAAAGCCCAAACAAAAAGGCGGCCCGATGGGGCCGCCTTTTCTGCGTCGCTAGAGCGAGCCGTTACTGGCAGAGATACCTGCGGCCGTCCTGGCCACGGAAATAGGTTCCGGGCTGGCAGCTATAGCCGCTGTTGTCATAATAACCCTCGCTGTTGTCGTAGGCGTAGCTATCGTAACCGGGGCCGTAACCGCCGTAGTAGCCGAGGCCGCCGATCGCAGCACCTGCTATGGCGCCAGCCGCGAGGCCGGGTCCCCAGCCACCGCCGCCGCGACGGAATCCGCCGCCACCGCCATGAAAGCCACCGCCGTGGAACCCGCCACCGGCGAAGTGCGCGCCGCCGCCGCCCATGTGGCCACCGCCACCCATGTGGCCACCGCCACCCATATGGCCGCCGCCACCGTGACCACCACCACCGCCGCCACGCGCCATCGCGGGTGAGGCCGCGGCGAGGGCAATCGCCAGCGCCGCAACGCCTATCGTTTTGAATTTTGTCATGGACCATCTCTCCTGTTGTTCTGTCGGGGAGAAAACGGTCTGCCGTCGCGAACGTTCCAGATGTTTCCGCGTTGTAACGTCGCAATCACAGCCCTTTGACTGCGATTTCCGGGATCGTCACTCGGCGGACCGCTATTCGAACGTGCTGCTTCGCAACTGCGGTCGGGCGGCGTGGCGATAGCTTTCGACTGGTTAGAATCACTTAAAACCCCTAGTTTCCAAGGGCGCGCCGCATTCGGGTGTCCCGATTCGGCTGAAAAACAGGGTTTGGCGACCACAAAAGCTGTGCAGATCGCTGGAAGTGCTGTTTTTCCCGAGGAATTTCCAAATACTGTCGCGTGGCACGAATCAACCAACAGGAGTCAAAATGGCAGTTCAAATGACCAAGTCGCAGCTGATCGAGAAGATCTCCGGCGAAACCGAAGTAGCAAAGAAGGACGTCAAGGGCGTACTCGAGACGCTGGCGACCGTCGGCTACAAGGAGCTGAAGAAGTCGGGCGTATTCCTGGTCCCGGGTTTCGCCAAGTTCGTCGTGATCAAGAAGCCCGCCACCAAGGCTCGGCAGGGTACCAATCCCTTCACCGGAGAGGCGATGACGTTCAAGGCCAAGCCGGCCCGCAAGATCGTCCGCGCCCGCCCGGTCAAGGCGGCAAAAGACGCCGTCTAATGTTGAAAGGCCCCGGGAGGGGCCTTTTTGCATTGAGGGGGTTTGCGGCGGCGGTCCTGCGCAGGGGGGCTGGACGCGCGTGCCGAAGCTGGCACCGTTGCGCCAACGGCGCGCCTCGCAACTCCACCCAATGCGGTATGGGCTTCGCGCCCAATTCAACACCTTGCCACATGCTGGGGGCTTGACGGCCGGCTTCGATTTAGGGGCTGGCCGCCGCCCCTTGCTCGCGGGATAGCGAGGTGCTGTGACGATCCAATCAAGAAGATCGCCCGGGAGAAGAAACCGATGACCCTCCCGCCGCAGAGCGTCCCGCGCGACGTCTCTGCCGACGCCGCGCAGGCGGCGTTGCAAAGCGCCATTCGCAAGGCGGCGCTTCGTTTCGTGCCGTTGCTGACGATTGCCTATCTCTTCAATTATCTCGACCGCACGAGCCTTGGTTTCGCGGCGCTGACCATGAATCACGAGCTCGGGCTGTCGCCCGGCCAGTTCGGCCTCGCCGCCGGGATTTTCTTCCTGGCCTATTCGACGTTCGAAATCCCCAGCAATTTGATGCTCTATCGTTTCGGCGCGCGGCGCTGGCTCGCCCGCATCATGATCAGCTGGGGCCTGGTGTCGGCGGCGAACGCTTTTGTGGTCGGGCCGAACAGCTTCTATGGCGTGCGGCTTGTGCTGGGGCTGGCGGAAGCCGGCTTCTTTCCTGGCGTGACCTTCTTCCTCGCCGCGTGGTTTCCGGCGCAATACCGCACGCGGATGCTGGCGTGGTTTCTGATCGGGATCCCGGCGTCCGCGCTGGTCGGCGGTCCGGTGTGCGGGATGCTGCTGCAGATGGATGGCATCTGGGGACTGGCGGGCTGGCAATGGCTGTTCATCCTGGTCAGCCTGCCCTGCATTCCGCTCGGCTTTCTCACGCTGTATCTGCTCGCGGACAATCCGGAGAGCGCGACCTGGCTGACATCCGAGGAGCGCGACGCGCTGCGCCACACGCTTGCCTCCGAGGTGCGCGAACGCCCGCATACATCGCTGCTGGCGGCGCTAAGGGATGTCCGGGTCCAGATTCTCGCCGCGATCCAGTTCGGCTTCACGCTGGGGTCTTACGGCATCGGCATCTGGCTGCCGTTGATCCTGAAGGAGTATCATCTCTCGACGCTGTCGATCGGCTGGATCTCGGCGATCCCTTATTTGTTCGCCTCGGTCGGCATGATCGTGTGGGCGCGCTATGTCGACCGGACCGGCCATCGCGTGGTCAATCTGGCGATCGCGTGCTTGCTTGGCGCCGCCGGGCTGGTCGCGCCGATCCTGTCGGGTTCGCTGACAGTGGCGCTGATTGGGTTCAGCGTGGCGCTGATCGGCGTCTCGGCGGCGCGGGCGGTGTTCTGGACGGTGCCGACCCGGTTCCTGACCGGCGTCGCGGCCGCCGGCGGCCTTGCCTTCATCAACAGCATCGGCACGGTCGGCGGTTTTGTCGGGCCATCGATGATGGGCTGGCTGCGCGAGTTTTCCGGCTCCTATGTGATCGGCCTCACCGCCGTGGCCGCGATCATGCTCGCCGCAACCGTCGCATCGCTGTCATTGAAGCTCGTGGTGTCGAACGAGTAGCGAGCCCTTCAATTTGTCCCGGCTTCGATGCATCCTTGCATCACGCTGTCGATTTCGGCGCGCGACAGCACGCCGATCTCGGCCACGAATACGATCCGGGTCCGCGGCATTCCCGCAGGCGGCGTCCCGCCTGGGGCCAGCGTCGCGCGGCCGCCGGCGAACTGAAACACCGTCAACTTGCCGGGCTGCTCGATGGTGTCGAACAGGCCCTTGGCGCGCGCCAGTTTGGGGGCGAGGCGATTGATCGCCTGCTGCAATCGCGACAACGACAGCGGCCGTTCCGAGCTCCAGCTCAGCGTCTCGAACCGATCCGCCGCCGGCCGCTGTCGCCCAGGCTCGCGCGGCCCTGACTCGCGCGGCGCCGGCACATGATCGATGTCCGGAGGGAACAGCAGCGATAGTGGGACCTCGCCATGCGGGGCATCGACCAGCACCGCCGCCGGACGCAGCGCCCGCACCGCGTCGCGCACTTGCGTGCGCTGCTCGGCAGTTGCGAAATCCACTTTGCTCAGCGCCACCACGTCAGCGGCTCTTACCTGCGAGCGCAGCAGGGCGTCGTCCAGCATCGCGATCGGCGTCGTCGCATCCACCACGCACAGCACGGATTCCAGCGGCGCCTCGCGCCAGATCACCGGGTCCATCAGGTTGCGCACGATGTCGGTCGGATCAGCCACCCCGCTGGTTTCGATCACGATCAGCTCCGGCCGCGGATCACGCCGCAGCAACGCGGCCAGCGTCCGCAACAGATCGCTTTCCAGGGAGCAACAGATGCAGCCATTGCTCAAACTCACCACGCCGTCGGCCGCGCCGATGATCAGCTCGGCATCGATGTTGATCGCGCCGAAATCATTGACCACCGCGGCAATGCGCCTTCCGCCCGCGTGGGCCAGCACATGATTGACGACCGTGGTCTTGCCCGCGCCGAGAAAGCCGGCCACCAGCACGACCGGGACCGGCATCTTTTTAACCCCCGGCAATGGGCCGGCGCACCGGCTGGCCAGGCCGCGCCGCCACATCCAGCACGCCATCGCGGATCAATTCGTGGCCGCTGACCACCAGATGACGCACGCCTTCCGACGGACGGTTCATCGCCGAGAATTCGGCTTTGTCGGTGAGCGTGTCGAAGTCGAACGCCACGATGTCGGCATCGGCGCCCGGCTGCAGCCTTCCCTTGGCCCGCATCGCGGGGGTGCTGGGCCCGAGAATCTCCGCCGGGATCAGCGCGCATTTGCGGATGCCCTCGATGAGCGACACGGTCTGGCGCTCACGCACCCATTCGCGGATGAAGCGCGTGAAACAGCCGGCCGAGCGCGGATGCGAGGTCGCGTCCGCGGGCAGCGGCCAGGCGTCGCCGCTGTAGACGCTGCCGTCGGATAACGTCCAGGGCATCGCGTCCGATGCGATCGCGCCGCCGGGATACAGCACCGAGATATCGAGGAGGTCACGGTGGTGCGAATTGTTCTCGGTATCCAGGATATGCCACAGCACCAGCGTCGAGGGTTCGGTGGCCTGTGCCGCCAACAACTCCTCGCGGTCCCGGAAGCGACGCCCGTCGGTCACCCGCTGCACCGAATCGTAGCCGGTACCGTTGCGCGCCTCGAATTCCGGGTCGCTGAAGAACGCCGCGGCAAGCACCGTCGAACCAGTGCCGTAGGGATAGGCTTCGACCGTGATCGGAAGCCCTTGCGCCTGCGCTTTCGCGACCAGCACGGCGCAACGCTCGACGTCGGTCTTGCTGGAGGAATTGAAATGGCAGATGTGCATATGCGCGCCGGTGGCGCCGGCATAGCCGATCAGGCGGATATAGGCCTCGGCAGCACTTTCCGGGTCGATGCGGGACATGTAGGCGACGTGGGTGAAGGTCGGCACCGCGCGCGCCGCCGCCAATTGACACACCGCCGTCAGTTCCTGCACGCCGGCGCCCGGCGCATAGGCGTTGAGGATGCCGATGCCGATGCCGCCCTCGTTCAGGCCGCCGGCGAGGCGCTCGAGGATGCCGGCCGCCTCGGCTTCGCTGGCCACATTGTCGATCCAGCGGCGATCGCGCATCGCATTGCCGAACGCCTCCAGCGAGCTTTCGGCGTTGGAACCGGTCATCGCGCCGATCCGTGCAAACGCCCAGTTGGCGGAGGCACCGTAGTTCAGCACGCGTCCGTGCGCGGCCTGCTGCCGATACCAGGAGGCGACCGGCAACACGCCGGCTTCGAGGTCGAGCGTCGTCGTCACCCCGTCGAACGCCTGCATGCGGTCGGCCGGGATCGACTGGCCGTGGGCGTGCAGATCGATGAAGCCGGGGGCGACCACCAGTCCGGTCGCATCGATCGACCGCTCGGCGCTGCCGAGCCCGGTACCGACCGCGGCGATCTTGCCGTCCAGCACCGCGACATCGCCGACCGCGTCCATCCCGCTGGCGGGATCCACCACCCGGCCACCCGTGATTACCAAGCCCGCCATGCCGTCACTCCCGCACCGGCCGAGGAGGGCCGTCGCGACAGCCATAGAGGCAGATTTTGTGACCGGCAACAATTTTGGCCTATCGGCATACCATCGTTGCGAGATCGACGTGACGGACGTCACTCGGCGGCGAAAATGCCGCAATATATGGGCGCGCGGCGGTAAACCGTTTGATCAGACACCCCGTATATTGTCGGGCGGCACGCGCTTGGCGGACTCAATTCGGACGCCGTGTGAAGTTTGAAAAGTCCCAATTTCAGCCGCGCGCCAGCCTTCCTCCTGCGCGGGGTGTCGTATATGAGAGATTTGCTACTGGAACGATGATCCACAGGAGCGAATTGGCGCATGGGCGTGGCGGCGGGTAGTCAATCCAGAAATCGCGATCTGTCATGTGATCGACACGAACGCGGGCAAGCATTTCAACTGGGGTATGGCATGGTAAATCGATCGACGACGGCGCAATCCTCCGTGGCGATGCGGCGGCGGGGGCCTCCCGCGATGGTGACGCTCGCGGCGATGGTGGCCCTGGCGGCGCTGACCCCCCAGGCCGTGGCGCGACAGGCGCGCTCGGCGCCCCCCGTCGAGGCGACGGCGCCGCGCGAGGCCGGCGAGCCGATCATGGCGATCGTGTCGATCAAGAGCCAGAAGGTGACCTTCTACGACGCCGACGGCTGGATCCTGCGCGCGCCGGTATCGACCGGCACCACGGGACGCGAGACGCCGGCCGGCGTCTTCGCCCTCCTTGAGAAGGACAAGGACCATCATTCGAGCCTCTATGACGATGCCTTCATGCCGAACATGCAGCGCATCACCTGGAACGGCGTCGCGCTGCACGGCGGGCCGCTGCCCGGCTATGCGGCCTCGCATGGCTGCGTGCGGATGCCCTTTGGCTTTGCGGAAAAACTGTTCGACAAGACCGAGATCGGGATGCGCGTGATCATCTCGCCAAACGACGCCGAGCCGGTCGATTTCTCCGATCCGGCGCTGTTCGTGCCGAACAAGGAAGCGATCGCGGCTGCGCCGGCCAAGGCCGAAGCGCTCGCCCGCGAGGCTGCGGAAGCCGCCAAGGCCGCCGACGAGACCAAGAAGGCCGCCGCGGCAGCGACGCGCGAGGCCGCATTGGTCCCGGCGACGCTGCGCAAGCTGCAGGGACTCAAGACCCGCGCCGACACTGAGCTCGCCTACGCCGACAGGGTGCTCGCCGCCGCCCAGACCGACGAGGCCAAGGCGCGAGCCGGGGACTTGCAGCAGAAGGCGACGGCCAAAGCCACCGATCTGGGCACGCAGCTCGACACCGCCAAGGCCGACGCGAAGTCGAAGCTCGATGCCGCTGCCGCCGCAAAGGATGCCGCCAAGGCGGCCGGGCCAAAGAAGACCGACACCGCCAAGGCGGCGAGCGAGGCCAAGCTCGCGCTTGAGCCGGTCTCGGTCTACATCAGCCGCGCGACGCAAAAGCTTTATGTGCGGCGTAACACCCACAAGCCGGCGCCGGACGGCGGCGGCGAGGTGTTCGATTCGACCATCGAGGTTCCCGTTACCATCCGCGATCCCGGCAAGCCGCTCGGTACGCATATTTTCACGGCGATGGCGAAGAACGATACCGGTCTGCGCTGGAGCGTGGTCACGATCGACAACGGCGACGACGCCAAGGACGCGCTCGGCCGCATCACCATCCCGCAGGATGTGCTCGACCGCATCGCGCCGACCGCTATGCCGCGATCATCGATCGTCATCTCGGACGAGCCGCTGAGCGCGGAGACCAACTATCGCACCGAGTTCGTCGCGGTGCTCAACAACCAGCCGCAGGGCGGCTTCATCACGCGCAAGCCGACCGCCGACGTCCGCGTGGCCAGGGGCGACGTCGTCGAGGACGACGGCTTTGGCTCGTTTTTCCGCAATTGGGGCGGCCAGCCTGTCGCTCCGCCACCACCCGTCAATCCCCAGCGGCGCCTGTACTATCGTCCGGTGCAGCAGCAGCAGGGCTGGTGATAGGGCGCAGCACGCCGCGAGCTCGATGAGATTGGTCGAGCTGTACTCTCAATGCACCAGGCTCTGGACGCGGCGAACCGCGGCGGGAATGGGGGCGATCACCGGCACGGCAAACCGCGGGGCCAGCGCGGTTGCGGCATTGCCGAGCGGGCCACCGCCGATGATGACGGCCTTGGCTCCATCAAGCTCGATGCAGGCCAGGACAGCTTTTCCAAGCGCCTCGGTCATCTCATCGGGGTGTCTGGCGAGCTCAAGAGGGTCGCCCGAGGTGAGCCGGACCCCGGCGTAGAGGCTCGCCAGTCCGAGCTCGGCGGCGCGTGCGTCGATCGCGGCGACAAGCTCAGGCGTCGTGGTCGCGACCCCAAACCGTCTGTCGCCGGACGCCGCTTCCAGCATCGACGACTCCGCGATTCCGACCACGGGCACGCCGACCCGCGCCGGCAATTCGCGCAGGCCGGGATCGCCGAACGCACTGACAATGATACCGGCGACACCGCCGGCAAGCCGCATTCCGATTTCAACCACTTCCGCGGCGGAAGCGGTAAGCGCCGCAGGCTGAACGATCATCTGCGGGCTTCTGGTCGCGGTGGCGCCGATAATTTTGACGCCGTCAGACGCCGCCGATTGCGCGATCCGCACCATCATGTCGGTGGTCGCCTGCGACGAATTCGGATTGATGACGAGAATGCGGGTCACGCTTTTCGCCGGCACGTCTGGCTTGGCTTCCTGCTGAGCGTGAGCGGCAAGAGGCCACATCATCGCACCACCTATTGCCGTGACGAACTCGCGTCGCCTCATTCAATATCCCCACCGACAGAGGTATGCCGTCGCGGGGGATCATAGGTGATCGGGCTGCTTCGTTGAAAGGGCCCGCTGCCTCCGCCGCGTTGACGGAATGCTGATCTATCCCGACAAGCCGACATCTTCAGGGCGTAATCGGCATGTCACAAACCTGCCGGGAGGGCGCATCGCGGGCATTTGACAGGGACGAATCAACCCTGTTTAGGGTACCAAACAACGTTCCCCGATACCTCAGGACATTGTTCATCGATGGATATGAAGAGCCCTGTTTCGCGAGATAGCGAGTACCGGTTTTACCGGGGTCCGGTTGCCACCTGCGTTGCCAACGGCATTCAGGCGGCAAATTTTCTCGGTGATCGATTCCTCAGAAAGACACGTCATTCATCTTCGGCAATCGATCGACTGTACGCGGACTCGATGAACAGCGCCTTTTCCGCGACGGAATCGTTTCTCGTCACCGGAGCGCCGCACGCCTCGGCCTATTATCCGCGGGACTTTGCCTGGTTCTATCCCGATGTTCTCGATCCCGACACCATCATGGATTCCGAGGATGCCATTCGCCGGGTTCGTTTGCTCGAAAGAAGCGTCCGGCTGATGCTGGAGGCGGTTCGCGCCGGGGTCGTCACCACCACCATTATCCCGGCAGGACGCAATCGGTACATCGGCGTCAATTATTTTGCGCGGCCTTCGGATACGCTGCTGGGTATCCTCGCAGGTCTGGAGCAAATCATCGGCGCCGACCAGAGGGCGTCCGCGTCGTATCTGGGATTGTCGCAGGGCGCCCATGCGGGCCGCCTGTTGCTGGTCGAATATCGCGAGGATCTGAAAAAAGCGATCGTCGAACTCGCAAGATCCCTGGAGCCGTTCGAGGATGACGGCGCCGGCTATCTGCTGTGTGACGCCGCCGCACCGCGTTCCGCGGCGACGGATACCCGCGCCGAACGCCGGCGTTTCGTCACCAATGCGTGCATCTACGCGACATTCCTGCGCGCCATCGAACTCGAGGTGATCGGCATCGACGAGCTGGAGCAACTGCTCGGGCGCGAACTTTCACGATATAAGGCCGAGCTGCTCAGTCTGTTCGGCAAGCGAGGCCATATCAGTCATTCGCTGGATTGCGATAACGAAGCGCCTTCGTCTTGCGTGGCGCTCGACTTCGTCAATGTGCCGCGGGGATTTTGGGATTTAAAACGCAGGAGTGAGCGCGCGTTGTTCGCAGCCACGACGGATCTGATCATCGCCGAACCGCGGTTTCGCGTGCCGAACACGTTTCACTTCCTGGTCTCCGTGGATAACCCGCGCCGAAAGATGATCCACAAGATCGCATCGCCATCCTACCAGGGGCGTTCTTCCTGGCCGACATTCAATGTCGAATTCGCCGACCGCATGCTGGACTTCGACGAATTTTCAGCAACCGATACCTACGGCTCCTGCGCGCGCGAGATCTTGAGCGCGATTCGTGCCGCCACCGAATTGCATGGCGGATATCAGGAACTGCTGACCGAACAAGGCCTCAAATATTGTACCTGGGCGTATCAGGGCGCTGTCGCTCACTCCTGGTTTCCACGTTTCCTGACGGTCTGGAAAAGAGCATTCGGCACTCCGCTACTGGATTGGAAGTAACCGAGATCTTCCCTCTCCCCTTGTGGGAGCAGTTCGTAGGGTGAGGCAACGGCACCGTCATCCTGAGGTGCGAGCTCTTGCGAGCCTCGAAGGATGTTGTTCCGCGCAGTGCGCGTAGCCATCCTTTGAGGCGCGCAAGAAAGTGCGCGCACCTCACGGGTGAACGCAATTGCGTTCATCCCGGGGATGACGCAGCACTAAGAGACGCGTCGATTCAGCAAATAAAACTTGACAGCATTTTTTGAGTTGCCCGTCGTGCCAATGTGTCGCAGCGGATCATGCTTGATCGTCAAGGCAAATCAGTTTCACTTCTTGTGCCATCCCGTCCCACCAGAGGGGCGTATGCGCATTCGTCACGAAACGCGGGTCGGGGTGTGATGGACGCGAGGACGCTATTGACGAACAGCGTTTGAGCGGACGGCAAAGTCGTGTGGTCCTGACGCCCCAATGGCCGGTGTCAAATTCGCAAGGAGCTCGCGCTTCTTGGGAATGACGGTGACAAACAAGCCAAGGTCTCGCCGGGGAGAGCACGATATAAGCTGTAACACCATTGCGCAGGGAAGGCCGGACTGCCTCCGCTGAACCTGTATGCTCGTGTGCTTTTTTTATCTACCTTTGCACGCGAGACCGCGGGTGCAGCGCGCACCCGGTCTTCCCTGCGCCCTCTTTATTTAGGGCGAACGTATCTGGCAAAACTCGGGCGAATGCCGTCGCGAGAATGCGGAGTTGTGTCCGCACTACATCTCCACCGTCGTCGTCCGCGAAGGCGGACGATCCAGTATTCCGAGACGCTCGTGATGGAACTGAAAACTCGCGGCGTACTGGATACCCGCCTGCGCGGGTATGACGGCGGTGGGTATCGTCAGCGTCGTCATTGCGAGGAGCGAAGCGACGAAGCAATCCAGCTTCCTTCGTTGCCCTGGATTGCTTCCGCCTTCGCTCCTTGAGCTACGGCGGACAAGTCGCTATCGCTCGCAATGACGATGCTTAAGCGCCATTTGAAAACCAAATCGCTCAGTTCTTCTGGCCGTAGCTCAGCAAGCCGCCTTTGCCTTTCGGCGGATGCGCGCGAAGGGCTTCCTCGTTGGGCTCGGTGCCCCAGCCCGGGCGGTCGGGGATAATGAGATGGCCGTCGATGATCTCGGGCGCATGCGTGAACAGTTCGTGGTCCCAGGCCAACCGGTCGATATCGGTTTCCATGATCCGCAGATTGGGCACCGCCGCGCTGAAATGCGCGTTCATCATGGTGCAGAGGTGGCCGTAGAAATTATGCGGCGCGACATTGACCTCGCAGGCCTCCGCGGCGGCGGCGATCTTCATCGACTGCCACACCCCGTTCCAGGGCGTGTCGATGATCGCGACATCCATCGCCTGCTCGCGGAAATACGGCAGGAACTCGCGCAAGCCGGTCAGCGTCTCGCAGGACGAAATCGGGTGCGGGCTGTGGCGGCGGATATAGCCGAGCGCTTCGGGGCTGAAGCTGTCGATCTCGATCCAGAACATGTCGAGGTCGGCGATCTCGCGCAGGATCTTCAGATAGCCCTCGGTCTTGGCGTTGAAATTGAGATCGAGCAGGATATCGACGTCAGGCCCGGCGCCGTCCCTGATCGCTTCCAGATGCATGCGCAGGTCGCGCAACACCCGGCGGTCGACATTGATTTCTGGCTCGAACGGCACGCCGAAGCCGGGCCGCCAGCCCTGCGGCTTGCCGTCGGTGTAGGTGAAGATGTTGGTCTTCAGCGCGGTGAATTTCTTCTCGCGCACCTCGCGGCCGATCGCCTTGACGCCATCAAGGTCGGTAATCGCCGGCTTGTACCAGGACGGATGGTTGATGCGCCAGGTCGCGCAATGCGACCAGTAGACCCGGATGCGGTCGCGGATCTTGCCGCCGAGCAGTTCATAGCAGGGCACGCCCAGCACCTTGCCCTTGACGTCGAGCAGCGCGTTTTCGATGGCGCCCAGCGCCTGGGCGATGACGCCGCCGGTCGAGGGCCGCGTCACCGCCGTCAGTTCGGCGAAGATACGCTCATGCTGCAGGGCGTTCTGCCCGACCACGCGGACCGCGAGCCGTTCGATCGCGGCACCGAGGCCGGGGGAGCCAAAACCTTCGTCGAATTCGCTGTAGCCGACGACGCCGTCTTCGGTGGTGATCTTGACGAAATGATAGTTACGCCAGCCGGCGTCGCACGCGAGCGTTTCAACGCTCCGCACCCTGCTGTTCCCAGCCATGGCCTTCTCCCCTTGTCTTGTTCTTGTCTTGGCTTGTCGTCGTCGCAGCCGAGCTTAGCGTCACTCGGCCGCGCGGGGATAGCCCTCGAATTTCTGATTTTCGATCTCGGCGGCATCCTCGCGCTTGCTGTGCACCATGCTGAACACCACGGGAACGAACATCAGGGTGGCCACGGTCGCAAACAACAGCCCGCCGATCACCGCGCGTCCGAGCGGTGCGTTCTGCTCGCCGCCTTCGCCGAGCCCGAGCGCCATCGGCAGCATGCCGATAATCATCGCCAAAGCGGTCATCATGACAGGACGAATGCGGACGAAGCCGGCTTCGAGGGCAGCGGCGATCGGATCGCCGAGTTCGGCATAACGCTCGCGGGCGAAACTGATCACCAGCACGCTGTTGGCGGTGGCGACGCCCATGCACATGATGGCGCCGGTCAAGGCCGGCACCGAGAGCGTGGTGTGGGTGATGAACAGCATCCAGACGATGCCGGCCAGCGCCGCCGGCAGCGCCGTGATGATCACGAACGGATCGGACCACGACTGGAAGTTCACCACGATCAACAGATAGATCAGCACCACGGCGCCCAGCAATCCGAACAGCAGGCCGGAGAACGAGCTCTCCATGGTCTGCACCTGGCCGACCAGCGCCACCGAGCTGCCCTTGGGCAGCGCACTGGCGTTCTCGCTGATGGTCTTGCGGATGTCGGCCGCCACCGATCCGAGATCGCGTCCCTGCGGCGTGGCATAGATCTGCACCAGCGATTGAATGTCGTATTGCGACACCACCGCGTTCGACGTCGTCCGTTTAATGCTGGCGATGCCGCCGAGGATCACCGGGCTCGGCGTGCCATTGGCGCCGGTCATCGGCAGGGTTTCCAGCGAGCTCAGCGAGTCCAGCTGATATTGCGGCGTTTGCAGCACGATCGAGTAGGACACGCCGTTTTTCGGATCGAGGTAGTAGGTCGGCGCCACCTGCGAACTGCCGGCGAGATTGACCACCATGCTGTTGGCGACATCGCGTTCGGTCAGGCCGACAAATTGCGCGCGGGTGCGGTCGACATCGACGTTGAAGCTCGGGTTACGCGTCGATTGCTGGATACGCGCGTCGGCGACGCCGGGAATCCGGCGGATTTTCGCCAGCAGATTGTTGGCATAGGCGAAGTTGCCGTCGAGATTAGCGCCGCGCACCTCGACGTCGATCGGCGCCGGCGCACCGAAATTGAGGATCTGGTTGACGATGTCGGCCGGCAGGAATGCAAACGTCACGCCGGGGAACAGATTGGGCAGCTTTTCGCGCAGCGCCTTGACGTAAACTTCGGTCGGCTCGTGGTCTTCCTTCAGCTTGATCTGGATGTCGCCATCCTGCGGGCCGATCACGCCGGTGTTGTTGTAGGTCATGTTGATGCCGCTGATCGGCATGCCGATATTGTCGGCCATGGTCTCGATCTGGTCCGGTGGAATGACCGTGCGTATCGCCTTCTGAATATCGGCGAACTGATTGGCGGCGTCCTCGACACGGGTGCCGACCTGGGTCCGCACATGCATCAGGATCTGGCCGGCATCGACCGAGGGGAAGAAGTTGCGGCCGAGATACGGCACCAGCGCAAAGGATACGGCGACCAGGCTGATGAAGCCGATCACGAAGGTCGGACGGTGCTTCAGCGACAGCCCGAGCAGGTCGTGATAGGCGGAGCGGAATCGCTCGAACCCGGCCTCGAAGCCGCGCTGAAACCGCACCAGCGGATTGTGCGAATGCGGCGCGCCGCCTTCATGATGCACGTGCGCATGCAGCAGATACTTCGCCATCGTCGGCACCAGCGTGCGCGACAGGACGAACGACCAGACCATGGCGAACATCACGGCTTCGGCCATCGGCACGAACAGAAAGCGTGCGATGCCGGAAAGGAAGAACATCGGAATGAACACGATGCAGATGCACAGCAGCGACACGAACGCCGGCACCACGATCTGGTTGGCGCCATCCAGGATCGCTTCCTCGACTTCTTTGCCTTGTTCCAGATGGTAGTTGATGTTTTCGATCGTCACGGTGGCTTCGTCGACCAGGATGCCGACCGCGAGCGCCAACCCGCCGAGCGTCATGATGTTGAGGGTTTCGCCGATCGCCGCCAGCATGATGATGGAGCCGAGCACCGCAAGCGGGATCGAGGTGGCAATGATGATGGTCGAACGCCAGCTCCCCAGGAACAACAGGATCATCACGCTGGTCAGTACCGCGGCAATGACGCCCTCGCGCGCCACGCCGGTGATCGCACCGCGCACGAACACCGACTGGTCGCCGATAAAATTGATCTTCAGCGCGTCCGGCAGCGAGGATTTGTAATCCTTCACCTTCTGCTTGATGCCGGCGATGATATCGAGCGTCGAGATCGAGCCCGCCTTCAGCACCATCATCAGCACCGAACGGTTGCCGTCGACATGCACGATATTGGTTTGCGGCGGGTTGCCGTCGCGGACGGTGGCGACGTCGCGGATATAGACCATGGCGCCATTGACGGTCTTGATCGGCAGATCGCCAAGCTCCTGGATCTTGAGCGGCGAATTGTTGAGCTGGACGGTGTATTCGAAACCGCCGATCTTTTCCGTGCCCACCGGCGTGATCAGGTTCTGCGCCGCCAGCGTGTTGGCGACGTCCTGTCCCGACAGCCCGCGGGATTGCAGCGCCGTTGGATCGAGGTCGATCTGGATCTGCCGCTGCTTGCCGCCATAGGGATAGGGGATCGCAGCTCCGGGGACGGTCACCAGCGGCGTGCGCAACTGGTTGATGCCGATATCGGCGAGGTTCTGTTCGGTGAGGCCTTCGCCCGACAGCGCGAGCTGGATGATCGGCACCGTGGAGGCGCTGTAGTTCAGGATCAATGGCGGCGTCGCGCCGGGCGGCATCTGTTTGAGCAGCGTCTGCGAGATCGCGGTGACCTGGGCATTGGCCGTGCGGATATCGACATTGGGCTGGAAGAAGATCTTGACGATGCCGAAGCCGTTATAGGAATTGGCGACGATATGCTCGATGTCGTTGACGGTAGTCGTCAGCGTGCGCTCAAACGGCGAGGTGATACGGCCGGCCATCTGGTCCGGCGGCAGGCCGGTATATTGCCAGACCACGCCGATCACCGGGATGCGGATGTCGGGAAAGATGTCGGTGGGGGTTCGCAGCGCCGCGAGCGGCCCGACGATCAGAAGCAGCAGTGCCAGCACGACGAACGTGTAGGGCCGGCTCAGGGCAATTCTGACGATGGCATTCATTCGTGCAATTCTCGATCAATCGCTGGACAGCGGTTGCGGTGCAAAAATCACGCCGCCAGCTTCTCGCATTGCACACAAGGATTTTCCAATCACTTAGTTCTCATCGATTTTACGGCAATATTACGTATTTTTAATCTGACGCGGCCGAAAAGGCATTTCGAAAAGGCAGTTCGAAAGGCCTGGGCGTGTCGTTGTTAACGATGACAGCGATACCAGACGCCGTCTTCGCCCTGGAAATAGCCGGGCGCGCGATTGTGAGAACGATATCGCCGCGTGCAGTAGATCGGACCAAAATGCGATCCGCCCGACGGGGTGAAGCCGAACAGGCCGGCTGCGCCGATCCATGCGCTAGCGGGATTGGCGGCGAAATCGCCGGGGAAAAAGCCGTTGTTCTGGAAATCCCGGTCGTCGTCGCGCTGGTCGAAATGCCAGGCGGTGGGCGGTACATCCCGCTGCAAAAACGGCTGGTGCGTGCTTTGCGCCAACGCCGATCCGGCGCTGGCCGATGCGAGCGCGCAGGTTGCTGCCATCAAAATTCTCAATCTGCTCATGATCGCGCCATCATCTGCAACATGGCTTGTTCGTCCCCCAATCGCCTTTCCAGCCTTCGAGCTTGCCGCGCCGGAATTGCAGATAGAGGCCGTCCCTGCGATCCGACAAGGCGCTGCCTTTCACGTTGGGCAAGGCCAGAAACATCTCGTTGCCGGGGCGGCCCCGGACATACACGAGGCTCGTCCCCAACGCCGTCGAGGCTTCATCGACATTCATGCCGAACGCCAGCGGCGTGTTGTTGGCGGCCTGCGCAGAAGCGGGCGAAGGCCCGATGGCCGCGATCAAGCCGGCCGTCAAACCGGCGTTGGCGGCCATCCAGATCGTCGCGGCGAACATCGTCCGTGTCATGGTCGGTGTCTTGGCTCGGCGCCTCATGGCTTGGCCTCCGCCGGTTGCAGCGCTGCGAGCTTGCCGTCCGGCGTCCATCCGCCACCCAGCGCCTGGAACAGGCTGGAGGCGGCCAAAAGCTTGGTCAGCCGCACCTGCGCCAGCGTGTTCTCGGCGGTCAGCAATGTTTGCTGGGTTTGCAGCACCGTGATCAGGTTGATTGTGCCGGCGCGCAACTGGACCTCCGAGACGTCGAAGGCCTTGCGCGAATTGCTGACGGCTTCGATCTGCAGCCGCTCCTGCAAGGTGGTCTGCGACAAGGCGACCAGCGCCTTCTCAACGTCGGCGAAGGCCGACAGCACCGCCTTGCGATAGGCCTGCAAGTATTGCAGTTGTACGCCCTTGGCCTGCTTCAACTGGCTTTCCAGCAGGAAGCCGTCGAAAAGCGGCTGGGTCAGCCCTGCCGCGAGCGTATAATACCAGGCGCCCGGTCCGAACAATGCCGCCAGCGCGGCGCTCTGTACGCCGGTGGTCGCGGTCAACTGGATCTGCGGGAAGAAGGCGGCCCGTGCCGACTCGACGCTGAAGTTGGAAGAGGCGAGCTGCGCCTCGGCCTGCCGGACGTCCGGCCGCTGATAGAGCAGTTCGGAGGGCAGGCCCGGCGTTACCCTGGGAACCACGATCGAGGTCAGCGCGCCGCCGCTGACGTTGAAGTTGGCCGGCGCGCGCGCCACCAGCAGTGCCAGCGCGTAGATATTCTGCTTGAGCGTGACTTCGAGCGGCGGGATCGCCGCGCGCTCGGTGGACACCAGTGCCTGCTGCTGCGACACATCGAGCTGCGAGGCGGTTCCGCCCGCGAATTGCTGGTTGATCAGCGTCATGATGCGTTCGGCGGCGGCCAAATTGCGGCGGGCGACGCGCAGTTCGTCCTGCGCGGCCAGCACCTGGAAGTAGGTGTTGGCGACGGTGACGATTGTCGACAGCGTCACGACTTCGCGGTTGTAGCGGGACGATGTCGCGGTTTCCTCCGCCGCGCGAAGGGTTGCCTGGTTCTTGCCCCAGAAATCGAGCATGTAGCTTGCGGTAAGGCCGGCGCTGTAGGTCGAGAAGTTCGACCCGCTGCCGCTGGAAAGGCCGGTGAGGCCGCTGCTGGAACTGCTGGAGCTACTGGCTGCCGATCCGAAATGCTCCTGCTCGGCGTTGACCGAACCGCTGATCGATGGCAGCAGCGGCGCTCCCGACACGCCGACCTGTGCATCGGCTTGCACGATCTGGGCAATCGCCACCGCGATGTCGAGATTGAATATCTGCGCGTCTTCCATCAGCGAGGTCAGCTCTTTGGAGCGAAAGCCGCGCCACCAGTCCAGCGCCGGAACGGCGGCGTCCGGCGCGCGCTTCGATGCCTCGCGATAGCCGCCGGGAACCTCAACGTTGAGTTCGGGCCGTTCGGAGCCGAGGATACAGCCGGACAGGCCGGGTGCGAGCAGAAGTGCCGCGAGTGCGGGCCCGATGCCAATCCGGCCGCGCCGTCGTGTCGCTGGGGATTTTGATGGATACGCAACGTCACTCATGGGGCACCGGCTCAAGCCTCGACTTCAGGGGCGTGCTGCGTCCCCGCATCCGCAAAAAACACCATGCTTCGACCCCGGCATCGCACAGGGCCCGGTCAAGCGCTAGGTCTCTGATAAGGGTTGTTGTTGACATCTGTTTTATTCGCCCGGCTGCAGCGTGGGACGGGGCGGGTGCGGCACCGCACCGCCGCGCCAGAGGCGTTGGCTCCACAGCCGAAGCCGGTCCAGACACAAGTAGATCACCGGCGTCGTATAGAGGGTCAGGATCTGGCTCAGGATGAGGCCACCGACGATCGCGATCCCGAGCGGCTGCCGCAGCTCGCCGCCATCGCCCATGCCGATCGCGAGCGGCACCGCGCCGAGCAGCGCGGCCATCGTCGTCATCATGATCGGCCGGAAGCGCAGCAGGCAGGCTTCGTAGATCGCATCGAAGGAATTGAGCCCGCGGCCGCGTTCGGCCTCAAGCGCGAAATCGATCATCATGATCGCATTCTTCTTGACGATGCCGATCAGGAGAATGACGCCGATCAACGCCATGATGCTGAATTCGGTGTGGAAGGCCATCAAAGCGAGCAGGGCGCCGACGCCGGCGGACGGCAACGTGGACAGGATCGTCAGTGGATGGATGTAGCTTTCGTAGAGCACGCCGAGCACGATGTAGATCGTGACCAGCGCCGCCAAGATCAAATAAGGCTCGTTGCTGAGCGAATCCTGAAAAGCCTTCGCCGTGCCCTGGAAGGTGCCGCGAATGGTCGAGGGCACGCCGATCCGGTTCATGGTGGCGTCGACCGCGCTGACGGCATCGCTGAGCGATGCATTGGGTGCCAGGTTGAACGAAATGGTATTGGCGACCAAGAGGCCTTGATGATTGACCGCGAGCGGCGTCGAGCCTTGCTTGAACCGCGCCACCGCCGACAACGGAATCATGGTCTCCTGACTGGTGGAAACCGCAGCACCGGTCGAGGCCGCGCCGTTGCCGGTCAGGCCGATCGAGTTGGTGGCGGCATTGCGCGCGGCTTGTGCGTTGGCGGAGGTGGTCGAAACGCCGGGAGCCACCACGGTTCCCGAGACGGCGTTGGTGGCTTGCGAACCGGTGACCGATCCGCCCGACGTGCTGACATAGACGTCCTTGAGCGTCTCCGGGTTTTGCCAGAACCGCGGCGCCACTTCCATGATCACGTGATACTGGTTGCGGGCGACGTAGATGGTCGATACCTGGCGCTGGCCGAATGCGTCATAGAGCGTGTTGTCGATCTGGCTGACGGTGATCCCAAGCTGGGCCGCGGCATCGCGGTCGATCACGAGGTCGGATTCGAGCCCCTTGTTCTGCTGGTCGCTGTTGACGTCGGTGAGGAGGGGCACGCTTTGCAGCGCGGCCGCGATCTTCGGCGACCATTCATTGAGCTCCTCCAATGTGGGGCCCTGCAGCGTGTATTGATACTGCGCGTTGCTGGCGCGGCCGCCGACACGAATGTCCTGCACGGCCTGCAGAAACAGGGTCGCTCCAGGTATCACCGCCATGGCACGCCGCAGCCGCGCGATGACGCCGTCGGCGGAGATATGGCGTTCGGACAACGGCAGCAGCGATACGAACACGAAACCGGAATTGGTCTGGCCGCCGCCAGTGAAGCCGACCGCGGTTTCGACCGCAGGATCCTTTTTGATGGTGGAGACGAACTGCGCCAGCTTCTGCTGCATCAATTGAAAGGAAATGCTCTGGTCGGCCTGGATCGAGCCGACCAGTCTTCCGGTGTCCTGCTGCGGGAAGAAGCCCTTTGGAATGACGACGTACAAATAGACGCTAAGGCCGACCGTCACAAAGAAAACCAGCATCATCAGGCCCGGGTGCCTGAGCGCCGACGTCAGCGTTCGCCGGTAGAAATTGAGCATCGCTTCGAAAAAGCGCTCGCTGACCCGATAGAGCCGTCCGTGGCCTTCGCCGGTCTCGCCACGCAGCAGCACGGCGCACATCATCGGGGTGGTGGCCAACGAGATCGCCAGCGAGATCAGGATCGCAATCGAGATCGTCATCGCGAATTCGCGGAACAGGCGGCCGACAATGCCGCCCATCAGCAGGATCGGGATGAAGACCGCGATCAGGGAGATGCTCATCGACAGCACGGTGAAGCCGACTTCGCCGACGCCCTTGATGGACGCTTCCAGCGGCGACAGCCCGTCCTCGAGGTGGCGGGTGATGTTTTCGAGCACCACGATGGCATCGTCGACGACGAACCCGGTCGCCACCGTCAGCGCCATCAGCGAGAGATTGTCGAGGCTGTAGCCCATCAGATACATCGCGGCGAACGTCGCGATCAGCGAGACCGACACCGCCACGACAGGGATCAGGGTAGCGCGCAGGTTCCGCAGGAACGCGAACACCACGACGATGACGAGGAGAACCGCCAGGATCAGCGTGCGCTCGACGTCGCGCAACGAGGTGCGAATGGTGGTGGAGCGGTCCGCCGCGGTTCCGATTTCGATCGCCGGCGAAATCGAAGCCTGCAATTGCGGCATCAGCGCCTTGACCCGGTCCACGGTGCTGATGATGTTGGCGTTCGGCTGCCGGTAGAGGATGATCAGGACCGCCGGCTTGCCGTTGGCGAGGCCGGAGTTGCGCAGGTTTTCGACGCCGTCGGTGACCTCGCCGATGTCAGAAAGATGCACCGCCGAGCCGTTACGGTAGGCAACGACCAGGGATTGGTAGTCCGCGGCCTTGTTGGCCTGGTCGTTGGAATAGATCTGATAGCGTTGGTCGCCGACGTCGATGCCGCCCTTCGGGCTATGGGCATTGGCGCTTCCAAGCGCGGCGCGGACGTCTTCCAGGCCGATGCCGTATTTGTACACCGCCTGTGGAATAAGATCGACGCGCACCGCGGGCAGCGAACTGCCGCTGACGCCGACTTCGCCGATGCCCTCGACCTGCGACAGTTTCTGCGCCAGCACGGTCGATGCGGCGTCGTAGAGGTCGCCGCGTCCCATGGTGTCCGACGTCAGCGTCATGATCAGGATCGGGGCGTCGGCGGGATTGACCTTCTTGTAGGTCGGGTTGGCCCTCAGGCTGGTCGGCAGGTCGGCACGGGACGCATTGATCGCGGCCTGCACGTCGCGCGCGGCGCCGTCGATGTCGCGGTTCAATCCGAATTGCAGCGTGATGCGTACCGAGCCCACCGAAGAGGAGGACGTCATCTCGGTGACGTCGGCGATCTGGCCGAGATGACGCTCGAGCGGGCTTGCGACCGTGGTTGCGACGTCCTGCGGGCTCGCACCCGGCAAGGTCGCCTGCACCGAGATGGTCGGAAAATCCACCTGCGGCAGCGGCGAAACCGGCAGCTTGAAAAACGCCACCACGCCTGCCGCCGCAAGCCCAAACGTCAGCAGCGTTGTCGCGACCGGCCGGCGAATGAAAGGTGTTGATGGGCCCATGGGTTCAGTTCGATGCTCAGTTCAATTCGTTCGCAGGCCCAGCCTCGCGCGTGCGGCCCGCAAAGCGCACCGCCAGACGGTCGAACCAGAGATAGATCACGGGGGTGGTGAACAGCGTCAGCAACTGACTGACCAGCAGGCCGCCGACGATGGAGATGCCGAGTGGGTGCCGCAGTTCGGAGCCGGCGCCGGTGCCGAGCATCAGCGGCAGCGCACCGAGCACGGCGGCCATGGTGGTCATCAGGATGGGCCGGAACCGCAGCAGGCAGGCTTGATAGATCGCCTCGCGCGGCGGCTTGCCCTCGTTGCGCTCGGCGTCCAGCGCGAAGTCGATCATCATGATCGCGTTTTTCTTCACGATGCCGATCAAGAGGATGATGCCGATGATGGCGACGATCGTCAGATCATTGCCGCCCGCCATCAACGCCAGCAGCGCGCCGATGCCGGCGGACGGCAGCGTCGAGAGAATGGTGACGGGATGGATGAAGCTCTCATAGAGCACGCCGAGCACGATATAGACCGTGACGATCGCGGCCAGGATCAGGAACAGCTGGTTGGAAAGCGATGACTGGAACGCCAGCGCGGCGCCCTGGAAACTGGTGATGACGCCGAGCGGCTGGCCGATATCGGTCTGCGCCTGCTTGATCGCCGTCACGGCGTCGCCGAGGGCTGCACCAGGCGCCAGGTTGAAGGAGATGGTGGCGGCCGGAAACTGCCCGAGATGCGACACCTGCAACGGCGCGGTCTCCTCCCGCATCTTGGCCATCACCGCCAGCGGCACCGGCGTGCTGCCGACCGATGACGGCAGGTAGATGTCAGATAGCGATTTCAACGAGGTTTGCAGGCTGGGGTCGGCTTCGAGGATGACGCGGTACTGGTTCGAGTTGGTGAAGATGGTGGAGACGATACGCTGGCCGTAGGAATCATAGAGCGCGTTGTCGATGGTGGCGGGCGTGATGCCGAAGCGGGCGGCCTGGTCGCGGTCGATCTGCACGAAGACCGAAAGCCCGTATGCCGAGATGTCGCTGCTGACGTCGGAGAACTGCGGAAGCTGGTTGAGCTTGTCGACGAGCTTGGGCGCCCATTCGGCCAGTTGGTTCGGATCGGCATCCTCCAGGATGAATTGATATTGCGTTCGGCTGACGGTGCCCTCGATCGTCAAGTCCTGCACCGGCTGCATGTAGAGGCTGATGCCGGTCAGCGACGCCGTCGCCTCCTTGATGCGCTTCATGATCGCCGTGATGCCGGATTTACGCTGGTCATACGGCTTGAGGTTGATCAGGATGCGTCCACTGTTGAGCGTGGTGTTGGTGCCGTCGACGCCGATGAACGACGACAGGCTTTCGACTTCGGGATCCTTCAGGATGACGCTGGCCAGTTGCTGTTGCCGCTCGGCCATCGCCGCATAGGATACCGATTGCGGCGCTTCGGAAATCGCCTGGATGACGCCGGTATCCTGAAGCGGGAAGAAGCCTTTGGGAATGATGATGTAGAGATACGCGGTGAGCGCGAAGGTGCCGAGCGCGATCAACAGTACGAAGGTCTGACGATCGAGCACCCAGTTGAGCGCGTGGCCGTACAACTCGATGATCTTGTCGAAGCCTTCGCGGCTGTAGCGCTGAAATGCGTTTTCGTGGGTTTCGGTTTCAGGCTTGAGCAGCTTGGCGCAGGCCATCGGCACCAGGGTCAGCGACACCACGGCCGAGATCAGGATCGTGACCGACAGCGTGATGGCGAATTCCCGGAACAGCCGTCCGACCACGTCGCCCATGAACAGCAGCGGGATCAGCACCGCGATCAGCGAAACCGTCAGCGAGATGATGGTGAAACCGATCTGCGCGGAGCCTTTCAGCGCCGCCTGCAACGGCTGCTCGCCTTCCTCGATGTAGCGGGAGATGTTCTCGATCACCACGATGGCGTCATCGACCACGAAACCGGTGGCGATGGTCAGCGCCATCAGCGAGAGATTGTTGAGGCTGAAGCCGAACAGATACATCGCCCCCAGCGTGCCGACCAGCGACAGCGGCACCGAAAGGCTCGGGATCAGGGTGGCGCGCGCGTTGCGCAGGAACACGAAGATCACGAGCACCACGAGCATCACGGCGAGCGACAGCTCGAATTCGACATCCTCCACCGAGGCGCGGATCGTCACGGTGCGGTCGGTGAGGATGCTGAGATCGATCGCGGTGGGCAATGTGGCCTGCAATTGCGGCAACAGCGCCTTGATGCCTTCGACCACCGCGATGACGTTGGCGCCCGGCTGCCGCTGGATGTTCAGGATGATCGCCGGCGTTTCGTTCATCCAGGCGCCGAGCTTGTCGTTCTGGGCGCCGTCGGTCACGTCGCCGACGTCGCTGAGCCGCACCGGCGAACCGTTCTTGTAGGCGACGATCAGCGACTTGTAGTCGGAGGCGTTCCTGATCTGGTCGTTGGCGTTGATGGTGTAGGCGCGCATCGCGCCGTCGAAATTGCCCTTGGGCGTGTTGATGTTGGCGTTGCCGAGTGTGGTGCGCAGGTCGTCGATGTTCAGGCCGTAGGCGGCGAGCTTGCGGATGTCGGCCTGGATGCGTACCGCCGGCCGCTGGCCGCCGGAGATGCTGACGAGGCCGACGCCGGGAAGCTGGGAGATCTTTTGCGCCAGACGGGTGTCGACGAAATCCTCGACCTGGGTCAGCGGCATGGTTTTCGACGTCAGTCCGAGCGTCAGGATCGGCGCGTCGGCGGGGTTGACCTTGGCGTAGATCGGCGGCGCGGGCAGGTCGGAGGGCAAGAGATTGCCGGCGGCGTTGATGGCCGCCTGCACCTCCTGCTCGGCGACGTCGAGCGAAATGCTCAGGCCGAACTGCAGCGTGATGACCGAGGCGCCGGCCGAACTCACCGAACTCATCTGGTTGAGATTCGGCATCTGGCCGAACTGTACCTCCAGCGGCGCGGTCACCGACGACGTCATCACGTCGGGGCTCGCGCCGGGATAGAAGGTCTGCACCTGAATGGTCGGGTAATCGACTTCAGGCAATGCAGCGACCGGCAGGAACCTGAACGCCAGCAAGCCGGACAGCATAATAGCTATCATCAGCAGCGTGGTCGCAACCGGCCGCATGATGAACGGTTGCGACGGGCTCATTGTTTTTGTCCGGCGTCTGGCTTCTGTTGGCTGTCCGGCTTTGGTCCGCCATCCGAGCCCTGCTTCTTGCCGGCCTTGTCCGGGCCGGGCGCGGCTGCGCCGCCGGCTGCGGGGGCAGTGGCACCCGCAGCTTCGGCGCGGACGTTGATCTTGGCGCCGTCGCGCAGCTTGTCGGCGCCATCGACCACGATTTTATCGCCCGGCTGCAAACCGGAGCGAACCTCGACGCGATCGCCATCGGTCACGCCGAGATCGATCTTGCGAACCGAGACCGTGTTGTCGGCGTTGACCAGATAGACGAACGTGCCGGGCACACCGCGCTGCACGCCCGCCGTCGGCATGATGGTGACGTCCTTGTGGGTATCGAGCAGGAGCTGGATATTCACGAACTGATTCGGATAAAGCGCTTCCGTCGCGTTCGGAAATTGCGCGCGCAGCTTGATCGTTCCGGTGGTCGGATCGATCTGGCTGTCAAACGTCTGCAAGGTGCCGTCGGCGATTTTCTTGGCGCCGCTGCGGTCGAAGGCCGCGGACGGCAGCCCCGCGCCGGCCTGCAGGCGCTTGGAGATCGCCTGTAGATTATCCTCAGGCACCGTGAACAGCACGCTGATCGGCTTGAGCTGCGTGATGACGACAAGACCGTTGGTATCGCCCGCGGTCACATAATTGCCCTGGTCGACCTGGCGCAGGCCGACGCGGCCGTCCAGCGGCGACAGGATACGGGTATATTGCAGGTTCACTTCCGCGGACTTGACCGTGGCTTTGTCGGCTTCCACCGTGCCCTGATCCTGTGCGACGAGTGCCACCTGGGTATCGAGTGTCTGGCGCGGCACCGCATTCTGCGCGGCGAGCCCCTGATAGCGGGCGAGATCCACCTGCGCGCCCTTGAGCAGCGCCTGGTCGCGCGCCAGATTGCCGTTGGCCTGGGCGAGGGTGGCTTCATACGGCCGCGGGTCGATTTCAGCGATCAGATCGCCCTTCTTGACCTCGTCGCCTTCGGTAAAAACCACCTTCTGCAAGTAGCCCGAGATCTGGCTTCGAATGGTGACGGTGGCGAGCGAGGTGACCGTCCCGAGCGCATTGATGTTGACGTTGATGTCGCCCTTGGTGACTGCCTCGGGCACGATCGACATCGGCGCGGCTCCGCGACCGTTCTGCGCTGGTGGCGCGCTCTGCTGCTTGGTCCACCAGACGATGCCGGCCACGATCAGCAGCAACAGCAGGCATGTACCGACCAGGCGCCAAGCCGATCGCGGCCTGGGGGCGGCCGGCGCGGCTTCGCGGGTAGGTTTGGCTTCCTGGGGAGGTTTGATTGGTTGATTCATGAACGTTCCATCACCGAGTTTTCGTTCATCTTGCAGGCCTCATTGTTGCGTGGCCGGTCGAGGGGGAGGTCGCTCAAACAAACCGTGACGGGCCGGTCATTGTAGGCGTTTTGAATAATATTCCGCAACTGCTCAGGGGCACGCAGAAACGCTTCCAACAGCGATTATCGCATTAATATTCAGAAAGAATTCTAGGACTATGCGGCACTTCCTGCCAGCGAATCCGCCCACTACCCGCAGAGATTGCCGAATACATGCGACCCAAAAAGCACAGTTCCCGACCGATTGCGCGAAGCCGGACGTTTTGAAGCGCCCATGGTCGACCGAAAGGATGTAGCCAGAGCTTTTTTGCGCGAAGCGGTCACTGGTTGCTGTGAAGAAATGCGGCAAAAAAGCAGATGGACGCCTCGTTCCGATTCAATCGGGAAGGAAAAGGCGCTAGGGTGATCCAACGCGTTGAATCAGGCTGTGGCCAGCCCGACAACCGTAACAAAAAGGAGGATGGCCATGGCAAGCTCCAGCGTTCGGCGGCCTTATCGGGGCGTATTTCCGGTGGTGCCGACGGTGTTCGACGGCGATGGCCGGCTCGATCTCGACGGCCAGAAGCGCGCCGTCGACTGCATGATCGACGCGGGCTCGCACGGGCTCTGCATCCTCGCCAATTTCTCCGAGCAATTCGTGCTGACCGACGCCGAGCGTGACCAAGTGCTCGACGCAGTGTTGCACCATGTCGCGGGCCGCGTCCCGGTCATCGTCACGACCACGCATTTTGCGTCGCACATCTGCGCCGAGCGCTCGAGGCGCGCGCAACAGGCCGGCGCCGCGATGGTCATGGTGATGCCGCCCTATCACGGCGCCACGATCCGGGTCGGAGAAGCGGCGATCTACCAATTCTACCGGACCGTCTCGGAGGCGGTCTCCATCCCCATCATGATTCAGGACGCCCCGGTCGCTGGCACGCCGCTTCCCCCGGCCTTCCTGGCGCGGATGGCGCGGGAGCTCGAGAACATCTCGTATTTCAAGATCGAGACGCCGCAGGCCGCCGCCAAATTGCGCGAGCTGATCGCGCTCGGCGGCGAGGCGATCGAAGGCCCGTGGGACGGCGAGGAGGCGATCACGTTGATGGCCGATCTCGATGCCGGCGCGACCGGCGCGATGACCGGCGGCGGCTATCCCGACGGTATCCGCCAGATCACGGATGCGTATTTCGCCGGCCGTCGCGACCAGGCGATCGCGGCCTATGAGCGCTGGCTGCCGCTGATCAATTACGAAAATCGCCAGTGCGGCCTGATCGCCTGCAAAGCGCTGATGAAGGAGGGCGGTGTCATCCGGCACGAAACCGTGCGCCTGCCGCTGCAGCCGTTACACCCGGCCGTACGAGCAGGTTTGATCGAGATTGCACACCATCTCGGTCCATTGGTGCTGCGGTGGGGTAAATAACCTCGCCGTCACCGTTTCTCCAGCCTCGGGACAAGTCGCCGTGACAGCCATTCGCCTCGCTATCGTCGGTCTTGGCAAGATCGCGAGGGATCGCCATGTCGCCGCGATATCCGGCACCGATGGCATCGAACTCACCGCGGTCGTCGATCCAAACGCCACGATGGACGGCATCGCGCATTTCGCGACGCTCGATGACATGCTCGCGGCCGACCATCCGGTCGATGCCGTGGCGCTCTGCACGCCACCGCAAGCACGTCAGGCGCTGGCCACGGCGGCGTTGAAGGCCGGCAAGCATGTGCTGCTGGAAAAACCTCCGGGCGCCAGTGTCAGCGAACTGACGCCGCTGATTGCGACGGCGCGGCAAGCCGGACGCGCGCTGTTCGCGGCCTGGCATTCCCGTTTCGCTCCCGCCGTCGAACCGGCGCGTGCTTTCCTTGCCGAGCGTACGATCAAGTCGGTCGTCGTCGAATGGAAGGAAGACGTCACCGTCTGGCATCCAGGTCAGGCCTGGATCTGGCAGCCGGGCGGGTTCGGCGTCTTCGATCCCGGCATCAACGCGCTTTCGATCATGACGCGCATTCTGCCGCGGCCGTTCTTCCTCACCGAGGCCGAACTGTGCTTCCCGCGCAACCGGGCGACGCCGATCGCGGCCAATCTCGGCTTCTCCGACGATCGCGGTCTGCCGATCCGCGCCGAATTCGATTGGCGCCAGACCGGTCCGCAGACCTGGCATATCCAGATCGAGACCGACGCCGGGTGCTTGGCCTTGGCGTCCGGCGGCCGCCGCCTGATCCATAACGACCGCACGCTGGTCGACGAGCCGAAGGCGGAATATCCGGCGATCTATCGCCGCTTCATCGAACTGATCGCCAATGGTGTTTCCGACGTCGACCTGTCGCCGCTGCTCCATGTCGCCGACGCCTTCATGCTCGGCCGGCGGCGCGACGTCGAACCGTTCAAGGATTGACGTCGTTGACGGCGTCCGCGATCGCGTCGCTGCCTAATGGTGGCGATCCCGCGAACGGCACCAGCAGAACTCCCAACAGCGCCACGCCGGCGAGCAGCGCCCAGGCTTCGTTGGTGGAGAGCGCGAAGGCGGCCTTCTCGACCATCGGCCGCAGATAGGCTTCCACGGTGGCATCGGATACGCCGGGAGGCCGGTGGGTGAAGAGCTGGACGTCGAGCCCGATCGCCCGCGCCGCGGTGACGTCTCCGGCCATCAGTCGGTCGCGCAGCGCTTCGGCGTGGCCTCCGGTGCGGCCATAGAGGATGGTGTCGATCAGCGCGATCCCGATCGCGCCACCGAGGTTTCGCATCAGATTGAACAGGCCGCTGGCATCGGGCACCCGTGCTGCCGCCAGCGCGCCGAGTGCAAGCCGGGTCGGCGGCAGCAGGCAAAACATGATGGCGACGCCGCGCAGCACCTGCGGCCAGAACATCTCGCCGAAATCGGCAGTGCGGCTCTGAAACGCGCTGCAACCGAGCCCGAGCGCGAAAAGACAAAAACCCACAGCCGACAGCAGGCGCGGATCGCATCGGCTTTCCAGCGCGCCGGCAATCGGTGCTGCGATCAGTTGCGAGAGCCCGGTGACCAGCATGATGGTGCCGATCTCGAAAGCGTCGTGGCCGCGCACAAAGGCCAGAAACACCGGCATCAGATAGACCGAGCCGAATAATCCGACGCCGAGGCAGAAGCTGAGCGCGCAACCGATCGCGAACGAGCGCGTGCCCAGTGTCGACAGATCGACCACGGGATGGGTGGCCTTGAGGGTTCGTTTGGCGAACAACGTCGCGGCAGTGGCGCTCAGCAACAAAAGAGAGCCACAAGCCGGCGAAAGCCAGCCCGATTGCGGCGCTTGCTTCAGCGCGATCTCCAGGCTCGCCAGGCTTGCGGCCATCAGCGTGAGCGAAACGCGGTCGAGTGCGGCGAACGCGCGAAAATCGGGTTTTTCGCGCGGCAGCAGCCAAGGCGTGGCGGACACGGCGACGATGCCGGGGATCACGTTGATCAGGAACAGCCAGTGCCACGAATAGGTCTCGGTGATCCAGCCGCCGACCACGGGCCCGATGGTGGGCGCCAGCACCGCCATGACGCCGGCCATCGTGGTGGCGATCGGATGCAGGCGCAGCGGAAACAGCAGGAACACCGCGGAAAACACTGCCGGGATCAGCGTTCCCCCGGCAAAGCCTTGCAGCACGCGGAAGCCGATCAGCATCGCAAAACTACCGCTCGACGCGCAACCGATCGAGGCAATCGTGAAAAGGCCGACCGCCGATACGAACAGCCAGCGCAGGGTCAGCACCCGCGTCAGCCATCCGGTCAACGGGATCGCGACGATTTCCGCGATCAGATACGCGGTTTGAATCCAGCTGATGGCATCGGGTGAAATTGCCAGCGCGTGCTGGATCGCCGGCAGCGACGTCGCGACCACCTGGATGTCGAGGATCGCCATGAACATGCCGAGGCACATCAGGACAAAGCCGAGCCATGTCGCGGCGCCCGGCTCGGCTATCGGCTGGTCACTCATGTTTGCATCGCGAGTGCGCGATTTTCGGCGCGAATCCGGATCGCAAGCACACCCGCATTGAGGATGGTAAAGATCGCAGCGATCCATGGCAGGTGCAACACCAAGGGAAGCACGGCAATCTCCCCGGCCACCACGGCATAATTGGGATGCGACAGATATCGATAGGGACCGGCCGACACCAGTCGCTCTCCCGGTAGCACGATAATCCGCGTCGTCCATCGCGCGCCTAGCGTCCAGAACACCCAGCCGCGCAGGCCCTGGAGCACGAGATAGGCCGAAAGCGCGATGGCATTCACCGGCTGGTCGCGTCCAAATACCCATAGCGAGATCAGCCAGCCGGCATGCACCGCGACCACAAACGGATAATGTCCCGACGCCAGTTCCACGGCGCCGCGCGCCATCAGTCGGCGCGTGTTGCGATGGGCCACAACGAGTTCTCCGGCCCGCTGCAGCGTGACCAGTGCAAGGATGATTTCGGCCGTGGTCAAGCGGCGTGCCGCAGCGTAACGCAACTGGCGGTGAAGCCGGGTCCGAGCGCGGTCAGCAGCGAACGCGGCGGCAAGCCTGCGTTGCGCGCGCGTTCGAGCACGAACAACACGGTGGGTGCCGACATGTTGCCGCAATCGGCGATCACCTGCCGCTCATGGTCGAGCGTGCCCTGATGCAGCGCCAATGCGGTCTCTAGCGCGCTAATCACCCGCGCGCCGCCGGGATGGCAGATGAAGCGGTCGATATCCGCCATCGTCAGCCCCATGGCCGCGAGGATCCGTGTCAGCGCGGGGTTGAGGTTCTCGGTGACAAAGTTCGGAATGGTGCGCTGGAAGATCACGCCAAAACCTTCGGGATCGACATTCCAGCCCATGATGCCGAGCGTATCCGGCCACAGATGTTCGCCGGAATGCTCGATGGTCGTGGCGCCGCCGTCGCCGGCGCGCAGGATGATGGCGGCGGCGCCGTCGCCGAACAGGCTGGTGGCGACGATGTTGGCCTTGGTGAGTTCGTCGAGCCGAAGCGCCAGCGAACAAAGCTCGACCGCCACCAACAGCACGTTACTGCCCGGCCGCGCCTGCGCCAGCCTTGCCGCGATCGACAGTCCCGAAACGCCGCCGGCGCAGCCAAGCCCGAACACCGGCACGCGCGTCACGTCGGAGCGGAATCCCATGCGGCCGGCGATGCGGGCCTCCAGGCTCGGCGTTGCGATGCCGGTGGAGCAGACGGTGACGATGGTGTCGATATCACGCGCGGATAATTGCGCGTCCGCCAGCGCCTTTGAGGCGGCGTCGACGAACAGCGCCTCGGCGCCCTCGAGAAAGGCCTTGGTGCGCTCCGGCCAGCCGCGCCGTTCGAGATACCAGTCGAACGGCTTGACGCCGTGGCGCTTGATGATGCCGGTATTGGCAAAGATGCTTGAGAGCGTTTCGAATTGAGGCAGGCGAGGCCCGAACACGTCCCATGCCGCGGCCAGAACATCCTTCTGCAAAAACACGTTGGGAGGAACGGCTGTCGCTAAAGATACCAGGGCAGCCGTATGCATCGCGTGTTCTCCGAGGAATGAGTCATTGCGGTAACAGACGTTCCTGCGCCGGTATTATTTCGGTGGTCGGGAAAAATATTTCGCCGAGGGTCACTTAAAGGTGAAGCTGGCCTCTTATTGCCGCCGCGATCGTCTGCACCGGCGCGCTTTGCCGAATCCTGTCGTGCTCTTCCTGTCCCGCTTCTGCAACCGAGATCTTCCAGACAGCTCTAGCAGGAATGCCGTCTCCTATGCTTTGATGCGGGAATAAGAACCGGAACGCAAGCCGTGCCAAGCGGCGTCAGCTATCCCGGCAAAAACAAAAGGGAGCATCTGTCTTGGAACAGCCCGGCCGTACCATGCTGGCGAAAATCTGGGACCAGCATGTCATCGCGCGCATCAGCGACGACACCGATCTGCTCCATGTCGACCGCCATCTGCTGCACGATCTCGGCGGCTCGCGCGGGCTGCTTGATCTCAAGAGCCGAGGCCTCACGGTGCACAATCCGGAGCTGACTTTTGCGACGCCGGACCATGCGATTTCGACCGCGCATGGACGCGCCGGCACCATCAAGATCGGCCTGGAATTGCTGACGGCACTGCGGGTCGAAACCACCGCGAGCGGCATCCGATTGTTTGATATCGACGAGCCCGGCCAGGGCATCGTTCATGTTATCGGCCCCGAACTCGGCCTCAGCCTTCCCGGTTGCCTGATCGTCTGCGGTGACAGCCATACCTGCACCCATGGCGGCCTCGGCGCGCTCGCCTTCGGCATCGGCTCCAGTGAGCTGACGCATGTGCTGGCGACGCAGGCGCTGATCCAGCGCCGCCCCAAAACCATGCGCGTCAGGTTCGAAGGCAAGCTGCCGCCCGGCATCACCGCAAAGGATATGATCCTGGCCTTGATCGGCCATGTCGGCGCCGCCGGTGGCACCGGTTACGCGGTCGAATATGCCGGCAGCGCCATTCGCGACTTGCCGGTCGAAGGGCGGCTGACCATCTGTAACCTCTCGATCGAACTCGGTGCCAAGATCGGCATGGTCGCGCCCGACGACAAAACCTTCGAATACATCAGGGGGCGTGTTTATGCGCCGCAGGGCGAGATGTGGGCGCAGGCGGTCGAGGCGTGGCGGCGGCTTCCGAGCGATCCCGACGCGGTGTTCGACCGGGAAGTCGTCATCGATGTCGCCGGCATCGAACCGCAGGTGACGTGGGGCATCAGCCCCGAACATGTCATCGGCATCGATGGCCACATTCCCGATCCGCAGGCAACCTCCGACCCGGAGCGCCGCGCGGCGTTGCAGACCGCGCTCGATTACATGGGGCTTGAGGCCGGCGCGCCGATCGCGGGTACGCCGGTCAATTGGGTCTTCATCGGTTCCTGCACCAATAGCCGGCTCAGCGATTTGCGCGCCGCGGCCGAGATCGCGCGCGGCCGAAAGGTAGCACCCGGCGTTCGCGCCTGGATCGTGCCGGGCTCGGAAACCGTCAAACGCGACGCGGTTGCCGAGGGGCTCGACAAGATTTTCACCGAGGCCGGCTTTGAATGGCGCGAGCCGGGTTGCTCGATGTGCCTGGCGGCGAACGGCGAAACCGTAGCCCCCGGCCAGCGCTCGGTCTCGACCTCCAATCGCAATTTTATTGGCCGCCAGGGCCCACGCGCGCGCACCCATTTGGCGAGCCCGGCGAGTGCGGCGGCGGCAGCGATCGCCGGCGCGATCGCCGATGTGCGGACGATGGAGCGCTGAGATGCCGAAACCGTTCGGTAAACTGACCGCGGTCGCAGCCCCGATCATGCGCTCCAACATCGATACCGATGTCATCATTCGGATCGAGCGGCTGGTCGGCAACGGCATTCGCGGCTCGCTCGGCAAATGGGCGTTCGGCTCCTTGCGCTATTTGCCTGACGGGTCGGAAAATCCGGAATTCATCCTGAACCGCGCGCCGTATCGCGAGGCGGAGATCCTGGTCACCGGTCCGAATTTCGGCTGCGGCTCCTCGCGTGAAGGCGCGGTGTGGGCGCTGCAGGAGCGCGGCATTCGCGCCGTGATCGGCTCAAGCTTCGGTGACATCTTCTTCGCCAATTGTTTCCAGAACGGAATTCTTCCCGTTGTCGTCGACAAGGCGATCGTCGATGGCCTGGCTGCTGAAATCGAGCTCACCCAAGGCGCCGGGCGCATCGGTATCGATCTTGAAGCACAGACCATCACCTCGCCGACGGGAAAACAACACCGTTTTGAAATAGATCCACGCCGTCGTGCCGGCCTGCTGGAAGGTCTCGACGAGGTCGCGCTGACCTTGCAGCGCGACGACGAAATCAGGTCATTCCAGGCTGCCGATCGCAATCAGCGGCCGTGGATTCATTTTGCAGGGAAACAATCATGAATACCCGCTCCAACATGTTCAAGGTTGCCGTGGTCGGCGGCGAGGGTATCGGCCCGGAGGTGACGGCGCAGTCGCACCGTGTGCTCAACTGGTTCGTCGTCAACCGCGGCGTGCCTGTCACGTTGCGTGAGGCGCAATACGGCATCATTCCGTATCTGGCGACCGGCAAGGTGCTGCCGGAGGATACGGTCGAGGCGATGGAAGAAGCCGACGCCATCCTGTGGGGCGCGACCGGCGGCCCCGAGACCAAGGAAGTGCCGGCTGCCGCGCGCAAGGCCGGCAGCCTGCTCTCGATGCGCAGCAAATATGATCTTTACGCGAACTTTCGCCCGATCGTCGCCAATCCGGCGCTGGCTGACTCGGCGCCGCTCAAGGCCGAGGTGCTGAAGGGGGTCGATTTCGTCATCATCCGCGAACTCACCAGCGGCATCTATTTCGGTGAGCCGCGCGGCATCGAAACGCTGCCGGACGGCCAGCGTCGCGGTTTCAACACCGAGCAATACACTACCGAACAAATCCGCCGCGTGGCCCGCTCCGCCTTCGAGCTCGCGCGCACCCGCAAACGAAAAGTCTGCTCGGTCGACAAGGCCAACGTGCTGGAGACCAGCGTGCTGTGGCGCGAGGAAGTGGTCGCGCTGCACGCGGCCGAATTTGCCGACGTCGAACTGACGCATATGTATGTCGACAATGCCGCGATGCAGATCGTGCGCGATCCCCGGCAGTTCGATGTGATGGTGACCGGCAATATCTTCGGCGACATTCTTTCGGATTGTGCGGCGATGGCGTCGGGTTCGCTCGGCATGCTGCCGTCGGCGTCGCTCGGTCCGGTCGATCCATACGGCCGCCGCAAGGCGCTCTATGAACCGGTGCATGGCAGCGCGCCCGATATCGCCGGCAAGGGCATCGCCAATCCGCTCGGTTCGATTCTCAGCCTCGCCATGATGCTGCGGATGACGCTCGACCGGCCGGATGACGCGGACCTGCTGGAAACGGCGGTGGCCGCGGCGCTGGCCGCCGGCGCGCGCACCGCCGATATTGCCGAAGCCGGCGCCGCCAGATTGTCGACCGCGCAGATGGGCGATGCGGTGCTGGCAGCACTTGAGAAGGTCGCGGGCAAGCAAAAGGAGAGCGCGTGACGGTTCCAGGCGGCCAGCCGCTCACGTCGTTGTGCTGGCCGTAAGGTACGCGCATGCTGTAATCAGGTTTGCCACGAAGCAGCCCCGCGCTGCGACGCTTTCAATTGCGATAAAGGATGAGGAATAACGCCATGACGCACGCGATCCGTTTTCACAAGACCGGTGGCCCCGAAGTTCTGACCTGGGAGGAGGTTCAAGTCGGCAAGCCCGGTCCCGGCGAGGCGCGCATCCGCCACACCGCGGTGGGACTGAACTTCGTCGATATCTACAATCGTGCGGGCGTCTATCCAGCGCCATTGCCGAGCGGTCTCGGCAGCGAAGGGGCCGGCGTGGTCGAGGAAGTCGGTCCCGGCATCACGGATCTCAAGGCCGGCGATCGTGTTGCCTACGGCAGTTCGCCGCTCGGCGCCTATTCCGAAGAACGGTTGATCCCCGCTGATCGCCTGCTCAAGCTGCCCGCCGGCATCGATGACAAGACCGCGGCCGCGATGATGCTCAAGGGCCTGACCGCGCAATATCTGATCCGCCAGACTTATCGCATCAAGGCCGGCGAGACCATCCTGCTGCATGCCGCGGCGGGCGGCGTCGGGCTGATCCTGGCGCAATGGGCCAAGCATCTCGGCGTCACCGTGATCGGCACCGTCGGCAGCGACGAGAAAGCGAAACTCGCGCTGGCCCATGGCACCGCCCACGCCATTGTCTATACCCGCGAGGATTTCGTGAAGCGCGTCGACGAGATCACCGGCGGCAAGAAAGTGCCGGTGGTTTATGATTCCGTCGGCAAGGACACCTTCCTGAAATCGCTCGATTGCCTGGCGCCGCTCGGCTATCTCGCGCTGTTCGGCGCGTCCTCCGGCAACGTCGAGCCGCTAAACCTCGGCCTGCTGGCGCAAAAAGGCTCGCTCTACGTCACCCGCCCGACGCTGAACACCTATGGCGCCAAGCGCGAGAACCTGGTGGCGATGGCAAAGGAGCTGTTCGAAGTCGTGCAATCCGGCGCGGTCAAGATCGAGGTGCACCAGACCTATCCGCTGAAGGACGCCGCGAAAGCCCACGCTGATCTCGCCGCGCGCAAGACCACGGGCTCGACGGTGCTGACGGTATAAAGGACACATCAGGCCATGGCGCGCGTCCTCTTGCCGCTGCCGGCGCGGGATTTCGATCCAAGCGAAGCCGCGGTGAGTTGGCGCGTGCTGGTGGATGCCGGGCACGCGGTTTATTTTGCAACGCCGGACGGGCGGCCCGCCGTCGCCGACGACATCATGCTGACGGGGCGGGGCCTCGACCTCTGGGGCGCCGTTCCGTTGCTGCGAAATCTGCCGCTGGTGGGGCTGGTGTTGCGGGCCAATCGCGCCGCTCGAACCGCGTATGCGCAGATGATCGCCGATCCGCATTACAGCGCGCCGCAACGGTGGGACAACGTCAACCCCGCCGAGTTTGACGGGCTGCTGTTGCCCGGCGGGCATCGCGCGCGGGGCATGCGCGAATATCTCGAAAGCGAAATCCTGCAACGCCATGTCGCAAGCTTCTTCGAACAGGAAAAGCCGATCGCGGCGATCTGCCACGGCGTGGTCCTGGCCGCGCGCAGCGTCTCGCGGCAAACCGGGCGTTCGGTTCTCCACGGATATCAGACCACGGCGCTGACTTGGGCGCTGGAGAACAGCGCATGGTCGCTCGCCCGCATCACGCGGTTCTGGGATCCGAATTATTACCGAACCTATCTGGAGCAGGCTGGCCAGCCGAAAGGCTTCATGTCGGTGCAGCAGGAAGTGACGCGGGCGTTGGCACGCCCGGAAGATTTTCGCGATGTGCCGAAAACTGATCCGGATTACCGCCGCAAGGTTTCGGGGCTCGAACGCGATTCATTCGACAACCCGGCACCGGCGTTTGTGGTGCACGATCGCAATTACGTCTCGGCGCGATGGCCGGGCGACGTGCATACGTTCGCGCGGAAGTTCGCGGGGATGCTGGGAAGCTAGGGCTGCGATGCAAAACCATCCTTGCCAAAGTGATCGGGCACTGATTGGTTGCGAACCAACGAACAAAATTCAACGGTTGGATCGCGCCCCATGAATCTGCATCATCTGCTCAATGCCCGCCGTGCGGCGGGCAAGCCCGTCCGTGTCGCGCTGATCGGCGCCGGCAAGTTCGGCTCGATGTTCCTGTCGCAGGTGCCGCATACGCCGGGGCTTGAGGTTCCTGTCATCGTCGATCTCGATCCGGAGCGCGCGCGCGAGGCCTGCCGTACCGTCGGCTGGGACGCCGAGCGGATCGCCGCCACTAATTTCACCGCCGACGGCGCCAAGGCGACCGCGGGCGACATCGAAGTGATCGTGGAGGCCACCGGTAATCCCGCGGTCGGCATCCGCCATGCCCGGGCGGCGATCGCGGCCGGCAAACATATCGTGATGGTCAATGTCGAGGCCGACGTGCTGGCGGGGCCGCTGCTCGCGGACGAGGCGCGCAAGGCCGGCGTGGTTTATTCGCTGGCCTATGGCGACCAGCCGGCGCTCACCGCGGAAATGGTCGACTGGGCCCGCGCCACCGGCTTTCGCGTGGTTGCGGCCGGCAAGGGCACGAAATATCTGCCGGCCTATCATGACGTGACGCCGGAAGGGGTGTGGGGCCATTACGGGCTGACGGCGGGCGAGGCGCAATCCGCCGGCATGAACCCGCAAATGTTCAACTCGTTTCTCGACGGCACCAAGTCGGCGATCGAAATGGCGGCGATCGCCAATTCCTGCGGCCTCGACGTGCCGGGCGGCGGCTTGCTGTTTCCGCCCTGCGGCGTCGACGATTTGCCGCATATCATGCGGCCGGTCGACAAGGGTGGCGTGCTGGAGAAATCCGGCGTGGTGGAAGTGGTCTCCTCGCTGGAGCGCGACGGCCGCCCGGTGTTTCGCGATTTGCGCTGGGGCGTCTACGTGGTGCTGGAGGCGCCGAACGATTATGCCGCCGATTGCTTCAAGCAGTACGGCCTGAAGACCGATGCCAGCGGGCGTTATGCGGCGATGTACAAGCCCTATCATCTGATCGGGCTGGAATTGAACATCTCGATCCTGTCGGCGGCGTTGCGCGGCGAGCCGACAGGTCAGCCGCACGGCTTTCGCGGCGATGCGGTCGCGGTCGCCAAGCGCGCGCTACGGTCAGGCGAAATGCTGGACGGCGAGGGCGGCTATACCGTGTGGGGCAAACTGATGCCGGCCGCCGCCAGCCTCGCCGCGGGCGCGCTGCCGATTGGCCTCGCGCACAAGGTCAAGCTCAAGAGCGACATCGCCCATGGATCGGTGGTGCGCTGGAGCGATGTCGAATTCGACGCCAACAACGACACCGTCAAGACGCGGCGGGCGATGGAAGAGAAGTTTCGCGGGAGAGGGTGAGGGGCTGCGGCAGCGGATGCAGAACTTCAGCGTCGTAAGCCAATCTCTGCGTCGTCCCGGCCTTGAGCCGGGACCCATAGCCCC
>NZ_LMUK01000043.1:108993-164474 GCF_009766005.1 Bradyrhizobium sp. S69 | reverse complement strand
TGGACTCTCGTTCAGGTGCGGCATTGCAACGCTATCTTAAAATACTGATGCTAGGGGTTATGGGTCCCGGCGCAAGGCCGGGACGACGAAAGGGTAACCCCCCGTCACACGCTCTCATGCTTCCGCAGATCTCGCTCGTGATCGAACCGGTCGGCCTGCAAATCGGCGCCCGTGGCGGGGATCTCGGCAAGCGGGATCTCCGGTAGCGCGGCCTCGGCCAGGATATCGGCGGTGATGTTCTCGACCGCGCCATCGACGATCTCGTGAATGAAGCTGATGTTCTTGTATTCGCCGGAGGCCACGCGCGAGACCACTTCGCGGCGGGTGACTTCCGGATCGACGATGGCCTCGCGTCCGCGCCGGCCATAATCGATCATCACGACGAAATATTGCATGGCGGCAATATTTCTGAAAATCAGAAGTTTGTCAAGCGTTATTTTCTGAAAAACAGAAATTATCGGTTTTCAGGTTGCTCGCCGCGGCCCGCGCCGCGAATCACCCCCGGCGCGCGGTCATGACGGGCTGCTTTTGGCGGCCTTGCGGCTGCGGGCCGTGGCCTTGCTGCGCAGCCGTTCGATCTGTCCCCTGGGCAGGGTGACGCAGATCTCCCCGATCCATTCCAGCTTGACGCCCGTGATCGGCTTGGCGTTGAAACTCGTCAGGTTGACGACGGTGGCGGACTTGCCCCGCTCGATGGTCTTCAGGTAGCGCTCGCCGGTCTTCAGCCGGACCGCGGCCTCCTCGCCATAGAAGCTCGAGATCGGGTGGCGCTGCTCGCGATAGACCACGATGATGTCGCCATTCTCGTATTTCGGCAGCATCGAGTCGCCGGAGACCTCGAAAGCGATGGTTTCCTCGGCGATCGGGAACGGCAGTTCGACCTCGCCGAGGCCCTCCGGCGGCACCTGCTCGTGTTCCGGCTCGATCGCAGCGCCGGCGCCGACCCGGCCCATGATCGGTACCGAATTCAGGTCGAGATAAGCGATGATCAGGGCGATTTCGGAGGCCTTGATCAGGCGAATCCCGGACAGGATTTCGGACACCGCGCCGGCACGAACGCCCATCGCCGTCGCCAGACCGCCCTTGGTCTTGCCCGATTTCTGCAGCCCCCGCTCGATCAGTTTGATGTCCAGCATGTGCCATCCTTTCCGAATTTCAGAAATTAAATCAATTCCGATTATCAGAAATCGTACTTGACTTTGTTTTCGGAATATCAGAAATTAACCGAGGCGCCAAGGCCGGCGCACAGCAACAGGGATCAATTCATGGAACCGTCCAACTGGGCGCCCGAGCATTCGGGCGCGCTGCGGGAATACCTTGCCCTTGGCATGACATATTCGGCGATCGCGCGCGCCATCAACGCGAAGTTCAACACCCATTATACCCGCAACGCCGCGCTCAGCCGTGCCAGGCGCATCGGTCTGGTGAGCAACGAACGGCCAGCCGATTTGATCCCGCCGGCGCCGCAGTACCAGCCGCCAAGCCTGAGCCAGCTGCGCAAAGCCCAGGCCGCCACCGCGCGATGGTTGGTGCCGAATTTCGAGCGCGAGGAGCTACCAAAACTTCGCTGTGTCGATGTCGAGCCGCGTCATTTGTCGCTGCTTGACCTCGAAGCCTGCGATTGCCGCTATCCGTATGGGGGCGATGAGGAGGGCGAAGCGATCACCTTCTGCGGGCATCCGCGGCGCGAGGACTCCCGCTACTGCACGGCGCATTTTCATCTGACGCGCGGCCCTGGCGCTGCGCCGGATCGCACGGTCAGCGCTGCCTCGCTGCGAATCGTGGAGGCAGCATGAGTGTTCGCGGCACGATGTGAAGCCGCGAACGGCAGGAGGCAAAACATTTTTCTTAACCTTGCAAGGGAGTATTGCAAATTGGTACGGTTAAAACGTCATAAGCCATATAACCCCGCAAAAGTTCATGACCGGCGGTCGCGCGATTTGCCGCGCAACGCCGATGTCGCGGCTGTCGAGGTCGATGATCCGCTCGGGCTCGAGCCGGGCGACAAGATCGTCACGCTGCGCTCGCTGCGCAACGATCCCTTGGGCAAATTGCATTCGCATCGGCAGATCGACGAGGCCCAATTCCAAGGTGGGCGCGCGTTCCAGGACGATTGGGAGAAGGCGGAGCGCGGCCCGCAGGCGGTCGATCCGAGCAGGGAATATGTCGATGGCGGGCAGTTTCGCGAACCGATCACGGAAGGCCAGCGCAAGGCCGTGCTGCGCCTCAACCGCGTCGAGCGCGAACTCGGCGCCGATGGCTCGGCGTTGGTGCACGAGGTGTTGATTCTGGGGGCGACGATGGAGCAGATCAGCCAGCGGCGCGGACTGGGCGGTCAGCGCTGGCTGGATTATTTCGCGCGGCGGCTTCGCGAATGCCTGGACCGGCTGGCGCTGATTTACGGGTTTGCGACGCAGCAGCGGCCGTGATTCGCGCGACCCGTTGGCGTCGAAAACGCGCTAGCCATGATACGCTCGACAGGAAACGGGAGATCGACATGAAGCTACGGCTGGGATTTAGCGTCGCGCTGGTCGCGGTGCTGTTCGGAGTCTGGGTGCTGTTGTCGAAACCGTCTTGCCTCACCGGATACAAGGCCTCGTTTGTGCCGCCTGCCACATGGACTTGCGTTGCCGAATAGGACACCGATTTGGCGAGCAACATGCGCGATGTGGTATCTATAGCTGTATCTTCGGAAAAATCGCTTAAACTTAACATGGCCGCTTCATGCAACCTTAGATAACCCGGTGTATTTACGGGGTGCGACTTAGCCAACACAGAATCCGGAGGATAGGCGTGAAGCGTTTTTTTTTGAAGTTTTTGTCTGATCAATCGGGTGCGACCGCGATCGAATACGGTCTGATTGCAGCCGGGATCGCGCTAGCGATCGTCACAACCGTCAACACACTGGGTACCAATCTTAACGGTCAGTTTACCAGCATCAACACTGGGCTGAAATAGATCATTCGCCAGCGTCGTTTTCAATTCGAAGCGTTACCAGGAATCAACCAAACCGGAGCCCGCGCGAGAACTATCTCGCGCGGGCTTTTCGTGGAGATGCGTTCAATCAGCCGGCGGGCTCCCCGATCTTGTCGTACCCGCGCAGGCGGTAAACGGCGACCGAGACCAGCCAACTCAGGGCGAATATGCCGACGATCAAATAGCCCAGTGCGCCGAAATTATCGTTCAGCGCGGCGATGACATCCCAGAAGGTGCCGGCGAGGCCAAATTTGTCGCCAAGCAGGCCCAGTGCTTCGACGCTGCCGATAAGAAGTGCGACGACAATCGATACCAGCGTGATGGTCAAATTATAATACAGCTTGCGGATCGGCTTGATGAAGGCCCAGCCATAGGCGTTGACCATCAACACCCCATCGGTGGTATCGACCAGGGACATTCCGGCGGTGAACAGCGCCGGAAAAACCAGAATCGACCAAACCGGCAGTCCCGCCGACCCTTGCGCCGCGGAAATGCCGAGCAGCCCGACCTCGCTGGCCGTATCGAAGCCAAGGCCAAACAACAGCCCCAGCGGATACATGTGCCAACTCCTGGTTATGATAGCGAACAGCGATCGCAGCATGCGCCCGAGCAGGCCGCGCTGGGCAAGCATGTCATGCAAATCGTCCTCGATCAGCCGATCGCCGCGCTTGACCGCCGCGAACACCCGATACACCGAAACCAGGATCGCGATGTTCGCAAGCGAGATGCCGAGCAGGAACAGCGCGGACACGCTGGTGCCGATTACGCTGCCGATCTCCTTGAAGCCTTCGAACTTGGCCTGCAGCGCCGCCATCGACAGGGCAACGAAAGCCGATGCGATCACCACCACGGTGGAATGCCCCAGCGCGAAGAAAAAGCCGGCATAGAGCGGTCGCTTTCCCTCCTGCATCAATTTGCGCGTGACATTGTCGATCGCCGCGATGTGATCGGGATCGACGCCATGGCGCAGCCCGAATGTGTAGGCCAACGACGCGGTGCCGAGCAGAACCGGATAATCCCGGAATTCGACCAGCGCCCAGATCCACGCCAGCACATTGATTGCGATCAGGACGGCGTAGATGGCGACGGTCTTGCCGCGCAGGCCGACCGGTTCGTCGTCAAGGAAATCGGCGATGCCGCTCATGTGGCCTGTCTTCGTGGGGGCGTCGCGCGCCGATGTCATGCGTTGGCGTGCGGCCAGACTCCCACGGTGAGTATGATGCTGTCAATAATATATCATACCAGGAGGGCGTAGACGCCTCGGCTGGCGATCACGATCCATGAAGATCGCAACAGGAGCGGTTGTGCGTCACGCCCTAATGGTCGAAGCCGACCTTGACCAGGAACGCCAGTATGCCGCCGCCGGCGACGGCGAAAATGGCGCTGAAGATCAGCGGCGCGAACGAAACTTGCCGGTTGTCCGGCTCCAGCACCGCGGTCGCCGGGTGATCCGGATCATAATAGACGGGCACGCTGTCGCCCGGCGCGTACCGGCCCGCGGCCGTCTCGGCCTGCTCGCGTGTACCGTAGATCGCCGTCCAGCCGAAGCCGGCTGATGTGCCGACATAATCGCGCGCGTTGATCCGGTAGGCGTAGCGCAGATCGACCTGATAACGATAGACCATCCGCCGCACCGAACTGTCGTTGTCGCCGTCGTCCTCGATCTGCTCCTCGACCACGGAAGATGTCGTGATGGTGCCGGAAACGCTCGGCCATCGCCTGCTGGCGTTGGCGAGCCACCGTGTCCGCGCAAAGGAAACGACACCCAGGATCGCGACGAGAATGGCCGCACCCGGCAGCGCGAATGCGAACATCGGCACGCCATTATCAACGTAAAGCACGTGGCCCGCGATCGAATGCGCGGTCAGGACCAGCGCGATCACGCCGAAAACGACGGCGAAAACGATTGTCCCCGCGATATCGTTCTGCGCCCGGGGCTCGAGCAAGGCGCGCTTGGGATTGTTCGGGTTTACATAGACATCGACATGGGCGCCGAGCGGATATCGGGCGGCCTGCTGCATCGCCAGCATGCGCGTCGTCATCGGCACCTCGCCGATCCCGATACGATCGCCTTCGAGATCGTTGCCGTCGATGCGGTAGCGATAGCGAATGACGGGCGTGGCATCGGTCTCATCATCCGACAAATGCGATTGCGGCTGATCAACCTCGGAGGCGACGATGACGCCGTCGACCTTGCTCCATTTGCTGGCGGAACGTGTCTCACCGCGCAGCCGAACAAGCCTGAACAGCAGGCAAGCGAAATTCAGCAGGCATACGCCCGCGGCGATTTGCGTCCACAGCAATTGATGGGCGTCGAGCATGGGATCCAATGATTTTCAAGAAGCAGATCTTTAAGCGGAAAGCCGCGTCTATTGATGCGGCACGATGGTGTAGGGCGTCGAATAGGGTTCCACGCGCAGCGACGCATTGGCGAGCAAGCCGATTTTCGCGGTCGGGGCTTGCTGCAATTCGCCGTTCGGGCCGCGATGCACGTTATATTGCCACACCGTCATGTCGCCCTTTTGCGCCAGCGTGTGCGCGACCGCGCTGGCGTCGGACCCGCCAAGCGCCTTCATCTCATCGTCGGAGAGCCCAATCACGATTTCGTCCTTGACGGTCACGACCTTGAACAGGCTGACCTTGTTGTCCTGCGCTTGCGAAGCCGAGGCGCCGGCCACAAGGCAAGCCGCCAGAGCGGCGCGTTTCAAGTTGCCGGCACGATGAGGCATTGCATTGTCCCTTGATCCGGATGATGTGAAAGGCGCCTTCGGCGGGGCGCCGAAAGCGTGGAAAGCAACGCGGACCTGGTCGGTAGCGTCGATCCCGCCGGTATTTGGTCGCGGCGTAAAGCATCCGGGTTCACGCCGACCCGAGCCGCAACGGATAAAAAGAAAGGGGCCGAAGCCCCTTTCTCCATATCCCTTCTCTCTCGTGTTCGATCACCACTGATTCCACGCGTGCCAATGATGCCAGTGGTGCCAGCCGCCGTACCCCCAGCCGCCGTAGTACTGCGGGTGCCAGTGGTGCCAGCCGCCATATCCCCAGCCGCCGTAATAACGCGGATGCCAGTGATGCCAACCGCCATAATAAGACGATTGGTAGGTGCCGCCGCGATAATAGTGCTGGTGCCAGCAATGGCCCCATTCGTTGCAGACGTAATTGACCTGTTCAACGTTTGAAGCTTGCGACATTTGACCGGGAACGGCGATGGGCATCGCGGCTGCCGGAGCGGTAGCGAGAGCTATGCCGCCAAGTGCAGTAAGACCCACAAGTGCAGAAATAAGTTTCATGATGTTCTCCTCCTAACATCGGTTGGAGGCGGCCAACTGGAATTTGGTTCGGCGCATTACTGAGGTTTAATGCCGATGAACATTCGTGAACTTCCGGCAATGAATCGGGCACGTGCGTTTACGCCCATCGCGCGTGCGGCCGCACTTTCCAATTTGTAATCGGGCCGTTTCGAACGGCGATCGCGTTGCCTCTTACCAATCATCGCAAGGACGATCGAGAGGATGATGGAGGCTTCAATGAAGACGATGTCATGGTCGCGGTATCACGCTTTGTCGTGGGCGCGAATCCGCCCCCATCTGCGTGGCCGCCGTGCCAAGCGGGTACGGCGCATGGCCAAGGCCGCCGCTATCGCCGCCTCCACGGCCCCCGCAACCCCGGCGGTTCGGCCGGGCGCAGAAGACCCGCCACGCCGGGGCCGAGCGGATTTCGGATTCCTGGCCGGAGTTTCTCGTGCCTTAAGCCGGATTTTTCGAACCAAGGCGCTGCCAGGCGAGACCGATATCTGACACACTCCCCCTCGGAATCGATCGCATAACGGATGCCATGACAAACCTGCAGATCACGCTGCCATTCTGGGTTCGTGCCATTCTTCTCGCCGGCGTGTTTTGCATCGTCGCGGGTGCGGGGCTGATCTCGTACCGCTACTACATGCAGCCGAAGACGCTGACCATCGCGGTCGGATCGCTCGACGGCCAGGCCAAGCTGCTCGCATCGGCGATCGCCGGCCGGCTTGCCACCACCGACTCGCCGATCAGGCTCAAGGTCGAGAATGCCGGCAGCGTGCTCGATGCGGCCAAGGCGTTCGACGCCGGCACCGCCGATCTCGCCGTGGTCCGGGCCGATGTCGGCGATCTCCAACAGGCCCGCGCCGTGGCGCTGACCGGGCACGGCGTGGTGATGATCGTGGCGCCGCCGGGCTCGCCGATCACCAGCATTGCGAAATTGCGCGACCACACCGTTGGCGTGGTGGGCGGCGAAATCAACCACGGCGTCGTCGAGGTCTTGAAGAAGGAATATGACCTCGGCCATGCCAACGTCACCTTCAAGGACGTCGTGCCTTCGGATGCGCGCCGCGCGATCCAGGCCAAGGAGGTCAGCGTATTGCTGATGGTGCTACCGCTGACCGAGCGATACCTGACGCTGGTCAAGAGCCTGTTTCGTGAAAGCCCCAATTCGGCGCCGGTCTTGATCCCGATCGATTCCGCCGGCGCCATCACCGACGTCAAGGGTCCCTATGAGAGTTTCGACATTCCAAAAGGCACGCTGCGCGGTGCGCCGCCGGTGCCGGACGACGACGTCACCACCTTGCGGGTTGGCTTTTACCTGATTGCCAACCGCCATTTGAGCGCCAGTTTGGTCGGCGAACTCGCCAAGAAGCTGATGAGTGTCCGCCGCGACCTGATCGGCGAGCAACCGCTGCTGGCAGGGATTGCCGCGCCCGACACCGATTCCGATGCTTTCCTCGCGGTGCATCCGGGTGCGGCAGCCTTCTACAACGGCACCCAGGAAAGTTTCATGGATCGCTACGGCAACGCGATCTATCTGACGCCGATGGTGCTCGGCGCGATGGCCTCGGTGTTCGCCGCCGCCTGGCGTTTTCTCGGGGTGCGTCCGCTAGACCCTTCGCAAACGACGCTGGGCGCGCTGTGCAGCCTGCCGGGGCGGGTGCGGAAAACCGACGATGAGGCCGAGCTTGCCGCGATCGAAGAGGAAATCGATCATATCCTTCACGCCCAGCTGGCGAGATCGGCCGACAGCGACGCGAGCGCGTCGGAAACCCACGCCTTGATCGCGGCGGCGCATCGGCTGGATAATCTGATCCATCGCCGCCGCATGGCGCTGGCGGCGCAGGCGCAGCCGCGCGCCGAGCCCAGTTCGCCGAGCTGAGGAAACATCGCGATGACGAGTCGTTTTTGCCGAAGATGGCTATGCGCTGGGCTGCTGACGGCAACCGTCGCCATGCTTGCTCCGGCTTCCGCCGAGCAAGGCTATCGTCCGTATCGCAATTGGCGTTTTGGCGTCAGCGCGGAGGTGCCGTCGGACTGGAAAGCCGGCCGGGAGCCGGACAACAACGATGGATTGGCGTTCACTTCACCCGATGGCGCCGCGACCATCACGGTATCCGGGATACTCAATGCGGACGACGCGCCGGCGGCGGAGCTGATCGCGGACGAGCAGCGCGCGCGCGACGGCGAGACCGTGACGTATCGAAAGGCGAGCGCGCGCCAAGTGGTGATTTCCGGCACAAGCGGCGACATGATTTTCTATCGGAAAGCCATTCTGTCGTGCAACGACCAGATCGTGAATCACCTGTTGATCATATATCCGGCGGCGCAAAAGCAGGCCTTTGACGCTCTGGTGTCCCATGTCGCGGCTTCGATGCGAAGCTCGCCGGGAGAGCAGATACCGAAATGCAAATAACGCCGCACGGTCGCGATAGCGAACCGCTTTACCTGCTTCAGGGCGCGACGAGGGCATGACGGGTCGAGGAAAAATCTGGCTAACGGCAATCCGCACCCCATATTCCTTCTGGAACCTCCAGCCTGGGAAAAATTCGATGCCCCGCAATTCGGCGCTTGTGCTCATCCCGCTGCTGGCCAGCCTGTTCGCACCCGTGAACGCCTACGCGCAGCTTACGCCGCCGGCGGGATCGGCAGGCGCGGGCAATTCGCCGATCAACGGCATCCCGTTCGGTCCCGCCAATCCCCGCGTGCTCAGTGATCCCAGCGGCATCGGCAACGCGTCGAGTCTCCCACCGCTCGGTAGAAACACGCCACCGCCGCCGGTTGTCTACGGACCGATCGGCTCACCCCCGTCACGCGTGGTCGCGCCCACCGTGGGCGCGTCACAGCGCATATTCAGCGCGGATGAAGTTGTCCCAAGAGGGCCGCCAACGCGTCGCCGCGGCCGGCCCCAAATCAGCAAGTTCACGGGCATTTGCCGGGGCTGTTAGCGCTGCTGATTCATCGGTGAGGCGGCGCGCGGCGGGTTGACGATCAATAGCACCGCAACGATGGCCGAGAGCGCGACGGCGCCCGCGCCCGCGAGGTAGACCGTACCGACGCTGCTGGCGCCGGCAATCGCGCCTGCGGCCGGGCCGGTAATCCCTAAGGAGATGTCGAGGAAGGCGATGAAGGCGCCCATCGCCGCGCCGCGGCTGTGCGGCGGGGCGCGTCGCACGGCTTCGACGCCGAAGCCGGGGAACGCCAGCGAAAAGCCAAATCCGGTCAGCGCGGCACCGGCGTAGGCCATCAGCACGTGGTCGGCCTGCCAGATCATCAATTGGCCCGCGGCCTCGATCAGCACACAAACCAGCGCCACCTTGCCGCCGCCGATCTTGTCGGGCAGGTGCGCGAACATCAGACGCGCGCCGATGAAGGCGACACCGAAAGCGGTAAAGGCGAGCGAAGCGCTGCCCCAGTTCCTGGCGACGAACAACAATGCGGCGAAGGTTGTGATAACGCCGAGGCCGACACCGCACAGCAGCAGCCCCAATCCCGGCATCCACACCGTTCCCAATACCTTGTAGAATGGCATGCGACGCGCCGAGGATGCCGGTGGCGCGCGCGCGGGCAGCACCACGGCCAACCCTAGCAGTGGAATGATCGTAGTTCCGATGGCGATGCCGACAAAGCCATAGGGGTCATAAATCAGCGTACCGAGCGGTGCGCCGATGGCATAGGCGGCGTACATCGCGATTCCGACCCACGCCATGACCTTGCCGGCATGTTGCGGGCCGACCAGGCCAAGGCCCCAGCTCAGGGCCCCCGTGATGATCAGGCTCTCGCCGCAGCCGAGCAGGACGCGGCCGATCAGGAGTACGCCGAGCGAGATCACCGGGCTCGCGATGAAAGCCAGCGATGCGAGATAGGCCAAGCCGGAGATCGCCGCGATCACAAGGCCGATCATCATGGCGCGCTTGGCGCCGCTGACATCGGCGAAGCCGCCCGCCCATGCCCGCGACAGCAACGCCGCGGCGAATTGCGCGCCAACCACAACGCCGACGATCACGGGGCTCAGGCCGAGCGTGAAGTGCAGGTGCAACGGCAACACCGGCAACGGCAGCCCGATGGTGAGGAAGCCGACAAACACCGCCGACGCGATCGGCAGCATCTTGAGGAACACGTTGTGTTCCGTGGGAGGAGGCGCGGGTGAGGGCGCAGGAGTGGGAGCAAGCGAAGGCGCTGGTGAGCGCGCGGAGGCAGCGGAGTTTGTCATCTGTCTTGTTGTTTCTTTTTGATAATGCGGGTTTCCGATCAGTGCAAATTATGTACCCGATCGGCCCGTCGTTTGAAAAAGGCCCAGAAGGTTTCGATCAATCCGGGGTCGAAGATTTCATCATGCTTTTGCGCAAGCTCCCCGGGCGCCGTCGCGGTGTAGGCGAGCCCGGTCGCGAGCAATGCGAGTTGCGACCGGCAGGCCCGCTCCAGGAACAGGCCCATCATGACAGCGGAAGCGATATCCCGCCCGACAAAGCAAATGCCGTGATTTTGCATCAGCACGGTCGACGCGCCGCCCAGCGCATCGGCGAGGCTTTCGCCAAGCGAGGGCGTATCGATCAGGCCGGTGGTTTCGCTGAAGCGGGAAGGCACGCCGCCGAGATACACCGCCTCGTTGGTGACGGCGGCCAATTCGACCTCGATCGCCGAGAACGCGGTGGCGTGGAATGGATGGCTGTGGCCTGCGACGATGACGTCCGGCCGCCGCCGCATGATCTCGGTATGAATGGGCCACTCCTTGTGCAGCCGTCCGTCACCGGACAGCCGTTTACCGGAAAAGTCGATCAATACGAAATCTCCGCCGTCGCGCACCTCGCCGAGCCCGATGCCGGAGCGCTTGAGCCACACCCCGCGTCCATCGGGATCGCGCAGCGACAGATGGCCCAGCGTCATGTCGGCGTGGCCTTCCATGTGGAGGATGCGGCAGCCATAAGCCAGTTCGGTGAGTGCCGTCGTCAGGTCGTGGTCTGCCATGGGATTGTTCCGGCTAGCGGTCAGCTGCGTTCGATCGCGATCGCGGCGGCGTCGAGCGCTGCGGCGATATCGCGGATCTGCTGCTCGGTGAGGGGACCGCGGGCTTCACGCAGCCGAAGCGCCATCTTCAGGTTTTCCCGCGCACGTGTGATCTCCGGCGCCGGGCCGCCACCATGCGCGGTGTTGACCGATTGCATGCGCTGCAATGCGTTGTCCACGGTGCTCTTGTTGGCGGCGAGGTAGGCGGTGCCGTCTGCGGTGATGGCGTAAAGCCTCTTGCCGGCGTTCTCGCTCACGGTGGCGTGGCCGAGTTCTTCAAGCATGGTCAGGGTCGGATAGATCACGCCGGGGCTCGGCGTGTAGGTGCCGGCGACGCGGTCCTCGATCTCCTTGATGATCTCGTAGCCGTGACGGGGGCGTTCGGAAATCAGGGCAAGCACCACCAGGCGAAGTTCGCCATGGTCGAACATGCGCCCCGGTCGGCGCACAAACCGGTGCCGGCCACGCCCATGATGTTCATGATCGCGGTCGCGACCGCGGTGCTCGTGGCGAAAATCGCCGTCTTCGAATGATCCCCGCCGATGCGGTCCGCCGCGGGTGTCGTGATCTGAATGTCTGTGTCTCATTGTTTGGTTCTCTCTTTCGATGCAGTTTCGATATATCTGAAACTTAGATATATCTAGACTGGATCGATATCGATTTCAAGACCTCGATTTTGCTTGAATCAGGAGGTCGGACGTCGTTTGACCTGTCCTGGAAGACTCTGTTTAACCTTGGATATTTAGCCATGCGGCGAATAGCAGTCTCAATCTCCGCATGATATGCGGTGAATATTCTTGCTTCGAGCGCGACGCTCCCTATTATCTCCGCAAGTGGGGCGGAGAATAGATGTCCGAGTATGTTCACCAATTGCCCGACTGGCCGCAGTTTACCTGGGACCAGCACCGCCTTGCCGGGCTGCTCGCCGCCGTGCGGCACCGTCAGGGGCGTCTGATTGGGCGCATGCAGGCGCTTGGATTTGCGCTGCGCCAAGAGGCGGTTCTGCAAACGCTCACCGAGGAGGTGCTCAAGTCCAGCGAGATCGAGGGCGAAGTCTTCGACAAGGAGGAGGTCCGATCCTCGATAGCGCACCGTCTCGGAATCGAGGCCGCTGGCCTGCCGTCCGTCGACCGCAATGTCGAAGGCGTGGTCGAAATGATGCTCGATGCCACCCAGAAATTCGGCGAGCCGTTGACCTCCGAACGATTGCTGGCCTGGCATGCGTCTCTGTTTCCCACCGGACGAAGCGGCATGCGAAAAATCCTCGTTGGCACGTGGCGGGATGATCGATCGGGTCCGATGCAAGTGGTGTCGGGCGCTGAAGGGCGCGAGCGCGTTCATTATGAAGCGCCCGCCGCTGCACGGCTGGATGTGGACATCAAAGCCTTCCTCGACTGGTTTAACGGCGAGGGCGATATCGATCCGGTTCTGAAGGCAGCCCTGGCGCATCTGTGGTTTGTGACGGTCCATCCGTTCGACGACGGCAACGGTCGCATCGCGCGTGCAATCGCCGACATGTCGCTCGCCCGGTCGGAAGACAGCCCGCAACGCTTCTACAGCATGTCGGCGCAAATCCGGGTCGAGCGGAAGGACTATTACGACATGCTTGAAGCGACGCAGAAAGCCACGCTCGACGTCACATCATGGATCGAGTGGTTTCTCGGGTGCCTCGATCGCGCTTTCGAAGGCGCGGAGAAGACGCTTTCGTCTGTTTTCCGAAGGGCAGAATTCTGGAGGACGCATGCCACCGTGCCGCTCAACGATCGTCAGCGCGACATGATCAACCGCTTGCTGGACGGTTTCGACGGCAAGCTCAGCTCTTCGAAATGGGCCACCATCGAGAAATGCTCGCCGGATACGGCACTGCGCGATATCGTCGATCTGGTTGAGCGTCGGATTCTTCGAAAAGATGAAGGCGGCGGCCGCAGCACGAGCTATTCACTGGCCAAAGATGCAGCCGAATAACATCCATGTCGAACCAGCCCTTGTAGGCATCAGCCAATAGACCGTAAAATCAGCCGGCGCAGGGCCAACCTGCGGCTTCAAGACCCGTATCAGAAGAGGAAATGCCGATCATGACCGCCATACCGCAATTGCCGGAACGCACGCCGCGCGCAAAGGGCCAGCCCACGGCGCTCGACGGCCTGCTGGTGGTGGACTTCACCCGGGTGGTCGCCGGTCCTGCCTGCACCCAAACGCTGGCCGATTTCGGCGCCGAGGTGATCAAGATCGAAAATCCGGAAGGCGGCGACGACAGCCGGGCCTATGAACATGCGGAAATCGGTGGCGAGAGCGCGGCCTTTCTCAGCCTCAATCGCAACAAGCGCGGCATCGCGCTCGACTTCACCAAGCCCGAGGCGCTTGCGGTCGCGCGCGACCTGATCGCGAAGGCCGACGTGGTGGTGGAGAATTTCTCCGGCGGCGTGATGAAGAAGTTCGGGCTCGACTATGCGTCGGTGGCGCCGACCAATCCGCGGCTGGTCTATTGCTCGATCTCGGCCTATGGCCGCAAGGGGGAGTTCGCGTTGCGCCCGGGCTTCGATCCGATCACCCAGGCCGAAAGCGGCTTCATGTCGCTGAACGGTTTTGCCGATGGGGAAGCGGTGCGCACCGGGCCGCCGATCGTCGATCTCGCGACCGGCATGTCGGCCTGCAACGCCATCCTGCTGGCGCTCTTGGCCCGCGACCGGCTCGGGCGCGGCCAGCATGTCGAGGTCGCCCTGATCGACATCGCGGTGGCGATGACCGCGTTTTACGGCATGGCCTATCTGATCAGCGGCAAGAATCCCGGTCGTTTCGGCAACTCGCCGAACGGTTCGCCCAGCGTCGGCGTCTATCATGCCGCCGATGGCCCGTTCTATATCGCCTGCGCCAATGACCGGCTCTATCGGCGTCTTGTCGTCGACGTGCTGGAGCGCCCCGATCTGATGACCGACGAGCGCTTTGCCAATCGAAGGGCGCGTTCGGCCAACAAGGAAGCGCTGCGCCGCATCATTGGCGAGGTATTTGCCACCGACGTGCGCGAGAACTGGATGGCGAAGATGAAGAAGGTCAACGTGCCTGTCGGCTATCTGCGTACCGTCGAGGAGGGGTTCAATGCGCCCGAAGTACGCGACCGCCATCGCCTCAGCCGGATCGAGCATCCAACCGCGGGTTCGGTCCCCAATATCGAATCCCCGCTCAGCCTGAGCCTGACCCCGATCATCGATCCGGTGGCAGCACCCTTGCTCGGCCAACACACCAACGAGGTCCTGCGCCAGAAACTCGGCTATGATGACGACCAAATCGCAAAGCTTGCCGCCGCGGGCGCGTTCGGCGCCCCCTCGCGCGATGTCTGAGATCGCCGCAACCGCGTGTGCGTCATATCACATTTTAATGAGGTGCTTGTTGCTAGACTGAGCCGTGACCACCTGATGGCGCCACAGACAAGAGCGCCGGAAACGAGGACGACATAAACGAGGAAGCTATGGGCCTGATTGCATTTATTGTCATCGCCGCCATTTTCTATGTCCTGGTGTCGCTCCGGGTGCTGAAGCAATATGAGCGCGGGGTGGTGTTCCTGCTCGGCAAATTCGAAGGCGTGCGCGGGCCCGGACTGACGCTGATCTTCGTGCCGTTCCAGCAGATGGTGCGGACGTCGCTGCGCACCGTCACTATGCAAATTCCGTCGCAGAAGATCATCACCAAGGACAACGTCTCGATCGATATCGCGGCGGTGGCTTACTATCATGTCACCAATCCGGAAAGGGCCGTGATTGCGATCGAAAACGTCTACAACGCGATCAGCCAGATCAGCCAGACCACGGTGCGTAACGTGGTCGGGCGCTTCAGCCTCGATGAGTTGTTGTCGAATACCGCCGGTATCAACGAGCAGATCAAGGATGTCATCGACCTCCATACCGAGCCGTGGGGTACCCAGGTTACGGCGGTCGAAATCAAGGACATCGAGCTGCCCGACAACATGCAGCGCGCGATGGCGCGGGAAGCCGAGGCCGAGCGCGAGCGTCGCGCCAAGATCGTTGCCGCCGAAGGCGAATACCAGGCCGCCGTCAAGCTTGGCGAGGCCGCCGATATCATCACGGCGCATCCGGTTGCGTTGCAGCTCCGCACCCTGCAGACCATGGCGGAAATCTCGGTCGAGAAGAATTCCACCATCATTTTCCCGGCGCAGTTCATGACGACCGTGCAGGAAGCGATCGCGGCGCTATCGAAGGTCTCGGCGCCGAAATAGTTCGATGCCGGTCGACGGCCGCGGCGGGTGACCAGGTTGCAGCGGGCTGCGTTCGCGGCCCGCGCAACCGCATTGCAACAACATTCGCGCTTGACTTCGCGAGGGCCCAAGCCGGCGACCGCCGCCAAGCTGTAGAACCCAACATCCGGTAACCGCGCGTTCAGGCCGGCCTATAACCTGAAGTTGATATTTGCATTTGGCCCGCCCGCCGAAGATGGGCTATGCTCGTCAACGACGATCGACGCCATAAGAAAAGAAACAGGAGCCACGCGGGAAGAGCGTCACGTTATTCGGGGGCAACGTCCATGCTGACTTTACCTGAACTGGCGGTAAATGCCTTGGAAAAATTCCTTGGTACCTATATGCGCCAACGCTTCGGCTCGTCGAAGACGGATCTGATAGACATCGTGCCGAGCGCCGCCCGCATTGCGCTGGAATGCATCGGAAACAGCGACGCCCTCTACCATAACGTCGAGCACACGATGCTCGTGACACTGGCAGGTCATGATATCTTCCGCGGCCGGGCACTGTATACCCAGGTGACCGCCGACGATTATGCCCATGTCATCATTGCCTGCCTCGCCCACGACATCGGCTATGTGCGCGGCCTGCTGAAGGGCGACGACGCCGACGGCTTCGTGATTGATGCGGCGGGCAGCAAGGTGAGCTTGCCGCGCGGCTCATCCGATGCGGCGCTGATGTCCTACCACGTCGATCGTTCGAAGCTCTATGTCATGGACAGGATTTCAAGTATTCCCGGGCTCGACAGCGAGCGCATCGCTCGGGCGATCGAAGGCACCAGATTTCCGTCGAGTGCGGCCAGCGTTGCCGAGGGGCCCGAGGGGGAGGAGGCTTTGATCGTGCGCGCGGCCGATTTCATCGGGCAGCTCGGCGATCCGAATTACATCCGAAAGGCAAATGCGCTCTATTACGAGTTTGAAGAAACCGGTATGAACCGCCAGCTCGGCTATGACTCGCCCGCCGACATCGTCAATCGCTACCCACAATTCTACTGGAACAGTGTAGCTCCCCATGTCCAGACCGCGATCCGCTATCTCAACATGACATCGAGCGGGCGGCAGTGGATCGGCAATCTCTACGGCAATGTGTTCCGTGCCGAGCGCGAGATCAGCCTATCGGGCCCGCAAACCTAGAGCGTTTTCGAGCCAACGGGTCGCGCGAATGCGCGCCCGATGACAGGCTCCGTGGGTACCGGTTCGCGTGAAGAAAACGCGTCAAAATAAAAGAGTAGAGCCCCGTTTCGATTCCATCGGGTTCTAGAGCGGCGCGTTCCCGGTGGTCGCGAAATTCCCGGCAAATTTTGCCGCCGCGTGCGGCATCCCGTGCAAAGTGTATTGATTTTCAACGGGAATTTCCTGGCTCGGGATTTGCTCTGAAAAATGCGGGCTAAAGTTTGTATGCGTGCGGGCAATCATCACGGGGATTGATCATGTCACACCATATGCTGATGCCGGTCGTGTATACGCCGGAAGTCAAGCCGAAGAAGCTCGAGCCGAAAAAGAGCCGCATCCAGATGCGCGGCGCCGGCTCGGTCGACGGGGCCGATGATTCCGGGGAAACCTTCGAACCAGGCGGCATCCAGCTTCCGTTGCAGAACTTCGCGCCGATCGAAGGCGCCGACCAAAAGCCGCAGCATCCGAAGGGACGCCTCAGCGAAGGCACCCTCAAGGCGATGTTGCAGGCGCAGGAATTAGAGTTCTAGCGCGGGATGAGATCGGGTTGAATCGTCATTGCGAGCGAAGCGAAGCAATCCATAGCGTCAAACGAAGAATGGATTGCTTCGTCGCTGTCGCTCCTCGCAATGACGGCTTAGTCGGTGATCGAACCTCATCTCATCGCGCTTTAGCGGCGGCCATCGATCAGACACCGACGGCTCCGGCCCTCTTCAGACGCCGGTGGCCGCGAACCGGGCCAGCATCGCGTCGAATGCTGCCTTGATGCGACGGACGGCCGGATCCTTGTAGGGAAATTCCGCATTGTCGTCGTGCACCAGCATCGAGGCGTTGACTTCGAACACCAAGAGATCGCCGTTGGTATCGAGCGCGCAGTCGATGCCGAAATATTCCAGCCCCATGCGCTGCTGAATCTCGCCGAGCGCCCGATAGTGCCGTTGGTTGAAAACCAGCGTGGGATCGTTGAGGAACGCGGCTTCTTCCTGCTGCATCCAGACTTGGTTGGCCATGTCGGTGTTGACGTGATGCACCTTCCAGTCGTCCGCGATCGCCAGATGATAGGGCAGCACTTGACCGTCGACGAAGATGAAGCGGTATTTCCGGAAGAAACCGTCGGCGGAGCGATAGTCGGCATATTCGATGAAATAGCGATCGGTGTCCGCGGGCTTCGCGAGATAGGCCGCGAGTTCGTCGACGCCGTCGATCTTGTCGAAATCGTCGCCGCCATGGGTGCCGACCGGCCGGGCCAGAATGGCGGCCGCCCGCGGGAACGCTGCCAGCAAGCCTACAACGGAACACGCCGTGCCGGCCTGCTGGCGCAGGATTTTGGGAATACGGCAATCGTCAATTCCGCTCAGCAGCTCCGCGACCATGTCGCGCGTCGTGCGCAGGATTTTCCGGGGATCGTTGATCGTCGGCTTGCCGAGCCCTTCGACCAGATCGGCGGCCAACGGCAGCATCGCGCCGGCCTGGTCGACATCGGAGATCAAATTGACGACGACGTTGACACCTTGTCCGAAGGCCTGCGCATCGTAGGAATTGTTCTCGAACAGCGCGAGGGTGTCGGTGTCGTAGGCCGCATGCTTGAACAGATATTCGGTCGGCGTGTTGCCGCCGAACGGGGCGTACAGCGCCAGCACGCGAAAATCGGCAGGCGATTTGATCGCCGGCCGCCGGATCAATGGCTTGATCTGGGCCGCGCGCGCATAGGCGGCCTGGGCCGCCGCGTCGTCGCCGAGCCGCTGCTTGATGCCGCCGATCCAGTACAGGCTGTCGGAATCGCGCGGATTGAGTGCGATGGCCTGTTCGAAACATTCGATCGCGGCCGGTACTTCCTCCAGCTCGTAGTGAACCTTGCCGAGTTGGTGACGCAGTGCCGCGTCCTGCGGCTGTTCGCCGAGCAGTTCAAGCAGCAGCGCCTTGGCGATGATATATTGTTTGGTGGCGGTCAGGGCCTGAACCAGGTTGGTGCGCGTCGGCCAATGGCGCGGATTGAGTTTCAGCGCTTCGAGATAATAGGCAATGGCGTCCTGCGCCTTCCCGGTCTGGACGTGAATATTGCCGAGATTGCACCAGCACGGCACCAATGTCGGCACCAGCCGCAGCGCCGCCTTGTAGTTCGCGGCGGCCAATTCGAGATCGCCGCGGACCATGCAGGTATTGCCGAGCCTGGAATGCAGCTCCGAGATGGTCTCGGCCGCCGTGCTGCCGGCCGGCTGGGCTTCGGCCGCGGCCAGGCCAAGCCGGAAGGCGGCAAAGGCGTCGTCGTTCCGGCCGGCGGCGTAATGCTCTTCGCCGATCCGCAGCCACTGCGCGGCAGACGAGCCGGTGGGCACGGCGCCCAGGGTAGGAGCGGCGGTTGCAGTCATGGATGTGCGCCTTGCGTCGGTGGAAGTAACCGAACCATGAAGATTCTTGGTAAACAAAGTGTTGTCGTGGCTTGGTTTCGGGTTTGCGCGCAGGATTCTGGAAACATTCGGAAATGCCAACAAGAACGGCCAATCACCCCGATTTTGCCGGTACGCGCTCGTTGCGAATCAGCCGATAGTGCGGCCCCTTGCGCGGATCAGATCGTGACCGGACCAAAGCCAAACAGAGCTATCTTGCCCGAGACATCCGAAAAGCACGGCTGGGCGCCCCGGCAGGCGCAGGAAGTGCGGCTGCGTCAGCTGGAGGATTGGCTGGCGAGCCGCCCCGAGGGTGGTGCCATCGCAAGCGAGATCGAGCGCGCGGTTTTGCTGGGGGCGCTGAACCGGCGACAGGAGTCGCAGCAAGCCTTCATCGATATCCTGCGCCGTTCGCCGGAAAATTTCAGCGCTTTGAACGAATTCGGCACGCTGTTGACGAATATGGGCGCGATCGATGCCGCCTGCCGCGTCTATGCCGAAGCGATCCTGCACCACCCCGATAATCCGATGGCGCGCGTCAACCTCGCCAACCTGCTGCTGCGTGCCAACCGGCACACCGAGGCGCGCGCGCATTACGAAGCGGTGCTGCGCATCCATCCGGACCATGCGGAAGCGCATCAGGGGCTCGGCGCGGTGCTGTCCGATCTCGGTGACCGCATCGCGGCCCGCCGGCATTTCCAGCAGGGCTTTCGCGACCACGCGGTGTCGACCTTGCCCTATCGCGGCACCAAGCCGCCGGTGACATTGCTGCAACTGGTCTCATCGGGCGGCGGCAACATCCCGACGTCGGCGGTGCTGGACGATCGCACGTTTCTGACTTCGGTGATCGTCACCGATTATCTCGACCCGCGGACAGCCTTGCCGCCACATCAGCTGATTTTCAACGCCATCGGCGATGCTGATCTTTGCGCCCCCGCGCTTGAGGCGGCCGCGGCTCTGGTCGCGCGGACCACCGCGCCCCTGATCAACGACCCTCGCGCCGTGATGAAGACCGGCCGGATCGACAACGCCGCGCGGCTTGCCGCTGTGCCCGGCGTGGTGACCCCGAAGACATCGGCGGTCGATCGCGCGATGCTCGCAGGCCCCGGCGGCGCCAACGCGATTGCCGATCTCGGCTATGTCTTTCCGCTGCTGCTGCGTTCGCCCGGCTATCACACCGGACGCAATTTTATCTTCGTAGAGAAGGCTGCCGATCTATCCGCGGCCGCGGCCGGTCTGCCCGGAGACGACCTGCTGGTGATCGAATATCTCGACGCCAGAGGCCGCGACGGCAGCGCACGAAAATATCGCGTGATGATGATCGGCGGCGAGATTTATCCGTTGCATCTGGCGATATCGCGGAACTGGAAGGTGCATTATTTCACCTCCGACATGGCCGACAAGCCGGACCACCGGTCGGAAGAAGCGATTTTTCTAAGGGACATGCGGGCAGCGCTTGGCGACAAGGCCATGACGGCGCTCGAGGGCATCCGCGACACGCTCGGCCTCGATTATGCCGGAGTGGATTTCGCCACGGCGCCAAATGGCGATCTCTTGCTGTTCGAAGCCAACGCCACCATGGTGATCGCGGTGCCGGATTCAGACCCGCGCTGGGCCTATCGGCGCGACGCGATCGGACGCATCATCGATGCCGTCGTCGCCATGATCATGCATAAATCGACCGCGCCGCATCGAAGCCGGATGTGAGCCGCGCGGGACGAAAAAAATCAGGAAAGAGGGCCCCGGATTGCTCCGGGGTCCTCTTTCTTTTTAAGCTTCTGACTGTTGGTTCGCAGCCGACGGCCTACGTATAGATTGCCCGGATTACTTGCTCATGCCGCCGCCAGTGTCGGCGCCGGAATCCGCACCGCCCTGGCCGGTCGACTTGCTCTTGCTCATGCCGGTCGTGCTGCTCGATTTCTTGGACGATACCTTCTTGGATTTCGTCATCTTGGTGGTGTCGGTGGCGCCCGCTCCGGCACTGCCATCGCTCGAAGCGCCCGCTGCCGGCTGCGTTTGCGCCGATGCCATGGTGGTGACGCCGACAAATGAGGCTGCGACGAGGGCAGCGAGTGCAAGTTTAGATCGCATCAGGAAGTTCTCCTTGACTGAGTGTTTGCGCGACGAAGAACCCGCAACATCTCATTGCGTTCCCGCAGCTGCGCGCGGAATTTTCTTAAATATCGGTAATCGTGTTGCGGGCACGCCACGCGTGCGCTCGTTCACGTGTTTTTTGCAAGGCGGTGATAGTGGCGCAGGGAATTCGTACAAACACATCGTCGTCGAAATTCAGCCGCGATCGGGAGACAAGCTTGTCGCGCAAACGCAAGTAGGAGGAAACCGAACGTATCCGGTTGGAGCAGGCGTTACGCTTTCGCGCCCGTTTTGGTCTCGCCGCAGCAGGTCCGAATAGCTTCTTCGACGCTGTGGAACTGGCGCTTGGTTTCGAGCAGCTCATCGATGCCGAATTTTGCGATCGCTTGTTGCGCCCGGTCCGATTCCAGCCGCGCAATCGCAAAGCTGACGCCTTGCGCGCGGCAGGCGTTGATGGTGTCGCTCAGGATCTGCGCGGCAGTGAAGTCGATCTCGACGATACCGGTCGCTTCGAGCACGATCAGGCGTAGCGGCTGCGCGGATGAATGCAGCAGCGCCGTCACGTCGCGCCGGAAATGATAGGCGTTGAGAAACGACAACGGCGCCTGGAAGCCCGCGACCACGACATTGGGTTCGGTCTCACCGGGAATGTGTGCGTTGGATGGCCACCAGATCGAGGTGCCCGGTACGCGCTCGTAAACCGTGACGCGGGCGCGGGTCGTGCTCCAGATGCCGTGCAGCAGCGACAGCGTGATTCCGATTGCCACCCCCTGTTCGATCGGCAGCACGATAATGGCGGCGGCGGTCGCTGCCACCAGCAGTAATTCGCCAAGCGATTGCCGGGAAATCGCCATGATCTGGCCGACCCGGATGATGCGCATCGCAACGAACAGCAGGACGCCGCCGAGCGCTGCCTGCGGCACGTGATGCAGCAGCGAGCCGCCGAAGGCGAGCAATCCGAGGATGATGGCGGCTGCGACCAGAACGGCGAGCTGCGATTTGCCGCCGGTCTCCGCCACGATCGCGGTGCGCGGCGGGCTGGCATTGACCGGAAAGCCGCCGATCAGGCCCGAGAAGATGCTGCCGACGCCGACGCCGACGAAATCCCGGTTCACATCCGGCGGCTGGTTCTTGTCCGACAGGAACGAGCGTGTCGTCGCCGCGGTCTGCACCATCACGATGATGGCGATGATCAGCGCCAGCGGCACCAGTTGCAGCCATCGGCCGATCGGGATGTCGGGGACCACGAGTTTCGGCAGCGTGCCCGGGATATCGCCGAGCACGGCGACGCCGCGGCCCTCAAGGTTCAGGAATATGACGGCTGTGGCGGCAGCGATCAGTCCGATCAGCGCGCCGGGAATACGCACGTCGATCCGTTCGGAAACCGTAACCACCGCCAGCACGGCGACGCCGATGCCGAGCGTAAACAGATTGGCATGCGGCAATTGTCCGGCCAAGGTCGCCAACCGCTGCAGCATCGGGCCCGATGGCGTCGGCAGTCCGAGGATGGCGGGCAGTTGCGAGATCAGGATGTGGATCGAGATGCCGGCCAGAAAGCCCACGGTCACGGGTATTGAGAGCAGGTCGGCGATCCAGCCCAGCCGAAAGATACCGCCGACCACCAGCACGACGCCAACCATCAGCGCCAGCACGCCGGCGAGCGCCATATAATCCGGCGAACCTGATGCGGCCAGCAAAGCGAGGCTGCCGGCGAAAATCGGCGTGATGGTCGAGTCGGCGCCGCTGGAAAGGAAGCGGTTGCTGCCGAACAACGCGAAAGCCAGCGAGCCCGCCAAAAATGCAAAGAAACCGATCTGCGGTGAAAACCCGCCAAGCCGCGCCGTCGCCAGTTGCTCCGGGATGGCGATGGCGACAAGGGTCAGTCCGGCGACGAGATCGTGCGAAATATACGCCGGCTGATAGCCTCGCAGCGAAGCCAGTACCGGCCAGCGATGAGTCTTCGCGACGGATCTCTCGGCGACAGGGTCAGGACCGGTTGCCGGAGAATGGGATGGATCGATCATGTGCGCCCCCTCGGCAAGCCTTGAAAAGCCAGCGACTTTACCGGGAACTTTGCCGGAAGTCGTCGGGCAAACGCAAGCCTGAAGCGGGGATGCGGGTAGGCTGAGGCACGGCCTCTCTATTGCCGGCTGCGCAGGCGCGGAGGGTCGGCGCTGACATCCTCCAGCACCGCGCCGCGGTCGGCGACCGAGCGGTGGAATTGTTCGAGCGCCAGATTGAAGGCCGACAGGTCGCCTTCTTCGATCGCGCCGTCATCGTAGCTATTCAGGGTCTCGCGGATGATGTTATCGACCTCACCCTGCATGGCGCGCAGCTCTTCGATGGATTTGCCGTCCCGCGCCAGCGCGGCGAGCGCCAGCACCCGGTCGCGCAGTGCGACGCTCTGAACTTTTTCATCCCGCTTCAGGTAGCTGCGGAACCAGGCGCCAGCGGAGCCGAGGCCCGACAGCAGCAGGATCGTGCCCCAGAGATAGTCGCTGTATTTCTCCAGGAACGTCCGCTCGGTGCCGTCGATATAGGCCGCGGCGCCGCGATGCGCGGTCAGGGCGGCGTCCTTGTCGGTATCGGGCGGTGCAATGTTGGCTGCGCCCGGCAACTCTCGCGCCAAGGCCTGCCGAACGCTGAATAGCTGCCGCGTGAACCCGCCCACCGCTGTCTCGGATACCTCCCGTCGCGCGACGATGAGATGGTTGACGCCGACGGTTTCGATCTTGTCGTCGGGCCTCGCCGGTGACGAACTAAAGATGCTTCCGGGAATCTCCTCGGATTCATACAGCGGATGCTTCTCCGCAATCGCCTCGGAAACATCGATCGGCAGGAATTTCGGTTCACCGCGCTCGCGGGCGGTCGCGGCGATCGCCTCGGAGGTGATCTTGCTGGCCAGCGGTCCGACCGACATGTAGGCATCGATACTGGCGTCGTGCGCCATATCGCTGATCTTATGGGTCGCGAACTGAACTATGGTGACCTTGCTGGCATCGATGCCGGACTCGCTCAGGATGACACGCAGCAGCGTCACATTGACTTGCGTCGTTCCGATCACGCCGATGCGATGTCCCGGCAGGTCGTCGAGGCTCTTGATCTTGGGTATCGGCGTCTTTTTCGATCCCTTGGCCGGCAGCCCCGACGGCGACCACAGCACGACGACATTCTTGCGCAGGATCGCCACCGATTGGGCGTCGGCCGGCATATCGAGATCGCCACGCGCCACGGCGAGGTCGGCTTTACCCGCGCCCAGCAGCGCCAGGCTCTCGGTCGGTCCATTGGTCGGGATCGGAGCGAGCCTGACCGCGCTGCGTTGTCGGGCGAAGCTTTGCGCCAGTGCCTGAATGAGCTTCTGATCGTCGCTGTCCGATGGGCCAACCGCGATCCGCAAGGTCTCCGGCCGCAACGCATAATAAAGCGCGCCCGCCGCGGCCGCGAACACAAAAATTCCGATAAGCAGGATCAGAAACGCAGACCGCTGTCGCTTCTGGCGCAGCAGCGGCGCTGCGTTCAAGGCTCCGTTCAAGTCCTGGGTCAGGCGTGAATCCATCGGTTGTTCCGGCTATCACGGCTTTATGTCGTATAGGTGGTCATGTCGGTGGTTACGGCCTGTTGCCGTATGGCACCCTGCATCTAGGCCCGGGGACGGATTTGATCAAGGTAAATACGCGATAGGTGATATTAGCGTAACTAAAGGCCTTCCGGCTCGGTCAGTGGCCTTTGGCGGCGACAATCTGGTAGAAGGTCGCGACGATCTCGAGCGCGATCAGCACCACGACAATAAGTTCGAGCCGAAGCGACCGACGCGTATCGATGATGTCGGCAAGCGTGTTGGCGGTTTCCGCCACTACGGCAAGTTTCCGGTTCAGCGTATCGACGCGTTCCTTCAGTTCATATTCGTCTTCGAGCCGGGCGTAGAGCCGTTCCAGGTCGGGGCGGTCCCACAGCGCATCCGGCTTTTCACCGATCGCAACGCGACCTGATACCCTGTGCTGGACCAGCAGGGCATTTCCGATCAATTGCAAAACCCCTTTGCGATCCCGCTTTGTGTAGCCGTGATCCGCCAGTTCCTTTGCAAACGGCTCGATGATCTCGAACACTTTCGCCACGTCGCGTTCGTCGCGGGCCAGCACCACGCTCTTGGCCAGCACGTCGGCGATGACGAGAAGCCGTCCCGGCGACATGTCCCGCAACTGCACCGGGCCTCCCGCCTGAACCTGATCCTCTTTTTCATCGGATAGCGTCACGATCGCTGTTTCTTCTTCAAAACGCGCGAACTGACCGCCGATCCTGGGCGTCAACTTCTCCAGAAAAGCCCGCTCATCCTCGGCTGAAAGGCCGATCAGCACCGCGACGCCATAGCGAAAAAGCACGGCAATGCCGGTCTTGCCGACCCGGATCGCGAGCGGGACCGCCGAAAGAGCCTCGCCTTCGAAGCCCATGGTATTGATGCGGTCGCCGACATGCAGCGCGTGGGCGGTCAGCCGCGTTCCCATGTCGATGGCAACGGGTTCGGGTTTGGTCATCGGGCCGGCTCCCAGCATGCGCGCTCGCCGGGCCAACCTATCATCGCACCTGGCCGTGGCCAAAGCCGCCGGCGAAAGAAACACTGGTATGCGGTTCGCCCGGCGTCTTAAAATTGATATCAGGGACGCTAAATACCTAAGCAGGCGTTTCCGGAAATGTGCTAACCCTCAACTTAGATCAGGGAGGATCACGACATGATTGAACCGAAAATCGAGGTGCCGGCGGAACTGCGCGATCTGGTCGAGAAAACCATCGATCAGACGGAAAAGGCGTTCGGGATGTTTTTCGATGCTGCGAATAAATCGGCCGCATCGATTCCCGGTCCGGGAACGGACATGTCCCGGCAAGCGCTTACCTTCACCGAACAGAACATGAAGGCGGCATTCGAACACGCGCGAAAGCTGGTTCACGCCACCGACCTCCAGCAAGCCATGCAAATTCAATCGGAATTTCTAAGGAGCCAATTTACGACCGCGGGCGATCACATGCGACAGATCGCAGGAGGGGTGATGTCGGCAGCCAAGGATGCGACAAAACGTCAATCATGATTTTTGGCAGATGAATTACTTTTAATTTAGCTCGCGGCGCGCTTCGTCGCGTTGCTAATTCTTTTTGGTGTGATAAAAGCTCGCTTCGTAAAAAGAGGAGCCGTTATGGCCAAGAAGAAAAAGTCCGTGAAGAAAGAGTCCGTGAAGAAAAAGTCCGTTCGGCGCGCGTGGACCCCTTCCGATGTGCGTGAATTGAAAACGCTGGCGAAAAAGAAAGCCGGTGTTGCCAAAATTTCCAAGGCGTTGAAGCGAACCGTTGGTGCAACCGCGGTCAAGGCGCATCAACTCGGAGTGTCCCTCGATACCAGGGGATGAAAATTCCATCAAAGTTCCCTGGAGTTGCTTGAATAGTCGCTTGAACGGGCCCTTGCTCACAAAATAGTCTTGCCTGGCTTTCTGTGGCGGACTTTAATCGTTGTGCAGGTCCTTGATGGGCCACCGGGTGATGCCACTCGCCGTTCGTCATCTTTCCTGCTGATCCCTGTCGGCTCCAACCGGCAGGGATTTGCATGAATAACTTGGCTCATGAATCATCTGGTTCATGAATCGCATGGCTCATGACGTGAACATGCAGACATAAAAGTGTCACGCACCTGACAAAACGGCCGGTGGCCCGCCAAGTGACGACAAAGCTGCGATAACAAAATTGTGACGACACGGCTGCAATGACAGCGCCCAGCCGGCCAGAGCCTTTTCCCGTTCAGATGGAATCGAAAGGCGCGCTATTCTTTCTTTTGACCCGATAGTTCCACGACCTTGCGCCAGCGTTCGGTTTCGAGCTGGAGCATGGCCGCGAATTGCCTGGCATCGCCGGTGATGGCGATGGCGCCGAGTTCGCTGAGCCGGCTCTTGATCACGGGATCGGCGATGGCTGCGTTGATTTCCTTGTTGAGGAGATCGACGATCGGCTGTGGCGTGTCGTGGGGCGCGCCGACGCCGTAGAACGAACTGGTTTCAAATCCCGGCAACGTATCGCTGATCGGTGGCACCTCGGGCATGGTCTCCGATCGTTCCGTGGTGGTGACGCCGAGCGCGCGCAGCCTACCGCTCTTCACGAATTCGAACGACGAGGTCACGTTGTCGAACATGCCCTGGATGTGACCCGACATCACGTCGGCAAGGCCCGGTGCCGAACCGCGATAGGGAATGTGGGTGAACTGGATTCCCGCCATGGCCTTGAACAGCTCACCGGAAAGATGCAGCGAGGTGCCGATCCCGGATGAGGCGATGCTCATCCGGCCCGGATTGGCCTTGGCGTAGGCGATGAATTCCGCGATGCTGTGGATCGGCAGCTCGTTGTTGATCACCAGCACCAGGGGAATTCGCGCGAGGCCTGCGACCGGCACGATTCCCTTGGCGAAATCGTAAGGCAGCGTCGGATCGAACGATGCATTGATGGCGTTGGCCGTGCTGGTGAGGAGCAGCGTATAGCCGTCGGCCGGCGCATTGATCACGTCCTGGGTGCCGATGTTGCTGCCGGCCCCGGGCTTGTTCTCGACAATGAAGGGCTGGCCCAGCCGGTCCTGCAGATACTGGCAGATCAAACGCGACAACACGTCGGTCGCGCCGCCGGCGCTGTAAGGCACGATCCATCGCACCGACTGGCTGGGATAGGATGCCGCGGCGTTGGCGGAGGTCGTCCGTTGCGGCCCGAACAGCGCCAATCCGGCGCCCGCTGTCGAACGGAATAAGGTTCTTCTACTGATCATCGCCGCCTCGCACCGGCAGATCGGGCAACTATTGCAGAAATCCGACCGCGCCGTAGGATGTTCTAGCCGTCATTGGTAAACGTTGGTTGCGCAAAGATTGCCGCTTGCCTGCCGATATTCCCGCCAGCGCAAAAGCTTGTGAAGCTAACTCGGACGTCATCCTGAGGTGCGAGCCCTTGCGAGCCTCGAAGGATGTTGTTCCGCGCAGTGCGTGCAGCCATCCTTCGAGACGCGGCCAAGTGGCCGCTCCTCAGGATGACGGTTCCGGTGGGTCCCCGCGTAAGCAGGTCGATGACGCAAAAGCAATTGGACACTTTTCGAGGTCGTCATTCGCCGGAGCCGTGGCCGCGCGTTCAACGCCGTGTGGCGCGCTAAAATGCCGCGCATGAGCCGTAATTTTACGGAACCGTAAGTTAACGGGGGCTAATGACCTCATGGGGTATTTATTGCTTGTAAGCCTGGAATGTGACCTGTCGGACGCCCGAACCAGATCGCCTGCGGCGAACTGCTGTTTCGCGGTCGACGACGTCGGCTGACCGCTTGGGCAAAATTGAGGGGCTTGTGATGTCATTGCTGGCGCGCGTCAAGATTATCACCAAAATTCTGGCGGTTATCCTGCTGCTTGGAGCGGTCGCGGTCGGCACCAGTTGGCTCGGCATCCGTGCCATGAGCTCGATGAACGACGATGCGGAAACCATGACTTCCTCGGCGAAGCGGGCGCTCGAAGCCGCGCGTGCCAGCACCAGCGTCATGTCGCTGAGCAGCGCGGAATTCCAGGTGGCGCTCGATCCACGACCGGAAAACCGTGCGACCGTGCGCAAGATCGTCGACGAGCAGATGAAATTGTTCAAGGAGCGATTTGAGGATTTCGGAAAAACCCGCGACGAGAAAACGCGCGCGATGTTGCCTGCCATCGGGGACACGATGGCCGCCTACGAGAAGAGCCTGCAAAACACGCTGCGTCTGGCCGATGAAGCCAGCGGCGTCGAGTTGGCCGAGCATGTCGAGCGCCTGCGCGCTTCGGCCGTCAACAGTCAGATATCGGCGAATGAGCTCCGCGCGCATATGAGGACGGTCGTTGAATCGCTCGACGATCGCGTCGATGCGTTTGCCAGGCACGCCTCGGAGGAATACCGGGCGACGTCACGCCAGCTGACGATCGTCGCGACCATCGGCATTTTGTTCGGGATACTGGCCGGCTACCTGATCGGCCAGTTTGGCATCGTCAGGCCGATCAACCTGCTCAAGGCGGTGATGGAGGCGTTTGCCCGCAACGATCTGAAGGCTGATGTTCCAGGCCTCGAACGCCGTGACGAACTCGGCGACATGGCGCGCACCGTGGAGGTCTTCAAGAAGAACGGGCTCGAAGTGGCGCGGCTGCGCACCGAGCAGGAGGCTTCCGAGAAGCGGCTCGCCGAACAGCGCAAGGCAGATATGAACAAGCTCGCCAATGATTTTGAGGGCGCGGTCGGCGAAATCATCGAGACCGTGTCCCAGGCCTCGACCGAACTCGAGGCTTCCGCGACCGCATTGACCGCGACCGCCGTGCACGCCACCGAAGTCACCACCGCGGTTGCCGCGGCCTCGGAAGAGGCTTCGACCAACGTGCAGGCAGTCGCGTCGGCGACCGAGGAAATGGCGTCGTCGGTCAACGAGATCAGCCGGCAGGTGCAGGAATCGGCACGGATGGCCAGTGAGGCCGTGGACCAGGCACGCAAGACCAACGATCGCGTCGGCGAATTGTCGAAGGCGGCGGCCCGCATCGGTGATGTGGTCGAACTCATCAACACCATTGCCGGGCAGACCAATCTGCTGGCGCTGAACGCCACCATCGAGGCGGCGCGCGCCGGCGAGGCCGGCCGCGGCTTCGCCGTGGTCGCTTCCGAAGTGAAGGCGCTGGCCGAGCAGACCGCGAAGGCGACCGGTGAGATCGGCCAGCAGATCGCGGGTATTCAGTCCGCGACGCAGGATTCGGTGAATGCGATCAGGGAAATCAGCGGCACCATCGAAAAACTGTCCGAGATTTCCTCGACCATCGCAGCCGCCGTGGAACAGCAGGGTGCGGCAACCCAGGAAATTTCCCGCAACGTGCAGCAGGCAGCCCAAGGCACCCAGCAGGTCTCGTCCAACATCACCGACGTGCAGCGCGGCGCCGGCGAGACCGGTTCGGCATCCTCGCAGGTTCTCTCCGCGGCACAGTCGCTGTCCCGCGACAGCAACCGTCTCAAGCTCGAGGTCGGCGAGTTCCTCACCACGGTGCGCGCCGCCTAAGGCGGAGCGCAAGATCACTCAATTCGCCTTGATGCCGGCAGCGCGGATCACCTTGCTCCATTTACCGGTCTCCTCGGCAACGAAGCTGCCGAGCGCTGCGGCCGAACTTGCAAACGGCGAATAACCGAGGGCCTCGATCCTTGCCCTCAGATTGGCATCGGCGAGGCCGGCGTTGATTTCCCGGTTGAGCGTATCGATGATCCCACTGGGCGTGCCAGCCGGTGCGCCGACGCCCTGCCAGCTGGTCGCCTCATAGCCGGGCACGAATTCGCCCACGGTCGGAATGTCCGGCAACAGATCCGATCGCGCCGCGGATGTCACGGCCAGCGCGCGCAGTCGACCCGCTTTGACGTGTTCGATGGAGGTGGACAGCGTGTTGAACATCACCTCGATCTCGCCGGCGAACAGCGCGGTCAGCGATTGCGGCGGCCCGCGATACGGGACATGAACGAGATTGACGCCCGTCATCATCTTGAACAGCTCGCCGTAAAGATGTTGCGGGCTTCCGACGCCGGACGATCCCATATTGATCTTGCCGGGATTGGCCTTGGCGTAGGCGATGAATTCGGGAACGCTTTTGGCCGGAAACGACGGACCGACCTCCATCACGCCCAAGCCGCGGACCACGCCCGCGACCGGCACGATATCGCGCTGGAAGTCGAAGCTGAGATTGTCGTAGAGGCTTGCATTCCAGACGTTGGCGGATGTCGTCAGCAGCAGCGTGTAGCCGTCGGGTGTCGCGCGCACGACCTGCTCGGTGCCGATATTGCTGCCGGCGCCTGGCCGGTTCTCGACGATGAAAGGCTGACCGAGCCGCTGCGACAGCCATTGCGCCATCAACCGCGTAAAAATGTCCGGCGAGCTTCCCGCGCTGAAACCGATCACCCATCGCACCGGCCTCGCCGGATAGGTCTCGGCCCGGGCGATCCGCGGCGACATCGGCAGCAGCACTACGCCCCCGGTCAAATTGAGCAATTGGCGCCGCGAAAGTGCCATGACTATTCCCCCTGCGAGCAGCCTTTGTTTGCAGCAACGCTAGCGCAACCATCGTGCAGCTGAAAAGGTGCGCCGGCGCGCGGGAGATGTGAATACGGCGGCGCTTCAGGGCGTGACGGGGTGTCCGAGCGGCAGGGCAATGCCCTTTTCGCCGGCGACCTTGCGCAACACGTCCGGATGGTCGGAAATGATGCCGTCGACGCCGATGTCGATCATGGCGGCGATATCGTCCGGTTTGTTGACGGTCCAGACCACGACTTTGAGCCCGAGGCGGTGGGATTCGGCGATCAGGTCGGCATCGACATCGCGGAAATAAGGCGACCAGATTGCGCCACCCGCAGCCTTGATGGTGCGCGGAAGCGAATGGCCGTAATCGCCGGGGTTAAAACCCGCCGTCCATTCGGTCGCCTTGTCCAGCGCGATGGTGGAGCCGGCGCCTTTTTGCTGGGTGAGATAAACCGTCGGGATGAGGGCTGCCTGTTTCTGCACCAGTTGCAGCGTTCGCCAGTCGAACGACTGCACCATGATCCGGTCGCTCATGCGCTCGGTCTGCGCCAGATCGAGCAGGGCGGAAACGAACCGTTGCGGATCGGGTGATTCCTCGGGATGGTTGGGGTCGATCTTGGTCTCGATGTTGAACCGCACAGCTCCATCGCCTGATCGGCGCACCAGGTCGAACACCTCGGTCAGCGTGGGAATCCGCGTTCCTGGCACCGCATGCTGGTCGGGAAATTGCGCCGCATAGAGGCTACCCGGCCGGATCTGGCCGACGTCGTATTGCTTGACGTCCTCAAGCCGCAACTGGACGAACGGCGTGCCGGGCGGCGTGACATAGACGCCATCGGGGCCGCGGGCCAAATCAGGGTTGAGCTTGCGTTCATGGGAGACCACGACCGCGCCATCCCGGGTGACGCCGATATCCAGCTCCAGCGTGTTGACGCCCATCGAGAGCGCGTTGGCAAACGAGGGCAGGGTATTTTCCGGAAACAGCGCCCGCCCGCCGCGATGCGCCTCGATATCGAAAGCCATGACCTCTCCGCCGGCGCAAAGCCAGAGGGCAGCGGCGGCGATCGCGCAGCAACGAAGGATCGCCATACCCGGTTTGCCCTGACCCAATTGATCCCGCATGCTATCAGCATACGACCGGCATGCGGAACGATTCCGCGCGCCGGGATGTATTATAGCGCTGACGACGCAAACGAGCAGGACAAATGGCCAATCCATCCGCAGAAGCTGCCGCCCTCAAACCGGAATCCCCTGCGATCTTCGGCCGTGGAACGCTTGCCGTCACCATCGGCAACATGCTCGAATTCTACGATTTCATCACCTACAGTTTTTTCGCGGTCCAGATCGGCCACACCTTCTTTCCCTCCACGAGCCAGTTCGGCAGCCTGATGCTGTCGCTGGCGACGTTCGGCGTCGGCTTCGTGACCCGGCCGATCGGCGGCATCGTGATCGGGCATTATTCCGACAGGGCCGGCCGGCGTCCGGCGATGATGCTGAGCTTTGCCATGATGGGCTCCGCCATCATCGTGCTGGCGCTGACGCCGTCTTACGCTACCATCGGCGTCACGGCGCCTGTCATCGCGATTCTCGCGCGCATGGTGCAGGGCTTCTCGCTCGGCGGCGAAGTCGGACCCACCACGGCCTATCTGATGGAGGCCGCGCCGCCGAACCGGCGTGGGCTCGCCGTCTCATGGCAGCCGGCAAGCCAGGAGATCGCCGCCACCGCGGGCGCGCTGGTCGGTGTGGTGCTGTCGCGGACCATGAGCGATGCGGCGCTGGAATCCTATGGCTGGCGCATCGCCTTCCTGCTCGGCGCGGTTTGCCTGCCGTTCGGGCTGTGGCTGCGCTCGAACCTGCCGGAGACGGTCGATCTCGGCGCGGCGGCGGTAGCGGCCAAACAAGCGGCCGGCAAACGTCTGGCGGTGATCCGCGACAACGCGCGCATTATCGTGCTCGGCCTGCTCATTCTGGCCTCCGGCACCATCTCGACCTATGTCGGCCAGTACATGACGACTTACGCGGAAAGCACCCTGCATGTGTCGACCGATCTGGCGTTCGGCACCTCCGTCGTCAGCAACGGGCTCAGTATCGCCGGCGCGCTGTTTGGCGGATGGCTGGCGGACCGGGTCGGGCGATGGCACGTGATGGTGTGGCCGCAATTGGTGACATTGCTGCTGACCTACCCGACCTTCCTGTGGATCGTGGACACGCAGAGCGCATGGGCGCTGCTCGGCGGCTTCGGGTTGCTGACGCTGATCGGCAGCATCCCCTACAGCGCCTTCTATGTCGCGCTGGCGGAGGGGCTGCCGCAGCACATTCGCGGCGGCACGTTTGCGACCATCTATGCGGTTGCGATTGCGACCTTCGGCGGCACCGCGCAACCGGTGGTCACCGCGCTCATTCACGTCACCGGCAATGCGCTGGCGCCGGCCTGGTACCTGCTGTTTGCCACCGCGGTCGGCTTTGTCGCCATGACGATGATGCGTGAAACCGCGCCCGGCAAGGCGGCGGCCTGACGGGGGTCCGGCTCCGTCCGGGCGATCAAGAATCCTGCCACAAGAATCTTGCCACAAGAATCCTGCCAAATGTGATGTAGCAGACACTTGATGTGCTGCCTTCCGATCTATCAATGGAAAACCGGCCAAACGCGGGTGAAGTCGCCATGGCGACCTGACCCCGGCGATTTCGTTCAAGGGGGCGCGCGTGGGCAAGCGAATTATCTTGCTTTCCGACGGGACTGGCAATTCGGCCAGCAAGGTCTGGCGATCCAATGTCTGGCGCGTGTTCGAAAGCCTCGATCTCACGGGCAAGAAACAGGTCGCGTTCTACGACGACGGTGTGGGAACGTCTTCCTTCAAGCCGCTGGCGATACTCGGCGGTGTGTTCGGCTATGGCCTGAAGCGGAACGTCCTCGATATCTATAAATTCCTGTGCGCCAATTACGAATCCCCGGACGACGAAATCTACGGGTTCGGGTTCAGCCGCGGCGCGTTCACGATCCGCGTCGTGATCGGGCTGGTTCTCGATCAGGGCCTGGTGCGCGGCAACACCGATGCCGAACTATACGAGAATGCCAAGCTGGCCTATCGGGCCTACCGCGCCAATTTGTTTCACACCGTGTTCCACCTGGAGGCGCCGTTCCGCTGGGCGCGCGATGCGGGCTTGCGATTGTTCGGGCAGCGATACGATCAAACCCGCAACCGCACGGTCGAGAAGATCAGGTTCCTGGGTCTGTGGGATACGGTTGCGGCTTACGGTCTGCCGATCGACGAAATGGCGCGGGGCGTGAGCAAATGGCTGTTCCCGCTCGAATTGCCCGATCGCAATTTCAATCACGGCATCGAACAGGCGTGTCATGCGCTGGCGTTGGACGATGAGCGCACCACGTTTCATCCGGTGCTATGGAGCGAGAACGGCGTTCCGCCCGGGCAACTGCATCAGGTCTGGTTTCCCGGCGTTCATTCCAATGTCGGCGGTGGTTATCCCGACGATTCACTAGCCCATATCCCGCTCTACTGGATCATGAAGAGCGCCGAGGCCACCGGCCTGAAATTCAAGACCGGCACCAGCGCCGATCCGGAGCAGCGGGCCGACCCCGATATGGTGGTGCTGGCGAAATGGCTTCGCGACAAGGATGGCCGGCTTTACGACTCGCGCAATGGTCTTGGCGGCTACTACCGCTATGGTCCGCGCCGGATCGACGACCTCAACCACATGAAGCTCTCGCGGCGCTCCGGCGACGAAGTGTCGATCGAGAAGGCAAAGATCCACGAGACCGCGATCAATCGTGCCAAAGCCGGCGCGCATCGCTATGCGCCGATCGGCATTCCCTGCCATTACGACCTGCTGACCGACAATGGCCTGGCGGACCAATCGACGGTCGAGCCGGCGGAGGCTGCCGCGCTGCGCTGCGTCAAGCAGGAAGATATCTGGAATGTGGTCTGGCGCCGTCGCGTGATCTATTTCGCGACCGTGTTTGCCTCGTTCTATCTGGCGCTCTATCCATTTTTTCGCGTCGCGCCCGCGGAAGACGAATTCACCACGCCGCTCAGTTTCGTCTCGCAGGCGATCCGGCTGCTCGGCCAGGTGCTGCCGGGTTTTGCGGCGTCGTGGATCGATGCCTATGCGCGCGCACCCGGCCAATTCCTGTTCGTCGGCGGCTTGGCGGCCGGATTGATCCTGGTGGGGTCGCGGCTCGGCGGTGTGATCGAAAGCCGCATGGAACTGATATGGCGCCCGGCCGCGACGGCTGAGGCGCCGTCGACGCCGGCTTCGGTCTGGCTGCGCCGGCTCGCGGCGCTGGTCGGCATCTATCTGTTGTTTTATTCGGTGCTGCCGCGCGAGCTGCAACTGCCGAGGCCGGTGCATGGCTGGATCGTTCACTACGTCACCTTCTCGATCCGGGCGACGCTGGTGCTGATCCTGCTATCGATGTTGCCGGCCTTTGCCGTATTGCACTTGCGAACCGCGCCGCCTTACCGGTCGTTGATCCGCAACCTGAAGCTCAAATGGCTGCCGATGGTGTTCGCGGTGTCGTTTGTCGGCATCGGACTGCTGTTCGCCAGCCACATCGTTTTCGATCTGGAAGATAGCTTCGGTTACGTCTGCCATGCCGATCCAAAGATAGCGGCCGACCGCTCGGCAACGATCAATTACGGCATCAGCCGCTGCGTCGGCCCGGCCGTTGCGACCTGTTCGGCCAGCGGCGCGGTGAGCTGCGGTTTGGGAGGGCCGGTCTATTGCGGAGAGGGCACCACGCCCGCTTGCGAATTCGCGCCGAAGGAAAAATGCGGCGGCGCTGACAAGAACTCCGACAAATGCTTTGCGAATGCCGTATGCCGGACGCCGCAGGCCTCGATCGCGGGTCCCGCGACCTGCGCGGCGAAGTGCGAGATCCAGCCGCAGAAAACACAGTACAAGAAGCTCGACGTCGGCAAGATCTGCAATTCGACCCATATCATGGTCGAGCAGGGGCAGCGCTACATCATCAAGGTGACGCCCGACGACATCTGGACCAGCGATGGACGCGAGGTCTCCGTGCGCGGCGTGCATCGCGGCGAGCTGAGCTCGCGCTGGGACAAGATCCTGTCGGCCTTGAGCTGGCCGCTGACGCGAAACCTGATGCAGTCGCGCTTCGTGGTGTTGGCGCGGGTCGGCGCTACCGGCAACGACGAGTACCTGCTTGAGCCGGATCCCTATCAAAGAGACCAGATTATCGAGGTGCCGATCGTTCCGCGGCGCAATGGCGAGTTGTTCCTGTACGTCAACGACAGGGTCCTCGCATGGCCGTTACCGCGGAATTTTTTCTATCAGGAAAACAAGGGCACGGCGACCGTCGAGGTGCGTAACGTCAAGTCGTAACGCAACGATGCGGGCGATCTCCTTGCGCGGCGAATGACGCTCGACAGCAGAGATACCGCGAGCGTCATTCGTGTGGGCGCTTTGTTCCGCCTTACGTCTCCAGTTGCTTGCCGATCGGCAGCGCCCGGATGCGTTTGCCGGTGGCGGCGAAGATCGCGTTGATCAGCGCCGGTGCAAACGGAGGCACGCCGGGCTCGCCGACGCCGCTGGGCGGGGTATCGGCGCCGGGCGGCACGATGTGGACGTTGGTGATGAGCGGCGCCTCGTCGATCCGGACCACCGGGAAGTCATCGAAATTGCCCTGCTGCACCTTGCCGGCCTTGAAGCTGATCTCGCCATGCTTGGCGAGGCTAAGCCCCATGATCGCGGCGCCCTCGATCTGCGACTGGATCCGCTCCGGATTGACATAGGTTCCGCAATCGATCGCGGTATCGACCTGATGCACCGTGAGCTTACCCTTGTCGCCAACCGAGACCTCGACGATGGTCGCGATGTAGCTGACGAAGCTGCGATGCACCGCGATGCCGAGCCCGTGTCCTTTGGGCACGGTCCGGCCCCAGCCGCCCTTGTCGGCGACGACCTCGACCACCTTGCGCAGCCGTGCGGTATCGATCGGATAGCTGTCATAGGGCTCGCCGTAGTTCCAGGGGTCTTTCACCGAGGCGAGATTGACGATCCGCGGCGAACCGATCAGTTCCAGCAGCATATCCTTCTGATCGCGGCCGGTGGCGTGCGCGAGTTCGCCCACCATCGACTGCACCGCGAACGCACGCGGGATATTGGACACCGAGCGGAACCAGCCGATGCGGGTATGGGCGGCGGCTTCCGGATTTTCGCATTGGATATTGGCGATCTCGAACGGCATGTCGATCAGTCCCATGCCGAGTTCGAACGCCGCCTCATGCACCGCACCGGCCGCGAAGGTCGAGGCGATGGTGGGCGCGACACTGCGGTGCCGCCAGGCGATCACCTTGTTGCTGGCGTCGAGGCCGGCTTCGATGCGCTCCACCGAGACCGTATGCAGGAAGTCGTGGCGAACGTCGTCTTCGCGCGTCCATTGCACCTTGACCGGTGCGCCGAGCGCCTTGGAAAGCAGCGCCGCCTCGATCGCGAAATCGCATTTCGATTTGCGCCCGAACCCGCCGCCAAGCAGCGTGACGTTGACGGTGACGTTGTCCTCGGGGATTCCGAGGGTCTTGGCGACGTCTTCGCGGGTGCCGCCGGGGCTTTGCACCGGCGCCCAGATCTCGGCTTTGTCACCCTTCACATCCGCCACCGCGACCGGCGGCTCCATGCTGACATGGGCCAGATGAGGCAGATAATATTCACCCACGATCACCTTGGCCGCGCCTTTCAGGGCGGCATCCACATCGCCTTCCTTGCGCACGACGAGGCCGGGTTTGCGTGCGGCTTCCTCGAGTTCGGTCCGATAGGCGACGGAATCGTATGTGGCGTTGGCGCCGTCGTCCCACACCACCTTGAGCGCGTCGCGTCCCTTGATCGCCGCACCGGTGTTGCGCGCGATCACAGCCACGCCGCCGAGCGGCTGGAATTTGGACGGCCACGGCCAGCCCTGGACTTCCATGACCTTCTCGACGCCGGAGACCTTCATCGCATCGGCTGAATCGAACGATACCAGTTTGCCGCCGGTCACCGGCGGCCGCGCGATCACGGCGTATTTCATGCCGGGCAACCGCGTATCGATGCCGTAATGGGCGGTGCCGACGGTGATGTCGCGCAGGTCGACGATGCCGACTTCGCCTTTGCCCAGATAGCGGAAGTCCTTTGCGTCCTTCAGCTTCAGGCCATCGACGCTTGGCACCGGTTGTTTGGCGGCATCGGCGGCGAGATCGCCGAACCCCAAACGCTTACCGCTGGCGGCATGAACCACCTCGTGGTTGACGGCCTTGACCTCGGTCACCGGCACGTTCCAGCGCTGGGCGGCAGCGGCTTCCAGCATCACCCGCGCCGATGCTCCGATCTGGCGCATCGGGATCAGATAATGCCGCGTGCTACGTGAACCGTCGGTATCCTGATTGCCGAATTTGACTTCGTCGCCATGCGCCTGCTTGACTTTGACGCGCGACCAATCGGCCTCCATTTCTTCGGCCACGATCAGGGGCAGGCTGGTCCGAACCCCGGTTCCCATTTCGGAGCGGTGCGCCACGATGGTCACAATGCCATCCGGCGCGATCGCGACGAACACGCGTGGATCGACCACCGTGCCATGCGGCATCTTTCCGGCGCCGGTCTGATAGGCCGCGAACGCCTGACGCGACGTCACCGGTGCGGCAAGCACCAGCCCGCCGGTGATACCAAGACTCTTCAGGATGGTGCGGCGAGAAACCTTCTGCACCTTGACGCGCTTTTCGATGCCGCGAAGTTTGTCCGGGTTTGTGAAGATGTTCATGATCAGACCCCCGTCGAGGCGAGATGAATCGCGTTTTCGATGCGCTGGTAACAGCCGCAGCGGCAGATGTTGCCCGCCATCGCTTCACGTATCTGATCGTGCGAGGGTTTTGGATTTTCCGTCAGCAGAGCCGCGGCCTGCATGATCTGGCCGGACTGGCAATAGCCGCATTGCGGCACATTGACCTGGCGCCAGGCCTTCTGAACCGCGTGATCGCCGGTGGGATGAAGACCTTCAATGGTGACGACTTCGCGGTCGACGACGTCGGAGACCGACGTAATGCAGGCGCGCACCGCCTGCTTGTCGACCATCACGGTGCAGGCGCCGCACAAGGCCTGGCCGCAACCAAATTTGGTGCCGGTCAATCCGGCTTCGTCACGGAGAAACCAGAGTAGCGGAAGATCCGGGTCGCCGTCCCAGTTACGCGCTTCGCCATTAATCTTCAATTTGATCATGATCGTTCCTCGCTCTTCATAAGCCAATGATGTTTCTTTGACGCGAGCGAGAACATGTTTCTCGGCTGCTCGCATCGTTGCCTGCGTGCCGGTCCCGCCGGCCCCCTTCCGGGTGATCGGTGTGACGCGCAACTACAGACCTTCGTGGGTTTCCGTGTCCGGCGCGGTCCTCCTGTTTTGGTTATTATTTGGCGTGCGGAGATGGACGTTCTCAAGAGGCTATCAGAAAACCCGGAAAGACCAGCTTCACAACGAATTGTTTGGCATCTCCATTTGGCGAAAGCAGGGCCTTGTAACAGGGGCTCGGTTGGTCAACAGCCCTTACGCGGTATGATGAGGTTGGTTGGCGCTGCTTTCTGCGCTGCAACAACAAGCCGCTCTTAACTCTGCTGGTTAACCCCTGATCCAGCCAACACAGCTATATGTGGCCTGGGATTCACGGGTATTCGGCCATGAGCGTAGGCGCAATCGAGCTGCCACAACAGACCCTGCCGCCGCAGGGCAAGCCGTCGGCCGCCAAGAGCTGGCTGAAGGCGATCGAGCTGACCTCGCGTATCGAGGCCAACCCGGAAAAATTATTCGCCGATATTGTCGAGGAACACGCCGCGCGGCAGCCAAACCGGCCCGCTTTGCTGTCGGACACCGAGACCTTCAGCTATGGCGCCTTGGTTGCCCGGATCAACCGCTATGCGCGCTGGGCGCGCTCGGCCGGAATCAAGCGCGGCGATACCGTCTGCCTGTTCATGCCGAACCGGCCGGATTACGTCGCCGCCTGGCTCGGCATCAGCAAGGTCGGCGGCGTCGTGGCGCTGATCAATACCAAGCTGATCGGGCCATCGCTGTCGCATTGCATCAATGTCGCGGCGGCCGATCATGTCGTCCTGGCCGCGGAACTCGCCGATGTCTTCGAGACCGCGGTGCCCTATCTGGATAAGGTTCCGAAAATCTGGACCCATGGCGGCGATGCCGACGCCACCGGCTTCGAACTCGGCGATGGCGGTTCCGCGCTGGACGACATTCTGGAGCGGATGGATGGCAGTCCGCTGACCGCCGCTGAGCGTCCCGCGGTCACCATCAACGATCGCGCGCTGTTGATCTACACCTCCGGCACCACTGGCCTGCCGAAGGCCGCCAGCATCAGCCATCGCCGCATCCGCAATTGGGGCGGCTGGTTTGCCGGATTGACCGGCGCCACGCCCGAGGATCGCCTGTACGATTGCCTGCCGCTGTTCCACAGCGTCGGCGGTATCGTCGCGCCATGCAGCATGCTGAGCGCGGGGGCCTCGGTGGTCGTGTCCGACAAATTCTCGGTCGGAAATTTCTGGAGCGAGGTCGCGCGCTGGGACTGCACGCTGTTCCAGTATATCGGCGAGCTCTGCCGCTATCTGCTGAAGGCGCCCGCATCCGAATTCGAAACCAGCCATCGGCTGCGGCTGGCCTGTGGCAACGGCCTGCGCGGCGATATCTGGCAGGCCTTTCAGGCGCGCTTTGCGATCTCCCGCATCCTGGAATTCTACGCCGCGACCGAAGGCAATTTCTCGCTCTACAATGTCGAGGGAAAGCCCGGCGCGATTGGCCGGATTCCGCCACTGTTGGCGCATCGCTTTCCGGCGGCGATCGTGCGGGTCGACGAGCTCGGTATGCCGGTTCGCGATGCCGAGGGCCTGTGTATCGCGTGCGCGCGCGATGAGGTCGGCGAAGCCGTGGGGCGGATCGGCACCGCCGATCAAGGCGGCGGCCGCTTCGAGGGTTATACCGACCAGGCCCAGACCGACAAGAAGATCTTGCACGACGTGCAGGCGAAAGGCGATGCTTGGTTTCGCACCGGCGATCTGATGCGGCTCGACCAGCAAGGTTATTTTCATTTCGTCGACCGGATCGGCGATACGTTTCGATGGAAGGGCGAGAACGTCGCGACGTCGGAGGTCAATGAGGCCGTGGCCGATGGCCCGGGCGTTGCCGAGGCCACCACCTATGGCGTGGAAATCCCCGGCGCCGACGGCCGCGCCGGCATGACAGCGATCGTGATCGATAGCCGCTTCGACCTCCAGGAATTCGCCGCGCATCTTGCGCGCCGGCTACCGGCCTATGCCTGCCCGGTCATGATCCGGATCTGCGCGGCGCTGGACAGCACCGAAACCTTCAAGCAGAAAAAGCACGAACTGGTGCGCGACGGATTCGATCCGCACCACGTGATCGACCCGCTGTTTTTCCGCGAACCGAAATCGGGCGAGTATCGCCCGATCGATGCGCAAGCCTATGCGCGGATTCTCGATGGTTCGATTCGGCTGTAGGGCCAAGTACGTCGTCATTGCCGGGCTTGACCCGGCAATCCATCTCTTTCACGAAAAATTCCTTGGACGGATGGATGCCCGGGTCAAGCCCGGGCATGACGGCGGATACAGCGTCGCTAAAGCTGAGCTTGGATCGCGGCCTTGTCGACAATCGACCACACCTGCCAAATTTTCTCGCCGCGAAATTCATAAAATACATTCTCGGCAAAGGAAACTCGCTTTCCCATCACATCGAGTCCAAGGAATTTACCCTTGGGCGTACAGTCGAATTGCAGCCGGCTCGCAATATGAGGCGGATCTGAAATCAACAGCCCAATGTTGAAATGAAGATCCGGGATTTCGAGGAAGTCGTTCTCCAGCATCTTGCGATAGCCTGATAGCCCAAGCCGCTCGCCGTTGCGGGATGCTTCATCGTGGACGAACTGTCCCAGCGTCGGCCAGTCCTGTCGATTGAGGCAGGCAATGTAGCCTCGGTAGATGTCGGCGAGGTCGCTCCTGGTCATGGCTTCCGTGCTCCGTACTTCTTTCCCCTCTCCCCTTGTGGGAGCGAGACGAGCGAAGCTCGCTCTTGGGGTGGCTCGCATCGAAGATGCGAGACGGGTGAGGGGTAGTGCATGTGGCGACCCCTCATCCGGCACGGACTTCGTCCGCGCCACCTTCTCCCACAAGGGGAGAAGATTGTACTTTAAACCACTTCGCTGCACTCTGGCGAACTTCGTAACTTATTGATTTGGCTTTTAAACTCTCTATATCGGTGTAATCGTTGAGACACCCCGTTTCAGCCCTGCCGTGACCCGGCCATTACCCGTGGAGAGATTCGATGGCATCGCTTGATCGGAAACCCCGCCTCAAATTACCGCCCCCGCACCGTCCTTATTTTCACGAGATCAGAACGGGACTCGCGTTGGGCTTCCGACGAAACCAAGGCGCGGGAATATGGCTCGTGCGTGTTGCGAAAGGCGATGGCTCGAACTGGCAGAAGAAGTTTGCGCTGGCGGCGACATCGAACCGGCCAACGGCGTCACCATCATGAGCTATGAACAGGCGCTGGCGCGGGCACCAATCTTCGCTGGCGTCGACAATGGCATCGCCCTCGACAAGACTTCGTGACCTAGCGCACAGATCAGCGACTGGGGGGCCGTTTGGCGAAACACCGATTTCTAACGGCTTGATTCGCGTTCTGGTGTCGTTCACGGTGGGCGGATGCGAACTTTGGATTTCCTTCGAAACGAAATCGAGAACAGGCGGCGGCAGCTTTCCCGCCAACGGAAAGAAATTCAATCGTTGCAACGGGCCGGGATAAACACGGCCTCGGCGGAAGAGCTGTTCAGCCGCATGATGGCCAAGATAATTGAGCTTTACGGCGAACGTGACCGTCAGGTTGAGGAACAGCGGATCAAGTAGCGCAAACGGACCGTTGACGGGCTTCGGGGAATTCGGTCGGGTTTCCGGCTCTGGAACGGATGTCGATCAAGGTGCTTTATCGATCGGAGCTTCTGTCCCCTAAAGCTCCTGACTTCAAAGCCCGCCCAGCGTTCGCCCACTGGGCGGGCTTTGCTTCAGGAGGACGTCCAAATGGCAAAACCTGCTCAATAAGACCGTTAGTAAAAAATTCAAAATGCAGGATTTCAGATGACAATTGGGAGCTCGCCAATTTCACGTGCTCGACAGGGGCGATGATCCGAAAAAATCAAGTAATTCGGCAGTCATTGCGGCAGGATTCTCCTCCGCGATGAAATGAGCCGTGCCCGGCACACGCACGCTCGTGACGTGGTCGGCTACTTCCGTCATCATCTCACCCATCACCGGCCCCAGCGTACTGATCTCACCGCCGACCGTAAGCACAGGCATCGTCAGCTTTCCGGACTGTTTGATAACCGCCCTGTTGTCATCGACATCGCGATCGAACGCGCGATAGACCTCAAGCCCGGCGCGCATCGCGCCCGGCATCGCATAGGCCGACGCATAAATATCGAGATCAGCTTCGGATATCGCCGAAGGATCGTAGATTCTCGCCGAAATCATTGCCTGTATGTAAAGCCGCTCGCGCCCGGCGATGAGCATTTCGGGAATATCCCGAACGCTGTGAAAGGCGAACTGCCATACCCGCGGATCAACCCGCATGCGATCGAAAATTTGGGTGCCCGGAAGCGGTGCATCGGCCACCACGAGATGGGTGACAAGATCGCGATAGGCCTGGGCATAAGCGTAGGCGACCATCAGGCCGATATCATGCCCCACCATCGCAACTGCTTCTTTGATGCCGAGATGCGCGTGCAACAGTCGGTGGATGTCCGCTGCCATCGTGCGCTTGTCGTAGCCGGATGGAGGGTGCGAGGAGTGACCGGCCCCGCGGTAGTCTGGCGCAACAACGCGAAAGCCAGCCTCCGCCAGTCTCGGAATGATGTGGCGCCAGGCCCACCACGTCTGTGGAAATCCGTGCAGCAGCACCACGGTACGCTGTCCCTCACCAGCGGTCACATAATGGATACGGGTACCCGGCTCTATGTCCGCGGTGCCGTGTTTTATGTTTGTCATCAGCCTATTTCCCGGGTTGTGGGTGCACGTTATCGGCCGCGATCGAGCAGATTCTCTTGCGACTGTTTGTATTAGTTGAGGGTCATTCCGTGCGCGACTATATTCTGCACCGGGAGAAGCTGATGAAAGTGGACCACGGAGACCTGACCCAGTGCAGCGCCACAGCGCTGCGCAAGGCGATGCGTCGCGTCACCCAACTGTACGATGACGCGCTGCGACCGGCCGGTCTCACGGTGACGCAATACGCACTCATGACGGAGATCCTTCGGCGCGGGTCGAATGCTCCGACAGTAACCGAGCTTGCCGATGCCATGGTGATGGATCGTTCGGGGCTGGGGCACACGCTGCGCCCGCTTGAGCGCGATGGCTACGTCGCGCTGGTTCAGCACAAAGAAGATGGCCGCCAGCGCGGCGTAGTGTTGACCAAATCTGGCCGAGCGATGCACAGGAAGGCGACGCCACTTTGGCAAAACGCGCAGCAGCGCGTTGTCGAGGTGGTCGGCCGGGATGAAAGAGCCGAATTGCAGATGAAACTGCTTGCCATTGCCCATGACGACCGCCTGACAAACTCGGCCAATTCACTGCGACATCCCGCGCGGCCTCAAGCCGCACGCAAGGCGCAGACAAGATCCTGACGGCTGCAAAGCTCACCGCGCCGGCTCGGCTCATGTTGCCGGGTCCAGAATTATGGCGCCCTGAACCTGTCTGGCCTGGAGCATGCGATGTGCTTCAGCGGCCCGGCTGAGGGGAAGCACCGTCGCCACATTGGCCTTGATGCTGCCACCCGTTACCCGGTCGGCGAGGAATGCGAGTGCGCGCGAGATCAGCTCTGGCGTCTCGAAGAAAATTGGCAAGTAAAACCCCGTCAGAGACTGTGCCTTCGTCATCAGGCGTCGCGGCGCGATCGGATTGCCGGGTCCTCGAGTCGAACCGAACACGATGTGACGGCCAAATCTGGCGAGGCATTCGAAATTCTGTTCGAACACGTCGCCGCCGATCGACTCCAGGATGACGTCAACGCCCCGGCCCTGGGTGTGGTCCAATACCGTTCGAGGCCAATTGGGGTCTTCATAGCCGATGGCGAGATCGGCACCGATGTCTCGAACGAAGGCGCGGCGCTCGTCCGAGCTTGCAGTTCCAATAACAGTCCCAGCACCGAGCGCCTTAGCGATTTGAACCGCAAGACTACCGACGCCGCCGGCAGCACCATGAACCAGAACACTCTCGCCGGCGCGCAACAGGGTCGAAGCCTGCAAAGTCAGGTACGCCGTCGCCCCCTGGCAAGGCAGGCTTGCCATCGCGACATCATCAGCGTCCGGCCGCAAGGTTACCGTTGTCGCGGCCGATGCCAGCGCGAATTGGGCGTAGGCTCCCTTCTTCATCAGAGCCATCACCTTGCGGCCGATCATCGCACGGGCAACGCCATCGCCGGCTGCGACGACGTGTCCAACCACCTGGAGACCAGTAACGTGCGGAAGCTCAACGCCACCAACGCGTGTTTCCTTCTGGTTATAGACGCCCATTCGTTCGCGAACGTCGGGAAAGTTCACTCCGATTGCCGTCGTCTCGATCAAAATCTCGCCTTGCGCCGGCGACGGCTTTGGAAGGTCAATGTAACTGAGTACTTCGGGGCCGCCAAAAGAAGTAAATTGAATGGCTTTCATCAGGTTCTCACCTTCGTGACTGGAGGTGCTCCGGGTCGGCCTCAAGCCAACGCTTCCAAGACTCTCGATGTGGCATTATAGGCATATGCCTACAATAGGTCTGATCCACCCTAACTGATTTGTGATCAACCAGTCGAAGCTCGCCAAAGGCGGACGTAGAATTCCTCGATGCCGATCGGAAAGGCGAGGGGGCAGGCTGAGGAGCTCGCGGGCTTGAAGACCATAGGCTTGTCGAAGGTGCGCCGAAGGCAGGCACCGCTTGCTTACGCGTGGAACGATCAGCGATAACGAGACGTTGAGGCTCGCAACAGGAGCCTGATGATGTCCAAAAAATTCGATCCCGCGCCGACCGACAAACATGCTGCCGATCCCAAGCAGGCTAAAAGGCCGACAAGGATACGAATGACAAGCTCGAGAAGGGGCTGGAGGGCACTTTCCCGGCGTCGGATCCGCCGAGCAGCACCCAGCCCGCAAAATCAAAACGGGGTGCGTGATGAGGCCCCGGTGCGCTTTCACCCGGCAGCGTCGCTGTAGGGGGAAGCGGCGCGCTCGACTCCCGAGCGCTTGATTTGACGGCCGCATAATCGGAGCACGGTACTGACGAAGAAGCCGCCGGGGGCGGCCTGACGCATGTGTATTTGGTATCGGCTTTCTTCATCTTGGTCGATTTGGTCATCTTTTTCTTGCTTATGCTGTCGCCCTTGGACGTATGGTCTCTAATTTGAACGGCAATCCGTCACAAAGCGACTTGTTAAGGCGGCGAAGTCTGCCGCGAAAAAGGCCAAGAAAGCCGTCAAGAAAATGTTGCCGAAAAAGAAAAAGGCTAGGAAAAAATCGAAGCGGTAGGCATTCTTGCAAAGGTGGAGTGAACCGAACAGGATCCGGGCCGTTCACCCTGTTTGAACCTTGCCTAGTTCATCCGCTCTTCAACACGAAGGATATTCGTGACGGTTCGATCTTTAGAGATCGTCTCCTTGATGGCACCGCTCAACTGGATAACAATAAACAATAAAAGCCGGTCGGGATGAGCGTAGGCTTATTTTCGGTTGGTCTGGGGCGGTGCAAAACCAGACCATTTTTCCAGCTGTTCAACTAGGCCTTCGAGATACAGCACGCTTTCGTCCTTCTGCTTCATTACATCGATCTGCACGTTCAGCCGCGCTATCGCCACGAGTTTACGTTCGGGTGTCGTGACAGCCGCGCGGTATAGCTCGGCGATAGCAACCGACATGCCCGCGATAGCGTCGTCCCATTTTTTCAAAAGCAACAGCAGGTTTCGTGCGGTGTCTTCGAGTAGCTGTCGTTCTTCATTGGTCATGACTGAGCAACGCAATCTCGCCGCTCGGGTTCACAGGGGATACCCGAAAAGAAATTGCCTCAACCCGGGATTTGGGCCGAGGCCAAACTGTTTCGAGAATGCGCGGTTACAGTCGGCAGCATGGCAAGCCGCAGCCAATGCCCGCCAAACAGGCAAAGCCTTAGCGGGAGTCGAAGCCAAGCACGAATGCCGCGGGAACTCTCCACTCACCGCATAGCGCACGGGGCGTCGTGGCGATTGCCCTTAACGACGGCGACACTGCGCGCCAGCGCCGGGTCAAGGCTGTTTTGCGCAGCGGCCGGCGCGCTAATGGAACCAACGATGGTCGGTCGGCTTGTCAGTACGTTATTTAAAAAGTGAGGATGTGATGAAACAGACTGTTTCGGCGGCGATGATTGCTGCCGCGCTAATTATTCCCACCGTGGCTATTGCCCAAGGCGTACCTGGTGGCATTGAGCAGGGGTCCCGCGAAGGCGAACGCGCTGCAGGCCCGATCGGCGGTATCGTGGGTGGTGCGATTGGCGGAGTCGTAGGTGGTGTCAACGGAGTGCTCGGCGTAGATCAACGGCCGCGTTTTCATAGTTACGTCGCTGAGCGGCATGTTCCATTGTATACCTACGATGGGGATGTGGAGTGACCTACTACGATGTGCCGCCGGAATACGGCACTCATGATTATCGCTACACGGTCGTCAACGGTCGGACGGTTCTCGTCGACCCTCGGACACATCGAATTGTGGAAATTGTCGATTAGCGAGTTGGGGCCAGTCACCATAGACTGGCGCTTCTTTGCTGTCCGGAGCGTTCCGATCCTCGAGAGTAACCCGCGCTTCTTCTGGGAAGAGCAGGACCGGCAGCATGAACCCGAAACTCGTCGTTCCTCAGAGTTCTGAAGACGTGGCATCACTGGTCAGCGCCGTTGCGCTGGCGGTACTTGCTGTGATCATCGTGACCGCTCTCTACGTCGGTAGGGAGGTCTTCGTACCGGTTGCGTTGGCGATCCTTCTGAGCTTCGTTTTGGCTTCGCCCGTGACCGCGCTGCAGCGCGTGCGGGTGCCTCGGGGAATCGCTGTCGTCGGCGTCGTGCTATTTGCGTTCGCGATCATTTTCGCACTTGGCAGTCTCATCGCTACTCAGTTGAACAGGCTTGCCGGGGATCTTCCCCATTATCAAACCACGATCCAATCTAAGATACAGTCGGTCCGGGGCATCAGCGGCGGAAGCTCCACACTCGAGCGCGCAGCCGGGATGCTGCAGGACCTCGGGAAGGAGCTCGATAAGCCCAAAGGAGTTTCGACGGAGCAACCGGCCGTTTCGTCTCCCGAAAATCCGCTCGGACCGCGGACGGTCAGGCCGGTCCCAGTCGAAGTGCTTCAGCCGGATCCGGGGGCTCTCGAAAGTCTTCGATCGCTGATCGCACCACTGGTATCGCCGCTCGCAACGACCGGGATCATCGTCATCTTCGTCATCTTCATCCTGATTCAACGCGAAGATCTGAGAAACCGGCTTATCCGCCTGGCCGGCTCACGGGATCTGCAGCGGACGACGGCGGCGCTGGATGACGCCGCCGGTCGGCTAAGCCGCTTGTTTCTCAATCAGCTTTTGATCAACACAGGGTTCGGAATTCTCATTGGAGCGGGGTTGTGGCTGATCGGCATTCCCAGCCCTGTCCTCTGGGGTATCTTGGCCGCGGTGTTGAGGTTCGTACCCTTACATCGGCTCCGTCATCTCAGCGGCGTTTCCGCTCGTCCTGGCAGTGGCTGTCGATCCCGGCTGGTCCATGCTGGCTTGGACCGCTGCGCTATTTTTCGTGATCGAACCGATGGTAGGACAGGTCGTCGAGCCCATGGTCTACGGTCGAAGTACGGGCCTCTCTCCAGTCGCGGTGGTCGTTTCCGCCACGTTCTGGACGGCCTTGTGGGGCCCGATCGGACTGGTGCTCGCGACGCCGCTCACGGTTTGCCTCGTCGTCCTTGGGCGGCACGTCGAGCGTCTCGCGTTCCTGGACGTGATGTTTGGCGATCGACCGGCGCTTTCGCCTGCAGAGATATTCTATCAGCGCATGCTCGCCGGCGATCCGACGGAAGCAGCCGAAAAAGCCGAGGAATTCCTCAAAGAACGTTCGCTTTCCTCATACTATGATGACGTGGCAATCAAGGGATTGCAGCTCGCGCAGGCCGACCTCGATCGGGACGCGCTCGACCAATCCCGGCTGATCAGGATTCGCGATACGGTTCTGGAATTCGCGAATGACCTCTCCGAACAGGCTGATCGCGAACCGACGGGCGAACAATCGACGGCTGACGCGGAAGCCGCTGCGGCCGTCGAGGCTGCCGCCGCTAAGCCGGTTTATGCCGATTTGCCGGTGCTTGAACGCGCCGAACTTCCTGTCGAATGGCAGGGAGAAAATCCGATTTTGTGTATCGCGGGTCGAACCGCGCTCGACGAAGCGGCTGGGATAATGCTCGCCCAACTCTGCGACGCGCACGGACTCCATGCGCGCGTCGAAGGACCGGGGGCATTGGCGACGAATAATATCTTTCGATTGGAAACCGACGGCGTGGCCATTGTTTGTCTCTCGTACCTCAATGCGACGAATCCCGCTCAAATCCGATATGCGGTCCGCCGCATTCGCCGGAAACTTCCGAAGGCGCGTGTCTTGGTCGGGCTTTGGAACGGTTCGGAAGCCGTCGAAGGGATCGAAACGCTGCGCAACGGCTCGGGCGCCGACTTGTTCGCCGATACTTTGCGGGATGCAACCCGCCTTTGCATCGAAAGCGTGCGGCCGGATATCGAGGCGCGCCCGGCAGGGCTCGATATTCGGCCGGTTGCCAACCCGGCCTTATAGCCCGGCGGATTCCGATTTTGCGCCGGCGCCATCGGAAGATTAGCCGCGGCGCGAAGCTACGGCGCGTCGGCCACGACCGCTGCCTTTGGCGGCAGGGCGCCCCTGGATGATAGAGCCGAGCGGCGCTGGCGACCGCTGCGACCCCGGCCAGCGTTGCGGCCGCCGACAGTGCCACGATCTCTGAATGTGCAGCAGCCCGGAATGTGGCGGCGAGAATCGCCCCGATGGTCTGGCCCGTGAGGCGGGCCGTGGCGAGCATTCCCCCAGCAGCCCCGCTGCGCGAAAGCGGCGCGGCCGACAACATCGAGCGATTGTTCGGCGCCTGGAAGAAGCCGAATCCCAGTCCGCATAGGGTCATACGCCATGCGATCTCGCCCCAGGACGGGTTCGCGGGGAGGCCTGCCAAGAGAGCCAGACCCGCAAAGTACGAGCAGTCCCGCCGCGCCCAGCACCGCGGCCGAAACCTTGTCGGCCAGGCGGCCCGCAATGGGAGCTCCGATCCCGACCGCCAGCGGCCACGGCGTCATCATCAGACCGCTTTCCACCTGACCGCGATGGAGCGCGCTTTCGAAAAAGAACGGCAGGGACACGAAGGCCAGCATCTGGGCGGCGAATGAAGCGATCGACGTTGCGACTGACAGGCTGAATACCGGGTTTCTCAATAGATCGAACGGGACGATGGGCTCCGCCTGGGAACGCGAATGGAAGAACAGACGGGCAGCCGCTGCCGTTCCTATCGTCAACGCTCCCATCCCGATCCAGATGTTGCCGCCGCGGGTCAGAAGATCGATGCCGATGAATCCAAAGCCGAACATCGATGCATTCAACAAGGTGCCCATGAAGTCGAATTCGCCGGACTTCGGATTATCAGGAGGGATTTCCTGCCCAAAAGATACGCCCCGATTCCGATGGGGACGTTGACGGCGAAAAGCCATTGCCTGTCAATCGGCGTTCAAATTTGACCCCGGATCGGCGTCCAATTTTGACCCCTTTGAGCGACGAGTCTTGACGGTAGCGCTCGCCTCGTCGGAGCTGGCCGGGGTTGCGGAGACGAGGCGAGCGCGGGCTGCGTGATCGTCGTCGCGGCTTTTGAAGCGCCAGCTGTCGTTGCCGGTTTCCACGATGTCGCAATGATGGGTTAAGCGGTCGAGCAGCGCCGTTGTCATCTTGGCATCACCGAACACGCTGGGCCATTCGCCGAACGCGAGGTTGGTGGTGACGACGATGGACGTGCGCTCATAGAGCCGGCTGACGAGGTGGAACAGCAGCTGGCCGCCGGACTGGGCGAACGGCAGGTAGCCAAGTTCGTCGAGGACGATGAAGTCCATCCGGGTCAGATGCTCGGCGATACGACCTTGCCGTCCGTTGCGGGTCTCGATCTCCAAACGGTTGACGAGGTCGACGACGTTGTAGAACCGGCCACGGGCGCCAGACCGGATGCAGCTTCTGGCGATTGCGATGGCCATATGTGTTTTGCCGGTGCCGGTACCGCCGACCAGGACGGCGTTACGTTGCTGGGCGATGAAGCCGCCGCCGGCGAGATCATTGACCAGCGTCTGGTTGATCGGTGTGCCTTCGAACTGGAAGTCCTCAAGGTCCTTGGCCAGCGGTAGCTTGGCGATGGTGAGCTGGTACCTGATCGAGCGGGCCTGCTTCTCGTTGATCTCGGCGTTGAGCAGGTCGCCAACAATGCGTTGAGGTTCGTGCTGGCGCTTGATGGCGGTCGCCATGATCTCGTCGAATGCGGCCTTCATGCCGTAGAGCTTGAGCTCTCCCATGAGGTCGAACAGTTGAGTACGCTCCATTAGTTGGTTCTCCTGAGGTTGTCGTAACGGGCACAGTCGGCGATCGGGGCATGGCGCAAGGTCAGTGCAGCCGGCGTCATGATGTTGGCTGGTGGGGCGGGCTCACGTTGCCGAGCCAGGATGTTGAGAACGACATCGGCGGAATGGACGCCGTGGGCGATCGCCTCGGCACAGGCAGCCTCGACGGCCGGCAGACCGTCGGTCAGAACCGCGTTGAGGATATCGACCATCTGCCGATTGCCGTCGTCGGCGTTGGCGAGCTTGCGCCGTACACGTTCGATCGCAGCCGGTAGCACCCAGTCCTTGAAGGGGGCGCCGTTGCGCAAGGCACCGGGTTTGCGAGCCAGCACCGGCACGTAATGCCAGGGATCGTAGACGGTATCGCCGCGGCCGAACGAGCGAGCATGCTCGGCAACGATGCGTCCGTCCTGGCGGATCACAATGCGGTCGGCGTAGGCGTGAACCTCGACAGGCCGCCCGACAGCGCTCGCCGTGACCGAGTATTTATTGTTGTCGAACCGCACCAGACAGGTCTTCGAGACCGATGCCGGCACCGCGTGGAATCCGTCGAACCGGCCGGCATAGGGAACGAGCTTTGGCCGCTCGGCTTCGAACACCTCCCAGACCGTTTGCTCGGTCAGTTCTGGATGCCGGTGCGCCTTGGCGTAGGCGATGCACTTGTCCAACAGCCAGGCATTCAGCTCGTCCAGGGTTTTGAACCGCAGCCGCGGCGTAAAGAAGCGTTCACGGACAAGCCCAACCTGGTTCTCTACCTGGCCCTTCTCCCAGCCCGACGCTGGCGTGCAGGCGACTGGATCAACCAGATAATGGCTGCACATCTGCATGAAGCGGCGATTGTAGAGACGCCCTTTGCCGACGAAGATCGTCTCCACGGCCGTCTTCATGTTGTCGTAGATGCCGCGCACGCAGGTGCCCTTGAACAGAGCGAACGCCCGGTCGTGGGCGTCGAACACCATCTCCTGCGTCTCGCGCGGATAGCACCGCACGAACAGCATCCGGCTGTGGCAGAGCCGGACGTGGGCGGCCTTCACGATCACCGTCACGCCATTGAGCAGGACGACTTCATGGCTCCAGTCAAACTGATAGGCCTCTCCCGGCGCAAAGCTCAGCGGGACGTAGGCCGCAGCCGTGGATTCCCCGCGCTCCTTGCTCCATCGCCTGGCGTAACGGCGCACGGCGTCATAACCGCCGTCATAGCCGCGGCCACGGAGCTCCTCGAAGATCCGGATCAATGTCAGTTGCTCGCGAGCGGACTTGGCCGCGTTCCCTGACAACAATCCGTCGAGTTCTGCTGCCCATCGTCCCAGCTTCGGCCGCGGCTGGACGACACGCTCGTACTCGAACGAGGTCTCTCCCGACCTCAGCACCTTCCGGACCGTGTTCCGCGACACCTTCAGGTCGCGGGCGATCTCCTTGATCGTCTTGCCCTTGATGAAGTGCTCACGCCGTATCCGGGCAATTGTCTCCACGATCAGCATCCCCGACCACCTGCTTTATTACAAAGCAGGCAGCGCAACAGACCAACCTGTAGGGGGTCAATTTTGGACGCCGATCCCCCGGCTTAGGGGGTCAATATTGCAGGCCGAATGACACCATTGCCACGAGGCCATTGCTAAAATCCCGGAGGCCAACGTGGGACCGAGCGCGGCTCCGGCCGAGGCGACAAGCGCGTTCAAGCCGAGACCACGCCCCAGCATCTTTGAAGGGTAGGTGAAGCGAACCAAAGCTCCGTTCTGGCTCATGATGCCGGCGGCGCCAAGGCCTTGGATAGCGCGGGCGAATGCCAAATTCGGCAGCGAATGCGCAAGGGTGCATCCGAGCGACCCGAGGGGTTAAACGATGATGCCAAGCTGGAACACGCGGCGAAAGCCAATCATCTCGCCGATCGCGGCCATCGGAAGGAGCGAGACAACGATGGCGAGTTGATAGGCGTTGACCACCCATATTGAGTCCGCAGGGGGGCGTTGAGGTCCGCAGCGATCGTCGGAAGCGCGACGTTGGCGATCGAGCCGTCGAGGACCGAGAGCGTGAGCGCAAGCCAGATGGTGGTCGCGGCCCAATATCGTTGCGGAGTGGGTAACCCGTCCTGCTAAGTCGTTCCTTGCGTGGACGTCCCTACGGTCACCGGCGCCTTGCGACCGCGACGCCCAGCAAGAACGCGATCAGGAGCGATCCGAGCGGTGCTTCTCGAGCGATATTGCTCAATATGCTGAGCGGCATTCCCGGCCGACGGCCGGAATCGACGGCGTCGCCGATGCGCCGCGCGGTCCCCTTCACGGCGTCCGCCACCTCGCCAATTATCGTTTTTTCTTCGAGAACAGGGTCGAGGCCGTCGTAAACGAAGGGAGGCGGCGGGGCATCATCAGCCATGATCTGCATCCTTGGATCATCTTTAATAGACGGGCGGATCGCCGTCTGCGCACGTCGTGCCAATGTTCCCGGCTTCGTTTGGTTCCATGTCAGCTTCGGCGAGGCTGCTAGTGAGGAGAGTGAACGAGATCTGAGGCAAAGCATGATCGAAGATTAAAGTTCGCCTGCGATCAGATCGTATTCGGACCGGATATTTTCCTTGCCGTAGATGCGCTCCAGACGGCGCACCGTGAAATGGCTCCGGGCTACTTCCTGAAAGTGTTCGATGAACGCGTAGTTCACGGCGGCGCCGCCGACGGCGCCCACCACCGGCAGGGCCTGCGCGGCGACCTTCTGCGTGACTACCAATCCGAATCGTGCGGCGACCTGTGTGACGAACTTCAGAAGGATCGGCGCGCCTTCCTTGATGACGCCGCGTTCGGCGACAAAGCGCGCGGCCTCCGTCACAGTCTTGGCGAGCATGCTTCGGACGGCGAAATAGCCGCTCTCCGATGCGTCGGCCGATCCGGCGCGGCCGCCCAACGCGAACACCTCGACGCAGGAAAGCGCGGCTTCCGGATCGGAGAGGTCCTCGCCCTCGCTCCGTGCGATGTCCGCGATCGACCTCAGCATGATCACGGTTGACACCGGCAGTTCGACAGGAAGCGCCGCCAACCCGAACGTTCCTCCGGCGGCGCCCGATGCGGTCGCAAGCACCCGGTGCAGAAGCTGCGAATGGGTCCGCGGGGAGGCAGGAAGCGTTCGCAATGCGACCTTGAGTGCTGCTTCGAGTCCTTTTGAGGTCGCAGAAGTGATTGCCTTCGAAGCGAAGGATGGCAGAGCGTACCCGATCAGTTCGACGGGTTTCCCGATGATATTGGTGAGACGCGCCGCGAGGCCGGGATGCTCCAGCGACTTGACGGCCCTGCGCAGGGCATCTCGGTCCTCGCTGGTGATTTCTATGGTTTCCTGCAGCGACAAGATCGAACCGCTTCCTTTGGGTGCCTACCGCGGCACATCGGGATAGAGCTTGTCAGAGAGCCGCGACCTCCGCCAGCGTCTCGTGCGCCGCGCGAATGACCGCTTCGGCGTTGATGTCGAATTTCTTGTACACATCGGCGATCTTTCCGGAAGCGCCGAAGGCGTGCATCCCGACGAAGCGGCCTTCGAGA
>NZ_LMUK01000043.1:99187-108983 GCF_009766005.1 Bradyrhizobium sp. S69 | reverse complement strand
TACAAAGCAGGCAGCGCAACAGACCAACCTGTAGGGGGTCAATTTTGGACGCCGATCCCCCGGCTTAGGGGGTCAATATTGCAGGCCGAATGACAACAGCCTCTCAGACCCGGCCGCAGCCAATCTCAGGCGGGTCGGGGACTTCGGACCCCATATCTCCGGCAAGCACACGCCACGTCTACAGGCGGTCCGGAGCGGCTCAGGCCGAAATGCACATCACGTTTTCGACCGACTGGTAATCCTGCCCGCACGCCATTTTGCGAAGAACCTGCGCGGTCTCACCCGATCACAGGGTTGTGACAAAGTGAGCAAGGACCGAAACCATGTCGAATTTCGATTGGCACGTAAGGCCCCGTCAACGAATTTGGTTTTTCTCTTATCTAATTGATTTTGCTATATTTCTTGCATAATTCTGAAAGGGTCACCAATTTTCCTCGGTTCGCAACAGAGGAGGACTCTATGACGGCGCTGTTTTCGTTTTTTGCATATCTGTTCGGCTTGATCTCCCCGACCAAAGCCAAAGCGGTAAAGCTCAAAGTCAAAACTAAACCCAAGGCCGGGGCAAAGCTGGCTCCGAAAAAAGCGCGTCCAAGACACCAACCGACGCCTATGACCTTTCCGGAAGCGATGCGAATACTCGCGGCATTGCTCGGTCAACGTCCGACTGGGGAAGCTCCCCCTCGTTCGTTTTCCGTCATCTTTGAAGCGCGTGGACTGGTCCCGCGCATGGTTCAAAACTACATCGTTGCGCTCCGGACAGCCGGGCGGACAATTTGGTGGATGAAGGACGGCGGCGACCCTGACGTGTTCGAGCAGTTTGTCCTGGAGAAAGCTGCCACGGATCACAAGGTCTGGAAGACCGGAATTGAGGGTGGTCAGCCCTTGCCGGTTCCACGAAGCATTACCGAAGCACTTCTGGCCGAGACCGCCGACGATCTCGGTCATGATGCCCCCCGGAAATACCCGTCGAAAAAGATAGCACCGGAAGAAATGCATGTCGGTCGCCGGATGCACATCTTCGACACGAAAGAGGGGTGTGTCATCTACCCTGAAGTGATCTTGATGAGCGGCGGACTCGCAGTTCGCGTCAAAGATTCGGAAGCAACGATTCATCGCGATACAATAATTTTTTCGGGGTGGGATTTCGGCGACGGATGGGTACGGCGGCGAGGATACAATCGTCCAGCACCCGTTGATGGAGCAATCGGCGAGCACGTTTTGCAGCCCGCTCTGCCAGCACCAGCGGCGAATAACCTTAGGTAAAATAAGATAGCCAGCGGTGGCGGTAGCGCTTTGCGCTACCGCCAATCACCGGCCAAGGGCGAGCCCTGTGGAACCCAAAAAACAGCGAAAGACCCGCCCCATCAGCATCCGCTTCAGCGCCGATGAACGCGCTGCGCTCGATGCCGCCGCAGACAAGATGGGTATCGGTCCCTCTAGCTTTGCGAGGATTTCGGTGGTCCGAGCTATCGCTTTGAATCCGGCCCCTGTCCCCCGTCCGAAACGAAAGCCTACCGAGGCGTCCCGTAGCCTAGCGACGTTCATCGGTCAGATCGCCGCGATTGGCAACAATCTCAACCAACTCGCTCATCTGGGCAACACCGGCTTCGACGTCGACTCGGAAGCGATCCGCGAGGTTGCAGCCGAGTTGGTACGATTGCGCGAAGCCATCCTGACGAGCAAGGACGATCAAAGTGATTCTGACCTGCGCTAAACATGGTCGGTCTAAGCGCGACTGCGACAATCTTGCTGACCATGTTCTCAAGCTCGAAAATGACTTTGTGACCATTGCCGAAATTGGAAATTCTGCCGCTCTGGATGTGCGCGGTGTTATCCGGGATATGGAAGTTCTGCGTGACGGGTCGCCGTCGGTCGCCGCACTGCACCACGTGACCATTAATCCGGCGTCGAACTGCTCTCTCCAAGCACTTCTCGACGCGGCAAACCGCGCGCGATTGGAATTCGATCCGGACTCGGTCAGGCCCTACGTGATTGTCGTTCATGGCAAGGGTCGTTCAACTTTAGATAGTGATAGCTGTCATACACACGCTCATTGCGTTTTCGGTCATGTGGATTCCCAAGGTCGAGCGCTCAAAGACAAGTTCTCAATAATCCGTACAGAAAGGCTGGCGCGCGAACTCGAATTCGAAATGGGCGAAACGCCGACATTGGGCCGTCATCATGTTCCGGTCCTAGCGCAACTACGTAAATCTTCACCAGAAGTCGCCGTCTGGCTTGTCGCTGCGTTTGGAGAAACTCCCGAAAAGCCAGCTTCCGCTATGAGCAGTGCGAGCCGAAACCGCTCAAAAAGGGAGGGCATCAACCTCCCCGTACTCCGCTTGGAACTACAAAAGTTGTGGCAACCCACGAAAGAAATTGGGGCGTATCGAACGGCGCTTGGCAACGCAGGATACGAGATTGCTGCAGGAGAGAAAGCCGGTGTTTGGATCGTGCGCAATATCGAGAGTAAACGGACCGTTTTCGCCCTCGATAGGCTGTTGAGGTTGAAGCGCGGTGAAGTGCAGAAAATGATGGAGGTTACAAATGAAGCCGGAAAGTTCACGGAAGATCGAAAGCAATCCTCCCCTAACTTTGTCGCACGGAAAGCAGCTGTTCGACCAGGGCAAGACAATCGCCACGAAAATCGAACTTCTACAGCCGCTCCTCGCATTGCTGGACGAGACCGAGATCAACCCGGAAACGGACCCCATCGCGAAAATCGTCGAGATCTTGGAGAGCATCTCGATCGGACAGCAAACCCTCAACGCCGCCATCGCGGATTGCAGTCAAAAGCTCGATTTTCTGATCGACTGTTTTACCGAAAGGCCGCGTTAGTCCGGTTACGAACCGCGAGTATCATTCGGCTCGCCGCGATCCTTGCTTTACGGTCGGCGAATCCGATCCACGAGCACGTGGCGCAAGAGCTGCTTGACCCCATCTTCATTAATGCGGTCGATATCTGGGGAATCCCGATTCCGCCACCGCGTCCGAGGTGCTGATCCGCAACAGCAAGGGAGCCACTTCCTGGTATGTTTCCGGGCGTCGGCCCGCATGGATGCGGACTTCTCGCATCCCGTACCCCTGTCAAGGGTGAACCGCGAAGCGGCGACCGAAGGTCGCCCTTGACAGGGGTACGGGATGCGAGTTTTTGGCATTCCATCGCGTTCGACGCCATTTCCTAGCTCGTGCAAGCAGCATCTATTGCCAGCATTGCCTGCTAGAACCCGCCAGAGGCTCCGGGATGGGCCGAAGTAGGAAAATCCGGCCTAGCACCCTCTCTGTCCCCTTTTTCAACACCAGGGGCTCCCAGCGGCCCGACGCCGCTTCGCTGATTTGAGTAACGGGGTTCTTCAACCGTAGTGTACCGGCGTATTCCAGCGCTGATTGCGAAAGGTCCGGTGCCTTGCTCCCGCCTCTTCCGTTTGTGCTATAAAATGCCGCAGAGATTCCTCGATCGTCGGCATTGAGCATGACCATGGACTTACCGCGTAGACATCACACCAATCCGCGCTTCTATCTCAGCCGCTGGGCCGGCCGGGACAAAGAGGTTTGCTTGATGCGTGTGATCGGTGGCGACGTAAGGGCCAAACGCTACCACCCTAAAAAGACCGGTTGGATTTGGGACCTGTACCGCACGCAAGGCGTCCCAGAGGAGCAATCACAGAATCTCGAAACGCAATTTCTCGGCCCGCTCGACGGCAAGGCTGCGCTGGCGCTCGACAAGCTGGTCGCCAAGAAGCCGTTGAGCACCGAAGAGCGCCAGCATTGGACGCACTTCCTGCTCTCGTTGCAATTCCGCCAGCGCGAGCACGTGGCGCTAATCAAGTCGCACATGGCCGACATCTGCCGCGAAGCCATCATCGCATCCGAAGAGGAATGGGCGCGGCTGCGCAAGCCGGAGGAAACCCGGCCACTGATCGAGGCGATGGCCGGAGATCGCCAGCTCGCCTTGGCAGAGACGCACGCCGAGAAGATCATGAGGGAGATCATCGGCCAGCACCGCGCCGAGCCCGACATCATGGCGATGCACTGGTGTTGCATCGATCTGCGGGGTTCGCGCACTCCGCTTCTGACATCGGACCGGCCAATTGTCTTGCTGTCGCTGTCGGACCCTAACAGCTACATCGCGTTGCCGATCGGCCCTTGGCATCTGTTCATCGCGGCGTTTGACGACCGCTTCGAGCGCCAGTTTCCCACCACCGATCCCACCAAGGTGGCATGGGCGATGAACAAAGACGTGGTGTCGCAGGCGCGTGAATTCGTCTGGGGACTCGACGACGCGGAGCTCGATTTCGTGCGGACCTATATCCGCTCCGCGTCCGATCGCGTCATCCTGTCCGAAGAGCAGCGCCAAGAGGCGCTTGCCGCCGCGCGCCTCGGCCCGGATTTGCTCCGCAGCGCCTAGCGCAGGCTGCCGATGTCCAGCGTGATCTCGCTGGCATTGGGCTGCGTCAGCAAAACGGCGTTCGCGCGCTCCTCGATCAATGCTCGGTGCCTAACCAGCGCAGTCGCGATCTTCCGGGTGTTGAGGGCGAACGCTTCACCGGACAGGTGAGCAAGCTCTTCCGTGGCGATGCGCACCGCGACGAACCGCTCGCCTTCGTGCGCGGGCCACGTGACGAAGTAGGCGCTCCGCTCGCCCTGTCGCCCGGCTTTCATCACGGACGCATCGGCGGGGTTAGGCGCTCCGCCGAGATCATTGTCAGAGATCTCGCTGTGCACCGTGTTCGGCACGTCGTCTAGCTTCAGCATGGTCCGCAACCTAGTGCGTCGGTGAGGATTGCGCTAGCTTGCGCTGGGCAACTTTGGGGGAAGGGGAACGGCGATGGCTGGGCGTAGGTGCGGCTGATGTGGGTCGCGCGCTATTTCTTCAGTTACTTCGGTCGAATCAACCGCGCTAAGTACTGGCTAGGTCTCGCGATCGTTTACGGCTGGTACGCCTTGCTGGGGTTCGCGTGGTCGATGGGCAAATCCGATCGCGGCGTGTGGGATGGCACGTTCGGGCTGCTCATGATCGTCGGGTTGATCTCAATGTTCTCCCTGTTCGTGAGGCGCATTCACGATCTGGACATCAGCGGCGCGTGGGTCGGTGGAGCATTTCTCTTGTTCGGCGTGATCTCAATCAGCCGATCGGAATACGCGACCACCGCAACAAGCCTCGCCTACGCTGCCGGCATGATCTGGCTAGGCTCGGCGAAGGGTATAGCGGGTAACAACCGATTCGGTGCGGACCCACTCAAGCCAAAGGGCGTCGATCCAAAGCAGACCGACGCCTACCAGATGGGGCAGAAGTTTTCAGGCGAGATGTGGTCCGCCTTCACCGGCTATTTCGACAGCCGCTTCCTGCCGGTCCGCGAAAACTATCTCAACGTGTTGCGGCAATTGGTGCGGCAGTCATTCAACTCTGAGGATGGTCCGCCACTGACGATCGCGCGCGTGGAATACCGCGTCTTTCTCAACCGGATTAAAGAGCTGGAGGACCAGATTTTCGGCGAGTCCTGCGATGCCATGCATGAGTGGCTTGACGTGGCCGATGGCATGGGCGTCCGCGCCGAGACCGAGAGCGGCTTCCGAACCCACATCAAGGCGTTCTGCAACGATCTCACCATCGCGGGCATGAGCGTGTTGACCGACTACGCAATCCCGCTCCGCGACGCCGACAGGGATTGGCGCGCGGCCAACCCGGAGCGAGCGAGGGAGTTTCCGCCAGAACAGGAAGGGCAGGCCAGTGTCAGAGGCCAGCATTGACGCCCTGAGCGAGCGTTTCGCCGGTCCAGATAAACGCATTATCTTTCAATTGCTTATCTGGCATTGCGCGGCCAGTTGGGCTTATGCGTTACAGGCGCAAAAAGGGGAAGGTCAGTAAGAAAAAAGAGCCGTGGTTTTTTGGAAAAGACAGAGCTTGCGATAGCAGATCGGTTCTTGGCGTCGGCTCGCATGGAAGCCCTTGAAAGCGCTGTTGCGAGCGATTTGTTCGTCAACGGCCACTTTACGGGATGAGGATTTCAGCCTCGATAAGCCCGTTTCATTGAGGCCGCTTACCGCGCGCCCCTAGAGGGTGGACTGTTTAGGTAGGCTATTGTCCCGACACGCCGTTCTAAACAATGAGGCAAGGCAACTCGTTGGAGCTACCTAACCTTGTCCTAATCTGCGAGGAGTTCTTCCAGCGTTTGCGGCTTATCGGCTTTGATCAGCGCAGCACGCGGGAAGCCCTTGTATTTAACGTCTCCCCTCACAGACCATGCGCACGTGATCACGTCTTCGGGTTCGCTAGAAATGACGGTCATTAAATGGCCGCCGCTTGTGAGCGTCACGGTCTCGCCGATCTTGAATGATTGATCGGTCATTGAGGCGCCGGGTGACACTTGGCTTGCGTCGAGCCGCCACTCGCCGCCGCAAGCGTAGCTATTGAGAGGTCTTCGTTGAAGAGCAGCGTGTAACGCTTGTCCTCGCCACCCCAAACGTAAGTACCCCCAACATACGTAGCCCCCAAGATGGTGTCAGCGACGAAGCGTCCGCCGAGATTGAGACCTATGCGACCATTCCGTATCGTAAAACCGCCATCACAATCGATGTAGGACAGCGCGACGCGCGCCTTCTGCGCCTCGTCGTCAGCAGCAACCGCACGGACCGTAGTTACGGCGATGCATAAGCCGAGCGCGAGACAACCGACGATGAGACGTTTCATGGTTGTGATTCCCGCTGGCGGTCATCGGACCGTCGAGCAATACTCTTCGTAACGTCGTTCGGCCATGGCCTTTTGATCAGCATCATACACCATCGATTGATATCTAAGCTTCCAATCCAGTTTTAAAGAGCAATCACCGCCCATCCTATTCAACTGTTGGGCTGATAGGCATCCCCGTTTTATATGCCCGGCGGGGTCTGCGCCGCAAACACCGTCTTCAAAAGGGTGGTCGGTCTCTGTCCACCCTCCGGCTTCATCCGGCCCCGGCCGCCCGGGGTGCAAAAGCTTAATGGCCTTACGAAGCCGCGAATTTACTTCCACTTTCGGCGGCTTAGCGGACATGGCCGGACTTGCTGCTGGCTCGACTCGGTCGCGAGTGACCAAGGCTCGGACATAAACCCCTCGCATGAGACAGGACGGAAGTACTTTTTCGACGCCTGGATAACTTACCTCCAGCAGCCGCTGCAGCCGATCAACCCGCTTTAGGCATGACAGACCCGTGCGCCGCCGCTACACTCGCGCAACCTGGGAGAGCAAAATGGCTGAAGAACTAAAGCAGAAGAGTCTCGTCGGAGGGCTGCTTCTATTGGCTATGATGGGACTTTTCCAACTTGCCGGCGGCGCACTTATGCTATCGCTGATGTACGGTGTCGTCGTGATCATCTTCCGCTACGCCTTTCACGTCGAGCTCTGGAATCCATTCCATTGAGCGCCACCCTCGCGGAGCTGACGGGCAATGGGTCTGGATATTGCCACGTTGGCGTCAGAAGCCTCCTTTTGGGAGATAGCTGGGTATTGCTCAGCCGGTATCGTTACCCTTGGTGTTGCTGGTGAGGCCGTCACAGAACTAACCGACTGGATCAAGCCGGGACCATTCAAGAAAGCCGTCGAACGGGCTTCTGTCCTTATTCTGCTACTGGGACTTGCAGCGGAAATCCTCACGCAAGTCCAAGCTAACGACAAAAATTCTCTGATAATTGGCCTGTTGGACCAGCAAACCGCACAATTAAAATCGGACAACCTGGTGTTGGAAGCTAAAATTGCTCCGAGACGCCTATCCGACGACGATATAGCCAAGTTAAAGACCGCCGTAGCGCCGTTCTTAAGACGCCAAATCAGCGTCTGGTCGTATGGAGTAGATGTGGAGGGACGGATGCTGGCTTCCCAAATTCTGTCCGCCCTAAACGATGCCCATGCCCAGACTGTCGATAGCATCGGCCATATGGTCTCCTCCACAACGTTACGGACTGGCGTGATTATCACAGGGCCAGATGATGAATTAATCGCGGCCCTTCTAGTGGCACTAAAACCGCTTTCCCCAACTAGGGGTTCGGTCAACCACCCCGGAGCATACAGTAAATCAGGAGTTGACATGCTGTATGGGCTACCAAGCGCCGTGCCCGCCGAGATTTTCGTTGGCGTAAAACCATTCGCTCCTTGAATGCTGGTGGCGGGCCTTGGCCGCGCTGTGGTTGAACCTACCTATTGCGAATGACCGATAAGCGACTTGGGCATGAGTCTGACGCCTACAACTATATGACGCAGCAAACCGAGGGCAAATCCCAACGTCAGGAACGTGGCACGAAGCGTAAGTGTCGCGCCGTTTTGCTTTAGAAAGAGAATTCTCTAGACTGACTCAACCGTGGGGAGGTCCGCTTGTTTGAGTTCTTGCATCTTTCGGATTTTTGGCCGTACATCCCCACAGCCACCGCTTCATTTTTAGGAGCTGGGGTAGCTGCCTGGTTTGCCCTCAACCGTTTCTATCGAGAGAAGATTTGGGAGCGGAAAGCAGCCGCCTATACAGCAATTTTTGAAGCTCTGCATTTCATCGACAATTGGTACAGCAAACACTACGACGCCTATCTCACTCGGCGCGAGTTGTCGAAGGAAGAAACCGACAAGCTGCGGGCCGCCGCCAATGACGCGGAAGCAGAACTTGAGCGCCGACTAGCCAGCGAGACTTGGCTTATCCCGAACAACTGCCGTTTGCGCCTAAAAAAACTAACGACGGGCTTGAAGGAGCGCGAGGAAGATTGGTTCGAATATCTAGAAGCCGGTCAGGCTAAGCTTCAAACCGCGACAGATGAATTGCGCGAAATGGTGCACGCCGATCTGCACCTATATTCCCCTCCACGATTGGCTCTCTCACGCCTTCTTCGCATTCTCCGCGAACGGAGAGAGCGCAAGAAACGTCTGAGCTGGCAGCCGCCAAACGTACACTAAGCGATGGCCATTGTTGGCACATCGCGTCATTTCGCGGCTTGTGCGGAATTTGGTCACTACCGGCGCATAGCGGACATCGGGCAGCCCCCGACCTTGCTGTACCCTCAATCCCGGGCTATCGAAATTTCCCAATGGCTGGAGTGCCTATCTATGTCTCGGTTGGCGCGCCATTTTGTTGCAGCGAAGGCCTCACCGGCACATGCGCCTTCGGGCAGGGTGTCCCGCGGTCACGCCGGGTCGCAGCGGCTCCCGTCAAAAATATCGAAAACAACCCCATGCAAAGTAGCAGTCGGTCGCCGGAACCGACGCTTTAAAGCGACCACGGGCGTGCAACGGCGGCTGTTCGGTGTGACGTCAGGCGAAACTCCTTCACCCATGATCGGACGCTGCATTGTGACGCTTCAATGCAGCGATCATATTCCGCGTGGGTTCCGTTGAGGACGAACTGCCGACGGAAGTCGAAGGCGGCCACCAAGCGATTGGACCACGCTCTTGCCGATCGCAAGCCCAAACCTGCCAGTCTCATTCATCACTCAGATCGCGGTGTGCAATACGCCTCGACCGAATATCGCCGGCGCCTCGCCGATCACGACATCACCGTCAGCATGAGCAGGCCCGGCAATCCCTACGACAATGCCAAAGCCGAAAGCTTCATGAAGACGCTCAAAACTGAAGAGGTCGATGGCCGCCGCTTCAAGGATATCGAAACTGCAAAGCGCTCCATCTCGGTCTTCATCGACACCGTCTACAATACCGAGCGGCTCCACTCCGCCCTCGGTTACCGCCCACCACTTGAATTCGAAACCAACTTCGCGCTAGCCCTGAACCCACAATGAAACACCCTGTCACAGAAATTACCGTGTCTCACTTACGGGGTGCAGTCCA
>NZ_LMUK01000043.1:29159-99177 GCF_009766005.1 Bradyrhizobium sp. S69 | reverse complement strand
ACAAAGCAGGCAGCGCAACAGACCAACCTGTAGGGGGTCAATTTTGGACGCCGATCCCCCGGCTTAGGGGGTCAATATTGCAGGCCGAATGACAATCCACGCCCGGCTGAGCGATGGCGAGTTTGTTGTGAACGCCCGCTCAACGGCCAGTAACCGGGCGCTGCTAGAGGCGATCAACGGGGGACGCATTCCCCGCTTCGCTGACGGCGGCCCCGTCAGTGGCCTCGCCAGCCCGCCCAACGGCGCACCCATGATCGGCGGCCAGACCAATCACATCACACTCGGCGATATCAACGTCCATGGCGCGGCCGGGGGCGGTCCGGCGCAGAACAAGGATATGGCCATGCAAATTCAAAAGCACATCAGCGAGGGTATTCAGGCGGCTATCGGCAAGGAGTTGAGGACACAGAGGCGGCCCGGCGGCATTCTGCGCCAATAACGCGGACCTTCGACGCAAACGCTATACTGAGTGGTTCAATCATTCAGGGGCCGTCGCCGACTACCAGCTAACAACGAAAACAGCCCCCATCCCGGAGAAGATGGAGGCTGTGTATCAAGGAGAACGACTTGCCATTGCTCAGACGAAAAGTCATCCACAGCGATCACTATAGCAAATCCGACGAGGGTTTGCAGGACGATCCCGAAAAAATATTAAGCGATCTCCTCGCCGATAATGACATGACGCCGATGCCGGAAACCGACGCGGACGTTTTCGTCGGGCTCGATTTCTATTTCCCAGACGCGGCACCATGGTCGAAAAAAGTCACGAGCGATTCCGAAAAGCCGCTGTCGAAAAAAGTCACGAGGCGCCGTCGCCGATCCAACGATCGTGACGCCCAAGTCATTAAAGCGATTCAGCAAAACGAGCTTCGCGCGCCTCGTGCTCAATACCCCTCTTTAGTAGGCACCCTACAACCCCTCATTTCGACCCCATCGACACCGCAAAACCAACCAGTCCCTACCCCATGCAATGAGAACGCCCGGCCGCCTGCATGGGTATTCACAAGCGACCGGGCCAAGCTTTTTGCAGCCAATAGGGCGCTCACTGGCGTTCCCTACGCTCTCTCGCTCAATCTGGGCCTAGATCAGGAAAAAGCCGCCCTAGCGAGTCCCAAGGGCTTCTCAGCCTATATGCGTGGCATGATCGTCCGGGCGCTTCAGCGGGAGCTTGGTTACGTCCCGCTGTTCTGGTTTGTCGTGGATACGACCAGCCAAGGGCGCCTGCATCTTCACGGCGGGATTGTCTGTGACGACAACGTTCTGAACGCCATTGAGCGCGCCCTACGTCATGCAGGGGGCGATTGGGCTTCCCGGAAGCACCATGAGCGCCAGCTTGATTTGACGCCCCAGACCGACCTTGACGGCTGGGTGGACTACGCCCTTGGCAACATGCCCAAGGTTCGCCGGCTGATCTCTGGCAAGGGCGTCGTGATCAGCAACCCGCTTCGGAAGCTCGCCCAAGCCCTGTATGAAAATAAACTTCGAAACCAAAAGTAAGCCAGCGTTGATCATCAATTGCCGGCCGATCGCGGGCTTCCTGCGTTTCCATCCCGGAAGCTCAACAGTCAGCGTTGACTTACAGGCGTTGCCCAGCCTCTTGCCCCGATTCAATCGACCTGCGAATCGGGATTGAGCGGATCACCCGCAACGCAGGAAGCATCACACCATGGCTGAGATTTATATTGAGACCGAAAACTACCGGCGCGCCGTAGCTGCCATCGCAGCAATGACCAATACTGACCCGGACGACATCAAAATAGCGTTCGGCGAGGCAGGCAATATCTGGCCAGAATCGATCCACGCGGTCTCTCTCTGAGGCCTTGTTTTCGGACCAGTGAAGCGCCACATGAGAGCTTAAGAATGGGTAAAAACCGACAAAAGGGCTCAAAAAGCGCTCGATTTCGCCCGAAATCCCCTGAAAACGCCCTTACGATTGTTATTGAACTTTCTGGCCGAATGGCTATTATCTCCGCGTCGTCTATGAGTGGTTGAGCCTTTCGGGGCAATACGGCGAACATGCCAGCTTCGGCTGGTTCCCTGTGGGACGTAAGATGGAACCATGCGGAGTTTAAATACTCCAGAAGTAGGCCCTGCGGGGCCTATTTTCGTTTCAGCTCCACTGTCGGTCCAAAATCCGGAAATCCTCCCTCAGCCTTAGTCTTTATAAGGTCAGCAAATTCGATTGGAGATGCGTATTTCGTCATCTTCTGCGCCGGATATGCGGATTCTATCTTGATCCGGACGTTCACGTTCCCGGTCTTCGCTTTCAAAGCGGTAAAAAAGATCAGATACAAGTCGTCTTCTGGGGTTCGCCAAAAGAAAAAGCTTCCTTTGTTGCTCCAATAAACCGAGCTTCCGACCAACCCCCGAATGTAATCGGGAAGCAGCTTTGATAGCTCATAGCGCTCAATATCAAACGCGCGCTTCTCGAGTTTGTGTTCGTAAACCAAGTCGGGGGTGTGATGTTGTTCGAGTTTGGTGGTGAAGCAATGGCAACCAAACTCGACCAGGACGCGATATTCTTCATCGTCCGCCGCTACGTTGAACTTAAACGGTTCAAGGTGGGGAAGATCGTAAACCGTCCCCTGAATCTTTTTCGACTTGAAGAACGCCATAAGGCGTTCAACCAAAAGATTGATCAGAAGTAAACACAATCAGGCAGGACGACACTTAAAGGCCTGAGGTAACTATCTGAATTCGCTAAACATTACTAAATGTAGTGGGGAGCCCCTTGCACACCCCCCAGAAATACCTACATGGAACCGGTTATCCATCTGAATCTTGGGGACTAGAGCAAGAACAAAACAAGTTTTCTGGGTTCGTTCTCAGAGGGGTTTTAATGGCCAAGGACCGTAAGGGTTCGCGTGGCGTAAGAGGTGGGGAAGACAAACCGTTATTGCCTTGGCGACCGTTCCCTGAACGGCCGTTGGGTATGTTTGTTGAATTGGTTATTCAGCATTTGAAAGACACCGCGCAGCCAGAGACGATGGAAGCGCTGTATCGGAACCAAATCCCAAAAGACGTTGAGTTCTACATCATCAAGAAAGATATCGTTCTTGATGGCAGGAAAAGGCCAGAGGGTGACAACGCACCCTGCCCAATGTGCACGTCGAACAAGTTCTTAACCGGCGCGCTCATTCATGTTCCAAGCCTTCAATGCGTTGCGGTCATCGGCCACTGTTGCGCCGACAAAGAGGCCATGGCGAACGCTGAACGCGAATACAAGTATCGCACCAAGCGCGACTATGAAGAGAATTATCTCTTAGAGTGTTTACCGCTGGTGGAAGCCCGCATGGCTGTCCTTCTGGATCTCAAACCGGCAGCGGCGGAAGCACAGCGACTCTATCGGAAGTTCAAACATAATTTGCCGATGGTGCATTCTCTTTTGCGTTCAACCAAGCACCAATACAGCGGCAGCCTTATGCTTTCCGAAATTATTCGCGGCGGCGAAGATGACGAGATTGACAATGACTACTTCGGCCCTGCGGGTTTTCGAGGCCGAGGCAGCACAGATATCGAAACTCGCGAGCATAATTTTGGCACGCTGAGCGGCGCGCTCGCAGTCATCAATGAGTATCACCCCGTAAAGGAGCTAGAAAATATCATACGACAATTGGAATCCGTGGACAGCCTTCCCACCGAGGAAGCTGCCATGGAGTTCATTTGCGCAATCAGCGAAAAGCAGCGTCACGCGGGCGTCGCAATCATGGAGGGGATTGATAAGGGCGTCTCAAAATTCGCTAGCCGCCTACGAGAATTTTCGCAATTCTTCACGCGAGAAAATGCTGAGGTTCTGAACGCCTTTGGAACAAGTCGACTCAACAGTCTGCATTTTACCGTGACGTTCGAACTTCTGCACAAGCGCCCGAGCTTGCGGATCAAACATGGCTCCAAACTATGCAAACTCGACGTGGGACCGCAATTCAGTGCTTTGAATTTCTCATGGCCAGTCCCCAGCAAACCTAGTTGAGCCCCGGAAACGCCACCGCCTCAATCATCTTGACGCGCTCGCTCAAGATGCCTTCCGGCAAAATGCCATAGCGCCCGGTGGTTGTCGCCTTGGTATGGCCCAGCAACATATTAAATTGCTCGTCCAGATATCCGGCATCACGAAACGCATCGGCAATGCCGTGGCGGAAGCTGTGAAAATTGACCCTCTTGTCCACCTTAACACCGATGCTGCGAAAATAGTCATTAAAGAAGCCGGACGGCACACCGGAATAGAAGCCCCGCGTGTCCGGCTGGAGTTGCGGAAATAACTGCAATTCACCACTTGCAACCATGCTGGCGTGATACTCGATTAGGCCGAGCTTGATCAGTTCGCTATGGATCGGCACGACGCGCATTGATCCGGCTGTCTTTGTCGACTTGAGCGGCGATCCCTCTTCCGTAACGTGCATCACCCAAACGCCGTGAATTTGGCGAATGTCGACCGTCGATAACTGCGCAATCTCGCCAAGCCGGGCGCCGCTGTAGAGACCAATCCAAGGCATCCAATATCGCCAGTCGCGCACCGCGAGGTTGCCGGGCTTGTGTTCCTGGCCCTCGCCCATGCACGTTGCGAACAGTGGCGAAGCGAAGATCGTCTTAAGCTGATCGGCAGTGAACGGAAAGCGCGTCCGTTTCCTCTTATCGATCACGAGATACATTCCCGCGCATCACGTCTTGGTCGATATACTCATTCTGCAACAGCCATTCGGCGAAACTGCCCACGGCAGACAAGTATTTGTTGATCGTCTTTTGGCTGATGGTCGGCTTGCCGATCGCGACATTGGCATCGATCACCTTACGGAACGATAGCCCGGCGAACACCTTCATGTCGGCCGCCTTCAAGGGCCAGAGCGCCAGCTTGTGCTTCCAATCGCGAACCGCTTTTTTCGTGACTGCGGTAATGTGTGAGGTTTCACCGATGAACTCGGCAAACAGCTTCACAAGCTTTCGGTTCTGCTCCCATGTGTCCGGTCTCGCCGAACCGGCCTTTTCGGCTTTGAAGCGATCATACAATTCCATGATCGACTCGCCCGGCACGGCGAACCGGTTGCCCATGGTTAGATCGGGCGGCCTCACAAGCTCATCCGTCGCTACGCCATCGAACTTGCCAAGGTCGCGCTCAGCGGCCCGTTCCAGCGCCTGAATCTGGGCGCGCTGCAAGCGCTGGCAAAGGTCGCGGTAGGCAGGTGATCCTCTTTCGATCAGCAGCCGATCGCGTTCGATAGCCTGATCGGCATAGGCTGAAATCAGCGCGGTCTCGCCTGTCGCGAGGTGCTTCCGGTATTCAGCCAGCAGAATGGCCCGGCGTTCGCGGTCCATTTCGGCCGCGTCTTTCATCATAATGATATCCATGGTCACGCTTAGCTGCGCCAGCGGTTCAGCGGGCCACGCGACCTTCCCTGCCTCGATATCGGCCTGTAGCTCGCGAGTGGCTTCCTGAACCTTGGCGTCAGTCGGTAAAGCCGCCCGCCTAAGCCGGTCCCGCTCAAGCTCACCTTCGTATTGGGACCACACGGCGGCCTGTAGATCGTCCGGCGTTGGCGCCCGGCGCTTGAGCAGTTCGGCGAACTCGGCGCGCCATTGGATCAGCACCGGCAGAACTTTTTCGCGGGCCTCACGCGGGTCGCGGGTGCCTAGAGACTTCCAAAGCTGCTTCCTCTTGAGCAACGGCTGAACGTCAACCGGCACCTCCATACGGGCGTAATACATCGAACTGCCCGGCCGCTTGACCACGTTTGAAGCTAAAGACATAAGAATCCTCGTAACACCATCCCGTAACAGTTACCCGTAACAGTCCGGCGATACAAGACATTGAAAATATTAGTTTTATTGAATTCTTTAGGCTTTTGGCTGGGGGCCTCAGGGTCCTAGTTCCCCAGCCAGCGCATAAGCCTCTGAATATATTTCCATTTTGCGAAGAAAATGCCCCGCCGAGAGGTGCTTTCCCCATCCATGCAGGGGAAGCAGAGCAGCTTCAGGACCCCGGCGGAAAGAACACCAGCGGCCCGGGCCTCGATGCTCTCCCGCGGCGGAGCGTTCGGTGCGAGCGGGTTCTCGAACGACGTATGAAACGACAGTCGGGCGCGCAACCGATTTTCCAAAAATCGATTTGACCGGAGAAAATTGCAGCTCGCGGCTTTTTTCAGCTCTGGCCGTTGCGCAGCGACAATGACGCAAGGCGATGATGGATCTACTGCCACCATTTCTGCAACCCGCGCATTGAGCAGATTGGGATACCAATTCTACCGCGGCTGCCTCTGCCCTATCTTATCTCGGGAAAGCCGAGGTCGGCGGCTTCGCGCTCATATTCCGCCAGACGTTCGTAGGCGCCGAAGTCCGGCACGGAAAAGCCAGCGAGTTCCAGCGTCCCACGTATGTCTGCGGTCTGCGGATCGTCGATGATCTCATGCAGTGCCTCGGCGATGGCAACCGCATCGGAGGCGGTCGTTTTCACAGAGGTAACAAAAGGTAACGACGGACTGCTTACAGTCTCGTCGAGTATGCGATATCGCTCCGCGACGACCGGCCGGAATTTTCTGAAAAACCCCCAGGTCACGTTATCGACCGAGCAGACATCGATGCTGCGGTCGCCGAGGCGTTCGAGACTCGCGACGTGCCCTCCGGTCATGACGACCGAAGAAAAGAACGGCTTGCCGCCTGCAATCCGCGCCAACGACAGTCGCGGCAGGTTCATTCCGGAGTTCGACAATAGACTGTTGCAACCGAATATCCGCCCCCGCAAATCTTCCAGGCGCTCGGCCGCATCATCAACCCGAACCATGAAGAAGGCGCGATGGGTCGATCCTGTACACCCAGGCACCGCATAGTGCGGCGTGGCGAGCATGATACCCTGATCGCGATAGTGCTTGAACAAGGGATAGCCGCAAATCTGGGTGAGGAAGATCGTCGGTCCGACACCCTCCAGCGTCGGGCGCCCTTCCCCCTCCAGTTCGACGTCAGTCGTATCGACGCCCCTGGCGCGAAGCTTCCGCTGCAAAGCCATCCAGAAGGCAGCGTTGGCGGCAGCCATTTCGGGAAGACAATACATCGGCAGGCTTGCCGTCCGCGTCATTCCGAATTCCCGCTGGTGCGGCTCGGTGGATGTATCGGGATGAAGTTCGGCGTCACCAGCCATCGTCGCGCGATCTCGCCGTAACCTCGAAATACGAAGCCGCCATTATGCGCCTGGATGCGCTCACGATGTTGCCGCCAGACCCGAGGTACTTTCCACCACGGCAGCGTCGGGAAGACGTGATGAACCACGTGAAGGTTGTTCCATAGAAACAACAATCCGAACACCCAGTTCGACTCGACCACCGCCGTGCGTTCGCCGGGCCGTTCGCCCCAGCGGTGCTCGGTGAAGCCGCGCATCATGCCAAACACCAGACCGGGATAGACGAACACCACAAGGTACTGCACAACGGATATGTCGAACACTTTCGTCACGAGCAGCAGCATCAAAGCCAAGCCCACGAAGTGACGAGCCCATATGCCGGCATTTGCCGTATCGCCGGCAGCCATCTTGCCAACTTCCTTGATGAAAAGCCGAGGCGTCCGCAGCAATGGACCGAGAAACAGCCGGCCCAGGAAGGTCTGGTTGACGATCAGAAGCCACCGCCAGAGATCGCCGTAGTCCTCCCAGTCCTCCTCCTCGTGATAGTACGACTCGGTATCCTCCCCCGGATAGGTGAGATGGTTGTTGCGATGATGCTGCGAATGCGAGCGACAGTAAAGCTCGAACGGAAACCAGATACCGAGCGGCGGCCAGACCAGCGCGCGACGCAGCCATCTCGGCAGACCCCTCATGCTGTGAATGGCCTCGTGCTGCAGCGAGAAATGCCACTGCACGACATAACCCGCCAGCGGGGCTGTGATCCACCACGGGACATACGCATACGACGCGAGCAGCGACAGCCAACTCGTATAGATCGCAGCAGCGACAACAAGCGTCGGCCCGTCATGCTGCTCGAACCATGATTGCGAAGCGGAATGTTCGGCAATGGCGAGCGTCAGGCGTTCCGCCGCATCCTCCGAGCTAATGACGGATCTGGCGCTGCCAACTCCAATTCCATGGTGAAAATCCGCAGCCAAGCTTAAATCGGTCAACGGCACGCGTCCTCCGCCACGGCCAAGATCGATTGTGCACAGGTCGCGTAGCCCTCACCTGAACATCATCGCCAATAACGGCGGCGTCGGACGCTCCTGGGAGCAAAACGCTGGCAGACGATGAAGCTCCGATCCAGCGAGGTCAACGAAATGGCTTTTCTAATCTGACAATTGGCGCAGAACTTCACTCTACAACCTCAATCACTTCTGGTCGTTCATTCCGACGCAGGAATAGAACGCATACAAAAGCGGGCAATCGGAAAACAGTTTTCTCAGGCTGTTTCGGCATCAAGGGGGCTTACCAGGATGGCAGCACCGCTCCCTTGAACTTGGTCAGAACGAACTCCCTCACCTCTGGCGTGTGATAACTTTCAACCAGCAGCTTGACCCAGGGCTTATCCTTGTCGACGGCGCGAACTGCGATGAGGTTGGTGTAGGGCCCTTTCGGATCTTCGCGAAGAATAGCATCCTTGACCGGATCGAGGCCCGCCTCGGTCGCGTAGTTGGTATTGACCGCGGCGGCATCGACGTCGTCGAGGGTCCGCACCGTCTGTGCAGCGTCCACTTCCACGACCTTGAACTTTCTTGGATTCTCGATGATGTCGGCGACGGTCGGCTTGAATCCGACGCCCGCCTTGAGTTTCAAAACGCCCTTTTCCTGCAGCAAGAGAAGCACGCGGCCGCCATTGGTCGGATCGTTCGGTATCGACAATGTGCTGCCTTCCGGCACGGCATCCCAACTCCGGTGTTTCTTCGAATAGATTCCAATCGGAAAATTGACCGTCAGCCCGACAGCTTCGATTTTATAGCCACGGTCCGCCTTCTGGTTGTCGAGATAGGGTTGGTTTTGAAATGAATTCGCCTGTAGGTCGCCTGCTTCCAGCGCCGCATTGGGCATCACGTAGTCGGTAAATTCGACGATCTTGATGTCGAGACCCTTGCTGGCCGCGATCGGCTTCACCGCCTCGAGTATCTGGGCGTGAGGGCCTGCTGTGACGCCGACGGTAATCGTTTCGGCCGAGACCGCGCTTCCGAGGACGGCCAAAATAGCCGCCGAGACGACGAACTGACGTAGCAACATGATTTATCGGCCCTTCGCGAATGGCTAATTTCAACAATTCAAAGATGCACAGCGCCCGCCGGCCAGCCGTCGGCCGGCGCCAGCGGCAACCGCGGCGGCAAACTCAATGGCCGTAACGGCTGCTTGTCTACGATCCCGGCGTCCAGTTCCAGACGATGTCCTTGACGGTTATCGCTTTCGGAACGAGGCCGAGTTTCAAGAACCTGTCAGCCGTCGCTTGCTGGGTCGCGATGATCTTGTCCGTCACCGGTGTAACCAGAAACTCCGACCTTGCTACCGCGCGTGCGAGAGCTTCCGAATCAAAGCTGGTCGCCTCATGCAGCGTCTTCACGATCTCTTCTCTGTGCTGATCGGCCCATTTCGACTCCTGAGCAAATGTCTGATTCAGCAACGCCACGATATCCGGATGGAGCCCGGTAAAGTCCTTGTTCGCGAGGAAAAAGCCATTGGACTCCTCGACATCCTTCGCCGATGCCAGAACGCGCACCTTTCCCTTCTCGGTCAGCGCCAGATAAGGATCCCAAATCGTCCAGGCGTCGAGGCTGCCGCCGGTAAACGCGGTCGCGCCATCCGCGGGCGTAAGATAGACCGGCGTGATGTCTGAATAGGAAAGGCCGGCCTTTTCGAGAGCCGCGACCGTGGTGTTGTGCGCGCTGGAGCCTTTGGCGAAGCCCACCTTCTTGCCCCTGAGGTCTGCCAGGGTTTTGATCGGCGAATTCTCGGGAACCACGATCGCCTCGTTTGCGCCGGCGGACGGCAACGCAGCCACGTACAGCAGATTGGCGCGCGCGGCCTGCGCAAAAACAGGTGGAGCGTCGCCGGTATACCCAAAGTCGATATTCCCGGTGTTGAGTGCCTCGAGTAGCGGCGGGCCGAATGAGAACTCGACCCACTTCACTTCGATACCACGCGGCTTGAGCGCATCTTCTACGGTGTGGCGCTGCTTCACCGCAGGAAAAATACCTGCGCGCTGAAATCCGATCCGCACTTCCTTCAACTGCTGCGCGACGGCGGATGTTGAGGCAATGCCGATCGACCCGAGCAAAGCCAGGGCTGCGCCAACGACGAGGGCCCGTCCGTTCCATGACATGTGTTTTTGCTCCGTCAGGGGTTTGCGACGCTAGATCGCGAAGACGGAACTCTATGCGCTTTTGTCCGCATTGTTGTTTCAAAGATGAAATCGACAATGCAAGATTTGCGATCCAAGACGCCGCAAAGCAAACGACTTCGTCTCTGCTTCGGTTGCTCCACGAAGGAAATGCCGGCCGGATCGATTTTTGTTTTGACGAACCAGCTTTGCGTCGCCGTGCAGACTGTACTGCAACGATGCACGGCGACGTTGTCAACTGACGTCACACTGCCAATCGACTTCCTCGAACCCCGATGGTCGAGGCAGAGAAAGTCTCAAAGGCTACGACATCGCCAGGATTATGCGGCTTCCAGGGCCGGAACCGGCAATGCGGTGACGGACTTGATTTTTTCCATGGCGAACCGCGACGTCACATTCTTCAATGCGACCGCGCCGATCAGCTTTTTATAGAAAATGTCGTAACTCAGCATATCCGCGACCACGACACGCAGCATGTAGTCCACGTCGCCGGCCATGCGGTAAAACTCCATGACCTCAGGCATCGCGCTCACGGCCGTGGCAAATTTCTTCAGCCACTCATCGGAATGGTCACCGCTTTCCACCGATACGAATACGGAAAGCCCAAGCCCGATCTTGTTTTGATCGACCAGCGCGACCTTGCCGGTGATGATGTTCTCGGCTTCCATCCTCTGAATGCGCTTCCAGCAGGGCGTCGACGACAGGCCAACGCGCTCCCCGATCTCAGCCACCGAAAGCGACGCGTCCTCTTGCAGGACCCTCAATATCTTCCGATCAATCGCATCGATACGACGCGGTGGATCTGACAGCGCAGCAACGACATCGCTCATATTTGGAACTTTCTTCTAATACCTATGATATTGGAAGCATATATAGAATTATATTCTACGCAAGCCGAATTTAATCGCGTCAAATGGCAGCCCGGAAGAAAGTCCTGCTGCCGATCCCATCCGCCGTAGGACTTTTCGATTGGCCGATGGAGGCATGAGCCGTGACAGCGGCCCGTCGGCACGACCGAGGCGCTCAAAAACGGTGAGACTCCAAAACGATCAGCGTCCGGCTGCTATTCAGTGGCCGATCGATACGTCCGCGTTTTTACGCAAGGACGATTCAATCAATTCACTTCCCATCGGCACATCGCCGAATGTCTGGAGCACATCCAGGGTCTCACCGGAGACGCTCGACCGACGAAGGGCAACCGAGCCGACGTTCCCGAACACCGTCAACAGCCTTTGCGCACACATGATGGCCGCGCGCTCGTTGATGCAGCGCACCGGCGTGCCGGCGATCACATCGTCGTCAATCACAACAAATGGCAACGCTGCAAATCTCGGGAATTGGCTCGTCATTCGCGCTCCCTTGCTTTAACTGACTTCAATAGACCGACGGCCGATCGACAGCGATTTGACGACACTCACCCATATGCCGCGCTTTGCAATGCCGCGAGCGAGGCAATCGTCGTCAACGACGGCACCGATGACCGCTTCAGCATTTCAATCAGAACGCAGGCATACAAGATCGGCATCGTGATTCTCTTTTCAGCTGCATCCCTGAAAGCTGGGTCAGTCCGCCGCTGCTGGCAAGACACTCTTCAAAAAAGCGATAAACCGCTCATGTCGTCCGCACACAACAGAACGATTTTCTGATTTCGCTCGGCACGGCGACTGCATCGCGATGGTGTCGGACGACGCGGCCGCACCGAAGTTAGCGGCTGTGACCGTCGCCGGCCAGCCGACCTTCACGGCAATCGTGGCCCAGGCAAAAACGACTCCGCAATTTCCTTGCACGAGCAGCGGCGGTTCCGAGCACGACTTGATTGAGATCGACCAAACAACAAACTTTCATTTCCTTGACCGCCTGCACATCCGCCGATCAAATCCATCGAAGGGCACGTTACCAACCAGCGAGGAAACAACGATGGCTAGCGGCATCTATGACGAAGTCGTTTCCGCAAATGGTACGTACGCCGCCAGCTTTGGCGACAAAGCAAAACTTGCCCTGCCACCAGCACGGCGCTTTGCCATTCTCACTTGCATGGACGCCAGGCTCGATCCCGCGAAATATGCCGGACTCGCCGAGGGCGACGCGCATGTCATTCGTAACGCCGGCGGACGCGCATCGGATGACGCCATTCGCTCCCTCGTGATTTCACACAAGCTGCTTGGGACGCGGGAATGGTTCGTCGTTCATCATACCGACTGCGGGATGCAACTCTTTACGGGAGAGATCATCGGCGACTTGCTTGCGGATAATCTCGAAACGGCGGAGCATGATGGGAAGAAATGGTTTAACCCAAAGCATGGCGGCGGTTCAGTTGCCGGGCAATACGTTCATTGGCACACCTTCGAAGACAACGCGAAAAGCGTGACAGAGGACGTATTGAGGATTCGCCATCATCCTCTCGTCCCCGGACATATCCCGATCTATGGCTTCATCTACGATGTCAAAACGGGACGGCTCGACGAGGTTGCCGATGCCACGGCCGCCGGCAAGCCAAAGGCTTGATCCCGACATCCGCTAAATCTTCACACGACGCGGATTGGCGACACCAGGCAATGGCTGTACGTGGATCCCCGCGCCGAGATGGTTGCGGCGAAATTCTCGTCGCAACCGCTCCCCGTCTGCAACGACATGAAACGTTGGAACCTGGCTCTGTTCGGCACGATCGCAAAAATCGTCTAGACTGGTGGGCTATCGCGCTGAACCAGACCGTTAATCCGTATCAATACATCGATCTAGGTCGTCTTTTCAGCCGCGCCGGTGGCTCCATCATCGACATGTAGATCAAGCATGTCGGCGCCCGCCTAAATCGCCCCAAACGGGATTTAGTCAGCAAATCCCGCTCCGGGCAAAATAGCGTCCGTCTTCCGGAAAATAGGGTGCTTTTTATATCCGGCATTTGCGAGCCAACCGGCCGGGGTCGGTCTTTCTTTCTGGAAACGCCGATACAGCACGCCAAACCAAAGTAACAGGGCGAGGAATGCAAACGGAACGTGGCTGCCGACCGTGAGAAGCTGTGCATAGGGTGAGACCAACAGCCCGGCTACCGAGGCTAATTCAAGCCCGTCCCATCCGTCACGCCAGTTGCGTGCCAGCAGCGGAATAATGGACAGCATCAGCAGCGGCGTGTCGTAAGACAATGAGTACGGCGTTGCAAGCAAGGTCCCCGCAGCCAGCAGCGCCAGTCGAAGATCAAGCCCCCCATCATCTTTTCGCAATTCCGGTTTGTTTGACCTACGCTGCCAGAAAACCTGGATGATTACGGTCAGAACCGCAATTGTTACGGCTGCCTGTAAAACGCCCGCGAGAGCGGCCGGCATTCCAGCTCCCTGCAACGCGACATAGGGACCGAGTGCAAGTTGCCGTATCTGATCGTAGCCCCTGCCCACAAATTGGCCGAATAGCTGGCTCATGCGGAAGTAATCCGTCCAGATCGCGGTCCCAAGCCACATCGTCGAGAGAACAATCAGGGAGAGGACGGTTGTCGCTGCGGCCGCGATCACGCGCCACTGACCGGACGCTATTAGCGCGAAGGGCATCAGCAGCCCCATCTGTGGCTTGATTGCCAAAAGGCCGATGCAAATTCCTGCCAGAACAGGACGCGTTGGCCAGAAATACGCCGCCCCGAGAAAGAATACGGCAATGAACGCACCCGTCTGTCCGCTAAACAGATTGGCACTGAGAAAGGGCAACGAGAACGCGATAAGGACGGCGTAAGCCTGTATTCGCCGCCAGCTATTCTCGCAAGCTGGATTGGTGCGATAAGCCAAGCCGGAGCGTTTCGCCAACAAAACGATCAAAGCAAAATAGAACGCCAGCGGAACGAGCGACCAGGCCAGGACCGCCTCGTTGTACGTCGCATCGCCCAACAGCCATAATCCAACTAAGGTGAATGGTGGATACACGAACCAGGAGATGATGCCTGTCGTATGCGTCGACAGGATTCTCTGCCTTGTATCAGGATCGTAAATAGCGGCGATGTCGCCGTGCCGTACCCGATGTGCCGCATTCCAAAAACAGATGAAGTCGCCGCCGAAGCGCGAGCCATTGGACATTTCGTGGAAATACATGATCAGATTGACGCTGGCCTGTGTCGCCAGGCACATCGCAAACAACAGCAGCAATGGTCTCTGCAACGGGCTCATTGGCCGGAATTTTAACTGCTGTTCCTTGCCGGGGGCTTAAGAAGGCACCTCGAATTGACCAGAACCCTCTCCCGGCAACTTCGTGATGGCATCAATCCGCCAGGCATTTCTCTTCACGCAACGCAATTGGCATTGGTCCCGCGGCTTTGGCACACGACAGAAACGTCGGTACACCAACTTAATAAATTTTAATTCGTGATTTCGGTGCCGCGCCGCTACGAGCAATCGCGATTGATTTTTCTCACGTGTAACGTGGCTTCCCCCGTCAAAGGTCATCAGTCGTCTTGCGTCTGCTTCGGAGCGAACGAAAGACCTATGTCCGGATCGGCGCCGAGCTGATGCTGATCGAGGGCTACGCGCGAAGCCTGCTCCGGTTTCGCAGTCCGACGAAGCCCTGCTGATCTGCCAGCCGATCGAGTGAGCACGGATCAGTTGGCCCCGAACACCGCCTTCCACGGCGGCGCCAGATATTTCGCGAACACGGACGCCGGCACCGCGAGCCGAAAATCGCCGAGCACGTGCGGCCAAGCCTGGCCCGCGCCATACAACAGCACGATGCCGTTGGCGGTGGTCTGTCCCTTGGCGTAGGTCAGCGCATAGTTCTTGAGCTTGTCGGGATCGGCGCCGATGCCGTCCTTGGCGACATCGGCCTCTGGTCCCGGCTGCTGGCCGCTGCGCTGAACATAGGTTTTGGTCCAGGCTTTTGCGGCGGCATCCGCGATCGCGCCGAGCGCCGCTTTGACCTGATCCGGCGCAAACAGCGCCTCGACCGGCACCGCACGGTTGGCGTGTTTGTCCCAGACCAGCGTCTGGAAGGCCTCATTGGGATGCGCGCCGCCGGTATCGGCGTTGGTATCGGCCGAAAGGCTCACGACCGCCTCGCTCTCGAAGGTCACGCGCCACACCGTGTCGATGCTGTAGGGATGGAAGCTCGGGTTGTCCTGCTTGTCCTCCTTGGCGTCGCTCTTGGCCTGATCGGCATCGCTCTTGTACAGCGCCAGGATTTTTTCCTTGAGCGGCGCGATCGTCATCGCGGTCGCGGGTATCCGCAGATGCAGTTCATAAAGCGGCGACTTTTCCGTCGCGTCATAATCGGCGCCGAACGCGGGCGCCGTGGCCGATGCCAACAAGACAAAGGCCGCGGCGAATGATTTCATCATCAACTAAGTCTCCTCAGGGTCCGACCGAAAAGCGGTCGATAGAATCGGGTCACCGAAAAGTTCGTCATGCCCGGGCTTGTCCCGGGTATCCACGTATTTGCCGAAGCAAAGCAAAAAAGACGTGGATGGCCGGGACAAGCCCGGCCATGACGAAAGCGATTGATCGGCGCGATCAGGAACAGGTCGTGTCCATATTGGTGCAGGCCTGTCGGGTCCAGCCGCTGCCTTTCCTCACATGCACTTTCAGAAACTCGCCCCAGCAGCCCAGCAAATCCACTTGCTGTTCTCCCGGCGCGTGGAGGTCGACCGGCTCGCTCTTGACGTCGTGATCGCGATAGATCGCGCCATCATTTTGCATCCCGCTGACGCCGACCACGCTTTTATGCAGATACCCCTTGCCGTGGAAAAGGGCTTTGCCGTCCGGCCCGAGATCGGCGTTGATGAGGTTGGCGCGATCAATCTCATACCAGTCACCGAGCTGGCCGGTGACGTGCACCGCGATCCAGCCCTCGGCATTGGGATTGCTCAGCGACGCGATCACCGTCCCGCCGGGGGTGGCCCTGACATGGGTGCCCTTGGGATCGGTGTCGATGATGTCGACGTGGACGTCGCAGGCCTGCCGCTCGGGGGCCTGGGCCAGACAAACGGCGGTTGGCGTCAGCGCCAGAAGCGCCGTGGCGAAAGCGGACAGAAGTTTCATTGCGATGTGATCATCCAGAGTTTCGATCGGCCCGCGGCGGTGCTACCTTCCGTTGGTCGGCATCCGCCGCGATCCGGTTCGAAACGCGCACCAGAAAATTCAATGCGCCAATCGCACGGTCTTTCGGCGCAGCGTCACCGCCTGCGCCAGCGTCTCCAGCACCTTGACCGTGGTGTCCCAATCGATGCATCCGTCGGTAATGCTCTGGCCGTAACGAAGCGCCCGGCCCGGCATATGCGTCTGCCGGCCGCCAACCAAATTGCTTTCGATCATCATGCCGATGATGCAGCGGTTGCCGGCGGCGACCTGATCGGCCACCGCATCGACGACGTTGGGCTGGTTTGCCGGATCATAGCCGCTATTGGCATGGCTCGCGTCGATCATGACGCAGCGCTGCAATCCCGATGCCTGCAGCGCGCGACAGGCGGCTTCGACCTCCGCGGCACCGTAGTTGGGAGCGTCGCCGCCGCGAAGAATGACGTGGCAATCCGTGTTGCCCGTCGTCGAAGCGATCGCCGATTGACCGTCCTTGGTCACCGCCAGGAAGTGATGCGGCTCGGCCGCGGCCTTGACCGCATCGACCGCGATCTTGACCTTGCCGTCGGTACCGTTTTTGAATCCGATCGGACAGGACAATCCGGAGGCCAGTTCGCGGTGAACCTGGCTTTCGGTGGTACGCGCGCCGATCGCGCCCCAGGCGACCAGGTCGGACAGATATTGCGGTGCTACGATATCGAGAAACTCCGAGCCGACGGGCAGACCGATCTCGTTGACCTCGAGCAGCAGCTTCCTTGCGATCCGAAGGCCGTCATCGATCCTGAAACTGCCGTCGAGATCGGGATCATTGATCAGTCCCTTCCAGCCAATCGTGGTTCGCGGTTTTGCAAAATAAACCCGCATCACGATTTCGAGTTCACCGGCGAGACGATCTCTGAGGACTTTCAGGCGCTGTGCGTATTCCATCGCCGAGAGCGGGTCATGGATCGAGCAAGGGCCGACGACGACCGCGAGCCTGTCGTCGTTGTGATGCAGTATACAGCTTAGCGCGGCGCGCGAATTGGCAACCGTCTCTGACGCGAGAGGCGCCTGCGGGAATTCGCCGATCACCCGTCTCGGCGTGATCAGGGCCTTGATTTCTCGGATGCGGACATCGTCGGTGGAGGGGGTCACGTGAAGTCTCCTTGGGGAGCGGCGGAGTCTTCCGGCGGCACAAAAAAGCCGCCAGGAAACCGGGCGGCTGGTTGAACACGATTGGCTTGATGTCAGATCAAACGCGTGCCTTCCGCTGCCCGGGGCTTTGGAAATAATAAAACCAGCTATAAAACAGGTTTGCGGCGTTGATCATGACGGGCGCTGTCTATCGCACGGCGAGGCCGCTGTCACGGCTTTTTATGGCGGGAGCAGTCGGCGCCTCTAAGGTGTCACTTATGCGCCACCGGCGGCGTGCCGTGGGTATGGAACGACTCGATGGTCTTCAGCCCCCAGGCCTGGCCTTTCTTGCGCTCTTCCTCGGTCCACACGATCGGCTTCCAGTCCGGCGCCAGGATGAGCCGGGCCCCGGCATTGGCGACCTCGACCCGGTTGCCGCCGGGCTCGTAGACGTACAGGAAGAACGTCTGCTGGATCGCGTGCTTGTGCGGGCCGGTCTCGATATAGACGCCGTTCTCCAGGAAGATATCGGCGGCGCGCAGGATCTCCTCGCGGCTGTCGAGCGCGTAGGTGACGTGATGAAACCGGCCGGGCGTGCCGGAATGATCGCGCGAGTAGGCGAAATCGTAGCTCTTGTTCGACATCGTCATCCACATCGCCGCTTCCGTGCCGTCGTTGAGCACGATCTGCTCGGTCAGCCGCAAGCCCAGATAGTCCTCGAAGAAGATCCGGTTCGCTTTGATGTCGACCGCGAGGCAATTGAGGTGATCGAGGCGGCGGACGTTGACGCCGCGCGCCGGAAAGCGCTGCGCCTGGTTTTTCAGCGCCGGCTTGAGCTCGGGCGGCGGCTGATACCATTCGGTCTCGTAATACAACTCGACGATGTGGCCGTCGGGATCGCGGCAACGAAACGCCGGCCCCTGCCCCATATCGCCATCGGTCCAGCCGATATCGAAACCCGATCCCTTCAGCGCCGCGACCCGCCGCTCCAGCGCCTGCGGGCTTCGGGCGCGCAGCGCCATATGCTCCATCCCGGAGGTGTTTGACGCGGTGAGTTTCAGCGAATAGCGCTCGTAATCGTCCCAGCCGCGCAAGTACACCGACTCGCCCTTGCGCCCGCTGATCGTCATGCCCATCACATCGACAAAGAATTTCAGGCTCTCGTCCGGCTTCGGCGTCAGCATTTCGAGATGGCCGAGATGGGCAAGATCGTAAATCGGTTCGGGATTCATCGTTGCGGCATCCTTTCCAACAGCGGACGCGTGACATCGTCGAACAACTCATCCACCGTAAACGCCCGCGGAATAAGTCGCTGCTGCACGCAATAGTCTATGATCATTCTTAGCGAACGGCGGGTATTGTCGTTCGGATAGCGCGGTGTGGCGTCCTTTGCGGCCTCCTGCAGCAGCCGATGCACTTCACGCACCGCACCGGGATTCCGCTCCGACAACTCCTGGCTCACCACCACCATATGGTTGATCGGCAACACGGCATATCTGGCGAACCAGGACAGCTCTTCCTTCGAGCGGTCAGGGAAGAGCAGCTTCAAATCGGGATGCTCGGATTTCTCGCCCAGCACCGCGTCGAGTTCGCCATCGACCAGCATCTGGAGGATTTCCTTGCCGGCAGGCGCCCGCTTCGTGGTGTCCCGGTATTCGGCAACATGGGCGTCCTCAAACGTCACCCAATCGATCGAATCGAGATCGACGCCATGCTCATTGGCGAGAATCCCGCGAAGCCACGCCCCGGTCGCGGTGGTGAAGGAGCGAATGCCGACGCGCTTGCCGTTGAGGTCGCCGGGTTTCAGCGTGCCATGCTTCGCATTGTAGAGCGCATGTCCGTGCTGGAATCGCGCCACCACCACATTCGGCAACAGCACCATCGGCTTGCCGACCGATTTCGCCATCAGATAGGTAACGATCGCCATCTCCGAAACGTCGAAGGCGCCGTCGCGCACCATCGGCTTGAAGCCCTTATTGGTCGGCGAATACTCGGCGAAATCAAACGAAACCAGATCCGATGTGATCGATCCATCCTTCAGCGCGGCCGTATTGGGGTGGGTGCCAAGCAAGGTGCGCAGCCGCGTCGTCATTTCAATCGGTCTCCGGTCGATCGACATATCCCAGCGAAGTTAATCCACCCCCGCATCAAACGCAAAGTTCGATACAAAATCACGGGCCGAGCCGGCGGCGACGCACTATGGCTGCTCACATTCTAGTCACTTGTCGTGGTCACTTGGCGTTGGCCGGCGCATGCGGATCCCACAGATCGGCGCGCCAGTGCAAGGCAACCGCCGCCAGCATCGCAAGCCCCACGGCGACGTAGAGCGTCGCGGTGGCGACAAACCCGACCTGGTCGATCAGGCTGCCGGCGGCCATCAGCCCGAACGGCAGGCCGTAAATCGTCAGCATCCGCACACCCATCACCCGGCCACGGAAACGTTCGTCGGCGGTCCGCATCAGGATGACCGCGATCGTGATCATGGACATGCTTTGCGAGATACCCGCCAGCGTCAGGCTGACGATCGCGGTCGGAACGCTCGGCATGCGCGCGAATACCAGCAACCCGACGTACCACATCGCGGTCGCGCAGATCATCAGCCGCGCGACCCTGACCCTGCCGATCAGGCTCAGCGTGACCGAACCGATCAGCGAGCCGATCGCGAAACCGGCCGAGAGATATCCGAGTATCGTCTGGTTGGCGCCGTAGATCTCGCGCGCGATATAGGGCAGCAGGCCGTTGGTGAAGGGGTATGCGGTCAGGTTGGTGATGAACGCGATCCAGATCCCCGCCCGCATGGCCGGCGATATCCAGACGTGCGAAACCCCTTCTTTGAGGTCGCGCAGCGGCGAGCGCCGCAACGCCCGAACCGCCATTTCAACGGCAGGGCGGCGTTCCGCAGGCACCACGACGCACAGCGTCAGCAACGTGCTGATCACATACAGGCTGACGATCACGACATAGGCCGGCCCGAGGCCCGCACCTGCGAACAATCCGGCGCCACTCAAGGCGCCGGCGATGCGCGCCAGATCCATCGTCGTGCGCGAAACCGCGATCGAACTGATCAATTGATTCGACGGCATGATGGTGGCGACCAGCGCGCCGCGCACGCCGAGATCCGACGGGCGGACCAGGCCCATCAGCGCCGCGATCACCAGGACACAGGAGGCATCCAAATGACCGGTCAGGACCAGCGTCAGCAGCGTGGCGGCAAGCACGATGTAGGACGCCCGCATCACCGCGAGCAGGTCGCGGTGGCCGATGCGGTCGCCGATCACGCCGAACAGCGGCGCCAGCAGCGTCCCGGTGTAATTGAGCGAGGCAAACAAAGTCAGCAGCAGCACCGAGCCGGTCTCGACCAGCACGTACCAGCCGAGGATGATCGTCTCCATCTCGAACGCCCACGACGTCAGGAGGTCGGACGGCCACTGGAAACGATAATTCCTGATACGGAACGGCGCGAGCGCGGAAGGCCACGCGAACTCGCTCAAAACTCGACGCCGCGGCTCATCGCGCTCCACCCTGCCCTGTTTCTTGTTATTTCAGCAGACCGATTTCCAACGCATGGAAAACCGCCTTCTGGAAGCCGGCACAGCCTAACGTTGGTATTACGCATGTCAATCAGGCCGAACGCTGGTCGACGAGCGCAGTCATGCATGGCCACTTGTCATGCTGTTCATTCGCCACGCCGGCGCAACGAAACGAATGCAGCGCGCTCATATCGGGATTGAACTTCGTTTCACGGGCCGATAGCCTGTTGTCTCTGCACAACCGAGGGAGAGGCATCTATGGCGAAGAAAGCGAAGAAAGCCTTGAAGAAAAAAGCTTCGGCGAAGAAAGCATTGGACGGCCGGCACCGCGACAAGACCGGCCGGATCGACAAGAAGCACGGCAACACATTGGTCGGCACATTGCGCAAGACTTATGGCGAGCATTTCGCCAAAGACCGCCGTTCAACCCTTATGTTAAAAACATTGCTCAAGGAGACCGGCACGGAATCCCTGCATGCCTACCTGGCCAAGCATCACAAATCGAAATAGCCAGGATTTTAAAAGGCAGAATCGAAACAGGAAGATTCCTGGAGGTGTCGCAGACACCTCAACATCTGCTTCCGTGGTATGTCGAAGTACCACGGAAGCAGATGTCTCGGAGCGGGACGACCGCGGCAAGCTCGTAGCTATGACGTTTTCGACTGAAGTAGGTACCGGTTCGCATCAGGAAAACGCGTCACAAAATAAGGTCTAGTCGATCAGTTCGACCTTGCCATCGCTCAGGCGGTAGATGCCGCCGATGACTTTCAATTTACCCTCTGCGACCGCGACGCTTAGGATCGGCGTCGCCGATCTGAGTTTGACGACATTGTCGACGACATTTCGCCTGATCGCATTCTGGAGTTGGTCGCCGGGCTGATCCATGCTCGCCTTCACCGCCGGAGCGATGTTGCTGACAAGCGACGGCAGATGGCCCGGCAGCGTGGTATTGTCCTTGAGTGATTTGATCGTTGCGCTCACCGCGCCGCAGCTTTCGTGCCCCAGCACGAGCAACAGCGGCGTGTTGAGGATCGCAACGGCATATTCCAGGCTTGCGACGGTATCGTCGTTGGCGAAATTACCCGCGACGCGACAGACGAACAGATCGCCTCTGCCGCTATCGAAAGCGTATTCGGGGGCGATGCGCGAGTCGGCGCAACTAAGGATTCCGGCGTATGGATTCTGGCCCCCTACCAGCGCCTCGCGTTCGACCTTGAAATCGTGGCGGCGCGAGACGCCATCGACATAGCGAACATTCCCCTTCATCAGCCGATCCAGCGCCGCATCCGGGGGAAGCTCGTTCTGCGGTTTGGGCAATGCCTTGGTGTCCTTGGCGAACGCCGGCGACCCCAACGCTAAACCGGCCGCCGCCCCGCCGACCGATTGGAGAAAGCGGCGCCTTGAGGTTGCCGCGAACAACATGGCCTCGTTAGCGCGACATCGGGTGCACATGGCAGCGTTCCCCCTGCTGGTCGGCATTCATTGCAGTCAGGACACGATACCCGTTCCAACCAAGACAAGCATCCGTATTTCGCGGTCCGCGAACCGATTCCTACTCGTCACCCAGGAAATGAAGGATGGCGAAATTGAATTGTTTGGGGTCCTGAAAAAACGCAAAATGGCTGACATTCGGCAGGATCAGCAGCCCCGCATGCGGGATCGTCGCCGCGATGGCCTCGGTGTGATCGCGCTTGATGGCCTCGTCGTGATCGCCGTCGACAACGAGGATCGGCGTGTCGATGGCCTTTAGCTGCGCATCGCTCCAATTCGGCTGCTCGGCCCACATTCGGCTGATCTGCTCGACGAACGCGTCGTAGTCTCCAGGCGTTGCCGAGAGCGTCCTGTACTCCCGGCCGGCGCGCTCGATATAGCCGGCAAAGGTCGGATTCTTCTCGACGCCGTCCTTGACGCCCGACACCGTTGTGTTCGCCGCAAAGGCGAAGATCTTGCCGATCCTTTCCTTGTGGCGCATGGCGAGATCGATGCCGAGAATTCCGCCGTCGCTCCAGCCCACAATATCGGCTTTGGGGATATCGAGACTGTCCATCAACGCGACGACATCGTCCGCCATCAGATCGTAGCCATAGGGCCGCGTATCGCGCGTGCTGCGACCGTGACCCCGGCTGTCCATCAGGATAACGGTATGATGCGCCGCGACCTCCGCAACCTGGTTGCCCCAATAATCGGTGTTCGCCAGCCCGCCATGCAGGAAGATCACCGGCGAGCCATGGCCGTAGATCGCATAGTAAATGCTGATGCCGTTGACTTGCGCGTGGCCGGCGCGGTCGGCCACGATCGGCGCAGGCGTCGGCGGCAATGTCTCCCATCGTTCACCGGCCAGAGCGGGCCAATTGGCAAGGACGCCAACCAAGGCGAGCAGGAACCGGTGCATCATCATGGCTTCCTCGAAATCTTGGTAAATCAAACGTTAAGCCGAAACTGCCGCCCCGGTTAAGGATTGGTCGCAAGACATCGGTTTTTTTGGCGATATTCGGCAATAAAGCCGATGGATCGCCCCATCAGGCCATATGCCGACCAAGATGTCACAGATTTTACCGAGTCGAGACCATGCCGACTTAACCGTTTCTCCAACCCCACCCACCATAGTGTGGAGGGCAGAATGCGCATCAGATGACGGGCTTCTTACTGTGACATCATTTGGACGGGTAATTTCGGTGCGCGGATCCCTCGCCCGGGTCGGACTGCTGGCGAAAAACCAGATGGGCGTCTCGGAAGTCAGGGCCACCGTCGGGCGCTTCGTCAGCATCCGCTGCGCGAACTCGACGATCGTCGCCATGATCACCGAAGTATCCTGCGAGAACCTGCCGGCGTCGGACAACTACATCGCCATCGCTTCGGTCGATCTGCTCGGTGAAATTCTCGGCATCGCGGACCGCCCGAAATTCCAGCGCGGCGTCACCAACTACCCGACCATCGGCGATACGGTCGAGTTGATCAGCAATCAGGAACTTCGCACGGTCTATGCGCCGTCCGGATCGGACCAGATCAATGTCGGTACCCTGCAGCAGGATCCGTCCGTCATCGCCTATGTCGATATCGAAGAAATGCTTTCCAAGCACTTCGCGGTGCTCGGCTCGACCGGCGTCGGCAAATCCAGCGGCGTGTCGTTGCTGCTGAACGAAATCCTCAGATCGCGCCCGAACCTGCGGGTTTTCCTGCTCGACGTTCACAACGAATATGGCCGCTGCTTTGGCGACCGCTCGCTGGTTCTCAATCCGCGTAACCTGAAACTGCCGTTCTGGCTGTTCAATTTCGAAGAGATCGTCGACGTGCTGTTCGCCGGCCGGCCCGGCGTTCCCGAAGAGCTCGACATTCTCGCCGAAGTCGTTCCGATGGCGAAGGGCATCTATACCCAGTACCAGAATGCCGATCGGGTCGGATTGAAGCGGATCGATCCCAAGACCATCGGCTATACCGCGGACACGCCCGTCCCCTATCGCCTGGTCGATCTGATCTCGCTGATCGACGAGCGGATGGGCAAGCTGGAGAACCGCTCGTCGCGCATCATCTATCACAAGCTGATCTCGCGCATCGAAACCGTGCGCAACGACCCGCGTTATGCCTTCATGTTCGACAACGCCAATGTCGGCGGCGACACCATGGCGGAAGTCATCAGCCATTTGTTCCGGCTGCCGGCCAATGGCCGGCCGATGACGATCATGCAGCTTGCCGGCTTCCCCGCCGAAGTCGTCGATTCCGTGGTCTCGGTCCTGTGCCGCATGGCATTCGATTTCGGGCTGTGGAGCGACGGCGTGTCACCGCTCTTGTTCGTCTGCGAGGAAGCCCATCGCTACGCCTCCGCCGACCGCAATATCGGCTTCGGGCCGACCCGCAAGGCGGTGTCGCGGATCGCCAAGGAAGGCCGCAAATACGGCGTGTATCTCGGGCTCGTGACCCAGCGCCCCGCCGAACTCGACGCCACCATCATTTCGCAATGCAATACGCTGTTTGCGATGCGCCTCGCCAACGACCGCGACCAGGCGCTGCTGCGCTCGGCGGTGTCGGATGCCGCGGCAAACCTGCTGTCGTTCGTTCCCTCGCTTGGCACCCGCGAAGTGCTTGCCTTCGGTGAAGGCGTGGCACTGCCGACCCGGCTGCGTTTCAAGGAAGTACCGGTGCATCAACTGCCGCGCAGCGAGGCCACCATCTCGACGGTGCCGTCCGCATCCAGCGGCCACGACATGCATTTCGTCAGCGCCGTGCTCGAGCGCTGGCGCGGCGCCACGTCGCATCGCGACGTGCCGAACGATCCCACCATCAATGAACGGCCCGCCGCGCGCACGGTCGAGGCGCCGATGCTGCAACCGTCGCTGGGTCTCGATCCCGACCGCTTCTCGCTTCTGAAGAAGCCGCTGCGCTGAGCGCCCAAAGCCACCACCAAAGCGGCGCGCCCGCCCCTGCGCGCGCTTTGCGGCAACACCGTCATCGACTATGGTCTGTGCGCGCCCGCATCCCGCAGGCCGCGCGCCGGAATTTCCAGAGATGAACCAGACCCCGAAACGCTTCCCAGCGCCCCCGATCGACACGCTGCCGGAGGACATCCGCAGCCGGCTGCTCGCGGTGCAGGAGAAATCAGGCTTCGTGCCGAATGTGTTCCTGACGCTGGCGTATCGGCCCGACGAGTTTCGCGCCTTCTTTGCCTATCACGACGCCCTAATGGAGAAAGACGGCGGCCTGACCAAGGCCGAGCGCGAAATGATCGTGGTCGCCACCTCCAGCGCCAACCAATGCCAGTATTGCGTCATCGCGCACGGCGCGATCCTGCGGATCCGGGCCAAGAACCCGCTGATCGCGGACCAAATTGCCGTCAACTACCGCAAGGCCGATATCACGCCGCGCCAGCGTGCCATGCTGGACTTCGCCATGAAGGTCAGCCTGGACGCGGGCACGATCTCCGAACAGGATTTCGCCGATCTCGCCAGCCACGGCTTTACTGACGACGACGCCTGGGACATCGCCGCGATCTCGGCGTTCTTTGCCTTGTCGAACCGGATGGCCAACGTCACGGCCATGCGACCGAACGACGAATTCTACCTGATGGGGCGCCTGCCGAAATAGCTTGCGCCCGCAAAGTGATTCTTTTTTGACGCGTTTTCTTTACGCGAACCGGTGCCCACTTCGCTGGAAAACGCTTTAATCGTCCGACGCCGGTCCGCACCAGCCGGGCAAATAGATCGCGTCCTTGCTTTTGGCAAAGGACATCGACTTTTCCATCGCCCTGGCGAAATCCTCATCTACGCTCTTGCGCGACATCCTCCGGCGCAGGAAATCGGCCCACAGGAATTCGCTGAATGGCGTGGTATCCTTGGCAAAGCCCCCGGCGCGGCGCAGCTCGCCGGCAAGGCTGCGGAACGGATCATCCTTGAGCCCGGTGATCGATTTCGGAATATCCTTGTAGCGCCGGCGCTCGCCCTTGGCGTCGTAGGGATAGACCCATCGCTTGTCGTCCATCACGCTCCAGAACGCATCGGGTTCGACCATGGTGAGATCGCCGATCACGGTGACGAGAATGTCCTTCACCCCCTCCTCGTGAAGCGCGCGCGCCAAATGATGATGATCGACCACATAATGGTTCTTGTCCGGGCCGAGCACCACCGGGATCATATGTGTCCCCAGCATTTCGCCGCGCTTTTTCGCCGATTTGTGTTCGCGCCAGCGCTTGCGCTTCTCCTTGACCTCCCGCATCCCGACCGTCATCTGGGTCGGACGGAGCGTGAGGATCGGGATCGGCCGAAGGATCGGTTCGCGCGTATTCGCCATAACTTGAACCTCTGATCTAGGACTGGGCAAAATCTCGTTTAAATCGCCGCGATTATGCCATGATGCGACAGGCAATTAAATACCTTTAGAGCGTTTTCGAGCCAACGGGTCGCGCGAATGCGCGCCCGATGACAGGCTCCGTGGATACCGGTTCGCGTCAAGAAAACGCGTCAAAACAAGAGTCTAGAGCCCGGTTCTGATTCCATCAGAACCGGAAATGCTCTAGGCGAGCGCTTCAAGAGATTTGGTCGATGTTCAGGCGGCGGAACGGACGAAAATCGAACGAACAGTTCATTCGATTCGGCGATCGCGAAATCATTATCAGCGAGGGCCTTCATCTCAGTTTCTGGGCCGACATCAGCCATCGTTGCATGACCGCCACATGGCCTGCCTTCGTCGGCGGCGCCGCGCTGGTGTTTGTGGTCTTCAACGCGATCTTCGCCTGGCTCTACTGGATCGGAAATCAGCCGATCGCCAACGTCCCCGGCGGCGCCTATATCGACTATCTCTATTTCAGCATCGAGACGCTTTCGACCGCCGGTTACGGCGACATGCACCCGCAGACCCATTACGGGCATTTCATCGCCGCGGTGGAGTTGTTCACCGGCATCTTCTCGATGTCGTTGATGACCGGCCTGATTTTCTCCAGGTTCTCGCGCCCCAACGCGCGGCTGTTGTTCGCGGACAATCCGGTGATTTCAAACCACGACGGCAAGCCGAGCCTGATGATACGTTTTGCCAACGAACGTCACAACGTCATCGCCAATGCCACCGCCAAATTGTGGCTGCTCAGAAACGTCGTGACCCTGGAGGGCCAAACGCATCGACGGTTTTACGAATTGCCGCTGACGCGAAGCGAGCATCCCGCGCTGGCGCTGAGCTGGACGCTCTACCACACGATCGACGAAAACAGCCCGTTCTATCAGCAGACCGCGAAAGACCTCGATGCAACGAGCACCTCGCTCGTGGTGGTGGTGTCCGGGTATGATGTTGTTGCAGCGCAAACGGTCCACGCCCGAAGATCGTACGACCACGCCGACATCCTGTTTGGCCGCAGCTATGTCGATATCCTCGGCCCCCAGGCCGACGGCCGTTTGAGACTGGACTATGGCCGCTTCAACGAAACCATCGAGCAGGCATAGCTGGTTGTATCTCGATCACCTTTTAGTTGGTGCCCTATAACCACAACATTTTCTGTGACACGCGCCGCGAGCGTGCTAATTTACAAACAGGATTCACGGAGCTGGCAGCAGTGAAAAACCAGCGGCCCATCACGGCGGAAGACGAGCATCGCGTGCTGCAATTCCGGCCGCGTAACCCCGCTCTGACGCCGGGGTGGCGGAAGGATCCGGGCGCCGATACGCCGCTGAAGGGCGCCGGTCGGGAGCCGAACGACCTGTCGCGCTATGAGCGGCCCCGGGATGAGCCGGACGACTTTCAGCATCGCATCCTGGCAAATATCGCAGCACTTGCCTTTACCATCGCCCTGACGGCAATCGGAATATGGCTCGCCATGAGCATCCAGGACCTGCGCCGGACTCAGGATTGCGTCCTGATGGGACGCCACGACTGCGTGCGCATCGCCACACCGTCGATCTAGAACAGCGACCTCGGCGGTCTTTTTGCCGGCCGGCGGCCGCAGCCACACCGGGCGCTGCCGAAGCATCGCAATTCCTGTCACGCGGGTGTCGGAAATATCTCATATCACAGTCAAAACCCGCTTTTAGCAGGGCCTTCACATGCGGCGCATCATCGAGAACCTGAAGCTTGGCGACCGCGCGATGCGGTACAGCCATTTCGTGCCGCGGCTGTATAATTACTGCCTTTCCCTCGGTTTCGAACGCCAGCGGATGATGCCGTCGCGGGCGTTCTGCTCGGACGAAAGCCAGGGCTATCCCGTCATTCTGCTGGCGCAGCATTTCGGCACGTTTCCCTTCGACCACGGCCGGGTCGGCGGCAAGGTCGCGATCAACCGCCACGGGCCGCATTCCCATCACGGCGAGGACCTGATCATCGTCCAGGCCAGCCATGTCGGCTACGACGCCGATACCAGACGGTTCGGCGTCTACCAGCGCCCGCGCACCGCCGGCCGCGAGTTCGGCGACAGTTGCGGCAAGATGTGCGCGGTGCTGCATTGGTATCAGCATGAATACCAGCAGGCCCGCGATCACGTGCTGTGCGGCCGCATCGAGGGCGTGCCGACGGTGTTCATCGACAACCAGTTCCTCGATGAACGACGCCACGAGGGCCTGTTTCTGAATATGGACCGGCTGATCGATCACAGCGACGAGCCGCTCAGGGTGCTGAGCACATCAAAGGCGTTTCCGGCCGCAGCGTCTTTTGTGGGCAGCCTGCCCGCAGAAACCTTTGGCGACAAACCGCAGCCAATCGGCTCCCGGCTGACGCCGGCCCTGTTTCATTTTCGCCGCACCCCGACCGAAGGGCGTGAAGGCCACGACGTCCTCGAAGCCGCTCTGGGTCCGGCGATGCCGACGTTGGTGACGTCATCGGAGCCGGCGCTGGACGCCGCGCGCTACCATACCCAGCTCGAATTCGATCGCACCTATCGCAGCATCCTGCACGAGCCGGCCTACCGCGGTAAAAACCTGCTGTTCATTTCGGGACTGAATATCGACATCTCGCCGCCCGAGGGCTTGCCGTTCCCCCTCACCAAATTCATTCCCTGGGCGGCCTATGTCCGGCTTCGTGACGGCCAGAGCTTCCTGCTCGAACAGGACGAACTGACCGAGACACTGCGGGCGCAGTCGCTGGAAAATCCCGACCGGATGTCATTCGATGCCGCGATCCACAAAATGACCGAGGCCGACGGCGTCACCTTCTCGCCCGGACTTTGACCGGCAAGAAGATTAGAGCAGAAACCGCTTGGCGGAAAAGATGATCAGGCCGACGAGGCCGCCGACCAGCGTACCGTTGATCCTGATATATTGCAGGTCGCGTCCGACCTGTAATTCCAGCCGGTTGACCAGCGTTTCGCTATCCCACCGCTCCACCACTTGGGCGATGAAGTTGCCGATTTCGGCGCGGCGCGGTGCGACCAGGCGCAGCAAGGCGATCGCGACCCATTGATTGATCGCGGTCTTGATCTTCTCGTCCTGCGCCATCCAGCCGCCGAGCGCGGACAATCCGCGTTCGAGCCCGTCAGATAGCGGATCGATATACGATGTCGAGCCCGCGCCGATCCTGGTTTCGATCCGGATCCAGAGCTTGCCGACCTGCTCGGCGACCATCGGGTTGCCCAGCATCTCGGCCTTCAGTTCTTCGCCGCGCCCGATCATCTCCGGATTCTCGGCGAGGTCCTTGATCAGCCGCTCGATTGCTGCGCCAAGCTCGAGGCGCCAAGGATGACCGGGATTGCGCATCTCGTCGAGCAGCTGCGACACCCCGCTCATGATCTTGTCGGCGACGATGCCGTCGACCCATTTCGGGATGAAGCGCGAGGATTTCTTCGCAACTGTAGCCTTGATGACGTCGCGATTGTCGACAAGGGCTGTGGCCGCGATCGAGATGGCCTTTTCGACCAGCGCCTGGGTCTCGCCTTGCGCCCAGAACAGCGACAACAATTCCGACGCGAGGGGTGCTGCCGGGACGGCTTCGATGCCGTGGCGTATCGCGCGGGTCAGGAATCCGCCGAGCTGATCGCGCGGCAATGCCTGCAGCATTTCCGGCAGCGCCGTTGCAGCCCGCCGCGCGATGCGCCGTGTGTTCTCGGGCTCCGACAGCCAGCGGGCGATCCATCCGGCGGTATCGATCTCGCGAAGCTTGGCCTCGAGCACCAATGGAGACAGAAAGTTGTTGGAGACGAAACGGCCGAGCGCGCCGCCGATGCGGCCCTTGTTGTGCGGCACGATCGCGGTGTGCGGTATCGGCAGGCCGAGCGGATGGCGGAACATCGCGACCACCGCGAACCAGTCGGCGCAGGCCCCGATCATGCCGGCTTCGGCGAAGGCCTGCAGATAGGCCAGCCAGGGCCATTGCACCGGCGCGAACGAGGTCGCGATGAAAATGACGAACATCAGCCCCAGCAGCGCGGTGGCGAGAAAGCGCATCCGGCGCAGATCGCGCAGCCGGGTATCGGGGACGGGATTCAACACCGGCGTGCTCAGCGGCGGCTTTCGTTTCGCCGCTTGCGGCGTGTCTGAACTGGACACCTCAGCCAATAGCCTGCGCCGGTCTGGTGGAGATATCGGCATAGAGCTGGCGGACCGTGGCGCTGCCATAGGTGCGCTCGAGCCGGCGCAGCGCGAAATGACCCTGCGCGATCCGCTGGAAGTGATCCATGAAAATCACATTGACGGTCGCCCCGCCGACCGCGCCGAGAATCGGTAACGCGCCCGCGGCAGCCTTGTCGGATACGACGAGGCCAAAGCGCGACACGATCTCGCTGACCAGGCTGGTCACCACGGGGGCCGACACGTCGACCGCGCCGCGCTCGGCGACGAACGCCGCGATCTCGCTGGTGTATTTGTTGAGCAAGGCACGGGCGGCGTAATAGCCGATATCGATTTGCTGCCCGGCCGGACGCTTGGCCCCGAATGCGAACACTTCGAGGCACGCCAGCCGCGCCTCGATCTGCGACAGATCCTCGCCCTCGTGCCGCGCGATCGCGGCGATGGCACGGAGCATGAAGGTGGTGGTCAACGGCAGCTCGAACGGAAGCGCCGCGAAACCGATCAACCCGCTGACCCCGCCGGTGACGCCCGCCAGAAACGACGAGAATCCGGTCAGCGGCGGCAGCGTCGCGTCCTCTTCAAGCGTGTCGATCGCGACATCGAGGCCCTTCATGACCGCGGAGCGTACCATCGCGCTCAATTGGCCGTTGGCGAATTTGGGCAGGATACTGAGCACGCGATTGACCGGCACGCCCGCGTAATCGGCCAGCCGCGCGGCGAAATTCGGGTTTTCGAGGTTGTGCACCGCAAGCTTGAGGGCTTCGCGATCGGGCTGGGAAAGAACCGTGGCGAGTTCTGCGATCATTGGTAGCGCAGGATTGGCCGGATACCGTTCATGCTGGCCAGAATGGCCGAGCCGTTGCTGATCAGCGCTGTGACCTCGGGCGTGATCAATCCTCCGGGCAACGCCAATCCGAGCGCCAGCGTGTTCAATCCGGCGACGATCGCATAATTCTGCTTGATCAGCCTGACAGCGCCTTGCGAAATCTCGACCGCCTTGACGAGGCGCCACAGCGAGTCCTCCATCAGGATGATATCGGCGGACTCGTGCGTCACTTCCGCGCCATGCTTCATCGCGATGCCGACATCGGCAAAGCTCAGCGCCGGAGAATCGTTGATGCCGTCGCCGACCATGGCGACGCGGCGGCCCTCGCGCTGCAATTGCTGGATGATGTCGGCCTTGTCGGCCGGCAACATGTCGGCGAAGTGCCGCGTCAAGCCGATGTCGCGGCACACCGCGCGCGCGACCACCGCATTGTCGCCGGTCAGCATGATCGTGTCCTTGATGCCGAGGGCGTGGAGCTTCTGGATCACGGGTTTGCTCTCGGCGCGAATTTCGTCCGAATATGGCACGAGGCCGGCGAGTTGGCCATCGACCGCGATATAGAGGCAGGAATAGCCCTTCTCGTCGAGCGCGCTGCGGTCGGACGCCGACATATCGATCCTGATGTCGCTCTCGCGCATGAAGCGCGAATTGCCGACATGCATGTAATAGCCGTTGACCTGCCCCTCGACCCCGAGCCCGAGCCGGTAGGTGGTTTCGTCGCATGGCGGAACGTTGACCGCGAGTTCGCGCGCGCGGTCGCGCAGCGCCTGCGCCACCGGATGGGTCAGACGGGTTTCCGCCGCGGCGGCAAGGCCGAGCAGATGGTTGGGGGTGATGTGATTCTGGTAGGAGATCACATCGATCACCGCCGGCGTACCGTGGGTCAGCGTGCCGGTCTTGTCGAACACCACGGTGTCGATACCGGCGAGGCGCTCCATATGGCCGCCGCTCTTGATGATGATGCCGGCGCGCGCGGCGTGCGTCATCGACGACAACACCGACGTCGGCGCCGCGACGCGAATACCGGTGCCGTAGTCGACGATCACAAGCGAAAGGAACCGGTTGAAATCGCCGGTCAGGGCCGCGGTGCCGACCGCGAGCCCGAGCGTCGGCGTCACCAGCCGATCCGCAAAGCGCTCCGCATGGTTCTGAATCCGGGTGTCGCCGATCGGCGCGGACTCGACGAGATGCACGATCTGGCCGGCGGTGGTGTCCGAACCGACGCGCAGCGCGCGGATCGTGATCTGGCCTTCGCGGATCACGGTGGCCGCGAAAGCCGCCTCCCCCTTGCCACGGCTGACCGGCAGGCCCTCACCGGTGATGGTCTTCTGGTCGATGGTGGCATGTCCGTCAATAATTTCGCCGTCGACCGGGATCATCTCGCCGGGATAGACCACGACGAGATCGCCGGCGGTAAGCTCCGCCGCCGGAATCGAGACCACCGCGCCGTCCACGATAATCCAGGCACTCTTGGTCTGGAATTCCAGCAGATCGCTGATCGCCCGGCGCGAGCCCGCCGCGGTCAGGTCACGGATCCAGTCGCCAAGCTTGATCAGCCAGGTGACAATACAGCCGGCGAGCGGATTGCCCTGCAGCACCGAGGCGCTGATCGCCAGCGTATCGAGCACATCGATGTTGAGCCTGCTCTCGGTGTCCCACACCTTCCAGGCGCGCTTGGCGATCGGCCAGGCGTTCCACAGCATCAGCGGCATGTTGGCGGCGAACACCACCGGATTGGCGCTGAACGCCATCACCAATGACAATGTCGGCAGCGCCAACGGCATCTGCTTCGACACCGCGGGCGGCGCGGCGGACGCACCCGAACCGGCGGGGGCGCTGGCCGCGAGCGCCTTGATCTGCTCGACCGAGGCGTTGCGGAAACGCTCCAGCAGCAGCCGCAGCACCGGTTCCTGGGCCGGATCATATTCGAGCAGCAGGCTGGCGCAGTCGTAATTGATGCGCGCGGCCTTGACCCCGGCTTGTACGCCGAGCCAGCGCAACACCGCTTCGGCCAGCGAGCGCTTTCGGCATAGTTCGGGAACATTGAGCCGAAGCCGGCCTGGCATTGCGTGACGGACGGAAAAGTTCATTCAATCAATCCAGATCACGATGCGAGTTCTCAGGTCGTCTTCTCAGGTCGTCGCGGCGGCCGCGGCTTCGGCCGCCTCAGCCTCGGCTTCTTCAGCCCGGGCCTCCGGGCTGTTGGCTTCGATCAGATGGTTCAATCCGAACATCGAGAGCGTGACCCAGACCGGGGTCGCGGCATTGGCGCCCACCTCGAGGATCGTGAAGCCGGCAATCGCAGAGGCCAGCACGATCTTGAGGTCGATGGTGTTGCTGGTGGCGGCCTTGATCTGCTTGTCGGTGGCCTTGAAGAAATCGACGATCACCCTGGCGGTATGGGAATTCTCCGCGAGAAATTCCGCCTCTTGCGAAATCTTGCTGGCGAGCGCGTCGATCTCGTTGGTTGGCGGCGGCTGGTGGTGGCCGCCGGTGTGGTGCTGCAAATGGCCGTGAAATTCATCGTGCTGGTCGACGTCGTAATGCAGCACGACACTGCCGGTTGCCGGGTTGACCTCGACCTGTTCGACCCCCGGGATGACCATGAAGGTCTCCTTGATCTGCTCGAGCAGTTCGGGATTGGCCTTGGCCGCACCGACCTTCATGCGGATCCGGCCCGGTACCTGATGCGCGATCTCCAGTTTCATCTTGGTCATCAATGATCTCAGGCTCGGTAAGGCGTCTCGGTCAGGCAATTCCGCCGACGCCGCTCGGGCATCACCAAGGCAATGTCAGCGGTGCAAGGCCCGCTCCACCGAGCGGACCCTGCTCAGGCGCGCGATCGCAGGATCAGGCGGCCGGACGTGACGCCGCGCCGCTGTTGGCCGCGGTTTCGTTCTCGGCCTTCACTTCGGCGACGACGTCGTGGACCTGCTCGCGAGCTTCCGCGAACATCTCCTTCGACTTCTGCGCGAATTTGTAGGTGCCGCGCACCGTCGACTTGAACAACGGATTCAGCGAGCTCGCAAGCTTGGGCAGATATTTCGGCGCAGCCATCGCGGCCACACCGAGCACGAGGCCGGGCAACAACGCGGCCTCGAACAGCGCCGCGCCGGCTGCGATGACGACGACAGTCGCGACCGTCTTGTTGATGCCCCCCTCATGGGATTCATCGTGCTCGCTGGCGCCGTCCGTCTTGTCCGCTGCGTCGTGACCATTCTGGGCCGGATTCATCCTGAAAGTCCTTATGTTACACAGACCGCCAAAGGCCACAGGCGCGAGAGAGATATGTGCGCGGACCCGACATGGATGGTCTATCGGCCAATTAAAAAAGGTTTATGACAGCGATATGACACCTCTTTTACGTGTGTCCAAATGCCGCCCGGCCGGACCGGGTCGGAGCGGTATTATGAGCTTGGTTTTCAGGCCTTTGCGGCTGGCTCGATCAGATCGAGCGACAGCCGGTGTCCGCAATGCGGGCAGATTTCGCGCGATATTTCGACCGGGACCGGTGCGTGATGCTCGCGGCGTGTCTTGAGCTGTTCGAGAAATCCGACGGTGATGACGCCCGAGAACAACGCCAGCGTGCCAATACCGACGATCGAAACGAGGCCGCCCAACAGCTTGCCGGCGGCGGTCGCCGGCACCATGTCGCCGTAGCCGACCGTGGTCAGGGTTTCGATCGCCCACCACATCGCCGCCGGGATCGAATTGAACACGGCGGGTTGTTCTTCTCCCTCGATCATGTAGGCGAGCGCGCCGCTGACCGTCAGAGTGAGGCAAAGGATGAAGAGCAACGCTCCGATCGATTGCGCCTCGTCCCTGAACACCGACCACAGCAGGCTGAAGACCTTGGAGTGTCGGGTGAGCTTGAGCATTCGCAACAGGCGAAGCAGCCGAAGCACCCTCAAATCGCCGGCACCCAATATGCCGAGCATGGCGGGCAACACCGAAACCAGGTCGATCAGGGGAAAGAAGCCTCGCATGTAACGCAGCCTGCCCCACAGCGGATGACCGAAGCGCCCGCCGTGAAGGTCGACCGCGGTCCAGACCCGAAGCAGATATTCCGCGGCGAAGATCGCGGTGGCGGCGCGCTCGGCGCCCAGGAAAAACACCTCATAGCGGGCGCGGATCGGCTCGACCGTCTCCAGGATCACGGCAGCGACGTTCAGGACGATCAGCAGCGCCAGCAGCAGGTTGAACAACCGTATGACCCGGTTGCGCGGCGCGTCGTCGTCGAACAAATGACTGAGGCGGCGGCGCCAAGAAGACCAATGCCCAGAATTCGGACGCGACGGGATCTGGCAATCTTGCACGCGCGCGCCCTCCCTTCTGGAGCTGCGCGGATCATACGAAACAATTATGACGGCACGCCTTGCGATTGCCGCGTCTTGCGATGGACGTCCTGCGCGGGGGACCCTTGCGGCCTGTCCGCTGCCTGAGAGGCCGTGAAACAATCGACGCCGTCATCCCCGGGATGAACGCAATTGCGTTCATCCCGGGGATGACGCTGCCTGTTGTTCTGTCAACGAAGCATTGTAGGGGTGCAGAAGGCGTCATCCTGAGGCGCACCTCGCTGCGGGCCGGCCCACCTGGTCCGGCGCGGTTGAACAAGGCGAGCGGTGGACGCCGAAGGTTGCTGTCACATCCCCGCAATACAAGTTTTGCAATGGTCGGATACGCGACGTCGCACGACCGCCGAGGGAAGCCACCATGACCGCATCCGAACTAACCGCCGAAGCCGCGCTGCGCGAGCGCATTCGCCAGGATATGGCCGATACGCTTGACGAGGAGCTTGAGCTGGAACTCGACGATCACAGGCTCGACGCCGCCGTCGACGACGCGCCCGATCCGTCCGGCCGCGACATCGTCGACCGCAAGGTCTATTTCAAGGAGCTGTTCCGGCTGCAAGGCGAGCTGGTGAAGCTGCAGGATTGGGTCCAGCACGAAAAGAAAAAGGTCGTCGTCCTGTTCGAGGGGCGCGATTCCGCCGGCAAGGGCGGCGCCATCAAGCGCATCACCCAAAGGCTCAATCCGCGGATTTGCCGGGTCGCAGCCCTTCCGGCCCCCAGCGAGCGCGAGCGGACGCAATGGTATTTCCAGCGCTATGTCTCGCATCTGCCGGCCGGCGGCGAGATCGTGCTGTTCGACCGCAGCTGGTACAATCGCGCCGGCGTCGAGCGCGTGATGGGCTTTTGTACCGAACAACAGTACCAGGAGTTCTTTCAATCGGTGCCGGAGTTCGAACGCATGTTGATGCGTTCCGGGATCATCCTGATCAAATACTGGTTCTCGATCACCGACGAAGAACAGCAATTCCGCTTCACCATGCGGATTCAGGATCCGCTGAAGCAGTGGAAGCTGAGCCCGATGGACGTCCAGGCGCGAAGCCGCTGGGAGCAATACACCAAGGCCAAGGAAGCGATGCTGGAGCATACCCATCTTCCGGACTCGCCGTGGTGGATCGTCGATGCCGTGGACAAGAAGCGAGCCCGGCTCAACTGCATCTCCCATCTGTTGGATCAGATTCCCTATTCCGAGGTGCAGCACCAGCCCGTCGTGTTGCCGCCCAGGGTCCACAACCCCGATTATCACCGCGGACCGATCCCGCTCGACATGTTCGTCCCCAACCGGTACTGAACCGCCGCGCGGATTTCAGCACCCGGGCAACGGCCGGCAAGCTTACAATCGCCAGACTGCCGCTTTCGGGGCCACCCGGGCGGCCTTCCCTTGAATGTGCCCCGCGCCACCCCACGGCCCACCTCCATTGAATTGGGGGCGGGCCTCCGTTATACGGGCAGTCGACTCCGGATGGTGGACAGGGCGTTTTCCGGACCCGGTGCCAGGCCGCTTGGCCGCCATTGAATTTATCCTCAATATATCAAAGGCTTAGTGATGTCATCCACATTCGATCAAGTCGCTACGATTATCGCTGAAACCTGCGACATACCGCGCGACACGATCACGCCGGAGAGCCACGCCATCGACGATCTCGGAATCGACAGCCTCGATTTCCTCGACATCGCGTTTGCGATCGACAAGGCGTTCGGGATCAAGCTTCCGCTGGAAAAATGGACCCAGGAAGTCAACGACGGCAAAGCCACCACCGAACAGTATTTCGTGCTGAAGAACCTCTGCGCCCGCATCGACGAACTGGTCGCCGCCAAGACCCCGAGCGCTTAATCGCGCATCATGCACCTCGAATATTTCAAGCTGATTGACCGCATCGTCGAACTCGATATCGGCGAGCGCCGGATCACGGTCGAGGCGCAGGTTCCCCGAACCAACACGATCTTCGAGGGGCATTTCCCGGGCTATCCGATCATGCCCGGTGTTCTCTTGATCGAAGCGATGGCGCAGAGTTCCGGCTGGTTGCTGATTGCGCTGACGAAGTTCGAGCGGATGCCGTTTCTGGCAGCGGTCAAGGAAGCCAAGATGCGCAGCTTCGTCAATCCGGGCGATCTGTTGAAGATCGATGTGAGTCTGGTTCACGAAGGTTCGGGCTATGCGATTACCCAGGCGAAGGTACGGGTTAACAACGAACTGAGGTGCAACGCGACGATCACGTTCGGGGTTATCCCATTCCCGAATCCCGATCTGCGCGGACACATGGAAGCGGAGGCCAAGCGCGTCGGCTTTCCGCATGAGGCGATTCCCACGACGAGCCCAATTTCCACGGACGAGCCCCGGCAATGACTGAGACGAAATCTTCAAATCCGGGATCCGCGGAAGTCTGGATCACCGGCATCGGGCTTGCCACGTCGCTCGGTGAAGGCCTGGACGCGAACTGGGACGCGCTCAATCAGCGCCGCATCAATGTCGATGAGAGCGGCTTTGCGCCGTATGTCGTTCATCCCTGGGCGCCGGTAAACTTCGACACCCAGATCCCCAAAAAGGGCGATCAGCGCCAGATGGAAGCCTGGCAGCGGATCGGCACCTATGCCGCCGGGCTCGCGCTGGATTCGGCCGGCGTCAAGGGCAACAAGGAAATCCTGGGGCGGATGGACATGATCGTGGCCGCCGGCGGTGGCGAGCGCGATCTCGCGGTGGACACCGGCATTTTGCAGGCCGAGGCCAAGGGCAATTCCGCGCCCGGCTTTCTCAACGAACGGCTGATGAACGATTTGCGGCCGACGCTGTTTCTCGCTCAGCTCTCGAACCTGCTCGCCGGCAATATCGCCATCGTCCACGGCGTGACCGGATCGTCCCGCACCTTCATGGGTGAAGAAGCCGCCGGCGTGAATGCGGCGCGTATCGCGCTGACGCGTATTGCCGCGGGCCAGAGTGACATCGCATTGATCGGCGGCTCGCAAAACAGCGAGCGCAAGGACATGCTGGTGCTCTACGAGTTCGACGATTTCAACCTCAAGGACAAATTCGAGCCGGTCTGGGCACGCAGCCCGAAGACCGGCTTTGCGCTCGGCTCGGCCGGCGTCTTTCTCGTCATCGAATCCAGAACCCATGCGGAAGCCCGCGGGGCGAAGCCCTATGCACGCCTGACCAACGTCGTGGCCGATCAGTCGCGCCGCAAGAGCCCCGGCGAGGTGACGGCAACCCTCGAAACATTGTGGTCGAAGCTCGGCAAGCTTAACGACAACGGCGCCATCATTACCGGTGCGACCGGCGCCCAACCGGTCACGTCCGAGGAACTGGCGTTTCTGCGCCACCACCCGGATTTCGCGGTGCGGGCCATCGGCACCGCGTTCGGCCACACCATGGAAGCGCAGTTCCCGCTGGGCTTGGCGCTTGCAGCGATTTCCGTCTCGCGCGGCGCGTTGTACTCCCCGAACGATCCCACCGCGCTGGAGGTTGAAATGTCGAAGCCTCCGACCCAGATTGTGGTGATCGGAGCCGGTCACTGGCGCGGCGAAGGCATGGCGCTTGTCGAAGCGGTCAAGTGAGCACGACGCGGAATTGGCGGGGAAAACATGACAGCTACGCGCGATAAATTCGGCAGGCCAATCGTTGTCGTCACCGGCATGGGCGTGGTGACGTCGCTCGGCATCGGCAAGAGCGACAATTGGGCAAAGCTCACCGCGGGTGAGTCGGGAATCCGAACCATTACGCGCTTTCCGATCGATGGCTTGAAAACCTCGATGGCCGGAACGATCGATTTCCTGCCGGTCGAAACCGCTTCCTCGACCGATCTTTCGGAGCGGCTGGCCGACCTCGTTACCGAAGAGGCCATCGCGCAATCCGCGATCGGGACCACGGCCGATTTTCCCGGACCGCTGTTTCTTGCGGTGGCGCCGGTTGAGATCGAGTGGCCGCAACGCTTGGAACTCGGACGCGATGCCGGAAAAGCCGAGTATGATTACGACGATCTGCTGAGGGTCAGCGGCGGCGGAAAATATGTCGGCTATCACCGGCGCTTTCTGTTCGGTTCGGTGGCGGACTATCTTGCCGAGAAGTACGGCACCAAGGGATCGCCGATTTCGCTTTCGACGGCCTGCGCATCCGGCGCAACTGCGATCCAGCTCGGCGTGGAAGCGATCCGCCGCGGCGAAACCGATGCCGCGTTGTGCGTTGGGACCGACGGCTCGGTCAATCCGGAAGCCCTGATCAGGTTCTCATTGCTGTCGGCGTTGTCGATGCGAAATGATTCACCTCACACGGCGGTGCGGCCGTTTGCCAAGAACCGCGACGGTTTCGTCATGGCGGAGGGCGCTGGCGCATTGGTGCTGGAAAGCTATGAGGCTGCAACCGCGCGCGGCGCCAAAATCCTCGGCGTTGTCGCCGGCTGCGGCGAATTGGCGGACTCCTTTCATCGCACCCGTTCCAGTCCCGACGGCAAACCGATTATCGGATGCGTGCGCAATGCCCTGTCGGACGCCGGCATTGTCCCCGGCCAGATCGATTACATCAATGCGCACGGCACCGGTACGCCGGAAAACGACAAGATGGAATATCTCGGCATTGCCTCGGTGTTCGGAGACCAAACCGGCAGCATTCCCGTCTCTTCCAACAAGTCGATGGTCGGCCACACGCTGTCCGCCGCCGGCGCGGTCGAGGCGGTGTTCTCGCTGCTGACGCTCGAGCACCAGCGGATTCCGCCAACCATCAATTACGACGTTCCCGATCCCGCCATTCCGTTCGACGTGGTGCCCAACAAGGCGCGCGACGCCCGCGTCACCGCGGTGATGTCGAATTCGTTCGGCTTCGGCGGCCAGAACGCCTCGTTGATCCTGACCCGCGAGCCGATTTAATCCACGGACCTGTTGGTCCACGGGCTTTTTGTTCCACACGTCTCGGCACACCACGGCGCCCAACCGGCGATAGGCGGCTCACGCCGGAACAGAACGGATGCATCCCCTGCTCGCTCGCACCAAGGCTCGTCTTCGCACCGGCGCAAAATCGCTCGGCGGCGCCGCGGTCGGCGCCGTCACCATCGGCATGCTGCGCACCACGCGCTATTTCGACCCGATCAAGACCGCCAATTTGTTCGGCCGCATCACCCGTTTCATCGGCCCGAAGCTGCGCGAGCACCGGATCGCACGGGAAAACCTCGTCGCCGCGTTCCCGGAAAAATCGCCCGAGGAAATCGACACCATCCTGGCGGGGGTATGGGACAATCTCGGCCGCTACGGCGCCGAATTCGCCCATCTCGATCATGTCTGGGACTATGACACCACCAATCCCGGCAACGGCCGCGTCGAATTCGATCCGCGCAGCGCCGAATTGTACGACCGCCTGCGCGACGACGGCAAACCCGCATTGTTCTTTGCAAGCCATCTCGGCAATTGGGAATTGCCGGCGCTGGCGGCGGCCGCGCACGGCCTCGACGCCGCGATCCTCTATCGCCGGCCGAATATCGCCTCCGCCGAGCGCATCATCGAAGAACTGCGCAACGTCAAGATGGGCACGCTGATTGCGGCCGGCCGCGACGCGCCACTGCGGCTGGCGCAAGCCCTGCAAAACGGCCAGCACGTCGCGATGCTGGTCGACCAGTATTTTACCAATGGCGTCGAGGTGACGTTCTTCGGCCGCAAGACCCGGGCCAATCCGACGCTGGCGCGGCTGCGGCGGCAGGTCGAGTGCCCGATTCACGGGGTGCGGATCATTCGCCTGCCCGGTCACCGTTTTCGCGCCGAACTGTCCGAGGAAGTCGAGCCGGTGCGCAACGCCTCAGGCGAGATCGATATCCAGGGAACGATGCAGGCCGTCACCAATGTGGTCGAGGGCTGGATCCGCGAATATCCGGAACAGTGGCTCTGGCTGCATCGCCGCTGGCGGTAGAGGCGCCCTCGGGGCCTGTGAAGCTATCCCGGACGTCATCCTGAGGTGCGAGCTCTTGCGAGCCTCGAAGGATGATGTTCAGCTCGGTGCTTGCGGCCATCCTTCGAGGCTCGCCGAAGACGGCGAGCACCTCAGGATGACGGCGTCGATTGTTTCACGGCTCCTCTTCGTGAGGTCGCTGTATGCCGCCGTCACCTACCCGTCTTCACCTTGGTCCAGAGCCGGTTGATGATGCGCTGGGTGGCCGGGTCGCGCGCGGTGATCACGAACAGCTTCTTCAGCGTCGCATCGTCGGGATAGATGTTCTTGTCGTCCAGGATTTTGGGATCGATCAGCTTCTGGCTCGCCAGATTGCCGTTGGCATAAGATAGGAAATTCGAATTCTTCGCCGCGACGTCGGGCCGGTAGAGATAATTGATCAGCTCATAGGCCTCCGCGACATTGCCGGCATCGGCCGGGATCGCAAGATTGTCGAAAAACATCTGCGCCCCCTCTTTCGGGATCGCGTATCCGATTTCGACGTCGCTGTTGGCTTCAGCGGCGCGGCTGCGCGCCTGCATGATGTCGCCCGACCATCCCACCACGAAACAGATCTCGCCGGTGGCGAGCGCACTCAGATATTCCGATGAGTGAAACTTGCGAATGGAGGGCCTGATCTTCGCAACGAGATCGGCCGCCTTCTCCAGATCGGCCTGTTGGGTCGAATTGGGATCGAGCCCGAGATAACCTAAGGCTGCCGGGAAAATATCATCCGGCGAATCCAGCATGTGGACGCCGCAATCTTTGAACTTTGCGAGGTTCTCCGGCTTGAAAACGATGTCCCAGCTGTCGATCCTGGCGTCGGGGCCCGGGATTTTCTGCACCGCCTTGACGTTGTAGCCGATGCCGGTGGTGCCCCACATGTAATTGGCGGCATAGACATTGCCGGGATCGTAGGTGGCGAGCCGTTCGGTCACCACCGGCCAGGCATTGGCCAGATTTGGCAGTCGGGACTTGTCGAGTTTCTGGAACACATGCGCGGTAATCTGGCGCTGCAGGAAATAGGCGGTGGGAACGACGAGGTCATAGCCGGATTTTCCCGCCAGCAACCGGGTCTCCAGCGTCTCGTTGGCGTCGAAAGTGTCGTAGACCACCTTGATGCCGGTTTCCCTGGTAAAATCCTCCAGCACGCCCGGCGCCACGTAGTTCGACCAATTGTAAAAATTGACGGTGCGCTGCTGTGCGCTCGCAGGCAGCGCGGCCGCCGCCAGGATCGTGGCCAGCGCCGCGACACATCGAACCCGAGCCAAACGCAAGCCGCGCATCATGGGCCAATCCTTAGCGGCGATGCACCGCATCCGACAGCCGCTCCAGCGCGGTGTCGAGCGTCGCATCGTTCTTGGCAAAGCAAAACCGCACCACCGACGTCACGGCATCCTGTTCATAGAACGCCGACACCGGGATGGCCGCGACCTTGTAGTCGGTCACGATGCGCCGGCAAAAGGCTTCGTCGGTTTCGTTCAGTCCGAGTGGCGACAGATCGACGGTGAGAAAATAGGTGCCCTGCGAGCCCAGCACCGGAAAGCCGATCCGCTCCAGCCCTTGCGTGAGGCGGTCGCGGCTGCGCGCCAGATCCTTGCGCATGTCGTGAAAATATTCCGCCGGCTTGCCGAGGCCGTAGGCCACCGCGGCCTGAAGATTGGGAGCGGTCGTAAAGGTCAGGAACTGGTGCACTTTCGCCACCACCCGCAGCAGCGGCGGCGCGGCGCAGACAAAGCCGATCTTCCACCCCGTCAGCGAAAATATCTTGCCGGCGGAACCGACCTTGATGGTGCGCTCGCGCATTCCCGGAATCGTAATCAGCGGAATATGTTCGCGGCCGTCGAAGGTCACATGCTCCCAGACCTCGTCGCAGATCGCGACGCTGTCGAACTCCTGGCAAAACCGCGCCAGCAATTCGAGGTCTTCGCGCGGATACACCACGGCGGCCGGATTGAGCGGATTGTTGAACAGGACCGCCTTGGTCTTGTGATTGAATGCGCCGCGCAGCATCTCCTCGGAGAGCCGCCAATGCGGCGGCTCAAGCCTCAACAGCCGCGGGATGCCGCCGGCCTGGCGGATGATCGGCAGATAGGAATCATACACCGGCTGGAAAACGATCACCTCGTCGCCGGGCTCCACCACCGACAGGATGGCGCTGGTGAGCGCTTCGGTGCCGCCCGAGGTCACCATAACCTCGGCCATCGGATCGAGCTCAAGCCCATGCCAGCGGCCGTAATGCGCGGCAATCGCCTGCCGCAACTCCGGAATGCCCATCATCGACGGATATTGGTTATAGCCGTCCATCGTCGCATCCGCCGCCGCGCGGCGAATATCGTCCGGCCCCGGATGGTCCGGAAAGCCCTGGCCGAGATTGATGGCGTTGTTGTCGCGCGCGAGCTGCGACATCGCTTCGAAAATGGTGACGGGAAGGTCGGCAAAGACCTTGTTCATCGAAATCATGGAGCGATCAGCCACCGCTCTTGGTCGGCAATCCCGCGGCCTTCCAGCCCAGGACGCCACCGGCCAGATGCTTGTCGTAGGGCAGGCCCGCGGCCTGCGCCGCCAGCGACGCCGTCACCGAGCGCTTGCCGGAGCGGCAGGCGAACACAACCTGCTTGCCCTGCGGATCGGGAATATCCGAGGGATCGAAGCTCGACAACGGAACAACCACGCCGTCCGGATAGGCCTCGGCAGCAACTTCGTTCGGTTCGCGAACGTCGACCAGAAAATATCGTCCCTCGGCGATGCCCTTCGACACCTCGTCCGGCGTTAAGTCGTGCACCTGATGATCCGCCACGCTAGTCCTCCCAACGATCCATTTCTGTGGGGCCAATCGACCGCGCCGACCGCCCTGTTTCGGCGGCCAAAGTCGCCTCTCGCGCGGTGAAAATCAAGCGCTAGAACAGCAGTTTGGGCATGCTCGGGCGACGCTAAACCGTGACCTGCGTTCCCACTTCCACCACCCGTCCGGTCGGAATCTGGAAATAGTCGGTGGCGTCGTTGGCGGTGCGGCTCAGCGCGATGAACAAATGATCCTGCCAGCGCGGCATGCCCGAATGCGCGGCCGGCTTCAGCGCGCGGCGCGACAGGAAGAACGACGTCGACATGATGTCGAAATGCCAGCCGAGCTTGCGGGCGATCGCCAGCGTCTTCGGCACGTTCGGCGATTCCATGAAGCCGAACCGCAGCGTGACGCGGGAGAAGGTGGCGCTGATCTCCTCCATCCGCACCCGTTCCGACGGGTCGATCCGCGGCGTCGGCGCGGTCTCGATGGTGAGGATGACGTTCTTTTCGTGCAGCACCTTGTAGTGCTTCAGGCTGTGCATCAGCGCGGTCGGCGCCGAGGCGGGATCGCTGGTCAGGAACACGGCAGTGCCGGACACCCGCTGCGGCGGCCGCTTCTCCAGCATCGCCACCAGGTCGGCCAGCGGAAACTCCAGCTTGCGCGATTTTTCGAACAGCAGCCGGCTGCCGCGCCGCCACGTGTACATCAAGAGCATCACCACCGCGCCCAGCGCCAACGGCACCCAGCCGCCCTCGAGCACCTTCAGGAGATTGGCGGCAAGGAAGGTCAAATCGAGGAACAGGAACGGCGCGATCAGCGCGGCGGCGGCGATCGGCGACCATTTCCAGACCCGCCAGATCACGACGAAACCCATCATCGCCGTCACCACCATGGTGCCCGTCACCGAGATGCCGTAGGCCGACGCCAGCGCGCTCGACGAGCGGAACATCAGCACCAGCAAGGTGACCGCGACCAGCAGCAGCATGTTGATGCGCGGAATATAGATCTGGCCGGAATGGGCTTCCGAGGTGTGGCGGATCTCAAATCTCGGCAACAGGCCGAGCTGGATGGCCTGACGGGTCAGCGAATAGGCGCCGGTGATCACGGCCTGGCTGGCGATAACCGTCGCCGCCGTGGCCAGACACACCATCGGCAGCAAGGCCCAGTCCGGAAACATCAGGAAGAACGGGTTCTCGACCGCATGCGGATCGCCGATCAACAGCGCGCCCTGCCCCAGATAGTTCAGCGCCAGCGACGGCAGCACGATGAAAAGCCAGGCGGTCTGGATCGGACGTTTGCCGAAATGCCCAAGATCAGCGTAGAGCGCCTCGGCGCCGGTGACCGCGAGGAACACCGCGCCAAGCGTCACGAACCCGATGATGCCGTGATGCAGCATGAAGGCAACGGCATGCACGGGATTGAGCGCGAACAATACTTCGGGATGCCGCAGGATCGGGTTGATCGCCGCGATCGCGATCACGGCGAACCACACCGTCATGATCGGCCCGAAGAACGCCGCGACCTTTGCCGTGCCGCGCGACTGTACCGCGAACAACGCGAACAGGATGACGACGGTCAGCGGCACGACATAGGGATCGAAGGTCGAGGTGACGAGCTTGATGCCTTCGATCGCCGAAAGCACCGAGAGCGCCGGCGTGATCACCGCATCGCCATAGAACAGCGCGCCGCTGATGATGCCCAACAGCACGATCGCGCCGGCGCCATGGCTGACCGCGCGCTGCGCCAACGCCATCAGCGCCAGCGTGCCGCCCTCGCCATGATTGTCCGCGCGCAGCAGGATCACCACATATTTCAGCGTCACCACCACGATCAGCGCCCACAGGATCAGCGAGACCACGCCAAGCACGGCCTGGGGGTCGACGACGGCGGTGGGGCCAGAGCCGGAGGCGGCGATCACGGCCTCGCGCAGCGCGTAGAGCGGGCTGGTGCCGATGTCGCCATAGACGACGCCGATACTGCCCAGCATCAGCGCCTTGAAGCCGGCGGTGGAGTGGGCGCTGCCATGACCGTTGGCCGCCGTCGTTTCCGAGGCGGGGACTGCAATATCGGTGGTCATGGGAATGGCGGCCTCAAAAATGCTTCACTGCACAATAGCAAAGCGACGCGGCTTATAGCCCTGCGTTTAGAGCATGGCCTACCCTGATTTTGGGCCCGCGCCATGCAAAAACGCATAACTCTTCAGTTGCAACTTAGATCACAGTCTGGGTTGAGGCTCAAATTCAAATCGTGAGCGAGCCGTTCAAACGGTGACCCGCTTAGATAGTCACCTGAGTCCCCACCTCAACCACCCGGCCGGTCGGAATTTGGAAGTAGTCGGTTGCGTCGTTGGCCTGGCGGCTCAGCGCGATAAACAAATGATCCTGCCACTGCGGCATTCCCGACTGCGCCGACGGCTTCAGCGAGCGCCGCGACACGAAGAACGATGTCGCCATGATATCGAACTGCCAGCCGAGCTTGCGCGCGATCACCAGCGCCTTCGGCACATTCGGAGATTCCATAAAGCCGAAACGCAGCCGGACGGTGGCAAATTTATCGCTGATGGTTTCCATCCGCACCCGATCGACCAGATCGACGCGCGGGGTCTGCGCGGTTTCGATGGTCAGGATCACGTTGTGTTCGTGAAGCACCTTGTTGTGCTTGAGATTATGCAACAGCGCGGTGGGGACGAAATTGGGATCGCTGGTCAGAAACACCGCGGTGCCCTTCACGATATGCGGCGGACGCTTTTCGAGGCTCTTGATCAGCTCCCGGAGCGGGACTTCGGTGCGCCGGGTCTTGGCGATCAGGATCGCAGCGCCCCTGCGCCAGGTCCAGATCGTGATCGCCATCGCGAGGCCAAACAACAGCGGCACCCAGGCGCCCTCGAACAGCTTGAGCAAATTGGCGCTGAAGAACGTGGTATCGACGACGACGAACGGAACGATCACGGCGGCCGCCGTGGCGGCGCGCCAATTCCACAGTTTCCAGATCACCACAAAGCCCATGATGCCGTCGGCCACCATGGTGGTGGAGACGGCGATGCCGTAGGCGGAGGCGAGCCCGCTCGAGGTGCGGAACAGCAGCACCAGCAGCAACACGCCGATCAGCAGCAGCCGGTTGACGCGCGGCAGGTAGATCTGCCCGGCATGCGTCTCCGATGTGTAGCGAACCTCCAGGCGCGGCAGCAGACCGAGCTGCACCGCTTGCTGGGTCAGCGAATAGGCGCCGGTGATCACCGCCTGGCTCGCAATGACGGTCGCGGCGGTCGCCAATACGACCAGCGGCAATAGCAATATTTCCGGCACCATCCGGTAAAACGAGTTCTCGATCGCGGCCGGATTGGACAGCACCAGCGCACCCTGGCCGAAATAGTTGATCATCAGCGAGGGCAGCACGAAATAAACCCATGCGGTCTGGATCGGCTTGCGTCCGAAATGACCCAGATCGGCATAGAGCGCTTCGCCGCCGGTAACCGCGAGGAATACCGCGCCCAGCGTCACCATTCCGATCGTCCCGTGCGACAATAGGAACTCTATTCCATACAACGGATTGATCGCGGCCAGCACCGATGGATCGTCGCTGATATGGACGACACCCATGATTGCGAGGCAGGCGAACCATGCGATCATCACCGGCCCGAACGCCGATGCCACCCGCGCGGTGCCGATGCGCTGAACGGAGAACAGCACCACCAGGATGAAGACCGTCAGCGGCACCACGTAATGCTCCAGCTCCGGTGCCGCGAGCTTGAGGCCTTCGACCGCGGACAGCACCGAAATGGCCGGCGTGATCATGGAATCGCCGATAAACATCGAGGCGCCGATCACCCCGAGCGCCAGCAACGGCCAGCTTCGCCGCCCCAGTGCGCGTTGACCCAGCGCCATCAGCGAAAGCGTGCCGCCCTCGCCGTTATTGTCGGCCCGCAGCAGCAGCAGCACGTATTTCGCCGTGACCACGACGAAAAGCGCCCACAGGATCAGCGAGAGAACGCCGAGCACGATGGCCCGCGTGATCGGCTGGCCTTGCGCCGCCGCGCCGACGGCCTCGCGAAAGGCATACAGCGGCGACGTCCCGATGTCGCCAAAGACCACGCCGACGCTTCCGAGCGTCAGGGCCCAATAGCCGGTCGTGATCGACCCTTCCTGAGCTTCCGCTGATGTAACGCTGACGGCCATTGCGCGGGAAAACGCCCTATCGATTGATTTGATCCGGTCCGGCCATCAACGCGTGCTGGAAACCCGCCGACCGATCGGGCGCGCATTCGCGCGACCCGTTGGCTTGAAAACGCTATAGCACCGTCGGCCGTGCCCGACGTGACGCCGGAGCCACTCCCCGCCGAATAATACACGGTATTATAGTAACGCGGTGGATTATGGCTGCAGGTTCGGCGGCAGCGCCGGATCCTCGCGCATCAGCGTGATAGTCACGCGGCGGTTCGAGGACAGCGAAGGATCGTCGGGAAACAGCGGCTGGGTGTCCGCCTTGCCCGAAACCGCGAAGATATGGGACGGCGGCAGCCCTTCGTGCTCCAGAATCTGGCGAACCGCGTTGGCGCGATCGGCCGAGAGATCGAATGCGCCGTAATCGCTTTGCGACGGCACGAAGCCCGAGGCGGTATGACCGACGATCGAGATGCGCAGCGGCGTCGCCTTGAGCGGCGCGGCAAGCTTCTCGATCAGCCGGCGGGTGCGATCATACGGCACCTTGGAGCCGTCGGCGAACATCGAGCGACCATCCTGATCGACGATTTCCAGATTGAGACCCTCATTGGTCTCCTCGAACATGATGTGCTTCGAAATCTCGGTCAGTTCCGGCATGTCCTGCAAGGCCTGGCGCAACGAAGCCGAGGCCAGCGCGAACTCGCGATCTATCTTGAGCTTGGCGCCGGAGACCTTGGCTTCCTCGTTCTGATCCGGGGTCGGCGTATTGGACGATTCCTCGGGATTGATGTGCGCGACATTCTTCAGCTTCGGTCGCGTCGGCAGGCCGTCGGACTCGACGATGCCGGAATAGCGCTTGTCGGTCTGCACGCCGAAGGCATCCCGCATCGAACCGGCGACGATCTTGAGCTTGTTGTTGTCCATGGTGGAAAACGCGACGAGCATCACGAAGAAGCTCATCATCAGGCCCATCAGGTCGGCGAAAGTCACGAACCAGCCGTGCCCTCCTCCGTGCGCGTCGCCACGTTTCTTCTTGGCCATGGTGGTTGTTCCGGACCGGGAGCGGTCGCCTTACGCCGGGACCGGCTCGGCTTCTTCGTGGCGGTGTTTTTCCGGCAGATAGGCCAGCAGCATTTCCCGCACCAGCGCCGGGCTCTTGGAATCGCGGATCATCAGGATGCCATCGATGATCAGCGTGCGGTTGGTCTCCTCGTCGAGCAGCTTGCCGTGCAGCTTGTCGGCGAGCGGCAGACAGAACAGGTTGGAGACCAGCGCGCCGTACAGCGTCGCCAGCAACGCGGTCGCCATGAACGGGCCGAGTTTCGACGGGTCGGTCATGTTGGCGAACATCTGCACCATGCCGATCAGGGTGCCGACCATACCGAACGCCGGTGCGCAGTCGCCGATGGCGCGGTAGATCTTGCCGCCTTCGTCCAGATGCATCAGGAAATTGTCGCGATCGCGCTCGAGATTGTCGCGGATGAATTCGAGATCGTAGCCGTCGGCGACATAGCGGATTCCCTTGGCGAGGAACGGCTCGTCGGTCTCGACTTTTTCCAGCCCGACCGGCCCCTGTTTGCGGGCGATCTCGGCGATACGCGCCAGTTCGTCGACCAGGTCGCGCGCCGACAGCCGGCTCATGGTGAAGGCGAACTTGGCGCCGAGCGGCAGGCCATGCATGATCGCCATCAGCGGAAAGCGGATCATGGTGGCGGCAATCGATCCGCCGAAGATGATGATGACCGCGTGCTCGCTCCAGAACATCTCCAGATTGCCGCCCAACAGCATGATGATGGTGATGACGGCGACGCCGCACACCAGCCCAACCAACGTCATGATATCCATGGGGAGACTCCAACGCGTACGCGAGTTTCCGGCCATCCTGGACGGAAGCGCGGCCCAGTCCGAGCCGCGTGAAATGACCCTACGGTCGCGCCATTAAAGACGCGTTACCGAATTTGGTAGGCATAACAATTGGTTAACAAATGACTGAGAATCGCGACACGGCGATCGAACGGACGGCCGAGGTCGCGTCGCTTGGAGCGTTTTCGAGCCAACGGGTCGCGCGAATGCGCGCCCGATGACAGGCTCCGTGGGCACCGGTTCGCGTCAAGAAAACGCGTCAAGACAAAAGACTAGAGCCCCGTTCCGATTCCATCGGAACGGAAAAGGCTCTAGCCGCTAGACGCCGAGATAGCGTTGCAGGACTTCCGGCTGCGCCTTGATTTCCTGCGCCGGGCCTTCGTGAACGATATGGCCGTTGTTGACGATGTAGATGCGCTGGGCCAGCGACAGCGTCGCTGCCAGATTTTGCTCGACCAGCACGATGGTCTGGCCGGCCGCCGCGAGATCGCTGCACGCCTTCATCAGGTCGCGCACGATGATCGGCGCCAGCCCTTCGAAGGGTTCATCGAGCAGGATGATCTTGGGATCGCGCACCAGCGCGCGCGCGATCGCCAGCATCTGCTGCTCGCCGCCGGACAAATCGGTGCCGCGGTTGCCGCGCCGCTCCTTGAGCCGCGGAAACATCTCGTAGACGCGGTCGAGCGGCCAGCGCTTGGGGGCCGTCAAGCCGGCGATGATGAGATTTTCCTCGACATTGAGGCTGCCGAAAATCCGGCGATCTTCGTGCACGAGCTGCATGCCGGCTTGCGCGATGGCGTGACTCTTGCGCCCGGCGATATTGACCCCGTCGAACATCACGGTGCCCGCGCGCGGCGTCACCACGCCCATCAGGCTCTTCAGCGTCGTGCTCTTGCCGGCGCCGTTGCGGCCGAGCAGCGCCACGACCTCGTTGCGCTCGACCCGCAGCGAGATGTCGAACAGGATATGGGAATCCCCGTAATAGCTGTTCAGGCCGTTGACCTCGAGCAAGCTCATGCGTCGAGCACTCCATGCACGCCGCCCAGATAGGCTTCCTGCACCGCGGTGCTGTTCTTGATTTCGTCGGGCGTGCCCTCGACCAGGACGCGGCCCTCCTGCAGCACGGTGACGCGTTCGGCCAGCTCGAACAGCGCATCCATGTCGTGATCGATGATGATCATGGTGCGATCCCGGCTGATCGACTTCAAAAGCTTGACCGTTTCGACCCGCTCGCGCGGGCTCATGCCGGCCAGCGGCTCGTCCAGCAACAACAGGCTCGGCGACGTCGCGAGCGCCAATCCGATTTCCAGCCGGCGCTTCTCGCCATAAGCGAGCTCCGATACCGGCGTATCGGGCCGCGACGACAGGTTGACCAGTTCCAGCGTGCGTTTCACCAGTTCGGTCAATCCCGGGATGCTGTCGACGCTGCGGAACAGATCGAGCCGGAATTTGCCGCGCAATTTGGCCAAGGCCGCGATCACGACGTTCTCGCGCACCGTCAGTCCGGTGAACAACTGGTTGACCTGATAGCTCTTGGTCAGGCCGTGCTGGCAAACGTCGGTGACGCTGGTGCCGGTGATGTCCCGCCCCTCGAATAGGATCGTGCCCGAGGTGGGGTGAACTTCGCAGGTCAGCATCTTGAAGAAGGTCGATTTGCCGGCGCCGTTGGGACCGATGATGCCGCGCAACTCGCCATAGTTGACCGTAAAATCGATGTCGCTGTTGGCGACCAGGCCGCCGTAACGCTTGGTCAGGCCGGTGGCTTGCAGGATCGGACCGGTACGGCCGTCGCGAACCGACGATGGCTTCGGTGTGTCCGCGACCAGCGCTGCCATGACTTCTGCGGCATCGGCCACCGGGACGGGCGAGGATTCCTCCGGCTCGGCATGCTTGGCACTCTTGCCGGTCAACCGGCCATAGAGATCTTCCAGGCCGCCGATAATGCCGCGGCGCAGGAAGCACACCAGCAGCACGAAGATCACGCCGAGCACCAGCTTCCAGGCCGCGCCCAGTCCGAGGGCCGCCTGCAGGAAGTCTTGCAGGAACAGCCAGATCGCGGCGCCGACCAGCGGGCCGAACAAGGTGCCGCGACCGCCGATCGCGGTCTGCATCACCAATTGCCCTGAGGTATCGAAGGTGAACGCGTCCGGCGGCATGAATGCCTGCAATACGCCGAGCAGACCGCCGGCAAACCCGGCATAGGCCGCCGCGATCACGAATGCCGTGAGTTTGTAGGCGTGGATGTTGTGGCCGACGGCGGTAGCCCGCAGCGGATTGTCGCGGATCGCGCTCAGGACCGCGCCGACCGGCGAGCGCACGATGCGTAGCGCGATCACGACGCCGATGAAGTAGCACAGCGCGAGGAATTGATAGAGCGACCAGCCGGTGGTGAAGTGGATATTGACGAAGCCGAGATCGAAGCTCGGCGTCGGCACGCCCGGCAAGCCATTCTCGCCGCCGGTCCAGGCCGACAACGGATTGAACTCGACGAAAAAGAACACCTCCGCGATCGCCACCGTAATCATCGAGAAGTAAATGCCGGTGCGCCGCAGCGCGATCAGTCCGACCAGATAGCCGACCGCCGCGGCCGCGATCATGCCGATGATCAGCGCCAGCACCACATTGGGAAATCCGGCGCGGGTCAACAGATAGGCCGCGACGAAGCCGCCGGTGCCGTAGAAGGCCGACTGGCCGAACGACAGCAGCCCGGTGAAGCCGAACAGGATATCGAAGCCGAGGCCGAACAGGCCCCAGACCAGGATCCGGTTCACGGTGTTGGGGGCAAAGCCGAGATGCGGCAGCACGAACGGCGCAATCACGAGGCCGATCGCCGTCAATGTCTCGATCAGGAAAGGACGTTGCTTGAGCATCAGATGACCACGTTCATTCGCGGCCCTGCGTGCCGAGCAGGCCATGCGGCCGGACCACCAGCACCAGCACCATGGCCGCGAACAGCATGACGTAGGCGTAGCCGGGATTAAACATCGAGGTGATGCTGATGATCTCCCCGGCGATCAGGCCGCCGAGAATGGCGCCCGGAAACGATCCAACGCCGCCGATCACCACCACCACGAAGGTTTCGACCAGGATGTCGTCGCCGACACCCGGCGTCAGCGAGACCACCGGCGCGTTGACGATGCCGGCAAAGCCGGCCGCCATCGCGCCGATACCGAATACGATCATGAAGACGCGGTAGACGTTGATGCCGAGCGAGTCGACCATCACCGAATCTTCGATGCCGGCGCGCACGATCATGCCGAGCCGGGTGCGGTAGAGCACGACGAACAGGGCACCGAGCGCGGCCGCGACAATGCCGACCACCGCGAGCCGATAGGTCGGATAGAACATGAATCCGAGCGAGGTGATGCCCTGGAACAGCGGCGGCGGCGGCACCAATTTCGAGTCGCTGGAGAACACCAGCCGCACCAGTTCGACGAAGCAGATGCCGAGCCCGAACGTGACCAGAAGCTGGTCCTCGTGCGGGCGGTGGTAGAAATGCCGGATGATGACGCGCTCCATCACCACGCCCACGATCATCACGAACAAGGAGCCGGCGATCACCGCGACGATGAACGACCCGGTATATTGGAAGGCGACATAGCCGGCGTAGCCGCCCAGCATGAACATCGCGCCGTGCGCGAGGTTGAGCACCCCGAGCGTGCCATAGATGATGGTCAGCCCGGAGCTGATCAGCGCCAACAAAGCACCGAGCGCCAGACCGTTGAAAACCTGCGAAATGAAATTCGGCCAATTAATCATGAAAGACGATCGCAGGACCCGCTTGAAGGCAATGTGGTTGTACGGCGGAGGAAGGCATCAGTGCCATCTTAGCCCGTGCCTAACCTAAAAATGGCGCCGCAGGAAGTGCCCCGCGGCGCCAAACTTCAGATATCGCTCAGGTGTAGTCGCCGAGCTGGCAGCCGAAGGCGTCCGGCTTCTGCATCAGGCCTTCGCCGGGAACGATGTCGAGCACGTCGTAATAATCTTCCTTGCCCTTCATGTCCTTTTCCAGCTTGCCCTTGACCAGGATGACGGGGCGCACGCACTGGTGATCTTCCTTGCGGTAATGCACGTCACCGACGAGCGAGGGAATGACCTCTTCCTTCTCGTAGGTCTTGATCACGTCAGGCGGATAGAAGCTGCCGGTCTCTTCGACCATGCGCGCCCAATGCGCGAAGCTGACATAGGAGTTCGCCGCGCCCCACTCCGGCTTGTAGCCATACTTCTTCTCGAACGCCTCGTTGAACAGCTTGGCGAGCGGATATTTGTCCTCGATGGCCCACCAATAGTCGGTCGCCGAGTAAACGCCCTGCATCAGGCCGCCGGTTTCGCGGGCCAGGAACGGTACCTGGTAAGGCACGATCAGCTTCATCTTGTCGAGCACGCCGAACTGCTTGGCCTGCTGGATCGACAGCACGGCGTCGTGGCCCCAATTGACGTTGATCAAGAGATCGGCGCCCGAATTGGCGACGTTGAGCAGATAGGACGAGAAGTCGGGCGCGCCCAGCGGCGATACCTGGTTCGTCACGGTGGTCCAGCCGGCCGCAGCCGTATTGTCCTGCATCGACTTGGTGACGGTGTGACCGTAGGTATAGTCCGGCGTCAGGTAAGCGACCTTCATGTTCTTGCCGAAGGTCTTGATCAGCGTCGGGCTGATCGCGGCCGCCGCGGTCTGGCCGTAGAAGCTCTGGCGGAAGCCGTAGCGCACGCAATCCTTGCCGGTGGTATCGTTGGAGCCGGAGATGCCGCACACGAACAGCACCTTTTCGCGCTGCGCTAGCTTGTTCAGGGCGACCGCCACGGCGCTCGAAGTGCCGCCGGTGATCATCATCGCCTTGTTCTCGCTGATGAAGCGCTGCTGCGCCTGCACCGCTTCGTTCGGCTTGGCGGCGGAATCCGCGACGCCATACTTCAATTCCTTACCGAGCACGCCCTTGGTGGTCTTAGGCGAGATCTTCTTGATCAGCTCGTGGCCGCTGTTGATGTGCTCGATCGCGAGTTCATAGCCCTTGAGCTCGTCCTCGCCCTGCACCGCATAGGTACCGGTGCGCGGCACGGTGATACCGATGAAAACCGAGGAGCCGGACGAACCGGCGGGATAGGTCCCGATCGCCGGTTTGTCGTCGGCGAAGGCCGGCAATGCCATGCCCGCGGGGAGCATCGCGCCTCCGGCTAAGCCAGCCGCCGACTGCAACAGCTTGCGACGAGAAACCACGAGGCCGGAATCCTGTCCGGCGATAGTTTTTTTCATGACCGATCCTCCCAATATTTATTGTGACGCATCCGACGATAGCCGGACGTTCAGATGATGCAGCGCCGACGCGGCGGCCCTCGTTGATGGGGCGCGAATGCGGGCTTGCTCGGCAGGCATATCGCTTCAGGGGATGTCGCCCTGTCAATGTCACTTTCGTCGCACAGCGGCGGCCGCTCCGCGGGCGAAGTACCTCATTTCATGAGACACTTGCCCGCATATTGTGCATCGCGGGGTGAGCGGCGAGCGACCGCCGGCTGAAGCAGCCATGCCCGGACGATCCGTCGCGCCGCAGGGGCCGAACTATCCGCTTGAATTAAGCCGGCGGTTGGTGAATTTGGCTGCAATTAAAAAATCGTCAGCGCGCCGGGCCATTCACCTTCCCGGAAAATGCGCTCTTGGGGGATCGAACGGGCGTGGACGGCACCATTTTCCTATTCCTGCTGCAGGACGGCATCATCAACGGTGCGGTCTACGCCCTGGTTGCGATCGCCACCGTGCTGGTGTTCGCGGTGACGCGGGTCATCCTGGTGCCCCAGGGCGAGTTCGTGGCGTTCACCGCGCTGACCATCGCGGCACTTGAAAACGGCAACGTTCCCGCAACGCCGTGGCTGTTGCTGGCGCTGGGCGGCCTGGCGGCGGCCTCCGAAATCGTGCGCCACGTATCCGAATTGAGCTGGCGGCGCGTGGCCAGGATCGCGCTGTTCGACCTGGCGCTGCCGGTGGCCCTGCTGCTGCTGACGCGAACGCTAGCGCCGATGAAACTCGGGCAAGCCGTCAACATTCTGCTGGCGATCGCGCTGATCACCCCGATGGGGCCGATGATCTACCGCATCGCCTTCGAGCCGATCGCCCATTCCAGCGTGCTGGTGCTGCTGATGGCGGCGTTCGGCGTGCATTTTTCACTGACCGGATTGGGCCTGTTGTTTTTCGGCCCCGAAGGCTCCGGCACCACGCCGTTATCGTCGGCGTCATTTTCGCTCGGCGATCTCGTGATATCCGGCCAAAGCATCGCGGTCCTGATCGTTACCGCGGTTTTGCTGGTGCTGTTCGCGCTGTTTTTCGGCCGCACGCTGCTGGGCAAGGCGCTGCGGGCCTGTTCGTCTAACCGCGTGGGCGCGCGGCTGGTTGGCATTCCGACATCCGCCGCGGGGCAAATCGCCTTCGCCCTGGCAGCCCTGCTCGGCGCCGTCTCCGGCGTGCTGATCGGCCCGCTGATGACGGTGTTTTATGATTCGGGCTTCCTGATCGGATTGAAGGCCTTTGTCGCCGCGATCCTCGGCGGCCTCGTCAGCTATCCGCTGACGGTGCTGGCAGCGCTCGGCGTCGGATTTGCCGAAGCCCTGTTTTCGTTCTGGGCCAGCAACTTCAAGGAAGTGCTGGTGTTCACCTTGATCATTCCGGTTCTGGCCTGGCGTTCGGTCTATGCGCCGCATGCCGAGGAAACCGAATGAAATTTTCGCGCGGTCCCATCATTCCCGCGATCTGTGCGCTCGCGATCCTGGTCGCGCCCTTTACGGGGCTATTGCCGGATTACTGGATCACGCTGTTCAATTATATCGGCATTTCCAGCTTGGTCGCGATCGGTCTCGTGCTGTTGACCGGCGTCGGCGGCATGACGTCGTTCGGACAGGCGGCCTTTGTCGGCTTCGGCGCCTACACCACCGCAGTCTTGACCACGCGATTCGGCATCTCGCCATGGCTGACGCTGCCGGCTTCGCTGATCGTGACCATGGCGGTGGCCGGCCTGATCGGCGCGATCACGGTTCGGCTGTCCGGTCACTATCTGCCGCTCGGCACCATCGCCTGGGGCATCGCGTTTTTCTATCTGTTCGGTAACCTCGACTGGCTCGGCGCCCATGACGGGCTGGCCGGCATCCCGCCGCTGCGCCTCGGCACCCATCCGCTGATCGATCCGCGCGACTATTTCGTCGTGGTCTGGATCGCGGTCGTAATGGCGGTGATCGCCACCCAAAACCTGCTCGGAGGCCGCATCGGCCGCGCCATCCGCGCGCTCCGGCGCAGCACCCGCGCCGCGGAGGCATTCGGGGTCAACACCGCCGCCGCCAAGCTGATGGTGTTCGTCTATGCCGCGATGCTCGCGGGCCTCGCCGGCTGGCTCTACGCGCATTTTCAGCGCTCGGTATCGCCCGGCCCGTTCGGCATCACCACCGGCACCGAATATCTCCTGATGGCGGTGTTGGGCGGCGCCGGACGGGTGTACGGCGCGATCCTGGGCGCTGCCGGAATCACGTTTCTGCGCGACCAGTTGCAGAATTTCCTGCCCTGGCTGATCGGCAATACCGGCAATTACGAAACCATCGCCTTCGGCGCCGTGCTGGTGCTAATCCTGCAAACTGCCTCCAGCGGCGTGTGGCCTATTCTGTTTGGACCGCCGCCGCCGCCAGCCCCGCCAACGCCGCGCGGCGGCAAGACGACGCCGGAGCGGACCCTGCCCGCGCCGGGAACGGCGCTGTTGCAGGTACAGGATGCAAGAAAGGTTTTCGGCGGCCTCGTTGCCGTCAACGACGTCAATTTCGACGTCCAGAGCGGCCGCATCATCGGACTGATCGGCCCGAACGGCGCCGGCAAAAGCACGACCTTCAATCTGATCACCGGCGTGCTGCCCCTAAGCTCCGGCCAGATCCAGTTCGAGGGTCACGCGCTGCGGACGCAGACCCCGCAACGCGCCGCAGCCCTTGGTTTGGGTCGTACCTTTCAGCACGTCGAAATCGTCGCCGACATGAGCGTGATCGAGAACGTCGCGCTCGGCGCGCATCTGCTCGGCCGTGCCGGCCCGCTGCGCGCGATATTGCGCCTCGATCGCGCCGAGGAGGCGTTGTTGTTTGCCAACGCCAAGCGCCAGCTCGACCGCGTTGGCCTCGCCGATGTCGCGTTCAAGCCGGCCGGCACGCTCGCGCTCGGCCAGTTACGACTGGTCGAGGTCGCCCGCGCGCTGTGCCTCCATCCGGTGTTGCTGTTGCTTGATGAGCCCGCCGCCGGATTGCGCGTCGGTGAAAAGAAAGCGCTGGCGCGATTATTGCGCGAAGTCCGCAGCGAGGGGCTCAGCGTGCTCCTGGTCGAGCACGACATGGATTTCGTCATGAGTCTCGCCGACCGGCTGGTGGTGCTCGATTTCGGTACCCGGATCGCCGAAGGAATCCCCGCCGACATCAGGCAGCACCCCGCGGTGCTCGAGGCCTATCTCGGAGGCGTGTCGTGACCGCGCCGCTATTGGATGTCCGCAACCTCTGCGTTTCCTACGGCCGTGCCGAGGTGGTGCATGATGTCTCGATCGCCGTGACGGCGGGCGCGCTGGTCACCGTGATCGGCTCCAACGGCGCCGGCAAGACCACGCTGCTCAACGCCATCATGGGGTTGTTGAAGGCCAGAGGCGGCATCGGATTCCGCGGCAATGATGTCAGCGCGGTCGCGCTGGAGAGCCGCGTGCAGTCCGGCCTCTGTCTGGTGCCGGAACGCCGCGAACTGTTCGCCGACATGCCGGTCGAGGACAATCTGCTGCTCGGCGGCTTCCGGCGATCCCGCGCCGAGCGTAAAGAAACCCTGGAGCAGATTTTTGTTCGTTTGCCGCGACTGAAAGAGCGGCGGCAGCAACTGGCGGGCACGCTATCGGGTGGCGAGCGCCAGATGCTGGCGATGGGCCGCGCGCTGATGGCGCGGCCGGTGCTGTTGATGCTGGACGAGCCCAGCCTCGGGCTGGCGCCGCGCATCGTCCGCGACGTCTTTCATATCCTGACCGACCTGCGCCAGACCGGCGTTTCAATCCTGCTGGTCGAACAGAACGCGCGCGCGGCCCTTGAAGTCGCCGACTACGCCTATGTGATGGAGCTCGGCGCCATCACCACGCAGGGCTCGCCGCAGCAAATCGCCGCGGACCCCCGACTGGTCGAAAGTTATCTCGGCCTCGGCGGCAATGAGTACTAGACTGGCGACCAATCAAATCAACAAACACACCGGAGGGAGACGTCATGCTGGGAAATCATAAAGGCTGGATGATCGCGCTGGCAACCGTCGTGTTGGGCGCCGGCAGCGCGCAGGCGCAGATCAAGGTCGGCATCACCATGAGCGGCTCCGGACCGGGCGCAGCGCTCGGCCAGCCGCAGACCAAGACGGTCGCGGCATTGCCGAAAGAGATCGCCGGGCAGAAGATCACTTATTTTGCGCTCGACGATGAATCGGACCCGACCAAGGGCGCCCAGAACGCCCGCAAGCTGATCGCGGAAGAAAAGGTCGACGTGCTGATCGGCTCCTCGCTGACCCCGGTCAGCCTGCCGCTGATCGATATCGCCGCTGAATCCAAGACGCCGCTGCTCTCGCTCGCCGCCGCCGCGATCCTGGTGACGCCGATGGACGAGAAGAAGAAATGGGTATTCAAGGTCGTCCCGAACGACGACATCATGGCCAATGCGATCCTCAAATTTATCGCCTCATGGGGCCTCAAGACGCTGGGCTATATCGGCGTGTCCGATGCCTATGGCGAGGGCTATTACAAGGTGTTGAGCGAGACCGCGCCCAAGCTCGGCATCACGCTGACCGGCCACGAAGTCTATGCGCGCAGCGACGCCAGCGTGACCGGACAGGTGCTCAAGATCATCGCCAGCAAGCCCGACGCGGTGTTCGTGGCATCCGCCGGCACGCCGGCCGTGCTGCCGCAGAAGGCGCTGCGCGAACGCGGCTACAAGGGGCCGATTTTCCAGACCCACGGCGTTGCGACCGAAGAGTTCATCAAGCTCGGCGGCAAGGATGTCGACGGCGCGATCTTCACCGGCGAAGCCTTTACGGTGGTGAACGACCTGCCCGCCGACAGTCCGTTCCGCAAGACCACGGCGAATTTCATCGACGCCTACAAGGCCGCCAACGGCGGAGCCACGCCCTCGATCTTTGGCGCCCATCTCTGGGATTCGATGACGCTGGTCGAGCACGCCATTCCGGCCGCGCTGAAGGTCGCCAAACCCGGCACAGAGGAATTTCGCGCCGCGCTGCGCAGCGAGATCGAAAAGACAAAAGACCTCGCGCTCAACAACGGCCTCTCCAACATGACGCCGGACAATCACAACGGCTACGACGAGCGTTCGGCGTTCGTGATCATGGTCAAGGACGGCGGGTTTCATTTGGTGAAGTGAGTAACGACATAGGTCGTCATGCCCGGCCTTGTGCCGGGCATCCACGTCTTTGCAGCGCGTCCAAAAAGGAAGACGTGGATGGCCGGGCATAGGCGAGCGGAAGCGACGCCGTCCTTCGGACGGCTATGCCCGGCCATGACGAATAGTATGCCCCCACTAACCCAGCCCCGTCAGCTCCAGGCTCAGCGCGCGCAACTTTTTGCGCGCTGTCACATCATACGCCTGCGGGTTGGCCTGCGCTTCGTACATGCCGTTGAAGAACAACCCGCTTCGGCCGGCCATGTCGTCGCCGGCCGCCAGATGCAGGATCGCCGCGCCGCCCTGCTCCACCGTCGAGATCGGCGTGATGCCGCCTTGCCGCACCATCGTGGTATTCATGTAGGTGGCCGGGTGCAGGGAATTGACCGTGACGCCAGATCCCTTCAGCTCATGGGCCAGATCGATGGTGAACATGATCTGCGAGAGCTTGCTCTGCGAATAAGCTCGCCCGCCATTGTAACCCCTGGTGATCATCACGTCGTCGAAATCGATCGGGTGCTGGCCGAGCGACGCGACATTGACGATCCGCGACGGCGCGCTCGCCTTGATCACGGGCAGCAACAGATACGCCAGCAGGAAGCCCGAGAGGTAATTCACCGCGAAGCGCAACTCGTGGCCGTCCGCGCTGGTCTGGCGCTCGGCGCCCAGCGTGCGCGAACCGATCCCGGCATTGCTGATGAAGACATCGATCCGCTTGTGATCGGCAAGAACCGATTCCGCGAGTTGCCGGGTTCCGGCCAGCGACGACAAATCCGCGAGGTAGAACGTCGGCTCGGCGTGCCCTTGCCGGCGAATCTCGTCGGCAAGGTTTTTCGCGCGCGCCTAGTCGCGGCCGTGGATCAATACCTTGGCGCCGGCGGCTGCTAGCTGGGCGGCGACATAGCGGCCGACGCCGTCGGTCGAGCCCGTGATCAAGACTGTCTTGCCGTCCATCTTCATCACGGTGCTCCCCTCACTTACATCAATGAATCTCGGCCGACTTCTTCAGCGCCGCCTTCAGCTTCTCGAGCGTGAAATCGGGGCTGCGCGCGATTTCCAGGATCGGGGTCTCGCGCCGACCGCAGAGCTCGGCCGCATCGGGAATCTTCGCGGCGATATCATGCGGAATCACGATAGCGCCGTGGCTATCGGCGTGAATCAGATCGTCATTGCGCACGGTCATGCCGGCGACGCGGACTTCGCCGCCGAAATTCTCGGCGTGAACCCATGCATGCGACGGCCCGATCGAGCCAGCCAGCGCCTGAAACCCCGGCGCCCATTGCGGAATGTCGCGGATCGATCCGTCGGTGATGACGCCGAGACAGCCCAGCGCCTTGTGGACGTTGCTCTGCACTTCGCCCCAGAACGCGCCGTAACCGACATCGGGACCGTCGATGTCCTGAATGACGGTGATCCGCGGCCCGTGGCCGGTGCCCATATATTCGTAATATTCGATCCGCCGCTTCGACTGTTCAGCGGCCGGGAGGTCGGATTTCAGCACCGAGCGGATCGTCACCGTGCGCGCATAACCGACCATCGGCGGCAGATCGGGAAACGGGCAAACCAGCGGCTTGGTGGTGTAGCCGATCAGCCGGCGCTCCGGCGCCACGACCTCCATCGCGTTGCAGATCGTCGGCGTGTCATAGCGACCCAACGCCTCAAGCAAGGAAGCGGGCAGCGGCGCGGATGCGGAATTCGTCACGGCGTTCTCTCCTGATTTTCGTAGGGCAGTATTTTCAAGGCGCGGCCGATTTTGTTAAGGCCGCCCACGCCAGCGCTATAGCCGAGATTGGGAACGGACCCAACTCGGCAATCGCTCATGGCTGCTATTTGGCGGTGATCCCTCGGATATCAGCCAGGCCGTTCAGTTCAGGCGTGCCGGCCGATCGTCCGGGTCCGGCCCGGGCGCCGGCGTCGCAAAGGGCGCGGTGGGATTTGCCGGAGCGACAGCGGCCGGCATCGCGGCTTGTGCGGCGGCCCGGCGCTCATGGTCGCGGTAGGATTTCCATCCCACCGGCAGGCTCAGCAGATACAGCACCGTGCAGGCCGACAGAATGTGCCAGGGATAGCCGACCAGAAGCGCGATGAAGAAAATCACCGAGACGAAAACCGGCAGCACCATTTCCGGTGGCACCCGCATCCGCACGGTCTTGCCGGAAAACACCGGCAGCCGCGACACCATCAGGAACGCGATCAGGAGCGTGTAGAACGCGGTCACGACCGCCGGAGGCTTTGGGATCGTCAGGAACGCCAGATAGATCGGCAGCAACACCGTGATCGCGCCGAGCGGCGCCGGAACGCCGGTGAAATAATTCGCGGCAAACGGCGGTTTGTCGGGATCGTCCATGGTGGCGTTGAAGCGCGCAAGCCGCAAGCCGCCCGAGATCGCGAACACCATCGCCGCGATCCAGCCGCCATTGCCGAGCTCATGCAGCTGCCAGAAATACAGGATCAATCCGGGAGCGACGCCGAAATTGACGAAATCCGCCAGACTGTCGAGCTCGGCGCCGAATTTCGACTGGCCCTTGATCATGCGCGCCACCCGGCCGTCGAGGCCGTCGAGCACCGCGGCGAACACGATCGCGGCCACCGCCAATTCCATCCGTCCTTCGGTGGACAGCCGGATCGCCGTCAGCCCGGCGCAGATCGCCAGCAGCGTGATGACGTTGGGCACCAGCATCCGCACCGGGATCGGGCGAAACCGGCGACGGCGCAATTCGGGATTTCTGGGATCGGCAGGCATCTGCATCATCAGCGCAATATAGCAAATGCCGGGCCGCCCCGCCATTGTGGCGGGAAGCGGGCGAAGCGGAGCGCGCCGATGGTTAATCCGCCCGAAAAATCCGCCCCGAGTCGCTGAGCCTGAAATCGGCCAGAATCGTCTCGCCGGCCACCGCGGTCTGGCCTTCCGAGACCAGCGCCGTGGTTCCCTCGGGCAGATAGACGTCGAGCCGCGAGCCGAACCGGATCAGGCCGAATCGCTCGCCGGCGCCGAGCTGCTGGCCTTCGCGAACAAACGACACGATCCGGCGCGCCACCAGGCCTGCGATCTGGATCACGCCGATGCGGCCGTTGTTCGGCGTCGAGATCACCAGCGAATTGCGCTCATTGTCTTCGCTCGCTTTGTCGAGTTCGGCGTTGATGAAGGTGCCCGGCCGATAGGCGATCCGATCGATCCGCCCCGCCACCGGACTGCGGTTCACGTGGCAGTTGAACACGCTCATGAAGATCGATATCCGCGGCAGCGGCCGGTCGCCGAGACCAAGCTCGGCCGGCGGCACCACCTGCCCGATCATCGAAACGCGGCCGTCGGCCGGCGCCACCACGATGCCTTCCCGCACCGGCGTGACCCGGACTGGATCGCGAAAGAACAGCGCGCACCAGATCGTCAGCACCGTGCCGATCCAGCCGAGCGGCGTCCAGATCCAGAACAGAATGAGGCTCGCCAGCGCAAAGCCACCGATGAACGGATAGCCTTCACGATGAATGGGCGGAATCTGCGCGCGGATCGAATGGCCAATGGACATCAGGTTTCACTTCGCTCTCCCTCCCCCCTTGTGGGAGAGGGTGGCGCGCCGCCAAGCGGCGTGCCGGGACAGGGTGCGCGCGAGCGGCAAGTATCGTTTTCAAGTATCGTTGAGAGGATACCGCGATACCGCCGATGTCACGCAGCCCTTCATTATTCCAGAACCCTAGGAGGCGAAACCCCTGATCTTGGAATGATTTTCCGGGATTCTCCTCGCGAAAGCTTAGAGCCCGTTCCCGGTTGACACGGAGCATGTTCCGTCAGAGATCGACAATGGCCCGACAGACTCAAATGTCTCTCCGTTCAAGCCCTTCCAGAGAATTGGCTTCCCACCTTCGTGGCCGATGATTCCAGATACGTCGCAAGTCTGGAAACTTGAACCAAAGGTGATTTGCCCCATGAATGCGCCGCTGACAGTTCTTCTTTGAAAGATCAGTCTGCCGTTTGCAAAGTGCCACAACGTTTCGCCCGGTGCCCGTTCCTGGACAACAGAACCTGTCTGCGCGCTCTGGGCCGCCCGCGAGAAAATCCGGCCGGCTGAGCTGACATAGATAACTTGTGTGACACGCCTGGTCGCCGATACGACGCGGCCGCTTTCAGTCCTTGCCGAGCCGCCCATGTTGAACGAAACGTTGACTGTCCTGCCGAGGAGCTGAGCGGGGGCTCCGGCAGCAAATGACGGCGCGGCAATAAAAAACGCCATGCCAAGCGCCAAGTAGAATTTCATATCGAGTCTCCAACTCCAAGAAGTCGCAAAATCAGTCATTCGCAATAACTTTTGCCATTGAATGCGAAGCACTTTCCGCCGCCGGACGGGGCGGATCGGCGAGGCGCAGGGTCCTTCGCCGCGGTCCGCGCTTTCGGGGCCGGTTCCTGGCGTTTCTCACAGGCCCCGCTGGAGTTTAAAAAGAAGCCGCCGGCGCAACCGATCTGAACGCAGCGATCGCCATCCGCGCGTTGTCCCTTTCCGCAAACCAGCGGACACACGCGATCGGGCTTGCTGCGGACGGCATCCAGGGCATCGAGGCTGGCCAGCTTGACGTCGAACGCTGTCTGCGCGTTCTTGTTGAAGAGATCGAGTGCCTTCCTGGAGCCGTCGTCCCAGGTTCCGGTGGCTTCTGCGGCATCGCAACCGACCCGTTTCAGATGGGCCTGTAGCAGGCGTATGATATCGGCCTGATCCATATGTGCGGCGGGCGCAGGGGGCGGTTGAATTGCCTGGCTGGGATCCAGCGACGCCACCTTCTCGGCATCGGCTCTGGCTGCAACCTTCGCCTCTTCAACCTGACGCTGGGCGTCTGCGATCGCCTGGCGTTTGGTGTCCTCGACTTGCTGCCGGGCCGCGTCGGCCTGCTGCTGTGCGATCTCCACCTGGCGCCTGGCGTCGTCCAGTTCCTTTTTCGCCTGTTCCGCAAGCTGACGTCGCGCGTCTTCGAGATCCTTTTTGGCTTGCTCGGATAATTTTTGTTTGACCTCGGCGGTCTGACGCAAACTCTGCTCTTCAAGCTGCCGGCGAAGTTCGACAGTCTTCTGCGCGGCCTGTTCCTCGGCGTCGCGGCGCGCTTCATCGGTCTTGGCCGCAACCTTCGCCTCTTCAGCCTGACGCTGGGCGTCCGCGATCGCCTGGCGTTTGGTGTCCTCGACTTGCCGCCGGGCCGCGTCGGCCTGCCGCTGTGCGATCTCGACCTGGAGCCTGGCGTCGTCCAATTCCTTTTTCGCCTGTTCCGCAAGCTGACGTCGTGCGTCTTCGAAATCCTTTTTGGCTTGCTCGGATAATTTTTGTTTGACCTCGGCGGTCTGGCGCACACTCTGCTCTTCAAGTTGCCGGCGAAGTTCGACAGCCTTCTGCGCGGCCTGTTCCTCCGCGTCGCGACGCGCTTCATCGGCCTTGGCTGCAACCTTCGCCTGTTCAACTTGACGCTGGGCGTCTGCGATCGCCTGGCGTTTGGTGTCCTCGACTTGCTGCCGGGCCGCTTCGGCCTGCCGCTGTGCGATCTCCACCTGGCGCCTGGCGTCGTCCAGTTCCTTTTTCGCCTGTTCCGCAAGCTGACGTCGCGCGGCTTCGAGATCCTTTTTGGCTTGCTCGGATAATTTTTGTTTGACCTCGGCGGTCTGGCGCACACTCTGCTCTTCAAGCTGCCGGCGAAGTTCGACAGCCTTCTGCTCGGCCTGTGCCTCGGCGTCGCGGCGCGCGTCATCGGCCTTGGCGCGGGTCTGTTGTGCGGACGTCAGCTTGTCATTCTGCGCGCGGGCGAGATTTGAATAATAACCGGTGGCGTGACCTCTGAGAAAGGAGTCCCAGGCCTGCTTGGTGCCCACCTGAGCGGCCAGCTCATAGTCGACCCGCGCCTGTGCTTCCGCATCGACCGGCTTGCTCGCGGCGGGCACCAGCGCCATGGTTTCGCCGCCCAGCGAGCCATAAACGAATGGCTCCTGGCGGTTCGAGGTGTTCTTCAGGACATCGTCGCGAACGCGGCCGAAGGCCAATCGCAGGTCGAGCCCGGGTTCGGTGATGTATTTGACCAAAGCGGTCGCGAACGGGCTGTTTTCGCCGTCACCATCACTGGCGACGGCGCCGGCCTTGGCAGCGAACGCGACCAGTGTGTCCGACATTGCCGGTTCGATCTTGGCAAGGCCGCGCCCGATCGAGCGGCTGGCGACGCTGCGCTTCATGGTCGTCGAGAACGGGTTGTCGCGGCAGGCATCGAGGATGACGAGCTTAAGCCGCTTGGCCGACTCCAGCGCCTTCAATATCCGGTCGAGCGAAATCGTCTCGTCCTCGATGTCGAAATCGCTGGTGAGTTTGGCGTCCGCCGGGATCAGGTAATTCGTGCCGTCTACCTCGATGCCATGGCCGGCGTAATAAACCACGGCGATGTCCGCATCGCGCGACGTCTCGGAGAATCTACGTATGGCGCGGCGCAGGTCGGCGATGCCCAGATCGCGTTCGCTATCGATGACGTCAAAGCCGGCATTCTTGAAAAGCGCAGCCACAGCGTCGGCGTCGCGAGACGGATTAGTCAGCTTAGGTACCTGCTGGTATTTGGACATCCCAATGACCAGCGCGACCCGTTTGTCGGCCAGCGCGGCGTCTGCGGAAGCACAGAACAAAAATGCCGTCAAAAACAGCAGCGCGGACCGCATCAAAGGCCCCCAACAACAGTATCGTTGAGCCATACCAAGCAAAACTCCAGCCGGCAAGTTGTCGGGCGAGGTGATCGAAGCTTTCAAATGCAGGTAGCAGTTCCCGAAACCTTGTAAGTGAGATAACTCACAGTCGCCAGCAGAACTGTCGGCTCAAGCTTGTTGCTGACGGGACGCGCCAATGTTTGCTTCCGACGGCACGGACCGCGGCCTTCGGAATATGCTGCAAGTGCTCTATTTTCCTCGCCCCCTCCCCGGGTTGGTCATTTGGAGGACCGCATCGATGATCCGGCATCTTGGATGGATCTTCACCTGCATCGGTTGCCTGGGATCGGCGGCCGCCTCGGCGGAGAAAGTCGGCCCTGGCCCGATGTGTATTTATAACAGCAGGTCGTTCAGCGACGGGGCCTACATCTGCGTCCAGAAATCCCTGATGTTGACATGCGCTGTCGAGGGGAGCCACGCGACGTGGAAACCCGTTCTCGATGGAGACCTGAGGGAGCGGTGCACGATGGCGATGACGCTCGATGACCCGCTACGCACGCACACCCACAGGCGACACGCCATTCTTCGCAAAGACCATCCGGTAGCCGAGGGGCCCGCGAAGTGCTTCACGTTCAATGGCAACCAGTATTGCGAATGAGGCCAGCCGGCTTGATTCTCGCGCCTGCACGCTTCAAGAGTTCGATGCGGGAAGCGAGATAGTCGCGTTCAATTGGCAAACGCGTTCCCTTCCTGCAGCTGACAACTGGCCGCGCCCGCGCTTAGCGAACGGATCTCGAAGTGTCGCCCATCCGTGCGGGTAAACTTGGCCACCTCGACGCCAGGCGTCTTGCCGACCACGATCTGGGCAGAACATCCTGATCCCGTCACGGCGATACTGATCTGCCGCGCGGCTTCTCCGAAATTGGCTCTCACCACGATACCCGAACTGGTGAAGGTGGCGGCGTGCTCCCCACCGCCAAACGACGAGCCCCCTTTTCCGACGCTCTCGTGGGTGCCAGCCCCGCGTCCCCCGCCGGCATGCAATCGGGTGAAACCCCTGCCGGCCGAACTGACATACATCGTCCACAGGTACGGCACGGAAACGTCCCGGAATTCACCCCCATCGCGGCTTTGGTTATGCTCTTCGCTCCAGGACACGGTGAATGTCTTGTTGCGTAAATTCTCGGGCGCGGCCGCTGTGGCCGATGAGGCGCAAATGGCCACTAAAGTACCCGACAAGAGAAGAAACCTGATCGTCTGCATCGACCCCTCGCCCAAGTTCATCGAAAGCCAGGAAAAACCCAGCGTGAGCAAATAAGCCCTCAAAACGGACATTGTTCAAGGCGGTCGGCACTTCCTGCGCCAACGACAGAAATGGCCTTGAAACAAAAATCGCCTTGGGCGCTCGGAAGAGCAGGCCTGACACCCGATTGTGTCTGCATGTGTCTGAGCCAGCTCGGTGATGCTAGCGGGCGAATGGATTGCCCTCGCTAACGGAATTTGGGCGTTCGATCCCTGCCATCCACGGACACCTCAGCGCGACATCCGCCCCGTGTTCATTTGTATGCCTTCAGATGTTTGCAAGCAGGGCTGAGCGCTGAATTGCAGACAGATTTTGAGGATTTGCATTTGCAACTTGCTCGTAAAATTGCTGGGCCGCACTGATAGCCTGCTCTGTCACACCGCTTGATTGAAGGGCCGCTATCACTTCGGCACTAGCCTCAGTGGACGCCAGACTCGATGCTGCTGGTCCTTTAGAAAATCCGGCGAGTTGCCCAAATTGCGCAGCTGTCATCCCGTCTGGCAAAGTAGCGGTGCGCGCAAAATCGAATTTGTTGAAGCGCTTCAATCTGATTTGCCGTGTTTATCCCTTCACACCTCCACGGCATTTCTGATTTTCAGAAATTGTCCTTGACTCTTGACCCAAATCACCTGCTTATTCTTTGCCATCCTGTCCCGAGATGAGGGGACGTTGGCCATCGTCACTGACGTTGGGGCGGGGAGCGGTGGACGCGGATGCGCTTTTGACGAACAGCGCGTGATGCGGACGGCGAAGTCGTGTGGTCCTGACGCCCCAATGGCAGGTGTCAAATTCCTAAGAAGCACGCTTCTTGGGGA
>NZ_LMUK01000043.1:1689-29086 GCF_009766005.1 Bradyrhizobium sp. S69 | reverse complement strand
CATGAGACCGCGGGTGCAGCGCGCACCCGGTCTTCCCTGCGCCCTCTCTTTTTTGAGGGCAAACGAATTTACAAAACTCGGGCGAATGCTGTCGCGGGGTTGCGAAGCTATGTTCAGTCGTCTTCATCCGCGAAGGCGGATGATCCAGTATTTCGAGGAGCCCGTGATTGAACCGAGAACTCGCGGCGTACTGGATACTCCGCCTTCGCGGAGTATGACGGTGGTGGGTGGAGAATGGCGCATTGTTATTAGCGTCATTGCGAGCGAAGCGAAGCAATCCAGAGCCGCCAAGGAAGACTGGATTGCTTCGTCGCTGCGCTCCTCGCAATGACGGTATTGGAATTCAACTCTCCCCGCACGCGGGGCAAGATAAGAACGCAATCACCGCTGTTTGAAAATTGAATCAATCACTCAGCCGCGGCCGGGGTCGGCAGCGTTTCGTCGACCGCGGGCGGCACGCGGTTCGGCGCTTCGTTCTCGTCATCGATCCGCGCCAGCTTCTCGCGCGCTTCCTCGGCTTCGCGCTGCCGGTTCCACATGCTGGCATACAGCCCGCCGGTCGACAAAAGCTTCGAATGCGTCCCGCGCTCGGCGATCCGGCCCTGGTCCAGCACAATGATTTCGTCGGCGCCGACGATGGTCGACAGCCGGTGCGCGATCACCAGCGAGGTGCGGTTGCGCGACACCCGCTCCAGCGCGCCCTGGATTTCGTGCTCGGTGTGGCTGTCGAGCGCCGAGGTCGCTTCGTCGAGCAGCAGGATCGGCGGCGCCTTGAGCACGGTGCGCGCGATCGCCACCCGCTGCTTCTCGCCGCCGGACAGTTTCAGGCCGCGCTCGCCGACCTGGGTCTCATAGCCCATCGGCGACAGCTTGATGAAACGGTCGATCTGCGCCAATTGGGCGGCCTCCTCGACCTCGGCATCGCTGGCGCCCCACCGCCCATAACGGATGTTATAGCGGATGGTGTCGTTGAACAGCACCGTGTCCTGCGGCACCATGCCGATCGCGGCGCGCAGCGACTCCTGGGTCACGTTCCGGATGTCCTGGCCGTCGATCAGGATCTGGCCGCCCGAGACATCGTACAGACGAAACAACAGCCGCGAGATGGTCGATTTACCGGCGCCGGAGGGACCGACGATCGCGACCGTCTTGCCGGCCGGCACCTCGAAGCTGAGGCCTTTCAGGATCGGACGCTCGGGATCGTAGGAAAAGCGCACATTGTCGAAGCGCACATGGCCCGAGGTCACGATCAGGGGTTTGGCCCCCGCAACATCCCTGACCTCGGGCTTCTGCGACAGCACTACGAACATCTTCTCGATGTCGATGATCGCCTGCTTGATCTCGCGATAGAGCATGCCCATGAAATTCAGCGGCTGGTAGAGCTGGATCATCATGGCGTTGACCATGACGAAATCGCCCACGGTGTTATGGCCCGAGCGGACGCCGAGCGCGCACATCAGCATGGTCCCGGTCAGCCCGGCGGTGAAAATGACCGCCTGCCCGGTATTGAGCACCGCCAGCGAGGTGTAGGTTTTCACGCTGGCGCGCTCATAGCCCTCCATCGAGCGATCATAGCGCGCGGCTTCGCGCGCCTCGGCGCCGAAATATTTCACCGTCTCGTAGTTCAGAAGCGAGTCGATCGCCTTGGTATTGGCGTCGGTGTCGGATTCGTTCATCTTGCGGCGGATCTCGATCCGCCACTCGGTCGCGATGTAGGTATAGTACATGAAGACCACGACCGTGAGCAGCGTGGCGACGAGATAGCGCCAGTCGAATTTCCACAGCAGCACCACCATCAGCAGCGACACTTCGACGATGGTCGGCAGCAGTTGCAGGATCACCATCCGGACGATGGTCTCGATGCCGGTGCGGCCGCGCTCGAGCACCCGGGTCAATCCACCGGTCTTGCGCTCCAGGTGAAAGCGCAGCGACAGCTCGTGCATGTGGACGAAGGTGATGAAGGCGAGCTTGCGCACCGCATGCATCGCTACTCTGGCAAAAATGCCGTCGCGCCATTGCGTGAGGATCGCCATCAGCACGCGCAGCGCGCCGTAGCTGCCGGTCATGATCAAGGGCGAGGCGATCAGCCATAGCTGCCAGTTGGACGATTGCACGGGCGCGCTACCCGTCCCGGTCAACGCATCGATGGCCCATTTGAACGTAAACGGCACCGTCATCGTCGCGACCTTGGCGATCAGCAACAGCACCACCGACCAGACCACGCGCATTTTGAGATCGGCGCGATCGCCGGGCCAGATGTAGGGCCACAGATGCGCCAGCGTGCCGATCAGGGTGGCGCGTTCGACGGACCTGTCGGAGGCTGGCGCTGCGCCGGCGCCCGCGGACGAATCGGCGCTGGACTGATCGGCATCAGCCATCAGCGGCAACCCGGGGCAAATTCAGCGCGCCGGCGCGGAGCCGCCGGTATTTTTTGCTTCGTGGACATTCCGTAGTCATATAGAGCGTTTTGGTCCGCCGGCCAGCCGCGCGGAGGTCGTTCTTCTCGATTTTAAGCATTTGCGGCTAGATTCAACCCTGCCATCCGCCCCCGGTCTTGACGCGCTTTACGCTGCAGTGCCACATGGCGAACATGAGCAAGATCAAAACCGTATGTGTCTATTGCGGCTCCGGTCCGGGCACTAATCCGCTTTTTATTGAGACGGCCGTTGAACTCGGCAAGGCGCTCGCCGAAAACAATATCCGCCTAGTCTATGGCGGCGGCTCGGTCGGCCTGATGGGCGCGGTCGCCAAATCCACTTTGGATCACGGCGGCTCCGTCACCGGAATTATTCCGGATTTCCTCAGGGCCAAGGAAAATGCGCTGGCGCATGTCCAGGAGATGATCGTCACGCCGGACATGCATGAGCGCAAGCGGCTGATGTTCGAGCGCTCCGACGCGTTCGTGGCGCTGCCCGGCGGCATCGGCACGCTGGAGGAACTGGTCGAGCAACTGACCTGGCAGCAACTCGGACGTCACAGCAAGCCGGTGCTGCTCGCCAATATCGATGGCTTCTGGGAACCGCTGCTGGCGCTGCTGGCGCATATGCGCGCCACCGCGTTCATCCGCCCGACCCTGACCGTCGACATCCTGAAAGCCGAGCGGGTCGCCGATATCCTGCCACGGCTGCGCGCCGCGGCGGCGCTGGCGCCTGACGGTACCGAGGAACTGGCGCCCGAAGTCGCACGGCGGCTGTAGGGTCTCTTGTTTTGACGCGTTTTCTTCACGCGAACCGGTAGCCACTTCGCTCGAAAACGCTCTGGCTACTCCGCCGGAAACGTCACCGCTTCGATACGGTTGCCGTCGGGGTCGATGACGAAGGCTGCGTAATAACGCACGCGGTCATGTGGCCGCAGTCCTGGCACGCCGTCGGATCGGCCCCCCGCGCCCAGCGCTGCGGCGTGAAACGCATCGACCTCGGCGATCGATTTCGCCCGCAGGCAAATATGTGTTCCGCTCTCCGATGGAACTGACGCCATACCGGCGCGCAGATTGATCCAGAACTCGGGGTAACTCTTGCCGAACCCGATCGTCGCCGGCCGCGTGACGACGCGCGACAGCCCCAGCGCCGCCAGCGTTGCTTGGTAAAAACGCGCGGCGCGCTCGAGGTCACGAACGCCGACGGAGACGTGGTCGATCATCGCAAGCCTCCGTTAAGTTCATCGTCATTGCGAGCGAAGCGAAGCAATCCAGGGCAAAAAAGCAAGGACTGGATTGCTTCGTCGCTGCGCTCCTCGCAATGACGGTGTTTCCCAGCCTATATCCTCACGCCGGCGCGCCGGATTTCACCAGCTTGTAGATCACCGAATCCATCAGCGCCTGGAACGAAGCATCGATGATATTGGGCGACACCCCGATCGTGGTCCAGCGCTCGCCTGCTTCATCCTCGCTCTCGATCAGCACCCGCGTCACCGCCTCGGTGCCGCCATTGAGGATACGCACGCGGTAATCGACCAGCTTGAGGCCCTCGATATATTTCTGGTATTTGCCGAGATCCTTGCGCAGCGCGACGTCGAGCGCGTTGACGGGGCCGTTACCCTCGGCCGCCGAGATCAATTTCTCGCCGGCGACATCGACCTTCACCACCGCCATTGCCACCGTGACGCGCCGGCCGTTGGCGTTGTAGCGCTGCTCGACATTGACGTCGAATTGCTCGACCTGAAAATATTCCGGCACCCGGCCCAGCGTGCGCCGCGCCAACAGGTCGAACGACGCATCGGCGGATTCATAGGCATAGCCGGCGGCTTCGCGCTCCTTCAATTCCTCGACCAGCCGGGCCAGCTTGGGGTCAGCCTTGTCGTAGGCGATGCCGGCACGGTCGAGTTCGGCGATGACATTAGAGCGGCCGGCCTGATCGGAGACCAGCACCTTGCGGCGATTGCCGACCAGTTCCGGCAATACATGTTCATAGGTGTGCGGATCCTTCATCACCGCGGAGGCATGAATGCCGGTCTTGGTGACGAACGCGCTTTCGCCGACATAGGGCGCGTGGCGATTGGGCGCGCGATTGAGCATATCGTCGAGCGTACGCGACACCTTCATCAAGGTCGCCAGTCTGTCTTCGGACACGCCGATCTCGAACGCCTCCGAAAACTCATGCTTGAGCCGCAGCGTCGGGATCAGCGAGCACAGATTGGCATTGCCGCAGCGCTCGCCGAGGCCATTCAGCGTGCCCTGGATCTGGCGTACGCCGGCGCGCACCGCGGCCAGTGAATTGGCGACCGCCTGCTCGGTATCGTTATGGGCGTGGATGCCGACGTGATCGCCCGGGATCTGTTTGATCACCTCGCCGACGATGGTCTCGACCTCGTGCGGCATGGTGCCGCCATTGGTGTCGCACAGCACCACCCAGCGCGCGCCCGTTTCATAGGCCGCCTTGGCGCAGGCCAGCGCGAATTCGGGATTTTCCTTGTAGCCGTCGAAGAAATGCTCGCAGTCGAGCATCACTTCGCGGCCCGCTTCCTTGGCCGCCCTCACGCTGTCGCGGATCGAGGCGAGGTTCTCTTCATTGGTGGTCTCCAGCGCCACCCGCACCTGATAGGCCGAGGCTTTTGCCACAAAACAAATCGCGTCGGCCTTGGCTTCCAGCAGCCCCGCGAGGCCCGGATCGTTGGAGGCCGAGCGGCCGGCGCGCCTGGTCATGCCGAACGCGGTGAAGCGTGCATGGTCAAGCTTTGGCCTGGTGGCAAAGAATTCGGTGTCGGTGGGATTGGCGCCGGGATAGCCGCCCTCGACATAGTCGATGCCGAGTTCGTCGAGCATGTGGGCGATCAATTGCTTGTCATGCAGCGTGAAATCGACGCCGTTGGTCTGCGCGCCGTCGCGCAGCGTGGTGTCGAACAGATAGAGGCGCTCGCGGCTCATGTCGGTGCTCCCGGCGCGGCGCTCTCGGCTAAATTCTTCTGCATCGTGGTGTTGGCAAGCCATTCGCCATTCAAGGTCACCGTGTTGCGCTGCTTGGCAACATAGCCGCGCTTGGCAAACAGGGCCTGTGCGTTGTCGCTGGCATCGACCGTGAGACTCTTGGCGCCGCGGGCGCCGGCGAGTTTTTCCAACGCGTCGCACAGCATCGAGGCTATGCCCTGCCCGGCAGCGCTCGGATGGACATAGAGCATGTCGATATGATCTGCGCCCTTCAGCGAAGCAAAGCCAACCGGCGAATTCTGCAGCGTGGCGATCAGCGTGAGTTCGGAAGCCAGCCGCTTGCCGAACTGCTCTTCGTCATCGGCAACGCTCGCCCAGGCTTCCTGCTGCGCCTCACTGTAATCTTCGCCCGCCAACTCCTCGATGGCAGCGACAAAGATCGCCGCCAGCACCGGGGTATCCGCCGCGAGAAACGGCCGCAAAGCGGGTTTGGGCAATGCCTGTCCCATCAGCGCGCGACCTCCCAGGTGGTGCCGTCCTTGGAGTCCTTGATCACGATCCCCATCGCCGCGAGCAGGTCGCGGATGCGGTCGCTTTCCCCAAAATCTTTTCGCGCGCGCGCCGCCGTGCGGTCCGCGATCAGGCCGTCGATTTGCTTGGCATCGATGCCGCTGGCCTTTTGCTTGCGATCGTTCCACGCCGCCGAACTCTCGGACAGGAAACCGAGCAGCCGCAACGACGCCGCGAAGGCATCACGGTCGCGCTCGTTTCCCGAAGCCGCACTATTCCGCAAACCATGCAACGCCGCGACCATCTGCGGCGTGTTCAAATCATCCGAGAGCGCCTCGACAACGGTGTCGGCGACCCGCGTGCCTTTGGTATCGGCGGCGACCCAATACCAGTCATCCAGCGTCTTCGCGCTCTCTTCCAGTCCCTTCAAGGTCCAGTCGATCGGCGAGCGGTAATGCGTCTTGAGCATGTTGAGGCGCAACACTTCGCCCGGCCAATCCGCCAGCACCTCGTTGATGGTGAAAAAATTGCCGAGGCTCTTCGACATCTTCTCGCCCTCGACCTGCAGGAAGCCGTTGTGCATCCAGTAGTTCGCCATCGTCGGCGTGCCGTGCGCGCAGCGCGATTGCGCGATTTCGTTTTCATGGTGCGGAAAGATCAGGTCGAGCCCGCCGCCATGAATGTCGAAGACCTCGCCGAGATAGGCCGCACTCATCGCCGAGCACTCGATATGCCAGCCTGGACGTCCCCTGCCCCACGGACTTTGCCAGCCCGGCTCATCATCCGATGACTGCTTCCACAGCACGAAATCGGCGGGGTTTTTCTTGTGAGCATCGACGGCGACGCGCGCGCCGGCCAGTTGCTCGTCGAGCTTGCGGCCCGACAGCGCGCCGTAATCCGCCATCGATTGGGTGTCGAACAGCACTTCGCCGCCGGCCTCATAAGCGTGGCCGCGCGCGATCAATTGCTTGATCAACGTCACCATGTCGGCCTTGCCGTCGGGGCGCGGCAGCACGAAATCGGTGGCGCGCGGCTCGAATGTCGGCGGCAGGCAGCCGAGCGCCGCGACATCGGTATGGAACTGCGCCGCGGTCTTTTCCGTGACCTTGCGGATCGCCTCGTTCAGCGGCAGGCCGGGGAAATCGCGCGCGGCACGGTCATTGATCTTGTCATCGACGTCGGTGATGTTGCGGACATAAGTGACGTGACTTTCGCCGTGGAGATGCCGTAGCAGCCGGAACAGCACGTCGAACACGATCACCGGGCGCGCGTTGCCGATATGGGCGAAGTCGTAGACCGTCGGCCCGCAGACATACATGCGCACGTTGTTCGGATCGAGCGGCACGAAGGCGCGCTTTTCCTTGGTCAACGTATCGTGAAGGCGTAGTTCCATGGATATCCCGTCCCTTGCGGCCGGGCGTCCAGTGATCTCGTGTGAGAAAAGACGGCCTCAGCCAGCGAATCGCTAGCTCGTAATCTCGCGGCAAATGCCGCAAATGGCGAGGAAACCGTGCATCGCCGCACCATGCGGCAGCCAAGGGGATCGCGTCAAGGGGCGATAAGGGCTGATTTCGGCCACGATCCGCCGGTACCCGCTGCCGCCATGGTTAATCATTCTTAACGTTTTTGGCGTATCGAATGAAGGTAATCTTCTCGCTCACCGGTGCAGCATGCGATCCATCTCAGCGCTATTGGCCTGTGCGTTCCTGCTTGCCGCATCGGCGGCATCGGCGGATAGCCGCATTTTTATCGTTGAAAACCAGGCCGATGGCTACGGGGTCGATCAGTGCCTCGCCAAAGGCGAGAGATGTGGCGCGCACGCCGCCTTGTCCTATTGCCAGTCGCGGGACTTCGCGCAGGCGACGTCCTACCGGCGCGTCGACCCGGAGGAAATCACCGGCTCGGTTCCCAAATCCGGCGGTAATTGCAGCCGTGGCGGTTGCGACGAATACGTCGCCATTACCTGCCAGCGCTGAGTCCACCTACCCCGCGACTTATGGCCGGCGCCTGCCACACCGGGGCCCCGGAAACGACGTGACGCTGCCGCCAGAAGCCGCTATGTGGAGCCGCGTTGGCTGCGCTCTGGTTTCCAGCCTGCCCGAAATCTCCTAATGGCCGGATATGCCTGAAACGCTGATGAGCCCCTTTTCCAGATGGATTGTCGCTTGCGTCGTCCTGCTTGGCGCAGCAATGCCCGGCGCTGACGCCTGGGCTCAGATGAATCCGAATGCGCCGCCGCCCATGCAAGGCGCGCCGTCGGTCAATCCGATCTGCCCGCGGCTGGAAGGACAATTGGCCAGCATCGATCGCGGCGGCAGCAGCGGCGACCCGGCCAAGGACGACCAGATCCGCCGCTATCAGGATGCCGCGAACAAGCAGCAGGGCGAACTCGATCGGGTGACGTCGCAGGCCAAGCGGATGGGCTGCGACAGTTCCGGCTTCTTCTCGCTGTTCTCCGGCCAATCGGCGCAATGCGGCCCGATCAACAACCAGATCCAGCAGATGCGGGCCAATCTGGACCAGATCAACTCCAACCTCGCACAATTGCGCGGCGCCGGCAGCGCGGATCGCGACAATCAGCGCCGCTCGGTGCTGATGGCGTTGGCGCAGAATAGTTGCGGCCCGCAATACGCCGCCGCGCTGCAAGGCTCGGGCAATTTCCTCAACAATTTGTTCGGCGGCAATAATCCCGCCGGACAACCCGCCATGCCGGGCGGAGATGTCGGACCGCAATCCGGAACCTACCGCACGGTTTGCGTCCGCAGCTGCGACGGCTCCTATTTTCCGATCTCGTTTGCGACCGTGCCGGGGCGTTTCCCCGACGACGAGAAGAGCTGCAAGGCGCTGTGCCCGGCGTCCGAGGCCACGCTGTTCACCTATCGCAACCCCGGCGAAGACATCAGTTCGGCGGTGTCGACCAACGGCCAGCCTTACACGGCATTGCCGAATGCGTTTCGCTACCGCCAGGAATTCAACCCATCCTGTTCCTGCAAGGCGCCGGGCCAGAGCTGGTCCGACGCGTTAAAGGACGCCGACGACAAGAACGCCGCCGAACAGCAGGGCGACATCATCGTCACCGAGGAGAGCGCGAAGAAGATGTCGCGCGCCCCGGTCAAGCCGACGCCCACCTCAGCCAAGAAGGGCGCGCCTGCCGCCACCACCGCGACCGCGCCAACGCCGGCGCCGGACGATTCCGCGAACGCAAACCCGCCGGCGCCGGCCGCAGCACCGGGCTCGATCCGATCGGTCGGCCCGACCTTTGTCCCCGCGCGGTAGGCCAACTTCGATCGGTCTATCCTTCAAACGCCTCGGCCGATCCGCGGCTCGCGCGTGACACCAGCGCGTCGTCGGGCTCGGGCAACGGCTTGCCGGTGTCGCGAAACCGGTTGGTGATGGGATAGCGGCGGTCGCGCCCGAAATTCTTTTGCGTCACCTTAACGCCCGGCGCCGCCTGCCGCCGCTTGTACTCGGCGATATTGAGCAAGCGGTCGATCCGCGCCACCACTTCGCGGTCGAATCCTTCCGCCACGATCGAGGCCAGCGGCTGTTCGCGCTCGACCAGCCGTTCCAGGATCGCATCGAGCATCTCGTAAGGCGGCAGCGAGTCCTGATCGGTCTGGTTTTCACGCAGCTCCGCGGTCGGCGGCCGGGTGATGATGTTGACCGGAATGACTTCGCCAGACGGGCCCAGCGCGCCATCCGGCTTCCATGAATTGCGCAACGCCGAGAGCCGGAACACCTCGGTCTTGTAGATATCCTTGATCGGGTTGAAGCCGCCGTTCATGTCGCCGTAGAGCGTGGCATAGCCCACCGACATTTCCGACTTGTTGCCGGTGGTGACCACCATCGCGCCGGTCTTGTTGGAGATCGCCATCAACAGCGTGCCGCGCGCGCGGGCCTGCAGATTCTCTTCGGTGATGTCGCGCGGCAGCCCTGCGAAGGTGCCGGACAGAATCTTTTCGAACCCATTCACGGCGTCGGCGATCGGCAGCACCTCGTAGCGGATGCCGAGCGCAACGGCGAGTTTGGCGGCGTCGTCGAGCGAGACCTGCGCGGTGAAGCGAAACGGCAGCATCACGCCACGAACGCGATCGGCACCCAGTGCATCGACCGCGATCGCCGCGCACAATGCCGAGTCGATGCCGCCGGAGACGCCGAGCAACACGCCGGGAAATCCGGTTTTGCCGACATAGTCGCGCAGGCCGAGCACGCAGGCGGCATAATCACCCTTGTCGCCGTCGAGCAGCGGCGCCACCGGACCGGCGCAGCGCCAGCCGGAATCGGTTCTGGTCCAGCGCAAGGTGGTGATGTTCTCTTCGAACGCCGGAAGCTGGGCTGCCACCGACAGATCGGCGTTGAGGGCGAACGACGCGCCATCGAACACCAGCTCATCCTGGCCCCCGACTTCATTGAGGTAGATCAGCGGCAGTCCGCTCTCGGTGACCCGCGCCACCGCGACCGACAGCCGCACATCGTTCTTGTCGCGCGCATAGGGCGAGCCGTTGGGCACCACCAGGATCTCGGCGCCGGTTTCCGCGAGGCATTCGACGACGTTCTCATATTCCTCGGACTCTTCGAGCCAGATGTCCTCGCAAATGGGAACGCCGACCCGGATGCCGCGGATCGTCACCGGCCCCGCGGCGGGGCCGCGCGCGAACAGCCGCTTTTCGTCGAACACGCCGTAATTCGGCAGATTGCATTTGTAACGGATCGCCGCAATGCGCCCGCCATCCAGCAACGCGCAGGCATTGTAGAGCTTGCCGTCCTCGACCCAGGGCGTGCCAATCAATACGGCCGGGCCACCATCGGCGGTTTCGCGCGCCAGCTCTTCGATGGCGCTGCGGCAGGCCGATTGAAACGCCGGCTTCAGCACCAGGTCCTCCGGCGGATAGCCGGCAATGAAGAGTTCCGACAGCACCACGAGATCGGCGCCATCGGCCGCGGCGCGAACGCGCGCGGCGCGCGCCTTGGCGGCGTTGCCAGTGACATCGCCCACCGTCGGATTGAGCTGGGCGAGCGTGATCGCGAACTGGTTGGTGCGTTCTGTCATGGGGCCGCTTCAACGTAGGATGAGGAAGTAGTTTTATCGCGAGGTAGCATTATTATGCTCATAACGAGCAAATCAAATATAGCACGCGCGCGGAATCGGCGCTAGGTACCCGGCCGGCAAATTCGTCCCCTCCAGCCGCGCTCGATCGCAACGCTGCATTGCGACCGCGCCCTCGTCAGATCACGCCGATGCGTTCGGCGATGGCGACGATCCAGAACAGTCCGGCCATCACCAGCGACACGCCCACCGCGGCCGAGCCCATATCCTTGACCCGCCCGATCTGCGTGTCGTGCTCGGTGGTCAGGCGATCGGCGAGCTTCTCGATCGCGGTGTTGAGCAACTCGACGACCAGCACCAGCACGACGGCGCCGACTAATTCGATCCGCCGCATGATGGTGGCGCCGACCAGCCAGGCCATCGGCAGCGCCAGCACCAGCGCCACCAGTTCTTCACGAATGGCCTGCTCCGACCTGATGGCGAAGGCCAGGCCGTTCCGTGAGTTGAGCGTCGCGCGCCAGAACCTCAGCAACTCAGAGTCCCGCCACTGCCGGCATCGGCCTGAGCTTGCTGCCACGATCCTGTTTGAGCAATTCGGCGATCAGGAAAGCCATGTCGATCGATTGCTCGGCGTTGAGACGGGGGTCGCAGACCGTGTGATAGCGGTCGCTGAGATCCTCATGGGAGATGGCGCGGGCGCCGCCGATGCATTCGGTGACGTCCTGCCCGGTCATCTCCAGGTGAACGCCGCCGGCATGGGTGCCCTCGGCCGCGTGGATGGTGAAGAACGATTTCACCTCCGACAGGATGCGGTCGAACGGCCGGGTCTTGTAGCCGGAGTTCGCGGTGATGGTGTTGCCGTGCATCGGATCGCAGGACCAGACCACGACGCGACCTTCGCGCTGCACCGCGCGGATCAGGCCCGGCAGATGATCGCCGACCTTGTCGGCGCCGAAGCGGCTGATCAGCGTCAGCCGTCCCGGCTCATTGTCCGGATTGAGCACGTCGATCAGCTTGAGCAATTCATCGGGCTTCAGCGAAGGACCGCATTTCAGGCCGATCGGATTCTTGATGCCGCGGAAATATTCGACATGGCCGTGATCGAGCTGACGGGTGCGGTCGCCGATCCAGATCATGTGGCCCGAGGTCGCATACCAGTCGCCGGTGGTGGAATCGACCCGCGTGAACGCCTGCTCGTAGCCAAGCAGCAGCGCCTCATGGCTGGTGTAGATATCGGTGGCGCGCAGTTCGGGATGGCTCTCCAGATTGAGGCCGCAGGCCTGCATGAAATTCAGCGCGTCGGAAATGCGGTCCGCCAGTTCGCGGTAACGGCGCGACTGCGGCGAATCCTTGAGAAAGCCGAGCATCCATTGATGCACGCTGCCGAGGTTGGCAAAACCGCCGGTGGCAAACGCCCGCAACAGATTGAGCGTCGCGGCCGACTGGCGATAGGCGTTCAACTGGCGCTGCGGATCGGGGATGCGCGCTTCCGCCGTGAACGCGATGTCGTTGACGATGTCGCCGCGATAGCTCGGCAACTCGACGCCGTCGATCGTCTCGGTATTCGAAGAACGCGGCTTGGCGAATTGTCCGGCGATCCGGCCGACCTTCACCACCGGCAGCGCGCCGGCATAGGTCAGCACCACCGCCATCTGCAACAGCACGCGGAAGAAGTCGCGGATGTTGTTGGCGCCATGCTCGGCAAAGCTCTCGGCGCAGTCGCCGCCCTGCAACAGGAAGGCTTCGCCCGCCGCGACCCGCCCCAGCGCCTTCTTCAGATTGCGCGCCTCTCCGGCAAAAACCAGCGGGGGAAAGGTGGCAAGCTGCGCCTCAACGTCGGCCAAGGCCTTGGCGTTGGGATAATCGGGTACCTGCAACACCGGCTTGGCGCGCCAGCTGTCTGGGGTCCACCGCTCGGACATGACGTTAACTCCTGAGCAAAAACCGCTACTTATGGGGTGGGTGCGGCGCGCCGGTTTATACACAGGCCCGGGGCGGACCGCTATCGGATTTCTACCTGCCAATACAACCCCTTGCGGCAAAAGCCAAATTCGCATCTGCTGGACCGTCGCGAAAGCATGGGGGTTATCGCGGTGGCTGAGGCTGTGCTGGACGATTTTTTCATCGACGACATCAGTCTGCCCGCATCGGACGGATATTCGCTGGGCGCGACGCTGTTTTTGCCGCTCGGCGCCAAGCGTCATGCCGTGCTGATCAATTCGGCCACCGCCGTGCCGCGCAAGGTCTATCGCGGGTTCGCCGGTTATCTGGCGCGGCGCGGCTGCGCGGTCCTGACCTATGATTACCGCGGCATCGGCGACTCCAGGCAGAAGTCGCTGGTCGGCTACAACCAGGTGAAATCGCTGGTCGGCTTCAAGGCCTCGATGTCGGACTGGGCGGCGCTCGACGTCACCGCCGCGGTGGCCTGGATGCGCGAGCGTTACAAGAATCTGCCGCTGGCCTATGTCGGACATTCCTTCGGCGGCCAGGCGCTGGGACTGCTCGCCAACAACAGCGAGGTCGCGCGCGCGCTGTTGATCGCAGCGCAAGCCGCCTACTGGAAGCTGATGGCCTCGCCGGAACGTTATCGCGTTTACGCCATGATGAATTTGGTCGGCACGCCCCTCACCCGGGCGCTCGGCTATGCGCCGGGCTGGGGCGGCACCGGGATGGATTTGCCGAAGGGGGTGTTCGAGCAATGGACCCGCTGGGTCATGAGCCCGCGCTATCTGTTCGATGAGCCCAATCTCGCCGCGTTGCAGAACTTTGCGAAATACCAGGGCGCGCTGCGCGCGCTGTGCCTGTCCGACGATCCCTGGGCGACGCAGCCCGCGGTGGAATTGCTCTGCTCGCAATTCACCGCGACCAAGCCGGAGATCCTGACCATCGCGCCCGCCGACGCCGACGCCACCGGAATCGGCCATCTCGGTTTCTTCCGCCCCGAACATCGCGACACCCTGTGGCGAGGTGCGGCGGAGTGGTTGGAGGCGACGGGGTAGATACGCGCGGAGAGACGGCATCTTCTTCACCCTCCCCTGGAGGGGGAGGGTCGACGCGAAGCGGCGGGGTGGGGTGGCGACGCCGCGGATAACGATAGCTGGCGCTCCACTCGTAGTTACTCCACCCCACCCCGTCTCACATTTCGCTGCGCTCAATATGAGCCGACCCTCCCCCTCCAGGGGAGGGTAAGAAAGCGCAGCTCCGCATTCTCGCGACACACTGCGCCCGAGGTTTGCAAATTCATTTGCCCTCAAAAAAACGAGAGGGCGCAGGGAAGACCGGGTGCGCGCTGCACCCGCGGTCCCGTGTGCAAAAGTAGCAAACAAAAAACGCACACGAGCATACAGGTTCAGCGGAAGCAGTCCGGCCTTCCCTGCGCAATGGTTTTACAGCTTATATCGTGCTCTCCCCGGCGAGACCTGGCTTGCTTGTCACCGTCATCCCTCAGAAGCGTGAGCTTCTTAGGAATTTGACACCAGCCATTGGGGCGTCAGGACCACACGACTTTGCCGTCCGCCTCACGCGCTGTTCGTCAAAAGCGCATCGGCGTCCATCGCTCCCCGCCCCAACGTCAGTGACGATGGCCAACGCCCCCTCTCTCGGGACGGGATGGCGAGAAATAAGCAGGTGATTTGGGTCTGGAGTCAAGAACAATTTCTGAAAATCAGAAATGACGCGAAGGCGTGAAAGGACTGGACACAACATCGAGTGATTTGCCCCCTCGGGCAGATCAACGGCTTGGCGCTCGCCCCGGATTGCGCTATCGCCAATCGCAGGCGCCGATCGGAGGCGAAACGATTTCGCCAGGCGTTCAGGAGAAACTCATGCGGATTGCGGTTGTCGGTGCCGGAGGTGTTGGAGGCGGGTTTGGTGTGGCGCTGGCCAAGGCTGGAGCCAACGTCACCTTCATCGCCCGCGGCGCGCATCTGGCCGCGATGAAAAGCCATGGCTTGAAGATCCAGGGCGGTCGCGGCGAAAGCCATCTGGTGCCGACGCAGGCCACCGACGATCCCGCCTCGATCGGCACGGTCGACATCGTGCTGTTCTGTGTCAAGCTCTGGGACGTCGAAAGCGCCGGCCAGCACATCAAGCCGCTGCTCGGCGCCAATACCGCGGTGATCCCGTTGCAGAACGGCATCGACGCCGCCGAACGGCTGATCCCGATCCTGGGCCCCCACGCCGTGATGGGCGGCGTCGCCCAAATCAGCGCCTCGATCACGGCGCCGGGCCTGATCCAGCAAGTCGGCACCTTCATGCGGATGATCTTCGGTGAATTCGACGGCACGCGCAGCCAACGCGCCGAGGATCTTCTGGCGCTGTGCCAGAAGGCCGGCTTCGACGCCACCTTGAGCGACCAGATCCAGACCGAACTGTGGATGAAGTTCATCCTGCTGGCGAGCAACGCCAGCGTCACCGCGGCGACGCGCCAGCCGATCGGCAACCTGCGCGACGATCCGGACATCCGCCCGATGATGATCGCAGCCTTCCAGGAAGTGATCGATGTCGGCCGCGCCAAAGGGATCGCGCTGCCGGGCGATGCGCTGGAAAAGATTCTCGAATTCGTCGGCCGCTCGCCGCCGGCGATGAAGGCGTCGATGGCGCTCGATCTCGATCGCGGCAACCGGCTCGAACTGCCCTGGCTCGGCGGCAAGGTCGTGGCGCTCGGACGCGAGCTTGGTGTCGCCACGCCAACCCACGCCACGATGTATGCGCTGCTGAAGCCTTACGTCATGGGCACACCGGCGTGAGAGGCGAGCCAAGCGTGAGATCGTAGGGTGGGTTACGCGCAGCCGTAACCCACCATCTTTCCAATCGCCGAAAACGGTGGTTACGCCTACGGCTAACCCACCCTACGTACTTCATCCGTCATGAGGTCTACCGGCCTCGTTCTTTCCGCTTTCGCCGATTGCTTCTTTGTTTGAAGGCCCTCAATGGTTGGCCCGCGGATGGCGGTGCAGGCTGCGGATCAGGCGTGTAGCCATTGAAGTCCGCAAGGCAAACATCAATACCTTTGGTATTTCTGTACATGAGCAGGCCGTTCAGAGTGAAAACCAATCGTCCATTCTGATCACGTCCCGACCACTCCGAGCCCTCAACTTGCTCGCACGAGACATGGTGGGGCACGTCGCCGAAAGCGATCGACATCCCAGCGCCGGGATGATCAGGGTGAATGCTCATATGCCCCCTGATGATAGCACTGCGGTTATCAGTGAAACGACCGCCGCCTCCATACGTCGTCCCTTGAGGCCATAGCCCGATGGCGGTCAGCCAGGGAGTACGACTGATTGCGGTCCACGCATGTGTATAGCTTGTGCGAAAGCGACTGCCTTGATGCACGAAGTATAAAAGCAACTCGCCGTCAGGAGACAAGTCGCATTTCTCAGGATAAATGCGCCCCTTGAACCAGGCTCCGCTGTGAAAGGTGTCGTTATGAGTATTCCAGCGAATGACGTGACACCACCCAGTCGGTCCACGCCTGAAAATCACTGCTTCATGCGCGCTCTCGGCAAAAATGACGAACAGTCTAGGTGGCATTGGCAATGGAACCTGCCCGTTTTCGACTAATCGAGGGGTGTCCTAAATTGGTGACGAAGCCATGGCACGTCATCCAGTGCAGCGCGCTCGGCCTCATGAGCGGAAGCGAAGAGGCCGGATTGTTCGGTTGGCGACCAATAGATACCTTCGTATTCATCGCCCTGAATTTCAGCGTTGCCTCTGTATTCAAAGAGACCATCATGACGCGCAAGGATATAGACCTTGGCCTTTCCATCGGCCCGGTCGATCACCTTGACGGTCTCTGCATGGCTGCACACCGATATGGTTCCGTTTTCAGCGCAGCAGCTCGCCCGCGATACTCTCGCGGTGCGAGTGCAAGATCATATCCACACCTGACGGATACGCTCAATGGAAGATTGCTCACGATCGTCCGCCACGCTCTACGGATCGTTAATCCGCTCTCGCGTTTGCCGGCGTGACGGCTTTGCTCTTTTTCACAGCTCGTAGGCTGGGTAGGCGCAGCCGTAACCCACCATCTTCCCGCGCGCCGAAAACGGTGGGTTACGCCTACGGCTAACCCACCCTACGGGCCCTGCGACCGCGATCGGCCGCGGTTTATTTTATTGCGGTTTCGGCCGCGATCAGTTCTTTGCCTGCGGCGGTTGCGATCGTCAGCTTGATGCGGTCGCCGCTGCCGCCGGCGGCAAGCGGCGCGGAAATGCGATTGCCGTTTTTCGGATCGACGTTGACGGGCGCATCGAACAATACCGCATCGCCGCGTTTCAGCGTGACGCGCAACGGCGCGGCCGGCTCGATGCTGAAGAACTCAAGATTGACGCCCGCCGCATCGGCCGCCAGATCGACCAGCATGTGCTCGTTGGCGTCCGTCACGTTGCGCATGCCGACGGTCGGGCTGTAGGTTTCCTCAACCGAAACTTCGCCCCGCGCGGCAAAGCTGGCCTTGTGGAAGAATTGATCCGACACGCCGGCCCATAATTCGACGTAAGGCTGCGCCGGGGTTAAGTCCTTGCGCGCGTCGGTCTGGTTGGTGAACGACGGAAATCCCCAGGTCCACATCTTGAGGCCCGGCGTCACCCGGTTGTCGGCGATGCGGATGATGCCCTCTTCGTTGTCGTGGTTGATCACGCCCCAGAAATTGCCGCCCTGCATGTCGGGCGCCGCATAAGCGATGCCCATCGTCGGCCAGTTCCGGAAGTAGCGCAATTTTTCAAAACGGCGCGTGCCCGGCCCCGCGCTGTCGTCGGCTTCGGACAAATTGGCGTACCAGCGCGGCGTGCTGTAGGCCGGGACCGGCCCGATGATTTCGGCGCCGCCGGTTGTTTCAGGATGTTGCGGATCCGATCCCGGCGCCAGCGTCGTGCAGGTCCAGTACTCGTAGTCGACCGGCGTGCTTTGCGGATTTTTCAGCACGATGCGGGTATCGAGCGCGGCGCGATCGGCCTTCAGCGTGACGTAATACGTTGCCTCGATGCCGGTCGGGCCCTTGCCGAACTGCTTCGGCGCCGCCGCATAGGCAACATCATCTTTCAGCGACATCGACACCGTCACTTCGCCGGCATCCTGCTTGAGCACCTTGAAATCCCACGGCTTCAGCCATGTCCTGCCGTGCTCGGGATCCGGAAAGGTCGGGAAGATGCCGCCATACACCATCATCCAGTCGTAATAGAACACGCCGGTCTTGATGCCGTAGGGCACGCCGACCTCGGTGCGATAAAGCTGTTCGTGGCCGGTCGGCTTGTAGATAATGGAGAGGATGCGCCCGCCGAATTCGGGCAGCAGCGTCACCTTCAGATAACGATTCTCGAGCACATGGGTCTTGAAGGTGCGATCGACGATAATGTTGGTATCGAGCGAACCCTCGACCAATCCGTTATCCACTAACGTCGCGTATTTCGCGGTGCTCCAGCCGATCGTGGAGTCACTGAGCGTCACGCCGTCCGGCGCAGGCTGCGCCGCCTGCGCGTCGGCGTCAAACGCACCAAGCGCCGAAAGCACCGCGACGGCGAAAGCAACGCGGGGCCACGACCGGTTCACACTCGACCTCATCCTGAGGAGCGCGCACTCGCGCGCGTCTCGAAGGACGGCGGCGAGTCCGTGCGTTGCGGCCATCCTTCGAGACGCATCGCAAGTGCGATGCTCCTCAGAATGGAGGAGAAAGCGTAGCCTTACGAGCGCTGCGTGACAACGCCGGTCGGGGTCGCAAAGCCGTCCAGGGTTCTGATGCGTTTTTCAAGCCACCAGCCGAACTCGGGCGACCAGTCCTCGAAGCGGGTGTTGATGCCGAGTTCGTGCGCCCAATGGTGCGCGATGTTGGGATCGAATTGCGACTGGCGGCCGATCGCGATCAGATCGGCCTGCCTGTTCGCAACAATGCGCTCGGCTTGCTGCGCCTCGAGGATAATGCCGACCGCCATGGTGGGGATCTCGGCCTCGGTGCGAACCCGCTCGGCGAACGGAACCTGAAAGCCAAGGCTGCGCGGCACTTGCGCCGCGGTGGCCGAACCGGAAATGCCGCCCGAGGAACAGTCGATCACGTCGACGCCGCGCGCCTTCAGCTCGCGGGCAAACACCACCGTGTCGTCCAGGTTCCAACCTTCCACCGTGCCGTCGACGGCCGAGACGCGCACGAACAGCGGCATCGTATCGGGCATTTCGCGGCGCACCGCCTCGGCGATCTCCAGCGGCAGACGCATCCGCCCGGCCCGGTCACCGCCATACTCGTCGTTACGTGTGTTCGAGACCGGCGACAGGAACGAAGCCAGCAGATAGCCGTGCGCGGTATGGATTTCGATGGTGTCGAAGCCGGCGCCGACGGCGTGCCTGGCCGCGTTGGCCCAGGTGCCGACCATCGCCTTGCACTCGGCCGTCGTCAGTTGCCGCGGCGTCAGCCAGCCGTTGGCGACCGGCTCGGCGGTCGGGCCCACCGGCTGCCAGCTTTTGGCGCCGGCTTTGAGGTTTTCCTCGGTCAGCGGTCCCATGCCCTGCATCGCGGTTTGCGACGACGCCTTGCGGCCGCCATGCGCGAGCTGGATTCCGATCGCGGTGCCCTGGCGCTTCATGAAGGCGATCAGCGGCTTGAAACTTTCCATCTGGGCATCGTTCCAGATGCCGAGATCATGCTCGTTGATGAGGCCGACGGGCTCGACCGCCGTGGCCTCGACGAACACCAGCCCGAAGCCGCCCAGCGCGTAGCGTCCGAGATGCACGACGTGGAATGTCCCGCAGGTATTTCCGGCCTCGGCGCGATAATGCACCATCGGCGGCACCACCAGGCGGTTCTTCAAGGTGAGACCGCGGATCGTAAGCGGCTCGAACAGCATCGGGCGCGCCGCACCGCCGCCGTTGATCGATTGACCGTCCATTCGCAACTTCTCCCTGCAAGATCGTCGTTGGCCCTATTGGCTGGACTTCACGTTAGCCGGATTTGGCGCGTTCCGCCGCCTGCTTCACCTGTTCCGGATCGGCCGCGATGCTGACGCCGGCGCGCTCCTGCTCGAGCAGCATCACCGCGCGCGAGTCGCGGCCCTGCCAGCCGCGGTTGCACGCTTCGGTCATCTCGGCATAAGCGAGGTTACAGATGCGCATGGGCACGCCGAGTTCACGCCCCAAGGCGGTTGCGAGCGCAACGTCCTTGGTGGCGAGCTTGAGCGCAAAACTCGGCGGATCGTAACTGCCGGGCAGGAACTGGTCGAGCAGGCCGTCGAACGTCAGGCGGCGGCCGACCACGCCCTGGCGCACCGCCTCCCACAACGCCACCGGATCCATGCCGGCTTTGACGCCCATCGCAAAGGTCTCGGCGAGCGCGCAGGTGATCGCATAGCCCGACATGTTGTGCACGAGCTTTGCCACCGTCGCGCTGCCGATCGCGCCGATATAGGAGGCACGATCGCCCATCGCATCGAGCACGGGCTTGTATTGCTCATAGGCCTCTTTGTCGCCGCCGACCCAGATCGCCATCTTGCGCGACGCCGCCCCTGACGGGCCGCCGCTGACGGGTGCATCGAGCATGTGCGCGCCCTTGGCGGCGAAGACCTCGTGAATTTTTTTCACAGTGCTTTGAGAATTCGTCGACAGATCAAAATAGGCCGCGCCGCGCTTGATGCCTTCGATCAGGCCGTCGGCGCCCAGCGCCACGCGTTCGACATCGGCGGGCTCCGGCAGCGAGGTGAAGATCACGTCGGACCGCTCGGCCAGCGCGCGCGGCGTATCCGCCCATTCGGCGCCCGCCTGCAGATGATGGCCCGCCGATTGCCGGTGCAGATCATGCACCACGACCTTGTAACCGGCCTTGAGAATGTTGGTGGCCATCTTGCCACCCATGGTGCCGAGCCCAATGAACCCGACCACGATTTCACTGGCCATCGTCACTCCCTTGTCGTTGCGCGGTGTTCTTGTCGTCACCGTTGAAACCGAACCTTGGTCGCACCAAGATCTGCGATTTCGTTACCATCGCCGGGCGGAAGTGTCGACGGCGCAGCCCCGGCGCAAATCGCCGGGCAGGCCTGCTGGAATTGGCTGTCCGGAGTGGCGTGCAGCGGAATTGAGCGCCTTGCGGACCAGCGAGCCGAGGCGCTAGTCTCGCGGCGATAAAATCCAAGAAAATCCAAAGCCAAGAAAATTTGTAATCGAGAAGCTTAAATTCAAGAAACGCTTCGGGAGTGAATCAAAAAAATAATACCCAGGGAGAGAACCGAGATGGCATTGACCGACAAGGCTTTGACCAAAAAGACATTGACGCGTCGTCAGGCGCTGGCGTCGGCGGCTGTCGCAGCACTCGCCAGCAGTCTGCCCAAACCCGCGATCGCCGCGAAAGAGTCGATCCTGATCGGCTATCTGCCGGCGCTTACCGGGCCTTCCTCATCGACCGGGATCGGTATCAACCGCGGCGTTCAATTGGCGGTTCAGGAGATCAACGCGGCCGGCGGCGTCGATGGACGCCAGATCGAGCTGGTCAGCCGCGATACCCAGAGCGATCCGACCAAGGCGGTCAACGGAGCGTCCGAGCTTGCCCGCGCGGTGAAGGTGACGGCGGTGCTCGGCCCGGTCAATTCCGGCGAGTCGCTCGCGGTGGTGCCGCTGCTGGCGCGCATGAACGTGCTGCAACTGCATTCCTGCTTCGTCGACAGCCTGACCGATCCGAAGAAATATCCGATGTGTTTCCGCAACGCCTCCACCAACCAGCAGATCGGGGCCGCCGCCAACCGCTATGTGGTGGACGTCTTGAAGCGCAAGAAGGTCGCGGTGGTCAGCGACACCACCGGCTACGGCACCGCCTGCGTCAACGCCTATGTTCCGATGCTCAAGGCCCAAGGCGCCGAAGTCGTCTATCAGGGCAATATCGACGCCGCCAATCCGGACCTCAAGGCCGAGCTGCTGCGGATGCAGTCGTCGGGCGCCGAGGCGATCATGCCCTGGAGCGTCAATGCCGGCTTCCTGTCCCGCATCATCAACACCCGTGGACAGATGGCATGGGACGTGCCGATCGTAGGCCAGACCACGCTCGGCAGCGGCCAGACCAAGGACCTGCTGGAAAAACAAGAATACTGGGCCAAGGTCTATCCGAATAATTTCCGCCCGGTTTGCTACGGCGCCGGCGGCAAACTGCCGGAGCGCACCACGGCGTTTCTCGACCGGCTGAAAAGCGCCAAGATCGACATGGCCGATACGCTGCTGTGGTGGATCACGGCCGGCTATGACATGCCGCGGATGATCGCGGACGCGATCAAGACCGCCGGCCCTGAGGCCGAGCAGATCACCGGCTACCTCAACAAGCTCAACCGATATCCGGGCGTGTTCGGCGACATCACCTTCACGCCCGATGAGCACAACGGCTACCCCGACGACGAAGTGGTGATGGTGGAAGCCAATTCGCTGCGCGACGGCGCCTTCAACCTGGCGCCCGGCTATAGCGACTGAGCGGATGATGAAAGGGCATGCTTCAATCAAGCTGAAGCATGCCCATCGACCGTTATCACTTGAGCATCATCCTTACCGGCTCACCGACTCCGTCGGATCAGGTCGTGCGAGCTGGTAACCAGCGCTGCGGGTACACAGCCATCCCGTCTTTCAGACATCGGAAAATTGTATCATTTTGTGATACATCGCTTGCGTCCTGTATCACAAAATGATACATACGTTCATGATCAAGAGCTTCAAGAACGCCGAAACCGAAGCGGCTTTTGAAGGCGAAGCCCGCAAAGGATTTCCGGCTGATTTGCTCAAGATCACGCGCCGCAAGCTGCAAATGATAGCGGCGGCTACCGTGCTCACCGACTTGAAAGTTCCTCCGGGCAACCGCCTCGAAGCGCTCAAGGGAGACCGGAGAGGTCAGCATTCAATCCGCGTGAATGATCAATTCCGGATTTGCTTCGTTTGGACCGACGAAGGCGCGAGGGACGTTGAATTTACTGACTATCACTAAATGGGAAAGTTGATGATGGCCAAGAAACTTGCATTCAAGAAACTTGCACCGATGCACCCCGGCGAAGTTCTCCGGGAGGAATTTCTGGCTCCCCTCGACATGTCGCCGGGAGCTTTGGCGAAAGCCTGTGGCGTGCCGCGCACGCGTATTGAGCGGATTGCCAGCGAAGCGACCGGCATCACCGCGGATACCGCGCTGCGCCTGTCCAAGGCCTTTGGCACCACGGCCGAATTCTGGCTCAATTTGCAGAGCGCTTATGATATTCGGACGGCGAAAAACCAGATCTCGGATGAACTGGCGCAGATCAAGCCGTTCATCGAGACTGCCGCGTAGTTTACCGCTTCGGGCTCCCCGCCGCGCGTTTAAATTCAGTCGGCGAAGGTCGACTCTTGCGGCACCATGATGCGGCCCGGCGCACCAAGACCGGGCCGCCACCGCTCACTGCATCGCGTCGGCGATCTTTTCCGCTGACATCAGCGTCGGCAGATTGGTGTTGGCGCACGGCACCACCGGGAAGATCGAGGCGTCGACCACGCGCAGGCCCTGCACGCCCTTGACCCGGCCCTGGGTGTCGACCACCGCCATCGGATCGTCGTCGCGGCCCATCCGGCATGAGCAGGAGGCGTGCCAGACGCCGATCGTGGCCTTGCGCACAAAGGCTTCCAGCGCCTCGTCGTCATTGATGACGTCGTCGAAAGTGAAACCTTCGACGACAAAATTGTCGATCATGTAACGGCGCAGCGCCGCCGGCCCATCCATCATCGTCGCGGCGATCGAGGTCAGGATCTTGTTTTTGGTGTTGACCACGCCGATCTTGCGCACGCGATCGGTGTAGGAGGCCGGGAACGGCTTATCGGTTACCGCCTTGACCGACTCCGTCATCTGCATCGCCGCCATTTTGCGGAAGCCGCTCATCAGGCGGTCGAGGTCGCGCCGGTCGGACAACAGATTGAACTCGACGATCGGTTCCGCCTGCGGATCGCGCGAGGCGAGTTTGACTTGCCCGGTCTCGGAATAGGTCTTGTTGACGAAGGTCAACAGCGAGCCGATCTGTTCGCCGACCGCGTGCCAGGCCGATTTGCTGAGCACGACGACGAACATGTCGCCCTTCGGCACCCCTTGCAGCCCCGACGAGTAACGCAAGCCGAGTTGCATGTGACGCCTGGTGTGCTCGTTCATGCGCGCGCCGCGCCGCACGAAGCTCGACAGCGAAATCGAGGGATGGTCCATCAGCCGCTGGCCGACGCCTTGCAGCCCCATCAGCACCGGAATGCCCAAGTCCCTGAGATGGCCGACCGGGCCGATGCCGGCGCGCAAGAGATGCGCCGGCGAATGGATCGCGCCGCTGGAGAGGATAATCTCGCGGCCGCGGAATTCCTGTTCCCGGCCGTCGATCTGCGCCTTGACGCCGACGCAGCGGGTGCCTTCGAACAACAGCTCCTTGACCTGCGTGTTGGTGGAAATGGTCAGATTGGCGCGCTTGCGGGTTTCGCGATCGAGATAGCCCATCGCCGCCGAGACCCGTTGCTCGTCCTGGTTCGAGTGCGTCACCGGAAAATAGCCGTCGACGAACTCGCCATTCTGGTCGGGCACGAATTGAAAACCGGCTTGCTGGAAGGCCTGGGCGAACGCTTCAGAATGCCGGGTCCAGTGCTCCCTGGGGATGCGGCGCACCGGAATCCGGCCGTCCTTGCCGTGGTAGGGCCCGTCGAAGTCGAGGTCGCGCTCCAGTTTCCTGAAAAACGGCAGCACGCCGTTCCAGTCCCACCCCGTAGCGCCGCGCGCTTCCCATTCATTATAGTCGGTCGGCGCGCCGCGATTGGCCATCTGGCCGTTGATCGAGGAGCCGCCGCCCAGCACCCGCGCCTGCTCGTATTTGCGCAACGGCGGACGCGCCTCGTCCGGATTGTTGTGGCTGACGACCTGGGTCGTGACCTTGAGCTCGGTCCAGTGGAAGCGCGGATCGAAATAGGCCGTGCCGGGATAGCTGTCGCGAATTTCGGCGGGTTCGTTACCGGGCGGCGTGTCCTGACCCGCCTCGCAGAGCAGAACCTTGTTGGCGCTTTTGGCCGATAGCCGATGAGCCATGACCGAGCCGGCGGAGCCGCCGCCGACGATGATGAAGTCGTACAATTTGAGAGTTCCCTTTTGTTTTGCGTTTCTGGGTTTTGTGACGGGACGATAGCGCATCTGAAATGCCAAGAGAATGCCGCCTGACTGGCAAACTTCCGACACATGATAACGGCGAAAAGGGACATTCCGACATGACGCATGCGCGACGCGCAAACCTTCCTCGGTTTTGCGCATCGTGCGGATATTTCAAAAGGGGCCTTCGTGTCGCACAAACTTCTTCCATCGATCCTGCTGGCCTGCGCGCTGTTGGCCTCCCCTGCCCTTGCTCAGACCGGCGCCGCGCCCAAGCCAGCGGCCAACACGGATGCGCTGACGCCCGATCAGGCCAAACGGGCGCTCGATACGCTGCAGGACGACGCCAAGCGCGCACAGATGATCGATACGCTGCGCGCGATCGCCAAAGCCTCTCCCGACAAAGTTTCGCCCGACAAAGCCACTTCTGACAGAGCCTCGCCTGACACTGCTGCCGCGCCGGCCGCGCCACCCGCACCCGCGCCGGAATCCGCGCTGCCCTTGACGTCCGACAGCCTCGGCGCCCAGCTGCTGCTGACGATATCCGATCAGGTCGACGATTTCTCGCACCAGATCGCCGACGTCGCGCGCACGCTGACGCATTTTCCGGCGTTCTATTACTGGATCGTGCGAACCGCCAACGATCCCACCGCCTACGACCAGTTGCTCGATATCGCCTGGAAACTCGCACTGGTGTTCGGTGGCGCCTTCGTCGCCGAATGGGTGGTCTTCCGGTTGATCCAGCGCCCGGTGGCGTTTCTCGAGACACGCTTGCAGCAAACAGCGCAAGCGCCGGCGCGGACGGTGGCCGTCACCTCAGGACCCGCCGATCCACCGTCGGACGCGAGCGACGTGGGCGCGGAGCCCGAACAGCATCAACGCCGTGTCAATCTCGTCCGGGTCTGGCAGTCGCTGGTCAGGCTGCCGTTCGTGTTGGGGCGTCTGCTGCTCGAACTGCTCCCGGTCATCGTCTTTGTCGGGGTCGCTACGATGTTGCTGGGCACAGCCCTCGGCGAACGCGCGACCACGAGGCTTGTGATCTTCGCGGTGGTCAATGCCTATGCGCTGTCGCGTGGGCTGATCTGCGTGGCGCGGGCGCTGGCGGGGCCGTTCGGCCTGCTTCGCGTTCGGGCGGAGACCGCGGCCTATATCGAGATTTGGGCGCGGCGCATTGTCGGCGTCGGCGTCACCGGCATCGCCTTTGCGAACGTGGCGCTGCTGCTCGGCCTGCACCATGCCGGCTACATCGCGCTGCTGCGCCTGGTGATGCTGATCGTGCATCTCTTTGTTGTCGTCATCATCCTGCAGTGCCGCCGCCAGGTCGCCGCCGCGATACGCGGGCCGCACGGCCGCCAAGGCGTCGCCGCGAAGGCGCGCAACCGGATCGCCAGCCTGTGGCACATTCCGGCGATCGTGATTGTCATAGGATTGTGGGCGGTGTGGGCGCTCAATATCCGCAACGGCTATTCGCTGCTGCTGCAATATTTCGTCGGCACCGTCGCGGTCGTCCTGGTCACGCGTCTTGCCACCATCGTGGTGCTGAGCGTGATCGATCGCGGCTTCCGGATCAGCCCGGATGTCCTGCAACGCTTCCCTGGGCTCGAGACCCGCGCCAATCGCTATCTGCCGTTGTTGCGCAAGATCGTCGCGGGGATCATCGCCTTTATCGGGTTCGTCGCTTTGCTCGAAGTCTGGGGCGTCGATGCCATCGTCTGGTTTTATGGCGACCAGATCGGCAGCCGGCTGGTGTCGGCGGTGCTGACGATCGGCGTTGCCGCGGGAGCGGCGGCGGCGATCTGGGAAGCCGCCAACGCGCTGATGGACCGGCAGCTCAATGTGCTGTCGCGCGAGGGTCACTATGCGCGCGCGGCGCGGTTGCGGACCTTTCAACCGATGCTGCGAACCGTGCTGTTCTGCGTGATCGTCGCGGTGGTCGGGCTGACCGCGCTGAGCGAAATCGGCGTCAACGTTGCCCCGCTATTGGCCGGCGCCGGTATCGTCGGCATCGCGATCGGCTTCGGCTCGCAGAAGCTGGTACAGGATCTCATCACCGGGCTGTTCCTGCTGTTGGAGAACACCGTGCAGGTCGGCGACAACGTCACGGTGTCGGGCCTGTCGGGCACCGTCGAGAACGTCTCGATCCGCACCATCAGATTGCGCGCCGGCGACGGCGCGGTGCACATCGTTCCCTTCAGCGCGGTGACGACGTTGACCAATTCCAGCCGCGGCGCCGGCAACGCGGCGGTCAGCGTCAATGTCGCCTACAAGGAAGACACCGACCGCGCCGGCCAGATCCTGAAGGATATCGTCGCCGAAATGCGCAAGGAGACCGAATACCGCCAGGCGATCCGCGGCGATCTCGAATTGTGGGGCGTCGACAAGGTCGATGGCTCGA
>NZ_LMUK01000043.1:0-1545 GCF_009766005.1 Bradyrhizobium sp. S69 | reverse complement strand
CAACCGCCGCATGAAGCGGCGGTTCCAGGAATGCGGCGTCGAAATCGCGTCCGCCGGCCAGACCATCCTGATGCAGGTCGCAGCGCCCGCCGAAATCGCCGCCGACGCGATGCCTCGGCGCGCGGCGGGTTGAATCATATCAGGGGGCTTCTCCGGCGTTCGTCCTGAGCGCCTTACGATATCTCCGGCGTCGTCCTAGGAGGTTGTGCAGTTATCTCCGGCGTCATCCTGAGGTGCGAGCTCTTGCGAGCCTCGAAGGATGGCCACAAGCACCAAGCTGAACACCATCCTTCGAGGCTCGCCGAAGACGGCGAGCACCTCAGGATGACGGCGTCGATTGTTTCACGGCCTCTCAGGATGAGGACCGGAATACTGGTATGATCCGAACGCCAAAGACGCTGTACGCGGGAATTCTCTACGCCTGCTTGCCGTAGCTGTAAAAGCCCTGCCCGGTCTTGCGGCCGAGGTGGCCGGCGGCGACCATTTCCTTCAGGAGTGGCGCCGGGCGATATTTCGGATCGTTGAAGCCGTTGTAAAACACTTCCATCACCGACAGCATGGTGTCGAGACCGATCATGTCGGCCAGCGCCAGCGGGCCGATCGGATGGTTGCATCCGAGTTTCATACCGGCATCGATGTCCTCGGCGGTCGCCAATCCTTCCGCCAGCGCGAAGATCGCTTCGTTGATCATCGGGCACAGGATGCGGTTGACCGCAAAGCCCGGGCTGTTCTTCGCGGTGATCGATACTTTTCCGATCCGCTTGGCGAACGCCTCGGCCTTGGCATGGGTATCGTCCGACGTTTGCAATCCGCGAATCAATTCCAGCAGCGCCATCAACGGCACCGGATTGAAGAAATGCAGGCCGATAAAGCGGTCCGGGCGATCGGTCGCCGCGGCGAGTTTTGTGATCGAGATCGACGAGGTGTTGGTCGCGACCAGCGCGGACGGCCGGACCTTCGAGCAGATATCCTTGAGGATCTTGACCTTGAGGTCTTCGTTCTCGGTCGCGGCTTCAATCACCAGATCGCAGTCGGCGAATTTCGCGGTGTCCGTGGTGGTCGCGATCCGCGACAGCGCCGCGTTGCGGTCGGCGTCGGTCATCTTCTGCTTGTTGACCAGACGCTCCAGGCTGGAGGTCACGACCGAGATGCCGCGCGCCAGCGCCGCGTCGGAGATGTCGGCCATTGTCACCTTGAGACCGGCCGCCGCACAGACCTGCGCGATCCCGTTACCCATCGTCCCCGCGCCCACGATACCAATCTGCTCAATCATTGCTCACGTAACTCCGCTTGCTGAAATGCCAGCTTCCATCGTTACCAGAGCGCAACAGCGATCGGTAGCGAAACCGGTCGTCGACGGCCCTATCGTCGTCCCGGCCTTGGGCCGGGATCCATAACCCCTGGCCTTCGTTATTGCAGAGGGCGTCTGCTTCACTGCCGAAACGATAGGACACGGCGTGATGGTGTGGACGGCCCCCTACGGCATCAGTTGTGCCAGAATGAGGTTGTTGAGATCTCAGACAAGGGAGCCGTCCGTGAGCCAGA
>NZ_LMUK01000042.1:404658-506744 GCF_009766005.1 Bradyrhizobium sp. S69 | reverse complement strand
TCAGCGCGCCGCCGACCTCGTCCATCGTGGTATGCGCAGCCTTTGCCGGCGTCATGCCGCGCTCTAGATTGCGCTCGACGTTTTCCACGACGACGATGGCGTCATCGACCACGATGCCCACCGCCAGCACCAGTCCGAACAAAGACAAATTGTTCAGCGAGATGCCGACCGCCCAGAGCACCGTGAAGGTGCCGACCAGCGATACCGGTATCGCGATCACCGGGATGATCGCGGCCCGCCAGCTCTGCAGAAACAGGAACACCACTCCGACCACCAGCAGGATCGCGATGAAGATGGTCCTGATGACTTCATCAACGGATTTGCCGACGAAGATCGTCGGATCGTAGATCACCTTGTAGGCGACGCCGGGCGGAAACTGCTTGGCGAGCGGCTCCATGCTGGACAGCACCTCCTTCTCCACCTCGAGCGAGTTGGCGCCGGGCTGGGCGAAGATCAGCAACGGAATGCCCGGCCCGCGGTCCATGTAAGCGGTCGAGCCATAATCGGCCGCGCCGACTTCGACGCGTCCGACATCGCGCAGGCGCGTGACGCGGCCTTGCGGATCGGACTTGAGCACGATCTCGGCGAACTGTTCGGGTGTCGCCAGCCGTCCGAGCGCTTCCACATTGATCTGGTAGGCTTGAGCCGAAGCGACAGGCGGTTGGTTCAGGATCCCCGCGGAAACCTGTAGGTTCTGCGCGCGAAGCGCTGCCAATACTTCGGCGGCGTTCAGATCGTGGGCCGCGACCTTGTCCGGATCGAGCCAGATACGCATGGCGTATTCGCGGGCGCCCTGGAACTGGACGTCGCCGACGCCAGGCAATCGCGCAAGGACATCCTTCACGTGCAACGTCGCATAGTTCGACAGATACAGCGTGTCCCGCGAGCTATCCGGCGAATAGAGGTGAACCGCCAACAGAATATTGGGTGTCGACTTCCTGACCTGGACGCCGAGGCGCTGGACGTCGTCCGGCAGCCGCGGCAGCGCATCCTGCACCCGGTTTTGCGTCAGCATCTGCGCGACATTCAGGTCGGTGCCGATCCGGAATGTCACGGTGACCGTGAGCTTGCCATCTCCGGTGGACTGGCTGCTCAAATAGAGCATGTTCTCGACGCCGTTGATCTGCTGCTCGAGCGGGGTCGCGACGGTGCGTGAGACGGTCTCTGCCGATGCGCCCGGATAGCTCGTGGTGACCTGTACCGTCGGCGGCACGATCTCCGGATATTGGGCCACCGGCAGGATCGCGAGCGCGCCAAGCCCGATCAGGGTCACGAAGACACTCAGAACGGTGGCGAAGATCGGCCGATCGATAAAAGTGTGTGTAAGGCGCACGGGGAAACTCCTGGCTCAACCTTGGCCGTCAACGGCCGCGTCGTAGTGAATCGCACCATCCTGCGGCGCGACTTTCGAGCCCGGAACGGCGCGTACCAGTCCATCGATGACAACCCGGTCGCCAGGATCCAGTCCGGACCGAATGACCCGCAGGCCGCCGCGGAGATCACCGGTCTCGACGATCTTCGGCACCACGGTCCCATCGGGGGAAACCGTCATCACGAGGTGCTGGGACTGGTCGAGCACGACCGCCGCATCGGGCAGCATCAGAACGGCCGTGGGCGGCGCGACCGCGACGCGAAGCCGCGCGAACTGGCCGGGCGCGAGAAAAAGATCGGCGTTGGGTACCGTGGCGCGCGCGTGGATCGTTCCGCTCGAGCGATCGAGAGTGTTGTCGACGAAGTCGAGCATGCCCTCGCGTGCAAAGTTGTTCTCATCGCTCAAGCCGATCACGACTTTGTCGGCGAGCGGGCCGCCGCCCTTGGCTCGTTCGCGCGAAAAGGTCAGGAAGTCGGATTCGCTCATGTCGAAATCGAGGTAGATCGGATCGAGCGAGACCAATGTTGCGAGCAGGGTGGTCGGGCTGACCGCGGCCCGGCTACCCGCGACCAGGCTCCCGATCGAGACCTGGCGAGCCCCGATCCGCCCGGTGAAAGGCGCCGTGACGCGGCAATATTCGAGGTCGAGTTGGGCATCCCGAATCCGCGCCTTGGCATCCTCGACGGCGGCTGCTGAAGCGTCCTGATCGTAGGTACGCTGATCGACCGTCTCCTGGGTCGCAAAATCACTGCGCCGAAGCGACTGGGCGCGCGAGAGCTGATTGTTCGCGAGCGCAATGTGTGCAGTTGCGGTTTGCAGTGCCGCGGTGGCTTGCGCGAGTTTGATTTCGTATGGTCGCGGGTCGATCGTAAACAGCAAGTCGCCCTTGTGCACGATCTGACCGTCTTCGAAGTGAATTTCGGTCAGGATACCGCCGACCTGGGCCCGCAACTCTACTCGGTTGATCGCCGAGAACTGCCCCAGAAATCCAAGCCGTGTATCGATATCACGCTGCAAAGGCTTGCTGACGGTTACCGGCGGAGGCGCCGCCTGCGGCGGGGCGACCTGACCGGCGCCTTTGTAATAGTGCGAAAGGCCGAAATAGCCCGCCCCAAGAATGAGAGCCACCGCCGCGACGACGCTCGCCGCTGTTCGGACCGGTCGGGCGGCAGAAGGATCTACTGTTCTTTTTATTTTCGAGCGATCGGTGATTTGATCCATGAAACTGTCCGTGCGTTCTTACGAGTCTTCTTGGGAATTGGCTTTTTGCTCGGAGACGAGCATCGCCCTTCGCTGCGGGAGACGACGACCTTCGAAATCGCCGTCCCCTGGAGCTACCGGTTCGTTGTCAGCGAAGGCCGCCGGTCACGTGGAGGGTCTCGCCCGTGACGTAGGAGGCGTCGTCCGAAGCAAAGAAGGCCACCGCGGCAGCGATTTCCTGGACCGTGCCGACGCGGCCAAGCGGGGTCGTCGATTCGATCCACTTGCGCATATCACCCTCGTGCAGGCCGGCGGATACGACGCCTTCGGTGACGATCATGCCCGGATTGACCGCGTTGACGCGGATCTTGCGCGGCGCCAATTCCTTGGCCAACACGGCGGAGATCGCATCCACCGAGGCTTTCGTCGCGGTGTAGACCGCGGCGTTCGCCGGCGCGATCGTCGACACGCCGGAGCTGATGTTGATGATGCTTCCGCCCTTGGCATTGAAGTGCCGTGCCGCTTCCCCCGAAACCAGCAGCAGGCCGAGCACATTGAGATCGAATTGCCTGTGGAAGTGTTCGGGGGTGATGGCCTCCAGCGGCGCGAATTCGTATACGCCCGCATTGTTGACCAGGATGTCAATCGCACCGAACGCCTTGACAGTTTCCGCGACCACGCCTTTCACATCTTTGGCATCAGCCAAGTTACCGTGGACGGCGACGGCTTTGCCTCCCTTGGCGATGATGGCCGCGACCACGCGGTCGGCGGCCTCCTTGCTGGAGCTATAGTTCACGGCGACCGCCGCACCCTCGGCCGCGAGCCGGGCGGCGATTTCAGCGCCGATTCCCTTGGATGCACCGGTCACAAGTGCCACTTTTCCTTCAAGTCGCTTGGTCATAGCAGGTCCCCCTCATCCGGCAGAACGCCGATATTCAATAGTTCAGAACTAGTGAACCATTGAACGAGTTCAAGGGGGATGCTATATTTTGCGCATGGTGCAGTTCGTCCACCCACCGCGAGACGAGATCACATTGGCCGGGGTGCTTGCAGCCCTCGCGGATCCGATGCGGCTGCGCATTATCAAGAGCCTGGTCGCCAAGGACGAGTGCATGTCGTGCACCGAGGCGGCGCCTTGCCCTGACATGGCCAAGTCGACCTTGTCCAATCACTTTCGGATCCTGCGGGAGGCCGGCCTGGTCCGGACGTCAAAGCAAGGTGTCGAACACCGTAATGTCCTGCGCGAGGAGGACATCAATGCACGGTTTCCGAAACTGCTCAAAACGATCCTGAGCCTTCCTGAGTGACGTCGTTTACTCCTGTCATGCCGATATAGGTTTATTCAGGTCTTCCAAACATCGTGTTATCAAGCGGTGTTTTCCTTCTCCGTTCAGAGAGTCCGATGAAGACCCCGCCAAAATCAGACGCACGTTCCGCTACGGAAGAGAGGTCACCGGCGGACACCGCGCGTACGCTGCAGCTCGAAAAGGGCCTCGGTTTTCTGGTGCGGCTGCTCGATACCCGCGCGACCGCGCTTTATGAACAACTGACCAGACAAAACGACATCACACCGCGGCAGTTCGGCGTGCTGCTGACGCTGCATCAGCTGGGCACCTTGACCCTGACCGAACTTTCCAACCACATTCGCATCGATCGCAGCACGCTCGGAGAAATGATCAACCGGATGGTGAAGCGCTCGCTGATCACCAAGCGCAACAACGGCAGCGATGGCCGCTCCGCCGAGGTGTTGCTGGCGCCGGCCGGCAAGGCCGTGCTGTTGAAAATCGTCGCCGGCGCCGCGCGGCTGCAGGCAGCATTGCTCGCTCCCTTGCCGCCGGAGGATCGGGCGCACTTCATGCGGTGCGTCAAGCTGGTCGCGGAACCCGATCGAGAACGGAATGGCACCGGCAAGCCCACCCCCTTGAAATAAGCCGCAACGCTGGCCCCTCGCCTGCCGACACCAGGCATGCTCATGACGCATCGGATGGGTCTTGTTCGTCGGTCAGCGGGGTGTTATTACGTATACGTAGTATAATGGCGGAGACCAGATCCGCAGTGCCCAAAGCTCGATAAGGTTCGATCATGAGCGGAAATCCGATGCGGCTCAGGGATTACCTCGCCGTGCCCTACATGCTGGAAGCCGAGACCGTCGAGACCAATTCAGGCGCCTGGCTTACCCGCGTGTCCTACCTCGACCTGCCCGGCTGCCGCGCCGAAGCGCCGGTGGTGGAAGAGGCCCTGCAACGCCTCGAGCGGCTGCGGATCGAGACGATCGTTGCAATGGTCGGCGCCGGCAAACATCCGCCGGTTCCGCGTCCGCCGCTGAGGGATTGCGACCCCGTCTGGGTCGCGCAACAGGCCGGGCTTCCGGACGACATCGTCGCGCTGATCGCGCGCGACGCAGCTGCGGCGACTGGCGCCGCAAAACAAAGAAAACGCTAGCCTCCGCGCGAGGCCGCTGGATAAGGAAACGACCATGCTTTCACATCAAGACAACGAAACGCTGGTCCGGGTCGGGGCCGAAACGCCGATGGGGTCGCTGTTCCGTCTGTACTGGATACCGTTCTTCTTCTCACGGGATCTGGTCGCGGACGGCCAGCCGAAGCGCGTGATGCTGCTGGGAGAAGACCTAGTCGCCTTTCGCGACTCACAAGGGCGCGTCGGCCTGATGGCCAATGCGTGCGCGCATCGCGGCGCGCCGATGATGTTCGGCCGCAACGAGGATTGCGGCTTGCGCTGCGTCTATCATGGCTGGAAATACGACGTGACCGGTGCTGTGACCGACATGCCGGCCGAACCGGCGAAGAGCCGGCGCAAGGACAAGGTCAAGATCACCGCATACCCCTGCCGGGAGCGTAACGGCATGGTCTGGACCTATATGGGACCCGAAACGGCCGAACTGCCGCCACTGCCGAATGTCGAATGGAATCTCGTTCCCGCCGAGAGCGTCGTAGTCTCGATGCGGGTGCAGGAATGCAACTGGCTGCAGGCGCTGGAAGGCGAAATCGATTCGGCACATGCGCCGATCCTGCACGGTCGCATCGACTCCAAGGGCCTGATCAACGAATGGCTGGCCAAGCGCGACCTGCGGCCGACTTTCGAATGCATCCGGCAGGATTTCGGCATGAGCATCGCGGCAAAGCGACAGCTCGGCGACCAAAGGCTCTATTGGCGCGTCAACCAGTTCATGATGCCGTTTTATTCGCTGGTGCCGCCGCAATCGAAATTCCCCGATCTGAGTGGCCACGCCTGGGTGCCGATGGATGACAACCACACGCTCTGCATCTTCTTCTCCTATCATCCCTCCGAGCCGCTGCCGGCCAAGACGCGTGAAATATTCGAGGAAGGCCACAATGGCCGCGAGACCGGCCACCCCAGCAAGCACGCCTTCGTCAAGCGTGACCCGACCGTGCCTTATGCGGACTATTGGACCAAATTCACCCGCGAAAACGGTTACCGGTTCGACTATCAAAGCCAGGTCGACACTTGGTTTTCGGGATTGCCTGGGCTTTGGGTCCAGGACGGCGCGTGCCAATCGGGCATCCGTCCGATCTTCGACCGCAGCAAGGAGCATCTGGGTTCAAGCGACACCGGCATCGTCATGACACGGCGGCTGCTGCTCGAAGCGGTCAGCGCCTATCGCGATCGCGGTATCCAACCCAGCGGCGTCACCGATCCCGATACTTTCATGGTTCGCGCGATCTCGCTGACCTTGCCGGAAACGACGTCATGGGCCGATTTCGGTCGCCCGCATATGACGGCGAAGCTCGGCGCCGATTTCGGCTACGCCCTATAGCGGTATGAGATCAGGTTGGAACATCGCAACGGCAACTCTTCTCCCTCGCCCCGCTCTTGCGGGGAGAGGGTTGGGGTGAGGGGCTCTTGCAACAAGTTCTGACTCGCGGAGAGGTCCCCTCACCTGAAATTGCACGTTTGCTGATTTAACTCAAAGTCATCACGCTTTAGAATTCAGGCGCCATCGCGGCTGATTCAAATTTCAGATTCGAATTTCAAACAGCTCAGCGGTCTCGCTGCGCGCAAGCGCCCGAGTTGCTGCATCATCGCTGTCCCTCCAAAAACAGAGGGCGCAGGGAAGACCGGGTGCGCGCTGCACCCGCGGTCTCATGTGCAAAGGTAGATAAAAAAACGCACATGAGCATACAGGTTCAGCGGAAACACTCCGGCCTTCCCTGCGCAATGGCTTTACGGCTTATATCGTGCTCTCCCCGGTGAGACCAAAGCTTGCTTGTCACCGTCGATCCCAAGAAGCGCGAGCTCCCTGCGAACTTGACACCTGCCATCGGGGCGTCAGGACCACACGACTTTGCCGTACGCTTCAGCCACGCTCGTCAGTCGCAGCCTTCGCGTCCATCGCTCCCCGACCCGCGTTTCGTGACGAATGCGCATACGCCCCTCTGGTGGGACGGGATGGCCTAAGAAGTGAAGCTGATTTGCCTTCGCGATCAAGCGCGATCGCTGCGACACATTGGCACGACGGGCAACTCAGCAAATTCATGTCAAGACCTATTTTGCTCCGTGATCAACCGGCACCGGGCTATAGCGAAGCCGCTAATCTTCTGAATTTACTTCCGGTTTCGGCAGCATAGCCGACATGACCGGACTTGCCGCCGGGGCGCGCGTGTAGCGAATGACCCAAAGCGAAACTCAGTGGTCTAGTTTAACGCTATGCGGCAGGCGAGCGCTTCATGACCCGAACACCCAACACTATTATGGAGCCGCCAAGCACGAGCATGGCCCAGTTGATGCCCGGTACCGGGAGGTGGTGTACATACGAAGCGATCAGGATGAAAACGGATAGCGCGATCAATGCCATACCCATGGCGAGACATGAGAGCCCCCTCATTTTCCAATTGGGGTTTTTGACAAAGATGGTTTCGCCCTTCACGAACACGCGATAGGCGAGCCCTGCAACACCAAGCAATGCGATGAATGTCGTCATGCCCGACTGATACACCTGGGTTGTTTCGAACAACTTAAAGATGATCTTAGCATTTTTAAGATCGCCTTGATCGAAAAGCCACGTGTCTGTTCTGCGACGATACCGCGAAGCTGTTGTGGTCCGATGGCTGGGCACGCGGGCTCCGCGTCCATGCGCGAGCTACGCTGGAGCAGCTACTAGACCCGCTCGGCAGATGCGGCGGCGCGGTCACCCGATGTCCGTTATCGGAGGCAAAGCGGAAAACATCCACTCGGGATGAGCATTTCGCATAATGACCCGGAGCAGACCTCAGGCGCGTTCCGATGAGACAAGATCGTGTCGGCGAGCGACGATCACGACCGGCCCGAGCAGGCTCCTGTTCAGATCGCGGATCCGCTCTCCCGAGACATGCCACGGGCCAGCATGGCGAAGGTCGATGAAATCCATCACGTCCCGACCGCCGACGTTAAAGCGCGCCACCGCGACACGATCGAGGCCCTCGCGCATCAAGGCGTCCAGTTGGTCTTTTTCGTCTGCGTCATAGCTGGCAATCACAAAGGCAGGCCCTTCGACCGGCGGAAGTGCACGAAAGCCGGCCGTCTCCATCCATGCCAATCCGGCTGCGGTGACAGGACAGCAGAGCAGTAGCCCGCCGAAGGCGCCGCGCTGTGACTTCTGATCGATCCACCAGTCGTTCTGCCAGTCCTCATAGCCGAACAGCATGCCCTCGAGCCGCTCGAAATGCTCGTTCCAGCCTTTGCGACAGCCTCGCCATATCAGCTCACGCGCCGGAATCCGCCACTCCTCGCCCTTCGGCGTGTAGAAGACGGTCCGCAGGCCAAGATATCCCTTGGTGGGGGCATCGAATGGCTCGATGACCTCTTCCCGGTGCAGCAGCCCTTCGGCCACCCAATGATCGAAGCGGTGTTCGCCGTCGAATGTCATCGGTGGATATTCGTGTATCATCCGCGCGAGCTTCTTCCGGCCGTCCAGGAGGAGCGGCAGCTCATATCCGGTGTGGATCAGGTAGGGCGCTTCACTCAGGGGATGCCATCGGAAGAGCCCGATCACGAGGTCGGCTGACGCGAACTCGGAGCGATCGAATTTGACGCCGAAGCGCGCGGCCAGCGCCGCGAGCTGGTGGTTGTCGAGATGATAGCAGTGGCGCAGCTCGGGATCGTCGTTCGCATCTTCCTCGAGGATTGCGCGAAGGGCCGCGATGTCGGCGGCATGAAACAGGGTCTGCGCAATCGGGCACCACAAATCGCGATCAAATGCTTCCAGGATAAAGTGATTGGAACGAAGCGAGGGACGCATTATGGCTTGGTCAGTTTAGGCGAGGCGGCGCAATCTTCACTATGGCCGATCCAACGGAAATTGCTCGTCATTGTCATGGACACACTTAATCAGGGCTTAATCGCTGGATGCAACCAGAGTACGAGAGCCCGCGTCGGCGTACCGGTTCTGACGAGAGGCGTACGTCGGCTTGGCACATCGCGTCGTTCCGCTGCTATGCAGCAACACGTCGGCTATCGGGACAAAGCGGACTCTGGCGCAGCGTCAGCCCGGCGGATTTATGGGTTCATGGCCTAGCTCACGCGGACGGTTGGGCACCATAAGGCCCGCGCCATTATCGGCACACGATCAATGCATCCGCGGCGATGGCGCCATCAGCGGACGCAATCACCGGGTTGACGTCGATCTGATCGATCACATCGCGCAGATCATGCGCCAGCTCCGACAGCCGGCAGATGATATCGACCAGCCGGTCGATATCGATGCCGGGCCTGCCGCGGAAGCCCGTCAGCAACGCATGCCCCCTCAACGAGGCGAGCATCGCACGCGCCGCCTGGTCATCGACGGGAGCAAGCCGCACTTTGGTGTCGCCGAGCAGTTCAACCATGATCCCGCCAAGTCCGGCCGCGACCAGCGGGCCGAACTGGCGATCGTTCTTGACGCCGAGCACGATTTCGATCCCCGGTGGGACCATCTGCTGCACACTGACGCCGTCGATCCGGGCCTCTGGCGCGTATCGCTTGGCCGACGCCAGAATGTCCGCCGCGGCCGCGCTGACGTCCTGCGGCGTTGACAGTCCCAATTTGACGCCGCCCGCCTCGGTCTTGTGGAGAATGTCGGGCGACACGATCTTGAGTGCCACCGGGCCCCCGATCTCGCGTGAGGCCCGCACGGCCTGTTCGGGGCCGCTCGCAAGGATTTCCAGCGGGATCGCGATGCCATAGCAGTCGAGCACCCGCTTGGAATCGGTTTCCGATAGCGCCGCGCCGCCGGCCTTCGCGCTGGAAAGGATGCCGCGCGCGGCCAGCTCGGCCGACAGGGATGATCGTCGTGGCGCCGGCGTCCTGTGGCTGGCGCGATGTTCGTGCCAATCGAACCAGGCTTTCAGCGCCGCGAAGCAGCGATCCGCCGAGCGAAACATGCAGACCTTGGGATCGGCATCAAGGATCTCGCTGCCCGGTCCCTGGTACCACTCGTTCATCCAGACCACGGCGAGCGGTCGATCGGTGCGACTGGCCGCCTCGACGATGGTCGGCGCCCGCGCACCGCTCGACGAGGCGTGCGCGAAGATCATCGGCATCACCAGCGCGCTGAAGCCGGAATCGTTGAGGAAGGCGTCGAGGCAAAATCCGAATGTCTCCGACGTCTTCAGCACTTCAGCGGTGAGATCCGACGGGTTGGCGACCGAGCCGAAGTCCGGCACGACTTCGTGCAACGCGCTGGCTGTTCTGGCCTCGAGTGACGGCAACGGCACGCCATGTGCTTCGGCCTTGTCGGCGCAAATCACCGCGGCACCGCCCGACGTCGAGAGAATCCCAGCGCCCCTTCCGCGAGTCGGCGCGCCAGCTTTGGCGAAGAACGAGGCAGTCTCCAGTACCGCCTCGAGATTATCGAGTGCGATGGCGCCGACCTCGGCCAACGCGGCCTGGTAGGCGACGACCGATCCGACCATCGTCCCGGTGTGCGACATCGCGGCCTTGCTGGAAGTCTCGCTGTTGCCGGTCTTGTAGACGATCAGCGCCTTGCCAGCGTCGCGTGCCTTGCGCGCCGCGCTCAGGAAGCGGTCGCCATCCTTGACGCCCTCCAGCAGGCAGATAATGGAACGGGTATCGTCGTTTTCGGCGAGGTAAGAGATAAAATCGCAGACGTCGACATCGCAGGAATTGCCTGCCGCGAGATAATGCGAAAATCCGATCCCGCGCTCCATGCCCTGCAGCACGGTGTAGCCCAGGGCTCCGCTTTGCGACACGATCCCGATGGGGCCGCGTCTGTGCCCCATGCCGGCATAGTCCGGCATGAAGTTCAGTCCGGCCCCCGAACGCGTATTGGCCAGCCCAACGCAATTCGGGCCGACCACGCGCACGCCGGTGCGATGGGCGACCTCGATCAGGCGCCCTTGCGCCTCGATGCGATCCGGCTTGGCGGTTTCGGCAAAGCCCGAGGCGTAGACGACGACTCCGCCTGCCCCGGCCACAGCCGCAGCCTCGATCATGCTCTCGACCATTTGCCGCGCGACGCACAACACCACACAATCCGGACGCTCCGGCATATCCGCCAAAGACGGCACGCAAGGCCGGCCCAGCAGGGTCTGGTATTTCGGATTGATCGCGAAAACCTTGCCCGAAAAGCCCGACATGTTGGACAGCGTGCGCTCGCCGAACGAGCCGCGCGTTTCCGACGCGCCAACGACGGCTACGACTTTGGGGTCGATGAGACGCTTGAGGTCGGCCGCGTTATACAGCGGTCGCATGGAGCCTGTCATAATTCCTCGCTCGAACCGATCATTCCGGCGTCTCACTCAGGTTGCGGGATCGTCAAGATCGGTCAGGTCGCCGATCGCAACCCACTGCTTGCCATCAAACCGACTGAGCTGAAGGTTATGAACCGCACGGTAATCGGTGGATGAGTTATAGACCTTGATGCCGCTCAGATAGAGCGGCGGCTTTTCGTCCTTCAACGAGGTGGCCTGCTTCAACAGGTTTTCGCGCGTCAGATCGTCGCCGCAACGTTTGAGCACCTGCTCGATCATGTAGGCATTGTTGTAGCCGGGGATCGCGGTGTTGTCGTCGATGCGGATGGCGGGCAGATATTTCCGCAGAAACTCCGCATAGGCTTTGACCGCCGGGTTGTTTTCTTCCGCAGGATCCGTTGGATTGATCTCCCACCACGCCGAGACTAGGCCTTTCGCGTTGTCGAGGCCGGCCGGCGCCAGCGTGCCGCCGATCGAGCTGCAATTGGAGTTCACGATGTAGAGCGGATGCCAGTTCAGCGCCGCGGCTTTGCGAATACCCTGGGCGGCAAATTTCGACGCGGTCAACTGAACAAACACGTCGGCGCCCGCGGCCATACAATCGGCAACCTGATTGTCGATCGACGGTTCGGACAGTTCGTGGCCGATCTCCTTGACGATCATGGCCGCCCCCTTGTCGCCGAGGCCTTTCTTGAGACCCCGCAGGAAATCCTTGCCGAGATCGTCGTTCAAATAGTGTACCGCGATCTTGCCATTGGGCTTTTCCTTTAGAATGTACTTTCCGAAGGCCGCGCTCTGCGCGACGTAGATCGGATAGAACGGAACGATCCAGGGAAACTCCTTCGGATCGTTGAAACGTTCGGCGCCCGAGGTCAGGAACAGGTTCGGGACTTTCTTGCCATTGAGATATTTCTGCGTCGCCGAATTCGGCGACGTGCCGAGCATGCCCGCGATCGCGAACACCTCGTCGGATTCGACCAGCTTGCGGGTTTGTTCGAGGGTTTTCGGCGGCGTGTAGGCGTTGTCGAGCGAGAGCAGATTGACCTTGCGGCCGTTGATGCCGCCGCGGTCGTTGACCATGTTGAAATACGCGGTCTGGGCCTGGCCGTAGACGCCAAAGCCCGACGCGGGGCCGCTGTAGGGCGAGGTGGTACCGAGCTTGATCTCGGTATCGGTGACGCCGGTATCATAATTCTTCGCGGCAAACGCGCTTCTCGGACGCCCCAGCGTCAGGGCTGCGGCACCAGCACCGACAATAGCGGACCGTCGGGTGATTGAACTCATGGCGACCTCCTCCGGAACATTGTTTTTCGTTGCCGGTCCGGCCGAATTCGACGGTCGAACCGGTAGTCCTCAGCCTACGCGCGGCTAAACGAAACGTACATTGACGGGCGCAAATCCCGATATCCGCGCCTCGTAGAATTCGCCGGCCGCGGCCGGCGACACCGGTCCGAGCGCCCCCGTCAGCACGACGTCACCCGCGCGCAGCGAATGGCCTGCGACGGCCATCGCCCGCGCCAGCCACAACGCCGCCTTGAGTGGATGTCCAAGACAAGCAGCCCCGGACCCGACCGACACCACGGCCCCGTTGCGGGTCATGGCCATGCCGCAGGCTTCGAGATCGACATCCGTCAGGCGTTTTGGTGCCGCGCCCAGCACGAAGCGCGCGCTTGAGCCGTTATCCGCCACCGTATCGAGAATGGTGATCTTCCAATCGCTGATGCGGCTGTCGACGATCTCCAGCGCGGGCACGGCATAAGCGACCGCGCGCATCAATTCGCCCATCGTGACGTCGGGTTCCGGCAAATCGCGATCGAGGACGATGGCGATCTCCGCTTCGATACGAGGCTGGATCAGTTTTGCGCGTTGAACCTCGCCACCGGTCGCGACCTCCATGTCGGCAAACAGCGCGCCATAGTCCGGTTGGTCGACCCCAAGCTGCTGCTGCACCGCTTTGGAGGTCAATCCGATCTTCCGGCCGACCAGCCGCCGTCCGCCGGCTAGCCCGCGCTTGGTCACCTCTGCCTGCACCGCATAGGCTGAAGCGACTTGCTTGCTGCCGAGTTCAGCGGCGATCGGATCGATCGGCGCGCAGTCGGCTTCCGCGGCCAACAACCGCGTCGCCAACCGATTTACGATGACGGCGTCGCTCATGCCCGGTCCAGGAAGTCGGCGACCAGTGCGTTGAACTCGTCGGCCTTTTCCCACTGTGCCCAATGCCCGCATTTGGGATAAACATGCAGTTGCGCGTTCGGCATCGTCTTCAGCAGGATAAAGCTGGAATCAAGCGGAACGACGCGATCGTCGCGCCCCCATACGATCAGCGTCTTGTGCTTGAGCGATGCGAGATCCTCGCGCCAGATATCCATCGGCGGCCGCTTGAAGATATCGATGGCGTCGGTTCGCGTCGCAGCCTTCAGCCGCTCCGCCATCAATTCCTCGGTGATGGAAGACGAATCGAACACCAGAAGCTCGATCACGCCCTTCAGTTTCTTCAGTGTCGGTCCTTCGCCGCCATGAAACGTCGCCATCCGCCGCAAGCCTTCAGTCGGCATCGGCGTAAAGATCGCCTGACTGCCGCCGGTCCCCATCAGCACCAGCCGGTTGACGCGATCCGGTGCCCGCAACGCCACCATCAAGGCGGTCGCGCCGCCCAATGAATTGCCGACGAAGCTCGCTTTCTGGACGCCAATCACGTCCATGAAGCTGCGGACAAAATCGCCCATCACCGCAAAGATCGGTCCTTCCTTCAGTTTACCTTCGGTCTCGCCGAAGCCCGGCAAATCGACCACGATGACGCGGCGGCCGGCCGCCAGCCGCTCGACATTCTTGCGATAGTTACTGAAGCCGGACGCGCCCGGACCACCGCCGTGGATCAGGATCGTGGGCTCGCCCTGACCGATATCGTAATAGCGTGTGCGGGCGCCGGCGACGTCGACGAATTTGGCTGTAAGGTCCACTCTTGGTCTCCTGTTGGGCCGGGCAAGCGACTAAGCGCCTGCAACGGCGGACGATTGAAGGTAACGATCGCGCAGCTTGCGCTTGAAGATTTTTCCGCTGGCTTCTCGCGGCAGGGCGTCGTGAAACACAAACCGCTTCGGAATTTTGAAACGCGCAAGGCGCGATGCCAGAAAGGCGCCGATATCCGTCGGCGTCGGCTCCGCGCCCGGCTCCGCCTCGATTGCCGCGACCAGGCTCTCGCCGAATTCCTCGTCGGGCACACCGAATACGGCGCAGTCCCGTACGCCCGGGCAATTGACCAGGGCATTCTCGATTTCGGCGGGATAAATATTGACGCCGCCCGAGATGACCATGTCGCGCTTGCGATCGCAGATGAAGAGAAACCCGTCCGCATCCAGATAGCCGACGTCACCGCAGGTCACGAGCCCACCGCGATCGACCTGAAGTCGCTGGTCCGGGCGGCCATGATAGGTGAAATCCGAATAGGCCTCGGTGCGCAGGAATATCTCGCCGATGCCGGCCGGCCCCAATTCGTTTGCGTCCTCATCGTAAATCTTGATTTCGGTGCCTGCCATGGGTCGGCCGACCGTGCCAGGGTGCGCGAGCCATTCCAGCGAATCGCATCCCACCGCGGGACCGGTTTCCGTGGCGCCATAGGTCTCGTGAATGACCGGGCCCCACCAATCGATCATCTGCCGCTTCACATCCGGCGGACATGCCGCGCCGGTATGGGTTGCCCAGCGGATCGACGACACGTCGTAACGCCCACGCAGCTTTTCATCGAGCCGCAACAAGCGCACGAACATCGTCGGCACCATTGTCAAATGCGTGATGCGATGCTCGGCGATGGTACGAAGCAGATCTTCCGGATCGAAACTGTGCTGCAGCACCGTCAAATCGGCGTGTTGAAAGGCCTGCCGCGCGAACGCACCGGGCGAGGCGTGATAGAGCGGGCCGCAGACGAAGGCCCGCATGCCGTCCTCTATCCCGTAGATATCCCGCAGCAGCGCGGCGTTTTTCTTGACCTGCTCCGGCTTCATGGGTGCGCGCCGAACGCCCTTGGGGTGTCCGGTCGTCCCAGACGTATAGATCATGGTGCCGCGCGGCGCTCGCGCCGGCTTGGTCCAGGGCTCGGCCTGGTCGCGGAATGCGGACCATTCGTTCGCATGCGAAGACGCGGCCGAGATGGCGCCGGCATGGTCGGCGATGGTGAAGGCCGGCAGATCAACGGGAATTGCGCCCGCAACCCGCTCGATCAGATCGGCATGTCCGATCAAGGCTCGCGGCGTGCAATCCGACAGGATGTAACCGACCTCGTCGGCCGTGCTGTGCCAGTTGAGCGGCACAACATAGGCACCGAGATGCGCCGCGGCCTGGATGATTTCGAAATAGCAGGGATCGTTGCGGATCAGCAGCGCGATCGCGTCGCCCTCGCGAACGCCGAGCTGGTCGAGGGCCGTCGCCGCGCGCGCGCCGTTGTCGAGCAATTTTTCCCGCGCTACGGCGCGCGTTCCGAGCATGATCATCCCGCCGGGCACGGCATTTACTCCAGGCATATCGTCGCCTCGGCACGGACCGACGGAAGCCAGGCGCTGTCGATCTGCTCGAAATCGCCGTCGCTAAGCGCAATCGGCGCGGAGAATGTCAGGGCGTCCATGTGACCGTTGAGAATGGTCGGATACGGCCAATCCGCTCTTGCAGCAGTGCGGGCCCCGACGCGGAATTCGATCGAAAGCGGCTGCGGCTTGCTTGAACCGTGCCCGCTCTGATAGCCATCGCCGATACAGTAGATTTCGAACTGAAACGCGTTGGCGCCGCGACGCTGGATCGCTATTTCGATGTCCAGCAGGCCGAAGGCCGGATCGGCTTGCGCGCCTTCCTGATAGAAATAGACAAAGGCTATCCGGCCATATTTGCTTTCGCCCCGGTCGGCGTCCGAGGGGACTTGCGCGTCGCTGCGGCCCGGCGTTCGCGGCGGCATCGGACCCAACAAACACATCTGGGGAAGCGACCGGCACTCAACCACGCGCGCGGCTCCCCTCTGCCGACGACGAACTCGGCACCCGGTCCAATTGCTTTACGTCGTGCGCTTGGCCGAGGAACGCCAGCGCGTTGGCGGCCAGAACGGCTTCGTTATCCAGGGCCCGTGTCGCGAAAGCGCCCGGCTGCTTCTGCCTGATCGAAAAGGGATAATCGGACCCGACGACGATGTGATCGCTGCCGACTGCATTGGCGAGGAATGATAGCGATGCAGGATCGTAGAGAATCGTATCATACCAGAACTGACGGGCACTCTTCGAAGGCGGCTGTGTCATCTTGCCTTTCAGGCCAAGCGACCAGCCAAAATCCATCCGCGGTAAGATCCATGAGAGCGCGCCGCCACCGTGGCTCAGCAGGATGCGCAAGCGCGGAAACCGCTCCAAAACCCCGGCCGCGAGCAGCGACACCGAGGCCAGCGCGGTCTCCAACGGGAATACGGCGGTCGCCGCAAACTCCGGACTGGCGTCGACCCGTTCCATGCCGGCCGGGTGCAACGGGTGCACAAAAATTCCGAGATCCAGCGCTTCGGCGGCTTCATAGAGCGGAAACAGGCTCTCGTTGCCAAGTGCTGTACCATTGATATGCGTGCCGATTTCGATCCCGGCAAAGCCTTGCGCCTTGATCTTTTGCAGCTGGCGCACCGCGCGCGCAACGTCTTGCGCGCAAACCATTCCAATGCCGGCGAAATGGCGTGGCGCGCGCGCCATCATCGCCGCGATCTCATCGTTCATCACATCGGCGAGATATTCCGCATCGTCCGGGGGCAGCCAATGCGACAGCAGTTCCGGCATCGGCGACAGCACCTGCATGTCGGTGCCATCTTCGACCATGTCCTCAAGACGCCGGTCGACGTCCCAGGATCGCGTATCGATTTTGCGAAACACCTTGCCCGCAATCATCACCGCGGCTTGATCGCCGCCGGATAACTCGACGCTCGGCCATCGGCGGTCCCGTTTGGGATCCGCGGCCAATCGCGAAGGCACAATATGGGTGTGAACATCGATCACAGCGCCCACCGCGTCTCTCCCTGTTGCTCTTTGCGAGCTTTTTTGCGGATCGGGACAACCGTGAACGGAGCCTCGACCTGCGCAGTTTTTACTTTACAAACAGGATTGATTGTTTCTAACTTGGTGTCAAGACGTCTTTTGAAAGCGTCACGATGGCTTTCGCATCTGCGAGGCCACAAGGGAGCGAACGCGGTGAACCTGTCGAAGACGCGCGTCGTGATTGTCGGAGCCGGCCAGGCCGGAGGCCGCGCGGCGGAGGCGTTGCGTGCCGCCGGGCATACCGGACCGATCGCCTTGCTCGGCGAGGAAGCCCACCTTCCCTACGAACGACCGCAACTCTCCAAGGCCATCCTGCTCGATCACGAACCCAATCCGGCGTTTATCCGCAGCGCACAAGATTGGGCCGAGATCGACGTAACCTTGTGCACGTCTTCCCGCGTCGTTGCGGCCGATATCGAGCGGCGCGAGATTGGTCTTGAAGATGGAAGACAATTTGCCTTTGACCAGCTGCTGCTGGCGACGGGCACACATCCGCGCCGGATGCCTGAGCTGGAAGCCGGTCCCCTGCCGGTCCGCTACCTGCGCTGCATGGACGATGCGCTGGCGTTGCGGAACGCGTTGCAGCCCGGCAAGAAGGTCGTCCTGGTTGGCGGCGGCGTCATTGGCCTCGAAGTGGCATCCGCGGCCATCGCGCGCGGTTGCCATGTCACCGTCCTTGAGAAGGCTGCAACCGTGCTGCCCCAGATCGGCTCGCCGACGCTCAGCCGATACGCCGAAACACTTCACGCCGGGAAGGGTGTGAACATCGTTTGTGGCGCTTCGATCAAGTGCTCAGCCGCCGACGGCGTCGAACTGGAAGATGGAACCATCATTACCGCCGACATTGTCCTGGTCGGCATAGGCGTGGAGGCATCGGTCGATCTTGCTCACGCGCTTGGACTGCGGACCCTTCACGGCATCAAGGTGAACGCTTCGGGTGCTACCGATATCGACGGCATCCATGCGGCAGGAGATGTCGCCGAACAATGGAGCCGGTGTCACGACCGCTGGATACGGCTCGAAAACTGGGCGAACGCGCAGAATCAAGCGATCTCCACCGCAAAAAACATCGCGGGCGAAGCCACCGTCTATGACGCACCGCCCTGGTTCTGGTCCGACCAATATGACGCCAATATCCAGATCGTCGGCCATCCCGGCGGCGGCGACGAGATCGTCAGGGGCGACGTCGCCAATGGACGCTTCACGACGCTGAGTGTTCGCGACCATGAGGTCGTCGGCGGAATTGCGGTCAATTCCGCGCGCGAGATGTCGGTCCTGCGCCGCCTTGTCGCGTCGCGAAAGACGGTCCGCAGGAGCGACCTCGAAAACCCGCAATTCGAACTGAAGCGCACGCTTGCCTGATAGACTTGCCTGATAGAAAGGAAACGCCATGAACGCGGACAACGCCCAACCGGCCCTGCTCGTGGACCCGGCCCAACGGATATTCAAGGTCGCGCGCCGCAACTTCGTCGATCCTGAGATCTATGAGGCGGAGAAGGAACGAATTTTCGATCGTTGCTGGCTTTATCTCGGACACTCCTCGGAATTGCCGAAGCCTGGCGATTTCATCAGCCGGGTCGTGGCCGGCCGCAGCATTCTCTTCACCCGCGACAGCAAGGGGCAGCTCAGGGCATTGATGAATACCTGCCCGCACCGCGGTGCGCAGGTTTGCCGCGAGCGCAAGGGCAACGCCAAGTCGTTCCAGTGCTTTTATCACGGTTGGGTTTTTGGTTCCGACGGCAAGCTGCGAAGCCAGCCGGGTGAGGATTCCTACCCTGAGGGCTTCAAGGATCGCGAAACCTCGAACATGCAGGCGGCGCCGCGCTTCGAAACCTACAGGGATTTCAACTTCGTCTCATTCGACCGCAACATCATCCCGCTGGTCGACTATCTCGCAGGCGCCCGGGAATATCTCGACGTGATCTGCGACCAGACCGACGCCGGCATGTCGATCGTTGCCGGCAGTCAGGAATACTCGATCCGCGCGAACTGGAAATTGCTGACGGAGAACAGCATCGACGGCTATCACGCCGCCACCACGCACGCGAGTTATTTCGATATTCTGATGAATACCACGGACAATCTGAGCACCGGGCGGATGGGTGGCTTCGGTCACGATCTAGGAAACGGACATGCCGTTCTGGAGTATGGCGCACCGTGGGGACGCCCGGTCGCCCAGTGGATTCCCGGCTGGGGAGAGGCCGGCAAATCCGAAATCGGCAGGCAGTACGATAAATTGCTCGAGCGGTTTGGAAAGGAGCGCGCGGACCGGATCGCGCTGATGAATCGCAATCTCTTCATTTTTCCGAATCTGGTCGTCAACGATATCATGGCCTTGACGGTCCGAACCTATTTCCCGATGGCGCCAGACTACATGGTCATCAACGCCTGGGCATTGGCGCCGAATGACGAGACGTCCTGGGCACGAAAATACCGCCTCAACAATTTCCTCGAATTCCTCGGCCCGGGAGGATTCGCAACGCCCGACGATGCCGAGGCGCTCGAGCATTGTCAGCGTGGATTCAAGAATTCGAAGGAAGCGCAGTGGAACGACATCTCAAAGGGCATGGGCAAGGACAAACCCTCCTACAACGACGAGCTTCAGATGCGCGCCTTCTGGACCCAGTGGAACAGGCAGATGTTCCCGACGCCAATCCCGCAGATCAAGGGCGTTGCAGCCTAAAGGAGGTCGACATGCATTCCGTAAGCCGATCCGACGTTGAAGACTTCCTGTTTGCCGAGGCCGATCTGCTCGATCGATGGCGGCTGCCGGAATGGCTGACCCTGTTCACCGACGACGCTAAATACGAAGTACCCTGCACCGACCTGCCGCCCGATGCGTCACCGGACAGCAGCCTGTTTTATATCGCCGATGACCGGATCAGGCTCGGTGAACGGGTCAAGCGTTTGATGAAACGCACCGCGCACGCCGAATTTCCCCACTCGAAAACCAGTCGAATCGTCGGCAATGTACGGATTCGCGCCAGGACCGATCAGGAGATGGAAGTGAGCTGCGTGTTTCACACGCTCCGGACCAAGGACGGCACCACCGATTTGTATTTCGGGACCAGCAACTATCGGCTGACGACCAACGGGGAAGATTTTCTTATCAGAGAAAAGCGATGCCTGCTCGGCAGCGAAGGGCTGCGTCCGCACGGCCGCATCAGTATCGTGCTCTAGATGAAGACGGACGCCAGATGAATTCGCAATTCTCCGGTCAGGTTGTTGTCGTCACCGGTGCCGCAAGCGGTATCGGCGCGGTGATCGCCAAGCATTTCGCGGAAGCCGGCGCGCGCCTGGTGATCTCGGATGTCGATGAAAAGCGATTGAGGTCCGTTGCCGAAAAACTCGAGGCAACGGGCTTCAATAGGCCGACAATCAAGACAGGCGACCTGTCGCAAGAGGATGTCGCGGGCGACTTGATCAAATGTGCGATCGACGCCTACGGCACCATTGACGTGCTGGTCAACAATGCCGGCGGCGGCATCATCAAGCCGTTCCTCGATCACACCCCGGACACCCTGCGCACCACGATAGACCGCAATTTATGGACCGCGCTGTGGTGCACGTGGCATGCCGTTCCCACCATGAAGGCCAAGGGCTATGGCCGCGTCGTGAATATCGGCGCCGATTCGGTCCGCAACGGCCTGTGGGATCACGCGGCCTATAATGCCGCGAAAGGCGGTGTCCATGCCATGGTCACCGGGCTCGCCCGCGAATTCGCCAAGGACGGCATTACCTTCAATGTCGTCGCGCCATGCATCGTGAACACACCACAAGTCCAGAAAGCGACCTTGATGTCGCCGCAGGCGTTGCAACGATTTGTCGACGTGGTGCCGATGGGTCGCGCCGGCGAAATGGACGAAGTTGCATCCATGGTTTGCTATTTGGCTTCGAAAGAAGCCTCGTTCGTGACCGGACAGGTCATCAGCGTCAACGGCGGCAGCACGATGTTATGACGGATACGACGGATATCATGACCAGCAGCGTTCTGATCGGTGCCATCGCCGACTTTCCCGACGGCGAAATCCGTCCCGCATCGATGCCTGACGGGACGACGCTCGCCGTCTATAATGTGGCCGGAACGATCTATGCAACGGCGGATCTATGTACGCATGGCGAGGCCTCGCTGTCGGAGGAAGGCATGCTAAGCGGAAAAATCGTCGAATGCCCCTGGCATTTCGGGACTTTTGACGTGACCACCGGCAAGCCCACGGGCATGCCGTGCACGGTGGCACTGCGGACGTTCCCGGTCACCATCATTGAAGAAAGCGTCTATGTCGAATTCTAAAGAGCCAAAGCCGACCGGCCGCCCTACGCCCGCAACGCTGCGGGCCGCCGCCCCGCGGCAAAAACTGCGATCGCGCCGAGACAGCTCCGCCGAGCCCAAATACGCATCGCGCCGAACCCAGGCGGAACGCAGCGAGACCACGCGCAAGCAATTGCTGGAGGCCGCGATCAAGCTGGTGCGCGCCAAAGGCTTCGGCGGGTTGCGGACGGTCGAGGTCGCCGACCTCGCCGGCGTCTCGCGCGGCGCCTTGCTGCACCATTTCAAGAACAAGCATGCCCTCGTCGTCGCGGTCCTGCAATATGTCAACGAGCTTTCGCTGACCCAGAGCGCACGGCGTGCACAATCCGCCCGGACGGTTGGCGACCCGATCGAGGGAATTATTCAGGACGCCCGGGACTTCTATTTCGGGGATTATTTTTTCCTCGAACTTGCGATCGCCATGAGCGACGAAAGTTCGCACAATCTCAAACGCGAAACCTACCAGATCTCACGGCCAACCCGATTTTCCGTTGAAGCTGCGTGGGCTGATACGCTGGTTTCGGCGGGTCTGCCAAAGCAGCTCGCCAGTGACATTCTCGCCCTGACCATGAGCGTGGTCCGCGGCTTTTCAGTACGGACCCTGATCGAAAACGATCCCGAGCAATTTTCCCGATTACTGAAGGTCTGGCGCGACATCATCCGTCTGCATATCGCCTCGTCGATCAAATCCCGAAAGTAGCACTGAGCATGAACAGCCCGGGACAACCATCATCGCAAACAAGTTCGATCATCCAGCTCTGCTATGTGCGGCTCGCGGTTGCGCAACCGCAGGCCGCGGCGACGTTTGCGACGGATATCCTTGGGCTGGAACACGTTCCCAACAAGCTTGAACCGTTTCTGTACCGCTCCGACCAGCGCTATCACACGCTCTGTCTGACCACGGCAACGGAAAAATCCAGCATTGGCATCGAGATCGCAGGCGAATCAGCGCTCGATCGCGTGGCGGAAGCGCTGACAAGCGATGGGTTTTCCACACGCGAAGCAACGGAGGATGAATGCGGCAGGCGCTTCGTTCGCCGCGCGCTCATCGCCCAGGACGCCAGCGGCAATGAAATCGATCTGGTTTTGCGGCCGGCGCAAAGCGGCCGCCGCTATTTCCCGAGCCGTGACGCCGGCGTCACCGGCTTGCAAAGCGTCGGCCTCCGCAGCCGCGCGATGAAAGACGATCTCAGATTATGGACGACGATCCTGGATGCCAAGGTAACCGACCGGGTTGGCGAGGTGACTTATCTCGGGATCGACCAGAAGCATCACCGCGTCGTGCTCTATCCCTCCGACAAAGCAGGCCTCGTCTATGTTTCGTACGGTGTCGAAAGCATGGATGCCGTGATGCAGAACAATTATTTCGTCCAGGAGCGTCAGCTCAAGATCGTACAAGGCCCTGGACGTGAACCGACATCGGGCCAGATATTCCTGCGATTTGCCGGGCCCGAGGGTTATGTTTTCTCATACAGCTACGGCCTGAGCGATATCGGACCTCACCATCGCCCCCGGCAATTTACGCTCGAGGCTTCCTCGCTCTGCGAATGGGGAAGCGAATGCGCCGATATCGCCGAATTGCAGCCCGCCCGGGCCGGATGAAGCATCCCCTGCACAGGAGAGCAACATGATCGAACTCAAGGATCTATCCTATGTGAGAATGGGAACGTCCAATCTCGAAGACGCCGAAAACTTTGCGACCAGATGCCTGGGACTGCAGATCGGTGAACAGTCGGGGAAGGCGCTGTATCTCCGTTCGGACGATCGCGCACACACGCTGTGCTATTTTGAAGGCGACCCAGGCGATCAGACCGTGGGATTCGAGGTCGAAGACGAGAGCACACTGGACGCCGCCGCCGCGACGCTGGATCGGCTGGGTCACCCCGTGCACGCGGGCACGCCGACCGAATGCGCGCTGCGCAAGGTGAAAGCGTTCATCGGTTTCAAGGATCCCACCGGCAACCAGATCGAACTGGTGGTCCGGCCGGAGCGTAGCGGCAAGCGCTACTTTGCCACACGGGATGCGGGTATCACCGGTTTCAGCCACGTCGGCCTCAACACCACCAATTCCGCAAGAGACGAGAAATTCTGGACCCAGGTTTGCAACGCACGAGTCAGTGACCGGATCGGCGACATCGCGCTAATGCGCGTCAACGCGATCCATCACACGATCGCGCTGGCGCCGGGCCGCGGGCCCGGCATTCAACACGTCAACCATCAGGTCGAGAGCAACGACGACGTGCTGCGCTCCTACTACCATTTGTCGGGCCAGCGTGTTCCGATCGTGTTCGGTCCGGGGCGTCATCCGACCTCGGGCGCGCGCTTCCTCTACTTCCAGGGCCCGGACGGCATGGTGTTCGAATATTCCGTCGGCGTGGATGAAATCGAGGATGAGGAAACCCATCGCCCGCGCCAATTCGGATTTGAGCCGTCCAGCCTGTGCATGTGGGGCTCAAAATCGGCGCGCGCCCGTTAGTTTCCGCAATCTCGCCGAGTACATCGAACCGTCCGACCCGACGGCCGGTGCGCCTGTGCCGACCGATACGCTCTGGCATTTGGCCAACGAGCCTGGAAGGCAGAACGGGTTCATTGCTGAGCTTTCATGGCACGGATTGTGCTTCGTGCAGGCCTGAAAAGCAGCGCTTATTGCCGCTGCTTCCTGCAAGAGAGTTCCGGCAAGGATATCCTTCATGACGCTGATGAGCATTCCCATTATCGACCTCTCCGGCTATCGCGCCGGTTCCTCCGAGGGCAAACAGGCGGTGGCCAGGGAGGTGGCGCAAGCCTGCCGCGACATCGGCTTTCTGGTGATTACCGGGCATGGCGTCTCCCCCGCGCTGGTCGACCGCGTCGACGCCAGTGCACGGGCTTTTTTCAACCTGCCGATGGCAGCCAAGATGGCGCTCAAACGTCCAAAGGACGATCAGGTTCGCGGTTATAGCGCGGTTGGCGACGAAGGCCTGTCCTACAGCCTAGGCGAGAAATCACCAGGCGATCTCAAGGAATCTTTTTCGATCGGTCCGGTCGACGTTCCCGATGATCCGTACTTCAACGGCCCGGCCGCCGGACCGCATTTTGCACCGAACCTCTGGGCACCGCAAATCCCGGACTTCGAGGCGTCCTGGAAAGAATATTTCGAAGCGATGTCGGAGCTCTCCAAGACCATGATGCGCATCTTCGCGCTCGGCCTCGATCTTCCCGAGACCTATTTCGACGACAAGATCGACCGCCATATCAGCATGTTTCGCTCGCTCAAATATCCCAATCAGATCGAGGCACCGCTGCCCGGCCAATTGCGCGCCGGCGCGCATTCCGACTATGGCAGCCTGACCATCGTGCGCACCGAAGATCGCCCGGGCGGGCTGCAGGTCTACAACAAGGCCGGACAATGGGTCGACGTTCCCGCCGTAGGCGGAGCATTCGTGGTCAATATCGGCGATCTCATGATGCAGTGGACCAACGATCTCTGGTCTTCCACCCTGCATCGCGTCGCCAATCCGCCACGCGAGAAGGCGCACGACAGCGCGCGACTTTCGCTGGTGTTCTTCCATCAGCCGAATTACGACGCGATGGTGGAATGTCTGGAGAGCTGCACCAGCCCCGGCAACCCCGTCAAATATGAGCCGGTGTCGTCAGGCGACCATCTGACCAGCAAATTCGTCAAGCAGACGACCTTCGGCGAAGGCGCCAAGAAATCAGCATGAAATCAGCGTGAAATCGGCATGACCAGTCCCGCAACAGGATCACCCCACAAGGCGACGCTGTCCTACGTCAACGTGTTTGCAAAGGACATCATCGCCCTCAGCCAGTTCTACATCGACGTGTTCGGATTCACGGAGATCGAGAAAATCCGCTCGCCGATTTTCCGGGGGCTCGACACCGGCAGCAGCAGCCTCGGCTTCAATGCGCCGGATGCCTACGGCCTGCTGAAGCTTGATGCCTATTCCGATGTGAGCGGCGTCAAGTTCCTGCTCAACATCGATGTCGCCAGCGCCGCCGAAGTCGATCAGTTGACGCCGAAAGCCGTCTCGCTGGGCGCACAACTGATAAAACCGCCCTACAAGACCTATTACAACTGGTATCAGGCGGTTCTGCTCGATCCCGAGCAGAACGTCTTCCGCATCAACCATATGCTGGAATGAGGACGCCCGAGAAGCGCCAGCGCGCTTCGCGGGCGACAACCTCAGGCAATTTTCGCAGACCGCTCCGGCGCAATACCGGCATTCCTGCGGCTTTCCCACTCCGCCGCGAGATCAGCTGAATCGACCACCAGGCCGAGATGCAGCGAGACCATTGCCAAGGCGGCGGCTTCCAGATTGTCATCGGTGCCCCGTACCAGATCCTGCGCCACGACCACGCGGTAGTTATGGTTGTTGGCATCGAAAGCCGTATTCAGGACACAGCAATCGGTGAAACCGCCGTTGAGAACGATGGTCTCCACCCGCATGTTGCGCAGCAGGAAATCGAGATCGGTCGGATAAAATGCCGAAAGACGACGCTTGGTCTCGACAATCAGATCGTCGGCTTCGACTCGCGTCACGAATTCGGTCCAGCGCGAACCTTCGATGGCATGCGCATCGCTGTTGGGAATGGCGCCGACATGCAGCGGGAAAGTGCGCCGCCACGCCGCACTGATGCCGGCAAGATCGTCGGCGCCGCCACGCCGCAGTACCGAGCGGACGTGGATGATGGGGATGCCGAGCGCGCGAACCTGATCGTGAAAGGCATCGATCGGCGCCACCACATCGCGTGCACGCGGCGCCGGACAGGGACAGTCCGGCGACGGGTCGAGATGGCCGCGATGCATATCGATCGACACTACCGCGGTCCTGGCGGGATCGAGGTAGTCGTCGAAGCCGCCGGTGATGTCGCGCGGCTTTCCGTAGACATGAATGCGCATGGGACTTGTCCTCGTTATCGCCGTTCTTCGCGCACATGCGGCTGGCCGAGCGCTCCGGGCTCGCCCTGGTGGCCACGGTTGCGCGCGCCCACCCATATCATGACCGCCAGCGTCGCCAGATAAGGCGTCATCAGCACGAGATATTGCGGCGCGCGGATTCCGGCCGCCGCGATACGCGGAACCACGCCCTCGATACAGCCGAACAGCAGCGCGCCGGCCAGCGCCGGCCACGGCGCCCAGCGGGCAAATACCACCAACGCGACCGCGATCCAGCCGCGGCCGCCGACCATGCCGGTGATCCAGAGCTTGACGCTGACGACGGAGATATAGCCGCCCGCGAGACCCAGCAGCGACGAACCCACCACGATGGCGCCGATCCGATACAGCGACACGCTGAGCCCGGCGGCATCCGCAGCCGCCGGATTCTCGCCGACCGCGCGCAGTTTCAGTCCCAGCATCGAGCCCCGCAGGAAAATCGAAACGGCGAAGAAGATCGGAATCGCGAGATAGACGATCGGATCCTGAACGAACAGGATGCGACCGATCACCGGAATGTCGGACAGCGGCCAGATCGCGATCTTGTTCAGTCCCGCGATCGGATGGTTCTGCCAGTTCGCCAACGTGCCGATCAGGCCGGTCAGCCCCTGGCAGAAGAATACGACCGAGAGGCCCGCGATCACCTGGTTGACGCGCAGGATCACGACGAGGCTCGCAAACAATAGCGATACGATACTCGCGGCCAGCATCGCGACCACGAGCGCGACCAGCGGATGGTTGCCGATGGTCAGGCATGTGCCCACACCGGCGACGGCGCCGACCAGCATCAGTCCTTCGGCGGTCAGATTGAGAACGCCGGAGCGCTCGGAGATGATCAGGCCGAGCGCCGCGAATGCGTAAGGCGCAGCGGTGCCCGGGACATTCGCCAGCCAGTTGATGAGGAAATCTTGCATTATGCCTTGGGCTCACTTGTCTTGGGCACGCTTGCGATATCCGGCCTCGAGATGACGCCCATCTTCAACGTGTCCAGCGAACACGATGGCGAATCAGGAACTCGGACGATGCAACCGCGATCACGATGATCGCCTCGACCAATTGCACCATCGTGAAGGGGATCTGGTAGAACACCTGCAGGGTCTGGCCAGTCACGAACAGCACCGCGAGCAGGAAGCCGACGATCACCACGACGATCGGATCGTTGCGCGACAGAAACGCGATCAGAATGCCGGAAAATACGTAGCCGTCGAAGAAGGATTGCGTCAGCCGCCCTTCCTGGCTGGTGACGTTGACGAACCCGGCAAGGCCCGCCGCGGCCCCGGAGGCTGCGATCACGACGAGGCTGATGGTTCGCACCGGCACGCCGACGACCTTCGCCATATTGGCATTGGCACTGATGAAGCGCATGTAAAATCCGGCGCGACTGAGATGTACCGCCCAGGCGGCGACTGCGGCGACCGCGAGCGCGACCAGCAGCGCGCTGTTGACGCCAGAGCCGATATCGGAAAGCCGTTCGAACGGGCGGTACTGGCTCGACTGCGGAAACGCGGTCTTGGAATCCTGCCATGCGCCATAGAGCAAATGGAGCAAGAAGTAGGACGCGATATAGTTCATCAGCAGCGTCGAGATGATCTCGTTGACGCGAAAACGCACCTTCATCCAATAGGCCAGCAGCACCCACAAGATACCGCCTGCGGATGCGGCAATGCCCATCACGACAATTCGCGTCGATTCTGGTCCGATGTTGTAGATCGACACGGCGGTTGCGAAAATGCCGCCGAACACCATCTGGCCCTCAAGGCCGAGATTCCAGAACCCGATTCGAAACGCCAGGCCAGCGCCGAGCCCGACCAGAATAAGCGGCGCCGCGCGCACCAGCACCGAACGCAGACTGTTGGCATTGAACACGCCCGCAAGCTCCTTGGCGAGATCGAGCGGCGCGATGCCGGCAAGGTCGAGGATGACAACTGAAATAGCCAGACCGATCGCCAGCGAACCGCCGAGAATGCCCGCCTGTTTCCACGGCGAGATCGTTTGACGGATGTCCAGCGTGAAGCGGCCGAGGCCGCGACGCGGCGGCCGCTTCGGCGGCGGCGCCGGTTGGCTCTCGAGGGAGATCATCGCGACATCATGCATGGTCCACCATCGCGCGGCCAATCTCCTGACGATCGGCGGGCCGATTGAACTCGGCCACGATCCGGCCCCGCGTCATGACGCCAATCCGATCCGAGAGGGCGAGAATTTCGTCGAGGTCTTCGCTGATGAGCACGACCGCGGCGCCGCGGTCGCGAGCGGCGAGTAGCCGTTCATGCACGGCGGCGCAGGCTCGCACATCGAGCCCGCGGCTTGGGCTATGGGCCACCACCACCGTCGGCTGACGGCTGAATTCGCGAGCGATCACCAGCTTCTGGGCGTTGCCCCCGGACAACAGCGCCGCCTTTTGCCCGACGCTGCGAACGCCCTGCACGTCGTAGGCGGTGATCGCTTCGGACGCATCGCGGCGTATCGCCGCGCGATCGATCAGCCACGGCGGCCCATAACAGCCGGACTCAATGGTGGCGACCGCAAAATTGTCTGCGATCGACAGTGAACCCGCGAGCGCGAACGCATAGCGATCGGCTGGGATCGCGGCGAGACCGGCTTCACGCCGGATGGCGGCCGGTGCCGCTCCGATATCGCCCGGCCCCTCCAGCCAGATTTCGCCCGACAGCGGCTGGCGCGCACCGATCAGCGCCTCGGCAAGTTCGGCCTGGCCATTGCCGCTGACGCCGGCAAGGCCGTAGATCTCACCCGCGCGGACAAAAAAGCTGGTATCGGCCACCATCACCTGCCCGTCGCTGCGGGCGCAATGCAAGGCTCCTACATTAAGAAGCGTCGTTCCCAGCGGACGCTCCGTTCGGTCCGGCAGCGGCGCGGTCTGGCCGACGGTCAATTCCGTCAGCTCCGCCGCGCTGGCGACACGCGGATCGGCCGTCGCCACCGTCCGTCCACCCCGCATGATGGTGACGGCGTCGGCGTAGCGCTTGACCTCGTGAAGCTTGTGGGTGACCAGCACCACCGCGACGCCGCTCTGGGCCAGACGGCGAACGGTTTCCAGCAGCCGTTCGGCCTCAACGTCCGTCAGCACCGCCGTCGGCTCGTCGAGAATGAGAATCTTGGCGCCGCCAAGCAGCACCTTGATGATTTCCACCTGCTGCTGTTCGGCGACCGTGAGATCCTCGACCCGCCGGTCGGGATCGATATCGAAGCCGAGCTGAGCCGCCTGCTCGCGCACGCCGTCACGAATGTCCCGGATACCCGAACGAAAATGACGCCGCGGATTAGCCAACAGGATATTCTCGGCAACGGTGAACGGCTTCACCAGCTTGAAATGCTGGTGAACCATGCCGATGCCGCGGGCACGGGCGTCGGCCGGCCCGGACAGCGCAACCGCTTCGCCGTGGATGGCGACGGTTCCGGTGTCCGGCACATAGAAACCGGCCGCGATGTTCATCAGCGACGACTTTCCCGCGCCGTTCTCGCCAAGCAGGGCGTGGACCTCACCGGATTTCGCGGCGAAGACGGCGCCATCAAGCGCGATGACGCCGTCGAACGACTTTTTGATTCCGGTGAGTTCAAGCGCGGGAGTCATCGATTAAGTCCGGTCACACCGCTATTTCTGCGCGATCACGCCCGGTATGTACCAGTCCATCTTCCAGAGCCCGCCGTCATCGATCGGCTTGCCTTCGGCGAGCACCTCTTTGCCTGTGGTGTCCTTCATGGGCCCGGTGAAGATCTGCTTGCCGGCGATGATCGCGTCACGCTCCGCCATCACCTTGTCGGCGAGATCCTTTGGCACCGCGGTGCCGCAGCAGGCGATATCGGTGCCGCCCTCCTTGATGCCGGGGAATGCGCCGTAGGGATTTGGTTGCCAATTGCCCGCGGCCACCTTCTTCAGCTCAGGCGACAGGAACTTGTCCCATGTCCAGACCGACGAGCACAGCGTCGCCTTCGGCGCGAACTCGCGCAAATCGCGATGATGCCCGGTGCCGTAAATGCCGCGTTCCTGCGCGACAATCTGCGGCGTCGGCGTATCGACGTGCTGGCCGATCACGTCGATGCCCTGATCCGCCATCGCCTCTGCGGCCGCGCGCTCCTTTACGGGATCATTCCACGCACCGGTGAAGATGACCGTGACGGTTGCCTTTGGATTTATCTTCTGGGCGCCGAGTTCATAGGCGTTAATGGTCCAGTTCACCGGACCGATCGGATGCGCTGCGACGAAGCCGAGCTTGCCGGTTTTGGACATTCCGCCGGCGATCATGCCGCAGAGATACTGGCTCTCATAGGTCCGGCCATAGAACGATTCGAGGTTCGGGCCGTTCGTGGTCCCCGACGCGTTGAGGAAAGCGACCTGCGGATACTTTTCCGACAGCTCCTTGAAGGCGTCGGAATATCCAAACGCCGTTCCGATAATGACGTTGTAACCGCGCTGGATGAACTGCTCCGCGGCCGGTTTGATTTGGCCGGCCACCTCGGGCACTTTTTCGACGAAAGGAATCTTCATGCCGACCGCGGTCTCGATCTTCGGACGCGCCTCGTCGAAAGCCTGGGTCCAGCCACCATCGTTCTTCTGATCGAAGTACAGGAACGCGATCTTCGGCGCTGCCGGAAGCGTAAAGCCGGCGGCGTAAGCCACCGCGCCGCAAGAGACCACCGCGCCCGCCGCGATCAACGTCGTCCAATATCTCGTCTTCCATTCCGGTCGCATGATCCTTAACTCCTTTTGCCCCCACCATGGAGCGATGGCATCGTTGCCCGAGCGGATAGTTTCAAACCAAGCGGCAAATAGCGCGCCCAATGTTTGCGCAGCCGGAGACGCTATAGCGGGCAATGGAGCCCGCTGGCGCCGCGCGTTTTACGATGGGATTTTCGGCTGTGCTGAAACGCTATAGCGCACGATACCGCGCCGGTTTCGCTACCGGCGCGCGGCGCCGACAAAGGCCAGAGTCCGTTGCTGCCTCAGCGTTGTGCACGGAATCAGCGACGTGAACATTGCGATTGCCGTGATGAGCCCGGCGGGCCCGGATCGCGCGATGGTACCCGAGAGTTGAAGTTCTGAAGTAATGACAATTCTGGTTGCGGCGTCTTGCGGTTGCAAAGAACCGTCCATGTTTGTCTCGCGCGACCGGCCACCGAAGCGGTGACCGCCAACGCACGGTTGACCGACCGTCAGGTCACAGCCAAGGCAGGTGCACGGCGGATATGCGGCACCGCCTCGACCAACTCGCGCGTATAGTCGGTTTTTGGATTTTCAAACATCGCCCGGCTTTCGCCCTCCTCGACAATGCCGCCGTTGCGCAAGACGATCGTGCGGTCGCACATCATGCGAACGACATTGAGGTCGTGGCTGACGAAGAGAAACGCCAAATTATCCTCGCGCCGCAGCCGATCAAGCAGTTGCAGCACGACGGCCTGCACCGATACGTCGAGCGCGGCCGTAGGCTCGTCCAGCACCAGCAGGCGCGGCCGGCAGGCGATCGCGCGGGCAATGCCGACGCGCGCCTTCTGCCCCCCGGAGAGCTGATGTGGAAAGCGTTCGAGCAAATCCGGGGGCAGCCCAACCCGCTCCGCGCATTCTCTCACGCGTTTTGTAAGTGCTGCGCCCGGCTTCATCTTGCCAAGCCTCAGCAGCGGATGGGCAATGCAGTTGAAGCCATTAAAGCGCGGATTCAGGCTTTCGTTCGGGTCCTGGAACACGATCTGGATGTCCTTGCGGAACGGCGATCGATGGAAATCCCGCGCCGGCACATGGCCGATCGAGTATCCGTCGAACAGGATTTCACCCTCGGTGGGATCGATCAAACGACAGATCATGCGCGACGTCGTGGTCTTGCCGGAGCCGGATTCGCCGACCAGCCCGACGCTCTCGCCGGCCGCCATCGTCATTGAAAAGTCCGCGATCGCGGCAGGTCCGTCGTCATATCGCTTGGTCAGGGACTTGATGTCCAGCAGCAGCGGCGTGCCGGGAGCCGGCGCGGACTTTGGAACAAGCCGCGCCGCGAGGAACGGGCCCCTCTCCTCTTCGGGCACCAGATCCTCGACCCGGGAGCTGACCGTCGGTGACGCCGCGACAAGACGCTTTGAGTAGGGATGCTTGGGTGCGTGAAACAACTCTACCGGTTCGGCCTCCTCGACCAATCGTCCCTTTTCCATCACAACGACGCGGCGGCAATAGCGAGCGGCCAGGCCAAGATCGTGCGTGATGAGAATGGTCGCCATGCCGCGCTCGGCAGCGATCGCGGCCAACAGATCCATCACCACTTTTTGCGTGGTGACGTCGAGCCCGGTGGTCGGTTCGTCCGCGATCAACAAGGCGGGATTGCAGGAGATCGCAATCGCGATCATCACGCGCTGGCACATTCCGCCGGACAATTCGTGCGGGAATGCGGTCATTCGCTGTTCGGGATTTCGGATTTGCACGGCGCGCAGCAGGTCGAGCGAAGCCGCCCGCGCCTCGTCTTTCGATATCCGTCGATGGGTCAATATCGCGTCGGCGAGCTGTTGACCGATGGCGCGGATCGGATTGAGCGCGGCGCGCGGGTTTTGAAAGATCATCGACATCGCGGCGCCCTTCAAATGCCGGAAGTCGCCGCTCGGGATTCTCGTGATATCCTGGCCGCGAAAAACGATCCGGCCCGCGGTAATCCGACCCGCCGCATCGAGCAGCCGCGTCGTCGCAAAACCGGTGACGGATTTTCCCGATCCGCTCTCGCCGACGAGGCCGAGCACCTCGCCCTCATCGACCGACAGGGTCACGCCGCGAACGGCTTCGACCATCCCGCGCCTCGTCGAGAAGCTGACATGCAGGTCTTCTATGCGCAGCAACGGGCCGGTCATGTCCGCATGCGGGGATCGAGAATATCCCTCATTCCATCGCCGAGCAGGTTGAAGCACAGCACGGCCAGCATCAACGAAAGCCCGGGAAAAGCCACCAGCCACCATTTGCCGGTCGAGATGAAGCGCGCGCCCTCCGCGACCATGATGCCCCATTCCGGCGTCGGCGGCGTGACGCCCAGCCCGATGAAGGACAGCCCCGCCGCGTTGAGAATGGCCCAGCCGAGATTGAGCGACATCTGGACTGCCATCGCCGGCAGTATGTTCGGCAACAGGAAACGCAGGACAACCGACAAATGGCTGTCGCCGCAAGCGCGCGCGGCCTCGACCCACCCCAGATTGCGGCGGATGTTGACCTCGGCGCGCGAAAAACGAATGTAGAAAGGAAGATTGATGATGGCGGTTGCAATGACGATATTCTCGATCCTGTTGCCGAGCGCCGCGACCATTGCCATCGCCAGCACGAACAGCGGAAAGGCCATCAGAACGTCGACAAAGCGGCCAACCGCGCGATCGAGCCGGCCGCCGATATAGCCGCAGAGCGAGCCGATCACCGCACCGAGCACAAAGGAAACGCCGACGGCCGAAACCGCGATGGTAAGGTCAAGCCGTGTCGCGACGATCAGCCGGCTGAAGCTATCGCGGCCGAGTTGGTCTGTTCCAGCGAGGTGCGCCCAGCTCGGCGGTTGGAGCGCCTGCGGCACGTCTGAACTCACCGGATCGTAAGGTACGATCGACGGCCCAAAGATCGCGATCAAAACCAGGGCGAACACGCCTGCCGCGGCAATTCCGGTGAGCGGGTTGCCGCGCAGGATCCAGGCGGCATGTCGGAGCGTTGCGGCGGTCATCCGACGGAAACCCGCGGGTCGGCGATGCCATAGAGCACGTCAATGACCAGATTGACGATCACGAATATGCTGGCCATCAACAGCACAAAACCCTGCACCGGCGCGTAATCGGAAGAAAGCAAAGCGTCCAGTGCATAGGAGGCGACGCCCGGCCAGGAGAACACTTTCTCGACCAGCACATTGGCGCCGAGCATGGTGGAGAAAACAATTCCCGCAATGGTGATGACCGGCAGGATAGCATTGCGCAGCGCATAGGTCACCACAATGCGCCACCAGGACAAGCCAACGGACCGCGCCGTCCGCACGAAGTCGCTGCCCAGCGACACCAGCATCGAGGCCCTCGTAATCCGCGCCAGCGGTGCGATGACGAACAGCGCCATGGTGACCGCCGGCAGAATGAGCTGCTTGAATGCCCCCCACCAGCCGCTGACGTCGCCGGCCAAAAGGAAATCGACCAGCAGGAAGCCGGTTCGCGACGGCGGCAATGAGGTAAAGATGTCGATGCGGCCTGTCGGGTCGGGAGCAATACCAAGCAGGTAATAGAAGACATAAATCAGCAGCAGGCCCGACACGAATGTCGGCACACAGACCCCAAGCGCGCAGAACAGGCGAATGCCATGGTCGATGAGGGATCCTGGCCGGAGCGCCGCCAACACGCCAAGCGGTATCGCGAACACCAGCGCGATCAGCAGCGCCGAGAAGGTCAGCTCCAGTGACGCGGGAAGCCGGTCACGCAAATCCTTGGTGACGGATTGTCCGGTCATGATCGAGTTTCCGAGATTTCCGCGACCGAGATCGTAGAGATAATACACCAGCTGCTGCGGCACCGGCTTGTCCAACCCCATCTGCTTGCGGATCAGTTCGATCTCGGCCTTGCCGGCGTTGGGTCCGGAGGCAAAGAATACCGCGGGATCGCCGGGCAGCACCCGCATCAGCAGGAATGTGAAGACGAGCACGCCGAACAACGCAGGCAAAGAGGACAGGAAGCGCTTCGCCGCCCGTTTCACCGTCGCACCAAGCGTCGTGATGATCATCGATTGATTACTTGCGGCTGAGGTCGCGATAGTCAACCTGACGATGGAACTGATAGGTGTACCCTTCAACCGATAGAGCCATCACGGCGTCCTGGGACGGCTGCCACAGCGGAATCTGCGGCATTTCGGCAAAATGGATCGCGTTCAGCTTTTTGCCGTCTTGCTCGTATTTCGCCTTGTCGGGTTCAAAACGGGCTTCCTGTGCGATCGCCGTCAGTTCGGGATCGTTGATCGAGCTGTAATTCCAGCGCTGATCGCCGATGTAGAAATTGCGATAGAAATAATCGGTCGAGGGAAGCCACGCGACGATCCCCTCGGTGAAGAAGGGCAGTTTTTTCTCATTGATCTGGGTGGACATCTGCGCATCAGGCATTTTCTGGATGTCGACCTTGATGTTGATCTTCGCGAGCGATTCCTTCACCAGCGCCGACATCGGTTCAGCCGTCGAAGCCTGACCGACATTGAAGCTGAAGGTCGTCGAAAAACCGTCCGGCATGCCGGCCGCCTTGAGAAAACCCCTGGCCTTTTCCAGATCCAGTTTGACGGGCTGCGCTATCGGATAGGCGCCGCTGGTCGGCTGGCCATCCGGCCATTCAGCGCCGAACAGCGGCGTGCCGCGTCCGAACAAGGCAGCCTTGAACATGTCATCGTAGGGCAGCGCATAGGCGATCGCACGGCGCACATTGACGTTATCGAACGGCGGAATCCGATTGTTCATCGAAATGAATGTGAGGGCGTTGTACTGCGGCGTCGAGATCACCTTGAGCGTGCCTTTGGCCTCCAGCGACTGCACGTCGCTCGCCTGGAGATCGATGACGAGGTCGGCATCGCCGCGCTCGACCAGATTGGCACGCGTGGCCGGCTCCGGCACGGACTGCACGATCACCCGCTTGAAGAACGCGGCCTTTTCGGCGGTCCCGCGATTCCACGCTTCGTTGCGCTTCATGATGACCTGTTCACCGGGCTTGAAGCTTTCGATGATGTAGGCACCGCTGCCGACCGCATGCTCCTTCAGCCAGTTGATCGCCCAGGGGTCTTCCGGCGTCGCATTCGCCTTCGCAAGCTTGGAATTGATGATGATCGGATAGACCGTCGCCAGATTCGGCAACGCGAGTTTATCGGGTTTTGGCAACGTCACTTCGAAGGTCAGGGGATCGATCACCTTGAACTGATCTGCGCTGGTCAGCGACCCCGTCAGAAGCTGGGCCTTGCCGAGCACCGGTGCCGTAACGGCGCGGTCGAGCGACCACTTCACGTCTTCAGCGGTGACCGGCGTGCCATCCTGAAACTTGGCATCCTTGCGCAAATGAAACGTGAGCTTCATGCCGTCGGGACTGACTTCATAGGATTCTGCCAGTTCACCGGTGATCTTGTCGAGATCGAACACCCATTTCCCGTTGAGTTGCTTGCGTCCGAACGACACCAGCCGATCGTAAGTGCTAAGACTCACCGCGAACGCCTCACGGGTCGAGCCCGGCACATTTGGATCGAGCGTGTTGACGGATGCGCCGGTCACGTAGCGAAGCGTCTCGGCGCGGGTTTGCGCCTTTACCGGTGCCGCAGCCAACAAAAGCGCGACGGCCGCGACCAGACCCAATAAAGGCTTACAATCCCTGACACGCATCTTCGACCCCTGAAAATCAATACGAAAGAGACCTGAGAATGGCCTCAGGCTGGCTAAATTCCAAGCAAATAACGCGCCACTCCCCAAAAGGTGCGAGCCTGGCGGGGCACTCGTGTCCAGGTCCTGTTATCTGCGCTAACCCGTGATTTTCGGTTGCCGTGCGACGATCGCTTGCGGTTCGTCATAGGCGTTGAAAGAATCCCAGTACCGCTCAATGTCGGCGCGGAACAATCCGCGGGTGATGCCATGCACCAGCTTGGGTACGGCCGTCGTCATCGCGTTGATCGACGAGCCGGACGGACCGAAACTCATGGTGGACGCAAATGCAAACAAATGAACGTCGGAAATCCAGGGCGTCTGTCCCGGCACCCGCTCCGTGAACGCATAGTCGTCGGCGAGATAGGGATAACGGCCGAGCCGATCGCTGCGCTCGTCTTGCGGCGGCTGATAACGGTTGGCCCAGGTCGCGATATTGCCGGCAAAGTTTCTCAGTTCGCTTCGCTCCGAAAAATCGATCTGCGTGCCTGTGCCGCAGATGACGAAGTCGGCCACGAAGCTGCCATGCGGCGTCTGCAATTCGGCTCCGTTGACCAACTCTTGAGCGGCCTCGACAGGCCAGCCCTCATGCAGATGGAAATTCGCGAAGTTGGCGCAGCGATCGTAGGTTGCTTGCGGAAACCCTTCGCGCATTTCGAGAACAGCGCGCATGAAACGCCATCGCCAGACATCATCGAGGTCGGCAAAATGCCGCAGAAAGCCGCGGAAGGTCAGCCAGCGGTAGGGCTGGATCACCTGGATTTCGGAGCGGCGGCAAAACAGATGCACGTCGGCCGCGCCGGCCTCCAGTGCCGTTGCCGCGTTATCGAAGGCCGTCGCGCCGGCACCGATCACCACGACCTTCTTGCCACGCAGCGCCTCGAAATCGATCGGATCCGATGTGCGTGCCACTACCGCCGCCGACAGATGCCGCAACGGCTCAGGGATCGTCCAATCGCCCACGGCTTCCTGCCCGGTCGCCAATACGATCTTGCGTGCGTAAATGGTTTCAACGACGTCCACGCTCTTGACCGTTGCGGCGAGTAGCCCCCCCTCCGCCGGCGCAATCTCCAGCAGTTCGCAGCCGTTGCGCACGGTCAAGCCGATCACGCGCCTGAACCAAAGCAGATACTCCGCCCACAGCTTGCGCGGTATCAAACCAAGCGTCTGCCAATGCTCGTGGCCAAAGCGCGCCTCGTGCCACGATTGATACGTCAGACTGGGAATATCGAGATCGGGCCCGGTGTAATGTTTGGGACTGCGAAGCGTATGCATCCGGGCATAGGAGAGCCAAGGACCCTCCTGCCCCTGCTCCGCTCGGTCCAAAACCGCAATGTTGGTGACCTGCGAGCGCATCAGGCCGAATGCGATGGCAACGCCGGATTGACCCGCCCCCACCACGAGCACATCCAATGCCGGCTTGGCATCCGGGCCTGGCGTCGATTTCAGCCACGGCACATCCGGATGCGCCGTCTTGGTAAGATCGGCCCTGACCTGGGCTTCGAGGGCGATCAACGCGCTGCTCATGATGCAAGCCACCCGCCATCCACCACCATCACGGTGCCGGTGGTGAACGATGACGCATCGCTGGCGAGATGCAGCGCGGTCTCGGCAACTTCCTCAGCTTCGCCAAATCGCCGCATGGCGTGGCGGTTTCGCGAGGCTTCGCGCACCGGGTCCGGATCCGCGTGACGCGCGAAGCTGCGCCGGAGCATCGGCGTGTCGATGGCGCCCGGCGCAATCGCGTTGACGCGGATGCCATCGGTTGCGAAATCGACCGCCATTGTCCGGGTCAGACTGATGATCGCGCCCTTGGCGGCGATGTAGGCGCTGTTGCCCTTGCCTCCGGCGATCGCCAGTTGCGAGGCCAGCGTGATGATCGAGCCTTTGCCCTGCCGCTGCATCTGCGGCACAGCCGCGCGCGACCACAGCCAGGTGCCACCGACATTGGCGCGGAACACCGCATCCCAATCGGCGGGATCTGTCGTCAGCACCGTGCCACCGCAGGAAAAACCGGCCGCGGTCATCAGCACATCGAGTTGACCTCGGCGAGCGACGGTCTCCGTGACAACCGTGCCGGCGAATTCCACGTCGCCGACATCGCCGACATGCGCGCTTGCCTCTGCCTTCATTTCGCCAATCGCAGCGATGGTTTCCCGCAGGCCCGAGGGATCGCGATCGACGAGCGCTACGAATGCGCCTTGTTTCGCGAACAACAGCGCACTGGCCCGGCCGATGCCGGAAGCCGCTCCGGTCACAATCGCGGTTCTACCCTTCAAGCGCATGTCATGCTCCTTCCTGATGGCGCGTCCACCAGGCGTTCAGGTCGGCCACCGACTCGTCGCAGCCAAAGCGCGCGCGCCAGCCGAACTCCGCTTCCAGGCGCGAAATCGACAAGGACGCGCGGTCGGTCGGGCCGTGAAGATCGATCGTCGCGGCCTCGCCTGGGCCGGCAAGACGGCAGACGAAGCCGGGATGCAGTTCGGCGAGCTTCTGCCCCCATTGCAACGCCGACCAGGCTCGCCCGGTCGATATGTTGTAGAGGCCGTGCTCGAGTTTCGGAGCTTCGATCAACAGCACGACGACGTCCGCCACATCGGGCGCATAAATCCAGTCCTTCACGCCGGCACGCGGCAGGACGGCCTCGCTGCGCTGGTGAAGGCAGGCCAGCATCTGCGCCTGCGGGCTAAGCGTATCGCGTACGCCGGTCGCCCTTTCCCACGTTCCGAACACGCCGCTCAGCCGTACACTGGCGATGTCCAGGTTCCAGAGCGCGGCCAGTCGAGCCGCAACCCGCTCGGAGGCGTATTTGGTGATGGCATACAGCGTCTCGGGATCGCAAGGCGTGTCTTCGTCGAGCACGGCATGCCGCGTCCCCGCAGCGCCATACGCCGAACCCGAAGACAGGTTGATGATCCGCCCGACGCCGCCCCGTCGTGCCGCGACCAGAACAGGCAACTGAGCCAGCAAATTGACTTGCATGATCAATTCCGGGTCGGCTGCATCGCGCGCAGGGCCGGCGGTGATCGCCGCGCCCAGCACGATCGCGTCAAACCCCGCTGCGACAAGGTCGATCACCGCTTGCCGGTCCGTGACGTCACCCGATACGACCGTCAGTGACTTTGCGAAGCTCGCGAAATCCCGTTGCGCGGCGACGGGCAAGCTCGCACGATCGAACAAAGTGACCACGTGCCCGCGCGCCAACAGCGCGGCGGCAATATTGAGTCCGACAAAACCGGTGCCGCCGAAGATCAGTATTTTCACAGCAGCTTCGCGCCAAAATTCCGCGCCGGATCCATATCGGCGACAAGCCGGCCGGTCGGGATCGCAGCGTCGCCGCCGGTGCGTGCGAGGAAGCGACCGGAACCTGGCTCGGCCAGACGTTTGCCATCCGCGACGATCACGCGCCCCCGTGACAGTACCGTGATCGGCCAGCCCCGCAATGTGCGGCCGGCATAGGGCGTATAGCCGGCGAGGTCATGCATCATGGGATCGCTGAGCTTAACCACGCGCTCCGGATCCCAGATCGCGATATCGGCATCGGCCCCGATCGCGATCGAACCCTTGCGCGGATGCAGATTGTAGATTTTGGCGGGTGCGGTCGCCGTCAGCTCGACGAATTTCTGCAGACCGAGGCGGCCCTTCGATACCATGGCATCGAACAGCAGCGGCAGGCGCGTCTCCAGTCCCGGCAGCCCATTGGCGACCTGCTTGAAGTTGGGATTGCTGCCGGCGCGCAATTTGCCGGTTTCGTCAAAACGATACGGGGCGTGGTCGGACGAGATGGTCTGCAGATCGCCCAACTCGAGCGCCTGCCACAACGCCTCCTGGTCGGAGGCGCGGCGCGGCGGCGGGCTGCACATCCACTTGGCGCCCTCTGCGTCGGGCTTATCGAGATCCTCCGCGGTGAGAAAAAGATATTGCGGGCAGGTTTCGGCGAACACCTTGAGGCCTTCGCCGCGCGCATCGCGGATCACCTTGGCGCCTTCCGCGGTCGAGACGTGAAAGATCATGATCGGCTGATCGACCAACGCCGCCATGCCGATCAGGCGATTGAAAGCCTCGGCTTCGGAAAACCGGGCGTGGCTGATGGCGTGATATTTCGGTTGGGTGTAGCCGCGCGCCAAAAGCCGCTTCACCATCCAGCTGATGATGCCGTGGTTCTCGGCGTGCGCGCACAACAACGCTCCGGATTCGCGGGCCGCAACCAGAATGTCGAGCAACGGCTCGTCATCGATCTTCAACCGGTCGTAGGTCATGAAGATCTTGAGCGAGGCATGCCCCTGCTTGATCAGGGCCGGAATATCGTTCTGCAGCGTTTCCGGCGTCGGATCGGCGATGATCATGTGGAACGCGTAATCGATCACCGCGCCTTTTCTGGCGAGCGCATGATAGTCCTCCAACACCTGGGGCAGCGCCATGCCGACATGCTGCGCGGCGAACGGGATCACCGTGGTAGTGCCGCCGAAAGCAGCCGCGGTGGTTGCCGATTCAAACGTGTCGGCGTTCATGATGCCGGCAGCCGAGAGCTGTTCGATATGGGCATGGCTATCGACACCACCCGGCAAAACCAGCTTGCCACGCGCGTCGATCTCGCGCTTGCCGGCGGGCAGGTTTCGACCGATAGCGACGATGACCTCGCCTATGACGGCAACATCGGCTTCGAATACATCGCTGACCGTTGCGACGCGGCCGTTGCGGATGACGAGGTCGTAAGCGGGTTCGGTCATGAATTGCTCCGGAAAGTGTTGCCATATCTTGCCACGCCGCGGCCCTGGTATCCGAGCTGCAAGAATTCGCTGGACGGCGCAGAGCCGACGTTCGAAACTATGCCAACTGCAAGGAAAGAACCATGTCGCGACCTCGCATTCTCGTGATCAACCCCAATTCCAACGTCATCGTGACCAAAGGCCTTGAAGTGGCCTTGCAACCGCTGGGGTTCGCCGACGGACCGGAGATCGTTTGCACGACCCTCGACGAGGGACCGTATGGGGTGGAAAGCCAGGCGGATGCCGACAGCGTGGTGATGCCGCTGCGGCGGCTGGTCGAGAGCGACAACGAATCGGCGGCGTTCGTGATCGCCTGCTACAGCGATCCGGGTCTGCACGTCTGTCGCGAAGGCACGGATCGGCCGGTGTTCGGCATCGCCGAATGCGGCGTGTTGACGGCGATGACGCGCGCGGAAACCTTCGGCGTGATCGCGATCGCGCAACGCTCGATCCGCCGCCATGTCCGTTATCTGCGTCAGATGGGATTGATGGACCGGCTGGCGGGCGAGCGTCCGCTCAACATGAGCGTGGCGGAAACCGCGTCCGGCGAGGGAACGCTGGCAAAGATGATCGAGGTCGGCCGCGCCCTGAAGGAGCAGGACGGCGCCGGAGCGGTCATCATGGGGTGCGCCGGCATGGCGCGCCTGCGCCGCCCGCTGGAAGATGCACTCGGCATTCCCGTGATCGATCCGACGCAGGCTGCGGTGACCATGGCGTTGGGAGCGGTACAGTTTTCGCGTCACGTATGACCCCTTGAACGTTTCGGCTGGTTCATTTGCCGGCGTCCATGCGAGCACTCCATTGCGCGTGGCTCTCGCGATCCATCGCAAAAGTGTCGCGCTGATAAGTGTAGAGATTGCCGAACATGCGGCCAATCGGCCGGTACGCCGCCAGATCGATGTACATTTTGGCCGTATCGATTAGGCCCTCGCGCGCATGCAGCCGCAACACCTCGCCAACCAGCGATTCACGTCCGGGAGCGAATGAAAGCACGACCTGGCGTCTGCATTCGAGCGCAAAGGGCGCCGCCGCCAGGCGTGGCACCCTGACATCGACCGACGGCAAGGTCGCAAGTCCGACCGCGGCCGCCTCACTCGAGCCGGCGGGAAAATCGACCGCGCAATCATTCATGGCCTTGGCGAGCGCCTCATCCACCATATGAACGACGAATTCGCCATCGCGGTGGATGTTGCGGGTGGTGTCCTTCAAATCGCGATCGGCCTTGTGCTGCAGGCCGAGTACGATGAGCGGCGGATCCTCGGAAAAGACATTGAAGAAGCTGAACGGAGCAGCATTGACCGCGCCATTTTCGTCAAGCGTCGTTACCAGCGCGATCGGGCGCGGCACCACCACGCCGCATAACAGCTTGTAGCGCTCCAGCGGACTGAGGTCAGGGAACGAAATTCCGGACATTTCGCTGAGTGCCCTTTATGAATGCCCTTGTGCGTTTCTCGAAGCCACCTCAATCCCGTACCGGAGGCGGCACGGCGCCGGCGCGACTTGTGATCAGGCCATAATGCTCGATGCGCCGATGTCGGGCGAAGTCAAAGATGGTTTTCTTGCCAAAGATCGTGGCGTCAAGATCGCAGGGGTGGACCAAAAGCTCGTCGGCTTCGGTAGAGGCCTCCGCGACGATCTCGCCGTTGGGATCGACGATCAAGCTGCCGCCAATCAACGGAAAGCCGTCTTCGACCCCGGCCTTGGCGACGGCGACGACCCAGGTCGCATTCTGGTAGGCGCCGGATTGCACCGAGAGACGGTTGTGGAACAGCCGCTTCTCGGGCCCCTCCTCGCTCTTCTGGGAATTGACCGAAGGTGTATTGTAGCCGAGCAGGATCATCTCCACCCCTTGCAGGCCCATAACACGATAGGTTTCCGGCCAGCGGCGGTCATTGCAGATCGCCATACCGAAGATGCCACCCATCGTGCGCCATACATCAAAGCCGATATCTCCCGGCTCGAAATAGCGTTTTTCAAGGTGCTGGAAAGCGCGCTCGGTGTCGAATTCCGAATGGCCCGGCAAATGTATCTTGCGATACTTCCCGACGATTTTGGCCGACCGGTCCGTCAGGATGCAGGTATTGAAGTGATGGCCGTCCGGCGTGAGCTCGGCGTAACCGAAACTCATGGCCATCTGATGTTCCGCGGCGCGCGAGAACAACGGCATGGTCGCCGCGTTCGGCATCTGATGCTCGAACCAGGTATCGACCTCGGTCTGATCTTCCATGTACCAGCGCGGAAAGAAGGTGGTTAGCGCCAACTCCGGATAGACGATCAGGTCGGCTCCTTTGGCCTTGGCCTCATCCATCAGCGCGAGCATGCGCTTGACGACGACTTCACGGCTATCAGCCCGCTGAATCGGCCCCATCTGTGCGGCGGCAATATTGATGACACGCATGCTTGGCTTTCCGACCTTCGTTTCCATCTTCGATATCGCCAGTTAAAGTTCTGCGGGCACGGAAAGTCAACTTGGCAAACGACCATCGAAATCAGTCGAAGCAACGATTTGATGAAATGCCGGGTGACCGCCGGCTATTTCATCTGCTAACGCTTCCTGGGCTGGATGAGATCGCCAGCATGCTGGAGGTGAAGCGGTGCGACCTTTACATCTGCTGGCGAGTGCGCTGCTGCTGCTCGATCCTGAGGCAGCCTCTGCCCAGGCCACCTGGAATATGTCGACGGAATATCCGCAAAGCGCAATGCCGGGCGTTGGCATAACGACTTTCGCCGCGCGCGTTGCTGAAATCAGTGCAGGCCGGCTCCAGATAAAGCCTGGTTTCGATGCATCGGGGGGCATTCGGTCGGCCGACATGATCGCGGCGATCGTGCAAGGCCGAGTGCAGGCGGGTGATGCCTTTGCCAGCACGCTCGGCGACGTGGATCCGATCTTCGCGCTCGCCTCGCTGCCCTTTCTGGTCGGCTCGATCGCCGATGCAAGGCGGCTCGCGGACCTGGCCCGTCCGTTCTTCGCGGCCGCGCTACAGAAGAAGGCCCAGCGACTGCTTTATCTGACGCCATGGCCGCCTTCCGGTATTTGGTCGAAAACGCCGCTGAAGACATCCGCCGACCTCGCCAATCTTTCGATTCGTACCTACGATACGATATCGAGCGAGGTCTTTGCCGGCGCCGGTGCCAAGGCAATCTCGATCAGCTTCGCGGATACGATGCCGAAACTGGCCGATGGCAGCATCAATGCGGTGTTGTCCTCTGGAGATGGCGGCGCCGGTCGCGAGCTCTGGAAATTCCTGCCCTATTTCAGCGAAATTACCTATTCGCTTCCGCTCTCGGTGGCCATCGTCAGCCAGGCGATCTATGACGGATTGTCTCCGGAGCTGCGCGAAGCCGTCGATACCGCGAGCCGCCAAACCGAGAATGAACTGTGGTTAGTCATGCGTGCGCGGCAGCAGGAGAACTACCGGCGGATGCGCGAGAACGGCGTTACGATTGAATCCGGCCTTGCACCTGATGTCATCGCGCAGCTGCAATCGGGCGCAGCGGCGGCGCAGCAGGCTTGGTGCGCGAGCTCCGGGCTGGCCTGCCAGCAAGTTCTCGAAGCCTTCAAGGCGGGCAAGCCGTAAACGGCGCGGGCGCGGATCGCCCGATTTCCGGACTCGAATAACTGGCGTCGCGGTGTGGTGGCTAGAGCATTTCCGGTTCTGATGGAATCAGAACCGGGCTCTAGATTTTTGTTTTGACGCGTTTTCTTGACGCGAACCGGTACCCACTTCGCTCGAAAACGCTCTAAAGCGCCAAATAACGCTGGCGGATATTGTCGTTTGCCTTCAGATCTTCAATCGTCGCGCTGTAGACGATCTGCCCTTTGTCGATCACGGTGGCATGGCTGGCAAGGCCGAGACAGAAATGCATGTTCTGCTCCGCGATCAGCACCGTCGCGCCGGTGGCACGCAACTGACGCAGCAGATCGCCGATCCGTTGTACAATGATCGGGGCGAGCCCTTCGCTCGGCTCGTCCAGCAGCAGCAACGCCGGATTTCCCATCAGCGTGCGCGCGATCGCCAGCATCTGTTGCTCGCCGCCCGATAGCCGGCCCGCGATCCGGTTGCGCAACGGCTCCAGCAAGGGAAATACATCATAGACGCGCTTGATCGACCACTCATCCTCGCCGCCGACGCCCTTCTTTCGGCCGATCACGAGATTGTCCTCGACCGTGTGGTCCGGAAAGATCTGGCGATCCTCGGGCACAAAACCGAGACCGGCGCGGGCGATGTGATGCGGCGCCAATCCGGAGACGACGCGCCCATGCAGCATGACCTTGCCGCGCCGCGCCGGCGCAAGGCCCATGATCGCCTTCATCGTGGTCGATTTGCCGGCGCCGTTGCGGCCGAGCAGCGCCATGGTCTCACCTGCTCGCACCGAAAGCCCAACGCCGAACAGGATCTGGCTGGTGCCGTAATAGACGTCGAGATCCTCGACCTGAACGACTGCTTGCGGGCTCATGCAGCCTCGCCGGAATGCTCGGCGCCGAGATATGCCTCGATCACCGCGGGATTGTTGCGGATCTCGGCAGGTGTGCCTTCGGCCAGGACGCGGCCGTAGCATAGAACGCGAATGGTACTGGCGATCTGGAAGACGATGTCCATATCGTGCTCGATGAAGACCAGCGTGAGCTTTCCCCGCTCCCACAGGCCGCGCACGCGTTCGATCATGCGCCAGCGTTCATCAGGGCCCATGCCGGCCGTCGGTTCGTCGAGCAACAGCACCTTGGGTTCAAGCGCGAGTGCGATGGCGATATCGAGCAGTTTCTGGTCACCATGGGAGAGGATCGCAGCCTCGACGTTCGAAACCTTGTTCAATCCCACCAGTTCCATCACCTCTTCGGCGCGCTCGCGTACCCCGGGTGGTGGAAAGCGTCGGGAGATATTGCCCCACTGTCCGACATGGGCGGTGACGGTGGCCATCAGGTTCTCCGCCACCGTCATGGTCGGAAAGCAGCTTGCCACCTGAAAGGCCCGCCCGATGCCCCGGCGCATCCGTTCGGCCTTGGAAAGACGCAAGACATCCTGGCCTTCGAGCAACACCTCGCCGGAGTCGGCCGGGAACGCGCCACTGATCAGGTTGAAGAAGGTGCTTTTGCCGGCGCCGTTCGGACCGATCACCGCCGAAAGGGATCCCGACGGAAAGGTCAGCGACACATCGTCCATCGCCTTGATGCCACCGAAGGCCTTGGTGAGATTTTTGATCTCGAGTTTCATCGCGCGCGTCCGGGCCAGGCCAGTCTGAGGAAATCGAGCACGCCGCGGCGCAGGCCGACGGCGAAGGCCAGGATAACGATCCCCAGCACCAGCCCGTAATATTCCGTGAAGCGCGTCACCACATCGTTCAGCGCGAGCAGTATCATCGCGCCCAGGACGGGTCCGAGGAAGCTGTTGATGCCGCCCAGCATCACGGCAAAGATCGCCTGCCCGGAATTCGGCCAGTCGGCGAGTTCGGGATAGGCGCCCGAAACGAAAAGCGCGGCCAGCACGCCGCCGAGACCTGCGAAGGCGCCGGCGATCGTGAAGGCCCGGAGCCGGGCTTGCCACAGCACGACGCCGAGGAAGCTCACCCGATTCTCGTTGTCGCGGATCATGCGCAGGGTCTGGCCAAACGGGCTGGTCGTGATGTGGCGCAACGCCAGCAGGCCGAGCACCGCGACGACCGTGCAGAACTGGTAGAGATGAAGCTGCGAGGCCAGCTCGAAGCCGAAGATCTCGCGGCGCGGAATGCCGCCGCGCAGGCCCTGGTCGCCGCCGGTGAGGCTCTGCCAGGAGATGATAATGCTGAAGAACAGCATCTGCACCGCGAGCGTGATGAAGGCGAAGTAGTCCGTGCTGAGGCGTACGCAGATGGCGCCGACGCAGAGCGCGGCAAAGGTCGTGAACAGCACCGCGAGCACGGCAGCGACCGGTAGCGAGAGGTCGGTCATCTGCATCGTAAGCGCGAAGGCATAGGCGCCGAGGCCATAGAACATGCCGTGACCGAACGAGACCATGCCCGTGTTGCCAACCAATAAATTGAGCGAGGTCGCAAACAGCGCCATCGCGCTCAAGCGGATGACGAAGTCCTCGAAGGCTGGACTGCGATGAAACAGCGGGATCGCCAGCACGACGATCACGGCAATCGCCGCAATCACCGCGTCACGCCATGCAGGGTGCGCCTTCATGACCGGCGTCCGAACAAGCCCTGCGGGCGCAGCAGCAGGATGATGATCATCATGATGTAGATCAGTCCGTCGGTGAATTGCGGGAAACCGATCGTACCGAAGCCACGAACGAGACCGATCAAGAGTGCGGCGACCAGCGCTCCCGCAATCGAGCCCATGCCGCCAATCACCGTAACGATGAAGCTCTCGATCAAGACCGAGAATCCCATGCCGGGCGAAAGCGAACGCACCGGAGCCGCGAGCGCGCCCGCCAGCCCGGCGAGCCCGCCACCTACGGCAAAGACGATCGCAAAAAGCAGCGTCGTATTGACGCCGAGCGCCGAAACCATCTGGGGATTGATCGCGGCGGCGCGCACCGTCTTGCCGATGCGCGTCATCGAGAGGCCGAGACTGAGCACAATAGCGATCAGCGCCGTGATACCGATCAACGCGATGTAAAACGGCGGTACCACACCGCCCGCGATGAAGAGCGGCGGCACCTGGAAGGCCGGCGGCATTCCCATGGCGTGGAATTCCGGCCCCCAGACGATCTTCACGACGTCGTCAAAGATCAGCACCACGGCGTAGCAGACCAGAAGCTGCATCAGCACGTTGGAGCCGTAGACGCGGCTGATCAGGAAGCGTTCGAACAGCACGCCGAACAGCGCGGTCGCGAGCGTTCCCGACAGCACCGCTAAAGCGTAGCTGTCGGTCACATTGAGCGTTGTATAGGCGACGTACCCGCCCAGCATGTAGAAGGTGCCGTGGGCGAAGTTCACGATCTTCAGCACGCCGAAGATCAGGGTCACGCCGGCGGCGACGAGGAACAGCAGCATGCCGACGATCAGCCCGCTGGTGGCCTGGGTGACCACGCAGGCAGAGGTCGTGAGGCAAACGCCAAGCGCAGTGAGGTCCATCTGAGGCTCAGATGTACTTCTGCTGCTTCTTCCACTCCGTCTCAAGTTCAATGATCTTGCCCCAGTCCGCGGGCTTGATATCCACCATGAACGGCTCCTTCGGCGTGGTCTGGCCCCAGCCGATGGCGTAGTTGATCGTCGTGTGATCATCGCGCATCGTGATGGTGCCGTCGGCGCCGAACGGCGTATTGATCTTCAAGCCCGTGAGCGCGGCGGACAGCGCCTTGGCTTCGAGCGTATTGGCCTTCTTGATGCCCGCCTCGTAGAACTGCATTGCGACCGTGCACTGCCACGACCAGGTGGTTGGCCGCTCGTTCCATCTCTTGTGATAGGCTTCGCCCCATTCCTTGTTGGCTGGCGTATCGGGGAATGTCTCGAGATAGCGCGTCGCCGACTGAATGCCGGCAGGCAGATTCTTGATGGCGGCCATGACGGGATAGTCCACGTTGGGCGTCGCGACAGTCATCTGTGAAAACAATGCATAGACGTTGGCCTGGTTCACGAACGCCGAGAGATCGCCGGCGTAGAGCAACGTGAACAGGGCTTGCGGCTTGGCCTGGATCAGTTTGGTGATGACTTCGGTGAAGTCGGGTTGGCCGAGCTTCGGCCAGGCGTCGGTGACGACCTCGATGTCTGGATTGAACTGCTTGAGGAATTGCAAATATTGCGCGGTGGTATCGCGGCCATAGGCGTAATCCGGCGAGCAGGTCGCCCATTTGTTGAGCTTCCTGGCTTTGGAGAAATCCGCCAGATAGATGCTGCCGGCGACGGCGTCGTGCACGCCCTGGCGCGCGACACGGAAGGCGGTCGGTGCCCGGATCTTGGGATCGGCGGTCAGCGCCGAAGTCTCGCTGTTGGTGTGGATGCAGACGACGTTGCCGAGGTCGCGGATGACTTCCTGGACTGCAAAGGCGCCCGACGAAGCTTCGGAATCGACCAGCAGCTCGCAACCCGAGCTGTTCACCAGCTCGCGCGCGATGCGTGCGGACTCCTGGGGCTGGCCCTTCGAATCGCGGAAGAGGAATTCGATCTGACGGCCGAGAAAGCCGCCGGCCGCATTGATACGATCCTGCTCCATCATCAGCGCGTTACGCGAGGAGTTCCCGAGCAGCGCGATCGGCCCTGACAGGATGCTTTGCATACCGATACGCAAAATATTGGCGTCGGCGCGCGCCACCCATGGCGCGGCGAACGTCGCCGCGCCGGCGCCCATCAGCGCCAATGTCGATCGGCGGCTGAGGCCCGGTTTGCGGGTTGTCGTCATCTTCCCCTCCCTATCGGGTTCGCGTTCCCAAAATCCCTGTCGGAGATCGTTGCGTCTCCGTGACGATGAGAGTTCCAGAAAAAACGGGATGACGTCAAGGCAAATATGAATTACGAGTCAGAATTCATATTGCCTGTTTTGAAGGCTTTCGAGGCGAATCTAGCGCGGATTCCGGCGGGTTATGATCAATCTTTCAAGCTTCATCGCCTTTCATGCGCGCCGGACTCCGCACCGATGTGCGCTGAAATATCGCGGCGAAGACATCTCTTATGCCGCTTTCAACGCCCGGATCGGCAAGGTCGGCGGATGGCTCGCCTCGCGCGGCATCGGCCCCGGCGACGTGGTCGCGGTGCTGATGAAGAACAGCGCAGCATTCGTCGAACTGGTATTTGCCGTCAGCCATATCGGCGCGGTGTTGCTGCCGATCAATTACCGGCTCTCCGGCGACGAAGTCGGTTACATCGTCGGCAATTCCGATGCGCGCCTTCTGATCGCCGACGAAGAGTTCGCCGCGATCGCGGCCGGCGCGGCACCGATCGTATTGCTCGACGAAGCCGCGCAAGCCAGTGCCGTCAATCTCGCGCCGGACATCGCGCCCGTACCGATGCACCCGCGCAAACCTCGCGACCTGATGCGATTGATGTACACCTCGGGTACCACCGATCGCCCCAAGGGAGTGATGCTCAGCTACGAGAACATGTACTGGAAATCCGCCGACCAGACCCTGGCGCTGGGGCTGAATGCCGAGACGCGCCTGCTGGTGGTCGGTCCGCTCTACCATGTCGGAGCGCTCGACCTGCCGGGCATCGCGGTGCTCTGGCATGGCGGCATGCTGGCCATTCATCGCAATTTCGATTGCGAGCAGGCGCTCGCAACGATCGAGACGGAGAAGCTCAATGCCGCGTGGTTCGCGCCGGTCATGACGACGGCCATTCTCACCTCCCCCAACCGGGACCGCTACGACGTGTCGAGCTTTCGCTGGGCAATCGGCGGCGGCGAGAGGACGCCGGAGGCGCGCATTCGCGCCTTCTCCGAGTTCTTTGGGAACGCCCGCTATATCGACGGCTATGGCCTGACCGAAAGCTGCGGCGGCGACACCTTGATGGAACGCGGCCGCGAGATCGAAAAGATCGGCTCGACCGGCCGTGCCCTCGCCCATGTCGAGATCGAGATCCGCGACGAACAAGGCAACCGGTTGTCACCCGGCGAGAACGGCGAGATCTGCCTGCGCGGACCCAAGGTCACGCAAGGGTACTGGAGAGATCCGGAGAAGACCGCGGCCGCCTTTTCCGGCGACTGGTTTCGTACCGGCGATGTCGGGTACCTCGACGAGGAAGGCTTCCTGTACCTGACCGACCGCAAGAACGACATGATCATCTCCGGCGGCGAGAACATCGCATCTTCCGAGGTCGAGCGCGTGATCTATGAAATGGCCGAAGTACACGAGGTCGCCGTGGTCGGCATGCCCGACGAGCGATGGGGCGAAACGCCGGTTGCGGTGGTGGTGCTGGCGGAGGGCGCCGCGCTGACATTGCTGGACCTCACCGACCATTGCCGAGGGCGACTTGGCGCCTTCAAGGTGCCGAAGCGGTTGATCATTCGCGACAGCCTGCCGCGCAATCCGTCGGGCAAGGTGCTCAAGCGCGTGTTGCGCAGCGAAGTCGAGGCCAACGCATGACCGAGGCGCCCGAGACCACAGCCGGCAAACTGACAAAACTCAACCGCGCCGAACGCAACGCCTGGACCAAGCGCAGGATATTCGATGCCGCGACCAGGATCGTCGGCAAATATGGTTACGCCGAAGCCTCGGTCGCCCGTATCACCGAACAGGCCGGCGTCGCACAAGGCACGTTCTACAATCATTTCGAAAATCGCCAGGAGCTGCTCGATCAGTTGCTGCCGAAGATCGGGCGCGACATGGTGCGTTTCATCCACGAGCGCACCGGCACCGCCGACGCGGCGCGGCAGGAGATCGAACGGTTCGGCGCATTTTTCGATTTTATCCGCGAGGTCCCGGAGTTCCTGCGTATTCTCAACGAGGCCGAATTTTTTGCACCGAGCGGCTATCAAAAACACCTCGACAATATCTCCACGGCCTATGTGCGGATCCTTAAGCGCGCCCGGCATGCCGGCATGATCGATGATTTCAGCGATGCCGAATTCGAGGCCATCGTTCACATCCTGATGGGCGCGCGGGGCTATCTCAGCCGCCGCTATTCCTACGCCGACGGCGCCGTCACCGCGGTTCCCGACCACGTCGTATCGGCTTACCGGAAGCTGATGACGCGCGGACTGTTCAACTCGCCTGGCAAGGACAAAGACCATGAACGTTGACGGCATCGTACTGGTGACCGGCGGCAGCCGTGGCATAGGTGCTGCGACGGCCACCCTGCTCGCGCATCAGGGTCAGCGCGTGGTGATCGTCGATATCGCACCGGAGCCGTTGGCGGGGACGCAAGCAATCCTGTGGCCCGCACCCTTCGATGTCGCGAGCGAAGGCGCGGTCGTGAGTGGCATCGCCGATATCGAGCGCGCCCATGGACGGATCACCGGCCTGGTCAACGCCGCCGGTGTGTTCGGCAAAATGCACGCCGCCGCGCGCGTGCGCATGGACAATTGGGATCGCGAAATCAACATCGATTTGCGCGGCACGTTTCTGATGGCTCGCAGCGTCGGCGAGCGAATGGCCCAACGAGGCGCTGGTGCAATCGTCAACGTTGCTTCGGTAGCCGGAATGACCTCCGGCCCGATCCACGCCTACACCGCCGCCAAGGCCGGCGTTATCCAGATCACGCAAACGCTCGCGGCGGAATGGGGCCGCGCCGGCGTAAGGGTCAATGCGGTGTCGCCAGGATTCACGCGCACGGTCGCGCTGGAGGCAGGAATAGCGTCAGGCGCGCTGAACAGGGATCGCCTGGTCCGCAACACCGCGATGAACCGGCTGGTCGAACCTGTCGAAGTCGCGCACGCCATCGCTTGGCTGCTCGCGCCCGCAAGCAGTGCCGTGACTGGAATTAATCTGCCGGTCGATGCCGGGTTTATCGCGGGCTCGACGTGGGACGCCTATGGCGGATGGCCGGAAACTCCGGATGCATAATTGGAACAGCAGAGCATGAACATCGCGACACCGCGCAAGAAACTCGATCTCTCTTCAGCGATCGCCGAAGGCGATATCCGGGTGTTGCTGATGGTGCTGGTCCACATGACCGGCGACGAGCGCTGGCTGGAACCGCCTTACCGGCCGAAGCGCGATGTCCGCCTGATCCCCAATCCCCAAGCCGGCGTGGTCCGGGAAATCCAGGACGAAATCCGCGCAGCCGTGCTCGAATTATTCGCCAATGGCGAGCCCAGACCCGTGATCACCGATCCCGGCAACGAGCTGATGCTGAAGATGATGCGTGCCTGCCTCGGCGAAAACGTCGCGCCCGAATACGCGCCATTGATGCGCGAGGAAATGGCATTCACGCCGCGGGAGGCGCAATGGAGCCGCGGCACGGAGAACAAGGTTGCGAGCGCGCAGCAGGTCCTGATCGTCGGCGCCGGTGTTTGCGCCATTGCGCTTGGCGTGTCGCTCGGCCGGTTGGGTATCCCCTACACCATTGTCGAAAAGAACGCCGAACTCGGCGGCACCTGGTACGTCAATCGCTATCCGGGCTGCGGCGTCGACACGCCGAACCATTCCTATTCTTTCTCGTTCGGCGCGAGGAACCCGTGGACCCGTTACTTCGCCCAGCGCCAGGAACTGCTCGATTACCTCAAAAAGGTCGCGCTCGAACATGACGTGCGCAGCCACATCCGCTTCAACACCCAACTGACATCGTCGCGCTGGGACGAGACCAGCCGGCGCTGGATTTCGACGCTGAAGACCGATAGCGGCACCGAACAATTCGAATCTTCGGTGCTCGTCAGTGCGATCGGGCAGCTCAACGATCCCTCGCGGGCTCGCTTCAATGGCGAAGAGGACTTCAAAGGACAAATTCTGCACTCCGCGCTGTGGTCGGAGGACATTGAGCTCGACGGCAAGCATGTCGCCGTCATCGGCACCGGCGCCACCGCCATGCAGCTCGTGCCCTCGATCGCCGATCGGGTTGCCTCGCTCACCATTTACCAACGATCCGCGCAGTGGTCGCGCCCGGTCGCGGGTTACTCCGATCCGATCAGCGAAGGCGCGCAGTGGCTGCTCGCGCATGTGCCGTTCTACGTGCAGTGGTATCGCTTCAATATGTTCTGGCGTTATGGCGATGGACTTCTGCCGTTCCTGCGCAAGGACCCGGACTGGCCGCATCCCGATCGCGCCGTCAACAAGGGCAACGACCGGCATCGCGATGAACTCACGGACTTCATCCTGTCCGAACTGAACGGCCGCCCCGACCTGATCGAGAAATGCGTGCCGAGCTACCCGCCCTACGGCAAGCGCATCCTGCTCGACAATGGCTGGTTCAGGACGCTGACCAGACCGAACGTTGAACTGATCACCACTCCAATCGACCACTTCACACGAGAAGGCATTGTCGCGTCGGACGGCAAGCCGCGGCCCGCCGATATCATCGTTGTCTCGACCGGCTTCAAGGTCACGGAGATGGCGGCGCGCCTCAACATCACCGGACGCGACGGCAAGCCTCTCGCCGAGGCCTGGGCCAATGACAACCCGACCGCCTATCTCGGCCTCACCGTGCCGGGCTTTCCAAATTTCTTCACCATGCTCGGGCCGAACACCGGCCCGGCGCATGGCGGCAGCGTGATCTTCCAGTCGGAGTGCCAGTCGCGCTACATCACCGCCTGTCTTGTCGAGATGATCGAGCGCGACATCGCGGCGATCGACGTTCGCCAGGATGCCCACGACAGATATATCCGCGAGGTCGACGCCGAGCATGAGCAGTTGATCTGGACCCACCCGGGGATGTCGACCTACTATCGCAACAAGCAGGGCCGGGTGTTTTCGGCGATGCCTTGGCGGTTCGTAGACTACTGGCGAATGACGCACGACCCCGATTTCGACCAGTATCGCCAGACCGAGGCCTAGAGGATCGCGGCGATATCAAAACAGGCGACCATGGAAGTGAAAACGCTCTCACGAGAGAGCCCGCGACCGGAACGACAAGGAGCAGCGATGCAAAAGCCGCGCGTACGCGTCTATACCGACTACAAGAGCCCGTATGCCTTCGTCGCCAATAAGCGGCTTTTCGAATTGGAAGAAGACCACGGCGTCGAACTCGAATGGCTGCCCTACACGCTGCGCATCGCCGAATTCATGGGCTCGGTGGAAGAACGTACGCCGCATTTCTGGCGCAAGGTGCGTTACGCCTATATGGACGCACGGCGCTATGCCAATGCGCAAGGGCTCACCATGAAGGGGCCGCGGCGCATCTACGATGCGTTCTATTCCAGCGCCGGCATGCTGTTCGCACAGCGGCACGGGCTGTTCCGGCCCTACCATGACACGGTGTTCAGACGCTTCTGGAGCCACGATCTGGAAATCGACGAACTGCCGGATATTTCAGGCGTGATTGCCGCGATCGGCGGATCGGCCGGCGATTTCGAGGCCTATGTGCAGGGACCGGCGCGCCCGGAGCATGATCGCATCATCGACGAAGCCGAGGCACTCGGTGTGTTCGGCGTGCCGACCATGGTGTTCAACGGCGAATTGTTCTGGGGCAACGACCGCATCGACCTGTTGATCGAGCGCATCAAGAATCCCGAAAGCATCACGACCGCGTTGGGAAGCCGACATCGGAAGTGAGCGCGCTAACGCACTCCAGTTTCGAAACGAATCTTTCGCGGCAAAGACGATCACAGGTTGCGATAACCCTGATACCACGCGACAAATTTTCCAATTCCCTCTTCGATCGACGTGGCCGGCCGGAAACCGACATCGCGGACGAGGTCATCGACGTCGGCATAGGTTGCCGGAACGTCGCCGGGTTGCATCGGCAGCAATTCCTTTTTCGCCTTGCAGCCCAGCTTCTGTTCAAGGATAGCCACCACGCGCATCAACTCTTCCGGCTTGTTGTTGCCGACGTTGTAGATACGCCATGGCGCGGCGCTTGACCCCGGGTCAGGAGCGTCACCCGACCAATCAGGGTTGCCGCGCGGCACATGATCGATGAGGCGCACCAGGGCTTCCGTCACATCGTCGACATAGGTGAAGTCGCGCTGCATCCGGCCCTGGTTGAAGAGCTTGATCGGGCGGCCCTCGACGATCGCGCTGGCGAAGATGAACATCGCCATATCGGGCCGATACCACGGACCGTAGACCGTAAAGAACCGCAAACCGGTACAGGGAATGCCGTAGAGATGGCTATAGGCGTGGGCCATCAATTCGTTCGCCTTCTTGCTGGCCGCATAAAGGCTGATCGGATGGTCGACGTTGTCATGCACCGAGAACGGCAGTTTAGTGTTGGCGCCATAGACCGAGGACGATGATGCAAACAGCAGGTGCTGGCAGCCATGATGCCGGCACCCCTCCAGAATGTTGGCGAAGCCGGCTAGATTGGCGTCGACATAGGCGTGCGGGTTTTGCAGCGAGTACCTTACGCCGGCCTGGGCGGCGAGATGAATCACCACCGCAAAGCGATGTTGCACGAACAACGCCTCGATGGCCGCCCGATCGGCAAGGTCCCGCTTTTCGAAATGAAATCGAGGATCATTGCCGAGGATATTGAGCCGGGCCTGCTTCAGGCTTGGGTCATAATAGCTGTTGAGATTGTCGAGCCCGACAACGCGCCGACCCATCTGGAGCAGGCGCTGCGCCACGTGGAATCCGATGAACCCGGCGGCTCCCGTGACCAATATGGCCTGATCTGGCATTTGTCCTCAGTTCCTCGACGACGACCGAGACCGCTAGAGCGGGATGACTTATCTTCGAATCGTCATCCCGCTCTAGTCTATTGTTTGAGCATGATCTTTTCGGAAAACCGGTTTCCACTTTTCCGGATCATGCTCTAGTATGCCGGCGATTTTGGCCGGCCAACTCCGCAATACAGAAATCCCGCGCGCTCCACCTCCTCGGGCGAATAGATATTGCGGAGATCCACAATCACTGGACACACCATGATGGACGCCATCTCCTTGAGGTCCAGCGCCCGGAATTGCTCCCATTCGGTCACGATGACGATCGCGTGGCACCCCCGGGCGCAATCATAAGCGTTCTCGCAGAAGGCGACGTTCTCCAGCACCTTCCTTGCCTGCTCCATCCCGACCGGATCGAACACCCGCACCACGGCTCCCATATCCTGCAGCGCGGTTATCAGCGGGATCGACGGCGCATCGCGGATGTCATCGGTATCGGGCTTGAAGGTGACGCCGAGCACGGCGATGGACTTTCCTCGCAGATTTCCGCCAAATGCATTGGCCACCTTGCGCGCCATCGCGCGCTTGCGCTGATCGTTCACCGCGACAACGGTCTCGACGATCCGCATCGGTGCCTCGTTGTCCTGGCCTGTCTTGATCAGCGCCAGGGCGTCTTTCGGAAAGCACGAGCCGCCGAATCCGGGTCCCGCATGCAGAAACTTCTGGCCGATACGATTATCGAGACCGATTCCCCGCGCAACCTCCTGAACATTGGCGCCGACCTTCTCGGCCAGATCGGCGATTTCGTTGATAAAGGCGATCTTGGTCGCCAGGAACGAATTAGCGGCATATTTTGTCAGTTCGGCGGTGCGGCGATCGGTGTAAAGGATCGGCGACGTATTGAGATGAAGCGGCCGATAGACTTCCGCCATCACGCCCCTGGCGTGCGCATCGTCCGTCCCGATGACGATCCGGTCCGGATGCTTGAAGTCCCGGATCGCAGCGCCTTCACGCAGAAATTCCGGATTTGAGACCACCGCGACCCTGGCATCAGGATTCTCGTCGCGAATGATGCGCTCGACCTCGTCGCCGGTACCGACAGGAACCGTGGATTTGGTCACGATCACCGCGAACTCCGAAAGGGCCGCGGCGATTTCACGCGCGGCCGCATAGACGTAGGAAAGGTCAGCATGGCCGTCGCCGCGACGCGACGGCGTGCCTACGGCAATGAAAATAACGGTGGCGCCCTTCACCGCCGATTTTAGATCGGTCACAAATGCGAGGCGCTCCTGTCTCACATTCCTTGCAACGAGTTCGGCCAGACCGGGTTCGTAAATCGGTATTTCCCCACGATTAAGAGCCACGATCTTCTGCTCGTCGCTATCGACGCAGACGACATGATGCCCAAAATCGGAAAAACAAGCCCCCGACACCAGCCCGACATAGCCGGCGCCAATCATTGCAATACGCATCGATGATCCCGTCTGACAAATTCCGCGGCTCTGACGCCGCCCCGATTACCGCGCTTTTCAAGCCGCCGACGGCCGTGGACTAGCTCTTCAACATCGACTCTCCGTCGAGATGCGGCGGGAAGAAAAAGAAATTGTTGACATAGGATCTTCCCTCCTTGCGGCCACCGTTCGACAGCAGCGTGCTGATGTCCTGCAAATCCTCAGGACGAAACTGGTCGACCGGAGTCACTTCGTCGTTTTTCAGGAAGTAGCCTCGATAGGCCTTATCGCGAAAAAATTCGAACACGGAACGGGTCGCTCCAGCGCGGTGTCGCTCTTCCGCCTCGACCAGAAACACCGGCTGACAGCGATCGAGAAGCTCGACGGCGCCGTTCAGGACGTTCAACTCATGGCCTTCCACGTCGATCTTGACGAAGGCGACGTCCTGCTGAACGACCGCATCCAGCCGCGCGGTGGGCACATGGGCAGAGATGACGTCTCCGGCCGATGCTTCAAGCTGCGGCTCGAGCGACGCCAGTCCGAAAGCGAAACGACCATCGCTGTCCCGGGGAATGAACAATTCGGCATCGCCGACATGATCGGACAGCGCTACTTCATGAATGCTGACATTTGCCGCTGACGTCCGCCGCAGGATATTCGCCATCTGCAATGACGGCTCGAACGCATGGACCTGCCTCGACAGGCGCGCCAATTGACGGGTGTAAAGGCCACAATGCGCTCCGACATCGACGGTCACGCTGTCCTTGGGCACAATCTTGTCCAAATACGCCAGCTCCCGCTCCGCCGATTTCGGAAAATGCATGAAGTGCCATTGCAGCCAGATCGATGGAAATGTGTCCTTCAGCAGCGCCTTGGTCCGTTGCCTGGCATTCATCGTCGTCATCCTTGGTTGGCGCGTTAAAAGACTTTGTGGTTGTTATGCGGCGCCCTCGCGTGGGTCCAAAAAGCGCCACCGGATCGTCAGTTCAGACCTGAACACGGATGATATCGCCCTCGCGGGGACCCGCCCCGGACAGGACGTCGATCAAACCGAGCCAAACCTTTCCTGCTGCAGCAGCGGCTTCTGGCCGAGCAGTGAAAGCCGTTGCTTGGGGTACGCCTCACGGGACGGCGGCCACAGCCGCGAACCGACAGCAGAAAAGGGATTATGCGCGCGTGCGCCTGCTCCATTATATTGTCCCCCGACGGATTGCATCTCTAATAGCTGCTCTAGAAGCCGCTGCCGGACAGGAATTCCCTGCGAACGGTGCGCGCGATGATCCTGATATCCATCCACAACGACCATTTCTCGATGTAGTCGAGATCGTAGTCGATCCGCGAGATGGCCCGGGACGACTCGACGGTGCTGCCCCGGCATCCGCTCACCTGCGCAAGCCCGGTTATTCCCGGTCGTGCCGTATGACGTTGAAAATAATACGGCACGAGATCCTCGTAAGGCAGCTGCGCGGCGAGCATCCCGGGCACGTGCGGACGAGGTCCGACCAGCGACATATCGCCCTTGATGACATTGATAAGCTGCGGAATTTCATCGAGGCTGGTTTTTCGAAGTATCCTGCCGACCCGCGTCACTCTCGGATCGCCCTGTATCGTCTGCCTGACCCCGGCAGCATCGCCGAGATCCATGCGCATCGTGCGGAACTTGTAGATCTTGAAGAACCGGTTGCGATACCCGTAGCGGTATTGGTGGAACAGCACCGGCCCCGGCGACGTGATCTTGATGGCAATGGCGAACGCGATCAGCAGCGGCGCCAAAAACAGCAGCGCCGCCATTGCCGTCACAACGTCGAAAAGTCGCTTTCCCAGCGACGCAGAGGGCTCGGTTGCCACGGCGCGGCGCGAGCGCCGGCCCCGGTAAGCGCTGGAACTACTGCCAGCGCATTCGACCGGTCGCACCGATATGTAACGCCGCTCCTTCCAGAGCGGCGTTACGTTGTCACGATCGAAACGGCTATGATCGAGAAGTTCCCGATCAAGACGATTCCGGTCAAAACGGCTAGTCGCAGTAATCGTGGAGGCCATTGCTCTCGCTCTTCGCTGGAACCGTTGGATGCCACACACCGAAACGCTGCACATTTACGCGCGAAGGCAACAGCCCTCGCGCCACGGTGGAAACTTCGCGGACGCGAAGTTTCTCCCGCTTGAAAACGCGTAGCGAACTCACTGCACTAAAACTTTCCTATGTTCGTGCGCAAAATACGGCGGCGAAATGGGAAACGATGCTGACGCGTTGCTGACGCGATTTGTGAAATTTGTGCGATGCGCAAAATTGTCTTGTTGCAGAGCAGCTTGAGTTGCGTTGCCAATTTATTGCACTGTGTTCTTCACGGCACTGCCATGCAAAAAAGTATTGAGCTCGAACACGCTACAATTGGAATCGATTTCGGAATCGAACGGATGCATCATTCGATGCGTTAGCTCGCGAAGGCATTTTGAACCATCTTCTTCATTAGAAGCCAGAGCATGCCGCGTATTTCTTCGCACAGATGCTCGAATCAACGGCGTCGCGAGTTCTTTCATGATCGTCAGATCGCCAAGGATCGAAAAGCAGGCAGCGAAGGAACCGCGATTTGCCTCGACGGAGACATCGATGATCGCTGAACATGCAGCGGCGCATCGGCCGGAACAGCCCAAGCTTATCGACCGCAAGCTCAGGAACCGCCTCATTCTGGCGAACGCGATCGCGTGGATCGCCATCTTCGTCGCTGTTCGTCTGATTTTCTTCTAGAACACTTCAAATATATCACCTCTTGCGCTCGCGTGCCGCAATGTGATGAAGAATGCGGCGCCTCTATTTGGCTGGTCACCACGCGATGCCGATCGCAATTTGACCAGACTGGAGTTCCATGATCGAACTCGGTCAACAATGCGCGCACGTTCCGCAATCCAATCGCAGCCGAAAGCGGCCACCTTGCCGGCGGATACACGCGTCTACTGCGTCGGCGACATTCACGGTCGTGCCGACCTCCTGATGGAAACACTCGGACGCATCGACGACGACCAGCGACGCCGGCCAATTCGATACGCGATCGAGGTTTATCTCGGCGATTATATCGATCGCGGACCGGATTCCAGGGATGTCATCGATTTGCTCGCTGTGCGGCTGGTACGAAATCGTGCGATTTGCCTGCGCGGTAATCATGAGGCGCTGCTGGAAGCGTTTCTCGCAGGTTCCGTCGAACTCGAGACATGGCTACCAGTCGGCGCATTGCCGACGCTTGCATCCTATGGTGCTTCTCCGCGTTCGCGAACTGGCTCCGCTGCCGAATTGCGGCGATCGCTCGCCGACGCATTTCCGCGCACACACCGACTGTTCCTGCAATGTCTACGCAACAGCTTTTGTTGTGGAGACTTTATGTTCGTCCACGCCGGCGTTCGACCTGATGTCCCGATCGATGCACAAGATCCGCGCGATCTGCTCTGGATACGTGATGAATTCCTCGGTTCCACGAGGCACCATGGCAAATTTATTGTGCACGGACACACGCCGGTTCCGCATCCGGACTTTCACGACAATCGAATCAACATCGATACCGGAGCTTGGCGCAGCGGAACGCTGACCTGCATCGCGATCGAAGGCACGCAGATTCTGGTGTTGTAAGACTCTGTCCAACTCGGAAAACGGCCGTCACATTCTTTTGCCGTTATTGTTCGACTATCATTCGCGACTGGCGTCTGACCGATGAAGAACGAGTCAGACGTTTTCGTACGGGATGTCGTCATGATTCACGGATTGATCCGCGCCGCCGGCTTAGCGTTGTTCCTTGCGATCGCCGGGACGTCTGCGGGGTTGCCGACGGCGGCGTTAGCGCAATCCCACGCCTCGACGCAGTCGCAACAGTCCGCGCCGGTATCATCTACCGAGGAGTATGTGCTTGGGCCGAATGACAGGGTTCGCCTGAAGGTCTATGGCGAAACCGATATCACCGGCGAATATGAAGTCGACAATAACGGTTTTGTCTCTATTCCCCTCGCCGGGCACATCAGGGCCGGCGGATTGACGACGCGACAGCTCGAGCGAGCGATATCGTCAGCCTTGTCCAAGGGAATTGTGCGCGATCCGCGCGTGAACGTTGAGGTCGCCTCGTATCGCAACTTTTATATTCTTGGCGAGGTCAAGAAGGGCGGCGAGTATCCCTATCGCCTCGGCCTGACCGTGATGGACGCGGTCGCAACCGCCGGCGGTTTCACCTATCGCGCCAATGAGAACAAAGCATATCTCCGGCGATCGGGCAGCAGCACTGAAGAGGCCTACTCGCTCGATGCGTCGGTTCCGATCTATCCCGGCGATAACATTCGCATTCCTGAACGCTACTTCTAGAGCATCGTTACCTCTGAAGTGTCGTTCCAGTGGTTTACCTCGAGACCAGGGCGGTCGCATGGCCATCTATGTCGATCACACCCATCTCGGACGCCACGTCACCGGCCTCGAGCGTATCACGCTTGAACTGTTTTCGCCCGCGGCGCTCGCACCGCTGGACATTATACCTGTCACCGCGCGGGGCACGCGCCAGATGGTAACGGCGCAAACCCTTGGGCTGCCGATGCGCCTGGCCGCGACGTCCTCGATCCTCCTGTGCCCCGGCTTTCCGCCGAGTCCGCTGCTGCGGCCGTTCGCGTCACGCGTCCTGCCCTATATCCATGACGATTTCCTGCTGTCGCGTCGAGCCGAATTGAACCCGCGGGCCCGGCTCTACATGGCCGCCCCCTTCAAGCTCGCGCTGCGCCATTACCCTCGCTTTCTCGCAAATTCCAACGACACCAAGCGCAAGCTGAGAGCGCATTGCCGGCCCGAAGCCGAGATCACGCTGTATCGGCCGCCGGTTCGCAATGTATTCGATCTTCATCCGAACGGTCGCGCTGAACGTAGCGCCCGGCCGTCGCCGTTGCGCGTGGTAGCCCTCGGGACCGTGGAACCGCGCAAGAATTTTGTCGCCGCGGCCAGCATAGTCAGCGCCTTGCGCGCACGAGGCTTCGCCGATGCGACGCTGGACATCGTGGGGCGGCACGGTTGGGGCAATGACTGGGAAGCCCTTGAGGCGATCCCCGGGGTGACGCTTCACGGATACCAGCCGGATGGGCGGGTCAGACAGATCCTCGATGATGCCGATGTCTTCATCTGTACGTCCCACGACGAGGGCCTGGGCTTGCCGCTGCTCGAAGTTCAATATGCCGGACTTCCCGTCGTAGCCCCGGATGCCCCCATTTTCCATGAAGTGCTCGGGGCCTCCGGCATCTTCATCGACCCATCCAAACCGGCGAATGCCGCCGACAAACTGACCGACCTGTTATCCCGTAGCGACTGGCGTTCGCGCTATATCGCGCTCGCGGACGACAACCTTCCGCGCTGGAACTCGTCGGCCGCCTCCGACCACGACGCCGTGATCGGACTGATCGCCCGGCTTGCCGGACGACCGGCATCGGCACGGACGGCACTTCATGACGACACGATCGAGACGCACTGAGGCGACGGGGACTTCTCGGGAGACCCCCGACCGCATTTGCGTCGGATCGCCGGCGCGCCAAGACATCGAGGTTCGGGACGCCCATTGCGAGACAGCGGAGACATTGCGAGCCATCCGAACCAACTGAGGGCACAGCCGGGAGCACCGGACCGCGATCGCGGCATCGATACCATGCGCGGCATCGCCATTTTGATGGTGATCGGGATTCACTCGCTGCAGCAACCGCTTGGCGCGACGTGGCAAACGGTGACCGACGCCGCGCTACGGCCATGCGTGCCGATTTTCCTGTTCGCATCGGGATATCTCACCGGGCTCTCCGGACGCGTTCCGCTGGGTAGGCGGCTGAAAGCGGCGCTGATTCCCTACGCCATCGCCTTTGTCGCGGCTTGCATCTACATGGCATTGCATAATGCGGCGATGGACCTTCGCCTCACCACGACGATCGCGAGGTTCCTGCTCGCTTACGTGTTTGTCTATTATTACGTCTTCGTCTATGTCGGCTGCACGGTTTGCCTGTGGCTGATCTTCCGCATGTCCGGCACTGGCTCGCCGCAATCAGAACAAAAATGTGGCATCCTTCTGATACTCTTGATTGTGTTCGGTTTGATCGTCGGAAGCTATCTTGATCCGCTGCTGTCACGCCGGGGCTTGTCGGAATCCTTGATTGAGGAAATCCGCATGCGCGACATCCCGTTTTGGCTCACTTTCGCGGGATTGGGTGTATTAGCCGCCTCATCCGGCATGGTTTCCGCCTTGCGTGAAATGCGACTGGCGATGGTGATGGGAACCTTGGTGGCCTACATCATCTATGCCGCGGTTCGTCTGTTCGGTCTTGGTGATGCCGCGGACTACGACTCAATCGCTTTTTTCGGCTACGCCGCGATGTTCTGCGCGGCGTTGTTTGCCCTCGACATTCAGCTGCCTTTTCTCGCCGCGCTGGGTTCGGGAAGTTATTTTATCTATCTCTGGCACATCTTTGTCGTCATGATTTTGCGTGACCACATGGCTTTGCGCCAGTTTGGACCCCTTGTGGACACGGCGATTACCTACGCGGTGACTTCAGCCATCGTCATTCTCGCCTTGCTGTCTGTCCGGCGGTTCTCCCCGCCGCGCTTTGCCCGATGGCTGGGAGCCTGACGCATGCTCCTGCGCCATACTGTGCTCTATTTGCCCGCGCAGATCGTGGGTCCGATGTTCCAGCTGATCGCGATGATCGTGTGGACCCACGTCGTCGACGAACACACGCTAGGCGTCATCACCCTGGTCACCGCCGCGCATGAGTTGCTGCAAATCGCCTTTCTCGCCTGGTGGTCACAATATGCTCTGCGATTCTTCGGGCGGTATCAGGCGGGAGACGACGCGCAACGCTTCTATCGCACCGAGAACAGCGTTCTTCTGCTTTCGCTGATCGTCCAGACCATCGCCGTTATCGCGATCTTGCTGCTGGTGATAGCGCCCGATGCAAAAAGTGGACTGCTCACAGCGACCATCGCCTACGTCATCACGCGTTCACTCAATCTGTATATCGGCGAGCGCGCCCGCGTCAGCCACCATATCTGGATTTATACGATCCAGCAGATCGTCGGACCGTCAGTAGGGTTTTTCGTCGGCCTGCTCTTGATCAAGCTGTTCGGCCAGTCGGCCGAATTTCCACTCGCTGGCTATGCCGCCGCCCAACTTGTCGCGATCGTCATTGTCCTGCCAAAACTCGACTATGGCCGCAGGCTCTGGCCGATCGATCGCGAGATCATCGATCATGCGCTGCTCTACGGCATTCCGATCGTCATCGGAGGCGCACTCAGCTGGATCGGTCTTAATGCCTCGCGTTTCATCATCAACGATATGCTCGGCGTCGCCGCCGCGGGCCTGTTCGCGGTCGGCTATGGCCTAGGCCAGCGCGCCGCCGCGGTCGCGGCGATGCTGGTGACGGCCGCGGCCTTCCCTCTCGCGGTCAAGAGCATGGAACAAGCCGGTAGCAAAGCCGCGATGCGCCAGCTTTCAGACAACAGCGCTCTCCTGATCGCCATCCTCGCGCCAAGCGTCGTTGGTATCTTCATGCTTCGCACAGAGATCGTGCATCTGCTGATCGCGGCGGCATTTCAGCCGGTGACGCTCGCTATTCTTCCGCTCTCTATTCTGGCCGGTTCCATACGGAACCTGCGCGCTCATTTCGGCGACCAGGTCTTTCTACTGCACAGTCGTACGCGACTCATGGTTGTCGTCGCCGCGATTGATGCAACCTTCACTGTCGCTCTCAGCGCCGTCTGCATCCGGTATTGGGGCCTTGTCGGCGCCGCGGGCGCCACTGTCGTGGCCGCGCTGGCGGCAACGTTGGTCAGTTTCGCCATCGGCTTCTCGCAGTTCAACCTCACTCTGCCGATCCGGCATCTCGCCCGAATCGGGCTAGCGACCATCACAATGACAGCGCTGCTCAGCCAGATGCCGGAAGCATCAACGTCGATTATTCTGGCTGCACACATCGCGGCTGGCGCCGCGGCGTACATCACCGCACTTGCCGTTCAGTACGCGCCGCTGCTGAGAACAATGTTGCGTCCGCAGCAGCCGCAATCTTGAGCGCGCGCGAGACGATCACGCTTTCGTCGCATTCTCCTTATCGGTCCGCATAGAATTGCAGCAAGCGTTCACCGGCGCGCGCGACACATTTTTTTCATAAGCGGAAAATAATGCGCGGCACGCGAGACATACGCGCGCATCGCTCGACATAGATTCATGCATACAGATTTTCGTTTTGCGAACACGCGCATCAACGTTATGTCGCGAAGCGTCCTTTCTTGAGTCGCAATGGTGCGATCTCCTCTCGACGTTCGTCGGGGAAAATAATTCGATACATCGACGCTCATCATCGACACGATGGGCACGCTGTTGGAATTTTGTGCATGCGTACCTCGATCGCCCTGCCACCTGGAGATCGGAATGTTGAACGTGCACACGAAACAACCAAATCTCACTGTCAACGGAGTCACTATCAACGTTCCTTCGATCACGAATGCGGTCGCTTCAATCGTATCGGCGGCACAACGCGGCGAAAACTTCAGTGTTTGCACGCTCAATCTCGACCATGTTGTGAAACTGCAACAGCGCCCCGATTTCAGGGCGGCGTATCATCGTGCCAAATTTGTCACCGCCGATGGCTTTCCGATCGTGATACTGAGCCGGCTGCTGGGAACACGGATCGAGCGCACGACCGGCGCCGATCTCGTCGAACCGCTCTGCCGAGAGGCCGGCAAAAACCGCCTGCCGATATTCCTGCTCGGTTCGGACGATCATACGCTTGCCACGACGGCACGACGCCTGGCCAAACGCTTCAAGGGGCTGAAGGTCGCCGGTTACTATGCGCCCGGCTCCAATTTCGATCCTTATTCCAAGGACGCGGACATCGCGATCGGCAACATCCGCGCTTCCGGCGCAAGATTGTGCTTCATCGCCCTCGGCGCTCCGCGTCAGGAACTTTTCGCAGCGCGCTGCCTTGATGAACTCGATGGAACCGGAATGCTCTGCATCGGAGCGGCGCTGGATTTCATTGCGGGAACTCAAGCGCGCGCGCCGTCGGTAGCGCAAAAATACGGCCTCGAATGGGCGTGGCGAATGTTGCGTGAGCCGCGGCGGCTCGGTCCGCGCTACGCGCGCTGTGCGGCGGTGGTTCCCGGATTGGTGGCGCGCACGATTCCACAGATTTTCAACGCACGGATGAGGAAAGCAGCATGACTTCCACAGTGACACTGGCGCAGCGGGCGCGGAATGCCAATCTAGCCCGCCCCCGGTATCAGATTTGCCTGATTCACCCGTTTGATCCGCGCGGCGAAAAGGTTGGCGGGCTGGAGACCTACATTCGTGACTTCATCACCTTCCATCCGACAGACACCGATCTTCTCTTCATCGGGGTGGATGCCACGGGCGATCTGCGCCTCGGAGAAATCCACAAATTGACCTTCCGGGGACGCAGCTTCGACTTCCTTCCCATTCTGCACTACTCCGACCAACAGGCGCGTGAGGCGGCGCGCAGCATCCGCACCTCCCTGACCGGACAGTTCTTTTTGGCGCTGCTGCGCCATTTTGGCCCGATCGCAAAGTTGATCCGCTCCCGAAAATGTTCGGTCGATCTGCGTCGCGTGGAATTTTCGTGGTTGCCCGCGGTGTTGCGACAACCGTTTATCCAGATGCTGCACGGCGAGGGAGCATCACCTAATCTGCAGATGGACTCACTGCTGCGAAAATATTCATTTGTCCATAATACGGGCGAACGTTTTGCTGTCGCGATGAGCGAAAAGTTCCTTTGCGTCAATCCGTTCATCACGGAGCGGTTGCAACGGACCTATCCGCGCCGCAAGGACAAGATCGACACGCTCTGGACCTGGGTCAACACCGACATTTTCAAGCCACAGCCGTTGCCCAGCAGCACGTCGCCGTTCCAGGTGGTGTTTGCCGGCAGACTGGATGAATTCAAGGACCCGCCGCTGATGTTCCGCGCGATCGATCGTCTGCGGCGAAAGCTGGGCGGCGGTGTCATGTTCCACTACATTGGAACGAGCGATCCGCACCGCTTCGCTGAATTCGCTGCTATCGAGGACATCACCGTTCGCCACGGCTTCAAGGATGCCGCGGGAATGGCAGCGACGCTGGCCGGCGCGCACGCCGGCATTCTTACTTCGGGGTTCGAGGGCATGCCGCGCTTCGTCCTTGAGACCCTGGCGGTCGGCCGGCCCGTTGTCGCGATCCATCTACCTCAGCTCGAGCCGGTCATTCACGACGGCATCAGTGGTTATCTCGTGGCGCGAGCCGGCACGGTCGATGAGATGGCTGAAGCTCTCGCGCAACGGTTCCTTGATGTCCGCGATGCGATTGACGCGGACAGGATGGATCCGGTGGCAATTGCCGCCGCAATCAAGCCATTCACGCCGGGAACACAGCTCGCACGCGTCTTCCGGTATCATCAGCAAATTCAGGATGCGCGCGGCTTGGCCATGGCGCCATTGGCGCATTGAGGTGACAGCGTGAACATCCTGTTGCTCACCAGTGAATTCTCGCCTGCCAAGGGCGGAATTGGCACCTATGCGCGCGAGATCGCGTGCGCGGCCACCGGACTCGGCGCCAGCGTGACGGTGGTCGCTCCAGATTACGCACAGGATACCGCGACCGAGGACCACGCCTTGCCGTTCGAGATCAGCCGGTTTCGCGGCGGTTTACATTCGATGCGGGATCTTCCGGCCAAAATCCTGCTTGCACGCAGCAAGGCCCGGAAGGAAGCGTTCGACGTCATTCATGCCGCCGATTGGCCGTTCTTTATCCCGGTCGCGCTGTCACGGCGACGGACGCAAGCGCGCCTCCTGATGACGGTCCACGGCACCGAAATCAACGAAACGCAGACATTGCTCAAGCGCCTGGCGATCCACGGCACCGGCGTATTCGGAGCTCGGACCGAGGTCGCCGCCAACAGCCATTATACCCAGGGACTGTTCCGCGAACGCTTTTCCATCGACCCAGGTCGTATCAACGCCATACCGCTGGGCGTTTCGGACTTCTGGTTCCGCCAAAATAGTGGCCGCGCCGCCACGCGTGAAGTCTATGGGCTCGCGCCCGACCGAATGGTCATGGTGACTGTTGCACGGATCACACGACGCAAAGGACACCAACTTACGCTCGCCGCGCTGGCGCGCGTTCCGGACGATCTGCGAAGGCAGATCACATGGCTCGTGATCGGCCCGCATGGCGAGGCCGACTATGTGGAAGACTTCCGTCGCCAGATCGAAGCCTCGGATTGCGACATCCGCCTGCTCGGCGCGCTGTCGAACGAACAAATTCGCGACATCTACGGCGCCGCGGATTTCTTTTGCCTCACCGGCGTGCCCGACTCGTCGGGCCGGGTCGAAGGTTTCGGATTGGTCTATCTGGAAGCCGCGGCTGGCGGCCTTCCCTGCGTCGCGACCGCGGTCGGCGGCGTACCGGACGCGGTCACGGCAGACGACACCGGACTTCTGGTTCCACCGTCCGTCGAGGCCGTCACCGAGGCCATCGCCGAATTGGCATCGGATCACGATACGCGCGCGATCCTCGCAGCCGGCGCGTCGGCGCATGCACGTTCTTTATCGTGGGAGCGTTGCGCGGCGAAGACCTACGGGCTGACCCGGCCGGGCAACCCGATACGCGCCCCGATAGCCGGCGTTGCTCTTGATCGGGCGGCACAGCGCGGCGCGGCCACCGCATGAGCCGGCTGCTCGCCATCGCCGTCCTGCTGGCGCTCGCCAGCGCGCCCGCACGCGCTGAAAATTGCAGCAAAAGCCGCGAATATTTGCTTGGTGGTCTGGGCGGCGATCTGGCACTTCCGCCGCAAGCTTACGAGAATTTGTTCAAGGTCTGCATCGCGACATCAGCAATGGCCAATGTCAAGGATGCATATATTTTGAACGACGGCGGCATTGCCGTGGTTCCCAAGCAGGACAACGTCGCGGCTACCGCAGCGACGCTGTCGCAATTCTGTGACAGCAATCCCAAGGCCACGCTGCGCTTTCTTACTCGTAAGGATACGCTATTTGCAAATACCTTGGGCAGCATTGTGCAGATGTCGTCGACATCATCGACGTCCTGTCAAAAAATAAAAGGCACCTTTTGAAGTCGACCCGGACCGATATCAGATCGTCAAATTGCAGCCTTCTTGCTGCTACAAAAGCGATAGAGCTTTCCGGCGCTGTCCTCGTTTCGACAGTACTCGTTCATACCGCGCAGTAAGAATTCCAGCACCGCCTTTGAAGGGAGTTTCGGCATGCCATTTGCAATCGCAGGACGCCGGCAATATTCAGTTTCAGATATCCCCAACTACCTCAAAGCACGTAGCCTCGGCGCAAAAGCCGACGCCTCGATCGATCAACTGAAATTCCAGGCAGTCATCGACCGGCATAAATCGGAAGGTTACGACAGCTACAAATATTTCGACAAGCGCATGTGGCTCCGGTCGAAGATGATGCGCGCCATCGAGTTGGGCCTCGACAAGTCGGAGACTGGCTCGGTTCTGGACCTGGGATGCGGCGCGGGCTACTTTCTCTATTGCTGTAAATTCCTTGGTCACCAGGTCCATGGGATCGATCAGCCCGGCTACGATTTCTATACCGATATGTTTGAGTGCCTTGGCCTGTCGCGAACCAGCGAGCGCATAGAAGCCTATACGCCGCTGTCGCCGCTCCAGACCCGATTTGACGTCGTTACCGCGCATCAGATCTGTTTCAACGGGCACCGGACGAACCGCCTATGGGGTGTGAATGAGTGGCAGTTCCTTCTCGACGATCTCAAGGCCAACGTGCTGACCGACGGCGGCATTATTGCGCTCGAATTCAACGAGGAGCCATCGATCGGCTTCTATACGACGGAATTGCGAAGCTTCTTCGAATCGAAGTCGGCCCGCATTTTTCGCGGCCGCGTGATCATCTCAAGCGACAAGCTCCGCTTGCCGGCCTATCGAAACAACCTCGCGACCAGCTTTCGGTCAGAAGCCGTCGGCAGCATGTGATTGTTGAGAACCGTGACATATCGGCGACGTCTGCGGTTGCACAACAACCGCGCAACGCTGGCCTGAGTCTAGCCTGACACTTGCTCGCAATTCGAGCAGCGACACCGCAAACATCCGGCCCTTGCAACCAGGCATAGAGACGTTTGCCCTGAAGGCGAAGACTCCAATGCTAATGGTTGCATCCGAGGTCGGCATCGCAAACTTTCCGCACGACGCGGCGCCTTATCGAATTCGCAAACACTCCGATCTCTCATCGTGTGTTCTAAGCCCGCTGCCATAGTGTCGTCGCTTTGCACGGGCTAATTTTGCAGTGCAGAAACTTTTTCCCTGGATCTGCGTTGCAAACAGGGAACCAGCGTTCTGATCTGACGACATCACAAGCTCCTCTAAGGTGTTGATGGTGGTCGTGGCGCGGCTGCCGATTTTGTCAACAGGCGAAGACGGTTTTGCAGGCGACGATCGAACTCTCGTATCGATCGATCGACGCCGGCAAGCTTGGCTTCCTGCAAGAGGCGAATGATGAAACTCAGGCTGGCATTCGCACGGTTCGACACGATTGCCGAGCGCTGCGGTATTGTCGGCGCGACAGAAACGATCGGGCGGCACGGACTTAAGATCGCTTCAGGGCCGGCAACGATGATCGTGCTCGGCCTGGCATCGCCCGCCAGCGCACAGGCAATTCCGCCGATCAGCGATCCGGTCGCGCCACCTTGGAACGCATCGCGGGTTTTCGAGCCGACGTCGTTGCCGAATTTGACTGATCCGGACAGCCGCGAGGAGGTAGCTCCGGAGGACATGCCGGTGAAAGCCCGGCAGCAGCCCGGATACGAGCCCGTCGGAATTCGCGCGGACTCCTGGATGTTCACGCCGGCGTTGATTGCCGGCGGCTTCTACGACAGCAACGTATTTTCTTCAAACACGATAAAGAAGTCGGACCTCGCGGCCGTGGTCGAGCCGACGCTGGATGCGCACACGCTTTGGGAGCGGCACGGCATAGATCTCAAGCTGGACGTGCAACAGACGACCTATGATCAGAATTCGAGCCTCAATCAGACCAATGCGAGCTTGAAGGGCAACGCGTGGTTCGATATCGCGCACGACGTGGCTGTTCTGACCAGTTTTCAGGTGGCTCATTTGAACGAGGGCGTCGGAACGCTCAGTTCACCGTCCAACGCCGTGCAGCCGACACCCTACGATCTGTTCTCCGGCGATATCACGCTTCGCAAGGAGTTCAATCGATTAACCGCCTCGATTGGAACTGGCGTCGATTCCTACCAGTTCGGAAATACCCGGGCCCAAGACGGCACCATCATCAGCCAGGATGGCCGCGACGGCCAGATCTATACCGTTCACAGCCGGATCGACTACGCCTTCTCATCGACGCTGGGCTGGTTCAGCGCGGCCGAGGGCAATCAGCGCGACCTGCGCGGAACCCCAGGCGAGTCACTGGACTCGCAGGGCTATCGGGTGCTGACCGGCCTCACCTTCGGATTGACCAACCTGATCAAGGGCGAATTCGGCTTCGGGTATGTGGAGCAGCGGTTCGTCGATCCGACCATCGGCACCATCGCGGGTCCGTCCTATCGCGCCTCGCTGACCTGGAGCCCGACCCGCTTGCTCGACATCCACTACAAGGCCGAGCAACTCGTGACGGAAACCGCCGACACCGGCTCCACCGGGGTGCTCGCCAACGCCCAACAGCTCGGCTTCGATTACGAACTGCTCCGTAACGTCGTGATCTCGGTTGCCGGCGGCTACGAGACCGACCGCTTCTACGGCCAGCTGCGCAAGGATGACGTCATCAGCACCGATGCTCGCGTCAAATACATGTTCAACCGCTTCGCCGCTGTCTCGCTCTATCATCAGTACATCCTCCGCAGCAGCAACATCTCAACCTTCAGCTACGACAAAAACGTGGTAGGCATCAATGTTACAGCGCAGTTCTGAGCAGCTCTATCACGTGCCGGAGGAACCGATCGGAACGGCCGCCGAAGGCTGGAAATATCCGAGCGTCGACCTCCGCGAACTGGCGCGGATCCTGCGCCGCCGCTGGAAGGTGGTCGCGCTGCCGCCGCTGGTGCTGCTCGGGCTCGCGCTGATCTATGTCATCGCCGCCACCACTTTATATACCGCGACCGCGACGGTTTTCGTCGATCCCCACCGGGCCAGCGTCGCCGAGACAAACCAGTCGGCAATGCCGACCGTGACGACCGACGATGCGACCGTCGAGAGCCAGGTGCTGCTGATCCAGTCGGTCTCGATCCTGCAACGCGTCGTCGATAAACTGGAGCTCACCAAAGATCCGGAGTTCACCCCGACGCCCGGTCTTCTCGACCCCGTGAAGCGGCTGTTCGCGAGCAGCACGCGGGTTGCTGGCGCGAGCCCCGAGGATGCGGCGCGGGCACGCTCGGTCGACATTCTCCAACGCCGCATGAAGGTGGTTCGGCAAGGCACCACCTTCCTGATCGATATCAACGTCAACGCGGAATCACCATCGAAGGCCGCGACGATCGCCAATGCCGTTGCCGACGGCTATTTCGACGAGCAGGTGCGCGCCAAGAACGACGCAACGCGGGTTGCGGCCGGCTGGTTCAACGGTCAGATCGATGCATTGAAGTCGCGCGTTGTCGCATCCGAGCAGGCGGTCGAGGATTTTCGGGCCGCCAACAACCTCGCGGTATCACAGGGTGTGACCGTCAACGATCAGCAGATCACCGATCTCAATAATCAATTGGTCACGGCCCGCGTGCAGACCGCGGAGGCGCGCGCGAAATTCGAGCAAGTTCAGGAGCTCGGCAAGGCCGGCGGCGATCCGGGCGGCATCAACGCCGCGGTCTCGTCGGACACGGTCTCCAAGCTGCGGGCCCAATATGCCGACATCGCCAAGAGCGAAGCCGACCTTTCGAGCCGATACGGGCCGCGCCATCCGCTGGTCGCCAACGTGCACGCCCAATTGCGCGATACCCAGCGCCTGATCAACGAGGAACTCCAGCGCATCGTGCAGAGTACACGGCACGATTACGCCGTCGCCGCCTCGCGCGAAGCCTCGCTACAGGACAGCCTGGACAAGCTCAGCGGCGTATCGAGTTCCTCCGGCCCGGCCCAGGTGCGCTTGCATCAGTTGCAGCGGGAGGCCGAGGCGAACCGAACCCTCTATGAGTCCTATCTGGCCCGCGCCAAGGAAACCACGGCGCAAGAGAGCCTGGAAATGCCGGACTCGCACATCGTGACCAAGGCCAGCATGCCGCTGCAGCCATCTGCTCCCAAGAGCACGCTGATCATGGGACTGGCGCTGCTGCTCGGCCTTGGCGCTGGCGCTATTTCAGCATTTCTTGTCGACTATCTCGATAGCCGCATCAAGACGCTCGAGCAGGCGGAGCAGGTTTCGGGTATCGCGGCGCTGGCCGCCCTGCCCCGGATCAACAGCCGTGAACTGGCCGGCCGGGCCAAGCGCGGACGCAGCGAACTCGGCAGCTACGATCCCAAGGCCGCCGGTTTGCTGCCGCCATCGTTGCAGCCACCGCTGATGCGCTACGCGATCGACGAACCGGGTACGTTTTTTGCCGAAGCGATCCGGGCGATCCGTCTCTCGATTCAGCGCTCGCTGCGGGTGGAGCCGACCAAAGTTGTACTGATTACGTCGGCGCTCGAAGGCGAAGGCAAGACGACGCTCGCGGTCAATCTCGCCCAATCGCTCGCCACCTTGGGAATCAACACGCTTCTGGTTGACGGAGATCTTCGCAACCCGGGACTGACGCGTGCGCTGTGTCCGCATGCCGAGGCCGGCCTGTTGCATGTCGCCACCGGACAAGTACCGCTGGGACACGCCCGCCTGGTCGATCGCAGCACCGGGCTGTCGATACTCCCGTCACCCGAGGTCGCGGGCGACAATGTCGACGCGATTACCGAACTGATGTTCTCCGAGCAGATCGCGGATCTGCTCGATCACCTGCGCCAACACTACGAAGTCATTATTATTGATTCTCCGCCGCTGGTTCCCCTGGTCGATGGGCGCGCCCTGGCCGAACTCGCCGACCGCATCGTGCTCGCGGTGGCCTGGGATCAAACCCCCCGGGAGGTCGTCTCCCACACCATCGACCTGCTCTCGCCGGTCTATGACCGGTTGCTCGGAACGGTGCTGACCCATGTCGATCTCAGCCAACTGCGATTCTATGACTATTACCGCAGTTCGGCCTATCTCAAGCCCTATGGCGCGGCCAAGCTGAGTCCGGGACCGGCGCAGTGACGATACGCAGGCCGATCAGCCAGTCTGCATCGATCGTGAAGCTATCGCCGCAGCGCGACGGCCATTCCGCGACGGCCCGATATCATCGACCCGCGCCCATTCGCCGCGCCGCCGCTGCCAGCAACGCCACCGGCGTCATCGACCTGATGATCATCGGGCTGATGCTGCTGGCCGTGGTCTCCGTATTCGTGGTTCCTCCCGCGTTGCTGACCGACTGGAAGATCCACTATCTCAGTGCGGGCGGCAATTTCTACGAAAAGCTGCACCCCGCAACCTACGCCACGTTCATGGCGTGGCTTTTGTTGCTGATGCGAAACGGCGATCCGGTAGGCGACATCAACCGGGCGTTCTCCGAAGCCAGGCTGCTGCTGCTCTATATGTTCTGCTGGTTCGCTCTGCTGGTCCAGATGTTCGTGCTGGAGCGCCCCTTCACCGTCATCGTCGATACGTTCCTGACGCCGGTCGTGCTTTGCCTGGTGATCTGGCGTCTTCCCACCGCGCAGCGCAGGCCGCTGATCTGGGCGATCCATTGCACGGTTCTGCTCAATATCGTGCTTGGCTATTATGAATATTTTTCCGGCCATCGGCTGATTCCGTTGACGCTCGGCGGTGACGGCGTGGTGGTGCTCAGCGAATGGCGTTCCTCCGCCCTGCTCGGCCACCCCCTTGATGCGTCGGGCGTTGTCGCAGCCTATGTTCTCGCGCTTATTGTCCGACCCGCGCTTTGCCCGCCGATCGTTGTGCGATTGCCATTGATCGTCTTTAGCCTGGCATCGCTGATGGCATTCGGCGGACGCACATCGCTGATGACCGTGCTCGCGATCATCGGCTGCCTCGCGATGCTCGAGATTTTGCGGCTGATCCGCGGCAAGCGGATCTCGCTCCCGGCGGCGGTTGCCGGCATCAGCCTGTTGTTCGTCGCCGGCGCGGCGGTCTTCGCGGCGCTCGACTCCGGCATCTTCGACAAGATGCTGCTGCGCTTTTCGTCAGACAAGGGCAGTACGCTGGCGCGTTATGCCACTTTCGACCTGCTGTCGCATTTCGACTGGCACGAACTGGTGCTGGGTCCCAGTCCCGCGCGGGTCACCGCACTGCAGGGCCAGCTTGGCCTCAACTACGGCATCGAGAATTTCTGGATTTCCTGCATCGTTCAGTTCGGCATCGTTCACACCGCCCTGCTCACGATCGGGCTGATCGGCTTTATGACCGAGATCCTGCGCCGCGCGAGTGGCGGGGCATGGACGATCATGCTGCTGATTCTCGCGGTTGCCGCGAGTTCGGTGAGCTTCTCCTCGAAGAATATCCAGCTCGCGCAATTCGTCATTCTGGTTACGCTTTTGCTGCCCCGCGAACCCCGCCGCGTCAGCGCTCCCGTAGCCCACGGTTCTCAGGGCCTCTATCGACCAAGCCACGCCTGACCTAGCGAACCTGACCGCTGGTAGCTGGCCGCCGCGCGCCCTCGAAACTTTCCGCGATCGCATACCACATCGGCTTGCGCTGAAACTGCTCGTCATAGGGCAGCGGCCGGGGAAGTCGCGTCGTCGTTGGGTTCTTTTGCAACGCCACGCCCTTGTAGAAGGTGTATTTGTCGGCCAGTTCCCAGGTAATCAGCGCCTTGACCGCCGGATGGCTCAGCGTCGTCTGCAGGAATTGCCGCGCCGTTTTGGCGACCGCCTCGTCGCGCGCCTTGATATCTTGCGGAAAGACGTCATCGCAGACATCGAATTCCGTGATGTAGATGTCAACGCCCAGCGCCGCCAGCTCATGCAGGAAATCGTTGAACCGGGCCGGATCGTGCGGATATTGCGGTTGCAGATGTCCTTGCAGACCGACCACGTCCAGCTTGACCCCGGCATTCTTCAGATCGCTGACTAGCTGCAGAAGACCGCGACGCACCGCGAGTCCGACTTCGTCGTCGCGTTCGGTTTGCGCTTCGTTGAGAACCAGTTTGGTCTTGCCGTCGACCTTCGCGGCACGCTCAAAGGCGCGACGAATGTAGTCGGTACCACCAAACGCATCGTACCAGGGACCCAGCCGAAAGCCGCCAGGTGCCTTGTGGCCAGGCCAGAATGGCTCGTTGACGACATCCCAGGATTGCAGCTTGCCGGAATAGCGGGCGACGACTTCTTCGATATAGGCATCGAAATACGCCCGCCGCTCGGCGGCAGACATCACCTTGATCCAGGCCGGCACCCATTCGTTCCAGATCAGGCAATGACCGCGCATCGCAATGCCGTGCGAATTGCAAAATGCCAGCAACTTGTCCCCGGCTTCGAACTGCTTGGGGCCCGGTAGCGCCGCGATCCTTCCCATCTTGAGCGCGACATCCGTGGTGATCAGCTTGGTCTGGCTGACGTAGAGCTCGCGATATGCCGGATCGCTATCGATCACCTCCGCCGCCGCGGAACCGAATACAAACCCATTCGCAGCCGCAACGGTACTAAGGCTCGTCGGCGGAGCCGCCGCGTTGACCGGAGTATGGCTGGCGACAATCCCGGCGGCGCCCATCTGCAACAAACGACGGCGTGAAACAGCAGCATTCATGATGGTCCATCCCTATTTGTGATTTCGCCATCGATCGGCTTGATCGGATCGCCTGCCCCCGATCATTGTTCGCACGAAAATGTTTTGAGTGTGTCGCAGACGATCGAAATGCTCGCGCACCAAAATTTTGGCCGCGACGGCGTGTCGTTGCACCTCGATCGATCACGTCCTGCTGAAAAAATCATCTGGCGATCGGACGTCATCATCGGCAGGTCGCGGTTTTGCCAAGTTGAGAACACACAAACTCTTTTGAATATGTTCTCTGCTCTCCGTGGCCTCTCGATCGGACAGCAACGCGAACATCACACGCATTTGGTTGCGCAGGAGTGTGGCATGCGGATTTCAAAGGCAGTTACCGACACCGCGCTGCTGTTCAAGAAACGTTCGCCGCGACTATATCGATCGATCCGCGATAATATGCCACCGGGCCTGCGCTCGCTCATCAATGAACAGATGACCGTGGATAGTCTCGGCACCGGCGATGCCAAGGAGGTTTTCACCAATATCTTCAAGAAGAACTGGTGGAACAATGACGAGAGCCGGAGCGGCTGGGGTGCGGAACTCAAGCGAACGGAGTCCATCCGGATCAACCTTGCCGATTTCGCCCGCCGCCACGCCCTCGGCTCGCTGCTCGATGCCCCCTGTGGCGACTACAACTGGATGCAGCACGTGGAGTGGCCGGCGGGTTTCAGATACGTCGGCGCGGACATCGTCCACGACCTCATCATCGAGAACCGCGCCAACCATCCCGGTATCGAGTTCATGGAACTCGACGTGCTGAAAGATCCCCTCCCACGCGTCGATGCATGGCTTGCGCGCGATCTCATGATCCATTTTCCCGACAAGGCGATCTGGACCGCCCTGGAACAATTTCGCCGCTCGCAGATCAGCTATCTGCTGGCGACGAGCTACCTCAATGCGCGAGAAAACACCGACATAAAATTCGGCCAGGTCCGCCACATCAACCTGTGTGCGGCACCCTTCAGCCTGCCGCCGCCGCTGGAAATCCTGCGCGAGGACGACGATCCGGTCACCGGCCGGGTCATCGCCGTCTGGCGACGATCGGACATCCAATAGGCCGCGGAAGCAGCGAATGTTGATATCCAGGGAAGACGAGCCTTAGCGGCCGCCGGCCGGCGCAGCGTTTCCGTTCTGTCAACACCTGGTCGTGCAATCCCCTCGCGCTTGGCCACGGGCTTTGAAGGCCCTTTTGATTCGCCTTCGCTCTTTCAAACCCCCGAAACACCCGGTATCAGCTATTTCGATCGGTAAGTGGCCTCCAAAGCCACTGACAATGAACAATAAAATCAGACCGAGCGGACCGGGAGTGCAACGTGGATTTCACCGAAGTAAACGGCGTCGCGATACGCTACGAGCTCAGCGGCTCGGGTGACCGCACGCTGGTGCTGGCGCACGAAATGGGCGGCTCGCTCGAAAGCTGGGACGAGGTCGCGCCGCGGCTCGCGGCCACGCGCCGCGTGTTGCGTTATGATGCCCGCGGAGCCGGACTGTCGCAAAAAGTACGCGGCGAACTCACCCTCGATACGATGGCCGACGATATCGCCGCACTGCTCGATACCCTCTCAATATCGGGCAAGGTCGCCGTCGCAGGTGTTGCCGTCGGCGGAGCGGTCGCGCTGCATTTCGCAGCCCGATACGCCGAACGCACCAGCGCGGTGGTGGCCGGTAGCCCCGCTACCGGTATCGCAGCGGAACGCCGAATCCCGGCGCTCGAACGTTTAGCCAGGATCGAGGCGGACGGCATGGCCTTCGCAGTCAAGGATTCGATGCGAAACGGCTATGCGCCAGAGCTTCGCGGTGACATCAAACGCTTCGAGCGATTTCGCGCCCGGTGGCTCGGCAACGATCCCTCGAGCTATGCGGCGATCTGGCGAATGCTGGCGAACGCCGACATGCAGGCGGAACTGACCCGATTGAGCCGTCCGGTGCTCGTGATCGGCGGCAGCCTCGATCGCGTACGCCCGGCAGCGGTCGTGGAAGCCATCGCCAAATCGATCCCCGGTGCCCGCTACGTCGAAATCCGCACCGGACACTACATGGCCGTGCAAACGCCTGACCTGATGGTGGATTGCATCGACGAATTCTTGAGATCGGTCGACGCCTGATCAACTTCGCCTCCCCTCAATTGCAACAAGGCCTTTTCATATGAATCCGCAACCCGCACAGATTGCCGGTGTCTATCACCGCAGGATCGGCGATATCGTCGTCACCGCCATCAGCGACGGCTATCTCGACAGCACGCTTGATGTCATGCGCAATGTCGACCTTGAAAAGGCGCGGCAGATCCTGCGTGACGCCTTCCGGCCAGCCCGACGCACCAGCGTCAATACCTTCCTGGTCCATTCCAAAGGACGCCTCGCGATCATCGACACTGGATCGGGCAATTATCTGCAGCCCAGCGCCGGCTTCGTTCAACGCAACCTCGCCGCGGCCGGGATCGATGCCAAGTCGATCGATACGGTGTTGCTCACCCACATGCACCCGGATCACTCCGCGGGACTGACCGACATGTCGAACGGCGCACTGCTGTTTCCGAATGCGGAACTGGTGATGCACGAGAATGAGCTGGCGTACTGGTTCGACGACGGCGAGATGGCGAAGGCCGATCCGCGATCGGCCAAGCTCTATTTTGAGGCCGGCCGCGAGCAGGTCGCGCCCTACAAGAACCGGACGCGCTTGTTTAGAGATAGTGAAGTGTTTCCTGGCGTCACGGCAGTACCGAGCCTTGGGCATACGCCGGGCCACACGGCATATCTGATCGCATCGGGCAACGATCAGTTGATGATCTGGGGCGACACCGTGCATGTGCCGGAAGTGCAAACCGCGTTTCCCGAGGCCGGCATGGCCTTCGACACTGATCTCGCCGCGGCGGCCGCCGCGCGCAAACGCATGTTCGACCGCGTCTCCACCGACGGCATCCTGATCGCCGGGATGCATCTACATTTCCCCGCGTTCGCCCGGTTGCGACGACACGGCGACGCCTACGCGCTGTACCCCGAGGCCTGGGTTCACACGCTGGATGCCCCACCACCGCGCTGACTGTTATCGTGGCGGCTGCTACAGCATGATGGGTTGGAGTTGAACATATTCGCCGTCAGCGCCAGCACGGCACATCCGGCTGTTCTGGAGGGGTCAGACACAAAATCGCGAAAACAACCCCATGCAAAGTAGGACGGCGCACGAAAAAGGGCCCGGCGCCGCGACCCGACCTAATCTCACCCCGCTCTAGGCTTTGGCCTTTCGCGCGGCAATCTGCTGCAACGCCCAGCGCGCGTTCTTCCGCACCTCGGGGTCGGGATCGTTGGCCACCAACGCCAGAAACGGCTCCGCTTCCGGATTGGCAATCTCGCCCAGCGCCGCGGCCGCCTCCTTGCGCAAATTGGCCTGCTCATGGACGATGCAGCCGCCGATCGGCCGCACCGCGCGATCGACCTTCATCTTGCCGAGACTTCTGATGGCCTTGAGCCGTACCTGCCAGAACTCATCCGACAATGCCTCGATCAACGGATCCACCGCGATCAAGCCGTTGGCATTCAAGCCCAACGTTTCCGCGGACATCTCGCGCACCATCCAGTCGTCGTCCTTCAGCGCGCGCGTAATCGATTCCGCCGCGGGCTTCATCTGGGAAAACGCCAGCGCGCTCACGGCCGCGCGCCTGACGTGGGCGTCGGCATCGCCGGTCGACGCGGTCAATGCCGGAATGGACTCTTCCAGCTTCAGAAAGCCGATCACCCCGATCGCCTGCACGCGAACCGCCGCGTCGGCGTCGCGCAAGGCCTCCAGCGCCGGCTTTAGCGTATCCTTGCGCCGTAACTCCTTGAGCGCCCGCAGCGCGCCCATGCGGACAAACGCATGACCATGCTGGACCAGCGGCAGGATCGCATCGGCGCAGGCCGGATCCTTCAGTTCGGCCAAGCTGTCGGCGGCTGCAGAGGCCACGATACGTTCGGGGTCGACCAGCAGTTTCACCAAAGCCGTCGCGGAGTCCGGCCCATCGAATTCCCCAAGTGCCATCGCAACCTGCTGACGCACGCCGGCATCGGGATCGGTAACCATCTTGCCGAGATGGCCGACCGCGGCGGGATCGCCGGAATGGCCGAGCGCAATGATCGCGACGCGGCGCTCTCCGGGGTCGGCGGCCTGAAGGCGCTCGTCGGCGTCCTCGAGGTCGTCATAGGATTCGAATGGGCTCGACATGGCTACCTCAACAAATAGGGAATATTGACGGTGACCGCTCCGGTCGGGCAATCGGCCTCACATGGCATGCAGTACCAGCACTCGTCATAGGCCATGAAGGCCTTGCCGGTGAGGTCGCTGATGCGCAACACATCGAGCGGACAAACATCGACGCAAACGGTACAGCCCTTGTCCGCGATGCATTTGGCGTCGTCGACGACGACCGGAACCGATGTCTGATAACTGGCGAGAGGCATATCTCAATCTCCTGTTGTCGGGTTTCGCCAAGATTCGCAAGGAAACGTCAGGCGCTGGCGCGGATACGCTGCTTGTCATAGAGGTCCTTTTCGTCATCGGCGATCGGAACCACGTAAGGCTGCACATCACGCTTCTCGCTGGTCATCTTGCCGTTCTGCTTGCTCAGCAGGGTGTGGCAGAACCAGTTCTCGTTGTCCTTCTCCGGGAAATCGGTTCGCAAGTGATACAGACCCCAGCGGCTTTCCTCCCGATATAGCGAGGCGTGGGCCGCCATGTCGGCGCAGTCGAGGATCGATTGGGTTTCGAGCGCGCGGAGCAATTCGTGCGAGTTGCGCGCGATCATCCGTTGCTCCATGTCCTCGCGGACTTCCGACAGCCGGCGCGCGCCGAGCTCGAACTTGCGGGTGACCTTCGGCGGCTGCAGATAATCATTCACCAGCCGGCGTGCCTTGTACTCGATCTGGTTCGGCGGAATGCCGTCCTCCCGCTTGGTCGGGGCCATCACCCGGTCGCGCTCCTTGGCGACATCGGCGGCGTCGAACGCCGCAAAGTCGTGGTTATCGGCAAACTCCATCGCGTCGATGCCGGCAACCGAACCATTGGTGAAAGCGCCAAGCATATAATTGTGCGGTACGCTCGCCATGTCGCCGGCGGCGTAGAGGCCCGGCACTGTGGTGCGCGCAAACTCGTCGACGAAGACGCCGGAGGCGCTGTGCCCCGAACAAAAGCCGATCTCGGAGATATGCATCTCGATCGATTCCTTTCGATAATCAGTCCCCCGCCCCTGCTGGAACAGGCCACGGGTCGGGCGCTCGACCTTGTGCAAGGTCGATTCGATCTCCTCGATGGTCTTTTCGTGCAGGTGGCTCAATTGCAGGAACACCGGGCCCTTGCCGGAGAGCAGTTCGTTGTAGAATTCGAGCATCATCTGGCCCGACCAGTAATCGCATTCGATGAACCGCGAACCCTCGTTGTTCGCGGTGAAGGCGCCGAATGGCCCCGCGACATAGGCGCAGGCCGGCCCGTTATAATCCTTGATCAGCGGATTGATCTGGAAGCATTCGAGGTTCGCGAGCTTAGCCCCCGCATGATAGGCCATCGCGTAACCGTCACCGGAATTAGCGGCGTTCTCATAGGTGCCGAACATATAGCCTGAGGTCGGCAATCCGAGACGACCCGCGGCCCCCATGCACAGGATGACGGCCTTGGCCTTGATCACCAGGATTTCCGCCGTGCGGGTGTTGACGCTGATCGCGCCCGCGACCCGCCCGTCGCTCGCGGTCAACAGCCTTGTTGCCATGTAACGATTCGAAATCAGGATCCGGGCGCGGCGCAACTGACGATACAGCGCCTTCTTGACCGTCTCGCCATTCGGCATCGGCAGCACGTAGGTGCCGATGTGATGCACCTTCTTGACCGCGTAATCGCCATTCTCGTTCTTGAGGAAGCGAATGCCGAAACTGTCGAGCTCCTCGATAATCTTGTAGCAATTCTGCGCGTATTTATAGACCGCCTTCTGGTCGACGATGCCGTCATTGGCGATGGTGATTTCCTTGGTGTATTGCTCGGGCGTGGCGTAGCCGGGAATCACGGCGTTGTTCAGCCCGTCCATCCCCATCGAAATCGCGCCGGAGCGTTTGACGTTGGCCTTCTCCAGCAGGACGACGTTGGCTTTCGGATTTTTCAGCTTCGCCTTGAGCGCGGCCATCGGTCCGGCGGTGCCGCCGCCGATCACCAGCACGTCGCAGGAAACCTCCGAAAGTCCGTCGACGATCTCATCCATGGCCATCATGTGCTCCTGTCCTGCCGGCGCATTCGCCGCCGCACCCGCAAGGTTTGTTCAGATCACGACCCGGCGATAGCAATTAGTTGTCGCCGGAGACGGAATGCCAATGTTTGATCCATTTTCCCGAGTCAAAGCCGGGTTCTGATCAACAAAGAGGCAATAAAGACCTTATCGTTCGACAAAGGCCTTCTCGATGACGAAGTGACCGGGCTCACTGTGATTGCCTTCGGCAAAGCCACGCGAGGTGAACATCGAACGGAGCTCCTCGAGCATGCCGGGGCTTCCGCACATCATCACGCGATCGGTCTCGATATCGAGGCCGGAAAGTCCGATGTCGTCAAACAGCTGGTTTGAGGCGATCAGATCGGTGATACGGCCGCGATTACGGAACGGCTCGCGGGTCACGGTCGGATAATAGATCAGCTTGTCTGCGATCAGCGGCCCGAACAATTCATCTTCGCGAAGCTTCTCGACCAGCGCTTCGCCATAGGCCAGTTCGGAGACCTGGCGGCAGCCATGGGCAAGGATGATGGTCTCATAGGCGTCATAGACATCGGGATCCTTGATCAGGCTTGCAAAGGGTGCCAGTCCGGTGCCGGTCGACAGCAGCAACAGCCGCTTGCCAGGAATAAGGTTTCCAGCAATCAGCGTCCCCGTGGCCTTGCGGCCTACCAGGATCGTATCGCCTTCCCTGATCCTCTGAAGACGCGACGTCAGCGGTCCGTCGGCGACCTTGATGCTGAAGAATTCAAGCGCCTCCTCGTGATTGGCGCTCGCCATGCTGTAAGCGCGCAGCAGCGGCCGTCCCTCCACTTCCAGCCCGATCATCGCAAACTGGCCGTTCTGGAAACGAAATCCGGGATCACGTGTCGCGGTAAAGCTGAACAGGGAATCGGTCCAGTGTTTCACCGACAGAACCGTTTCCTTCTGAAAAGCGCTCATCCTTCGTCTCTCCTTCGCTCGATCGATCCCAAAAGCGCATGGCGTGCGCAACGATCAACGTTTCGGCGAGGGACGGATTCCGTACAATGCTGAACATCGATTTCCGGTCGATTAGTTTCTAATTTCGTCAACGGATGTGTCGCAGCCATATCCGGCGTTGCGTGACACGCGTCCACGAAAGGTCTATCAGGAAAGCAGCATGGTAAAAGCGACGCAGAATACTTTGAAATGAAATGCTGATCGTGGACGCTGCTCGGCAATTAGTTGCTATCCAATCGACCGGTGACACCGTAAATATTCCCCGAGAGGAGAGTGGCCGTGACAATGACTGCGATGGTTGCGCCGACATTGGTCGATTACGAGGTGAGCGCGGATCTGGCATCACTTTCGATGACGACATCGGCGGGCGGCCGCATCACGTTGACCGCGGAGAAACTGCGCTTGTCCTGCAAATGCGCGCATTGCATCCGGGCGCGGTTCGACGAGCGCTTTCCGAGCCGGTTTCCGGGCATTGCGATCGTCGAGGTGGGCGACCTCGGCTACGGGCTGAACATCGCTTTCTCGGATGGCCACAATCGTGGAATCTACCCCAAGAGCTATCTGTTCGATCTGACCAACCATTGATTTTATTAGACTTTTTGGCGTCATCGTGGGGCGATGGCAGGCTTTCGAGGCCGGCGGTCTGGCACGAACATTGCTGTGTTTTAGACCGGTTATAATGGTCCGGAGGCCGGCAATGTTGCAACAGGTGGCAGGCGTAGCGCGCGACGGCATGCCCTCGGCAGTTGGATCGACCGCCAATTCGTCCCTGCTTCTCAGCGAAAGCCAACAATCGATCGGCGGTCCGCCGCCGCTGATGGAAAAGCTGACGCCGCGGGAACGCGAAATCGTTCTCAAGCAAGGGCGCCGCAAGGTGCTCAATCGCGGCCAGACGCTGTTCAATCAGGGCGCCAAGCATGACGGCATCTATCTGATCGAGAGCGGCCGCATCCGCGTGTTCTACACGTCGCCGCTCGGGCGCGAGATCACACTAGCCTACTGGCGCGCCGGTAATTTTGTCGGCGGGCCCGAGGTATTTGGCGGCGGTTTCCATCAATGGAGCGGGATCGCGTCGAGCAACGCCAGCGTCGTGCATCTCCCCGGCAAGGAATTGCGCACCCTCGCGAGCGAGATTCCCAATCTGGCGATTGGCTTGATCGAAGGCTTGAGCTTCAAGGGCAAGTGTTACTCCGCATTGGCGCAGATGTTGGGGACACGCTCGATCACGCAGCGGTTAGCGCACCTTCTGCTGCATCTGATGAACCTCTACGGCGTCGCGGAGCCGGAGGGCATCGCGATCGCCGCGGCTTTTACCCATGCCGATCTCGCTCACATGGTGGGCGCCACCCGGCAATGGGTCACTATCAGCCTGAAGCGGATGCAGGAAAAGCAGATCGTGCTGACCAAGCGGTCCCAGATCGTGATTTGCCGGCCGGACGTGCTTGAGGAAATGCGCGGCCAAGCCTCGGACTAAGAAATCTTGGACTAAGAGATCTTGGACTAAGAGACCTTGGACTGAAAGGCCTTGGATTGAAGGGTTGATCTGATCGAAGGACTGGAACGCCTCGGATTGGATAGGCCCGGATCAAAGTCGATGCACATGCAATTGGCTCTGTGCATCAAATCTGCCCAACGACTATGCAACCGGTCTTTCCCGGCAACTAATCCACCATGACCGCCAGTCCCCGTTTGCCCGGAGCGCTCGGTCGACCAATCATGGCAAGCGCAGAACATCCAACCGAATGAGGACGAGAATGGTCCGCTCCGCTCCCGCGCTCTCGACCGCGATGTCCATCGCCGCTCTCACCCTGATACTCGCGCAGCCGGCCAAGGCGGAAACCGTCACCATCGGCATCGGCACCCAGGACACCACCACCAACACCGCGACCACCGGCGTGGTGATCCGGCAACTGCATTTATTTGAAAAGTACCTGCCAACCGACGGCAAATACGCCAACATCAAGTTCGAATTCGAATGGCAGAATTTTACGTCGGGACCGCCCGTTACCAACGCCATGATGGCGAACAAGCTGCAATTCGGCGCGATGGGAGATTATCCGCTCATCGTCAACGGCTTCACCTTCGAAAACAATCCTGAAAGCAAGAGCCGGCTGATCGCGGTAGCGGCCTATAATCTGTCGGGCTCGGGCAACGGCATCGTCGTCAACAAGGATTCGCCCTACTACGAACTCGCCGACCTCAAGGGCAAGCTGGTCAGCGTTCCCTTTGGCTCGGCCGCGCACGGCATGGTGCTGAAGGCGATGCAGGATCGCGGCTATCCAGCCGACTTCTTCCAGCTCGTCAGCCAGAGCCCCGAGGTCGGCTCGACCAATCTGCAGGAGAACAAAATCGACGCGCACGCCGATTTCGTGCCGTTCGCGGAGTTGCTGCCGTTCCGTGGCTTCGCCCGCAAGATTTTCGACGGCGTCGAGACCAATTTTCCGACCTGGCACGGCGTCGTCGTCCGCACCGATTTCGCGGAGAAGTATCCCGAAGTCGTGGTCGCCTACATCAAGGCGGTCATCGCCGCCAACCAGTGGCTGCGCGCCGATCCCAAAGCCGCCGCCGAGAAAATCCAGCAGTGGACCGGGACCAACAAGGAGGTCGTCTACATCTTCCTGGGCCCGGGCGGCAACATGACCACCGATCCGACCATCAAGCCCGCTCTGATCGATGCCGCCGCAGCCGACGTCAAGGTGCTGCAGAATCTCGGACGAATGAAGGAGTTCGATCCCAAAAAATGGGTCGATGATTCCTTCATCCGGAAAGCCTATGCCGACATGAAGCTCGACTATGATGCGGAACTGGCCAGCACCAGGAATTATGAAATCTCCGGTGACGACAAGTTCTGCAAGAAGCCAATTTTGGAGCCGCGCAAGGCCGGCGAAATATGGGTCGACGACGAGGGCATCCTGCCATTCTCCAGCGCGATGTGTACGCTCGGCGCCTATGCCGACTACAAGGCCAAGGGCAAGAAGATCGATGTCGCCTATGTCTTCGACAGCGCGCGCGGCATCAAGTTGTTCGCCGACCAGGCCTTCTTCGCCGTCGGCGGTGGCGACATCGCGCCGTTCCTGCTGAAGAAGGATGCCGAGGCTTACGCCGCCACGAACGGCGGCAAGGTTCTGGGTTTCGATGACGCCGTGAAGGCGGCCATCAGCGGAGGCAAAACGTGAGCAGCCCCGCTTTGGCGCGTGATCCGGTGGAACCCAATCTGGTGGAATCCACGACCGTCGTACCTCCCAAGATCGAAGCAAAACAGCCGACAATCACCACGCCTTCGCCGCAAGGCGCCGCGATTGGCGCCCTCGCGGCGCGTTGGTACCGGCTCAACAAGGACAAGCTCCAGGCCACGCTGATCGGCACGCTCTCGCTGGTCGCCTTCCTGATCGCTTGGCACCTGCTGACGAAATACCGCGTGGTGTTCTTTGTCCGCTTCACCAACGTGCCCTCGCCGCTTGCCGTCTACGACAGCTTTACACGGGCGATCCACGATCCAAAGTTTTTCCTGCATGTTGCGTTGAGCTGCCGCCGTATCCTCGTCGGTTTCTCGCTGGCGGCTGTGGTCGCAATACCGCTCGGGCTGGTGATGGGCCGCTTCAAGCGGATTCACGAAATGGTGTTTCCTGTTGCCGAGGTGCTGCGTCCGATCCCCGCGATCGCCTGGGTGCCGATGGCGATCATGCTGTGGCCGACCAACGAGCAGAGCATCGTGTTCATCACGTTTCTCGGATCGTTCTTCCCGATCCTGGTGAACACATTGCACGGTATGTCGCTGGTCGATCCGGTACTGGTTCGCGCGGCGCGATGCCTTGGGGCGCGGGAAGCCTCGATCTTCCGCGAAGTGTATTTTCCGGCGTCACTTCCGCATATCTTCACCGGGCTGACCGTCGGTATGGGCGTGGCCTGGGTATCGCTGATCGCCGCCGAGATGATCTCCGGCCAATACGGTATCGGCTATTTCACCTGGGAAGCCTATTCGCTGGTCCAGTATCCCGACATCGCGCTTGGCATGATCGCGATCGGCCTGCTCGGCCTGGCATCGAGCCTGCTGATACGGGCCATGGGACGGTTCGTCATGCCGTGGGGGAGAACATGAACCAGATCGCACTCAACACCGCCGAGACCAGCGCCGGCAAAGGCAAAGGACGCATCGACGTCAGGAACTTCTCGTTGAGCTACGAGACCATCGATGGGTCGGTCGAAGCGGTCTCCGACACCCAAATCCACGTCAATCCCGGCGAATTCGTCTCGATCGTAGGGCCGTCCGGTTGCGGAAAGTCAACGCTGCTGAACGCGGTCGCGGGCTTCCTGAAACCCACCACCGGCATCGTCACCGTCGATGGCGAAGCGGTCAAGGGGCCGAGCGCCGACCGTGGCATGGTGTTCCAGCAATATTCGCTGTTTCCGTGGAAGACGGTTCGGGAAAATGTCGAATTCGGAATGAAAATGCGCGGCATGGATCGTTCGAAACGCGAACGCGCGGCCCGCACTTTGCTGGGGCTTGCCGGACTGGAAGCTTTCGAGAAGCATTATCCCGACCGGCTCTCCGGCGGCATGAAGCAGCGCGTCGGAATCGTCAGGGCGCTCGCGACCGGTCCGAAAGTGCTGCTGCTTGACGAACCGTTCGGCGCCCTGGATGCCCAGACCCGCGTCATCATGCAGCAGATCCTTACCAACATGTGGCAGCGGCTGAAGATCTCGGTACTGTTCGTGACCCACGATATCGATGAGGCGATCTTCCTGTCCGATCGCGTCTACTGCATGACGGCGCGGCCGGGTTCGATCAAGGCTGAAATCCCGATTCCGCTGGAGCGGCCGCGTCAGCAATCCATGATGATGTCGTCCGAATTCCTGGGCTTGCGACGAGGTTTGATGTCCCTGATCCGCGAAGAGAGCCTAAAGGCCATGGGCGGTGAAATCACCGACCTCGGCATGCAGGGACTAAGCATCGAGCTGAACGGGCAGTCGTTGGCCGACGTACTCTAACGCGAACGCGCCGCCTTGCTAATCCTTCGAGTCCTTTTGCCCGGCAACCCACACGTCGCTCTGCTTGATCCGCTTGATCAAAGCCTGGGGATCGAATTTCCGGAAGCCCGATGCAACCTCGAACAATTGCGCAGGCTGCGGCTCGTCTCGAATGTCTTCGACGGTGATCACCGCGCCGTCCTGGGTTTTGATTCGCAGCGGAAATTTTAACGCGGCGTCGATCCAGCCGACCAGTTCGCGCCCCGTGGTCGAGGCTGCATCGAAAGTGATGACGCGTCGGCCACCGATCGTCTCCTCGCCGGCACGTTCGCAGCGCCAATCGCCGTGGTCCGCCGATCCGGCCAGTTTCGCCATGGCCTGCCACTGCCGGCAGGGGTCGTCGGGATCGACCGGCACGAACATCCGGGTGAGCCGGCTCGATTGCCGGGCGTCCATGAAAACCCGCGCCGCGAGCCGCACGAAATAGGCCGCAGGCGTTGCGCCGTCGACCAGGAAGAATCCATCCGCAAGCTCCGGCGTTTCCAACCGCACTTTGCCGTCACGGACATGCAGCTTGCCCGCGGGCTCTGCCGCCGCACCTTCGTGCCGTACGATGACGAGATCGGCGGAAAATTGCTGCGCATGCGCCGTCGCGAAGCCGCACAGCAACGTACCGGTAACGCTCAGCAGGCTCAGCCATTTCAGGCCGGACAGCGAGAGATCGATCAGGGCTTTGGTCATCATCAAGATCCGCTACAGCAAGCTCACCGCATCGGGCGGTGCAAAAAAGCGGCGCCGACCAGGCCATCAGGCCGGATCGGCGCCGCCTCAACGAAGTCGGATCACGATCATGTCGCGATCCCCGGAGAGATCATCAAGAGATCACTCGGTGTAGGGCTGAGTAACCGCTTTGCTGAAGTCGAACGCGTCGAACAGATCGGCGAGCGCCGGGCTGTTGGTCGGCACGTACGGATTGTTCTTCGTCGCGAGCGGGTTGGGCAGGTTATCGCGGCTGCGGTTCGTGAGCGGCTCCAGGTTCCAGTTACGCTCGATGAACTTCATCAGCGAAACGTGATCGCCGTAGTTATGATAGACTTTTCCACCCGTCGAATACGGCGAGAGGATCAGCAGCGGGATACGCGGTCCGTCGCCGAAGAAGTCGATCGACTGGATGAAACCCGAGTCCCAATAACCACCGGCCTCGTCCCAGGTGACGAACACGGCGGTCTCCGCCTTCAACTGCGGATTGGCGTCGAGCGCAGTGAGGACGTTGAGCACGTAGCCTTCGAACAGGTCGACCTTCGAGCTCGAAGGATGGCCGTCGAGCAGACCGTCGGGCTTGCCGAACGACACCGCAGGCAGGGTGTTGTCCTGGATCGCCGTGATCAGATCAGCAGTATCCTTGACATGGGCCGTCCGGATCGCCGGGTCGGCCATGATCGAGGTCGCATACTGGAACGGATTGCAGATCTGGCAGTAGGCCACGCCGAGCGCGTGCGCCGGATCGGCAACCGCCGCCGCCGACAGGTTCGGGCTGGTCGGATTGGCGGCAACCGCTTCATTCGAGAGCGCTACGGCGTCGTTAAACGCGCCACCGTAGTAGGCCCACGAAATCTGCTTCGCCATCAGGGCGTCGCCGATGGTCTTGACCGGTGACGGCGGGAGATTGCCGGCACCCGACAGCGCACCGTTCGGCAGATAGCCGGGGTTGGTGTTGTCGAGCATATAGTAGTGGTTGGGCTGGCAGTTCGGCTCCGCCGCGTAGGGCAGATTCTCCAGATAGTTCACGATCGGCTTGACGCCGGGTTGGGAAATATCCGCGCACGCGCTGAAGGAGTTATCGGCGGTGTACGTGTTGACGGTGCCCGAGACCGGATTCGGGTTCGCAATCTGGTTCGCCGGCGGCGTGATCGGATTGCCGTGGCCGTCGCTCCAGAAACCAGCGTCGCCGGTGCCGAGCATGAAGTGGTTGGCACCGGTGCCACCATGAAACGACTGATGGAAGTTGTCGCTCAGGGTGAAGCGGTCAGCCAATTCCTTCAGGATCGGAGCCTGCTCCTGCTCCGCATTGTAGAAGCCCATCGAATTGCCGAGGCTCTTGCCGTTCGAGTAGGTCGCCATCACGAAGGGGAACAGATCGCCCTTGCAGCCCGAGCTGTTGGTCTTGGTCGCAGTGGCGACGCTGCAATCCTCTTGCTGCCAATCCTGGTAGAAGCGGTGCGTGGTATCGCCGGTATAGTCGTCGTCGGAGAGTTGGGGTCCTTGCAGCGGGAATGGGCCCGCCAGGGTTCCGGCGCCGGGAACCCGGGTGTCGAGAGTGCCGCCCGGCAGCGCGGTGAAGCCGGTGGTCAGGATGTCGAGGCTGGCCGGATCGATATCCTTCTCGACGCTCGCTTCCGCGATCGTCTTGAACGGAGCGCCGGTGTCGCTCTGCGCGACCGGGGCGCCGTTGGTGTTCGGCTGCGGCATGGTGTTGGTCGGGCTATAGGGCGACTTCGAGATCGCGGGAGCGCCGATGTAGTACGACGTCTGCGCTGCGACCGAGAACTGCTGCGCCTGCGCGAAGTTCGGACCCGGCGTGCCGTCCTCGTTGACGATGCCCTTCGAGAGCAGGTTGGAGATGGTCTGGCCCTGGCCCTTCGGCTTGTAGACACCGAAGGTGTGATCAAGGCCGCGATTTTCGCCGATCAGGACGATCACGTGCTTGATCGGGGTAGCGGTCTTCACCGCCTCTGCCGAATTGCTGCCGCCGGCGGGCTTGTGGGCGTCCGCGAGCAGATTGGTGAAACGATTGGGATGCGCGCGCAAATCCCAGCTGCTGACGCCGATATTGCCGGCTGCGAGAGCCACAGTCGCAACCGCCATCGTCGAGACGATGCACAGCGCGGTCGTGGTCCGCCATCTTAGATTCAAGTTTGGTTTCATATGTCGACCCCAAGGTTAAGTTAACGTCGCATCACTTAGTGGGGCAACATGACGCAGGCATATCGATGCTGTGAATGCGTCAAAGAATTTCAGAATGATTCCAGATTTTTCTGTTGAGAGTTTTTGCGCGCGAATTATTCGACGTATTTAAAAATCAATTTTCGAATTTCATCCGCGCGTCACCTGTGCTGCAAATCAAATCGCATTGTCGTCGCGAAATCGATTCACGAACAATCCGCCGCTCGCTCAAATCAAAATATTTTCGGTGAACGATTCCTGCCCGACGCAAGACTCTTCTACACGCCGCTATCGCGGCATGTGCTTTGACTGCATCACCTGACGCAGCGCCGCGTAGTGCGAATCATGCACCTTCGGATTGAACAGCGACCACGGCTCGGCCCCCGCGAGCAGCGAAGGCACCGCGGCGGCCATCAGATAGCGATAATTCCTGTAGTCGGCAGCCGCCTCGGTGGTCCGGCCGTCAGCGACGGCCATGTCGATCCGCCGCAAGGTAAGCACCAGCTCCTTGAGCGCATTACGCGCGAGAACCCGCTGCTGCTCGCCACCCGTGACGCTGGTGTTCTTGCGGTCGGGATATTGCTCGGTCAATTCCCGCAATTCGCTGCCGATGGTGTCGACCGCCAGCGAAACGATATCCTTGTCGCCGGCCGGTATAGCGGTTCCGAGCACGGTTGTGAAATCATTGATCTCTTTCAACGATGCGCCGGCGCCATCATGCTCGTAAGGCTGCGTGCCATCGCCCACCGCGGTGAGATAGGCCACGAGATCCTGCCGATCCTGCGCCGACAGGCCGAGATCGAACACCCGATCGAAGTGCGCCACCACCTGGTCGTAGCTGTCGAAGCGGCCGTCATGGAAATACGGCGCGTTGAAATCCGCATTGCGCAAGGTCGGCGTCTTGAAAAGTCCCCCCGAGCCAACGTCATGTTGCTGGTGATCGCTGAAGAGGCCGGACGGCGCGTGGCAGCCGGCACAGCTCAGGCTCGGATCGTGCGGGAACGGTTTGGCGAACAGCGCTTCGCCGCGACGCTCCGATTCGCTGACCTTGCCGACCAGCCGGCCACCCGGGCCAAGACTGGAATTGGGCAGGAAGTCGATGTCCTGAATATAGGCGACGATCGCATCGAGGATCACCGGCGACGGTTCCGGCCCGGCAAACTCGTTGACGATGACGTTATGAACGAAATCGCGCAACGATGGCATCCGGCCGTCGAAACCATAGGGCGCAAGATAGCGGGCGCCGCGCAGGCTGGGGATCCTGACCGGATCGAGCAGGAGATCGTCCGCCTTCGGGTTGAACAACGGACCGGTGGTGTCGAAATTGCCCGGGCGCGTCGACATCTTCGGCATGAAGAACTTGGCGTTGCCGGCGCCGTTGACGTGACAGGTACCGCAGCTGATGGCAGCCTGCCGCGCTACCCCGCCGAGAATCCCGGGCGAACTGAAGGCCAGATCGCCGAGATTGATCATATACGACTTGGCGCCGTCGAGTTCGGAACGGAACACTTCGCGCGGCTTGTCGAGCGCGTCCTCGTTGAGCTCTGTCTTCGGCGGCAGGGTCGTTTGATCGCCATCGACCGGAAAGGCCACGACGCGCCCGCTCGGACCCGCGAGCAGAATTCCGAGCGCCAGCAGCATAATCCAGAAGCGACGGGCCATCATTGCGACTTCGCCTCCAGCGTGGCGCGTTGCAGTCCTAGTTTGACCGATGCGCCTTGCAGCATGATCACCAGTTCCTCGCTGGTGCGCCGCAGTCCGGGAATATCGATGCTGGGCAGGTCTCGCGCCGCGACGATCACCTTGAGCCGCTCGATCCGTGCGGCGATGCCATCAGCCAGCTTGGCGTCGGCGGCTCCGAGCGCGGTGGCGAAAATCGTGCGATAGGCAAAGTCGATCCCGGCGACGTTGTTGCGCATGTCGTCGAGCGAGGTGCCGCTGATGCGGGATTCGCCGCCGTCGGCCTTGCTCTCGCCGACCTCATAGGCCAGCCGCACGATGCCGTCGAGCAGGCCTTGCGGCGCGAGCGCCATGTTGCGAAGCTTGCCGTGAAGACTGTCGAGGTGCTGGACCAGCGCGTCCATGTCATCCGCGACATCGGTGCGCCCGGCGCCGAACAACTTGGCTTCAATGGCATGGAATCCGCTGCTGGCATTGGGCCAGGCGTCGATCTCGGCGTCGAGTTCGGGAACAAAGCCCGTCGTGAAAACCTCGGAACGTTCCCAGCCGGCGCGGGCCGAAATCCAGGCCTTCTTGGCACCCGCGAGATCGCCGGCCGCGACCCGTTCACGCAGATTGCGCGCGCCCACCAGCGCCTGGCCGATGCCTTCGATCATATAGGGCCGATAATTCTCCGCCGAATCGTCGAGCGGCGTCGCAACCGCCGCGCGCGTGCCTGCCCCCAACACCAGCAATGCGAGACACAGCGTTACTTTCGCGTCGATCATTATCTCAAAGCCGCCATGTCTTAAAGTCACCGCACAACATTTCCGATTGCAGCAAGCCACAAATCGACAAGCCACAAATCGAAACGGAATATTGTCGGCTTCCAATGCCGATTTGTGACGGATGCATTTCACACAGCGATTTTCTGCTGAACAAAAAATATTTATGGAGAAAACAACTCGCAACGGAATAGAGACGCGCGAGCCACACGTTCCCGTTGCTGTCAAATATATTTTGTTCGCACAGCCGTCATATGATCAATGCGACAACGAGGCTTCGAAACACTAATAACCAACGTTCCGGACTTTTCGAAACTGTTCGGATTTCACAAGGCCCTCATGCTCGCCGACACTGATTCCTGGATTTTTCTTGGCTGCTTTGCACCGCTTGGCCTGCTTTGCGGCGCGATGGCGCTGATCGATATCCATCGCGGCATCATTCCGAACGAACTGAACCTGTCGATCGCCGGCCTCGGGTTGTTGAAAGCGCTCGTCAGCGGCGGGGTAATCGCCGCGATCGAGGCCGGATGCGACGGCGTGGTCATCGGGCTGGTGTTCTGGCTGTTGCGGCGGCTCTATTTCGCCTTGCGCAAAACCCAGGGTCTTGGTCTCGGCGACGTCAAATTCCTCGCCGCGGCGGGGCCGTGGATCGGCATCGCCGGATTGCCCTCCTTGCTGCTGGTCGCCACGTTGACGGCGCTTGTCGCCGCCGGCGGCCTGCAACTGGCCGGTCGCAACATGACACGGCGGACGTCCCTGCCGTTCGGACCCTTTTTGGCGGCCGGCCTTTTGGCGACCGTGATCCTGCAACAATATCTCGGCGCGCCCTAGAGTCCCGTTCCGATGGAATCGGAACGGGACTCTAGTCTTTTGTTTTGACGCGTTTTCTTCACGCGAACCGGTGCCCACTTCGCTCGAAAACGCTCTGAGCGCGAACGAAGTCAAATCAATATCGCGGCCTCACTGCACTCACCGGTAGCAGGCGGACTTCACTGAACTGGCCGCCGGGTTGCGGCAACGTCAGCACCGCCGACCGCTCGTCCTTCTCCATGGTCACTTCGCGGCCCCGGATCTGCCGCAGCTTCCAGCCTTGATGATCTTCACCGACTTTCAGCCGGATCGAAGCCTTGGTCGACTGGTCGATAAAGATCCCAAAACCCTCATCGATGCTGGCGATGGTGCCGACCAAAGAGAGCTGCGGCGGCTCGATCTCCTTCTTTCGTGGCGGGGGCTTGATCGACGCCGTTTCGGCAACGGCCGCGACCGGCGGCGGGCGGCGCGAAGCTGAAAAGATCGGACGCTCACGCGTCTCCGACAATTGAGCGAGCGGAATGCCCCACAGCGGATTGGCGCTCGGCGTTCGCACCGGCGCAGCCGGCGGCGCGACGACGCGTACCGTCGTGACGGGCTCGGCCGGTATGGGAGCGACCTTCGACGGCCCCGCCAACCGCGCGTCGTCGGCGAGATCGTTATCCAGCGCATCGTTGGCCGGCGTGGCCGGAACCGCGCCATGGGCCGACAACGCGAGCAGGATGAGGCTGATCGCCAGTCTGCGCGTCATTTGCTGCCTCGCCATTGCCCGGATACTTCGATCAAGACGCGCAGCCTGCCGTTTCCCGAGCCGGCCTCCGTGAGTGGCGTTTGCACGACAAGCTGATCGACGAACAAAAACGGCATGCCTGCCTCGAGATCGTAGAGCAGTTGCTGCAATTTTGGCTGATCGATTTCGAAGCTGGCGATCGTGCTGAGAAATCCGGCCCTGGTTTGCGATCCCTGCAGGTCGAGCTGGGTCGACAGCACGTTGCCGCCGAATTTCGCCACCGCGCCGGCCACCCGCTGCAACAGCGCAGCACCCGCCACCGTGACGGTCGCGCCCTCCAGATAGGCCGAGCCCGTCGGCATCGTGACATCGCCGGCGGCACCGCCGGGAGCAGCCGGTCTGCGGCCCTCGATCTGTTCGAGCATGGCGGAGGCTTCGGCGACCTCGCCGCGCTGCCCGACGACATCGACGATCGACGTCACGATCACGAACAGCAGGGCCGCCACAAGGCCGACATAGATAGCCGCTGCCAGCATTGGCGAAGCGGTGATGACTTTTCTCGATGACGCGAATGTATTCAAGTTCCGGATCCAAAATACGCGCTGATATGCGCTTCGATGTGAAAGCGTTCGCCCGACTCGTTCGCCGCGCGCGTGGTCGGCGCAAAAAATGTGGCGCGGCTGAACTGCGGCGACTGTTCCATCAGCCGGATCAGGGACGGTGCGTCCTGCGTCATACCCACGACCTGGACCTTGTCGCCCTCGATCCGCAGCTCCGTCACATAGGTGGTGTCGGGCAATACGCGCGAGATCGCCTCCAGCACCATGACGCTCGACGGCGTGGTCTGCTTGCGTTTGGCGAGCAGCCCTATCGCCGATCCTGTCGCATTCGGATCAAGGCGCAGCGCGGCGCGGCGTTGCGAAATCTGCCGCTGCAACTCGCTCTGCTCCGACTGCATCGAATTCTCGAGATAGGCCGCAACCAATAGCAACGCCGCGGCGGCAGCGCCGGTCGCCAGCAGAATGCCGCGCAGCAGGCGTGGCAGGCTGATGATCGACCCGATCGCGCTTTGCAGCGACTTGTCGAATAGCTTGATCCGGGCCGCTGGGCTCGCCCCGGTCGAAGCCGAGCTGTAGATCGCAACCGAACCCGCACCCAGCGACTGAACAAACTGCAGTAGAGGTTCGACCTTCGACTTCGATGTCGCGGCGAATGTGACCTCGATTCGTTCGTTCACCCCTGTCACCGGCGAGCTCCAGCCGAACAATGCGTCATGCACCGTCCACGGCGTCAGGCGGTCGATCTGAGCCCGGATCATGCCGCCGAGGAAATCACTCGCCTGAGCCGGAAAGTCGAGCGGACACACCATCACGTAGCCGGATGGCAGCTGCACCTCGATGTGGCTGCCGCGAAAGACCGCCACCCAATCCGCCGGCAATGCCGGACTGGGCTTGCCGCGATCGAGCCGAAACGAGATGTCTGATATTGCCGGAGCGTGTTTCGACGCGATGGCCTTGGCCGTGAGTGTGCCGTCGTCATTTTGGTCCAGCAAAATCCGGCGCGAGCGCACCAGGCGGCCGGCGACGGCATCGGCGGCGCAGGTCACCGAGGCGATCCAGGCGCCGAACAGTTCCTTGAACTCGGAGATCATCGTCATTGTGGCCCCCTGCGTCGCTGCACGATGCTGCGCGGCGCCACATCATCCTGCCAGGACAGCACACGGTAAGGCTCGACCTTGTCGCCGAGCGCGATCACCACTTCCGAAGCGCTGCTGCGGCCATCGTTGAAGTTGACCGTCGCCTCGATCCGGTAACACGGGCTCTTGGCCGTCGTCGCATCGGTCGCGGGTGCATCCGTCGCTGCCGGCATATCGCTCGACAGCCCGGCTTTCGGTTGGTCCGACCCTTTGTCGGGCAATGCGGCAAGGACCTCGGGAGCCGCAATCTCCGGATCGACGCCAGACGTTCCGTTGAACACCGTTACGAATGGCAAGGCGCGGTCGACCAGCGCCGGCGGCAGGCCAACCACCAACCCAAGCTCGCTGACATGCGCGAACAACGCCTGTCGCGGCGAATAGCTCAGTCCCGCCGCATGGTAGAGCGCTTCCTCGTCATTGGTGGCGCCGGGCGTCAGGCGGGTCCGCCAGCCGATAACGCGGTCGGCGTCTTCATTCGCGGCCTCTTTCTTGGCGCCAAAGCCGGCGAACAGGCCGGCGAGCATTTCCTTGGGCGCGTAGTTCAGGTCGATACGGGCGGCTTCGGACGTGAAGTTGACGAGAACGTCCGCATCATTCATCCGGAAGTGGAACGATCCGCGCGGCGGTCGCGCCTTGTCGCCCGCGAGCGCCAGTTGGTAGCCGGTAAGTTCGAGACTGGCGGATACCAGCGCCTCGGTCTTCAGCTCGCTGTCGTTGACCGCCAGCGCTTGTGCGGAGGCGGACAAATAGAGCGAGAAAATCACCGCCAGCGCCGAAAGCGCCATCAAAATCCAGAGCACGGCGACGATCACGACGCCCTGCTCCGAGCAAGATGCTTGCTCCGAGCAAGATGCGGTGGCGCGATGGCGGATCATGGCGTTGTCCCCTGCCCGGTCGCCCCGGCCTGAAGGCCTCCCGGCCCATTGGGCGAAACGCCAGCCTTGTCATCTTTCTTGTCGTCACATTTGCCGTCCGCTTTGGTGCAATCGCTTGGCACCTGGACATGGACCGGCGCAATCGTCGAGACCGAGAGGACGCGTTCGGTCCCGGCGTCGCGAACCGTCAGCCTGATCATCGCCGGCAGCTTTTCGGCTCCTCGCCATGTGGTTTTCCAGATTCGATCCGGGCCGGCATAGGCGAACGACAACCGGAACGGCTTGCGCAGCAGCACCACCGGATCGCCGAAATGCATTTGTTCCGACAGCGAGGACTCCGTCGGCAACGGCACAAAACGCGTTCGCGAACGTACCATCACGAACTCCTTGCGTTCGGTGGTCTCGCCGAGCCGCACCACATCCAGTCCCGCTCCGGCATTCGGTCCGAGCGCCGTGCGCACAAACGTCACCGACAGTTCCGATCCCTCGAACAGCGGGTGGCGCGTATCGTGATTGGCCGGAACATATTCCGCCGCGGCGAGATCGGCCGCGATCCGTTGCAGCGCGATGCCGATGACTTCGTTGCGCTGGATACGGTCGACGCCGCGATTCCAGTTCGGCAACCACTCCGCCGTGATGCTGGCGAGCGCCGACAGCACCAGCCCCATCAGCGCCAGCGCGACAATGGTTTCGATCAGCGTGAAGCCGGCTTCGCCGGCGCGGCGCTGGGTGGTCGCGGCGCTCATTCGGAAGGCCTCGGCATCAGGCGAACGGTGCGAATATCGGACACCGCGCCGGTCGGGGATCTGACCCGGACCCTGACCAGTTCGGGAACCCAGAGCACATCGGCATCCTTCACGGTCCAGCCGCCGCCGAGCGGCGTGACGTCGATGGTCCAGCGGTAATCGTCGGTCTGTCCCGACACCGCGCCCGGACGAAGCTCCGCCCGCGATGGAATAGCCGCCGTCATCACCATCCGCGTAGCCTGCGTCAACGCGACGTGCTGTTCCATCAACCGCACCCCGCGCGAATTGGTCGCCATCAGCGAGCCGATCGCAACGACCGAAACAGCCACCAGCGCCAGCGCGATAAGCACCTCGATAAGGGTGAATCCGGCCTCGCCGCTATCAATTGGCTGAGCTGTCACGGGGAGTAACCTCGATCCTTCCGGTCAGCCAGTTGACGCGAATTTCATAGCCCACATCGAAGCGCGTCAGCGTGATGGCGCCGCCACATGAGGTGCCGTTGGCGAAAAAACTGATGGTCGACAGCGCCGCCTGCCGGCCGCAGGTCTGCGGCAGCAGCGCATCGAAACGCACGTCGTCGGGAATTTGGACCGCGGCCCGCGATGCGCCGGAACGGATCGCGCGCGCTTCCGCATCGACCAGCGTGGCGACGCTGGCCTGGCGCCGGATCGCGGCGTTGCGATCGGTCTTCAGCAGCGCCGCGGTTTGCAGCGCGTAAGCCTGCAGCCGTGAGCGCGACGTCTGATGCGGAATGAACGGCAACAGCACGGCCGCCAGCAGCGCGATGATGGCCAGCACGCACACCATCTCGAGCAGGGTAAAGCCGCGTTGCCCGCAATCACTCATTTTTCGCGGTCGTGTTGTCGAGCGTGATGTCGGCGGCGACGCCGCTGCCGCCTTCCTGGCCGTCGGATCCATAGGAGATAATGTCATACGGAGCATGCTCGCCGGGCGAGCGGTAGACATAGCCATGGCTCCAGGGATCGTTGGGAACGTTGCCGCCCCTCAAATAAGGCCCGTTCCAGGCGCTGACACCCGGGGTCTGCTTGACCAGGGCCGCCAGTCCTTCGGCGCTGGAGGGAAACCGGCCGGCGTCGAGATAGAACAGGTCGAGCGCACTGGCAAAGCTCTGCAACTGGATCTTCGCCGCCTTGACCTTGGATTCGCTGAGATAGTTGAGCACGCGCGGCCCGATCAGGCCCATGATCAGGCCGATGATGGTGATCACCACCAGCATCTCGACCAGCGTGAACCCTTGCTCGCCATTGTTCTTCGCACGCCTGTCCAGCTCCGGTGCGTCTTGGCGCGCAACGAACAATCCGCTGATGACTTTGAGCGATATCATGATGAACCAGCCTTTGACCTAGTTGACGAGTTGGGTGACCGACAGCAGCGCGGTCATGACCGACACGATCAACCCGCCGACGACCGTGCTGATGGTGACGATGGCGAGCGGGCCGACGATGCCGACGACACGGTCGAGGCTGCGCTGTAATTTTGCTTCGTAGAATTCGGCGACCCGGCCGGCCAGTGGCGGCAATTGCCCGGTCTCCTCACCGAGACGCAGCATGCGGACCGCCATC
>NZ_LMUK01000042.1:286468-404587 GCF_009766005.1 Bradyrhizobium sp. S69 | reverse complement strand
AAAGCTTGCCGCCATGACGAACGCGATCGGCGGCGGCGGTCCAGCTGTCTTCGCTTCCGGTGACCGCCATGATGTCGACCAGGATGCGAAGGGTCGCCGTCAGATTGACGCCGCTGCCGAGCAGCACGCCGAGATTGCGGCAAAACAGGCTGGTGCGGTAATATTGAAAGATGCCGCGGATGCCGGGCGTGCGCGACAGCACGTTCATGATCGCGGCATGCGCGCCGGGCCGGCGCAGTAGCCACCAGACCCCGGCGATCACCGCGGCGGAGCCAAGCAACGCGGCGGTGGCGTTGGCTCGCAGAAAGTCCGACAACTTGATGAAGGCGCCGAGCGCGGTATCCGACTTCGAGCCGAAATCCTGCAACACCGCCGAGAATTGCGGCAGCACGAACAGAATAAAGAACAGCATGACAGCGGCGGCGGCGACTAGCACGAAGGCCGGGTATTGCATCGCGTCGGTGAGCTTGCGGCGCATCAGTTCGGATCGCGCCCGCTCCGCACCCAGCATATCGAGTACCTGATCGAGCGTGCCTGAGAGCTCGCCGACACGCACCAGCGCGCCGTACATCGGCGGAAACAAGGCCGGGTGGTCGGTAACGGCATCCGCCAGGCTCTCGCCGGCAAGCAGCGCGGCGCGGAGTTTGCCGACCACCGGACGCAATCGCCCGACATCGGAGTCGCTCGAAAGCAATTCAAGCGCAGCATCGAGACGGGCGCCCGCCCGCAACAACAGCGCCAGGTCCCGCGTGAAGGTCGTGATCTCCGCGGCACTCGGCCGACCGAACCAACCGTAACCGCCGGAGGCCGCCCGGGCGCCCTTATCTTCGACGGTTTCGATCGGCAGCAGCCGCAGATATTCGATCCGGCGCGCTACTTCCGCCGAAGTCGGCGCCGAGAGCGTGCCGTTCACGATTTCGCCGTTCTGCGTCAGGGCCCGGTAGCGATAATTCGGCACGCGTTCACCTCACCGTCGTGACGCGGAGGATTTCGGCGGGCGACGTCAGGCCGGCGCGGCATTTGGCAATGCCGTCGTCGAGCATCGTCGTCATCCCCGCGCCGATCGCCATCTGATCAATCTTCAGCCCGTCGGTCTTCTCGCCGATCAGCTCGCGAAGATCGTTGGTCAGTTCCAGCACTTCGAACACACCGAGCCGGCCGCGATAGCCGGTGCCGCCGCAGCGTTCGCAGCCGCAGGGCTGCTGCAGGACTTCACCTGCCCGAAAGCCAAACGTCGCTAACCGCGGATCCTCGACGAGATCCGCCTCGGCCAGAACCCGGGGCGATTTGCAACGCTCGCATAACTGGCGAACCAGCCGCTGCGCGATCACCGCGCGCAGCACCGACCGCAACAGATAGCCCTCGACGCCGAGATCGAGCAGACGCGGTACCGCCGCGGCCGCGGTTTCGGTGTGCAATGTCGTCAGCACCAGATGCCCGGTGAGCGCCGCATGGACCGCGACATGCGCGGTCTCGGAATCGCGCACTTCGCCGACCATGATCACATCGGGATCCTGGCGCACGAACGAGCGCAGCGCCGCGGCGAAGGTCAGTCCGATCGCGGGCTTGATCTGCGATTGATTGACGCCGGGGATTTCATATTCAACCGGATCCTCGATGGTCAGGATCTTTCGAACCGGTTCGTTGAGGATCGACAGGATGGTCGCCAGCGTCGTGGTCTTGCCGCTGCCGGTCGGGCCGGTAATCACGATCATGCCATGCGGCATTTTCAGCAACCGCCGCAGCGTGACGTCGTCCGCCGCGGAAAATCCGAGCTTCTCGGCGACCAAGAGCCCCCTGTCCTTTGGCAGGATACGGATGACCGCGGATTCGCCGTGCTGCGTCGGCATGATCGCAACACGAATGTCGACGTCGGTACGCCCAGCGCGCAGCCGCGCGGCGCCATCCTGTGGCAGACGGCGTTCGGCGATATTGAGGTTGGCAACGATCTTGATGCGGGAAATCACCGCCTGCGGCAACACGCCCGACGGCGCCCCCACCGGTCGCAGCAACCCGTCGATGCGCATGCGGACGACGAGCCCCGACGAAAACGGCTCGATGTGAATGTCGCTGGCGCGCAGTTCCACCGCTTTTTCAAGCAGGTCGTTGACGGCCCGCACCACCGGCGCGCCGCTGGCAAGGTCTCGCAAGGACTCGATGTCGTCTTCGCGCGGTTGCGACGGCGCGCCGCCTGCCGCATCGACATCGTGCTGATCCAGCCGCTGATTGAGGACCAACCCGATATCGTCGAACGTTGCGACCTTGACGACGATACCCGTGCCCAGCACGATTTGTGCCGCGCGCTGTGCCGCCATGTCGGTCGGGTCCGCGATCGCGAGCGTGGCGCTGCCATCAGGCGATTGATAGGGAAACACCACCATCTCGCGCAGGAACCGCTGCGAGAACGACGCCACCAGCGGCGACGCCGCGATCATGTCCTGCAGCGAAACACGCTCGAGCCCATGGAAACGCGCGGCCTCATCGGCAAACTCGCTGGCCGACAGATCGGCGAGTTCCCACAACTTGACCTGGCGGCGATCGGCGCCGTCCTGGCCGGCAGCATCGACACGGTCGTCAGGCGTCGTCAAATGATTGCTTTGACGCAGATATTCCACGAACCGCGAGGACAGATCGCTGGCCATTTGTCTTTCCGGTCGCGCCGCTTTTGAGGATCGGTCGATGGATCGCGGGACATCGACCGCGATTTCCTGCAACCGGGATGGTTATTGATCCGAAGTATGACAGCCGTGCGAAGCGGCCCGCGTTGAAGCCGCTCAAAAACATTTGTCACCGACATTCGCCAATGATCGCAACGCAGTGTGTCGCGGAATCAACGCATGATGAATTGATTGACCGGCCAACGATGCCGACAATTATTTCTGTCATGATCCGGCGCTAGGTATGCGGCCGGGCTTCGGCATCGTCGCAAACCATCCGCGCGAACGATCCGCATGTCCAAGCACACACTCGGAATGGCGGGAACTTATGGTACGCGTCGGCATGCTGGGCCGGTACCGGTTAATCGGTCGCAGCGCTTGCGCTGTCTTTACTCTATTATCCATGGGCCTGTTGGCCTCGTGCAATTCCGCCACCACGGGCACGACATCGACCAAGGACGGCTCCGAGCTCGACGTGCTCGACAGCGTGCGCTCGCTGGATCTGCTGCCGCGCCAGTCGCAGCCAGTCGATGCCGTGACGAAAATGTCCGGCCAGGGCGGCAGTAGTCGTGCGGTGATGTACGAGGGCACCGAGGTGACCGCCGTCTCCGACGCGCGGCCGCAACCCGCAAGCAGCGGCAACGGTTTTGATCTCAATTTTGAAAACACCCCGGTGGCGACCGTCGCCAAGGTGGTGCTCGGCGACATCCTCAACGTCGGCTACACGATCGATCCGCGAGTGCAAGGCACCGTCAGCCTGGTTTCGGTGCGGCCGGTTCCCAAATCCGATATCGTCTTCGTGCTGGAAAATGCCTTGCGGCTCAGCGGCGTCGTGCTGCTGCACGACACCGCGGGCTATCGCCTGACGCCGCTCGGCGATGCCGTCGGCGCAGGACGGGTCGATTCCGCCGGCGCCAGTCCAGAACCTGGTTTCGGTGTCTCGGTCGTGCCGTTGCAATTTGTCTCGGCGCAGACGCTGCTGAAACTGATGGACAGTTTTGCGACCAAGGCCGGCACGGTGCGCGCCGATGTGACGCGAAATCTTCTGCTGATTCAGGGCACCGGCGCCGAACGCCGCACCGCCGTGGACACCGCGCTGAGCTTCGACGTCGACTGGATGCGCGGTCAATCGGTCGGCATTTTTCCCGTTTCGAGCGGCACGCCGGCGCCGATCATCGCCGAACTGGAAAAGATCGTCGATTCCGGCGAGAACGGCCTCAGCCAGAACGTCGTCAAATTTCAGCCGATCGCCCGCCTCAACGCCATCATGGTGGTCAGCAAGCGGCCGGACATGTTGCGTATGGCGGCAACCTGGATCAAGCGGCTCGACCGCGAGGATACCGCGCGAACCACCGTTCACGTCTATCGGGTGAAGTATGGCGAAGCCCGCCAGATCGCGCGACTGTTGACCGACATGTTCATCGGCGGCTCTTCCTCCAGCCTGCTCGATAGCGCCGATAACCAGATCGCGCCGGGATCGGGCAGCTCGGCGACATCGAGCGGCGATCGTCTCTCGCTCAATCCCAACGGATCGTCATCATCGCCGTCGTCATCATCGTCACCATCAAGCAATGGTTTCGGCTCCCACAGCGCGTCCGGAAGCGGAACCGGCGGGCAAGGTGCCGGTGCGGGCGGCAACGGCGCGCTCGACAGCGGCCACGGCGCGAGTTCCGGCAACAATCAGCCGCTGTTGCAGGATGTGCGGATCACGCCTGACGTCGTCAACAACACGCTGTTGATCTACGCGGATCAGGCCAACTACCACATCATCGAAACCACGCTGATGCAGGTCGATCAACCGCAGCTGCAGGTCGCGATCGACGCAACCATCGCCGAGGTCACGCTCAACAACGATTTGAGCTACGGCGTTCAGGCCTATATCACCAGCCAGAATCTCGGATTGAAGCCGAACACCGGCTCCGTCCTCGGCACCCAGGCGGCGACCGCGCCTGCCACCACGACCGATCCCACGACCGGGCTTGCCAGCGTCGCCGGATCGGTCTCCAACGCTTTCATCAATCGTGCGTTTCCCGGATTCAACTTCCTGGTCGGCTCCGAAACGCAACCGAGTTTCATTCTCGACGCGCTGCACACCGTCACCAGCGTCAAGGTGCTGTCCAATCCGTCGCTGGTCGTGATCGACAACCAGACCGCGACGCTGCAAGTCGGCGATGCGGTGCCGGTGTCCACCGGCAGCGCCACCGTGCTGACGACCAGCAACACGGTCGTCAACACCATCGACTATCGCAACACCGGCATCATCCTGCGGGTATCGCCGCGCGTCAGCGCCAACGGCAACGTCAGGCTCGACATCGAGCAGGAAATCAGCAACGTGTCGACCGCAACCGCGGCCAGCCTGACGCCGACGGTGTCGGAGCGGAAGGTCAAGAGTTCCATCTCGGTGGCGAACGGCCAGACCGTGCTGTTGGCTGGACTGATCAGCGAACAAAAGAACGGCACCCGCTCCGGACTTCCAGGGCTAGATCAGATTCCCGGCCTCGGCGATGCCTTCGGACATCAGGATAATTCCACCGCGCGCACCGAGCTGATCATTTTCATCCGGCCGCAGATCATTCGCAACGGCTCGGAGGCGCATAACGTGGCCGAAGAGTTCCGCTCGAAAATGCGCGGCGATATCGCGACCACATCGAGCAACAAGGCGATCACCACCAGTGTCGTGCACTGATAGCGAAATAGCGGGTGCAGCAGCTTTCGTGCGGCGGCGTCTGTCGGCGATATCGCTCGTCGTGTTGACGTGCATCGCAACAACATCGATCGCGCATGCCGACGCGCTGGCGCGCGGCACCGCGGCCTATTCTCGCGGCGACTATAATCGGGCGGCGAAGGAGCTCGAGCCTTTGGTCGAGCGCGGAAACACCCGGGCGTTCGCCCTGCTCGGCTTCCTGTACGAACACGGCTTTGGTGAACCAAAAGCCTATCCCGTCGCGGCCCGTCTTTATGCCCAAGGTGCCGCGCGAGGAGATCCGTTCGGCCAGGCCATGCTCGGATTGCTGTACGACAAGGGCTACGGCGTTCCGGAGGATTTCGTGCTCGCCTACAAATGGCTCGACCTTGCCGCGGCCCACGCAACCGGGCCTCAGCGCGATGTCTATGCAAGGTACCGCGACGCGGTCGGATCGAAAATGTCGCCGAATGAAATCACCGAGGGCCAGCGGCTTGCCGCGGACTGGACGCCCGTCGCATCGGTGCCGCCCGGTTGGGCGGATTCCCGACCCCGTCGCGAATAATTCGAACGCGGCTCAGCGTTCCGCGAACGCCTTCTCGACCACGAACTGGGCCGGCTCACCGTGATTGCCCTCGACAAATCCCTTGTCCGACAGCAGCGCCCTTGTGTCCTGAACCAGGGCCGGGCTGCCGCAGATCATGATGCGATCATGCTCGGCCTCGAGCGATGCCAACCCGATATCGCTGAACAGCTTGCCTGAAGTGATCAGGTCGGTGATGCGGCCGCGATTGCGGAAGGGATCGCGGGTCACGGTCGGATAATAGATCAGCTGGTTGCGCACCAATTCGCCGATCATTTCGTCGTTCGGCAATTCCTTGGTGATCATCTCGCCATAAGCGAGTTCGGCGACGCGGCGGCAGCCGTGCAGCAGCACGACTTTTTCGAAGCGCTCATAGGTCTCGGGATCCTTGATCACGCTGAGGAAGGGCGCCAAGCCGGTGCCGGTGCCGATCAGATACAGATTGCGGCCGTCTTCCAGATTGTCGATCACCAGCGTGCCGGTGGCCTTGCGGCTGACGATGATCTCGTCGCCTTCCTTCAGATGCTGAAGCCGCGAGGTCAGCGGGCCATCGGGAACCTTGATCGAGAAGAATTCGAGCCGGTCTTCATAATTGGCGCTGGCGACGCTGTAGGCGCGCAGCAGCGGCTTCTCGCCGACCTTCAGGCCGATCATGGTGAACTCGCCGTTGCGGAAACGGAACGACGGATCGCGGGTGGTGGTGAAGCTGAACAGCGTATCGGTCCAGTGATGGACGCTCAAAACGCTTTCCTGGTTGAAATTGCTCATGCTGCCGATCCCGCTGGAGTAAGCCCGATTTGCGACGCTTAATTCATTCGTATACAATCGTTTGTACACAAATGAATAATCCAACTTGATCCCGGCGTCAAGGCACGGGCAGAATGGATCTCCACAGCCTGCGAAGGCATTGAACAAAAAGGACAAAACCCATGGCCCATGACGCCCCCCAGGCCAGCGGCCCGAGCAGACTGGTGATCCGCAATATCGGCCTGCTGCTGTCGGGCGCGCTGGAAAAGCCGATCCTCGACGCCGACACCATCGTGGCCGACAACGGCAAGATCACCGCCATCGGGCGCGCCAAGGACGTCGACACCGAGGGCGCCACCACGACCGTTGATGCCGCCGGCACCACCGTCGCGCCCGGCCTGATCGACAGTCATGTCCACCCGGTCGCCGGCGACTGGACGCCGCGGCAGAATCAAAGCGGCTGGATCGACAGCTATCTGCATGGCGGCGTCACCACCATGATTTCCGCGGGCGAAGTGCATATGCCCGGCCGCCCTCGCGACGTCGTCGGCCTCAAGGCGATGGCGATTTTCGCGCAGCGCGCGTTCTGGACGCTGCGCCCCGGCGGGGTGAAGGTGCATGCTGGCGCGCCCGTCATCGAGTGCGAGATGGTCGAGGACGATTTCAAGGAGCTGGCCGCAGCCGGCGTCAAACTGCTCGGCGAAGTCGGCCTCGGCGGCGTCAAGGATGGCCCGACCGCGCGCAAGATGGTGGGGTGGGCGCGCAAATACGGCATTCAGAGCACCATCCACACCGGCGGTCCCTCGATCCCGGGTTCCGGCCTGATCGACAAGGACGTGGTGCTGGAAGCGGACACCGACGTAGTCGGCCATATCAATGGCGGCCACACCGCGTTGCCCGACGACCAGATCCGCTGCATCTGCGAGGGCTGCAAGCGCGGCCTCGAACTGGTTCACAACGGTAATGAACGCTCGGCGCTGTTCACCTTGCGGACCGCGCGCGAGATGGGCGACCTCAGCCGTATCATCCTCGGCACCGATGCGCCGGCAGGCTCAGGCGTGCAGCCGCTCGGCATCCTGCGTATGGTGTCGATGCTATCATCGCTCGGCGACATCCCCGCCGAACTCGCCTTCTGCTTTGCCACCGGCAACACCGCGCGGATGCGCGCGCTGGATTGCGGCCTGATCGAGATCGGCCGCTCCGCCGATTTCGTCATCATGGATCGGGCACAGCACTCGCCGGGCAAGACCATCCTCGAAAGCGTGCAGCTCGGCGACCTCCCCGGCATCGGCATGACCATCATCGACGGCATCATCCGCACCCAGCGCAGCCGCAACACGCCGCCCGCGACGAAGGTACCGGAGATTATCGGAGGGCATTAGCCTAGTTCGTCATTGCGAGGAGCGAAGCGACGAAGCAATCCAGCCTTGCTTGTGGCACTGGATTGCTTCGCTTCGCTCGCAATGACGAAGCAACACCGTCAGCAGCGCGGCGCTTCAGATCTTCACCGCAATCAGCACGGCGCCGCAGCCGATCATGGCGATGCCGAGCCATCCGGTGGGTGAAGGCCGTTCGCCGAGCAGCAGCACGCCGAAGATCGCAACCAGTACCACGCTGAGCTTGTCGACCGGGGCGACCAGCGAGGCCGGACCGAGCTTCAAGGCGCGGAAATAGCACAGCCAGGATGCGCCGGTCCCAAGGCCCGACAACACCAGGAAAGTCCAGGTCCGGCCTGAAATCTGCTGCGGCGGCACGAACTGGCCGGTGGCAAGCAGCAACAGCAGGAAACTGACCAGCACGACAATGGTGCGAATGAAGGTCGCGAGATCGGAGTTGATATTCTCGACGCCGATCTTGGCAAAGATCGCCGTCAGCGCCGCGAACACCGCCGACAGGAGGGCCCATACCTGCCAGGATTGGAAACTCATGCGGTATCCTTTCTCTTCTCTGCGGCGCGCATCTCGTCGCCTCAAAATGTGAACAAGACGGAGGCGTACCAGGAAACTTGATCGGTCTCGTTGATGTTTTCGATTCCGCGGCTGACATAACCCAGCAGGTGATAGTTATCGTTCAGGTCATAGCGCCACCCGATGCCGACGCTGGTGGTCGCCGGCGTGCCGACTGAATCGGCGGTCTGGTGAAACAGCTCCGCACCGAGCTGAAATTTTGGCAGAAGCTGATAGGTCAGCACCGCGCCCGCCTGGCAGAAATCCACCGCGCGGCGTTCGGTGACGGTACACCCACCGCCGCCAAACGCGGACCAACCACCGCTCCAGTCCTTCTGCACCCACACCGGCAGCAGCAACGACGCATGATTATCGCCAAAGCTGCTTGAACTGGCCGGTAGGAAAATGCGCGGGAAAACACTGACATCCAGCCCGAATGAATCCTGGTGCAGAAAGCGGTATTTGGCGGCGAGTTGGACATTGCTCAAGCCGACGCTGGCGCCCTCGCCGGCGGGCTGCTCGATGCCGGCGGGCAAGGTTGCGGTTATCTGAAGATCCGGCGCGGCGCCGTAGTTGAAATCGATACCGCTCTGGCTGGTCGTGCCGGTGCGCGTCGTGGCGCCGAGGCTGTACGTGTAGATTTCGAAATGCTGGTAATCGGTCGGTTCGGGGTCGTCGGAAATATACGGCGGTCCGGCGACAGCGGATTGCGTCAGCAGCACCAGCACAAGACAGGCGCAGGTTCCTGAACGCATCAGATGTCTGAAGCTATCGGCCATCGGGTAACGCAATCCGCTTGATCTCACCATCATGTAGTATATGCTACACACCGTGGCGTCGAGTTCCATTTACTACCTACGTGCCGGGAGAGCCGCCTTTTGGCCATCGCAACCGCCCTCGATTCCGGAACTGAGCTCGATCGCGTGCTGCGGCGGGCACATCAGCAACTCGGCGCCGCCGGCTTGCGCGTGGCTAAATTCATCGATGAAAACCGGCAGGTGGTGCTGGCGAGTTCGGCCGCCGCGCTCGGCGCCCGCATCGGCACCTCCGACGCCACGGTGTTGCGCACCGTTCAAACCCTGGGCTTCGCCAGCCTCGCCGCGCTCAAGCGCGCCATTTTGAACTCGCCAACGGCCTCGACGCCGGCCGACGACATGCGGCGCACCCTCGTCGATCTTGAGAAAGCAAGCGGTGAAGCGCTCGACGGCGTCCTGCAAGCGCACGCCGAGGGCCTCGCCGTGCTGCAATCCGGCAAATGCCGCGCCCAGATCGCGGCGGGTGTTGGCGTTCTCGACGGCGCCGATCGCATCGCCGTGTTCGGGATCGGTCCGTCCGCGGCGCTCGCCACCTATGCTTCGATCCTGCTGGCGCGAAGCGGCCGCCGCAGCCGAACGATCAGCGCGACCGGATCGATGCTGGCCGATCAGCTTCTCGATCTCGGCGCCGGCGACGCGCTGTTGATCCTCGCCTATGGCCGTCTCTACCGGGAGGTGAAGGCGGTATTTGCCGAAGCCAGGGCGTTGCGCCTGCCGACCGTTCTGGTCACCGAAGCCGACGATACGCCGTTGGCGAAATTGGCCGATGTCTGCGTGGTCATTCCGCGCGGACGCCCGGGCCAGATGGCGCTTCATGGCACGACCCTCGTCGGCCTCGAAGCCCTGGTGCTGTCGCTCGCTGCCGCGAAGCCAAAGGCAGCGTTGGCCTCGCTTGAAAATCTCAATCGGCTGCGGCGCGCGACCGAAGCACAGACCAAAAGCGCAAAATAGCGCCGGCGCCCCAAGACGACCGAAAGGGTCATCCGCATGGATCAGGATATCGAACGCAGTAAGGTTCCGGAGATCACGCTGGTGTTCTGGATCATCAAGGTACTGGCGACGACGCTGGGCGAAACTGGCGGCGACGCGGTTTCGATGTCGATGAATCTTGGCTACGCCGTCAGCAGCTTTATCTTCATCGGAATCTTCGTGGTCGTCGTCGGCGCGCAGATCGCGGCGAAGAAATTTCATCCGTCCCTCTATTGGCTGGTCGTGATTGCGACCACGACCGCGGGCACCACCATGGCCGATTTCGCCGATCGCTCGCTCGGCATCGGTTACCCCGGTGGCGCCTCCCTGCTGTTCGTTCTGCTGATGGCTTCGCTGGCGATCTGGTATTGGTCGGCCGGTTCGGTTTCGGTCAACACGGTCTCGACGCCGAAGATCGAGACGTTTTATTGGGTTGCGATCCTGTTCTCGCAAACGCTCGGTACCGCGCTGGGCGACTGGATGGCCGATACCAATGGCCTCGGATATGAGGGCGGCGCGCTGGTGTTCGCCGCCGGTCTGGCGCTGATCGCGGCGGCCTATTTCCTGACCGGCATCTCGCGAACCCTGCTGTTCTGGGCCGCCTTCATCCTGACCCGGCCGCTGGGCGCGACGCTCGGCGATCTGCTCGACAAGCCGACGGATAGCGGCGGTCTTTCCTTCAACAGGTTCTACGCCTCGGCGATCCTGGCTGCCGTCATCATCGCTTGCGTCGCGTTGCTTCCGCAACGCGCCGGCAGGCATCCGGGCAAACCCCGCGCGACCGAAGCGTAATCAATCGACGTATCATTGAGCGGAGCGCGGAGGACGACATCGATGCAGCCCAACCACCTGCCCACGCTGGGGCCGCGCTATTGGAGCGCGTTGTGCCTGGCGAGCATCTTCGGCGCCAACATGGGCGACCTGTTTGCGCGAAACCTCGGCCTCGGCCATGTCGCGGGCCTGCCGTTTCTGGCAGCGGCGCTCGCTATCGTGATGGTCGCCGAACGCTTCGACCGGACGCAACACCAAACCTACTATTGGCTCGCGATCATCATCGTGAGAACGGCTGCGACGAACTTCGCGGATTTTGCCGCCGGCGATTTGAAACTGCCGAGGATATGGGTGATGGCCGTCCTGACGATCCTTCTCGTCGCGGCGTTGTGGCTGAGCTGGCAATTCGCCTGGCGGCGGCTCGCCAATAAAGCTGACAATCTGCTTCGCGCGGATCTCGGCTACTGGGTCTGCATGTTCATCGCCGGGACCTTGGGGACCGTGATCGGGGACTTCTGCTCGCACAATTTGCGGCTCGATGATGCCGGAGCCATGGCCTTGCTCTCGCCGATGGTGGCCGTGCTGTTCCTGATCGGGCGGCGAGGACCGCTTCGTTGGCTGCCGTTTTACTGGCTGACGGTTGTCGCGATCAGGGCGGCGGGAACCGCGGTCGGCGACTTTGTTTCCGGCCGAAACATGCTCGGCCTGCCCCTCAGCACCGCCGTGACAGGCATCTTGTTCGTTGCGCTTCTCGTCTTATGGAAAGAGTCCGGAAGATCGCAACAAGCCGTGCCGGTGGCGCCCTGAGGGCCGCTCACCGCAACTTTTCCAGCAACGCCATCAGCGTCTCGCGCTCTCTAGCATCGAGCGGCGCCAGTGTTTCGCGCGTGATCACCAGCGCATTTGGGGCGGCCTTTTCGACCGCCTGCTGCCCGGCGCGGGTAAGGCTGACCAGCAGGCGCCGGCCATCTTCGGGATCGGGGCTGGTTTCGGTCAGGCCGCGCGCGGTGAGCCGGTCGATCACGCCCTTGATGGTGGCGACATCCATCGCGGTGAACCGGCCCAGTTGATTCTGCGAACACGGCCCGGTCTCGGTGAGTTTTGACAGCGCGGCCCATTGCGCCGAGGTCAGGTTGATACCGATCTCGCGGGCGAAGATCGTGGCATGACGCTGCCAGACCTGGCGCAGGATGAAGCCGATCTGCTCGTCGAGAATGTAGGACGGCTTTGGCGGTTTGACGCTTCGTTTCGCTGCGACGCCCCTGCCCATTGCGATGCCTCCGTTGCGGGCCGTCACAGCGACAAATGCGCGTCGCGGATATCCGGACGGGCGTCGAGTTCGCTCATGGTGCCGCCAAAGCAGATCCGGCCGCGTTCGATGATATAGGCGCGGTCGGAAATCAGCCGGGCGAAATGCAGATTTTGCTCCGACACCACGATGCTGACGCCCTCCTTCTTCATCGCCAGGATGGCCTCGACCATTTGCTCGACGATCTTCGGCGACAGGCCCTCCGACGGCTCGTCCAGCAGCACCAGCGACGGATTGCCCATCAAAGTGCGTGCGATCGTCAGCATTTGCTGCTCGCCCCCGCTCATGCGTCCGCCCGGACGGTTGCGCATCTCGCCGAGGTTCGGAAACAACTTGAACAGCTTTTCGCGATCCCATTGCGGCGCGTTCGGCCGCTTCGGCTGACGGCCGACTTCGAGATTTTCCTCCACCGTCAGATCGGTGAAGATACGCCGTTCTTCCGGCACGTAACCGAGGCCGCCGCGCACGATCGCATGGGTCGGCTCCTTCGATACGTCCTTGCCCTCGAACATGATGCGGCCGGAGCGCTGCTCGACCAGACCGACGATCGAACGAAAGGTGGTCGACTTGCCGGCGCCATTGCGCCCGAGCAATGCGACGACCTCGCCATCGCCGACCTCGAGCGCGATATCGAACAGGATATGCGCCGGGCCATAATGGCTGTTGAGGTCCTGAACCGACAGCTTCATGTCGCCGCACCTTCGTGGTGCCGTGCGTCGTACATCAGGCCGCCGCCGAGATAGACGGCGCGGACCTGCGGGTCGTTGCGGACTTGTTCGGGCAATCCTTCCGCAATCAGCAGGCCGCGATTGAGCACGATGATGCGGTCGGCGTGCTCGAACACCACGTCCATGTCGTGCTCGGTGAAGAGCACACCGATCGATTGCTCCTTGGCGATCCGTGCGGTGAGCCGCATCAACTCGATACGCTCGCGCGGCGCCATGCCGGCGGTCGGCTCGTCCATCAGCAGCAGCTTTGGCTGATTGGCGAGCGCGACCGCGAGCTCCAGCCGTTTGAGATCGCCATAGGCGAGTTCGCCGCAAGGGCGTTCGGCGTAAGCGCCCATCCCGACCAGGTCGAGCAGACGGCCGGCCTCGGCCTTTGCAAAACCCGGCGTCGAGCGCCAGAGATTGAACAGCTGCCGGCCATAGGACACCAGCGCGACCTGGATGTTCTCGCGCACCGTCATGGTTGGAAAGGTCGCCGTGATCTGGAAGGTGCGCCCGACACCCAGCCGCCAGATCGCGCGTGGTTTCTTGCCGGCGGTATCCTCGCCGAGCAGATTGATGCGGCCGCTATCGGGGACGTTCTGGCCGTTGAGCATGTCGAAGCAAGTGCTTTTTCCGGCGCCGTTGGGACCGATCAGCGCCAGGATTTCGCCGGCGCGCAGCTCGAACGACACGCCACGCACGGCGTGCACCCCGCCATAGGATTTGGTCAGGCCTTCGACCGACAGCAGGATGGGCGCGACACTCATTCGGCGGTCTCGATGCGGGAGGTGACTAGCGCGGATTTCGACGACGCCGACCGGCGGCGATTGCGGATGGTCTCCAGCACCCCGACGATGCCCTTCGGGAAAGCGACCACGATCAGGACGATAAAGCCGCCCAGCACCAGTTTCGAAAGATCGGTCTGGCTCACCAGCCAGATGTTGAGCGCCTTGTAGACGATGGCGCCGACCACGGCACCGGACACCGTCTCGACGCCACCGAGCAGCACCATCACCAGCGCATCGACCGAAAGCGAGATGCCGAGATTATCGGGAAATACGCTGCCCTTGAGATAGGCAAACAGCGCGCCGGCGATCCCGGCAGCCGTTCCCGCGATCACGAATGCCGTCCACTGGATGCGCTTGCCGTTGATGCCGATGGCCTCACTGCGCAGCGGCGAATCCCGGGTGGCTCGAAGGGCAAAGCCGAACGGAGAAAATACCATGACCCGGAGTGCGGCGACCACCAGGGCGGCGACGCCAAGCGACAGCCAGTAGAAATGCGACGCGCTCGACACCCATTTTTCCGGCCATACGCCGAGGATGCCGTTATCGCCTCCGGTCACCGCGACCCACTGGAACGCGATCGACCACACGATCTGCGCGAAGGCCAAAGTCAGCATCGCGAAATAGACGCCGGATAATTGCACGGCAAAAAATCCGAACACGGCAGCACCGACACAACCCAGCAGCGGGCCGAGCAACAGGCACACGATCATCGGCAGACCGGCCATCTTGGCCAGCAGCGCCACCCCATAGGCGCCGAGCCCGAAATAAGCGGCGTGGCCGAATGAGGCGAGCCCGCCGACCGACATCAGGAAATGCAAGCTCGCGGCAAAGATCACGAAGATCGCAACCTCCGAGCCTACCGTGAGCGCGTAGTTGCCGCCGACCAGCGGCAACGCGGCCGCCACAATCAGCGCAACCATCGCCGCCAGCCGCTCGCCCGAGGTGAGCGGACGCCAGGGATTGACGGTCAGGCCCGGCGTGCGCCGCGCGGCGGCTTCCTGTTTTCCGAACAGGCCCCAGGGGCGCACGATCAGCACCGCCGCCATCACCAGGAACACCAGGATGATGGAGATCTTCGGAAAAATCAGGATGCCGAAGGCGTTGAGTTCGGAGACCAGCACCGCCGCGACAAAGGCGCCGATGATGCTGCCGAGCCCACCGATCACGACCACGACGAACACATCGACGATGATCCGCAAATCCATCGCGTGGTTGACTGCATCGCGTGGAATTTGCAGCGCGCCGCCAAGCGCCGCCAGGAACACGCCGACCGCGAACACGCTGGTGAACAGCCATTTCTGATTGACGCCGAGAGCCGCCACCATGTCGCGATCCTGGGTCGCCGCGCGAACCAGGATGCCCCAGCGCGTGCGCTGGAACAGCAGCCAGAGAATGCCGAGCACGACGGGACCGAGCACGATCAGAAACAGGTCATAGCTCGGGATGTTCTGGCCGAAGAAATCGACCGCGCCCTTGAGGCCCGGTGCGCGGCGGCCCAACAGATCGTTCGGGCCCCAGATCAGGACCACCAGATCCTCGACCATCAGGGTCAAACCAAAGGTCGCCAACAGTTGGAACAATTCCGGCGAATGATAAATCCGTCGCAGCAGCACCATCTCGACCAGCACGCCGACCGCGGCTACAACCAACGCCGCGACGACCATGCCGCCCCAAAATCCAAGCGCACCTGAAAAACGCTCAGTCAGCGTAAACGCCACGTAGGCGCCGAGCATGTAGAACGCGCCATGGGCAAAGTTGACGATCCGCGTCACGCCGAAAATGATCGACAGGCCCGACGCGACCAGAAACAGCGACGCGGCGCTGGCCAAACCTGTCAGGAACTGGACGACATAAAAGGCCATTGGCGGTCCGGGTTAGTGCATTTTGTAGGGTGGGTTAGCGAAGCGTAACCCACCGATCCGTTCACGAAAGTGGTGGGTTACGCCTTCGGCTAACCCACCCTACGCAGTTGGAGCCCGCATCACTCCTTCGGACGAAGCTTTTCGACTTCGGCATCGCTCGGCAAATAATCGGCGCCCTTGCGATACGACGTATCGACCATGATGCCCTTGCCGTCCTTCAGCGCGGTCTTGCCGACGAAGGCCCCAAGCGTCGATTGGTGATCGATCTTGCGGAAGGAGATCTCGCCGAACGGCGACGGCACGGCGATGCCTTCGGCGGCGGCGATCAGCTTTTCCGGATCGGTCGAACCGGCCTTGGTGAGGATCGCCGCTGCCGATTTGATGGTCTCGTAGCCGACGATCGAGCCGAGCCGCGGATAGTCGTTGTACTTGGCCTGATATGCCTTGAGGAAGGCATCATGCTCTGGCGTCTTGATCGAGTACCAGGGATAGCCGGTGACGATCCAGCCTTCGGGAGTTTCATCCTTCAGCGGATCGAGATATTCCGGCTCACCGGTCAGGAAGCTCACCACCGAACGATCCTTGAACAGACCACGGGTATTGCCCTCCCGCACCAGCTTGACCAGATCGGCGCCGAAGGTGACGTTGAGGATCGCTTCCGGATTGGCGGCGGCGACAGCCTGCACCACCGGACCGGCGTCGATCTTGCCCTGCGGCGGCCACTGCTCATCGACCCACACGATATCGGGCCGCTTCTCGGACATCAGCTTCTTGAACACCGCAACCGCCGACTGGCCGTATTCATAGTTCGGCGCGATGGTGGCCCAGCGCTTGGCCGGCAATTTCGCGGCCTCTTCCACCAGCATCGCCGCCTGCATGTAGTTGGAAGGCCGCAACCGGAAGGTATAGCGATTGCCCTTGGCCCAGGTGATGGCGTCGGTCAGCGGTTCGGCGGCGAGAAAGAAGACTTTCTTCTCCTTGGCGAAGTCGCTGACGGCAAGGCCGATGTTGGACAGGAAGGTGCCGGTCAGCATCGCGACGTTTTCACTCGAGACCAGCTCATTGGCGGCGGTCTGCGCGTCGGCGGGTTTGCCGCCATCGTCCTTGGAGACCACGACGAGCTTCTTGCCGCCGATGCCACCGGCGGCATTGATCTCTTCAACGGCCAGCTGCCAGCCCTTGCGATAAGGGTCGGTGAACGCCGGCAACAGCGAATAGCTGTTGATTTCGCCGATCTTAATTTCACTTTGCGCCATGGCGGAATTTGCCATGCCGGAAAGTGCGATCGCCAATCCCGCTCCCAAGAAATAATATCTGCTTGCCCGCATCCTCACGCCTCCAATGTCTGAGAAATTATCGTAAGCCGTCCTCGCCCTTGACTTCCTTGACGGTCAAGCCGCCGACCCGCGGCAGTGGCCGGCCGCTATCGGTGACTGCTACCGCGACCATGATCTCGTTGGCACGCGGCGCGTCATTGATCTGTACCTCCATGCCATCGAAATGGCTGCGCACGAACGCCGCATCCTTGTGGCCGAGCGGAATGTCCAGTGTCGTTCCCGGTCCGCTGCGTTTTTTCGAAGATGGGATCAATGCCGCGCCCTTGCTCAACACCTTGCGCACCGGCGCGCCCATTTTCGGATGCAAGATCGCGGCCGCATGCTCGAGTTCACCGTTTTCGCCGACCGCGGCCGCCTTGCCGTAGCTCTGCGCCTTGGCGCCGTCGATCCCAAGTGCCGCAACCGCCTTTTTCGACAGCAGTTCGCCGAGTTCCTCGCCAATCGCGATCAGCGGCGAAAGGTCTTCGACATATCGGCCGGCGAACGGATTTTCGATCACGGCAATCGCCGCCGCGCGCCGGGTCGGCGGCGAAATCGTCTGCCCCATCTCCAGATGCGTCTCTTCAACCACCGTGACAATCTTGCGAATGATTGCGCTCATCGCGTTCCGCCTTCTATTGCAACTTCAAGCATGCATCAGCTCCGGCACGCCTTGACTCAGTTTGTCCGTGGTCCGCGCGTCGGTTCGGCTCGCACCGACCGTCACTGTCCTGGCCATCAAGCGCAACGTAGCGCCCTCGATCAACCCCGACAAAAGTAATTGGCGCGCGCAACTTGCGCCTGCCTCCAGCGCATCCTCGATCTCACGATCAGACAATTCACCGACGTCCCGTGTGACAGGCCATGCCCCGAGATCGCTATCGGGCTGCAGCAAATTGGCGGGGCAACGGACAATCGCAGGGTGCCCCGGCAGATCGACGGCGTTGGCGATGATGGTAGCGGCGGCATCGGCCTGCGAGGCGGTACGCGCCAGCACCGTTACCGCATCGGCAATGCCGAGCGAGAAACTGCGCCCGTGGCGTCCGCTGGTCGCAATGCCGCGCGCGGCATCGTCGGCACTAATATCAAGTGTCCGCAACACGCCATGCTGGTCCGGCCGATCTATCAGCCCGATCGAAAATCGCTTGCCGTCGGCCAGATGCAGCGCGATATCGCCGCCATTGTTGACGTAAGCGCGTTGCAGCGGCGCTGCGCCCAGCATCGCGCCGAGAATCTCTTCCGCGACGCTGCCGGCAACCGCGGCCATCGGCGTGATGAAATGGTCGGCGGCGAATGGCGCCACCGCTCGATGCATCCGGCGCGCGACGACGCCTTTGAGCGCGCATTGTCGCGGATCTGCCGCCGCGCGCAATTCCGTCAGTTCCGCGCAGAGTTCATCGAGCAGACCGGTAAAACGCCGCGCCGCCGCCTGATAGGCTGCGCGAACATCGATCTCGCGGCCTTCGGCTTCCACGATCAGCTCGATCGGACCATCCTGCAAATGCAGCCGCCTGCCATCGGCCAGCCATGCGATTTGCGGAAGCCGAATCATGCGCGCCGTCCCGGCATCTGGCGGATTTCCGTGTTGTCCTTTAGCGACGCCAGCGGGCGGACATAATCCATATGGCCGCCGAGCGCGGCATAGTCCGACAACCGAAGCGTAAACTCGATCGGCGCGACCAGCGCCGGGGTCGGCACGTAACCGAAAGCGCCCACCGGCATCTGCGTGACATCGACCATGAAGGTGATGCCGCCGCCGGGCCAGACATATACCGGCGCGCCGCCGCTGGTGACGCGCGTCAGCGAATCCTTGACCGAGCGGGTCAGCCGCACCGGATTGTCGGTCACGCCCGCCCGCAACGATCCGCCCGCCCCGCCCATGAACAACACGGTGCACAACGCGGGTTCGCAATTTTCCTGGATGCGCTCGACCGACAGCTTGAGATCGAGCGGCATCTCTTTCTCGACCGGCTTCAGCGCCTCGTCGAGTTCGTAATAGGCCGCGTGCTCCCCGGTGGTCGAGACCATCAGCATGGTGGTGCCGGGACGCGCGGTCTTGGGATCGAACGGGCCCAAAACCGTCAGCGGGTCGGAAATCTTGGTGCCGCCCCAGCCGGTGCCAGGCTCAGCGACCTGGAAGTAACGCCCGGGGGTCGAGCGCCGCCCCTTCATCTTGATTCCGGTATCGGGAATGTCGAGCAGCTTGCCGGCCTGGTGTTCAGACAGCACGCCGGTGATGTGGTCGTCGACCACCACGACCTCATCGACCTTGCCCTGCCATTGCTTGGCGAACATGCCGATCGTGGCCGAGCCGCAGCCGACCCGCATCCGTTCCTCGGCGACGCCGTTGACGATCGGGGGATAGCCGGCCTGCACCACCACCGTGGCGCCGCCATCGATGGTCAGCTCCACCGGTTTGCAATTGCTGAGGTCCATCAGCGCATCGCAGGTGATGCGGCCTTCTTTCTTGGAGCCGCCGGTCAGATGATGCACGCCGCCCAGCGACAGCATCTGCGAACCGTATTCGCTGGTGGTGACGTGACCGACGGCCTCGCCCTGCACCCGCACCGTCGCGGTCTCCGGACCGAGATAACGGTCGGTATCGATCTTCACCTTGACGCCGCAATAACTAAAGATGCCTTCGGTCACCACGGTGACCATGTCGATGCCATCGATTTCCGACGACACGATGAAGGGCGCCGGTTTGTAGTCGGGATAGGTGGTGCCGGCCCCGATCGCGGTGACGAACATGCTGGGCTCGCGCACCAGCGTGCCGTCCCAGTCGCCGCCGGCCTGAAACGGCACCAGCCGTCCGCCGTGGGAGACCGTGCGCTCCAGCACGATATGCGGATCGACGCGAACCAGTTCGCCGTCGTGATTGGCATATCGATCGCACGCGCCGGCCGCGCCCGGCTTGATGTAGCACATCACCGGACAGGCATCGCAGCGGATCTTGTCGCCAGCAGTGGCGGTCGTCGGTTCGGTCACCATGAACAGGCCTGTCGCCGGCGAAAGCCGGATCAGTCAAATCGGTAATGGCGCATCTTAGCTAAATCCCGCGGCATCGATCATAGTGGATTTCCGCCGTCGGGCATTTCATTTGTATACGAACGATGTTGCGCGTGGAGCCTGGACCTGTCAAGCTTCCTTTCGATCCAGCGCCACGTCTGCCGAATAAAAACTCAATTGCCTGCCGCCATTGTTCATAAACCGGGCAACGGATTGCACCGCAACAGCCCGCCGGTTGCGCGTTTGTATGCAAACGGTATCTTCGCAAGCGGTTTGGCACCGCTTTTTTGCAGCGCAACCAAGCCCGTCGGGACGAGGAGCATGACGCAGACCATAACCCGCCTGACCGTCAACGGCGGCATCCACGATGTCGACGCCGCTCCCGATACGGCGCTGCTTTATGTATTGCGCAATGATCTAAGATTGAACGGACCTAAATATGGCTGCGGCCTCGGCGAATGCGGCGCTTGCACGGTGCTGATCGACGGCATCGCGGCGCGCTCGTGCGTGATCCCGATCGAAGGCTGCGTCGGCCGCGACGTGCTGACGCTCGAAGGCCTCGGCAGCCGCGAGCATCCCGATCCCGTGCAGGATGCCTTCATCAGGGAACAAGGGGCGCAATGCGGCTACTGTCTCAACGGCATGATCATGAGCACCAAGGCGTTGCTCAATCGGATCCCTCAGCCTTCCGAAGCCGAGGTGCTGGAAGCGTTGCGCCATAATCTATGCCGGTGCGGCGCGCATATTGAGATCATGCGCGCGGCGATGCGGGCCGCGGGCCGCGCCGTTGAGGCGCAAGGCTGATGACGACACCCGAACTATCCGAACAGCCGCGGCGCGCGACACCCCCGGGATCATTGTCGGTGGTGCGGCCCTCCGCGTCCGCGACCGGAGGCTTTGAGACCTTCGTCAAGATCACGGCCGACGGCGCGGTCACCGCCTATAATGGCCATGTCGATCTCGGAACCGGGATCAGGACCGCGCTTGGCCAGATCGTCGCCGAAGAACTCGACGTGTCCTTTGCGCGCGTCGTCGTCGTGCTCGGCGACACCACCCGCGTTCCCAATCAGGGCGCGACCATCGCCAGCGAAACCATCCAGATCACGGCGGTGCCGTTGCGCAAGGCCGCGGCCCAGGCGCGGCTGTTCCTGCTTGCACGCGCGGCCGAACGGCTGGAATTGCCCGAGAGCGATCTTGCGATCGAGGATGGCCTGATCCGCGGCCACAACCGAAGCATCAGCTACGGCGAGCTGATCGCCGGCGAGACCGTCCGTCTCGAACTATCCAACGATGTCGTGGTGAAAGACGTCGGCGCCTACACCATCGTCGGGCAGTCAGTGCCGCGCGTCGATCTTCCCGCGAAGGCGACCGGTGAACTGGTCTATGTCCATGATGTACGCCTGCCCGGCATGCTGCACGGCCGCGTCGTCCGTCCGCCCTACGCTGGCGTCGATGCGGGGCCATTCGTCGGCACCAGTTTTGTCGCGATCGACGAGGCTTCGGTACGGGATATTCCGGGGCTGATCGCCGTGGTGCAGATCGGCGACTTCGTCGGTATCGTTGCCGAGCGCGAGGAGAACGCGATCAAGGCGGCAGCCCTGCTCAAGGTCGATTGGAAGCCGACGCCGACGCTGCCCGACCTGAAGGACGTCGAAACCGCATTACGCGCCAACCCATCGACGCCGCGGACGCTGATCGACAAAGGCGACGTCGACACCGCTCTCGCACAAGCCGCCACACCGATCAATCGCACCTACGTCTGGCCCTACCAGATGCACGGGTCGATCGGTCCGTCCTGCGCCGTAGCGGATGTTCGGGACGGCCATATCCGGGTGTGGTCGGGCACGCAAAACCCTCATGTGCTGCGCGCCGACCTTGCCTTGCTGGCGGAACTGCCGGAAGCCGGCATCGAAGTGATCCGGATGGAAGCGGCCGGCTGCTACGGCCGCAATTGCGCCGATGACGTCACCGCCGATGCGCTGTTGCTGTCGCGCGCGGTCGGCCGTCCGGTCCGGGTGCAATTGACCCGCGAACAAGAGCACGCCTGGGAGCCGAAAGGCACCGGGCAATTGATGGACGTCAAAGGCGGCCTGACCGCCGACGGCAGCGTTGCCGGCTATGATTTTGCCACCCGCTATCCCTCGAACGGCGCGCCGACCTTGGCGCTGCTGCTGACCGGAAAGATCGCCCCGGTCGCGGCGGTGCTCGAGATGGGCGACCGCACCGCGATCCCGCCTTACGATTACGAGCACCTGCGCGTGGTGGCGCACGACATGCCGCCGATCGTGCGCGCGTCCTGGCTGCGTGGCGTATCGGCGCTGCCGAACACCTTTGCCCATGAATCCTACATCGACGAACTCGCCACCGAAGCCGGCGTCGACCCGATCGAATATCGCCTGCGTTACCTGAGGGATCCGCGCGCGGTCGATCTCGTCAAGGCGGTTGCCGAGCGCGCGGAATGGACGCCACGTCCAATATGGCAGGCGCCGGTCGCCGAAGGCGATATCGTGCGCGGGCGCGGTTTTGCCTATGCGCTTTACGTGCACAGCAAATTCCCCGGCTACGGCGCCGCATGGTCGGCCTGGATCGCCGACGTCGCGGTCAACAAGGCGACCGGCGAGGTCAGCGTGACGCGCGTGGTGGCCGGACAGGATTCCGGCCTGATGATCAATCCGGATGGCGTCCGCCATCAGATCCACGGCAACATCGTCCAGTCGACCAGCCGCGCGCTGATGGAAGAAGTCACGTTCGATCGCAATTCAGTGACGAGCCGCGAATGGGGCGCCTACCCCATCATCAAATTTCCGGACCTGCCCAAAATCGACGTGTTGCTGTTGCCGCGCCCGGACCAGCCGCCGCTTGGGGTCGGCGAGTCCGCGTCGGTCCCAAGCGCCGCGGCGATCGCCAACGCGATCTATGACGCGACCGGCGTGCGCTTTCGCGAACTGCCGTTCACGCCGGAGCGTATCCTGAAGGGATTGCGCGGCGAGCAAGCGCCGATCGCGACAGCACTTCCCGCACCGCCGCCCTCGCCTGTCCCGTCCGACACATGGCGAAAGCCTTTTACCGCCCGGCGCGGCGTGGTCGCCGGCCTCGCAACGTTATGCGCCGCGGTGGTCGGCATCGGCGCCGCGGTGCTGCCGTGGCGCGGGATCGCGCCGATCGCCCGGCCGGATCCGTCGGTCTATTCGGCTGAGACCATCGCGCGCGGCCGGCAACTGGCCGCGCTCGGCGACTGCGCAGTCTGCCACACCAACACCCATGGCATCGTCAATACCGGCGGCCTTGCGCTCGATACGCCGTTTGGCATCATCTACAGCACCAACATCACACCCGACGTCGAGACCGGGATCGGCGCGTGGTCCTACCCTGCCTTCGAACGCGCGATGCGCCAAGGCATTCATCGCGACGGCCGGCATCTCTATCCCGCGTTCCCCTATTCGCATTTTGCCAAGACGACGGATGCAGACCTGCAAGCGCTCTATGCTTATTTGATGGCGCAGGCGCCGGTGCGTGCCGAGCAGCCCACGACTAAGCTAGCGTTTCCGTTCAACCTGCGCCCGCTGCTGGCCGGATGGAACGCGCTGTTTCACCAGCCGGAAGCGTTCCAGGCCGACCCGACCAAATCAGAGATGTGGAATCGCGGCGCCTATCTGGTCGAAGGCCTCGGCCATTGCAGCGCGTGCCATTCGCCGCGCAACGCGCTCGGCGCGGAAAAGGCCGACGCTTATCTCGCCGGTGGTTTTGCCGAGGGCTGGGAAGCGCCGCCGCTGACGTCGCTGTCGCACGCCCCGATCCCCTGGAGCGAGAATGAGCTGTTTGTCTATCTGCGTTCCGGCGAATCCCGTTTCCACGGCGTCGCTGCCGGGCCGATGGCGCCGGTCGTGAAAGAACTCGCCGCGTTGCCCGACCAGGATATTCGCGCCATGGCGGTCTATCTCGGATCGTTCAACGAGGCGCCGATCGATCGACCGGTGCAGGAAGCACTCGCCGCCCAGTTCGAGGCGTCGACCGGCACCCGGGCTTCGGCGGCGGCCTCCGCCGGCGCCCGGATCTATCAGGGCGCCTGCGCGGTTTGCCATGAGGTCGGCGGCGCGCCGCTGTTCGGCAGCCGGCCGTCGCTGGCGCTCAACAGCAATCTGCATAGCGCGGTGCCCGATAATTTGATTCAAGTCATCCTGCATGGGATTGCCGCGCCGGTTTCCAGCGATCTCGGCTACATGCCTGCCTTCAAGGACAGCATGGACGACGACCAGGTCGCCGGGCTGGTGTCGTACCTGCGGCAGCAATTCGCCCCCGGCAAACCGCCCTGGAGTGGCGTTGCAGCGGCGGTCGGCCGCGCCAGGTCGGGCCCGACGCACTGATCTTGCTGGTATTTTTCGCCTATTTTTCTCATCCTTTTCTCATGGCGCCCGGCCGAAATGGCTCTAGCTGCAAGCTTTTCGGCAGGTTACGGTTGGCCCATGACAGTCACAGATATCGCCACGCGCACCTATAATCATGGCTTTCGGCTCGATCCCATCGTGCGCAGCCTGCTCGATACCGATTTCTACAAGCTCTTGATGCTGCAAATGATCCGGGAGTTCTACCCGGACACGCGCACCACCTTTTCGGTGATCAACCGCAGCAAGCATGTCCGGCTCGCCGAGGTGATCGACGAAGGCGAACTCCGCGCCCAGCTCGACCACGCCCGCACCGTCCGTTTCAGCAAGAAGGAGCTGATTTGGCTGGCCGGCAATACGTTCTACGGCAAGACCCAGATGTTCTCGCCTGAGTTCATCAACTGGCTCGCGACCTTCCGACTTCCCGAGTACGAACTGCACAAGGTCGACGGCCAGTATGAGTTGCATTTTCACGGGCCCTGGACCCACACCACGATGTGGGAAATCCCGGCGCTCGCGATCCTCAACGAACTGCGCTCGCGTCGCGTCACCAAGGGCCAGGGCCGCTTCGAACTCGACGTGCTCTACGCCCGCGCCAAAGCAAAGCTCTGGACCAAGGTCGAGCGCTTGCGCAAACTCGACGGCCTGCGGCTGTCCGATTTCGGCACCCGTCGTCGTCATGGATTCCTGTGGCAGCGCTGGTGCGTCGAGGCAGTGAAGGAAGGTCTTGGAGCCTCCTTTACCGGCACCTCCAACGTCCTGCTGGCGATGGACAACGACCTCGAAGCGATCGGCACCAATGCGCATGAATTGCCGATGGTGGCGGCCGCACTGGCCAACGACGATGAAGAATTGCGCCATGCGCCATATCGTATCCTGGACCAATGGCGCCACACCTATGGCGGCAATCTTCTGATCGCGCTGCCCGACGCGTTCGGTACCACATCGTTCCTACGCGACGCGCCGGAATGGGTGGCGGACTGGACCGGCTTTCGCCCCGACAGCGCGCCGCCGATCGCCGCCGGCGAAGAGATCATCAAATGGTGGAAGCAGAAGGGTAAAGACCCCAAGGAAAAACTTCTGGTATTTTCCGACGGGATGGATGCCGACTCGATCGAAGAAACCTACCAGCATTTTGCCGGCCGGGTCCGCGTCAGCTTCGGCTGGGGCACCAACCTGACCAATGATTTTGTCGGCTGCGCGCCGGACGGCTCTGCCGACCTCGATCCGATCTCGATCGTGTGCAAGGTCACGTCGGTCGACGGCCGGCCGGCCGTCAAGCTCTCGGACAACCCGGAAAAAGCCACCGGCAGTCCGGCCGAGGTCGAGCGTTATCTGCGCATCTTCGGCAACGCCGGCCGCGTTCGCACGCCGGTGCACGTTTAACCCTTCTAATGCGGCGATAGCGGGCCCTTTGGCGATGGGCCGATCAGGGCGACCAGCGCGAGGGCTGCGATGGCGAACCAGACGGTGAGCCAGAAGCCGTCGATATAGGCCAGCGTATTGGCCTCGCGCTGCACCAGCGTGGAGAGCAGATCGAGCGCCCGCGCCGGCGCGACGCCACTGCCGGCGCCGGCAAAATGCTGCGACAGTTTCGCCAGCATGTGGTTGACGTCGGCACTACCGTTGACGATGTGCTGGCCGAGAAAATTTGAATGAACCTGCTCGCGGACCCGCAGCCAGGTCGCCATCAGCGAGATGCCGATTTCGGCGCCCCCGAGCCGCATCACCTGGATGTAGGCCGCGAACGCCGTTGCGCGCGCAGGGTCGGCATTGGACAGCGCCAACACCACGATCGGTGTCAACGTGAACGTCTGCCCCACCGACTGCAACAGCACCATCGGGATGAAATCCCCGAGCGACCAATCATGCGTGAGCTGCGTACCCAGCAGACTAGCCACCCCGAACGCGGCCAAACCGATCACCATCACCGCCCGCGCGTCGAAGCGCCGCATCAGCCATATCGAGAGCGGCAGCAGCACCAGCATCGGCAGGATCGCATAGTTCAGGAACAGCGGGCCGGTCTGCTCCGGCCGTAACTGGTCGATGGCGACCAGGAAATTCGGCGCCAGCGAGGAATTCGAAAGGCTGGTCAGCGCGTAGAGCACGATCACGACCATGGCGAGGCCGGCATTGCGCGAGAACAGCACGTTGGTGTGCGCCCACGGCCGGCGCACGATGGTCTCGTTGATGAAGAAACCCAGCGTCAGCAAACCGCCGGCCGAAAGCAGCGCCACGATAGTGCCGGACTCGAACCAGTTCAGCCGGTTGGCCTGATCGAGGCCCGCGTAGATCATCGCCAATCCGAGACCGAGCAACAGCATGCCGCCCCAGTCGGCATCCACCAGCACTTCGGAGTTCACCTTCTCATGCGGCGTTCCCAGATAGACGAACAGGCCCAGCAGTGGAGCGATGATGATGTCCTGCCAGAACAGCCACTGCCATGCCCCATGGTCGACATAGAAGCCGACAACCGAAATACCCACATTCAGCGAAACGCCGACCCGGATCGAATACAGCGCGACCGCCGGAAGCCACCAGCGCGTCGGCAGATTACGCAAGATGATCATCAACGTCGCCGGAACGAAGGTGCCGAGCAGCAGGCCGTGAATGACGGTGAGGACCATCAGCACGTTGAAATCACGCACCAGCGGGATCGCCAGCGAGACCAGCGCATAGACCAGGCTGGGAATGGCGAGCACGCGGCGCAACCCGAACGCGGTCGCAAGCCACGCCACCGCCGGCGCGATTGCGATTTGCGAGGCGGTCGCGGCCGTGCTGAGCCAGGCCCCCTCATCGAAGCTCAGGCCGAACGCACCCTTCAGATCCGGCAGTCCGATCGTGAACAGGCGACTATCGAAATTAGCCAGGAACGCGCCGAGCAGCACCGCGCCGACCGCAAAGATCGGCCGGTGCGATGCTGTGCCGGTGGATACCGGTCCGGCCTGGATGTGCTTGGCTTCCGGCATTTTCGTTAGCTATCCAGCTCTATCGCGCGCCATCCTCGACGTGGATACGGGTCACCGCCGACATGCCCGGCAGCAGCCGGTCGATCAAGGGCTGCCCCTTGTCGAGCGCGATCCGGATCGGAATGCGCTGAACGACCTTGGTAAAGTTACCGGTGGCATTATCGGGCGGCAGCAACGCGAATTGCGATCCGCTGGCCGGCGAAATGCGCTCGACCCGGCCATGCAGCGTTTCATCGGGGAAACTGTCGATCGTGATTTCGACGGGCTGGCCAGGCTTGACCCGGGTGAGCTGGGTCTCTTTGTAGTTGGCGATCAGATAAACGTCCGGCAGCGGCACGACGTTGACGAGGTTGCTGCCGATGTTGACGTAATCGCCCGGCTGCACCTCGCGCTCACCGACCACGCCGTCGAACGGCGCCACGATCTTGGTGTAGCCAAGCCGCAACTTGGCGGCGGCAAGCGTTGCCTGCGCGCCCAGCACATCAGCGCCGCGCTGCTTCTTGGTTCCGCCAAGAACTTCCAATTGGTGGCGCTGGGCTGCGATCAATGCCCGGTTCGCGTGAACATCAGCCTGCGCCTTGGCAAGCTCGGCAACGGCCTGTTCCAGTTTCTGCCGGGTGCCGGCCTCCGTCTGCGTCAAGGTTTTCTGGCGCTCCTGCTCCTGTTGCGCCTCGACCTGAATGGCTTCCGCGGACAATTGCTGCGCCTCGGCCTGCGCAATCGTGGCGTATTGCAGCTCAACCTGATTGTTGAGATTATCGAGTGCCGCCTTCGCGCCTTCCACGCCGGCTTCCGCCTGCGCGACCTGCGCTTCGTAGTCGGCCGGATCAATCTGGATCAAGAGATCGCCGGCCTTGACGCGCTGGAAGTCCCTGAACGCGACGACGAGCACCTCGCCGGCAACGCGGCTGGAGAGCTGGGTCGTCTCGGCACGAACATAGGCATCGTTGGTGGTCTGCACCGCGGCGCTGCCGACCCAGGCGTCCCAACGCAACGTGGCCAGTGCGACAAAAGCCAAAGCGGCCACCGCCGCGATCAGCGGGATCGCCAGACGGCGCAACGTGCCGTGCGACGTCGAACGGGGAATGCTCGCTGCGGGTGAATCAGTCTGCGACATGCGACAAACAACTCCAGAGGCACCGATAGCCCGAACCACACCTTTCAACGAGAAACGTCAACCGAAAATTTCTTCCGGGCGCTGATCACGCCACCCGCTTGGCGCAGCCAGGCACAGCTCGGCAATGATCCCTTCTCTATCGATCCATGTTCCCGTCGATGATAGGCATTGGGCGGGCGTCCAGTCGAGTCGCGCCAATTGATCTATAAAATCGATTGATTTTACATTTATAATCTGTTGGATTGATTGAATGCGACGCCCGATAGTGGGTTGGACCGTTTCAGGGAGCCAACCCATGACCGCGATATCGAATGCCGACACCAGCAAAACACCACGCCGGCGCGCCGTTCGCGCGCTTCCCGCCCAGGCTATCAACTGGTCGGGCCTGCACGCCAACGGCATCTGGCCGGGCCTGTTTCTCGCTGCCATGGTCGCCGCCGCCGCCTATGCCGTCAGGCACCTGCCGGGGATGACGACGTTCAGCCCGATGATCCTCGCCATCGTGATCGGGATCGCGTTTCATAATCTGGTCGGCACGCCGGCCTGGGCGAAACAGGGCGTGACTTTCAGCATGCGCCGGCTGCTGCGCATCGCCATCATCCTGCTCGGCCTGCAATTGACGATCGTTCAGGTGATCGAGGTCGGCGGCCGCGGCATCGGGATCATCGCAGCGACGCTGGTGGCGACGTTTGCCTTCACGGTGTGGATGGGACGCGTGTTGGGCGTCGATCGCAAGCTGGCGCAACTGATCGCGGCCGGCACCTCGATCTGCGGCGCCTCGGCGGTGATTGCCACCAACACCGTCACCAACGCGCATGACGAGGACGTCGCCTACGCGGTCGCCTGCGTCACCGTGTTCGGCTCGGTCGCAATGTTTGCCTATCCGCTGCTGCCGGGATTGCTGCGGCTTGATCCGCACGCCTTCGGGCTCTGGAGCGGCGCGTCGATCCACGAAATCGCGCAGGTCGTCGCGGCCTCGTTCCAGGACGGCCAGAAGGCCGGCGAGTTCGGCACCATCGCCAAATTGTCCCGCGTCATGCTGTTGGCCCCGATGGTGATCGCGCTCGGATTGATGGCGAACCGCACCGCGCGCAAGACCAACTCTGGCGCCGAGACAACTTCCGCTCGCCCGCCGATGCCGTGGTTCGTGCTGGGCTTCGTCGCCCTGGTCGGCGTCAACAGCGTGGTCTCGATCCCCACTGAGGCCAAGGTCTGGATCGTGGCCGTCACCACGTTCCTGCTGTCGGTCGCGCTGGCGGCGATGGGCCTGGAAACCGATATCCGCAAACTCGCGGCCAAGGGCTTTCGCCCCGCTTTGCTTGGCGCGCTTGCCTTCCTGTTCATCGCCAGCTTCAGCCTCGGCCTGATAAAACTGATGGGATAGAAGGCATGACCCTGGAACAGCTTCGCATCTTCATCGCGGTCGCCGAAAAGCAGCACGTCACCCAGGCCGCGGGCGAACTGAACCTGACGCAATCCGCAACGAGCGCCGCCATCGCGGCGCTCGAAGCGCGTTATGGCATAAAGCTGTTCGACCGCGTGGGACGCGGTATCGTGCTGACGCAGACCGGGCGTGATTTTCTGGGTGAGGCCCGCGCCGTCATCGCCCGGGCCAAGGCCGCCGCCGAGGTGCTCAACGATCTTGCCGGGCTCAAGCGCGGCTCGCTGATGCTGGCCGCGAGCCAGACCGTTGGCAATTACTGGCTACCGCCGCGCATCCAGGCCTTTCAGGCGGCCCACCCCGGCATCGATCTGCAGGTGACGATCGCCAACACCGAACAGGTGGCGCAAGCGGTTCACCAGGGGCATGCCGACGTCGGATTCGTCGAAGGCGATATCGATGATCCCGTACTCTCGGCCCGCAAGATCGACGGCGATCAACTCGTCGTCGTGGTCGGGATGCGCCATCCCTGGGTCGGCCAAAGCAGGATCGCTCCGAAGAGTCTTGCGGCGACCGGATGGGTGCTGCGCGAAAAAGGCTCCGGCACCCGTTCGATGTTCGAGGCCGCGGTCAGGAAACTCGGCGTCAAACCCGCCGACCTGAAGGTCGTGCTCGAACTACCGTCGAACGAAGCGATCCGCGCCGCCGTCGAAGCCGGCGACTGCGCCACCGCGATATCAAACCTCGTGGTGGATCATTCGCTGGCCGCCGGCAGGCTGCATCGGGTCAGGATCGAAATGCCCCGGCGTCCGTTTCTTTTTCTGCGGCACAAGGAACGATACCAGAGCCACGCCGAGCAGGCCCTGCTGAAGGCGTTCCGGATCTGAAGCGTAACAAGATTGAGGTCGTCTCTGTTTCACCTCTCCCCGCCGGGGAGAGGTCGATTTGCTCCCGGCGATGCGAAGCATCGTCCGGTGCAAATCGGGTGAGGGGCGCTTAACGAGAGGTCGTACCCCCTCACCCCGATCCTCTCCCATTCGAAGTCGGATATATCCGACTTCGACAAATATTGATGCCCAACTCGGGTAAACCCGAGTTGGGTGGGAGAGGGAGCGCGTTTCCGTCGCGGCTCAAGCCCGATTCAAATCAAGCTCACGCGCGACGCGCCGCACCATCAGGCCGCGCGGATATTGGCGAGGAAGCGATCGACGTCGGCACGCAAGGTTGCGGCCTGGCCAGAGAGTTGTTCGGCCGAGGACAACACTTTGCTCGCCGCCGATCCGGTCTTGTCGGCCGCCTGATTGACGCCCGAGATGTTGCTTGATACCTGGCCGGTGCCTTGGGCGGCTTCCTGCACGTTGCGGGCGATCTCGCGGGTCGCGGCCCCCTGCTGATCGACCGCGATTGAGATCACCGATGCGATCTCGTTGATCGACCCGATGGTGCGGCCGATGCCCTCGATGGCCTGTACCGCGTCCGCGGTCGCGCCCTGCATCGCAGCGACCTGCGCCGATATCTCCTCGGTCGCTTTAGCGGTCTGGTTGGCAAGCGATTTGACTTCGCTCGCAACCACCGCGAATCCCCTGCCCGCGTCACCGGCGCGCGCGGCCTCGATCGTCGCGTTCAAGGCCAGAAGATTGGTCTGGCTGGCGATATCGCTGATCAGTTTGACGACATCGCCGATCTTCTGCGCCGCGGCCGACAGGCCCTGCACCGTGACGTTGGTGCGGTTGGCCTCGGCGACCGCCTGGCCCGCGATCTCGGTCGATTGCGTGACCTGGCGTCCGATTTCCGACACCGACGACGACAATTCCTCGGTCGCCGCCGCCACCGTCTGCACGTTGGCCGAGGCCTGCTCGGCCACGACCGCAACGCTGGTCGCCTGATGGCTGGCTTCGCCGGCCGTCGCCGACATGCTCTTCGACGTCGCCTGCATCTCCGCGGCAGCACCCGTCAAAGTGTCGAGCGACGCGCGGACCCCGTGTTCGAAATCGTCGGCCATCCGGTTGACGAGCTGTTTGCGCTCGGCATCCGACCGGACCTTCAACACATCCTGCTCGCCGCGCAGGCGGGACGCCTCGATCATGTTGTCCTTGAAGATCTGCACCGACTGCGCCATGGCGCCGACTTCATCGCGGCGTTCCTGCGCCGGGATGGCCGTCGATGTCTCGCCGTCGGCGATCTTGCGCATCGCTATTGTCATGGCCTTGATCGGATTGACGATGCTGCGGCCGAGCAGCACGAACATGCCGACCACCAGCAGCAGCGCGACACCGACCAACGCGCCGATCTGGCGTACCTGCGCCCAGAAGATCGCATCGATGTCGTCAAGATAGATTCCGCCGCCGATGGTCCAGTTGTAGGGCTTGAATTCGGTGGCATAGGAGACTTTCGGGATCGGCTCGTCGCCGCCCGCACGTGCAAAGCGGTAGCCGACAAAGCCGCCGCCCTGCGCGGCCAGCTCGATTTGCTGGCGTGTGAAAAACACGCCGTCGGAATCCGGCACATCGTACAGATTCTTGTTTTCAACCTTCGGGTTCGGATGCGACTGCACCAGCCCTTGCGGGCTGAAGGCATAGAAATAATCGTCCTTGCCGAACCGCAGCGTCCGCAGCAGCGCCTTGCCGCGCTCCAAAGCTTCGGCATCGGAAAGCCCCGCCTGATGCGAGGCCTGATAGTTCAGATCGACCGCCTGACGCGCCAACAGCACGACATCGTGGAGCTTGGCCTTGCGGTCCTCCAGCAAATTGTTTCGCAGCGTGGACAGCCCGACCGCCGCGACCGCGGCAATGCCGAGCACCGAAAGACAAACCATCATCAACAGCTTGGAGGATATTTTGAGATTGCCAAGCATGAAGCACCTTGCCGCTGGAATGGAGGTCGCCGGGGACGGCGCCCAGACCCCGGTGACTAACTTAAATTAATGAAATAGCTGCTAATGCGAGACAAATTACTCAGACCAGGGCGCGCAGGTATCATCGTGCAGGCGGGCTTGCGCCGCACCACCGCGCGGGGCGCGTCAAGCGGCGAGCCGGGCGGTCGCGCCTGCCTCCCCTCGGCTCGCCTCCTTCGGCGAACGCCATTCATCTTAAGATTGTATCATCGGCTTCATACCTGAAACTTGAAGCGCCGTCTGATCCGCCGCGCATTCCCGCCAAGTCATCGTTGTGCGGCTATCGCAGAGCGCCTCGCTCTTCCTTACATCAACCTTACATAAGCCGGCGTTTTTCTAAGATTCAGCCCTTGTTTGGCGATCTGACTCGGTTCATGGCTAGAGCGTTTTCGAGCGAAGTGGCCACCGGTTCGCGTCAAGAAAACGCGTCAAAAAAAGACTAGAGCCCCGTTCCGATTCCATCGGAACGGAAAAGGCTCTCGCCTTGAATTTTAGGTCAATCGATGAGGCGCTGCGCATGCGGTTATTGATTGTGGAAGACAATGTGGAGCTCGCCGAGTTGTTGGCAAAGGGCCTGCAGAGTGCTGGCTACGAGACTGACGTGCTCTCGACGGTTGAAGAAGCCACCAGCGTTCTTCTAACGACGTTCTACGCAGCGCTGATCCTCGACCTCGGATTGCCCGACGGTGACGGCCTGGCGCTGCTGCGCGAACTGCGACACCGGAACAATCCGATTCCCGTTCTGGTTCTGACCGCGCGTGGCGGCTTGCACGACCGCGTCCACGGCCTGCGCAGCGGCGCCGATGATTATCTGGTCAAGCCGTTCGCGCTGGAAGAACTGATCGCGCGGCTGGAGGCTCAGTTGCGGCGGCCGGGCCATCTGCTCGGCAGCACGCTTAGGATCGCCAATCTCGAATTCGATACCAGAAACCGGCAAGCCTCGATCGACGACAAGCCGCAACTGCTGTCGGCCCGCGAAACCGAGGTGCTCGAGCTGTTGATGCGCAGCAAGGGCCGCGTGGTTTCCAAGAAGCAGGCCGAAGATCACATCTTCGGACACTCGGGAGAGGTCGCCTCGAACGCCATCGAGGTGTACGTTCACCGACTGCGCAAGCAGCTTTCGGAGCGCGGCGCCAAGGTCCAGGTGCATACGATCAGGGGAGTAGGCTACCTGATCGCCGAGGAGAACTAGCGTGTTGCGCTTCAAGTCGATCCTTTCACGCATCGTCGTTCTCCATGTCGTCGCCGTCGTCATCACCTCCGTCTTCATGTCGCTGGCGCTGTCGTGGCTGCTGAACTATGCCACCAACAACATTCACAACGAAGCGATGCAGGAACAGGCCGTCTCGGTCGGCGAACATCTGACCGCGCAGCCCGACGGCCATCTCGAACTGGACCTGCCGCAGGACCTGCTCGGGCTCTATTCGCAGGCCTATGGCCGTTACTCCTATGCGGTGATCGACGATCACGGGCGCGTCCTGTTCTCCTCACTGCGGGATAACGCGGCGCTGTTTCCCGCCGATGCCCGATCGAGCGACGTCGAGTTTCTGCAACAACGGCTTGGCGACGCCACGGTGTCGGGCGCCAGCGTCAGGAAGACCATCGGCGGCCAGTCGGTCTGGATCCAGGCCGGCGAGGATCTGGCCAACCGCGACGTGCTGATCGACGACATCGTCGCCGATTTCTACCGGGATGTCGGATGGATCACGCTGCCGATCCTGATGGTGTTGCTGATCGCAGACATTGCGATCTTCCGCCGCGCGCTGCGGCCGCTGCGGGAGGCCTCGGAGATCGCCAGCGACATCGGACCGACGCGTACCGACGTGCGGCTGCCGACCGACGAGATCCCGCGCGAGGTGCGCCCGCTGGTATCCGCCATCAATCTGGCGCTGGACCGGCTTGAACAAGGTTTCCGGATTCAGCGGGATTTTACCGCCGATGCCGCGCACGAACTGCGCACGCCGCTGAGCATCCTGCGAACACGGCTCGACCTTCTCGAAGACAAGAAAATGCGCCAGGCCTTGCAGCGCGACGTCGAAGGCATGGCGCACATCATCAGCCAGTTGCTCGACATCGCGGAGCTCGATGCGTTCGTCGTGGACCCGCTCGAAAAAGCCGATCTTCGATCCGTCACCGCCGAGGTCGCGGAGTTCGTCGCCCCGCTGGCGCTGGCGCAAGGCAAGGATGTTGCCCTGCTGGGCACTGCCGAGCCGGTTTGGGTCAAGGGCAATCCGGAAATGCTGGGCCGCGCGATCCGCAACCTTTCGGAAAATGCAATCAACCACACCGCTCCCGGGACGACCGTGGAATTCATCGTCGACCAGAACGGTACGGTAAGTGTGCAGGATCAGGGACCGGGCGTTGCCGAGGAGGAACGCAACCTGATCTTCCAGCGCTTCTGGCGCCGCGATCGCCGCAAGGCCGGTAGCACCGGCCTTGGCCTTTCGATCGTTCAGCGCATCGCGGAGTTACATTCCGCCGTGGTCACGGTCGAAAACCGCGATCCTTCGGGAGCGCGCTTCTCGCTCAAGTTCGTGCCATTGGCGCTTTAGGTGGGTCTTCGATGGCGCGGTACCGACCGCTCAGGCGCCGACATCCGGCAGGCTGGCCGCCGCGATGGCGACGAACGCAGCGAGACGGCGCCGGATCTGCGACGGCGCCTTTCGAAGCAATGTTACGACCTGCTGCATACCCTAATTCCCGAAAGGCGCCCGCGGAACAGCGGTTCCGCCAACAACGCCAAGCAGGAATGTGGTCCGAGCCCGCCTGGGTGTCGAGGACATGGGAAAAATAGCAACACGGCCATCGTCTTGTTGGGCGATGGCAGTGGTTTTATTGCCGAGCCGAGGCCGCTAAGGGGAGAAATTTCTCCTCCGAAAACCCGGCCAAACCAGCTAAGCGCTCAGGCCGGGGCGAATCCGAAAGCGCGTTCGAAGCGCTTGACGTAGGCCGGCCATACCTCGGGATTGATGATACGCGGCGGCCGCTTGCCGTCGAGCGCATCGAGCACCTGCTGGGCCGCGATCCTGCCCATGTTTTCCCGCGCCTCCTTGGTCACGCCCGCCGTATGCGGGCTCGCCAGCACATTGTCGAACTGCAACAGCGGATGGTCCGGCGGCGGCGGTTCCTTGGCCCAGACGTCGAGGCCGGCGCCGGCGATCTGCTTGTTGCGCAGCGCCTCAGCCAGCGCCGCCTCATCGTGAATGAAGCCGCGCGCGGTCGTGATGAAATAGGCATGCTTCTGCATCAGCGCATACTCGCGTGCGCCGATCATGCCGCGATTGTCCTTGGTCAGCGGGCACGAGATCGACACGTAATCGGAACGGCGCAGCAAATCATCCAGCTCGACCTTCTCGCCGCCACGCGCCGCCATCTCGGTTGCCGAAAGAAAGGGATCGTAGGCCAATACGTTCATGTGCAGCAGGCCGCGGCAGAGTTCGGCGATACGGCGGCCGACATTGCCGAGACCAACGATGCCGATGGTCTTGCCCTGCGCCTCGGTGCCCATCAACGCGTTGCGCTCCACATTGGCCTCGCGTCGCAGCGCGCGATCCGCCTCGATGATGCGCTTCGACAGCGTCAGCAGCATGCCGACGGCGTGCTCCGCCACCGAATTGGCATTGCCCCCGGATTGATTGACGACGACGACACCTGCCGCCGTGCAGGCCTCGACGTCAACCGGATCAAAGCCGGCGCCGTTGCTGGAGACCAATAATAGATTAGGCGCGCGCCGCAGCAGATCAGCATCGACATGAAAGTGGCGGGCAAGCTCATCTCGCGCGGCGCCGATCTGATAGACATGCGCCGCCGAGAGAATCGGCGCCGAGACCTCGTCCGGGCTTTCGTTTTCGAGACGGTCGAGCCGCACATCGGCGCGCGCCTTGAGGATCTCGGCATAGATCGGATGGGCCAGGTATTTGACGTAGAACACGCGCTTGTTATTGACGGACATTGTTGGCGGAACCCTTGGTTGGAAATCCATGAAGCTTTGCCGGACCGGCGACGGGAAGCGATGCGGTAAGGCTGCATCGGCGCACGCATCCGAAACAGTTACCACCGATCGCTCCCGCGATGTCGTAAACGCGTATCCTCTCCAGCAAATTTTCTTTTGTAGCGATGCAACGCTTAAGCATATAGCGGCTAATATGCCGTCACACATCCTGCGATGCTTGTATGCGGCTATGCGTTGACTTAGCTTGGCCTCGCGCAAAACGAGATGATCCCATGACGCGACGCGGCGACCTGTGGTAATCTGACATGGCGGTCCTCGGAGCGATGCGCCCTGATTTGACGTCGCGACCCATTCGCGAGGAAGACCGCGAGCAAGTCGCCGATTGCCTGTTTCGCGGCTTTCCGTATAAGGGCAAAAAATACTGGGAGCTCGCGCTCGATCGCATGGCGTTGCGGCCGGCGGTGAGGGATTGTCCGAAATACGGCTACGCGCTGGACGATTCCGGAAAGATCGTCGGCGTCGTGCTTCAGCTGTTCACGCTCTATCGCATTGACGGCTTAGAGACCATCCGCTGCAATCTTTCGAGCTGGTGCGTCGATTCCGATTATCGCAGCTACGCGCTCCGAATGGTCGCGGCCGCCATCAAACGCAAGGATATCACCTACACCACGATCTCGCCGGTTCCGCGGACGCGGCGCGCGGCCGAAGGCATTGGATTTCGCCGCTACAGCAATGGCCAGATCGTATTTGCGCCCGCGCTCAGTCCGTCGCGAGCCGGCGGCGCGGTGCTCGAATATTCGCATACGCTGCCCGAAGCGGCTCTTCTGTCGGCAGACGAACGCCGCCTGCTCGAGGAACATGCAGGTCTCGGCTGCCGATCCCTGATCTGCGTGAAGGACGGCAAAGCGACGCCGTTCGTGTTCGTCGAACGCTGGATCCTGAAGGACCTCGTGCCATACTGGCAGCTGGTCTATTGCCATTCGATCGACGACCTCGCCGATTGGACCGGCTCGCTCGGGGGCTTTTTGCTGCGCGAGGGCGTGATGTTCTGCGTCGCGGATTCCAATGGCGCGGTCCCGGGCGTGATCGGGTGGTATCGTTCCGATTGGGCGCCAAGATATTTCAAGGGCCCGCTTGCGCCTCCCCTCAGCGATCTGTCGTTCACCGAACTGGTGGTGTTCGGCCCGTGACGGGGAGCCTATCGCAGCCCTCCGTCATCCCGATCATTCGGCCTTGATGCCGGCGGCTTTGATAATCGGGCCCCATTTGTCATAGTCGGCATGGATCTTGGCATCGAACGCTTCGGGCGAACCGCCGATCGGCGACGCACCGAGCTTGCCCAGGCGCTCCTTCACGGCGTCGGTATTCAACACGGCCACGAAATCACGCGAGAGCTTTGCCACGAGATCGGCAGGCATGTTGGCCGGACCGAGCAATCCCCACCACACTTCAGTGTCGTAGCCCGGCACCGCCTCCGACAGGCTCGGCACATCGGGCAGGAACGACGCCCGCGAAGCGGTGGTGACCGCCAGCGCGCGGACGGTGCCGGCCTGGATCTGTCCGACCGATTCCGGTCCGTTGTTGAATGACAGCGGAATCTGTCCGCCGAGGAGATCGTTGATCGCGGGCAAGCCGCCTTTATAGGGGATGCCGGCAATCTCGATTTTGGCGAGGTTCTTGAAAAGCTCACCGGCAAGATGCGTCGAGGTGCCGTTTCCGGAGTGGCCAAAGGACAGGCTTCCCGGTTTCGCCCTGGCCGCCGCGATCACATCGCCGACGGTCTTGAATGGGGAATCGGCGCGCACCAGCAGGATGTTCGGCGACGAAGCCAACAGCGAGATCGGCGTGAAATCCTTGAAGGTGTCGTAGGGCAGCTTTGGATAGAGAAACGGATTGGTCGGATGGCCGCTCGCGACCACGATGAGCGCGTAGCCATCCGGCGGCGAGGTCACCAGCGCCTGCGAGGCGATCACGCCGCCGGCGCCGGGCCGGTTTTCAATGACGACGGACTGGCCCCATTTTTGCGAGACCGCATCACCGAGCGTGCGGGCCAGGATGTCGACCGCGCCGCCGGCGGCATACGGCACGAAAATATGCACGGGCTTCGACGGAAACGGCGACTGTGCCCACGCGCTGCCGCCCGCGGCCAGCATCGCCAATGCCGCCGCCAACATCCGCAACCGCCAGGCCATGGTTTGCCTCCCGTTCTTGTTGCCCGTGTTATCGCACACCGGCAGGTCCAGGGCATCCCCAAGAACCTTAAAGACAGCCCTTAAAGCACCGCCACGAGCGCAGACCACGGGTACGCCTGGGCATGTTGACAATCCCAAGGATCGCGTCAAGTTTCGGCGCCTCGACACGACCGCATCTGGTCGTGTTGCGACAAGAACATCGGCGCAAAGCATGAGGGAGAATTCGATGGCGGCTGCCGAGGCACAAACCACGCCACAAGCCCCGGACAAGAGCTGGCATGGCATCGTGCTGGAAACGCTCAAGCGCAACGAGATCCGGCTGGTGCCCTACGTTCCCGACCGGGTGCTGACCAGCCTCATCAAGAACATCCATGCCGATCCGTTCTTCACGACGTTCCCGACCGCGCGGGAAGAAGAAGCGGTGGGCATCGTTTCCGGCGCCTGGATGGCCGGCATGCGCGGCGCGGTGTTGATGCAGACCAGCGGCTTCGCGACGCTGGCCAACGTGCTGGCCTCGCTCGCGGTCCCCTATCAGATTCCGCTGATCATGTTCGTGTCGGAGCGCGGGACTCTGGGAGAATTCAATTACGGACAGTCGCTGGTCTGCCGCACCATGCGGCCGGTGCTGGACTCGCTCGCGATGGAGCATCACACCGTAACCCGGCTCGACGAACTGGAATTCATCGTTGACCGCTCGATCAAGCAGGCCATCACCACCCAGGCGCCAGTGGCGCTGATCCTCTCGCCGCTGTTGACCGGCGGCAAAGTGCTGTGAGCGCCCCCATGAGCAAGCAAGCAAATACCTCCGCCCGCAACACCAAGATCATGAACCGGTTCGACCTCACCTCGCGGCTGGTCGCGAAGCTGAAGCACGAGGAGGCCGTAGTCGGCGGCATCGGCAACACCAATTTCGACCTCTGGGCCACCGGCCATCGCCCGCAGAATTTCTACATGCTGGGCAGCATGGGTCTCGCCTTCCCGATCGCGCTCGGCGTCGCGCTGGCGCAGCCGACGCGCCGCGTCTTCGCGCTCGAGGGCGACGGTTCGCTCCTGATGCAACTGGGCTGTCTGTCGACGATCGCGACGCTGGCGCCGAAGAACCTCTGCATGGTGGTGATGGACAACGGCGTCTACCAGATCACCGGCGCGCAGCCGATCCCGGGCTCCGCGACAGCCGATATCGTTGCCCTCGCCGTCGGCTCTGGCATCACCAACTCTAGCTGGGCCGCCGATGAAGAGGATTTCGAGCGCCTCATCGAGCAATCGCTGTCGGCTTCCGGACCGACCTTGATCGGCGTACGCATCGACGACAAGCCGGGAACCGGGCAAACCCGTCGCGACCCCGTGCAGCTCCGGGAAAGTTTTATGCGCGGCATGGGCATTCGCCAGGGGCTTTGATTATGGAGCCCTTTGATTACTGAGCGCCTTGATTATCGATCGGGCACAGGCCGGCCGCCATTAACCCTACGGCATCGGAAATTCACGGGAAGCCGACGCCGGCCGCAAATCGTGATATCCCGGCGCGATGATGACAATCGTCTTGAGAATATTCGCCTGGCTTTTGGCCGCCGCGGTCACGTTTGCGACCCTCGGGCCGGCCAGCTATCGGCCGCACTCGCATCTCGGCCAGGACGGCGAACATGCCTTTGCCTTCATTCTGATCGGGGTGGCGTTCGGCCTTGCCTATTCGCGGAACCGGCCGCGCACCGCGATGATCGCCGTGGTCATGATCGGTGTCATCGAACTGTTGCAACTCTGGGCGCCGGGGCGGCACGCACGGCTTGAGGATTTTGTGGTCGACGCCCTGACGGCCTGCGTCGGCCTCGTCATCGCCGCCGGACTCGATTGGGCCCTACAGCGGATGCGCGCGGCTACCAACGCCTCCTGAACTCCACCCTCTTGCATCGATCCAAACGCCAACCGCGGGTTGTTTTCCCGGAGTGTCCGTATAAGCTTGCCTTCGACGAAACCCGAAGTCCGAGAGACCAATGGCCGTCGACGCGATCGAACAATTCCAGATCACGAAACTGTTCACCATTGGTCATATTGGCGGACAGGAAATCGCATTCACCAATTCGTCGGCCTACATGTTCGGTTCGGTGGCCGTGATTTCGCTGCTGATGATCGCGGGCACTGGGGCAAGACGGCTTGTCCCCGGCCGCATCCAATCGCTGGCGGAAGTGACCTACGAATTCGTCGCCAGCATGATCCGGACCAATGCCGGCTCGGAAGGCATGAGGTTCTTCCCGCTGGTGTTCTCGCTGTTCACGTTCATTCTGGTCTCGAACGTGATCGGGATCATTCCCTACGCCTTCACGGTGTCGAGCCATCTCATCGTCACCGCGGCGATGGCGCTCCTGGTGTTCTTCATCGTGCTGATCTACGGCTTCTACAAAAACGGCCTGGGATTTCTCAGGGTGTTCGTGGTGTCCGGTGTTCCGCTCTACGTTCTCTTGGTGGTGGTGCCGATCGAAATCATTGCGTTCTTCATCAAGCCGATTTCGCATTCGGTGCGGCTTTTCGCCAACATGCTGGCAGGCCACATCGCGTTGAAAGTGTTTGCCAGCTTTATCGGTATGCTCGGCGCTTTCGGCTTGATCGGCTGGTTCGGCGCCGTCTTGCCGCTTAGCCTGGTCGTGGCGCTGACCGCGCTCGAATTGCTGGTCGCGTTCCTGCAGGCCTACGTGTTCGCCATCCTCACCTGCATCTACCTCAGCGAGGCGATCCATCCGGGCCATTGACGCCGGGGCGCGCTCACCGGATAGACCGCGCTTGAATCACGGATGCCGATGACGAGCCCCCTTTCGGGCGCTGCCGGCTTTCTTCTCGGTCTCGGTCGGGATCATCACGAGGCGGCCATACCGTACCCCGCGCTCGGCAATGATGTGATCGGCAAAATGCTGGACCTCGGCGCCGGTCCCCTTCAGCGCGGTTACTTCCATGCAATTGTCGTCGTCGAGGTGAACATGGAGCGTCGCCACCGAGAGGTCGTGGTGTCCGTGATAGTTCTCGACCAGGCGTCGCGATAAATCTCGTGCGGCGTGATCGTAGACATAAACCAGCGCGGCAACGCAGTTACCGGATTTTCCGGATTTTTGCGCAGCCTGCTGCATGCCGGCCCGGGTGAAATCGCGGATCGCTTCAGACCGGTTCTGATACCCCTGCGCGGCGATCATCTGATCCAGTTCATCCATCAGGTCGTCGTCGAGCGTAATGGTGATGCGCTGCATTGTTGGGCCTTTCGTCATACCAAGTATGATGAATTGTCATTGACATCATACTCGGAATACGGCTCCATCCGCCGATAAGAGTACGATGCGCGAAATGCTTACACCGCGGTTGTGAATCTGGCCACGACCATTGCGGGTTTCAGGCCTGATGCTTCGCCTCTTGACGGTACGGGGGCTGTGGCGTGTCGAACGGGTGGCGTGAGCTGGCGCCGATATCGAGTTTCATCCTAGCGCTTGCATCCGCGCAGATGCTCCGGGCACAATCGCTGCCGGAAGCCGCCAGTCCGGTGCCGGTCGCGATCGTCGCATCCTCGACAAATTCCGCGACGTTGCCGCCCGTCACCGTGGAGGCGTCTCCGCGCCACACGGCCAAGCCGCGGCGACCACACCAGCGCAACAGCCAAAATATTCGGCGATCTCTAAGGACACCGGCGACCGCGAATCGATCGTTTCAGCAGGCCGCCTCCCCGTCGGGCACGCCAAATGCCGGATCGGGCGCCGTTGGCCCGCCCAACATGGCGAGCCAGATGATTTTCACGGGTGAAGACGTCAACGCCCGTCCGGTCACCCGCCCGGGCGAAATATTGGAAGCTGTCCCCGGCCTCATCGTCACGCAGCACAGCGGCGAGGGCAAAGCCAATCAGTATTTTCTGCGTGGCTACAATCTCGATCACGGGACCGACATGGCGATCTCCGTCGATGACGTTCCGATCAATTTGCGCACCCATGCGCATGGGCAAGGCTATTCGGATTTGAACTGGCTGATGCCGGAGACCGTCAATACCATCGAGGTTCGAAAGGGGCCGTATTATGCCGACGAAGGCGACTTCGGCTCGGCGGGCAATCTTCACATCGGGCTGATCGACAGTGTCGACAAAAGCATGGCGTCGGTGACGTCAGGCAGCTTCGGCTATCAGCGCTTCTTCGGCATGGGCTCGACCAGGCTCGGCGACGGCACGCTGCTGCTGGCGGGTGAGGCCGGGACCTATAACGGGCCATGGGCCAATCCGGACGACATGCGCAAGATCAATAGTCTGTTGCGCTACACAGAGGGTACCGCGCAGGACGGCTTCTCCCTCACCGGCATGGCGTATTCGAACAAATGGAATTCGACCGATCAGGTACCGGAACGCGCCATTACCTCGGGCCAGATCGGGCTCTATGGCGAGGAAGACCCGACCGATGGCGGCAACACCAACCGCTTTGCGTTGTCCGCGCGTGTCGCCGGCACCGACGATGCCGGATCGTGGAAGGGCAATGTCTATGTGGTCAAAAGCGAACTCGATCTGTTCAACAATTTCACCTACTTCCTGACCAATCCGTCCCAAGGTGACCAGTTTCATCAGCACGACGACCGTGTCATGACCGGCCTCAACGCCTCACGAACGCTCAACGGATCGTTTGCCGGGCGGCCGATGGAAACCACTTTCGGCGTCCAGACCCGATATGACGACATTAGCCTGGCTCTGACCGACACCGTCCAACGCGCGTTCCTGTCGAATGTCCGCAGCGACAAGGTTGGCGAAGGCAGCGTCGGCGTTTACGCCGAAAACACCGTGCACTGGACCGACTGGTTCCGAACCACGGTTGGCGTGCGCGGCGATTATTACGACGCCAGCGTCTTTTCGATTTTCGACGGCAACAATTCCGGAAATGTTCAGGCCGCGATCGCCAGCCCGAAATTCACCATGGTGCTCGGCCCGTTCGACAAGACCGAATTTTTCTTCGGCGCCGGCGAAGGGATGCACAGCAATGACGCGCGCGGGGCGACCATTACCGAAGAGCCGACCGATCCGAGCACGAAGTTGTCGGCCTCGCCACTATTGGTGCGGACCAAAGGCATCGAGGTCGGTGTCCGCAGCAAACTCATCCGGGGACTGGACTCCTCGATCAGCCTGTTTGGCCTCGACCAGGACTCCGAGATCGTTTTCAACGGCGACGCGGGCGATACCTCCGCCAGCCGGCCGAGCCAACGCTACGGCATCGAATGGACCAACAAGTACCAGCCGCTGTCGTGGCTGGCGCTGGACGGCGATGTCGCGCTGTCGCACGCCCGGTTCGTCGGCTTCGACACCGAACAGGCTACACTCTACGATTCGCTGGCAGGGTTTCCGCAGGCGCAGATCGGCAACGCGCCCGGCAATTACATTCCCAACGCGCCGGCCGTCGTGGCGTCGGGCGGCATTACCATCGGTGAAAAGACCGGCTGGTTCGAAACCTTGCGCTGGCGCTATCTGGGTTCAAGCCCGCTCACCGAAGACAACGCCTTCCGCTCGCCGCCGACCAGCATCTTCAACGGCCGCATCGGCTATCGTTTTGAAAACGGCTGGCGCATCCAACTCGACGGGCTCAATCTGCTCAACAGCAAAGCCAACCAGATCACCTATGCTTACGGTTCCCTGATCAAGACCGACAGCCTTTATAGCCTCTGCTTCCCGGTGCAGACGGCGCCGACGGCGGTCTGCCAGAACGGCGTCATGGACTACGTGCTGCACCCGATCGAGCCGCTGGCGGTGAGGCTGACGCTTGTCGGCAGCTTTTAGCGCGAAGATTCCGAGGTTTGGATCATCTATCTCCGACGTCATCCTGAGGAGCGGCCGGTTGGCCGCGTCTCGAAGGATGTTGTTCAGCGCAGTACGTGTAGCCATCCTTCGAGGCTCGCAAGGGCTCGCACCTCAGGATGACGGCCGAGTGTGAACCGGTTGATGTTACGGAAGCCGAGTTGAATTCATGGGTAACGCCCTCATAAAAAATGCCGCCCGGCACACCGGACGGCATTTCGTTCAATGAGACGTTTCGGGCTTGTTACAGCAGCCCGGCGCCCCTCGCCCATTTGTATTTGGCGCCGAGCACTTCGACCGGCAGTTCGGTCGAGTAGGCATAGGACGGAATGCCGTTCTGGTAGAGATATTCGGCGGCCTCCTCGACCTCGACGTCGCCGGCGAGCGAGGCGACGATCGGCTTCACGAAGCCCTTGGCTTCCATTTCTTTCTTCACCTCGACCATGTTGCGGGCGAACACCATCGGTGGCGTGACGATGGTGTGCCAGTAGCCGAGGATCAGCGCATGGATGCGTTCATCCGACAGTCCGAGCTTGACGGTGTTGACATAGGTGATCGGTGGCTCGCCGCCGGTGATGTCGACCGGGTTGCCGGCCGCGCCGAACGGAGGGATGAATTTTCTGAAGGCAGCATCGAGGTCGGGTGGCATCGCCATCAACGACATACCGTTGTCGACCACCGAATCCGACAGCAGCACGCCCGATCCGCCGGCGCCGGTGATGATCAGGATGTTTTCCCCTTTTGGCGTCGGCAGCACCGGGACGCCGCGCGCAAACTCGAGCAATTGCCTCAAGGACCGCGCGCGGATCACGCCCGACTGCTTCAGCACATCCTCATAGATCTTGTCGTTGCCGGCGAGCGCGCCGGTGTGCGACGAGGCGGCCTTGGCGCCTGCGGACGTGCGGCCCGCTTTAAGCACCACCACCGGCTTTTTCTTGGAGACACGCTTGGCGGCTTGGGCGAAGGCGCGGCCGTCCTTCAGATCCTCGCAATGCTGCGCGATGATCGTGGTGTTCGGATCCTGCTCGAAGAACGCCAGCAGATCGTCCTCGTCGATGTCCGACTTGTTGCCGAGCCCGACGATGGCGGAAACGCCCATCTTGGCCGAACGCGAGAAGCCGATGATCGCCATGCCGATGCCGCCGGATTGCGACGACAGCGCCGCCGAGCCCTTGACGTCGTAGGCGGTGCAGAACGTGGCGCAGAGATTGGCCGGCGTATAATAGAAGCCGTAGATGTTCGGCCCCATCAGGCGGACATTGTACTTCTTGCCGATCTCGACGATCTCGGCCTGCAATTCCGGCGCGCCGGCTTCGGCAAAGCCCGACGGAATCAGCACCGCGCCCGGGATTTTCTTCTCGCCGCATTCGATCAGCGCACCCGCGACGAATTTCGCGGGGATCGCGAACACCGCGGTGTCGATCACGCCCGGCACGTCCTTGACGCTCTTGTAGGCCTTGTAGCCGAGGATCTCGGCGGCCTTGGGATGGATCGGGTAGATGTCGCCCTTGTAGCCGCCATTGATCAGGTTCTTCATCACCGAATTGCCGATCTTGCCGTCCTCGGTGGAGGCGCCGATCACGGCGACCGCCTTCGGCATCATGATGCGGTTCATCGCGGTGACGATTTCCTCGTTCGGCCGCGGCGCCGGGCGGGGCTTGTAATCGAAGTCGACGACAATGCGCACGTCGGCGGCGATCGCGTCAGACTTGGTGGCGAATACCGGGTTGAGATCGAGCTCGACGATCTCCTGAAAATCGGTCACGAGCTGCGAGACCTTGACGATAATGTCCGCCATCGCGTCGCGGTTGGCCGGGTCGCCGCCGCGCACGCCCTTGAGCATGTCATGGGCCTGGATGCCGTCGAGCATCGACAGCGCGTCTTCCTTGGTAGCCGGCGCGAGGCGGAAGGTGATGTCTTTTAGCACTTCGACCAGCACGCCACCGAGGCCGAAGGCGACGAGCTTGCCGAACGAACCGTCGGTGATCGAGCCGATGATCACTTCGGTGCCGCCCAGCAGCATCTGCTGGATCTGGATGCCTTCGATCTTGGCGTCGGCCTTATACTTCTTGGCGTTCGCCAGAATGGTCGCGTAATTCTTTTCGACGTCGGCGGCGGTTTTCACGCCGACCATCACGCCACCCGCCTCGGTCTTGTGCAGGATATCCGGCGAGACGATCTTCATCACCACCGGAAAACCCATGGCGGCCGCGATCTTGGCGGCTTCGTCGGCGGATTTAGCCACGCCCTCCTTCGGAACCGGGATGCCGTAGGCATCGCATACCAGCTTGCCTTCCGGCGCCGTCAGGCTGGTCCGCTTATCCGCCTTCACGGAATCGAGGATCTTGCGGACCGCATCTTTCGAATTCGACATTGGTTTCCTCCTTGAAGTCGTTTTTTGGTTCCCGGAACCGCCTGCGCGCCTTTGACCCACTCCGGGAAAAGCGTTTGGCGGCCACTCAATCCGTCTCCGGCGGCCGAACCCGCCACCCGCGCTGGACGGCGTCCGGATTGCGGCGATCTCGCCCTTATGGCATTTGGTATGCCAGAAATGAAGTTGTCAAGGCAAGCCATCCGCTGGAAATGCTGAAAATAACGTCGCCTTGACATCCTGGCATCTGGTATGCCAAAAATCTTCCAACGATTATTCTGGTAAAGGATGCTTCCCCCACAGGAGAATCATCGTGCCCGAACGGAAACAAACCAAGGCGCCGCCCACCATGGCCGAGGCAGAAATCTCAATTGTCCGGATCGCGCCGGAGACCAGCTTCAAGAACAAGGCTTATGAAGCCTTGAAGGAAGCCATCCTCAAGATGGATATTTACGCTGCGCCTGAACCCGTGATGCTCGACGAGCGCGCGCTGTCGGAACGCCTCGGCGTCAGCCGGACGCCTATTCGCGAAGCGATCGCGATGCTGGAGCAGGACGGCTTCGTCAAGACGGTGCCGCGCCGGGGCATCGTGGTGGTGCGCCGCACCAAGACCGAAATCGTCGACATGATCCGGGCCTGGGCCGCGCTCGAGAGCATGGCCGCACGCCTGATCACGACTACCGCGCGCAAGAAGGACATTTCCGCGCTGCGCGATTTCTTCAAGGATTTCGGCAAGGACCGCCTGCCGCAGGATCACGTCGAGGAATATTCCAAGGCCAACATCGCCTTTCACCAGGCGCTGATCTCACTCAGCGAATCGCCGGTGCTGGTTGACATGACCAACGACATCCTGCTGCACGTTCGCGGCTACCGGCAATTGACCATCGGAAGGGTCGACCGCACCGCGACCTCGCTGCCCGAGCATCTCGCCATCATCGAGGCGCTCGAAGAGCGCAATACCGAGCTTGCGGAAAAGCGCGCGCGCGACCACACGCTCGGCCTTGCCGCCTATGTCGAGGCGCACGGCCAGGAGCTTTTCTAGGGAGAGCTTTTCTAGCGAAAGCTGTCTTAGCCGAACGAAGGTTTTCACACTGGACGGTCCACCCGTCCACACCAAGAAACGATCAGGGAGAAGCGGAATGTCCGCGGCAGTACAGAGCATCGAACCCAAGACCACCGAACCCGAGCGGGAACTGACCGACGGCTTCCATCTCATCATCGACGCGCTCAAGCTCAACGACGTCAATACGATCTACGGCGTGCCGGGCATTCCGATCACCGATTTCGGCCGCATGGCGCAGGCAGCCGGCATCCGGGTGCTGTCGTTCCGTCATGAGCAGAACGCCGGCTACGCCGCCTCGATCGCGGGCTTCCTGACCAAGAAACCGGGCGTGTGCCTCACGGTATCGGCGCCGGGCTTCCTCAATGGCCTCACCGCCTTGGCCCACGCCACCACCAATTGCTTCCCGATGATCCTGATTTCGGGCTCGTCGGAGCGCGAGATCGTCGACCTGCAACAGGGCGACTACGAGGAGATGGACCAGCTTGCGATCGCAAAACCGCTCTGCAAGGCAGCGTTCCGCGTGCTGCACGCCGCCGACATCGGCATCGGAGTGGCGCGGGCGATCCGCGCCGCGGTGTCGGGCCGCCCGGGTGGCGTCTATCTCGATTTGCCGGCGAAACTTTTCGGCCAGGTGATGGACGCCGAGGCCGGCAGAAAGTCGCTGGTCAAGGTGATCGATGCCGCGCCGGCGCAGCTCCCCGCGCCGGATTCCGTCAAGCGCGCGCTCGATGTGCTCAAATCCGCCAAGAAGCCGCTGATCATTCTCGGCAAGGGCGCCGCCTACGCGCAGGCCGACGATGCGATCAAGTCGTTCGTCGAAAAGAGCGGCGTGCCGTTCCTCCCCATGAGCATGGGCAAGGGCCTGCTGCCTGACACGCATCCGCAGTGCGCGGGCGCAGCGCGCTCGACGGTACTGAAGGATTCCGACGTCGTGATGCTGATCGGCGCCCGCCTCAACTGGCTGTTGTCGCACGGCAAGGGCAAGACCTGGGGCGATGCGCCCAAGCGCTTCATCCAGATCGACATCGAGCCCAAGGAAATGGACTCCAACGTCGAGATCGTGGCGCCTGTCGTCGGCGACATCGGCAGCTGCGTCTCGGCGATGCTCGCCGCGATGGGCAACAACTGGCAAGCGGCGCCCGCCGACTGGATGAGCGCAGTCGCCAAGAAGCGCGAAGAGAACGTCGCCAAGATGGCGCCGCGCCTGATGAACAACAATTCGCCGATGGATTACCACGGCGCGCTCGGCGTCTTGCGCACCATCGTCAAGGAGCGGCCGGACGCGATGCTGGTCAACGAGGGCGCCAACACGCTCGACCTCGCGCGCGGCATCATCGACATCTACCAGCCGCGCAAGCGCATCGACGTCGGCACCTGGGGCATCATGGGCATCGGCATGGGCTACGCCATCGCCGCCGCGATCGAGACCGGCAAGCCGGTGTTGTGCGTCGAAGGCGACTCGGCGTTCGGCTTCTCCGGCATGGAGGTGGAAACGATCTGCCGCTACAATCTGCCGGTCTGCATCGTGATCTTCAACAATGACGGCATCTATCGCGGCACCGACGTCAACAGCGCCGGCAGCGATCCCGCGCCGACCGTATTCGTCAAGGGCGCGCGCTACGACAAGATGATCGAGGCTTTTGGTGGCACCGGCGTCAATGCGACGTCGCCGGACGAACTGAAGCGCGCCGTCAACGCGGCGATGGATTCAGGCAAGCCGACGCTGATCAACGCCGTGCTCGATCCCGCCGCCGGCAGCGAGTCGGGCCGCATCGGCAACCTCAATCCACAGAGCGTGCTGAGCAAGAAGAAATAGCTTCAACCCAATCCGGACGGGGCCGCGAACGCCCCTTCCCTTTTTCCCTCCTGCACATGCAGGACCAGATACGAGACGGAGTACAGAAGATGACAAAGGCGCTGAAGGGCGTGCGAATTCTCGATTTCACCCACGTCCAGTCGGGACCGACCTGCACGCAATTGCTGGCATGGTTCGGCGCCGACGTGATCAAGGTCGAGCGCCCCGGCGTCGGCGACATCACGCGTGGCCAGTTGCAGGACGTGCCGAATGTCGACAGCCTGTATTTCACCATGCTCAACCACAACAAGCGCTCGATCACGCTCGACACCAAGAACCCCAAGGGCAAGGAAGTGCTGACCGCGCTGATCAAGAGCTGCGACGTGCTGGTGGAGAATTTCGGCCCCGGCGTGCTCGATCGCATGGGATTTCCCTGGGAGAAGATCCACGCCATCAACCCGAAGATGATCGTGGCCTCGATCAAGGGTTTTGGTCCCGGCCCCTACGAAGACTGCAAGGTCTATGAGAACGTCGCCCAGTGCACCGGCGGCGCGGCGTCGACCACCGGCTTCCGTGATGGTCTGCCGCTGGTCACCGGCGCGCAGATCGGCGACAGCGGCACCGGCCTGCATCTGGCGCTCGGCATCGTCACCGCACTCTATCAGCGCACCATGACCGGCGAAGGCCAGAAGGTCACCGCGGCGATGCAGGACGGCGTGCTCAACCTTGCGCGGGTCAAACTGCGCGACCAGCAGCGCCTCGCGCATGGCCCGCTGAAGGAATACAGCCAGTTCGGCGAAGGCATTCCGTTCGGCGAAGCGGTGCCGCGCGCCGGCAACGATTCCGGCGGCGGCCAGCCCGGCCGCATCCTCAAATGCAAGGGCTGGGAGACCGATCCCAACGCCTACATCTATTTCATCACCCAGGCGCCGGTCTGGGAGAAGATCTGCGACGTCATCGGCGAACCCGGCTGGAAGACCCATCCGGATTACGCCAAGCCCGCCGCGCGCTTGCCGCGATTGAACGCGATCTTCGCGCGCATCGAGCAGTGGACGATGACGCAGACAAAATTCGAGGCGATGGATATCCTCAACAAGGACGACATCCCCTGCGGACCGATCCTGTCGATGAAGGAACTCGCCGAAGACCAGTCGCTGCGCGCGACCGGCACCGTGGTCGAGGTCGATCACCCGACCCGCGGCAAGTACATCTCGGTTGGCAACCCGATCAAGCTGTCGGACTCACCGACCGAAGTCACGCGCTCGCCGCTGCTCGGCGAACACACCGACGAGATCCTGCGCCAGGTGCTCGGCTTCAGCGACCATCAGGTCGCCGAGATCCACGATTCCGGCGCGCTCGATCCGCCACGCAAGCAGGCGGCGGAGTAACGACGGGCCCGCAACAGCGTCGCCCTCATGGTGAGGAGCCGCTCTCCCGGCAGACGTCATCCTGAGGTGCGCGCTCTTTCTTGCGCGCCTCGAAGGATGGTGTTCTGCGTCGTGCTTGCGGCCATCCTTCGAGGCTCGCCCAAGCGGGCTCGCACCTCACGGGCGAACGCACCGCGTTCGTCCCGGGGATGACGGCCGATGGCAGCGATCTTCGAATCTCAAGGCCGCCGGTTCCCGGCTGCCTTTTTCGTGATCGGGATCCCCGGCCGCGTCATTTTGTTGCACTGCAAACGTCGTCATGCTGCTATGCAAACAAAGCAGTTGCGGTTGGTATCTGGTATACCTAATCTGTTGTCAGAACGCAGCGAGCCGCTGCACCCGCTTTAAGCTAGGGGGACAACATGTCCGATACCACCGCTCTTCGCTTGGCTCCCGCCAGCACCCTGTTCGGCCGCCTAATGGCCTTGGTCGACCGCCTCTTGATGGCGAACGCCCGGATCGCCGATCGCAACGGCGATCCACCGTATTTCGGGCTCTGATAACGGGCCGCGCGGATATTCCGCGTCCCGCCGATCAAGCCTGTAACCCTTCCTCCCTGACTGAGGCCCCGGTTTTTGCGGGGTCTTTTTTTGCGCTAAAATCCAGATAATCCCAAGTCCGCAACGCCGAGTCCCGCCACGCCACGCACTCCACCCCTGCGACATAATGAGCAGAACGGAGGGCTTGCGCTCTGGCATAATACATACCACTATGCGATGACCCTAACGCTCGCCATAAAAATAGAAGCGTATCCCGGGAGGAATCATGAGCATCACGACACAACCTGCGGCATCCCCTGCGCCTGAAGGCCCGTACTTCCGGTGGCTGCAACTGGGGATGGGCATCGTCTGCATGGCGATGATCGCCAACCTGCAATATGGCTGGACGCTGTTCGTCGATCCGATCGACGCCAAATATCACTGGGGCCGCGCCGCGATCCAGCTGGCCTTCACGCTGTTCGTGGTGACCGAAACCTGGCTGGTTCCGATCGAAGCCTGGTTCGTCGATAAATACGGCCCGCGCGCCGTGATCATGTTCGGCGGGGTGATGATCAGCCTCGCCTGGGTGCTGAACTCCTACGCCGATACGCTGGTGCTGCTTTACGTCGCCGCGATCGTCGGCGGCATCGGCGCCGGCTCGGTGTACGGCACCTGCGTCGGCAACGCGCTGAAATGGTTTCCCGACCGCCGCGGCCTCGCCGCCGGCGCCACCGCCGCAGGCTTCGGCGCGGGGGCTGCGATCACCGTGGTGCCGATCGCCAACATGGTGGCCGAAAGCGGCTATCAACACGCCTTCTTCACCTTCGGCATCGGCCAGGGTGTCATCGTCTTCATCCTTGCGATCTTCCTGCGCAAGCCGTCGCGGGTGATGCCGGCGAAGAAGAAACAGCTGCATCTGCCGCAGACCAAGATCGACTTCACGCCGCCGCAGGTGCTGCGCAGCCCGATCTTCTGGGTGATGTATCTGGTGTTCGTGATGGTCGCCGCCGGCGGCCTGATGGCGGCCGCCCAGATCGCGCCGATCGCGCATGACTTCAAGATCGCCGACCAGCCGGTGGGGCTGTTCGGCTTCCAGATGGCCGCATTGACCTTTGCGATTTCGCTCGACCGCATCTTCGACGGTTTCGGCCGGCCATTCTTCGGCTGGGTTTCCGACACCATCGGCCGCGAACACACCATGTTCATCGCGTTCGGGACCGGCGCGCTGATGCTGCTGACGTTGTCGGTGTACGGCCACATCCCGATCGTGTTCGTGCTGGCGACGGCGGTTTATTTCGGCGTGTTCGGCGAGATCTACAGCCTGTTCCCGGCCACCAGCGGCGACACATTTGGCGTGAAGTTCGCCACCACCAACAACGGCATGCTCTACACCGCCAAGGGCACGGCGTCGCTGCTGGTGCCGCTCGCCAGCATCATCGCGACCCATTTCGGCTGGCAGGCGGTGTTCGTCGTCGCGGTCGCACTCAATGCCACTGCGGCGCTGATGGCGGTGTTCGTGATCAAGCCGATGCGGCGCGCGTTCATCCTCGGCCATGAAGCGACGGCGAGCGCCCAGGCCACCGACGCCAAAGTCGCCTGACCCTCAGCTTCGGATTCAACCAAGAGGCGCATTCCGGTGCGCCTCTTTTTTGTCCACAGAAATTGGAATACATAATACCAATTAACTTTTCAGACGCCGGTTTCAACGTCAGAGGCCGGTGCCCTCCAGCGCCGGACAGCCAAATAAGTCAATAATACTGCCGTTTATTCGATGGTGTGCGCGGTGGACGACGTCAAGATCGAATTGACAACTGGAATAATGTATACCAATATCGTGATCACAAGAGACACTCATGGAAACCCCAAGGAGGTTGCGATGAAAGTCGGAGACATCCTGCGCAAGAAGACGGCACGCGTGGCGACGGTTCGCATGAACGAAACCGTGGGCGTTGCCGCCCAATTGATGCGCGCCAGCAATATCAGCGCGCTCGTGGTCAAGGACGTGGTGCGGACCGAAGGCAATACCGCGGTCGGAATGTTCACCGAGCGCGACGTCGTGCGCGCGATCGCCGAACACGGCGCGGCCGGCGTCAACCTGAAGGTCTCGCAGCTGATCTCGGTGCAGCAACTGGTGTCCTGCAGTTCGGCCGATACGCTCGAACATGCGCGCCACCTGATGAACAGGAATCACATCCGGCATCTGCCCGTGATCGATAATTACAGCCTGATCGGCGTGGTCAGCGTCCGCGATATCTCGACCGCGTTCGATGAAGCCTCGGCGGTCGCCAAACCCGCCGTCGACGCCGCCTGACCCAGGCGCGCCAGAGACAATTCCGCCCCCCTCATCCGTGGACGAAAAAGCATGGCGCGCAACATTCTGATCCTCGGGGCCTCCTATGGCTCCCTGCTGGCGACCAAGCTGCTGATGGCCGGTCACAACGTGACGCTGGTTTGCCGGCAGCAGACCGCCGAGCTGATCAATCGCCACGGCACCGAAGTTCGCATCAAACTGCGTGACGAGGCGCAGCACCGGGCGATCTTTTCACGCGATCTGCCGGGCATATTGGACGCGGTGCCGCCGGCCGAGGTCGATATTTCCCGTTATGATCTGGTCGGTCTGGCGATGCAGGAGCCGCAATACACCAACCATACGATCCGGGTGCTGATGATCAAGATCGCCGAGGCGAGACTGCCTTGTCTTTCGATCATGAACATGCCGCCGCTGCCCTATTTGAAGCGGATCCCGGCGCTGGCGGCGATGGATCTGGAGCAGGCCTATACCAACGCCAACGTCTGGCAACGCTTTCAGACCGGACTGGTGTCGCTGTGCTCGCCCGATCCGCAGGCCTTTCGTCCGCCGGAAGAGAAGGCGAATGTGCTTCATGTCGGCCTGCCGACGAATTTCAAGGCCGCGGCCTTTGCCGATGAGAAACACAACCACCTGCTGCGCGAACTCGAAGCCGATATCGACGCAGTGAGGCTCGACGGCCACGACGTTCCAGTCAAACTTCGGGTGTTCGAGTCGCTGTTCGTGCCACTGGCAAAATGGTCGATGCTGTTGACCGGAAATTACCGCTGCATCACCCCGCATGAGCCGCGCTCGATCCGCGACGCCGTGCACGGCGATCTCAAACTCTCGCAATCGGTCTATGACCATGTGGATTCGATCGCGCGGCGGCTGGGCGCCGAGCCTGCGGACCACGTACCCTTCGAGAAATATGCCAAGGCGGCGGAAAGCCTGCTCAAGCCATCGTCGGCGGCGCGCGCGGTCGCCGGTGGCGCGCGCTTCATCGAACGGGTCGACCTCCTGGTAAAGTTGATTTCGCATCAGCTTGGCCTGCCCCATGCCGAGATCGACCGCACGGTAGAGGTCGTGGATCAAAAACTCAGTGATGGGGTCGTGGCCGGCGCGGCGTGACATTCGCCTCTTTCGTGATCCCAGGGCCGGTCTGCTTGAGGACCGCGGCAATGCGCGGCAAGCGCTGACTCCAGCATTTCCCGGTTGCCATATCCGAGCGCGATCCGGGCAGGCGCCGACGCTTGCTGGGCTCAGACGGATCGAATATTCTACGAAATCAACCTAGAACAATATTACAACACTCCGGTGGGATACCCAGGACGATTGGCTGCGGTGGTGGATCAAATGGTCCGGCATTGTACCGCCAACCAGCCAGAGCCACGTCGCGCGCCTCGTCAACCGGTGCGGGGCGCCCTACAATCTGAGCCGAGAGAAAAACAGCCGACATGAAGAACAACAGTGAAGAGCAGCATCTGGTCGAGACCGCCCGCCGCGTGCTGCCCGGGGGCAGCTTCGGCAATATTGCGAGCGAGATCATCATCCGCGAAGGCCGCGGTGGACGGGTATGGGACGTTAGCGGCAACGAGTATGTGGACTTCCTGCTCGGCTCCGGACCGATGCTGGTCGGCCACGCCAATGCAGAGGTCAACGCGGCCGTTACGGAACAGCTGGGCCGCGGCACCACTTTTTTCGCCAACAATGAATATGGCATCCAGCTCGCGGCAGAGATCGTGGAGGCGATGGACTGCGCTGAGCAGGTGCGCTTTGCGAGCTCCGGAACCGAGGCTGATGCGATCGCGATGCGTGCGGCACGCGCCTATCGCAAGCGCAGCAAGATATTGAAGTTCGAGGGCGGTTATCACGGCATGAGCGACTACGGCTTGATGAGCCTGTGGCCGAGCGGCGCCGGCAACTCCGCGCGCGCGGTGCCGGACTCGGCGGGGATACCGGATTCGGTGCGGGACGAGATGCTGGTCGCGCCCTTCAACGATCTCAAGGCGGCGCAGCAACTGATCCACGCGCACAGGGATGAGCTCGCGGGCGTGATTGTCGAGCCGATGCAGCGCCTGCTGCCGCCGGCGCCCGGATTTCTGCAGGGCCTGCGCGACATCACTGCCGAATATGGCATTCTGCTGATCTTCGACGAAGTCGTGACCGGCTTCCGGTTGGCTTACGGCGGCGGCCAGGAATATTACGGCGTCACGCCGGATCTTTGCACCCTGGGTAAGGTGGTCGGCGGTGGCTATCCGCTATCCGCGATCGCCGGCAAGGCCGAGATCATGGCGCATTTCGACAAGGCGAAGGTCGGCGCCGAAGGCTTCATGCCGCAAGTCGGCACCTTGAGCGGCAACCCGATCGCATCGATTGCCGGCCTTGCCACACTCAAGATTCTGAAGCGCCCCGGCGCCTATGAAAAACTCCACGCAACGGGTAACGCGATCCGGACCGGGCTGGAGAAGGCGCTGCACGACGCCGGCATCCCTGCCGTCGTCAAGGGCGAGCCTGTGATGTTCGATGCTTATTTCACCAACCGTGCCAAGGTGGACGACTATCGCGACACCTTGGACGTGAACCCCAAGGTAACCCGCCGCTTCAATGACCTGCTCCGCGAGCGCGGCATCTTCAAGGGAGACAGCAAGTTCTACATCTCGCTTGCCCATGACGAGAAGGACGTGCGTAACGCCGTCAACGCCTTCCAGGAAGCAGCATCGATCATCGCGAAAGAACCGCCGCTCGCCTGAGGCGCGTCGGGCGCTTTGGCGGAATTGTCCGCCCCGCGGAAACAAAAGCCCCGCTTTTGCATGATGGCGTCGCCCCGACCTGCCCCACCCCCGGTGGACATTTGCGGGGGGTGGCGGCATCCTGCCGCTCGAAATCAAAAGAACGCGCGCGGCCGGCCGCGCCGGGGAAACATAGAGGCAACACATGATCAAGACACGATTCACCGAACTCGTCGGCGTCGAGCACCCGATCGTGCAGGGCGGCATGCAATGGGTCGGACGCGCCGAACTGGTGGCAGCCGTTTCCAACGCCGGCGCGCTCGGGCTGATCACGGCGCTGACCCAGCCGACGCCGGAAGACCTCACCAAGGAAATCGCGCGCTGCCGCGACCTCACCGACAAGCCGTTCGGCGTCAACCTCACCATTCTTCCTTCGATCAAGCCGCCGCCTTACGCGGAATATCGCCAGGCCATCATCGAGGCCGGCATCAAGATCGTGGAGACCGCCGGCAACAAGCCGCAGGAACACGTCACCGAGTTCAAGAAGCACGGCATCAAGATCATCCACAAATGCACCAGCGTCCGTCACGGGCTGTCGGCGGAGCGGATGGGCGTCGATGCGCTCTCGATCGACGGCTTTGAATGCGCCGGTCATCCCGGCGAGGACGATACCCCCGGCCTGATCCTGATTCCGGCCGCCGCCGACAAGATCAAGATTCCGATGATCGCCTCCGGCGGCTTCGGCGACGGCCGCGGCCTGGTCGCGGCGCTGGCGCTCGGTGCCGAGGGCATCAACATGGGCACCCGCTTCATGTGCACCAAGGAGAGCCCGATCCATCAGCTGGTGAAGGAAAAGATCGTCGCCAATGACGAGCGCGAGACCGAATTGATTTTCCGCACCATGCGCAACACCTCGCGCGTCGCCAAAAACGCGATCAGCACCAAAGTGGTCGCGATGGAAAAGGAAGGCGCCAAGTTCGAGGACGTCCGCGAACTCGTCGCAGGCGCGCGCGGCAAGATGGTGTACGCCAACGGAGATCACGATGAAGGCATCTGGTCGGCCGGACAGGTGCAGGGATTGATCCACGATATCCCGACCTGCGCCGAACTGGTCTCGCGCATCATGCACGATGCCGAGGCCATCATGCGCGAGCGCTTTGAGGCCATGATGTCCGGCACCCGTCGGCAGGCCGCGGAATAATCGTTCCGTCGTTGCGAGCGCGGAATAATTGGCGAGTTCGTCATTGCGAGGAGCGCAGCGACGAAGCAATCCAGCTTCTTCTGGAGTAAGATGGATTGCTTCGCGGAGCCTGTCATCGGGCGGGCATTCGCCCGACCCGTTGGCTCGCAATTACGCAGAAATAATTATCGTCCCGATTTACCAGCAAGAAAAAGAAAGCTGCCCATGAAAGCCTATGTCTACGGCGCCAACGGCGCCGAAATCACCGACGTCGCAAAACCCGCACCGAAGGGCACGCAGGTGCTGGTTCGCGTGCGCGCCTGCGGCCTCAACCGCGCCGACCTCGGCATGACCAAGGGCCACGCCCATGGCAGCGCCGGCGGCGTCGGCGCGGTGCTCGGCATGGAATGGGCGGGTGAGATCGCGGAAGTCGGCCCCGACGCCAGGGGCGTCAAGGTCGGTGAACGCGTGATGGGCTCCGGCGGTGCGGCGTTTGCCGAATATGCCCTGGCCGATCATGGCCGGCTGTTCCGGATTCCCGGCAATGCCAACATGAATTTCGAGGAAGCCGCGACCTTGCCGGTCGCGCTCGCCACCATGCACAACGCGGTGGTGACCAATGGCGCCTTGCAACCCGGCCAATCCGTGCTGATCCAGGGCGCCAGCTCCGGCGTCGGCCTGATGGCGATGCAGATCGCAAAACTCAAGGGCGCGAAAATCGTGATCGGCTCATCGACCGATGCGACGCGGCGCGGGCGCCTGAAGGAATTCGGCGCCGACCTCGCGGTGGATTCCTCCGATCCCGGCTGGGTCGATCAGGTGCTCAAGGCCACCGACGGCGAAGGCGTCGACCTGATTGTCGACCAGATCTCGGGCAAGGTCGCCAACCAGAACATGAAGGCCACCAAAATCAAGGGCCGCATCGTCAATGTCGGCCGGCTCGGCGGCACACACGCCGATTTCAATTTCGACCTGCACGCCGCGCGACGCATCAACTACATCGGCGTCACCTTCCGCACCCGCTCGATCGAGGAAATCCGCGAGATCTTCGTCGAGGTGCAGAAAGACATCTGGCCCGCGGTGGAGGCGCGAAAACTGCAACTGCCGATCGACAAGGTGTTTTCGTTCGACGACATCGGCAAAGCCTTCGAGCGCATGGAAGCCAACCAGCATCTGGGCAAGATCGTGGTGAGGCTGTAGCTTGAGGCCGTCATCGTTACTTCCCCTCTCCCCTTGTGGGAGAGGGTGGCTCGCATCGAAGATGCGAGACGGGTGAGGGGTTTCAGCCTCTCGTTGTGTATCGACCCCTCATCCGGCACGGACTTCGTCCGTGCCACCTTCTCCCACAAGGGGAGAAGGGAAGTAAGGGAAAGCCGTCATGACCGAGACCGTCAGCACAGACACCGGCGACAAGCGGACCGTCACCGTTCGGACGACAACCCTGTGGCTATTGATTGCCGGCTATCTCCTCGCCGTTATCTGCTTCACCTGGAATCCGACCCCGATCGCACAAGCGCTGGCGGCCATCGGAATCGTCGGCGCATGCCTGCATGCCACCATGACCTATGGCTTCCGGCACATGCTGGCGCTGTTCGCGATCTGCGTCGTAACCACCTTCGCCATCGAAAACCTCGGCGTCGCCACCGGCTTTCCATTCGGACATTATCATTTCGAAGTCGGCGCCGACCTGCCCCACATCGGCGCCATTCCCGTGATCGTCGGACCTCTGTGGTTCGGCATGGGCTATTTCTCGTGGCGGCTCGCGTCGATCCTGCTCGACGGCGCCGATCGCCGCCTTGACCGGAATTTTAACTTGATCGCCCTGCCCATCGTCGCGGCGTTTATCGCCACACAATGGGACATGGTGATGGAGCCCGCCGCGGCAACGATCGGCAAGGCCTGGATATGGCACGACGGCGGGGCCATTTTCGGCGTACCATTGTCGAATTATTTCGGCTGGCTATTGACCGCATGGCTGTTCTTTCAAATGTTCGCACTGTATCTGCGCCGCCGCCGCGGACCGTGGATGCAGAACAACCAGACCGCCCTGAACGCGATTGCGATCCTGTTCTATGTTTGCGGTGGCCTGACGCATGTCGTGCCCTGGATGATGGGACAATCCGGCGACGTCACCGATGCCGCCGGTCATATCTGGAAAATAGCCGAACTGCGCGAAGCCACCGTCGCCACCATGATGTTCACCATGCTTTTCACGGCATTGCTGTCGGCGTTTCGGCTGGCGAAGAGTGCGTGATGGCGGGCGATTGCTGCTAATTACCTCGGACCAGGCCGGATATCTTCGGAACGATGCGGGTCAGCCGGCCTTATCTACCGAGGTATCCAAACCATGGCTGATCCAATGCAAATTGTTCCCGTTGACCGCTCGCTTCCCGTGGACCGCGCGTTGAGAATATATGGCGTGCTCGCCAATCGCGCGGAGACCACAGGCGCGCGTGAAAAGCTCTCGAAGCACCTGATGCAGATGTTCAACGAAGGCGAAAAGGACCAGCATCGCCTGACGGTGAACGGCTTATCGTACCTTCAGAAGCTTGACCGGGAACGCGACTCCCGAAATTGAGCCCGCTATTTTTGCAGCGCGTTGGCCTTTTGCGCTTTCCGCTGTTTCCGCAGCGAATTTTGCCGCGAGATTTGGGCGCTCTCCGGGCTCAGCGGTTGATGATGGCGAGGCTGGCCCTTGCCGACTGGCGGTTTTGGCGCAGCGGTCGGCTGCCTGCCAGCTGCTGGCATCACGGGTTGCGTTTGAGTAGGGATCGTTTTCCAGTTCGCAGCAGGTTGCGTGGTCATGGGGCCGCAAAGCGGTTTGCGCTTGGACATTCGAGGTAACGCGCCCGAGACGTTTTAGTTCGAAGTCTTTTCAGTTCGAAGCTGCTTTGGAACAGCGTAAGGCGAGGCCGAATGACGACCCCGATCCGCGAAAACCGATATTCAGGGCTGCGGCATCACGCGAGGGTTCACTCGTTCCGAATCTTTACCGTGGTGCTGGCCTGGCTATGCATCGGCGCGGCATTTTACCAAAAGCCTGAACTGCTGACCGGACTTCAGCGCGCCATCCAGCGCGGCATGGAGACCGTTGGCGATACCATCCCGCCGCCATGGGGACCGCGCATCGAGTTTGTGTTCCGGGAAATCGGCGGCTTTATCTGGCTGCAGATCACCCTGATCGTTGTGTTCCTGCGAATGCTGCTGTCCGGGATCGCGGCGTTGTGGCGTTTGCTGCGAAGCAGAGATACCGAGCCAAATGACGCCTGACCCACGCAGCATTTTCAATTTGATCAAGGATATCGCTTGAAAGCATTTATCGCGGGTTTTCGGGGGTCGCTTCCGACGGGCTGCTGGCTGGAGGCGGCACCGGATTTATGATGGTTGATTCCGGCATTCCGGCCGGCCCCGGATTGCTTGCAACATGAGTTGTGCTCCCGGGTCCCAGTGCGAAAATGGCGAATGCCACGATAAACACAGCGACAATTGCAACTAACGTTCGACCACCTAGCCTGCCTTCGCGATCGTTGTTCGGCATGCAGCTTTCCTTCATTTTGAACGAAGCGCCTGTTTGGCGCCGGCACCCCTCCAGGGTTAAAGGTTGAGTTCGTCCATCGTTCCACCGCTGTGCCGCGCGCGGCTTCATGCCTGCCGCCAACTTCGCTGCTTCAAACTTAAAATCGGAACAATTCGCAACAATTTCGCTTCTGCAAATGAGTAGCGATTGCGTGGTGGATGCGAGCTTTGACGTGACATGATCGGCTGCTAAAGCATCGCCATGAGCCGATTTGTTCACTCCGAAAAATCCCGCGTCGCCGCGATCTCGATGATCGCCAGCGCCAGCATGGCCGCGGCCAAATTCGTCGTCGGTATCTCGATCGGCAGTATCGCGCTGATCTCCGAGGCGCTGCATTCCTCGGTCGATCTCGCCGCGACCATCGTCACCTGGATGGTGGTGCAGGTGTCCGACAAGCCGGCGGACGAGGAACATCATTACGGCCACGGCAAGATGGAGAGCCTGTCGGCGCTCGGCGTGATCGCGATGCTGTATGTGCTGGCGGGCGGCATCCTGGTCGCCTCCTATGGCCGGTTGCGCGACGGCGCGCCGCCGCCGACCCTCTCGGTGATCCCGTTCGCGGTTCTCCTGATCGACATCGCGGTCAATCTGTGGCGCGCTTTGGCGCTCCAGCGTACCGCGCGCGCGACCAAAAGCCAGGCGCTGGCCGCCGATGCGCTGCATTTTGCGTCCGACGTACTCGGCTCGATCGCCGTCATCGCCGGGCTCGCGCTGTCCGCGCTTGGATATCGCTGGGGCGACGCGGCGGCCGCGATCGGCGTCGCGGTGGTGATTTCGGCGCTCGGCCTGCGGCTGGCGCGTTCCACCGTGGAAACCCTGCTCGACCGCGCGCCGGACGGCGTCGCCGAGAAGGCGACGGCCGCGCTCAAGGCGGTGCCCGGCATCGTCGATGTCGAGCGGCTGCGGGCGCGCATGGTCGGCCCGACCCATTTCATCGACGCCACCGTCCAGGTGCCGCGCACCTTTCCGATCGATCGGGTCGAAGCCATCAAGCGGCAGGCGCAGGACGCGGTCACCGCAGCGCTCGGCGATGCCGATCTGACCTTCACCCCGGTTCCGATCGCGCGCGACAATGAGAGTGTGCGCGAACGCATCATGGTGATCGCGCGCAATTCGGGCCTCGCCGTCCATCATGTCACCGTCCACGATCTCGGCGGCAAGCTGACCGTCAGCATCGACCTCGAAGTCGACGGCGAGATGGCGCTCGATGCGGCCCACGACATCGCCCACGCATTCGAACACGACATCCGCGAGGAGTTCGGCGACGACGTCGAAGTCGATACCCATATCGAACCGCTGGAACCGGAATTGCCTGTCGGCACCGATGCCGCGCCCGATCGGGTCGAAACCATCCGCTCCGCGTTGGCGGGTTTTGCCGCCGACGGCGCCATCCATGACATCCATAATGTGCGGGTGCGCGACACCGATGCCGGTGAAATCGTCAACTTCCATTGCCGCGCCGCGCCCTCGATGAGCGTGATCAAGGTCCACGAGAACGTCGATGAGATCGAACGCGCCCTGCGCCGCGCATTCCCGACGGTCAAGCGCGTCATCAGCCACGCCGAACCGCCGAAGGCGTGAGGTGGCGGCGACGAGATTGCAAACGTCATCGCGAGGAGGAGCTTGCGAAGCTATTTCCGTCGTCATCCTGAGGTGCGAGCTCTTGCGAGCCTCGAAGGATGGCCGCCGGCACTGCGCTGAACACCATCCTTCGAGGCCCGCCGAAGCCGGCGGGGCACCTCAGGATGACGTCGGAGACAGCTTCACATCCTATCAGGATGAGGTCACAACCGCGAAGCACCCCGCGCGTTCCCGTTTCGGACTCACTTTGTGACATCGTTGACGCCCCGATTCTCCGTTGGACAACATTTATTTGAAATTAACGAATCGTTGACTCTCGACAGCCCGGCAAAACTGGATTCAAATCGCTGTGATTCGGAAGCGAGCGGGGTGCTTCCGGACGTGTTCATTTTGATTTTTATTTGGGGGTGTTAGGCATGGCGCGCGCACACGCGGCGAGCGCGTGCGTCCAATCCGATTCGATCAAGGGATTGGCGCAGTCGATCGCGAAACCGGCCTACCATAGACTGCTGATAGCGGAGCCTGCGCTCCGCCGCGCGGTGCCTACCCTGATCATCGCGTTCCTGATCACCATCTGCCTTGGCGCCTTCGTCCAGGTGGTCGATCAGAACCGGCAAAAGCGCGCAGCCATGAGGCGCGATCTCGCCGCCGTGGCCGACATTCTCGCCGAGCGTATCGACCGCCTCGCGGCCGTGCCACAGCAGCCCCCGGCGTCGTTCGAGCGCCTGCAACTGCTGCTCGCCGATCTCATTCCGTCCTGGGGCCGGGCCAACGGCCGCCATGTGTTCGTCACCAGCGGAAGCCAGCACGTCCTCGCCCGCGCGCCGATCGACGGCGACATCGGCGATACCGCCAATGTCCTTGATATCGTCGGCGCCGCACTGCCGCTGGCCGGCCCCGATCAGCCGTCGGCTGCGACCGATGTCATCCTGCCCAACGGCAACAGCGCATTGGTCATTTCGCGCGTGATCAAATCGCTGGCAGGCCAGGTCATCGTGATCCAGGAAAAGGTCGATCCGCTCTGGGGGTCGGACGCGGCGCTGTCGGTGACGCTTTCCGCCACCACCGGATTTGTCGTGCTGATCCTGGGCTTTGCCTTTCACTGGCAATCGACCCGCGCCCGCGAAGGCGATCTCATCAATGACGCGGTGCGCGGCCGGATCGATACCGCGCTCAACCGCGGGCGCTGCGGCTTGTGGGATTGGGATCTGTCGCGCGGACGAATTTTCTGGTCGCAATCGATGTTCACCCTGCTCGGCCTCGACAGCCGCAGCGACCTCCTGACCTTCGGCGAGGTCAACGCGCTGGTGAAGTCGGACGATATCGACCTGTTCGAGATCGCCAACCAGTTGATCTCCGGGAAACTCGACCACATCGACCAGACCTTCCGCATGCAGCACACCGACGGCCACTGGATCTGGCTGCGGGTGCGCTGCGAGCTCAGCCACGGCCCCAGCGATGCCGGCCTGCATTTGATCGGCATCGCGGTCGACATCACCGAACAGAAGAGTCTCGCCGAGAAAACCGTCGAGGCCGATCTGCGGCTGCGCGATGCGATCGAGACCATTCCGGAAGCCTTCGTGCTCTGGGACGCCGAAGACCGGCTGGTGTTGTGCAATTCGCACTTCCAGCGCCTGCACAAGCTGCCGGATTCGGCGGTCGCACCCGGCACCTCCTATGAGACCGTGATCGAGGTCGGCAGCATGCCGGAGGTCCGCACCCGGTTGCAGGAGACCTCGGCGCAGGCGCCGGGCGCGCGCACCTTCGAGGCCCAGATCGAGGACGGCAGCTGGCTGCACATCAGCGAGCGGCGCACCAAGGACGGCGGTTACGTCTCGGTCGGCACCGACATCACCCGCATCAAGGAACACGAACAGAAGCTGGTCGACAACGACCTTCGGCTGCGCGCCTCCGTGATCGACCTGAAGCGTTCGCAAACCGCGCTGGAACGCCAGGCCATCGAGCTTGCCGACCTCGCCGAAAAATATTCCGACGAGAAGACCCGCGCCGAGGAAGCCAACCAGACCAAATCCAAATTCCTGGCCAATATGAGCCACGAGCTGCGCACGCCGCTCAACGCCATCATCGGCTTCTCCGAGATCATGGGAAGCGGCATGTTCGGGACGCTCGGCTCGGAAAAATACCAGGAATATTGCCACGATATCCTGACCAGCGGCCGCTATCTGCTCGAAGTCATCAACGACATCCTGGATATGTCGAAGATCGAAGCCGGCCGGATGCAGCTCGACATGGAGCCGCTCGATCTGTCGAAGACGCTGCAGGAATCCATGCGCGTGGTCTCCGGGCGCGCCGAGCACAAGAACCTCGTGCTCGACGCCGACATCGAAGGCACCCTTGCGATGGTGGCGGATCGCCGCGCGATCAAGCAGATCATGGTCAATCTGCTGTCGAACGCCGTCAAATTCACGCCCGACGGCGGCAGGGTGGTGGTGCGCGGCCGGATGCGCGAGGATTCCATTCACCTGATGATCGCCGACACCGGCATCGGCATCGCCCCGCAATCGCTGACGCGGCTGGGCCGGCCGTTCGAGCAGGTCGAGAGCCAGCTCACCAAGACCTATCACGGCTCCGGGCTCGGACTTGCGATCGCCAAGTCGCTGACCAATCTGCATGGCGGATCGATGCGGCTGCGTTCGCGGCTCGGCACCGGCACCGTGGTGTGCGTGTCGTTGCCGCGCGACGCGCGGAAAGTGAAGGCGGAGATCTCGGCTGCGGCGTAAGTGGCCAAGACCCTGGATGAGCGTTGCGATTTGAATTTTCAAGCGACCCATCCATAGCTCGTCATTGCGAGCGTTAGCGAAGCAATCCAGGACCAAAGAAAGAGCTGGATTGCTTCGTCGCAAGCGCTCCTAGCAATGACGTTGATGACGATGCTCCACCCATCACCGTCGTCCCGGCGAACGCCGGGACCCATAATCCCTGGCGTTGGTTATTAAAGAAAGCATTCGCCTCAATGCCGAAAACGCGAGTCCTCGCCCTCGCGATGAGCGCAATTGCGCTCACGCTGGGGTCCCGGCGCGGGGCCGGGACGACGTGGGTGGATTGTTCGGATTTCAACATTCAACAAACAACGCTGCTAAGAGACACAGCCTCGCGATCTCACCGCGCGTTGCGCCCGAGGTTTGCAAATTTGTTTCGCCCCGAAAAGAGAGGGCGCAGTGCGATCCCAAGAGGGACGCAGGCGACCCTCAAGAGAGGGCGCAGGGAAGACCGGGTGCGCGCTGCACCCGCGGTCTCATGTGCAAAGCAGATAGCAAAAACGCACATGAGCATACAGGTTCAGCGGAAGCAGTCCGGCCTTCCCTGCGCAATGGTTTTAACGGCCTGTTTCGTGCTCTCCTCGGCGAGACCATGCTTTGTTGTCACCGTCGCCAGCGTGATGCGAAGCATCATCACCGACTTGATGCCGGCATCGGGGCATCAGGACCACACGACTTAACCGTCCGCCTCACGCGCCGTTCGTCAAAAGCGCATCGGCGTCCACCGCTCCCCGCCCCAACGTCAGTGACGATGGCCAACGCCCCCTCTACTTCAGGACGGGATGGGAGGAATAGGCAGGTGATTTGGGTCTGGAGTCAAGGATAATTTCTGAAAATCAGAAATAACGTGGAGATGTGAAGGGATAGTCAGGGCAAATCAGATTAAATCGCTTCAACAAATTCGATTTTGCGCGCATCGGGTTTTTCAGCCACGCGGTCCGTCAACCTATCCTAGGGCGGATTAGCGCAGCGTAATCCGCCACTACCGCTGCAACGGCGGATTACGCCTTCGGCTAACTAATCCGCCCTACGAGCTACGAGCTAAAATTCCGAATTGCTACCGGCTAACAGATTCCCGTCTTAAGTCGAACTCCAAGGGTGACGAGGCTCCAATGGTCAATCTCGCACCTGCATTCCACGCTACCCGCGCCTCTGATCCAACAAGAAATCCCTGCTGCTTTGTGAGGTGCTTACGAAAAGCTCTTGCGACAACGGCAAATAGCCTTTTCGATTCAGGGCCCTCAGATACGGTCCCTATCATCCCGCATAAGACGTCGTTGCCGTACCATCCACCAGGGCGCAAGACGATGCTGTCTGGATTCTCCAGCTGATCAATTGCAAAGCGAATCCCGCCGGCTTTCTGTGGGACATCTCGCACTTTGATTTGTATCGCGGGGCTCGAAAGAAGATACATCGGATTTCCCACCGCGTTAGGGTGAGCCCGTAGGGCGGATTAGCGGAGCGTAATCCGCCATTGCAGCACCTGGGCGGGCGACGTCGAGGAAAGTGGGGCGTTTGGCGAGCGGTGAAACAAGACGGCGGATTACGCTCCGCTAATCCGCCCTACAAGCTAACTCGCCGTCGTGCCACGATCGCCTCACGGCTCCAGCGTCGGCGCGACCTCGCGGGCGATCTGCGCCAGCGCGGCGATCAACGGCGTCAGCGGATCGCGCTGCGGCACCACCAGGCCAACGCTGTAGGTCACCGTGGGATCGACGATGGGGATCATTCGCACCGCGTCCGACAGGCCCAGCGTCTGCGCCAGCTTGGCCGGCATCACGCTCGCCCAGCGCCCGGTCTTGACGTGGGTGTAGAGCACGATGATCGAATTCGACGTCAGCGTCGGGGTCGCCTCCGCGCCGGCGGCTTTCAGCGCGCGATCGATGATGCGGCGGTTTTGCATATCGGGCGTCAGCAGGCACAGCGGCACCTGGCCGACTTCCTTCCAGGTGACCTGATCGCGATCGCCGAACATGCCGTCCGGCGAGGTCAGCAACAGGTAGCTCTCATTGTAGAGCGGGATCGAGCGGACCTTGCCGAGCGGTTCATTCTCCAGATAAGTCAGGCCGGCATCGACCTCGAGGTTTTCCAGCAACCCCAGCACCTCGATCGAGGTGCAGGACACGATGCGGAAGCGCACATCGGGATGGCGGGCGCGGAACGGCGTGGTCAGCGAAGCGACCATGCCGAGCGCGGTCGGGATCGCGGCCAGGGCGATCTCACCGGAAAGGCCTTCCTTGAGCGCGTTGATCTCCTGCCGCATCGCGCGGGCGTCGCCGACGATCCGCCGCGCCCAGTCGAGCGTCCGCTCGCCTTCGGGCGTAAAGCCCTGGAACCTCGAACCGCGTTGCACCAGCATGACGCCGAGGATTTCTTCGAGCTGCTTGAGGCTCGTCGACATCGTCGGCTGGGTCACGCCACAGGCCTCCGCGGCGCGTCCGAAGTGGCGTTCCTTGGCCAAGGCCAGCAGCAATTCAAGCTTGTCGATCAAAAAACGCCCTCACCTCACGAGTCCCCGCGGTGAGCGTATCACGCCCGCTCGCGGCCCAGTACGCCTAAAGGCCGCATCCAATGGGCCCGCCACCGCCGGAATTAGCCATTATTCAGATTTGCGATCAAACGATTTCATATCCGGATCGATCCGGTTTCCGTATCGCAGCATGAGACAGCTTTATTGATGTTTAAATCGATTCCAGCTTTCATAGGTTTACAAATAAGCCTCTGACAGAGAAGGCAAATGGCGCCAGTTTACGAACCATGGAATGCGGACCGGGGCGCGGACATCATCGCCGAGCATGCGCGCCTGGAAGGCGCGACATTGGTGATCCTGCACGCGCTGCAAGAAGCCTTCGGCTATGTGCCGGAGCCCGCGATACCGATGATCGCGCAGGCCCTCAATCTGTCGCGCGCCGAGATCCATGGCGTGTTCACGTTCTATCATGATTTCCGTCATCGGCCCGCCGGCCGGCACGTCCTGAAATTATGCCGCGCCGAAGCCTGCCAGGCCGCCGGCGGCGATGCGCTGGCCGCGCGCGCCGAAGCCAAACTCGGCATCGCGCTCGGCAACACTACCGCCGACGATCGCGTGACCCTGGAGCCGATCTATTGCCTCGGCCTGTGCGCCACTGCGCCATCGGCGATGCTCGATGGCCGCGTGGTCGGTCGTCTCGACGAGGCGCGCATCGACGCGCTGGTGGCGGAGGCGCAGCGATGAAAATGCGGATTTTCGTTCCCCGCGATGCCGGCGCGATTGCCGTCGGTGCAGATGACGTCGTTGCCGCACTCGAGCAGGCAGCCGAACAGCGCGGCCTGCCGATCACCATCGTGCGAACCGGATCGCGCGGGCTCTATTGGCTGGAGCCGATGGTCGAGGTGGCGACCTTGAAAGGCCGCGTGGCCTACGGCCCGGTGAGCCCGGGGGATGTCTCCTCGCTGTTCGAAGCTATCGCCAGCAATGGCCCGCACCCGCTGCGGCTTGGCATCACCGACGAGATTCCCTGGCTGAAGCGCCAGACCCGCCTGACGTTTGCGCGGTGCGGCGTGGTCGATCCGCGTTCGGTCGAGGACTATCGCGCCCATGGCGGCTATAAGGGCCTGGAGCGGGCGTTGACGCTGACCAGCGATGCGATACTGGCCGACGTCACGACGTCAGGATTGCGCGGCCGCGGCGGCGCCGGATTCCCGACCGGCATCAAATGGAAAACCGTGGCGCAAGCCAGCGCCGACCGGAAATATATCGTCTGCAACGCCGACGAAGGCGACAGCGGCACCTTCGCCGACCGCATGATCATGGAAGGCGATCCCTTTGTCGTGATCGAGGGCATGACCATCGCCGGCATCACGGTGGGCGCCACCAAGGGCTATATCTACATCCGCTCGGAATACCCGCATGCCGTCGCAGCGATGAACGCGGCGATCGCGGCTGCCAAACGCGCGAATTTCCTCGGCGAACGCATCTGCGGCTCGGCGCACGATTTTGATCTCGAAGTCCGGGTCGGCGCCGGCGCCTATGTCTGCGGCGAAGAAACCTCGCTGTTGGAAAGCCTCGAAGGCCGCCGCGGCATCGTCCGCGCCAAGCCGCCGCTGCCGGCGCATAAGGGCCTGTTCGGCAAGCCGACCGTGATCAACAACGTGCTGTCGTTCGCCGCGATCCCCTTCATTCTCGCCGGCGGCGCCAAGGCCTATGCCGATTTCGGCATGGGCCGCTCGCGCGGCACGATGCCGATCCAGCTCGCGGGTAATATCAAGCATGGCGGCCTGTTCGAGATCGCCTTCGGCATCACGCTCGGCGAACTGATCGACGATGTCGGCGGCGGCACTTTTACCGGACGCCCGGTTCGCGCGGTGCAGGTCGGCGGCCCGCTCGGCGCATATTTTCCGCGCGAGCTGTTCGACACCCCGTTCGACTATGAATCCTTTGCCGCGCGCGACGGCCTGATCGGCCATGGCGGCATCGTGGTATTCGACGACAGCGTCGACATGTCGAAGCAGGCGCGCTTTGCGATGGAATTCTGCGCCGTGGAATCCTGCGGCAAATGCACGCCGTGCCGGATCGGTTCGACCCGCGGCGTCGAGACCATCGACAAGATCCGCGCCGGCGAACGCGTTGCGGAAAATATCGCTGTCATCGAAGACCTCTGCAACACCATGAAATTCGGGTCGCTGTGCGCGCTGGGCGGCTTCACCCCCTATCCCGTCTCGAGTGCGTTGAAACATTTCCGGGAAGATTTCGGCCCCGCGCCCACGCGCCTGCAGGCCGCGGAATAAAGGAAACAGTCATGTCGCTGATTCAGGAAACCGATTTCGGCACGCCGCGCTCCAAATCCGAAACCATGGTCACGCTGACCATCGATGGTCAGAGCGTCACGGTGCCCGAGGGCACCTCGATCATGCGCGCGGCGATGGAAGCCGGCACGCAGATCCCGAAACTCTGCGCCACCGACATGGTCGATGCGTTCGGCTCCTGCCGGCTATGCCTGGTCGAAATCGAAGGCCGCGCCGGCACGCCGGCCTCCTGCACTACGCCTGCGATGAACGGCCTCGTGGTTCACACCCAGAACGATCGGCTCAAGAAGCTGCGCAAGGGCGTGATGGAGCTCTATATCTCCGATCACCCGCTGGACTGCCTGACCTGTGCGGCGAACGGCGACTGCGAATTGCAGGACATGGCGGGCGCGGTCGGCTTGCGCGACGTCCGCTACGGCTATGAAGGCGAAAATCATGTGTTCGCCAAATCAAGCGGCACGCCCAACGCGGCCTGGATGCCGAAGGACGAGTCCAACCCTTATTTCACCTACGATCCCTCGAAATGCATCGTCTGCTCGCGCTGCGTCCGGGCCTGCGAGGAAGTGCAAGGCACCTTCGCGCTGACGATCTCCGGACGCGGTTTCGACAGCCGGGTGTCGCCCGGCATGAGCGAGAGTTTTCTCGGCTCCGAATGCGTGTCCTGCGGCGCCTGTGTTCAGGCTTGCCCGACCGCGACGCTGACCGAAAAATCCGTGATCGAGATCGGCCAGCCCGAACATTCGGCGGTGACGACCTGCGCCTATTGCGGCGTCGGCTGCACCTTCAAGGCGGAAATGCGCGGCGAGGAAGTGGTGCGCATGGTGCCGTACAAGGACGGCAAGGCCAATCGCGGCCATTCCTGCGTCAAGGGACGCTTCGCCTGGGGTTACACCAACCACAAGGAACGCATCCTCAATCCGATGATCCGCAACAAGATCACCGATCCCTGGCGTGAAGTGTCGTGGGATGAGGCGTTCGACTATGCGGCTTCCGAGTTCAAGCGGATCCAGGCCAAATATGGCCGCGACTCCGTCGGCGGCATCACCTCGTCGCGTTGCACCAACGAGGAAACCTATCTGGTGCAGAAGCTGATCCGCGCCGGCTTCGGCAACAACAACGTCGATACCTGCGCCCGGGTCTGCCATTCGCCGACCGGCTACGGCCTGTCGGCCACGTTCGGCACCTCGGCCGGTACTCAGGATTTCGACTCGGTGGAAGAAACCGATGTCGTCATGATCATCGGCGCCAACCCGGCCTCGGCGCATCCGGTGTTCGCCTCGCGTCTCAAGAAGCGGCTGCGCCAGGGTGCCAAGCTGATCGTGGTCGATCCGCGGCGCACCGAGATGGTGGAATCGCCTCACGTCAAGGCACTGCATTTGCCGCTGATGCCGGGCACCAATGTCGCGGTGCTGACCGCGCTGGCTCATGTCATCGTGACCGAAGGCCTCGTCGACGAAGCCTTTGTGCGCGAACGCTGCGACTGGAGCGAGTTCGAGGAATGGGCGACCTTCGTCGCCGATCCCAAGAACAGCCCGGAAGCAACCGCGATCATGACCGGCGTCGACCCAAAGGCCTTGCGCGAAGCCGCGCGGCAGTTCGCCACCGGTGGCAACGGCGCGATCTATTATGGGCTCGGCGTCACCGAGCACAGCCAGGGCACCACCACCGTGATCGCGATCGCCAACCTCGCAATGGCGACCGGCAATATCGGCCGTCCCGGCGTCGGCGTGAATCCGCTGCGCGGGCAGAACAACGTGCAGGGCTCCTGCGACATGGGCTCGTTCCCGCATGAGCTGCCGGGCTATCGCCACATCGCCGGCGATGCGGTGCGCGAACAGTTCGAGGCGATGTGGAACGTCAAGCTCAACCCCGAGCCCGGCCTGCGCATTCCCAATATGTTCGATGCCGCGATCGAAGGCACCTTCATGGGCATCTACGTGCAGGGCGAGGATATCCTGCAGTCCGACCCGAACACCAAGCATGTGGTGGCGGCGCTGTCGTCGATGGAATGCGTCGTGGTCCACGATCTCTTCCTGAACGAGACCGCGAACTACGCCCACGTTTTCCTGCCCGGTTCGACCTTCCTCGAAAAGGACGGCACCTTCACCAACGCGGAACGCCGTATCCAGCGCGTGCGCAAGGTGGTGTCTCCGCGCAACGGCCTGGCCGATTGGGAAGTCACCATTCGCCTCGCCAAGGCGATGGGCCTCGACATGCCCTATAATCATCCTTCCGAGATCATGGACGAGATCGCGGCGCTGACGCCGACCTTCGCCGGTGTTTCCTTTGCCAAGCTCGACGAGCTCGGCTCGGTGCAATGGCCCTGCAACGAAAAGGCGCCCGAGGGCACACCGGTGATGCATATCGGCGGCTTCGTGCGCGGCAAGGGCAAGTTCATCATCACCGAATACATTCCAACCGACGAGCGGACCGGTCCGCGCTATCCGCTGCTGCTGACCACCGGGCGCATCCTCAGCCAGTACAATGTCGGCGCGCAGACCCGCCGCACCGAGAACGTCGTCTGGCATAGCGAGGATATGCTGGAAATCCACCCGCACGATGCCGAGCAGCGCGGCGTGCGCGATGGCGATTGGGTACGGCTCAAGAGCCGCGCCGGCGAAACCACGTTGCGCGCGGAGATCACCGACCGGGTCGCGCCGGGCGTGGTCTACACCACCTTCCACCACCCCGACACCCAGGCCAACGTGATCACGACCGATTACTCCGACTGGGCGACCAATTGTCCGGAATACAAGGTCACGGCGGTGCAGATATCGCCGTCGAACGGCCCGTCCGAATGGCAAAAAGCCTATGACGAGCAGGCCCGCCATTCGCGCCGCATCGCGCCCGTCGTCGAAGCCGCGGAGTAGTCGTTGCGCGATCCGGTTCGCACAGTCGATCGCAAGGTCTGGCGCGATGGCAGCCTTAATCAGGGCAGCTTTGGCGAAGGCACGCGCATCATTCCGGAAGAGACCGCGCTGGCGCTGACCTATAATGGCGGCACCTATGCGGTGATGATGGCGACGCCACGCGACCTCGAGGATTTCGCGATCGGCTTTGGCCTCAGCGAAGGCATCATCCAGTCGCCCGCCGATATCGACTCGCTCGATATCGTCGATCTCGACGACGGCGTCGAATTGCGGATGTGGCTGGCGCAGTCCAAGGCCGACCGGCTGAGCGAACGGCGGCGGCATATCGCGGGCCCCACCGGCTGCGGCCTCTGCGGCATCGATTCGATCGCGGAAGCCATTCGCCCCGCCGCCACCGTCGCGCCAGGCCGATCCTTCTCGCCGCGCGACATCATGGCGGCGATGCAGAGCATCCCGCCGCTGCAAACCATCAATATCGAGACGCGCGCGGTCCACGCCGCGGCGTTCTGGACGCCGGCGCGCGGCGTCGTCGCCCTGCGCGAGGACGTCGGCCGCCACAATGCGCTGGACAAGCTCGCCGGCGCGCTGGCGCATCAAAAGTTCCCGGCCAGCGAGGGCATGGTGCTGCTGACCAGCCGGGTGTCGGTCGAAATGGTGCAGAAGACGGCCGCGATGGGCGCTCCATTGATGGTCGCGGTGTCGGCGCCGACCGCGCTGGCGGTGCGGATGGCGGAGGCCGCCGGCATTACGCTTGCCGCCATCGCGCGTGCCGACGGATTCGAGATTTTTACCCACCCTGAACGAATTAACTTCGGCGTTGCCGCCGACGGAGCGATCCATGACGTCGTCGCATGACCGGTTGATCTATATGGCCAATCAAATCGGCTGGTTCTTCCGAAGCCAGGGCCACGCGCACGCGGTCTCGGGCATCGCCGACCATATCCATAAATTCTGGGACCCTCGGATGCGCAAGGCGATCTTCGCCCATCTCGATGCCGGTGGCGCGGGCCTCGATCCGAACGTGCGCGAGGCCCTGGAGTCGCTGAAGACCGCCTGAGGCGCCTCGCGCGAGGCCCCGCGCGGCCAATCTCCCGTTAGCCAATTCTGGCTGAGCATCGTCTCATACCTGTGGTCGGTCGACAGCGCCGCCGCAAGCGCGATAGGCTTGCCCTGGTTTCAAGGTGGAACCCACAGGGCAGGCCGCAACTTGTCGCTTGGCCGATCGGCCTGCGCCGGCGCTATGTGGATCCCTCGATGCGGACGGTGACCCGATGACCAGGAAGCAAATCAAAGGCGTTGAGGATTATCAGGGCGCGGCCGCCGGCTGGGGCGCGCTCAAAGCCGTGGCAGATGCGGTCCGCGGCCAGATGGCCGTCGGCAAGGAGACTCATGGCCTTCTGACCATGAACCAGCCTCAAGGGTTCGATTGCCCAGGTTGCGCGTGGCCGGACCCAAAACACACCTCTTCATTCGAATTCTGCGAGAACGGCGCCAAGGCGGTATCATGGGAGGCAACGGCAAAACGAACCACGCCCGAGTTCTTTGCCGCGCATACCGTCGGCGAGCTCTGGAACTGGCCCGATTTCGATCTCGAAAACGAGGGTCGGTTGACCCACCCCATGGTGTACGACCGCGCCACCGATCGGTATCTGCCGATTTCATGGCAGGACGCGATGAGCCAGATCGGCGCCGCGCTGCGCGCCTTGCCCGATCCGAACATGGCGGAATTCTACACCTCGGGCCGGGCCTCGAACGAGGCCGCCTTCATGTATCAGCTGTTCGTGCGGGAATACGGCACCAATAATTTTCCCGATTGCTCCAACATGTGCCACGAGGCCACCAGCGTCGGCCTGCCGGAATCGATCGGGGTCGGCAAGGGAACGGTGACGCTGGAAGATTTCGACCACAGCGACTGCATCTTCTGCATCGGCCACAATCCCGGCACCAATCATCCGCGCATGCTGACGACGCTGCGCGAGGCCTCCAAACGCGGCGTGCCGATCGTCGCGATCAATCCGCTGCGGGAACGCGGGCTGGAGCGCTTTACGTCGCCGCAGAGCCCGATTGAAATGCTGACGCTGGAGTCGACGCGGATCGCATCGTCCTATTATCTGGTCAAGGTCGGCGGCGATATCGCGGTGCTCAAGGGGATGATGAAAACCCTGCTGGCGCTCGATGCCAAAAGCCTCGCCGAAGGCGGCCCCGGCGTGCTCGACCGCGAATTCATCGCAGCTCACACCAGCGGCATCGACGCCTTGCTGGCGGATCTCGAGGCCACCTCGTGGGAGACGATCGTCGATGCCGCGGGCCTGTCGCGGTCCGATATCGAGGCCATCGGCAACGTCTACGCCAAAGCCAATCGCGTCATCATCAATTACGGCATGGGCATCACCCAGCACCGTCATGGCACCGGCAATGTGCAACAAATCGCCAACCTGCTGATGCTCCGCGGCAATATCGGACGCGAGGGCGCCGGCATCTCGCCGCTGCGCGGCCATTCCAACGTCCAGGGTGATCGCACCGTCGGGATTACCGAGATTCCGAACCAGGCCTTGCTCGACGGCATCGTCCGAATCTTCGGCTTCGAGCCACCGCGCGCGAAAGGCCACGATGCGGTCGAAGCCATCAAGGCCATCCGTGACGGGCACTCGAAGGCGCTGGTCTGCCTCGGCGGCAACCTCGCGGTCGCGATGTCCGATCCCAAGGCCACCTTCGAGGCGATGCGCAGCCTCGATCTCGCGGTCCATATCGCAACCAAACTCAACCGCTCGCACCTGCTGCTGGCCAAACAATCCTTCATCCTGCCGTGCCTGGGGCGCACCGAAATCGACATGCAGGCCACAGGGGCGCAATCGGTCACGGTCGAGGATTCGATGTCGATGGTGCACGCGTCGCGCGGCGGGCTGAAGCCCGCCTCCGAACATTTGAAATCGGAGCCTGCGATCATCGCCGAAATGGCGATGGCGACATTGCCGAACACAAAAGTGCGCTGGGCCGAGTTGATTGCGGACTACAGCAGGATTCGCGACGGCATCGAAGGTGTATTTCCCGCCTTCAAGGATTTCAACGCGAGCATCCAGCATCCCGGCGGCTTCCGGCTTCGTAACGCCGCATCGGAGCGCGAATGGCTGACACCGAACAAGAAAGCCAATTTCCTAGTCTATCCCGGCCTCGAAGAAGATCCGAGCAATGCGGACGCGCTGACGCTGACCACGATCCGCAGCCACGATCAGTACAACACGACGATGTATGGGCTGAACGACCGCTACCGGGGAATCACCGGACGTCGCGACGTGATCTTCGTCAACGAGCAGGATCTATCAAAGCGCGGCTTGAGCCATGGCGACGTCGTCGACGTCAGCGTCGATGATCCCTCCGATTCTGGCCTCAGCGAGCGCATCATGCGCGGGCTGACCGCGGTCGCCTACAAGATCGCCGAAGGATCGGTCGCGGCCTATTACCCCGAGGCCAATGTGCTAATCGCGCTCGATCATTATGACGCCAAATCGGGCACGCCGTCGTACAAATCGGTTCCGGTGCAGATCAAGGCGGCTGCCGATGCACCGAAGCCGCAGCATTAACTGCCGTTACCGACCAGCGCGGAAAACACCCGCCGCACTTCGCCCTGGGTCTCGCGTACCCGCGCTTCCAGCGACGAAAAGTCCGGGGCGTCGCCGGCGCGCGCCATCACCCGCAGAAGGTCGTCTCCGGCGACGTCCGACTTGAATTTACCGGTGACGCAGAGCCGCAGGATTTGCGTCAAATCATGATAGAGGCGGCCGGCGGAACGCAGGATTTCCACCGAGGCCTGCGGCAACACACCGAGCCGCGCGGAATTATCCAGCACCTGCAGCGTGCTGACGTCGAGAATTTCCGGGGTGCGGGCGGCGTGAACGAGCTGGAGATATTGCGCGATGAAATCGATGTCGACGAGACCGCCCGCGGCATATTTCAGGTCCCAGATATCGCCCTCGCCCTTCTCCAGCGCCACGGCGCGGCGCATGTCCGCGACGTCGGTGGCCACTATTGCCGCATCGCGCGGCCGGGTCAGCACCTCGCGAATGACCAGCTCGATCTCGCGGCGGAACGCCGGTGACGATGAAATGACCCGGGCCCGGGTCAACGCCATATGCTCCCAGGTCCAGGCTTCTTTCTCCTGATATTGCGCGAACGAATCCAGCCGCGATGCCACCGGACCGGCCCGGCCCGAGGGCCGCAACCGCATATCGACGTCGTAAAGCCCGCCGTAATTGGTCCGCGTCGTGAACGCGCTGATCAGCCGCTGGGTGAAGCGGGCGAAATAATGCGCACCACTCAGCGATCGCGCGCCATCGGAATCCGGCGTGTCATGATCAAAATCATACAGCAGGATCAGATCGAGATCGGAGGTTGCGGTCATCTCGCGGCTGCCCAGCCGGCCCATCGCCAGAACCGCGGTTTGCTGCTCTTTGATGCGGCCGTGCTGCGTGGCGAACGAATCCGTCACCAGGCCGTGCACGGTATTGACGATGCCTTCGGCGACATCGGCAAACGCAATGCCGGCCTGCGAGGCCGACACCGTACCGGAGAGGATGCGGGTGCCGATCAGGAAAAGGCTTTCCTGGCCGAACAGGCGCAATCGATCGAGGAATTCCTCGTAGGAATTGGCGTCCGCCAAGGTCGCCGCGAGGCGCGTCGACAATTCGCGCTGGTCCGGCATCGCGCCAAAAAAACGCGGATCGATCAACCCGTCCATCAGCTGCGGCTGCCGCGCCAGCATGTCGCCGAGGCGAGGTGCCGCGCCGAGAATCAGCGCCACCAGCGCGACCAGATCGCGGTTCTGGCTGAGCAGGGAAATCAACCTTCCGCCACGCTGTAGCGCCGCGAGGAAACGGTCGAACGCCGTCACCGCATCGTCGGGCTCTTCGGCATCCGCCAATCCTGCGATCAGCGCCGGAACGAATTCGACAAAAGCGCTGCGAGTCGCTTCCGCGCGGAACACGCGATAATCGCCGACCATCCATTGCTGGATCGTCTTGGCCGCCGCAGCCGGCTTCTTGAAGCCAAGCGAGGTCAGATGCGCGATCAGACGGGAATCGTCCGGGCCCGCGTTGTAATCGGCGGCAGGCAGTTGCGCGGTGCCGGTCGGATCGCCCTCGAACAGCTTGCCGTAATGCTTCTGCACGGTATTGAGATGGCCGAGCAGATCGTCTGCGAAGGCGGCACGGCCTTCATAGCCGAAAAACCGGGCGAAGCTCTCCATCGCTTCCGCGCTATCGGGCAGGGTGTGGGTCTGCTCGTCGGCCACCATCTGCAGCCGGTGTTCGACCCGCCGCAAGAACAGATAGGCCGCGGTCATTTCGTCGCGCGCCTCGAACGTGATCCAGTTGCTCGACGCCAGCACCTCGAGCGCCTCCAGCGTCGGCCGCGCCCGCAATTGCGGATGGCGGCCGCCGGCGATCAATTGCTGGGTCTGCGCGAAAAACTCGATTTCACGGATGCCGCCGCGGCCGATCTTGACGTTGTGCCCCTCGACCGCGATGCCGCTCTGGCCGCGATAGGTCTGCATTTGCCGCTTCATGTCGTGCACATCGGCCAATGCCGCGAAATCCAGATGCTTGCGCCAGACGAACGGCGCGATATCCGCGAGCAGCGCCTCGCCGGCTTTGGCATCGCCTGCGCAAGGCCGCGCCTTGATCATGGCGGCGCGCTCCCAGGTGCGCCCTTCCCGCTCGTAATAATGCAGCGCCGCCTCGGTCGAGATCGCGACCTGCGTCGAAGCCGGATCCGGCCGCAGCCGCAGATCGACCCGGAACACATATCCATCGCCATTGCGCTGTTGCAACAGCCGCGACAGGCCCTGCGTGACCCGCACGAAAAACGGCTGCGGTTCGATGTCCGGCGCCAGGGTCGGCGCATCCATATTGAAAAATACGATCAGATCGATGTCGCTGGAGTAGTTCAGTTCGCCGGCGCCCATCTTGCCCATCGCCAGCACGATCAGGCCGCTGTTTTCCTCCGGATATTCGAGGCTCGGCGGCGATATCTTGGCGCGCGCCGCCTCCTGCCGCAGCAGATACCGCAGCGCCGATTGCACGGAACGGACCGCAAGCTCGGTCAGCGCCGACGTCACCCGCATCACCGGCCAGACGCCGCCGATATCGCATAGCGCGATCAGCAATGCGGCTTCCGATTTCATGCGGCGGAGCCGTTGCATCACCTCGGCCTCGGCGGCGGCAGCCTGCACGTCGCGGCTGGTGTCTTCGATGAGCTGTGCCAGATGGCGGTCCGGATCGCAGTCGAACAGCCGGATCGCACGCGCGGCATCGGCGCGCATCAGGTCGAACAAATAAGGCGATGCTTCCGCGATGCCGAGAAGAAGTTCACGGGCCCGGGGAAATTGCGTGGTGCGCTGGCTGATCGCAGCCGCCTGCCCCTGATCGAGATCGGCGAGCCAGCCTGCCAGACGTCGTTCTGCTTCAAGAGGGGCGGACAAACGCGGCCCGTCGACTAGTCGCGCGGCCAGACAGCGTTGGTCCGCGGTGTCGGATGCGGAGGGACTCATGCCACCTTCTGTGGCACATCCTGTGTTTGGGCCGCAACCCGGTCGCTGACGCCGCTGCGCGCGGGGATAGCGAGCGTGGCGCGCAATCCGGGATTGGCATCGCCGAGCCTCAGATCGCCGCCGTGCAGCGTCGCCACCGCCGACGCCAGGCTGAGGCCAAGCCCGGAGCCCGGCAGGGTACGGCTCGCCTCGAGCCGCACAAACCGCGCCACCGCATGACCGCGATCGGCTTCCGGAATACCCGCCCCATGATCGGTGACGCTGAGCAGCACGGAATCGCGGTCGCGCCGTGCTTCGATCAGGATCTCCCGGGAACCGGCGGTTGCATCCGCGCCGAGCGGCATCGCGGCCGGAACCGGCTTGCCGTATTTGATCGCATTCTCGACCAGGTTGGCCAGCGCCTGGCTGATCAATTCGCGATTGCCGTGCAGCGGCGCCGGCGAGCTCTTGACGTGCAGCATCATGTCGTCGTCTTCGGCCAGCGGCTCATAGAGCTCATGGATGCCATTGGCGACATCAGCGGCATCGAAGTCGGTCATATTGTCGCGCGCCTGCCCTGACTCGGCGCGCGCGATCATCAACAGCGCGTTGAAGGTCCGGATCAAGCCGTCCGATTCCTCGATGGTCCGCTCCAGCGCCGAGCGATATTCCGCCTCGTTGCTCGACTTCGCCAACGCCTCCTCGGCGCGGTTGCGCAGCCGCGTCAGCGGTGTCTTCAGATCGTGGGCGATGTTGTCGGAGACTTCCTTCAGCCCGACCATCAAAGCTTCGATCCGTTCCAGCATGGCGTTGAGGTTTTCCGCCAGCCGATCGAGCTCATCGCCGCTGCGCCCGACCGGCAACCGCCCGCTGAGATCGCCCGCCATGATGCGCTGCGTGGTGCCGGTCATGGCGTCGATACGCCGCAACACCCGGCGCGCCACGAAGATGCCGCCGCCGAGGCCGAGCACGATGACGATCAACACCGACCATTGCGCCGCCTTGGCGACAATGCCGAACAGCCGCCGGCGTTCGTCCAGATCGCGGCCGATCAATAGCCTGAAGCCGCTGGTCAGCTCGGTGACGCGCACCAGCGCGCGGTGATCGGTATTGTCCTGGTCGTCAAGCCGGCGATAGGCGGTCTCCGACCAGCCGGAGGACCCCATGACGCCCGGCGCCAGCGAGCCGACATTGCCGGCGATGGCCTGCCCGTTCGTCGTGGTCACGAGGTAAAGGTTGGCGCCGGGGCGCAACGCCCGGTTCTCGATGGTGAAGACGAGGCCGCGCAATCCGCGGCGCGCGAAGATGTCGCTGATCTCGCCGGTTTCCGCGTTGACCGTGCCGGTGATCTGTTCGGTGATCAGGCGGCGCGTGTTCCAGGCAAAATAGCCCAGCAGCGACGCCGCAAACAGCGCAAACAAAAACAGATAGACCAGCGTCAGGCGGAACGCCGTGGTGCGTATGAGCTTGCCGAATGCCGTCACAATTATCTACCCATTCTGAGCGCCGCGCCCGCTGGCGCCGGCCATCCTCTCTTCGAATTTCCCTGCAATTCCAATTCTTTAGCGGCATCTTCGCTGATCTAATATCGCCAAAACCGACGAATGCCGCAGGCCGCCACCGTAAACGGCAGGCTCAAGGAAGACGTTAAAGCGCCGTTCCGTTCCAACCAAATTAAATCCCGGCAAGATGGCGCGGATGCGGGCGGCAGCCTTCAGCCGTGAAACGCAAACAGCTCGATCGGGTCGTTGAAGCCGCGCACCGGATATTCGCCGACGCGCTCCAGATCGAACTCGTCCTTGACGAAATCGGCGAAGGCGCGGGACAGCAGCACCGGCTTGCCGAGCTGTTTGGTCAGGGTCTCGAGCCGCGAAGCCATGTTGACCGCGGGACCGATGACGGTGAAGTCGAGCCGGGTGCGCGACCCGATATTGCCGTACATGACGTCGCCGACATGGACGCCGATGCCGTAGTTCAGCGGCGCGCGACTGCTTTCTTCGCCATTCTTTTGGTTCAGGGCAGCCATGGCCTGACGGGCTTCGGATACGGCATGCAACAGGTTTGCGCACGCCTGCGGCTCGCTGAGCGGAAAAATCGCCAGCAGACCGTCGCCGATGAATTTCAGGATCTCCCCGCCATGTCGCTCGATCGGCTCCGACATCGCGTCGAAATAGCCGTTTAAGAGATCAATCACGTCATCGCGCGGCCAGTTGTCGGAGATCCGGGTGAAATCGCGCAGATCGCAGATCAGGATCGCGGCGCGTACCGTCGTTCCGGTCCCGCGCCTGGTGGCGCCGGCCAGAATGAGTTCGCTGGCATGCGATCCGACATAGGTTTCGAGCAGCGTTCGCGCCAGCCGGTTCTTGACGCGGATTTCGCTGACCAGCGCCAGCACCGGCAGCAGTTTCAAGAGCGCGGCGATATGCGCGTCCTCGAAACCACCGGGCCGGTCGGTTGCAAAGGTCACGAAATGCCGCTTGCCGAGCGTATGGTAGAACGGCCACGCCACGTAATCGGTCAGGCCTTTGTTCCGCATCTCGTCAAAGACCGCGTGCTTGCGGCCGAGCGCGGGATCGCGTTCGAGATTCTCGCGCACTTCCGTCGCGCCGTCATGGATTTCGTTGGCCGGACTACCGATGTATTCGGAGCGCTCCCTGACATCGTAGTCGAGCCTCGCAATCTCGGCCTCGTGCATCCCGTCGGCCCAGACGAAGCGGGCGCCCAGCCATTGCGGATGGTGGATCATGATATGAAGCGTCGCCCGCTTGACGGGAATGTTGGCCTGCTGGATCCGGACACACAGCTCGGCGAAAATATTGTCCAGGAAGCGCTCGTCGCGGGTGTCGTTGGTCAGCCAGCGTACGAGTTCGTCGCTGTCAGAATGCGCACTGACGGGACCGATCTTTGGAGGCGCGTTCATTTCTTGCTCCTGAGCAGGGACCTGGCCCAACAATACAGCATATGTCGTGTCGGCGCTCGACGCCGTCAATGGAGACCAGAGCCCCGTTCCGGTTCAATAGGTATGGAAAAGGCTCGGGGGCGGCAGCACCGCCGGCGCGGGATTGATGCTTGCCGTCGGGTCGCTTGGGACCGATTTGCGCAGGCGAATTTCAATCCGGCGCCGTTGCTGAATATCGCCCGGCGATCCCGATATCGACAGCGTCTCATCGATGTTCACGAGTTGGGCTGCCGACATCGGGATCAGCTTATATCCGGCCAGCAGCGGGCTCTGGCGCAATACGCTCACGACCGCGACGGCACGCGCGAGCCCAAGTCCCGCGTTATCGACAGGGATAAGGCTGCCGACGCTGGCCGTGCTGTTGAGAACCGACGGCAGGTCCCGGTCGAGATTGGAATACTGCCGCAGCCCGATCGGCCGTTCGTCGGTGTGGCCGACCACCTCGACCACGTCGACGTCGTACTTCTTGATGTAGGTGAGAATCTCGGCCGGTGTCTTGCTGACAAGCGTATCGTGAAAGGCCGCGGACAATTCGGCGCTTCCGGATTTGAAGAAATAGCCGTCGGCCTCGCTCATCCTGATGATCGGAGGCCATTGGTTGGCGCCCGATCCCGGCCCCGCCGACCCTCGCGCCAGGGTATCGAGGATGGCCTGCGTCGATGGCTCCGGTTGCCCCGGCTTGGTCATCGCGCGGTTGATCGCGGCGACGATCTGCGCATTGCGAATGGCCGTGTCGACGTCGATGCCGTTGGAACGCAGCGTTGCAACGGTTGCCATGCCTTCACGGAGTTGGTTGAGCGACACGCCGCTCTTCTCGATATCGGTCACCGCGGCCCGGCTATCCACCAGCTCGCGCCAGTACTGGTCGATCGCCTGGGGGTCGCTGAGGCCGGACTGGCTCAAGAGCTTCTCGGCCAGATCCGCATTCTTGCGAAGCTCGGCGACGACGCCGCGATTGCGTTCATTCTGCTGCTTTTGCTGCTGCAGCTCCTGTTCGGCGGCAACGCGCTTGGTCTCTTCCCGTTTCAAAAATGTCGCCATCGCGATCAGCAGGCAAAACACCAGCAAGATCATGATTTCGGCCATCGTGAGCCCGAGAACCAGACCTTGCCGGTACGAAGAGCGCTGCTGCAATATCTGCCCGTTCATGACCACACTCGCTATCCAAAACTCAGCATGCTTCAATCCACTTGACGCATGCTCTAGGAATTATCTGTCGCGACCCTTCACACTAAAGGTCCCCGCGGCGGGGCGCGCCGTCTCGACCGTGCGGATTTCCCGCAATAGCTGGTTGACGGCGACCACGACGCTGTGGGTTTGCCTGAGATTGATGTCGATGTTTTCCGACTGCGCTTCCGCGCTCGTGTTGAGCTTGTCGACCACTTGCGTCAGGTTTTCAATCAAGGGCGCCAATTTGTCTTCGGCGGCTGTTGCCGGGGTTCGCAGCGATCCGAGTTCGGCCAGCAGCGAGTCGATCGCCTTGACGACGCTGGCCGTGCTCTTGGCGAGCTGTTCGCCCTCCTGGACCAAGTGCCTGGATACTTCGAGGATCTGCACGGTCCTTTCGTTCATGCCGTCGAGCGTTTCGGAGGACCGCTTCGATGCATCCTCGAACGGCTGGCCCTGGGTCAGGACGAACTTCTCGATCTCGCCGGCCAGCTTCTCCCGCGCGCGGCCGATGCTCTCGCGCACTTCATCCACCGCGTCGCTGGCCGATTGCTGGGTCATGCGGCGAAAATAACCGAATTCGAGGATGGTGCTCTCGAGTTCGCGCTTCACCCGCCGCGAGGCTTCGGCCAGCTCCATCCGTGCCGAGGCTTCGACCTCGATCGGATCGCGCCGCATCTGGTTGAAGAAGATGCGCATGCTGATGCCCGCGATCGTAGACGCAATGGCGATACCGAAGTTCTGGACGATCTGCTCGGCGGAACCGGCCGCGGAAAACTGATAGAGCGAAACCGCGAGGCTGGTGAGGGTAAACAGGAAACCCATGTAATAGAGGTTATCGCCGGACTGGTCGTCGCGCAGCCGGAACGGTCGCGCCGCAAGCAGGACGGCATATCCGATCATGACCAGAACCGGCACCGCCGTCACCGCCACGGCGCCGAAGTCGTTCAGCTTGGAGAAAATAATGTAGCCAACGCCTGTGACCACCACGGCAAAGAACAGCAGGCCATTGACCAGGCCGGGCGGCAGATTGGGCATCTCTCTGTTGATAGCCACGTCTTAAGCCCCCTGGAGCCGCTTGGCTCCGCCAAATAGGCCCCGGTTGTCCTCGATCCAGGCTTTCCAGAACTCCATGTGTTTCGTGCCGTCCACCACAGGCTGGCCATTCGACTGACGCGTTACGTAGCGGATGATGACGGTCGCGCCATGCAGGTCGGTGCGAAACTTCAGATAGGCCGGAGATTGCTTGTAGCGCTGGAACGTCAGATCCCCGGCCTTAGGATATTGGCTATAGTCCCGGGTGTATTCGATCATGTCGGAAATCACGTAAAGCGTTTTCCTGACGTCCTGGCTCGCCGCGCTGGAAAACTCGCCGATGGCGATATCCTGGATCGCGGCCATGATCGGCGAGCTATTGGCCTTGGCGGCGGCGATGCTGTTTTTCACGGCATCGGCGGCAGGTTTTCGAAAATCCCCGATCCACCGCAAGCGGGCGATGCGCGGATTGTCGGTCCACTGGCTCAAGCCCGCGCCGTCGCCGGGATTGCATTTCGAGAACAGCGAGCGGCTACGCCCGGCCGCGATATCGAGAACCCGGATGTCGAGCCTGTAGAACGGCGGCAGCGTCGTGATCATGTCATCGAGCTGCCCCAGCACCTCGCGCTGTGTCGTCGCGGGAAGATCGTCCGACGTATCGACCAGAACCACCGTAATACCCTGCGGGCCGCTGACCGGACAGAGGCTCTCGGCGTCGAGGATCGGTCGCGCCGGCGTCGAAAAATAGAAGTAGGCCAGCGTTGCGCCGGATACGATCGCCAGCAACAGCAGCAAGCCGCCGGCAACCCCCGACCAACCGAGGCCCGGCCCGCTCCGCTGCCTCGGACGCCGTCTAGCCACTCTTCTTCTCCGGCAGCAGCTCGTCGATCTCGCGATAAGTAAGCACGGCGTTGTCGAAGGCGTCGTGGATGGCCTTGATCTGCTGGCTCAGCAGTTGCTGGGTATCGGCAATCATTTGTCGGAGGGTCTCGCGCGCGGTCGAATCGGGCTCCGCTCCGGTATAGCTGATGCGCTCCATGGTGTAGGCTTTGGCAAAATAGTCCGGCGCCGGAACCGAGCGGGCTCTTCGGTTGGCTTCGCGATAGATTTCGAGCAAGGCACGGCAGGCCTGCTCGATCTGGTTTTGATGCTGGCTGAAACGCTGGGCGAGACGTCCGCGGCCCTGCAAAAGCGAGTCAAACTCACTCCGCCGGACCGAGAGGTCGCGCGCGGCCTCGTTCATGGTTTCAGTCGCATCTTCACGAATATCCCGCAGCCGTTCGATCAGTTCACTTCTCGCATTGGCAAACTGCCTGCTGGCGTCGATCCAGCGCCGCTCGAGGCCGGCATAGCCGATATAGGGGTCGAAAAACAGCAAACCATCTGCCATCGCGATCAACGAGAAAATAAGGCCGATCGAGAAGAAAACCCATGAATTGACGTCGGTGAGCGCGTAAGGCGCGGTCAACAGCCGGTGCAGGACCTCCTGGCCGACGTCGCCACTGACGCTGACGCTGGGCGGAATCTCGCGAAGATGTGACAGCGTCAGGTTAAGCGTCACCGCGAATACGAAATAGGCCAGGAACGACAGCAGGCCGATCAGCTTGAGGAAGTAGTTGCGGCGGTTTACCAGCCTGATCAGCACCATCCCCCAGAAAAAACTGGCGATGATATTCAGCGCGGCGAACGTCACGGCCTGGGCGGCGCCGCCGAGCAGGCCGCCGACATTGGCCTTTGCGAGAAAGCTGCCGTTGATGACCACCTCGATGATGAACAGGATCGCCAGCACGCCGATCTTCAGCACGACCTTGCCCGGGCTCGCCAGCCGTGCCGGCCGCTCGATCCGGTGACGTGCGCGAAACCGCTCGCGCTCGATCTCGTTTTCATTGAGGCGGCGACGCAGCACGAACAGCTCGTCGCGCCCCATTGTGGCCTCGGCGCGAAAGTCGCCCACCGCTTCGGGAGCGGCTTGCTGAATGGTCGCAAAACGCTCCTCGAAACTCAGCGCGGTGATGCGTTCGTCGTAGGTGTGGAGCTGATCGAGATAGATGGAATGCCCATCCTGCTTGTGGGCCTCTATCCGTTCGACGACCTGATGCTCCACGTCATCGAAGGTTTGCGCATCGGCCGTCGGCCGGTTCTCCGAGCCGCGCTCCGTTCCGCGCGCCACGAGCTGCAATTCCTCGGCGACCCGATCGACGTTCAAATCGAGGAAAATCGTGGTCGCCGGGCGATAGGAATGGGTGGGCTGGTTCAGCAACGCCCGGATACGCGCGATGGCAGATGGGCGGGTTCCGGGGACGCTCATGGTGATCTCGGCCTGCGGTTAGAACCCGGCATGGCGGCAGCCCACCGCCTCGACTTCGCGATCACGCCGAAGCGCGCGATCTCAACTGCCTGATTCGTCGGGGTGAAGTATAGGTGGTGCACAGGCCCTATCCGAGGCGACTGACGTCGTGTTGGCAATCTAGGTCTTTGTTAAGACGCGTTTCTTCACGCGAACCGGTGCCCACGGAGCCTGTCATCGGGCGCGCATTCGCGCGACCCGTTGGCTCGAAAACGCTTTGGCGGGATTGCGGGCGGTGGCAAAGGCTGCCACGGCCCCCTTTTGCGAGGCGATCGGCATCGAGGATCTCAAAGGCGAGAAATATGGCGGGCATGCGGACGCCGGCAAGCGAAACGAAAAAAGCCCCGCTTTAACGGGGCTTTTATCTTCCGGCGGAACCTATCTGATGCCGTCACGAATCATATACCCCGCGCCGCGGATGGTATGCAGCAAGGGCCGCTCAAAGCCCTTGTCGATCTTGGAGCGCAGCCGGGAAATGTGGACATCGATGACATTGGTCTGCGGATCGAAATGATAGTCCCAGACGTTCTCCAGCAGCATGGTTCGCGTCACCACCTGGCCGGCGTGCTTCATCAGATATTCCAGCAGCCTGAATTCGCGGGGTTGCAAGGTCAGCTCATCCTTGCCGCGGGCCACCCGATGCGACAGCCGATCGAGCTCGAGATCGCCGACGCGATAGGTGGTTTCCTCGGCCGGGCCGCCATGGCGGCGTGACAATACCTCGACCCGTGCCAGAAGCTCGGCGAATGAATAGGGCTTCGGCAGATAATCGTCGCCGCCGGCGCGCAATCCCTTGATGCGGTCATCGACCTGCCCGAGCGCCGACAGGATCAGCGCCGGGGTGCGATCGCCCTTTTCGCGCAAGGTGCCGATCAAGGACAGGCCGTCGCGCTTCGGCAGCATGCGGTCGATCACCAGCACGTCGTAATCGCCGCTCTCGGCCAGGGTCAGCCCCTCCTCGCCATCGCTGGCGAGATCGGCGACGTAGCCGACTTCACGGAACGCCTTGACCAGATAGTCGGCGGACTCGCGGTCGTCTTCTATGATCAAGAGGCGCATATGGGGATCGGTTGCGGTCAAGTGGGCCAGCCTTCTGTCACCATGGCGCGGGCGGCATCATCATGCAAGGCGACCCGGCGCCTCTAACCTCATGTTTGAACATGATCCGGAAAACCGGTGCCGGCTGTTCCGGACCATGTTCAAGGTGAAAAAGCGGGCGGTGAAGCTGGGGGGACCTCACCGCCCTTTGACCTTCCGACGGAGGGGGGCGGATTCCACCGGAAGGAACGTGAGGGAGCGAGCTTTTGACCCGCCCCCCGGAAAGAGCCGTCGGCGGGGGCGACTGTGCCGGCGACGCCTTCCATCTCGAGAGAACGTCGATCTCAGCCTTTCGCCAGCGGCACCGCGACGAAGCGCGACGACCCGCCGCTCTTGACCCGCATCAAAACGCTATTCTTGTTGTCGGCGCGCGCGGCGTTGATCGCCTCGCGGACTTCACCGGCATTGGCAACGGTCTTTCCCGCGACTTCGAGAATCACGTCGCCTTCCTTGAAGCCGCGCTCCGCCGCGGCACTCTTCGGATCGACCTCGGTGACGATGACGCCTTCCTTGCCGGCGCCGGCAACGCTGTTGGCGGGCGCTACCGTCATGCCGAGCTTCGGCACGTCGGTGCCCTTGGTCGCGCTGCCCTTGTCGTCACCGTTGTTGTCGGTGTCGGCCTTGGCTTCCAGCGTATTCGGCAATTGGCCGAGCGTCAGGTTCACGACCTTGTCGGTGCCCTTGTGCAGGACGTTGAGCTTGACGGAAGCGCCGGGAGCCAGACCGCCGATGGTGCGGGCGAGCTCGCGGGCATCCTTGACCGACTCGCCATTGACCGACGTGATCACATCGCCGGATTCGATACCGGCCTTGGCTGCCGGGCCGTTGGCCTGCGGCTCCGCGACCAGCGCGCCTTCCGCCTTTTTGAGGCCGAGGCTGTCGGCGATGTCGGCCGTAACCGGCTGAATCTGGACACCGATCCAGCCGCGGCTGACCGTGCCCTTGTCCTTGAGCTGCGCGATCACGCTCTTCACGGTCGAGGCCGGGATCGAGAACGCGATGCCGACGCTGCCGCCGGAAGGCGAGTAGATCGCGGTGTTGACGCCGATCACTTCACCTTCGGTGTTGAAGGCCGGGCCACCGGAGTTGCCCTTGTTCACGGGGGCGTCGATCTGGATGAAATCGTCGTAGGGGCCGTTGCCGATGTCGCGGCCGCTGGCCGAGACGATACCAGCGGTGACGGTGCCACCGAGGCCGAACGGATTGCCGACCGCCAGCACCCAATCGCCGATCCGCGGCTTGCCCTCGGAAAGCTTGGTGAACGGGAAGTCCGAACCACCCTCGACCTTGATCAGCGCCAGATCGGTACGCGCGTCGGTGCCGATCACCTTGGCCTTGAAGACCTTGCCGTCATCGGTCGTGACTTCGACCTTGTCGGCGCCGTCGACCACGTGGTTGTTGGTGACGGCGAAACCGTCAGCGGAAATGAAGAAGCCAGAACCCTGGCCGGTCACCGCGCCGTGTCCACCGCGCGGATTGCCGCGCATGCCGGGGGGCAAGCCATCCGGTCCACCGAAGCGGCGGAAGAAGCGCTCCATCGGCGAGCCCGGCTGGAACGGCGAATCGTCGTTGTTGTTGCTGTCGTCCTTGGCAGAAACCTTCTCGGTGATGTTGACCTTCACCGAGATCACCGATGGCTTCACATGCTCGACAATGTCGGCAAAGCCGATCGGCTGTGCGACCTTGCGGACCTCATTGTTGACCTGCGCATGCGCCGGGCTCGTGAAGATATCGACCTCGCCCTGCGAGGACAGGCCGTAGGCGGCAACGCCGAGGCCGGCGACGACCGAGGCCATCAATGCAAATCTACGCGCCGAAAACAGCGAACGCCGTGGCGACTGATAGGACGGAAGCGAGGAAAGATCGGTGGGACGGTCGGTCATTTAAAAAGTCTCCGGAGCCTGAAAAGAAGGTGCCCGGGGCAAGCACCCCTGTGAAATCCAACATGGGTATTTCCGCCTTACAGTGCGCTGGCGGCGGGGTTAAACTTTTGTAATAAAGGCCAAAACCAATGCGGCAGTTTAGCGCAGGGTGAGAGGCGGCCTTGCCGTACGCTTACAAAGCGGGCTTTAAACCGGACGGTCCGGCAACGGCTCTTCCGCGATCAGCTGTTGCAGCCGCGCTTCTTCGTCCGCCGTCAATTCGACCGTGGAACCATCGCCCGCGGCCGCCGATTTCGAGCGACGCCGGCCGTTGATCCACAGCGCCACCCCTCCTCCACCCAGTGCCAGCGGCGGTAACAGCCACAACAACAAGGTGTGAGGCTCGACGCGGGGTTTCAGCAGCACGAACTCGCCATACCGCGCTACCAGGAAATCAAGCACCTGCGCATCGCTATCGCCGGCCGCGATCCGCTCGCGCACCAACAGCCGCAAGTCGCGCGCCAGCGGCGCCTCTGAATCATCGATCGACTGGTTCTGGCAGACCATGCAGCGCAGTTCACGCGACAAATCCCGCGCCCGCAATTCCTTGGCCGGGTCCGACATGATCTCGTCGGGCTGCACCGCGTGGGCGGCGGAGCATCCGAGCATCACCGACACCGCGAACAAGCAGGCCAACAACTGAGCGGGGATTTGCTTCAACGGATCATTCCGCCGGCTGCAATTGGCGCGGCGCTCGCGCCGGTTTCGGCGCGCCGACCCGCAGCCGCCGGTCCGACAGCGACAGCATGCCGCCGAACGCCATCAGCACCGGACCGAACCAGATCAACAGCACCATCGGCTTGTGGTAGATGCGCACGGCGACCTCACCATCGGCCGCGGTCTCGCCGAGCGAGATATAAAGCTGGCTGGCGCCGCGCGTCAGCAGCGCCGCTTCGGTGGTGGTCGATCCGCGCGTGGTAAAGTTGCGCTTCGACGGTGTCATCACGCTCAATCGCTCGCCACCGAGGCTGACCGTGAACTGCGCGATCATCTCGCGGAAATTCGGTCCTTGCTGCTGCCTCACGCCGTCGAGCGTCAGCGCATAGCCGGCCACATGAGCTGTGTCGTGGGGCTTCATCGAACCGATATATTCGGTGTTCCAGGTGGTCTCGCAGACAATTCCGATCAGCGCTACGCCGACACCGGCATGTGCGAATACCGTGCCCCAGGACGAACGCGGCAATCCCCGCGCGCGCCGCAACGTGGTTCCGAACGGCAGCCGGAACAAACCGGTACGCTCGGCCAAATCGCTCAACGCGCCGGCGATGACAAAGACCGCGAGCCCGATCGCGAGTGGCGCCAGCGTACTTCCGCCCAATGTCCATGCCCACAACAGCGCGATCGCGATCAGCGCAACGACACCGGCGGCAACCAGTCGCTGCGCGGCGCCGAGCAGATCGCCGCGCTTCCAGGCCAACAGCGGACCAAACGGCACCGCGATCATCAAGGGAACGAACAGCGGCGCAAAGGTCAGATTGAAAAACGGCGCGCCGACCGAGATCTTGTCGCCGGTAATCACCTCCAGCGCCAGCGGATACAGCGTGCCGATGAACACCGTGGCGCAGGCGGTGGTGAGAAACAGATTGTTGAGCACCAGCGCGCCCTCGCGCGAGATCGGCGCGAACAGTCCGCCCTGCTTCAACGCGGAAGCCCGCCATGCATAAAGCGAAAGACTGCCGCCGATGAAGATGCAGAGGATCAGCAAGATGAAGACGCCGCGCGTCGGATCGGTCGCGAACGCATGCACCGAGGTCAGGACGCCCGAGCGCACCAGGAAGGTGCCGAGCAGCGACAGCGAGAAGGTCAGGATCGACAGCAGGATGGTCCAGACCTTCAACGCATTGCGTTTCTCCATCACCACGGCCGAGTGCAGCAACGCGGTGCCGGCAAGCCATGGCATCAGCGAGGCATTTTCGACCGGATCCCAGAACCACCAGCCGCCCCAGCCCAGTTCGTAATAGGCCCAATACGAACCCATCGCGATGCCGAGCGTCAGGAAGATCCATGCCAGCAGCGTCCACGGCCGCACCCAACGCGCCCACGCCGCGTCTATCCGTCCTTCGAGCAAGGCCGCGACCGCAAACGAAAACGAGATCGAAAACCCGACATAACCGAGATAGAGCATCGGCGGATGCACCGCGAGGCCGATGTCCTGCAGCACCGGATTGAGATCGCGGCCCTCGATCGGCGGATTGGCAATCCGCAGGAACGGGTTCGAGGTGATCAGGATGAACAGATAGAATGCGCTGGCGATCCAGGCCTGCACCGCCAGCACATGGGCGCGCAGCGACAGCGGCAGATTGTTGCCGAAGGCCGCGACGAGGCCGCCGAACAAGGCCAGGATCGACACCCAGAGCAGCATCGAGCCTTCATGATTGCCCCACACGCCAGTGATCTTGTAGATCAGCGGCTTGAGCGAATGCGAATTCTCGAACACATTGACGACGGAGAAATCGGACGTGACATGCAGCGTGACCAGCGCTGCGAACGAGCCGCCGACGAACAACAATTGCGCCAGCGCCGTCGAGCGCGCGACATTCATCAAGGCCGGATCGTGCCATCGCGCCCCGAGAATCGGCACCGTCGACTGAATCAGTGCCAGTGCGAGCGCCAGTACCAGCGCGTAATGTCCGGCTTCCGCGATCATTGCGGCACTCCCTTCGGCGCGCTTTGATCGGCCTGCGCCGCCTGCGATTTGTCGCCGTAATCGTCCTTCCAGTGGCCCTGCTTCTTCAGCGCGTCCGCGACATCCTTGGGCATGTAGGTCTCGTCATGCTTGGCAAGCACGGTGTCGGCTCGAAATACGCCTGACACATCGAGCGCGCCTTCGGCGACCACGCCCTGCCCCTCGCGAAACAGATCGGGCAATATCCCCTTGAAAGAAACCGGCAGCGTGGCGCCGCCATCGCCGACCTTGAACGTGACGGCGAGATCGGCGCCGTGCACCAGCGAACCCTTCTCAACCAGGCCGCCCAGCCGGAACCGCCGGCCCGCCGGAATATGTTTCTCCGCCACCATCACTGGTGTCGAGAAAAACACGATTGAATCGCGCATCGCGTTCAGCACCAGCCCTGCCGCAACCGCGAGCACCGCGAGCGAACCGCCGATCATCGTCAACCGCCGCTGCTTGCGCGTCATGCGTACTCTCTAAGCTTCGGCATCATTCTATCCATCAAGCCCGAGATTTTTCAGGCCTTCATTGAGTTGCCGCAGCCGTTCGGCGTCATTGGCGACGGCCTGACGGGCATCCGCCTGCGCGCCTCTGGCCTTATCGCGATCGCCCATCACCATATAGGCCCGCACCAGCCGCAGCCATCCCTCGACATCATCGCCATTCTGCTTCAACCGGCTGGCCAGACGATCCACCATGGTGTGGATCATCGCACCCCGGTCGGCCTCGCTCATATCCTTGGCCGCGGCCATCGCGCCATCCGGCAGCGCCGGCGCGGCAGCACCCCCAACCCGGACCAGGGCTGCCTGAATCAGCGGACGCCACGGCGCATCCGGCGGCGCCTTTGCCAGCATCGCGTTCCAGATCGAGGCGGCGTCGGCACCGCGGCCATCCTGCTCGGCCACCACCCCTAAGAAATAGCGCGCCTTGACCTCGTCGGCGTCGAGCGCCACGGCGCGCTCGAATTCGGCCTTGGCCTCCGACGTCACCACGCCACCCGCGGCCCCGGCCATGGCTTCGCCGAGATCGGCCCGGCGGTCGGCACTGTCGCCGTTGTAAGTGATCGAATTGTGATAGGCGCGCACCGCGTCGTCGTAACGGCCGAGCCGTACCAGCACCGGTGCGAGCACGTTCCAGCCCCGACCGTCGGTCGGGTTTTTCTCCAGATGCGCCTCGACCTGCGCGACCAGATTGTCGAGCGGCTGGGTGGCGTCAGGCGCATGGATGCGCGCTGCCAGCGGGAAATCGGCCAATCGCGGCGAACCCAGCGGAAGGTAAAAAGCCACCGACAGGATCGGCAGCCCCACCAGGGCGATCAGCGCAGCCGAGCGACGCAGCCTGAGGCTCGATGCGGTCGGAGGCTCGCGCCGATGGTCGACCGCGGCCAACAGACGGCGGCTGATTTCGACGCGCGCGGCCTCGGCCTCGGGGGCGCCGATCAGTCCCGCGGCGAGATCACGGTCGATCTCGACAAGTTGATCCTTGTAGACCGTTGCCTCGCTGGCGTCGTTTCGCGGCTGGCCGCCGCGGCCCAGCGGCCAGAGCACGGCGAAAATCGCCGCTGCCGTCATCAGCGCGAACACAAACCACAGCGTCATCAAGCGGGTTCCGGTGGCGCCCAAAACATGCGCCGATGCGCCGCTTTACACCACGGGCGGCAAGCCCGGCAATTGGCAATTATTGCGCTGAATTTGCTATCGCGGAGATCCGGCGAAGCCGACAAAATCCCGATTAGCCCATGACTTAGCCGATGGACCTAGCCCACGTAGAACTCGGCGCTTTGCGCCGCGGGCTCGCCACGCCCGTTCAGAGCCTTCAAATAATAAGCCCCCGACTTGATGGAATCCGGCAGCCGGATCCTCAACAACCCGGCGGGGGCCGGCGAAGCGATCGTGGTGACGGGATCCGGCAACGGCTCGCCGCTGGCCTTGTCGACCAGCACGACCTTCGCCTTGATCATGAGGTTGCGATAGGTCGCCGAGATGACGCGGTTTTCAAGTTCGATGAAATTGATGATCGAGTTCATGGCCACGACGGTACGTGCGTCGCTTCATGTCGTCAACTACAAATAGTATTTCGAAGTTTATGCTATCTTTTTACCCGGCGCGGGAAGATTTGCGTTCGCCGGTCACCGCGTTCTCGGCCGCCCGGCTCATCAACGAGGCGTAGTCATGGCCGAACAGCAATTCGCAGAAGCGGATCGCGGCCTGGACCTGCATCTGGCGGTAGGGACGCGTCTTGAGATCGCCACTGCGCAGCGATTGCACCAGCGCCTCGGTGGATTGTTCGACGTATTGCTGCAAATCGGAATAGGTCCGCAACGTCACTTCGTTGATCGCAAGCTCGCTGGCATAGATGCGGCACACCGCGACGAAATCGATCAGTGCCGCCGCTTCATCGACCTCGGTGGAATCGACCCTGGTGGCTACCGAAATATCCTTGTCGGCGCGCTGGCGCAGGATGCGCCGGACGCGGCCGGGTACGCTGTCGATTTCGGATTGCAGCGCGTTGGAAATTTCCGCCCGGATCGACGTCAGTTGCTTGCCCCAGGTCGAATCATTGCGCAGGTCGAGTTCGGTCCGCAAGCCGCGGACGCCGTCATGCAGCGTCTTGAGCAGTTCGGAGACGTTGTCGAACTGGCCTCGCCTGATATCGGTGCGCAACACCGCGGCCAAATAAGACAGCTCGTGCAGCGCGATCGAGACGGCGACGCCGTAAGGCGTGGCGGCAACGCGGATTTCATCGTCGGACGCGGCCATCTTGATGGCGAGGCGGATGATTTGCCAGGGCGCCGACAGCCGCTGCATCACCAGCGACAACGCGAACGGCAATAATTGCGGCGTCTGCAACGTAGGGACGTTGAGCGCGGCTGAGACCGATGCGATCTGCGAATCCGCGAAAAGCCTGAACTGGGCAGGCAGCCGCCCGTTGAGCGTGTCGATCGCGTCACGCCCCTGCAGGATCGAGCCGATCGGCACCAAATCCTCGAGTACGTCGGGGCCGCCGACACGCGCCATCGCCCGTCGGTCGCCGTCGGCAATCAGCTTGGCGATCGCGTCGGCCGCCGCGCGCTGGAAGGTGCGGACCGCGGCTTCGACAGCCGCCGAGGTTTCGGTGTCGCGCGCCCGGTCGAGTGCTGCTTCAAATTCGTGGGCCTGGTCGGGCGCGCCATCGCGGATCAGCCATTGCCACATCGGCAGCAGCGAGGCGCGGCGGATCTGACCCGGCCGCCTCGGAAAATTGCCTTCGATCAGAAAAGGCTCCAGCGGGCGGAACAGCAGCCGGGCCGGATCGTCGGTGCGCGGCCGTGTCGGCTCGTCGGACCCGCGCACGATCTGGCGCAATTGTTCCAGCACGAAGTTCGCGACCACCGCGTCTTCGCCACGCTCGATGGCGCGCTCGAACTCCCGCATCAGCAGCGCCTGCGACTGCGGCGGAAGCTGCGCGAGATACTCTCTCAGCCGCTCATTCGATGTCTGGCTCATGTGCCCGGGTGCACGTTTCGTATCGGCGGACGGCCGATGTGTCCACTGATCATCATAAAAGCCGCGGCGTTAAGAAGTCGTTTAGGAACAATCGACCGAACGGCAGCTTCGGCGGCGCTTTTGCCGGGTTTCGGCAACATCCAGGTTCAAACCCCAGGCAACGCCAATTCCGCCCGCAACCCTCCGATCGGCGCGTTGCCGAGCACAAGGCTGCCGCCATACAGCGCGGCGAGGTCGACCACGATCGAAAGCCCGAGCCCGGAACCCGGCTTCGACTCATCCAGCCGCTGGCCACGGCGCGCGACCTGCGCGCGCTCGGCCGCTGAAAGCCCGCGTCCGTCGTCGTCGACGATGATCCGCAATATCGGGCCGGCACCCGGCTCGACCGGCCGTTCCACCCGCATTTCGATGAACACGCGGGAAGCCGCCCATTTGCAGGCGTTGTCGACCAGGTTGCCGGCCATCTCCTCGAAATCCTGCCGTTCGCCGCGAAACTTCGCCTGGGGATCGGCCTCGACCTCGATGACAATGCCGCGATCGCGATGGATTTTCTCCATGGTCCGGCGCAGCGCCTCGATCGCGGGCGCGACCTCGGTGACCGTACCGACGATGGTGAGACGGGCCGCGATCCGCGCCCGCTCCAGATGGTGCGCCACCTGGTCGCGCATCACATCGGCCTGCTCCAGCACCTTGGTCGCGAACGGATCGGCGCCGTGCGCGGATGCCTCGTTGACGATGACCGATAGCGGCGTCTTGATGGCATGGGCAAGGTTGCCGACATGGGTCCGCGCGCGCTCGACGATCTCGCGATTGGCGTCGATCAAGGCGTTGGTCTCGCGCGCCAGCGGCGCGATTTCGACGGGGAACTGACCCTCGAGCCGTTCGGCGCGGCCGGAGCGAATATCGGCGATCGAGTCCGAGATTCGTTTCAGCGGCGCCAGGCCGAAGCGGACCTGGAAGATCGTGGTCAGCAGCAGCACGATGCCGAGCGCGGCGAAGGTGCCCCCGAGGTAATAATCGAAACTGCGCGTTTCATCGAAAATCTCGGTGGCATCGCCGGCCACGCTGACCAGGAACTTGCCGTCGGCGCCGAGATCGACCGGCCGCTCCACCATTCGCAGGTCCTGGCCTTCCGGACCATCGACATAGCCGAGGCGGACCCCGGCGGCGGTCAACTCGGCGCTCTCGTCGAGCTTCGGCAGCTTCTTGTCCCACAGCGAGCGCGAGGCCCGGGTCTCGGCCTTTTCGGTATCGGTACGGGTGATCTGCCAATACCAGCCGGACAGCGGCAGCTCGAACAAAGGCTCGCCCAGCGACTGGAACTGGCGGTCCGGCGGTTCATCCGGGGTCGCGACTTCCGCGATCAATGTCCGCAGATAAAGGTTGAGGCGGCGGTCGAAAGCCCGCTCGGTGGCATCGCGATAGACCGACGACAGCACGAAGCCGGTGATGATCAGGATGACCACCACCCACGCGGTCGCGGACAGGAACAGCCGGGTGGCGAGCGAAGAGGCGCGCATCAGCCCACGGCCCCGAAAATCAGGTGCGCGGGCGCGGGCCGGATCGATCGTGGCCGGTTTTCAGACGGGATCATGCCCGAACAAGAGGGCAAGTCCGGGACCCGATCAATACCCGATCGTCAAATGGCCCAAGATCAAGCATTGGGATCAAGCATTGGGCGCGGGCGGCGTCAGCAGATAGCCAAGCCCCCGCACGGTCTGGATGATGTCGACGTCCAGTTTCTTGCGGATGCGTCCCACGAAAACTTCGATGGTGTTGGAGTCGCGATCGAAGTCCTGGTCGTAAAGATGTTCGACCAACTCGGTGCGCGACACCACGCGCCCGGTGTGGTGCATCAGATAGGCCAGCAGCCGATACTCGTGCGAGGTCATCTTGATCGGATTGCCGGCCACGCTGACCCGGCCGGTGCGGGTATCGAGCGAAACCGGGCCGCAGGTCAGTTCGGACTGCGCGTGGCCCGTCGAGCGCCGCAGCAGCGCGCGAATTCGAGCCAGGATTTCTTCGAGATGAAACGGCTTGGCGACATAATCGTCGGCGCCGGCATCGAAGCCCTGCACCTTGTCGCTCCAGCGGTCGCGCGCGGTGAGAATCAGAACCGGCATCACGCGCCCGTTGCGACGCCAGGCCTCCAGCACCGAAATGCCGTCCATCTTCGGCAGGCCGATATCAAGCACCACCGCGTCATAGGGTTCGCTGTCGCCGAGGAAATGTCCTTCTTCCCCGTCGAAGGCGCGATCGACCACATAACCGGCGTCGGTCAGGGCTGTGGTGAGCTGGCGATTTAGATCGGGATCATCTTCAACGACAAGCAGGCGCAAGCTGATCTCCAAATGTAAGCCGCACGATATCTGAACTCCAGAAGAGCCTCACGCGCGTGAACGAGCAATGAACAGAGCACATACCGCAATGTTACTTTTTCTTCACACGCGCGATTTGTTCACCACCGACTTAAAACCGGTTTCCGGCCACGCCAAATGCGTTCGGCCGGCCGTGGCGCGGAAACTCCCGAGGGTTCCGGCGCCCGGCCCAAAACGCCTAACACAGCGAATCGAAAGCCCCAATAGATTGCGGCTTTGGAAATTCCGACGCGTCGGCAACCAGGCAATCCCGCTCTTGCTCGCTCCTGCTCGCGCTTGCGGCCATCGCATTGCGACGGCTGCGCGCGATCGGTTATTGCCGATGCTCAGGTCCGAAAGAACACAAACCAGACGATGCCCAGGATCAGCACCGCAAGGCCCGTGGAGACAGTCAACAAGGCAAGCACCGACGGACCGGGCTCGGCCTGGCGTGCTTCGGTCGGGGTTTCGATGATCTGATCGTGTTCTCTGATTGCCATGGGACCTCATTCGATAAGTGCTGCTATAAGTGTCCGCCATGAATGTCGGTAACGCCGGCTGCACCTGTCGAAAGCAACGCATGATCGGGAATGATGTTCCTGATTTTGAGCGCGGCGAAGCCAGGCCCAGACGGCTTGGAAGCCGAGCCGTTGGAGGCCAAACCACCTAAGAACCAGCCACCTAACAACCAAGCGGTCCAAAAGGTCGCAGCCGCCCCTTCCGAACCCTCCCCGTCGGCCACGGTTAACGCAGTTGGCAGATTCCCGGTTCGATCGGTTTAAATCCGCATCTGGCGGTGCTAAGCTTGGCGGTCGCCCGTTGCGTTTCCGAGTATCCTCGTTTCGGAGTGTCCTATGGCCCCCCGCGCCAACTGGAAAGGCTTCCTGCGCCTTTCACTCGTGACCTGCCCGGTTGCCCTGTATCCGGCGACGTCGGATACCGAAAAGGTCAGCTTCAACCAGATCAATCGCAAGACCGGCCATCGCATCAAATATGCCAAGGTCGACGCCGACACCGGCGAGGAAGTCGAAGCTTCCGACATCATGAAGGGCTACAAGGTCGACACCGATACCTACATCGAGGTGTCGAAAGACGAGCTCGACGACCTCGCGCTGGAATCGACCCGCACCATCGAGATCGACGAGTTTGTTCCGAGATCGGATATCGACAGCCGCTATGTGATCCGCCCTTATTATCTGGTGCCCGACGGCAAGGTCGGCCATGACGCTTTCGCCGTGATCCGCGAAACCATCCGCAGCATGGACAAGGTCGCGATCGGCCGCGTGGTGCTGACCAACCGCGAGCACATCATCGCGCTCGAGCCGCTCGACAAGGGCCTGATGGGCACGCTGCTGCGCTATCCCTACGAAGTGCGCAGCGAAACCGAATATTTCGACGACATCCAGGATGTCAAAGTCACCAAGGATATGCTGGATCTTGCCAAGCACATCGTGGAGAAAAAATCCGCATCGTTCGAGCCCGACAAGTTCGAGGATCGCTACGAAACCGCGCTGATCGATCTCATCAATCAAAAACGCAACGGTCTGCCCGCGGCGGCAAAGGCCGCGTCGAAATCCAGCGGCAATGTCATCAATCTGATGGACGCGCTGAAACGCAGCCTGGCCAGCGAGAAGCCGTCCCCGGCACCCGCCAAGGCCAAGAAGCCGAAGAAGCGCATCGAAGGTCAGCGCGAAATGCTGCTGCCGATCACCGGCGGCGGCAAGCGCGGCGCCAAGGAAGTTTCGAAGGAAATTTCAAAGGAAGTTGCCAAGCAGGCCCCAAAACAAGAGCCGAAGAAGGCCGACAAACCGGTGCGCGCGTCCGTGGCCAGATCGAAGAAAGCGGGATAGCTGGAGCGATTGACGGCAAACGCAGATAGCGTGGTGCCAGCCAGGCCCGCGTTTATCTCAGGGACGTGCTGACCGACGAAAATTTGGTGTTGAGCGTGGGGCCGATGCTTTGAACGGCGGTAACGATCGCCACCGCGATACCGCACGCGATCAGGGCATATTCAATCGCGGTGGCGCCGGATTGATCGCTCAGGAATCTTGAAAAGACCTCAGGCATTGAAAACTCCCGCTGACGCTCGATCAAGTCTCCCGCCCGCCTAAATTCGTTCACAGCAATTTCTTCTAAGCGAATTCTTCCGCGCCAATCATTCTACGCGGCTAAATCTGCCACGCCGACGCGATGGAGGGAATTTAAGTCGGATAGGTTTCCGGCGCATTGATGAAGAGGCTGAACGCACGGTTAAGGCAAAGGTCGATTTTTGCGACCATATGCACGCCTGTACCACATCTAACGCCATTTGACGTGAACCCGGTGACCGGATCGGCCGTCATAAAGAGAGCAGAAGCTGCTTTTCGATTTTGCCTTGGCTTGGCTCGACGGCGAAATCGAAAATCCCCGCGGGTAGGAATCAGCATGTCAGCGCGAGCGCCGGACTCGAAAAAGAACTTTATCGCGATCCTCAGCAAAGCAACCGAACGGCGCAGCGTCGAAACGCCGCCGCAAAAATCGCAGGCCGTATCCGATCGGCTTGTCAGCCGCCTACTCGTCGGCCTCATGACCGCGCTGCGCAGTCGCGCGGCGAAAGCCGGGTAATTTGCCCGAGCTGTTTGTCGAGACCGCGACCTTCGCCACAGCCGCGATGACGACTGGCCGAGATGCAAAACCGGATGGCAGAGCCTCAAAGCTGAGCCGCGCCCACGCTTTACCGATCGGCGGATTCCTGTTCCAACTGTCGCATCTGGGCCGAGACCAACATCGGCCGATGTGGGAGGAACTGCCATGAAGCTCGGCACCGCGATCGCGGAAATCATGAAGCGCGAAGGCATCGAGATTCTTTGCGGCTATCCGGTCAATCATATCATCGAGCACGCCGCCGCCGCCGACATCCGGCCGGTGATGGTCCGGCAGGAGCGGGTCGGCGTGCACATGGCGGACGCGATCTCGCGCGTGACGTCCGGGCGCAGCATCGGCGCCTTCTGCATGCAGCATGGACCCGGCGCTGAAAACGCCATGGGCGGCGTGGCGCAGTGTTACGGCGAATCCGTGCCGGTGTTGATCCTGCCGATGGGCTACGCGCGGCGGATCGCCAATATCGACCCGAATTTCAATTCCAGCCAGGCCATGAAGGCGTTTGCCAAATCGGCCGAGCCGATCAATATCGCCGCTGAAGTCTGCAATATCTTCCGCCGCGCCTTCACCAAGCTCAAGAACGGCCGCGGCGGCCCGGTCATTGTCGAAATCCCCTCCGACATGTGGAACGAGGAGGTGCCGGAACCGCTGGACTATACGCCGGTGCTGCGCACCCGCTACGGCGCCGACCCCGTCGATGTGAAGCGGGCGGCGGCGCTGTTGACCGGCGCCAAGCGGCCGGTGATCTATGCCGGCCAGGGCGTGCACTATGCGCAGGCCTGGCCGCAACTGAAGCGGCTGGCCGAACGGCTCGCGATCCCGGTGACCACGAGCCTCGGCGGCAAATCGTCATTTCCGGAGACGCATCCGCTTTCGCTGGGCTCGGGCGGCCTCGCGGTGCCGCGCGCTGTGCCGAAATTCCTCGGCGACGCCGACGTGATCTTCGGCGTCGGCTGCTCGTTTACCGAAACCTCGTTCGGCATCGCGATGCCGAAAGGCAAGACCATCATTCATTCGACGCTCGATCCCGCGCATCTCAACAAGGATGTCGAGGTCAAGATCGGGCTGGTCGGCGATGCCGCGCTGGTGCTCGATGCGCTGCTCGAAGAGATCGGCAAGACGGTCACGTCGGATCGCGACGCTACCGCCGTCGCAGCCGAGATCGCCGCGTCACATAAGGAGTGGCTGGCCAAGTGGATGCCGAAGCTGACCCACAACGACGCGCCGCTCAACCCCTATCGCGTGCTGTGGGATTTGCAGCACACGGTCGATATCAGGAACACCATCATCACCCATGATGCCGGCAGCCCGCGCGACCAGCTCTCGCCGTTCTGGAAAGCGGTCGAACCGCTGTCCTATATCGGCTGGGGCAAGACCACCCAGCTCGGTTATGGCCTCGGCCTCGCGATGGGCGCCAAACTGGCAAAGCCCGACAAGCTCTGCATCAACGTCTGGGGCGATGCTGCGATCGGCTTCACCGGGATGGATTTCGAGACCGCGGTGCGCGAACGGATTCCGATCATGTCCGTTCTCCTGAACAATTTCAGCATGGCGATCGAACTGAAGGTGATGCCGGTCTCGACCGAGAAATACCGCTCGACCGATATTTCCGGCGACTACGCCGCCATGGCGCGCGCCTTCGGCGGCTATGGCGAACGGGTGACAAGGCCGGAAGACATCATTCCCGCCATCAAGCGCGGCATCCAGAAGACGCAAGAAGGCATCCCGGTGCTGCTGGAGTTCATCACCTCGAAAGAAACCGAGGTTTCACGGCCGGGGACCTGAGAGGCTATGAAGCTGTCTCGGACGTCATCCTGAGGAGCGGCGTCTTCGCCGCGTCTCGAAGGATGGCCGCAAGCACGGCGCTGAACACCATCCTTCGAGGCGCGCCGAAGATGGCGCGCACCTCAGGATGACGTCAGAGATAGCTTCACAGGCTCTGAGGAGCGGCGTCGGAGTTTATCATCGGGCCGCGCGGCTGCGCGGACCCGGTGGCAAGCTCCTCAGGATGAGGTTCGTAACCGCGCGCAGGCGATAGACGGCCGTGGCGCCCTATTCCGTGATCGGCACGGCCTTCTTGGCCGGGCCGGCCAGCGGCCGTTCTTCCATCAGCACCATGCTCAGCGCGCCGATGATCAAAAGCACCGAGGCGGCGGCGAACACGTAGCGGAACGCGACGATCATGTCGGCGGCCGAAATCGAACCCATCGCGCCGTGATGCTCGCTGCCCAGCGAAATATCGGCGCCGAGCGCCATCAACAGGATGCCGCTGAACGCCGCCACGGTAAACGACGCCATCAGCGCCCGGAAGAAATTCATCGCGCCGGTGATGGTGCCGACCTGCGAACGCACCACCGAATTCTGCAGCGCGACCACGCTGATCGGAAAGGTGGTCCCGAGCCCGAGCGCAAACAGCGCCAGCAACACCAGCAGCGCCCACAGCGGCAGGGTCACGAAGGTGAAGATACTTCCAACCAGCGCCGCGCCGGTCAATCCGATGATCGCCACCCGCTTGTAGTGGGTCGCGCGCGCCATGGTCTGGCCCGCGATCGCAGCACCCCCGGTCGATATCGCCGCCAGCGGAATCAGCGCAAGTCCCGCCTCGCTGGCACTGAGGTGGTAGACCACCTCGTAATACAGCGGCAGATGCACGGTCAGCCCGATCATCGCGCCCATCGCGCAACCGCCCGCGGTCATCGCATAGGGCGCCACGGTTCCACGCAATAGCGACAGCGGCAGGAACGGCTCATCGGCATTTCGGGCGTGCCAGACAAACGCGAACGCCAGCGCGATCGACGATCCCAGCATCGCCATGATGGTCGGCGACAGCCAGAGGAAGCGGCTGCCGCCCCAGGTCAGCACCAGCATGAACACCACCGCGGACGCCATCAGCAACACGCCGCCGACCCAGTCGACCTTGCGCATGCGGTGGAACACCGGGATCTTGCCCATCTTCGGCAGCAGCATCGCCAGCGCGCCCAATCCGAGCGGCACGTTGATCCAGAACACCATCGACCAATGCAGATGTTCGGCAAACACTCCGCCGAGCACCGGCCCGCCGATGCCGGCTGCGGTCCACACGCCGCTGAAATAGGCCTGGTACTGGCCGCGCTCGCGCGGCGTCACGACGTCGGAAATCACGGTTTGCACGATCGGCATGATGCCGCCGCCGCCGAGGCCTTGCAGGCCGCGCGCCAGGATCAGGACCGGCATGTTCGGCGCGATCCCGCACAGCACCGATCCCGCGATGAACAGGCTCAACGCGGCGATGATCATGGCGCGGCGGCCGTAAATATCGCTCAGCGTACCGAATACCGGGGCGACCGCGGTCGATGCCAGCAGATAGGCCGTGATCACCCAGGACAGGCTGGAGACGTCGTGGAACTGGCGCCCGATGGTGGGCAGCGCGGTCGCGACGATGGTCTGGTCCAGGGCGGCCAGGAACATCGTCAGCATCAGGCTCATCAGGATGGTGCGGACCTCGCTCTGGGTCAGCGGCGCGCGCGGGGCAAGCGGCGGCGCGTCACTGAGATCGAGGACCTCGGTCGTGATGTGGGAGAGCTCGCTGGCGAGTTCGTCGGACAATAACTGGTGGTCGGCAGCTTGGCTGCTCTGCCGTTCGAATTTGTTCATCTGAAGCGAATAATTTGCTGCGTGGCGCGGAAAAGCGCGGGGGAATCGTTCTACCGAACGTTATTTAGGCGACAAATTGCTCTCGGGGCAGCGGGTCAGGCGCATGGGTGCGTCCCGCCCAACACAATCGCAATCGCGTGATCGAATCAGTCGGGTTTTTTGAGGGGTGTTGGCCGCTTCTTGAGTCGCGCCCGCTTCGGCAACAGCGCCGGCCATTGCACGATATGATCCTCGAGGTCAGCGTCGGCGATCTCGTTTTCAGTGCCCTGCACCCGCCCGCGCACCGAAACCCCGGCTTCATGCACGGTATCGGGATCGCCTGACACCAGCGGATGCCACCAATAGAGGTCGCGCCCCTCCGCCACCAGTTTGTAGCCGCAGCTCGGCGGCAGCCAGTTCAGGGTGCGGACGTTTTCCGGGGTCAGCCGGACACAGTCCGGAACCTGGTCCGAGCGGTTTGGGTAGTCCTTGCAGCCGCAGGTGCCGGCATCGAGCAATTTGCAGGAAACGTGGGTGAAATAGATCTTGCCGGTATCCTCGTCTTCCAGTTTCTCCAGGCAGCAGCGCGCGCAGCCGTCGCACAGGCTTTCCCATTCGGCGCTGGACATCTCTTCCAACGTCTTGGTTTTCCAGAAGAATCCCTCTTGGCCCGAGGGCGGCTTGGACGCGGCGGTCATGCTGTCAAAGTTCCGGGGAGTAACGGCTTGGAGCCCTTCTAGGAGGTGCAGTGGCTAGGGAGCAAGTGGGGTTGGCGGACGGCCCGCAACAGCCGGGGATCAAATTAGCTTTGCCGATGGATATCGCAGCCACACCATTGGTTTATCGCCCCCGCTCGGCTACAAAACCACGAGGGCTCCCGATGTCGCAACTGCGCCTTGTAAATGCGCCTTGGGTTTGCCGTAACATTCCCGCAAGACGTCTCGACGGTGCCCTGCCGGGTACGCGAGCGGCTTCGAACTGACCAAGGGCCCCGGTGCCTCAGATCTTGCCACCGAGATGGAAGCAAAGGATCCAGCATTTCTTTCTGGATCTGGACGCGCGCATCGACTCGACCCTGTTCTCGTCGGGCAAGGGCGCGCGCGAGCTCTATGAGCGGTACTCGACGTTCATGGACCGCTTTTATGTCGGCCGCTGGAAGCGCTGGGTATTCATCGAGCCGCTGTCGGAGGCGGCCACCATCGGGCTCGGCGGACTGATCCTGATGCTGGCGCTGGCGGTGCCGGCGTTTCGCGAAACCGCCGACGAAGACTGGCTGAAAAAATCCGATCTCGCGGTGACGTTCCTCGACCGTTACGGCGCCCCGATCGGCAGCCGCGGCATCAAGCACAACGATTCGATTCCGCTGGAGGATTTCCCGGACGCCCTGATCAAGGCGACGCTGGCGACCGAAGACCGCCGCTTCTACGAGCATTTCGGCATCGACTTCCCCGGATTGGCGCGCGCGCTGGTCACCAACGCGCAGGCCGGCGGCGTGCGCCAGGGCGGCTCGTCGATCACGCAGCAATTGGCCAAGAACCTGTTTCTCAGCAACGAGCGCACCATCGAGCGCAAGGTCAACGAGGCGTTCCTCGCGATCTGGCTGGAGACCCGGCTCACCAAGAACGAGATTTTGAAGCTCTATCTCGACCGCGCCTATATGGGCGGCGGCACCTTCGGCGTCGACGGCGCGGCGCATTTCTACTTCAACAAGTCGGCGCGCGACGTCACTCTGGCGGAAGCCGCGATGCTGGCCGGGTTGTTCAAGGCGCCGACCAAATACGCCCCGCACATCAACCTGCCCGCCGCCCGCGCCCGTGCCAACCAGGTGCTGGACAATCTGGTCGATGCAGGCTTCATGACCGAAGGCCAGGTGTTCGGCGCGCGGCGCAATCCGGCCACCGCGGTCGATCGCCGCGACGAGAATTCACCGAACTACTATCTCGACTATGCGTTCGACGAGATGCGCAAGCTGGTCGATACTTTTCCGAAATCCTACAATGAGCGCGTCTTCGTGGTGCGCACCTCGATCGACATGAACGTGCAGCATGCCGCCGAAGATGCCATCGAAAACCAGTTGCGTCAGTTCGGGCGCGATTATCACGCGACGCAGGCCGCGACCGTGGTCTCCGATCTCGACGGCGGCGTTCGCGCGATGGTCGGCGGACGCGACTACGGCTCCAGCCAGTTCAACCGCGCCGTCGATGCCTATCGCCAGCCCGGCTCATCGTTCAAGCCCTATGTCTACACCACAGCACTGCTCAACGGCTTCACGCCAAAATCGGTCGTGGTCGACGGCCCGGTCTGCATCGGCAATTGGTGCCCGCAAAATTACGGCCATTCCTACTCCGGCGCGGTGACGCTGACCGAAGCAATCACCCATTCGATCAACGTCGTTCCAGTGAAGTTGTCGATCGCGATCGGCCAGAAACTAGATCCCAAGTCAAAGAATCCGGCCAAGGTCGGCCGCGCCAAGATCGTCGAGATCGCGCGCCGCTTCGGCCTCACGGCGCCGCTGCCGGATACGCCGTCACTGCCGATCGGCGCCGACGAAGTCACGGTGATCGAACATGCCGTGGCCTATGTGACGTTCCCCAACCGGGGCCGAGCCGTGACGCCGCATTCGGTGCTGGAAGTCCGCACCGGCGCCGGCGATCTGGTCTGGCGCTTCGACCGCGACGGTCCGAAGCCACGGCAGGCGATCCCGGCCTCGGTCGCCGCCGACATGGCGGGCATGATGAGCCACGTCGTCAGCGAAGGCACCGCGCGCCGCGCCGCGCTCGACGGCATTCCGACCGCCGGCAAGACCGGCACCACCAACGCCTATCGCGACGCCTGGTTCGTCGGCTATACCGGCAACTTCACCTGCGCGGTCTGGTACGGCAACGACGATTATTCGCCGACCAACCGCATGACCGGCGGCGCGCTGCCGGCGCAGACCTGGCACGACATCATGGTCGCGGCGCATCAGGGCATCGAGATCAAGGAACTGGTGGGCGTCGGGATGGGCACCAAGCTGCCGACCCCGCCCGCCGGTGCGGCAACGGTCGCAGCCAATGGCGCCGCGCCAAAGGTGATCGACATCAAGCCCGGGCCGCCGCCGGTCCTCACCAAGCGTGGCGCGGACATCCTGGTGCAGGTGGAGAAGATGCTCGACGACGTCGCCAAGACGACTGGAAGTACGACGGGAAATACCACGGGAAGTGCCCCGCCGAGCGATCCGGCGAAACCCGCCAAGCCGATGTCATCGACGTCCCTCGCCCTGCCGGAAAGCTTCGCGGCGGCGACGCCCGGTAATCCCGCGACGTCAGTCGCCGCGACGTCAGCCGCGCGCAAGAACTGACCGTGCGGCTGATCTTCACCACCTTGCTGGCGCTCGTTCTGGCCTCCGCCGTCGGCCTCAGCGCGACATGGATGACGGCGACCCGCGGCACCAATTTCGGCACGCTCAAGATCGGCGCCTGGACCGCCCGCCCCAAGACCGGCACCGCCGATGTCGATCCCTATTCGCGCGCCTCGATCGCCCGCAGCGGCGATCTGCCGATCGGCCAGGGCGACGGCGTGTCGTTCCTCGCCAACACCGATGACCGCAAGAAGCCGCTCGACGGCCGCTGCGACGTGATCGTCAGCGGCGTGACGCCGGCCGCGCGGTTCTGGACCCTGACGCTCTACGACCTCAAGGGACATCTGGTCGCGAACGCGCTGCAACGCTACGGCTTCACCAGCGAGGAGATCATCCGCGGCGCCGACGGCGCGTTCGAGGTTCGGATCGCCTCGCGCTCACGGGCGGGCAACTGGCTGCCGACCGGCGGCATCGAGCGTTACGCGCTGATGCTGCGGCTGTACGACACGCCGGTCGGCGTGGCGACGCGCACGCCGCGCGATGCGCCGATGCCCACGATTGCGACCGCGGGGTGCCCATGATCCGCCTGCTGTTCACGATCATCGCGGGCGTGCTGCTGGGCGGCGTCGTGCATCTCGTCAGCGTGCTGGCGTTGCCGCGCATTGCGAGCCAGGACGCCTATTCGCGGCTGACGCCGATCACCAAGCTCAATGCGGTGACGGCGCTGCCGCTCGCCGAACCCGGCAATACGCTGATGCCGTTCATGGACCCGGCGTTCGCGACCGCGATTTGCCGCTACGATTTGTCGGGAGGCCCGATCAAGCTCGCGGTCCCCGTTACCCAGTCCTACACCTCGGTGTCGTTCTACACCCGCAGCGACGTCGCCTATTACGCGATCAATGACCGGTCGGCGGGCAAGAAAGTGATCGAGCTCGATCTGATGACCGAGGACCAGCATGCCGATCTGCCGGAAGACGAAGACGTCACCGCGGCCGACCGGCTGATCATCGACTCGCCGGCCTCCACCGGCCTGATCGTGTTGAAGGCGCTGGCGGCGGAGCCCGGCCTGATGCCGCAGGCGCAGGCAGCACTTGCCGCCGCGAGCTGCAAGGTGCAGAGCGACGCGCCGACGACACCGGCGAAACAAGGCCCCGCCGCGAAGCGCTGAACAGATTTCGACGTCATCCTGAGGTGCGAGCTCTTGCGAGCCTCGAAGGATGGCCGCACGCACGATGCTGAACACCATCCTTCGAGACGCGGCGAAGACGCCGCTCCTCAGGATGACGTCCGAGATAGCTTCACAGCACGTAGGATGGGTGGAGCCAACGGGTCCGGCCTGCGGCCGGCCCGATGATAAACTCCGCGAACCCCATCAGTTGCATGGCGAAGGTGATGGGTTTCGCGAAGAGCTCAACCCATCCTACAAACTAGCTGCTTCCGCGCGCCCCCGGCTTCAATGCCGGCCGCAACGGCAGCTTTCATAATCGACCGGATCGTGACTGTTGAAGATCGTCACGGCATCGCCGTGACGGCTTTTCAGCAGGCGCAGTCGCTCTTGATTGGCGAGGCGCGTCCTGGAATCCATATCGGCCTTGCGTTGAAAGATACCGAGCACGAACGGCGTGCGAACCGGCGGCGTCTGCATCTGGCCATGGAAGAAGTAGCTGTCGCCGGCGTGCAGCAGCCATTTGTCCTTGCCGCGCACCGCGATGCCGCAATGACCCAGCGTGTGGCCCGGCAGCGGGATCATCAGGATGTCCGGCTCGCGATCACCGAGCGCGCGCACGCCCTTGAAGCCGAACCAGTCTTCACCGCCCTCGCCGTAAAATGCCCAATCGGGCCCATGCTGCCATTGATCGCTGATGTAGCGTCCCTTCGGTGCGGCGATCTTGTTCAGCACCGCCATCTCATGCTCGCGGCGGTGGACATGCACTTTGGCGTTGGGAAAATCCGGAATGCCGCCGGCATGATCGCGGTCGAGATGCGTCAGCAGCAGATGCCGCACCTCGCTCGGTGAATATCCCAGCGCCTTGACCTGTTGCAGCGCCGTCTCGGCGGGATCGAGCCGCGGCGCCGTCTGCCGAACCCATTTCGGACCAAGCCGCCGCGATTGCGCGATGTCGTCCAGCCCAATGCCGGTGTCGACCAAGGCAAGCCCGTCATTGGTCTCGAGCAGCAGGCAGTGGCAAACCATCCGCGCCCTCTGGAAGATGCCGCCGGTGCCGTTCACGAAACGACGCCCGATCGGGCACATCGTGCCGGTGTTGAGATGATGAATCCGCATCGCGAGCCCTTTCGTGACCAAGGAGGCTCTCTTGCCAGCGGTTATGATATAGGTAAAATATCGTTATCTGATATCATCGATAGGCTAAGACTATGGATATTCGCGAGCTTCGCTATTTCGCGGCGGTATTCAAGGAGCGCAATCTGACGGTCGCCGCCCGGCGCTGCTTCATTTCCCAGCCCTCGGTCTCGCTCGCCATCACCAACCTGGAAGCCGAGTTGGGGACGACGCTGTTCATCCGGCACAAGAAAGGCGTGATGCCCACGGCATCGGCCGAACAGCTTTATTCGGTTGCCCGCCGCATCATCGACGACACCGAGGCCGCACGAAATCTGTTCAGGAAGCCACCGGTGCGGCACCGGCTGACGCTCGGCCTGATGCGTACGCTCGATATTCCGCGAACCGTCGCACTGTTGAAGCCATTGACCGCGGCGTCGGATGTTCATCTTCGGCTGGTCGGCATCGACGAGGCCGCCGATGCGCGGATTGTCGCCAAGAGCTTGGTCGACGCCAACGAACATTTCGTTCCGCTCTGGACCGATCGCTATGTCGCGGCGCTGCCGTCGTCGCACCCTCTGGTCCTGAAAGACCGGCTCCGCACCTCGGACTTCGCGGGTGTCGCCATGGTCGACCGATGCCATTGCGAGCAAAGCGAATTTTTCGGCCGCAACGCGCCGGCGCGCAACGTTGCCGCGATCGCAGAATCGGAGGATTGGGCGATGGCGCTGGTCGCGGCCGGCGTTGGCGTTGCGATCGTTCCGGAAGCCGTTGCGCGCGCCAATCCCGATGTCGTGGTGCGCGAGATCGAGGTCGACGTAAAGCGGCAGGTCGGGCTCGCCTATAACGCTACCCGCCCTGCTTCAGATGTGCTGCGGGATTTTATCGCGAAACTCGAACAACAGCACCCGACCGCACCACGCCGCAAACGTGCCGCCGCCGGCACGCGACGATAACCGGCCGCGCGCCATGCGACGCCATATCGGTTGCCAATGGCGGACCACTCAGTCCGCGATACCGGCGTCGGGAGGATCGACACCGAGGGCGGTTGCCAAGGCGATGAGGTGATCCTGCTCCTGCACCAGAATGCCGCGAAGGCTTTCCGCGATCGCAAACTCGTTCAAAAGATCCGCCTGCCTGACGCGGCGCCGGTAATGACGAATAGTTTCCTTTTCATTCTCAAGATCGAAGCGAAGCATGTCTTCGGCTTTTTCCGACGTCTTGACCGGCTTCGGCGTGACCGAGGGCATGCCTCCGAGGTAATCGATATGATTTGCGACCTTGAGCGCGTGCTCGAGTTCTTCCTTGGCATGAACCGCCAACTCGTCCGCGATGTTCATGTAGGGCGCGCCCTTCAACACCTGCGAATAATTCACATAGGAAATGATCGCCTGATACTCGCGCGACAGGTCTTCATTGAGTCCTTCGATGAGAACCTTGCGGGTGATCTTTTCTTCCTCGGATTTTGCCATGTCGTTTTCCTCTAGGCCTTGTTCTGAAATGTGCGGCGCGATGCCTCATGAAACTCGATCCCATGCAGATGTCGCCGAGACCTACTCTAATGGCGTCCACCGGCTTTAGTTCCGACCAGGGAACACATTGCTGCCGGGCTCGTTTGGGAGAGGCCGAACATGAAGCCGACTTGCGAAAACGAGGTGAGCCATTAACGCTTTTGATCCAGACGATACCGAACAGGCAGATTTGCACGGCGGCCGATCTCCGTGGCTCGGGAGCGCTCAACGCCCGGTCTCGCTTGTCCGCGAAAGCCTCAAATGCGACGCGCTGATCGTCGGCGCCGGCATCACCGGCTCATTGATTGCCGAGCGGCTGACCCGACAGGGCCTCGATGTGGTGTTGATCGATCGCGAGCTTCCGGGCCGCGGCTCGACGACCGCCAGTACGGCCATGCTGTTGTGGGAAATCGATCGCTCTTTGTCGCAATTGACCGAGGCTTACGGCTTCGAACGGGCGTCGCGGGCTTATCGGGCTAGCTTGGAAGCCGTCGCCGGGCTGAAATCCCTCGTTCTTCAGTTCGGGCTATCCTGCGAGCTGCGCGACAAGAACTCGCTTTATCTCGCGGCCGGCTACACCGCCAAGGATCTGTTTGACGAGCATCAGCTTCGCGCCCGCGCCGGCCTGCCCGGTGATTTTCTCAGCCATCAGATGCTGCTTGAACGCTACGGCGTAGCCCGCGCCGGCGCGATCGTGTCGCCGGGGGCGGCGGACGCCGATCCGGTGCAATTATCCCTCGGCCTGCTCAGGATCGCGGTCGCGCGCGGCGCGAGGCTGTTCGAGGGCGAGGCCGTCGAATACGACGCGGCGTCGCGCGCGGTTTGCGTTGGATTGGATGGCGGCTGCCAGATCGAGGCCCGCTCGGTGATCCTTGCGACCGGCTATGTCATGCCCTCGATCGTCCGTAGCAATATCCAGACGACCTCGTCCAGTTGGGCCATTGCAACCAGGCCGCAGCCACAGAACCTCTGGAAAGACGGCACGCTGATTTGGGAAGACAGCAAGGACTATCTGTATGCGCGAACGACATTGGCCGGGCGGATCATCATCGGCGGGGAGGATAGCGATCGCGCGATCACCCCCGAGGCGCGCGATCGTTTGATCCCCGAGAAGTCGCGTCGGCTGCGGCAAAAACTTGCCGCGCTCTGGCCCATGGCTGACACCGAGATCGAATTCCGCTGGGCCGGAACGTTCGACACCACCAGCGACGGCTTGCCCTTGATCGGCCCGGTGCCCGGCGCGAAGGGCGTTTACGCCGCCTATGGTTATGGCGGCAACGGCATCACCTTCAGCTTTCTGGCCGCGCAACTGATCGGCGATCTGATTGCCGGATCCGGCTCGCCGCTTCTGGGTGATTTCGCGCTCGATCGCGATGGCTGATCTTAGTTAGGCGATCCGTGACGGGGGAACCCGGGAGATCGCGGCGAGTTAGATCACCCGTTACATTGGTAAGCTAACAACACATCAAGCTAACAAAACATGGAGGCTGCTATGGGCTTCGGTCGAGGTGCACTGCTTTGGCTAATCGGCGTTCCGCTGCCGATCATTCTGCTGCTCGCGCTGTTCATGCATCACTAATGGCGTCGGTGACGGTCCAGCCTACCAACACAGATGTCTCGATCGCCAACGCGATCGCGTCGCATACCGGACCGCGCATCGAGAAAATCGCGAAAGCAACGACCTGGGGCGCGGATGAGCATATCCTGTCCGCGCTTGCGATCGGCTGGTGGATCTACGCAAGAAACAAAAGCGCGGAGCAGCGGCGTATCAGCAACCATGTACTGCTGACGACGGTCGTTTCGTCCGCACTGCCTCATCTCTTGAAAACAGTATTCGATCAGGAGCGCCCGGATCGGCTGACCGTTCGCGGTCATTGGCGAGGTGTGCCTTTTTCCGGCAAGCGGCTGGATGCGTTTCCGTCCGGCCATGCCGTTCATGTCGGCGCCCTGGTGTCGGTGGCGAGCGTGCTGCCGGGCAAACCAAGAGCCGTCATCTGCGGCGTCGGCGCAACCCTGGTGCTGACACGGATAATTCTGCTGGCCCATTGGACCAGCGACGTCGTCGCCGGCCTCTGCGTCGGAGCCCTCGTCGAACGAATGCTGCGCCCGATCACGGGTTACGGCAGCCGTTCGCGCCCACCAAACAACCCGATGAAATCGATAGATCGGAAAATCGACCGATCGATCGGGAGGAGACCAACCGATGAACGAACGCGTGCTGCAAAATCCACGGCATAGATATCCGACGCCACCCTACAAACGGCAGACCCAGCCCTGGCCCGGCCTCGCCAGCAAGATGGAGCCGAGACCGGATCATGGCGAGACGAGCTATCGCGGTTCCGGCCGACTGGCAGGCCGCAAGGCGCTGATCACCGGTGGTGACTCCGGCATGGGCCGTGCCGCCGCCATTGCCTATGCGCGCGAAGGCGCCGATGTCGCGATCAATTATTTTCCGAGCGAAGAACCGGACGCCAAAGAGGTGATCGACCTGATCAAGGCCGAAGGCCGGATCGGGCTCGCCATACCCGGCGATTTACGTGATGAGGCATTCTGCCGCCGGCTGGTGGAGGAAGCCGTCAAGGGATTGGGCGGGCTCGACATCGTCGTCAACAACGCCGGCCGGCAACAAGCCCGCGAATCGATCCTTGAATTGACCACCGAGGAGTTCGACGCGACAATGAAGACCAACATCTACGCGCCGTTCTGGATCATCAAGGCCGCGTTGCCGCACCTGAAGCCCGGATCGGTCATTATCGGAACGTCATCCGAACAAGCCTACGATCCGTCTCCGGAACTGTACCATTATGCGCAGACCAAGGCCGCGACGATGAACTACGTCAAGTCGCTGGCAAAGCAACTCGCGCCGAAGGGTATCCGGGTCAATGCCGTGGCGCCTGGACCGATCTGGACACCGCTTCAGGTGTCGGGCGGCGCCTCGATGGAAAAGCTGGAGAAGTTCGGCGCCCAGACACCGCTCGGGCGCGCCGGTCAGCCGGCTGAACTGGGCTCGATCTACGTTCAACTGGCGGCGGCCGATGCGAGCTATGCTACGGGGCAAGTGTACGGTTCAGCCGGCGGTTCCGGGCAGCCGTAAGCATCACGACGACTTTCTCGTCTAATGCGCGGAGTCTGCGACCGCGCGGGAGATCACATCGACCGGCGCGGTAACGCTTCCGCTCATCAGCACGTGGTCCGAATATACCTCGCCGGCCACCGCGATCAGCGCCAGCAGGAAAATAGCTGTTATCGTTCTCATGAGATCGAGTGTCGCTTTTGATTGCGGCCTTAGAGGTCAGAGATTCGTACTTCTTTGAGGCGGCCGCCGTGGTGGCGGACCGGTATGGCGAAGCTGTCTTGCAAGGCTGTCCTGGGAGCTCTCTTGGCGCTTCAGCGCCCGATCCAGCCGATCAGGGCTTCGGCCGACGTCCAAAGCGTCCAACCGAGGCCGAACAGGCAGACCAGGGCAGCCGCTATCCCGATCGCCAGCAGCAGGCCGTCATCCTGGAGATAGGCGATCGCGATCAGGACCACCACCATCCCCGGAATCACGTTCACCAGCGGCAGCGGCCAACCCGCGGACAAAGCCAGCAGAAACACCACCAACCCGACGAGGCGGTCGGTCAAATGGTGACGCGCGTTCCAGCGCGGCCGGCTGACGCTCTCGATCGCTTGCAGCAGCGGACGGGCCCGGACCGTGAACGCCTTGAAGCGCGTGAAGTCGAACTGCCGCTTCGACAGGAAGCGCGGAAACGATGGCGCGCTCCAGCCCAGCATCATCTCGACCGCGGGAAACAGCAGCGCCAACGTCGCGATGGTCGCGATGCCGGGGATGATGACCAGCAATCCCAGCAACAGCAGCAGAAGTCCGAACGCGCGCTTGTCGAGACGGCCGAGCAGCCATTCCAGGTCGACGGGGCCGTCCGGTGCCTTTGCGATGAGTTCTTCGAGCAGTTCAGAGGTATGCGATGCCAATGGAGTTCCAGACGCGGGGGCCTACTGGCCAGCGTGGCCAAGCCTGGCCTCGATTGCAACGGCTGGCGAGGCCGCCTATAGCCTTTTCGAGCCAACGGGTCACGCGAATCCGAGGCCGAAGCAGGCTCCGCCTGTCCCGGACTCGATCCGGGGATGCCGGTTTGCGTCAAGAAAACGCGTTAAAATAACAATCTGGAGCGTTTTCAAGCCAACGGGTCGCGCGAATGCGCGCCCGATGACAGGCTCCGTGGGCGCCGGTTCGCGTAGCAATCTGCGCAGATTGCGTAGACTTATCTGCGGTAGAAAACGCGTCAAAACAAAAGACGAGAGCCCCGTTCCGATTCCATCGGAACGAAAAAGGCTCTAGGAAGTCCCCATGAGCAACGATTCCGATCCGACCTGGCAAGGCCATTCGCCGTTAAGTCCCCTGCCCGCGCCCCGCCGTCGCTGGCCGTGGCTGCTGCTGTTCGTCATTCTCGCTTTGGCTTGCGCTGGCGGCGTTTATGCCTGGCCGGAAATCGCGACGTTGGTCCCCGCTCTGGGTCACGAAGCGTCCGGCGGAGCAATGACCGCCGGCGACAAGGAGACCGTGCCGGATCTGCTCGCGGCCCAGCAAAAGGGCGAGGAAGACCTCGCCGCCCTCGGCCGGACGGTCGCGGACCAGCAGGCGCTGCTGAAGACCATCACCGACCAGTTGGCGGCCCTGACGTCGAAGCTGGACGCACTACAGCGCACAGCTCCCGCCCCGGCCCCTGTCCCGCCGCCGGTCGCTGCCGCCCCGGTCGCACAGGCCGCCCCGAAGCCGAGAAAGCCGCCAGTCCGGGCTCCGAAGCCTTCGGGCTCCATTTCGGTCGGCGGCGCGCCGTTGAACGCAGCGCCCGGTGACGCAGCTCATTGAGCGTTTGGTACGATGGCTCTTCGAGCCGGTTACCCGGCGCCGGCTCCTTTCCATCCCCAGCCTGAGCGACGGGCCCCTTTTGGTTTTGGGGGCGGCCGCTATTGGTTCCTACCGTGAATCCGGTACTGGCCTGTTTCCGGCCGCAGTGGCCTGGTTTGAAATTGGCAGCGGCCTATTTCGCAGAGCGAAACAATTGGTTGTGGACTTTATGGCAATGCGGGCGCGTAGTCCGTCGAATGGAAGACCTGAGCGCGAAGCTTGAAAAGCTGCTCACTGAAGCTGACGATTGCGAACTGATCGGCAAGCTGGCCACCGACCTCAAAAAGCGCGAACTTTTCAAAAAGCTGGCAATCGATCTTCGGAGTATGGCGCATGATATTCAGGCCATGATCTCTACACGCAAGCAGGAAGCAGTCAGTCACAAAATCGAAGCTGGCCGCATCATGCCCAAGGCAAGCCAATAAAGGCAACCCAATAAAGCCGCCTCAGTTGGCTTTATCCGATATGTGTCCCTTGCCCAGGCAGGCCTTGC
>NZ_LMUK01000042.1:283822-286284 GCF_009766005.1 Bradyrhizobium sp. S69 | reverse complement strand
ATTTCGTCCTTTCAGGTCGCCTCAGCTGGCGATCTGCCCAGCATTCATCCGGTATCGTCCGGGTGTGGTCATGCGCAACCGTCCCTCGATGTCCGCCATGTATCCCAGCGCGATCAATCTGGCGCTGTGCGCGGCCGGGATCGCGGGCGCTAAGCCATTTACAGGCACGTTACCGACCGTAAGCAGGGAGGCAAATTCTTCACCGGTGAGCGCTGTCGGTTCTGATGCCATGGCCTAAGCATGGACCGCTTCGACGATCCAGTGTGATCAATTTTGCTCAGACCCAAAAATTTAGGCGGCCTCAGAAACGGCCCCAGCGAGGGACATCGCCGGGGCAGCTTGGGAGGTTGTTCGTACCGCTAGGGAAAACGGTTTCGGCGAGCGGAAAGATGGTGGGTTACTGCTGCGCCTAACCACCCCTTTGAGCTTTGTGTCGAATGTGGCTTCCATCTCAAGAGTCAAGTTTGACGATCCCATACGGATTGAATTTAAAATCGTCCTGTTCGTAAGAACGATCGTCGATCAAGCGTGCATCATACGCCCGCAATGCCGCATCGATTCCCTGTTTAACGATCTCGTCGGCGACGTCATCCATGATGGCGACGATCTCGCGCTCGCTCCCACGCGATTGGGGAACGTGGACATCTGGCAGCCCGGCCAGATGGAAGCCCACGCTTTCGAGATAATTTCCCGAAGATAATGGCCGCTTGGCGAACGCCCATCGGCAAACGCGGCTCTGCGCCAACCCATGATCGTGCTCCATCGCGGCAGCACCCATGCCGATCAGTTCTCGCCATCGGTGCAGCCCGTGGGCGACGCCCGCGCTTTCCCCCTTGACCGCGACAGCCCCTGCCTTGATCAACCAGTCGATCAGGAATAGAGCGCCGATCGAAACCGCAACGGCGTCGTCCTGTGCCATGCGCGGGCCGACCACATAAAGCACGGATTGGTGACGGCGGACGGCTTCCTCATCTGCCGTTGTCCAGGCGTCAGGCTCGACGCGATCCCAACACACCGAGAATGATCGGCTCATCTGTTGATCCGGCTCGGCCTGAGAATACGCCTCATCGATGCTGAACCCGGTGGCGAACTTGGCAATCGCGGCATTGGCCGCCTCTCGGAGCGGTTGCAGGTCGCGATCCCCACCCAGGATGCACAGGATATGGCGCGGCTTTACGGATGACCGACCCGTATAGGCCACCGCTCCGTCGTGCGCGACGGGAGCCGCTTTCGAGCCGCCGGCGATAAGGTTCTTCAATCTGGAAAACATCGGCCGGACATCTTCTTTCTGATTGATATTTTTTGTAGCGCCCCGTTGAGCGTCGATCGCGAGGCAAGCGCCGCGCTGATTCACAATCAGGACACGGCGCTAGACCGGTGCAAATCGATAATGGCCGGTGCGCGGAAAGTCGAACAGCGTATCGTCCTCGCGCGCGCCCTGCCCGATATTCTGTATCACCATCGGGCGGCCGGGCGCCGTTTTCGAAAAGCCGGACGAGACGATGACGATGTGCGCCAAATTGCCGGGCAGCATCTGGGTGACGAGATCGCCCGCTTTATAATCCCCGACGGCTTCGCTCACCGGCAGCCCCGCGCCCTTGCGCCGAAAATAGCTGGCGAGATTGGGCACGCGGCGGTGGTCGATATTGGCATCGGGCGCCTTCATGCCCCAATCCCTCGGATAGGCGGAGAACTCGGCCGCCATGTCTTCGTGCACGCGCTTCTGAAGATCGAGACCAAAGGCCGTGCGATACGCGCGGATCACCACATCGGTGCACACGCCGCGATCGGCGGGAACATCGCCGCCGGGATAGGGAATGCGCCGATAATTGGGATCGTAGAGGGTGGTGACGCCGATCTGCTTCCTCGCGGCGTCGACGAGGCTGAGGGCCCAAGCGGGCTTTTGTGCTTGCGCCTCCACCCTTGCCGATCGGCTTGCCGCCAAGCCAAAAAGCCCGAGTTGCAGGGCAGCGCGGCGCGTGACTGGTTTCATCGCAAGCACTCGTCCTCGAGCAGGTTCGGCAGCGCCATAGCCAGTCCTCATGGGTACGCGGGCCGTCATCGGCGAGCGGCCACGCCCGTACGGGCCCAAGGAACACGCCTTTTTCATGGAGCGAAACCGCCAACGGCGAAGGCGCGGATCACCCTTGGTCGGGGACTACCGGGATTACGATGACCGTGCTGGACCGCACCCGTAAGTGAGACACGGCAATTGCCACGCCCCTTCACATCTTCACGAAATTTCTGATTTTCCGAAATTATCCTTGACTCTTGACCCAAATCACCTGCTTATTCCCTGCCATCCCGTCCCGAGAGAGGGGGCGTTGGCCATCGTCACTGACGTTGGGACGGGGAGCGGTGGACGCTGATGCGCTTTTGACGAACGGCGCGTGACGCGGACGGCAAAGTCGTGTGGTCCTGACGCCCCAATGGCAGGTGTCAAATTCGTGATGATGCTTCGC
>NZ_LMUK01000042.1:227790-283730 GCF_009766005.1 Bradyrhizobium sp. S69 | reverse complement strand
GGTCTCGCCGGGGAGAGCACGATATAAGCTGTAAAACCATTGCGCAGGGAAGGCCGGACTGCTTCCGCTGAACCTGTATGCTCGTGTGCGTTTTTTTGTTTGCTACTTTTGCACGCGGGACCGCGGGTGCAGCGCGCACCCGGTCTTCCCTGCGCCCTCTCTTTTGAGGGCGAACGAATTTAGCAAAACTCGGGCGAATGCCGTCGCGAGAATGCCGAAGTGCGTCAGTCTCTCACCACGTCGTCCCGGCCTTGCGCCGGGACCCATACGCCGTGTGTTCTCGTTTCGGCAGTGAAGTGGACGCCTTCTCCTACAACCGAGGCCAGGGGTTATGGGTCCCGGCGCAAGGCCGGGACGACGAAAACTGAAAGGCTGCGGCCACTGGATTGCTTCCGCCTTCGCTCCTTGAGCTACTGCGGACAAGTCGCTAACGCTCGCAATGACGCGCTTGAATGATTGGCTGTTTGAAATTTGAATAAGGAGATCCGTGCGAGCGCTACCCGCGCGTACTCAGCGCAACGCCGGCCACCGGCCGCCCCGAGAGCGGTGCATTGGCGGTTTGCCTGGCCAATTCGTTGATCAACCGGTCGGCGTCCGCCGCCATGTTATCCGGCGCCTGGACCACCAGCCGCTCCAGCGCCCAATGGTAGGACGAGATGCGCCGCTCCAGGCCTTGCTGCACCCATTGCACGATCAGGGAATTCTCCTGCATGCGGGCGGTGGCGTCGGCGCGCTCGCGCGGCGACAATTCGGACACATGCGCCAGGCTGGCGTTGCGTTTGCGATCGAGATCGAGCACGCGGCCCGCGGTGGAGAAGAACGGCTCGAACCGTGTGATGTCGTCGCGCACGTCGTCGATCAGTTGCGAGTAACGCGATGCATCCGAACGGTGCGGCTCATCGATCAGCATGCGCCCATAGGCGGAGCGATCGAAGGCCGGCGCGCCCTGTCGCCATGGCGAGGCCAGCGGCTTGTAATCGCCGAACACGCTCTTCCATGCGGGGCGCGAACGCGGCGGTTCGACCAGGGGATAAGCGAGATCGCGAAGCTGGCGCTCCTCGTCGGTCAACTGGAATTGCGACGGATGCAGGCCGACGCTTCCCGTCACCTCGGCTCCCATCCAGCGATGCATGTCGTCGTTGCGAAAATCCTCGCGGGTGCGGCCGAAATCGCCGCCGCTGCAACCGCCGAGCACAAGGCTCACGAGAACGAGCGCCAGCCCCGATGATGAAATCGAAACCCGCCGTCCTGTCCGGATCGGAAAACACGTCTCCGGCATTGTTGGATGTCCTGATATCAGCGGCGACGGCGGCGACGACCGGGGGCTGTTCCCTCTTCCGGTCCGCGACCGCCGCTGGTCTCGTCGGATTGGCGTTCGATGCGGACGACAGGAAGGATCACGACGGTGCCCATATTTTCGCGCGGACCGCCATCGATGGTTGAGCCCGGGCGGCGCAACGCCGCATCCGCCGGAAATTCAATGATGGTGCCCATTATCAAGCTCTCTCTGGTCGCCGCGCTAGCGTGGTTTGGCCGGCGATTGGCGGTCATTAAGAACAGGACGTGGTTAATGGCTTCTTAATTTGCTGTGGCACGCCGGCATCACATGGCGGGGCGTTGCACGAAAACCCGCGGAAAACAGCTGCAATGTTTCACGGATTGTTTTCCTTAACGCACCATTAAAGCAACCGGCCTAGGCTAATGCGAGCATCACTCAGTCGCGTACACAAGACATGACCGCACCTCCGCTTTTCCCGGGCTTCGACGGGTTGATGACGCTGTCCCGCAGGGAAGGCGTCGACATTCGCCCGACCTTGCTGAGGGTGTTGACCGATCTCTACGTTCAGGCCCGCTCGCATAGCGAGGAGGAGGCGCGGCAGTTCGTCGAGCTGACCTCGCGCCTGATCGATCAGGTCGATGACGCGACGCGCGCGGCGGTTCGGGCGCGGCTGGCGATCTATCCGGCGACGCCGCGCGAAATCCTCAATAAGCTCGGATTGAAACCGTCCAATCCCGATCTGCGCGTACCGGTCGCCGCCGCGATTCCAGTGCCACCGCCGGCTCCCGCTCCGCCGATCAAGGCGCCGACCGACGCCGAATTGCGGATGGCATCGAACCTGTCGATGCAACCGCAAGACGCCGCCGAGATCAGCGAGATGTTCTTCCGTGCCAGCGCCAGCGAACGCGCGCTGATCCTGCACAACCTTCCGGAGACGCCGCTGCGGGCTTCGGCGCGGATTCCCGGCGCACGCGCCAAGCGCGCGATCGAGACACTGGAGATGGCGGCATTCGCGGCCGACACCGAAAATTTCGAGCTCGAGCTCGGCGAAGCCTTGATATTGCCGTCGCGGGTTGCAGCGCAGGTGGTCGGCGATCCCGGCGGCGAAGCGCTGGCGTGCGCCATGCGCGCGCTCGATATGCCGAGCGCGGTATTCCAGCGCGTCCTGATGTTCCTCAATCCCGAATTCGGATCATCCGTGAACCACGTCTACCGGCTGTCGCGGCTGTACGACAGGCTGAGCGAACGATCCGCACTTATCATGCTGGCGGCATGGCGCGGCTCGACGATGGCGGTGACGAGGGCGAAGTATCGGCCCGCGCTTTACGATGACGAGCGCCACCGCGCCCGCTCGGCGGCCGCGCAAACCCGGCCCGCCGTGCAACCCGGCTCAGGCCTCATGCCACGAACCGGCTCGAAGAATTCGGGCGGCTAAAACTCGCCGATCACGACGTCACGCTTTGGCCAGATCGAGAAAATGCCGCCCGGCGCGGTCCTCGGTCTCGACGATCCAGGCGTCCGGGTCGAAACGCAGTTCCTTGACCAGCCGCTCCTCGACCGACGACTCGAGCTGCGGTTGCGGCGATGCCGGCACGAAGATGCGCTCGACCGGCCGGCTCTCATCGTAGACCGTCTGCGGCGCCGGGCTGTACAGCATGGCGTTGCCGTCGAGGGTTGCGACCTTGACGAACACCGCGCCGGCTTCCTCCGCGCCGCGCTTGCGCACGGCGCCGAATATCCCCTCGGTCTGGCAGCGGCGCAGATACGCGGCCACCCATATGGCAGATTTCAATCGCATGGCGCGGACGATAGGCCAGCGCCAAACTCGACGCCAGCGCGGAATGCCGAAAGCCTGCGTCGAATTGCCGGCGGCCGGTTACGCCGCCGCCGCCATGCCGCGGGGATTCAGGATGTATTCCTTGAGGACATTGTCGCTGGCGTCGACCTCGACCAGCGAGACGTCATAGCTCCAGAGATCGGCAAGATGCTGCAGCACACGCCTCGCATCGGCCTCGTTCAGCCGTTGCCCCTTCACCACCGTGTGACGCAACATCAGGCGGCGATCGCCGGCCAGATCGACATCGACGACCTCGATGTTGGGATCGATGAAGCCGACGTCATATTGCTTGGACAGCTCGCGGCGAATGCGACGGAAGCCGCGTTCGTCGTGGATGGCGTCGACCTTGATGCCTTCGGTGATCTCGGGGTTGTCATGCAGATGGAACATCCGCATGTGCCGCATCAGCCGCGGGCTGAGGAACTGGCTGATGAAGCTCTCGTCGCGGTAGTTGGCCCAGATATCCCGCAGCACGGCCATCGCGTCGCCTTTACCCGCAATCTCCGGAAACCACTCGCGGTCCTCGGCGTCCGGATCGGTGACGATGCGCTCGATGTCCTGCATCATCGCGAACCCAAGCGCATAGGGATTGAAACCCGAAAAGCGCCGATCGTCGAAGTCGGGCTGGAACACCACATTGGTGTGCGACGACAGGAATTCCAGAAAATTGCCGTCGGTGATCCGGCCCTGTTCGTGCAGGCGGTTCATGATGCGGTAATGCACGTAGGTCGCGGTGCCCTCGTTCATCACCTTGGTCTGGCTCTGCGGATAGAAATACTGCGCGATGTGGCGCACGATCCGCAGCAATTCGCGCTGCCAGGGTTTCAGGCGAGGTGCTGCCTTCTCCAGGAAGTACAGCAGGTTCTCCTGCGGCAGACCGAGCAATTTGCGCCGCATCTCCGTGTTCAGCGAGGCCTGGCTCTTGACCGGCCCGGTCGGAACCGTTCGCCACAGATCATTGAACGCGCTCTCTTCGTGCTGACGGCGCTCACCGGCACGCTTCTCCTCGACGCGCAGATCGAGCTTCTTCTTGCCGGGATAGCGATCGATGCCATGCGACATCAAGGCATGGGCCGCATCGAGCGTCTGCTCGACCGCGAGCCTGCCATGCCGTTCCTCGCATTGCGCGACATAGCCCTTGGCGAAATCCAGGTAGTCCAGAATGCCTTCGGCATCCGTCCACTGCTTGAACAGATAGTTGTTCTTGAAAAAATGATTGTGACCGAACGCGGCATGCGCGATCACCAGCGTCTGCATCGTCGCGGTATTTTCCTCCATCAGATAGGAAATACACGGCGAAGAGTTGATCACGATCTCATAGGCGAGCCCCATGAAGCCCTTGCGGTAGGATGCCTCCTGGTGGGCGAAATGCTTGCCGAACGACCAGTGCTTGTAGAACAAGGGCATGCCGACCGAGGAATAGGCGTCCAGCATCTGCTCGGCGGTGATGACCTCGATCTGGTTGGGATAGACATCGAGCCCCAGTTCGGATCGCGCAATCTCCTCGCAGGCGTCGTGGACACGCTGCAATGTCCGGAAGTCCCAATCCGCTCCCTCGAACAGCCGCTCGGTTGTTTCGCTCATGGCGCGGCCCTCTCCTGCTTTCCGCGGCGGTGAAACAGCTCATGAAACACCGGGAAGATTTCGCTGCGGTCGCTGACCTTGCGCATCGACAAGGGCGCGCCCTCGGCGCGCAAGCGCTGATACAGCGACCACAGCGACGAATCGGACAGATCGAAGGTGTGGCCACCGCTTTCGCCGACCTCGAGATAGGCAAAAAATTGACTGACCGGCAGGATCATCTCGGTCAGCAGCCGGGCCGCCACCTCGCCATCGGAACTGGAATTATCGCCGTCGGACGCCTGGGCCGCGTAGATGTTCCAGTCAGCCGGACGAAACCGCGACCTGACGATGTCGTGCATCGCCTGCAGCGCGCTCGATACCAGCGTGCCACCCGATGCCGGCCCGTGGAAGAAGGTATCTTCGTCCACCTCTTCGGCGCGGTCGGTATGACGAATGAAGACGATCTCGACGTGGCGGTAGCGCCGCTTCAGGAACACGTAGAGCAGCATATAGAATCTTTTGGCCAGATCCTTCATGTGCTCGGTCATCGAGCCCGACACATCCATCAGGCAGAACATCACGGCCTGCGCGACCGGTTTCGGCGTGGTCTCGAAGCGGCGGTAGCGGATATCGATCGGATCGATGAACGGGATCCGGCGAATCTTTGCCTTCAGCGCGTCGATCTCCGCCATCAACTCGGCGCGGCGGCCTTCATCGGCGTGGGCTGCTTCCTCCTCGAGCTCGGCAATCTGTTCCGGCCGCGGCCGGCGCAGCGCAACCCGCCGTGCCATTGCAAGGCGCACCGTGCGGCCAACCGAAATATTGGCTGGCGAGCCGGAGGTCGCGTAGCCGGCGCGACGAATCCCCTCGCCTTCCGCCTGGGCCAGCTTTCGCTTGGCAAGATCAGGCAACTCCAGATCATCGAGGAACAAATCGACGAACTCGTCGCGGCTCAACACGAACCGGAACGCATCCTCGCTGTCGCCCTCACCGGGATCGGAGGCTTTTCCGCGGCCTTCCCCCGACCGCGGCAGCATGTCGCCTTCGACGAACTTCTTGTTGCCCGGAAGCACCATGTCGCGGGTGCCGCCCTCGCGGCGAAAGCGCGGCTCATTCATGCCGTCGAGCGGAATGCTGATCTCGCCTCCTTCCAGGACATCCTTGATGTCGCGGTCCTGGGAGGACTTTTTGACGGCGCCCTGCACAAGTGCCTTGGCTCTGCGCAAGAAACGCTGGCGGTTCTCGAGACTCTTGCTGCCTGGATTCAGGCGCCGATCGACGATGTGCATGGCTGTTTTGTGTTTCCCGCCTCAACCGGCTTGTTTCACCCGCATGTACCATTCGACGAGTCGGCGAACCTGACGCTCGGTGTAGCCGCGCTCCACCATGCGCTCGACGAACTCGCCGTGCTTCTTCTCGGTCTCGCCGTCCTTTTTCGAGCCGAACGAGATGACCGGGAGCAGGTCTTCCACTTGAGAGAATATACGCTTTTCGATCACCTCGCGGATTTTTTCGTAGCTCGTCCACCCCGGATTCTTGCCGCCATTCTGCGCGCGCGAGCGCAAGGAGAATTTGACGACCTCGTTACGGAAATCCTTCGGGTTGGCGATTCCGGCCGGCTTCTCGATCTTGGTCAGTTCCTGGTTGAGAAGTTCGCGGTCGAGCAATTGCCCGGTGTCGGGATCCTTGAAATCCTGATCTTCGATCCAGGCGTCGGCATAATCGACGTAGCGATCGAACAGGTTCTGGCCGTAATCCGAATAGGATTCGAGATAGGCCTTCTGAATCTCGTGGCCAATGAATTCCGCATAGCGCGGCGCAAGCTCGGCCTTGATGAATTCGAGATAGCGTTTCTCGACTTCCTCCGGCAGCTGCTCCCGGCGGATCGACTGTTCGAGCGCGTACATCAGATGCACGGCATCCGCGCCGAGTTCCGATGTATCGTGGTTATAGGTCGCGGCCAGCACCTTGAAAGCAAAGCGGGTCGAAACGCCGTCCATGCCTTCATCGACGCCGGCGGCGTCCTTGTATTCCTGAACGCTGCGGGCCTTGGGATCGGATTCCTTCAGGCTTTCGCCGTCGTAGACTCGCATCTTGGCAAACACCGTCGAGTTCTCATGCTTGCGCAAGCGCGACATCACCGAGAAGCGCGCCAGCGTCTCCAGCGTGGCGGGCGCGCACGGCGCCGACGAAAGCTCCGATCCCGAAATCAGCTTCTCGTAGATCTTCTGCTCCTCGGTGACCCGCAGGCAGTAAGGCACCTTGATGACGCAGATGCGGTCGATGAAGGCCTCGTTGTTCTTGTTGGTCTTGAAGCTCTGCCACTCGGATTCGTTGGAGTGGGCGAGAATGACGCCGGTAAACGGGATGGCGCCGATGTTTTCCGTGCCGATATAGTTGCCTTCCTGCGTTGCCGTCAGCAGCGGATGCAGCATCTTGATCGGCGCCTTGAACATCTCGACGAATTCGAGCACGCCCTGGTTGGCGCGATTGAGGCCGCCCGAATAGCTATAGGCATCGGGATCGTTCTGCGCGAAGGTTTCCAGCTTGCGGATGTCGACCTTGCCGACCAGCGAGGAGATATCCTGATTGTTCTCGTCACCGGGTTCGGTTTTCGCAATCGCAATCTGTCGCAGGCGCGACGGCTGGATCTTGGCAACACGGAATTGCGAGATGTCGCCGCCGAACGCTTCGAGCCGCTTGTAGCACCACGGGCTCATCAGGCCGTTGAGGCGGCGGCGCGGGATGCCGTACTTCTCCTCGATCATCGGCCCCAGCGATTCCGGATCGAACAGGCTCAAGGGACTCTCGAACACCGGGCTGAGCTCGTCGCCGGCCTTCAACACATAGATTGGATGAACTTCCATCAGGGCCTTGAGCCGCTCTGCCAGCGAGGATTTGCCACCGCCGACCGGTCCGAGCAGATAGAGGATCTGCTTGCGCTCTTCGAGGCCCTGCGCCGCATGCCTGAAGAAGCCGACGATGCGTTCGATAGTTTCCTCCATGCCGTGGAAGCCGGCGAAGGCCGGATAGGAGCGCATGGTGCGGTTTAAAAAAATACGGCCAAGGCGTGGGTCCTTGGCCGTGTCAATCATCGTAGGTTCGCCGATCGCAGCCAACAACCGTTCGGCTGCATTGGCATATCTGAGCGGATCGCCTCGACACGATTCCAGATATTCAGCCATCGACATGTCGGTCTGACTTCGAGCCTCGAACGACCGAGCAAACGCGTTGAACAGAGAATCGTTGTACATGATCCCTCTCCACATATGGTTCGCTGCACTACTGGACGCTTCGCAAAGTCCTTCGCCAATCTTGGCGCGCTAGCTGCGATTCACGAATCAGCATCAGCACATACGTGATTGGACACCCGCGAGACTCTTTGGTGCAATGCACAACATAGGCAGCAGCGTGAGTCATAAACAGGCAATTGGTGAATTTTTGGGCGAATACTACCTCCGCCAGCGAAATCGTGATTGATTTCTGAAAGATGTGCCTGGGCCGCCACAGCCGTAAAATTGCGGAACCCGCCGCAAAATGCCGCGGATTACCACGTGACGCGCGCGTCGGACGGGAGCGCTTTAGTCGATCGAATGGCCGATCATCGCGGCGAGTTCGTGCACCATGCGATCCGACATCTGTCCGGTCGCAGGAATTTTACGATCGCGCTCGAACCTCGCGATCGCCGCCTGGGTGTCCGAACCGATGGTGCCGGTCGGTTTCAACTGGCCGTAGCCGTTTTCGGTGAGCGCGCGCTGCACCGCCGCCACGCGGCGCGAACCGCCCGGCGCAAGATTGTCGTTGTGCGATGGAAAAGGGATCGAAGCCGGCGGCCGCGGGATCGATGAAGTCGCGACAGGCGCGGCACTCGTGGCCTTGACCAGATTGGTCAAGGGATCGGCGGCCTTGGTATCCGAGGCTTTCGGCTCAACGGCCTTCGTATCCGAGGCCTTGATATCCGCAGCCTTGGATTCGACGGCGCGCGGCTCTGCTGGAGCCGCCTCCGCCTTTGTCGCCTCCGCCGGACGCGGGCGCGGCAATGGGCTGACAGACGATGGTGCAGGCGCCGGCAGTGTCACAACCGAACCGAACATCGGCGACGGATGGGGCCCCGACTGCAGGAACAGCGCGTTGGCGACGACGGCACCGATCGCGGCAACCGCCAGTGCGCCCGCAACCAGGTCTTTCGGACTGTGAAGCAGAATTCGCAGCACCAGCCCGCGCTCGGTGTCGGCTTCAACCACCATCGCTTTCGCGCCACGGCGGCGGCGCGGTGTGTCGTCATCATCGGCAATACGCTTAGGCACTTTTCTTCACCTGGGAGGGTTGATCCGGCTGTCCCGATCGCAAGCCCGGCGTGAGCGTCGCGATATTGCTCGACGGTTGCGCCGGCGGCGTGAACGCCAGTGGCAGCGCGACCGCGACAGTCGTTCCTTCACCGAGCTTGCTCTGCACGGACATCTCACCGGCATGCAGTCCGACCAGGCTTTTCACGATCGACAGCCCCAGACCGGTGCCTTCGTGGCGACGCTGATAGGTCTTGCCGGCCTGGAAGAACGGACTTCCGACCCGCGCGAGATCGTCGGTGGCGATGCCGACGCCGGTATCGCTGACGCGGAGCACCAGCCGCGATCCCTCGACGGCGGCGGAAACAGTCACTGTACCGCCGCGCTCGGTGAACTTGATGGCGTTGGACACCAGGTTCAGGAGGATCTGCTTGAACGCGCGTGGATCGCCGGTCATGTCGGGCAAATCCTGCGGCGCGCGGGTCACCAGTTCGATGCCATTTTCCCGCGCCTTCAGCGCCAGCAAATTGCAGCAATTGAGCAGCGCCGCGCGCGGCGTAAACGGCTCCGGCGAAATCTCGAAACTGCCGGATTCCATCTTGGACATGTCGAGGATGCCGTTGACCACCGACAGCAGATGCTGGCCCGAATCATTGATCAGCTGGGCATATTCCTTGCGGCGCGCCGCATCGAGCATCAGAGCGTCTTCCTGAACGATCATTTCGGAGAAGCCGATGATGGCATTGAGTGGCGTACGCAGTTCGTGGCTCATGGTGGCGAGGAACCGGCTCTTGGACGCATCGGCCTGCTCGGCCGCGGTGCGTGCCAGATCGAGCGCCTGTTCCTGCACCTTGCGATCGGTGACGTCGCGCATCACGGCCACAACCTCGGCTTCCGACGAAGCGGTGGTTACCGACCCCTGCCCGAGCGGACGGCAGCGCATTTCGACCCAGATGAAATCAACCGAGTTATTCGCCAGCCGCTCGCCGCCACGCGGCGTATCGCGCCTGACGCGAAATTCAACGCTGCGCTCCTCGTCGCCGCGCGCCGCGTCCGACAATGCGGTGAGATAGGCCGGCCGATCGGCGACGTGGACGCGGTCGAACAGGCCGTGCCCGACAAGCCGCGCCACCGGGGCCCCTAACATCGTCTCCGCCGCGGGCGAAATGAACTGTACCGCGCCATTGCGGCTGTGGCGCGAAATCACGTCGCTCATGTTTCGCGCCAGCAGCCGGTAGCGATCCTCTTCGACCGACAGCAGCGACACGCTGGTGCGCGCCAGCGATTCCGCGCTGAATGCCAGGCCCGCGGCATAAAGCGTTCCCGATGCGACGCCGAACGCCATGCATATGCCGCGCAACAGCGTGCTCGAATCCGGCGTCGGCAACATGTCGAACTGGCCGAGCAGGATCAACAGGCCGGCGCATGCCAGCGCCAGCACCGACGCGAACGTCACCACGCGGCGCGATGCCGACAATGCCGCCTCGAGCGGAATAACCACAAGCCAGATCGCAGCAAAGGATTCGATGCCGCCGGTGTTTGCGGCGACCGTCATCACGAGACCCGCCAGCGCCAGCGACGACAGCGCATAGGCGCCTTCGTAACGGCCGGTGCGCGACAGAAACCATGACAGCAGGATGGGAGCGATCAGCCACGCGAACGCCGCGACCTCGATGGCAGTGGGCGCCCCGCGGGTCGCAAGAAAGACCGGGAATGCCGCGAGCGCCGCCAGGCTTCCGAGCAGCCGCGGCGCGATGAAGGCGCGATGGCGCGCGCGCGTCAGCACGTCATAACGCGCCGACGGGTGCAGCAGCGCATCGAGACAATCGCGGATGATATTCAAAACTGTCACGGCTCTCGCGCTTCGGTTGCTCGTCGAACAGACGTTCCGGAACGCCCCCTTTATCGTTGCCCCACCGTGTCAGAGCGACATTAAGCGAACACTAAGGCGCTGCGGCCGGACGGCTGCGAAACGCCAAAGACCGCGGCTTTCCCGGGGTTTTTGCGTTTTCCCCGATGGCTCATTCGATCCGGATGGTGAACGACCGGTTTCCGCGCCGGCGGGCTTATGGTTTCGAAATGGTGGATGCGCCTTGCGCCTCGTTGCGGCCGGTGAAGGCCCGCATCAATCGAAAATTTACGCCGAATCAAATCAGTCGGATTTTTCGCGGTTTTTCGTCGAATTAATCTCAATGCAAACACTTGCGATTTATCGAGCGCTGTTAGTCAAGGAATCGATTGCGCGAGATCAAGCGCATCGAAAGAGTCGGCTAGGGTCGCGAGATGTTTTTTCTGCTCCGCATGGCGTTCTGGCTCGGGCTTGTGCTCGTGCTGCTGCCAAGAGAGAAGACCACTGAATCGGAAAAGCTGCCGCAGATCGGCGCGTCGGAAGCCGTGTCGGCCGCGACCGCCGCGGTGTCGGACATGAGTCAGTTCTGCAAGCGCCAGCCGGCCGCGTGCGAAGTCGGCGGTCAGGCCGCAACCGTGATCGGACAGCGCGCCACCGACGGCGCACGCAAGCTGTACCACGTCATCACCGACAAGAAGGCGCCGGATCACACCGGCTCGATCGGCACGATGGAGACTACCGATCCCGCGCTCGCAGATCAGGCCCCGCGCGACACCTTGACGCCGGACGATCTGACCGCGGAGTGGCAGACGCCGCCGACGCCGTGAGCGGAAACTGCTTTTTCGCGAAGCTAAATATCGCTTTCGATCGCCTGTGATCCTATATAGAGCGCTGACATTGAGCGCGGGACACGATGACGATCGACGAAATCAGAGATAATTTTGCGCTGCTGGACGACTGGGACGACCGCTATCGGTACGTCATCGAGCTCGGCCGCACGCTTCATCCGATGCCGGACGCCGAGCATTCCGCCGCCAACAAGGTGCAGGGCTGCGCCAGCCAGGTCTGGCTCTCCAAGCAGATCGATCGCGGCGGCGCCGGCAAGGCTGTGCTGAAATATCTCGGCGATAGCGACGCCCATATCGTGCGCGGGTTGATCGCGATCCTGTTGACGCTCTATTCCGGCCATACGCCGGAACAGATTCTGGCCACCGACGCGATCGCGGTGTTCAACGAATTCGGATTTCGCGAGCACCTGACGCCGCAGCGCTCCAATGGCCTGCGCGCCATGGTCGAGCGCATTCGCGCCGACGCGCGCGAGGCGCTTGCCGGCGCTTCCTGAGGCGGATCGTGGCGAAGCCACGCCTGTCCCAAGGAGCTTCGCGTTACTTCCGCCGCCGGCGCTGCTGGCCCAATCCCATTTTCTTCGCCAGTTGCGAGCGGGCCACCGCGTAGCTCGGCGCGACCATGGGGTAGTCGGCCGGCAGACCCCATTTGTCCCGGTATTGCTCCGGCGTCATGTTGTAGCGGGTGCGCAGATGGCGCTTCAGCGATTTGAACCGCTTGCCGTCCTCGAGGCACACCAGATAGTCCGGCGTCATCGACTTTTTCACGGACACCGCGGGCTTGGCCGGCTCCATCGGCGTTTCGACGCGGCCCGCCGAGACCCGCTGCAAGGCCGCGTGGATCTGGCTGATCAACGCCGGGATTTCGGAAGCCGGTGTCGGATTGTTGCTGAGATAGGCTGAGACGATAGTAGCGGTCAGGTCGATGAAGCTTTTGCCGGTGGCGTCGTTCATGGCCTGCACCTTTCGACGGTCTCATGCATGTGAATAGACCCGAATATCGAGCAGTATCCCGCTTGTCCAATACGCTCGCGGAATCGTCGACTACTTGCCGAATATGAGCGAATTGTTGCCAAGCTGACAAGAACAACGATGTTTTATTTTTGCCGGGCGGCTCCGTCCGAAGTATAGCCGCCGGCTCAGCCGCGCTGATCGAGATAGGCGCGCAGCTCGTCGATCGAGCCGAACCGCATCATGCCCTCGGGCATTTGCGCCTCGATCGAGCCGTCGGAATACAACGAATAAGCCATGCCATCGACGACCCCCGATTTGAGCATCGTTACCGCCGGTGGGTCCTCGTCTCGCACCGCCGGCGGCGGACGATCAGCGGGACGATCGGTGGGACGATCAGCGGCGGCGCCGGCACTTGCTTCCGCAACCGCTGGCGGCGTGCGGCCGCTGCGCCGAAGGGGCGCCTCGGGTGGCCGCGCGCGTTCCAGCGGCGGCCAGGCCTCTTCGAATGTCGCCGACGGCTCAGCGGCCTTGGCAGGCGCTGGCGCCTCGGCGCGCTCGCGTTCCTTTCGCGACGTCGAGGAAAACAGCAGATTGCGCTTCTGCTTGGCGGCGGGCGCGGCTTCCGCGATCGAGACCGGCAGTGCCGGTGGCGGATCGCCTCGGACGCGGTCCCGCGCCGCGGTCTGCTCGTGCCAGGGCGGTGGCGTGGCCGGCGCGGACGGGTGCTCCGCCGGTTCCACCTCAGCCGGGTGGGCCGCACCCGGCTGGTTGAACAGCAAGCCGTCATTTTCGGCCGCCTCGTCGTGCGGCGCGGGGCCTGCCTCAAGTTGCGGTAACACCATCCGCGGCGTCACCGCGGCGCCAAAAGCAAGCTCCTGTGCGATCGCCCTGAGCTCGCGAATCACCAGCCAGAGGCCAAGCATGATCGCGCCGGTGCAAGCCGTGATGACGCCGGCCAGAATCTCGGTGTTGCCGAAGCTGAATTCCTTGACCGGAATGCCGAAGGCTACTCCCAGCAATCCGGCCAGCAAAAAGCCGATCCCGGCGATCAAAAGCGCAATTAACATCGAACTCACCCCTACTGCGCCAGAATGCCGCGCAGCCGCCGACGACACGATACTGTCATATTGTTTGCACCGCCAACCGGCAATGAAGAGCGAAGTTCCTCCCCAAAACCAGCCTTTCACACCCAAGAAATACCATTCAGACCCTAATTTTCGTCCAACATACGGATCTCGACCAAGCGCTAAGGCCTTGAAATGCTGCGATGCATCAGGGCATTTACGCCACAATTCTCAATTACCCAGAAAGGGAACTGCGCTATATGGATGCCGGGGAATTGAGGCCCAAAAGCGCCAACGCTGGGCCACTGGGGACACCGGGTTACCGATAGCCATGTCATCAATCACGACGTCAACCATCGATACGCCCCAGCGGCGCTCGGTGGAACGAACCTGCGACGACCTTGCCATCGTGGTGCTTGCCGCGGTCGGCTTGATCGCGAGCTTGACGTTTCGCGACTACGGATTGGGCTGGGACGATTATACCCACGCCGAATACGCCGACCTGCTGCTGCGCATGTACGGCTCCGGCTTCAGGGATACCGGCGCGCTGTCGTTCGCCAACCTCTATATGTATGGCGGTGGCTTCGACATGGCGGCCGCCCTGCTGCATCGGGTGATCCCGCTCGAACTGTTCGAGACCCGCCGCCTGCTCGGCGCGGTGGTCGGCCTGATCGGACTTGCGGTGACGTGGCGGCTTGGCCGGCGTGTCGGCGGTCCGCTGGCGGGCCTCGCCGCGCTGCTGCTGCTGGCGCTTTGCCCAACCTATTACGGGCACATGTTCATGAACCCGAAGGATTCGCCGTTCGCCGTTGCGATGGTGATCCTGATGCTGGGCCTCGTGCGTCTCGCCGATGAATATCCCGCGCCCTCGCCCGCCACGATCCTGATTGTCGGCATCGGCGCCGGGCTGTCGCTCGGCTCGCGCGTGCTCGGCGGCCTCGGGCTTGTGTATGCGCTGATCGGTTTCGTGCCGCTGTTCGCCGCTGAGGTGCGCTCGCAGGGCGTGCGGGCCTCGATCCGGCGCTTCGGGCATGTGCTGTATTTGCTGCTGCCGAGCCTGCTGTTCGGCTACCTCATCATGGGCCTGATCTGGCCGTGGTCGGTGATGGAGCTGGCCAATCCTTTCCGGGCCATGACCTACTTCTCCAGCTTCTTCGAGAAGCCGTGGAAGGAAATGTTCGACGGCGCGCTGGTGTCGGTGCCCGACATGCCATGGTCGTATCTGCCGACCTTGTTCGCGCTGCAAATGCCCGAAGTGCTGCTTGCGCTGTTCATCGCCGGCGGCATCGGCGCCCTGATATCGCTGTCGCGCAGCGATGTGACGCCGCGGCGCAAGACCATCCTGCTGATGCTGACGACGGCGGCAACGCTGCCGGTGTTGATCGCGATCCTCAAGCGTCCCGCGCTGTACAACGGCATTCGCCATTTCATCTTCATGATTCCGCCGATGGCGGTGCTCGGCGGCGTCGCGTTCGCCTGGGGCATGAACTGGCTCGGCGAACATCGGCGCCACTGGCAGCCCGCGGCCGTAACCATCTTCGCGTTCGGCCTGATGCTGCCGCTCACCGAAATGATCCGGCTGCACCCCTATCAATACACCCACTTCAACCATATCGCGGGAACCGTTCGCGCCGCCGACGATCTCTACATGCTGGACTATTGGGGCCTGGCGCTGAAACAGGCCTCCGATGGCCTGCGCGATGAACTCAACGAGCGGCAGGAATCGCCGCCGCAGGGACGTAAATGGAAGGTCGCGGTGTGCGGGCCGCAACGTCCCGCCCAGGTCGCGCTCGGACCCGACTTCACGATCGGCTGGGACAGCCATGCCGCCGACTTCGCGATGACGATCGGCGAATTCTACTGCAAGGGCTTGCCGGCGCCCGTGATGGTGGAGATCAAGCGCGACGACGTGGTGTTCGCGCGCGTTTACGATATTCGCGGCAAGAGCATTTCCAGCCTGCTCGCGATTCCGGCGCCCTAGAGCCTTTTCCGTTCCGATGGAATCGGAACGGGGCTCTAGCGCCAACAGCCTGCTGACCATCCTTGATCCCGCAAAACATGACTGCCACGCGGCGGCCGAGACTTGCTGCGAAGCGGTCGCAGGACTAGGCTCGCAAGAGAACATCAACAGCCCATACGGAGCAGCGCTATGTCGCCAGCGGAAGCACGCCTGAAAGAAGTGCCATCGGAAATGACCCCGGCCGAATGGTCGCAGCGGGTCAACCTCGCCGCCTGCTACCGGCTGATCGCGCATTACGGCTGGGACGATCTGGTCGACACCCACATCTCCGCGCGGGTGCCGGGACCGGACCATCACTTCCTGATCAACCCCTACGGCCTGATGTTCGACGAGATCACCGCCTCCAGCCTGGTCAAGGTCGACCTCGACGGCAACCAGCTCACCGAGAGCCAGTACAGCATCAACCCCGCCGGCTTCACCATCCATTCGGCGATCCACGAAGTGCGCGAAGACGCCGGCTGCGTGCTGCATCTGCATACGCCCGACGGCACCGCGGTCGCGAGCTGCCAGGAGGGCTTGCTGCCGATGAATCAGACCGCGCAGCTCGTCACCTACGATCTGGCCTATCACGACTATGAAGGCATCGCGCTCGATCACGACGAACGCCCGCGGCTGCAAAAGGATCTCGGCACCCGGAACCACATGCTGTTGCGCAACCACGGCACACTGACCGTCGGTCGCTCGGTCGCATCCGCCTTCGAACGCATGTTCCATCTGGAGCGCGCCTGTACCATGCAGGTACGCACCCGCATGCTGGGGCCGACCGCCTATCCGGTCGAGCAGGCCGTGATCGACAAGAACACCGCCGTGCTGGCCAACCCCGACCGCCAGGAACTGCGCTCGACCACGCTGGTCTGGCCGGCTTTGCTGCGCAAGGTCGAACGCCTCGACCCCAACTACAAGAATTGAAACTTTCGTCATTCCGGTGTAGGTTGGCCTTCAACGACCTCTGCACTTCGAATCCAAACGCCGCCCAATTTCGGGCGGCGTTTTTGTTTGGGGGCCTCACAACCATCTCAGGTCTTTAACGTTAGCCCTCGGCCACACGCATCATTCAAAAAACACGAGATGATATCATCGTCGAGCAGAGACGATGCTTTACCGTCCAGGGCGACGTCCCGGAAACCATGACCGCGCAGGTAGAGCTGCATCTGCAAGATCGCGCGTTGACCACCAAGCGCAACGATCGAAGATAAATCGGCTTTGGCATCATCAGGCCGCCCCAGGCGGGACAGCACCATCGCCCGTTGGATCAGCATGTCGACGAATTGCCGGGAGCCGACGGGACTGGCCGTTACTTTCGTGCCAACCGGCCCGAGCATTGCGTTCAAATCCGAAAGGGCATCGTCGTATTCGCCGTCTCTGGCCCGCGCCGCTGCTCGAATCTGTCTGGCTTGGGTCCCATCTCGCGCCAAGATCGCCGCGTCGGCATCCCGCCCTGCCTCGGACGTTTGCCCGCGCGCCAGCCGCAACTCCGCCCGAGATAGCAGCGCCGTCGGGTTGTCGGGTTCGGCGGCTATTGCCCGTGTGAGATCTTGCTCTGCCTCGTCTAACCTACCGAGGCGAACCAGGATCGTTGAGCGAATCCAGAGCGCGTCAACGTCGTCTGGCTCGATCGAAACGGCCTTCGTGGCGTCTCGCAGCGCAAGATCATCTTGGCCGGCCAGTATGAATGCTCGCGTTGCAAGCGCATCCGGGTTGGACGGGTTGAGTGCTATGATCGATTCGACATCTCTCAGGGCGTCCGCTAGCTGGCCAGGTAACTTCAATCGCGCCCGCAAAAGAACAGCCGAGCTCGCCTCGGGCGCTTCCGCCACGGCCGCATCAAGCTCCTGGACGGCCTGCTTGGTGCGAAGCAGGCCAATGAGCCCGCGGGCGCGCTCCACACGAGCTTCAACCTTCTGTTTGACCGGAAGAGTGGAATCGACTTCAGGCGGATCGCACTCGCCTTGCGCGTAGCCTTTCGCGCAAGGCGTGCCACCGAAGCTCCGGATGGGTCCGGCGGTGCCAATCCTGTCAAAGGCTGCGGCGGGCCCAAGCAACCAACCCGCAAGCATCGCCGCGGCAAATCTCAGACAGACACGCGAGTTGACTGCGATCATCTCAGTTGCACCGTTTGTCGAGCATGCACGCGCGAAGCGCGTCCGTCAGTTCGGGGGTTAACGAATCAGGAGCGGCTGATCGCCAGTAGCCGAAGCTACGCAACGATCCTACGGTTTGGTCGCGTATGCGGGAATCGACGGTAACCGCCCGCGCAATGTCATCGACCGCCGCATCCGTTTCATCGAAGTCGCGATGCAATCTCGCGCTCATCAGCAATGCATAACCAAAGGACGGATCGAGGGATCCAGCCTGGTCAAACGCCAGCAGAGCGCCCCTCCGCTCATTCTTCCCAAGAAGGACCGATCCCTTTGCGTAATAAGCTTGTGCTGAGTGAGAGCCGAGCCGAATAGCTTCGTCCAAATTGCCCAATGCGTCATCTCCGCGGCCGGGCTGACCAGCCAGAAACGCACCCAAGACCAAGAGCGACAGATCGCATCGGCTGTAGTCGACCGCTGCTCTTACATCGGCTTCAGCAAGATCGCTCCTGCCCATGTCTTCATGAACTAGTGATCTGTTTTTCAAGGCGACGATATGGAAATCCAGCCTGTCACCGTACTCATCCAAATAGCCTTGCAGATTGATGTCTGCTGCCGGCATTGAAACAAGCGCATCGGCGTCTTTGAGCGCGTCTACGAAATCGCGGCGCCCAGCGTACTTCTTGCTTCTGAATAGAAGCGCGTAGGCATCTTTGGGGTCGACCTCCAAAGCCATCGTGTAGAAACGTTCGGCCTGCTCCCGCTGACCGAAATCGTCAAATAGGGAGCCCATGGACCGTAGCGCATGTCCGTTCTTGGGATTGAGGTCGAGGGCTTTCTGAAGAAATGAAACTCCCTCCTCCGTGTCGCCGGCGCGAAGGAAAATATTGGCACGCGAGACGAACAGCTCTTCATTCTCAGGCGTCAGCTTGATCGCGGCATCATAGTCTTCGCGGGCAAGGTCAAGCCGTTTTGTGTTGTGATATCCTTTTCCTCGAATAAAGAGCGCAAATCCGCGATCTTTCGCGCTAGCCGCCTCGTTGCCAATGATCGCCGAACAGGGTTCGATGACGGATTGAGGATCGCGGTGGACCTGATCAAGTGCGCACTGAGCGACGCCAGTTGCGCGTGCATTGGCGGAGGGGAGCGCTACGAGCATCAGGATCATCGCATGGCAAAGTCGACCGTTCATTGCTGCGTCTCACGGGTACGGTTGCGTTGTCACGTTCAAACTACCCAAAATCGATATTTTTAAAGCTAATCTGGTCGTTAAAATTTTAAGCGGCGTCCTTGCGGAACATACGCCTCCGCATTCTCGCGACCCGGAGTATGGCCCGTCATTGCGAGCGTTAGCGAAGCAATCCAGGACGCGAAGGAAGCTGGATTGCTTCGTCGCAAAAGCTCCTCGCAATGACGTTGCTTCACCCACCGCCGTCATACCCGCGAAGGCGGGTATCCAGTACGCCGCGAGTTTCCAGTTCCATCACGGGCGTCGCGGAATACTGGATGCCCGCCTTCGCGGGCATGACAATTGGATACACCTCCGCATTCTCGCGACAGCATTCGCCCGAGGTTTGCAAATCGTTTCGCCCCAAAAAGAAGAGGGCGCAGGGAAGACCGGGTGCGCGCTGCACCCGCGGTCTCATGTGCAAAGGTAGACAAAAAAACGCACATGAGCATACAGGTTCAGCGGAAGCAGTCCGGCCTTCCCTGCGCAATGGTTTTACAGCTTATTTCGTGCTCTCCCCGGTGAGACCAGGGCTTGCTTGTCACCGTCGCCCGCGTGATGCGAACATCCTCGCGAACTTGACACCTACCATCGGGGCGTCAGGACCACACGACTTTGCCGTCCGCTCAAACGCTGTTCGTCAATAGCGTCCTTGCGTCCACCGCATCCCGCACCAACGTCCGTGACGATCGCGAAACGCCCCTCTTCGAGGGCACGGGATAGCGATAGAAGTGAAGGTGATTTGCCTTCGAGATCAAGCTTGACCGCTGCGACACATTGGCACGACGGGCAAATCAGCAAAATGCTGTCAAGTTTTATTTGCAGGCTCGATGGATTCTTCCTGCCGTCGGCCATTGATGAGTAGCCCTTGCTGCAACCGAAACGTCATCCTGAGGAGCGCGTCTTCGCGCGTCTCGAAGAATGGTGTTCGGCGCTGTGCGCGCGGCCATCCTTCGAGGCGCGCAAGAAAGCGCGCGCACCTCAGGATGACGGTGGCATTCGTCGTATTGTCATGGCCGCTTCGTTACACGAAACCAAGCGCGCTGGGCCATGGTCGGCGTTCTAGCAATCGTCCCTTCACTCGCGCCTGGTGAACAATTCGCTCAGCGATGCCACGGTTGGAGGATGTGCCTCCGACCAGTCCTTGCTTTCCGCAAGATCAGTGTAATGTTCAGCCATCCGCACCAATCGATCGCGGATGTTCTGGTCGTTCTCGGACTCGGCTTGCCGCTTGAGCTCATTGGCCTGTTGGATCAAATCAGGGCGTCCTGTCATGTTCCTGTCCTCCATCGATGATTGAGCGCCGACAGGATAATGGGCAGCTCCGTCGTTCGGTTCCCGAACGACGCGTGCCAAATGTATGGAATATGCCTGACGTGATGCATACAACCCGGGCCACGGCCGGGAACAAACCACCATTGGCAAAGCGAGGCGGGTTGTTCTATGCCTTCTTCAGTAAGTCACTTCAGTCATTTTGCCGACCGCGAGGAAGAGCCGCGATGCGAGACGTTCACAGAATAGCGCTGGTCTTGCTGGTGCTCTGCGCTACGGCGGCGGCGAGCATGACGCGGGCTTCGGCTCAACAAGCGACATTCACGGACGCGGAACGAGCTGGACTTGGAGTGTGCCTGGCAAAATGCGCCGACGGCGACAAGGCCTGCAACAATCGATGTATCTCACAATCCCAGACCAAGGGACGCGCGTGGACCGATGATGTGCGCGTTTGCATCAGGGATTGCCGGAGCAAGGTTTCGGGGGGGCCCAGAGCGTCGGCCGACGACATCCTTAGCTGTCTCGCGGGCTGCCACCTCGATCGAATGATCCAATATTGATCGGATGATCCAATAGCGGCGACATCGTTGCCCGCTGTTACACCGGCGCCATTTTCGAGGTTGATTCATTCAACGAAATATTTCGGAAACACATTTCGCGTGCGCTTAACGTGCACGGAAACCCGTTCCTTGAACGGAACCCACCGCCTTGGATTCTGTTGGCTTTAGCCATCACAAAATCCAAGGAGGAAACGATGTACAAGCTCGCAGTTGCAATATTGCTGTTATCTGCACCGGCTTTTGCCCAAGACAATAAAGTCGAGATGCCGCCCACCAATATGAAAAACACAGTCATTCCGAAGTCAGGCGGCGAGCAGACACCGGCGACAACGCCGACGAAGGCCGGGGAAACCACCCCTCCCGATGCCACGGCAACACGGCCGACAAAGGACGGTCCGCAGCAAGCATCCACCCCCAACGCTGCCCCGCCGGCCACAGCCACTCAGACAACCGGCGAGGGCAACCAGAGTCCGGCCGTTAAAGCAATGAACGAGGACGGAAAGAAGAAGCTGGAAACCGAGGGCAAATAGCCCCTTTTTAGCAGAGCGGCCCGGCGGGGCCGCAAGTACCCGCCGGGCCTGACCACGACGACGCCGGAAGATGCGGATCCGGCTTTCCGGGGTGACGAACCGCCTTATCTGAAATTCGAGTTCTGCATTTGCGTGAAACCAATGCTGCCCTCGATGCTGATGTTCGGCGTCAATTGCAGGCCAGCGCCCACGCTGGCGGTCACCGCGGTCAGATCATTATTGCCCGTGAAATTCATACCGGGGAATGACGGGTTGGTTTTGAAGTTGGTGACGCCGAAACTCGCGGTCGTATAAAGACCGTCGAACATCCCGGCCCTGGGGTCGGACTTGTAGCTGCCGAACATCGACGTTCGCCACGCGGGGTCGCCCAAACCCGTGAACCAATCCTGCTGGGCAACCGCCAGACCGCCGAAATAGTTGCTGGAACTTGGCGCGTTGGATTCGACGAACAGGCCCACCGTTCCGGAGCCAAACTTGGTGGCGTAGGCCTGCTGGCTCACGCCGGTCGCCATCGGACCGAGACCGAAGCGCGAAGCCATAAAGGGATTGGCGAACGCCCATTGCGGGTCCAGCGCGTTGAAACCACTGGCCGCGGAAGCATTGGCCTGGGACCCAGTGGCTGGAGGACCGTTGACCTGCTGCATCGCCTGCGCATTCGCAGGCGTGATCGACCCGCTTGTCGCCAACACGAACATCACACAGGCGCCACTGATCGCGATCGACCGCGAGCTGGATCTCCACTGCATTACCGCTCCCATTTCGAAGCTTTCAAAAATTGAACCCGGCAAAGCGCAAGTCGGGCAACGCGCCTGCGCGGTGATTTTACCAAAGGGCGTCGCCCGGGTACAGCTTGATCCTGCCGGCTGTCCCGATCCAGGGGCGCTTCCCATAAATCTTCGTCCAGAGCCGCTTGGTTCCGATACCGATCGCTTTTGTGCAACCACGGCAGATGACCAGGGCACGGAGCGGCTACAGCTTACCGAGAGGGAGGTTGATCGCCTCTTCTACGCATTCCTCCAGACTGCGACGTGCGGTGTCGACCGTGAAGTGATCGCGATTCCATGGCGCGTAGGCTCGGCCGGCGACCGCGTTCCAGTCAGGCAGAGACAGCCCGGCGATGTCGCTCGATCTGGTCTCAATTCTGCGCCGATGCTCTTGCGCGTCACTGCAAACGATCTCGAGCCAAACCATTTCGGCATGCGCCGTTCGCGCCGCAATCTCCCAACCTTCCCGAGCCTCTTCACAATCGTTCACGCAGTCCGCGATCACGTCCAGGCCGAGTATCAGATTGTCCGCAGCGACAGCCTGGGCCGCTCGATAGGTCCAATCGAGGAGATTCTTTGGCGCGGTACCCGATGCCCAGATGGCCTGATCCATCGAGTCGACCCGCAGCCACATGGCGCCGGTGCGTCGAGCCAAATTGCGAGCGATGCTCGACTTGCCGACCCCCGGCAGACCAGCCAGCGCGATGAGTCTCGCCATTGCACATCCGAAATTATTCTGAACCGGGAGGTTAATTCAATCCGAGCGCGATGTCTGCAACGGGTCGTCCGCGGCCTACGCCCTGATACCGCTGGCCAGGATGGCGTCGGCGAGTTCGGCGGCGGGTCCACGCATCGCCCGGCCGGGGCCGAGCAGCACGAACTCGACAATTCCGAGATCCGGCAGATCGTGACCATCGGCGAGTTCGCTCAGCCCGGCCGGGATCAGGCCTTGCGAAACAACCGTGACGCCGAGCCCGGCCAGCGCCGCCGCGCGCAAGCCGCTCAAGCTGGCGCTGGTGCATGCGATGCGCCAGGGGCGGCCGCTGCGCTCCAGAGCGGCAAGCGCGATCTCGCGGGTGATGCTTGGCGGCGAATAAAGGATCAGCGGAACCGGCTGAGAGGAATCGAGCTGGCGCAGCGCGCCGGTCACCCAGGCCAATCGATCGCGCCAGACCAGGCGTCCGCGCTCCTCGCCCGGACGACGCTTGCCGCAGACGAGGTCAAGCTCTCCGCGCGCGAGCCTCTCGTTGAGTTCGGCGCTCATGCCGACGGTGAGCTCGAACTCGACCAACGGATGGGTGCGGACGAACTCCAGCAGCACTTCCGGCAGGCGCGACGCCACAAAATCCTCGGACGCGCCGAACCGCAGCCGGCCACGCATTTGCGAGCCCGCGAAGTAGCGCTTCGCCCGTTCGTTCACCGTCAGGATGCTGCGGGCGAATTCGATCATGGCTTCGCCGTCCGCGGTGGTTTGCACCGAGTGGGTGTCGCGGACGAACAGCCTGCGCCCGGTCTCCTGCTCCAGCTTGCGAACATGCTGGCTGACGGTCGATTGGCGCAGGCCGAGGCGCTCGGCAGCCTGGGTGAAGCTTCTGGTCTGGGCTATCGCCAGAAATGATTGAAGCAACGTGGGATCGAGCATGGGCCTGTTATCACAATATACGATTACAATAATATCAGTTTACGTACTTCACAATGACCAATTTTGATTGATATGACGAGGGCATCGCCAGCAAAAGAGGTCTCCATGGCTTGGCTCACCCCTGTTCGGTCCCGCATCGACCCGTTCCTCGCCGCCATCCTGGCGACCGTCGCCATCGCCTTCCTGATGCCGGCGCGCGGCGAAGCCGCATCAGCGGTCGGCTGGCTCACCGATATCGCCATTGCGCTGCTTTTTTTCATGCACGGCGCGCGGCTTTCGCCTCAAGCGGCGTTTCTCGGCGCGCGACATTGGCGACTGCATATGATGGTGTTCCTGAGCACCTTCGTGCTGTTTCCGCTGCTCGGCTTAGCCGCGCATTGGCTGGCGCCCGGCCTGCTGCCGGCGCCGCTGTGGGCCGGGCTGATCCTGCTCACCGCGCTGCCTTCGACGGTGCAGGCCTCAATCGCGTTCACCTCGGTGGCGGGCGGCAACGTCCCGGCGGCCTTGTGCAGCGCTTCGGCATCCAATCTTCTGGGCGTCTTCCTGACGCCTGTGATCGCAGGCCTGCTGCTCACCGGTCATGGCGCCGATCTTTCGGCGCGCTCGATCCTCACCCTCGCCTTGCAACTGCTGCTGCCGTTCGCGGCGGGGCAATTGTTGCGGCCATGGATCGGCGATCTCGTCACGCGCCATGCGCGCGCGCTCAAGGCCGTCGACTACGGCTCGATCCTGCTGATCGTCTATTCGGCCTTCAGCCACGGTGTCGTCAACGGCATCTGGCACCAGGTCGACGCGCTCCAGCTTGTCGTGCTGGCGCTGGTCGATGCCGTCTTGCTCGCAACCGTGATCGCGATCCTGACCTTCGCGAGCCGATGGCTGGGCTTTTCACGCGCCGACCAGATCACCATCGTGTTCTGCGGATCGAAGAAAAGCCTCGCCAGCGGCCTGCCGATCGCAACCGTGCTGTTCGCGGGCCATGTCGGGCTGGTGATCCTGCCGGTGATGGTGTTCCACCAGATACAGCTGATGGTCTGCGCGTCGCTGGCCCGGCGTTACGCGGCGCGCTCAACCGCTGTGGCCGAACATCAAGCAGGTCTTGTGGCAACACCAGTCTGAGTGAGCGCCGTAGGGCGGGTTAGCGGAGCGTAACCCGCCGCGGCGAGGAAGACGGCGGATTACGCTCCGCTAATCCGCCCTACGCTCCACTGCCTTCCCGCTATTTCGGCACCTCGGCCAATGCGGCGAGAATTCGCGCCCAGGAACGAATGCCCTTGTGAAAGCTCTTGAGGTCGTATTTTTCGTTCGGCGAATGGATGTTGTCGTCGTCGAGGCCGAAGCCGACCAGCAGGGTGTCGAGACCGAGCGTGCGCTTGAAATCGGCCACGATCGGAATCGATGCGCCGGAGCCGATCAAGAGCGCCTCCTTGCCCCACTCCTCGGTGAGCGCGCGCTTGGCCGCCGCCAGCGGCTTCATGTTCCAGTCGAGCGCAATCGCAGGGCCAGAGGAATGATCGCCGAACTCGACGCGGCAATCCTTCGGCAGCAGCGAGGTGACGTAGTCGCGAAACAACTTGCGGATCCTCAGCGGGTCCTGTCCCTCGACCAGCCGGAACGAAACCTTGGCGGAGGCTTCCGCCGGAATCACGGTCTTGGAGCCCTCGCCGGTATAGCCGCCGATGATGCCGTTGACGTCGCAGGTCGGGCGCGAGGAGATCTGCTCGATCAAGAGGCGGCCCTTCTCGCCGGCCGGAATCGACAGCCCGATCGGCTTGAGGAAACTGTCCGGCGTGAGGTTGAGCTTCGACCACTGCGCCAGGATCTCCGGTGGCAGATCCTTCACCCCCTCATAGAAGCCGGGGATGGTGATGCGGCCGTCGTCGTCGAACAGGCCGCCGAGGATGCGGGTCAAAACCCGGATCGGATTTTGCGCGCCGCCGCCATAGATGCCGGAATGCAGGTCGCGGTTGGCGGCCTTGATCCAGACTTCTTCGTACAAAAGGCCGCGCAGCGCGGTGGTGATCGCCGGCGTGTTCGGATCCCACATGCCGGTGTCGCACACCATCGCGTAGTCCGCTTTGAACTCGTGCTTGTTCGCTTCCAGGAACGGTACGAAGTTTTTCGAACCGACTTCCTCTTCGCCCTCGATCACGATGGTCAGATTGATCGGCAGCGAGCCGGTGACCTGCTTCCAGGCCCGGCAGGCCTCAATGAAGGTCATCAACTGGCCCTTGTCGTCCTGCGCGCCGCGCGCCACGATGATCTTGCGGCCGTCGGCATGGTCGGTCACGACAGGCTCGAACGGCGGACGATGCCAGAGATTGAGCGGATCGACCGGCTGCACGTCATAATGGCCATAGAACAGCGCGTGCGGCCGTCCGGAATCTTTTGCGCCGCCATCGGCCTTGGCGACGATGGCGGGATGCCCCGCGGTCGGCCGCACTTCAGTGGCAAAGCCAAGCGTCGCGATGTCCTTGGCGAGATGATCGGCCGCCGCCTTGCAATCGCCGGCATTGGCCGGATCCGCGGAAATCGACTTGATCCGCAACAGCGCAAACAGCCGTTGCAGGCTGCTGTCGAAATCCGCATCGATGCGGTCGAGGACCGGTTGGAGCTGCGCGGTGCTGGACATGTCCGATCTTCCCTCGTCTTGGCTTAGATCCGTTGGCTACGCTTTGCGATCAGGTTGTAACCCGTCCGATGCCCCGGACAAAGCGCCGGGCCCGGCATTGGCGAGCTTGGTATCTGGAAGTTTGGTATCGGTAAGCTCGGCATCGGTAAGGGGATGCAGGATGTGCCAGACCAGCCCGGCGGATATCACGACGGTCGCCGCCAGATTGTTGCCATAGGCTTGCAGGTCGTTCGGATACATCGGAAGCGACAGGCTCATCAGCACGCCGGCGGCCGCCAGCGCGCCCCATGTCCAGGCTCGCACCGCGGGCCGTGGATCGTAGACGGCGCGGTGGATCAGGATGGTCATCGGAAAGATCAGCCACATGAAATAATACTGCCGAGCCAATGGCGAGGCCACCGTCATCAGGCAGAACAGGATGCCGAGTTCTTCGGCGTCCGAACGTGGCGTGCGCCGCGCGCGGGGCGGCATCACCGCGATGTAGCCGAGCCCGATCAACAGCGACACCACGGCGACGATCAGGTTCGCGGTCTTGAAATCGAGATCGAGCAGATTCATGTAATGCGGCGGCTTCGACGGATCGTCCTGGTCATAATTGACCGGGCGCGTCAGCCGGTGCGTCACTGCGATGATGGATTGATTGACCCAGGACCAGTTCTGCTCGTCGCGCTGCCCGAACCCCTTTTCGGAACTGGTCCCGACCATGCCCTGATACCAGGTCTTCAATTCCGCGATGTTGTGCTGGAAGCCGCGCACCGGCGCCGGAACCACGAACAGGAATACCCCGACGAAGATCGCCATGCTCGCGGCGGCGGCCCACTGCCGCCGCCACAACAGATAGGGCAACACCGCGACCGGAAAAACCTTGATCGCGGTTGCCAGCGCAAACATGCTGCCGGCCATCCAGCGCCGCTCGTGCTGCAACAGCCAGAATCCGTACAACATCATCGCCAGCAGCATCAAATTGGGCTGGCCGAGGTCGAACATGTCGAACACAAAGGAGACCGTCGCAAAGCCGGGCAGCGCATAAAGCCACGGACCGGGTGTCCGTCCCGACCCCGTCATCGCGTTGGACAACTGCCCGGTCATCCACCACGCCGCGGCATTGACCAGCGACAGGCAGGCATAAAGCGGCAGCTTGCCGAAATAGCTCGGTATCGCCAGCAGCACCGCCGGCAGCGGCGGGTAGATGAATTCAAAATAGGAGTTGGGGTCGCTGGGATAGAGGTTCTTGCCCTGCAGCACCTGTTGTCCGGCCCAGAACCACAGCGGGTAGTCCTTGGTCTTGCCGCTGCCCCAGATTTCCGGGCCGAGCACGTCGGCGGTCAGCGCGATGCAGGCCACCAGAAAAAGAATATCGAGCGGCGCTCGCAACGACGGATATCTCAGCACGCGCGTCTTTCGATCAAATCACAGGAAACAGACCATACCGCCCGAAAGCGGCGATAGGGAGTCTATCGTCGCAGCAGGCCGCCCAGCGCGCCCCGCACCAAGGCGCGGCCGACCGAACCTCCGATCGAGCCGCCCACCGATTTGCCGAGATCGGCCACCACCCCGCCGACCACCTTGTCGGTGACAGAGCGCGTGACGTTGCGCGCGATCAATTGGCCGGTCGACAATCGGCCCCGCCGCGCATTGGTGCCGAAAATCGTGCCGACGATCGCGCCCAGATGTCCGAGAATCCCGATGTCCCCGCCGCCGCCCTCGGCCGGCGCCACATTGCCGGCCAGGCGCTTTTGAATGATCTCGTAGGCGGATTCGGCATCGATCGCGGTGTCGTATTTGCCCTTCACGGGGCTCGAATCCATGATCGCCTTGCGTTCTTCCGGCGTGATCGGCCCGATCCGCGCCGAGGGCGGCCGGACCATGATCCGCTCGACCATTTCGGGCGTGCCGTTGGCGTCCAGGAACGACACCAGCGCTTCACCCTTGCCCAATTCCATGATGATTTGGGCGGTGTTGAGCTTTGGATTGGGCCGGAAGGTCTGCGCCGCGGCCGCCACCGCCTTCTGGTCGCGCGGCGTAAACGCCCGCAACGCATGCTGCACGCGGTTGCCCAATTGGCCAAGCACGGTGTCCGGCACGTCGACCGGGTTCTGCGTCACGAAGTAAACGCCGACGCCCTTGGAGCGGATCAGCCGTACCACCTGCTCGATCTTGTCCATCAGCGCCTTCGGCGCATCGTTGAACAAGAGATGCGCCTCGTCGAAGAAGAACACCAGCTTCGGCTTCGGCGGGTCGCCGACTTCGGGAAGCTCTTCAAATAGTTCGGACAGCATCCACAGCAGGAACGTGGCGTAGAGCCGCGGGCTCTGCATCAATTTGTCCGCCACCAGGATGTTAACCATGCCGCGGCCGTCGCGGTCGGTGCGCATGAAATCCTTCAGCGCCAGCGCCGGTTCGCCGAAGAACTTCGCGCCGCCCTGGTTTTCCAGTACCAGCAATTGCCTTTGAATGGTTCCAACGGTGGCCTTGGTGACATTGCCGAAGCCTTGCGCGGCCTTGCGGATCGACGCCAGCGGATCGTCGTGACCGTCGGCGGACTTCTTGGCGCTGTCGGGCACGATCGCATCGAGCAGCGCCCGCAGATCCTTCATATCGATCAGTGCGAGACCATTGTCGTCAGCGACCCGGAAGGCGACGTTGAGAACGCCCTCCTGCACGTCATTGAGATCGAGCATCCGCGCCAGCAGCAACGGCCCCATCTCGGTGATCGTCGCGCGTACCGGATGGCCCTGCTCGCCGAACACATCCCAAAATACCGTCGAGAACTGATCGGGCTGGAAGGTCAGGCCCATATCGCCGGCGCGCTTGACCAGAAAATCCTTCGCCACACCGACTTCGGAGATACCCGAAAGGTCTCCCTTGATATCGGCCGCGAAAACTGGAACACCGGCGCGCGCGAACCCCTCCGCCATGACCTGTAGCGAAACAGTCTTGCCGGTTCCGGTCGCGCCGGTGACGAGACCATGGCGGTTTCCAACCGCCAGCGTCAGCCAGGCCGGCTGATCGCCCTTGCCGATGAAAATCTTCTCGCCGGTATCGGCAATCTTGTTGTCGGCCGTCTTGTTATCGGAGGGAACCATTGCATCGCCTCTTGGTGCGCATCGCGGGCTGGGAGCGCACCCAGCATGGTTATACTGCATCTTGGAACTAATTTGAAACCGTTCAACTGACTTCACGTATCTTCGTCCCGGCGCTTTCCGTCTCACGGCTTTGCGCGAGCACGAAGGCTGAAGCGATCTTGCTGCGACAAAGTGCCGTGCAGACCGCTCTGACCACCTTGCCAATCTCGCCGATCTTGCATTGCTGCAACACTCATCCCGCCATGTCGGATGAATCTCGTCTTCGCATGCGCTGATCGCTTGTAATTCGTGCGGCAGAAGATCAAGATAAAATCACAAGCAAGGAACCGGCAGGCAACCGGTTGGGACGGGGCAAATGGACGAGCTGATAGGACGACTGGCCGCGCAAGCCGGAATACAGAACGCTGTCGCGGAAAAAACCATCGGCATCATCCTGGGTTTCCTTCGCAGCGAGGGCCCTTCCGACAAAGTCCAGGCCTTGATCGACAACATCCCGGGCGCGGAAGCCGCGATCGCCTCCTCCGGCAACAGCGGCGGTCTCGGCCGCTTGATGGGTGGTGGCCTGATGGCACTCGGCGCCAGACTGATGGCGCTTGGTCTGGGCATGGCCGAGATTCAGACCATCGCGCGTGAACTTTTCAGGTTTGGCCGCGACAAAATTGGGGCGGATCAGATGGGCGAGATCGTCGCGGGGACACCGGGCCTAAGCCAGTTCGCCTGACAGCGCGGTTCGGTTAAGCACTTTTTTCATATCGAGTATCATGACATATCCAATCTCCGAGATTGAAGGCCTCACCGCCTTCACCGCATCGAAATTGAAAGCGCTTGGCATTCGTACCACCGATGGGCTGCTCGAGGTGACCCGCACCGTCAAGGGGCGCAAGGCGCTCGCAGGCAAGACCGGGATCAGCGAGCAGCAATTGCTCGAATGGGCGAACATCTCCGACTACATGCGGATTCCCGGCATGGGCAAGGCCAAGGTCGGACTGGTGCGCGCGGCCGGCGTCACCACGGTTCGGGAGCTGGCGCTGCGCAATCCGGCGCGGCTGGCGCAGAACATGAAGGACGTGAATACCAAGCGAAAGCTCGTCCGGGTTCTGCCCTCCGAGAAGTCGGTCGAGCAACTGATCGCGCAGGCCCGCAAGCTGCCGCCCAAAATTACCTATTAGCAGGTTACTTCTTGCACAGGATCGGCCTGTATTTCAGGCTGATCGGATGCAGGTTGGCCGGACGCCGGCTCGCATCTTGACTCCCATGCGGGGACCGCGCAAAGCCACCGGCATGATGGCGACCACAACCCGACCGACCCTTGCGCCGGCGGCCACCTCGGCCGGTCATCCGGTGTTGCGGGCGCTGTTGTCCCGGCCATACCCCGCCGTGATGGGTGTATTGAACGTGACGCCGGATTCGTTTTCCGACGGCGGCAAGTTCATCGCGCCCGAACATGCGCTGACGCAGGCGCGGCGGATGATCGCCGAGGGCGCCGACATCATCGACATCGGCGCGGAATCCACCCGGCCCTACGGCTCGCAACCGGTCTCGGCCGATGAAGAGCTGGAGCGCCTCCAGCCGATATTGGCCGAGGTGGCGGCATTCGGGATTGCGGTCTCGATCGACAGTATGAAAGCACCGGTGGTCGGCTGGGCGCTGGATCAAGGGGCTGCGATCGCCAACGACGTCTGGGGTCTGCAACGCGACCCCGACATGGCGGGCCTAGTGGCAGAGCGCAAGGCGCCCGTCATCATCATGCATAACCGCGATGAGGCCGACGCCGGCATCGACATCATGAAGGATATCGCGAACTTCTTTGCGCGGTCGCTGGCGATCGCGGCGAAGGCCGGGATTTCGCCCGACAATATCGTGCTCGATCCCGGCATCGGCTTTGGCAAGACCCAGGAGCAAAGCATCACGGTATTGGCGCGGCTCCATGAGCTTGCCGTCTTCAACCTGCCGCTGCTGATCGGCGCATCCCGCAAGCGCTTCATCGATTCCATTACGCCGTCGGCGCCGGACCGCCGTCTCGGCGGCTCGATCGCGGCGCATCTGATCGCGGCCAACAGCGGCGCGCGGATCATCCGGACCCATGATGTCGCGGAAACGGTTCAGGCGCTGCGGGTGACGGCCGCGATCGGGGACAAGCGATGAGCGATACGATCTTCATCACCGGCGTCGTGATCCACGCCCGCCATGGCGTCATGGAACACGAGACCGCGGTCGGGCAGCGCTTTGTCATCGATCTCGAACTGTCGGCCGATCTGGCGGAATCCTCACGGACCGATCGCCTCGCCGACACGGTCTCCTATTCCAACGTGGTCGCGACCGCGACGGCGGCTTTCAAGGACGTCAATTACAAGCTGCTGGAGCGCGCCGCCGGCGCGGTCGCCGACGCCATCCTGGCGACGTTTGCCCGCATCACCGCCGTCAAGGTCACCGTCCACAAGCCGCACGCCCCGATCGCCGCGATTTTCGACGATGTCGGCGTGGTGCTGACGCGGACGCGGCATCCACCTTCGCACGGCTGACACACCGATGGTCGACGCATTGATGGTCGAAGCACTGCATGGCTGACGTCCTGATCGCGCTTGGCGGCAATGTCGGCGATGTCCGCGCGACCTTTCAAAAGGCGATCGCCAATATCTGCGGCATGGCGCAGGCAGCGCTGCTGGCGCGCTCGTCGGATTATACCACTCCGCCCTGGGGCGAACTGGATCAGGCGCGCTTCATCAACGCCTGCATCGAGATCGAGACCAGCCTCGATCCGCACGCGCTGCTGTTCACGCTGCACAAGATCGAGAAGAAATTCGGCCGCGACCGCGGCAACGAGACGCGCTGGGGCCCGCGCACCCTCGATCTCGACCTGATCGCCTATGACGATGTGTCGATCGACCAGCCGGAACTGGCATTGCCGCATCCCCGGCTGTTCGAGCGCGCCTTCGTGCTGGTGCCGCTGCTGGAAATCGTTCCCGATCGCCGGATCGCGGGCCGCGATCTGAGGGCGGCGCTGGCGGAGCTATCGACCGACGGTATCGAGCGCTTGCCGGCGCCCCCGGATTAACCACAAACAACCGTTTGGCTTGGCCGCTTCGACGTGGCAATTTCCGATCTAATTGAGAAGAACAGCCCCTCGGGAGTACCCTGCCGAATGACCACCGACGACCTACGGCTGGCTGCGGATTTCGCACCCGCGAGCTATGACGACTGGCGCAAGCTGGTCGATGGCGTGCTGAAGGGCGCGCCGTTCGAAAAACTGGTCGGCAAGACCTCGGACGGGCTGAAGATCGAGCCGATCTACCGCCGCGTCGGCAACGCGGCCCCGATCGCCGGCCGCGCGGCGGCCGCACCCTGGCAGATCATGCAGCGGATCGATCATCCCGACGCCGCGCAAGCCAACGCGCAGGCGTTGCACGATCTCGAGAACGGCGCCACCGGGCTCGAATTCGAATTTGCCGGCGGAGCCGGCGCGCGCGGTTTCGGCCTCGCCGATGCGAGGCCGGAAACGCTGGCGCGCGCTTTTGACGGTATTTTCCTGGACGCCGGGATTGCGATCGCGCTGAACCCGGTGGTTGGCCGCGACAATGCCGGCGAGACCTTCGCCGATCTGGTCGAAGCCAGGGGCCTCGATCCCGCCAAGGTCGACGTCCGCATCAATTATCAGGCGTTGACGACCATGGCGGTGCGTGGCGCCGCGCCGGCGCCGTGGCATGAGATGGAGAAGCCGTTCGCCAAAGTGGTCCGCGGCCTGATCGGACGCGGTTTCAAGGGACCGTTTGTACTGGCGGATGGCCGCGCGGTGCACGATGCCGGCGGATCGGAAGCGCAGGAACTGGCCTTCACGCTGGCGATCGCGATCGCCTATCTGCGGATGCTGGAGGCCGGCGGCATCGACCTCGACGCCGCGCGTTCCGCGATCTCGTTCCGGCTTGCCGCCGACGCCGATCAATTCCTGACCATGGCGAAATTCCGCGCGCTGCGGCCGTTGTGGGCCCGGGTCGAACAGGCTTGCGGGCTGGCGCCGAAGCCGATCTTCGTCGCCGCCGAAACGGCGTGGCGCATGCTGACCCAGCGCGACGCCTATGTGAACATGCTGCGCGCGACCATCGCGACATTTGCGGCGGGCCTTGGCGGCGCCAATGCCATCACGGTATTGCCGCATACGCTGGCGCTGGGACTACCCGATCCATTCGCGCGGCGGGTGGCGCGCAACACTCAACTGGTGCTGCTGGAGGAATCCAATCTCGCCAAAGTAGCCGACCCCGCCGCCGGCTCCGGCGGCATCGAAACCCTGACCCGAGAACTCTGCGAAAGCGCGTGGGCACTGTTCCAGGAGATCGAGAAGGCCGGCGGGGTGTTCGCAAGCCTTGAGCAGAACCTGATCCAACGCAAGGTCGCGGCAACGCGGGCCGCGCGCGAGAGCGACATCGCCCGCCGCAAGGTGGTGCTGACCGGCGCCAGCGAATTTCCCAATCTGCACGAAGCCCCTATCGCGGTGCTCGATGTGAAGCCGGCCGCAGCCGAAGCCCAGGCTGAATCCCATGGCGCGGCTGCGATCAAATTCGACGCGCTGGCGCCGATGCGGCTCGCAGCGCCATTCGAGCGGCTGCGCGACAGATCCGATGAAATCCAAAAAGCGCGCGGCGCGCGGCCGAAGGTGTTTCTCGCCAATCTCGGCACCGCCGCCGACTTCACCGCCCGCGCGGCCTTTGCCAAAAGCTTCTTCGAGACCGGCGGCATCGAGGCGGTGGATTTTATAGGTGAGGCGTCCCTTCCTTCACCTCTCCCTATGGGAGAGGTGAAGGAATTCGCGGCGCTCGCAGCGGCCTTCAAGGCGTCCGGCGCGGAACAGGCGTGTCTTTGTTCATCCGACAAGATGTATGCCGGTCACGCCGTCGCGGCCGCAACGGCCCTTCAAGCCGCCGGCGCCAAACATATCTATCTGGCGGGCCGGCCCGGCGAGCAGGAAGCGACGCTGCGCGGCGCCGGGGTGGCCGATTTCATCTTCGCCGGCGGCGACGCGCTGGCGATGCTCGACGAAGCCTGGCGGCGGATGGAGTGAGCATGAACACGGCGAGCAAAACTGACCTGACCGGCGGCTGCCAATGCGGCGCCATCCGCTTTGCGCTCTCGGCCGCACCGGTGCGGATCAGCATCTGTCACTGCCGGATGTGCCAGAAGGCATCCGGCGCGCCGTTCGCCTCGCTTGCCGACATCGAACATGCCGATTTTGCCTGGACCCGTGGCCAACCCGCGGCGTTCAGATCCTCGTCGATCGCCGAGCGCGATTTCTGTGCCGCTTGCGGCACCCCCCTGAGTTTCCGCCGCATCGATGGTCCCCGGATCGAGATCATGACCGGCGCGTTCGACCGCCCCGACCGGTTGGTGCCGACGCGGCAATATGGAACCGAATCCCGGCTCGGCTGGGTGGTCGGCCTCGCCAATCTGCCGAGCCAGACCACGCTACAAAATTACGGCCCGGACAAACTCGCCGGCATCGTCAGCCACCAGCATCCGGACCGTGATTGAGGATGGCACCATCGACTGGCGGACATCATGGGCAACAACATGGCCGATCGGGACGAACTTGCTCAACTCGAAGCGGAGCGCGATCGGTTGCTTTCGATGATCGGCTTTCAAAACGGCCCGTTCTATCAAATCCCGCTAAACTTTCGCATGCTGGCGTGGTTTGTCGTGGTTGCGATCATTTTTGTCGCCGCGGCGTTGAACGTGGCAGGGATTCTTGCCGGTCAAATTTCCGTTTCGGGCCTCGTTTTCTCGGTAGTGGGCTTGGCGCTGTTGGCGTACATTCTGGTGCGGAGGAATACGGTGTTCGATAGCCCTTTCTTCGCAGGTGAAATCCTTGTCACGTCCGGGGATGGCATCGTCGCGACCCCGCCGGGGGAGCGTGAGGCTCATCAGCGTCTTGCGGAATGCGAGGCACGCATTGTGAAATTGAAGGAAGGCCGTCCGTGAGCAGGATTCCCAATTTTTCAGAGATCGCGTTCGAAAAAGCCGCGCCCGCCTCGCCGGTCGGCGGCGCCGAACCATGGCTGACGCCCGAAGGTATTCTCGTAAAACCCGGCTACAGCGAAGCCGATCTTGGCGGCATCGACTTCCTCGAGACCTGGCCCGGCATCGCGCCTTTTCTGCGCGGCCCCTACCCGACGATGTATGTCAACCAGCCCTGGACCGTCCGACAATATGCCGGGTTCTCCACGGCGGAGGATTCCAACGCATTCTATCGCCGCAACCTCGCCGCCGGCCAGAAGGGCCTTTCGGTCGCGTTCGATCTCGCCACCCACCGCGGCTACGACAGCGATCATCCACGCGTCACCGGCGATGTCGGCATGGCCGGCGTCGCGATCGATTCGATCTACGACATGCGCACGCTGTTCTCGGGGATTCCGCTCGACCAGATGAGCGTGTCGATGACCATGAACGGCGCGGTGCTGCCGATCTTGGCGCTGTTCGTGGCGGCTGCCGAAGAACAGGGCGTGCCGCCGGAAAAGCTATCAGGGACCATTCAGAATGACATTCTGAAAGAGTTCATGGTGCGCAACACCTACATCTATCCGCCGACGCCCTCGATGCGGATCATCTCCGATATCTTTGCGTATACCTCCCAGAAGATGCCGAAATACAATTCCATTTCGATCTCCGGCTATCACATGCAGGAAGCCGGCGCGACGCAGGACCTCGAGCTCGCCTATACGCTGGCCGACGGCGTCGAATATCTGCGCGCCGGGCTCGCCGCCGGCCTCGATGTCGACCGCTTCGCGCCGCGATTGTCGTTCTTCTGGGCGACCGGCATGAATTTTTTCATGGAAGTCGCGAAGATGCGCGCGGCGCGGCTATTGTGGGCCAAACTGTTAAAACCGTTCAACCCGAAAGACCCGCGCTCGCTCAGCCTGCGCACGCATTGCCAGACCTCGGGCTGGTCGCTGACCGCGCAGGACGTCTACAACAATGTGATGCGGACCACGATCGAAGCGATGGCGGCCACGCAAGGCCATACCCAATCGCTGCACACCAACGCGCTCGACGAGGCGCTGGCGCTGCCGACCGATTTTTCGGCGCGCATCGCCCGCAACACCCAATTGTTCCTGCAACAGGAAACCGGCACCACCCGCATCATCGATCCCTGGGGTGGCTCGCATTATGTCGAGCGCCTGACCCATGATCTCGCCGCGAAAGCCTGGGGCCACATCCAGGAAGTCGAGGAACTCGGCGGCATGGCCAAGGCGATCGAGGCCGGCGTACCAAAACTGCGGATCGAGGAAGCTTCCGCCAAGACGCAAGCGCGGATCGACGCCGGCAAGCAGGCGGTGATCGGCGTCAACAAATACAAGCCGGTCGATGAAGCCCCGATCGATGTGCTCAAGGTGGAGAACTCCACAGTGCGGCGGTTGCAGATCGACAAGCTGAAGCGGTTGCGATCCGAACGCAGCCAGAAGCAGGTCGACGAGGCGCTGGCGGCGCTGACGCGCAGCGCCGGCGAAGGCAATGGCAATCTGCTGGCGCTGGCGATCGACGCCGCGCGCGCCAAGGCCACCGTCGGTGAGATTTCCGATGCGATGGAAAAAGTGTTCGGGCGGCACCGTGCCGAAATCAAATCCATCACCGGCGTCTACAAGCGGGAGGCATCCACCATGTCCAACCGGGTCGAAAAGGTGCAGGCGCTGATCGATACCTTCGAGGAAGCCGAAGGCCGCCGGCCGCGCATTCTCGTGGCAAAAATCGGCCAGGACGGCCACGACCGCGGCCAGAAGGTGATCGCGTCCGCCTTCGCCGATGTCGGTTTCGACGTCGATATCGGGCCGCTGTTTGCCACCGCCGATGAAGCGGCGCGGCAGGCCGTCGAGAACGACGTGCATATTCTCGGGCTGTCGTCGCTGGCGGCCGCGCATCTTACCGCGGTGCCGGAACTGAAAGCCGCGCTGAAGAAACAGGGCCGCGAAGACATCATGATCATCATCGGCGGCGTGGTGCCCCCGCAAGATTACGACGCGCTGTACAAGGCCGGCGCCGAAGCGATCTTCCCGCCAGGCACCGTGATTGCGGACGCCGCCGAGGAGCTGATCCACAAGCTCAATGCAAGGCTGGGCCATAGCGAGGCGGCGGAGTAGCTGCGCATTCTCCACAATCGTGCTAGTGTCGGTTCATGAATAATGCTGTCGACATCAAGCTGGACACAATCATCGCCAAGCTGCGGGAGATGGCCCCTGCGATAAAGGCGCAAGGGGTTACGCGGCTTGCTGTTTTCGGATCACGTGCCCGTGGCGATGCGAGACCTGACAGCGACCTCGACATCCTCCTTGATACGACCTCACGCGGAGAGAAGCCGCCTTTCGATATCTTCAAGGTTCAGCATTTGATCGAAGACGCGACGGGGGTTTCCACCCAGATTTCGATGCAAAAAATGCTCAAGCCGCGCATGGCAGAGCGAATCGCCGATGATCTGATCGAGGTCTTCTAGATGCCGCCCAACGTCGAAGACCGGCTCAAGGACATCCTGGAAGCGATCACAGAGATCGAGGATGTGATGCGCGGCGTAAGTTTTGAGCAATTCGCATCGGACAGACGGATTCGACTGCTTGCGGAACGTTTGCTGGAAATTGCCTGCGAGGCTTCCCGAACAATACCCGAAAGACTCAAGCAAGACGCGCCCGATATCGGATGGCGAAATATGATCGACTTCGGAAATCTGCTGCGGCATGCCTATCATTCGACAGACCCGCAAGTCGTTTGGGACATTATCCAGAAGCACCTGCCGCCGCTGAAGTCGTTTGTCCAACACCGGATAGGGTTGGCCAGGAAATAAATTTTGAACGCGCATCATTCTCAAACTTGCGATCACTCAATGGTCCGAACTCTACTTACCTGCCTGACGATCGTTCTCGCTGGCGTCGCGCTTGTCGTTCCTGCCTTCGCCGCCGATCCCAAACCTGACGCCGCCATCAAGAACAAAAACGTCGAAGCCAGCGTCTTCCTCGACGACAAGATCAAGGCTGATCCAGTGCTGTCGGCGGATTGTCTCGCCGAGGGCAAGAAGTGGATCGACAAGAATGCCGCCGAAGCCGCGGCCTCGCGCAAGGAAGACCCGCAGGCGTTCCGCGACGGCGCGTGGACCATGGAGCGGAAATACGAGACGCGCTCGGTCGTCGATGGTCAGTATATCAGCCTCGTCAGGTCGGAATACACCGACACTGGCGGCGCTCATCCCAACAGGGATGTCGATACCATCCTGTGGGATGCGACCGCCAGGAAACGCATCAGCATCCGACCGTTCTTCACCGAGACCGTGGACAACGGCCCGACCATGAAGGCCCTGGTCAAGGCCGTGATCGCCTCGCTCAATGTCGAAAAAAAGAAGCGCGACACCACGGAGACCGCGACCGCCGAGTGGTACCAGGGTCTCGAACCGAAATTGCTCAAGATCGGCGCGGTGACGCTGGCGCCCTCGACCGTATCAGGCAAAAGCTCCGGCCTGACCTTCCATTATCCACCCTTCGCGGTCGGCCCCTTTGTCGAAGGCGAGTATGTCGCGTTCGTACCGTGGGAGATTTTGAAACCGTATTTGACCCCGGAGGGCACGGCGATCTTCGCAGGCGCCCGGCCCAAGGGCGACGATGACGACGAGCAATGACCGAACGCGCTCCGCTCGATATCGCTAAGCTGACAAAGGAGCTGCGCGCCGGAAGCCGCGCGGCGCTGGCGCGCGCGATCACGCTGATCGAGAGCCGGCGCAGCGATCATCAGGCCGTGGCGCGCGAGCTGGTGCAGGCGCTGCTGCCCGACACCGGCACGGCGATCCGGGTCGGCATTACCGGTTCGCCGGGGGTCGGAAAATCCACCACCATCGATCGCCTAGGGATGTTCCTGATCGAGCGCCGCCACAAGGTCGCGGTACTCGCGGTGGATCCCTCCTCGGCCCGCACCGGCGGCTCGATCCTCGGCGACAAGACGCGGATGGCCCGGCTGTCCGCCTCCGACGACGCCTTTATCCGGCCCTCGCCTGCATCAGGCACGCTCGGCGGCGTCGCGGCCAAAACCCGCGAGGCGATGCTGCTGTGCGAGGCCGCCGGCTTCGACGTGGTGCTGGTGGAGACCGTCGGCATCGGACAGTCCGAGACCGCGGTGTGCGACATGACTGATTTTTTCCTGGCGCTGATGCTGCCGGGCGCCGGCGACGAATTGCAGGGCATCAAGAAAGGCCTGGTCGAACTCGCCGACATGATCGCGGTCAACAAGGCCGACGGCGACAACATCAAGCGCGCCAATCTCGCGGCCGGCGAATATCGCGGCGCGCTGCATATCCTCACCCCCCGCTCCGAGCACTGGCATCCGCCGGTCGTGACCTATTCGGCGCTGACCGGTGCCGGCATCGGCGAACTCTGGCAGAATATCCTCGATCATCGCACCGCGATGAATGCGTCAGGCGATTTCGCCGAGCGGCGGCGGCAGCAGCAGGTGAAATGGATGTGGTCGATGCTGGAGCAGCGGATGATGGCGCGGCTGCGCGCCGACCCGGCGATCCGCGCCAAGGTGAAGAAGACCGAAATCGACGTCGCCGACGGCCGCATCACGCCGGCGCTGGCGGCGGAGCAGATCGCGGAGATGCTTAAGTAATACGCCGTCATGGCCGGGCATAGCCGTACGAAGGACGGCGTCGCTACCGCTCGCCTATGCCCGGCCATCCACGTCTTGACTGCGAGAAAAACGTGGATGCCCGGCACAAGGCCGGGCATGACGAACTCTAATACGGTGTGCTCACATTATGACGACGAACACCCCCCGCATCCTCATCACCGGCTTCGAGCCGTTTCCCGGTGCGCCGTATAATCCGACGCAGCCGCTGGTGAAGCGGTTGATGCGGCTGCGCCGTCCCGCATTGGCCGATGTCGCGCTGTCGAGCCATATCTTTCCGGTGACCTACAGCGCGGTCGACCGCGAGCTGCCCGAATTGCTGAGGCAGCATCGGCCACAGGCGCTTCTGATGTTCGGGCTCGCGGCGCGCACAGCCTGGGTCCGGGTCGAGACCCGCGCCCGCAACGCCGTCACCATGCTGTGGCCCGATGCCGATCATGCGCGGATACGCAAGGGATCGATCGCGGGCGGCGCCGATGCCGCAATGTTCGGTCCGCACACGGCGAAACTTTTGCGCGCCGCGCTCAACACAAGCATCGACGCGCGAACCTCGCGCAATGCCGGCAGCTATCTCTGCAATTATCTGAGCTGGCGCGCGATCGAGGCGACCTGCCGCGATGGCGGTCCTCGGCTTGCCGCGTTCATCCACGTGCCCCAACTGGCGCGCGAAGGCGCTTCGCCCATCGCAGGGCGGATCACGCTCGACGAACTGGTCGACGCCGGCGAAGCCATGCTGATGGAGATGGTAAAGCTGACGCGCGCGGCGACTTTGGCGTAGCCGTCGATTAACCCTACCTCCAACAATCCCGCTGTTCCGCCCTCGCCTTCACCATGCCCGGCCGTATTTTTGCGTTACTGCAAAGCTGCGAACACGGGAACAGCCACACCATGAACCTCAATCGCCGCCATCTGATCGGCGCCTCGATGACCGGCGCGGCCGGTGCGCTGGCGATGGCGCCGGACGCGGCGCGCGCGGCGCCGCTGACGTCGACGCTCGGGCGCGATGCCACGCAATATGGCGTGCGGCCCGGCAGCCCCGAGGACCAGACGCGAGTCCTGCAGCGTGCCATCGATGAAGCCGCGCGCGCGCAAGCCCCATTGGCGCTGCCGCCGGGGGTCTATCGTACCGGCCTGCTGCGGCTTTCGAGCGGCACCCAACTGGTCGGCATCCGCGGCGCAACGCGGCTGGTTTTCAATGGCGGCGCATCGCTGCTGCAAAGCGAAGGCGCCGACCATATTGGCATCAGCAATATTACGCTCGACGGCGGCGGCATTGCGTTGCCGGCGCGGCGCGGCCTGGTTCATGGCCTCGGCGGACGCGACATTCGCATCATCGATTGCGAGATCGCGGGCAGCGGCGGCGCCGGCATCTGGCTCGAGCAGGTCTCGGGCGACATCAGCGGCAACATCATCACCGCGACCGCCTCCACCGCGATCGTCTCGTTCGATGCGCGGGGCCTGCTGGTGTCGCGCAACACCATCCAGGGCACCAACGACAACGGCATCGAAATCCTGCGCACCGCGATCGGCGATGACGGCACGCTGGTCGTGGACAACCGCATCGAGGACATCAAGGCCGGCCCCGGCGGCTCCGGGCAATACGGCAACGCGATCAACGCGTTTCGCGCCGGCAATGTCATCGTGCGCGGCAATCGCATCCGCAACTGCGACTATTCCGCGGTGCGCGGCAATTCGGCGTCCAACATCCAGATATCAGGCAACAGCGTCAGCGACGTCCGCGAAGTGGCGCTGTATTCCGAATTTGCGTTCGAGGGCGCGGTGATCGCCAACAACATTGTCGATGGCGCAGCGTTCGGCGTTTCGGTCTGCAACTTCAACGAAGGCGGACGCATCGCGGTCGTGCAAGGCAACATCATCCGCAATTTGCGGCCGAAGCGCCCGATCGGCACCGCGCCCGATGACGACGCCGGCGTCGGCATCTATGTCGAGGCCGACAGCTCGGTCACCGGCAATGTGATCGAGAATGCGCCGTCGTTCGGCATCATGGCCGGCTGGGGCAATTATCTGCGCGACATCGTCATCTCGGGCAATGTGATCCGCAAGGCCTTTGTCGGCGTCGGCGTATCGGTGACGCCGGGTGCCGGCACCGTGCTGGTCAACGCCAACATGATCTCCGAAACCCCGCGCGGCGCGGTGGTCGGGCTCGATCACGCCCGCCCCGTGACCGCCGATCTCGCCGCCGACGGCGCGCAACGCCTCGCCCAAGTGGTGATCGCGAACAATGCGGTGCGGAGTTAGCGACGGCCCTACAGCGCGTTGCGCAGCAGGGGATAGCGTTGCTGGACGGCCGCGATGATGTCGAGGGTCAGTTCTGACGCGCTGTCCAACGCCGGCTCCGGGGTCGCCGCGGCGACCTGGTCCGGCTCGATGGGCGGCGCATCGATCGGCGCCATCGTGGCCACCGGCCGCGGCGCCTCGTCCGGGAATGACGCCGGCTGCAGCGAAAACGCACCGATGCGGCGCGGTTGCGCCTCGCGCGGCAGCGGCGTGCGGGCGCGGCTGGGCGCGAAAAAGTCGAGTACAAATTCTTCGCGGGACGCCTCGCGGCTCAACAGATCGCGCCAGGTTTCGACCGCGGCTTTGGCCTCCTGGATGTTTTCGAGAAAGGCCCGCTCCGAGTGAAAGCGGCGCCAGCGTCCAGTTTCGAACAGCTCGGTGAGGTATTCCAGCCGCTGCTCAGCAAGGTTGCACCAGCGCGCAACGACGTCGCGGCCATGCGCCACGTCTTGTCGATATGTCATAAAAGCCAGCCCGCAAGGAGAAAAACGGACGCGGACGCAACGGCACTAATTATTGGGACTATTCACGCCAACGATTCGCACCCACGAATCACCCGCGAATCATTTGGGCGTGACGGGGATATTCTGTGGAAAACTTTTCCATTGTCCAGCAAGCAAGTCTATTACGCGCCGCTTGCCGTCAAAAATCCGGAAAAATACCGGTTATCCTGCTTATTCACAGTCAAGCGCCGCGCCGGCATGGCCGAGCTGCGAACCTCGCCGAGGCCAAAGCAAGCCCACGCCCACGACCGGCACAACGAATCATCCGTGCAAAAATAGCGAAACGTCCCGCAGAAACGAAAGACCCGTCCGGGGGGACAACCGGACGGGTCAAGCCATATGGGCGCTGGGGTGGATGGGCGCTCGCGCCGAATATAGCCTCGTTGGGGAGGGATTTCCGCTCCCACAATGATAAGTCGCGGGGCCCTGCGAAACGTTCAAAGCGCCGGTGGCTTTTTTGACTTTCGGGCGGGATTTTTGGACCGCAAAATTACTGCGCGGCGCGATGATCCGCGGCACCGGCGGCCGGCTTGTCCGACGCCATATTCTCGGATGCCAGATCCTTGGAAGCAACGGCGGCGGCCGGCGCGGTCAACGCTCGGGTCGTCGCGGGAACGTCCTGTTGATCCAGCGCTTTTTGCTGATCCGGGTTTTGCTGCGGCTGCGACATTGTGCCGAGCGCCGGGGGTGCCGAAGCCGCCGCGACCGGCACGGCCGGTGTGGTAATTGCAGCCATCACCGTCGCATAGGCGTCGGCCTCGCCCGCACCGAACAAATCGTCGCGGCCGGGCGTGCCGAGATCGCGGGCGGTCTTCATCAGGATCGCGCGGATATCGCCCGGCTTCAGCGCGGGGTTGCGCTCCAGCGCCAGCGCCGCGATGCCGCTGACATAGGCGGCGGAGAACGAAGTGCCTGATGTCATCTGGTATTTGTCGTCCGGCGCCGGCAGGAAGATATCGACGCCGGGCGCCGCGACCGCGACGTAGCCGCCGCGGTTCGATGCCGAAAACAGCCGGTCCTGGTCGTCGGTAGCGCTGACCGCGATCACGTTTTCGTTGGCGGCCGGATACAGCGGCGGCGATTTCGCGCCGGCATTGCCGGCGGCCGCCACCATCACAATACCCTTGGCGGCAACCGCGGCGATGCCGCGCTCGATCAACGCATCCTTCGGGCCGGCAAAGCTCATATTGATGATCTGCGCGCCGTGCGATGCCGCGTAATCGAGGCCCTTGAGAATGACGAAGGAGCTGCTCTCCGCGCCGCTCTGCGCCACGCCGAAGGCGCGGATTGCGAGGATCTTCGCCGCCGGCGCACTGCCCATCAGCCGCGCATGGGCCACGATCGCACCCGCGATGCCGGTGCCATGGACGTGCGGACCTTCCTTGCTGCCAAGCGCGTCGAACGAGGCCGCGATGGCGCCGGCGAGTTCGGGATGCCTGACGTCGATGCCGGAATCGATCACGGCGACGATGACGTTGGCGCCGTGGGCCAGCGTATGCGCCTCGGGCAATCGAAGCTTTGCCAGCGCATATTGCGCGGGATCGCCCTCGGTCACAGCCTTCTGTTCTTGCTTCTGTTGTTGCAGCACATACCGGAAATTCGGCTGCGCTGAGCGGACGCCGGCCTCGGTCGCAAGTTCACTGCGCGCGGTCTCGACCGGACGGCGGTCGGTGACGCGGAACAGGCCGATGGTGCCGCCGATCAATGGAAAATTCTGCGATTCCAGCCGCACCAGGCCGTGACGCCGCGCCAGCTCGTCGGCCTGCGCGTCCGACAGCGCGCCGTCGATCTCGGCGACGATTTCGGATGCGATGATGCGCCGGTCGAGCGCCGCCTGTGCGATGGCGCGGCGCGGGCCGCGGACGTTGTTCTTGACCGCGGCATTACCACCGCCATCGCCGACGGCGCTTTGCTGATAGCCGCAGGCGGCATCGCCGCCGAGGTCGTCGCAGAGCGGATAAAGATTGGGCGACGTGTGCAGATAGGGCAATGTCGAGCGCACCCCGATATGCGGCACCGACCTGATGCTCGAAATCCTTGTTGTCGAAACCCTTGGACCGACATTGGACGTCGAGATGGTGGGCCCGGATCTGCCGATATTCGTCGCCGCCGCCCGGCCGACGCCGGCGGGATTAACGCGGCCGCCGATATTCGGATTGATCCGCGAGATCCGAGGTCCGATGTTCAAGTTCGGCGAGCGCATGATGCTTTGCGCATGAACCGCCGCGCCGCCTGCCCCCGCCAGCATCGCGGCGACGCCGGCCGTCAATGCCAGCGCGGCGCCGAACGCCCTGATCCGCCATTTGAAACGATGGTGCGCCATTAGACCTTGGGGTTGCCTCGACAAAAGGCGCCGGCTCGCGCAGCGTTACGGCGCTGCGACCGCGAGATTGACGATCTTCTCGCTCTTCAGCCGGTTCATCAACGCTGCAATTTCATCCTTCGACATCGCCCGGGCGCCGAACTGCAGCCGGAACATGCCGCCGCGGGCCTCGATGATCGCGGCCTGATAGCTGTCGAGCAGCGCGGTGATGTCGGCGACGCGGGCGTCCGGCGCGAACCGTACCAGCACGCGCGGCGCCTCCGGCCCCAATGACCGGGTGATCGGCTCGTCCATGCTGAGCGATGCCGTCTGGAACGACGCCGGTTGCTGGTTCTTCACCAGCACCGCGCCGATCACGCCGGCTTGCAGCAACAGCGCCAGCGCCCCCAAACTGGCCGACCAGGCCAGCGTCCGCGGCGACAGGCTAGCGAAAAAACCTGAAATCCGCGCGGAGATATTGCGCGACATCGACGGCGTGCGCTCAGGCTCGGCGTCGATCGCCGCGAACAACTTCGCCATCGCGCGCGCCGACGGCGCACCGAGGCTTTCGTTGAGGCCGATGGTTTCGGTGTATTCTTCGCGGATCACGGCGTATTGCTTCGCCAGTGCGGGATCGCGCGCCAGCGCTTCCTCGACCCGCTTGGCATCGCGCGCGTTCAGCGTGCCGGCGGCGAGCCATGGCAGCAGCACTTCGATTTCACTGGGCTCTTGCTCCAGTATTTTCTTCATTGCCATCATGGCCAGCCTCGCTCCACGCCGGCTGCCTTGAGCAGCTCGGCAAGTTTCTTGCGCGCATAAAACAAACGCGTCTTCACGGTATTCTCCGGAATTCCGACGATTTCAGCCACCTCTTCCACGGATTTCTCGTGGTAGTAGACGAGATCGACAATCTCCCGGTGTTCTGGCGAAAGTGCGCCAAGGCACTTGCGCAACGCTTGACTGGTATCCTTCTTCTGCGCCGTCACTTCAGGATCGTCGGAGCCATCCTCGATCGCGTTGGCGGCCTCGTCGTCCAGTTCAACGTCCTTGCGGCGGCGGAGCGCGGAGAGAGCCTTGAACCGCGTAATCGCCAACAGCCAGGTAGAAACGGCGGATCGGCCTTCGAACTTGCCGGCCTGGCGCCAAACATCAAGGAAGACCTCGCTGATGAGATCTTCGGCAACCTGTTCGTCCCGTACAAGTCGAATTCCGAAGCGGAAAACCCGGACATGGTGCCTTCCGTAAAGCACCTGCATGGCGAGGCGGTCGCCTTGAGCGATCCGTGCGATCAGGACTTCATCCGAAGCCGCCTGTGTCGCGCTCAATGGCCGTCTCGCAAGGTTGGTCGGGCTGGGCTGTCGGGTGGTTCGATGGAAAAGGCAAGATTCTTCAGATTATCGCGACAGCGGACCTGCATCTGTGAGGTACCGCACAAAAGGCCCAAAAAAAGCTGCCGCCGAACGCCAACAGCCAGCCGGAGTCGGAAACTTGGTATCATAATACAGCAACGCTTTCTTCAATCCGACACAACGGGCCGACCTTACCAAGGCACCTTATCAAGGCTTGGCGCGTAACACAGCCTCTGCAAACGGCCATCCACCCCAAACCGCCGATGGCGGCGTCCAACGGTCCGCACCAGAATACCCCGATCCGGTAATATTCCATTGTGAAACAAGGGAAATTACGAGGCCGCGCGGCTCGCATTTCGACCCCAAAAGATACCAAACCTAAAGGCTTTACCACTTAGATTTTTTGCCAGTTCCATCAATGGCAAGGTCCATGGGCACCGCTGCGTCCGCGTTCCCCAATCCAATCGCGGCTGAACTGGAGGGCGTAAGTCTCCGGTCGGCGAAGCTGTTGCGCCGGGCCCGGCAGCGCCGGCACACTTTGGCGATCCAAGTCGTCAGCTACGTGCTCGGCGCAGCCGCCCTGCTGGTCTATGCCTTTGCCGGCACCATCTCCCTGTTCATCCCGACCACCTTCTTTTTGTGCGGCACCACCGTGATCGGGGTGTTCGCGGTGCTTTCGGAAACGAATGTCAACGACCGTTTCGAGGATCATTTCCTCACGGTGTTCCAGGTCGGCGCCCATGTCGTGATCCAGCTCGCCTTTCTGATCGCCGCGCCTCAGATCGGCTACGCGTTTCTCAACGTGCTGTTTATCATCTTCGCCGTCGCCTCGCTGCGAATGACCTCTTTTCAGGCGCTGGTGGCCTGGACGCTGACCGCCGCGGGCGTCGCACCGATCTTCCTCTTGACCCGCATTCCGCTCGGCATGCCGGTCGCAACGCCGACCGAACGCTTTGCCGCGCTGCTCTGCTTCGTCCTGACGATCGGACAATGCGCCTTCGTCGGGCTTTACGGCGAGTCGTTGCGCAAGAAGCTGTATCGCAGCGGCGTCAAGCTCAAGGAAGCCTACCGGCGCATCGAGGAGCTTGCCGAACTCGACGAACTGACCGGTTCATATAACCGCCGCTGCATCATGCGGATGCTGGGCGAAGAGATTACCCGCGCCCGCCGCATCGAAACGCGCTGCTCGATCGCGCTGATCGATCTCGACTGGTTCAAGCGCATCAACGATGCCCATGGCCACCCGACCGGCGACGAAGTGCTGCGCACGTTCGCCATCACCATGTTCGCAAACATCCGCACCATCGACAGGTTCGGCCGCTATGGCGGCGAGGAATTCCTGCTGGTGCTGCCCGATACGCCCGCCGACGGTGCCGCACAGATTCTCGAGCGGCTGCGCGAGATCGTCGCCGATCTCGACTGGAGCGCATTTTCGCCCGGCATGCGCGTGACGATTTCCGCTGGCGTCACCACGCTGCAACCAAGCGAGACGCCGGATACATTTCTCGCGCGCGCCGACCGCGCGCTTTACTCAGCCAAGGCACGGGGACGCAACCAGATCGCTTGTGCCTGATCGAATTATTTCCGTTCCGGGGACGGAGAAACCGTCGCCGGTGTTTATTTCCGAATACTCCAGGACAGAGTCATGAGTTCGAAAACCGCTGTATCTCCCGAAAATCTGCTCGACGAATTGCAAGCTACGCTGGCGCACGGCACCGTCGCCCGCCGCGTCGAAACGCTGCGCCGGGTGACCGACCTCTTCATCAATGGGGCGGTGGATTATTCCGACCAACAGGTCGAGCTGTTCGACGACGTGTTCCAGTGCCTGATCCAGCATATCGAGACCTCGGCCAAGGCCCTGCTCTCCCAGCGCCTCGCGCCGATCGACAGCGCGCCACCGCAGACCATCCGGGCGCTGGCGTTCGACGATCTGATCGAAGTCGCCGCCCCCGTGCTGTCGCTGTCGGAGCGGCTCGACGATGAGGCCCTGATCGAGACCGCGCGCACCAAGAGCCAGGCGCATTTGATGGCGATTTCGACGCGTAGGGTGCTGAGCGGCGCGGTGACCGACATATTGGTGATGCGCGGCGACGACGACGTGGTCCAGAGCACCGTCAACAATCCCGGCGCGGAGTTTTCCGAGCGCGGCTTCACCCGGCTGGTCAACCGCGCCGAAGGCGACGAGGATCTTGCGACCTGCGTCGGCCTGCGTCCGAACATTCCAAGGCATCTCTATCTCAAATTGCTGGCCAAGGCATCGGCGACGGTGCGGGCGCGACTCGAGACCGCCAATCCGCAGCAGGCCAAGGAGGTGCCGACCGCCGTGCGCGAAGCCACGCGGCGCGCCCGCTCGGCGGCCTCCGCCCTCACCAGGGACACCGCCATCGCCCATGCGCTGGTCAAGTCGCTCTACGAGGACGGCCGGCTCGATGAGCACCAGGTCGAGGCGTTCGCCGAGGCCGGCAAATTCGATGAAGCCAACGCCGCGATCGCAGCGCTCGCCAACGTGTCGGTGTCGATCGCGGAGAACATGATGATCGAAACCCGCTCCGAGGGCGTCATGATCCTGGCGAAAGTCGCGGGCATGTCGTGGTCGGTCGTCAAATCGATCATCAACATGCGTGACGATCTGTCCGGCGGCGAACCGACCGATCTCGGCGCCTGCAAGGACACCTACGAGCGGCTGCGGCCCTCGACCGCGCAACAGGTGCTGCGCTTCCACCGCATGCAACAGACCTCGGTGGCGTAGGCCGCAGGGCAGACGGACCCGCCGAACGTTTTAAGCGGCGAGCTTCTCAGGCTGATGCGGCTGCATAGAGTTCAGCCCTCACTTGCCTTATTTTTTAGCGCCGCACCGCTTGTCAATAAAACTGTCACGGCGTAACGTGATCGCGTCAGTTAAGGTAATGCGGGAGAGATCGAGATGCCCTCGGGCATCGCGGCGCCGACGGAGCAACCGCCCCGGAAACTCTCAGGCATCAAGAACCGTGTTACCTGGACAATCTGGAGAGAGGCGCTTGAGATAGAGCGCCCACCGAAGGGGAAATTCGGTCGCTTCGGCGATCGGATGAAACTCTCAGGTACCGAGACAGATGGGGCTGTGGAACCGAACGTCGTTCGGTTCTTTCGCAGCTCTATCCAAGGGACCTGACTATCATGAAACATATCGCTGTTATCGGCGCCGGCATCACCGGCGTAACGACTGCCTATGCGCTGCTCGACCGTGGTTATGCGGTGACGGTTTTCGACCAGCATCGCTATGCCGGCATGGAGACTTCGTTTGCCAATGGCGGCCAGCTTTCGGCCAGTAACGCCGAGGTCTGGAATAAGCTTTCCACCGTGCTTCAAGGCCTGAAGTGGATGGTACGGCGTGACGCGCCGCTGCTGATGAATCCCACGCCGAGCTGGCACAAATATTCGTGGATGGCGGAGTTCATCGCCAACATCGCCAACTACGAAAACAACACGATAGAGACCGTCAAACTCGCGATCGAGGCACGCAAGCACATGTTTGCGATGGCCGAACGCGAAAACATTCAATTCGATCTCGAGAAGCGCGGCATCCTGCATTTCTATCGCGACCAGGCCGGCTTCGATAAGGCAATGAAGGTCAATGGCCTCCTCAACAAAGGCGGCCTCGACAGGCGACCGGTTACACCAGAGGAAATTCGCCAGATCGAGCCGACGCTGAAGGGCAGCTACCATGGCGGCTTCTTCACGCCGTCCGACTCGACCGGTGACATCCATAAATTCACGCGTGGCCTCGCCGATGCCTGCCGGCGACGTGGCGCCAAATTCTATTACGATGCCGTGGTCGAAGAGATCAGGGCGTCGGGCGCCGGTTATGAAATCCGCTGGCTTCCCGTCACGCGCGACGATGGCGGCGCCGATGTCGGGAAATGGGAGCCGGTTGGCGTCGATGCGGTGGTCATTTGTGCGGGAACGGCCAGCCGTCGTTTTGCCACGTCATTCGGCGATCGGCTCAATATCTATCCGGTCAAGGGCTATTCCATCACGGTTCAGCTTCACACGCCCGAAAGCCAGGACGCGGCGCCGACGGTGAGCATCCTCGACGACGCCACCAAGATCGTGACCAGCCGGCTTGGACGTGATCGCTTTCGTGTGGCGGGGACGGCGGAATTCAACGGCTTCAACCTCGACATCCGCCACGACCGGATCAAGCCATTGATCGACTGGACCCGCGAGCAATTTCCGAACGTGGCCACCGACCGCGTGGTTGCCTGGAGCGGATTGCGTCCGATGATGCCCGGCATGCTGCCGAAGGTCGGTCCGAGCAAGCGTCCCGGCATTTTCTATAACACCGGTCACGGCCACCTCGGCTGGACCTTGTCGGCTGCGACCGCCCAGTTGGCGGCCGACGCCGTGCAAACGGCCTTTCCGACCGAAATCCGACGGGCTGCTTGACACGCTCCGACGCTGACGGCGAGCCGGCGAAAGCCGCTCGCCGGTCAGTCAGCAAATGCAAAAAACCGAAAGGAGATTGTCATGACTGACCAGATTCTTAAGACCGTTCATACGATCGAGCCCGAACTGATCGCCATCCGGCACGACCTGCATGCGCATCCTGAAACCGGCTTCGAAGAACATCGCACCTCGGCGATCGTCGCCGCAAAGCTGCGCGGCTGGGGGCTCGACGTAACTGACAGCGTCGGACGCACCGGTGTGGTGGCGACGCTGAAAGGCAAGCGGCCCGGCAACCGTTCGATCGGCCTGCGCGCCGACATGGACGCGCTCAATATCGCGGAAACGACCGGACTGCCCTACGCATCCACCGTATCGGGCAAGATGCATGCGTGCGGACACGATGGTCACACCGCGATGCTGCTGGGCGCGGCCTATACGCTGGCGCAACACCGGGATTTCGCGGGCACCGTCCACTTCATCTTCCAACCCGCCGAGGAGGGCCTCGGCGGCGGGCTGGCGATGCTCGGGGACGGTCTGCTCGAGCGCTTCCCGGCCGAAAGGCTTTACGGGATGCACAACTGGCCGGGCATGCAGGTCGGACGGTTTGGCACCGCGACCGGTCCGTTCATGGCGGCCGGTGATACCTGGACCGTGACCTTGCGCGGCAGTGGCGGCCATGGCGGCGCCGCAGCCCATCTCGCGACCGACGTGACCGTGGCGCAGGCCCAGTTCGTGATGGCGGCGCAGACGATCGTCAGCCGCAATGTGCCCGCACTTCAGCCGGCGGTGATCAGCGTCGGCTATCTTGGCGGCGGCGCCTGGGGTTCGCCGAACGTCATTCCGTCGGAGGTCGTCATTCGCGGCACCGCCCGTTGCTTCGACGAAAAGGTACGCGGGCTGCTGGAGCGGCGCCTGGGCGAAGTGGCAACCACCATTGCCGCGGTCCATGGCTGCACGGCCGAACTGCACTACGAACGCATCTTTGCGCCCCTGGTCAACGATGCCGACTGCACAGCGACCGCGATCGCCGTCGCCAATTCGATTGTCGGGGCCGAGAGCGTCGATACCTCGGTATCGCCGGTAACCGGCTCGGAAGACTTCGCCTTCATGCTGCAGCAGCGGCCCGGTAACTACATATTCCTCGGCAACGGCGTCGCGGCGGACGGTTCTTTCGCACCGGTTCATACCCCGAAATATGACTTCAATGATAAAGCGCTGCCGCTCGGCGTGCGCTACTTCGTGGCCCTCGCACAGCGAGAACTGGCGGCGTAACCGCTCGCGATAACTGCCGTGCCTTCGACAATTGCCATTGTCGGAGGCGTAGCATTCCTGGCTGGTAGCTGATCGCAGGCGTTGCCTTAGAAGCGCAGCACCTTTGATCCCACCAACGCGCCGATCGCGGCGACCAGTGCGGTGGCGATGCTGTACCAGGTCATGACGAACAACGGCGAATCGTCGGTGCAGTGCGACGCGTAGAGCGTCGCCGCCAACCCCGCCGACAACATTCCGGCAACCGCACCGGCGACCGCCGGGCGCGTCGGTGCGCCATGACGCAAGCCATAGAGCGCGCCCGCCAGCAGCGGCAGCGATATCAGCGGAATGGCGGTCATGCAGGCCCGGGAATTGTTGCCGACCAGTCGCGTCATCATCGGCAGCCGTTGCGGCATCATCATCTCGCCGCCGATCCCGGCCGCGAGAATTCCGGCGGGCACCAACAGCAGCAGCGCCCAGCCGCGCAGCAAGGCTTCCGGCCGCGACAAATGCAGGCTCAGCACGACGGCCGAAATCGCCAGCGCCAGGGTCACGGCGAATTTCAGGTCGAAGAACGGATTATGCATCGCGGTCATCACGTCAGGGCGCACCCCCAATGTCGCGACGAACATCAGCACCGAAACCGGGGCTGCTGCGACCAACGCCAGCGCCAGCACGAAACCGACCGGCCGCGCCGGTTCGGTGTTATCGGCGGCAAGCGTTCGAATGAGTTGGTCGGTTTCCATTATGATTGCTCCCGCAATTTGGCGGTGAGGCTTGTCAGCCCCCGATGCAGCGCGACACGGACCGCGCCCTCACTCATCGCGAATTTCGCCGCGGTGTCCTTGATCGAGGCGCTATCGACGGCAATCGACTGCAGAACCTCGCGTTGCCGGGCCGGCAGCGACCGCAACTGGGCTGCGACCTCGCTTGCCGGCGCGGTTTCGGCGGCGGGCTCGCCCGGAATGGTCTCGGCAAAATCGTCGATGTTGACGAAGATCCTGCGGCCACGGCGGCGCAGCGCATCGATCAGCTTGTTGCGGGCGATCGCAAACAGCCATGGGGCGAACGGCGCGTTCGCGTCCCAGGTATGCCGTTTCAGATGCACTGCCAACAAAATGTCCTGCACGATATCCTCGGATTGATCGACCGGTTGCCCGGCCCGCGCCAGACCGCGGCGCGCCGCCGCCCTCAACACCGGCGTGACGGCCTTGAGCAGACGATGATACGCAGCATTGTCACCTGAAATGGCCAGCCGCATCAGGCCGGTCCATTCGTCCTCACGTTCGCGCACTTGCGCTCCCACACTGCAATTCGGTCGATCTTTCAATTTGTTACGTCCGCGCGCGTCTATCACGAATTCGTGATATCAGTTTTGCGGGCTCTCCTGAGATCGCAGGCTCGCCGCCTGGAATCGCGACAACGAATTCCGCGACCGGAGGCTCATAACACCGATCGGTCCGGCTGGCATCCGCCACCGCATGCGCGAGGATTTTGCCGGCAAGGCAGGCTTGCCGAATCTCCAGGGCGGGAAACGTCGTTGCCCCGTTTTCGCCGGACTCGCCCGAAGATTCCCTTTTTTTGCCCCGGTGCGGACATGCCGCAGGGTCTCATTTCGCCACGGGGCCGGCAAACGGGGAGATTGCCAACATGACCATCAAAGCGAGCGGACGCTCGGCGTTGATACTCGCAGCAGGGCTCTGGATCGGTTTCGGGATCGGTTTCGGGAGGCCGGCGCTGGCCGCGACGGCCGATACCGGCGCAAATGCCGCCGCTACGCCCGACAATTCCGCCAAGCATGGTTCGCACCACAAGAAGGAGGCGCACAGCAAATCCGACAAGGCGGCGGACAAATCCGCCCCGGACACCAAAGCTGCCGGCGCCGCAGCCAGCGATGGCGGTGACAGTGCGCCAGCGGTCCCGTCAGCCCAAATGCCGCCGACGATCGCCAATGCCAACGCGCAACTGACGCCGACCGATTCGCCGGCCGACAGCGCCAGGGCGATGTCCGAGCGCGTCACCAACATCCTGCAGGGCATACCTGACGATACCGCGGGCGCAGCGCCCGCAGCCGGAACCCCTGTCGTCGCGGCCGACCAGCTCAACGACGTCGACCGCGCCTTGCACGAAACGACACCGCCCGCGACGCCGGTGGCACTGGCCTCGGCCGACGCGCCGGTGCCCGCAAGCCCCCCCGCCGCGGTCGCGGCCAACACCAGCGACAACTCGACCTGGGACGAGACCTCGCTGATCGGGAAGATCTTCATCGGCTTCGGCGCGCTGCTGACGATGGCCTCCGCCGCGCGGATGTTCATGGCCTGATCGCTGTTTGCGGAGTGGGTGCGACCGCACTCACTTGCGCAATATCCGGCTCAATGCCTGCACGTTCGGCGAACCCGCTTTGATGCATCCCACTTGAAGCCGATCCCGGCAGCGGGCACATTGCCCCCGCGCACATCAACAGCGGGATCCACCATGGGCACGTTCGAACACATCCTTGTCGAAAGCAAAGGCGCGGTCGGCATCATCACGCTGAACCGTCCGAAAATGCTCAACGCGCTGTCGTTCGGCGTGTTCAGGGAAATCGCGGCCGCGGTCGACGATCTCGAGGCCGACGACAACATCGGCTGCATCCTGCTGACCGGCAGCGAAAAGGCCTTCGCCGCCGGCGCCGACATCAAGGAAATGCAGCCCAAGACCTTCATCGACATGTTCTCCAGCGATTTCACCGCGATCGGCGGCGACCGTGTCGCCCGATGCCGCAAGCCGACCATCGCCGCGGTCAGCGGCTACGCGCTCGGCGGCGGCTGCGAATTGGCGATGATGTGCGACATCATCATCGCCGCGGACACCGCCAAATTCGGCCAGCCGGAAATCACGCTCGGCACCATTCCGGGCATCGGCGGCACCCAGCGGCTGACCCGCGCGATCGGCAAATCCAAGGCGATGGATCTGTGCCTGACCGGCCGGATGATGGATGCCGCCGAAGCGGAGCGTTCAGGTCTGGTCAGCCGCGTGGTGGCCGCAGACAAATTGATGGAAGAGGCCTTGGCCGCGGCGGAGAAGATCGCCGGCATGTCGCATCCGGCCGCCGCGATGGCCAAGGAAGCCATCAACCGCGCCTTCGAGACCCCGCTGTCGGAAGGCATGAACGTCGAGCGCAATCTGTTTCACTCGACCTTCGCGCTGGAAGACCGCTCCGAGGGCATGGCCGCGTTCATCGAGAAGCGCAAGCCGGTGAACAAGAACAGGTAGGTGGGAGCGTCTCCACCTCGTCCAGACGAACAAACTATCGTCGTCCCGGCGAACGCCGGGACCCATACGCCGTGTCGCTTCGTTTCAAGAAAACCGTTGGACAATTCGCTGACGAACATAAACGCCAGGGGTTATGGGTCCCGGCCTTCGCCGGGACGACGAAAAGAAATTATCTCACCCGGCTCCGCGCCAACGCCGCGCTGACCAAGGCGCGATAGCCGCGTTCCGCCCACGTCGCTGACTTGTCGAGGCCTAGCCTTGCCAAACATTCCGCGTCGGCCGCATCGGGCGAGCTGACAAAACCCTGCCACAACAATCCGGCCAGCCGACGCGGCGCGCGTTGGGCGTCTTGCAGGATTTGCAGGGCCGGAATCAGCCGTATCTCGACATCGGTAAAATCGCTGCCGAACGGGAATGACGGCAGCAGATC
>NZ_LMUK01000042.1:206286-227644 GCF_009766005.1 Bradyrhizobium sp. S69 | reverse complement strand
GGCCTGCCGCATCAATTCGTCCTGAAAGCGGCTATCGGTGACCGCAAGCATCGCGGCGATCACCTCGGCGTCGGATTTTCCCCTGAGGTCGGCCACGCCATATTCGGTGACGATGATATCGCGCAGATGCCGCGGAATGGTCTCGTGGCCATAGCGCCAGCGGATATTGGATTGCGTGCCGGCGCCGGCCGGCCTCGTTGCTTCCACCGTGAGGATCGAGCGCGCGCCGGCCAGCGCGAACGCCTGCGCCACGAAATTGTACTGGCCGCCGACCCCGCTGACGACCTGGCCATCCTCGAGCCCGTCGGAAATCACCGCCCCCATCAAGGTGGCCATCATCGCATTGTTGACGAAGCGCGCGTCGACCCTGGCGCGCCGCTTGGTCTCCTCGTCGCCGTAGAGCTCGTTGGTAAACGACACCGGCATCATCTGGATCCGCGCGATCTGGCTCGGCGTCATCTCGCGCAACGCGCGGTAGAATGATTTCGGCCCCAGGAAAAACGCGCCGTGCAGCACGACGCCATCGACCTCGCGCTTGAGAATGCCGGCATCGATCAAACCCAAAAACGCCTCGAACAACATTTCGCTGACGCCGTAGAGGCCCTTTTCGAACGACCCGGTGTGCGGTTCGAGCGCCGGATCCGTGGCGGGCCGCAGCCGCTTCATGATCGCGTGAAACTGCGCATTGTCGCGATGGCGGACGATCAGCCCCTGCGCCAGCGCATCGCCGACCTGTCCGATGCCGATCTGAAGCGTCCCGCCATCGCGGACCAGGCCCGCGGCATGCAGGCCGATCGCGTATTTGGTGTCCGTGATCGGCTCGGACGGTGGCGCGAATAGCGGAAAGCTTTTGTCAGGCGCGTCGAGCACCGCGCTGAATTCGTCCGCCGACAGGTCGCCGGCGCCCGGCATGAACGGCAGTTCGGAATTGACCTCGCCGATCAGCTTGAACGCCGCCGTACCCTGCGCGCGGGCGCGCAGCACATCCAGCGTAGTGTCGGTGTTGCAGCTCAGGCTGTAGCGCGTGACGCCCTCGACCACGCGCTTGGCGACCAATTGGGGGACGACGTTGAGCCCGCGCGCCAGCAGATAGGACGATGCATGGGTATAGTTCGCCGATATGTAATGCTGCTGCGCAAACGGCACGTGTAGCCATTTTCCCGCCAGAAAGAAAAACTCGATCACCTGGATATTGGGCGGCAACGCCCCCGCATGCAGCGCATCGGCATAGGCCAGATCGGGATAGCCGCCGAACAGGCGGTCGATCACCGGCGTGATGAAGCGCCGCTCGAGCAGGTTCGACGGCCGCGGCTTTTCCAGGGTCAACGCGGAAAAGAACGTCAGCTTGATGCCACGGTCGGCGGCCGCGCGCGCATAGAGCGCATTGACGATGCGGTTGGCCTTGCCGAGCCCGAGCGGCAGCCCGACCACCAGATCGGTCCCGACGTCACGAATGATGTCCTCCGCGATCGCGTCGGGATCGGTGAACATTTTCGGCATCGAGGACCGGCCCGGGCAAAGAGGATGCAAAGAGCAGTATTGCCAAGGCCCGGAATCGGACGCTGGCCGTCAAGAGCTATAGCGTATTTGCACCCGATATTGATCCGCCACCAACGTGCCCGGAATGTTCGTCTGTGACGAACCGGCAACAGGGCGAGATTGAATCCAGGGAGTAACTGCATCGGGCGGTTTGCCTGTGGCGGCCCCGCCCCCTAAACAGGTAAACCTTGGCGGGACGTCGGCGGGGCGCGGACGGCCGGGTTGGTTGCGGGAGCATATGGTAAGGCGTGCCAGCAGAATGGGCCGGGTGGGCAGGCACGTGCTCCGATCGGGCATCTGCCTTGGCGCCGCAGCTTGCCTTGGTTTTGCGGCAACCGCGGCCTCCGCGGAAAGCCTGCCCGAGGCGCTGGTGAAGGCCTACCAGACCAATCCGCAGCTCAATGCGGAACGGGCGCGGCAGCGCGCCACCGACGAGAACGTCCCGCAGGCGCTGGCGGGCTACCGGCCGCAGATCGTCGCCAGCCTGAGCAGCGGCTTGCAGGCGGTGCGCAACCTGTTGCCGGACAATACCGTGCAATCGGCGACCCTGAAGCCGTGGGTGATCGGCGTGACCGTGACCCAGACGCTGTTCAACGGCTTCAAGACGGCCAGCAGTGTCCGCGTCGCGGAGTTGCAGGTGCAGTCCGGCCGCGAGGCCCTGCGCAATGTCGGCCAGGGCGTGCTGCTCGACGCCGTCACCGCCTACACCAATGTGCTGGCCAACCAGTCGCTGGTCGAGGCGCAGCGCACCAATGTGTCGTTCCTGCAGGAGACGCTGGGGATCACGCAGCGCCGCCTGAAGGCCGGCGACGTGACGCCGACCGACACCTCGCAGGCCGAGGCCCGCCTGAGCCGGGGCCAGTCGGATCTCAACGCCGCCGAAGTCAACTTCGCGGTCAGCCAGGCGACTTATACCCAGGTCATCGGCAACCCGCCCGGACCGTTACGAGCGGCGGAACCCGTGGACCGGCTGTTGCCGCGCAACCGCGATGACGCCACCACCCTCGCCTTCAAGGAGAACCCGGCGGTCCTCGCGGCAGGCTTCGACGTCGATGTCGCTTCGACTACCATCCGGGTCGCCGAAAGCAGCCTGATGCCCACCGTCACCCTGCAAGGCAGCGCCAGTCACGGCGCGGATAACGATCCGACGCTCAGCGTCTTCAGGGCCGACCAAGCCTCGGTTATCGGCCAGGTCACCGCACCGATCTATGACGGCGGCACCGCGGCGTCGCAGACCCGGCAGGCCAAGGAACTCACCGCCCAAAGCCGGCTGGTGCTCGATCAGGTGCGCAGCCAGGCCCGCACCGCGGCCCTCGGCGCGTGGGTCGCCAACGAAGGTGCGAAAATCGCCGTCACGGCCTCTGAATCAGAAGTCCGCGCCGCGACGGTAGCGTTGGCGGGGGTGCAGAAGGAAGCCCAGGGCGGGCAGCGCACCACCGTCGATGTATTGAATTCGGAAGCCGATCTGATCGCGGCGAAAGCCCGGCTGATCGGTGCGCAACGCGATCGCGTGATCGCCTCCTACACGCTGCTCAGCGCCGTCGGCAGGCTCGACGTCAAGACGCTCGCGCTCAACACGCCGGATTACCTGCCGGAGACCCATTATCATCAGGTGCGCGACGCCTGGGAGGGCCTGCGCACGCGGACGCCGTCGGGACAGTAACCCCGTTCAATCTCTTGGCGAGGCTTCGTGATCTCCTTGATCCTACGCTGGTCGGTCAGAATTCTCATCGTCGTGCTGGTACTCGCGGTTGGCGCGATCACAGCGTTCCGGCTGTCGGCCTCGCTACGCGAGACCGCGATGCGCAGCGACCTCGCGCCCTCGACCGGCCATCTGGTGCTGACGAATTCGGGCAGCCTGTTCATCCAGGAAAAAGGCCCGGCCGACGGCGTGGCGGTCGTGCTGTTTCATGGCACCGCGGCATGGAGCGAACTGTGGCGACGCAGCATCGACGCGCTGGCTTCGGCCGGTTTCCACGTCATCGCGCTCGACCTGCCACCATTCGGTTTTTCCGACCGGCCGGGCGGCTATACCCGGCAGCAACAGGCCGCGCGCGTCAACGATGCGCTGATCGCGCTGCACGCCGCGCCCGCCATCATCGTCGGTCATTCCTTTGGCGCCGGAGCCGCGACCGAGCTTGCGATGCGCTATCCCGAACGCGCCCGCGCGCTAGTGCTGGTCGATGCCGCACTGGGGCTGACCGCGGCGCCGTCGGATCCGCCGGCGCTGCTTGCGCCGAAATGGATTCGCGAAGTCCTGGTATCGCTGACCGTCACCAACCCGATGGCAACCCGAACGCTGCTGGCCTCGCTGATCGCCAAGAAAGAGCGCGCGCTTCCGGAATATGTCGAAATACTGCAACGGCCGCTGACGCAACAAGGCAGCACGGCGGCCATCGCCGACTGGCTGTATTATTTTACAGGCAGCGACAGAAATGCCGAAAGTGCGGATCGCGGCAATTATGCGCGCCTGAAACTGCCGGTCGCGATGCTCTGGGGCGACCAGGACGAGGTGACGCCGCTGGCGCAGGCCCGCGATCTGCTGACGCTATTGCCGCAGGCGAGCCTGACGCTGTTGCCGGCGCTCGGTCACATTCCGCAGATCGAAGACCCCGATGCCTTCAACGGGGCCCTGCTCAAGGCGATCGAGAAGCTCTAAACTCGCGAACGAGATTCGGCAGATCGGGGAGACATCATGGATATCATCAGAATATGCGCCTGGGGTTACGCCATCCTGCTCGGGTTTGTGATCCTGACCGGATACATCCCCGCCTTTATCGACCAGAACGATCTGATCTTCGGCCTGTTCCGTCGCACCTGGTATGCCGACGGCCTTCATCTCGTCTCCGCGCTGTGGGCGGCGAGCGCCGCACTGACCTCGCGCCGCGCCTCGGAATGGTTCTTCCAGTTGTTCGGCGTGTTCTATTTCGCCGACGGCGTGCTCGGGCTCCTCACCGGCAGCGGCTATCTCGATTTCGGTATCCTGATCAACGGCATTCGCGACCTTCCCTTGATGACGCGGATATTCGCCAACGCCCCGCACCTCGGTCTTGGCGGAATGGCGATCCTGATCGGCTATGTGCTGGCGCCGCGCACGCGGACCATTGTCCATGCTTAGATGCTTGCGCCGGATCGGCGCGGCCATCGTCATTCTGATCGCGCTGTCGGTGCTGCTGCCGATGGCCTATATCGAAGGAACGTGCCGCCCCACGGCTGGCGCGTCGGCGTCTTCAGCGCCGGTCGCCGCATTGCCCGCGATCACCGAAAACGGCTACCGGCGCAAACAGGACAACACGTTCTTCACCTTTCCCGAATGGTACATCGTCTATTCGTTTGAGGATTTCGGCCGTTCACTCGATCGAGCGAACGAGAGCCATTTCAACTATCTCGGCCAGATCCTGGGATTTTGGCGCAGTTTCTGCACCATCAACCGCGCCGTGCCCGCCACCGGCGAATCCCGTTTCGACGTTAAGTCCATGATCTATGTGATCGGCGTCAGCTTTTCCGCCGAGTATGCGATCAAGGGGGCCTATGAGAACACCATCGGCCGCGTCTTCGAGTGGATCAGGGGTGAGAAGCGCACGCCGCAGGACGAGTACGCCCGCGCCGTGCTGCAGGATTACGCCGCGTTTCTCTACACGGTGCCCTGGTACAAATATCCGTTCCGCGACAAGCTCGACGGCCTGATGGCGATCTCGGCGCCGACGCCGAGCCCGGCGCGCACCGCCGAGCGCGATTTCACGCTGGGAACCGAATATTTCATCAAGATCGGCTACGCCCATTTGATCCAGAAGGTGCTCGACGCCAGCGACGACGACGAGCCGCGTGACATCATGTTCGTGGTCGCAACGCTGCCGCCGGATGTGCTGGCAAAGGAGCCGCGGCTCAAGCCGATCCGCGCCCTGACGCCGGATTGGCAGCTGGTGCAGGCGCCGCGCTACAAGGCGCTGACCGAAATCCTGCTCGGCCTGCTCGATCAGGGTTACCGCCTCGGCGAAATCGCCGGCAATCACGATATCCTCGTCACCGTGATCGCGCCGACCTCGGCGACGCTCGACGTCAAGGACACCACGGAACTGTTCTCGCTCGACCTCGAAGCCAAACTAGGCTTCCGCCGCGCCGGTTTGAAGGCTAATATCGGAGACCTTGTCGATATCGTCAGGGCCATCAAGGCCAGGGGCGCAAGCGTTGAGCACTTCTACGATTATTGAGCGCAAACCACTGCGGGCAGCGGGCAGGATCGCAAGCGCGATCGGCCTCGTCATCTGCGGCTGGCTCGCGCTCGTGGTCGCGCTGACCTTCGGATCCGCTCCGGGCAAGTCGATGGCGATTATCGGGCCGCAGGCAGAGGCGCTCGCGGCCGTGACCAAGGCCAACGGCCGCATCCTCGCATCAAACCGCTACGTCACGATCGCGCGTTCCGACGAGGCCGGTTTCGTGGCGCAGCTCTATGCCGCCGGCGCGCTATTGGTGCTGGACGCCGAACAGGCCGGCGGCTGCAGCGGCCTGCCGCCGAAGCGCAGCACGGCGCAACTCTGAGCCGCCTGACGCGTTACGAGGCGTATTTCTGATAGAACGTGTTGGTGAAGAGCTCCGCGGGATCGTAGCGACGTTTGGCCGCGAAGAAATCATTGATTTGCGGATAGGAGCGCTGCAACTGATCGCGCGTATAATAGAGCTGATAGGGCAGGAAGAACCGGCCTTTATGCGCGATGGTGAGATCGATCAGCTCTTCGGTGGCCTTTTTCATCCGCCGGTTGCCCTCCTCATCGGTGGTCTGGTTGATGTAGAGCACCAGCGAAAACGCCGGCTGCGGCGAATAGGTCAGGAAATTGTCCTCCTGATGCACGATACGCACCGACGCATTCAACAGATTGGTCTGGTTGTCGGTCAAAACCTTGCGCATGCCGTCGACGAACGACACGAATTCGCTGCGCGGGATGAAATATTCGTGCAGGATGTCGGTATCGTTCGGCAGTGAATTGCGTAAGTAAGCCACGGAGTCGTGCATCGGATCGTTGCGGCTGACGAGACATGCCTCGGCCGATCCCATCGCCTGGGTGCGGGTGACCGTGCAGGCTTCCATGCGGTGTTCGATGTGCTTTTCGGACAGCCATTTCAGCTCCTGAAACAGCGGCCCCTGCTTTGACAGGTTGATGGTCAACCGGCGCAATTTGGTGCCACCGACCTCGCCGAGCGGCTCGCGCTTGAAATCCGTGCCGTCGACCTTGGTGTAGGTGTACAGCAGCATTTCCTTCAGGAAGCTGCTCGGCGCCGTCGACAGATGGCCGTACATCAGGGCGACATTCGCATCCTTCTCGATGTCGTCGGCAAACAGCGCGGGAAACGCCTTATAATCCAGCATGCGCCGCCCGGTCTGGTAGACGGCGTTGTCGACGATCGAAAGCTCGGCCTCGACGATCACGCCGAACAGGCCATAGCCGCCGACCACCAGATCGAACAGCTCCTTGTTCTCGGTCGGCGACACCGTGCGCAGCGAACCGTCCGCCAGCATCAGGCGCATAGACTTGATCGACCTGGCGAGCGCGCCGGCCTGATGGTCCATGCCATGGGCGTTGACCGAGATCGAACCGCCGACGCTGAAGATATCGGTCGATTGCATGGCGCGAACCGCGAACCGTGGATCCAGCATGTTCTGGATCTGGTGCCAGGTCGCGCCGGGCTGCACGGTGATCGACCTCGTGTCCTCATGGAGGACGACGCGATTGAAGCCCCGCATGTCGAGCACGATGCCGCCCTTGCGGAACGCCTGCCCGCCCATGCTGTGCCGCACGCCGGCCGTCGTGATCGAAAGCTTGTTGTCGCGCGCGAACGCCAGCGTCTTGGCCACGTCATCGATGCTGTGGACTTCGACGACGCCATAGATTTCAGTCTTGTTGAGACAGCTCGCATCATTGATGCTGCCGCCGAGTTGCGACCATTTCACGCCCTGAAGCGGTGCGATGGCCTTGATGCGCTCCAGGTTGACGTTGCCCTGCTCGGCGGCGCCGACCGCCGGTCCGCAATCCTTTTCGCCGGTCGGATCAGCCGCCAGAACCTGCAATCGGCGAAAGCCGTATGTCCCGCCGACCACAACAAGCAGGGCCAGCGCCGAGGCACCGGTTTTGAATTTCTGCGAGTATGTTTGCATAAATTGATTCCCGATGAAGGCGGGATATTCCGGCCACACGCAGCATTAGTCAAACGGCGGAGCGTTGCAGCGTTAGCCGAACGTTCGAATCCTTCTTGCGCACGCTTGCGGAAACGTTCACGCTGCAAGCAAGCAACAGGCGCGCGACCGAGCGCGACGAAAAGACGCCGGGAAGAACCCATGACCACGCCCACGCCGCAGGATTTGTCGACCATCGAGCAGCGGACCGTCGCAAAAGTATCGTGGCGGCTGTTGCCTCTGGTCGCGTTGGGCTACTGCATCGCCTATATCGACCGCAGCAACATCTCGATCGCCGCCCTGACCATGAACAAGGATTTGGGCTTCAGCGCCTACATCTATGGCTGGGCTGCCGGAATTTTCTTCTTCAGTTATTTCCTGTTCGAGATACCGAGCAATCTGATCCTGGAAAAAGTCGGTGCACGGATCTGGATCGCGCGCATCATGGTCACCTGGGGCATCATCTCGGGCCTCACCGCCTTCGTCACGGGAACTACGAGCTTCATGTTCGTCCGCTTCCTGCTCGGCGCCGCCGAGGCCGGGTTTTTGCCCGGCATGATCCTCTATCTCACCTACTGGTTTCCCTCCGAATATCGCGGCCGGGTGATGTCGACGCTCTTTGTCGCGCAGCCGATCGCCAACGCGGTGGCCTCGATCGCTTCCGCCGCCATTTTGGGAATGGATGGCATGCTCGGCCTGAAGGGCTGGCAATGGATTTTCATCATCGAAGCGATACCCGCAATATTGCTCGGCTTCGGCGTGCTCCGGATGATGACGGACAGGCCGGCGCTCGCCAGTTGGCTCGCACCGGAAGAGAAAGACTGGCTCCGGACGCGGCTCGACGAGGAGAACCGCAGGATTGAAAGCGCCGGCGGTCGGCCGAGCCTGCGGCAGGCGTTGGCAGATCCCCGCGTGCTGGCACTCTCGATCATCTATCTGATGAGCGTCACCGCGAATTACGGCATCGTGTTCTTCATGCCGCAGATCATCAAGGGCATCGGGCTCAGCAACATGATGACCGGCGTGGTGTCGTCGATCCCCTATATCGTCGGCACTGTCGGCCTTATCGCCTGGGGCTGGTCGTCGGACCGCAACAACGAGCGCCGCTGGCATCTGATCGCGGCCTCGACGGTCGGCGCGCTCGGTTTTGCCTTTGCCGCATGGTCGGGGGCTTCTTACTGGGCGCTGATCGGAATGTCGGCCGCCACCGTCGGCATCTATGGCTCGCGCGCGGCGTTCTGGCCGATGCCCTCGATCTTCCTGACCGGCACCGCGGCGGCGGGCGCGATCGCGATGATCAACGCCGTCGGCAATCTCGGCGGTTATTTCGGCCCCTTCATCGTCGGCTGGATCAAGGATTCCACCGGTAGTTTCGAAGCCGGATTGTATTTCCTCGCGGCCTGCTCTGCGATGTGCGCCGTGATCACGTTGTTTGCCGCGCGCGCGTCGGGAGACCCGGCGGCCGTGACGCGCGCGAACGCCGCCGCCGCGGCAGCCGAATAGCGGAGAAGAACCTATGCTCACCAGACGCGGTATTCTACTGGCCTCGATCGCCGCCGGCGTGACCCTGCCGAACCGGAATGCGGTTGCGGCGCCCTCGCAGCCCTCCACGCCGGTGAATTTCGACGTTCCCGCCGGCGCCACCGATTGCCACACCCATATTCATGGCGATCCCGCGAAGTTTCCGTTCTTCGCGGGCCGCGTCTATACGCCGGAACCGGCATCGCCCGAGGAAATGTCCGCGCTGCACAAGGCATTGCATATCGAGCGCGTGGTCATCGTCACCCCCAGCGTCTACGGCCCGGACAACTCCGCCACGCTGTTCGGCACCAGGGCGCGTGGCGCGACCGCGCGTGGCGTCGCCGTGATCGACGACAACACGCCCGAGAGCGATCTCGATGCCCTGAACGCGGCGGGCTTTCGCGGCATCCGGCTCAATCTCACGAACAACGGCATCAGCGATCCCGCCATCGGCCGGGCGCGCCTCCAGGCCGCGATCGAGCGCGTCAAGCGCCGCAACTGGCACGTCCAGATGTTCACGGGCCTCGCCGTGATCTCTGCGATCAAGGATATCGTCGCGACGTCGCCGGTGCCGGTGGTGTTCGACCATTTCGGCGGCGCGCTCGCCGAACTCGGCTTGGCGCAGCCGGGCTTTGCCGACCTTGTGGAACTGGTGCGGTCAGGCAAGGCCTATGTCAAAATCTCCGGCGCCTATCGGGCTTCGAAACTGGCGCCGGATTATCCCGACGTGGTTCCGCTGGCGAAGGCGCTGATCGCGGCGAACTCCGAGCGGATCATCTGGGGCAGCGATTGGCCGCATCCGAATTCGACGACGCCCCCCGGCGGCAAGTCGACCGATGTCACGCCGTTGTATCAGATCGACGACGGCCGGCTGTTCAATCAGCTCCCGGTATGGGCACCGGACGCCGCGATCCGCAAAAAAATCCTGGTCGACAATCCGGCTCAGCTCTACGGATTTTAGAGTCTGGTTCTGATGTAATCAGAACCAGACTCTAGACTTCTGTTTTGACGCGTTTTCTTGACGCGAACCGGCATCCACGGAGCCTGTCATCGGGCGCGCATTCGCGCGACCCGTTGGCTTGAAAACGCTCTGAATCTCACGATCGCACCCGCTGCGAGAACAGCGCGATCAGCGCCGGCAGCGTTACCAGGATGACCAGCGGCGCCAGCATCATGCCGGTCACCACCACGACCGCCAACGGCTTCTGCACCTGCGATCCGATTCCGGCCGATAATGCCGCCGGCAACAACCCGATACCCGCGACCACGCAGGTCATCAGCACCGGTCGAAGCTGCAATTCGCCGGTGCGGATCACCGCCCTGATGCGGTCAAAGCCCTCGTCGATCAACTGATTGTACTGCGACAGGATGATGATGCCGTCCATCACCGCGATGCCAAACAGCGCGATGAAGCCGATCGCAGCCGACACGCTGAACGGAATGCCCGATATCAGCAGGCCCAGCACGCCGCCGAAGATCGCCATCGGAATCACGCTCATCGCCAGCAGCGTCTCGACCACCGAACCGAAATTGAACCACAACAGGATCGCGATCAGCGTCAGGCTGATCGGCACCACGATCGAGAGCCTGCGGATGGCATCCTGCAGATTACCGAATTCGCCGACCCATTCGATCCGCGACCCCGGCGGCAGCTTGACCTGGGCGTCGACCTTTTCCTGGGCTTCGCGGATCGCGCCGCCAAGATCGCGCTCGCGCACCGAAAACTTGATCGGCAGATAGCGCTCCTGCTGCTCGCGATAGATGTAGGCGGCGCCCGAAACCAGCTTGATCGAGGCCACCTCGCTCAGCGGCACCTGGGTGATCGTTCCGTTCGCCCCGGGCGCACCGATCCGCAAATTCTGGATCGCTTCGGCGCTCTTGCGATATTCCGGCGCCAGGCGAACGATGATCGGGAAATGCCGGTCGCTGCCGGGCTCGTAGAGATCACCGGCGGTGTCGCCGCCGATCGCCACCTTGATGGTAGCGTTGATATCGCCCGGCGCCAGCCCGTAACGCGCCGCCTTGGCGCGGTCGATGTCGATCTGGATGGTGGGCTGGCCGAGCGAGGTAAACACCGCCAGATCGGTGATGCCCTGTACGGTGGCGAGAACCGACTTGATCTTGTTGGCGGTCTCGGTGAGCGCCTCCAGATCGTTGCCGTACAGCTTGATCGAGTTTTCGCCCTTCACGCCGGAGACGGCTTCGGAAACATTGTCCTGCAGATATTGCGAGAAGTTGAACTCGACGCCGGGAAACTTGTCCTGCAACTGCGCCAATAACTGCGCGGTGAGCTCGTCCTTGTCATGGGTGCCGGGCCACTGGCCGACCGGCTTGAGCGGCGCGAAAAATTCGGCGTTGAACAGGCCGGCGGCGTCGGTGCCGTCGTCGGGACGACCATGCTGCGACACCACCGATTCCACCTCCGGCCGCGCCCGGATCAGCTTGCGCATCTCGTTGACATAGGCGTTGCCGGTCTCCAGCGAGATGGTCGGCGGCAAGGTGGCGCGGATCCACAGATTGCCTTCCTCGAGCTTGGGCAGGAATTCCAGTCCCAGCAACCGGCCGAGCACAATGGTCATGACCGCGAGCCCGATCGCGCCCGCCATCACCAGCTTGCGGTTATCGACGGCCCAGTTCAACACCGGCATATAAAGCCCGTGCAGGAAGCGCATGATCCAGGTCTCGGTCTCATGGACGTGCGCCGGCAAAATGATCGCGCTCAGCGCCGGCGTCACCGTGAAGGTCGCCAACAGCCCGCCCGCCAGCGCATAGGCGTAGGTCCGCGCCATCGGCCCGAAGATATTCCCCTCGACGCCGCTCAACGTGAACAGCGGCAGGAACGCCGCGATGATGATGGCGGCGGCAAAAAAGATCGACCGCGACACGTCGGCGGCAGCCGACAGGATGGCATGGCTCTTCATGCCCATCGTCGTTTCGGTCGAGATGTGGCTCTGCTCGGCCTCGGACAAGGCGGTGGTCTGCGACAGCCGGCGGAAAATCGCCTCCACCATGATGACGGTGGCATCCACGATCAGGCCGAAGTCGATCGCGCCGACCGACAACAGATTGGCGGACTCGCCGCGCAGCACCAGAATGATGACGGCGAAAAACAGCGCGAACGGAATGGTGGCGCCGACGATCAACGCGCTGCGGAGGTCGCCGAGGAATATCCACTGCAACAGCACGATCAAGAGAATGCCGACCACCATGTTGTGCAGCACGGTCGCGGTGGTGATGTCGATCAGGTCCTTGCGGTCGTAAATCCGCTCGATGCGGACGCCCGGCGGCAGGATGCTCGAATTGTTGATCGCATTGACCAGTTCCTCGACGCGCAGGATGGTCGGCGAGCTTTTCTCGCCGCGGCGCATCAGCACGATGCCCTGCACGATGTCGTCGGCATCATTGAGGCCTGCGATGCCGAGCCGCGGCTTCTCGCCGACGGTGACGGTGGCGACGTCCTTGACCAGAACCGGATTGCCTCCGCTCTGCGACACCATGGTGTTGGCGAGATCGTCGATCGAGCGGATCAGCCCGACGCCGCGCACCACGGCGGACTGGGTGCCGATGTTGACGGTGTTGCCGCCGACATTGATGTTGGAGTTGCTGACCGCTTGCAGCAGTTGCGGCAAGGTCAGGCCGTTGGCGACCAGTTTGTTGAAATCGACCTGCAATTCGTAGGTCTTGGTCTTGCCGCCCCAGCCGGTGACGTCGATCACGCCGGGCACCGCGCGAAACCGCCGCTGCAACACCCAGTCCTGCAACGTCTTGAGGTCGAGCACACTGTAGTTCGGCGGCCCGACCAGCCGGTAACGATAGATTTCGCCGATCGCACTGGTCGGCGAAATCCCCGGCTGCACGTTGCCCGGCAGCGGCGCCAGTTGCGACAGCCGGTTCAACACCTGCTGCAGCGCCTCGTCATAGGTGTAGTCGAACGAGAATTGCAGTTTGACGTCGGACAATCCGTACAGCGAGACCGTGCGGATCGTGTTGAGGTTCTTGATGCCGGCGACCTGGGTCTCGATCGGAATGGTGATGTAGCGCTCGATCTCCTCGGCCGACAATCCCGGGCTTTGCGTCACGACGTCGACCATCGGCGGCGTCGGATCGGGATAGGCCTCGATATTGAGCTGCTTGAACGCGATCAGGCCGCCGATCAGCACGATGGCGAACAGGCCCACCATCAGATAGCGGCGATTGACGGCAATGGCGACCAGACGATCCATTCAGATCGGAGCTTTCAATGGGCTGAGGAAGGAGGACTAACTGCCGGACGCGGCGCGGTCGATGAACAGGCTGCCTTTGGTAACGATCTGATCGCCGGGCTTTAAACTATTACCCTGCACCTCGACGAGATCGCCGTTGATGAGGCCGGTCTTGATCTGGCGCAGCTCGATCGACTTGTCTTCATGCGCGACCCAGAGCCGGACCTGATCGCCCTCGTAGATCAGCGCCTGCTTCGGGACGCCTGCCGCCGGATGATCGCCGGCGGAATAGATCGTGACATTGGCGAACATCTCCGGTTTCAAAAGACCGTCCTTGTTGTCCACCGTGGCGCGGGCCAGCAGCCGGCGGGTGTTGGGATCGATCGCGGCTGCGACGTAATCGATCTTCGCCGTCAGCGGGCGGCCCGGCAACGCCAGCACGTTGAACGAGATCTGCTGTCCGACCGATACCATCGCGGCATCGGTTTCGCGCACAAAGGCGATCAGCCAGACCTCGGAGAGATCGCCGATCACGAACACCGGATCGCTGGCGCCGGAGCTGATATATTGCCCGGGTCCGATCTTGCGTTGCACGACGGTGCCCGCGATCGGCGAGAAGATCGTGGTGTTGGGATCGATGCGGCCCTTGTCCTGGAAGGCCGCGATGGCGTCGTCGCTGAGGCCGAGAATTTTTAACTTGTTGCGCGCGGCCTCCAGCGCGGTTTGTGACGAACGCATGTCGTTCTGCGCCTGGACCAGGGTCGCCTGGGACTGCTGATAATCCTTCAGCGGCACCGCCTTGCCCTCGAACAGATCCTTGGCGCGGGTGTCCTGCAACTGCGCGAGGTCGAGCGCGGATTTGGCCTTGTTCAGGCCGGTCATCGCCGTGATGAAATCGTTCTGCGCCTGCACCGTATCGGCGGCCTCGATCACGAACAGCGGCTGTCCCTGGGTGACGGTATCGCCGGGCTTCGCCAATAGCCGCATCACGCGGCCGGTATAGGGCGAAAACACCGGCGTCGAGCGATCCTCATCGACGGCGATCTTGCCTTCGGTGATGTGCTCGGCGCGGAAGTCGTGCAGCGCCACGGGCTCGATGGTCAGGCTCGCCCATTCGGCCGGCGTCGGCGTGTAGCGGCCCGATCCCTTGCGGGACTGGCTGGAGACGTCGGAATTGCGCGGCGGCGCGTCGCCGCCTCGCATCAAGGCGAACCAGGCAGCCCCGGCGACCGCCAACACAGCCACGCCGATGATCAGATGCTGTCGGCTAAACATCTGCGATTTTTGATCAATTTCGGGCGGCATGGGATCCGATCAAGTCGGCGATGATTCGGGCGAAGACGGCCTCGGGGCCACGCTAATAGTGCCTATTTGATATCTCAGACAAACTAAAAACGCCCGGGCAAACCAAAAACGCCCGATATGTCGTTATTTCGCAACGCGAAGCCCGGCGGTCATCAGGATGTCAACGACGCGCCGGGGGACGTCACGGACGCGCCGGCCATTGCGGCGGGTGGCTGCCGAGCGGCATCGCCGGGCGGACCCAATGCGCCGGCGTCTTTGACAGCAGCGCCGAATGACGAACCGCCCGCAGCGGACCGAAGCCTGAGGGGGCATCCTCGATAAAGCGCTGCACGGTGTCCTTGTCGTAATCGGCGGCGGCAAGACCGTCGGCCAGCCGGCCGAGATTCCATAACCAGCGTCCGGTCTGCGCCAGGGAGACCCGGACATGCCAGCTGCCGCCCTCGCGCGATTGCCGTATCCGCGCCATCATCGCGCCGAACGCCATCAGATAACCGGAGGCGTGGTCGAGCATCTGCGCCGGCAATTCCTTGGGGCCGTCGATGCCAAGCGCCTGGCCTTCGGCATGATTGAAGCCGGTCGAGGTCTGCACCAGCGAGTCGAAACCGCGACGCTCCGCCCATGGCCCGGCAGCGCCATAGGCCGACAGCGAGACATAGACGATGCCCGGATTGATCCTCGCGGCATCCTGCGGCGAAAAACCGAGGCCCGCGATCGCTTGCGGACGATAGCCTTGCGAAAAAATATCCGCGTCCGCCAGCAGGCCGCGCAACACGCCCCGCCCCTCGTCGCTCTTGAGTTCGACAAAACTGGTCAGCTTGCCGCGGCCGGTGTCGATCGCAAGCCACGGGATGGCCGGCAGATCGGGACCGGAAATCAACAGCACGTCGGCGCCATGCGCGGCGAGCGTGCGGCCCGCGACCGGGCCTGCAATCACCCGCGACAGGTCCAGCACGCGCAAGCCGGCAAGCGGGCGGTCGCCGCGCGGCCACGGCTTCGGCGCAGCCTCGCCGATCTTCTCGATCGACAAGATCGGCTGTTCGGCCATTGCGCGCGCGTGCGGCGAAGCCTCCCATTCGTCGCGGGAGCGCATCATCGCGACCACGCCGCCGGCGGCATAGGCCGCGGTCTCGAACGCCTCGGCCTCCCATTGCATCAGCGCGGCCTGCACCTCGTCGCGCTCCGGTTTGCAATTCAACACCTTGCAGACGGCGTCGCGGTGATGCGTGAAATTGGTGTGCAGCCGGATGAAGCGCGTGTCGCGGGTTTTGTAGACGCCGGCGATGGCATCCCAGGCCGGCGGCGGCGGCTTGTCGTCAACGCGCAGATAGCGCTCCGAGCGGCATTCGATCACGGCATGGCGCATATCGACCGCGACATTCTGCGATTGCCCGCTGCGCAATTTCCAGATCTGCGCCGCCGCCAGTCCGGCCGCGGCGATACCGGCCTGCGCCGAGGCGCCGATGCGAAACGACGACGGCAATTGCGGCTCTTCCCCGGTCAGCGTGACGTCGTCGAGCGCGGAAACGTCTCCGCCTGCAAGCGTCCAGAGATCGGCCAGAATGTCGCGCGGGCTTTGCATTGCGAGGATTCCTGTGAGAATGCCGCGGTATTATCAGAGAGGCGAAGCGTGGGCAAAGGCGCATCTGCGCCGTGCCTGCCATCCAGATTTATCACGTGAGCGATGGGCACGCTTCGCTTTGCATTTACCGCCGTCATCCTGAGGAGCGGCCCCTTGGCCGCGTCTCGAAGGATGTGCCGCAAGCACAACGCTGAACACCATCCCTCGAGGCGCGCAAGAAAGTGCGCGCACCTCAGGATGACGTCGGAGATAACTTCACAGGCTCTCAGCGTCGAAGCCATTGGGCCAGTATAACTGGCGAAGCAGACGTCGCCCGGAGGCGCTCAATAACACCGGATGATATTGATATTCGCGGTTTGCGCGGTCCCCTCACGCTTGGGAACCGTCACCGTCTGCGCGGTGCAGTCCGGCACATAGGGCCTTGCGGACGGTATCACGTTCGGCGGGAAGCGATGGACCTGATCCCAAGGGACATCATAGGTGTAAGTGTAATGCACATCGCCTGATGTCGGCGGCGCCGCCGCATCCACGCCAGGCTGGCCAACCGATGAGCCGTCGACCCAGTCGCCCTCGCCCGGCCAGAACGCGCCGACGTTATAGCCCCGGTGATGCCTGAACGATCGGGCGGTCGATGGACGGAACGTCGGATGCGCCGCAAAAGCCCGTCCGCCACCGTGCGCCGCGCCCGACGCGGCGAATGTCGCGTTGCCGGCGAGGATGAGCGCTAATCCGCCGAGAGACGCGAGAAGCGCCCCATACTTTCGATACGTCATGGCACGACCAATTCGTCTGTTACTGGGCAGCGCAGCAACGCTAGGCCGCGGCTTTTGTGCCCGCAAACCGATAATTAATAATTGGTTAACCAGTAATCTTAATGCAGATATCCGCCGTCGCGCGGTTCCGCGTCGAGGCCGTTTTGGGCCATGACGTCCCGGCCGCCCACCACGCGAAGGTTGATCCTGCCGATCAGATCCAATCGCCATTTTTCGGCCTCAGCGATGGCGGCCTCCGTCTGCCGCAGTGTGCTGACATTCGATCCGAGCGAAACGATACCGCCCAGGACCGCGGCGATCGCCCCGATCGCGAGCTGATTAGGCTCGAACACGCCGAGCACCATGAGAAGCGGCAATGCGACGCCGGCAGCGATCGCGATCTTCGAGATCAGAATGATCTTTCGGCATCGCTCGGCGACCTCGGCGAGTTGCTCGAGCCGCGCTTCAATCCGTGAAATTTCGTCGTTCGGCTCTTCTTCGGTCATCAACGTCAAGTTCAGCAAGGTTCATCTATCGGGTCAATGAAAATCCCTTGACGGCGGCAGGATGCGGACGTTGCGCGGATGACGGATTTTCTGCGCGGGATGATCCGGATGATCGCGCCGATCGTCATTGAGCGGCTCGATCAGCGCAGGCCCGGTCGGCAAAACCCGTTTGCGGCGGAAGGCGTCGTTGGCAAGCCCGACCAGATCATGCGACCGATCGACCAGGCGCTGGGCGACGAGATGCGTCACGTGTTCGGGACTGCTCTGAATGTAGCCCTCGACCAGAATGAGCCGCGCGCCCATCACCTCTTTACGGAACTGCTCCATCACCTTCGGCCACACCACGATGTTGGCGATGCCGGTTTCGTCCTCCAGGGTCATGAAGACGACGCCCTTGGCGCTGCCGGGACGCTGCCGCACCAGCACCACGCCGGCGCAGCGCAGGCGCTTTTTGTCGTTGCGGTGGCAAACCGCTTCGCAGGCCACAATGCCCTCGCCGGCAAATATCGGCCGCAGAAATTCCATCGGGTGGCCCTTCAGCGACAGCCGGATGGTCTGGTAATCGGCGACCACCTGTTCCGGCAGCGGCATCAGCGGCAAGGCTTTTGCGTTCTCGTCCGGCTGCTCGCGCGCCGCGGCAGCTTCGAACAATGGCAACGGCACATCGTCGGGCAGCCGCCGCACCGCCCACAGAGCGGCGCGGCGATCGAGCCCGATCGAGCGAAACGCATCGGCATCCGCGAGCTGAATCAGCGCGCGCTTCGGTAAGGCCGTCTCGCGGGCGAAATCCTCCAGCGAGGTGAAGGGACGGCGGGTACGCGCGGCGACGATGCGTTCGGCCCAGTCTGTTTTCACCTCTCCCGCTTGCGGGGGAGGTCGGATCGCATCGCAAGATGCGATCCGGGTGGGGGCTCTCTCCCCACGCAGAGTATGACTCGCGGAAGCACACCCACCCCAACCCTCCCCCGCAAGCGGGAGAGGGAGCCTTTCCTCATCCGGATCAACCCACCTGAACCCGTCGATCTGACGAAAGCCCAATCGCACCGCGCAATACTCGCCGCTCGCCGCTTCCAGCGTGTTCTGCGCGAAACTGTAGGACACATCGATCTCGCGGACCTCGACATGATTTTTGCGGGCATCGCCGACGATCTGCGCGGGCGCATAAAAACCCATCGGCTGCGAGTTCAACAGCCCGCAGCAGAAGGCGTCGGGGTGATAATGCTTCAGCCATGACGAGACATAGACCAGTTGCGCGAAACTCGCGGCATGGCTTTCTGGAAAACCGTAAGAGCCGAATCCCTTGATCTGGTTGAAACAGTTTTCCGCGAATTCCCGATCATAGCCGCGCGCGACCATATTGCCGACCATCTTGGCTTCGAACTCGCCGATGGTGCCGACATTGCGAAACGTCGCCATCGCACGGCGCAATCCGTTGGCTTCTTCGGACGTGAATTTGGCAGCCTCGATGGCGATCCGCATTGCCTGCTCCTGGAACAGCGGCACCCCCAGGGTCTTGTGCAAGACGTTGCGCAATTCATCCTTGTTGCCGCCCTTGGGATACGGATATTCGATGTCCGCGGGATTCATTTTGCGGCGCTTCAAATAAGGATGCACCATGTCGCCCTGGATCGGGCCGGGCCGCACGATCGCCACTTCGATGACGAGGTCGTAGAAGGTGCGCGGCTTCAGGCGCGGCAGCATGTTCATCTGCGCGCGGCTTTCGACCTGGAACACGCCGAGCGATTCACCCCGGCACAGCATCTCGTAGACCGGTTTCTGATTCTCTTGGTCCTGCGGAATCGTCGCCAGCTCCCAGCGCTGGCCTTTGTGAGCCTCGATCAGGTCAAAACATTTGCGGATGCAGGTCAGCATGCCCAGCGCCAGCACATCGACCTTCATCATCTTCAAGGCATCGACATCGTCCTTATCCCATTCGATGAAGGTGCGATCGTCCATCGCGGCGTTACCGATCGGCACGTAAGTGTCGAGCCGATCCTGGGTCAGCACATAGCCGCCGACATGCTGCGACAGATGCCGCGGGAATTCGATCAGCTCGGTCGCGAGCTCGACCGCAAGCTCGATCATGGCATTATGCGGATCGAGTCCCGCCTGCTTGACCTGCATCTCGCTGAGGCCGGATCCCCAGCTTCCCCAGACGGTATCGGCCAAGGCGGCGGTGACATCCTCGGTCAACCCGAGCGCCTTGCCGACATCGCGGATCGCAGAGCGCGGGCGATAATGAATGACGGTGGCGATGATCGCGGCGCGGTGGCGGCCATAGCGGCGGTAGACATATTGCATCACCTCCTCGCGCCGCGAATGCTCGAAATCGACGTCGATGTCGGGCGGCTCCAGCCGCTCCTTGGAGATAAAACGTTCGAACAACAGATCGACCTTGGTTGGATCGACCGAGGTGATTTCGAGAAAATAACACACGGCCGAATTCGCCGCCGATCCCCTGCCCTGACAAAGGATGTTCTGGCTGCGCGCATACCGCACGATGTCATGTACGGTGAGGAAATAATGCGCGTAATTGAGTTCGGCGATCAAATCGAGTTCCTTGCGCAAGGTCGCCCGAACCGTTTCTTCAATCTTGCCTGAGAAATAACGTTCGGCCCCCGCCCAGGTCAGGTCTTCCAGATGCCGCTGCGCGGTCTTGCCCGGCGGTACCGGTTCGTCCGGATATTGATAGCGGAGCTGGTCGAGCGAAAAATGGATGCGCGCCGCAAACCGCATCGTTTCCGCGATCGCCTCCGGCACATCGCGAAACAGCCGCGCCATTTCACCCGCCGGCTTGAGATAGCGCTCCGCATTGGCCTCCAGGCGTTTTCCGACCGCATCGATCGTGGTCTTCTCCCGGATGCAGGTCAGGACATCCTGCAACGGCCGGCGCGCGGGATGGTGGTACAGCACCTCGTTGGTGGCAAGCAGCGGCACGTGGGCGGCTGCCGCAAGATGGCCCAGCCGCATCAGGCGGCGCTTGTCATCACCGCGATACAACAGGCTCGCCGCCAGCCACACCCCGTCGGCGCGGCTGGCGCGCAACCGGTCCAGAATCCGCAAAGCGCCTGCCGAATTGAAACGGTGCGGCAGCGCCAGAACCAGCAATTGCCCTTCGGCGAATTCCAGGAGGTTTTCGAATGTTAGATGACATTCACCTTTCTCGACCCTGTTGAGATCGTCGCCGCGTTTACCCAAGGTAAGTAACTGGCACAGCCGGCCATAAGCTTCCCGGTGCCGCGGATAGACCAGGATGTCCGGCGTGCCGTCGATGAAGACGAGACGTGAGCCGATCAAGAGCTTTGGTTTGTGGATGACCTTGGGATTTTCCAGTTCCTTGTAGGCCCGCACCACGCCGGCCAGCGTGTTGTGGTCGGCGATGCCGATCGCGGCGAGGCCGAATTCGCTCGCCTGGTGCACATAGGCCCGCGGATCCGAACCGCCGCGCAGGAACGAAAAATTCGTGGTGATGCCGATCTCGGCATAGCCCAATGCTGACTCACTCCCTGAAGCGTTCATGCGAACAGCCCATGCATGAACCAGTTGGCAGGGATCGGTTCGCCGGTTTCATCCGCGAGTTCGCGGCCGTAAAGGCCGTCGCGGTAAATCCAGAAGCGAAGCCCGGCTTCATCCTCGACGCGGAAATAATCCCGCGTCAGCGAGTGGCCACCCTGCTTCCACCATTCCATCGCGACGCGTTCGGGGCCTTCGACCCGCACCACCACATGGTTCGCCCGCCGCCAGGTGAAACGATGCGGCGGTCCATCCGGAACCATCGCGAACGG
>NZ_LMUK01000042.1:142085-206165 GCF_009766005.1 Bradyrhizobium sp. S69 | reverse complement strand
CCGGCCGTTCGAACAGCCGCAGCGGCCGCAGCGGCGGTTCGCTCTCTGCCCGACCCGGCCAGACGGCTTGAACCGCCGTGGCCAGATGATGCTGCGCGGGTGCGGCGATCGCCGCGCGCTCCGGGATATGGCTATCCTGCGGCAGATGCACGACCACGCGCCTGCCGCCGATCCGCGCCGCGATACGATCGATCAGCGCGGCCAGTTCGTCATTGTCGTGCACATGGGCATCGAGATCGTGCTGCTGCTGCACCACGATTTCGGTGCGGCTCGCCGACAGGCGAATGAGATCGAAGCCGAAACCGGGATCGAGCGGATCGCGCAGCGCATCGAGCCGTTCGCGAAACAGCCGGTCGATGACAGCGCTTTTGGTCACCGGCAATCCAGCATCCACCACGATCGTGCGCACCGCGCCGTCGGTGCGGAAGAAACTCGCTTCCAGCCGCCGTGCGCCTTTGCCCTGCCTGTCCATCGCCACAACCAGCATTTGCGCCAGCCGGGATAGGGTCGCCGCGATCACCCCATCGGTCGCCACCGGTTCGGCAAAGCGTTTCTCGACGATATAATCCGGCAGTGGTTTTCGCGGGCTGATCGGCGCATCGCCCTGTCCCAACGCCTGTTCCAGCAAATTGGTGAAACCGGCACCGAACCGCGCGGTGATTTCGTGGCGCTCGCGCGCGGCCACATCCCCGATGGTTTTGAGGCCGGCGCGGCGCAGGCCTCGCGTGATGGCCTCATCGGCGCCGAGTGCGAACACCGGCAGCGGACTGACCGCATCGGCTTCCCCGCCCTGGCGGACAATGCGGCCATGGGCATGGCTTCGCAGGGTTCGTGCGCAGACGGCCGTGCCGGCAATCGCGCCGCTGACGGCAAAGCCTTGCGCGGTCAACGCCGCGCACAAAAGATGCATCAATGCGGCCTCGCCGCCGAACAGATGCGCGCAACCGGTGATGTCGAGAAACAGGCCATGCGGCGCATCGAGCGCCACCAGCGGCGTGAAGCGGTCGCACCAGTCGGCGATGTTATTCAGCAATTTGGCGTCGGCGGCCTGATCGGCGTCGAAGACTTTTAGATGCGGACAGATCGCCCGCGCATTGGCCAGAGGCAGACCGACCTCGAGGCCGAGATCGGCGGCGGCATCATCCAGCGCGTAGATCTGCAGTGCGTTGTTTTGCTTGGTGACGACGACGCTGGGGTCGTCCTGAGAAGTAGTTGGTCTATCCTGAGCGGCAGCGCTGTTCCCTCCCCCCTTGCGGGGGAGGGCTAGGGAGGGGGGTGGCGGCAACGGCAGCGCTTGTGGCTTACCCCTCTCCCCCACCCTCCCCCGCAAGGGGGGAGGGAGCCGATTGTCCGTGTTGCGAGCGATCTCGTTTAAAAATTCTTCGCTATTTTCATCCTGCGCGACGTTCGCGGTACTCGAATCCATCTGCCATGAAAGCTGCCGCTTGATGCGGTCGATGGGCAGGCGTGGCAGCCACAGGCTGAGGATACGCCGCGGGTTCGCTGAAAAGGCACTCATCACATTTCCATTCCATGATCCATTGCCCGAGCGCGCCGTGACGATTGCGGACGAGTTGCGTGTCGAACATCGGCGCGCCCCATGCGGTCCAGGCCGCCGCAGGCATTAAAGCCGCCCCCGGCGGCGAATGCGCCGCGCGCACGATCCATCTGGTCTCCGCGGTCGAAGGCTGCGGCTCCGCTGCCACGCGCAGCACCAGGCAGGTGACGCCGGAGGCCTGGGCTGTCAGCGTCAGCTTGCGGCTGGCGACGAGATCGAGCTGCCGCGCCTCGCCCCAGACTTCCAGCACCACCGCGCCCACCGCATCGCAGGCCAGCGCATCGGCGGCGGTGCGCAGCGCATTGTCCGCATCGGGCGCGCGCACGGTCACCAGCCGGCGCGGATCGAGACCGAGTTCGGCAACCCCGTTCATCGATAACGCGCCCGATTCAACCTCGCTGAAATCCTGCCGCACCCAGACCAGCGGACGCCGTACCGTCACCCGTCCCGCCAAGCCTGCGATGAAGCCGGTGGCCGCGCCGCTTTGCCGCCCCTCGGCGAACACCTCATGCAGCGCGCCGGTGGCGAGCCCGCCCTGCAGCGTCGCATCCGCGGCCGCATGACCGAGCGCCATCCGGTCAAGCGCATGCGTGTCGCCATGCGCCTCGAGGCGATCGATGCGCCCTCGCAAATTCGCAAGCGTGTTCATGCGTGCGCTGATCATTCCGCGCCGCTCCCTCGAAAATATTGGACTGCCAGTGGCTCTTGGAATGAACCCTTAAGCTGGCTCATTTGTTCATGGTATGTTCTAATATAAAGCTAACAAGGCCGATGGAGTCAATCGAATTGGCGCTCGGAGGCGATTTGGCAGTGGAATCAAGGGGATTCAGCGATGGATGTGGAACGCAAGCTGGCGATCCTGGCGGATGCCGCCAAATACGACGCGTCCTGCGCCTCCAGCGGCACCGAACGGCGGGACTCCAGCGACGGCAAGGGCATGGGCTCGACCGCGCCCGGCATGGGCATCTGCCACTCCTACGCACCGGACGGCCGCTGCATCTCGCTGTTGAAAGTGCTGCTGACCAACGCGTGCAACTACGACTGTCTTTATTGCGTCAACCGCAGCTCCAGCAATGTGCCGCGGGCGCGCTTCACATCGGATGAAGTCGTCAAGCTGACGCTCGACTTCTATCGCCGCAATTATATCGAGGGGCTGTTTCTCTCCTCCGGCATCATCCGCAGCGCCGACTACACCATGGAGCAGGTGGTGAGCGTCGCGCGGAAACTGCGCGAACAGCATCACTTCCGCGGCTACATCCATCTGAAAACCATTCCGGAAGCCGACGACGCGCTGATTACCGAAGCCGGCAAATACGCCGATCGCCTCAGCATCAACATCGAGGTCCCCGAGGAGGACAGCCTTGCCAGGCTGGCGCCGGAGAAAAACGTGCGCGCGATCCGCCGCACCATGGGCCGGCTGCGCCTGAAGCTCGATGAAGCGCAGGAGGATCAAGCGACAGCGACAAAGGCAAAACCGCCGCGCTTCGCACCGGCCGGCCAGAGCACGCAGATGATCATCGGCGCCGATGCGGCCAGCGACAAAACCATCCTCGACACCTCAGCCAATCTCTATGGCTCCTACAAGCTCAAGCGCGTGTATTATTCGGCGTTCAGTCCGATCCCGGATTCAAGCCGCGCGCTGCCGTTGAGCCCGCCGCCGCTGGTTCGCGAGCACCGGCTGTATCAGGCCGACTGGCTGATGCGGTTTTACGGCTTTGACGCCGGCGAAATCGTCGATCCGACACGAGGCATGCTGTCGCTCGAGATCGATCCGAAGCTGGCGTGGGCGCTGCGCCACCGCGACCGCTTCCCGCTCGATATCGCCACGGCCAGTCGCGAAGACCTGCTGCGGGTGCCGGGTTTTGGCACCAAAGCGGTCGACCGCATCATCGCCACCCGCCGCGTCACCTCCATTCGCGTGGCCGATCTGGCGCGGCTGCATGTCCCGGCGAAAAAGGCACTGCCGTTCATCGTTCTCAGCGATTTCAAGCCATCGCCGCATCAACTCGACGATGCGCGGCTGGCGGAACGGTTCAAGCCGAAGGCCGAGCAATTGGGATTTGGGTTTTAGAACGTGTGCAAGCCGTCATCCCCGGGATGAACGCAATTGCGTTCACCCGTGAGGAGCGCGCCCTCCTGGCAGCGCGCTTGCGCTGTCCAGTGCGCGCGTCTCGAAGGATGTGCCGCAAGCACCGTGCTGAACACCACCCTTCGAGACGCGGCGAAGACGCCGCTCCTCAGGATGACGGCGTAACGTGTAGCGGAGAGTAGAACTATGCACCTCATCACGCTCGATAGCCAAACCGATTTCGAAGGCTGGCGCACGGCGGCGCGATCGCTGGTGCTGCATGAGGTCAAACCAACCGACGTGACATGGATCGTGCGGGGCGACGAGTCTGAGTTGTTCGCACCCGCGGCCGAAGCGCTGCCGCTCGAAACCCCATTGGGCACCTTCCAAGCCACCTTCAATGTCTCCGCCAAATTCGTCGAGCTCGCGCAATCGGCCATCCTGCATCGCGATCCCGAGCGGTTTGCGATGCTGTATCGGCTGCTGTGGCGGCTGCGTGGCCATCATCATCTGCTTGAGGTCGCGACTGATCCGGATGTCGCGTTGCTGACAGTGATGGCCAAGGCCGTGCGCCGCGATGAACACAAGATGCACGCCTTTGTCCGCTTCCGCGAAGTTGGCCGCGAACAGAAGGCGCACTACGTCGCCTGGTTCGAACCGGAGCATCACATCGTCGAACTGGCGGCGCCGTTTTTCGCCCGCCGGTTCGCCGACATGCCCTGGTCGATCCTGACGCCGGATGCTTGCGCGCATTGGGACGGCCATGCCGTTTCGATCACGCCGGGCGTCGGCAAGGCCGAGGCGCCGACCGAGGACCGGTTGGAGGAAACCTGGCGGCGTTACTATGCCAGCATCTTCAATCCGGCGCGGCTCAAGGTGAAGGCGATGCAGAGCGAGATGCCGAAGAAATATTGGCGGAACCTGCCCGAGGCCTCGCTGATTAAACCCCTGATCGCCGGCGCCGAACGCTTAACCGGCGCGATGATCGCCAATGCCGCCACCGAACCGCATAAATCGCAGAAACGGCCGGAACCTTCGATGAAGCATGAAACAAGCGGCGACATTGCCACCTTGCGCGAAGAAGCCGCCGATTGCCGCGCCTGCCCGCTCTGGAAAGATGCCACGCAGACGGTGTTCGGCGAAGGCCCGCCGCATGCCCGCATCATGCTGGTCGGCGAGCAGCCCGGCGACAAGGAAGACCTCGCCGGCAAACCGTTTGTCGGCCCCGCCGGACAAATGCTCGACCGCGCGCTGCAGGAAGCCGGCATCGACCGCACCAAGGTCTACGTCACCAATGCCGTCAAGCATTTCAAGTTTGTACCGCGCGGCAAGATTCGCCTGCACCAGAAACCCGCGACGCCGGAGATCAAGGCCTGCCGGCAATGGTACGAGCGCGAACTGGCGGCGATCAAGCCCGCGCTGGTGGTGGCGATGGGCGCCACCGCAGCGCAAAGCGTGTTCGGGAAAATCACGCCGATCAACAAGAACCGCGGGCAGTTGATCGAACTGGAGCACGGCATCCAAGCGCTGGTGACGGTGCATCCGTCCTATCTGCTGCGGTTGCCCGATCCCGACGCCAGGGCGCTTGAGTATCAACGTTTCGTCGACGATCTGCGGATCGTCGCGGCGATGTTGAAGAAGCACGCGGCCTGACTGGAGCTGATCGATTCCGAACCGATCAGCTTCTTATTGGACGCCTCGGCGCGCTAAACGACCTCCTTGGCTTTTAGGCCGCGCAGATCGGGATCGCGCTGCTCGACGATGCGGCCGGAATACCTGGCCCACATCGCCGTCAGAATTGGCACCAGTATCGCCGTGACCAGGCATGCCGTCGCCACCAGCGCGGTAGCTGCCGGCACCACCGGTTTGAACTTCGGAATCATCTCGGCGATGATGGTTGGATTGGCGACCGCGGCTCCCGCGGTACTCGAAGCCGCAATGCCTGCGGTACCGTTGCCGCCGCCGATGAACTTGTCGGCCAGGATCAGCGGGATTCCCGTGACCACGATCACACCTAAGCCGAGCAGAATGCCCGCAAAGCCGCTGGTGGCGATGACGTTAAGGTCGATGCCGCAGCCGAGCGCGAACCCGAAAAACGGGATCAGAGGATGAACACAGCGACCGAAGAATTCCCTCAGTTCGGAATCAAGATTTCCGAGCGCAAACCCGATCAGGAATGGCAGCACGGCGCCGACGAACAGCCGGGGCTCGAAAACCGCAACCCCGGTTGCGCCGAGGATCAACATGCTGAACAGCGGACCGGATTCGACCGACATCAGGACGAACGCACTGGCCTCCTCCTTGGTGCCGTATTGCTGCATCACCGCCGCATAGAGCCCGCCATTGGTCATGTCCATCGAGGCGGTGACCGCGAGAACCGATAGTCCCGCCAGCAGCCCCGTGGTGAGGCCGCCCTCGGGCAGCAGGTGGGTCGCGATCAGCGTCGCCGCCCAGGCGACAATCAGCTTGGTGACCAACAGCGTTCCGGATTTCCGCAGCACCGTGCCGGTAGCCCGCAAATCGATCGTCGCGCCCATGCAGAAGAACCATACGGCGAGGATCGGCACCGTCCCCGTAATCAGGCCGTTGGTGAAGGAACCAAAGTATTTTCCGGCGTCGGGCGCGAACGTCTTGCACAGGGCGCCCAGAATCAGCGGGATCAGCATCAGCCCGCCCGGCACCGTTTCCACATATCTCTTGATCTGCACTGTCGTTCCTCCCGTTTTTTATCGTTGTATCGTTGACTGGCGCGCGCGGCCGCAGGCTCGGACGCCAGCGCGATACACAACAAAACCTACAGGCTTCGCAAGAGGTTAAGTTGGCAGAGCCCGGCTCCCGGCGGTCTGCTACCGCCGCGTCAGGCCCACGCCGGTAGGATGATACGGAGGCTTCACCCGAGCGAACCGATCCGTGCCCGTTAGACACCGTTCTTTCGCAGCCGTTTCACGTGTCTGTCACATACCTCAAGCAAGGTCCGCCACAGTTTTGGGGGAGTATTAACTATGGCTGATGTTGCACTACCTGGTTCAATCGAACCGGCCGCCGGTAAGGGGCCTAAGCTCGACGGGGCCGTCAATCCACTTCAAGGGATCATTTATCTCGGCGTGATCGCAGCAGCGCTGCTGTTCGTCGCCTACAGCATCTATTCCGATGTCGATGCGACCGGCACCCACGTCACGTCCTATATGCCTTATCTGCTGTTGATCGTCGCGCTGTTGATCGCGCTCGGTTTCGAATTCGTCAACGGCTTCCACGATACCGCCAACGCCGTCGCCACCGTGATCTATACCCGCTCGATGCCCGCCAACATCGCGGTGGTGTGGTCGGGCATGTTCAATCTGTTCGGCGTGCTGCTCTCCAGCGGCGCCGTCGCCTTCGGCATCGTTTCGTTGTTGCCGGTCGAACTGATCCTGCAAGTTGGCTCCAGCGCCGGCTTCGCCATGGTGTTCGCGCTGCTGATCGCGGCGATCATCTGGAATGTCGGCACCTGGTATTTGGGCCTGCCGGCGTCGAGTTCGCACACCTTGATCGGTTCGATCATGGGTGTCGGTATCACCAACGCGCTGCTGCGCGGCCGTAGCGGCACTTCCGGTGTGGATTGGTCGCAGGCCGCCGGCATCGGCAAGGCGCTGTTGCTGTCGCCCCTGTTCGGCTTCGCCTTGGCGGCATGCCTGCTCTTCGTCCTCAAGACCGTGCTGGCCAAGGTCACCCCGGCGCTGTTCGGCGAACCCAAGGGCGACCAGCCGCCGCCGTGGTGGATCCGCGGCATCCTGATCCTCACCTGCACGCTGGTGAGCTTCTTCCACGGCTCGAACGACGGTCAGAAGGGCATGGGCCTGATCATGCTGATCCTGATCGGCACCGTGCCGACCGCCTACGCGCTCAACCGGGCCCTCCCGGACAGCCAGATCGCGTCCTTCACCGCGAATTCGACCGCCGCCAGCCAGATCATCAAGGGCAAAGCGTCCGGTTACAGCGTCATCGGCAATCCGCGGCCGGCCGTGACCAATTACGTCGCCGAGCACCAGATCAACGAGGGCACCTATCCCTCGCTGGCGGTTCTCGTCGAGGATATCGGCAAGCAGGTCGCGCAATACGGATCGTTCTCCAAGGTGCCCTCCGACCTCGTCGGCAACACCCGTAACGATATGTACCTTGCCTCCGAAGCGCTTCGCTTCCTGATGAAGGACAAGGAAGCCGAGCTCAGCACCGATCAAGTGTCGACGCTCAACGCCTATAAAGGCTCGCTCGACAGCGCCACCAAGTTCATCCCGTATTGGGTGAAGATCGCGGTGGCTATCGCGCTCGGCCTCGGCACCATGATCGGCTGGAAGCGCATCGTCGTGACGGTTGGTGAGAAGATCGGCAAGACCCATCTCACCTACGCACAAGGCGCCTGCGCTGAAATCACCGCGGCGCTGACGATCGCTGCGGCCGACGGTTACGGCCTGCCGGTATCGACCACCCACGTGCTGTCGTCCGGCATCGCCGGCTCGATGGCGGCGAACGGGTCGGGACTGCAATGGTCGACCATCCGCAACATCGCGCTTGCGTGGGTGCTGACCCTGCCGGCAGCGATGATCCTGTCGGGCGTCCTGTATCTGATCTTCTCCAGGCTGTTCTGATCCGGCAGTCTACGTACCAACAACAAAGGCCCGCGCCATCCGCGCGGGCCTTTTTCGACGAGCATGATCCGGAAAAGTGGATACCGGTTTTCCCTCGGGACAAACGCGAAGCGTCTGCCCGGAGATCATGCTCAAGTAAATAGAGAGCGCGTGGCGCTAACGCCGGGGCAGTGTCGTTACGTTTGGAGAACCAGCACCAGCGTAGCTCCGCGTCAGGCCGGTGGAATGCCTTCCGCTTCGCGGCGAACCGACGTCATTCCAACTTCCAGTTCCGGTACCCGATAAATCAGCGGCTGATGCGGCAGCGGCGGCAGTTCGATTTCAATCGCATCGCCCGGCCGCACGTCGCCGCCTCGCAGAACGACGCTCATGACGCCTGCCTTGCGCACCAGGCCGGTCGGTTTCTTCTCGACCAAGTGCTTGAGCAGTCCGGGTTGAAAATCCTCGATCTGGTGGCACGGATTGCGCAGGCCGGTGAGTTCGATCAGCGCCTCCGAACCCAGTCGAAGACGGGTACCTGTCGGCAGGCCGAGCAGGTCGACATGCCTTGTCGAGATGTTCTCGCCCAATTCGCCGGGGCAAACGGCGTGTCCCTTCCCGGCGACCTCGTCCAACAACTCCGCCTGGATCAGATGGACTTGCCGCAGGTTCGGGTGCTGGCCAAATCGCCTGATATGGTAGAGGTGCTGATCGGTGGCGCCGGCGTGCGCGTCACCCTCAACGCCGACGTTTTCGATCAGCCGGATCGCGTCTTGCGGCACCTTGCTGAAGGCGTGCTTGCCGCTGATCTGCACGCCGACGACCTTGGGGAGACGATCTATGTCAGCCATCGCGTTTCAACCTCGAACGAGGACGCGGTAACGCGCCCCCTCGACGGCTTGCCCTGCAAATTCGACGCCAAGCGCCGCCGCAGCAGCCTCACGCCGCCAGCGTGTTCTCGACCAGCTTGACCCAATAGGAGGTGCCGAACACGATCGCCTCGTCGTCGAAATTATAGGCAGGATGATGCAGTCCGGCGCTGTTGCCGTTACCGCAGAAGATGAACGCGCCCGGCCGCGCCTCCAGCATGTAGGAAAAATCCTCCGCCCCCATCATCGGCGGCATTTCGTGGACATTGCCGTCGCCGGCGATTTCCTTCGCGACCTTGGTCGCGATATCGGTCTGCGAGGCATGATTGACCGTAACGGGATAGCCGCGCTCGTAGACCAGGTCGATCTTGGCGCCGGTCATCTGCGCCACACCGGCGACCACCTCGCGCACCCGCTTCTCGACCAGTCCCCGGACCTCGGCGGTCAGGGTTCGGACGGTGCCGCGAAGCTCGGCGGTTTGCGGGATGACATTGCGGGCGTTGCCGGCGTGGAATTCGCATATCGACAGCACCGCGGAATCGAGCGGATCGATGGTGCGCGACACGATCGATTGCAGTCCGGTGATCAGTTGCGCGCCGACCAGAATGGAATCGATGCATTTATGCGGACGCGCCGCGTGGCCGCCGTGCCCTTCGATCCTGATATCGATGGCGTCGGTCGCGGCCATCAGCGGACCGCTGCGGATCGCAAACGATCCGACGGGAAGTCCCGGGCCATTGTGCATGCCATAGACCTGCTCGATGCCGAAACGGTCCATCAGGCCGTCCTTGATCATCGCGGCGGCGCCCGCGCCGCCCTCCTCCGCCGGCTGGAAGATCACCACCGCATCGCCGGCGAAATTCCGCGTCTCGGCGAGATAGCGCGCGGCTCCCAGCAGCATCGCGGTGTGCCCATCATGGCCGCAGGCGTGCATCAAGCCCGGGTTCTTGGAGGCGTAAGGCAGGTCGGTCGCTTCCACGATCGGAAGCGCATCCATGTCGGCGCGAAGCCCGATCACCTTGAGGTCGCCCTCGCCCGCGGGCTTGCGGCCCTTGATGACGCCAACCACGCCGGTGCGGCCGAGGCCGGTGGCGACTTCGTCGCAACCGAACTCCCGCAACCGTTCGGCGACAAAGGCCGCGGTGCGATGCACGTCATAGAGCAATTCGGGATGCTGATGGATGTCCCGGCGCCAGGCCTGGATATCCGGTTGCAGATCGGCGACACGATTGATGATGGGCATGAGCGGTCTCGGTGAGGGCCAACTGTGACCTTCTGTGTAGCACGCGGCTCCGCCCGGCCCAACACTCGGCGGCGCGGGGCAGTGTCTCGATTTGAATTGCCGTTATGGAATGCAACTGCCCGTTCGCTTTGATGACGAAGGAGGCACGCGCGAAAGCCGGTTGAGGTGAGCAAGGCAATCCCGCCGCTCTTGACGATTGACGCCTTATGTAACATATGAAGTTACATGAAGCGTGACAGCAGATTATCGGGCGTGCTCCACGTCCTGCTCCACATGGCCGAGCACAGCGGTCCAGCGACATCAGAGGTGCTGGCGAAAGCGATGAGCACAAATCCGGTCGTGATCCGACGGATCATGGCCGGCTTGCGTGAGCAGGGATATGTGCGATCCGAAAAGGGCCATGGCGGCGGATGGACGCTGGCGCGGGATCTGGCGGAGATAACGCTACGCGATATCTACGATGCGCTTGGCCGCCCTTCGCTGCTGGCCATGGGCAATCGAACCGAGGCGCCGGGCTGTCTGGTGGAACAGGCGGTGAATACGGCCCTCGACAAGGCGTTTCACGACGCGGAGGCACTGCTGCTCGCCCGCCTTGGCGAAGTCACACTCGCCGCGTTGAGCGCCGATTTCCACGCACGCCTGACCGCCCGCTCAGGCTCACTCACTACCGAGTTCGATCATGCCTGAAAATAGCGCTCAATATTTTTTCAAGGCGTTCTCCGATCCCGAGTCCGTCGCCCGCTACACCGATGGCCCGCGGCGCTTTGTGCCGGGTCTTGCCGACCTGCACCGCATGACCGCTATCCTGCTGGCGGAGCACGCGCAGCAAAACGCAAGGGTGCTGGTCCTGGGCGCGGGCGGCGGGCTTGAATTGAAGGCGTTGGCGGAAGCGCATCCGGATTGGACCTTCGTCGGGGTCGATCCGTCCGAACAGATGCTGGGCCTCGCCGCGCGCACGCTTGGACCGCTCGGCGCGCGCGTGGAGCTTATCCAGGGCTATATCGATGACGCCCCGCCGGGACCGTTCGACGCAGCGACCTGCCTGCTGACGCTGCATTTTCTCGATGCGGCCGAGCGAAGGCGGACCGCAGCCGGCATTCTACGCCGGCTCAAACCGGGTGCGCCGTTCGTGGCCGCCCATGGCAGCTTTCCGCAACAGCATGCGGAGCGGGGGCTGTGGATGTCGCGCTACGCCGCCTTCGCAATCGACTCGGGCGTCGATCCCGAACTGGCGAACAAGGGCCGGGCCGCGGTCGAGGCGAATGTGCACATGTTCAGCCCTGAGCAGGACGAGGCGATCCTCCGCGATGCGGGCTTTCCGGATGTCAGCCTGTTCTATGCCGCGTTCACCTGGCGCGGCTGGATCGCCCACGCTTGACGGCCGGCGAAAATATCAGCGATGTCCCAGAACAGGGGTCAGCCATGTCTCCGGGTTACACCCTTGTCCCGGCCATCCACGTCCGACTAATAGAGCCCGAGCAAGAAAACGTGGATGCCCGGCATCAAGCCGGACATGACGGCGATGTTCAATCGGGTGGAATCCAGGAATGGCGAAGCGGCTGCAAGGTGATTTCGACTACATCGTCGTCGGCGCGGGTACCGCCGGCTGCATCGTCGCCAACCGGCTGTCGGCCAATCCGAAAAACCGCGTGCTGATCCTGGAGGCCGGCGGCAACGACAACTGGATCTGGTTCCACATCCCGGTCGGCTATCTGTTCGCGATCGGCAATCCGCGCTCGGACTGGATGTTTCGAACCGAGCCGGAAGCGGGCCTGAACGGCCGCTCGCTGGCCTATCCGCGCGGCAAAGTGATCGGCGGCTCCTCCGCGATCAACGCCATGATCTCGATGCGCGGGCAAGCCGCCGATTACGACCATTGGCGCCAGCTCGGGCTGACCGGCTGGGGCTATGACGATGTGCTGCCGGCATTCAAGCGGCTGGAGGATCATTTTCTGGGAGCCAGCGAGCATCACGGCGCCGGCGGCGGCTGGCGCGTCGAAGCGCCGCGGCTGTCCTGGGCGGTGCTGGACGCGGTCGAACAGGCCGCGGAGCAAATGGGAATCAGGAAAACGCCTGACTTCAATACCGGCGACAATGAAGGCGTCGGCTATTTCCACGTCAACCAGAAGCGCGGCCGCCGCTGGTCTTCCGCGCGCGGATTTCTCAAGCCGGTCTTGAACCGTGCCAATCTGCGGCTGGAAAAAAACGTGCTGGTCGATCGGCTGATCATCGAGAACGGTCGCGCGGTCGGCGTGCGCTTCATGCAAGGCGGTGAAATCGTCGAGGCCCGCGCCAACAACGAAGTGATCCTGTGCGCCGGCGCGATCGGCTCGGTTCAGGTGCTGCATCGCTCCGGCATCGGCCCCGCGGACTGGCTCAAGCCACTCGGGATCGAAACCGTGCTCGACCGCCAGGGCGTCGGGCGCAATTTGCAGGACCATCTGCAGCAGCGCGCGATTTACAAGGTCGAGGGCATCCGCACCCTCAACGAGACGTATTATTCGCTGGTCGGGCGCGGACTGATGGGCCTCGACTACGCCTTCCGCCGCCGCGGTCCGCTGACCATGGCGCCGTCGCAACTCGGCATTTTTACCAGGTCCGACCCGCGCCGCGAACGCGCCAACATCCAGTTCCACGTGCAGCCCTTGTCGCTCGACAAGTTCGGCGATCCCCTGCATCGGTTTCCCGCTATCACCGTCAGCGCCTGCAACCTGCAACCAACCTCGCGCGGCACCGTGCGAGTTCGCTCCGGCGAGCCCGACCAGGCGCCGTCGATCGCGCCGAATTATCTGGCCACCGACGACGACCGCGAGGTCGCAGCCGATGCGATCCGCACCACGCGACGGCTGATGAAGCAGACAGCGCTCGCGCCCTATCACCCGAGCGAATTCCTGCCCGGCCCGTCGGTCGGCGATGACGATGCCTCATTGGCAAAAGCCGCCGGCGATATCGGCACTACGATCTTTCACCCGGTCGGCACCGCCAAGATGGGCAGCGCCAGCGACGCGATGGCAGTGGTCGACGAGCGCCTGCGCTTTCACGGGCTTTCGGCCTTGCGTGTGATCGACGCCTCGGTGATGCCGACGATCACTTCCGGCAATACCAACACCCCGACCGCGATGATCGCGGAAAAGGGCGCGGCGATGATCCTGGAAGATGGCCGATAGGTTGTTCAAGGCGCTCGCTGCATTTTTACGCTTTCGAGCTTCCTGAAACACGATCCCGGCCTTGAACAGGCCAAGCCGACATCGCCACGTCGATCATTTGATCGAGCATGCTCCCGTCAGCGCCGGCTTGCGGGAAGTTCAATAGGGCCTGCAGCACGCCGAGATAGTGCCACGCCATCGCATCGATATTGGTATCTTCAGCCAACTCGCCCGCCGTCACGCCTTCACGCAGTAGGCCGGCGACCATCTGATGTTGCCGCGCCATGCCTGCTAGCGCTGCGGCCTGTGCATCCTCGGACAGCGCTGGGATATCGGCACAGCTTCGCGCGATCAGGCAGCCCGCTGGCTTGGGTGCTTTCCCCGGCAAGAAAGAGCGCAGCAACGCTTTCATTCGAAGGCGCGGGGTGTCGGCTTTGACGGAATTCATGCGGCGCAAGAGACGCTCCGTGTAGGCGGCAAGCGCTTCCCGGAACAAACCGTCCTTGTCGTTGAATCGCTGGTAGAGACTGGAGCGCGACAAACCCACGGCCTCCGTCAGGTCACTGATGGCGGCGGCCGTATACCCCTGACGCCGGAACACCTCGATTGCCGCCGCGATCACTTCGGCTTCGTCAAACTGCGGCTTTCCGCTCATGAAACTTCCCCTTGACATAATGGAACGATCGTTCCAAATATGTTGGACCGATTGTTCCAACATATAGGACGGGACCAGACGATGTCCAAAAAAATCGAACCGACCTCGGGAAAACCCCGGATTGCGATAGCTGGCGCGACAGGCCGTGTCGGGTCGACGCTGACCAGCCTTCTCGCCTCCGATCCCGTCGATGTCGTCGCACTGACCCGCCGGCCGGATGCAGCTCGATTGCCCGAGGGAGTGACCGCCGCCGCGGTTGATTTCGACAATCCGAAGACGATTGCCGATGCGTTGCGCGGAGCGGATCGGCTGTTCGTCTCCCACGGATCTTCGCTTCAACAAGTCGCCAACGAGATCGCCTTGATCGACAGCGCGGTTGCCGCCGGCGTCAAACACATCACCAAACTCTCTTCGATAGGGCCCGCAACCCGATTGTATCCCCTCGCTTGGCACACGGAGATCGAAGCGCATTTATCCCGTCAGCCGATCGCATCGAGCGTTTTGCGGCCTTCGGCATTTGCCGACATCCTCAGCCGGCGAGCTGGAGGTCAGGTCTCGACCGGCTCGTGGACGGGTGCGGCGGGCGAAGGGCGGGTGAATTTCATCGACACGCGCGACGTCGCCGCCGCTGCACGCGTTGCGTTGCTCGAAGACGTCTATCCGGATTCGCAACGGGTCTATCACCTGACCGGGCCACGTGCCTGGACCATGCCGCAGATTGCAGAAGAGCTGTCGAATTTGCTTGGTCATCCCGTCGTCTACAAAAGCCGGACGCTGGACCAAGAGCGCACCGCACTGCTCGCTGCTGGCCTCTCGCCGTTCGTCACTGACCTCTTCGTCGGCCTGGACCAGATGTTCCGCGATTCCGCGCTTGGAGAGACCACCTCGACGTTCGAGGAATTGACCGGCAAGCCTCCGCGAACGCTGCAGCAATGGCTTAGCGAAAATATCGAAGTCTTTCGAAAATAAGGCCGCGGCCAGCGACTCGGCTGCTGCGCTCGATCGTGCTCCAAAGCGCCGGTTCAGGCCCCGGCGCTCGCCAGCATTTGCGAATAAGGCAACAGTCCCGTCCGGGAATGGCAGTTGAAATATTCAAACGGCGGATTGTTCTCTTCGACAATGAAGATCTCGTTATAGGTCCGCAGTTGAAGCTGGTCCTGATATTTGCGCCGCGCCGCCATCGCACGGGTGTAGATGGCAAGATGGCTTGGGTGGTCCTTGGCCCATGATTCCAGGTGGGCCAGCGACACGAACGCGCCAAGCGAGTAGGCCTCGGCCAATTCGTCGCCCGTACCGCTGACGCAATTGACCTGGCGAAGCGCGAAACAGCCAGTATCGCGCGGGTTGTTTCGCAAATAATCCATCCCGGCATCCAGCGCCGGCTTGATGCGCTCTTGATAATCCTTCAGTTGCTCGCCTGCGCAGTGTTCCCAGGAGACGCCGGAGCGGATCACGGCCATGTTCTTCGGCGGTTGAATCTTTCGGTAGGGAATTTTCGATCCATCCGCCACCGGCTCCGAGGCCGCGACCGCCGGTTCGAACAGATCATACCCCGCAGCGGGGATCCGATCGCGCGCCGCCCCCCAATAGCCGGTTCCTTCGGTGGTGGTGAAGCCCGATACCGGGCAGCCGGAAAACCCGCGCAAAAACTCCTTGAACGCGATCGTTTCCATATAGTCGGCGTCAACCGCGACCGGCTCCCACCACAATCCGACCGACGAACGGGCGCTTACGCGCGCGCGCCATTCGGCGACCGCCGGAAGTTTCGACCAGACCGCGAAATCCCCAGCCTTCAGCCAATACAGCGCGGCGACGCGATTGAGATAGCCCTGCGGGTCGGCGAAGCCGGCAAAGTCGGCATAGACGGGCGCCTGATCGCCGCCTGCGGCCAGCAGCCCGGCGAATTCAGCTTCGCGCAACGCCTCCGCATCGGTTGCCTGGACACCCAGGAAAAGCACGGCGACCTTGTCCTGCTGCGGCAGAATCGCGGAATATCGTGGAATCGGCGCCTTGTGACCTTCCGGCCGCCGCAGGGGGAAGATACGGACCGGGCAGCCGTCTTGGTCAGCGCGAGCTTGGCCGGTGCGAACTTGGTCGCCGCGAGCCTGGTCAGTGCGTGGCGGCACGTCGAGCTCGCCGCGAAGTTCACCCATGAAAGGCTCCCCGTATTCCGTCCGCCGTTGGCCGAGGGCGCGCAGCCTTGATTCATCGCCGCGACTTCCCAAGCGGCGATGAGGCTAGCATGACGGGCCGTTGGCTCAAGGGTCGCGGAATAAAAATGATGCCGTTTCGAGCCCGGATGAGCCGGGAGCGATGCAAAAAAATGCCGTCCCTTTTGACAGGGACGGCAAGACGCTACGCCATACTTACAAGTTTCTTGCAGTTGCTTGTTATTAATTATGGCCGTGGTGCTCGGCGTGATGACGGCTCGCCTCGGCATGGTGTTCTTCGGCGTGGCTGGCATGGCCGTGGGCGCTGTGGGCGTGATGCGCGGCCTTCTCGTGATCGCCGGCTTCGTGATGCTTAGCGGCTTCGCGGTGATGCTTGGCGGCGTGCTCGTGATGTTCGGCGGCCTTGTGATGATGGTCGACGGCGTGCTCGCTCATGTTCTCTCCCGGGGTGACGGTTGAAGTCCGGCTGATTTACAGAGATCGCCTGACGTTATGCTGACGGCGGCAAGACAAGTTTGTTGCACTTGAGCGCTACTTTTCCGGATCATGCCCCGGGGGTCACGAAATCGTCATCCCGGCCGCGCCGGCTTTTTCGCTTCATCCGAAAATTTCCGGGAATAAACCCCGCTTTCGCCGATCACGTCCCTGCAACCCAATGAAGGGTCCATGGAGACTGGCGATGAGCACCTTCGATCACGACCACCACGATGACAGCTCAAACACGGACCCGCGCGTCAGCCGCCGCCGGGTACTGGAATGCATGACCTGGGCCGGCACCGGCGTGCTGTGGACGGTTTCCGGCGGCGTGCCGCGCTCGCTCGGGCTTGTCGGTTCGGCGATGGCGGCCGAGCCCGCCGGCATGACCTTTCTGCAGATCAGCGACAGCCATGTCGGGTTCGACAAGCCGGCCAATCCCAATGCGCTCGGAACGCTCGAGGAGGCGATCGCCAAGATCAAGACCATGCCGATCAAGCCTGCCTTCATGATCCACACCGGCGATATCAGCCATCTGTCGAAGGCCTCCGAGTTCGACGACGCCGAACGTATCATCTCGCAGGCCAAGCTCGACGTGCATTACGTGCCGGGCGAACACGATTTCCTCGATGAGGAGATCAAGTTTTACAAGGATCGCTACGGCAAGGGCACCAAGGGCGCCGGCTATCATTCGTTCGACGCCAGCGGCGTGCACTTCATCGGCCTCGTCAATGTCGTCGACCTCAAGGCCGGCGGTCTCGGCAATCTCGGCGCCGAGCAGCTCGCATGGCTGGAACAGGACCTCAAGGGACGTTCGAAATCGACCCCGATCGTGGTGTTCGCGCATATCCCGCTGTGGACGGTCTATCCGGAATGGGGCTGGGGCACCGAGGATGGCGCCCGCGCACTCGACTACCTCAAGGGATTCGGCTCGGTCACGGTGCTCAACGGCCACATCCACCAGGTGATGCAGAAGGTCGAAGGCAACGTCACCTTCCACACCGCGCGCTCGACCGCTTTCCCGCAGCCGGCGCCGGGCACCGCGCCCTCGCCCGGGCCGATGAAAGTCGCCGACGACAAGCTGCGCGGCCTGCTCGGTGTCGCCAGCATCAACTTCAAGCGCAACGATCAACCGCTCGCGATCATCGACACCCCGCTGCAAGGTTGATGAAAGCGAGACTGAGGAAAACAAGACTGACGAAAAAACCGCCAAAGGAATCTTACGATGATATCGGCAACTTTCCGCAAGCACGGCGTTCGCATCGCGATCGCCGCCGCCCTCTCGCTGTACCTCGGCGGCGCTCACGCCGCGGAAACCAAGGTCACGATCGACAATTTTACCTTCACGCCGGCTCAACTGAATCTGAAGGTCGGCGACACCGTTACCTGGACCAACCATGACGACATTCCGCATACCGTGGTCTCCGCTGGCAAATTCAGGTCGAAGGCGATGGATACCGACGGCACCTTCTCGTTTACCTTCACCGCGGCCGGCGACTACCAGTATTTTTGCTCGCTGCACCCGCACATGACCGGGATGATCAAGGTTGAATAGCGGCCAAAACCAAGGCATCACACCTATGCCCGGCCGGTGGATCGAAGCCGGCCGGGCATACGCATCTCCAGCAACAGCCGGGCAACAGGCGATGCCGATCGATACCTCGGGCGACGATCCCAGAAAGGCGCAGCGCTTTCGCGATGCCGCGCTGCCGTATCTCGACGACGTCTACACGCTTGCGCGTTATTTGCTGCGCAACGCCGACGATGCCGACGACGCCGTGCAGGAATGTTACCTGCGGGCGCTGAAACATTTCGACAGCTATCGCGGACCCGCGATGAAGCCCTGGCTGTTCGCGATCCTGCGCAACGTCTGCCGCGCCGAATATGCGCGCCGCGCGGGTGCGCCGACCACCGACATCGACGCGCTACCCGACGACGCGGCACAAACGCCGTTGTGGCACGAAGCGCAGGAGACGCCGGAGACCCAGATATTGCGCCAGCGCGACGCCTCGGCGGTGCAGCAACTGGTCGCCGCCCTCGCCGAACCGTTCCGGGAGACCTTCGTGCTGCGTGAAATTCACAATCTTTCTTATCGCGAAATCGCCGACATCGTCGCAGCCCCGGTCGGCACCGTGATGTCCCGCCTCGCGCGCGCCCGCGCCATGCTGCGATCGGCATGGACGGCGGGAGAGGAGCAAAAGACATGACCTGCGACGAGGCCGAGATCCTTCTTCACGCATTGATCGACGGCGAGCTCGATGCCGGGCACAGCCGCGACGTCGAGGCGCATGTCGCGGGATGTCCGCGCTGCGCGGCGGCACTGGCCGACTATCGCGAGATGAGCAAGGCCATCGCCGGCGCCAATCTGCGCTATCGCGCACCGCTCGAGCTTCGCCGGCGCATCGAGGCGTCGTTGCCGCAGGCACAACCGCAAACATCGGCGCCGAGCCGCCGCTCGGTGATCAGGGGCTTTGCGATGGGATCGGCGGTGTCGGCGCTGGCGGCGACCGGCCTCGTCGCCATCGTGCTGCGCAACGACGACGAACAGCGCCTGCTGTCGGAGGTCGTCACCGCGCACCTGCGCTCGCTGCAGGCCGGCCATCTGATCGACGTGGTCTCGACCGACCAGCACACTGTAAAACCGTGGTTCAACGGCAAACTCGACGTCTCGCCGCCGGTGATCGATCTCACCACGCAAGGTTTTACGCTGATCGGCGGCCGGCTCGATTATGTCGATGCCAGGGCGATCGGCGCCGTGGTCTATCGCCGGCGCCAGCACGTCATCAATTTGTTCGTCGCCCAGACCGCCAACACCGAACGCCGCCCGGCCAAGATGGAAACCATGCAGGGCTTCAATGTCCGGCGCTGGAGCGAGCAAGGCATAAACTTCTGGGCCGTCAGCGACATCGGCCCCGACGAACTCGCCGAATTCGGCGACAAGTTCGAGGCTGCGTTGCGGACCAGCAGCTAACGCGTTGCCTGCTGAATCGAGCGACGCCGCGCCATTCCTTCGCCTTTATTTTAGATTGCTATGTTCGTCGTTCACAACCACGAACTCCGACAGATTATAACAAGATTATTATAGAAGCTTAATTCTAAAGCGCTGATTTGCTCACTCCGGCGAGCGGATACTGCCGATGGAAATGCATTGTAGCGACCCACCGTTCATCGGGCTGTTCGGCCGCGCAATTTAAGATAACCGCTTTGCGGTTTCTGATTTTTTTGAGGTCATCAAAACTCTCCAACATGGAGTTGCCAGATGCACGCCATCGTATTGGTTCCCAATGAGCGTTTGGATGTGCTTTGGCTCGATGGCAAATTCGAGATGAACCATACCACCTGGAACAATATCGTCGGACATTGGCCCGACTACCCCGCGGTCGGGCAGTTCGACAACCTTGGAGGGATTTTCACAACGCCGCCGGTGGCGGTGCCGCTCGGCGAAAATCGCCTGGATGTCTTTGGCCTGGGAACGGACTACGCGGTCTACCACAAGACCTTTCAAGCCAATGCCACAGGCGCGGGGACCTGGACACCCAATTGGGAAAATCTCGGCGGCAATTTCATGAGCACGCCCGCCGTCGCGTCCACCGGGCCTGATCGGATCGACATCTTCGCCCTCGGCATCGACCAGGGCATGGTCCACAAGGCCTGGAACGGCACCGCCTGGGACACCAATTGGGAGGAATTGGGCGGATGCTTCGCGAGCCCGCCGATGCTCGTCGCCGGAACCGCCGGAGCCTATGACGTGTTCGGCCGTGGGCTCGACTACATGATCTATCATCTCGCCTACAAGCCCGGCGCTTCCAGCCATTGGAACATCGTTGGCGGTCCACTGCTTGGCGCGCCCGTTGCTGCCTCCGCGCCGGCTGCCATTCGTGTCCGAAACTCGCTCTATTTATTTGTCGCGGGCAGTGACGGCGCGATGTGGATGACCCTCTTCGACGGCAAGATCTGGCGACCATGGTCGTCACTCGGTCCGGCCAGCAAACCCTCCGTCAACGGCAAAACGCCTGCCATCACTTTTGCTTCGGAGCCGGTCCCAGCCGCCTTCTTTCCCCGCATCGACATCGCCGGACCGCCCATTGGAGGCTCGATCCCGGTCGAACAGAGAACCAGCTTGATTGCGACGATCGGTAGCCCGGGCAATTTGCGCATCGACGTCTTCGCCGTGGGGTCGGACCGCGCGCTCTGGCACAATTGGATGGACGCTAACGGTTGGCGGACGAATTGGGAGTCGCTCGGCGGCATCCTCGGTTCGGCACCGGCCATTGTCGCCAACAGTGTAAGCAAAGTCCCTGAGGCGCCGCCGCCGGTTCGCTTCAGCGTGCTCGAGCCGGGCTTCAACGAAATGATGCGGCCCAAGATCTTCGACGGAACCAGCTGGAGTTATCCGTGGAATTTCGGCCCGTTGTTCTCGATGCCCAACGCCTTCGTCTTTGACATTGCCGAGGTCAATATTCTCTCACTTCGTTCGAACGGTAGCCTCGGCCAGAGCGATACCGATTACGCTACCGTTAGCCTCGCAGTCGGCAAATGGCCGCTGATGACCAAGCAGTATGCCATGGGCGATGTCGGTACCGGCACTCATGAGCTCAACGAAGCGGTAAACACAGGACTTGTTCCCATTGAACTCTGTGAACCCGTGGTCTTCTTTTATATCATCAACAATCAGGGACATTCCGACACCAATGGCACCGTCGCCGGCGCCATCGCCAAAGGCACGGAGGATTGGGTCAACGATCTCTTTAAGCAGCTTGTAAATCCCGATACCACGGCTGTACTGGCGGGGGCGGGTATTACGGTCGTGACGGCCGTTGGCGGCGGTCCCGTCCTGATCGGAAGTCTCATTGGCGCAGCGGTGGCGGCCATCCTCGATGAAACGCTCAGCCTCGCTTTCGCCAACTGCGACGGCCCCGTAGCCAGCGGCACGTTGACCTATCTCAATGGCCGCGCTTTGCAGCAGCAAATGCGCGCCACGACGCATCACCACCTCACCGGCGCCATTAACTCGCCCGGAACCGACTCCCCGAGCGGCTGCGGCGGCAATTCAAACTACACCGTCACCTGGACAATCGATGGACAGTAGCTCTGCAGCGTCTGTTCGGCCGCATCTCGAACGATGGTGTTCATCGTCCCATAGTTCCAGAGGCGCGCAAAAGCGCGCTGCTAACCATGAAGCATCAAGCTTGGGGTGGTCAGAATCGACCGCGCGCTTACGCCGACTTGCGCACCGCGTTGTCGACCAGCGTCTTGCCGAGTGACCAGATCGCGCCGGGCACCTTGTGGCTGGAGGCGATCACCTCATCGAACGCTTTCTCGATCCAGCTGCAATCCTGCTCGGTGATGGTCAGCGGCGGCAACAGCTTGATGGTGTGGCTGCCGTGGCCGGAGACCTGGGTCAGGATCTTGTGATCCTTGAACAGCGGCACCGTGATGAGCTGGCAGAACAAGCCCTTGTTGGCGCTCTCCAGCACGTTCCAGGATGCCTTCAGCCGCAACGATTTTGGCGGGCCGAACTCGATGCCGATCATCAGGCCCTTGCCGCGAACCTCCTTGAGCAGCTCATAGCCCGGAACCATCCGGGTCAGCGCCAGCCGAAGTTCGGCTCCGCGCTTGGCGGAGGCCTCGATCAGTTTTTCCGACTTGATCACTTCAAGGGTCGCGATCCCCGCCGCCATCGCCAGATCGTTCTTGGCGAAGGTCGAGCCGTGAACGACGGCGCGGTCCATTCGATTGAAGATCTTGTCGAAGATGCTCTTGCGGGTCAGCAACGCGCCGACCGGAACGTGGCCGCCCGACAGCGCCTTGGCGAGCAGCACCATGTCGGGTTCGACATTCCAATGCTCGACCGCGAGGAACCTGCCGGTGCGGCCGATACCGGTCTGGATTTCGTCGGCGATGAACAGCGTACCGTATTTCTTGCAGAGCGCGGCTGCGCCCGGCAGGAATTCATCGGTGGGCATATTGACGCCCTTGCCCTGGATCGGCTCGACAATGAAGGCCGCGACCTGGCGCGATGACAGCGCCTGCTCGAGGGCCGCCAGATCGTTAAAAGGGATCGGCGTGCACCCCGGCAGCAGCGGCTCGAAGCCGCCACGGAAGTTGGCATCGTCGGTCAGCGACAATGCGCCGTAGGACAGGCCGTGAAAGGCATGGGCGCAGTAGACGATGCCCGGCCGGTCGGTGGCGCCGCGTGCGAATTTGATCGCAGCTTCGACACATTCGGCGCCCGAATTCGCAAAAAAGACTTTATCCAGATAGGGGACATATTCCAGCAGGCGTTCGGCCAATACGCCCGCCAGCGTCGATACGTCCAGTTGCACCAGATTGGGCAGGTCGCTATCGAGGACGCTCTTCAAGGCCTCGCGCAGGGCGGGATGATTGCGGCCAATCGCAAAAACGCCAAACCCGCTCAGTAGATCGAGATAACGGGCATCGTCGCGATCGTACAGATACTGACCCTGGCCCTTCTGAAAACCGACGTCGTAACCGATCGTTTTAAGGACCCTTACGAGTTGTTCGTTAAGATGGCGGGTATGCATGGAACTGCGCTGCGACTGGCGGTCCACAAACATCTCGGAAACGTCTAGATTCGGATATAACATCAGCTACATACTTCGATTGATGGTCATTTCGTCAACTGAAAACACTCAATGCGGCGTTTTGCCCCTCGATTTCGACCATCCTAGATAAGCATAGGTTTAAAACCATGTTGCACTGCCCCCGACACATCAAGCGTACCGTAACATATTCCGCAATATTTTTGGCAACAGCCCTTGCGCCGGCTTTTGCCGCTGATCCGACCGGAGATTGGCGGGTACAGGATGGCGTAGCTAACATCCGCGTCGCCGAATGCAATGGAAGCATGTGGGGCGTGGTGGCCTGGGAGAAAATCTCCGGCGGCCACGATAGCAACAATCCCGATGCCTCAAAACAGAACAGACTGACCTTGGGGATGCCGATTCTGCTCGACATGAAGAAAACGGCGGGCGTCGATCAGTGGGAAGGCCAAGTTTATAACGCCAAGGACGGCCAAACTTACAGTTCCACGATCAGGCCCACCGGTCCCGACCAGCTTGAGATCAAGGGCTGCGTGCTGGGCTTCCTGTGCGGCGGCGAAACCTGGAGCCGGGTAGCGCCCTCGATCCCGTCCAGCCCGGTCAACAGCATGGCGAAAGGTGGACCAAAGACCACCAGCGCATTGCCTAAAACCGGTGCATCTGCAACGGCTTCGCCCACCCCCAAGCCAGCTTCGGTCAACACTCCCGCGGCAAAAATGGCCGGCCCAAAGGTCGCTACATCAGGACATCCGTCCGACCCGGTTGGCGATATCTGCCTACTCCCCGACATCGCGCGGTTTGCCCATTAACGCGGGCTGGAACAACAACACCGCGGCCAAGGTCGTGACCAGCGAGAGCGCCAGCAACTTACCCATGCTGGCGGTGCCGGGATGACTCGATAGCCACAGGCTGCCGAACGCCGTGGCCGTCGTCAGCGCGCTGAAAAATATTGCGCGTGTCAGGCTCGATTGCAGCAGATTTGTTCTGCCGGCACGCCACGCCGTGACGTAATAGATCTTGAATGCCACACCGACGCCAAGCAGCAATGGCAGCGCGATGATGTTGGCGAAGTTGAGCGGCAACCCGATCAGCACGCAGATTTCCAGTGTCACGGCGCCCGCCACCAACAGCGGTACCAAGGTCAGCAGCACATCGACGATCCGCCGCAGCGCCAACCAGAGCAACAGGCTGATCACGATCAGCGCGCAAATGCCGGCCTGGATGAAGGCCCTGACGACGGTTTCACCCGATTTGAGAATCGAAATCGGGCCGCCGATCGCGGTCGGTTCAGCATCCAGCACAACGCCTGCGAATTTGCGCAGCGTGTCATTATCGTTGGGGTCACCGCGCGGCAGCGCCTCGACGCGTTGCAGGCCGTCCTTGGTTTTCCAGGAATTCACCAGGTCGGCGGGCAGCGTCCGCAAGGTGACCGGCTGGGCCTGCAGTAGGCCCTTGAGCTGACCGAGTACGATCTTCAGCGGCACGACAAAGATGGCCTGGGCGTTCTCGCGCGTGGCCGGATTGGACTCCGCCAGCTTGGAAAGCGCATCGGCCAGCCGCCGCGACGCCACCGCGCCGGGCCCCTTGGCGTCACCGGCAGTCTTGCGCAGATTTTCCACCGTGCTCTTCAAGGCATCGACATTCTCGGCGTCGGAGGGCGCCGCATCGATCGAATCCGGATTGAGCGCGGGATTGAGAACCTTGGCGCCTTCGGCGATCAGCTTCAGTTTGGCCGGCTGGTCTTCCGGCACAAAACTCTCCAGCGACCGTACCTCGAGGACTTCCGGAATCTTCTCCAGTCTGGCCTGGATTTTCCTGGCGTCGTCATCCGAATTCGTCATCACGTCGATGGCGTTGGCGCCGGTGTTGGGGTCTTTTCGCAGGTCGAGAAAGGTCGCGATCGACTCGGCCTTCGGGCTGCGCAGATTGATCGGGTTGAAGTCGAATCTCAGGAAGTACAGCAGCGGCAGACCGGCCACCGCCACCAGGATTGTGCCGACGATAATGATCACCCGATGCTTTTCGAGGAAGTGATCGAGCGGCGCCAGGAAGGCGTAGCCAACCGCCTCCTTTTCACCGGGCGGATTAAGCAGTCGCAGCAACGCCGGTAGCACCGTGATGCTGCTCAGGAAAGCCACCAGCATGCCGACGCCGGCGATCTCGCCGAGCTCCGAGACACCTTTGTAGTCGGTCGGCAGGAACGAGAGGAAGCCGGACGCCGTTGCCATCGCGGCGAGCGACAGCGGGACCGCAACATATTCAGCGGCCTTTTCCAGCGCCAATTGCAGATTGTCGCTCTTGAAACGTTCCGAGCGGTAGCGGACGCTGAACTGAATGCCGAAGTCGACGCCAAGTCCGACGAACAGAACGGCGAACGCGACCGACAGCAGGTTGAACGAACCCACCATGGCGAGGCCGGCGGCCGTGGTGATCGACAGCCCGATGAACAGGTTGACGAACACCGCGAAGATGATCTTGGAGGAATGCAGCGCCATCCAGAGGATCAACAGCACCACCAGCACGGTGCCGATGCCGTTGACGGCGGCGCCGTCCTGTACGGTAGCGAATTCTTCGTCGGACATCGGCACTGGTCCGGTCAGCCGCACGCGCGCGTGATATTTCCCGGCGAAGTCGAGATCCTTCGCGGCCTGCCGGATCGCGTCGGAGGAATCCTTGCCGGGCTCCAGCGCGTTAAAGTCGAGGATCGGCTTGAATTCGATGAAGGCGCGCAAATCCGAATCCGCCAGAGGCTTGTCGCTGGTGAGTTGGCGCCAGGAGAAGGTCGCGGTGCCGTTCTTGAGGACGTCTTCCACGGTCTGCGCGATGTAGCTGAACGGCCGCGCGGTGCTGTCGAGGGCGACCTGGCCACGCTTGACGCCGGAAAGCCCAGTTTCAAGCGCGCCGGTCAGGCCGCGGATCGAGGGATCGCCGGCCATGATCTCGATCAGGGGGGCTGCCGAGGTAAACTGGCCGGTCAGTTCATTCACCTCCGCCTGGGGCAAATACAGCAGCCCATTTTTTTCAAAAAACTCGCCGGAGCCGAGCGGTTGCACGGACGAAAAATGCTTGGTGTCGCCGGTTAGCTTCTGCGCCAGCGCGGCGCTGGCCGCGCTCGTCAGCTCCGGCGTCGGGGAATCCACCACCGCGAGGATCGTGCTGTCACGATCGAACGCCTTATCGAACTGGTTGTCGCGCTTGCGCCAATCGAGCTTGTTCGAAATCAGCGTGTTGATGTCAGTATTGATCTCGAAATTCTGGGCGGTGTAGTAGCCCCCGGCGATCGCCAAGAGGAGTGCGACAAGAACCGTAACAGAGGCAAACCGCGTACAAGCTTTAACGACCGATACGACAATACTTGTCAGCACATCTAATCTTTCTAATGTAGGGGTTCCACGGGAACGCCGCTGTCTAGCGGAGTTCGCCCCGTCGATCTAACATTTGTTTTGGGTGTTTTCTTTCAGAGCACGGACAAACAAATAACGCAAAACTTGCCCAAATGGTGCCCTCAGAGCGGTATAATTCGGATCCGCCTGCCGTAAAGTGACGAACAAGTGAGGATTCCATAACTTCCCGCCACGGCGGTTATAATATACCGCATTATAGTACCGCCATAGCTAGGCCGATCCGTTAACGATCCGCCTTTCCTATCTGATGCTTTTTTGACACAGAACCCTGTGCATTCATGCGCTTAACGGCGGGATGGATGCGAAAGCCGCGCCGTGGCGCGGATATTGCTGGTACCCTGATGGGACGGAGAAACAGTATGAGTTTGGTGCAACTTGCGTAACGGACGTCCCATGGAAGTGTTTCTGGCGCAGCCGCGCGGATTTTGCGCCGGCGTCGTGCGTGCTATCGAGATCGTCGAGCGTGCGCTCGAGAAATATGGCCCGCCGGTCTATGTGCGCCATGAGATCGTGCACAACAAATACGTGGTCGAAAGCCTTAAAAACAAGGGCGCGATCTTCGTCGAGGACCTCTCGGAGGTGCCGCCCAAGGCGGTAACCGTGTTCAGCGCCCATGGCGTGGCCAGGAGCGTCGAGGAAGAGGCCGCTTCCCGCGGCCTGCCGGTGCTCAACGCCACCTGCCCGCTGGTGACCAAGGTCCACAACCAGGGCAAGCGCTATATGTCCAAGGGCCGGGCACTGATCCTGATCGGCCATGCCGGCCACCCCGAGGTCGAGGGAACCATGGGCCAGGTCCCGGGCCCCGTGGAACTGGTCCAGAACGTCGACGACGTGGCGGCGTTGACCTTGCCGGTGGACACCCCGGTGGCTTACATCACCCAGACCACCCTGAGCGTAGATGACACAAAGGACATAATTCTCGCCCTTCAGCAGCGGTTTAAAGATATTCAAGGCCCGGACATACGGGATATCTGCTATGCGACACAGAACCGCCAATCTGCGGTAAGGGACCTGAGCAAGCTCGTGGACGTTATCCTGGTGGTGGGGGCCACCAACAGTTCCAACTCAAACCGGCTGCGTGAAATCGGCACCGAGGTGGGTGTCGCGAGTTATTTGATTGCCGATGGCAGCGAGCTCAACCCGGACTGGCTGAAGGACGCAAAGGCCGTCGGCATCACCGCCGGCGCCTCGGCGCCGGAGGTTCTGGTCGATGACGTGATCGAGGCCTTGAAGCGCATCGGACCGGTCTCGGTCTCGGTGCTTCCGGGCCGGGAAGAAAACATTGAATTCCGGCTTCCGGCCGAACTGACAACGGGCTGATCTAGCATAGCGGGCTGACTAACCTCTCTACCTGAGTCCAGAAAGAAATTCGTAATGGCAATACCGTTCTTCAAGGAAATCAGTATCGGCGGCTATCTGATCAAGCAGAAGCTGCTGGGCCGAAAACGCTATCCGCTGGTGCTGATGCTCGAGCCGTTGTTCCGCTGCAACTTGGCCTGCGTCGGCTGCGGCAAGATCGACTATCCCGACGCGATCCTCAACCGCCGCATGTCGGCGCAGGAATGCTGGGATGCTGCCGACGAATGCGGCGCACCGATGGTGGCGATCCCCGGCGGCGAGCCGCTGATCCACAAGGACATCGGCGAGATCGTGCGCGGCCTCGTGGCGCGCAAGAAATTCGTCTCGCTGTGCACCAACGCGTTGCTGCTGGAAAAGAAGCTCGATCTGTTCGAGCCGTCGCCCTATCTGTTTTTCTCGGTGCATCTCGACGGCCTGAAGGAGCATCACGACAAGGCGGTCTCGCAGAAGGGTGTGTTCGATCGCGCGGTCTCGGCGATCAAGGCCGCGAAAGCACGCGGCTTCACCGTCAACGTCAACGCCACGATCTTCGACGGACACGCCGCCGAGGACATCGCCAAGTTCCTCGACTTCACCACCGAGCTCGGGGTCGGGGTTTCGATGTCGCCAGGCTACGCCTATGAGCGCGCGCCGGACCAGGAGCACTTCCTGAATCGGACCAAGACCAAGAAGCTGTTCCGCGACGTGTTCGCGCTCGGCAAGGGCAAGAAGTGGAACTTCATGCATTCCGGCCTGTTCCTGGACTTCCTCGCCGGCAACCAGAGCTATGAATGCACTCCGTGGGGCATGCCGGCGCGCAATATTTTCGGCTGGCAGAAGCCCTGCTATCTGCTCGGCGAAGGCTATACCAAGACCTTCAAGGAACTGATGGACACCACCGACTGGGACACCTACGGCACCGGCAAGTACGAGAAGTGCGCCGACTGCATGGCGCATTGCGGCTACGAGCCGACCGCGGCCAACGCAGCCCTCGTCAACCCGCTGAAGGCAATGTGGGTGGCGTTCCGCGGTGTCCGCACCACCGGTCCGATGGCGCCCGAAATCAACCTCGAACAGCAGCGCCCGGCGCAGTACATCTTCTCGGCCGAAGTGCAGAAGCGCCTGTCGGACATTCGCCGCGACGAGGCGGCGGCAGCGCAGTTGAAGGCACAGCAGAAGGCGTCAACGGCCGCCTGAAGCCGCACACTCGAAAAGCAAAACAGGGCGCGATGCGATCGCGCCCTGTTTTCGTTTGAGAACCAATTTTCGTTGGAGCGCCGGACCAGTGCCGCGTCGCCGGCCAAGCTTATGCCGCGGCTTTGAGGTCCACGGGGGCGAACGTCTCTTCGCCCAGCAGAAAGCTTCGGCAGCCGCGCAGGCTGCGCAGTGCGCGGTTGAAATCGATCCCGGTGGAGACCAAAGCGCGCAACGACAGCGGATTGCGCGCGACGCCGCGCAGAACCTTGCGCAGATCGATGTCGCCGTTCGGCTTGATCGCGCTCATCGCGATCGCCGGCAGCGCGCGGCTGGCGGGATCGCTGATGACGCGCAGGGCCGCGAATGGCAGGCCCACCTCGGCGGCATAGGCGGCTGCGATATGGCTTTCCATATCGACCGCCGCGGCACCGGTTGCCGACCACAGCGCGGCCTTGCCGGCGCGTGCCGCGATAACCTGTTCGACGCCCGCCAGACCGCCCCTGACGACGCGTCGGCGCTTCAGCGCGACGCTGGCGATCTGCTCCTCGTTGAGCGGCAGTTCGGCCAGCCAGCGCGCATCGCCGGCCAGCACTTCCGTCGCCACCACAATGTCGCCCGATTTCAACGTGGGATCCAACCCGCCGGCGACGCCGAAACTGATGACGCCCCTGAACGAGGTGGGGTCCAGCGTCGCAAGCAGCGCCCGCAATTGCCGGGGATCGCTGCTGCTGCAGATGACCGCCATCCCCGGGCCGGCCGCGATTCGCGCCTCCTGCACCAGTCCAGTCACAATCAGCACCGGCCGCGGGTCAACTCGATTGCCCGCGGACACCTCATCCCCCACCCCCAAATTCACATCCCGACCCCTACAACCCTGCTGTTGGTGCTGTTCAAATTTCGATACCGCGCAAGCGCCCAGAGCGGAAAGAACTTCGAATAGCCATGATATCTCAGATAAAACACCCGCGGAAAGCCTGTTGCCGTGTAACGCTGCTCGTCCCAGAGTCCTTTTTCGGTCTGTGTGCTTTTTAGGTACTCCACCCCGCGCAAAACTGCGGGATTTTCGACCTCGCCGACTGCCATTAGACCAAGCAAAGCCCATGCCGTTTGCGAGGCGGTGGTGGGCGCGCCATCGAATCCCTTGTAGTCGAGTCGGTAGCTGGTGGCATCCTCGCCCCAGCCGCCATCGGCGTTCTGGATCGACAGCAGCCAATCCGCCGCCTTGCGCATCATCGGGTCCTGGTGGCTCACGCCGACGGCATTGAGGGCGCACAGCACCGACCAGGTGCCGTAGACGTAATTGAGGCCCCATCGGCCATACCACGACCCTTCCGCGAGCTGGGTCCGCCGCAGATAGTCCACCCCGTCGGCAACCGATTTGCTGGTTTGCGCGGTCTCGCCGAGCTGGGCCAGCATCGAGATGCAGCGCGCCGTGACGTCCTCGGTCGGGGGGTCGAGCAGCGCGCCGTGATCCGAGAACGGGATATTGTTGAGATAATATTCGAGATTGTTGACGTCGAACGCGGCCCAGCCGCCATCGCGGCTTTGCATGCCCTCGATCCACTCGCGGCCGCGGGCGATCGCGGTATCAAATTCGTGGCTGCGCGAGGCGCGCTGCGCGCGGTCCATCGCCATCACCACGACGGCGGTATCGTCGAGATCCGGATAGTAGTCGTTGTTGTATTGAAAGGCCCAGCCGCCGGGCCGGACGTTCGGGCTCTTCACCGCCCAATCGCCTTTGACGTCCAGGACCTGCCTCGGCAGCAGCCAGTCGAGCCCAGCTTTGGCGGAAGGCAACGCCTCTTCACCGCCGGCTTCGAGCATCGCGTGACAGGTCAGCGCCGTGTCCCACACCGGCGACACGCAAGGCTGGCAATAGGCCTCGTGTTCGCCGATCACCAGAAGCTTGTCGAGCCCCCGCCGCGTCACCGCCCGGGGCGGATAATCCGCCGGCTTGCCGAGCACCTCGTACATCATCACGGTGTTGGCCATCGGCGGATAAATCGCGCCAAGGCCGTCTTCGCCGTTCAGGCGTTCCTCGACAAACGCCACCGCGCTGTCGATGGCGCGGGCCCGCAGCTTCTTGGGAAACAGCGGCTCGATCACCCGCAGCACGCTGTCAAGGCCGCGGAACAGCAGGAACCAGCCCCAGCTTTGGTGCGGCGCCTTGGCGGTCATGCGGATCGAATGCGGCGGCTGCAGGAACAATTCATCGATGCCGACGCCGCTGGCGTTCCGGGCGCGGGGTTTCAGCGCCGCCAGCACCATCAGCGGCACGATCGTGGTGCGCGCCCAGTACGAAATCTTGTTGAGATGGAATGGCGACCACATCGGCAGCAGCATGATCTCGACCGGCAGCACCGGCACGCTGCGCCAGGTCAGCACCCCGAACATCGCCAGCATGAAGCGGGTGAAAACGTTGCTGTGGATCGCGCCGCCGCGGCTGTGGATCGCCTCGCGCGCCCGCGCCATGTGCGGCGCATCGATCGGCTCGCCGATCATCTTCAGCGCGAAATAGGCCTTCACGCTGGCGCTCATGTCGAAATCGCCCTCGTGCACCAGCGGCCAGCCGCCATGCGCGCCCTGAACCCGGCGCAGGTAATTGGCGATCTTGCCTTCCAGCACGGTGTCGACCGGCTCGCCCAGATAATGGCGCAGCAGCACATATTCGGCCGGGATGGTGCAATCGGCCTCGAGCTCGAACACCCAATGTCCGTCCGCCTGCCGCAGGTCGAGCAGCGCCCGGGTCGCCGATTGGATGCTCGCCTCCAAAGCGGCATCGGGTCCAATGCCAACGCTGTCAGTGCCGGAAGCCATTTTGCTCGACATCCCTGTCATTGTCCGTGCCCGGCCCTCTCGGAGCCGTCCGTTGCATCAGCGATCAAGCCTGCCGCGAGGCAAGCACCAGGTCGGCGGCGCGATCGCCCGACCGGACCGATCCCTCAATGGTGGCCGGCAACCCCGTATCAGTCCAGTCGCCGGCAAGAAACAGGTTTTTCCATGCGGTCGACGCGCCCGGCCGCAGCGCGTTCTGCTCCGGCGTGGCCTCGAATGTCGCGCGGCGCTCGCGCACGATCTGCCAGGGCGGCAGTTCGCCCTGCACCCCACCGGCCTTGCAGATATCCCGCCAAATCGCCTGCGCCAGTTCCTCGCGCGGCATATCCACCAGGCGGTCGGCGCCGCTGATGGTGATCGACAGCCGCTGCGGGAAGGCGAATAGCCATTCCACCAGACCCCCGACGACGCCGAGGATCGGAGGCAAGTCCTTGGGCGGATCGAAGCGGAAATGCGCATTGACGATGGCGCGGAATTTCGACGGCGTTTTCAGGCCCGGCAGCAAGGCGGCCGCGGGACGCGGCGGCACTGCCATCACCACCATATCGTCCGCGCCGAGCGCAATCACGTCGTCGCCGAAATTCAGCTCGCTGATGCGCTCGGCCGATTTGCCGAACGCGCGCAATTCGTGGCCAAACTGGATACTGGCGCCCTTGGCTTGCAGCAGCCTGATCGCGGGCTCGACCAGCACCGCGCTCAGCCCTTCGCGCGCGATCAGTGGCCGGCAGGCCTGTCCCCCCGCCAGCAGCGTTTCCCGCACGATCGCGCCGGCAAGCCCCGCCGATCCCTCGGGCGGATCGACATTGAGCGCGGCCAAAAGCAGCGGTTGCACCAGCCGCTGGTAGAGCGTGCCCTCGCAGGGAATGGTATCGCCAACGAGCTTGCTTTGCCCCGCCCAGATCAGCGGCGCCAGCTTCAAATAATCCAGCAAACCGGTGTCGGGTACCCGGCGCGCCGGGTCCAACACCCACAATGGCAGCCGACCGTCGCCGAGATCGAGCTGCCAGCGCCGGCCCGTCGCGATATCGACGAATGGAAATTGCGCGCGCTTCGGCCCGACCAGCCCCGCCTCGGTGCCGATCGATCTGGCATAGGCAAGCGCGTGGCGGTTGCCCGAGAGCAAGAGATGGTTGCCGTTATCGATCGTGAGATTGGTCGCCGCGTCGAAATAGGACCGGCAGCGGCCGCCCGCCTGTTGCGTGGCCTCGTGGACGTGCACCTTGTAATTCGCGCCTGCCAGCCGAACGGCTGCCGACAGGCCTGAAATCCCAGCGCCGATGATATGAACGTTCTTTTGCATCAGATGAAAGCGTAGCGAAGGATAATGGCGATGCGGGTCATCTTGTCGACGCGCACTGCCGACCGCGGCAACGCGAAGCCTCTTACAACCAGCAATTCGAGAATCGCCCGATAATATTTCGACATGATCCTCGGCGCCCGCACCACGCGCCGGGAACTGCGACGCATGACGTCGTCGGCTTTGGCGAAATGCGCCCGCGCCCGCTCCACCAGCGGCGCGCAGACTTTCGGCAGCGCCGGATCGGCAATGACCTTGAACGGATCGTTGGACGTTATTCCCGCATGCAGCAGGCCCTCGAGCGGCAGATAGAGCCGGCCGATGCCGGCGTCCTCATCGATATCGCGCAGGATATTGGTCAATTGCAACGCACGACCGAGATGATAGGCGAGCAGGATGCCGTCGTCCTCGGCAAGGCCGAACACCCGCACCGACAACCGTCCGACCGCGCTCGCCACCCGGTCGCAATACAGATCGAGCGTCGCGAGATCCGGCGCACGGATATCCTGCGGGATATCCATCTCCATGCCGTCGATGATGGCGATGAAATCCTCGCGCTTCAGGTTGAAGCGACGAACCGAGGCGACGTAATCCTGCAACCGCGGCGGTGGATGGCCCTGATACAGCGCGTCGATATCATCGCGCCATTGCTGGATCGCGGCTAGCCGTTCGGGCCGCGGTCCGTCGGAATCGGCGATATCGTCGACCTGTCGGCAAAAGCTGTAGATCTGAAACATCGCCTCGCGCTGTTCGCGAGGCAATATCCGCATCGCGGCGTAAAACGAACTGCCGGACGCCGCCGCGCCGTCGCTTGGATTGGCAACCGCGGTATCGAGTGTCATGCGCCGGCCGCCGGATTGGACACGGGCCGGCGACCGACCGCGCGACGCGCCGTCTCGCTCGCCATCCCGCCAACGCTGTGGGCCAGCAGTTCGATCGGGCCGAGATGGACCTTCTCGCTCAGGGGATCGCGCACCTTGAGCATCCGCACGATCCTGTCGGCAAAACTCTGGATCACCGATATCTCTAGCCCGAGCCGAAAATCCCTGACTTCCCCGCCCAGCGATCTGCTGTCATTGAGCAGGCCCTCGGTACGCGCCGCGAGCGAATGCAAGCATTGCAACAGCGGCGCCGGCGCCTGCGCCTGCCCAAGCTGCTCGACCGAAGCTCCCGCTGCCGCCAGCGCATCGCGCGGGAGATAGACGCGGTTGAGATCGCGAAAATCCTTGCCGCAGTCCTGAAGGTGATTGTTGATCTGCAGGCCGGCGCACAGCGCGTCAGAAGCAGCCCAGGTCGAAATGCTCTCGCCGTGGACGTCGAGCATGAAACGCCCGACCGGCATCGCCGAGTAGCGGCAGTAGTGGATCACTTCGTCCCAATTCTCGTAACGAAGCTTGGTCACATCCATCCGAAACGCGACCAGGACGTCGAGCGCATGGCGCGGCGGCATCGAACGTTCCGCCAGCGCGTTGCGCAGATTGACGGCCTCGGGCTGGGTATCGCCCTTGCCGAGCAATTCGGCTTCGAGCAGATCGAGATAGGCCAATTTGTCGCGTTCGCCGAGCGTCGCATGATCGGCGATGTCGTCCGCGGTCCTGACGAAATTATAGAACGCGAGAATCAGCGCCCGGTGACGCCGGTGAATGATCCATGACGCGACGGGAAAATTCTCGTCGCGATGGGTTTTTCCGGATCGCAGTTCGCTCGCGGTGGTCATCAAGAACGGGCTACATTCATCGGGGTGAATTCGCGCGCACCGATGATCCGCGCATGCGGACGGAACGCGAACCCCATATAGGGGAATACGCCGGCAAAACCAATGCTGTCTGCGATCGCTCGCAAACCAGGCCGCGTCCGAAATTAACCCTGTGACGGGCCTGCGGCGGCGATGACCCGATGCCGATAAGGCCTACTGCCCGTGATTTTTCAGCACCAGGTCGCAGGCTTTCGAAATCTTCGGCCGGTTTTGCTGAAGGCAGGCCAGGATGGTGAAATCGCCCTGGTCTATCACCGCGCGGCAGTAGCGCTGAACATCGCGCGAGCAGGCCGCCTGCTCATCCGCGGTACCGCTGCGCTGCTGGGCGAGCGCACCGGTGGAAACCGAAATCGACAGCAGGGAGACTGCGAGAAAAAACTTATACATCGTGTTCCTTCAATGTAACCGCGGAGAATACCTATCCGGATAGCATGGTGCTGAACCGAAAAGATGATTCAGATTGCGAGCGCCACGAACCGCAGCGACGAATAAACCAAAAGCGCTGGTAAATGCGGCCAAATTTACGGCGACCGCAACCCGAATACCCGGCTCCGCGCATCAACTCAACAATGCTCGCAATTATTTGATATCAAAAGGCTATTTGCCTTCGAGCTTTTCACGGCCGGCCGCTTGCGACCAAAGGCCGCCATTTAAGCCGTGCGCTCCCTCGTGAAATCGGTGAATATCTGAAGCTTTTTGACAACACCGAGCAAAAAAATACAATTCAAGGGCGTCCGGTTCGTGTCATTTCAGCCGACGATCCGGCAGTGACGGCCGGTCGGCGGCATTTTGCGACACGCCGGGCGACTTGGCATTGAACCTTGGAGAGTACTGCGACACTAAACCTTCGGTGCGGCGCGACATAATCTTGCAACATGGCGTCAATTTTAATCGGGAAAATTCAACATGAAACTTTCTGTTTCCGGCTTGTTTGGACAGGCCATCAAGGCAGCGGCCGTGTGCGCCGCGCTGATGTTGTCGATGTCGGCGAGCCACGCCCAGTCGAGCCCTTTTGCGGGCTTTAACGGATCGTGGTCTGGCACCGGCACGGTTTCGCTTTCCGACGGAACCACCGAACACATCCGATGCAAGGCCGACTACAAGGTCAACGGCAGCGGCCTGAACCTGAAGCAGAGCCTGCATTGCGCCAGCGACAGCTACAAATTCGACCTGAGCAGCGACGTGACCAGCCAGGGCGACCGCATCTCCGGCAATTGGAGCGAGGCGAGCCGGAATGTTTTCGGCAATCTGCAGGGCACCGCGGGCGGAGGTCAGATCGACGTGTTCGTCGAGGCTTCAGGCTTTGCCGCGAACCTGACCTTGCGGACCACTGGCAACCGACAGACCGTTCAGATCAGTTCCAAGGGCGATATCCGCGGCGTGAACATCACCCTGGTCAAGAGCTGACACCGCTTTTTCCAGAACGCATCGCGACAAACAAAATCCCCGTTCCGATCAAATCGGAACGGGGATTTTGTTTGGCCGGTCAAGCTCTATGATGCCGAGGTCCCATCGGCCGGCTTGGCGTGGCGGCCGGTTCCGCGAATCCGATCCGACAGGTTGATCAGGAACATCGCGGTCGGCCGCAGGATGAAGAGGTCCGCGACCAAGGCCGAGACCATCGCGAACGCGCTGAGCCATCCGAACAGGCGCAGCGACGGCAGATCGGAAAACACCGTCACCACCAGGCCGCAGGCCAGCACCACCGTGGTCAGGATCAACGCCGGGCCAACCAACACGGTCGCGCGCTCGACCGCGAGTTCCGGACTGACGCCCGGCGTCGACTCGAGCCTCAGCCTGTTGAGGAAGTGGATCGTCGCACTCAGGCCCAGGCCAAACGACACGGTGAGCGCGACAACGCTGGCGAACTGCAGCCCTTCCCCGAGAACATACAACAGCGTACCCGACAGCACGACCGGGAAGATGCCGGGCAGGATGCAGGACAACATCACGACCACCGAACGGAACGCGAGCCCGATGAAGACCGCGACCAGCACGAACTCGACCGTCAGCCCGCGATTGAGCTTTTCGATCATGCTGGCGCTGTTGCGCGCGGCAATGGCGGAAAGGCCGGTGACGGCGATCTCGTATCCAGGATGCTTGGTCCGGATGCTGTCCAGCGCGCCATCGAGCTTTTCGACCACCGGCAATATCCGGCTCGAATCCAGATCCGGCACCCGGCCCGACACCACGACCGCCTTTTGATCGGCCGAAATGAAGCGTCGCACCAGATGCTCCGGGATCAGATTGACGTATTCCTTCAACGTCGCGACATCGGAACTGCCGGCTTTTTCGGCAAGCCAGCGCCGCAGCGTCTCCAGCGACCACACGTTGCCGACGCCGGCGGCGGCTTCGACGGTCGAGTGAACATCCGCGATCGTCTGTAGGGTCTCCGGCGAATAGAGCGTTTCGTCCTTGGGCAGTTCGATCAGGACGTCGATCGGATTGGCGCCGGTCAGCTTGGCGTCGAGCCGGCCACTTGCCGCCACCGCCTGCTGCTTGTCCGGCACCTGATCGGCCAGCCGGTACCGCGGCTGCAAATTGGCGTAAACAAACCCGAGGCCCGCGACCAAAATCACGGCGATCAGGCTGAACAGCCCGGGCCGGCTGACCATGCGCACCGCGATCCAGTAGCAGAAATTGCGCAATGCCTGCACGCCGGCGTCGGCGCCCTGGAACTTCACGGCGAACTGCTTTTCGTTGCGCACCAGCAGCACCCCGAAAACCGGCACCAGCGAAAGCACCGCGATCAGCGCAATGATGGTCGCCGCCAGCCCCGCTTCGCCGAATTTCCGGATCAGGTCGGAATCCGAGAATTGCAGGGCGATGAACGATATCCCAGCGGTGCCGTGGGTGAGCACGCAGGCCGGTCCGACCACCAGCACGGCGTTCTTGAACGCGGTGTATTTGTCCTGACCGGCGATCAGACGGTCACGCGCCGCGAAGGTCAGCTGCATCGAGTCCGAAAAACTGATCACCATGATCAGCGGCGTCATCACGTTCAGGAACATGTTGAGATTGAAATTAGCCCATCCGAGCACGCCGAGCGCCAGCAGGATCGCAATCATCGGCGGGAACGCGGCCACCACCATGAACGACCACTTGCGGAAGAAGATGATCGCGATGATACAGCCGGCGAGGATACCGAGGATGTTGTAGGTCAGTCCGTCGCGTTCGACCGCGTTGCGGATCTCGAGCTGCATGACGGGGACGCCCGACAATTCGGCGTTGAGCCCGCTGCCTTTGAGATCATCGGCCATCAGCTTTCGGATATCGCCGACCGTCTTGCCGAGCTTGCTGCTTGCGACCACGTCGGGCTCGAGCGACAGCACGATCAGCGCCAAGGTGCCGTCTTCGGACAACAGCTTGCCGCGAATGATCTCGTTGCTTTTGACGGTCTCGATGAATTTGTCGTAGTCGGCACCTTGCGGCAGCTCACTCGGAAACAGGGCTGCGGGCAGCTTGCCCGGCGCCGGCGCCTGCCGCGCCGAGAACAGCGAAATCAGGCCGCGCGTGCCGTCAACCAGTTGCAGGTCGGTGACGAGATCGCGCAGCTTCCCCAGATTGTCGCGCGCCAGCAGCGTCTTGCCTTCGACCACGACCAGCACATCGAATTCGGTCGCCGGAAAACGCTTGGTTTCCGCTTCGTACTGCTTGTAGTCCTTGGAATTGGAGCGGAACAACTGGCTCAGCGAATCGTCGATCTTGATGCGCTGGATGCCGAAGATCGCACCGACGATCAGGGCGACGAGGATGATGCAGGACAGGATCGGCGCCCGAACCGCGAACAGGCCGATGCGCTCCAGCCCGAAGGCGATGCTCAGCCCCTTCGGCGGCTGCTCGATCGTGTCGGTATGGACCTCACTGTCTCTGTTCTTTTCGAGCATGGCCTATCCGATTCTCACATCAGGTCAGTTTGTATAGCTTAAGTTCCGGGGCGCGAACGAGGCCTGGATCGGCCGTGGATGATCGCCGCTAGCCCTTGAAAACAATACGGAAAATTTATTAAAGCGGTTTAGCAGGTCTCGGTGCCCTCTCGCAAGCGCGCCGCGACGCACAAATCGATAGCAAGCCGGGATAATGGCCTCAAGTCGCCGCATTGTCAGGCGCGCTCGCCGCGATGCGCTGCGGCTTTCCGCCGCCGCTTTCGTCTGGGGGAACCTCGCTACTCCGCGGGAACAGAGGCTTCCTGCAGCTTGAGCGAGTAGTAGGACGCATTGGTCTGTCCGCCCGACGCATCGCGGGCGAAATTGATCAGATGATGCGCGACCATGATCGAGGCGATCAGGTACTCGATCTCGCCACGCGCCAGACGCCGCAGCGCGAACTTCCAGAATTCGCGCTTGTAGTCGCCGAGGATGCCGACCTTCCAGAAGATATTGCGCAGCATCGTCAGGCCGAGCTTGATGTTCTTCCAGGTTGCCTGTTGTGGCGTCCGCGGACGTAACCGCTTCGGATAGGTCTCGCGGATCTGGTATTCGTAGCGCTCCAGCAGCTTCGCCGGCTCGTAGGCGCTGCCCATGCAGGCGCGCCAGGTGGCGACGACATCCTCGTAAGGCAAGAAAAAGTCGACGTTGGAATCCCGGCCCTCATCCTCGATCAGCCGGTTCTCGCGCTTCAGGCGATCCCACAGCGGCGTCTTCGGCAGCGCCTGCAATAGGTTGATGGTCAGAAGCGGGATCTGTGACGCGTCGATGAATTCCAGCAGATGCGATCCGGTCTCGGGCTTGTCGGTGTCGAGGCCGAGGATGATGCCGGACACCACCTCCATACCGAAACTGTTGAGGGTCTGGATCGCTTCCATGATGGGAACCATCATGTTGTGATCCTTGTGCATTGCCTTCAGCGCTACTGGATCCGGGGTCTCGATGCCGCAGAAAATGGTGCCGAAGAATGCCTCGCGCATGCCCGCCAGGATTTCCGGGCGCTTGGCGATATTGAGCGTGGCCTCGCAGGAGAAGCGCAGCACATAGCCGGTCTTCTTCTGCCACTCGATCAAATGCGGCAGCAAATCGAGCGCGGCCTTGCGGTTGCCGATGAAATTGTCATCGACGAAATAGACCGAGCCCATGATGCCGCATTCCAAGAGCTTGTCGAGCTCGGCGGTGATCTGCTGCGGGCTCTTGAGCCGCGGATTGCGGCCATAGAGCCCGGGGATGTCGCAGAACTCGCACTGATAGGGACAGCCGCTCGAATACTGGATGCTGCCGAGGAAATATCTCGGGATGTCGGCGAGTTCATAAGCCGGAATCGGAAACTGGGTCATGTCGAGGCGGTCGGCGGTCTTCAGCACCACCTGCTGCTCGGGCCGCGATGGATCGCGCGCCAGCCGCGCAATCAGGTCGTTGGTGGCGTCGCCGAGTTCGCCGACATGGAGATAGTCGAACGAGGGATAATAGTCCGGACAGGCGCTGACCGAGGGTCCGCCGATCGCGACCGCCAGATCGTAGGCATGCGCGCGGCGGCAGATATCGTTCATCTGCGGACGCTGGATATGCATGCCGCTCACCAGCACCGCTTCCGCCCATTCGAAATCTTCCGGCGTGGCGGCCCGGATGTTCTCGTCGATGAAGCGGACCGGCCAATGCTCGGGCAGATAGGCCGCGATCAAGAGCAGCCCCTGCGGGGGCATGAAGGCCTGCACGCCGTCGGTCAGGGGATAGGAATATTCGAACGTGCCGAACGAAGACGTGTAGCGCGGGAATACGCAGAGAATCCGCCGGGCGTTTCCTGTGCCTTGAGCTCGCATTGAGTTTCCTCTGCCGCTACAAATCGGTAGTGGCTTGATAGTGAAGCACGTTCAACGCTGGGCCACAAATTCTTCAACATTGTGGCAGCGGCGTTGTTCAATGGCCATGTTGTTCGGCAGCGTTGTTATTCAAGAGCCTCGTCCATCAAGAGCCTTACGGATCAAATGATTTGTTGGAGATATCGCTCCGGTGTTCCGATCTTCAGGACAAAAGCCGCCTCAAGCGATAGGCCGCGAGGCGAAATCCGGTAACAGGAAAGTGCGGAGCGCTGCCCGGTCTCGAAATACGTGACATTGCCGCCGACCGCCCCCTCGCCCGCCCCACGCAAGCCGACGGTGTTCTGAAAGCGCGTGGCGATCTCACGTTTCTTCGCTATCCGGATCGGACCCTGGCTGTGCACAGGCTTTTGAGACCCACCGCGCCCTTTGCGGCCAAGGGACGCACCCGACCACCGCCATGAACGCTCCTCTTTTCCCTTAAGTGATTGATATTTATCGAAATTCTAATGTCACAAATGGTAGGTAAATTAAGGATTTATCCATCAAAGCTCTGCATAATTTTTAGACGGCAGAGCATGCGGTGTCATTGAAGAGACCGTGATGCCCCAACAAACACATTTCCCCATAACCACTTTTCCGTCAGGACCCCCATGTCCAAGCTTTCGCTTGCGGCCAAGTTATATGCCATCTTCGGCCTGTTCGCGGTCCTGATCGCGGCGATCACGGCACTATCGGACTACAACTCCCGCCGCAGCGCCGAACTGATGGATGCCGTCGAGACAGCCAGCCGCGCCGCGCTCAACGTCCAGCGCGTCAATTCGCTGGTTTACGCGATCGTGATGGAATCCCGCGGCGTCTACATGTCGACGGACAAAGCCGGCGCCGGCAAGTTCGGCGAAGGGCTGCTCACGTTCAACGGACAGCTTCTGGCCGTGGTCGCGAACTGGGAACAACTGGTCCAGGCCGATGATTCCGCGCAGTTCGCGGTTTTCCGGAAGCGAATCGATCAGTTCGTCGACTTCCGCAAGGAACTGGTTCGCCGTGGCGTCGAGATCGGTCCGGCCGCCGGACGCGAGTGGGGCGACAACGACGCCAACCGCGAGGTGCGGGCCGCACTCAACAAGGACCTCGACGCGCTTTCGAAGGTCTATGCCGAACGCAGCAAGCGATTGGCGCAACAGACCGATGCCAACCACGAACTCGCCGTTGTCCTGACCTGCCTCGGCGGCCTGGCGCTCGGCGTGGTCGTGATCGGCGTGCTGATCATCGCCCGCTCGATCGCGCGGCCGCTGTCGGTCATCACCACGACCATCAAGCAGGTCGCGGACGGCGCCGACAATGTCGAGGTTCCCCACACCACGCGCGCCGACGAGATCGGCGCCCTGGCGCGCGCGATCCAGATCTTCAAGGAGGCCATGGACCGCAACCGCAATCTCAATTCGCAGGTCTTGCAGGATTCCGAATCGCGCGAACAACGAACCCGCCACATCGAAAAATCGGTCGAGGCTTTCCAGGGGGCGATGAGAGGCGTGGTGAGCGCCGTCACCGCCAGCGCCTCGTCGATGCGCGACACCGCGCAGTCCATCGCCAAGGTGGCTTCGGACGCGAGCGGACAGGCAGCGGTGGCCGCCGGCGCGACCGAGCAGGCCTCCCGCAGCGTCAATGCGGTCGCGGGTGCCGCCGAAGAGCTGTCGGCATCGGTCGAGGAAATCAGCCGGCAGGTCCGTCAGTCCGCCAGCGTGGTCGAGCAGACCGGCCAGCGAACCGACAAGTCGGTGGCCGAGATCGAGAGCCTCGCGGCGGCGACCCAGCGCATCGACGGCGTCCTCAGCCTGATCCAGGCCATTGCCGAACAGACCAATCTCTTGGCGCTCAATGCCACGATCGAAGCCGCCCGCGCCGGCGACGCCGGCCGCGGCTTCGCGGTGGTGGCGCACGAGGTCAAGGCGCTGGCCGAGCAGACCGCGAAAGCGACCTCCGAAATCGGCCAGAACGTCAGCATGATCCAGAGCTCGACGCGCAGTGCGGTCGAGGCCGTGCGCGAGATCGGCAGCGCCGTGCGCGACATCAATGAAGTCACCTCGAACATCGCCGGCGCCGTCGGGCAACAGGATGCCGCGACCCGCGAGATCTCCGTGAATGCGCAGATGGCCGCGCAGGGCAACGAGACGCTGGTGGGCAATATTGGTTCGCTCAGCGCTGCGATCGGCGAGACCACCAGGGCCGCGGGCTCCGTGCTCTCGGCCTCCACCGATCTCACGTCGACGGCGGAAATCCTGTCGCGCGAGGTCGAACAATTCTTCCGCGATCTTCGCGCCGATCCGCATGGCGAAGCTGCACCGCGGTCGGTCGCCGCGGCCGGCTAAAGCGATAGCGCGCAAGCCTGCGCGCCACCTTTTTCAATGCTGTGGGCCGCTCAGAGCCACTGCGCGGGAATCTGCAGATCGTAGCTGAAGGCCAGCGACAGCGACATCGCAAGACCTGCAACGCTGAATAACGCGATCTGGCCGAACAGGCTGGATTCGAGTTTCGCGAACAAAATACGCTTGGCATTGGACATGGTGGATGCCTCCCCTGGCAGGTTCCGCGAGATGAAGCTCTCGTCTGGTGCCAAGCTAGGGCCGATCGATGAAGGACAACTTTACCTCCGAGCCGATTGCAATACCGTGGTTAAGAATGCAGACTGCGGAATTGGTCAACAGCCGGTAAAGCCGCGCTGCCACGCGCCTTAGATCATTCCACCAGGATGACGTCGACCGCGACGCTCAGCTTTTGTTTGCGCGATCCGACGATGATGCCATCGACCGGCGAGACATCGGAGAAATCCCGCCCTACGGCGAGCACGATGTGATCGTTCTCGACCAGGATGTCGTTGGTCGGATCGAAGCCGATCCAGCCGAGCTCACCGCACCACAGCGAGACCCAGGCATGGGTCGCGTCGGCGCCTTGCAGGCGTGGTTTGCCCGGCGGCGGAATGGTGCGCAAATAGCCGCTGACATAGGCCGCCGGCAGCCCGAGGCCGCGCAGGCCCGCGATCATCACATGGGCAAAATCCTGACACACACCGTGGCGCTTCTCGAACACCTCGGCGAGCGGTGTCGAGATCACGGTGGCCTTCGGGTCGTATTTGAATTCGGTGCGGATCCGGTGCATCAGGTCCACCGCGCCGGCCAGCACCCCGCCTGCCGGCGGAAAACTCGCGGCGGCATAGTGCGTCACCGGTGCAAGCACCGGCACCAGCGAACTCGGAAAGACGTAACCGATCGGCGAGTCGGGGCCAAGGCTATGGGCCGCGAAGGCGGCCTCGCGAACGTTCTCCCACGCCGGACTCGACGCGTCGCGAGCCGGCGCCTGGCGCGACACCGACACCCGCGACCTCGAATCGACGCGCAGCGTGCGATGCGGGGTCTCGATCAGCACGCTTTCGGTATGGGTGCCGAAGAAGTCGCGCCGAACCGTCCGTTCCGCCGGTTGCGGCCGGATATCGACGGTGTGGGAGACCAGTTGCTGTCCGTCGCCGCTGCGCGGTTCGAGCCGCAGCGAACACCGCGCGAAGCTGACCGGATTTTCGTAGGCGTAGGTGGTGACGTGCCTGATGTCGTAGATCACGCGAGGCCCGTCAGCTTCTCGGGCCGGCTCGCATTGGGTCCATGCGGAAAATAATGCGCGCCGATGGCATCGGCGAGGTTGAGCAGATCCTGCTCCAGCGCGAACAGCGTCTTGGTGTCGAGGGCCGCGGCCTCGGTCGTCGTCAAGGTCGCCTGCAGGCCGACCGCGAGGCGACGCGGCTGCTCGATCAACCCGCCCTCCTTCAAGGTCGGCAGGCTCGCGATGTGATCATTGAGCGCAAACACCTGGAACGCCACCGATCGCGGATTATAGGGATCCAGCACCACGAGGTCGCGCACCGGGGCCAACAGCGGCCCCACCAGATAGCGCGAACGATAGGTGATCTGGCAATCCACCAGGGTCAACAGGGTGTCGAGATCCTCGTTGCCGGCTTCGTCATAGGCGAACTGTCGCGCGAAACGCAGCGTGTTGATCGCCCGTTCGGCACGGCGGCCCATTTCGAGAAAACGCCAGCCGGCGGCCCGGTTCATGTTCTCCTGCGCCAGCCCTGCGAAGCTTGCCAATTCCTGCAAGGTCAGTTCCGCGGCACTGACGACGCCGTCGTCATCCTCGGCTTCCTGCGCCAGCCGTTCCGTCATCTCGGTGATGACCTGCCAGGCATCCGGCGAGAGGCGTTCACGAAGCGAGGTCGCGGTGCGCTGCGCGGTGCGCACCAGCGACAGCGCCGAACCGAACTTTTCCTCGCTTTGCAAGGCTTCGGCGGCGATCTTGGCCGGCGGCGTCCGCGACGCCTGCGACGCCGCGCCCCAGATTACCAGCAGCCGCTGAATCCGCTCGACCGAGTGCAGCACGGTCGCCGAACCCTTGCCGGGATCGCGCTGGATCGTAAGCGCCCGAATCAACCGCAAGGTCGCTTCGGCGCGCTCCAGATAGCGGCCGAGCCAGAACAGATTGTCGGCGGCACGGCTCGGCACCACGCCGGCGACGCGCCGGATCGGGACGGTGTCGACGGCCGGCAACAGCGTGGTCGGCGCCACCGCTTTGTCGGAAATCACCCAGACATCCGCGGCGCGGGCGCCGTCGCCCATCGACACCGCGCGGGCATCGGGCTGGTCGGCGATCCGGCAAAAGCCGCCGGGCATGATGGTCCAGCCATTGGGCGTCGCGGCCGCGAAAACCCGCAGCACGAACGGACGCGGCGTGATCCGGCCCTGATCCCACACCGGCGTGGTCGACAGCCGCACCAGCTCCTGGCCGACATAGTCGATGCCACGATCGCTGATCGCGCCCCTGAGCCGTTCGCGCTCGCTCAGGGACAACTCGCCGGGCAGGATCGGACCGTTGCCGGGGAAACCGGGAACGCTGCGGCCGTAGGCGCCTTCGATCGCCACCCGGTCGAGCCGCGACAGCACTTCCTCGCGCGCCGATTTCTGCCCACACCACCAGGTCGCGATGTGCGGCATCTTCAGATCTTCGCCGAAGAAACGCCGGCACAGGCTGGGCAGGAAGCCCAACAGCGCGCGGGCCTCCATCACGCCGGTACCCGGCATGTTGGCGACGACGACGCCATTCTTGCGGATCACGTCGATCAGGCCAGGCACGCCGAGCTGCGAGGAAGCGTCAAGCTCCAGCGGATCGAGCGAATTGGAATCCACCCGGCGCAGCAGCACGTCGAGCCGCTTGAGGCCGGCGACGGTACGGATATGGATGCGGTCGCCGCTGACCGCGAGGTCGTCGCCCTCGACCAGCAGAAAACCGAGATACCGCGCCAGCGTGGCGTGTTCGAAATAGGTCTCGCTGAATTGCCCCGGCGTCAACAATCCGATGCGCGGTTCGTCGCGGTCGGCGCCGCTACGCAGGCTGTCGCGGAACGCCTCGAAGAACGGGGCGACGCGTTCGACGTTCATCGACTTGTAGAGCGAAGCAAAGGCGCGTGACAGCACCAGGCGGTTTTCCAGCGCGTAGCCGGCGCCGGATGGCGCCTGCGTGCGGTCGCCCAGCACCCACCAGCGACCGTCGGGCCCGCGGCCGACATCGGCGGCATACAGGTTGAGGTAACGGCCCCCCGGTGGTTTGACGCCGCACATCGCGCGCAGATATTCCGAGCTGCCGGCGACGGCCGCCGCCGGCACCGCGCCCTCGGCGACCAGCCGGCCCTCGCCATAGAGATCGGCCAGTACCAGTTCCAGCAATTGCGCCCGCTGCACGATACCGGCGGTCAATTGCTGCCACTCGGCCTCGTCGATCAGAAGCGGCAGATGACTGAGCGGCGAAACGCGGTCGGCGGTCTCGCCGGGCGCGCGATAGGTCACGCCGGCCTCGCGCAGATGCCGGTCGGCACTGCCGAAACGCCGTTCGATGTCCGCCGGCGTCAGTTCGGCGAAGGCCTCGAAAAACCGGGTCCAGACCTCGCGTGGGGTGCCGTCCTCGGTCAGATATTCATCGGGAATGCCGGGCAGCCGGGCATAGCCACGGGTCCACTGCGCCACGCGCCGGTTACCCGGCCGGGCCTTGCTTCCCTGACTACCGGCTTGTCCCGCCATCCGACTCTCCGTCTCGAGCACCTCCTTCAATGCAGGAGCGGGCTCCTCAAGTCGAGGGTCAGCGGGAATTCAATTGTGCGTTCTTCGCGCGGCGGATCGACCTTGCCGGGGGTGTGGCCATGATCGACAAACCGGGCCAGCCTGCGCGCCTCGGCTTCATAGGAATTGACCGGCTTGGTGTCGTAGCTGCGGCCGCCTGGATGGGCCACGTGATAGACGCAGCCACCCAGCGAGCGCCCGTTCCAGCTATCAATTAAATCAAATGTCAGCGGCGCGTGAACCGGGATGGTCGGATGCAGCCCGGAGGCCGGCTGCCAGGCCTTGAAGCGCACCGCGGCCACCGCCTCGCCGGAACGGCCGGTTGGCGTCATCGGCAGCCGCCGGCCGTTGCAGGTGACGGCGTGGCGTCCCTCGACAAAACCCTCGACCTTGACCTGCAACCGCTCCACCGACGAATCGACATAACGCACGGTACCGCCGGCCGAGCCCTCCTCGCCGAGCACGTGCCACGGCTCCAGCGCCTGGCGCACCTCCAGGCTCACCCCGCCATGATGGACCTGCCCGAACGCCGGAAAGCGGAATTCGAGCTGGGCCGCGTACCAATCGGGCGAGAAATCGTAGCCGGATTGCTTGAGTTCGGAGAGCACGCCCAAAAAGTCTTCCCAGAGGAAATGCGGCAGCATGAAGCGGTCGTGCAGCGTGGTGCCCCAGCGCACGAAATGGCCTTGTTGCGGTTCGCGCCACAGCTTGGCGATCAGCGCCCGGATCAAGAGTTGCTGTGCCAGCGACATCCGCGGGTCCGGCGGCATCTCCAGCGCGCGGAATTCGACCAGCCCGAGCCGGCCGGTGGTGCCGTCGGGCGAATAGAGTTTGTCGATGCAGATCTCGGCGCGGTGGGTATTGCCGGTGATGTCGACCAGGATGTGCCGGAACAAACGATCCACCAGCCACAGCGGCGCTTTCACGCCGGCCTGTGGCACATGGGCCATCGCGATTTCCAGTTCATAGAGGCCATCGTGCCGCGCTTCGTCGATGCGCGGCGCCTGGCTGGTCGGGCCGATGAACATGCCCGAGAACAGATAAGACAGCGACGGATGCCGCTGCCAGTACAGCACCAGGCTCTTCAGCAAATCCGGACGGCGCAGGAACGGCGAATCCTGCGGCGTGCTGCCGCCGACCACGACATGATTGCCGCCACCGGTCCCGGTATGACGGCCATCGACCAGGAAGCGATTGGCACCGAGACGAACCTTCGCAGCGTCTTCGTACAGACCGAAGGTGATATCGACGGCCTCGCGCCAGCTTTGCGCCGGCTGGATGTTGATCTCGATCACGCCCGGATCGGGCGTCACCTTGATCACCTCGACGCGGGGATCGAACGGCGGCGGATAGCCTTCGACATGCACCTGCATCTGCATCTCTTCGGCGGTGGCTTCGACGGCGGTCACCAGTTCGAGATAGTCTTCCAGTTTTTCCACCGGCGGCATAAAGGCGCAGAGAATGCCGTCGCGGATCTCGATCGACATCGCGGTACGCACGCCGCCGGATCGGATCTGCTGTTCCTGCACCGCCTGCGACGGTGCAGCCCCGGTCGGCGCAGTCGCGTCATAGACCTGCAACGCCTCGCGCGGCTCCAGCGGATCCTGCTCGACGATATAAGGGTATTCTTCCGCCGGGATATGCGGCAGCGAGGCGATCGGCAGCCGCAGGCCAAGCGGCGAATCGCCCGGCGTCAGAAACAGATTGCCGCGGCGCAGTTTCCATCGCTCACTCTTCCAGCGCGTTGAAGACGATCCGGCATCGGCGTTCCAGCGCTGGATCGGCAGCACAAAGCCTTTCGGCGTGTTGAGCCCCTGGTCGAACACCCGCGCCATCCGCGAGCGTTCTTCCGGATCGGACAATTTTGAATCGCTGGGATCGACATTCGGCGGCAGGCCGGCTTCCTTTTGCAGCCAGTGGCTGGGGTCCTCGAAGGCCGGCATGATGAATTCGGAATTGACGCCAAGCCTCGCCGCCGCCCCTTCCGCGAAACGCTCGGCATCCTGAATTCCTGATGTCCGCGGGCTCTCGATCTTCGCGATCAGGTCGGAATTCTTCCAGATCGGAACGCCGTCCTTGCGCCAATACAGCCCGAACGCCCAGCGCGGCAGGCTCTCGCCCGGATACCATTTGCCCTGGCCGTAATGCAGCAGCCCGCCGGGCGCAAACCGCGTGCGCAGGCGCCGGATCAGGTCGTCGGCGAGACCGCGCTTGGTCGGGCCGACCGCGGCGATATTCCATTCCGGCGATTCCAGATCGTCGATCGACACGAAGGTCGGCTCGCCGCCCATGGTCAGGCGCACGTCATGCGCCTTCAGATCGGCATCGACCTGCTCGCCCAATTTATCGAGCCGCGCCCAGGCCGCATCGGAGAACGGTCGTGTGATGCGCGGCGCCTCGCGGATGCGCTTGACGCTCATCTCGAAGGCGAACTCGACATTGGCAAAGCCCGCGCTGCCCGAAATCGGCGCCGCCGAGCGGTAATGCGGGGTCGCCGCGACCGGAATATGCCCCTCGCCCGTCAGCATCCCCGACGTGACGTCGAAACCGATCCAGCCCGCCCCCGGCAGATAGACCTCGCACCAGGCGTGCAGATCGGTAAAATCGTTCTCGACCTCGCGCGGGCCTTCGACCGGATCGATGTCGGGACGCAATTGAATGAGATAACCGGACACGAAGCGCGTCGCGAGCCCGAGATGCCGCAAGGCCTGGATCAACAGCCACGCCGAGTCGCGGCAGGAGCCCGCAGCGGAGGCCAGCGTCTCTTCCGGCGTCTGGATGCCCGGCTCCATCCGGATCAGATAGCGGATTTTCTTTTGCAGTTCCGCGTTGAGATCGACCAGGAAGTTGACCGTGCTCGGCGCCTCCCGCGGAATCCCCGCAAGATAGGCATCGAGCAGCGGTCCGGATTCGGTGACCGCGAGATAGGGCGCGAGCTCGCTCTTGAGATCGTCGGTGTATTGAAACGGAAAGCTGGTGGCATACGGCTCGACGAAGAAGTCGAACGGATTGATCACGGTCATCTGCGCCGAGAAATCGACTTCGATCTTCAACTCGGTGACTTTTTCCGGAAACACAAAACGCGCCAGCCAATTGCCCTGCGGATCCTGCTGCCAGTTCACGAAATGATTTTCAGGCGTCACCTTGAGCGAATAGCTCAGGATCGGCGTCCGCGTATGCGGCGCCGGCCGCAGCCGTATGGTTTGCGGACCGAGATCGATCGGCCGGTCGTATTTGTAGTGCGTGACGTGATGTAGTGCGACGAAGATCGACACAGAGGGACAACTCCAGCAGCTTTTTTGAGCAGAACACCGGTTCCGGTATCGATCAAGCACTAACAACGGGCATAGGGTGCCTATGCGGGCAGCGGAACAACAAGATTTGCGTCGTCCCCGCGAAGGCGGGGACCCATAACCCCTGGCGTTCATGTTCGCTGAAGGCATCCACCCCACTGCCGAAACGGTAGTCCTCGCCGTATGGGTCCCGGCGCGGAGGCCGGGACGACGTGGGTGCGTTGTTTGGCTTCATTGTTCAGACAGCAACGTTATGAACAGACATACCTCCGCATTCTCGCGACATGTTGCGCCCGAGTTTTGCAAATTCGTTCGCCCCAAAAAGATAGAGGGGCGCAGGCGACCCTCAAGAGAGGGCGCAGCGCGATCCCAAGAGGGACGCAGGGAAGACCGGGTGCGCGCTGCACCCGCGGTCTCGCGTGCAAAGGGTAGTCAAAAAAGCGCACACGAGCATACAGGTTCAGCGGAAGCAGTCCGGCCTTCCCTGCGCAATGGTGTTACAGCTTATATCGTGCTCTCCCCGGCGAGACCTGGCTTGTTTGTCACCGTCATTCCAAAGAAGCTTCCTTCTTGGGAATTTGACACCTGCCATCGGGGCGTCAGGACCACACGACTTTGCCGTCCGCGTCACGCGCCATTCGTCAAAAGCGCATCGGCGGCCACCGCATCCCATCCCAACGTCAGTGACGATGGCCAACGTCCCCTCTCTCGGAACGGGATGGCAAGGAATAAGCAGCTGATTTGGGTCAGGAGTCAAGAACAATTTCTGAAAATCAGAAATTACGTAGAAGTGTGAAAGGGACTGGACACAACATCCCTCTCGCGCAGAACCACTGGTGCTCACGTCATTCCCGCGACGATCGCGATACTCTCTGGTGGGACAAGACGGCGATGAATAAGCCGGTGATTTGGGTCGAAAGAAAATCAAACTATTTTTCGCTGTGGGGCTAGACAGACCCGACACACCTACATCTAGCGTCGTTGAGTGCGGGTTTTATGTTGGAGCGCAAACCCATCAATTCAGAACAGCCCGTAGGATGGGTGGAGCGAAGCGATACCTAATTCGTCTGTCAATCGATGGGTTTTGCGAAGGACTCAACCCATCCTACAGTCCGCACGTTGATCTTTCCGGAGCGTCATCTTCGACCCACGCGCGAGTCCAGTATGGGTTAAAAGCCAACTCGGTCCGAACGCCCCGCCATTGGCGCATAGAAGCCAGGTAAGGAACAAACGCCGAGCTGCTGCTTGCGTTTTGGGCCCCGATAGGTTTTAAGCCCAGTGACTTCATGAACATAGGTATGAATGAGAAGCGAACTGCGTGGCTTTGCCGTGCTTTAAACAGAGTAACGCTTCAAACTATTCTGAGCCTCCACAAAGGAATCCATCATGGCCAAGATGACCAAGAATCAGTTGATTGATGCAATTGCAGAGGGAACCCAGGTTTCCAAAGCGGACGTAAAGGCCGTCATCGAGCAGATGGCGACCGTGGGCTATAAGGAACTGAATGAATCCGGCGAGTTCGTCGTTCCCGGCTTCGCCAAAATATCGGTCGTGAACAAGCCTGCTACGGAAGCCCGCAGCGGTGTAAATCCTTTCACGAAAGAGCCCATGGAGTTCGCGGCCAAGCCAGCCAGCAAGTCGGTCAAGGCGTCACCTCTGAAGGTTGCCAAAGACGCTGTTTGAAGCCGACGGGTTGGTTAAGGCCTGTTCGTTCGCCTGTACTGTGGGTAACTCCATCACACCCTGGACAGGCTCCTCCGCCCGCACACTATGCGTCCCGAGACGGAATCTCTGGAGGGCCTAGGGGGACAGTCTCGCAAAGGCCATGCGGTGTAATGCCCGCGTGGCCTTTTGTCTTTATTGTCTGACCCTAAAAATAGCGACCTGGCTGGACGGCCGGCGCAAATCCGACATCGACGAAACATCAGCATCTTCGGGTCCATCGTCCCGCTCATGTGTGCCGCGGCTGCGAGCAGCCGATCGCGGTCCCGGTTCGCCTTGCGGGCGCTGCTCGCGGGTGACACACTTGCCGCCAAGTCTGAAGGTCCAAGTCTGAATATCCAAGTCTGAATATCCAAGTCCGACGGCAAAGATCGGGCAAGCAGGTGCACGGGACGCGAGAGGGAAGCGATGAAGCTCGCTGCGAAGCTGTTTGCCGCCTTGGCTGTGCTGCTCGCGGCGCAGACCGCATCGGCGCAATCGGTCTATCCGAACCGGGCGGTGAAAATCCTGGTCGGCTTCACGCCCGGCACCGCGCCCGACGTTGTCGCGCGCATTCTGGCCGACCGCTTCGCGGCAGTCTGGGGCACGCCGTTCGTGGTCGAGAATATTCCCGGCGCCGGCAGCAACATCGCCACCGACCGCGTCGCCAAGGCTGCCGCCGATGGCTACACGCTGCTGATGGGCAGCAATGGGGCGCTGGTGATCAATCCGAGTTTGTTTGAAACACTGCCGTTCGACCCGATCAGGGATTTCGCACCGATCTCGCAGATCTTCATCGCGGCGAACGTGCTCGTCCTTCCGCCGGAGCAGCCGGTCAACAGCATCGCGGAACTGGTGGCGCTCGCCAAGGCGGAACCCGGCAAGCTCTCCTACGCCCATGCCGGCGTCGGTACGTCGCAACAGCTCGCAGCCGAATTGTTCAAATACAGCGCGCATGTCGACATCAAGGGCGTGCCCTATCGCGGCACCACGGCGTTCATGCCGGATCTGCTCGCCAACCGGATCACGATGTCGTTCGCCAACATCACCAACGTGATGCCGCTGGTGCGCGAAGGAAAGTTGCGCGCGCTGGCCATCACCTCGATCAAGCGCTCGGCGCTGGCGCCCGAGTTGCCGACCATGGCGGAATCCGGCTTCCCCGGCTTCGAGGCGGTGCCGTGGTTCGGCCTGCTCGCACCGGCCGGCACGCCAAAAGATGTGCAGGATAAATTGCACGACGAAACCGTCAAGGCGCTGGCGACGCCGCAGGTGCGCCAGCAGTTCGCCGAACTCGGCCTCGAGCCGGTCGGCAACACGCCGGCCGAGTTCGCCGCGATCATCCAGAAAGAAACGCCGGAATGGGCGAAGGTGATCCGGGATGCCGACATCAAGCTTGGCAATTAGTGTATGGCAATTATGGTAGCGAAGCGTTGCTCATCAACTGGAATTTTAGAGACGCGCCTCGGCAGGACTCAATCCCGTCCCATGAATTAGGCACCAACTAGTTTTCTACTGACCACACTGATACTTGGCTCCATGTCTGAAATCACATCGAGACAAGTCCACCCCGTTATAAAGCGATAGTGACGCGCTTTGCCGAAAACGGCCTTGAGTGCGTCAGACTGCGATTTCCAGAACAATGAACCCTCGACCAAGTAGGCGAAGTGATCGGATACTAACCCTTCTTTCGGAGTATCTTCGCTCTCGGTACTCAGGGGCATCTCGTCCAGAATTCGAACAATGTGGGTTTTTCCGAAATGCACACGGAGCGCCTGCGCATCTTCGCCAGGAATAATGAAGTCGGCAATTATCCCGCGATCCGTCCAAGTCATAGCGATGAGGTCGCTGAAGCTAGCCTTGATGGCAAAAGGCTGATCGATGGGACGATATTTCGGCACCGGCATCCCCGACGTTTCTCGACAATCGTTTCCGCCAGCGCGCAGGATGGGTAGCGCGAAGGGCTCAATCCATCGTACGCACTATCGTCATTGCGAGGAGCGGCGCGACGAAGCAATCCAGCTTTCTTCATCGCGACCCGCCGCTGGATTGCTTCGCTTCGCTCGCAATGACGAGAACTGAGCGTCCGCGCGCTTCGCATTCACATCGTCGCCCCAAGCACCCAGGGCGCAAACTCCGCGCCGCCGAAATCGAAGCTTTCGCTCTTGGTCGGCTGGCCGGAGGCGGTTTTCAGCATCAGGTCGAAGATGCGCTGGCCGCATTGCTGCACGGTTTCCTCGCCGTCGAGGATGGTGCCGCAATTGACGTCCATGTCGTCTTCCATGCGCTTGTACATCGGCGAATTGGTGGCGAGCTTGATCGACGGCGCGGGCTTGCAGCCGAACACGCTGCCGCGGCCGGTGGTGAAGCAGACCAGGTTGGCGCCGCCTGCGACTTGTCCGGTGGCCGCGACCGGGTCGTAGCCGGGCGTGTCCATGAACACAAAACCCTTCTTGGTGACGGTTTCGGCGTAGTTCAGCACGTCGACCAGATTGGTGCTGCCGGCCTTCGCCATCGCGCCGAGGGATTTTTCCAGAATGGTGGTGAGGCCGCCGGCCTTGTTGCCGGGGCTCGGATTGGCGTTCATCTCGGCGCCTTCGCGCTCGGTGTATTCTTCCCACCAGCGCATCAGCGCGACCAGCTTCTCGCCGACCTCGCGGCTGACCGCGCGGCGGGTCAGGAGATGTTCGGCGCCGTAGGTCTCGGGCGTTTCCGACAGGATCACGGTGCCGCCGTGCCGCACCAGGAGGTCGCTCGCAGCGCCCAGCGCCGGATTGGCGGAGACGCCGGAATAGCCGTCGGAGCCGCCGCATTGCAGCGCCACGGTCAATTCCGAGGCCGGCACCGATTCGCGCTTCACTTTGTTCGCGTCGGTCAAGGCCTCGCGCACGAAGGCAACGCCGGCTTCCACGGTCTTGCGGGTGCCACCGACTTCCTGGATGTCCATCGCCCGCAAACGGCCCGCGAGCTTCTGTTCCTGCATCAGCCCGCCGATCTGGTTGACCTCGCAGCCGAGGCCGAGCACGACCACCGCGGAAAAGTTCACGTGCCGCGCGTAGCCGCCGAGGGTACGGCGCAGCAGCGCCAGCGGTTCGTCCTGCGTCATGCCGCAACCGGTCTTGTGGGTCAGCGCCACCACGCCATCGACGTTGGGGAAATCGGCCAGCGGATTGTCGCCGGTGAAAGGGTTTTTCTTGAAGATGTCGGCAACCATGCCGGCGACATGCGCCGAGCAATTCACCGAGGTAAGAATGCCGATGTAATTGCGGGTCGCGACCCGGCCGTCGGCGCGGCGGATGCCGTCAAAGGTCGCGGGCAGATCGAAATTCGGCGTCGGCGTCACGTCGACACCGAACGCATAGTCCTTGGCAAAATCGCCCATGCCGCAATTCTGGGTGTGGACGTGCTGGCCCGGCGTGATCGGCACGGTCGCAAAGCCGATGATCTGGCCGTACCGGCGGATCGGTTCGCCCAATGCGATCGGCTTGATCGCAACCTTATGACCGGCCGGAATCCGTTCGACCGTGGTGACGCCGTCCGCCACCACCATGCCGGGCGGCAGGCTCGAGCGCGCAATCAGCACGCCATCATCGGGATGCAGGCGAATGACAGGTGCTTGGGGCATGGGGTGTCTCCTGTGTGTTGAAAGCGGTGAAAGGGCGAATAGCGAATGGCGAGTAGCGAGTAGAAAAAAACTCTCGATACTCACCGTCCCCTATTCGCCATTCGCTACTCGCTATTCGCCGACTTACGCTTTGCCGCCGGATTCTTTCCGGGTCTGCGCGATCTGCATCTTGGCGTAGGTGGCCATCAGGCCGCTTTCGTTCGACAGGGTCACGAGCTTGAAACCCATGTTGATCGCGCGCACCGCGCCGTCGGCGCCCGAGCAGTGGATGCCGGGATAGAGGCCGCGCTTGCCGCACTCTTTCACGATCTTCTCATAGATCTTGAGGATTTCCGGCTCGTCGCGGTCGAGTTTTGGTACCAGCCCGTAGGAGAAGCCGAGGTCGGAGGGACCGATATAGACGCCGTTGATGCCTTCGACGTCGAGGATCGCTTCCATGTTTTCGACCGCGGTCTTGGTCTCCATCATCGGCAGCAGCACGATCTCGTCATTGGCGGTCTGCTGGTAGGTGCCGGCCGAGCCGTACATGCCGGAACGGATCGGGCCGTTGGAGCGGGTGCCGCGCGGCGGATATTTCGAATATTGAACCAGGTTCTCGGCTTCCTGTTTGGTGTTGATCATCGGGCAGATCACGCCATAGGCGCCGCCATCGAGCACCTTGCCGATGATGCCGGGCTCGTTCCAGGGAACGCGAACCATCGGCGTCACCGGATGGGCGTGCATCGCCTGGAAGCATTGCACCATCGACTGGTAGTCCTGCACGCCGTGCTGCATGTCGACGGTGACGCTGTCAAAACCGCACTGCGCGATCACCTCGGCCGAAAATCCCGATGGGATCGCAAGCCAGGCGTTCACCACGGCCTTGCCGGAAGCCCATACTTTCTTGACGTTATTTGCCACTCTTTGTTCCTTCCCTGTTTGCTGCCGCTGTCATTGCGAGGAGTGCTGCGACGAAGCAATCCGGTATTTTCGCAGCTCTGGATTGCTCGGCGGCCCGGCCCTTGAGAATCAGGCCGTCGCCCGCTGGATGCTGACTTCGCTGACGCCGACTTCGCGCGCGGTATTCACTATCGCCGCCCAGGTATCGTCAGGCAAGGGGACGCCGTCTCTGGTGCGCTCTGCGCGCATGGCTGCTTCCGGCTCACCCGGGATCAGGACCTGGTCGACCCCGGCCGCCGGCTTGGTATCCTTGAAATATTGGACGTAACGCGCGATCTCGCCGTCGAAGAAGTTGGCGGGATCGACCCGTTTCGGATCGATATAGATCGCGAGCATGCCGTTGGCGAAGCGCCGGTTCGGACCGGTGGCGCCGGTGCCGGTCAGCGCGCCGCCGAGCAGTTCGCAGATCAGCGCCAGTCCCGAGCCTTTGTGTTCGCCGAACGCCCGGATCGCGCCCTCGCCCTGGCTATGGTCGCGCGGTCCCTCGGCGGTATGCGGTCCGTACAAGACGGTGGGATCCTCGCTCAGGGTGCCGTCGAGATCGATCAGCGCGCCCTTGGGCAGTTTTTTGCCGCCGCGGCTGGCGACCAGCACCTTGCCCTCGGCGACGATCGAGGTAGCAAAATCCAGCACGATCGGGCCCTGCCCCTGGCGCGGAATGCCGACGCAATAGGGCGCGGTCGACAGCCGCCGCTCGACGCCGCCATAGGGCGCCACCAGCACCGAGCCCGCGGCATTGACGAAATGCACCGACACCAGCCCCTCGGCGGCGGCCATTTCGGCCCAGTCGCCGACCCGGCCGATATGGCCGGCATTGCGCAGCGCGACCGCCGCAAGGCCCGACGCCTTGCATTTTTCGATGCCGATCCTGACCGCCTGCGGCGTCACCGTCTGCCCGTAACCGAACTTGCCATCGACCACCGCCAGCGCCGGGGTATCGACCACGACCTCCGCGGTCTGGTTCGGCACCACCGCGCCCATCTTCTTCCAGCGGACATAGACCGGCACACGAATGACGCCGTGGCTGTCATGTCCGGTGAGGTTGGCGGTCGTGAGGTAGGTCGCGATCCGCCGCGCCTCCTCGGCGGAAGAATCCGAATGGGTGAAAACTTCGGCGACGAAATTGATGAGGTTTTGGGCCTTGATGGTGACCATGAACGGATCGCTCGCTGTTGTCTCAGGCGCTGGCTTTGGCGTGGCCGCCGAGATAGGCGGCGGCGATGGCCTCGTTGCCCCACAACTCGTCAGGCTTGCCGCCCAGCACGATGCGCCCGGTTTCCAGCACGTAGCCGTGATCGGCGACGGAAAGTCCCATCCGCGCGTTTTGCTCGACTAGAAGCACGGTGGTGTTGCGCCTGATCTCGGAGATGATCTTGAACACGGCTTGCACGATCACCGGCGCCAGGCCGAGCGAGGGCTCGTCGAGCAGCAACAGCCGCGGCTTCGCCATCAGCCCACGCGCCACCGCGACCATCTGCAACTGGCCGCCCGACAGGGTCCAGCCCAGCGACGAGGAGAATTTGCGGATATCGGGAAACAGGTCGAACATCGCGTCCGCCTCGCGCGACAATTCGGCAGTCGCCACGCGCCGGTTCGACGCGCCGAGCATGATGTTTTCCTTCACCGTCAGGCCGGGAAAAATCCGGCGGCCTTCCGGCACATGGGAAATGCCGAGCCGGACGATGGTTTCCGGCCCGAGCCCCGCGATCGATTTGCCGTCGAACAGGATGTCGCCCGCCGCGGGTTTTGCCAAACCCGAGATCGCGCGCAGCGTGGTGGATTTGCCGGCGCCGTTGGCGCCGAGCAAGGTCACCACCTGGCCCTGATCGACGGTCAACGAGACGCCGCGCAAGGCTTCGATTTCGCCATAGCGGACCACCAGGTCGCGGATTTCCAGTAGCGCCATTATTCGGTCCCGAGATAGGCGGAGACGACGTCAGGATGGCGCAGCACCGCCATGGATTCGCCGTCCGCGATGCGACGTCCGAAATTGAGCACGGTGATGTGCTGGGCAGCTTCCGAGACCAGCGTCATGTCGTGATCGATGATCAGGATGGTCAGGCCCTGCGCTGCGATGCGCTTGAGCAGCTCATGCAGCTCGAGCTTTTCGGTCGAGTTCAGGCCGGCCGCGGGCTCGTCGAGCAGCAGTAAGGTCGGGTTGGCGGCCAGCGCCCGCGCGATCTCGATCAGCCGCTGATGGCCATAGGAGAAGCTGGAGATCAGTTCATTGGCGCGGCTGCCGAGGCCGACGAAGGTCAGCGCCTCCATCGCGCGCTCGGTCAGCGCATCACCACCGCCTTGCTTGATCAGCGTATTGCCCGGCCGTTCGGCGCCGATCTCGACGTTCTCCAGCGCCGTCATCGAGCGGAACAGGCGGATGTTCTGGAAGGTCCGGCCAAGCCCCGCCGCGGTGCGCAGATGCGGCGGCATGTTGGTGATATCGGTGCCGTCGAGCACGATCTTGCCCGATGTGGCCTTGTAGAGGCCGGACAGCACGTTCAGCGTCGTGGTCTTGCCGGAGCCGTTCGGCCCGATCAGCGCGTGAACGCCGCCACGCTTGACCTGGATATCGACGCCATCGACCGCCTTGAGGCCTCCGAAATATTTCGCCAACCCCGTCACCTCCAGCACGATGTCGCCGCCGACGGTCGCCGGCTTCAACTGCAAGGTCGCGGTGGCCGGAGGCGTCTTGACCTTGGCGCGCAAGCGGGTGAGCCCTGAGCTTACAAATCCCCAGATGCCATCCGGCATGAAGCGGATGATCAGGATCACGGATAAGCCGTAAATGGCTAGATAAAGGCCGGGCACGCTCTTGAGGAACCGCAGCCATTCCGGAATCAGGATCAGCAAACCGGTGCCGATCGCAGATCCAATCGGCGACGCCACGCCGCCGAGCAGCGACATGGTCAGGAACTGGATCGAGTCCGCGAACGCGAACTGATCCGGGCTGACATAGGCAAAGCCGCCGGCGAACAACCCGCCGGCGAGGCCGCCCAGCACGGCGCTGAGCGCAAACGCCGACACTTTGGTGCGGAACACGTCGATGCCGTTGACCCCGGCAGCGAGCTCATTGTCACGCACCGCGCGCATCGAACGGCCGAGCGGCGTGTCCGGCAGTTTCCACACCGCGTAGCCGACCAGCGCCAGCGCCGCCACGCAGAACGCCAGATACGATTGCGACGACTGGAATAGCCACGGCCGGCCGATATTGGAAACGCCGTCCGGGCCGTGAGTGAGCCAGATGGTGTTGATCATGATCAGCGTGACGATCTGCTGGAACGAGATCGTCACCATGGCGAGATAGTGCCCGCCGAGCCGCAGCGTCGACATGCCGAGCAGAGCGCCGGCCAGCAGCGCCATCGCGCATCCGCCGACCAGACACAGCCAGTAGCTGATCTGGTAGTCCGAGGTGCCGATGCCGACCGCATAGGCGCCGATGCCGAAGAACGCGGCCTGCGCCAGGTTGATCTGGCCGCACAGGCCGAGCACCACCGAGAGCCCGAACACGGCAATCGCAAACGTCACCGCCTGCATCAGGATGTTGTGGATGTAGCCGTCGAACGGCACCGCCGCCGCCAGCGCCACCAGGATCGCCGCGAAGATGAAATAGGGCAGATGCCGCAACAGCAGCGGTTTCGGACGCGCGATGGCGGTCGCGATCGGCATATTGTCGCTGGGCGCGCTCATGCTTTTTCCGCCACGCGTTCGCCGAAGATGCCTTGCGGCCGGAAGACGAGGAAAAATATCAGCACCAGGAACGCGAAGCCGTCCTTGTAGGGAACCGAAATATAGGCCGCGCCGAACGTCTCGATCACGCCGAGCGCAAGCCCGCCGATGATCGCGCCGGTGACGTCGCCGAAGCCGCCGATGATGGTGGCGGCAAAGGCCTTCAGCGCAATGGTCGATCCCATCTGGATCGAGACGAACAACACGGGCGCCACCAGAATGCCGGCAAGCCCGCCCAGCACCGCCGAATAGATGAAGGTGATCATGATCATGGTGGAAACGGAGATGCCGAGCAGCGAGGCCATTTCCTTGTCCTGCGAGGTCGCCTGCAATTTCTTGCCGAGCATGGTGCGTTCGAAGAACCAGTAATTGAAGATCACCAGCAAAATCGTCACCGCGATGATCAGGAGGTACTGGCTGTCGAGATAGACCGGTCCGAGCTGGATGCCCGGCGTGTCGAACCATCCTTGCAGCACCTGCGGCTGCGGGCCATAAATCGCCAGCACCGAATTGGCCATCAGGATCGATGCGCCGATGGTGGCGATAATCACCGGCAGGAAGCTGCGATGACGCAGCGGATAATAGACCCCGAGATTGAAGATCACGCCGAGCAGCGCCATTCCGCCCAGCGACAGCAAAAACGACAGCCAATAGGGCCAGCCGAGATCGACGGAAAACACCACCATCAGATAGGCGGCGACCATCGAGAATTCGCCTTGCGCGAAATTCACCACATTGGTGGCGCGGAAGATCAGCACGAAGCCGAGCGCGACCAGCGCATAGACCGCGCCGATGCCGATGCCGGTGAATAACAGCTGAAGTACGATATCCATCATCAACGTTCGGTAAGAGGGCCCAAGGGATAGATCGAGGGATAGCTCAACGCGACAAGGCGCGTGTCGGCCTCCCCCCATGTGGGGGAGGCCGACAGCGGCATCAGCCGTTGGATTCGATGTGCTTGTCGAAGACGATGGTGCCCTTTTCGTTCTTCACGATGTTGTAGCCGTGAAGCCCGTCACCGTTCTGGTCGAAATTGTATTCGCCCTCGGCACCGGCGAATTTCTTGATGGCCAGGATCGCTTCGCGGATCTTGCCGGGATCGGTCGAATTAGCGGTCTTGATCGCTTGCGACAGCACGTTGATCGCATCGAACGTCCAGGAACTCTGGTTGTCCGGCGCCACCTTGACGGCGTCGCGGTAGATCTTGCCGAAGGCTTTCGACGCCTCGCTGGAATCCTCGGCATAATCGGCAACGCCGAAAGTGCCATAGAGCGCGGGACCGGCGAGTTTCAGCGCCGTGATGTTGACGATCGAGGGCGAACCGACCCACGGGATGTTGACGCCGAGCTGGCGCAACTGACGGCCGAAAATGCCGAGGTCGTTTTCAAAGGTGAAGTAGGAGCCGAGAATGTCGGCGCCGGATTGCTTGATCGCAAGCACCACCGGCGTGAAGTCCTGGCTCTGGTTGGCATAGCCCTGGTCGAGCACTGGCGTCGAACCAAGCTTGGTCAATGATTCAGTGAGCGCCTTGCCGCCCGCCGTGCCGAACGCGTCGGTGGAATGCAGCACGGCCCACTTCTTCTTGCCAAGCGTGTTGACGCCATAGTCGGCGATCACGCTGCCGGAATAGCTGTCATTGGGGCGGCAGCGGAACAGCCACTGATTGCCCATATGGGTCAGGTTCGGATCGGTACCGCCGATCATCACCGGCTTGCCGAGCTTGAGCACGTCGGGCGCCATGGCATGGACCTGGGTCGAGCGGATCGAGCCGAGGAAGCCGACGATGTCCGGCTGCGAGGCCAGCTTGGAAAACGCCAGCACGATGCCGGGATTGGTGGTCTGGTCGTCTTCGACGATCAGTTCGAGCTGCTTGCCCATCACGCCGCCGGCCTTGTTGACGGCCTCCAGCGCCAATTTGGCGCCCTTGATGGCATATCCGCCGGATTCAGCCGCGGGACCGGTCACCGGCGCGCACATGCCGATCTTGAGGGTGGCGCCCTGCGCCCGCGCGCTTGAAATGATATGGGGTGCGACGATACCGGCAGCGATGCCGGCGGCGAAGTCGCGTCTCGTGAGCTTCATCTAGTTCTCCCTAGCGGCCGGGCTTCGTTGCCGGCCTGTTCTTGATGTTGGCAGTCCGCGACGGACGCGAAACCGAGTGCGTATCTACGGGCTCTTTGGCCCGGAGTAAATTGATATCGCAGCGCTTTCGACTAACGATGCAGGCCGCCCCTCCAGAGATGATTAACGCTGGCGAGGTCGGTCTATTCCCCGCGGCGTTTTGTCGTCAACGGCTGCCCTTGTGCCGAAATAGCAGGCAATGGGCAGAGCTTTTGTCCGGCGGCGCGCAGGTTCTCGCTCATTCGCAAGTCGTCCTCATTGGCAAGTCTTCCCCATTGGCAAGCCTTCGCTCACTCATCCGGCTCGGCGCCCCCCTCCTCGGGTGCGCCCAGCCCTGCAAGGCCATCTTCGAGCGCGCGAAGCATGTCCTGCAATTCAGCGAGCTTGCGGGCGCCGTAGCGCCTGGTGATGGCGGCATAGATCGCCTCCGACGTCGGCGCGACCAGCTCGATCAATTTCAATCCCTTGGCCGAGATCGACACCACGGCGCGGCGCAGATCGGTCTTGGCGACCTTGCGTTCGATCAGATGGCGCGCTTCGAGATCGCGCAAAATCCGCGACAGGCTCGGGCCGAGCAGAAAGGCGACATGCGCAAGTTCAGTAACCTCGATGGCATCGACCGCCGCCAGCGCGCGTAGAATACGCCATTGCTGCTCGGTCAGGCCGTGCTGCCGCAGCGAGGGCCGGAACTGCCGCATCACCGCCTCGCGCGCGCGCAACAGCGCCATCGGCAGCGAACGCGAAAATTCCCGCATCGGCACCCGATGCGAATCCGAGCTGGAATGGCCTGCCTTGGAAGGAGTCTTTGGCGTCATGATCCCTGGTCTTAAAAGACGAACGTTGAGTTCAATGAGTGGTGCCGCGCAACGCTTTTGCGTTGCAGCATCGAATAGGTTTGCCCCGAACCATTTAACATGTTAATTACTTCCTCACATCCATTTTCGTCATCACCCCCAACCTCGACCGAACATGGCCCTTTCCAAAGACGATATCCGCATCGCCGCCGAGCGGCTCGATCAAGCGGAAAAAACCAGAAAGCAGATCCGGCAGATCTCGCTGGATCATCCTGATATCACCATCGACGATTCCTACGCCATTCAGAAAGCCTGGATCGCGATGAAGGTCGCGCAAGGCCGGCTCGTCAAGGGCCACAAGATCGGCCTCACCTCGAAGGCGATGCAGAGCGCGCTCAATATCGATGAGCCGGATTCCGGCGTGCTGCTCGACGACATGTTCTTTGCCGACGGCGGCCTGGTGCCGTCGGACCGCTTCATCGCGACGCGGGTCGAAGCCGAACTGGCGTTCGTCATGAAACATCGGCTCAGTGGCCCCGACTGCACGATATTCGACGTGCTGAACGCGACTGACTTCGTGGTGCCGGCGCTGGAAATTCTCGACACCCGGGTGGAGCGGGTTGATCCGCAGACCAAGGCGACGCGCAAGATCTTCGATACCATCGCCGACAACGCGGCCAACGCTGGCATCGTGATTGGCGGTCGCCCGTTGCGGCCGCTGGACACCGACCTGCGCTGGATCGGCGCGCTGTGCTATCGCAACGGCCAATTGGAAGAGACGGGCCTTGCCGCCGGCGTGCTCAAC
>NZ_LMUK01000042.1:0-141928 GCF_009766005.1 Bradyrhizobium sp. S69 | reverse complement strand
GACACGATCCAGGCCGACTATGGACCGTACGGCACCGTGAGCTGTTACTTCGCTTGAACGACAAGAAACTCCGGAGCGATCATGCCGCATTTCACGCTTGAATATTCCGCAAATCTCGATGCGCGGGTCGATATCGGTAAGGCCGTTGAAGTCGTGCGCAAGGCCGCGGTCGAGACCGGGATCTTTCCGCTCGGCGGCATCCGCGTTCGCGCCGTGCGCTGCGAGCATTATGCGATTGCCGACGGCAACCCCGATCTCGGATTCATCGCCATGGTGTTGCGGCTCGGCGAAGGCCGCGACCTGGCTTCCCGCCAGAAGGCCGGCGAGCACGTCTTCAAGGCGCTCTCGGCCTTCCTCGATCCGGTTTTTGCCAACAGCAAATTCGCGCTCTCGTTCGACATCCAGATCAACGACAAGGAGATGAGCTGGAAGCGCAACAACATCCACGAAGCCTTGAAAGAGACCTCGAAAGTGGAGGCACCCGCCCATGGATAAGGCCACACCGAAGACATCCGACGTGTTTGCCGCCAACCGCGACCGCGTCGCGCCCCTCTTGGCAAAACTGAAGCAAGAAGGCATCGGCCATCTGATCGACGGCAAGGTGGTGCCGTCGATCTCGGGGCAAACCTTCGAGACCAAATCGCCGGTCGACGGCGCTGTGCTGGCACAGGTTGCGCGCGGCGGGCCTGAGGATATCGATCGTGCCGCCACCGCGGCCGCACTTGCCTTCAAATCCTGGCGCAACATGCCGGCCGCGATGCGCAAGAAGCTGCTGCATCGCGTGGCCGACGCGATCGAGGACCGCGCCGACGACATCGCGGTGCTCGAATGCATCGATACCGGCCAGGCCCATCGCTTCATGGCCAAGGCCGCCATCCGCGCCGCAGAGAACTTCCGCTTCTTCGCCGACAGATGCACCGAGGCGCGCGACGGCTTCAACACGCCGAGCGACGAACACTGGAACGTGTCGACCCGGGTGCCGATCGGCCCGGTCGGCGTCATCACACCGTGGAATACGCCGTTCATGCTGTCGACCTGGAAGATCGCGCCAGCGCTGGCGGCGGGCTGCACCGTGGTGCACAAGCCGGCCGAATGGTCGCCAGTGACGGCCGATCTGCTCGCCAAGCTTGCAAAGCAGGCCGGCGTGCCCGACGGCGTGCTCAACACCGTGCACGGCATCGGCGAGGAAGCCGGCAAGGCGCTGACCGAACACCCCGCAATCAAGGCCATTGGATTCGTGGGCGAAAGCTCGACCGGCTCGGCGATCATGGCGCAGGGTGCGCCAACCCTGAAGCGCGTGCATTTCGAGCTCGGCGGCAAGAACCCCGTCATCGTATTCGACGATGCTGATTTGGACCGCGCGCTCGATGCGGTGGTGTTCATGATCTACTCGCTCAATGGCGAACGCTGCACCTCGTCGAGCAGGCTGTTGATCCAGCAGGGTATCGCCGACAAGTTCGTCGAGAAACTGACCGCGCGGGTCAAGGCGTTGAAGGTCGGCCATCCGCTCGATCCCGCCACCGAGATCGGACCGCTGATCCATGAGCGGCATCTCGCCAAGGTCTGCTCCTATTTCGATATCGCGCGCCAGGACGGCGCGGTGATCGCGGTCGGCGGCGCGCCGCATGACGGCCCCGGTGGTGGCCATTACATCCAGCCGACGCTGGTGACCGGCGCCAACGCCAGGATGCGGGTGGCGCAGGAGGAGGTGTTCGGGCCGTTCCTGACCGTGATCCCGTTCCGCGACGAAAACGACGCCATCGAAATCGCCAACGGCGTCGATTACGGTCTCACCGGTTATGTCTGGACCGGCGACATGGGACGCGCGCTGCGCGTCGCCGACGCGCTGGAAGCCGGCATGATCTGGCTCAACTCCGAAAACGTCCGCCATCTGCCGACGCCGTTCGGCGGCATGAAATCGTCCGGCATCGGCCGCGACGGCGGCGACTACTCGTTCGATTTCTACATGGAGACCAAGCACGTCTCGCTCGCGCGGGGCACGCACAAGATTCAGAAATTGGGAATTTAAACAACCCAGAAAACCACGAATTCTCCCGTCATTGCGAGGAGCACTTGCGACGAAGCAATCCATCTCTGAATAGCAGCAAGATGGATTGCTTCGCTTCGCTCGCAATGACTGGAGTAACTCACCACAGGAAACGCCCATGCCCGTTCCGCAACACATCTTCGACCCGCCCTTCAACATCATTCGCTCCAGCCATGTCGTGCTCGACGTGACCGACCTCGACGCCAGCCGCAAGTTCTACGAGAACACCGTAGGGCTGCATGTCGAGGATCGCGACCAGGGCGCGGTTTACCTGCGCGGCTGCGAGGAGCACCAGCATCATTCGGTGGTGCTGCGCAAGGCTGCGACCGCGGCCTGCAACCGGCTTGGGTTCAAGGTCGGCAACGACGGCGACCTCGACAAGGCCGCGGCGTTCTTCTCGGAGAACGGCATCGCTTACGCCTTCGCCGAGCAGCCGTTCCAGGGCCGCACGCTACAATTCACCGACCCGTTCGGCTTTCAGATCGAGCTCTATGCGACGATGGACAAGCGGCCGCAATTGTTGCGACGCTACGACCTCTACAAGGGCTGCCAACCGCAGCGCCTCGACCATTTCAACGTGTTCGCGGCCGAGGTTCAGGGCACCGTCGACTTTTACGCGCGGCTTGGATTCCGCCTGACTGAATACGCCGAGGAAGACGGACCGAACGGGCGCATCGCAGCCGCCTGGATGCACCGCAAGGGCAATGTGCATGATTTCGCGATCACCAATGGCCGTGGCCCGCGCCTGCATCATTTTGCGTTCTGGGTGCCGACCGCGATGAACGTCCTGCATCTGTGCGACGTGATGGCCTCCAGCGGCTATCTGGCGAATATCGAGCGCGGCCCTGGCCGCCACGGCATTTCCAACGCGTTCTTTCTCTACGTGCGCGATCCCGACGGCCATCGGCTCGAGCTCTACACCAGCGATTATTTTACCGGCGATCACGACCACGAACCGCTGCGCTGGTCGCTGAAGGATCCGCGCCGGCAAACATTGTGGGGCGCGCCGGCGCCGCGTTCCTGGTTCGAGCAGGGCTCGCCCTTCGCGGGCCAGACCGTGCGCGAACCGCAATTCGTCGCCGATGTCACGATCGCGGATTAAGCGGGACATGAATCTTGGTGACACCAATATCATACACGGGTCGTCCCGGCGTTCGCCGGGACGACGTGTTTCGGGAACCTCGCCGACCGCCTCCCTCGCCGCCCTCTCACTGCTTACTCTGGTGCTTGCGATGTCGCCCCATGCAAAGGCCGCTGAACTCAAGATGATCGCCGGCGGCTCCATGAGCGGACCACTGAAGCAGATCGTTCCGCAATTCGAACGCGCCACCGGCCACAAGCTCGTCATTCACTTCGACTCCACGCCCAATCTGATCAAGCAGGCGACGTCAGGCATGCCGCTCGATCTCGCCGTGGTTCCGGTCGATGTGTTCAACGACCCGGCTGCAAAAGCCCGTTTTGTCGCGGGACCTACCATCGACATCGCTCGCGTCGGCTATGGCGTCATCGTGCGGTCAGGTGCGGCCAAACCCGACATCAGCACCCCGGACGCGTTGAAGAAAACCCTGCTCGCCGCGCAATCGATCAGCACTGTCCCCTCCAGTGCGGCCGGCGCTTATGTGTTGAAAGTGTTCGATCGCCTCGGCGTCGCCGAGGAAATGAAGGCCAAAATCAAGCCGCAGCAATTACCCGACCAGATCGCTCCGGCGGTTGCTAACGGCGAAGTCGATTTGGGGGTATTCCTGATCAATACGCTGATCGCGCCTGGTGTCGATCTGGTGGGTCCGTTTCCCGCCGAATTGCAGCAGGAACTGGTATTCACATCGGCGGTATCGGTCGACAGCAAGGAAGCCGAGGCAGCCAAAGCCTTCATCGGCTATCTGCGGACGCCTGCCGCCACCGCCATTATCAAGGCTGCCGGCATGACACCTGGCTAAAGATACTGGCTAAGCGGCAGCCATTCTTTCACGACCGGCACTGGACACATCATGACCTCACATCGCCTCGCAACCTACTCTATCGGCGGCTCGACTCACTACGGCGCGGTGACCGACAACGGCATCGTCGATCTCTCCCGACATTTTGGCCGCGAATATCCGACCTTGCGCGAGGTGGTCGCCGCAGGCGCATTGACCAAACTCGCCGAGCATGCCGCGCGGCGTTCTCCGGACCACGCCCTCGACGCGATCGGCTGGCTGCCGCCGATCCCGGCGCCGGAAAAAATCATCTGCATCGGCGTCAATTATCCGGATCGCAACGCGGAGTATAAAGACGGCCAGGACGCGCTGAAATTTCCCAGCATGTTCATGCGCACGCCGCGTTCGTTTGTCGGCCACGACGCGCCGCTGGTGCGGCCGCGTGCGTCGGCGCAACTCGACTACGAGGGCGAATTGGTTCTCGTCATCGGCAAGGCCGGGCGTCACATTCCCGAAAGCACCGCGCTCGATCACATCGCCGCGGTCACGCTGTGTAACGAAGGCACCATCCGCGATTGGGTCAGGCACGCCAAGTTCAATGTGACCCAGGGCAAGAATTTCGATTCCACCGGCAGCCTCGGCCCCTGGCTTGTCCCCTATGCGAGCGAGTCCCAGATTGCCGACATCCGGCTCTCGACCCGCGTCAACGGCGAGACGCGGCAGGACGATCGCACCGGCCGGCTGATCTTCGGCTTCCGCTATCTGCTGCATTATATCTCGACCTTCACGACCCTGGTGCCCGGCGACGTCATCGTCACGGGCACACCGACCGGCGCCGGCGCGCGGTTCGATCCACCGCGCTACCTGAGGCCCGGTGACGTCATCGAGGTCGAAGCCGACGGCGTCGGCGTGCTACGTAACGGCGTGATCGACGAAAGCCTGTGAAACGCATTTGAGCGAACGGACAAAGCCATGACCTCCACTTCCGGCGGCGAAGCCATCGTCAACGGCCTTGTCGCGCACGGCGTCGACACGGTGTTCGGCCTGCCCGGCGCGCAGGTCTACGGGCTGTTCGATGCCTTTCATCAGGCGCAGCTCAAGGTGATCGGCGCGCGGCACGAGCAGGCCTGCGGCTACATGGCGTTCGGCTACGCGCGATCGTCCGGCAAGCCCGGCGTCTTCAGCGTGGTGCCGGGCCCCGGCGTGCTCAATGCCGGAGCGGCCATGCTCACGGCCTACGGCTGCAACGAACCGGTACTGTGCCTGACCGGCCAGGTGCCGACGGCCTATCTCGGCAAGGGCCGCGGCCATCTGCACGAAATGCCGGATCAACTCGCGACCTTGCGAAGTTTCGTCAAATGGGCCGACCGGATCGAATATCCCGATGCGGCGCCGGCGCTGGTCTCGCGCGCGTTCCAGGAGATGCTGTCGGGGCGTCGCGGCCCGGTGGCGCTGGAAATGCCGTGGGACGTGTTCACCCAGCGGGCGGATGTCGGCCCATCAAAACCATTCGAGCGGTTGCCGGCGCCGCAGCCGGATAGCGCACGCATCAAGGCCGCCGCGGCGTTGATATCGGCCAGCAAGACGCCGATGATCTTTGTCGGCAGCGGCGCCATCGACGCATGCGATGAGATTCTCGAACTTGCGGAACTGATCGACGCCCCCGTGGTGGCGTTCCGCAGCGGGCGCGGTATCGTCAGCAACGCCCACGAGCTCGGGCTGACGATGGCGTCGGCCTACAAGCTCTGGCCGCGCACCGATCTGATGATCGGGATCGGGACCCGGATGGAATTGCCCACCACGTTTCGTTGGCCGTTCCGGCCCGAGGGCCTGAAATCCGTTCGGATCGACATCGATCCGTCGGAGATGCGCCGCCTGACGGTCGACGCCCCGGTGGTCGCGGACGCGCAGGCCGGCACAAGCGAACTCCTCGCCGCGGTTCGCAAACGAGGCTACAGCAAAACCAGCGGCCGCCGCGCCGCAATCCGCGAGGCTTCGGCGGCGACGCACCAGGAAATCCAGAGCGTTCAGCCGCAGATGGCGTACCTCAACATCCTGCGCGAGGTGCTGCCGTCGAATGCGATCGTCACCGACGAGCTGTCGCAGGTCGGCTTTGCCTCCTGGTATGGCTTTCCGGTCTACGAGCCGCGCACCTTCATCACCTCGGGCTATCAGGGCACGCTCGGCTCGGGTTTTCCGACCGCGCTCGGCGCCAAGGTCGCCAACCCCGATCGGCCGGTGGTCGCGATCACGGGCGACGGCGGTTTCATGTTCGGCGTGCAGGAACTGGCAACCGCCGTGCAGTTTGGGATCGGCGTGGTGACGCTGGTGTTCAACAACAACGCCTATGGCAACGTCCGGCGCGATCAGCGCCAGCATTTCGACGGCCGCGTGGTGGCGGCCGACCTGGTCAATCCGGACTTCGTCAAGCTCGCGGAATCCTTTGGCGTCAAGGCTTCACGTGTGACCTCACCCGATCATTTCCGTCCCGCGCTGGAAAAGGCGCTGGCCGATGGCGGGCCTTGTTTGATCGACATCGAGGTGCCGACCGATTCGGAAGTCAGTCCCTGGAAGTTCATCCATCCGGCGAAGCCGCAAGACGCGCGCACCGGAACAGTGCGCGCTGCTCAGAGCCTGTGAAACTATCTCGGCCGTCATCCTGAGGTGCGGCGTCTTCGCCGCGTCTCGAAGGATGGCCGCGAGTCCATGCGTTGTGTCCATCCTTCGAGACGCGCGCAAGAGCGCGCTCCTCAGGATGACGGCCGAGATGAGGTGAACTGCGCGTTCACCGCGCTTTCCGGAACGTCAGATTGATGCGCTGGCGACCCAGCACCGCATGTTCGCCGTCCGCCAGCGGGGCGACGCCGTGAAACGCCAACCGCGCCGGGCCGCCCCATACCGCGATATCGCCATGTTCGAGCCGGTAGCGCTGCGACTTGTCGCTGCGCTTCAGGCCGCCAAACAGGAAGGTCGCGGGCAGGCCCAGCGACACCGATACGATCGGCGCACCGAAATCGCCCTCATCGCGATCCTGATGCAGGGACATCCGCGCACCCGGCTGGTAGCGGTTGATCAGGCAGGCATCGGTGGCGAAATTATCGAAGCCTGCTTCCAACGCCGCTTGTTTCGCAAGTGAGAGGAACGACGGCGGCATCGGCGGCCATGGCTTCCTGGAATCGGGATCGATCGTGTCATAACGATAACCGCTGCGATCGGTGACCCAGCCGGCATCGCCGCAATTGGTCATCGCTACCGACATCTGATGCCCGCCGGGTGTCAGCATGTGCCGAAACGACGCCTGCGCGACAATCTCGCGCAACGCCGTGATCAATTCGTCTTCGACTGGCTTGGCAAATCCGCGCAACAACACCGCGCCCTCCGCGATGGCCTCGCGTGAGGGCCGCAGATCGGGCAGGCCATCAAACAGATCGGTGCTCAAAACGCTTTGCACTCACTTCGCATCGTGAAAAATCACGCCAACGGTATGGCGATGGCCGGAGCGGATCCGGCTGACGCCATGGCGTAAATTAACCCGATAAACGCCGCGCGTCCCCTGCACCGGACGGTGATGCACAGCAAACGCGACCGCATCGCCCTGCCGCAGCGGCACCACTTCGGGACGCGACTGCATCCGCGGCCGCTGCTCGGTCAGCACGAATTCGCCGCCGGCGAAATCACGGCCCGGTTCCGACAGCAGGATCGCGACCTGCAACGGGAACACGTGCTCACCGTAGAGGTCCTGATGCAGGCAATTGTAGTCGCCAGCCTCATATTGCAACAGCAGCGGGGTCGGCCGGGTCTGGCCGGCCTCGTGACAACGCCTCAGGAACACTTCATGCGTCGCGGGGTAGCTGATATCGATGCCCATCGCCTGGTTCCAGCGATTGGCGACGCCGCAGAGTTTGGCGTAAAGCGCCGGCCGCAACGCACCGATCAGTTCCGGAAGCGGGTAGGAGAAATATTTGTATTCGCCCCGGCCAAAGCCGTGACGTCCCATCACGACCCGGCTGCGGAAGTGACTGTCGTCCGAATAGAGCGCCGTGATCGCGCCGCACTCGTCTGGCGACAGCAGGTTGTTCAGGACCGCGCAGCCCTGCGCGTCGAGATCGGCGGTCGCCTGCGTCCAATCGATGGCGTCGATGCGGGCGGGGATGCCGATCGAAGCAGTGCCCTGATGGGCGATTTTGGGAGCGATTTTGGCGTTGGCTGTCATGACGACAGTTTGGCAAACCGCGCCGACTGGCGCCACCCGATTTCCGATACCCTGCGCCGTCGTCCCCGCGATCAATCCGCTTACCGGATCGCAGCTTCCATGCCAGCCGCAAGCTCAAAAATCCGCCGATCCGCTCCGCCCGCCGCCGCCAGCATCAATCCGACAGGGACCTCGCCGTCGCGCTGCGCGGGCAGCGAGATCGCGCAGCCGTCGATCATGTTGATCAGCGAGCAATTGCGCAGCGCCAGCACGTTGGCCACGGCAAACGCCTTGTCATCGGCCAGATCGGCGATGCGCGGCGGCGTGTTGGCCGTGGTCGGCAGCACCAGCGCGTCATAGGGGGCGATGCGCTGTTCGATGCGCGCGATCATCGACCGCCGCGCGCCCAACAGATCGACATAATCGGCCGCGCTCATGGCCTCGCCGCGAAGAATACGCACCGACACGCGGGGATCGTAGACATCGCCCTTGCTCGCGATCAGGAAGCGATGCCAGGCATAGCTTTCCGCCGCCGAGAAACCGCCCTTGGTGTTCATGATGCCGATATCGAGGAATTCCGGCACCTCGATCCGCTCGATCAGGGCGCCCTGACGCGACAGGGTTTCCAGCGCGCGATGGAAGGTTTGCGCCACCGCATCGTCGAGATCGTCGAGCACCAAGGTGGTCGGCACTGCGAGCCGCATGCCCTTGATCGGCCGCGGCTGCAATTCGGTCACCGGCTCATCCGCCAGCACCGCGTCCATGATGGCGCAGCACGACACCGTGCGCGCCAGGGGGCCAAAACTGTCGAGCGTAAACGACAGTGGCACGCCACCGTCGAGCGGCACGCGCCGCTGCGTCGGCTTGAAACCGACGATGCCGTTGAAGGCCGCCGGGATTCGGCACGAGCCGCCGGTATCGGTGCCGAGCGCGCCATACGCCATGCCGTCGGCAACGGAAACCGCGGCACCCGAGGACGATCCGCCGGGCACGTGGCCGACGCTGCGCTGCCACGCGCTCTTCGGCGTGCCGTAATGCGGATTGATGCCGATGCCGGAATAGGCGAATTCGGTCATGTTGGTGCGGCCGATCACAACAAAACCGGCGCGGCGCAGCCGGGCCACCACCGTCGCATCGGCCTGGGCCGGCGGTGAATCATCGAGCGCGCGCGAGCCGGCGCGGGTCACCTGCCCCTTGATGTCGAACAGATCCTTGATCGAGATGGGGATGCCGGCAAAGCGCGACGGCGCGGCATTGGCTTTGCGCAAATGATCCATCGCGTCGGCCGCCGCGAGCGCTGCGTCCCGGTCGACATGAATGAAGACGCGCTGCCCCTCACCAGCGGGATCGGCGACCCTGGCGATGCAGCCTTCGACCAGTTTGCGGGCGCTGGTGCGCCCGTTCTCGAGATCGTCAGCCAGAGTGGCTAGGGTCGGTTTGTTCGGCATGGCTTCCTGTCTCACGATGTGGAAGCGCTAGTTGTCGCCCGAAGCCGGTTCAATGTCGAGATCGAGCAGCGCAGAGCTCAGCGATTTGCCGTGCGCGTCGAGCGCCAGCGAGCGAGTGACGCCGCCGCCGAGTGCTGCGGACATCACGAAATTCAGCGCCGAAATGTCAGGCAATTCATAGCGAACCACCTCGCCTTCGACGACACCGGCGAAATGCGCTTTGACCCGCGCGCTGGTGACCTGTTCCAGCAGCAGCGGATAATGCTTCTCGTGATAGGCGATCACGGAAATGTTTGATGTGTTGCCTTTGTCGCCGGTGCGGGAATGGGCGATGTCGCGCAGCTTCATGGCCTACGCCCCCACAAACCGGATCTGCGGCTTTGCCAGATCGCGCGGCAGCAACACCGAGGCCACCGCGACCACATCGCGCGCCGATTTCCAGGCGCCGCCGCCGGCGGCCGGGCCATTGGTGTAAAGCGTTTCGACCTCATTGCCGATCCGGATCGCCTCGCGCAGGCTTTCGGTACGCCCGGCGACGCGAACGCGCACTTCGTAAGGCTCGGCCGCGTGCGAGGAGACCTCCGCGCCGTGCAAAGATTCGACGCCGATCAATTCAAACCGCAATTCGCTCGCGGCAACGCCGGTGAGCTTGAGCCGCTCGCGCACAATCTCCAGCGCCAGCCGCCCGCGCGCCAGTGCGCCCGGCCCGGCATAGGAAATCTGGCCCTCGCCGATAAAACTGTCGACATAACCGACCGACACCTTCAGCGTTTCGGTGCGCCGCGTGCCGCGGCCGCCGCTAACCCGCACGCGATCGGGCGCGATCTCCTCGACCTTCACCTGCGAGAAATCCGCGACCACGTCGGGCTGCAAATAGCGCTTGGGGTCGTGCACCTCGTAGAGCAATTGCTCCTTGCAGGTCTGCGCCGTCACAGCACCACCGGAGCCCGCGACCTTGGTGATGACCAGCGCGCCGTCCTCGCCCACTTCCCCGATCGGGAAGCCGAGCCGCGCCAAGCCTGCGACATCCTTGTAGCCGGGGTCGGCGAAATAGCCGCCGGTGATCTGTCCGGCGCATTCCAGGAGATGCCCGGCGACGGTGCCCTGCCCCAGCAGATTCCAGTCATCCATCGCCCAGCCGAAAGCGTGGATCATCGGCGCCAGAAACAGCGCCGGATCGGACGCCCGCCCGGTGATGACGATATCGGCGCCTTCGCCAAGCGCCTGCGCCATCGGCTCAGCGCCGAGATAGGCATTGGCCGACAACAGCCGGTTGCCGAGTTGCTTGATGGTGCCGTCGAATTCCATGATCGGAAGATCGCCGTCCTTGCAGGCGTCGAGCACGTCGTCGCCGACGACAGCTGCGATTTTCAGCGACGACAATCCGAGCGATCTGGCGATCTCGGCGGTTTTCCGCGCGGCGGCTTCCGGATTGGCCGCGCCCATATTGGTGACGATCTTGATGCCTTTGGCGGCGCACACCGGCAGCACCGCGCGCATCCGCTCTTCGAGCAGCGGATCATAGCCGCCGTCAGGGTCTTTCATGCGCGCCTGCTGCGCCAGCGCCACGGTGCGTTCGCCGAGGCATTCGAACACCAGATACTGGAGGTCGCCTTTTTCGGCGAGTTCGAGCGCGGGCTCGATGCGATCGCCCGAATAGCCCGCGCCGGATCCGATCCTGATGGTTCGCATCATTTCAATCCGAAATAAGCCCGCCGCAGCGCCTCGTTATCGCTCATTTCCGCGACCGTGCCGGAGAACCGGATACGTCCGCCTTCCAGCACGAACACCCGCGTCGCCACTTCAAGAAAGCCGATATTCTGCTCGGCGATCAGAAGCGCAAGGCCCCGTCCGCGCAGATCGCTGAGGATGCGGATCACTTCCTTGACGAACAACGGCGACAACCCGGCCGAGGGTTCATCCATCACCAATAGTTTCGGCTCCGCCGCGAGCGCCTTGGCGATGCCAAGCATCTTGCGCTGGCCGCCGGACAGGCTGGAGGCCGGCGCGCGACGTTTTTCGCGCAGCACCGGGAACACGCCGTACATTTCTTCAACCCGCGCACCGGGATCGGCATGGCCGAGCGCCTGAGCACCGACGCGGATATTCTCCTCGATCGACAGATCGGGAAACACCGCGAGCTCCGACATATAGGTCATGCCGAGCTTCATGCGGTCGCTAGAGCGCATCCGCGTGATGTCGGTGTCGGCGAGCGTGATGCTGCCGCCCCGCGCCTCGATCAGGCCGACCAGCGATTTGAGGAATGTGGTCTTGCCCGCGCCGTTGGCGCCGAGCAGCAGCACGGTCTCGCTTGGGCGGACGTCGAGATCGACGCCCCACAGCACCTGCATCGTGCCGTAGCCGGCATTGACGCCGGAAGCTTTCATCAAGGGGGCTGTTTCAGACGGCATGCTCGCCTCCCAAAAATACCTCGATCACCTGCGGCACCTTGACCGCGACCGCGAGCGTGCCCTCGAAGATCTCCTTGCCGGCATTCATCACGATGACGCGGTCGGTGATGTGCTCGATGAACCCCATCAGATGCTCGACCACGATGATCGCGATCCCGGACCGCGCCAGCGCCTTGATGCGTTCGGCGATCCAGTCGAGCTCGGTCGGATTGAGGCCGGCGGCGAGTTCATCGAGCAGCAACAGCCGCGGCCCGGTCGCAAGCGCGCGAACCAGATCGAGGGTCTTTTGCTGCACGTTATTCAGATCGGCCGCCGGTCGGTCCGCGACCTCGGCGAGCCGGTATTCGTCGAGCAGCGCGGCCATCGCCGGAGGTGCTGCCGAGGCGCGGCCATAGGCCAGCGCGACATCGATGTTCTGGCGCACCGTCAGCGACATGAACGGCTTGGGCACCTGGAAGGTGCGGTTGATGCCGCGATGGACCAGTTTGTGCGAGGCCATGCCGCCGATCGACACGTCGTCCATCACGACTTCGCCGCCGTCGGGCGCATAGAGCCCCGAAATCACATTGATCGCGGTGGTCTTGCCGGAGCCGTTGGGCCCGACGAGTCCCAAAATTTCTCCGGGCACCACGTGAAAGCTCAGGCCGTCGAGCGCATGGAAGCCGCCGAAGCGTTTTATCACCTTGGAGATGGTGAGGATGGGCTTGTTGTCAGGGGACATGCCACCCCCGGCGGGTTGCGAGCGAGACCAGGCCCGCGGGCAGGAACAGCACCAATCCCATGATCAGGAGACCATAGATCAACTGGAAATATTGCGGCGTGGTGAACCCGATCAGATTGTAGATGCCGTAGAGAATGATGACGCCGACGATCGGACCGCAGATCGTGGCAACACCGCCGAACAGCGCAAACACGATCGCAAAAATGCTGAAATCGCCGGAGAACACGTTGTCCGGATAGAACACCGAAACATACCAGGCATAGACGCCTCCGGCGAGACCGGCCACCAGCGCCGAGGCCAGCCACGCGATCACGCGCATCTTGACCACATTGACACCGGCCATCGAGGCCGAGACCGCGTCCTCGCGCACGGCCTGTAACGCCAGCCCGAAGCGCGAGTTCTTCAGGAACACCACGGCACCCAGTGTCAGCGCCAGCACCACGACCGCCGCGGCATAGGCCATGTTCGGGTTGAAGGTGCCGGTGAGCGAGACGCCGTACGGCCCCTTGGTGATGTTTTCCAACGCGGGATTGGCGACGAAGTGCAACACCGCCAGCGATGCCGCGAGATTGGCGATCGCGAAATAAGCGCCGGACAGCCGCAGCAGCGGCGTCAGCAACAGACCCAGTGCGACGCCGACCAGGCCGCCGACGAGTACCGCCAGCACCGCGGGCGTCTGGAAGTGCATCACCATGATCGCAAAGCCGTAGGCGCCGGCGCCGAAGAAACCGACATAGCCGAACGGCAGATAGCCGGTGAATCCGTAGATGATGTTGACGCCCTGGGCGAGCACCAGGAAGATCACGAAATTGAACAGCAGCAGATGGTTCTGGTACACGCCGGGCAGCACCGCCAACAGGACGATCAGAGGCGCGACGATGAACAGCAGGTGTTTGAGCGAACTAGGCAACGCGCACCCGCCTTCCAAGCAGACCGCTCGGACGCAGCAGCAGGATGAAGATCAGGAGCACATAGGGCAGCAGGTCAGCCCATGAACTGAGATAGGTCTGCACCAGCATGTAGCAGACGCCGTAGACCACGCCGCCCAACGCCGTCCCCAAGGGATTGCCGAGCGATCCCAGCACCACGATGGCAAATGACGTCACGGTCGCATCGGCGCCGAACGCCGGCGTCACCGATCCGAACATGAAGGGCGCGAACACGCCGGCCACGGCGGCGAGCCCGAGGCCGATGCCGAAGGCGGCAGCCGAAACCCGATCGACATCGATGCCGGTCGCGAAGGCCTCGTCTCGCCGCGACATCACCGCGCGGGTCAGCGTGCCCAGACGCGTGCGGTACAGATAGAAATACACGAAGGCGATCGCGATCAGGCTGGTGCCGGCCGCGACCACCCATGGCGCCGGAAAGCCCTGGCCGAGGATCGATATCGGCCCGCTGGCGCCCGGCTTGCCGCCGAACAGCTTGACCTTGATGGTCGAGAATACCGTGCCAAGCAGCCGGCTCTGGATCGAGCGTTCGCTGGTGCCGGCGAAGATGGTGGTGATGGCCTCGATCACCTGCGATAGACCGAAGAACAGGATGATCGACAGCATTTCCGGATTAACCGAGCCCTGCAGCCGCGGCACCAGTACCCAGTAGAGCAGCAGGCCGACCAGCACGAACACCGCGAACGCCAGCGGCACCGCGAACAAGGGATCGATGCCGAAGATGCCGACGACACCGAACGCGATGAACGCACCCAGCATCAGGATGTCGCCATGCGCGAGGTTAACGATGCGCATGACGCCGAACACGAGATTGAGTCCGATCCCGACCAGACTGAAATACAGCCCGAACAGAACACCGGCGACGAGCGCATAGATCAGCATCGGCGCATCGCTCCCAGCGTCCGGCTTTCAGTTGGCGATCGGATCATGGACGCGGGTAAACCGGCTTGCCGGTCGCGGTCTCGTGCGGATAGATCGAGATGAACTTGACATGCTCATGCTCGTCGAGCGCGAGCTGACCAAGCGGCGTCAACTCGCCGATCTGACCGCCGGTTTCGTCCAGCGCATAGGTGCCGTCGAGTGTCTTGAGTTCACCCGACAGGCTGAAATTGGCGCGGCGCAGTTCGAGCTGATCGAGGCTGGTCGCAACCCCGAGCGTCTTTTCCATCACGAGGCCCGTGGTGTAGCCCGCCACCGCGTTGAACCCGAACTCGACCTTGCCGTCCGGATAAGCCTTCTCCCAGGCTGCCTTGTAGCTCTTCATGTCCATGCCGAAATTGACTTTATATTCCAGCTCCGACGGCGGGACATAGGTAAAGACGTGCTCGAGGCCTTTGGCGCCGACGTTCTTTTCCAGGAGTTCGGTTTCCAGACCCGCGTAGATGCAGAACAGCATTTTGAAATTGACGCCGGCGTCCTGCACGTTGCGCAGGAAAGCGATGTCGTTCGGCGCGAAACCCAGATGAATCACCGCATCCGGATTGGTGTTGGCGATGTTGTTGATGATCACGGTGTAGTTGGTGGTCTCGGTCGGAACGCCCTGATCGTAGACGATCTCGATCGGCGCCCCTGAATCCTTGACGAACTTGCGGAACGCATTGGCCTGGGTGCCGGTGAATTCGTTGGTCGCATAAAGGATGGCGATCTTCTTGATGCCGAGCGCGGGGCCATCATGCGTAATGAAGTCGGCGACCGGCTTCGGCCAGATCGTCGAGACCGGGTCGGACATCAACGCGATATAGGGGTTGTCCTTGGAAAAGAAGCTGGCGCCGGTGCCTGTCTGATCGAACAGGAACATCTTGTGGTCGCGGGCGATCGTCGCGGCCGGCGCGGTCAGCACCGAACCGGAATCGGAAGCCAACAGATCGACCTTATCCTGCGTGACGAGCTGGTTATACAGCGTAGACGCGGTCGCGGTGTTGCTCTGGTCGTCATAGGCGACAAGCTTGACGGGAATCTTCTTGTCGAACGCCTTCACATAGACGCCGCCATCGGCGTTCTTTTGCTCGGCCCAGAGCTTGAGGCCATTGAAAACCGGCATCGAAATCGACGCATAGCGACCGGATGACGCATAGAGCGTGCCGACCTTGATTTCCGCCGGCGCGTCGGCCGCAAAAGCCTGGGTGGCCATCGCCAAACCCGCCGCCAGCACAACCGATGCTTTTTTGATCATCTTGTTTCCTCTCCGGTTCTGGCTCCTTCTTGGCGCGTATTGGCCGACAAATCAACTATACGACAATTGAAATAAACCAATCTCAGTTATACGATTGTCCTATGGACGTTAATCTCCGGCAGATGCGGTCGTTTATTGCGGTGGCCCGGTTGGGGACCTTCACCCGGGCGGCGGAGTTCCTGCACGTCTCGCAGCCGACGCTGACCGTTCAGATCAAGCAACTGGAACAGGCGCTCCAGTTGCGCCTGTTCGACCGCACCCCCCGGTCCGTCAATCTCACCCGGATGGGTCGCGAGTTGCTTCCAACGTTCGAGAGAACCTTGCAGGATCTGGATTCCGCGCTGCTGGACTTCAAGAGCGTCTCGACCGCGCGGCATGGCGTCGTCAGGATATCGGCGCTTCCGTCGTTTGCATCCGGCCTGCTTCCCGACGCCATCAAATGCTTCCGAAAGCAGAATCCCGGCGCTTCGTTTGTCGTGAAAGACGTCATTGCGAATGCGCTGCTCGGCCTTGTCAGGTCCGAGGAAGTGGATCTTGGTTTGACCGGCGGCAACGTCGACTTTTCCGACATCGAAGTGTTGTTCAAGGCCCGCGACGAAATGAATGTCGTCTATCCTGACGGCCACCCGATTGGAAAAATCGGCCGCATTACCGCCGAACGCCTGGCGCAGTTTCCGCTGGTGATGCTGGAGACCGGTACCAGCGTGCGGACGGTGACCGACCTCGCCTTCAGCAAGGCGAAGCTGATGCCGACGCCGGTCGCCGAAGCGACCTACATGATGACGGCGATTGGCATGGTGCGCGCCGACATCGGCATTACCATACTCCCGGCATTGGCGCGTGAAATCGCGGCGGAACCGGGTTTGCGCAGCAAGCGCATCAGCGACAGGAATTTTGGACGGCCGGTTGCCCTGATAAAAAAGAAGGGACGCACCCTTCCGCCCCTCAGCAAGGCATTTGCGGATCAATTGTTCAACGACTGCGCAAACTTCCTGAAAGACATTGAAGACTGCAATCGCTAGCGTCTGCGACTTCCTCCGGCGCATGGCGACTGTACCGAGCTATTTTGCGCGAGCCGGAATAACGAACTCCGCACCGACGCGCTGTGCTGTTGACGATGGGCCGCGGAATGGCGCATCAAGAGATCAACCAAGGCCGAACCAGCCTGCTCAGGGAGAAATAATATGGCCGAGCCCGCGCGCGCGAAACCAAAACCGACACCGGAAACCCAGCATTTCTGGGACGGCACCCGGGCCGGCGAACTCCGCCTGCAGCGCTGCGATGCCTGCGCCAATGTCTACTTCCCGCCGCGCCCGTTCTGTCCGTCTTGCGCGTCGCGCAAGGTCAGCGTGTTCAACGCCTCGGGCAAGGGCAAGCTCTACAGCTATGTCATCAACCATCGGCCCGCGGCGCCCGGTTTCACGCCGCCTTATGCCATCGCCATCGTCGAACTCGACGAAGGTCCGCGCATGATGAGCAACATCATCGATTGTCCGCAGACGCCGGAGGCGCTCGAACTCGATATGAAGCTCGAAGTCGCGTTCGAGAAACTCGACGACAAGATCACCCTTCCCCAGTTCCGCCCGGCGAAGGGTTAAGATCATGCACAGAAATGCAGTTGCTATCGTCGGCGCGGCCGAGACCACCGAACTCGGCGTTATCCCGAACATGTCGCAGATCCAGTTGCACGCGGATGCAGCACTCAACGCCATCGCCGATGCCGGCTTGAAACTGTCCGACATCGACGGCATCGCCACCGCGGTCGAGACCCCGCAGCAGATCGCGCATTATCTCGGCATCACGCCGACCTGGGTCGACGGCACCTCGGTCGGCGGCTGCTCGTTCATGCTGCATGTCCGCCATGCCGCGGCGGCGATCGAGGCGGGTCTGTGCAAGACCGTGCTGATTACGCATGCCGAAAGCGGCAAGTCGATGATCGGCAAGCAACCGCGCTCGACCCCGGCCGACAGCCTCAACGGCCAGTTCGAGGCGCCGTTCGGCGTCTATGGCCCGCCCAGCATGTTCCCGATCCCGGTGCTGCGCTACATGAAGACCCATGGCATCACTCACGAGCAGATCGCGATGGTCGCCGTGGTGCAGCGCGAATGGGCCGCGAAAAATCCACGCGCCACGATGAAGGACCCGATCACGGTCGCGGACGTGCTGAATTCGCGGATGATCGCCTATCCGTTCCGTCTCTTGCAGTGCTGCCTCGTGACCGACGGCGGCGGCGCGCTGATCCTGACCTCGGCCGACCGCGCCAAGGATTTCCCGAGGAAGCCGGTTTACATCCTCGGCACCGGCGAGAGTGTGGAAACCCCGATGGTCAGCCAGATGAAGACATTTGACTCATCGCGCGCCTTCAAGGTGGCGGGCCCCTTGGCCTTCAAGGAGGCCGGCATCGCCCACAAGGACGTCGATCATGTGATGATCTACGATGCGTTCGCGCATCTGCCGCTCTACGGCCTCGGCGATCTCGGATTCATGCCGCATGAAGAGACCGGCCAATTCATCGCCGACGGCAACACCCGGCCCGGCGGCAAACTGCCGCTCAACACCAATGGCGGCGGCCTCAGCTACATGCATTCCGGGATGTACGGCATGTATGCCTTGCAGGAGAGCGTGCGGCAGATGCGCGGCATCGCGCCGGCGCAGGTGCCGAATGCTAAGATCTCGGTCTGCCACGGCGTCGGCGGCATGTTCGCCGCGTCAGGCACGATCATCTTTACCAACGAGAAATGAGCGAACTGCTCGCCTCTCCCTCTCCCCGTTTTTACGGGGAGAGGGGTGGGGTGAGGGGCCGCTTCCACACAAAAGGACTCGCGGAGAGTCCCCCTCACCCGGATCGCATCTGTGATGCGATCCGACCTCTCCCCGCAAGCGGGGCGAGGTAAGCAAGACACCGGGAGAACCACCAATGACAAAATCACTGCAAGACAAAGTCATCATCGTCACCGGCGCGGGCCGTGGCATCGGGCGCGAGATCGCGCTGCTCTGCGCGGCGGAAGGCGCCAAGGTCGTGGTCAACGATCCCGGCGCCGCCGCCGACGGCGCGGGATCGAGTGCCGCGCCTGCCGAAGAAGTGGTCGAGGAGATCAAGAAGCGCGGTGGCACCGCGGTCGCCAATTTCGAGACCGTCGCCGAGGCCATTCCGGCCAGCAAGATCGTCAAGGCGGCGACCGATCATTTCGGCAGGCTCGACGGCGTCGTCAACAACGCCGGCATCCTGCGCGACATGATCTTCCACAAGATGAGCGTGGAAGCGTTTGAGTCCGTCATCAAGGTGCACCTGATGGGCTCGTTCTATGTCAGCCACGCCGCGGCTCGGCTGTATCGCGAGCAGGAGAGCGGCTCCTTCGTGCACTTCACCTCGACCTCGGGCCTGATCGGCAACTACGGCCAGGCCAATTACGCGGCGGCGAAGCTCGGCATCGTCGGGCTGTCGAAGTCGATCGCGCTCGATATGGGCCGCTTCAACGTGCGCTCGAACTGCGTCTCGCCGTTCGCCTGGACCCGCATGATCGGCACCATCCCGACCGAGACCGACGCTGAAAAGGCGCGCGTCGAGAAGATCAAGCAGATGGGCCCGGAGAAGATCGCGCCGATGTGCGCCTATCTGCTCAGCGACGCCGCCAAGGACGTCACCGGTCAGATCTTCGGCGTCCGCATGAACGAGATCTTCCTGTTCGGCCAGCATCGTCCGGTGCGCTCGGTTCACCGCGGCGAAGGCTGGACGCCGCAGACGATCGCCGAGCACGGCATGCCGGCGCTGAAGGGTTCGTTCTCCAAGCTCGACCGCTCCGCCGACGTCTTCAGCTGGGATCCAATCTGACAGTTTTATGAAAATGTCGTCCCGGCCTCGCGCGCAGTTGCGCGTAAGGGAGCCGGGACGACACACTCTTTGGTTGTTTGATCAAAGCTCGCCTGCTTTATGCCCGGATTGCGGGCATATGATTATCTCCCAACAAAAAAACATGGGAGGAAATCATGACAAGCCTACTGACCTTTTCCAGCGAAGAGAAAGACGGCGGCGGATCGAAGGGTTTCGACCGCCGTACGCTGCTGAAGGGCGCCGCGGCGCTCGCCGGCACCACCGCGCTGGCATCAGAAGCCTCCGCCCGCGACTACGGCCGCAACGCCGAACCGCAACGCTATCCCGACCCCGATATCGTCGTGATCGACGAGAAACGTTTCAAGGCCAAGGTCGGCAACACCTCGATCAAGCGTCTCTATACGGGTTGTCTGTGGGCCGAGGGGCCGGCCTGGAACGCGCAAGGCCAGTATCTGGTCTGGAGCGACATTCCCAATAACCGCCAGCTTCGCTATCTCGACGACGACGGCCACATCTCCGAACAGTTTCACAAGCCATCCAACGAAGGTAACGGCAACACCTTCGATTTCGAGGGACGGCAAGTCACGGCCGAACGGACCAGGCTGGTCCGTTACGAGCACAACGGCGCGCTCACGGTGCTGGCCGAGCAAGCCAACGGCAAGCAGCTCAACGGGCCGAACGACGTCGTGGTGCATCCCAACGACAAATCGATCTGGTTCACCGATCCCGGTTATGGCGCGGTCAGCATTTACGAAGGGCAGAAGGCCAACACCGGCACGGTCCAGCCCTATCAGAAAGAGGCCGTCTACCGCCTCGACGCGCAAACCGGTCAAGTGACGAAAGTGGCGGACGAACCGTTCAAGCCGAACGGCATCGCCTTCAGCCACGACTACAAGAAGGTCTATGTCTGCGACACCGGCATCACGCATTACCCCAATGCCAAGAACATCGTCTGGCAATACGATCTCACCGGCGACAAGCTCTCGAATCCGCGTACGCTGATCGACATGACGCTCGACGGCAAATCGGGATTCCCCGACGGCATGCGGGTCGATACCGAAGGCAATATCTGGGTCGGCGCGGGCTGGGTCGGCGAGGGCTATGACGGCGTGCAGATCTTTGCGCCCGACGGCGCGCGGATCGGCCAGATCAAGCTGCCGGAAACCTGCGCCAACCTCTGCTTCGGCGGTCGCAAGCGAAACCGGCTGTTCATGGCCGCGAGCCAGTCGCTGTATGCGGTCTATGTGGAGACGCAGGGCGCGCATAATTGTTGAGGGAGGGACAACCTCTCGTCGTCCCGGCCTCCGCGCCGGGACCCATACTCCGTGCCGCCGCGTTTTGGCACGGAGTTAAAGCCCTTACTTCAACTCCAACGCCAGGGGCTATGGGTCCCCGCCTTCGCGGGGACGACGGCTGAGGCGGCGACAGCTCACCCGCTATTGCGCAAGCCGGCCGAAATCCCGTTGATCGTGAGCTGAATTCCGCGCAGCACCTGCTCGTCGGGATTCTGCGCGCGATGTTCTTTCAGCAATTCCACCTGCACATGGTTCAGCGGGTCGAGATAGGGAAAGCGGTTGCGGATCGAGCGCTCCAGCAGCGGATTGCCCTGCAGCAGGCGATCCTGCCCCATGATGTCCAATAGCGTCTCGATCGACGCGTGCCATTCGCGCCGGATGCGGCCGAAAATCTTTTCGCGCAGCGCCTCGTCGGGCACCAGTTCGGCATAGCGCGAGGCGATCGCGATCGAGCTCTTGGCCAGCACCATGTCCATGTTCGACAGCAGCATGCGGAAGAACGGCCATTCGCGATAGAGTTCCTTGAGGAACGGCATGCCCTGGTCCGGATGTTCCGCGATCCAGGTTTCGACCGCGCTGCCAAACCCGTACCAGCCCGGCAGCATCAAACGGCATTGCGCCCAGCTGAACACCCAGGGAATGGCGCGGAGGTCCTCGATCTCACGGGTCTTCTTGCGCGATGCCGGACGGCTGCCGATGTTCAGGGTCGAGATTTCGGTGATGACGGTCGAGCCCCAGAAATAGTCGGCAAAGCCGTCGGTCTCGTAGACCAGCCCGCGATAGGCCTTGAAAGCGAGCGCCGACAATTGCTCCATCGCGGTCAGATATTCCGCGCGTGGCGCGCTCTGCCGGGGCTGCAACAGGCTGGCCTCGAGCGTCGCGGCGGCGAGAATCTCCAGATTGCTGCGGCCGACTTCCGCGTTGGAATATTTGCTGGAGATGATCTCGCCCTGTTCGGTGATCCGGATCTGGCCGTTCACCGCGCCGCCGGGCTGCGCGATGATGGCATCATAGCTCGGTCCGCCGCCGCGTCCGACCGATCCGCCGCGGCCGTGAAACAGCCGCAGCCGCACCGCGTGGCGCTCGAACACATCGACCAGGCCGATTTCGGCCTTGTAGAGCTCCCAGCCGGACGTGACAAAACCGCCGTCCTTGTTGCTGTCGGAATAGCCGAGCATCACTTCCTGCACGGCACCGCGGCTGTCGACCAGCTTGCGGTAATCGTGCAGCGCCAGCATCCGGTCCATGATGCCGGAGGACGCCTGCAAATCCTCGATGGTCTCGAACAGCGGCACGATGTTGATCGCGCTGCGGCCGGAGGGATCGACCAGGCCGACCTCCTTCAACAGCAGCGCCACCTCCAGCATGTCCGACATGCCCTTGCACATCGAGATGATGCATTGGGGAATGACGTCCGCGCCGAATTTGCCATGCGCCTCGGCGGCGGCATGGAACACCGCGAGTTCGCCCAGCGTCTCATCGCTGTATTTCACGAACGACGACGTCAGCGGCCGCGCGTTGCGCAACTCGCCGGCCAGCAGCGCGACCCGCGCCTCCTCGCCGAGCGCCAGATAGGACGTGCCGGGCATCGCCGCATCGAGCAGTTCTGCCACCGTGCGTTCATGCACCGCGGAATTCTGCCGCATGTCGAGACAAGCCAGATGAAAGCCGAAACAATCCACCGCCCGCCGCAACAGCCGCAGCCGCCCGCGCGCGATCACGCCTGAATTATTCGCGATCAGCGAACGATCGAGCACGTCGAGATCGGCCTTGAACTCGTTGACGCTGGTATAGGACGCGGCCTCGCCGACCGGCCGGCGGGTGGTTTCCACCTCCAGCCTCGCGGCGGTCGCAGTGAGCCGCGCATAGATGCCGGATACCGCCAGTCGATACGGCTCGCCGCTTCGATGCGGCGAGGTATCGGGCGATCGTTTGGCGAGCGCGCGCAGTTCCTCGGACACATCGGCCAGATGGGCGGCCAGCGACAGCTCGGAGCCGAGGACGTGCAGTTCCTCGAGATAAAAATTCATCACGCGGCTTGACTGCAGCCGGAGCGTGCCGCGCATCACCTCGGCGGTCACGAATGGGTTGCCGTCGCGATCGCCGCCGATCCAGCTTCCCATTTTCAGGAACGACGCCAGTTCGCCCGCGTCGCCGCCCGCCTCCTGGTTCAGCCGGTCCTCCAGGCTGCAATGCAGCAGCGGCACCTCATGCAGGAAGGTATAATCGTAGAACGACAGCCCGTTGGCGACTTCGTCGAGCACGGTGAGCTTGGTCCGGCGCAACAAATTGGTCTGCCAGAGCGTCAGCACTTCGCGGCGCAATTGCTCGTCGCTGGCCTCGCGCTCTTCCGGCGTCAACTGGACCCGCTCGCGCCGGTCGAGCAACGCCGCGATCTCCATCTCGCGGTCGATCGTGCTCTTGCGGCGCACTTCGGTCGGGTGCGCGGTCAAGACCGGGCCGACCAGTGCTTCCTTGAAAAACCTTCGCAGGTCAGCGGCGCTGAAGCCGGCCTCGCGCGCATGCGCCAGCGTGCTGGCGAGCGTTCCGGGACGCTGGGCGCCGCGCGCGCGCATCTGGCGGATATTGTTCTGGTCCTCGGCAATGTTGGCGAGGTGCGAAAAATAGCTGAACGCGCGTACGATGCGCACGGTCTCGCTGATCGACATACCGTCGAGGATGGTTTCCAGCTCGCCCCTGGCCAGGCGGTCTTCGTCACGGTGAAACCGGATCGAGGTCTGCCGGATGCGCTCGACCAGGTCGAACAATTCGGCGCCTTCCTGGTCGCGCACGGTGTCGCCGAGGATGCGCCCGAGCAGCCGAATATCCTCCCGCAGCAGGGCATCCGCTTCGAGGGCAGCGACATCGTCACCGCGGTTGGGACGTGCGTCGGTATCGGAAGGCATGATCTGGGACGACATCCATCTGCTCCAGAAATTGCCCGGCAGCCATGAGTCGCAATTTTTGCGGCGCAGCGCAAGATCAAGATGAGGGCGATCTTCCTTATCGATGCGAGCCCTTTCGTCGTCCCGGCGAACGCCGGAACCCATAGCCACTGGTGGTTATGTTGCGGAAGGCGTCTATCCCATCGCTCAAACGATAGGACACGGCGTATGTGTCCCGGCCTTCGCCGGGACGACGGCGGTGTGTTCTATCGCTCTAAATCTTCCGCCCTGCCCGCTCCCAATAGGGATCGCGCAGGCGCCGCTTGAAGATCTTGCCGGAATCCTCGCGCGGCAAAGCGCGGTGGATTTCGACATGTTTTGGCACTTTGTAGTCGGCCAGCGACGTCTTGAGCTGACGGCGGATGTCGGCTGCCTCGAGTGTGACACCCGGCTGCGGCTCGACCACCGCCATCAATGCCTCGCCGAACTCCTCGTCGGGGATACCGAACACCGCGCAATCGTGGACGCCGGCAACCGCATGCAGCGCGGCCTCGATTTCGGCGGGATAGATATTGACACCGCCCGAGATCACCATGTCGCGCTTGCGATCGCAGATGAAGACATAGCCGTCCGGATCGATGTAGCCGACATCGCCCGAGGTGACAAAACCGTCGCACTCGACCTCGGCGCGCTTTTCGGGTTTGTTGTGATAGGCGAAATCAGGTTGATCGGCCGCCCGGGAATAGATTTCACCGATTTCACCCGGCGCTACCGCGCCGCCATCGTCACCCAGAAAGCGCAGCTCGACACCTTCCAGTATCCTGCCGACAGTGCCAGGCTTCTTCAGCGCGTCGTCGGAAGTGGCAAAGGTCAATGCGCCGGCTTCGGTGCTGCCGTAATATTCCGTGATGATCGGTCCCCACCATTCGATCATGGCGCGTTTGGCGTCGGCCGGACAAGGTGCTGCGGCATGAACGATATGGCGCAGCGAGGAGACGTCATATTTCTTGCGCACCGCCTCCGGTAGCTTCAACAGCCGGATGAACATGGTCGGCACCATGAAAAGGGTGTCGATCGCTTGCGCCTCGATCAGCCGCAGGAATTCCTCCGGCTCGAATCGCGGCATCAGCACCAGCGCGCCGCCGAGACGCCCCGAGCGCAGGCCGAATGAGTTCGGCGCGGAATGATAGAGCGGACCCGGCAATAACGCCCGCACACCCGGCTTCAAGCCATAGATCAGCGCCCGCATCCGCTCCGAGGCGCGCGTCTGTTCCGGCGTCGGCGCGGCTCGGCGAACGCCCTTCGGGTGACCTGTCGTGCCCGACGTGTAGATCATGTTCTGCGGCTGCGGCACCACAGGCCCGTCATAGGGTGAGTATTGCGTAAGCCAGGATTCCAGGTCGATCGCGAAATCAGGTGGCCCGAGCAAATCAGGATCGATCCTGTAAGCCCCCAGGATTTCCGGCGGCGTCGGCACGCTGAGCACGGTGACGCCGGCGGGGATCGCGCCACGCAACGGGTGCAGCAAGTCGGCGTGGCCGATCAGGACCGAGCTTTGCGAGTCCTGCAGGATGTAATTGATTTCCTCCGGCTTGAAGTGCCAGTTGACCGGCACGCCATAGGCGCCGAGCCGCATCGCGGCATAGGCGGCTTCCATGAAGGTGATGTCGTTGCGCATGAGAACGCAGACGCAGGCGCCCTGCCCGACGCCAAGCTGATGCAGCCCGCTGGCGATGCGGGCCACGCGGTCGGCGACTTCAGCATGATCGCACCGACGCTCGCCGCTGACGATGCCGAGGAAGAGGGGTGACGTTTCACTCATTTGTTTTTTCTTTATTGGAACACTGATGTTTTCGTCATCACCGGGCTTGTCCCGGTGATCCACGTCTTACTTCGGCTGTCGTAAGGTAAGACGTGGATGGCCGGAACATAGGCTAGCGGAAGCGACGCCGTCCTTCGGACGGCTATGCCGGCCATGACGGCGCGTGGAATCACACATCCGCAAATTTCGGCGCACGTTTTTCGATGTTGGCGCTCACGGACTCAAGCTGGTTGGCGCTCCCCAACAGCTTCTGCTGCTCGACCGACTCGGCGAGCAGCGCCGGACCGGGATCGACCGAGAGCTTGTTGAGCAGCCGCTTGGCGGCGCGGATGGCATCGGGGCTTTTGCCCGCGATTTCGCGCGCAACTTCGAAGGCCGCCGCGCGCGGGTCGTCGCACACGCGCGTCGCGAGGCCATAGCCGAGGGCTTCATGCGCCGAGAAGATCCGGCCCGTATAGGTGAGCTCCCGCAAAATATCGTCGCGCACCAGGCTGGCCAGGATCGGCGTTCCCGCCATGTCCGGCACCAGGCCCCATTTGATTTCCATGATCGACATCCGGGCGTCCGGGGCCAGGAAACGCATGTCGGCGCCGAGCGCGAGCTGGAAGCCGCCGCCGAACGCCACGCCCTGGATCGCGGCAATCACCGGCACCGGGAGTTGGCGCCAGCCCCAGACCGCCTGTTGCGGGAAATTGACCAGGCCATGGGTTCGCGCGGTCAGGTCGCGGCTCTCGCCGCCCGCTATCCCGTTACCGCCCGTTTCCTTCATCGCGGCGAAACGGCCCATGTCGAGGCCGGCGCAGAACGCCCGGCCCTCGCCGGACAATACTACCGCTCGCACCCCTTTCTCTTGGCCCAACCGCTCGGTGGCGGCAACCAGCGCCTCGAACATCGCGGCATCGAGCGCGTTCATCTTGTCCGCCCGCACCAGGCGGACGTCGGCGATACCGTCCGAAATCGATATCGAGACGCGTTGTTCCATGAGAATTCCTCCACGCTTATTCTTCGGTGCCGCTTTACAGGACGGCGCTGTCCGGATTTAGTCAAACGACCAATTAACAGACAATCTCCTCGGGTGGAAACCATGTTCAACGATCAGCTTCTCGCCGGGCGGCGCATTCTGGTGACGGGCGGCGGCACCGGCCTCGGCAAATCCATGGCGGCGCGTTTTCTCGAACTGGGCGCCGAGGTTCATATTTGCGGCCGCCGCAAAAGCGTCTGCGACGAAACCGCGACCGAATTGATGGACCTGCACGGCGGCCGCGTGGTCAGCCACGGCGTCGATATCCGCAACGCGCTCGCGGTTGACGAGATGATCGGGCAAATCTGGACCGCGGGTCCCCTCACCGACCTCATCAACAACGCCGCCGGCAATTTTGTCTCCCGCACGCAGGACCTGACACCGCGGGGCTTCGATGCGGTCGCCAATATCGTGATGCACGGCACGTTCTATGTGACGCACGCGGTCGGCCGGCGCTGGATCGCGGGCAAGCAGCGCGGCAACGTGGTGTCGATCACCGTGACCTGGGTGCGCAACGGTTCGCCCTATGTGGTGCCGTCGGCGATGAGCAAATCCGCGATCCACGCCATGACGATGTCGCTGGCGATGGAATGGGGAAAGTACGGCATTCGTCTCAATACCATCGCACCTGGTGAAATTCCAACCGAGGGCATGAGCAAACGGCTCAATCCGGGCGACGAGCCGGGCGCGCGCACCATCGCGCGCAATCCGATGGGCCGCGTCGGCAAGATGGAGGAATTGCAAAACCTCGCGGTATTCCTGATTTCCGGCGGCTGCGACTGGATCAGCGGCGAGACCATCGCGATGGATGGCGCGCAGGCGCTGGCGACCGGCGGAAACTTCTACGAGCTGCGCGACTGGTCCGACGCCGACTGGGAGCGCGCCCGCGACCAGATCAAGGCCCAGAACGAAAAGGACCGCTCTGCGCGGGGGTAAGCGGTCGTCCCTGCGAACGGGACCCATCACCCCCTGGCTTCGGTTGTTGCTAAGAATGTCCGCTATCGTGCTACACTGACACGACACGGCGTATGGGTCCCGGCGCGGAGGCCGGGACGACAGCCGCCGATAAAAAACAACAAACGTCTTCCAGGGGGAATCATGTCCAACGCAGAGGACTGGCAAAACCTTGCCGATATGGTGCGTTCGCGGGCCAAGACCCGCGGTAATGCCACCGTATTCGAATTCGAGGGACGCCGGACCAGTTTTGTCGAACTCGATATCAACACCAATCGCGTCGCCAATGCGCTGCGCGCGCTTGGCGTCAAACCGCATGAACACATCGCCTATCTCGGCAAGAACAGCGACTTCTATTTCGAGCTGCTGCTGGGCGCCATGAAAGCCAACATCGTGATGGCGCCGGTGAACTGGCGCCTCGCCGGGCCCGAGATCGCCTTCATCGTCGAGGACTGCAAGGCGCCGGTGCTGTTCGTAGGCCCCGAATTCATCACCCAGGTTCATAACATACGGGCGCAATTGCCCAGCGTCCGCACCATCATCACCACGGAAGGCGGCGCGCCGGAATGGCAGGATTATGCCAAATGGCGCGACGCCCAGAGCGGCGACGATCCGAGGGTCGAGATCAGCCCGAAGGACATCGCGATCCAGCTTTATACCTCCGGCACCACGGGCAAGCCAAAGGGCGCCATGCTGTCGCACGCCAATTTCCTCAATCTGGTGCGCGCCGGCGGCGCTGAGCGGCCGGCCTGGAACACATGGAACGAGGACGACGTCTCGCTGGTCGCGATGCCGATCTTCCACATCGGCGGCTCCGGCTGGGGCACGCTCGGCGTCTATCACGGCGCCACCGGCGTGATCGCCCGGGAATTCGATCCGACCAAAGTGCTGGATTTCTTCGAGCAATCCGGAATCACAAAACTGTTCATGGTGCCCGCCGCGATGCAGTTCGTGGTGCGGCAGCCGCGCGCGCGGCAGGTCGATTTCTCGCGGTTGAAATACATGCTCTATGGGGCCTCGCCGATTCCCGCAGCGCTGCTGAAGGAATGCATCGACGTCTTCAAATGCGGCTTCGTGCAGATGTACGGCATGACCGAAACCACCGGCACCATCGTCGCTTTGCCGCCGGAAGACCATATCGAGGGACTGGACCGCATGCGTTCAGCCGGCAAGGCGCTGCCCGGCGTTGAGCTTGCGATCCTCGATGCCGCCGGCAACAAATTGCCGACCGGTGAAGTCGGTGAAATCGCCACGCGTTCCGGCTCCAACATGGCCGGCTACTGGAATCTGCCGGAGGCCACGGCCCGAACGCTTGGAGCCGACGGCTGGCTGCGCACCGGCGACGCCGGTTACATGGACCAGGACGGCTACCTCTATATCCACGACCGTATCAAGGACATGATCATCTCCGGCGGCGAAAACATCTACCCCGCCGAAGTCGAGAGCGCGATCTGCGACCACCCCGATGTCGCCGAAGTCGCCGTGGTCGGCGTTCCCGACGATAAATGGGGCGAAGCGGTCAAGGCGATCGTGGTGATGAAATCGGGCAAGACCGCGACCTCAACCGACATCATCAACTTCACCCGCGAACGCATCGCCGGCTTCAAGACGCCGAAGACCGTCGACTTCATCGAAGCCTTGCCGCGCAACGCGTCAGGCAAGATCCTGCGGCGGCATCTGCGCGATCCGTATTGGGAGGGCAAAGATCGACAGGTGAATTGAGGGGATCCGTCGTCCCCGCGAAGGCGGGGACCCATAACCCCTGGCGCTTGCGGCTACGGCACAGCGACTTAACAAGGCCACGATTGCTTTCCCGAACACGAGTGACACGGCGTATGGGTCCCCGCCTTCGCGGGGACGACGCGCACATTTAAGCGGCGCGGTGCATTGAAACTCCCCCTCAATGCTTCCCCGCCCCCATATACCCGAACAAAAATCCCGCGACCTTGCGCTTCTGGATTTCCTCGCTGCCTTCGGTGATGCGGTAGCGGCGGTGATGGCGGTAGATGTGCTCGAACGGCTTGTGGCGCGAGTAGCCCATGCCGCCATGGACCTGCATGGCGCGGTCGGCGGATTCACAACACAGCCGGTTTGCCCAGAAGTTGCACATCGAAACCTTGTCGGACAGCGTGTGCTCGACCTGTGCCTGGGTCAGTTGATCCATTTCCCACGCGGTCTTGCGGATCAACAGCCGTAACATCTCCGCCTGCGTCGCGAGTTCCACCAGCGGCCACTGGATCGCCTGGTTCTCGGCCAGCGCCTTGCCGAACGGCTTTCGCTCGCGCGCATATTTGACGCTTTCATTGATGCAATACACCGCCGCGCCGAGTGAACTCGCGGCCTGCCGAATGCGGTTCTCATGGACAAAACATTGCGCCAGCGACAATCCACGTCCGATCTCGCCGAACAGCGCATCGTCGGGCACGAACACATCGGTAAAGCTGACCCGCGGATGATCGGTCGGCATGTTGAAGGTCCACATATATTCCTCGATCTTGACGCCTTTGCTGTCGGCCGGCACCAGGAAGCAGGTGATGCCGCGCGCATCGCCGTCATTGCCCGACGTGCGCGCGAACAGCGCGCAATGGCTGGCGATATGCATGCCGGTGGTCCACATCTTCTCGCCATTGATGACCCATCCCGCAACGCCGTCACGGGTGGCCTGCACCGCGCGGGTTTCCATGTGGGTGGCGTCCGAGCCGTGTTCGGGCTCGGTGAGACCGAACGTGATGCGGTATTTGCCAGTGATGGAGCCGTCGATCATCGCCTTCTGGTCGTCGCGGCCGTAGCGGTCGAGCATGGTCACCAGCGGCAGATTGCCGACAATCGAATGCTCGTTTTGCAGATCGTTGTGCAGGCCAAGCCCCTTCGACGCAAAATGCTCGCGGATCACGGCCATCCAGAGATTGGAACCGTCCTTGCCGCCATAACGCTTCGGGATCGCGAAACGCAGATGGCCGGCGGCGTCGGCCAGATTTTTGACCTTTCGCAACAGCGCTTCCCATTCATGCCGCGGCAGGCCGCCTTGATCGAAATCGGTGCGTGCCCATTCGCGGCGGTGGTCGAAGAAACGGATGTTGTCGTCGGCCTCTTCCAGAGGCTTGATCTCGCGCGCGATGAAGCGATCGAGTTCATCGAGATAGGCGACAAGGTCGGCCGGCAATGCGAAATCCAAGGCAGTTCCTCCACTTTATCTTTTTTGGCAGCGCCTGTTATCATCGGGGCCGCTCACTCGATTAAGCTGAGAAGACCGGCCCCAAGTCAAGTTAAGTCAAGCCAGCCACCGCGGCTTGTGGCGCGGAGCCTGCCGGCGTAATTGGATGGCATCGCAGGCCGAGGCCACGCTACTATTGCTACGAAATTCCTCGCCGCAGAAAAAGCCGCGCGGCGGAAAATCGCGCGGCAGACACCGCGACAGAACACAACGGGAGCAAACCACAATGGGAGCCAACATGGACCTGAAATTCTCCAAGGTGACGCGCAAGGGCCCGATCACGACGGTGACGCTGTCGCGCCCGGAAGTGTACAACGCGCTGCATATCGACGCGCATTTCGAACTCAACAAGGTGTTCGACGATTTCGCCGCCGATCCGGAACAATGGGTGGCGATCGTCACCGGTGCCGGCGACAAGGCGTTCTGCGCCGGCAACGACCTGAAATGGCAGGCCGCGGGCGGCAAGCGCGGCTGGGACAAAGGCGGCTTCGCCGGACTGACGTCGCGGTTCGACTGCGACAAGCCGATCATCGCCGCCGTCAACGGCGTCGCGATGGGCGGCGGTTTTGAAGTAGCCCTGGCCTGCGATCTCATCATCGCCTCCGACAACGCCACGTTTGCGCTGCCCGAGCCGCGCGTCGGCCTCGCAGCGCTCGCCGGCGGATTGCAGCGGCTACCGCGACAGATCGGGCTGAAGCGCGCCATGGGCATGATCCTGACCGCGCGCCACGTCTCGGCCAAGGAAGGTCTTGAGCTCGGATTCGTCAACGAAGTGGTCCCGCTCAATCAACTGATGGAGACCGCGGAGCGCTGGGCCGAGACCATCGCCAAGAACAGTCCGATGTCGATCCGCGCCTCCAAGCAGGCGATCGAAAAAGGCCTCGCGGTTTCGCTGGAGCAGGCCATGACCGAGCAGCGCGAATATCCGGCCGTGAAGGCGATGGCCGCGTCGCAGGACTACATCGAGGGCCCCAAGGCATTCTCGGAGAAGCGCGCGCCGAAATGGGTGGGGAAGTGACGTAGTCATTCCCCGGTACGCAATTGCGTACCTGAGGATGCGCTCTTGCGCAGGCCCGGAATCCATACTCCCTGTGTCCACGTCTAGTACCGAACAACAACACAGGGGTTATGGATTCCGGGCTCGTGCTTCGCACGCCCCGGAATGACGAAAGTGAAAGGCGGCGCTAACCATTCTTATTCTCGAATTCCCTCTTATACGACGCGTAATTCGGCTGATCGACGGCGAGCTTGTCCATCGTGGTTTGCCAGAGATGGTTGGACAGCTCAGGCGTTTGCAGATCGACCTCGCCCTTTGCAATCCTCTCCGACAGCGCGAGGTTAAGCTCCACCAGCGAGCCGTCGGCGCCGAGTAATTGCCTCAGCCGCGCGGTTTCCGCGGCGTCACTGGCCGGCTGCAGCGCCAGTTGTCGCGTCACCAGATCAAGCGCGTTGATGCCGACGCGCAGCTTGAAGGCGTTGTGGCCCTTGATGACGGGCGCGATCTCGTTGCGCAGGAAGTCCGCGACCGCTTTGATCAATTCGCCAGGTGTCGGTTCGTCCTGCATCTCAACTCCCCTTTATATTGGGCATGATCTGATCCAAAAACCGGATTCCACTTTTTGGGATCATGCCCGCGGCGCCAACAACCGCAACAGATCGATCTCGGTCTCCGACGACCGGCGCCCGATCATGGCGCGCTCCATCGAATGATCGGGGCCGGCGCGAAAGCGCTGCATCATGCCGCAGCACATCACGCCCCAGCGCAGCGTGCCCATCACTTCCCAGAACATCACGCGATCCGGATCGACCTTGCGTCCCGCCGCCTCGTAGCCGGCGAATAATTCCTCGCGCGACCCAAAACCACCGACCGGCTTGTCGATCTCGCCAAAGCGCCACGAATTGACGCAGATCCAGCCGAGATCCTCCATGGGATCGCCGAGATGGGCCAGTTCCCAATCCAGCACCGCGCGCAAACCGTCCGGACCGATGATGAGATTGCCATGGCGGAAATCGCCATGCACCAGCGTCACCTCGTCCGACTGACCCGGATCGCGCTCACGCAGCCAACGTAATGCCAGCTCGAACACCGGGCGCGGCCAATTGAACCCGCGGTATTCCCGCTCGAGATCCGCGATCTCCTTGGTCGCGCTCATCGTGCGCAACTCGGGCAATTTCGCCGCGTCCAGTCCGTGGATGCCGGCCGCGACCTCACCGAGCCGACGCGCCAGCAGCGGACGCGCGCCAGCGAATTGCGCGTCACGCAGGATCTTGCGCGCAATGGTCTCGCCCGCGATCCGCCGCATCACGAAACCAATTCCGAGTTGGTCCTGCGGTTGCAACACACCCATCACCTCCGGCGACGGCAGGCCGGCGGCGTGGGCAAGCTGCATCAGCGTTGCCTCGGCATCGAGCCCGGCCGCGCGCGACGGCGACGCGCCATAACCCGGTGGCGCACGGCGCAGGATGGCGCCGATGTTGCCGTCGGGATGCAGGATGTCGAACGACCAGGTCTCCTGGCTGGCGCCGCCGGACAGTTTTTCGGCGCCGCCGACGCCGGTCGCGCCTGGAACCCAGGAGGCGACACAGCGTCCGAGTTCGGCTTCGATCATCTCATTCATTTACCGTGGAATTTCGCCGGGCGCTTTTCCAGGAACGCGGTGACGCCCTCCTTGAAATCCACCGTCGAGCCCGCGGTACGCTGCGACTCGAATTCGAGGTTGAGCTGCTGCTCGAACGAATTTTCCGGGCTGTCCCAATAGAGTTTCCGGATCAGCGACAGCGCCACCGTCGGACCGTTCGCCAGATCATGCGCGAGCTTCATGGTCTCTTCCATCAAGGCCGCATCGTCATGGACCCGGTTGACCAGCCCCCATTCCAGCGCCTTCTCCGCCGGCAGCCGCTCGCCCATCAGCGACAGCTCCACCGACCGCGCCTTGCCGATCAGCCGCGGCAAGATCCAGGTCGAACCGCAATCCGGCACTAGGCCGATGCGGCGGAACGCTTGCAGGAAATAGGACGAGCGCGCGCACAGGATCATATCGCCCATCAGCGCAAAACTCATCCCGGCGCCGGCGGCGGGCCCGTTGACGGAGGTCACGATCGGGCAATGCAGATTGCGCAGGCGCCGCAGGAACGGATGGAACGCGGTTTCCAGCGCCGCCCCGGCGTTGCTCTTGCCCGGCTTCTGGTTATTGCGGCCCTGAAGGTTGGCGCCGGTGCAGAACGCGCGTCCGGCGCCGGTCAGCACCAGACAGCGCACTTCCCCGCGCTTGTCCTCGATCGCGTCGAGCGCCTCGGCAAGGCCGCCGAGCATGTCGATCGAGACCGCGTTCATGACTTCCTGGTGGTCGAGTTTCAGGACGGCAACGTGGCCGTCGAACTCCAGCGTGACGTGCTTGAACTGCATGGTTTCCTCTTTGGGTTTGGGCCCGCGTGATTGGCTCCGCGGTGGCTGTGATCCGAACTCTCCGGGCCATATTTGATTTTTCGGACGGCCTTGTCCATGGTTGGCTCAGAACATCGGCCTGCTTTTGTTTTTACCGCGTTTTCTTCACGCGAACCGGTAGCCACTTCGCTCGAAAACGCTATGGAACGCAGGCCACATAATAAGGAAATGGAAACGCGCATGAGCATTTTCGATCTTTCGGGCCGCGTCGCCGTGATCACCGGCGGCAATGGCGGTATCGGCCTTGGCATCGCGCAGGCGCTGAATGCCGCCGGCTGCAATGTCTCGATCTGGGGCCGCAACGCCGACAAGAACACAAGCGCCGCGGCCAGCATGGCCGCGGGTCCCGGCAAGATCGACACCCGCATCTGCGACGTCAGCGATCCCGCCTCGGTCAAGGCCGCAATGAAGGCGACACTCGATCATTTCGGCCGGGTCGACGGTTGCTTTGCCAATGCCGGCATCGGTGGCGGCGGACGGCGCGCCTTCATCGACCGCACCGAAGAGGAATGGCGCAAGATGTTCGCGACCAATCTCGACGGCGTGTTCCACGTGTTCCAGGCCGCCGCGCGCCACATGACCGAGCGCGCCGAAGCCGGCGACGGCTTTGGTCGACTGGTAGCGACCTCAAGCCTCGCCTCGCTGTTCGGCACCGCGCGCAACGAGCACTATGCGGGCACCAAGGCTGCGCTCAACGCGCTGTGCCGCGCGCTTGCCGTCGAACTGGCGCGCTACGGCGTCACCGCCAACGCGATCCTGCCCGGCTGGATCAAGAGCGACATGACCGCCGGCATCATGGCCAATGACAAGTTCGTCGCCAACGTGATGCCGCGGATTCCGGTGCGGCGGTTCGGCGAGCCCTCCGATTTCGGCGGCATCGCGGTCTATCTGATGAGCAAGGCGTCGAGCTATCACACCGCGGATTGTTTTGTGATCGATGGCGGGTATACCGCGTTTTGATCGTTCGTGCGGCGCGAAGTGCCGCCCCACCAAACACCGTCATACCCCGCGAAGGCGGGGTATCCAGTACGCCGTATCTTTTCGATTCCATCACGAGCGCTCTGGGATACTGGATCGCCCGCCTTCGCGGGCGATGACGTCAGGTAACTTCCCGTCACGCGGAAAAAGCCGCACCATCGCCGCTTGTGCAGGGCCCTCGCCGCCGTCTACATTGCCTCTAACGAGCGCTGAGCGCGCGCCCCCGACAACAACCTGCGCCGAACAACTGCGCCAAAGGGAGAACCCGATGAAACACGCCTACGTGCCGCGAACCACGACCTATAACCTCAATCCCGGCGAAGAGCTCAACGATCTCAGGATGTCGGACGAGGTCCGGCCGCTCTATGAGCACGTCAAGAAATTCATCCGGGAAACCGTCGACCCGATGTCGGTCGAGTTTTACCGGCTCGGCGAGGGCAAGACCGACCGCTGGAGTTTTACCGACGGCCAGCTCGAGGTGCTGGGCAAGGCCAAGGCAAAGGCCAAGGAAGAGGGCCTGTGGAATTTCTTCCTGCCCGATGACGAGACCGGCCAGGGGCTGAAGAATCTCGACTACGCCTATATCGCGGTCGAGCTCGCGAAAAATCCACTGGCCTCGGAAACCATGAACTGCTCGGCGCCGGACACCGGCAACATGGAAGTGCTGGAGCGGGTCGGCACCAAGGAGCAGAAGGAGAAGTGGCTGAAGCCGCTGTTGGCCGGCGAAATCCGTTCCGCCTATGCGATGACCGAACCCAATGTCGCCTCCTCCGACGCCAAGAACATTTCGACGACCGCCAAGCTCGAAGGCAACGAGTGGGTGATCAACGGCGAGAAATATTACATCTCGGGCGTTGGCGATCCCCGCTGCAAGATCATGATCGTGATGGTGAAGACCAATCCGGACGCCGCCCCCAGCAAGCAGCAATCGCAAATTTTGGTGCCCAAGGACACGCCCGGCGTCGAGATCCTCGGACCGATGCATGTGTTCGGGCACGATCATGCGCCGCGCGGCCACATGCATCTGCGCTTCAACAATGTGCGCGTGCCCAAGGAGAACCTCCTGCTCGGCGAAGGCCGCGGCTTTGAAATCTCACAGGTCCGGCTCGGGCCGGGCCGCATCCATCATTGCATGCGCACCATCGGCAAGGCGGAAAAGGCGCTCGACCTGATGGTGTCGCGCGGCCTGACGCGTGAAGCCTTCGGCAAGAAGATCGCCCATCTCGGCGGCAATCTTCAGATCATCGCGCAGGCCCGCTGTGAAATCGAGGCGATGCGGCTGATGGTGCTGAAAGCCGCCAAGGCGATGGACGTGCTCGGCAACAAGGAAGCGCGGATCTGGGTCAGCATGGTCAAGGCCATGGTGCCCGAGCGCACCTGCAAGGTGATCGACCAGGCGATCCAGATGCACGGCGCCACCGGCATCTCGCAATGGACGCCGCTGGCCGAAATGTACCAGGACGTGCGGCATCTGCGGTTTGCCGACGGCCCCGATGAAGTGCACTGGATGGTGGTCGGCCGGCACGAACTGAGCATGCCGTAGGCGTCTACTCCCGAAAGTGGCCGCAGCCGTCATTGCGGGAGCGCCAGCGACGAAGCAATCCAGTCTTTTCTTGCGGCCCTGGATTGCTTCGCTGACGCTCGCAATGACGGAGACTGGCTCGTAGGGTGGGCAAAGGCGCTCGCGCCGTGCCCACCTACCGGAGCCTTTCCAATGCAATACGCCCCTGCCGACCTCACGCCGCGCGAGCGCTATAAATTGCTGGCATCGTTCGTGCTGCCCCGGCCGATCGCCTGGGTGACCACGATCGGTCCCACCGGCGTGGTCAATGCCGCCCCGTTCAGCTTCTTCAACGTGTTCTGCGAGGATCCGCCGCTCTGCATGTTCGCCGCCAATCTGGCGCCGGACGGCCTGATCAAGGACACGGTGGCCAATATCCAACGCACCAATGAGTTTGTCGTCAACATGACCGACGAGCCGCTGGCGCAGGCGATGCACGAATCGAGCGGCGATTTTCCACCGGAGATCGGCGAGCCCGATTATCTCGGGCTCAAGCTCGCGCCATCGAGCAGAATCGCGGTGCCGCGATTGGCCGACGCGCCCTGGGCGATGGAGTGCAAAACCTGGAAGACCATCGACGTCAACAGCGACCGGCTGCTGATCATGGGCGAAGGCATTAATTTCCATATCCGCGACGAATTATGGGACCCGGCGGCGATGCGCGTGCACATGGAGCGCTACCACCCGATCGGCCGGATGTTCGCCGATCGCTACTGCCGCACTGACGACCGCATCGTATTTCCGGCGGCGGAAGGTGCGAAGCGGTAGGGCGGGTCAGCGAAGCGTAACCCGCCATTTCATTGCCGGTGAGCGGCGGATTACGCTCCGCTAATCCGCCCTACGCCATCACGCCTTCGTGGGCTCGCCGATCTTGTCCTGCGTCCGGGTGTCAAAATCGCCGGCGTCGTGGCGCTCGTGCAATTGGCTGGCGGGATCGCCGGAAATCCGATTGACGATGCGGCCACGTTTGACGGCGGGGCGCTTGGCGATGGCGTCGGTCCAGCGCTGCACGTTCTTGTAGTCCTGCACCGACAGGAATTCACCGCCGCCGTACAGCAAGCCCTTCACCAGGCCGCCGTACCACGGCCAGACCGCGATGTCGGCGATCGTGTAGTCGTGGCCTGCGAGATATTCATTGTCGGCAAGGCGCCGGTCGAGCACGTCGAGCTGGCGCTTGACCTCCATCGCGAAGCGGTCGATGGCGTATTCGATCTTGGTCGGCGCGTAGGCATAGAAATGCCCAAAGCCGCCGCCGAGATAAGGCGCGCTGCCCATCTGCCAGAACAGCCATGACAGGCATTCCGCCCGCGCCTGGCCGCTCGCCGGCAGGAATGCGCCAAACTTCTCGGCAAGGTGCAGCAGGATCGATCCGGATTCGAACACCCTTATCGGCGTCGGCCCGCTGCGGTCCATCAGCGCCGGGATCTTGGAGTTCGGATTGACGTCGACAAAGCCGCTGCCGAACTGATTGCCGTCGATCTTGATCAGCCATGCATCGTACTCGGCGCCCTTATGCCCGGCCGCCAGCAGCTCCTCAAGCATGATGGTGACCTTCTGGCCGTTCGGGGTTGCCAGCGAATAGAGCTGAAACGGATGTTTGCCGACCGGCAGCTCCTTGTCGTGGGTCGCCCCCGCGATCGGGCGGTTGATGCTGGCGAACCGGCCGCCGCTTTCCTTGTTCCAGGTCCAGACTTGGGGCGGCGTATAGGCGGATGGGTCAGTGACGGGCGCGTCGGTCATTCGGATGGGCTCCAGGAGGAACGAGTTAACTTGTAGGGTGGGCAAAGGCGCACTCGCGCCGTGCCCACCGCCGAGCGTTCGAATGGCATATGGTGGGCACGCTACGCTTTGCCCACCCTACGGGAGCGCTGAACTTCGCATTTTCGTCATTGCGAGGCTCTTGCGACGAAGCAATCCAGTTCTTTCTTGTTGCTCTGGATTGCTTCGCGGAGCCTGTCATCGGGCGGGCGTTCGCCCGACCCGTTGGCTCGCAATGACGGCGTTTATGACGCCGCAGCCGCCGCCCGCTTCGGCCGCTCCGCACCGGTCATCCTGAACCCCTGATAGCCCTTGGCTGCGACGTCGTTGCAGATCTGGCGATAGGCACCGACGCCGCCGATATAGGGCATGAAGATCCGCGGCTTGCCCGGGATGTTGGCGCCCATGTACCAGGAATTGGCCTGCGGATAGAGTGTGGCATAGGCGGCCTCGTTGACATGGGCGACCCACCTGTCCTCGGCGTCAGTCTCCGCTTCCATCGCCGCAAACCCGTGCGCGCGCATATAGCCGACGCAATCGGCGATCCAGTCGACATGCTGCTCGATCGAAACGATCATGTTGGACAGCACCGACGGACTGCCGGGGCCGGTGATCACAAACAAATTGGGAAATCCTGCGCTCATCAGGCCGAGATAGGTCCGCGGGCCCTCGGCCCATTTCTGATTCAGCGTCCTGCCGCCCCGGCCATGGATGTCGATCTTGGCAACCGACCCGGTCATCGCGTCAAAGCCGGTCGCCAGCACCAGCGCATCGACCTCGTAATCCTTAGCCCCGGCGCGCACCGCATTCGGCAATATCTCGCCGATGCCGCCATCCCTGATATCGACCAACGTGACATTCGCCCGATTGAACGTCGCGTAATAATCAGTATCGACGCAGATGCGTTTTGAGCCGATCGGATGATCGTTGGGTTGCAGCAGCTTTGCCGTGTGCGGATCGCTGACGATCTCGGCGATCTTGTCGCGGACGAAACTGGCGGCGGTGTCGTTGGCGGCCTGGTCGAGCACCAGGTTGTTGTAGACGCCCATGAAGGTCAGGCCACCTTTGGACCATCGCGTCTCATATTTGGCGTGGCGTTCATTGTCGCCGTCATCGAGCGCACCGCGATCGGGTATCTCCTGATAGATGCCGTTGCGCATGTCCTCGCGGGCGATGCGGCGAATCTCCGGATAGTTCGAGCGGAACGCATCGCGCTCCTCCGGCGTCAGCGGCGCGTTGCGTGCCGGAATCGAAAAATTCGCGGTGCGCTGAAATACCGTGAGATGGCTCGCTTGCGCCGCGATGACGGGTACCGACTGGAGTGCCGATGACCCGGTGCCGATCACCGCCACGCGCTTGCCAGTAAAATCGACGGGATGATGCGGCCAATGACCGGTATGATAGACCTCGCCTTTAAAATCCTTGAGGCCATTGATATCGGGCATTCGCGCATTCGAGAGGCAGCCGGTCGCCAGAATGACGTAGGCCGCGGTCACGGTTTTGGTTTTGCCATTCGCGGATGTGGTGACCGACCAGCGGTCGGTGCTTTCATCGAACACGGCCTGTTCGACGCGCGTGCTGAATTGAATGTCCGGCCGCAGATCAAAACGATCGGCGACGTGGTTGGCGTATTTCAAGATTTCGGGCTGCGGCGCGTAGCGCTCGCTCCAGTCCCATTGCTGCTGCAGTTCGTCCGAGAACGAATAGGAATATTGCATGCTCTCGACATCGCAGCGCGCCCCCGGATAACGGTTCCAGTACCAGGTGCCGCCGACGCCGTCGCCCTGCTCGTAGACCCGCACCGACAGCCCCTGCTGGCGCAGCCGGTGCAGCATGTACATTCCGGCGAAACCGGCACCGACCACGATGGCGTCGTAGGCTTCGGAGGATTGACCGGGAACGGATAATGAGGCGGACATCGATGGAAACTCCCACGGGATTCTTTGTTTGTTGCGAGCAGCATTCTCCGCACGACGCAAAAGCGCAAGTGACAAAACCGGTCGTCCCAAAACCGCATATTCTGCGAGGCGGAACGCAGACCTCATGGTGAGGAGGCGCACTTGCGCCGTCTCGAACCATGATATTTGTGGCACATCCTTCGAGACGCGGCCTGCGGCCACTCCTCAGGATGAGGTCCGTTCGTTGCCACGCTTGGCACAACCACCCATCCTGCGCTAGCGTTGCGGCAAGGCTCGCGTTCGACGCAAAACAGCCGCCCACAGGGAGTGGACACGACCATGAAATCGCCGATCTGCGAGATGCTGGGAATAGAATTCCCGCTGCTGGCCTTCAGCCATTGTCGCGACGTTGTCGCGGCCGTCAGCCGCGCCGGCGGCTTCGGCGTATTGGGGGCCACCGCGCATTCGCCCGAATCGATCGAGCAGGAATTGAAGTGGATCGACGATCACTGCGACGGCAAGCCCTATGGGCTCGACGTATTGATCCCGGAGAACATTTCCACCGCAGGCGAAAAGGACGTCACCTGGAAAAGCCTCGAAACGCGGATTTCGCCGGCGCACCGCGACTTCACGCGAAAACTGCTGAAGAAATACGGGGTCGAGCTCGCGATCACCGAGGTCGCCGCCAATCAACCGCAGCCGTTCGACGCGCAGCGCGCGCTGGAATTGCTCGAAGTCTCGTTCAGGCATCCGATCAAGCTGATCGCCAACGCGCTCGGCGTGCCGCCAAAGGCGATGATCGAGATGGGCAAGGCGCATGGCGTGCCGGTGGCGGCGCTGGTCGGCGCCAAGGAACATGCGCTGCGCCAGGTCGCCGCCGGTGTCGACATTCTGGTGGTACAGGGCACCGAAGCCGGCGGCCATTGCGGCGAAGTCTCCACCATGGTGCTGGTGCCTGAAGTGATCAAGGCGATCAAGCCGATCCGCGACGTGCCGGTGCTGGCGGCCGGCGGCATCATGACCGGGCGGCAGATGGCGGCGTGCATGGCGATGGGCGCCGCCGGCGCCTGGACCGGTTCGGTGTGGCTCGCCACCGTCGAATCCGAGACATCCGAAATCTTCCGCGAGAAGATGATCGCGGCGTCCTCGCGCGACGCCATTCGCTCCAAGGGCCGCACCGGCAAGCCGGCGCGGCAATTGCGCTCGGTCTGGACCGACGCCTGGGATCGCGGGCCCGACAGCCCCGGCGCGCTGCCGATGCCGTTGCAGTCGATCATCAGCCGCGACGCCTTTCATTCGATCGATCGCGCGGCGGCTGCCGGCAACGCCCAGGCCCGCGACCTCGTGAGCTATTTCGTCGGCCAGGGCGTCGGCCTGATCGACAGCGTGAAATCCGCAAGCGCCGTAGTCCAGGAATTCAAGGAAGATTTTATCGAGGCGATCGAGCACATGAACGCGCTGGTGGCGGAGTAGCTTTTCCTCGTCATTGCGAGGAGCGCAGCGACGAAGCAATCCAGTCTTGCTTGTTGCCCTGGATTGCTTCGCTTCGCTCGCAATGACGAAAAGCTTGATAGCCCTCCATGTAGAAAGCAAAGCAAGAAGAGATAATGTCGAACACAGCCCCCTTCTCCGAAGACCGCATTCCCGTCATCGTCGGCATCGGCGAGATCGTCGATCGTCCAAAGGACATCGCCGACGGCCTCGAGCCATTGGCCCTATTGGAACAGGCGCTCAGGCGCGCCGAAGCGGATAGCGGAACCAAATTGCTCGGCGAGATCGGCTCGCTCGACATCGTCAATTTCCTGAGCTGGCGCTATCGCGATCCGGAACGACAGCTCGCCGATCGCCTCGGCATCAAGCCCGCGCACGCGTATTACGGCCCGGTCGGCGGCGAAAGCCCGATCCGCTATCTGCATGAGGCCGCGCAGCGCATTGCGCGCGGCGAATGCAGCGTCGCGGCGGTCTGCGGCGCCGAGGCGCAGTCGACCGCGACCAAGGCGGAACGCGCCGGCGTCGATCTGCCATGGACGCCCTTTGCCAAGGACGCCGAGGAACCCAAGCGCGGCGCCGCCTTCCAGAAGCCGATCGCCGTCAAACTCGGCGTGTTCCGCCCGGTGTCGGTCTATCCGTTTTACGAGGCCGCCTCCGCGGCGCATTGGGGGCAGACCCCGCGTGAGGCGCTGGCCGAATCCGGCCACCTATGGTCGACCTATTCCGATGTCGCCGCGCAAAATCCCTCGTCCTGGCTAAAGCGGCACTACCAGCCCGAGGAGATCACGACGCCGACAACGGACAATCGGCTGATCGCGTGGCCCTACACCAAATTGATGGTGGCCAATCCGAGCGTCAACATGGGCTCGGCGATCCTGATGACTACGCTCGCCAAGGCGCGCGCCGCCGGCATCGCGGAAGACCGCCTGATTCATCTCTGGGGCGGCGCATCGGCTGAAGAACCGCGCGATTATCTGATCCGCGACCAGTTCTTCGAAAGCCACGCCCAGAATGCCGTGCTTAAGGCCGCGATCGATCTCGCCGGCGGCAGCGGCAAGGCGTTCGACGCGATCGAACTCTATAGCTGCTTTCCCTGCGTGCCGAAGATGGCGCGGCGAACGCTGGGGCTCGGTCCCGACGTGCAGCCCACCGTCAATGGCGGGCTGACGTTTTTCGGCGCGCCGCTCAACACCTATATGACTCACGCCGCCTGCGCGATGGTGCGAAAACTGCGCAGCGGGTCGAAGCTCGGCCTGCTCTACGGCCAGGGCGGCTTTGTCACCAAGCATCACGCCCTGGTGCTGTCGCGGCAGGCGCCGAAAGCCACGCTTGCGCAAGAGACCAGCGTCCAGGCCGAGGCCGATCGCAACCGCGGCGCGGTACCCGATTTTGTGACCGAGGCCAACGGCAAAGGCAAGGTCGAGAGCTTTACGGTGCTCTACGGCCGCAACAACGAGGTCGAGCACGGCGTGGTGATGATGCGCACGCCGGACAATGCCCGCGCGCTGGCCCGCATCCCCTCAACCGATCGCGCGACACTGGCGCATCTCTTGGATATGGATCGCACGCCGGTGGGGTCGACCGGCGATATCGTCACGGCTGAAGACGGCGTGCTGGAATGGCGGGTGGGGTGAACAAGTCAGCCGCACTGCCTTCTCCCCTTGTGGGAGAAGGTGGCCATAGGCGGCCTCCGGCCGCCGTCTTTGAAAAGGACGCCGATGCTTCGCATCGGCTGCGCGAAGTCCGTGCCGGATGAGGGGTAGCAACATAACGAGAGGCAGCGACCCCTCACCCGTCTCGCATCTACGATGCGATCCACCCTCTCCCACAAGGGGGGAGGGAAAGAGAGTTCACGAACGCTCGACAGTAAGCCAAGCCGGACATTGATGGTCAATGGGTGGGTATCGGTGCAATTGCAAGGTGGCCCGTCTTCGTGAGTGAGCCGCATCGGTAGACATCAAAGCGAGCCTCGCCGAGCCAGGAATAGTAGATCAGACCTGCGAGGCGCTTCTCCTGCGTGAGCTGGCGGAAATCCTCCATCATTTCCGGGACCAGCAGGCTGCGCGCCTTCTCATCGGAGGGACAGCTCTTGCTGTCGTTCGGGAAACCCCATTCCGTCACCCAGCATGGTTTGCCGGCGGGAGAGCACAGCGGCAGTACTAATTGCTGCAGGCGTCGCAGGCGATGGATGGCGGAGACCTTCTCGCCTGGGCCGTCAGCCCATGGGTAGGTGTGGAGATTGTAGGCATCCACCAGCCTGTCCACGCCATTGGCGCGAAAAAACGCGATCGTGGCGCCGGCACTCACACCGTCATAATTCTTCGGCGTCGGCCAGGCTCCCTCGGGACCGGCATCGACGAGGCTGGTGGGCAATAGCGGCGTGTGGGCGCTGAGCTTCGAACGATCCCGCACATCCTTCAACGCGGCCAGCACCTTCAGATATTGCAAATATCCTTTGGCAACCTGTTGGCCTTCAGGATCGTGATAGAGATCGTCAAGACCGAGCAGGCGTCCCTCGCCGGGCAAGCGAAAATCCGGGTTGTTGCCTGCCATGTTGATTTCGTTCTCAAGCTCGATGCCGGCCAGCGCTACGCCGGCGGCATCGAGCTTGTCGATAAACTGCTGGAAATAAATCCGGGACAGACCGGGGTCCAGAGATGAGATCGGCGGCCCTTGCCACATGCCGGGAAATTCTTTCGGGCGATAAGGCCGCACCGGCGCGCCGGGCGCGTACTTGCCGTGGAAGATCAGCACCACCCGGATGTTCTGCGTATAGGCGCGCTTGATGAAATCGAGGTTCTCGTCCTCTTTGTCCTCCATCCCGAACCGGATGACGCGCACGCCGGCGATTTTCATCTGGGCAAAAGCGGCATTCTGGTCCGCGACGCTGAACAGACTGGGATGAACGAAATTAACGCCGGTCAGGATGGCTTCGGCATGCGCCACGGCTGGAGCCAGGTACACGGACAGCGTTCCGGCAAGCCCCAAGAGCAGGCCGACGATTTCTTTGGGGCATCTCATGGTTTATCTCTGCGGCGCTTTGCGGCTATTGAACCAGATCGTAGCCGAGCAGTATTTCCATCCGCCCTTTGCCTTCGCAATCCGGCCGATTGGAGGCGAAGTGGGACGCCTCGCTGTCGGCGTAGCATTGGTAGAGCGGCTGCGTATTCGCTTGCTGCTGGGCATAGACCCAGCCCGCCGTGCGCAGCCGCTGATAGGCGTGCGCTTCGCAAAATCCCTTTTGCGCCAGTAGATGATCGGGATGTCCCGGACGTTCGCTGACGCAGTCTTCCACTTCGGTGGATGGTTTGCCCATGGGGGCGGCCGTCATCAGAAAGCCGGACCTGGCTTCAAGCTTGTAGGCGCTGTCATTTCCCGGCACCGCGGCCGTCGTCGACCAATGGTCGTGCAAGCCTGCATTGTACCAACGTGCGAGCGACACGCCGACCTGCGCGGAAGCCTGAGTGTCAGAGGTCGACACCGTGACATCGCGAAACACCAGATATTTCTGGCTGCCGGCTTCGTTGGGCTGCATGTAGGCGTAGACCAGCATCCATGAATTCGTGAGTTGATTGGCGCCGGTCGTAGCGTCGAGGATGACTGGATAGAAGATGAGCTCCGATGGAGCCGGGCGCTTCCACTCGCCGGGGTCGACGGCAAGCAGCGGCTCCGGCAGCGGCGTGAGCGTCGTGTGGTCGCGGCTCAGAAACAATCCGAGGCCGCCCTTGACCCAGCCTGTCAGCACGGTTTGGCCGGTAGACGTCCAGCGCGCCGCGCTGACGCCCGATCCATTCATGAGGCGTGTTGCTTGCCCTCCCAGGCCCGGTTGGTCCCAACTGCCCTGGAAGAATTTCATCCACTTGCCGGGACCAGGGCTGGACACCGGCGCGCGCGCGACGATCAGCGCTCCATCTCTGGCGCGAAAGCAGTAAGCATAATAGAAGCCATCCTGCCCGTTGACCGCCGTGCAATCGCCTTCACCGGTGTTCTTGTTCGCCGTGGGAGCGTCGGTACCGGTGATGATTTGCCCAAGGCCATTCCAGGTGAGGCCGTCATCGGTCGAAGTGGCGAGCGACATGGACTTGTGGGTTTGGCCAACCGGGTAGTTGCATGCGGTTTCATCGTGGATGAAACCCAGCACCGCGGCGCCGGCGCGCTCGGCATGGTTCAGCCATTGTCCGCACGAATAGAACGTTCCGGGCTTGCCTGGACGAAGCACCGTGTGCTCCGGCCCGCCCATATCGGATGGATACCTGCCGTCGATGGCGCGCGTATCGTTGTGGGCATCGAAACCACGAAAATGTCCGCCGGCGACCTGGATTTCGGTAAAGCGATTATCGGCCATGTCGGCCTTCGGCCCTCGAACAACATGCGGAAGGCCGACGCGAATGCTGATGCAGGCATCGCAGGGGTGGTCTTTTGTCGATGGCGCTGCGGCGGCTGCGGTCGCGGGATTCCAGCCCAACGCCGCGGCGAACAGAACCAGCCCGATCAAGCGCCGGCGAATGAGAACATGCGACATGAACGGTCTTCCGTGATCGAGCCGCGGTCGGTGCATGAAGAACCGCGCGCCTTTGGCCGCGGCATATCACACGCCTTTGGCCGCCCTACCCCTTCACGTCCTGCTTTTCGGAGACAGTCGCGGGCTTACCCTTCGGAGCAGCGACCCTAACCTGGTCGCCGTCGGAGAGGCCGTCGGGCGGCGCCACGATGATGCGGTCGTCCGGCGAGATGCCCGAACCCAGTTCGATGTCGCGGCCGAGATCGCGGGCGATGGTCACGGTCTTGAACAGCACCTTGTCGTCGGATCCGACGGTCGCGACCCGCAGGCCGCTCTGGTTGAAGATCAAGGCGCTCGCCGGAATATGCAGCGGCACCGCGTCACGCGTCAGCGACATCCGCACGTTGGCGTAGCCGCCCGGCATCAATTCGCCCTTCGTGTTGTCGAGCCCAAGCTGCATCCTTGTCGTACCGGAGTTGACATCGACCGATTGCGAGGAGGCCTCCACGGTCGCGAGGAAAGTCTTGGTCGGATATTCCGGCATCGTGATCACGGCCTTGGCGCCGATCTTGATCGCGGGCACATAGGTCTGCGGCACGTTGACATAGACCCTGAGCTTCCTGATGTCGGAAATCGTGAACATCGCCGGACCGGTGGTGCCGCCGGCGTTGATCAGGGCGCCGACGTCGGTGTCGCGCGAGGTGACGATGCCGTCGAACGGCACGGTGATCTTCTTGTAGCCGGCCAGCGCCTCAAGCCGCTCGACATTGGCCTGGTCGGCCTTGACCGAGCCGTTCTTGTTGGAGAGATCGGCGGTGCGCTCATCGATTTCCTGCATCGACACGAAATTCGACGCGATCAGCGTTCTGCGGCGGCCCAAGGTCGCCTCGGACAATTTCGCGCTGGCTTCCGCGCTGGCGAGATCGGCGCGCGCCTGCAACAGCTGCTGGTCGAGGTCCGGCGCCTCGATTTCGGCAATCACGTCGCCGGTCTTGACCCGGGCGCCGATGTCGGCGCTCCAGCTCTTCAGATAACCGCTGACGCGGGCAAAGATCGGCGCGCGGTTATAGGCTTCGAGCCGGCCCGGCAGATCGAGGGTGGGGTTGAGAACCTTGGCGTCCGGCAGCGCCACCGCCACCGTCGGGATGGCCTGGGTGTCGGTCCATTCCTTGAGCTTGGTGTCGGAATCCTCGCGCGCCCGGATACCGGTAATCACGACCAACACCGCGACGATCCCCGCCAACAGCCCAACGATACCAAGCTTCCGGCGAGAGACCGGCGGGCGGGATTCAGTGGGCATGCGAATTCTCCGGTGAGTTGGGGCGGTTGGCGTCTTGCGTCTTAGCGCCTTGCATTTTGTGTACCATACTAAAAACCACGGGAACAAACATCAGGGTGGCAATGGTGGCGAAGATCAGCCCGCCGATCACCGCGCGGCCGAGCGGCGCGTTCTGCTCGCCACCCTCGCCGAGACCGAGCGCCATCGGCGCCATGCCGATGATCATCGCCAGCGCCGTCATTAGCACCGGTCGGAAACGGACGAAGCCGGCCTCGATCGCCGCGGCGACGGGGTCGCCAAGTTCTTCATAGCGTTCGCGCGCGAAGCTGATCACCAGCACGCTGTTGGCGGTGGCGACGCCCATGCACATGATCGCGCCGGTCAATGCCGGCACCGACAGCGTGGTATGGGTCGAAAACAGCATCCAGACGATGCCGGCAAGCGCTGCCGGCAATGCGGTGATGATCACGAACGGATCCGACCAGGACTGGAAGTTCACCACGATCAAAAGATAGATCAGCACGATCGCGGCCAACAGCCCGAACAGCAGCCCGGAAAATGCGCTGTTCATGGTCTGCACCTGGCCGAGCAGGAACACCGAGCTGCCCTTTGGCACGTCGCCGGCGGTATCGGCCATCGCCTGCCTGACGTCGGCGGCGACCGCGCCGAGATCGCGTCCCTGCGGCGTCGCATAGATCTGTACCAGCGGCTGGATGTCGTATTGCGAAACCACCGCGTTCGATGTCGTACGGCTGATGTTGGCGATGCCGCCGAGGATCGGCGCCACCGCGCCGCCGGCGGTAATCGGCAACATCTGCAGCGCGCTCATGGAATCGAGTTGGTATTGCGGCGTCTGCAACACGATCGAGTACGACACACCGTTTTCGGGATTGAGGTAATAGGTCGGAGCGATCTGCGCGCTGCCCGCCAGATTGACGACCAGGCTGTTGGTGACGTCGCGCTCGGTCAGCCCGACATATTGCGCGCGGGTGCGGTCGACATCGATATTGAGGCTTGGATTATTCGGCGACTGCTGGATGCGCGCATCGGCGATGCCGGGAATCCGTCGTATCCGGCTCAGCAGCGAATTGGCATAGGCGAAATTGGCCTCGAGATTGGCGCCGCGAATCTGCAGATCGATCGGCGCCGGCGCGCCGAAATTGAGGATCTGGCTGACGATATCGGCCGGCAGGAACGCGAACGTCATGCCCGGAAAGGCGCGCGGCAATTGCTCGCGCAGCGCCTGGACGTAATCGATGGTCGGCTGGTGGCCCTCTTTCAGCTTGATCTGGATGTCGCCGTCCTGCGATCCGATCACGCCGGTGTTGTTGTAGGTCATGTTGATGCCGCTGATCGGCATGCCGATATTGTCGGCGAGCGTCTCGATTTCGCGCGGCGGGATGATGCTGCGGATCACCTTCTGGACGTCGGCGAATTGATTGGCGGTTTCCTCGACCCGGGTGCCGACCTGGGTGCGGACGTGCATCAGGATCGATCCGGCATCGACCGATGGAAAGAAATTCCGCCCCAGAAACGGCACCAGCAGGAATGAAACGCCGACGAAGCCGAGGAAGCCGATCACGAACAGCGGCCGCCGTGCCATCGCCATCGTCAGGAGATCGCGATAGCCGCCGCGGACCCGCTCGAACCGCGCCTCGAAGCCGCGCTGGAATCGCACCAGCGGATTGCGCGAGCGCGGCCGCGCTTCGTTCTCATCATGATGGGTATGCGGTTGCAGCAGATATTTCGCCATCGTCGGCACCAGCGTGCGCGACAGGATGAACGACCAGATCATCGCGAACATCACCGCTTCGGCCATCGGCACGAACAGGAAACGCGCCACGCCCTGCAGGAAGAACATCGGCACGAACACGATGCAGATGCACAGCAACGAGACAAAGGCCGGCGTCACGATCTGGTTGGCACCGTCCATGATCGAGACTTCGACGCCCTTGCCCTGCTCGAGATGGTAGTTGATGTTTTCGATCGTCACGGTGGCGTCGTCGACCAGGATACCGACCGCGAGCGCCAGGCCGCCGAGCGTCATGATGTTGAGGGTTTCGCCGATCGCCGACAGCATCACGATGGCGCCGAGCACCGCGAGCGGGATCGAGGTGGCGATGATGATGGTGGAGCGCCAGCTGCCGAGAAACAGCAGGATCATCACGCTGGTCAACAGCGCTGCGATGACGCCCTCATAGGCAACCCCGGTGATGGCGCCGCGGACGAACACCGACTGGTCGCCGATGAATCCGATCTTGAGCGCATCGGGCATCGAATCCTTGACGTCGATGACCTTCTGCTTGATGCCGGCGATGATATCGAGCGTCGAGATCGAGCCCGCCTTCAGCACCATCATCAGCACCGAGCGATTGCCGTCGACGTGAACGATATTGGTCTGCGGCGGGTTGCCGTCGCGCACGGTGGCGACGTCGCCGACATAGACCATCGCGCCGTTCACCGCCTTGATCGGCAAAGTGGCGAGGTCCGCGATCTTGAGCGGCGAATTGTTGAGCTGGATGTTGTACTCGAAGCCGCCGATCTTCTGCGTGCCGACCGGCGTGATCAGGTTCTGCGCGGCGAGCGCGTTGGAGACGTCCTGCCCGGAGAGCCCACGGGCCTGCAGCGCCACCAGATTGAGGTCGATCTGCACCTGGCGCTGCTTGCCGCCGAACGGATAGGGGATCGCGGCGCCCGGCACCGTCACCAGCGGCGTACGGAGCTGGTTGATGCCGATATCGGCGAGGTTCTGCTCGGTGAGGCCTTCACCCGACAGCGCGACCTGGATGATCGGCACCGTGGAGGCGCTGTAGTTCAGGATCAACGGCGGCGTCGCGCCCGGCGGCATCTGCTTGAGCAGCGTTTGCGAGATCGCGGTGACCTGGGCGTTGGCGGTCCGGATGTCGACGTTGGGCTGGAAGAAGATCTTGATGATGCCGAAGCCATTGTAGGAATTGGCGACGATATGTTCGATATCGTTCACCGTCGTCGTCAGTGCGCGCTGAAATGGCGAGGTGATGCGGCCGGCCATCTGGTCCGGCGGCAGGCCGGTGTATTGCCAGACCACCCCGATCACGGGAATTCGGATATCGGGAAAGATGTCAGTGGGCGTCCGCAGCGCCGCCAGCGGTCCGAGAATCAGGAGCAGTAGCGCCAGCACCACAAAGGTATAGGGCCGGCTCAGCGCGATACGGACCAGTGCGATCATAAGTCAGGTGTTCCAGGGGCCCGCTCAACGACGGGGATTGGCGTCCAACCGGCCAATTCGTTCCGGTTGATTTACCCGAAACCGGGCGAAAAAGCCAACGCCCGGAAGCTTTTCCCCCCTTCACTTCGGCGGCACCCGCCCCCCGGATAGGGCTACCGACGGGACCGCCCCCTTAAGTTGTTTGGGGGCGGATTTTGGCGGGGCGCACGCGCGGCCGGATCAGGCCGCCCGGACCGAACTGAGGAACTTGCCGACCTCGAGCTTGAGGCGGTTGCTGTCGGTCGACAGCGACTGGGCCGCCGCCAGCACCTGCGAGGAGGCCGAGCCGGTTTCGCTGGCGCCGCGCTGCACGTCGGTGATGTTGGCGGAAACCTGCTGGGTGCCCTGGGCGGCCTGCTGCACGTTGCGGGAAATTTCCTGGGTCGCCGCACCCTGCTCTTCCACGGCCGCCGCGATGGTCGAGGAGATCTCCGACAGTTTTTCGATGGTGCCGCTGATTTCCTTGATCGCGCCCACCGAATCCTGGGTCGCGGCCTGGATGCCGGTGATCTGCTGGCCGATCTCGCCGGTGGCCTTGGCCGTTTGTTCCGCCAGCGCCTTCACTTCCGAGGCCACGACCGCAAAACCCCGGCCGGCTTCACCGGCGCGCGCCGCCTCGATGGTGGCATTGAGCGCCAGCAAATTGGTCTGGCCCGCGATGGTGTTGATCAGCTCGACCACGTCGCCGATCCGCGCCGCCGCCTTCGACAACTCGCTGACGCGGTCGTTGGTCTTGCGGGCCTGATCGACGGCTTCACCGGCCATCCGCGCCGATTCCTGCACCTGGCGGCTGATCTCATTGACCGACGAGGCCATCTCCTCGGTGGCGGACGCCACCGACTGCACATTGGTGGAAGCTTCTTCGGAAGCTGCCGCAACCGCGGTGGTGAGGGTCTGCGCACGCTCAGCGGTCGCCGACAGCGTCCCGGCGGAAGCCTCGAGTTCGGTCGAGGCTGACGACACGGTATCGACGATCTCGCCGATCATCGCTTCGAACTCTTGGGTAATGTTATCGACCCGGCGGCCGCGTTCGATCTTGGCTTCCGCGTCAACGGCGGCGGCCTCATCGGCGGCATTCTTGGCGATCAGCGCTTCCTTGAACACTTGCAAGGTGTCGGCCATCGCGCCGATTTCCGTCTTCTCGCCCTGATGCGGCACCATCGCGGTCAGCTCGCCCTTGCCCAGCGCCTGCATCGGCTTCACGATCGAGTCGATGCCGGTTGAGATGTCGCGAACCACGTAGAAGCTGACGGCGGCGCCGATGACGACGGCGGCGCCGAGGATGGCCACGATCATCATGAAGGCCGATGAGAAGGTGTCAGCGGCGTCCTGGGTGGCCTTGATGGCCCCCCTGTCATTGAGGTCGATATCCTTCTTGAGGATTTCGTCGGCCGCGAGCCCGATCTTGTTGACCGTCTTCGTATTCAATTCGTGGGCCTCATGCGGCGTCTTGCCGGCTTCCTTGCGGGAAAGCGCCATCACCTCTTCGGTGCCCTTCTTGTAATCGTCCCAGGTCTTCGACCAGTCGTTGTAAAGCGCGCGTTCTTCCGGGGAAGTGATTACCGACTCGTAAGTCTGACGGAGCTTCTGGTTCGCATCGACCACACCGGCCAAGGTCTTTTCCGAGGCCTGCTTCTCCTCCAGCGTTTCGGCCAGCATGTGCTCCCGAACCACGTTGCGATAGGTGATGACGCCCGAGCGCAACTCGCCCAGAATCTTGACACTCGGCATCCAATTGGTCGCGATGTCGACCGTGTTGGCGTTCATCGCGCGCATTTCCTGGACCGCGAGGAAGCCCATGCCTGCGATCGCGACGAGCAGAAACGACACCAGCGCGATAATTTTGGAACGGATCGAGAGCTTGGCGAACATGGCTGAAAATCTTTTGGTTGGCGCGTTGGCGCTGCGGGAACGATGACGCGGCGATGAGACGAGGCAGTAAATACCCCGTGACAATAAACCGCTGGTTCCTGCGTTTACGTTAACCAAGGCTCCGTAGGATTACGGGCAGCCAGCCGCGACGGCCGAACGATCAGCCAGCCGAAATCGTCAGCGCATCAGCTTGAGGGCATCGGAGAAAAACTCCGGACCACCGAAATTGCCTGATTTCAAGGCAAGCAACATATCGCCGGCTTTGGCGCCGACGGCACGCAGAACCGGCACGCCCGCAGCGATTTCTGCGCCAACCAGGAAGCCGGGGATGCCCAGCCGATCCACCGCAGCGCCTGAAGTTTCACCACCGGCGACGACCAGCCGCCGCACGCCCGCCGACACCAATCCTTCCGCGATATCGGCCATCGCCTGCTCGATCGCATGCCCGGTTGCATCCCGGCCATGACGTGATTGCAGAGCTGCGACCTCCTCGGGCGTCGAACTCGAGGCGATCAGGACCGGGCCATCCCTCAGCCGATCCGTCGCCCAGGCCAGCGCGCGGCGGGCTTCGCCCTTGCCCGCAATGACCTGCTCTGGATCGAGATGAAGCACCGGCATCACCTGCCCGGCATTGGCGACCTGAAGCAGCGTCGCCTGCGAGCAACTGCCGGCCAGGCAGGCCGCGGGCCCGCCGACCGGCGTGTCGGCGATCGCTCCCGATGTCGCCTGCGATTTGGTCCTGCCGGAGGCCACCAGCGCGCGGGCAAGCCCAAGCCCGATGCCGGAGGCGCCGACCGAGAGCCGGTGCTCCAGCGCCACCGCGCCGATGGTCTCCAGGTCGGAGGCGAACACCGCGTCGACGATGACGGCGCCGACATTCTGCCCGGCGAGCTCGACGAGTTTGTTGCGAACGGCCTCCGGTCCGCGCGCCAATGCCGCGAGATCGAGCAGCCCGATCCTTGTTTTGCTTTGGCGCGCCAGTACCCGCACCAGATTGGAATCATGCATCGGATTGAGCGGATGATCCTTCAACGGACTCTCATTCAGCGGCACCGATCCGACGAACAGATTGCCCTGATAGACGGTGCGGCCGGTCTCCGGAAACGCCGGGGTCACCAGCACGATCGTATCGCCGGAATCGGCGCGCAGCGCATCCATCACCGGGCCGATATTGCCGGCGTCGGTGGAATCGAAGGTCGAGCAGATCTTGAACAGCACATGATCGGCGCCGCGCCCGCGCAGCCATTTTTCCGCCGCGCGCGACCGCGTCACGGCGTCGGAAGCCAAGATCGAGCGGCTTTTCAACGACACCACCACGGCATCGACGTCGGGCAGCGGAAAATCATCCGCGGGCACGCCGATGGTCTGCACCGTGCGCAGGCCGGCGCGGGTCAGCGTGTTGGCAAGGTCGGAGGCGCCGGTGTAATCGTCGGCGATGCAGCCCAGAGACAACTTTCCGGCTGAAGTCACAGCTTTACTCCGGCGTAGGAATTGAACCAGCCGAGGCCATCGGTGGTCTTGCCGCGCGGGTTGTATTCGCAGCCGACAAAGCCGCGATAGCCGAGCCTATCGAGCTCCGCGAACAGGAACGGATAATTCAATTCCTCGCCATCAGGCTCGTTGCGCGAGGGAATGCTGGCGATCTGGACGTGGCCGGTGATCGACATCATCTCGCGCAGCCGCATGGTGACGTCGCCATGAATGATCTGGCAGTGATAGATGTCGAACTGAAGTTTCAGGTTCGGAATCTTCAACTCGTTGATCAGGTCGCACGCAAAGCCAAAATCATTGAGAAAGTAACCCGGCACGTTGCGCGGGTTGATCGGCTCGATCACGACGTCGAGGTCGTGCGGCGCGAAGAACTCAGCGGCTGTCGCCACCGATTTGCGGAACGCCGCAACCGCCTTGGCATCGCCGCGGTCGGCGATACCGGCCATCAAATGCACCCGCTTGACGCCGGTCGCTTTCGCATAAGGCAGCGCGGTGTGCAGGCTCTGTTTCAGATCGTCGAACCGTTCCGGGAGCGAGGCAAAACCTTTTTCGCCGGCGGCCCAATCGCCCGGCGGCAGGTTGAACAAGGCCTGCGTCAGGCCGTTGCGTTGCAGCCGTTCGCCGATCGCCTCGGCCGGATGTTCATAGGGAAACAGGAATTCGACGGAGGTAAAACCTGCCCTGGCGGCCGCGTCAAAACGGTCGAGGAATGGCACTTCGGTGAACATCATCGAGAGATTGGCGGCGAAACGGGGCATCCTCTGTCCTCTTTTTGATCGTTGGCGCGTTATTTCGGATCGCCCGGCAGATGGGTGCCGGTGACCTTGGCATACATCCGCGCCACCGACGCATCGTCGTCGCGGCCCATGCCGGAGGCGGCCGTCATCAGGAACATCTGCAATGCTGCGGCCGAAACCGGCACCGGAAATCTCGCCGTGCGTGCCATGTCCTGGATGATGCCGAGGTCTTTTACAAAGATCTCGACCGCGCTGCGCGGCGTATAGTCGCCGTCGAGCACATGCGGGATGCGGTTTTCAAACATCCAGGAATTGCCGGCCGAGGCAGTGATCACCTCATAGACTTTCCGGATGTCGAGCCCTTGCTTGGCGGCGAAGGCGATCGCTTCCGAGGCGGCGGCGATATGGACGCCGGCCAATAGCTGGTTGATCATCTTGAACGCGGCGCCCTGGCCCGCGGCATCGCCGAGTTCGTAAAGCTTGGCCGCCATCGCGTCGAGCGCGGGCCTTGCCTTGGCAAAAGCCGCGGCGCTGCCGGAAGCGAGAATGGTGAGTTCACCCTGCGCCGCGCGCTGCGCCCCACCCGAGATCGGCGCGTCGAGGTAATGCCGCCCGGTCGTTTCCAGTTGCTTTGCAAGCCGCCTCGCCACATCAGGGTCCATGGTCGCCGATGAAATGAACACCGCGTCCCTGGCCAGTGTTTCGCCGACGCCGTCCTTGCCGAACAGAATGGCTTCGGTCTGGGCCGCGTTGACCACCACGCTGACGACGATGTCGGCCGCCTTGGCGGCATCCGCCGGCGTGTGAGCGCCCTTGCCGCCGTCGGCGACAAAGTTCTTGACCGCGTCCGCCGAGACGTCGCAGCCGGTGACTTCAAAGCCGGCGCGCCGCAGTGAGGTCGCCATGCCGAAGCCCATCGAGCCCAGCCCGATCACGGCAATACGCGGTTTTGTCAGTGCGGGTTCAGGCATCAGCGGTCCCTCGGCGTTTCTCGACAGCCGCGATGCGGTCGCGGCTTTGCCTCTGGGTATCACGGCTTGGCCGCGCTGCCAAAGCATGAGACAAGTCGAAAACGGGATAACGTCATGACCGAAGCAAAAATCCGCGAGGAAATCTGCCGGCTCGGCCGCTCGCTGTTCGAGCGCGGGCTGACGCCTGGCTCGTCGGGTAACATCAGCGTGAAACTCGACGACGGCGGCTATATCGTGAGCCCGACCAACGCCTCGCTGGGATCGCTCGACCCTGACAGGCTGTCGCGGCTCGGCGCCGACGGCAAGCTCGTCTCCGGCGACGCCCCCACCAAGGAAGTGCCGCTGCATGCGGCGCTGTACCAGACCCGTGGCGCCGCGCGCGCGGTGGTGCATCTGCATTCGACCCATTCGGTGGCGCTGTCGATGCTGCCCGAGATCGATCCGCGCGCAGCACTTCCGCCGATGACGCCGTATTACCTGATGAAATGCGGGCTCACCGCGCTGGTACCGTATTATCGCCCGGGCGACCCCGCGGTCGCCGATGCCATCAAGGGGCTGGCCGGCAAATATTCCTCCGTGCTGCTCGCCAATCACGGCCCGGTGGTGTCAGGCGATACGCTGGAAGCCGCGGTGTTCGCGATCGAGGAACTGGAAGAAACCGCAAAGCTCTATCTGCTGCTGCGCGGATTGAACCCGCGCTATCTGTCGCCGCAGCAGGTGGCGGATTTGACGAAGACGTTCGGGCTGGAGTTGCCGGAGCATGGGCATTCACCGCACACACCGCCGTCATCCTGAGGTGCGCGCTCTTTCTTGCGCGCCTCGAAGGATGGTGTTCAGCGCAGTGCGTGCGGCCATCCTTCGAGGCTCGCCAAGAGGCTCGCACCTCAGGATGACGGCGGTGTTTGCGGAAATGCTCTAACCATCACAACCCCAAATACGCCTTGCGGACGTCGGGATTGCCCTTGATCTCGGCGGCGGTGCCCTGCATCAGGACTCTGCCGGTTTGCAGGATGTAGGCGCGATCGGCGATTTCGAGACATTCGGCCATGCGCTGCTCGACGATCAGCACAGTCATGCCGGTGTCGCGGATGCGCTTGACCGCCGCAAAAATCTCGTCGACCAGCTTGGGCATGATGCCCTGCGACGGCTCGTCCAGCATCAGAAGCCGCGGCCGCGTCATCAGTGCGCGGCCGATCGCCAGCATCTGCTGCTCGCCGCCGGAAAGTGTCTCGGCGCGCTGCTCGAGGCGCTCGGATAATCTCGGAAACAATTGGAACACCAGCTCAAGCGGCGCATCGCGATCGGCCTCGCCGCGGTACATGTAGCTGCCGAGCCGCAGATTGTCGTGCACCGACAGCCGCGGAAACAGCCGGCGGTTTTCCGGCACATAGGCGATGCCGCGCGCGGTGATCACATGCTGCGGCAGGCCGTCGAGCCGCGCGCCATCAAAAGTGACGGTGCCGGAGCGCGGACGCTCGGCGCCGGCGATGGATTTTATCAATGTCGACTTGCCGGCGCCGTTGGCCCCCGCGACCAGCACGATCTCGCCCTTCGCGACCTCGATCGAGACCGCCGAGATTGCGACCAGCCCCTGATAGGCGGTGGTGACTTCATGCATCGACAGCATGACGATCCCCAAGGTAGGCGGTGATGACGCGCGGATCGCGCACGATGTCGGTCGGCTTGCCCTCGACCAGCACCTTGCCGAGATCGAGCACGATGGCGCGATCGACCAGCGGCATCACGATCTCCATGACGTGCTCGACCATCAGCACAGTAACCCCCGTAGCGCGCACCTGGCGCACCAGCTCGACGCCGGTCTGCGCCTCGACCGGTGTCAAGCCCGTGAGCACTTCGTCGAGCAGCAGCAGTTTGGGTTCGGTGGCCAGCGCGCGCGCCACCTCGAGCCGTCGTTTCTCCGACGGCACCAGGTCGCTGGCGAGCACATTGGCGCGCGCGCCGAGGCCTGCGAACTCCAGCACCTCATGCGCCTTGCGGCGCGCCACGCGCATCACGGTGTTGCGGATCAGCGCGCCGACGATGACGTTGTCGATCACGGTCATGGTCTCGAAACTTTTCACCACCTGGAAGGTGCGCGCGATGCCGCGCTGGCAGCGTTCCGCCGCCGGCAGCGCCGTGACGTCTTCGCCGTCGAAGATGATGGAGCCTTGCGTTGGCGGCAGCACGCCCGCGATCAGATTGAACAGCGTCGATTTGCCGGCGCCGTTCGGCCCGATCAGGCCGACGATCTCGCCGCGTCCGACCGAAATCGAGACGTCGCTGTTGGCGATCAGGCCGCCGAAGCGCTGCCAGACGCCTTTGGTTTCCAAGAGCGCCGTCATCGGGCCGGCTCCTTGCGTCGCGGCGAGAACAAGCCGACCAGGCCCTCGGGCCGCGCCAGTGAGATCAGCACGATCAGCGTGCCGTAGACGATCAGATCGACGCCGCGGCCGGAGCCGCCGATGAACGAGCGCGTCAGTTCGGTCAGCGGAATCAGGATCACCGCGCCGAGCACCGGCCCCCACAGCGTACCGATGCCCCCCAACACCGCCGGCAACGCCATCAGCAGCGAGAACTGAAATCCCATGACGCTTTCGGGATCGATATAGGACACGAACTGCGCATAGAAGGCACCGCCGACCGCGGTGAGGAAGGCCGAGACCGCCGCGGCCCCCATCTTGGAATTGAACACGACCACGCCGAGGCTCTCGGCGGCGTCCGGATTGTCCTTTACCGCGCGCCACCAATAGCCCCATTTGGAATCTTCCAGCCACCAGGTGACGAGCCAGGCGACGCAGGCCAGCCCCAGCGCGAAGTAGAAATAGGGCAGCTTGCTGCGGGTGAACTGGAATTTCAACCAGCTGTCGCCGCGCACCGGGATATCGATGCCGAGGGCAGCGCCTGCCCAATCCCAGTTCTGGAACAACAATAGCGCGATCTCGGCAATGACGATGGTGGCGATGACGAAATAATGCCCGCGCAAGCGGAAGCACGGATAGCCCAGCACCATCGCGATCACAGCCGATATCAGCCCGCCGCCAAGCATGCCGAACCATGGCAACACGCCGAACTTGGTGAACAACAGCGCGGTGGTGTAGGCGCCGAGCCCGAAATACAGCGCGTGGCCGAGCGAGATCTGGCCGCAATAGCCGGACAGGATATTCCAGCTCTGCGACAGCGCCGCATACATCAAGGTCAAGACCATGATGTTCTGGACGTAGACGTCTTTGACGAACAGCGGCACCAGGGCTGCGATCACCGCAAAGCAGGCCGCGACGATCAGATCGCGGCGGCGGCGCTGGTTGAAGGCGGTATCCATCACAGCGACCCGAACAGGCCGCGCGGGCGGATGAAGACCACCAGCAGATAGACCGCGTAGATGCCGACCGATTTCAGCGACGGCGGCAGGATCAAGGTGGTGCCGGCCTCGACCAGGCCGACCACGATACCGCCGGCAAAGGCGCCGAACACGCTGCCGAAACCGCCAAGCGCCACCGTGACATAGGCGATCAGCGCGAACGATGCGCCGACGTCCGGATAGACATAGAAGAACATCGCCATGATCGCGCCGGCAAGCCCGACCAGCGCCGCGCCAAGGCCCCAGCCGAGCGCGAATACCCTGTTCTTGTCGATGCCGACCAGCGCCACCGCGCCGGCGTCCTCGCGGGTCGCTTCAAGCGCGCGGCCGAAATCGGTGCGGTTGATGAAAAAATACAGCGCCGTGAACGCCGCGATCGACACCAGCGCGCCGGCCAGTTGCGGTACCGGCAAATAGATGCCCGCGATCGAGAAGGTTTTGCCGCCGAGCCATGAATGGGTGATGCTGCGATAGTCCGGCGTGAAGAAGAACTGCGCCAGGCCGCGCATCACGATGGCGAGCCCGAAGGTCGAGAATATCTGCACCATGCCGGCATTGGCCTTGGCGCGGACCGCGAAGCGGACCACACATAAATAGACCAGGGCCCCGAACACGAACAGCGCCGCCGCGACCAATGGCGCCGCCAGCAACGGATCGATCGCGAAGAACGCGAACAAGAAGAACGTCGCATACATCGCGATCATGAGGAATTCGCCATGGGCGAAATTCACCACGTCCATCAGGCCGAAGATCAGCGCAAGCCCAACGGCGATCAAGCCGTAGAGCAGGCCCATCAACAGACCGCTGGCGAGGCTCTGGATAATGGTCTCGGCTGTCACCGCCGTATGTCCCCCTTGTACATCCGGCCGGTCAGCTGTTCATCGGCCAGATCGCCTCGGATACGGCGGCCTGCTCCGGGAAGATCGTAACGAAGGTCTTGGCGGAGTATTGCAGCAGCACCGGATCGGCGAAATTGTTCTGACCCATCTCGTCGAATTTGACGCGGCGCCAGGGCATGATGGTCTGCTCGCCCGGCATGTCGGTCGCAACCAGCGCCTCGCGAATCTTGTCGCCGTCGGTCGACTTGGCGCGATTGATCGCATCGGCCATCACGATCAGGCCCATGAACTGGCGCGACGAATAGTCGTTGAAGTCCTTACCGGACTTTGCGCGGTACATCTCGTTGATAAGGCCCACCATCGGCCGCTTCTGCGCAAGGTCGAGCGAGAAGCTGCCGCGCGAGATCACGCCTTCGAGCTTGTCGCCGACCGCGTCATAGGTCGCCTTCTCGGCGAAGCCGGCATCCTGCGCCACGATGTTCTTCGGCTTGTAGCCTAGCTCCGCCATGGTCTTGACCAGGAGGATCGCGTCGGTCGTATAGCTCGACGGCATCAGCACATCGGCATTAGCGGCCTTGATCTGCTGCACCTCGGCGGTCAGCGACGGCGAGTTGGCGCGATATTTGATGTCGGCAACCACCTTGTAGCCGCGATCGGCGGCGAGCTTGAGCTGCGCGTTCGACGAATCGGTGCCGAAGATGGTGTCCTCGTGGAACAGCGCGAGCGTCTCGATCTTGGTGCCCTTCTTCTTCATGGCATCGAAGAAGTCGAACATCGCGGCCGAAAACATCTCGTCATGGGGGGCGGCGCGGAAATAGAATTTCAGGCCGCGGCGGTGCAGGCTCGGCGAGGAATTGTCGGCCGAGATGAACGGGATTTGATAGCGCTCGCAGATCTGGCTGACCGTGACCGCGACCGCGCTCTGATAGGTGCCGACGATGGCGCAGACCTTGTCCTGGGTGATCAGGCGTTCGGCTTCGGCGCGCCCCTTCTGCGGGTCGGCCTGGTGATCGGCGAACACCAGCTTGACCTTGGCGCCGCCCAAACCCGGCAATCCCTCGGTTCGTGCCAGCGGCAGGTCGAAATCATACTTGTTGTTGATGATCTCGGCCGCGGTCTCGAACGCCTTCTGCGCGTCCACGCCGATTTGCGCGCTGGCGCCGGAAAACGGATAGATGACGCCGATCGCCACCTCGGAGGTTTCCGCGCGGGCCGCGATCGGCGCCAGCGCGGCAACCGCGCTAGCCCCCAGCAATACATTTCGGCGCGTGATGCTCATCTCATATCCTCTTTCGATCGGCCGCTATCGTTTGAAACGGTTGAAGGTTACGGTAAAGCCTCAAAGTACGGCAAGAACTGCCTTTTAAAGAGCGGCAGTCAGACAGCTCCCGTTCAATCATCTGCCATTAAAGCACAGCCAGTTGCTTGTTCTTCAGGTCCGTCACCAGCATCAACCCGGGGGCGTGCGTGATGGCAAAGGGTAGCTTGGCTGCCGCGATCACGGCCTGCGGTGTCACGCCGCAGGCCCAGAACACCGGAATCTCATCGGGTGCGATCGGCACCGCGTCGCCGTAATCGGGCTTGCCGATATCGGCAATGCCGATCGAATGCGGGTGACCGAGATGGACCGGCGCACCGTGCACCGACGGAAAGCGCGTGGTGATCTGCACCGCGCGGATCGCCTGCGCCGGCTTCAGCGGGCGCATCGAGACCACCATGGGACCGGCAAACGGCCCGGACGGGCTGCAAGCGATATTGGTGCGGTACATCGGCACGCGCACCCCGCACTCGATGTGACGCAGCGGCAGGTCGTCCGCCATCAGCGCCTCTTCAAAAGAGAACGAGCAGCCGAGCACGAAGGTGACCAGATCGTCGCGCCAATGCGCCATGATATCGGTCGGCTCCTCCACCACCTCGCCGTCGCGCCACACCCGATAGCCCGGCACGTCGGTGCGGATATCGAGATCGAGGCCAAGCGAGGGAATTTTGGGATTGCCGACCTCGGACATGCCGATGATCGGACATGGTTTCGGGTTGAGCTGGCAAAACCGGTGAAACGCGCCAGCAAGCTTTTCCGGCAGGATCGCCAGATTGCCCTGCACGAAACCGTTGGCTACCCCGGCCGTGCTCGCGGCCGTCCCGGAGCGGTAGGCATGCCGGGCCGCCACGCTTGGCAACAGGTTGGCGTCAGACGGCCGTTCCATTCTCGCGGGGCTGGTCATCGGTGATCTGCTCCATTTTGCTCGACAGCCAATGACGCATATGACTACTATAATGTCTAATCGTGATTTTTAATCAATATCGATAAGCCTGATTTATCGATCCATGGACTTTCGAAGCATGACCGATTTCAAGGCAATCGAGACCTTCATGTGGGTGGTCACCCTCGGCAGCTTCCGCGGCGCGGCCCAAAAACTCAACACCACCCAGCCCGCGATCTCGCAACGGATCGCCCAGCTCGAACGCGAGGTCGGGGTCCGGCTGCTGCAGCGCGACCGCCGCATGGTGCTGCCGACCCCAAGCGGGCGGCAGATGATGCTGTATGCCGAGAAGCTGATCGGGCTGCGCTCGGAAATGATGGCGGTGGTTGGCGACCGCTCGGCGATGCGCGGCGCGCTGCGGCTCGGCGTGGCCGAAACCATCGTCCACACCTGGCTGTCGCAATTGATCAAGAGCGTCAATCACGCCTATCCGAACCTGTCGATCGAAATCGAAGTCGACATCACCGCGAATTTGCAGACCCGGCTGCTGGCGCAGGAAATCGAGCTCGCCTTCATGCTCGGGCCGTTGACCGCGCCAAACGTCAGCAACCGGGTGCTGTGCGACTACCAGCTCGGATTTCTGGCGAGCCCCTCGCTTGGCCTCGGCAACCGGCGACTGACGGTGCACGACCTCGCGAAATTTCCGATCATCACCTTTTCGCGCAAGACCCAGCCTTACGAACTGGTCAGTTCGCTGTTCAACCGGCCGGATCTGGCGCCGATGCGGCTGCATGCCAGCGCGTCACTGGCGACCGTCATTCATATGGCGATCGAGGGCCTCGGCATCGCAGTGATCCCGACCGCGATCGTCGAGAACGAAATGGCCGACCAGCGGCTGCAATTGCTGTCGACCAATTTACAGATACCGCCGCTGACATTTTCAGCAAGCTGGTTGACGTCTCCCGATACGGCCGCCATCGAGCGGGTGGCCGAGCTCGCCGCCAAGCTGGCGCAGGGCAGCGTCATTGTTGACGCGCCGCAACAGGCGCGTCATTGAAATAGCCGCGTGGAAACGATCCCGCCTGCGCAGCGCCTGATTTTTCGGAAAACAGCTCCATGACCAACATCGCATCCAACCTGCAAATCGACTCCGCCCGTCTTTGGGACACGATTCACGAAACCGCGAAATTCGGCGGCACGCCCAAAGGCGGCGTGCGGCGGCTGACGCTCGGCCCTGAAGACAAGCAGGTGCGTGACTGGTTCCGCAGGGCGTGCGAGGCCGCCGGCCTTGAAGTTCATGTCGATGCGCTTGGCTCGCAGTTCGGCCTGCGCAAGGGACGCGACATGTCGAAGCTGCCCATAGGCCTCGGCTCGCATCTCGACACCCAGCCGACCGGCGGCAAGTTCGATGGCGTGCTCGGCACGCTGGCCGCGCTCGAAGTGGTCCGCACCCTCAACGATGCCGGGATCGAGACCGAAGTTCCGATCTGCATCGCCAACTGGACCAATGAGGAAGGCTCGCGCTTTGCGCCGGCGATGATGGCGTCGGCGGCCTATGTCGGCGATTTCACCACCGACGATATCCTGTCGCGCAAGGATGCCGACGGCGTCACCGTGGCGCAGGCGCTGGATGGCATCGGCTACCGCGGCGAAAGCCCGGTCGGCACCCAGAAATTCGGCAGCTTCGTCGAATTGCACATCGAGCAGGGCCCGATTCTCGAAGCCGAGGGCAAAACCATCGGCGTGGTCGATTCCGGCCAGGGCGTGCTGTGGTACGACGGCAAGATCACCGGATTCGAAAGCCATGCCGGCTCGACGCCGATGCCGCTGCGCCGCGACGCGCTGGCAACCCTGTCGGAGATCGTGCTGGCGATGGAAAGCATCGCGAAGAAGCACGGCCCAAAGGCCGTCGGCACCATCGGCGAAGCCGTGATCGCCAATCCCTCGCGCAACGTCATTCCCGGCGAGATCGCCTTCACCATGGATTGCCGCAGCGCCGATGCCGCGATCATGGACGCTCTGGACCAGGATCTGCGCGCCGCCATTGCCGCGATCGCGGCGCGGCGCAAGGTCGAGGTCCAGCTCGATCTGGTCTGGCGCAAGCCGCCGACCCATTTCAATCCGAAACTGGTCGACGCGGTGGAGAATGCCGCGAAGGCGCTCGGCTATTCGCACCGCCGCATCACCTCCGGCGCCGGTCACGACGCCTGCAACCTCAACACCATCATGCCGACGGCGATGGTGTTCGTGCCCTGCAAGGACGGCATCAGCCACAACGAGCTCGAAGATGCGACGCAGGCCGATTGCACCGCGGGCGCCAACGTCCTGATGCATACGGTGCTGGCGCTGGCAGGCGTCGCTTCCTGACCGGGTCCTTCCTGCCACAAGCAAATGGAGATGTCGGTGCGCGGAGTTTTTGTCGATGCCAACGGATCGCTGGCGGATATTTTCGAACAGCAGAACGTGGCCGGCGATCCACCGGTCCGCGTCAACCGCGACGCCGACATCAGTTCGGATCAGATGCCGGCGCTGCTCGACGGCGCCGAGATCGTCATCATCGATCATACGCCGCTGCCGACCGATGTGGCGCGGCGCTGCGCCGGACTTAAGCATGTCGTGTTTCTCGGCACCGGCGCGCGCAGCTACATGCATCCGGAAGAACTTAGCCAGCTCGGCATCGACGTTCACCTGATCAAGGGCTATGGCGATACGGCGGTGGCCGAATGCGCGATCGCACTGATGTGGGCGGCCGCGCGAGGCATCGCCGCGATGGACCGCGAAATGCGCGCCGGCAATTGGCTGCGCGAGGACGGCATGCAGCTCACCGGAAAGACGCTGGGCCTGATCGGCTTCGGCGGCATCGCCGCGGAAGCCGCGCGCATCGCAGCGGGCAGCGGCATGCGCGTGATCGCCTGGAACCGGACGCCGAAGCGCGCCGCGGGCGTCGAATTCGTCAGTCTCGATGCGCTGCTGGCGCAAAGCGACGTGATCTCGCTGCATCTGTTGTTGAACGACGAAACCCGCGGCTTTGTTTCGCGCGGCCATATCGCGAAGATGAAGCCCGGCGTGCTCTTCATCAACACCGCGCGCGCCGCGATCGTCGATGAAGCAGCGTTAATCGAGGCGCTCACATCAGGCCATATCCGCCACGCCGGATTGGACGTCTTCAATGTGGAACCGCTGCCGAAGGACGATCCGCTGACCAGATTGCCCAACGTGACGCTGTCAGCGCATTCGGCGTTCCGTACGCCCGAGGCAAGCGAAAATTTAATCCGCGCCGCGTGGACACATTGCCGCAGGATCGCAAAGAGCTAACAAGCGCGCTTTACGGGATCGCGCAACTATACTATCTTTGATTGCACTTTATATTTCCAGTTATTTTAAGTTCGAAAGCTGATTTCACATCGCGCGCTTGTTGGGAGGACCTCATGGTTCGAATGCGCAAGGATGTTTGGAAGTTACCGGCGAACGACAAGACGCTGTTCTGGTACGGTCAGGCGATTGCCGTCCTGAAGACCAGACCGATCACGGACAAAACCAGCTGGTGGTCGCTGGCCGCGATGCACGGCATCGACAGCCAATTGTGGATCGATCTCGGCTATCTCGATCCGGCGGTGCAGCTGCCGTTCGATCCGACCAAGCAGGGCTTCTGGAATCAATGCCAGCACGGCAGTTGGTATTTCCTGCCCTGGCACCGCGCTTATCTCGGCGCCTTCGAAGCCATCCTGCTTGACGTCATCGTCAAAAAGGGCGGTCCGGCCGATTGGGCGCTGCCATATTGGAACTACGATCCGACCGTCCCGAGCGCGCTCAAATTTCCGACCGCCTTTGCAGCCGAATTGCTCGATGACGGCAGCAAGAATCCGCTCTGGGTCAAGGAGCGGTACGGCAGGACCGGCAACGGCAATATTACGATCAGGCCGACTGATGTTCCGGTCAAGCAGTTGTGGCGCGCGGCCGAGTTTTTCGACGAACCGAATGACGTTCCGACCTCGTTCGGCGGCACGCGAACGGCTTTCCATCACGACGCCGGCGCGGGCGCCGGAAAACTCGAACAAACGCCGCATGGTCCCGTTCACAACTTAGTAGGCGGCACGATCGAGGGCGGCGATTCAAACGTCTCGACGGACAACGGCCTGATGTCGATGTTCGAGACCGCCGGCATCGACCCGATCTTCTGGCTGCATCATTCCAATATCGACCGGCTGTGGGAGTCCTGGCTGACCGTCCACCAACTTCAGGCGCCGCCGGATGCACACAAGAATCCGACCGACCTCGCCTGGCTGGACCAGCCGGCGGGCCAGTTCGTGATGCCGCAGCCTGATGGTACGACATTCACGACGACCGCGCGGCACGTCTTGAACACCAAGGATCCGTCGCTCAATTATGAATATCAGGACATTTCGGTCCCGGGGCAGCCAGCCAGTCCGCTGGTTGCGCGCCTGAACAGGCTGGGCGTGGCACCCGCGGACGCCAACACCCTCGCAGGAGCATTTTCCATGGCTTCGCCGAAAACAACGGAAATGGTTGGACAGAGTGCCGCCGCCGTTCGAATCTCCGGCGCGGCCACCGAAGCCAGCGTTCAACTGGACGACGTCGCCCGCAACCGGCTGCAGGGGACGCTTTCCGCGAGATCGATGAGCAATCTAGCGCTAGGCGCCAAGCCGACACCACCGGATCGCGTCTTCCTTGCGCTCGAGAACATCACCAGCGCCACCGATGTCGGCGTGTTTCATGTCTATGTGAATTTGCCGAAAGGCGCGGATCCCGAACAGCACCCCGAGAATCTCGCCGGCGTGGTTTCGCTGTTCGGCGCGCGCGAAGCGAGCCGCCCCGCCGGACCCCATGCCGGCAGCGGTCTCACCCAGACACTCGAAATCACCGACATCGTCGATGCGATGCATCTCGCGGGCGATCTGAACACGCAGCAGATCGACGTCAAATTCGTTCCGCAGACGCCGATATCCGACAACAACAAGGTCGATGTCGGCCGGATGAGAATCTACCGTCAAGGCGGTTAGCGCCATGACGTGGCGCATCGCGCTGCCGGCCGTGACGCGTTGGCCATCCCGCGCGCTTTTGGCCGCAAGCCTGGCGGGCTGGGTGCTTCTGCCGTTACTCGGCCATGGCGCGCAATCGTCCGCCGCGCTTTGCCTGTCCTATCCCACGCTGGCCGACGCCCCGCGCGGCGCCCTTGCCGCCCTTTCGGTCGCGGACGACACGATGCTCGCAGCGCTGTCCTGGATCGTAATGGTCGTGGCCATGATGTCGCCGTTGCTGGCGCAACCGATCGTGCAATTGCGGCTGCGCAGCCTGACGCGCCGACGGCGGCGCGCGGTCGCGTTGTTCGCCGCCGGCTATCTGGCGATCTGGATCGTCGCCGGCTTCGCCCTCGTGACGGCCTCGGCGGCGATCACACGGCTCGCCGAACACCTCGGATGGCCCGCGCTGGCGATCACCCTGACGATCGCGGCGATCTGGCAGGCGGCGCCGTTGCGCCAATCCGCGCTCAACCGCTGTCATCGGCCGCCCGACCTGTCGGCCTTCGGCCTTGCCGCAGATCTCGACTGCTTCGGCTTCGGCCTGACCCACGGCGTCTGGTGCGTCGTGACTTGCACGCCATGGATGCTGCTGCCGTTGACGACGCCGGCGTTTCACCTGCCGTTGATGCTCATGATTTCCATCGCGCTGTTGCTGGAGCGGATCGCGCCGGCCCGGCCAGCCGCCTGGACATGGCGGATCCTGCCGGGTCAGAAGGTCGCGGGCGTGTTGTTACGATCGATGCAATGGAGCGTGCGATGATCATCGGCATTCCCGTCTACGACAAGGTCGACCTGCTTGATGTTGCCGGCCCTCGCGAAATCCTGACCTGGATGGAGCCCGCCGCCGAAGTGCGGCTAATCGCCGAGACGCCCGGCCCGATCACCACGCGAGACGGGCTGACCTTCATCGCACCCTATGGCTTCAACGACACCCCGGTGCTGGACGTCTTGTGGGTGCCCGGCGGCGATCCCGAGGCACTGAAGACCATCATGAGCGGACCCAACGGCGCCTATCTGGATTTCCTGCGCACACGCAGCGCGACCGCGACGTTCGTCTGTTCGGTCTGCGAAGGCGCGCTGCTGCTGGCACAGGCGGGGCTGCTCGACGGCTATGAAGCAACCACGCACTGGATGTTCATTCCATGCCTGAAGCGCTTCCCTCATATCCGCGTCGCGCCCGGCACGCCACGTTTCGTACACGATCGTAATCGGCTGACCGGCGGCGGAATTTCAGCGGGGCTCGATGAAGCGTTGAAGCTCGTCGAATTGCTGAACGGCCGCGCAGCCGCGGAAGATGTGCAGCAAACCATCCAGTATTACCCTGATCCTCCGGTGAATAGCCAACTCCCGCAGTCGCCGGGATGTCCATTTAGCTGGTGATGAGCCGAAGAGTTCTGTGGCAACCAAGGGAGGCGGCGATGGCAGGCGCGGATATCGGCGGCAAGTGGACCTACCGAAGTTTCAATAACGATCCGGCACTGGTGGGCAATGACGGCGACAAGGCGCTCCGGCTGATCTTTGCCGAAGCCATCTTCAACTTTGAGATCGTGTCTCCCACCGAGTTGAAGGGCACGATCGATTGGGAAGGCGGAGGCCTCGACCTCAAGGGATTGATCCAGCCGGCCGACGCGACCGAATCGTTCCGGGTGAAGATCATCGGCACCGGACGGCCCGGCACGGGTACCGCGGGCTGGGAATATGATTACGACGCCGGACCCGCTTATACGTGGCCAAACGGCGTCAAACAGGTCCCGGCGCTGGTCGGCTCGGTCATTCGCGCCAAACCGCACGGGGCTTCACCCGCGGGCTATGTCGCCTCGTTCGTCGCGGTGAAGCATTGACCCACGGGCTCGCATGGAAGCCGGATATATCCGGCTTCCAGTCTTGAAATCGTCAAATCTTGAAACAACCAACCCGGTAAATCCGAGTTGGCTGATCGCAAGCATCGATACGCATCACGGTCGTCCCGTGCATGAACCTAACGCAGCCGATCTCCTGCTAAACGATGATCCTGACCGGCGCGGTATTGGAACCCGTAGCGTTTTCGATCGTGACATCGGTATAGGGGTTCTGTGGCGGCGCCTCTTCGTAACGAAATGTCTTCTTCATCATCGCGTTGCTGTGGACCGGTCCAGGCGGAAGCACGATGTCGAACTTCAAAAGCTTGACCAGCGGATTGATTCCCTGCGGGACGGCGGAGACAAGGCTAACCGTCCAATCGATCTCGACGATGACGTCCACCGTGACGATTAGTTTGGGACCATGATCCGGGCCCGGCTGCCGGTCTATCCAAGCGTTCAAGGCTCCTGGCGCAATCGCGAGCGACGGAGGCGTCACCACCGCATGAGCGGCCACATAGGCCTGGCAATTGGCGTAAGTGTCCGGGCCGAATACCTTGATGAATATCGCGAGAATCGCCGAGTCCGCCTTGGCGATCAGATATTGGTCGCCGTTGATCTGCCTGAAGACCGCAAAAATCGCTGCGTTCGGATCGTCGATCAGCCCGCCATTGCCGGTCGCAGGAAGGTCCAGGATGTCGATCGCGTGCAGCCCGTTCTTATCCATCACACTGATGAATTTCACGTCAGGCGGGTAATTCGGAATCGCTCGATCGATATCGAATGGCATCACCAACGGGTTGGTGATGCCATCCGTCTCGAACATCAGGGCGAAACGGGGCGGATAAATCAAAAACGGAAGCTGGTCGATCGTGACTTTGGTTTGCGGGCTGGGCTTTTGGCCGATGGCCGACAGATGGGCAATACCATCTTGACGGTATGCGCTGAAAATCCCTTCGCCTAATACCTTGGGCATTTCACACTCCCTAAAATGACTGGTTCAAAATCGCCACTCACTCTATCTAAACGGGCATGTTTTTAATACGACAATCAAGGGATTTTCATCACCCCTGCCCGCGGCAATTTGCGCAAATGGGTATTTTGAACCGAACGGCCTCTCGCGCGACAAAGACGCCACGGCGTACATTATCCGCGGATCCGCATGCCGTCGTGTGTCATCAAATTTCCGGCGCCGATCAGAATTGGTCTCGGCGCAGCGATTGGCGGAGCCGTAAATCTCTGGAGCAAGCCGTCGCGCACTGCGGGATAGGCAAGACGATGCGAGGCGTTCTTTCTTCCCTTCTCCCCTTGTGGGAGAAGGTGCCTTCGCCAACGGGTCGGCGCGGAGCGCCGCCCGATGACAGGCTCCGCGAAGGCGGATGAGGGGTAGCGACACAACGAGAGTCAGAGACCCCTCACCCGTCTCGTCGCCGCTGCGCGGCCATAGCCGATGCCAAGCATCGGCGTTCTTTTAAAGTGCGGCGGCATAGGCCGCCTATGCCACCCTCTCCCACCCCAACTCGGGTTTACCCGAGTTGGGCATGTCAAATTGTCGAAGTCGGATAGATCCGACTTCGATGGGAGAGGGAAGAGATCAATCCACCATCTCCGCGACCGCCTTGCCGCACGCCGTGGTGTCGGCATTGCCGCCGAGGTCCTTCGTGCGCAGGGTGCGTTCGCCGAGGGTGCGTTCGATCGCGGCGACGATCGAGGCGGCGGCGGTTTTCTCGCCGAGATGTTCCAGCATCATCGCGCCGGACCAGATCATGCCGATCGGGTTGGCGATGCCCTGCCCCGCAATGTCGGGCGCCGAGCCATGCACCGGCTCGAACACCGAGGGAAAATTGCCCTCCGGATTGATATTGCCCGACGGCGCGATGCCGATGGTGCCGGTGCAGGCCGGTCCGAGATCCGACAGGATGTCGCCGAACAGGTTGGAGCCGACCACGACGTCGAACCAGTCCGGATGCAGCACAAAATTCGCGGTCAGGATATCGATGTGATATTTGTCCCACTTCACCTTGGGATAGTTCTTGGCCATCGCCTCCACGCGCTCGTCCCAATACGGCATCGTGATCGAAATGCCGTTGGACTTGGTCGCCGAGGTCAGATGCTGCTTCGGCCGCGACTGCGCCAGCTCGAACGCGAATTTGAGAATACGATCGACGCCGATCCGCGTCATCACGGTTTGCTGGGTGACGAATTCGCGGTCGGTATCCGGGAACATGCGGCCGCCCACGGACGAATATTCGCCTTCGGTGTTTTCGCGCACCACCCAGAAATCGATGTCGCCGGGCTTGCGGTTGGCCAGCGGCGATGGAACGCCCGGCATCAGCCGCACCGGGCGCAGATTGACGTACTGGTCGAACTCCCGCCGGAATTTGATCAGCGATCCCCACAAGGAAATGTGATCGGGGATTTTGGCCGGCCAGCCGACCGCACCGAAATAGATCGCGTCGTGCTTGCCGATCTGCGCCTTCCAATCCTGCGGCATCATCTCGCCGTGCTTGGCGTAATAGTCGTAGGACGCGAAGTCGAAATGGTCGAAATGCACGGCCACGCCATGCTTTTTCGCCGCCGCTTCCAGCACCCGCAAGCCCTCCGGCACCACTTCCTTGCCGATCCCGTCGCCGGGAATGACCGCGATCCGATATGTTTTTTTGCTCATCGAAAGATCCCTTTAGCCGTACCGGCGGCCTGGTTTATTGGACGGGATTGCAATGGACCAAACTCCGGCGCGGTGCAACGCTGCAATGCAATGTCGAGCTATGCAGGTTGACCTATCCAGGCCGACCTGCCCAAATCGACCAACCACCTGCGATACCGGACAGAACCCAACGAGAGAGCAAATCCATGGATCTTCATTTGCGTGGCAAGCGCGTCCTGATTACCGGCGCATCCAAGGGCATTGGCGCGGCGGCGGCCGAAGCCTTCGCCGAAGAAGGCGCCCACCTGATGCTGGCGGCCCGCAACGGCGACCAACTCAAGGCGCTGACCGAGCGGCTGCGCGGGGCGCACCAAATTGACGCCTCGGCGCATGTCGTCGATCTGCGCAAGCCGGAAGACTTGGCACGGCTGGCCAAGGATGCCGCCGAGATCGACATCCTGGTCAACAATGCCGGCGACATTCCCGGCGGCTCGATCGACAAGATCGACGAAGCGACCTGGCGTCATGCCTGGGAATTGAAAGTGTTCGGCTACATTAACCTGACCCGCGCGATCTACGCGCAGATGAAGGCGCGCGGCCATGGCGTCATCGTCAATGACATCGGTGCGGCCGGCGAAAAATTCGACGCCAATTATATCTGCGGCAGCACCGGCAATGCCGCGCTGATGGCGTTCACCCGCGCGCTCGGCGGCAAGAGCCTCGCCGACAATATCCGCGTGGTCGGCATCAATCCCGGCCCGGTCGGCACCGACCGCCACGTCACGCTGCTGAAGACCCGCGCCCAAAATCAGTTCGGCGACGAGAACCGCTACAAGGAATTCCAGAAAGGCCTGCCGCTCGGCCGCCCCGCGCATGCCCGCGAGATCGGCGACCTGATGGCCTTCCTCGCCTCCGACCGCGCCGGCTACACCTCAGGCGTGATCTACACGGTCGATGGCGGCATCAGCGCGGGGTGGGGTTAGGTAGTTTCTTTGCAAGCGACAGCTCTCGGTCGTCATGCCCGGGCTTGTCCCGGGCATCCACGTCTTAACGGCAGAACATCGAGAAAGACGTGGATGGCCGGGACAAGCCCGGCCATGACGGAGAATGTCTCGTCCTAAGCCGTCTGCGCAAACAACTCCCGGATCATGGTCGTGATCCGCCCGTTCGGCGACTGCATTTCATTCATGATGGTAAAATGGTTGGCGCCGGGGATTTCTTCGTAGGCGACGGGCAAGCCATATTTGGCGCGGTGGCCGGCGAAATCGGCGGTCTGCTTGCGCAGCAGCGGCAATTCGGCGGCCCCGACCACCAGCGCCAGCGGCTTCATCGGGCCGCCCGGTTGCGCCATCGGCGAATGGCGCCGCGACATCGGCCCGTCGAGCTTGAGCTTGACGTTGAGGTAGCTGTGGCGGATCGGCTCGAGATCGAAGATGCCGGATATCGCGATGCCGGCTTTCACCTTCGGATGCGATAGCGCCATCGCGGTCAGATGGCCGCCGGCCGACCAGCCCGACACTACGATGCCGCCGGTGTCGGCGCCAAGCACGGGCAATTGCCCGGCGAGGTAACCGATGCCCTGATGGATTTCGGCGACGATCGCCTCAAGCGTTGCTTCCGGGGCGAGCGTATAGCCGATCAGCGCGACATTGATGCCGTGGGCCATCGCGCCCTCGGCAAACATCGTGAAGGCTTCCTTGGCGCGCATCTGCCAGTAGCCGCCGTGGATGAACAACAGCGTCGGCGCCTTGTCGCGCGCCTTGAGGAAATCGATCCGGTTACGTTCGCGCGGGCCATAGCGCAGGTCGATGTGATCGGGATGCCGCTTGCGCAATTCGGCCGAGCGTTGCTCCCAGCCGTTGACCAAATCGCCGCTTCCCGCCACCGCAACGCTGTTGTTGAGGCCAAGATCGAGCTCTTGCTGGCTCATGGAGCGCCAGTCGGGCGCGTCGGATGGCGTCGTCATGCTTTTTGTCTCCAGAATGTGCCGGCGTTTCCACTTTGCCGCAAAATGTTTTACAGCACTACCCCATCCGCTATCACGAAGACGAAGCAATGGAGAATACGCGTGGCTGATGCTCAGGGACTGGTCCGGGAAACGGCTTGCGCCGTTGTCGACAAACTGAATTCCGGTGAGGTCACACCGCTCGATCTGCTCGACGTGCTGGAAAAGCGCATCGCCGAGGTCGACGGCAAGGTCAACGCGCTGCCGACGCTATGCTTCGATCGGGCCCGCGCCCACGCCAAGGCGCTGATGCAGAAGCCCGCCGCGGAACGCGGCCTGCTTGCGGGGCTGCCTGTTCCGATCAAGGACCTCACCAATGTCCAGGGCGTGCGGACGACGCAGGGCTCGCCGATCTACCGGGACAATATTCCGGCCCAATCCGATCTGATGGTCGAGCATCTCGAAGCCAGTGGCGGCATCGTCTACGCCAAATCCAACACGCCCGAGTTCGGCGCCGGCGCCAACACTTTTAATGAAGTGTTCGGCGCGACCCGCAACCCCTGGGACATTTCGCGATCCGCTGCCGGCTCATCCGGCGGCGCGGCGGTGGCGCTCGCGACCGGCACCGCCTGGCTCGCGCATGGCTCCGACATGGGAGGCTCGCTGCGCAACCCCGCCAGCTTCTGTGGCATCGTCGGAATGCGGCCCAGCGTCGGCCGGGTCGCGCATACGCCGAAATTCAAGATCGATCGCAATCTTGGCGTCCAGGGTCCGATGGCGCGCAATGTCGAAGACCTGGCGTTGCTGCTCGATGCGATGAGCGGCGAGCATCCCGCCGATCCACTGTCGCTGCCTCTGCCGCCGCAATCCTTCCGCTCCGCCGTGCGATCCGGAAACAAGCCGAAGCGCGTCGCCTATTCGACCGATCTCGGCATCACGCCGGTCGATCCAGAAGTGGCCGCGATCACCCGCAAGGCGGCGATGCGTTTCGCCGAGGCCGGCATCATCGTCGAGGAAGCCCATCCGGATTTACGCGAGGCGCATGAATGCTTCCACGTGCTGCGCGCGTTCGATTTCGCGATCAGCAAGGCAGACCTGCTGCGCACCCACCGCGATCAGCTCAAGCCCGAGGTGATCTGGAACATCGAGCAAGGCCTCAAGCTCTCGGTGGAAGACCTCGCACGCGCCGAAGCGCAGCGGGTCGCGATGGTCGCGCGCACGCAGGCCTTCTTCGAGACGTATGACCTGCTGCTGGCGCCCGCGACCATCGTGGCGCCGTTTCCGGTCGAGAACCGCTATGTCGCCGAATGCGCCGGAAAGAAGTTCGACAATTATGTCGAATGGCTCGGCATCGTCTATGCCATCACGCTGGCCTGCGTGCCTGCGCTGTCGCTGCCGTGCGGCTTCACCGCGTCAGGCCTGCCGGTCGGACTTCAGATGGTGGGGCCGCCGCGCGGCGACGCGCAGCTTCTCGCCGGCGCGAAGGTGCTGGAGGATATTTTAGGCGTCCGCGGCACCACGCCGATCGATCCAAGGGGGACGAAATAGCTTCGGCCGTCATCCTGAGAGCCTGTGAAACTATCTCTGCCGTCATCCTGAGGAGGCGCGCCTCTCGTGCGCCGTCTCGAAGGATGGCTGCACGCACTGCGTGCTGAACACCATCCTTCGAGACGCGGCCAAACGGCCGCTCCTCAGGATGACGTAGGCCGTGTAGCGACTACTAGTCCCCCGCCTTCTCGATCGCGACCGCGAGCGCCAGCTTGGTTTGCTCGACGATTTCCTCGACCAATTGCTCCCGGCTGGTCTGGGCCACTTCGCCGGTGAGCAGTCCCTGCTCCGCCAGCATCACCACGCCGTGCAGCGCGGCCCAGATTTTCAACGCGCTGCGCTCGCGCAGGAATCCGACGGCCGGTGCTTCCAGCGCTTCCAGCAATAGCCCGAAGGTTTCGATGACGACGCCGTGAAGCTCGCTGCTCTTCGGCGCGCTGGCGATGATCCGCGTCGCGAACATCAGATGATAAATCCCGTTTCGGTGCAGACCGAAATCCACCGCGGCATGGACGAAGCGCGACAATTTCGAGCGTTTCGACGGCTTTGCGATCGCCGCTCGAAGCGTCGCCATGAATTGACGGAAGGCCTCGGCGGTCACGGCCGCCAGCAGCGCCTCGCGGTCGGCAAAATGCTTGTAGGGCGCCGGTTGCGAGACCCCGAGCTTTTTTGCCAACGCACTGATGCTGACGGCCTCGGGGCCGCCAAGCTCGGCTTCGCGAAGCGCGGCCTGGACCAGCGCATCCCGGAGATCGCCATGATGGTAGGTATTAAGCGGCTTGCGGACGATGCGAGGCGTCATTTGGCGCGGCGATCCATAATTTTAACTTGACGAAGCGGCGGGCGGTGAATGTAATATGCTATAACTTACGCTATCACTTCAAGGCACAGCATAGTCGCCGAGTAACAACAGTGTCATGAGGAAACATGTGCCGCAACAGCGGCCCGTGATCAGGAGAGGCGTCTGCGATGTCAGGAAAACTGAGGGTCCGCGTCGACCAGGACAAATGTCAGGGACATGCCCGCTGCAAATCGCTGGCGCCCGAACTGTTCGATCTCGACGATTTCGGCAATGCGCATGAAGTCGGCGACGGCACTGTGCCCGCGGGGCTTGAGGACAAGGCGTGGCTCGCCCACTCCAATTGTCCGGAGATCGCCATCGACGTCACCGAGGAATGACGCGTTTCGCCGTCCAACTGCCGCGGCCGCGACAAGCGACGACCAGATGTGAGCGAAGCAACCGAGAGGGAATTTCCCGATGTCCGATTCCGTCAACGCGATGACTGAGCATCCCCCGGTCAGCGATTGGGTTCACGATTTCGATCACACCGATCCGCGCTGGACCGAGAATCCATTCCCGATCTGGGATGAACTGCGGGCCGAATGTCCGGTGGTTCACACCAAGCGCTTTCTCGGCTGCTATTTGCCGACCACCTATCAGGCGGTGAAGGAGATCGCCTACGACACCGAGCATTTCTCCTCGCGCCGCGTCGTCGTGCGCGACATGCGGCCGGAGATTACCGCTTCGGCGCCGCCGATCACCTCCGATCCGCCGGAACACAAGCCGGCCAAGCAATTTCTGCTGCCGCCGTTCACGCCCGACGCCATGAAAAAACTGGAGCCGCGGGTACGCGCGATCTGCAACGAACTGATCGACGAATTCATCGCGGACGGCAAATGCGACGCCGCGGCGCGCTATACCAGGCACATTCCGGTTCGCGCCATCGCCCACATGCTCGGGATTCCGGAACAGGACGGCGACCTCTTCATCAAATGGATCCACGAGATCCTCGAACTCGGCATCAAGGATGACGACGCCCTGATGCGCGCGGTGCGGGAGATGACCGGCTATTTCGCCGCCCAGCTCGAGCAGCGCAAGCAACAGCCGACCGACGATTTGATCTCGACGCTGATGAACGCCCGCGACAAAGACGGCCAGCCGCTATCCGACAATCATGTGCTGGGCTCGCTGCGGCTGCTGCTGATTGCCGGCATCGATACCACCTGGAGCGCGCTTGGCTCTTCGCTGTGGCATCTGGCGAAGACGCCGGCCGATCGCCAGCGCCTGATCGCGGAGCCGGAATTGATGCCGACCGCGATCGAGGAGTTGCTGCGCGCCTATGCGCCGGTGACAATGGCCCGCGAGGTGATGAAGGAGACGGTGATCAGCGGCTGCCCGGTCAAACCGGGCAACATGGTGCTGCTGTCGTTTCCGGCCGCCAACCGCGACCCGGCGGTGTTTCCGGATGCCGACAAGGTCCTGATCGACCGCAAGGAAAACCGCCATGCCGCGTTTGGCCTCGGAATTCACCGCTGTGTCGGCTCCAACCTGGCGCGGATGGAAATGACGGTCGCGATCGAGGAATGGCTCAAGCGCATTCCGGATTTCCGGCTGGATCCGGCCGGTCGGGTCAGTTGGTCGGAAGGCACCGTGCGCGGGCCGCGGCAGTTGCCGATGTTGTTTGGAAACGCCGGCTGAATTTTTCGGCTATACTGGCCCTGATGCGCCGACCCGCGCATCGGGGACTGAACATGGCCGACGACGAAGAGCAACCTCCGGAAAGCAAGCTGACCCGCAGCAAGGAACGCTGGGCGCGCGAGGGCCGATTCCTCACCGGCAAAACTTCCCGCCCGGAGGATCAGCGCCTGCCGCCGGGACAGCACCTCACCAAGGACTGGCCGACCCTCGATCTTGGCCTGACGCCGCAGATAACAAGGGAACGCTGGCGTCTCGACGTTTATGGAGCTGTAGAAAATCCGATCTTCTGGGACTGGAGGCAATTCACCGCGCAGCCGCAGACCCGCTTCATCTCCGACATCCATTGCGTCACCACCTGGTCCCGTTACGACAATGCCTGGGAAGGATTGGCGACCCGCGATCTCCTGATGGCCTGCCGCCCGCGCGACGAAGCCCGCCATGTCGTACTACATGCCCACGACGGCTACACCACCAACCTCGCGCTGGAAGACTTCGCCGCCGAAGACGCGCTGCTCGCGCATCGCTGGTCGGAAACGCCACTGGAAGCGGAACATGGCGGCCCCGTGCGGCTGGTGGTGCCGCATCTTTATTTCTGGAAGAGCGCGAAGTGGCTGCAGCGGATCGAATTCGTCGCGGAGGATGTGCCGGGCTATTGGGAAGTGCGCGGCTATCACAACCGCGGCGATCCGTGGGCCGAGCAGCGCTATTCTAACGATTAGGTTGACGCTAGAGTTTAGCTACACCTCTCCCTGCGGGAGAGGTCGAATTTCGAGCGAAGCGAGGAATTCGGGTGAGGGGTTACAATCTATCGTTAGGCTGTAACCCCTCACCCGGATCGCGAAGGGGCGATCCGACCTCTCCCAACGGGAGAGGTGAAAGCCAACCCAGAGGAGACCGAACGTGCCGCATGAGCGTTTTCAATTCACCGGTTCGGAAGGCCAGCAACTGGCCGCGGCTCTGGACACGCCGGAAGGCGGGATTCGCGGCTATGCGCTGTTCGCCCATTGCTTCACCTGCGGCAAGGACGTGCTGGCCGCCAGCCGCATCGCGCTCGCGCTGGCATCCAAGGGCATCGCCGTGCTGCGGTTCGATTTCACCGGGCTTGGTTCCAGCGAAGGCGATTTCGCCAATTCGACATTTTCATCCAACGTCGCCGATCTGGTCCGCGCCGCCGATCATTTGCGCGAGACCCGAGGGGTCCCTGCCATCCTGATCGGCCACAGCCTCGGCGGCGCCGCGGTTCTCGCGGCCGCCGACCAAATTCCCGACGCCAAAGCCGTCGTCACCATCGCCGCGCCCTCCGATCCCTCCCATGTCACAAACTTCTTCAGGGACAAGATCGAGGACATCCGCCAACAGGGCAAGGTCGAGGTTTCGCTGGCCGGCCGCCCCTTCAGCATCAAGCGCGAATTCCTCGACGACATCGCCGAGCACAGCCTGACGTCGCATATCGCAAAGCTGCACAAGGCGCTGCTGATCATGCATTCGCCGACCGACGACACCGTCAGCATCGACAATGCGACCAAAATCTTCGTCACGGCCAGGCATCCCAAGAGCTTCGTGTCGCTGTCGGACGCCGATCATCTGCTGACCGACAGAGGCGACGCGGCCTATGTCGCCGACATGATCGCAGCCTGGGCCAGCCGCTATCTCGCATCCGCAGCGCCGCAACAGGCCGCCGATTCCGGCCAAGATCAAGGCCAGGGCCCGCGCCTCGTCGTGGTCCGCGAAACCCGCGACAGCCGATTCCAGAATACCGTCACCGTCGGGCCGCATCATCTTTTGGCCGACGAGCCCGCCGCCGTCGGCGGCGCGGACAGCGGACCGGGGCCGTATGATTATGTGCTCGCAGGTCTTGGGGCCTGCACCTCGATGACGATGCGGATGTATGCCGAGCGCAAATCGCTGCCGCTCGATCGGGTCACGGTGACGCTGTCGCACAGCAAGATCCACGCCGAGGACTGCGCCGAGTGCGAAACCCGGGTCGGCATGCTCGACCAGTTCGACCGGGTGATATCGATGGAAGGCACGCTCGATGCCGAACAGCGCAAGAAACTGATGGAAATCGCCGACAAGTGCCCGGTGCACCGCACCCTGACCTCGGAAATTCATATCGTGACCAAGGCGGCGGATTGACCCGCGAACAGGCGGGCGTATCATCGGCATGAGCGCGTCAAACCTGAGAGCAACCAGCCCATGCCGGTCGTTGCACGCGTCGATCCCAAAACGGTCTTTTCGGCTGACGAATGGAGCCATCTGACCTCGCGCAGTTCGTGGCGCGGCATGTGGCTGGTGGCGCATGCCTGGGGTACCATCGCCGCGGCCATCGCGCTGGTCGTGCTGTGGCCCAACCCGCTGAGCTGGCTGATCGCGGTGATGGTGGTCGGCACGCGGCAACTGGGGCTGGCGATCCTGATGCACGAGGCCGCCCATGGCGGGCTTCACCACAACAAGGCGGTCAATGAATGGGTCGGACAGTGGCTATGCGCGGTGCCGGTGGGCGCCGATCTCGCGAGCTACCGTTCCTATCATCTGCAGCACCACAAATTCACCCAGCAGCCGGAAGACCCTGACCTGTCGCTGTCGGCGCCGTTCCCGATCACCAAAGAGAGCTACACCCGCAAGGCGATCCGCGATCTCACCGGACAGACTTTTGTGAAGCAGCGGCTGCCGCTATTGCGGTCGCTGTTCCAGCGCGCGGCGAATGACGAAACGGTCTCGCACGAGAGCTTCGTCGCGACCGGCCGCGAAAAGACGGCGCGTTTCCTTGGCCTCAATGCCCTGCTGTTTGTGCTGTTCTGGCTCGCCGGCGCCGGCATCTGGTATTTTGCCGTCTGGGTTTTGGCGATGGCGACGTGGCTACCGCTGGTGACGCGGATCCGCAACATCGCCGAACACGCCTGCACCTCGACCGGCGAAGACCCGTTCAGCCACGCCCGCACCACGCTCGCGAACCCGGTCGAGCGATTGTTGATCGCGCCCTATTGGGTAAACTATCACGCCGAGCATCATCTGTTCATGTATCTGCCGTGCTACCGGCTACAAGAAGCGCATCGGCTGCTGGCCGAAAAAGGCTTTGTCACGCGGATGGAAGTGAAACCCGGCTATCTCGACATGATGCGGCTGGCGACGTCGAACGGCCAAGCTTGATTCAAGCAGAGGTCGACGCCAGCGGGCGCACCCGAAGCGCGCCGCGCAGGCCGATGCCGGTTCCCAGCATAATTCCGGCCACCGCGACCAACGAACCGAACGACAGCGTCGACAGTCCGGTCAGGCCCTGCCCGACCGAGCAGCCCAAGGCCATCGCGCCGCCCGCGCCCATCAGCACCGCGCCGCTGATCGAGCGCAGCATGTGGCTTGGCGAATGATAACCCTCCCAGTGAAAGCGATGGGTCGCCAGCGCCGTCACCAGGCTGCCGACGAACACGCCGGCCACCGTGACGATGCCGAAATTCAAAGTCAGTCCGGTCGACAGCATCATGTATTGCAGCGTATCGGCGATCGGCGCGACGAAGGTCAGCGAGGTCACAGGCGTCGGGTTGAAATCGTCGGCGCCGAGATGACCGGTGGCGTACCAGCCGGCGGCGACCAAAAGTCCCACGATCAGCCCCGCCGCGATCTGGCCCCAGGCGCGCTGGAACGGCGCATGGGCAAAGGCAAAGATGATCAGCGCCGCGCTGACGACAGGTGCTGCCAGCGAACGCGCGAACGCTTCACTGACGCCGAATTTGGCGACCAAAGCCGGCAGCGAGGTGATACTCACCGTCATCTGCGTCCATTGCAGCACCGCGATCCGGCCCGGCGCGATCAGTCCCTTCAGCGTCATTTGCGCGGCAACACCGAGCACGATCACCACCACCAGCGAGCGCAAATTACCGCGGCCGAGCAGCACCAGCGCCCGCGAGCCGCAGCCATTCGAGAGCACCATGCCGTAGCCGAACAGAACGCCGCCGACGAACATCAGCGGCACCGAGAATGTCGGTTGCAGATAGATCGATTTACCGAGATCGACGACGTCGCGCACCGCCAATAGCTGCGTCGCTGCGATCGCGACCCCCATCGCCAGGGCATAGCTGCGCACCAGCCGGCTGTCGCCCTGCGCCCACCAGCCGCGCAAGCTGCTCATCATGCAGAACCCGCTGAGCAGTCCGACCGCGCCATAGACAAGGCCGATCAAGAGGCCGCAGAGGATGACGAGATTGGCGGCGGTTGGCATGGTTGTCTTCCTCTAAGTTAGCCCCCGTCATTGCGAGCGTAGCGAAGCAATCCATTCTTCCCTTGTAGCTCTGGATTGCTTCGCTTCGCTCGCAATGACGACCTCCGTGAATTATTCGGCAGCGTCCGGCCGCAGGATCACCCGATCGCGCGACGAACCGGCCACCGCGGCGAAGGCAGCCTTGGCGTCGCGCAGCGGATAGATCGCGTTGGCCTTGATCGGGAACGGCTTGAGATGGCCGCTGGCAAAGCCGGAACCGAGCTCGCGCAGCACCGCACCGGTCGCGACCGAAGACAGCCCCAGCGTATCGATGCCGACATAGGTATGCTGGCCCCGGTAGAATTCCAGGATGTTGAACGGTACCACCCGCTCGATGGTCGCGATCAGGATCTGGCGGCCGCGCAAGGCCAGCGATTTATGCGCCGCCTCGAAATACGGATCGCCGACGGTGTTGAAAACGACATCGGCGCCCTTGCCGCCGGTCAATTCGCGAACCCGGGTCGCGACATCGGTCGCGGAAGCATCAATCACCTCGACGGCCGAGTTGGCGTGCCCTTCATAGGCCTCGCGCTTTCGCACCACGCCGATCACGCGCGCGCCGTGCCAGCTCGCGATTTGCACCGCGGCCTGGCCGACCTTGCCGTTGACGCCCATCACCACGATGGTCTCGCCGGATTTCGGGATACCGGCGCGGCGCAGGCCTTCCATCGCGGTGACAAAGGGAACGCCGATGCCGGCGGCCTCTTCCCAGGACAGGCCTTTCGGCTTCTCCACCACCGCGTCGGCCTCGACCGCGAGGTGCGTGGCATGGGTGCCGTCCCGCCGGATCCCGAGATCGCCCGACGAGCCGAACACCTCCCGCCCGATCCAGCCCTCGGGGCCGTCGATCACGACACCCGCATAATCGCGGCCGGAGGTGCGTGGAAACACCGCATAGGGCATCAGCCCGGTGGCAGCCTTGACGTCGGACGGGTTCACCGCGGACGCCCTAAGCTCGATCAGCAGTTCATTGGCCGCCCGCGACAGCAGATGCGGCTCGACGACAGGCTCAATCGACGCCGCGTCGGCGGCCTTGGCAAGCAGGCGCACGCAGCGCGCCTCGACCGGGCCGGCACCCGGCTTTTGGGCAAGCGGCATCAGCGACATTCCCTGCTTCTCATTCTCATGAGAGCAGGAGTTACCCTTTCGGCCGCCTGTCGTAAACCCGCTTGGCCTTGCCCGCGGACCGCTCCAGCGTGTCGGGTGCCACGATCTGCACGCCGGTGGTGATGCCGATGGTGTTCTTGATGAAGCTGGAAATCTTTTCGGCGTGGACGATCAGCCCGCTGCCGTCCCAGCTCTCGGGGCGCGCTTCGGCCTTGACGATCATCTCATCCATCCGGCCCTCGCGCATCAATTCGATGATGAAATGGCCGCCGCACCAGTCGGTCGCGAGCAGCACTTCCTCGATCTGGGTCGGGAACACATTGACGCCGCGCAGGATAATCATGTCGTCGGAACGGCCCGTGACCTTTTCCATGCGCCGCATGCCCGGCCGCGCGGTTCCGGGCAACAGCCGTGTCAGGTCGCGGGTGCGATAGCGGATGATGGGAAATGCTTCCTTGGTCAGCGAGGTGAAGACCAGCTCACCCTTTTCACCATCCGGCAACACCGCGCCGGTCTCGGGGTCGATCACTTCAGGGTAGAAATGATCCTCCCAGATATGCAGCCCGTCCTTGGTCTCCACGCATTCCTGCGCCACGCCGGGACCGATCACTTCCGACAGCCCGTAGATGTCGGTGGCGTCGAGGCCGAAGGTGGTTTCGATCTCGGCACGCATCGCGTTGGTCCAGGGCTCGGCGCCGAAGATGCCGAATTTCAGCGATGACTTCCGGGGGTCGAGACCTTGTTTCTTGAATTCATCTGATATCGCCAGCATGTAGCTCGGCGTCACCGTGATGATGTCGGGCTTGAAGTCGTTGATCAGTTGCACCTGCCGCTCGGTCATGCCGCCGGAAACCGGCACCACGGTGCAGCCGAGCCGCTCCGCGCCGTAATGCGCGCCAAGGCCGCCGGTGAACAGGCCATAGCCATAGGCGTTATGCATGATCATGCCGCGGCGGCCGCCCGCGGCGCGGATCGAGCGGGCCATCACATCCGCCCACATGTCGATGTCGGCCTGGGTGTAGCCGACCACGATCGGCTTGCCGGTGGTGCCGGAAGAGGCGTGGACCCGCACCAGTTGCTCGCGCGGCACCGCGAACATGTTGAAGGGATAATTGTCGCGTAAATCGGTTTTCACCGTGAACGGAAATTTGGCGAGATCGGATATCTGCCTGAAATCGGCCGGATGAACGCCGGCTCTGTCGAACGCCTTTTTGTAGTGCGCGACATTGTCGTAGGCATGCGCCAGCGACCATGCGAGGCGTTTGGTTTGCAGGGCCAGGATTTCGTCGCGCGACGCTCGCTCGGCGTCGTCAAGTTCGGCCTGGTAGCCGCCGCTTCCTGCGGACTTAAGCCTTGTGGTAGCCATCTCGCGTTTCCCTGGTTTGCTTTTTGCTTTTATTGTTTTGACTTGTCGTTCTATTTTTCGCCTTTATCCGCCACCGGCAGCCACGTGCCGGCGATGGTGCGGGAATGCCCGCGGAATTCCGCGATCACGACATCATCCGCCATGACCTGAATATCGTAAATCCCCGACCGCCCGCTGCGCGAGATTTCGCGTGCGGTCGCGACCAGCCGGTCGCCGAGCTTGCCCGGTCGGATGAAGGTGATATCGCATTGCGCCGCCACGGCACGCTCGTTGCGCGAATTGCAGGCAAACGCGAACGTCGAATCCGCCAGCAGGAAGATAAAACCGCCATGGGCGATGCGCTGGCCGTTGACCATATGCGGCTTGACCGTCATCGCCAAGGTCGCGCGCCCCGGCCCGACCTCGACGATCTCCATGCCGAGACCCTTGCTGGCATCGTCTTCCGCCCACATCGCGTCCGCACAGGCGCGCGCGAGTTGGTCCGGCGAGAGCGTGGCTGCGGCGTCAGACATGATCATAATCCACCACAACCCTATCCGACGCCGGCCGCGCCTGACAGGTCAGGATAAACCCCGCCTTCAGCTCCCACGGCTCCAGCGAATAATTGACGTCCATCGGCGCCGCGCCCTCGACGAGATGAGCGCGGCAGGTCGAGCACATGCCGCCCTTGCAGGCGAACGGCAGGTCCATGCCGGCGCGCAACGCGGCGTCGAGAATGGACTCACCCTCGGCGACCGGCACTTCGCGGCGTTTGCCGTCCACCGTCAGCGAGGCCACCGCCTTCGGCGGCGCGCCCGGCGCGACCACCGCTTTGGCGCGCGGCTTGCCGCCGAGCCCGGACACAAAACGCTCGACATGGATACGGTCCTCGGCGATGCCGATATCGCGGCAGGTCGCCTCGATATCCTCGCTCATGCCGGTGGGGCCGCAGATGAAGACGTGATCGACACTTGTCGCCGGCACCAGCGAGCGCAGCAGCACCCGCACTTTTTCGCCATCGAGCCGGCCATGCAGGATCGGGATATCCTGCTCCTCGCCGGAGATGACATGGAAGATCGACAGCCGCTGCATGAAGCGGTCCTTGAGTTCTTCGAGCGCCTCGCGGAACAGCATGCCGCCGGTCGAGCGGTTGCCGTAGAACAGGAAGAACCGGCTCAGCGGCTCGCGCGCGAGGACGCCCTTCACGATCGACAGGATCGGCGTGATGCCGGAGCCCGCGGCGAAGCCGACATAGACCCTCGCCTCAGCCGGCGCCGGCGCGATGCCGAAACGGCCGGTCGGCGTCATCACGTCGAGCTGGTCGCCGGCCTTCAATTCATCGGCGGCCCAGTTCGAGAACGCGCCGCCATCGACCTTCTTCACCGCGATGCGCAATTCGCCATCGTCCGGGCCGGAGCAGATCGAATAAGAGCGGCGCACTTCCTCGCCGTCCATCGTGGTGCGCAGGGTCAGATACTGGCCGGGCGCGAAGCTGAAATCATCTTCCAATTCCTGGGGGATCGCAAACGTCAACGACACCGCGTCGGACGATTCACGGCGCAAATCATCGACGGCGAGACGGTGAAAGCGAGGGGTTAGTGACATCGGTTATTTCCCAGCGTCATTGCGAGGAGCGAAGCGACGAAGCAATCCAGTCTTTCTTGCAGCCCTGGATTGCTTCGCTGCGCTCGCAATGACGACATTAGATTAGCCTCAATGACACTTGAAATAATCAAAAGGTTCGCGGCAGCTCTTGCAACGCCACAGCGCCTTGCAGGAGGTCGAGCCGAATTCGGACAGCAATTCGGTATTGTCGGAACCGCATTGCGGGCAAGCCACCTGCTGCTCGCCGAACAGCGCACGGCGGCCGCTGCCGGCTTGTGGCGGCGCGATGCCATATTCGCGGAGCTTGCGGCGGCCATCGTCGCTCATCCAGTCGGTGGTCCAGGCCGGCGACAGCACAGTGCGGACCTTCGGACGGCCGAAACCTTCGCGCTCCAGCGCCAGTTCGATTTCGAGTGCGATCATGTTCATCGCGGGACAGCCCGAATAGGTCGGCGTGATCGCAACCTCGACATGGCCATCGCTGACCACGACATCGCGCAGCACGCCGAGATCGGCGATGGTCAGCACCGGGATCTCGGGATCGACCACGGAAGCCGCGGCATCCCAGGCGCGTTGCCGTAATTCGTTGTCGCTGATCGTGGCGGTCACCATGTCGCCCCCGGAAAACTCCGCTGCATCGATTGCAGATCGCTGAGCAGATGACCGAGATGCTCGCTATGGCGACCGCTGCGGCCGCCCTGCTGCATCCAGTCGCTTTTCGGCAGCGCCAGCGTCGCCTCAGCCACCACGCTTGAAATCGTCTTGAGCCATTGCGGGCGCAACGATGCGGGATCGCAGGCGATGCCGCGATCGATCAAGCCGCGCTCACTGTCATCCACCGCGAACATCTCGCCGGTAAAGGCCCAGAGGTCGTCAATCGCGGTCTGCGCACGGCGATGGCTTTCCTCGGTGCCGTCGCCGAGACGAACGATCCATTCCGAGGAATGCCGCACATGATAGGCGCTCTCCTTCTCGGACTTCGCGGCAATCGCCGCCAGCGTGGCATCCGACGAGTGCATCATCGCGCGCCAATACAGATCGGCGAATACCGCATAGAAGAACTGCCGCACCATGGTGCGCGCGAAATCGCCGTTCAGCTGTTCGACCAGCAACAGATTGCGGTACTGCCGCACATCGCGCAGATAGGCAAACTTGTCTTCGTCGTTATCCCGGTCTTCGACTTTTGCCGCGTAAGCATACAGCTCACGCGCCTGGCCGAGCAGATCGAGCCCCATGTTGGCCAGCGCCATGTCCTCTTCCAGCGCCGGCGCATGGCCGCACCATTCCGACAGCCGGTGTCCGAGGACCAAGGCATCGTCGGCCCGGCGCAGCGTGTACAGCACCAGCGGGGTTTCGGAGACTGATATCGATGCGACGGACATGTTCCACAATCAGGTTAAGAGGTTGCGTTCGTCATTGTGAGGAGCGAAGCGACGAAGCAATCCAGTTCTTCCTTGTTGCCCTGGATTGCTTCGCTGCGCTCGCAATGACGGCCGGTGGCAAGCTCCTCAGGATGAGGGCAGTGCTCTTCACATATGCCCGACTTCGTCCGGCACGTCGTAAAACGTCGGATGGCGATAGATCTTGGATTCCGCCGGCTCGAACATCATGCCCTTCTCGGCGGGATCGGAGGCGGTGATCGCGTTTGACGGCACCACCCAGATCGACAATCCTTCGCCGCGGCGGGTGTAGATGTCGCGTGCGGCCTGTAGCGCCAGGGTCGTGTCGGTCGCGTGCAGCGAGCCGACATGCTTGTGCGCAAGCCCGTTGCGGCTGCGGATGAAAACTTCCCAAAGCGGCACGTTCGGCGTCGCCATGATGATCTCCCTATTCGGCCGCTTGCAGAGCGGAGCGTTGCCGGCGCTTTTCGGCATAGGCCGAGGCGGCCTCGCGCACCCAGGCGCCGTCGTCATGGGCCTTGCGTCGCGCCGCCAGCCGCTCGCGGTTACACGGGCCGTTGCCGGCGAGCACCTGGTTGAATTCGTCCCAATCGATCGCGCTGTATTCCCAATTGCCATCGGCGTTCTGCTTCATGCCGGGATCCGGAATGGTCAGGCCGAGAAACTGCGCCTGCGGCACGGTGGCGTCGACGAATTTCTGGCGCAGCTCGTCGTTGGAAAACCGCTTGATCTTCCATTTGGTCGAGGTGTCCGAGTGCTGGCTCGCTTTATCGGGCGGCCCGAACATCATCAGCACCGGCCACCACCAGCGATCGAGCGCGCCCTGCGCCATCGCCTTCTGGTCTTCGCTGCCGCGCGCCAGCGTCATCATGATCTCAAAACCCTGTCGTTGATGGAACGACTCTTCCTTGCAGACGCGGATCATCGCGCGGGCATAGGGACCGTAAGAACAGCGGCACAACGGAATCTGGTTCATGATCGCGGCGCCATCGACCAGCCATCCGACCGCGCCGATATCGGCCCAGGTCAAAGTGGGATAATTGAAGATCGAGGAATACCTCGACTTCCCCGCCAGCATCATATCGACCAGCTCTTCGCGCGAAGTGCCGAGCGTCTCGGCGGCCGCATAGAGATAAAGTCCGTGGCCGCATTCGTCCTGCACCTTGGCGAGCAAGGCCGCCTTGCGGCGCAGCGACGGCGCGCGCGTGATCCAGTTGCCTTCGGGAAGCATGCCGACGATTTCGGAATGAGCGTGCTGGGAAATCTGCCGCGTCAGCGTCTTGCGATAGGCCGCCGGCATCCAGTCATTGGGCTCGATGCGGTCATCGACATCGATGCGCGCCTGGAATTGCGCGGAGCGTTCGGCGTCCTCGATATTGCGGTCGTCGGTATCCGCATTGTTCAGCGCTTGCGTATACATGGCCTTCCTCCCGGGAAGTTGTTGACGCCAACATATAACATAAAAATCGAAACGCAAGTTAATTTTGTAACATATTCGTACCTAGCCGAACCGGCGCCCGAGTTCCCCGCCCGGCGGCGGAAGCGGTCCATTTTCGTTGCTGGCATGGCGGTCGAGCCATTGTTCGGACGCCGGAAGCAGCCCGCGATAGATCTCGCCGCAGAGCGCACGCGCCGCCCTGCCCGGCCAATCCGCCGGCAATAGCGCGGTGGGCAACAGCGGATCGCGCAGCACCACCCGGCGATAATGGTGGATCAGCAGAATGCGCGCGGTGAAGGCGTCGGCGTCCGAAAGCGCCTCGCCGCGGCCGATCCAGCCGCGCAGGGGTTCAAAGGTCTTCATGAACTTCAGATAGGCATCCGAGGTGCGATCGAGCGGCCAGCTCTGGCTCAGCAATCGCCTGCCGCTGTCGTCTTCGGCGGAGACCTCCAGCCGGATCGCGGAGGCGGCTTCCTCGGGGATGGCAACGCCCGACGGCGCGAGCCATACGCCCGGCAGCGGGCTGCCAAAACCGGCATTCTTCAGCGCCTCCCGGCTGGTGTCGCGATCCTCGCTGGCTGGAATCAGCAACAACTCAAAGCGTCCGGTCCAGTCGGACGGCGGCGGATCGTAGATATGCCGGGTCGCGGCATCGAAGGTCTGCCGCCCCTTCGTGACCAGCCCGTAGTAAGCGTTGCGGCCGACCTTATGGCGCTCGAGCCAGCCATCGGCGGCCAACCGCGACATCGCGGTGCGCACCACGCCGCTGTCGATGTCGAGTGCTTTGAAAAACTCCAGCAGCGTGCCGAGCCAGACCGAACCGCCGCGCGGCACGATGGCATCGCCGAACAGCGTGATGACGATGGAGCCGGTACGCGAGGGTTCGCGCTTGAGCTGGTCGATAATGCGGGAGAGCGGCTGCGGCATCCGAAACGCATAGCGCGTTTTGCGCGGCCGCTACAACGGCGGCATTAACCGGCGCGCGATCCCTCGATACGCCGCGGAGCCTGTGAAGGTATCTCGGCCGTCATCCCCGGGATGAACGCAATTGCGTTCACCCGTGAGGAGCGCGCTCTTGCGCGCGTCTCGAAGGATGGACGCAACACGTGCACTCGCGGCCATCCTTCGAGACGCGGCGAAAACGCCGCTCCTCAGGATGACGTCGGAGATAGCCTCATGGTGAGGAGCGCGGCAACGCCGCGCGTCCCGAACCGTGGCCGCATCACGCGCGTTAGCGAGTGGGATCCGGATAAACCATGCTGCGCCAGCCCGAGCGATCGAACGGCGCCCATTTGCCTTCGGGCTGCGCCAGGCGATCGGCCACCGCATAGACCACGGCGGGGTGATGGCCCATGCCGCAATGGCTGCTTTCGACTTCGATGCTTTCCGACGTCGCCGAGGTCTTTTCCATGCAGCCCTGCCAGGCGCAGATGCCATCGGTGCGGCTGAAGATCGCGGTGGTCGGCACCGGCGGCGTTTCCGACAGCGATCCGCCAAACCGCCTGTCCTCTTCGTCGGCGCGGCGGCCGCTGGCCATCTCATAAACCCGCCAGGCATTGGTCGCCTTCGGGCTGCCGGCAAACGGACTGCCGAGCGTGATCACCGAGCGCACCCGGTCCGGCATCATCTTGGCGAGCTGTCGCGCATAGAGACCGCCCAGGCTCCAGCCGACCAGGCTGATCTTGCGGCCATGCGCGTCGCTGAGTTCATTCACCAGATCGACCATCGCGTGCTGTACGCCGTCGCGCAGTCCGAGATTGCGGCCTTGGCGCCAGCCGCTGACGGCGTAGCCGCGGCTCTTCAGGAAGCTGCGCAGCGGCCGGGTCGACATGTCGGAAGCGACCAGCCCGGGCAGCACCAGCACCGGATGGCCATCGCCGCGCGGCGCCAGGCTGAGCAGCGGCAGCGCCCCGAGAAAGGCGCCGAATTCATGCATGGCGCGCCCTTCCAGAAACATCAGGGTCCTGGAAGGCGGGGCAAGCGTCTGCGCAGCAACGGACATTCTTAGCTCCTGTTCTGGCCCGGCCCCTTACGTCGCGGCAGCCGGCCAATTAGGTCAAATGAAATTCGGGGATCAATCAACCCCGATCGATGGGAAGACGCCAATCTCGACAAATCGTTCCGCAATGCAACAAAACCTGTGAATCAAGTTAGGTCGTCGTCTTGCGCATTCAAGCGGGTGAGCCCGGACCGGACAATAGGCATCAACAACTAAACTCGCTTCCGTGGTTTAAAAGTCACAGCCACCGCAACAGGAATTCGGCCGTGTAGAGCCCCAATCCCGCGAGACCGCCGATCAGCGAGCCGTTGAAGCGGATATATTGCAGGTCGCGGCCGATGTTGATTTCGATCAGCGAAATCAGTTGACCCATATCCCAGCCCTTGACCTGGTCGGAGATGAAGGTGGAGACGCCGCTCTTCTGGTCGGCGATGAAACTTCGCAGCACGGCGACAAAACCCTGGTTGATTTCGCCGCGCAGTTCGCCATCGCCGACCAGCGCCTCCCCGGCTTCCATGAACATACGGCCGAGATGCTGCTGCAACACCTGGCTCTCGCCGGATGCGCTGCGCTCGATGAACGATCGCGCGTTCGACCAGATGTTTCGCGCCAGATCGGCCAGTTCGGGCCGCGCCAGCAGATCGCGTTTCAGGCCGTCGATCTTGCCGGCATACAGCGGATCGCTGCCGAGCCGGTCGACGAACGACAGCACCATGCGGTCGAACTCGCCGCGGAACGGATGGCTGGGATCGTTGCGTACGTCGTCGAAGAACGAGGTCGCGGAGGCAAGGAGCTTGTTCACCAGGAACTTGTCGGCGCGATAGAGTTTCAAAAGCGTCGGCAATTCGTCGCGGACTTTCTCGCGGACCATCGCCATGGTTTTCGGCTGCTTCAGCGACTGATCGATGGCGCGCAGGATATCGTCGAGCAATCCCTGATGGCGGCCTTCGGCGACGAAAGCACGCAGCGTGCCGGCGGCAAGCGGCGCCAGATCGATCGACTGCAATTGCGTGGTGACACGCCGGGTGATGAAGGTCATCAGGCCCGAATTCTCGGTCGCCGAGAGCGCCTCGGGCATCAAATGCAGCACGAAGCGGGCGAGATCGGTGCTGCGCTTGCGGTCGCGCAACCAGTCGGCGATGAACGAGCCGAAATCGATCTGGCGCAATTTCGCATCGACCGGGGCTGCTTCGAGAAAATGCTGCTCGATGAATTCGCCGAGCTTGTCGGCGATGCGGTGCTGGTTGCCCTGGATGATCGCGGTGTGCGGGATCGGCAATCCCAGAGGCCTGCGAAACAGCGCCACCACGGCGTACCAATCGGCGAGGCCGCCGATGGTGGCGGCTTCGGCGAAAGCCGCGACAAAGCCGAACGCCGGATGCACCGGCAGCAGGATCTTGGCCGTCACGAACAGCGCGAGTGTGGCCGCCAGCACCAGCGTCGCCAGCGCCTTGACGCGCCGCAACTCCGCCGCGCGCGCCGCGTCGCCGGGAGACGAGAACGAGAAGGTGCTGGGAAGGGGCATGACGGCTTTCGCGGCTGATCTTGGTTGTAGATAGGTGCCACTCGCACCAGCGTCATCCTGAGGTGCGCGCACTTTCTTGCGCGCCTCGAAGGATGCTGTTCAGCGCCGTGCCTGTGGCCATCCTTCGAGGCGCGCAAGAGCGCGCACCTCAGGGGTGAACGCAATTGCGTTCATCCCGGGGATGACGGTGCCGATGTAGGGTATGCCAGTCAAAAAGAAGGCCCGCCTAAGCGAGCCTTCGAAAAGAGCAGTTGGCTGAACGGTCGCGATCAGGCGGTCTTGGTGTAGACCTTGGAGAAGTTGTCCTGCGCGGTCTTGGCACCGTCGGCGACGAGCTTGCCGAGATATTCGGTGGTCGACTTGGCGCGCGACACGAACACTTCGCCACGCGAACGGAGCATGTCCGACTGGATCTGAACCGCTTCATTGAGCGACTTGGCGGAAGCGAGCTTGTCGATGCCGGCGAAGAACGCTTCGGCGTCCTGGTAGAGCGCCTGCTGGATGTTGCGGCTGATCTTGGCGGCCTCGGAGACCGAACCGGTAACAGCGGTCTCGATCGCGGCGGTCACCTTCTCGGAACCCGCGTGCAGGTCGGCAGCGCGCACCTTGGCGGTCTCGGCCTGCTTGCGCACGAATTCGCGGGCAGCCTCGGGCACTTCAAGGTTCTTGAAGGCGTCGGTAACGGGAGCGAAAGCGTCCTTGACGCTGTTCAGCACGGAATTGGTTTCGGTGGTCATGTGGGTCTCTCCATCCTCAGGTTTGAGCTATGGGCTCACCCCGTCCGGTGTGGCCCGGGGCGAGATCCTTGTGCCATAGTTAATGGTGCATCGCAACATCAATGTTGCACCGCGATATCACGAATTCGTGATTAGCCCGATGGATGAGCGTTCTACCCAGAGAACCGGCAAAAGATCCACTTTGGGCTAATGCCGAGTCGGCCCCATCTACTGTGCATGGGGTCGTTTTCGCAATTTTGTGTCTGGCTCCGCGGTACGGTGTCGCGTCGGCAGAGGCGCCTCTAGTGTTGTACGGCCCCCGGCAGCCCATAGGCCTCCATCTGCGCCCTGACCTGCGCCACGTTATGCCCGAGCATGACGATATCGTGCGTCTTGCCATCAACGTCGCGGACGTGGTCGCGCAGCAGCGCCTCGGCCTTGAAGCCGAGGCCCTCGAACAGCGTAATCGCCGCCTGCTGGTCCACCGTCATCTGCACCGACATCTTTTCCAGTCCGGCGGCGAGCGCCAGCGCAAAGGTCTCCTGCGACAACGCCCGTCCGACGCCCGCGCCGCGGACATCGAGCGATACCACCATGCGGATTTCGCCGACATGCGGCGACCATGAGTGCGGATCGCGCACCACCGTGCCGCAGCCGACGACCTCGCCGTCCTTGACCGCGAGCAGGCTGGTGATCGCGCCGCGCTCGATCTCGTTGATCCAGGCCGACAGCACCTTGGGCTGGCTGATATTCCGCGGCAGGAACAGAAGATCGTGGCTCGGGAGTTTTTGCGCGAAGGCCAGCACCGCGGCTTCGTCGGCCCGGCTCATCAGGCGGAATTCGATATCGCCGGCGTCGGACCTGATGTGCCGGGGGTAGCTGCGCGTCTCGTTCATATCGATCTTCCACCTAGCCAGGAGTCCAGTTTCGGCCACAGCCGCTTGATCGCATTGGCACCGGCGACGAGGCTGACGTGACCGCCTTTCAGCATCACTTCCTCCTTGTCCGATGAGCCAACCTTCGGGATCAGATGCTTGGCTGCGTCATAGGGCACGATGTGATCATGCTCGGCAACCGCGTGCAGGATCGGCACCTTGATTTTGGAGATGTCGGCTGCGCGCCCGCCGACCGACATGGTGTCGTTGAACAGCTTGTTGTCCCACATCAGGTCCTTGACGGTCTGACGAAAATATTCGCCGGCCAACGGCAAGGTGTCCGAGCCCCAGCGATCCATCATCCGGTAACCTTTGACGTACTCGTCGTTCCAGATGTTGTCCCACAACTGCACCTGGCTGAATGCGCGCGACGCCGGCCGCAGCATATCGAACGACGTCATGATCATGTCGCCCGGCACGTTGCCAACGCTGTCGACCAGACCGTCGACATCGAAATAGCGCCGGTCCGAGAAATTCTGGAACAGCTTCATCTCGCGGAAATCGATCGGCGTGGTGAAGCAGATCAGGTTCTTCATCGGCCCGTCATTGAAAATCGAGCCATAGAGCAGCGACAGCACGCCGCCGAAGCAATAGCCGATCACCGAGACATCGGTCTCGCCGGAATCCTGCTGCACGCGGCGAATGCAGTCGGGAATGAAGTCGAGGACGTAATCCTCCATCCGCAAGCTTTTCTCTTCCGGCTTCGGTGCGGTCCAGTCCAGCATGTAGACGTCGTAGCCGCGCTTGAGCAGGAACTCGACGAAGCTCTGGCCGGGCACCAGGTCGAGAATGTAGCCACGGTTGGTGGTCGCCATCACGATCAGGATCGGCACGCGGTAGATCTCGTCCGACATCGGGCGATAGTGATAGAGGTTCATGGTGCCGCGGGAATGCAGGATGTCCTTTGGCGTCGATCCGAGCGACGGCCCCGAGGTCGAAAGATATTCGACGCCCTTGATGCTGCGCTGGATCGCGCGTTGCACCTCGGACTGGATCCGCTCCGGGATCGCCGCCAGATCGAGGCCCGCAGGATTCAGACCAGCACCGGCGCTCATTTTGGTTCTCCGCCCGGCGACGGCGGACGTTTGGTGCGCGGCGGGCGCGCCGCGCCGGAAGACCCGTCATCGCCCGCGCCGGAGGCGCGCTGCATCTGATGCAGCATCGCCTTGATCTCGTTCAACTGCCCTTCCATCGATTGCAGGCGCTCGGCCATGCCGACCATCTGCGCTCGGCTCGGCAGGTTCATGCTGACGAGGTATTTCTCCATGAGATCGCCGAGCTGCTTCTGCGCGCCCGTCGAGGCTCCGCCAACCTGGTTGACGACCTTGCTGAATTCCGGCGACGCCATCGCCTGATTGGCGAAGGAGTTGAATCCCTTCTCCATCTCGCCGATCATGGTCTGCCAGATCGCGACCGGATCGTTGCCTTTGTCGGCCATTGGCGCCCTCCCGCGCTACTCACGAGAGCTTTTTTGCCCTCCTCATTTTCGCGCATACGACACCGTTGCGGCGGCCGGGTCAACTGCGCCGGCCTCGGTCGCCGCGAATCGGAAGACCTTTGCGTTGCGGGAAGCCGTGTCATAAGGTTGCGGAAAGTCTGCCACCGGAGGAACGGCCCAAGTGAATTCGCTCGCCCATCAGCCTGCGCAGATCGCCCGCGCCAATGGCCTCGATCTTTGCTACGAAATCTTCGGCGACGCCGATGCCGAACCGCTGCTGCTGATCATGGGGCTCGGCGCCCAGATGATTCTTTGGGACGACGAATTCTGCCGGCAGTTGGCGGCGCGCGGATTTCGCGTCATCCGCTTCGACAATCGCGACATCGGCAAGTCGAGCCAGCTCTCCGGCGGCGGGCGCCTGACGCCGCTCGAACTGCTCAAGCTGCGTTTCCTGAGGATCCCGGTCGCCGCGCCCTACAAGCTCTACGACATGGCGCAGGATGTGGTCGGACTGATGGACGCGCTGAAAATCAAATCGGCGCATCTGGTGGGCGCGTCGATGGGCGGCATGATCGCCCAGGAAGTCGCGATCTCGTTTCCCGAACGGGTGCGGTCGCTGACCTCGATCATGTCGACCACCGGTAATCCCAAAGTGCCGCCGCCGACCCGCGAAGCGACCGCGATGCTGATGGCACCACCGGTCGCGACGCGGGACGAGTACATCATACGCTTTGCCCAGACCTGGAAGGTGCTGCGCGTCGGTCATTTCCCGGAAGACGAGGCGCAGGATCGCGCGCGCGCCGAACGCAGCTTCGAGCGCGGGCTGAATCCAGCCGGGGTCGGACGGCAGCTTCGCGCGATCCTGGCGTCCGGCAGCCGCAAGCCGCGGCTGGCCTCGGTGAAGGCGCCGACGTTGGTCATTCACGGCACCGTCGATCCGCTGGTGCGCCCGGAGGGCGGCAAGGATACCGCGGCCTCAATCCCCGGCGCCAAGCTGTTGATGATCGACGGCATGGGACACGCGCTGCCGATCCCGATGTGGCCTCAGATCATCGGCGCGATCGACCAACATGCCCACGCGGCGTCCGGCAAGACGACACACTAACCACAACCGAGGGAGGACGACATGAAACTGGAAGGCGGATGTTATTGCGGCGAAGTGCGCTACAAGGCCGAAGGCACGCCGATGCTGAAGGGGCAATGCCATTGCCGCGAATGCCAATATATCAGTGGCGGCTCGCCCAACATGTTCGTGCTGATGCCGGTCGACAGCTTCGGGTACACCAAGGGAACGCCGAAGAAGTTTTCGCGCACCGATCTTGAACACCCGGTGACGCGGGAATTCTGCGCCGAATGCGGCACGCATATCGTCACCCGGCCGGTCGGCATGCCCGCCGTGGTGGTGAAGGTCGGTACGCTCGACGACCCCACGCAGTTCGGCACCTCGCAAATGGCGATCTATACCGTCGACAAGCAGGACTTCCACCAGATTCCCCAGGGCATGCCGGCATTCGAACGCCTGCCGCCGATGTAAGCGAAGGAAAACAACATCACGTTGCCCCGGCGAAGGCCGGGACACACCGGAACCGTCATCCTGAGGTGCGAGCCCTTGCGAGCCTCGAAGGGTGGCCGCAAACGACGCTGAACATCATCCTTCGAGGCTCGCCAAAGACGGCGAGCACCTCAGGATGACGGCCGAGATAGCTTCAGGCAGATGGCTCAACGGCCCTGCTAAAATGAGGCGACACGGCGTATGGGTCCCGGCGCAAGGCCGGGACGACAGTGGTGAGGATTTGTTCTAAAAACTCTACCCGCCGGCCCACACATCCAGCACATAGCGGTTCTTGGCGCCGAGGTCATCGATCCAGCGCGACCCCGCCGCGGCATCGGCGCCGCTGCGCTCGCGATAGATCGCAACCAATGCCGCCTTGACGTCCGGCTCCATCTTGCCGCCGTCGCCGCAGACATAGATGATCGCGCCATTCTCGATCAGGCTCCAGACGCGGTCCTTTTGCGCTGAGACCAGATGCTGCACATAGGTCTTGGGTCCGTCCGCGCGCGAAAACGCGGTGTGCAGTTCGGTGATGCCATCGGCCGCGAAGGCTTTCAGTTCGTCGGCGTAGAGATAATCCTGGTCCGGATGACGGCAACCGAAGAACAGCATCGCCGGACCGAGGCTCGCGGCTGCGGCCTTTCGCGCGGCGCGCTCCTGCAAAAAGCCGCGAAACGGCGCCAGCCCGGTTCCGGGGCCGATCATGATGATCGGCACCGCCGCATCCTCCGGCAGCCGGAAGCCGGCCTTGGTTTCGCGCACGGTCGCATGCACGGTATCGCCGGCGCGGCGGCCCGCGAGATAATTCGAGCAGACCCCCCGATAGACGCCGCGCCCCGAACTCGCGGGCGCCGCGACCACCGCGACCGTGATGCTGCATCTGCCGGCCTCGCCCGATGGCGACGACGAGATCGAGTAATAGCGCGGCGCCAGCAATGACAGCATTTCGAGAAACGCGTGGAACGGCAATTCGCACGCCGGATGCTCCTCCAGCAGGTCGAACACCGATTTGCGCATAGCCAGAACTTCGCCGCGGTAGCGCTCGGCGGAGGCCGCATCGTCGCCGACAAACGCCAGCAGCTTCGGCTTGGTCATCGGACAGCGCGTGTGTTCCGACATGATCTGGATCTGCTTGCGGGTCGCGACTTGCTGCAGCTCGACGAACTCGGTCAGCAGACGCCCGACCGAGACCGTATCGCCGGTCGGCAGTTGCGCGCGGCGGCCTTCCGCGACCTGCAAGCGGATCTGGTCGGCCGGCAGGAAGCCGAAGCGGCGCGCGACGGAATCGACCAGCGCCGGATCGTTGCGCGGCACGACGCTGAGGTGATCGCCGACGCGATAGGTCGCACCATTGGGCAGATGCACCTCGATATGGCGGGTCGATCGCTCGGAAGCGTTGGCGCCGATCTTGTTTTGCAGTTCGGAATTCGCCATCACCTTCATCGGCGCGACGCCGCCCTGGGTGACGATGGTGTTGATCGCCGACGGCGCTACCGGCTCGACGGTGTAGAGCGGCGCATCGTCGGCGCTGCGGCTGAGGGTGGTGTCGACGCCGAGTTCCTTCATCGCGGCCGGAGCCGCGGCGGCAAACCAGCTCTCGAACTGGCCGTCGAGATCGCTGCGGGCATCGCCCTCGCCGCGCGCATACAGGCTGCGCGCACCATGCGCCGCCAACTGCTCGTCGATGAAACGCGGCACCGACTGATAGGTCGCGGCCCAGTCGCTGTTGCCGCAGCCGAACACCGCGTAACGCAGTTTGGCGAAGGCGTCCTTCGGCAGGTCGCCGCCGAGCCATTGATGAAATCGCGTCGCGTTATCGGGCGGCACGCCATTGTAGGAGGCGCAGAAAATCAGCACGCCGCCCTGCTCCGGCAGCTTGCCGACAAAATCATCGAGCGGCGCCAGCCTGGTCGAAAAGCCATTGACCTCGGCGAGATCGGCAACGCGGGTCGCAAGCTCCTCCGCGGTGCCAAGGTTTGAGCCGTACAGCACCAGCAGCGGCGTGTTGTGTCCCGGGCGCGCCTGGCTGCGCGGCGCCGCGGCAGCAGACGTTGCCGCTACGGAAGCGGCCCGGCCGGCATAGGCGCCGCGATCCGCTTCGGCCCGCGGGCGCACCTTGATCTTGAAGCCGTCCGGCTTGATGGTCAGCGTTTCCTTCAGCACCATCTGGTAGCGATTGACGTCGATCAGCTTGAAGCGTTGCAGGATCATGCCGATCGCCAACGCCGCCTCGTGCATCGCAAAACCGCGCCCGATGCACGCGCGCTGGCCGTTGCCGAACGGCTTCCAGGCATTGAGCGGACGCGCCGCCTCCGCTTCGCGGCTGAAATTCTCCGGGTCGAACGCATCAGGGTTGGGTCCCCACACGCTCGGGTCCCGGTGCAGCGCCAGCACCAGCACGGTGATGAACGTGTTCTTCTTGAGCTTGTATTTGCCGCCGATGGTCTCATCGCTGAGCGGCGTGATGCCATAGGCCGGCGCCGGCGGCCACAGCCGCAGCGCTTCTTTCAGGATCTGCGTGACGTAGGTGAGCTGGGTGACCTGCTGATAGGTCGGCCTGACCTCGATATCGGGCCCGAGCACGCGGTCGACTTCCTCATAGGCTTTCTTCAGTACGTCCGGGTGCTTGAGCAGTGCATAGATCGCGCAGGACAACAGACCGCTGGTGGTTTCGTGCCCCGCGATCAGGAAGGTGTTGATCTGGTAGCGGATGTTGACGTCGTCGAGCTGCTCGCCGCTCGAGCGGTCGACGCCGGTCATCATGGCGCCGAGCATGTCTTTCTTGTCGGCGGCGGCTTCGGCGTTCTTGCGCCGTTCGGCGACGATCTCGTCGACCATCTTGTTCATGAAGGCGACGTCGCCGGCAAGATCGCGCCGGCGTTTTCTCATCCACAGATTCTCCATCGGAAGACCGCGGATCATCATGATGGTCTCGAGCGATCGCACCAGCGACGCCACGAACGGATGATAGTCGCGCCGATAGAACGAATTGAAGCGGTAGTCGAAACCACAGAGGCCGATGGTGTCGAGCGTCAGGGCCGTCATGTCGTGGACGACGTCGATCTCCTCGTCGCCGTTGAGCCGCTCCCACTTCTTCACCAGTTGCTCGGCGATATCGACCATGCTCGGATGATAGGATTGCATCGCCCGATTGCCGAACGGTTGCATCAGGATATTGTGCGCCTTGCCCCAGTTCGGCTCAGTCGTATCGGCCGTGAACAGGCCGTCGCCACCGACGGCGCGGACGCGGCGGAGCGCGCCGCGTACCGCCTTGTCGAAGCGCTTTTCGTCGCTGAGCTCTTCGACGAGGTCGTGACCGGACACGATGACTATCGGCGCGCCCATCATGTCGAGCCAGAAGATCGGCCCGAGCTCCTTGGCGAGCCGCGCCAAATTCTGTACCGGCGCGCTCGAATCCAGCGACAGCATATTGCCGACCACAGGTTTGGTCGGCGGTTGCGGTATCGGGCTCAGTCTGTTGCTGGACGCCATATGCGAAAGTATCTCCTGCTGCGCCGTCGTCATCCTGAGGAGCCCGCCGCTTGCGGGCGTCTCGAAGGATGGCCGCAAGCACCTTCGTTTCCTTGCTCATCCTTCGAGGCTCGCCGAAGACGGCTCGCACCTCAGGATGACGCTCCCTTGAGGATCAATTATCTCTGGACGCCCTCACCCGAACCGCTTCCTACGCCACTCGATCAGCTTGTTGCTGACTTCTTCCGGCTTTTCCTGCTGCGTCCAATGGCCGCTGTCCTTCACCAGGTATTTCTCGAGGTCGGGAACCAGCTTCTCCATGCCGTCGGCCGCCGACGGCGGCAGCACGGCGTCGTTCTCGGCCATGATCATCAGCGACGGCACTTTCACCATATGATCGATGTCGGCGGAGCGCTGCCAGTTGCGTGAAAAATTGCGGTACCAGTTGATGCCGCCGGTGAAGCCGGTCCTGGTGAAGGTATCGACGAAGACCTTCTTCTCCTCCGGCGACAGGATCGGCGTCCGCGGATCATGCCTGGCATCGTAGGCCGCGATCATCTGCGGGAATGCCAGGTTGGTGGTCGGCGCAGCCCCGACGCCGGCCACCGGCGGTCCGCTGGAAGGCTCTTCCTTGCGTGGCAGCGGCTTGCGCATGAAGGCGTCAAAGGTTTGCTCGACCCGGCTGCCGAAGATGCGGTCCGGCTCGCGGGCCGGATCCTGGAATTGAACGATATACATGCTGTCGCCAAACCGCTTGCGAAACAGTTCGATCGGATCGGCCGGGCTGCGGCCCCAATGCGGCGTGTTGACGCCCACGACACCGGCGACGCGATGCGGATGGCGCAGCGGCATTTGCCAGACGACAAAGCCGCCCCAGTCATGGCCGACGAAAATCGCCTTGTCGATTCCAAGGTGATCCATCAGGCCGACCAGATCGCCGGTCAGATGCTCCATGTCGTAGGCCTCGACCGGTTCGGGCCGGTCGGTCGCGCCATAGCCGCGCTGGTCCGGCGCGATCACCCTTATGCCGGCTGCGGCCAGTGCCCAGAGCTGGTGACGCCAGGAAAACGCCATCTCCGGCCAGCCGTGGCAGAGGATCAGCGGCGGCGCGTCGGTTTTCGGGCCGGCGTCGTAATAGCCCATGCGAATGCCGTTGGTCTGGGCGAATTGCAGCGGCGGCATCTCGATCATGTATCGGTTCCTGTTAGCTGGCCGCGCTTTTCAGATCGGCCGGCGGCGCAAAGGCGGCCTGCAGCGCGGCGAATTCCCCCGGCAGCATGTCGCAGAGCTCCTGGACATGGGGAATGATGTTGGCGCCGGCGATGAAGCCGAAATCCAGTTGATCGCGATAGCTCTGCACCGTGATGTTCAGCGCCAGGCCATGGGTCGAGATCGAAACCGGAAAGATGTGCAGCAGTTCGGCGCCCGCCGCATACAGGGTCTGGCGCGGACCCGGCACGTTGGAGACCGTGATGTTCGCGCTCGGCGGCAGCACGTCGGACAGGTTCGACCGGCTGTACAGCAGCGCCATGATCTGGACCAGGATCGGCGTGCCGAGCAGCGAGATGTTGGAGACCTGCGGCATCAGCGCCCGCAGCGGATGCGACATCTCCTTGGATTTGGTGGATTGCGCGATGATCGCTTCCAGCCGCGCCTTGGGGTCTTCGATGTTGGTGGCGATCGAGCAGATCATGCCGAACACCTGATTGTTGGCGTCGGTGTTGCCTTCTTCGCGCAACGAGATCGGCACCGCCGCCGTCAGCGATTTCGACGGCAGCGCGCCGCGCTCCAGGAGATAGCGCCGGACCACCCCGGAGGAGATCGCCAATACCACGTCGTTGAGCTTGCCGCCGGCCTGCTTGGCCAGCGCCTTCGCCTCCGACAGCGAGATCGAGGAGCCGGCAAAACTGCGTTCCGACGAAATCGATTTGTTCAGGATGGTCGGCGGCGACATCATGCTGGCGAGGCTGTCGCGCGATTTGGGATCGGAAATCTTGCCGACCACCTCGGAGACGCTCTTGAGGATGGTCGGAACGTTGCCGGCGAATTTGACCGCGGATTCGATCTGGTACATCGCATTGTCGAACAGGATCGAGCCGATATCGCTTTTGCCCGAGCGCGGCAGCTCGATGCCCTTGGCGGCGGCCGAGGCGTCGAACGGCTGGCGCCAGAGCTGCTGATAGGAATCGATGAAATTGGCGGCGATGTCGCGCGGCTCCTGCGCGACTTTTTGCACCGACGGCTTCTCGATCTCGCGGGGCACCGGCGTCACGTCGTAGATCATGTTGGTGAGGGCAGCACCTGCGCCGCCGTCGATGCAGGCGTGATGCATCTTGGAATAAAGACCGATCTCGTTGTCCTTCATGCCTTCGAAGACATAGAACTCCCACAACGGCCGGGCCCGATTGAGCAGCTTGGCATGCATCCAGCCGACGATGCGCTCCAGCGTCGCGCGGTCGTACGGCGCCGGAAGGCTGCCGCGGAAGATATGGCGGTCGATATCGAACTGATCGTCCTCGACCCAGGAGGGATGGTCGATGTCGAGCGGGGCTTTTTCCAGGCGTGCTTTAAGGATCGGCGCGATGTGCAGCCGCGACGCGATCATCGCCTTGAAGTCCTCGAAGAAGCTCCCGTTGTAATTCTCGGGCAAGCGGAAGATCGCCATGCTCCCGACATGCATCGGCATTTCCGGCGTTTCCAGATACAGAAACGACGCATCCATCGAGGACAGCTTCTTGGCGTCACTCATGATTCCCTCCCGAAGAGATTGCACGGCGCCTTTTCGACGCTCTCGCATTTAGGTGGCAGGTCTTTAGCTCGATTGTGCCTTTAGCTCGATTGTGCCTTTTCCGGAGCCCCATATGCAATGGCAAACGGCCCCGATCGTTCAAATTGGCTGAATTGACCTTCGGCTTGGGCCAGACGGTCCGCGACTGCCCATAGAGCGGCGGCATTGACGCCGAGGCCGGTGTGGCTCGCCAGATGCACCTCGATGTTTTCAGCCGTTGCCGAGGGCCGAAGCAGGCAAGTCCTCCAGTTGACGATGCCGTCGGTGCGCGAATAGATCGACGTCGCCGGTACCGGCAGGTCGCCCGCGATCGCCTCACGCAGTTGCGGATCATCTCCCACGACTTCGCCCGACAGCGCCTCGTAGAGCCGGCGCGCATTGGTCGCCCGCACATCGCCCGCAAACGGGCTTCCCAAGGTCACGACAGACCGCACCATGTCCGGGACCTGCAACGCCAGATCGCGCGCATAGACGCCACCGAGACTCCATCCGACCAGACTGACCTTGCGGCCGGTGGCAGCGTGGATCGCGGCCAGCCGATCCGATAGCGCCGCCCGCATCCGCGCCAGGCCGCCGGTGTTGCGGCCCATCTGCCAGCCGTGGGTGTCGTAGCCGAGTTCGCGCAGATATCGTCGCAGCGGCGCGGTCGACAGATCGCTGGCGAGGAATCCGGGCAGGACCAACACCGGATGACCGTCGCCGCGCGGGGCGCGCATCAACAGCGGCGACAGCAAAACGCTGGCGTTGAATTCGAACACCCCCCTCATTTCGGCCAGTAGCAGGCCGAGACCTGGCGCACGAAGTTTTGGCGGATGAAGCTCGTTGGATTCGCGCGGTTCGCGTTCCTGGGATGACATCATTTTTTCTTGTCGCTGGGGCGTGTGCCACCAAGGCCCGCCATCGTCACGAACATATCCTGGAAACGCTCGGCGAGCTTGGGATCGAAGGTGAACCAGCTCTGCATCAGCGCTTCCGGCGAGACCTTTTCGATATTGCTCAGCATCTGGTTTTGCAGTCTTTCCATCACCGCCGTTTGCATCGGCTGGACGTCGGGAAGTCCGATAAATTGCCGGGCCTCCAGCGGCGTGCAATCGATCTCGATGTTTACCTTCATGTCCGCCGCTCCTGCCTGATCTTCTTTGGCTGGCCTTTTGGGCCGCCGTTCGAACGCCCCTGTCAGTATCGCCACGACCGGCCGCACGACGCAAGCGGCCTCGCCTGCGCAAGCTGCACCCTGGGCCTGCGATCTGCAAGGTTGCTCAACCAAAGCGCTCGGCGGCATAGGGCTTGGGATCGGTGAACGGCGCCTCGCCGGTCATCATTTCCGCCAGCAAGCGGCCGGTGGCGGGGCCGAGCGTCAGGCCGTGGTGCTGGTGGCCGAAATCGAACCAGAGACCGGCGTGGCGGGGCGCCTTGCCGATCACCGGAATCATGTCGGGCATACACGGCCGGGCTCCCATCCACGGCTTGGCATCGACGGCATCACCGAGCGGAAACAACGTCCGCGCCCGGGGGAGCGCGCGATCGACCTGAAGCGGCGTCGGCGGCGCATCGCGGCGGGCAAACTCCACGCCGGTGGTGAGGCGGATGCCTCTATTCATCGGCGCCAGCAGATACCCATTGTCCGAATCGAGCACCGGATGATGCAGCACGGCGTTGCCGCCCGGCGCCAGATGCAAATGATAGCCGCGCTTGATGCCGAGCGGCAGGGAATATCCCAGCGGACGAAACACCAGATCGGACCACGGCCCCAACGCGACCACGATGTCGCGCGCGACCACCGTGCCTGCCGTGACGCCGACGCGCCATTTGCCGCCGGATTGTTCCAGGGTTCGCGCGTCGCCCACGGCACAGCGGCCGCCCTTGCGCTGGAACAGCGACGCATAGGCCTTGGCCAATCCCCCGGGATCGGGAATGAAGCCGGGCGCCGGAAAGTAAACCGCGCCGGCGAATTCCCCGGTCAGATTGGGCTCCCGCTCCGCGATCGCCCTGGCATCGAGCACCTCGCCTTCGACGCCATAGGGCCTCGCCCGATCGAGATCGCCGACCGCTCCGACAAGCGTCGCTTCGGAGCGAAACAGCTTGATCCAGCCGGTTCGTCGCAACAATTCCGGCACGCCGGCCTCCGCGATCAACGCCTCATGTTCGATCAGGCTGCGCCGGATCAGGGGCAATTCGGCCATTGCGCTGCGCAGCGCCCGCTCCGGCGAAGAAGCGAGGAAGTAGCGCGCCAGCCAAGGCAGAAAGGCCGGCACATCGGACAGCCGATAATGCGCTTGCGGTGCCTGGTTCAGCGCGTATCGCAGCAATTGTCCGAAATCCCGCGGAAACATGTAGGGGAAAACCGAGGCGCATTCGATCATCCCGGCATTGCCATAGCTGGTTTCCTCGCCCGCGAGTTCATGCCGGTCGACCAGCATCACGTCGCGTCCCCGCTGCTGCAGATGCAGCGCGGCGCCGACGCCGACCATACCCGCGCCCAGCACCACGAGATCGGCCTTCAGTTCCGCCATCCCGCACTCCGAAAGTTGAATGTAACGCATCCATTATCTTTGCTTGATGTGAAGCTAGAGCATGACCCGGAAAAGTGGAAACCGGTTTTCCGATAAGGTCATGCTCAAACAATAAACTAGGGCGGGATGACGATTCGAAGATGAGTCATCCCGCCCTAGTGATAGCGGCATCGCGGCGCAAACCGCTTTACGGCGGCGGAATCACGCTTGCGCGGCGGCCAAACTCTGGCAACATGGAACGGCGATGGCTCCTGGATCAACGCGGGCATCGTCGATCACGGAGAACGAATGCAGATGTCGGTGCGTCAAATGTCGGTACGTCAAATCCTGCTTGCAGCGATCACCGCCTCGATCGCAGCTTTTGCACCGGCATCGGCCCAGACGCTGCGCTACGCCAACCAGGGCGACCTCAAATCGCTCGATCCCTACACGCTCCGGGAAACCACGACCATCGCCCATCACGGGCATGTCTATGAAGGCCTCGTCGCCCGCGACAAGGAGCTGAAGGTCGTTCCCGGGCTTGCCGAAAGCTGGGAAACGCCCGAGCCGACCCGCTGGCGCTTTCATCTGCGGCACGACGTCAAGTTCCACAACGGCGATCCCTTCACCGCCGATGACGTGCTGTTTTCGGCCGACCGCGTCCGCGCCGTCGGATCGGATTTCGCCACCGTCCTTCCGGCCGGCGCCAAGTTCGTCAAGGTCGACGACTACACGGTCGACGTCATGCTGGCCTCGCCCAATCCCATCCTGATCACGCAGTGGGATGGCTGGTACATCATGGACAAGAAATGGTGCGAGGAGAACAGCGCGGTGGCGCCGACGCCGGCGTCGGCAACCACGCCGAGCTACGCTTCGCTGCACGAAAACGGCACCGGGCCCTTCTTCATCGAGAGCCATCAGCCCGGCGTAAAGACCGTTTTCAAGCCCTATGCCGGCTGGTGGCGCAAGCCCGAGCATAATCTGAAGGAGATCGTCTTCACCCCGATTGCCTCGGCATCCACCCGCGTCGCAGCGCTGTTGTCGGGCGAAGTCGACGTCATCGAGCCGGTGCCGATCCAGGACATCCAGCGGGTCAACGCGAGCGGCAACGCCAAGGTTCTGACCGGGCCGGAACTGCGCACCCTCTTCATCGGCATGGACCAGCTCCGTGACGAGCTGTTGTATTCCAACATCAAGGGCAAGAACCCGTTCAAGGACATCCGCGTCCGCGAGGCCTTCTACAAAGCGATCGACGTCGACCTGATCAAGAACCGGGTAATGCGCGGGCTGTCGACGCCGTCGGCGCTGATGATCGCGCCCGAGCTGTTCTCGCTGTCCAAGGACTTCATCCGCCCGAAGGCCGATCCCGAAGCCGCCAAGAAGCTGATGGTCGCGGCCGGCTATCCCGATGGCTTCGAGGTCACGATGGACTGCCCCAACGACCGCTACGTCAACGACGCCGCGATCTGCGAGGCGGTGGTGGGCATGCTGGCGCGGATCGGCGTCAAGATCGACCTGCTGGCGCAACCGAAGCAGCTGTATTTCGCCAAGGTCCTGAAGCCGGGCGGCTTCAAGACCTCCTTCTTCATGCTCGGCTGGCAGCCCGCCTCGCAGGACTCCCACAACGTGATGCATGACATCATGGGTTGCCGGGAAGACCCGCAGGACACCTCGCGGGGCGCCACCAATCTGAGCGGCTACTGCAACAAGGATTTCGATGCGCTCACCGACAAGGCGTTGGTCGAGACCGACGCTGCCAAGCGCGACCAGTTGATCAAGCAGGCGTTCGAGATTTCCATCAAGGATTACGCCTATATTCCGCTGCATCAGCAGGCGCTGGCGTGGGGCGTCTCGAACAAGGTGAAGCTGACCCAGCGTCCCGACAATCAGGTCTTGCTCTACTGGGCGACCAAACAGGAACAGTAATCGGTAACGGCATCAAGGGTCCCGGCGGCGTCGCTTCCGGGACCCTTCGTTTTAGAAGAACGATTGGAAAAGCCCGACGATTGGAAGTCTCGCCCGATGCAACGATGCATCACGGGCTCCACAGGGAAGTGAAAGGACCACATGCTCGCTTTCACTGTTCGCCGCGCCATCCAGGCCGTGGGCGTCATGATCGCCGTCGGCATCATCGCCTTCTCGATGTTCCGTTTCGCCGGCGATCCCGTCAATCAGATGGTCGCGATCGACACCTCGGCCGCCGACCGCGCCGCGCTGCGTCACTCGCTCGGCCTCGACGATCCGATTCCAGTGCAGTTCGCGCATTATTTTGTCAACGCCGCGCAATTCAAATTCGGCGTCTCCTATCAATTTCGCCAGCCGGTCGCCAGCCTGCTGGCGGAACGGATGCCGGCAACGCTCGAGCTTGCGATCTGCGCCACCGTTCTTTCGATGGTGTTCGGCATCCTGATGGGGGTCTATTCGGCGCTGCGGCGCGACAGCCTGCTCGCGAAAATATTCCAGGCGGTGTCGCTGATCGGCATCTCGCTGCCGACCTTCCTGATCGGCATACTCCTGATCTATCTGTTCGCCGTGACGCTGGGCTGGCTGCCGTCGTTCGGGCGCGGCGACGTGGTGCGGATCGGCTGGTGGACCACCGGCCTGCTCACGGTCTCCGGGCTCAAGGCCCTGATCATGCCCTCGGTCACGCTCGGGCTGTTCCAGATGACATTGATCATGCGGCTGGTGCGCGCCGAGATGCTCGAGGTGCTGCGCACCGATTACATCCGCTTTGCCCGCGCGCGCGGCTTGACGACGCGGGCGATCCATTTCGGTCACGCGCTGAAGAACACCCTGGTTCCGGTCATCACCGTGGCCGGGTTGCAGTTTGGCTCGGTTATTGCATTTGCGATCATTACCGAAACCGTCTTCCAGTGGCCCGGCATGGGACTGTTGTTCCTGCAAGCCGTGCAGAATGTCGATATCCCGATCATGGCGGCCTATTTGCTGATGGTGTCCCTGATCTTCGTCACCATCAATTTCATTGTCGATATTCTCTATACGGTGGTCGATCCGCGCCTGCGCGCGACCATCAGCCGTCCGGCGTGAGCGCGAGAGATTCCATGACCGAAACCGCCGTCCCGCAGCAAGCCGAACCGAGCGCGCCGCGCCCACGCGCGGCCCCCGCGGGCTGGCTCGGGCGTGCGCTCGACAGCGACGTGTTTTATTCGTTCCGCCGCTCCCGCCTCACCATGATCGCGGGCGCGGTAACCCTGCTGTTCTTTCTGGTCGCCATTCTCGCTCCCCTGCTCGCGGTGCAAGACCCGTTCGATCCGGCACAGCTTCAACTGATGAATTCGCGGATCGCCCCGCTATGGACCGCGGACGGACAAAGCCCGTTCCTGCTCGGCACCGACGAGCAGGGCCGCGACGTGCTCTCCGCCATTCTCTACGGCTTGCGCATTTCGCTTGCCGTCGGTGTGCTCGGCGTGGTGTTCGCGGGCGCGCTTGGCATCCTGCTCGGACTGATCGCCGGCTATTTCGGCGGCGCCGTCGACAGCCTGATCATGCGCATCGCCGATGTGCAGTTGACGTTCCCGGCAATCCTGATCGCTCTATTGGTCAACGGCGTCGTCAAGTCGGTGTTCGGCAATCGGCTCGATGCCGCGAGTACTTTGGCCGTGCTGGTGTTCGCCATCGGCTTGAGCTTCTGGGTGCAATATGCCCGCACCGTGCGAGGCTCCGTGATGGTGGAAAAGAATCGCGATTATGTCGCCGCCGCCCAACTGATCGGCCTTCCCGCCCCCGTGATCATGTTGCGGCACGTGCTGCCGAATACGATGGGACCTATTCTGGTGATCGCCACCATCAATCTGGCGCTCGCGATCATCACCGAGGCCACGCTGTCGTTTCTCGGCGCCGGCATGCCCGACACCATGCCGTCGCTCGGCACCCTGATCCGGGTCGGCAACAATTATCTGTTTTCCGGCGAATGGTGGATTGTCGCTTTCCCCGGCTTTTCGCTGGCGGCGCTGATCCTCTCCATCAATCTGCTCGGGGATTGGCTGCGCGACGCGCTCAATCCAAAACTTCGATGATAAGTCTGCCGATGACAAGTCCTCCTATGACAAGTCCAGTGGCTCCCGGGGATCGCTTCGCATGACCGAACCCGTGCTCTCGGTACGAAAACTTCAGGTGGAATTCGCCACCCGCCGCCACGTGCTGCGCGCGATCGATGGCATTTCCTTCGATATCGCGCGCGGCGAAGTGCTGGGCGTGGTCGGTGAATCCGGTGCGGGAAAATCCGTCACCGGCCTTGCGGTGATCGGCCTGATCGATCCGCCCGGCCGGATCTCGGGCGGCGAGATCCGTCTGTCCGGCCTGCGGATCGACAATCTCGCGCCGGAGCAACTGCGCCGCATCCGGGGCAAGCGGATCGGCATGATTTTTCAGGATCCGCTCACCAGCCTCAATCCGCTCTATCGGGTCGGCGATCAACTGGTCGAGACCATCACCACCCATCTCAATCTATCAAAGACCGCCGCGCGCAAACGCGCGATTGACCTGCTCGCCGAAGTGGGTATTCCCGCGCCCGACAAGCGCATCGACGCCTATCCCCACGAGTTCTCCGGCGGCATGCGCCAGCGCGTCGTCATTGCGCTGGCGATTTGCGCCGAACCGGAACTGATCGTCGCGGATGAGCCGACCACCGCGCTCGACGTCTCGGTCCAGGCCCAGATCATCGCCCTGATAAAACGCCTCGGACGCGACCACGGCACCGCGGTGATGCTGGTGACCCACGACATGGGCGTGATCGCCGAGACCTGTGATCGCGTCGCCGTGATGTATGCCGGCCGCATCGCCGAGATCGGTCCGGTGCAAGACGTCGTGCAGAACCCGCTGCACCCCTATGCCAAGGGCCTGATGGGCGCGATCCCGACGCTGGCCGGCGACAACGCGCGGCTGGTGCAAATTCCCGGCTCGATGCCGCGGCTTTCGGCGATTCCGCCGGGCTGCTCGTTCAATCCGCGCTGCGATGTGGCGTTCGATCGCTGCCGGATCGAACGGCCGGAACCGGTCCGGCATGGCACGCAAGCCGTGGCCTGCCATCTCTACGACGACGCCAAAGAACCGGCGGAGGAAACCGCGGCATGACATCGGCGCCCTTCATCGACGTCAAGAACCTGCGTTGCCTGTTCGACGTTTCAAAACCCTGGCTCAACCGCGTGCTGGAAGGCGGCCGGCCGGAATTTCTGAAAGCCGTCGACGGCATCAGCTTCGACATCGCCAAGGGCGAGACGTTTGCATTGGTCGGCGAATCCGGCTCCGGCAAAACCACCGTGGCGCGCATGGTGGTCGGGCTGCTGCCGCCGACGTCAGGCGAAGTGATCATCGACGGCGTTTCGATGAGCAACGCCCGGCAGGCACAGGCGCGCCGCAAGCTGCGCCGCCGCATCCAGATGATCTTCCAGGATCCCTATGCGAGCCTCAATCCGCGCTTTCGGGTCGATGCGATCATTGCCGAGCCGATCCGCGCCTTCGACCTGATCCAGGGCGAGCGCGACATCCAGGCCCGGGTCGGTGAATTGCTGGGACTGGTCGGCCTGCACGCCGACGATGGCCTGAAATATCCGCATGAATTTTCCGGCGGCCAGCGGCAACGCATCGCGATCGCGCGTGCGCTGGCCTCCGAAGCCGAATTCATCGTCTGCGACGAGCCGACCTCGGCGCTCGACGTCTCGGTGCAGGCGCAGATCCTGAACCTGATGCGCGACCTCCAGGACAAGTTCGGCCTCACCTACCTCTTCATCAGCCACAACCTCGCGGTCGTCAGGCATATGGCGAGCCGGATCGGCGTGATGTATCTCGGCCGCATCGTCGAAATCGCCAAAGCGCGCGAGCTGTTCGACAACCCGCGCATGCCCTACACCAAAATGCTGCTGGGCGCGGTGCCCGATCTCGCGATGTCCGGCCGTCAGCGGATTCCGGTCAAGGGCGAAATCCCCAATCCGATTAACCCGCCGCCCGGCTGCGCCTTCAACCCGCGCTGTCCGCTGGTGTTCGAGCGTTGCCGGGAGCAAGCGCCGGCGCTGATCGACGGCGTTGCCTGCCACGCCGTCAACGATCCGGCCTCTGCCGCCGTGCCGGCGTGATCACGGGGTTGCGAGCAGGCCTGCGTCCGGGGCCGGTTGGCAGTTAGCCCCCGGTGTGGTCAAGTGCGGCCGCACGACGTTACCAGCGAGACAAATCCTCATGAGCAATATCAATCCCGATCCGTTCACCACGCGGCCGGAAATCGAAGGCACGTTCGGGGTCGTCACCTCGACGCACTGGATCGCCACCGCGGTCGGGATGGGCATTCTGGAGAAAGGCGGCAACGCCTTTGATGCCGGGGTTGCCACCGCCTTTACGCTGCAAGTGGTCGAGCCGCATCTGAACGGCCCCGGCGGCGACGTGCCGATCATCGTCCATGATATGAAACGCGGCCATACCGAGGTGATCTGCGGCCAGGGTCCCGCGCCGTCGCGCGCCACCATCGCACATTACCGCAGCGAGGGCCTCGATATGGTGCCCGGCACCGGGCTGCTCGCCGCCTGCGTCCCCGGCACGTTCGAATCCTGGATGCTGCTGCTGCGCGATTACGGCAGCCTGCGGCTGCGCGATGTGCTGGAGCCGGCGATCGCCTACGCCCGCGACGGCTATCCGCTGGTCGAGCGCGCCGCGGCCACCATTCAGACCGTCGAGCAATTGTTCCGCAAGCACTGGCCGACCTCGGCCGCGGTCTATCTGCCGAACAACGAGGTGCCCAGGCCCGGCACGCTGTTCACCAACACCACGCTGTCCGAAACCTACGCCCGCATCCTGCAAGAGGCCGAAAGCGCCGGCGGCGATCGTGTTGCCCAGATCGAACGCGCGCGCCAAGCCTGGTCGCATGGCTTCGTCGCGGAAGCGATCGACAAATTCTGCCGCACCCAGGAGATCATGGATGTCAGCGGCTCGCCGCATCGCGGCGTGCTGTCCGCCGACGACATGGCGCGCTGGCAGCCCACGATCGAAGCGCCGCTGACCTATGATTACGGGCGCTACACCGTGTGCAAGCCCGGCGTCTGGAGCCAGGGGCCGGTGATGCTGCAACAGCTCGCGCTGCTGAAGGGATTTGAGCTCGACGGGCTCGATCCCGCGGGACCCGAATTCATCCATTTGCAGATCGAGTGCGCCAAGCTTGCTTTCGCCGATCGCGAGAAGTTCTATGGCGATCCGAAATTCACCGAAATCCCGATCTCGACATTGTTGTCCGACGCCTACAATGACGAGCGCCGCAAGCTGATCTCAAGGGATAAGGCGTCGCTGGATTTCCTCCCCGGCTCGGTCGAGGGATTCGGCTCCGTCGTCAAACTGCGTCGCCAGGAGGGCCATCGCGAGGCGGTCGGCGCGATGGGCGCCGGCGAACCCACCGTGGGCCGGTTCGGCGAAGTGCGCGGCGACACCGTGCATTTCGACATCATCGACCAAGCCGGCAACATGATCTCGGCCACGCCATCCGGCGGCTGGCTGCAATCCTCGCCGGTGATTCCGGAACTCGGCTTCTGCCTCGGCAGCCGGGCGCAGATGTTCTGGCTCGAGGAAAACCACCCGGCGGCGCTGGCGCCGGGTAAGCGCCCGCGCACCACGCTCTCGCCCACCATGGCACTGCGCGACGGCGAGCCGTATCTGGCCTGGGGTTCGCCCGGCGGCGACCAGCAGGATCAATGGACCACGCAATTTTTTCTGCGGCACGTCCACGCCAAGATGAATTTGCAGGAGGCGATCGACGCGCCTGCCTGGCATTCCGAGCACTTTCCGATTTCGTTCTGGCCGCGCACCGCGCGGCCCGGCGTGCTGGTGGTTGAAAACCGGGTGCCCAAGGCGACCGTCGATACGCTGAAGAGCCGCGGCCATATCGTCGAGACCGGTCCCGACTGGTCGGAAGGCCGCCTCACAGCGGCCTCGAAAGTCGGCCGGCGCCGGCGCGCCGCCGCCAACCCGCGCGGCATGCAAGGCTACGCGGCCGGAAGATAGCGCGTTTTCGAGCGAAGTGGGCACCGGTTCGCGTGAAGAAAACACGTCAAAATTAAAGACTCGCGCAGGGATAAAGATGACCTGGTCGATCATCGCTCGCGACGCGTCGACCGGCCAGTTCGGCATCGCGGTCGCGACACGATTCTTCGCCGTTGGCGCGCGTGTGCCCTATGTCGCGGCAGGCTTTGGCGCGATCGCGACGCAGGCGCTGGTCAATCCCTATTACGGCATCGACGGTCTAAAGCTGCTGCGTGACGGGCGCAGTCCGCGCGAGATTATCGATACCCTGATCGCAGGCGATGGCGGCCATGCCAGCCGGCAATTGCACGTGATGGATGCGGCCGGCCGCGTCGCTAGCCATACCGGCCAGGAATGCGTCGGCTGGTGCGGACATCTCGAGGGCCACGGTTTTTCAATTGCCGGCAATATGTTGACGGGCGCGCAAGTGCTGGACGACACTGCAGGCGCTTACGCTGAACACACGGCATTGCCCTTCGCGCAGCGCCTGATCGCGGCGATGGTCGCCGGCGAAGCCGCCGGCGGCGACAAGCGCGGCAGGCAATCGGCGGCGCTGGTGATTTATGGCGAAGAGGAATGGTCCGCTCTCGATCTGCGCGTCGATGACCATTCCGATCCGCTCGCCGAACTCGCCCGGCTCGAACAAGTCAGCCGCGCGCATTGGATCCATTTTCGTCAGTTTCTGCCCAACCGCAATAATCCGGCCGGCACCACCGACCGCGACACCATCGATGCCGGAATCAAAGCCAGTATCGCCGCCGGAATCGCGGACAAGCGGTGAGGTCTCCGTTACGGCCTCCGCCGTCATCCTGAGGTGCCCGCCGTCTTCGGCGGGCCTCGAAGGATGGCCGCAAGCTCCACGCGGAACAACATCCTTCGAGACGCGGCCAAGAGGCCGCTCCTCACGGGTGAACGCAATTGCGTTCATCCCGGGGATGACGGTCTTTAATTCTTCACGAGAGAAGCGAAGTAAACGCACGGCCTCACTAAATCACCACTTCCCGCATCACGCGGCGGCAATCCATTTCGTATTCCAGATCGACCACGGGCGGTCTGGCGAAATGCCAGGTCAGGCCGGAACGCAGCGCGCCGTGGCGAACGAGTTCGTCGGCGAGCACATGGTGGAAGTCGCGGATCGAATAGGCCTGCGCCGCGGTGGTGTCCTTCCAAGAAAACCCGAAGGTCTCGAGGCGATTTTCCATTTCGTTGACGGTGCGCTGCACCTTTTCCTTCAAGCCTTCCGGGCTGGCATCACGGTATCGCACGATGCGCTCGGGATAGCTGCCGCTGCCGCCGCGGGTTTCGGCGCCGCCGGCGATCACAAAGGACGGCGTCTTGTTGTTGCTCGGCCGCGTGAACGAGAACGCATAAAACGACGGCTCGGCCGGCGGGTCGATTTCCGGACAGACATTGCTGCGCGCCACCGGATTGGACTTGCCATCGTACAAGCCCCATTCGGTGAGCGTCTTGACATAGTGCAGATTGAAATTCCGGAAGCCGTCCTCGGTGAACGCCGCCGGCGAGCGCAATTCGCAGGCGCAGAACGAAGTCAGCGGCCGCCCCGCGGCGCCGATATATTTCGCGATCGCGGCAAACCCCTCGGCGAGCGCCGGCATCCGGTCGAAGCGCACGCGCTCGATCTCAAAGCCCGGATCGGCCGCAGCCCCGCTCGAATACTGAAACACGGCCGGGATGAAACGGTAATTGCCGGCCGGGAAATCCTGCGTCGTCATGTCCTGAAATCCTCCTGCTTACCCCCATCACCATGGCACGCGGACATGGCCCACGCCATCGGAGGCGACGCAGAGCGATCCATCAGAAAACGCAAACGGCGGCCCGAAGGCCGCCGTCGCGCAAAGTCGTATTGGTCCGGCGCTCAGATCGGCTTGAGCGCCTTCGTATCCAGATCGAATTCAGCGATTTCCTTGGCACGCTCGGAGTCGGCCGCCGCCCGGTGGTCGGTCGCGATCGCGACATAGACCGCGGGCAGCACGAACAGCGTGAACAATGTGCCGATCGACATGCCCGCGACGACAACCAGCCCGATCGAGAACCGGCTCGCCGCACCCGCGCCGGACGCCGTCAGCAGCGGAATCAGGCCGGTGACCATCGCCGCGGTCGTCATCAGGATCGGCCGCAGCCGAACCCGCGCCGACATCTCGATCGCCGAACGGCGGTCGAGACCCTCATTGAGCTGCAACTCGTTGGCGAACTCGACCATCAGGATGCCGTGCTTGCTGATCAGCCCGACCAGCGTGAGCAGGCCCACCTGGGTATAGATGTTCATGGTGGCGGCGCCGAAGAACAGCGGCAGCATGGCGCCGACAATGGCCATGGGAACGCTGATCATGATCACCAAGGGATCGCGCAGGCTCTCGAATTGCGCGGCCAGCACCAAGAAGATGATGATCAGCGCAAACCCGAAGGTCACCGCGAGCTGGTTGCCTTCCTGCACATATTGCCGGGAATCCGCCAGATAATCGTGGCTGAAGCCGGTCGGCAGGTTCTTGGCCTGAGCCTCCAGGAAGTCCACCGCCTGACCGACGGTCACGCCCGGCATCGGCACGGCCGAGAAGGTCGCCGAGTTGAGCTGATTGTAATGCGTCAACGCATTGGCATCGGTGCCGGTCTCGATCGAAACCAGTGTCGACAGCGGCACCTGCTGGCCGGTTGCGGTCGGCACATAATATTCGCCGAGCGATTCCGGCGACAGCCGCATATCGCGCGGCACCTGCGGGATCACCTGATACGACCGCCCCTCGAGATTGAAGCGGTTGACGTAATTGCCGCCGAGCAGCGTCGCCAGTGTATTGCCGATGCTCTGCATCGTGATACCGAGATCGCTGGCCTTGGTGCGGTCGATCTTGATCCTCACCACCGGTTGGTTGAAGTCGAGATCGCTATCGGAGACGATGAACATGCCGCTCTTGCGCGCAGCATCCTTCAACTTGACCATCTGCTCATAGATCGACTGAAAGCCGTTGGTCGAGTAGATTACCATCTGCACGGGCAAACCACCCGGACCACCGGGCAACGGCGGCAGGTTGAAGGCGAACGCGTTGACGCCCTCGATTTTGCTGATTTGCGCCTGCACCAGCGGCTTCAGCTTGATGGCCGAGCGCGTCCGCTCGTCCCACGGCTTGAGCAGCATGCCGGCGATACCGCCCTGCGGGCCGTTGATGCCATTGATGATGAAGCGCAGATCGGTTTCGGGAAAGCCGGCAAAAGCCTTGTCGAGCTTCTCGCTGTAAAAATCCGCATAATCGATGTTGGCGTATTTCGGCGCCTTGGTCACCGCGAACACGATACCCTGGTCTTCCTCGGGCGCGAGTTCCTTCGACGTATGCATGTAGAGGAAGCCGACCAGCCCGAGGATGGTCAGCGCGAACATCGCGGTGATCGGACGATAGTCGAGCGAGCGATCGAGCTGCCGGCCGTACCAGCGCGTCACCGCGCCGAAGACCTTGTTGACGAGCTTGGCAAACCGCCCTTCCTCGGTGTTCTTGAGGAAGATCGAACACATCATCGGCGACAGCGTCAGCGCGATGACGCCTGATACGATCACCGAACCGGCCAGCGTGAAGGCGAACTCCCGAAACAGCGCGCCGGTGAGGCCGCCGAGAAAGCCGATCGGCGCATACACCGCCGCCAGCGTAATCGTCATCGAGATGACCGGGCCGACGATCTCGCGCGCGCCCTGCATCGCGGCCTGCACCGGAGGTTTGCCTTCCTCCAGATGCCGATGGATGTTCTCCACCACCACGATGGCGTCGTCGACCACGAGACCGATCGCCAGCACCATCGCCAGCAAGGTCAGCAGATTGATGCTGAATCCCATCACCAGCATCAGGCTGCAGACGCCGACCAGCGACAACGGTATCGTCACCACGGGGATGATCACCGATCGAAGTGACGCGAGGAACAGGAAGATCACCACGACCACGATCAGGATCGCCTCGCCCAGCGTCTTTTCCACTTCGTCGATCGACGACTGGATGAATTTGGTCGAATCGTAAGCCACCTTCATCTTCATCGATGGCGGCAGATTGCGTTCGAGTTCGGGAAACAGCGTGCGGACACCCTTGACCAGGGTCAAGGGGTTGCCCTGCGGGGTTGCCTGCACGCCGATGAAGATCGCATGCTCGCCGTTGAAGGCGACGCTGGCATCGGTGCTTTGCGCCGCGAGTTCGACGGTGGCGACGTCCTCCATCCGCACGAAACCGCCGTCCTTTGCCTTGACGATCATGCGCTTGAACTGATCGATGTTCTGCAGGTCGGTATTGGTCGAAACGTTGGAGACGATGAAATAACCCTTGGACTGACCCGCCGCGGACTGAAAGTTGTTGGCGGCGATCGCGGCGGAAACATCGAGCGGCGAAACGCCACGGCCCGCCATGCGGGCGGGGTCGAGCCACAGGCGCATCGCGAAGGTCTGGCCGCCGAGAATATCGGCGGACGCCACGCCATCGACGGTGGACAGCACCGGCTGAACCACGCGCGTCAGGTAATCCGAGATCGCCGATCCCGATAGCGTTTCACTGGAAAACCCGAGATACATCACGGCCGTGGTTTGGCCGGTGGTCTTGGTCACGATCGGATCGTTGGATTCCTTCGGGATCAAATATTTGACCGAGTTGACCTTGGCGAGGACTTCGGTCAGCGCCTGGTTCGGGTCGAAGTTCAGCTTGATGTAGACCTGGATCGTGCTGGTGCCGAGCACCGACGACGACGTCATGTAGTCGACGCCTTCTGCCGAGGCGACGGCCTGCTCGATCGGGGTCGTGATGAAACCCTGGATCAAATCGGCCGACGCACCCGGATAAACCGTGGTGACATTGACCACCGTGTTCGACAGTTTCGGATATTGCCGGATCGGCAGGCTGGTCGCGGCCTTGAATCCGATCAGCAGGATCAAAAGGCTCACGACCAGCGCCAACACCGGCCGCTTGATAAAGATATCGGTCCAGGCCATCGCTCAACTCCAAAAATTAGTAGCGCGGCAAATTAGTAGCGCGGAAGATTGGCGGGCATCGGCGGCGGCCCGTCGGGCGAAATGGCCACCGCGGCTCCCGATTGCAGCTTGAGCTGGCCCACCGCGACCACGCGATCGCCGGGCTTCACGCCACTGAGGATCTCGGTCCTGCCCTCAATCCGGTTACCGGTCCGCACGAAGGTGCGTACGGCGGTCAGGCTGGTCTTGCCGTCATCATCTTTCTTCTCGGTGAGAAGGAAGACCGAATCGCCGTAGAGCGTGTAATCGACCGCGGTTTCCGGGACGGTGACGACCGCCGGATTGTCCGGCAGCACCACCGTGGTGGTCGTGAACATACCGGTCTTCAGGATAAGATCGGGATTGGCGATCGTCGCCTGAACATGGATGTTGCGGGTGTCGGCTGAGATCTGAGGTTCGATCGTGGTGATCTTGCCCTCGAAATTACGCTGTGGATAAGCATCGACCTGTACGCGCACGGTCTGTCCGACCTTGAGCTGGGCGCTTTGCTTTTCGGTTACGGTGAAATTGGCGTACAGCATCGACAGGTCGGTCAAGGTGACGATCATCGTGCCGGCGGTGAGGTACTGGCCGACCTCGATGTGACGCACGCCGAGCTCGCCGTCGAACGGCGCCCGCACCAGCTTCTGCGAAATCAACGCCTGGGTCTTGGCGATACCCGCGATAGCCTGGTCGTACGTCGCCTGCGCCTGATCGACGGTCGACTGCGGACCGAACTGTTTTGCAGCGAGCTGCTTGGCACGATCCAGCGACAATTGCCCCACCACGGCCTGCGCCTTGAAGCTCGCGAGATCGCCCTGATCGGGAGCGTCGAACAACTGCACCAGCGGGCTGTCCGCCTTCACGGTCGAGCCGGCCTCAAACATGATGCCGGTGATGCGGCCGCTGACGTCGGAGGTGACGTTGACCTGATGCACGGCGGCAAGATCGCCGACCGCCTTCAGCAGGTTCGGAATCACCTCGGACTTGGCCACGGCAATGCTAACCGGCGTCGGCGGCGGTTTGTTGCCGGCGAAGAACTGCTTGATCGCATGGTCGCGGAAGGCGTTGAAGCCGACCAACGCGGCCGTCAGGAAAGCCAGCAGCAACCCGACGATGATGAACCAGCGCACCATCCGGACCGGACGCGCCTTTGGCTTGTCGGCGATCGGCTTGCCTGCGATATGAGCTTCGGTCGCAATGTTCATTGTCATGCACTTTCTGCAATGACCGGCTGCCCCGAACCCGGCGACAATTCGCGGGCCAGACGCGAGGCAATCGCGGCTTCGTTAAGTCCAATTCCACGGAGAATGAATTCGCAAAGCTGCCGCTCGACATCGGCCGCGTTGCCGTAGGAAAGACAGGGCACGGCCGGCATCCTTGAAACCGCAGCCATCAGCACGGTGTGATGGGCAAACCAGAACAGGTTGAGCGGCTCGCCTCCGATCCGCGTCGCCTCGCCCGCCGCTACCGCGCGATCGATCGAGGCGGCGAACACCGGCCCGATCAGGTCGCCGACCTTGGCATATAGCAGCCGCGCGAATTCGCCGTCATCGAGATGGCTCGTCACCATCAGCCGGACGCGCTGCGCTTCCTGCTGATCGGGGCTATCGGAGATATGCAGGAAATGCCGGACCATGCCCACGGTCAGTTCAACCAGCGTCGCGGTCGATGGCTCCTGACCCAACAAATGCGCCAAGTCCGGATCGGCCTCGCACTCGTCGGCCAGAATCTCGGCATAAAGTGCGGCCTTCGACGGAAAATGCTTGAACAACAAGGCTTCCGAGATCGCGGCCGCAGCCGCCACCCGCTTGGTCGTCGTCCCCGCAAAGCCGTTGCGCGCAAAACAGCGCTTGGCGGCCCCCAAAATGAGCTGCCGCCGCAGGTCGCTGGTCATGCGCAGGGTAGACATGGGCTGCGTGAGTAATCACTCACCAAACCGATGTCAAGAAACTTTATTGCGCCGCAGCAGGTTCCAAAGGGGTCAGCAAAAGCTCAAATCGGCTTGAATCCCAGTGAACCGCGGATGCGGTTCACGATGAAGGTGCCGTCGCGGTTGGACAGCGCCCGTTCGAGGTTGGCGGCGTCGATTTTGACGCTGGCAAAGCGGGGCCCTGCCGAGACATCCTGCAAGGAAGGCGCGAACGCCTCGACCTCGGCCATCGTCGTCATGCTGAAGACCTTGTCGATGCCGCAGGCCTTGGCGACGCCGACGAGATCGGCGCCCGCGGCGGTATGGCTCGCCTGCCCGCCGGTTTCGCCATAGGCCTCGTTGTCGAGCACGACGATGGTGAGATTGCCGGGCTTTTGCAGGCCGACGGTGGCAAGACTGCCCATACCCATCAGCATCTCGCCATCGCCCGTGATCACGACCACCGGCAGCTTGGGTTGCGCCAGCGCGATGCCGAGCCCGATCATGACCGCGCCGCCCATGGCGCCCCACAGATAGAAATTGCGATCATGGTCGCCGGCGGCGGCGATATCGTAGGTCGAGGCGCCAAGGCCGCCGATCGCGATGGCACCCTTGCGGTCCGCCAACAGGCTGGCAACGACTTGGCGGCGGTCGAGGAGGTTGGCTTTGCTCATTTGGTGAAGACCTTTGCGCCGATCAGGCGCTGCGACAGTAAAACGGCGGTCGGCGTGCAGGCGTTGTAGGCCTGTCCCGCCGCGGCTTCGACGACATCGCGGACTTCGTCGGCGCGCGACGCCCGCAACACCTTGATGCCGGACAATTCGAACACCGCCTGGGTGCTCGATCCCATCGGCACCTGCCAGGGATTGAATTCGCCCCATTCGCCGCGCATCGTCACCAGCGTCAGGAACGGCAGCCGGAATATCTGGGTCAGCGAGAACATATTGATGCAATTGCCGACGCCGCTCGACTGCATCAGCAGCGCGCCGCGCTGGCCTCCGGCCCAGGCGCCCGCCAACAGCGCCACACCCTCTTCTTCCGTGGTCAGCGGCACCGCCCGCATCGAGGGCTCGCCGAGCACCCGATTGATCAGTTGGGAGTGCCCGGCATCCGGCACATAGGGCACCTGACGGACATCGAAACGCTGCAAAATCTCAAATATGTCTTCCGGCCAGGCGGTCGCTTGTTCGTCGGAGGATTCGGCGCGGACGTGCATTTTCTGTTTCCGTTCCCTTACTTTTCGGACGCGACTGTAGACAGACCCGCGTTTTTCATCAAAGCGCAAAAACGCATATGGCTCTGCGAAAGCGGGCCGTTGCTCCAAGACGCGTGGGGTGTCCTGCCCAAAACGCTGCCAAATGAGCTTGCGCCCTATGGATGCTTCGCATAAGATAGTTGCAAGTGAAACTAATTCACGAGAAAAGCCCGGATGAGTGGAAACGCGCAGGCGCTGGCGGCGGGCTTCGACCTTGAGAAGCTGACGCCGGAATTCTATGTCGACCCCTATCCGACTTATCGTGCACTGCGGGAGAATGCGCCGGTCAAGCGCTTGCCGAACGGCTCCTACTTTCTGACGCGCTATGACGACCTCGTCAGCGCCTACAAGAACACCAAGCTGTTCTCGTCCGACAAGCGGCGCGAGTTCGCGCCGAAATACGGCGATTCGCTTCTGTACGAGCATCACACCACCAGCCTCGTCTTCAACGACCCGCCGGCCCACACCAGGGTGCGGCGGCTGATCATGGGCGCGCTGTCGCCGCGCGCGATCGCGGCAATGGAGCCTGATCTGATCGCGCTGGTGGACCGGCTGCTCGATCGGCTTGCCGCGAAGGATGATGTCGACCTTATCGAGGATTTTGCCGCTGCGATCCCGATCGAGGTGATCGGCAATCTGCTGGACGTGCCGCACGACGAGCGCGAACCGCTGCGCGACTGGTCGCTGGCGATCCTGGGCGCGCTCGAGCCCGTGATCAGCCCCGACGCTTTTGCCCGCGGCAACAAGGCGGTGAGGGATTTTCTCAGCTATCTCGAAGTTCTGGTCGAGCGCCGCCGCGCCAAACCCGGCAATCCGCAGCACGACGTGCTGACGCGCCTGATTCAGGGCGAGGACAATGGCGAACGCCTGACGGCCAAGGAGCTGCTGCACAACTGCATCTTCCTGCTCAACGCCGGGCACGAGACCACCACCAATCTGATCGGCAACGGACTGGTGGCGCTGTCGGAAAACCCCGCGCAAAAAGCCCGCCTGATCGAACAGCCCGATCTGATCAAGACCGCGGTCGAGGAAATCCTGCGGTTTGAAAGCTCGAACCAGCTCGGCAATCGCATGACGACGGAGCCGGTCGAACTCGGTGGCATCGCGCTCGCGGCCGGAACACCGGTGACGCTGTGCATCGGAGCCGCCAATCGCGATCCCGCGCAATTTTCCGATCCGGAAAACCTCGACATCGGCCGCACGCCGAACCGCCATCTGGCGTTCGGCACCGGCGCGCATCAATGCGCCGGAATGGCACTGGCGCGACTGGAAGGCGCGATCGCGATCTCGCGCTTCCTGGCGCGGTTTCCCGGCTACGCGCTGAACGGCGCGCCGGTGCGCGGGGGCCGGGTGCGCTTTCGCGGATTTTCGAAGGTGCCGTGCATAATGACGACTACCTGAATCGCAGATTATCCCGTGAGAGCTGGCTGACCGAGGAGCAGCCCATCAGCTTCATTCCTCGTTCGATCTCCGTCCGCAGCAGCCCCAAGGCCCGCTCGACGCCTGCCTGACCGGCGGCGGCCAGCGGGTAGAGATAGAAGCGCCCGACCCCCACGGCTTTCGCGCCGAGCGAAAGCGCCTTCAGGACATGGGTGCCGCGCTGAATGCCGCCATCCATCATGACATCGATCCGATCGCCCACGGCATCCACGATCTCCGCGAGTTGATCGAATGCCGCGCGCGAGCCGTCGAGCTGTCGGCCGCCATGATTGGACAGGATGATGCCCGTGCAACCGATCTCAACCGCACGCTTCGCGTCAGCCACCGACATGATGCCCTTGAGGCAAAATTGCCCATTCCAGATCCGGACCATTTCAGCCACATCGTTCCAGTTCATCGAAGGGTCCAGCATCTCGGTGAAGTAACGTCCAATCGACATGGCTCCGCCGCTCATGTCGACGTGTTCGTCCAGCTGGGGCAGTTTGAAGCTTTCATGGCTGACATAGTTGAGACCCCACATCGGCCTGATTGCGAACTGTAGCATCCCGCCAAGCGTCAGTTTGAACGGAATCGAAAATCCGGTGCGCAGGTCGCGTTCGCGGTTTCCGCCGGTGATGCTGTCGACGGTCAACATCATCACCTCGACGCCCGCCTGTTTGGCGCGTTGCATCATCGCGCGATTGAGGCCGCGATCCCTGTGGAAATAAAATTGGTAGACCTGCGGCGTGTCGTAGGCCTTTCGTAATTCCTCCAGGCTGACGGTCCCGAGCGAGGATACGCCAAACATCGTGCCGTATTTCGCCGCCGCAGCGGCAACGGCGCGCTCGCCTTGATGGTGAAACAGGCGCTGCAACGCGGTCGGAGAACAATAAAACGGGGTTGCCAACTTCTGGCCCATCACGGTCACGGACATATCGACCGTTCCCACCCCGCGCAGGACATTCGGCACCAGATCGCAGCGCTCGAAACTTGCGGTATTCTGGCGAAGAGTAGCCTCGTCGTCCGCCGCGCCGTCGATGTAGTCAAAGATCGGACCAGGTAACCGCCGCCGTGCCAGCTCGCGGAAATCATGAAAATTATGACAATCACGCACCCGCATCCTGCGTCTCATACTTCTATCGGCTCACGCACGCCCCAGGCGGCAGCGCTCGGCACCAGAAAGCACGGCAACGGGATCGGAACAAGATATGCCGACGACAGGATACCCGCGATCTCGCTCGCTAAGCGCTCAGACCGCCGACCGATGTCTCTCGATGCAGGTCTGCAAAACTTCGTCGATCGGTCTGTCCCACCAGGCGTTGGAAAAGATCTCGATCTCGGAATAGCCTGAAAATCCTTCCGCCTCGACCGCCGAGCGCAGCGACCTGATGTCGATGACGCCGTCGCCCATCATGCCGCGGTCGTTGAGGATGTCCTTAGTCGGCACCATCCAGTCGCAGACGTGAAACGCGAGCAGGCGATCCTGGCCGGCGCGCGCGATCTGCGGCAACACCTCCGGATCCCACCAGATGTGATAGACATCGAGCGCAACACCGAGTGCGCCGGTGCGTTGCGGGTCCAGTTGGTCGCAAATATCCAGCGCCTGCATCGTCGTATTGACGCAGGCGCGGTCCGCGGCATAGGCCGGATGCAGCGGCTCGATCGCCAGCGGCATCTTGGCTTCGCTCGCATAGACCAGCATTTCGGCGATCGCATCGGTGACCTGCGTCCGCGCCTTGACGATGTCCCTGGAGGCCGCACTGCCCGGCCGCGAATATTGCGGCAGGCCGCCGGCCACCAGCACGATGCAGGGGGCGCCCAGCGCCACGGCTTCATCGATGGCGCGGCGATTGTCGTCGCGCACTTCGATGCGGCGCGCGGCGTCCGAGGTAAACATGCCGCCGCGGCAATAGCCCGATAGTTCAAGCCCGGCATCGCGCACCGCGCGTACCGCGCGATCAAGACCGATGGAAGCGACCTGGTCGCGCCAGGGATCGATGGCACGAATGCCATGCCGCGCACAGGCCTCGACGATGTGCACAAGGTCGCCCTGCTTGCGAACCGTCGCGGTATTGAGCGACAGCCAGCGATGGTCGGCGGAAAAGTCCCGCATCAGGGTTCGATGCCTCGCAGCGCGAGCACGGCCTTCATCCGCCGCGTCGCTACTTCCGGATTTGCCAGCAACCCTGCTTTGTCGGCCAGGCGAAACAGTTCGGCCAGATGCAAGGTCGATCGCGTGCTCTCCTGCCCGCCGACCATCGTAAAATGATCCTGATGGCCATTGAGATAGGCCATGAACACCACGCCGGTCTTGTAGAAGCGTGTCGGCGCCTTGAAGATATGACGCGACAGCGGCACCGTTGGTTCCAGCACGTCGCGGAAACCGGCCTCGTCGCCCGCCGCGAGCCGCGACAGCGCATAGGACGCCGCCGGCGCGATCGCATCGAAGATGCCGAGCAGCGCATGCGAAAAGCCCTGCGCGTCGCCGGCAATCAGTTCGGCGTAGTTGAAATCGTCGCCGGTATACATCTTGACGCGTTGATCGAGCCGCCGGCGCATGTCGATCTCGCGCTGCTTGTCGAGCAACGAAACTTTTACGCCATCGACCTTGGCGGCATTGGCGTTGATGATGCCGACCGCGATATCCATCGCCTGGTCGAGGCTCGCCGTGCCCCAGTAATTCGCCAGCGCCGGATCGAACATGTCGCCGAGCCAATGGATGATCACGGGCTCGCGGACCTGCGACAGCACGCGGTCATAGACTTTGGCGTAGTCGTCCGCGTTGCGGCCGAGCTTCGCCAGTGCCCGCGACGCCATCAGGATGATCCGGCCACCGGCCTTCTCGACCGCCGCGATTTGTTCCTCATAGGCGCGGATCACGTCGTCGATCGTCCTGGCATCCTCGACCGCGAGATGATCAGTGCCGGCGCCGGAAAACACCAGCGCGCCGCCCCTCGCCTTCGCCGCCCTCACCGAACGCGTGATCAGTTCCAGCGAGGTCGGCCAGTCCAGTCCCATGCCGCGCTGCGCGGTATCCATCGCTTCGGCGACGCCGAGACCGAGGTCCCAGACATGTTCGCGAAAGGCGATGGTCCTGTCCCAATCGACCGCGGCGCTCAGCCACGGATCGACATCGGCCAGCGGATCGGCGACGACATGCGCTGCGGAAAACGCCACGCGGTTCAACGTGCCTTCAAGTTTGGCCGGAAACGTTCGTGATGCCGCGAGGCGATAGGTCTCGATCTCGCGAGTGCCGGTGGGCAATTTCAGCGACAGCGACGAGACGGACAAAACCGGCTTGTTCATGGCTTGATCCTCACACCTTGATCGGAGCAACGTCGACCCAGCGCCGTTCACGCCAACTCTGCAGCGCGCATTCGGCAAGCTGCACGCCCTTGGCGCCCTCCAGCAGCGTATATTTATAGGGCGCGTCCTCGCAGACGTGGCGGATGAACATCTCCCACTGCTCCTTGAAGCCGTTATCGTAGCTGACGTTCTCCGGCAGCTTCTGCCAATCGGCATAGAAATCATGCGTGCGCTTCTCGTCCGGATTCCACACCGGCCGCGGTGTCGCCTGCCGCGCCTGGATCACGCAATCGGTCAGGCCCGCCACCGCCGAGCCATGGGTGCCATCGACCTGGAAGGTGACGAGATCGTCGCGATATACCCGCGTGACCCAGGACATGTTGATGTGCGCGATCACGCCGCCCTTGAGGCGAAAGGTCGCGTAGGCGGAATCGTCCGCGGTCGCGGTGTATTTCTTGTTCTTCTCGTCGAAGCGCTCGGGAATGTCGGTGGTGCCGGTGCAGCTGACGCTCTCGACTTCGCCGAACAGATTGTCGAGCACGTAGCGCCAGTGGCAGACCATGTCGAGAATGATGCCGCCGCCGTCTTCGCTGCGATAGTTCCAGGACGGCCGCTGCGCCTCCTGCCAGCCGCCTTCGAACACCCAGTAGCCGAATTCGCCGCGCACCGAGAGCATGCGGCCGAAGAAACCGGAATCGCGCAGGAACGCCAGCTTCTTCAGGCCCGGCAGGAACAGCTTATCCTGCACGGTGCCGTGCTTGACGCCCTTGGCTTGCGCCAATCGCAGCACCGCCACCGCTTCATCGAGATTGGTCGCGATCGGCTTCTCGCAATAGACGTGTTTGCCGGCGTTGATCGCCTGGGTCAGCAGCGAGGGACGCGCCTGCGTGGTCGCGGCGTCGAAGAAAATGCTGTCGTTCTTGTCGGACAGCGCCTGGTCGAGATCGGTGGTCCAGCGTTCGACATTGAAGCGCTTGGCCAGGCGCTCGACCTTGTCGGCATCGCGGCCGACCAGGATCGGATCCGGCATCATGCGGTCGCCGTTCGAAAGCTGCACGCCGCCGGAATCCCTGATCGCCACAATCGAGCGGATCAGATGCTGGTTCAGGCCCATGCGGCCGGTGATCCCGTTCATGATCACGCCGAGACGTTTGGTCGTCATAGTGTTTGCTCCTGTGTTCTTGCTTTTGGCTGTTCGAGGGACGGCAGCGACGACCAGTCAGGATGGACCGACGTCGCAAAACCCGGTGCGACCAGCGATCCCGTCAGCAGATCGCCGTCGCGAATGGAAAGCCGCACCTTGCCGTCGTCGTTGACATAGAGATCGCGATGGGCGGCGAGAAACGCTTGCGCCTCGGCCGGCGGCGTATCGGCAAAACCATCGACATAATGATGGCCGTTGCGCTCGGCGTGGCTGACGCCGATCAACGCGCCGAGCGCGAGGTCCTGCTGCACGGCAAGGCCAGCCTGGCAGGTCAGGTCTTCGCCGGTGACGAAGAACGTTTCGCTGCCGGAACTCCATTTCGCCGCCCGCGTCGCGTTGACCACCGACTTGTAGATGCCTTTGCAGGATTTCGACGAGATGCCGCGATAGCCGAGCGCCCGGGCAGCGGGAAATGCGTCGTAGGAATCGTCGGCTTCGTCGATGATGAAGTCGCGGCCGCTCAGTCGGCCGAGCGGCGATTGCCGGGTGATATCGCGCGGCATCGGTTGCTCGATATAAAGCAGCTTTGCCGCGATCGGCCGCAGCGCGCCGTCGCGATCGAGCCGATCCATCAAAGCGCCCAGCGCCACGAGGTCGGCATATTGCTCGTTGGCATCCAGCGAAACGCGGTAGTCATAGGCCAAAGTGGCGAGCTCATTGCCGATCCGGATCAGTCGCGCGGCGTCGGCGTCGGGATCGCCGTTGAGTTTCAGCTTGAAAAAGCGGGCGCCGGTGTTTTCTTTCGCGTCCGCGACGCCGCCCGCGCCCTCGACCTTGTCGTCGAGACCGACGGTGTGGCGGATCGCGACGCGTTCCAGCCGCTTTCGATCGCTGAGAAACTGCGCGATGTCGCCATTCGCCAGATCCGGCGACAGCCGCGCATCGATGCCGGAGATATTGCCGATCATGCCGTCGAAGAAATTGACCCCGGCGCTGCGCAACAGCGCGTCGAGAATGGCTTTATCGATTTCGGCGGGGCCATAGGCCGCCGCCAGCGGCGGAATGTCTTCTTTCGCACAGGCTTCGACCTGCGCGCCGATGCAGGCGGCGTGCAGACCGAACGCGGTGTCAAAGCCCTTGTGTCCGAGATAGAGATCGCGCGCGATAAGCAGCGAGCGGCGCAATTCGGTAACGGTCTCGTCCGGGCTGAGATGCGCGCGCTTGTCGAACCACTTTGGAACCAGCATTTCCGCGCTGGCGCCAACTGAAGGACCTTTGCCTTCGACCTCGATTTCGACGCGAACGAACATCTGCGACGCGGCATTGATGACCACGGCGCCGAACCGGAACGGCCGCACGAATGCCACCGGCCGCTCGAAAAACGCGATATCGCGCACCGCCAAACGCATCGGACTCAATCCAGTGTACCCTGGGTGAAAAAGTGCTTGCGGATGCGCTGCACCAGATCGGTGAACACCGGATCGGCCATCGAATCCAGCGAGCGCGGCCGCGGCATCGGCACGTCGTAGATCGCCGCGATCGCGCCGGGCCGCTCGGTCATCACCAATACCCGATCGGCCAGGAACACCGCTTCCGGGATCGAATGCGTGATCAGCAGGACGGTCTTGCGGGTTTCGCGCTGGATCCGCATCAGCTCGACATTCATGCGTTCGCGCGTCATCGCATCGAGCGCGCCGAACGGCTCGTCCATTAATATGATCTTGGGATCGTGCACCAACGCCCGGCAGATCGAGGCGCGCTGCTGCATGCCGCCGGACAATTGCCACGGCAGCTTCCTCTCGAAACCTTCGAGTCCGACCATCTTCAACAGCGCTTTCGCGCGCGGCAGATATTCGTCGCGCGGCAGCCGTTTCATGTCGATCGGCAGCATCACGTTGGACAGGATGTTGCGCCACGGCAGCAGCAGCGAATTCTGAAACACGATCCCGACATTGCCGTGCGGGCTCGTCACCTTCTCGCCCTCGACCAGGATTTCGCCGGTCGAAGGGGGCAGCAAGCCGGATATCATTTTCAGCAGCGTGGACTTGCCGCAGCCGGACGGTCCGACCACGACAAAGAACTCGCCCTCGTTGATATGGAAATCCAGCGGACGCAACGACGGCACCTCGCCGTCGCGCGACCGATAGGTCTTCGACACCCCGGACAGTTGAATCCCTGAGGTGGCGCTGGCGGTGCGATCGGACACCACGCGCAGATGCGCCGCCGGTTGATTGATGTCCGATGTTTTGGTCGCTGGGTTCATTCAGCAGGATCCATCCAGGCGAAGTCTCTCCACCCGTCGTCCCTGCGAACGCAGGGACCCATACGCCGTGACTTTTCGTTCGGCCATTGGGTTGGAGACCTTCTGCAACAATTAAGGCCAGGGGGTATGGGTCCCCGCCTGCGCGGGGACGACGATAAGTTTGTCACACGCTCGCTCACGAGCCGCCGCCGGGCAGATAGTCGTTGGTATAAAACATCTTCGGATTGTCCTTGGCCTTGGCGTCGAGACCGCCATATTCGACCATCAGGTTGACGCTGTCGGTCATGTTCTGATCGGTCACCTGGAACGGCCGCTTGCCCTTGGTTTCCGGCGTACGGTACAGCGGGATCGTCAGCTCGAAGCCCTGGGTCAGGGTGTCGATCTTGCCGCCCTTGGGGTTGGCATCGAGGATCGACTGGGCCGCGCCCTTCGGATCTTTTTCAGCGGCCTCGACCGCCTTGGTGGTCGCCGACATGAAGCGCTTGACCAGATCGGTGTGGGTCTTGACGTAGTCGGTGTTGGCGACGAGGCCCGAACTCACCATGTGGATGCCGTAGTCGGCGAACTTGATCGGATAGACGTCCTTACCGGTGGCGTCCTTGATCTTCATCGACTGGTCCATCACGTAGCCGAGCAAAAGATCGGCCTGGCCGTTGATCACCGCGTTCAGCTTGGTCTGGCCGTCACCGGCCACCGTGGTGAAATCGCTTTCCTTGAGGCCGGTCCGCTTCAGGAACAGCGGCCAGATCTGCGTCATCGAATCCGCCGGCGTGATCGCCACGGTCTTGCCCTTGATATCCTCGGGCTTGCGGATGTTCTTGTCGGCGAATCCCATCGCCGACATCGGGCTGGTCTGCAGCAGCACGCCGGTCGCAATGATCGGCGCGCCCTTGACGGTCGCGCGCATCATAGTGGGCACGTCGACATAGCCGAAATCGGCGGTCTTGGCCGCGACCGCCTGGGTGGTCGCAGCCGAGCCGCGGCCTTCCTGAATTTCGAGCTCGATATTTTCAGCCGCATAGATGCCCTTGGCCTTGCCGTAGAAAAACGGCGCGTGCTCGCCATAGACATACCAGTTGAGCATCAGCACGACCTTATCGGCGGCCGCGGCCGGAGCCACCACTGAGCCCATCCAGATCAGGGCAGCGGCTACCGCCACTATTAATCGCACCATTTTATTTCTCCCTTTGCTTTTGTTTTCCGTCATTGCGAGGAGCGTCAGCGACGAAGCAATCCATTCTTCCTTTGTGGCCTAACTGGATTGCTTCGCTACGCTCGCAATGACGGTCTGTATCTCTTCTCGTTCACGCCGCGAAAATGATGTCCTCGCGCTGGCTGACATGCCAGGGAATGACAAGACGCTCGATCCGGTCGACCACCCAGAACAGTATCACACCGAGCAGCGCCAGGATCACCAGTGCTGCAAACATCGTCGGCAAATCGAACGTCCCGATCGAGCGCTGCAACACGTAGCCGATGCCCGAATTGGAACCGACGAATTCGCCGACCACGGCGCCGACCACGGCCAAGGTCACCGAGACTTTCAGGCCGGAGAAAATCGACGGCATCGCGTGCGGCAAATTGACCGCGCAGAACACATGGAAGCGGCTGCCCTGCATCGCACGCGCGAGATCGACCATATCAGGGTCGACCGATTTGAAACCTTGCACCGCGGAGACCACCACCGGAAAAAATCCTAAGAGGAACGCGGCGATGATTTTCGGAACGATGCCGAAGCCGAACCACACCACGAACAAGGGCGCGATCGCGACCTTCGGCACCGATTGCGAGAACACCAGCAACGGATAGACGTAGCTTTCGATGGTCTTCGATCCCGCGATCAGCATCGCGACCGGAATGCCGAACGCCGCCGACAGCAGGAATCCGCCGAGCGTCGCGTAGGTGGTGGGCCATGCCTGGCGCAACAGCTCCGGCCAATCGTTCCAGAGCACGGCCACGACATCGCCCGGTGCCGGCACCTGGTAGGCTGGAATCCGGAACAGCCGGATCGCCACATCCCAGGCCACGACGATGAAAATCAGCAGCAAAAACGGGCGAATCCACGCCACATTCAGCGCTTTCGAGACGCTTCCGGGCGCTTTGGACTCGCTCAAATCTCTCTCCCTCACGTGCCGGCTTCAGGGGACAAATTAACCCGTTGGATAATTACTGTCTAGGGGCGTTGACGCGGGAAACTCGCTTCCGTCGTCCCGGCCTTGCGCCGGGACCCACGCCGTGTCGTCGCGTTTTAGGCATTGGGGCCGATGCCTTGCCTTCGAGCAAACGCAGGGGTTATGGGTCCCTGCGTTCGCCGGGATGGCAGAAATCAAGCGTCGGAATGCGCTGCGGCGGCGCGGTGTTTCAGCGCCTTGCTGTTGCCGAACGCCGCGGTGGATTTTCCAGTCAGCGCCGCCAGCACCAGCGCCACCATGTGGTCGAGGCGCTCGTCCCGCGCCTCCTTCTTCAGGAGGTCGCGGCCGAAAATCACGCTCAAGGTCGCGCTGTTCGACAGATAGAAAAAGCACAGCGCCGCGATCGAAATATAGAGCTGCACCGGATCGACCGCGACCTGGAAGTCGCCGTTCGCGACGCCCCGCATCACCACGGTCCGGATCATCTCGACGAACGGCGAATGCATCGATTTGACCTTGGTGGAGCGCTTGAGATGGCGCGCCTTCGCCAGATTTTCGGTGTTCAACAGCGCGAGGAATTCCGGATTGCGGATGAAATAATTCCACGTAAAACCGATCAGGCGCTCGATCGCTTCCGGCGGATCGAGATGCTCCAGATCGAGCCCGCGCTCCTCGACCCGGATCTGCTCATAGGCGCCTTCGAGCACCGCGAGATAGAGATCGTCCTTCTTGCCGACGTGATAATACAGCATGCGCTTGTTGGCGCCGGCCTTGGCCGCGATCCGGTCGACCCGCGCGCCGGCAAGGCCGTGGGTGGCGAATTCCTGCTTGGCGGCCTCCAGAATACGAATCCGCATGCCTTCGGGATCGCGCTGCCACTTCAGAATGCGTTTAGCCTTGACCAATTCGATCGTCCGTCAACCATGTTCGGCCGGATGGTGTAGCATGCATCGGGCGATTTGAAAAAGATCGGCGCTCTCGGGTGGATGCTTGATTGGTAGGGTGGGCAAAGGCCTGTTGGCCGTGCCCACCATTTTCTCCTGAAGCGACCGGGTGGGCACGGCGCAAGTGCGCCTTTGCCCACCCTACGATCTCAGGCATTCACCTCAGCCCGTTTTAGGCGTCCGTTGCACCAGCAAGGTCGGCACGCCGCAGGTGCCGTTGCGCGCGGTCATCACTTGGGTCCCCGGCTTGCGGCCGGGACGCGCCTCCGACACATCGACGCCCGCTTCGACGAGTCGCGCCCGGGTGGCGTCGATATCGGCGACCCGCCAGCAAATGCCGCGCAACCGGTCCGGCACCGCGACCGCGTCCTTTACAACGTCCTTGGCAACATCTTTGCTCGGCCGATGCGCCACCTCGACGATGAGGTCGCCACAGCGGAAGAACATCAGCCGGCCCCACTCCGGATGCGAGCGATCGAGCGCCATGTCGAGCCCGAGGCGCGCGCCATAAAGCGCGGCGGCGCCTTCGGGATCGGCGGTACCGATCACCACATGATCCATCGCGGTGATCGAAGCCGGCGCGGTGCGGACCGCCAGCGGACGCTCCTTGGCAAGCTCCAGGAAAAACATCCGGATCCCTCGCGTGGCATCGGTGGCCGCCCGGGTCCGCTTCCACGATAGCGTGGCGCCGGTCATCCCGTCGCGGCTCTCGACTTCCGCGATCGGCTCCGGCTTCAAGGTCAGCCGATCCAGCCTGCGGTGCATCCTGGCAATGTCGCCGGTGCGAAAACAGATGCTCGCGAGACCCTCGCCTTGCTCCGCCAGTACGGCGCGAATGCGATCGGCGGTCGCGCCGTCGCCGCTCGGCGCCATCAGTTCCAGGGTCATGTTATCGAGCGTAAATAGCACGCGCTCGGCGCCCTCGCCGGCGTTGTGCCACGATGGCGTGCGCGCAAACAAGGTCTGGTAAGCCGCGGCGCCGGCCTTGATGTCGCTGACGAGAACGACGACGTGATCGAGCCCTGTGATCATGGGAAAAAGTCCTCGGCGCAGATTTCTCCAGGCGAACGTCGCGTGTCACGCCGCTTGTCGCACTGTTTGTCCTGGCGACGCACGCACACTGGTTCTCTCGCCAAATCTGTCCCTGAATGTGGCTCCGTCAGTATTGAGCAAAATCAACCGATTTGCCACGCTTGATTGCCGGTGCCGTACCCTACCCGGAGCTGAACCGATGTGCTTTGATACCAATAGCCCCGGGTCAATACCAAACCCACGATCGAAAGCCCGCTCCCCGAGAAGACCAAGGCGAGAACAACCATGACAACCCGACGCGAACACGACCTGCTGGGTGATCGAGACCTGCCGCAGGACGCCTATTACGGGGTGCACACCTTGCGTGCGGTCGAGAATTTCCCGATCACGGGAACGCCGATCTCGATCTATCCCGATCTCATCAAGGCGTTGGCCTCGATCAAGCTGGCGGCGGCCCGCAGCAATCGCGATCTCGGTTTCCTCTCGGCTGCGCATTGCGATGGCATCGTCGCCGCATGCGAGGAGGTCCGTGCCGGCCGCCTGATCGAACAGTTTGTCGTCGACGTGATCCAGGGCGGCGCCGGCACCTCGACCAACATGAACGCCAACGAGGTGATTGCCAACCGCGCGTTGGAGATCATGGGGCACGCCAAGGGCGAATACCAGTTCTTGCACCCCAACGAGCATGTCAACATGAGCCAGAGCACCAACGACGTCTATCCGACGGCGCTGAAGCTCGCGGCCTATACCCGTATTCTGGCCCTGGTCGAGGCGATGTCCTATTTGCGGGCCGCGTTCGAAGCCAAGGCGGACGAATTCAAGGACGTCATCAAGATGGGCCGCACCCAATTGCAGGATGCGGTGCCGATGACGCTGGGCCAGGAATTCTCCACCTATGCCGTGATGCTCGGCGAGGACGAAATGCGGCTCAGGGAGGCCGTGCTTCTGATCTGCGAAATCAACATGGGCGCGACCGCGATCGGCACCGGCATCAACGCCCATCCGGACTATGGCCGGATCGTGTGTCAGCATTTGCGGGAGATCACCGGCATTCCGGTGGTCACCGCGGCCAACCTGATCGAGGCCACGCAGGATTGCGGCAGTTTCGTGCAGCTTTCGGGGGTGCTCAAGCGGGTCGCGGTCAAGCTGTCGAAGACCTGCAACGATCTGCGGCTGCTGTCGTCGGGGCCCCGGGTTGGACTCGGCGAGATCAACCTTCCCCCGATGCAGGCCGGCTCCAGTATCATGCCGGGCAAGGTCAATCCGGTGATTCCCGAGGTCGTCAATCAGATTGCCTTCGAGATCATCGGCAACGACGTCACGGTGTCTTTCGCGGCGGAAGCCGGCCAATTGCAATTGAACGCCTTTGAGCCGATCATCGCCCATTCGATCTTCAAGAGCGTCAACCATCTTCGCGCCGGCTGCATCGTGCTCGCCGACCGCTGCGTCAAGGGCATCACGGCCAACCGGGAGCATCTGCGCCGCGGCGTCGAACGCTCGATCGGCATCGTTACCGCGCTCAATCCGTATATCGGCTACGCCAACGCCACACGGATCGCGGCCGACGCGCTGATGTCGGGACGCAGCGTCTACGACGTCGTTTTGGAGGAAAAGCTACTGACCAAGGAGCAGCTCGACGAAATCCTGGAGCCGAGCGTCCTCACGGTCCCGCATCTGTTCACGCCCACGCGCACGTGAGGTCTGCAAATGGCGCCACGGTTTGCCGCGCCGTCAGGAACTTGAGGCGGCCGCCGGCTGTTAGGTTGATGGTCGCATGCCTATCCCACAGTCGGCTTGCTGATAATTTTATCGAATGATCCGGCATAAGCAGTGCTAATGTATCTGGCCGGCCGGGACCACCCCTCAGCCACGACGGAAATCCAATGCAGGCTCTCTTCATCGGACAGACCTATATCGACGTCACCTTCATCACCGATCACATGCCGACCGGCGATGAAAAGCATGTCGCCTCGGCCTACGCCGTCTCGTTCGGCGGCAACGCGGTCACCGCGGCATTTTGTTGCGCCAAATTGGGCATCGTACCGGACCTGATCGCCACCGTGGCCAATGACTGGCTCGGGCGGATGTTCTGGGACATGAGCGCCAAATACGGCATCTCGATTCATCCGCGCAAGGTGAACGCCTCCTCGCTCTCCTTCATCATGCCGAAGGACGGCAAGCGCGCCATCGTACGCTGCCGCGACGACGAGCATATCCATCCGTTCCCGATGCTGAACCTGAAGGGCTGCCGCGCGCTGCACGTCGATGGCCACCAGCCGGATGCGGCCATTCATTACGCCAAGCTGTGCCGCGAGGACGGCATCCTGACCTCGCTCGACGGCGGCGGCCTGCGCACCAACACCCACGAACTGCTCGAATTCATCGACGTCGCGATCGTCGCCGAGCGGCTGTGCGAACAGATGGACCTGACGCCCGAGAAGATGCTCGACTATCTCAAGAGCCGAGGCTGCCGGGTCGGCGGCGTCACCCAGGGCGAGAAGGGCCTGCTCTGGTATGACGAGACCGGCGCGGTTCGCACCCTGCCCGCGCTGCCGATCGCGAGCGAGCGCGTGATCGATACCAACGGCGCCGGTGACGTGTTTCACGGCGCTTATATGTTTTCCTATCTCAACAATCCCGGCAAGGGCTGGAAAGAGCATTTCGAGTTTGCCCGCGCCGCATCGACCTACAAGATTCAACGCCTCGGCAACGAGGCCGGATTGCCGACGCTCGCCGATATCGAATCCGTCAAGCAGGAATTCCAGATCGGGCGCAAGAAAGAGTTCTGGGATTAGACATGGGCCGCGTTTTTGTTGCCGGCAGCATCAACATGGACGTGGTGGCGACCGCCGACCGGCATCCCCGAGTCGGCGAGACCGTCGCCGGCCATGAAGTGTTTTATTTTCCAGGCGGCAAGGGAGCCAACCAGGCGGTCTCCGCCGCCAAACTCGGCGCGCCGACGACGTTGATCGGCCGGCTAGGTACCGATGCGTTCGGGCACGACTTGAAGACGTTCCTCGCCGCACAGGGCGTGGATCTGAGCTACGTCACGGACACGGCGGGGATACACAGCGGAACGGCGATCATTACGCTCGCCAATGCCGACAATACGATTGTCGTGGTGCCCGGCGCCAACGGCTTCGTCAGCGCCGACGATATCGCGACAGTTGCTCTGGCCAAAGGCGACATCGCCGTCAGCCAGTTCGAGATTCCACTTGCCACTATCAGCGCCTTCTTCAACCGCGCGCGCGCGGCAGGCGCAACCACCATTCTCAATCCGGCGCCGGCGATCGCATTCGGCGCTGAGCTGCTCGACCTCGTCGATGTCCTGATCCTGAATGAAACCGAACTCAGCCTGCTGGCCAAGACCGAGCTTCGCGACAGCGACGAACCCGCGCGCTTCATTGAAGCCGCGAGAGCTTTGCGAGGTGACCGCGACATGATCGTCTGCGTCACCTTGGGCAAACGCGGCGTGGTTGCGCTGGCGGATGGAAAGCCGCTGGTCGTGGAAGGCCGCGCGGTCAAGGCCGTCGATACCACCGGCGCCGGCGATTGTTTTGTCGGCGCGGTCGCCGCGCAATTAGCGGCCGGAAAATCAATTCGCGACGCACTCGATTACGCCAACATCGCCGCGTCGATCTGCGTCCAGCGGATGGGCGCAGCGCCATCGATGCCGACCGCAGCGGAGGTGAAAGCCTTTCGTCGTCCCGGCGAAGGCCGCGCCCCATAGCCCCTGGCGTTGGTTATTGCAGAAGGCATTCGCTTCACTTGAATTCGTAGGGTGGGCAAAGCGAAGCGTGCCCACCAACTTCGACTTGCACGAGGGATGGTGGGCACGGCGCAAGCGCGCCTTTGCCCACCCTACGACCTTCACCCCAGCGCCGCCTTCAGATCAAACCCCGCATCCATCGCCTGCTCCGGCGTAATCGAGCCGTTGGCGGCCAACAGCCTGCGGCCGAACATGTGATCGCCGGCGCGGTTGACCGATTCGATGCCGACCAGCCGATCCGCTTTGTAGCAAAACGCCGAGAACGCGCCCTGCGTGCGGTCGCCGCGCACCACCACGCGATCATAACCGGTGGTGAGCCCTGCGATCTGCAGCTTGTCGGGACCCTGATCGCTCCAGAACCATGGCAGGCCGTCATAGACCTTGGTGTCGCCGGTCAGCCGCGCCGCGACACAACGCGCGTGATCGGTGGCGTTCTGCACCGACTCCAGCCGCAACGAGCCGCCGAAGCGCTCGCTGGCGTAGAGCGCGCAGTCGCCGATCGCCGAGATATGCGGGTCCGACGTCAGCAGATGCTCCCCGACCATAATGCCTGACGCCACCGGCAGGCCGGCAGCACCCGCGAGTTCGACATTCGGCAACACGCCGACGCCGACCACGACCAGGTCCGCCGCGATATGCCGGCCGTCGCTGAGGCTGACGCCGGCCACTCCGGCGCCGTCGCTTTCGATGCTGGTGACCTGCACGCCGAAATGAATACGAATACCGGCCTCGGCGTGCCTGTTCTGGAAGAACTCGGAGATCTCCGCGGTCACCGCCCGCGCCATCACACGGGCGCCGAGTTCGACGACGTCGACTTCGAGGCCCTTGGCGCGGGCCGTGGCGGCGAATTCCAGGCCGATGAAGCCGGCGCCGATCACCACGACGTGCCGGCGCGAAGCGAGCCTGAGCCGCAACACTTCGCTTTCATCCAGCGTCCGCAGGTACAGCACGTCTTCAAGGTTGGCGTTGGGAAGATCGATCAGGCGATTGCGCGCGCCGGTGGCGAGCACCAGATGCTCGTACTCAAGCGCCGCGCCGGAAGCCAGCGACAACTTCCGCGCGGGCCGGTCGATGGCAGCGGCGCGATCGGCGATCAGCTCAATGTTCTGATCGCGATAAAACTTGTCCGGCCGGAACATCAGGCTATCGGGCGCGCCGCCGCCTTTCAGATAGGCTTTTGAAAGCGGCGGCCGCTGATACGGCAGATGCGGCTCATCATTGAGCAGGAAGATCGGTTCGGCATAGCCGGCTTGCCGCAGCGATGAGGCGAGCTGAAAGCCCGCATGCCCGGCGCCGACGATCACAACAGGAGGCTTCGCCATTCGCTCACGCCGCCTTGATGCGAAGCGGCAAGGTATCGAACCCGCGCAACGTGTTGTTGAGCCGCCGTTCCGGCTGGCCGGTCAGTTCGAACGAGACCACGCGCTTGGCGAGCGCGCCGAAGATCGCCTCGCTTTCCAGCCGCGCCACCGCCTGCCCGACGCAACCATGAATGCCGGTGCCGAATGTCATGTGGCCGGCCGCCCGGCGACGCACGTCGAATGTGTCGGGTCTTTCCCAGCGGCGCGGATCGCGGTTGGCGGCGGCGAGAAACAACAGCACCTTCTCGCCATCGCCGATCCGCACGCCGCCGACGTCAACAGGCTTCGTCGTGGTGCGGAAGAAGGTCTGCACCGGCGATTCGAAGCGCAGCACTTCCTCAAACGAACCGCGGACCAAATTGGGATTTTCGCGCAGCACGGTCCATTGCTCGGGATTGCTGGCAAAGCAATACAGCGCATTGCCGAGCCCATAGACCGTGGTGTCGATGCCGGCCGACAGGAACGAGCGCACCAGCATGCCCGCTTCGTCCTCCGACAACTCACCGGCGTCGACCGCATGGAAAATCTTGATGCCCAATCCATCGGGCGCCAGCGCCGCACGGCTGCATTTCGACATGATCCATTCGCGCACCGGACCGGCATTGGCCATCGCCTTGTCGAACAGGTCGTTGCGCGGGCCGAACGAGTTGAACACCATGGTGCCATACGGCATCAGGTTTTCGCGGCCCTGCTCGGAAATACCAACCGCGTCCGGAAACACTTTTAACGGGTAAGCCTCGGCGAGGTCGGCGACGCCATCGAATTCGCGCTGCTCGACCAGGCGATCGATCAGCGCGTCGGCTTCGCGCGCAAAGGTCTCGCGCAGCACGTTGATCGCCGCCGGCGACAGGATGCGGGTCAACACCGCGCGGGTACGGGTATGCAGCGGCGGATCGGCTTCCAGGATGATGCTCGGCGGACGCCACGGCGGCTCTTTACGAAAATCGCTCAACCCCACGCCGGCGCCGGAACAATAGGTCTCCCAGTCGGTCAGGGCATCGCGGACTTCCTGATGCCGCGCCATCGCCCAGATGCCGTATGGCTCGAGCCAGACCACCGGTCCTGCCTCGCGCATCGCTTCGTGGTGCGGATAGGGATCGCCGAGGAAGCCGTGCGAAAACGGATCGATGGTGGAGACCGGACGGTCGACCGTCATATCGATGCTCATCTGGCTCTCCCGTCATCCCGGTCGTTGCAATGCAGTAATCCGCACGGCCGCTTGCCGGTATTTTGCAGGCTTCGCCGGGGATTGTCACCCCTTCCCTTCTGCGATTTAAATGCCCGTCAGGTGCCCTTGCGGCCTTCGACCTTTGCGGATCGGGAGTTCTGTTCCATGTCTATATCCACCAACGCCTCTCATCCCGACGATCCGGCCCTGCTGGTCATCGACGGCTCGATCGCGACCATCACGCTCAATCGGCCGGCCGCCTTCAACTCAATTGATCTGTCGATCGCCCAAAAGCTGGAACAGCTCGGCGCGGAGGTCGAGGCCGCCGACGATATCAGGGTGCTGGTGATCCAGGGCGAAGGCCGCGCGTTCTGCGCCGGCGGCGATCTGCAAACCATTGGCGCGGCGGCCGCGGCCGACACCATTGCCCCGGTGGTGGGTGAACTGCTGAAGCACTACCATGCCTTCATCACGACGTTGCGGCGGATGCCGAAGATCGTGCTGTCGAGCGTACACGGTTCAGCGGCCGGCGCCGGCCTCTCGCTCGCCTTCGTGGCCGACCTCTGCATCGCCGCCGAGGACGTCAAATTTACCCCGGCCTACGGCAAGCTCGGCGTCTCGCCCGACGGCGGCGGCACCGTCGGCGTGGTCGCCAGCGTCGGCACGCGGCGCGCCTTGCAGATCTACCTCGCCGAAGACAGCTTTTCGGCAGCGCAAGCCCGCGACTGGGGCCTGGTCGCCAAAGTCGTGCCGGCAGCGGAGCTGAAAGCCGCGACGCGAGAGCTGGCCCATCGCCTGGCGCAAAACGCGCCGGCCGCGCTGGCGGCAACCAAGGCGCTGATCCATCAGTCCCATGTCACGCCGATCGAACGACAGCTCGACGCCGAACGCGACGCCATCATCGATTGCATGCATACGGACGAGTTTCGCATTGCCGTGAAGAAGTTCACGAGCAAGGGCAAGTAGACGGCGTCAAGTCGCCGTCGTGCTCACCATGTACCACGTCATCCTGAGGAGCGCTCGCGCTTGCGAGCGCGTCTCGAAGGATAGCTGAACCTCCTCCGAATTAGTGGACACCTGTAGTAGGCTTTAAGAGCCAGGAGGTGTCGAATGGTAAAGCATAAGCGACGGGCGTATGCGGACGACT
>NZ_LMUK01000041.1:535637-581093 GCF_009766005.1 Bradyrhizobium sp. S69 | reverse complement strand
CTGGCTCACGGACGGCTCCCTTGTCTGAGATCTCAACAACCTCATTCTGGCACAACTGATGCCGTAGGGGGCCGTCCACACCATCACGCCGTGTGTTCTCGTTTTGGCAGTGTGGCGGATGCTTTCCTTCACAATCCACGCCAGGGGTTATGGGTCCCGGCCTTCGCCGGGACGACGTAATGTGATCGTGTTTCACACAACTCCGCGATCTCGCGACATCATCTGTCCGAGTCTTGCACGGCGTTCGCCCTCAAAAACAGAGGGCGCAGTGCGACCCTCAAGAGAGGGCGCAGGGAAGACCGGGTGCGCGCTGCACCCGCGATCTCGCGTGCCAAAATGCACACAGCAAAAAGCGCACACGAGCATACAGGTTCAGCGGAAGCAGTCCGGCCTTCCCTGCGCAATGGTTTTACAGCTTATTTCGTGCTCTCCCCGGTGAGACCAGGCTTGCTTGTCACCGTCGCCCCCAAGAAGCGTGAGCTCCTCAAGAACTTGACACCAGCCACTGGGGCGTCAGGACCACACGACTTTGCCGTACGCCTCACGCGCCGTTCGTCAAAAGCGCATCAGCGTCCACCGCTCCCCGCCCCAACGTCAGTGACGATGGCCAACGCCCCCTCTCTCGGGACGGGATGGCGAGGAATACGCAACTGATTTGGGTCAAGAGTCAAGGACAATTTCTGAAAATCAGAAGCGCCACCTTGTCAGCCCGTAGGATGGGTGGAGCGAAGCGATACCCATCATGGAGATGCACGATCGGCGAGAGGCTGGCGCCAGCCCCGCCGGCCCGATGATGCGCTCCGCCACATCGTCGCGTCCTCGCATTACGGTCGAAGATAAATCGCGGTGCAGTGATGGGTTTCGCGAAGGGCTCAACCCATCCTTCGGGCTATCCTACTCGCTACTCGCCGCCGGCTCCATTTCGGCGAGTTCGACGCCTTCCTGCACGATATCGCCGACCTTGCATTTGATCTTCTTCAGCACGCCGCCGAACGGCGCGCGCAAGGTCTGCTCCATCTTCATCACTTCGAGCGTCAGGATCGGCGCGCCCTTTTCCAGTACAGCACCCTCTTCGGCCAATAGCGCCACCACGGTACCCGGCAGCGGCGCTGCGATTTTGTCTTCGCTGACCTGCTCCTCGTCGTCGCCGCCGAACGCATCGACCCAATGCAGATCAAAACGGCCGTTGCGCGTGCGCAAATAAAGCTCATGGCCTTCGATGACGGATACGATCCGCGATGTCAGGCCGTTGAGCGTCAGATCTATTTCACCGGCATTGTTCACCGAATAGGCCAGGGCAAGCTCGCGTTCGCCAACGGTGACGGTCGAGGGGCCGTTGCCATAGTGCAGCGTTACCTGGTGTTCGCCGCCCTGCCCCTGACGGAACACGAAGCTGCGCTGGCGGCGGCCGACCGGCATCCAGCCGAAACTCTGCCACGGCGAATGCGCTTCAACGCGGGCGGCGCCCTGTTCTTGCGCCAGAATGGCGGCAACCGCCGCGCAAAGCTCGAGATCGTCAGGCGCTTTCGAAGTCGCCGTCAGGTTCTGCAACTCGCGCTCGATGAAGCCGGTGTCGATGGCGTTGGCCCGCACATCCTGGTGCGTCACCAGCGCCGACAAAAACGGGATGTTGGTCACGACGCCGCGGATATCGGTCTCTTGCAAGCCCCGATTGAGCCTGTCGATCGCGGCCTGACGTGTCGGCGCCCAGGCGATCACCTTGGCCAGCATGGCGTCGTAATGCGGCGAGACGACATCGCCTTCGCGATAGCCGGCATCGATGCGCAGGCCATCGACCGCCGGCGGCACGTGCCAGGTCCTGATGCGGCCGACCGAGGGCATGAAATTCTTGTTCGGATTTTCCGCATATACCCGCGCCTCGATGGCGTGGCCATTGAAGCCGATCTCGGCTTGCGTCAGCGGCAGTTTCTCGCCGAACGCCACCCGCAATTGCCATTCCACCAGATTGATGCCCGTGATCATCTCGGTCACGGGATGCTCGACCTGCAACCTTGTGTTCATTTCGATGAAGAACACATCCTTGCCGTCGGAGACGAATTCGATGGTGCCGGCGCCGACATAATTGACCGCTGCGGCCGCCTTGCGCGCGGCGGCGCAGACCGCCTCGCGCTGCCCCGCATCGAGCGTCGGCGACGGGGCTTCCTCGATCACCTTCTGATGCCGGCGCTGCAACGTGCATTCGCGCTCGAACAGCGACAACAGATTGCCATGGCTGTCGCCGATCACCTGCACTTCGATGTGCCGCGGATTCTGGACGAATTGCTCGATCAGCATGCGATCGTCGCCGAACGCCGCCTTGGCCTCGCGCTTGGCGCTGACGATGGCCGGCGCGAGCTCGGCCGCCGAACGCACGATCCGCATGCCGCGACCGCCGCCGCCGGCCGATGCCTTGACCAGAACCGGAAAGCCGATGTCGCCGGCGGCCTTCGCCAGGGTCGCCTCGTCCTGGGCTTCGCCGTGATAGCCGCGTACCAGCGGTACGCCGGCCTTCTCCATCAGGGTCTTGGAGCCGGATTTGGAGCCCATCGCGATCATCATCGCGGCGGTGGGACCGACGAACACCAGCCCGGCATCGGCGCAGGCTTGCGCAAATTCGGCGTTCTCCGACAGGAATCCATAGCCGGGGTGCACGGCTTCCGCCCCGCTGCTGCGGGCGGCTTCGAGCACCCGCTCGATATTAAGATAGCTGTCGCGGGCCCGTGCCGGCCCCAGCAGGACGGCTTCATCGGCCTCGGCGACATGCATCGCGCCGCGGTCGGCTTCGGAATAGACAGCAACCGTCCGCAAGCCCATCGCTCGCGCGGTGCGGATCACCCGGCAGGCGATCTCGCCGCGGTTGGCAATCAGGAGGGTTTGAAAGCGCCGGTACGGCCTGGAGCGATCCATCATCACATCCTGAACAGGCCGAAATGGGTGGGCTCGATCGGCGCGTTGGCCGAAGCCGACAGCCCGAGCCCCAGCACCAGCCGCGTGTCGGCGGGATCGATCACACCGTCGTCCCAGAGCCGGGCGGTGGCATAATACGGATTGCCCTGGGCTTCGAATTGCGCGCGCGTCGGCGCCCGAAACTCGTTCTCCTCCTCGACCGACCAACTGCCGCCCTTGGCCTCGATATTGTCGCGCCGCAACTGGCTCAGCACCATCGCCGCCTGCTCGCCGCCCATCACCGAAATCCGGGCGTTCGGCCACATCCAGAGAAATCTGGGACTGTAGGCGCGGCCGCACATGCCGTAATTGCCCGCGCCGTAGGAGCCGCCGATCACGACGGTGAATTTCGGCATGCTCGCGGTGGCCACCGCCGTCACCAGCTTGGCGCCGTCGCGGGCGATGCCGCCGGCCTCGTATTTCTTGCCGACCATGAATCCCGTGATGTTCTGCAGAAACACCAGCGGAATATTGCGCTGACAGCACAGCTCGATGAAATGCGCGCCCTTCAGCGAGCTTTCGGAAAACAGGATGCCGTTGTTTGCGATGATGCCGACCGGATAGCCCCAGATATGGGCGAAGCCGCAGATCAGGGTCTGGCCGTATAATTTCTTGAACTCGTCGAACTCCGAACCGTCGACCAGCCGCGCGATGATGTCGTGGACGTCGAACGGCTTGCGCCCGTCGGCGGAGACCACGCCGTAGATTTCCTCGGGCGCGAACAGCGGTTCGCGCGGCGGGCGCATGTTCAAGGCGGTGGGGTGTGGCGGCTTCAACGTTGCCACGATGCGCCGCGCAATGCCGATCGCGTGAGCGTCATTCTGCGCATAGTGATCGGTGACGCCGGACTGCCGGGAGTGGACGTCGGCGCCGCCAAGCTCCTCGGCGGTGACGACCTCGCCGGTCGCAGCCTTCACCAGCGGCGGCCCGCCGAGAAAGATCGTGCCCTGATTGCGCACGATGATGCTCTCATCCGACATCGCCGGGACATAGGCCCCGCCGGCGGTGCAGGAGCCCATCACGATCGCGATCTGCGGGATGCCGGCGGCCGACATCTGCGCCTGGTTGTAGAAGATGCGGCCGAAATGCCGTTCGTCCGGGAAAATCTCGTCCTGCTGCGGCAGGAACGCGCCGCCGGAATCGACCATGTAGACGCAAGGCAGATTGTTCTGCCGGGCGATGTCCTGGGCGCGAAGATGCTTCTTCACCGTCATCGGGTAGTAGGTGCCGCCCTTGATGGTGGCATCGTTGGCGACGATCACGCATTCGCGCCCCGAGATCCGCCCGACCCCGGTGATGACGCTCGCCGAATGGACGTCGCCGCCATAGAGGCCGTTGGCGGCCAGCGGCGACAATTCAAGAAACGCGGTTCCCGGATCGATCAGCAGGTCGACGCGCTGCCGCGCCAGCATTTTGCCGCGCGAGGTATGCCTGGCCCGCGACGCCTCGCCGCCGCCGCCGGCAACCTGATCGAGCTTGCCGCGGAGTTCCCTGACCAGCACGCGCATGGCGTCCGCGTTGCGGACAAAATCGGGCGAAGTCGGATCGATACTGGAATGAAGCGGCATGGGCCTCGGGCGGTCTCTCGGGCGGTTCCTGGATGGTTTCTTGAGGCGAGTTTTTCAGCTCAATTTTTCGGCTCAGTTCTTGGTCTATTTATGCTGCGCCGCAATTCGACATTGGGCCCACGCCCGCCATGGTGTCATTGCGGCCCAGCCTTAGGCAACCCGGAAGTTTCGATCCCTGACCGGCCAACACGACGGGCCGATACGGGCCCGGGCTCACCGCCGACGGCATCCGGAATGATTCTTAGGTATTTTCGACCCCTAATGGGTCCAGGGTTCGCCGCGCCGGAAGGCAAAATTGTCGGAGTAGGCGATCTGGCGGTGGGCTGGCGCCTTTGGCTCGATGACCTGGTACGCAATGCCCTCGCGCTCGCAATAAGCCACCGCCTCCTCCTTGGTCTGGAAGCGAATGGTGAGCTGCTGCTTCATATCTCCGGAAGAGGTCCAGCCCATCAACGGCTCGATCGCGCGCGGCTGCTCCGGTTCATAGGCCAGCTGCCATTCCTGGGTCTGGGCCTTGCCGGATTGCATCGCGTTTTTGGCGGGCTTAAAGATCCGTGCGGTCATGAGGTGTCAAATCCCGTGAAAATGCAGCATGGTAACGCGTGGCGCCAACGGCGGGGATGGTATAGATTTTTTGGGGTATTCGGTCGATGATTCCCGGCCTTTGATGTTACATTTTCCTATAATCTTTATGCCGCACTGTGACAACTTGGCTATTGGTCCACCCGGACCCCTGCCCCACGCGCTCGATCTTCCCGAAGGCATCACGTCGAAACGGCACCCATGAAAATCGAAGCATCCCTTCCGGAAAAAGGACGCGATCTGCGGCTCGACCTGTTTCGCGGGGTCGCGAATTGGGCGATTTTCCTGGATCATATTCCCGACAACGTCGTGAATTGGATCACCACGCGAAATTACGGCTTCAGCGACGCGGCGGACCTGTTCGTTTTTATCTCCGGCTATACCGCCTCCTTTGTCTATGCCCGGATGATGCTCGAACGCGGCTTCATCGTCGGCGCCACCCGTCTGACCAAACGGGTCTGGCAGCTCTATGTCGCTCACATCATCCTGTTCGTAATCTATATCGTTTCGATCGGCTATGTCGCGCAGCGTTACAGCGACCCCGAGATCATCAACGAGTTCAATGTGGCGGGCCTGGTCGACAGCGCGGTTGAAACACTGCGCCAGGGCTTGCTGCTGAAGTTCAAGCCGGTCAACCTCGACGTGCTGCCGCTTTACATCGTGCTGATGGGATTATTTCCGCCGGTGCTCTGGTTCATGCTGCGCAAGCCCAATTGGACCATGCTGGCGTCCATCGCGCTGTGGCTTTCGGCCCGGCAGTTCGGCTGGAATTTCACGGCCTACCCGGCCGGCACCTGGTACTTCAATCCGTATTGCTGGCAGGTGCTTTTCGTGTTCGGCTCGTGGTGTGCGCTGGGCGGCGCGCGAAAAAACATGGCGGTCATCAACGCGCCGATCACGCTTTATTTTTCGATCGCCTATCTGATCTTTGCTCTCGTCATGACGATGGCGGGCAAATTCCCCGACTTCGGGGCGATGTTCCCGCACTGGCTCTTTGACACCTTCAATCCGAACGACAAGACCAATCTGGCGCCCTATCGCTTCATCCATTTTGTGGTGATCGTGATCATGGTCATCCGCTTCGTGCCGAAGGATTGGAAGGGGCTGGAATGGAAGGGGTTCGATCCCGTCATCGTCTGCGGCCAGCAATCGCTCGCGGTGTTCTGCGTCGGCGTGTTCCTCTCCTTTGTCGGACATTTCGAACTGATGATGAGTTCGGGCTCGCTGTTGGCGCAGATTTTCGTCAGCGTCACCGGGATCGCGATCATGACCATCGTCGCCTATTACATCTCGTGGTCGAAACGGCAGGACAAGCCGCTGCCCAAACCCGCGGCGGCCGCAGCCAAGGCTGGTTGATCGAGCCCGGCCGATCAAGTCCTGCCGGTTAGCTTTCGGAATCCGGAACGGGCGCCTTGCCGCGCGGCTTGGTGACCACCAATCGCCCCCGGGACGAAATCCCGCCCCACGAGGTCGACCAGCCGACTTCCGATGCCGGGGCTTGCGCAATGCCCTGCTGGCTTCGCTTACCTTGCAGTGCAAACGCGGCCCCTTGGGGATCGCGGCATCGCACGACCCAGCTGCCGCCCGGCAGTTCAAGCGGGCCCTCCAACACCTGGCCGCCGGCGGCCTCCACGCGTTCCGCTGCCGCGTCGATGTCGCCGATGTTGAAATAAAATAGCCAGAATGGAACCGGGTCCATCGGACGCTTGTTGAACATTCCGCCGAGCGTCTCCTCTCCGGCGGAAAACAATTGATAGGTGATCTCTGCGCCGGTTTCGGTCTCCGCCTTCCGCCAACCGACAAGTTCGCTGTAAAAAGGAAACGCTTTTTGCCAATCTGCCGTGAGCAATTCATGCCAGCCCACCCGTCCGGGCTTATGGGATTCGGGAGGCTTGTGTTGACCGCTCGGCAATCCCTCGATCAACGCCAACGTTGCCGTTTGCGGATCGGCGACAACCGAGATGCGCCCGATGTTGCTGTCCGTCGGGGGGACGTAGACGGCCCCGCCAAGGCGCTTCAGCCGACCGACAGCGACTTCCGCGTCATCGACGCTGACATATCCCATCCACCGCGCTGTCGCGCCCATGCGCCGCGCCTCCTCCGGCAGGCCCATGAGGCCGCTGACCGCCGTCCTCCCAGAGGTAAACAATGTGTAAGCGAGATTGGGCGTCGACCCGTCCTGCACGCCCCAGCCCACGACTTTGCCATAGAAGGCCTGGGCTGACGCCACGTCGGTCGTGATCAACTCGTACCAGGCGAAACGTCCTTTGTGATCGACCACGTCCAGTCTCCGTTCTCGCCTATAAACAGCAATGGCGGATGAATTGGCAATCGCTGGTTTCGCCCGACTTCACGGGTCGAAGCATCGACGGGAAAGCGGTCATGACGCGCCAACGCCGGGCCTGGCCTTGCGGGCATCGATCATGAATATCGCGTGAATAAATCGCGCCAATATCGTTCATCAAGATGAACCGAAACCCTTGCTGCACATACCAATATTCCGACGCCGGTGTGCGACCGTCTTGCGTGGTAGATTTGCACGGCGTACAATCTGATTGCTGGAGTCAAACTACTTTTTCAAGGTATGGAGGTTTCGACTATGTCACGGGTGAAACAAACTTCGACGAAGAAACGTGTGATGAAATCCGTACCGGTGCTGGGGGCCGCCGGGTTGACTTTCTCAATGATCGGCGGCGCATCGGCAGCGGCCGTGCCGACCTCGGATGTGGTGCAGTCGCCCACCGTTGGACTTGGTCATCAGGTAACACTCGGTGAGGAAGAAATCGCCGACGTCAGCCTGGCGACGTTCTACGTGTTCGACAAGGAAAACACCGCATCGGCCAAGGCTGGCGTTCAGGTTGCCTGGCGCGGTTGCGGCGGTTGCAGAGGCTGTCGTGGTTGCCGCGGCTGCCGCGGTTGCCGTGGCTGTGGTGGTGGTTGCGGCGGCGGCGGTTGCTGCGCTTCCTGGGGCGCTTGCCGCCTTTGCTAAGGCGGACTACGTTCCGACCACACCGATAAACGAAGTTACTGGCCGGGCTCGACTTCGTCGACCCGGCCAATCCATGAGTTGATCGTGATGTCTTTAGTCTGATGTCTTTAGTGTGATGTGTTGATTGCGTTGCGGCTATTTCACTGCGTCGGCACGCGTCTAACGAGCGAATGGATTTTTGATCTTGGCTAAAAAAGCACTCGCCCGGACTGGTCAGAAGAAATCCAGCGCGCGCAAAAAAAGTTCGGCAACGCCGAAGCGAAGCGGACGCAAACCTCGCCCGGCGTCCAGACATCAGGCGCTCCAGAACGTTCCGCAGTTTGCCCCGAATTTCACCGTCTACGTGCTGCCGCCCAATACGATCTGCCTCTATTCCGAGGACCGGAAATTCTTCCTGCATGGCGAGGTGTATTGCGCGCTCGCCACAGCCATCGGCAAAGGCGGCAAGAGTTTTCCGCAGATCGCGGATCAATTGTCGAAGAGCTTTCCGCCGGATCAAATCGAGCAGGCGCTGAAGCGGCTGATGGAACGCGGCTACATCGTGCCGGCTTCCTCATCTTCCGCGCCGGTGGACGGCTACTGGGCGAGCCTCGGTTTGCCGCCCGGAGTCGCGGCGCAAAATCTCGAAAATTGTCGCGTGCGCGTTGAAGCGATCGACGTCAAGGGCGCGGCTGAATTCAGCGCCGCCCTGACCGAACTCGGCGTCCACATCGTCAGCCGTTCCCCCGACCTGACCGTCACGCTGGTCAACGACTATCTCGACCGGCAACTGGCCGAATTGAACCAGCAGCGGGTCTCGGACCGCGCGCGCTGGCTATTGGTGCAACCCTCCGGCGCCTTTCCGCTGGTCGGTCCCGTGTTCACACCGGGTGACGGCGCGTGCTGGACATGCCTGTTCGATCGCATGATCCGGAACCGGGAGATCAAGGGATTTCTCGATCGCGGGCCGGCGCGCCCGGTTGCCGTCTCATCGCTCAGCCGCAACAGCCTCGGGCAGAGCGGCATTCAATTCGCGGCGCTGGAAGTCGCCAAGGCGATCGCCACCGGCTTTCGCACCGAGTTGAACGATCACATCATCAGCCACGATTTGTTGGGCGCGAGCCTGGTGAAACATTACGTGGCGACCCGCCCGCAATGTCCGACGTGCGGCGCGAAGAAATTGCGGGACCCGCGCCGGGCGCCGACGCCGATCGAGATCACCGGCGGCGCCAAGCTGGTGATGACCAGCGGCGGATACCGCTCGGTATCGGCGCGCACCACCGTGGCGCGACATCGCAAGCATGTGAGCCCGCTGACCGGTGTCGTGACCAAGCTCGAGCGAATCGAAGCCGACCTGCCGATGAACACCAACTTCCATGCCAAGCATAATTTCTCCGCGCCGGCGCAGGACGTCGATCAGCTCCGCGCCGGATTGACCGGCGGCAGCTTCGGCAAGGGCAGCACCGCCGAGCAGGCCGAAGCCAGCGCGTTGATGGAATCGATCGAGCGCTATTCCGGGATCTTTCAAGGCGACGAAATCCGGACGACGCGGCGCTATATCGATTTTGCACCGGGCGAAGCGATCTTGCCCAACGACGTGCTGCTGTTCAGCGAGGCACAAGCGCACGCCGACGATCATGCGCATGATCACGGCGAGACACAGGCCGCCCCTGAAGCGTTCGACCCATCGGCCAAAATCGAATGGTCGCCGGTGTGGTCGCTGCGCGACAATTGCTTCAAATATCTGCCAACCAGCCTGTTGTATTTTTTCTATAGCGGCCCGGCCGCTTTCCAGGCGGATTCCAACGGCTGCGCGGCCGGCAACACGGTCGAGGAAGCCATCGTTCAAGGCTTCCTCGAGCTGGTGGAACGCGATGCCTACGCGATCTGGTGGTACAACCAATCGCAACGGACCGAAGTCGACCTCAGCCAGTTCAACGATTCCTATGTGCAGGATCTGAAGAATCAGTTGGCCGACACCGGTCGTAAATTGTGGGTGCTCGACGTCACCAGCGATCTCGGCGTGCCGACCTATGTCGCGATCCTGCACTGGATGCAAAACGGACAGGAAAATATCGAGTTCGGCTCCGGCGCACATTTCGACAAGCGTATCGCGTTGCTGCGCACGCTGACGGAATTGAACCAGTTCCTGTCGATCGGTTTCATGGAGGGCGGAACCGGCGAGAAGCCGAGCCTCGATGGCGAGACGCCGCTGCATCTTGAGAATTACCCGTTCCTGACGCCGGCACAAAATCCGACGCTGCCGTCGGGTCTTGATTTTGGCCGGCTCGACAACACCCGCGATCAGGTGATGGCCTGCGTCGATATCGCCAGACGCGCGGGCCTCGATTTCCTGGTCCTCAATCAGACCCGGCCTGACGTCGAAGTCCCCGTCGTCCGGGTGATCGTTCCGGGGTTGCGGCATTTTTATCGCCGCTTTGCCCCGGGCCGGCTGTACGATGTGCCGGTGAAACTCGGATTGCGCGATCAGCCGATCCCGGAGAGCGACCTGACGCCATTTCTTCCCCATAGCTGAAGGGCTGTCCTGCGTGCGCGCTCCCGCAAAAAAGCCGCCGCGGCGGGTCGCGCCGCCGGTCATTTCCGCCGTCGCCAGCGCGCACATCACGCTCAATACCCGCCCGGACGGCAGCGTCTTTGCGAGCTTCGACGGCTATTCGGCCGAACTCGGCAAGTACAGTGGCGCAGCCGCCTTGCGCGCCCAGGCGCTGAGCACCGGCCTGCCGCTCAAGTCGTTCGCGGCCGGTCGCACCCCCGTCGACAAGGAAATCGACGTGCTGGTGCGGCGCCTGGCCCGCAGCGGCCTGCTGGAATACCGCCTTGGCCACGCCGACAATGACCAGGTCGTCATCGAGCCGCAGATGGCTGATTATTGGCCGCAAACGCCTGATCTCGGCGGCGCCGAGCGGATCGTGCTGTCGCGCTTCGCCTATATGCGAAGGCGCGGCAATGAGATGATCCTGGAATCGCCGCGCGCCGGCGCGTTGTTTCGAATTCGCGATCCGAAAGTTGCCGCCGCCCTTGCGTTGCTCGCGACGCCGCAAACCATCAACAGGCTGCGGCGACAGGACGGCTTTCCGGGTGTCGAGCTTTTCGCGCTCCTGCTGGATTGCAATATGCTTTTCAAGATCGATGCCGGCGGCGGCGACGGCCTGCGCGCCGACGAGGGCGACGATAATCTGGTGCTGTGGGACTTCCACGACCTTCTGTTCCATACGCACTCGACCGAGGGACGGCAGGCCAATCCGCTGGGCGGGCTTTATCCCTATGCCGGCGAGATGCCGCCGCCGGCCGCGGTGCGGTCACGCTGGCCGGGGCAGAAGATCAAGCTGCCCGAGCAGCACGCCCCGTCCCCGACGGCACCTGCGGACGCCGTCTCACCGTTCACGAGGTTGATGCATGAGCGTCATTCGACGCGCGGCTTCGACGATAGCAACCCGATCACGCTCGCCGAGCTTTCGCAGTTTCTCGACAGCACCGTGCGGATCCGGTCGAAATGGCAAAGCACGATTGACCAGGCCGATGAGGGTCCGGTCATCGACTATACCAGCCGGCCCTATCCCGCCGCCGGCAGCAGCTACGAGCTCGAACTCTATCTCACCGTGAACAATTGCGCCGGCCTCAAGCGCGGCTTCTATCATTACGACGCCGACCTGCACGCGCTGGTGCCGATCGATGCGCGTCCGCAGGACATCGAGGTACAGCTGAACTCAGCCGAATTCGCCATGGACGCGCCCGGCCTGCCCCAGATCCTGATCACGATGGCGGCGCGGTTTGACCGTATTTCGTGGAAATACAGCTCGATCGCCTACTCGCTGATTTTGAAGGACGTCGGCGTATTGCTCCAGACGCTCTATTTGATGGCGACCGACAGCGGACTGGGGGGATGCGCGATCGGCAGCAACAATATCGATCTGTTCGCCAAGATGACCGGGATCGAATTCCACGTCGAGGGGCCGGTCGGGCAATTTGCGCTGGGGCGCGGCATGCGGGACGAAGGCTAAAAACGGTGCGCCATGAACGAGCCTGAACAAGACGGCGGCGGAAGCCGGACCCCCGCGATCGCAGGATTGGCCATCGCGGTGGTCTTGCTGGTGGTCGGCCTCTGGCTGGCCCACGAATTGACCGCGGCCAGCAAGATGCAGGATTGCCTGATGTCGGGCCGCACCAACTGCAACGTTATCGAGCCTGCTCGATAACGCCTGTTGTCAGATATTGAGCCTAAAAGCAGGGATGGCGCCGGCCGTCCTGGCCCCGGTAGTTGGCCGACGACTGTCCGCACAGCCGATCGAACCCGTCGTAGATTCCGTAGGGAGCGCCGTTCACCGGGTAGACCACGCGGTCGGGCGGAACCGTGGTGCCGGGATAGAAGTCGGGCGGACCGTAATTATGCAGGTAGATGTCGTCGACGGAATGGTGGTACCGGTGATGCCGGACCGGCACGTCGGCATCGGCGGCAAATGACGGCGCTGAAACCGACAGCATGAGTGCCGCCGCAGCCAAAACCCTGATTTGCATCGCTAGTCCCCGTGTTCGACCGATCATCGCTCTATGCGCCCCACCCCGAGCGGAGCACCACAGCTTTATCCTGTGAGCCATTGTTCCTCAAGCGGTGAACGAGAGCAACAAAAACAGCCCTGGCCGAGCGCTTCTCCGCCGACAGTGCCCAAATCAGCACAACCGTCGTTCACGCACATGGCTTTTCAGCGAAAAAGGGCGCACGCTGTGCAAGCGTTGAGTCCTCCAATCGCAAGCGAGATCGACATGTCCAAGGGCGAGCAAAAGAGCAACCGGGAAACCAAGAAGCCGAAGAAAGAGAAGATCAAGACGATAGCCGCGGCGCCCAGCCAGAAGAGCGGCGGGTGGCAGCCGACCTCCAACACCGGCAAGAAGAAATAGCCGCGAACGCCGGATCCGGGGCGCTAAACCCGGAACGTCTTAAAGGCAGAGGCCTATAGGCAGAGGCTCAAAATCTTCAGTCGGCAGTCTTGCGGCGTGCTGTCTCGTGCGCTCGGCGTTGAACCCGCTTTGGGCTTCTTGGTGCCCACCGATCGCTTCGCGCCGCGCGGTTCAGGGCGTTCATAGTCGGCGGCGATTTCCATCGACCAATAGGTCCGGCCCGTCGTCTTGCTCTTCGCGCTGGCTATCCCGACCCGCGACGCATTAGGCAGCAAGAGATTTTTCCGATGCTCCGGCGACTCGATCCATTGGTTGAGCGTTTTCGGGAAGCTGTCATAGCCATACGCGATATTCTCCGCCGCCCGCCTGGATCCTGACGGCGCGATCCGTGCCGAAAACTGCCCAAGCACACTGTGGTCGAGCACGTCCTTTTCAGCCATCGCGACGGCCTGCTCCCGCGCGATGCGGTCGAGTGTGGCATCCAGGGTCACCCGCCCTTCCCCATGCTGCACGCGAAAGTTCGAGATCATGTCGGCCGGCGGGGCCGCCGGCTGCGCGGTTACCGAACCGCAAAAGGCGCAGAAGGTGATTGCGAGCCAAAGCCAAAGCAGCAAGACGGATTTCATCGCAGGTCGCACGATCCACAACAACTCAGTTGCGCCCCTTGCGGGCCATCTTCGGTGACGGAACCGCCGCTCCGGCCGACGGGGCCGTCGTCTCGGAAGCCGACGATGCGAGCGCATCGAGCTTTGCATGCAACGCCTCGATCTCGCCGGTCAGTTTTTTCGTCTCTGCCTGCTGGGCCGCGAGCTGGTCTTGCACCACTTGAAGTTGGTCGATGGTCTGCTGCTCCGTCGTCTCCAGAGCGCCGGTCTTTTCGACGAGTTCGTTCGAAGTTTGTACGAGGGCGGTCACGCTCGGCGATACCGCGGCGGCGCTATTGCTGCCGGTCGCCCACAGCATCAGGCCACCAGCACCCACGAGCAAAACAAACGCCGCAAGCCATGGGATAAACCGCCGGCCGATCCGCGGGGACGCGAGCCGATTGTCAACCTGCCATCTATCGGACATACGCCCTCTTTGAGCTATTGCCATGCCGTGCACTTCCGTTTCCGCGACAATGAACAGCCCCGACAACATGCGAAGCCGCTGCCTGGAACGAGGGTAGAACCAGAGGTCAGAATCGCTCTCAAATGGTCAGTATCCGACTGAGCAACATCACGGGTTAGTTGGTCGGGGCACAAGGATTCGAACCTTGGACCTGCAGTACCCAAAACTGCCGCGCTACCAGGCTGCGCTATACCCCGATCAGCTGGGAAACGACCTCGATACACGCTTAAGGCAGGGCCAGCAAGAAGGCGCTCGCCGCCTTAATGGCCATTAAACAGCGGATGCGCCACGCGATCCCCGGGCTGGATGCCGTATTTCTGCGCCGTGCCGGCGATCACCTCTAGTACGCCCTTCGCCAACCCTCCCGACGGGATGATCTTGGTCGACAGCGTCTCGGTGTTTTGGGCAATGCGCAGGATCCGGCCATCGGCGCGGATGAAGATCATGTCGAGCGAGATGTAGGTATTTTTCATCCACATCGAGACTTCCTGCGGCGGCGAGAAGTCGAACAGCATTCCCTTCCCGTCCGCCAGTTCCTTGCGGTACATCAGGCCGGTGGTCTTTTCCTCTTCGGTGGTCGCCATCTCGATGGAGAAGACGTGCACGCCGGACTTGGTGACGATCTCGAGCGACTGGATGCTCGCAGCCCGCACCTCAGAGCCCGTTAACGCGCCTGATATGGCGACCGAAGCCGCGATCCACAACCAAGCCCACACACGGGTTCGCGGGCGAGCCCGACCAGTACCGTCATTTAAATTCATGGACACCACTTTACCCAACCGTGAGATTTCGCCGGACCCGGCCTTTTCGGCGGAACCCTAGCCCGCCGATCATGGCAAATACCAGACGGCCGAGACCGCCGCGAGATCATTTTGGCGGCGATCGGTCGAGCGCTTCCGGTCGTAACGGAGTGGTGATCGGGAAGTGGGCGTGCGGGCTTGCTCTAGTTTTTTGTTTTAACGCGTTTTCTTCACGCGAACCGGTGCCCACGGAGCCTGTCATCGGGCGCGCATTCGCGCGACCCGTTGGCTCGAAAACGCTCTAATGCGACGACAGGCCCGGCGAACCGGCCTCCGGCTGGATTTCAGCCGCCATCATGCCCTTGGAACCGGGCCCGAACCGCACCAGCACATACTGGCCCGGACGCAGCTCGGTCATTCCGAAGCGGCGCAGGGTTTCCATATGGACAAAGATATCCGGCGTGCCCTCGCCGCAGGTCAGGAAGCCGAAGCCGCGCAGCCGATTGAACCATTTGACCTGCGCCCGTTCCAGACCGCTGGTCGGGGTGACGCTGACATGGGTCCGCGGCGGCAGCATTTGAGCCGGGTGGATCGCGGTCGACTCGTCCATCGAGAGGATGCGAAAGGCCTGATAGCCCTTCTGCCGCTGGACGCACTCGCAGACCAGCCGCGCGCCTTCGTACGCGGTCTGGTAGCCGTCACGCCGCAGCACCGTGACGTGCAGCAGCACATCCGGCCAGCCATTGTCTGGAATGATGAAGCCGTAGCCCTTTGAGGCATCGAACCATTTGATGACACCGCTGATTTCAACGAGGTTGGCGGCGCTGTCGCCAAGGCCCGATAGCGCTTCCATCGCTGGATCGCGATCGCCCGAAAAATCACCCGGAGCTAGTCTCTCCGAACTAAGCCTGCTTTGTCCAAGCTGGCCGGATCCTGTCACACCCGGTGACGATCCTCCCAGCTTCTTGGACTCAAATCCGTCCGACCCCATGACCCCGGACCCCACACATTATCCACGACCCGCCGTCGCCGCGACGGTGTCTGCACACGCGCTCATCTCTGACAATTCAAGATAAGGCCACGCGAATCTCTCGAATCAAAAGATAACACTCCCGCCTGCCACGCATAGCTAAAAAACGAACGCTCCCAAAGCTATGAACAGCTTGCGCGCCAGCGAATCAATTGGGCATCAGTTGCCGACAAATGGCCCGAGCGTCTCGCCGATGTCATGACGGATGACCAGATCGGCAATGTCGTCCTGTTCGGTGGGCTCATTGTTGACGATGACCAGTCTGGCGCCATTGTTTTTCGCCATCAGTGGAAAGCCCGCTGCCGGCCACACCACCAGCGACGATCCGATCGCGATGAACAAGTCGCAACCTTGCGCGAGTTCCGTGGCGCGACGCATCTCATCTTCCGGCATCGCTTGACCAAAGGAGACCGTGGCGGCCTTGATCGGCTCGTCGCAGACGGTGCAGTCCGGCGCCCCACCCATTGTATCGAAGCGCTGCTTGACCCACGGCAGATCGTAAGCCTGCCCACAACCGATGCAGCGGGCATACGTGGTGTTGCCGTGAAGTTCCACGACGTGATCCGCCGCGAAACCTGACATCTGATGCAGATTGTCAATGTTTTGGGTGATGATCGCTGGAACCTTGCCGGCCTTATAGAGCGCGGCGAGTGCACGGTGGCCGCGTCCCGGCCGTGCCGCAGCGAAAGTCGGCTCCATCGCAAAACGCCGCCGCCACGCCTCATCCCGGGCATCGGAACTGGCGACGAATTCATCAAATGGGATCGGACGATTGCGGGTCCACAATCCGCCGGGCGAACGGAAGTCGGGAATGCCGCATTCGGTGGAGATACCGGCGCCCGTAAAAGGGACGATGGTGGAAGCCTCGGCGATCATGTCGCCAAGTTGTTCCACACCGCTGCGAAGATCCGATGCAATCACGGCTGATGATCCGAAAGTTGACCGCGCGCACTATAGCACGGCCAATCAGATTATCACTTCGACGTCGATTAGATGGCTGCGCCGCGACGCGGCGCCGTCATCACGCCGCCTTGGCGGCCGGTTCCTTGACCTCGTCGCTCTTTTTCTCGTCGTTCTTCTTGGCCTTCGGGGCCGCAGCCGAGGCGTCTGATGCTGTCTCGGACTTTGCTTCAGACTTTGCTTCAAATTTTCCGTCAGATTTTGCTTCAGGTTTCCCTTCAGATTTTCCTTGGGATTTTCGCGCCGGCTTGCCGTACTGCGAAAGCCGCTCCAGTTCCGCCTCGAGTTCGGACTGCCGCGCGGCGACCTTTTCCGCCAGCTTTTCGGTGGCCTGATCGCGCAAGCTCGCGAGTTCTTCGATGCTCAGTGAATCCAGATCGATCTTTGCCATGCTGCTCTCCCCGTTTTGTTCTGGCTACCGGGAGGACGTGAAGGCCACAAGCATGTTGTGGTCTTATCCACCGCTGAGGCAGCCATGCGCAGACAATCACAATCCGGCAACGCTGCGTCCGCATTCGTGCCCCAATTGAGATCCCCAATAGACGTGGGACGCGATTCAAAAACACGACTCAAAAATACGACTCAAAATGGATGGGCAATGACCGAAAAAAGTGACCGCCTCGCGCGTGCGCGGGAAGAAATTGCGGCGCGCGTCGCAAGCTTCAAAGCCACCCAGGAAAAATTCGAACGGGAACGCGAGGAATATTTCGTGACGACGCTCGAAAAAGCCCGCAACGGATCCGACGGCAAGGCCTTCTGGTCTTAAGGCGCGCGCGTGCTTCCAGGCGCCCGCCCTCAACAAAACCCCGCCAATTGTGTTGGCGGGGTTTTTGATTCGGGAATTTCGTGACAGTCGCTTCCGCGGCGTCCGAACTTAGGCCTGCCCGATGACGCTGTTCGTCCGGTTCCGCGTCGAGAGCCACCAGCATGCCGAACTCGCGACGATCCCCATCAGCGCGCAAACGATCGGGTTCTCATGTGGAAGACCGGCGAGCTGCGGCAGGTAGGCCATCGCGGCCCCGCCAAAAAGCCCGGTGCCGATGGATGAGCGGAACTGGGTCCAGCCCAAGGCAACCACGATGAAGTTCAGCCATTCCGGCACCAGCCCCATGATGAGGAACAGCACAAAGGCGACTTGATAGGTGTCGGCGCCGATGGAAACCTGGCCGTTGAGATAGGCGATCGCGGGCACGTACAGGAAAGCGCCGAGCAGCGCGACAATTACCGGGCCGACAAGGCCAAAAGCCACAATACGGTTCATGTCCGAAAAATCATCTTCAGGAAGTCCCGATCGGGCCCGCTCCGGTCGTTTCTTCTAGCGCCTCTTTGTGGCGCCTTCCACCGCCGGGGCGGTTCACCGGGCGCTCCTGGCCGCTCCGCTTTCGCGCCACGAGAAACTGGACCGAGGCGCTATCCGATCCCCGGCCGCTACATAGCGTCTGGATCGTCCACAGCTACTTCGGGGGCTGAAGGCCTGGGCTGTTGGCCCATTTATCGAGGTTTTCGACCACCCGGTCATGGCTCGGGCGCGTCGGCGGCTTCTGGTCTTTTGACGGTCGCTGGGTTTCTTTGGTCATCGGATCTCTCCTTCGCTGGTGTCAATCATACCCCTTTCGACGCCAACTTTAAACCTATAACTTATTGATTTTATTAGTCTATTTTACTCATTTGGAGTGTTTTGGGTAGGCCAGGGAACCGAGGCCGACTTAGCGGAGTTAGGTACTTACTCAATTGCCTAATTTGGGGCCGCCCATGACCGACATGCGTGACGAACGACTGCAGATCATGCTTTCCCCGGACGAGCTGTCAGTGCTCGACGATTTCAGGTTCAAGCACCGCATGCCGACGCGCGCGGCAGCGGTCCGTGAGCTGTTGCGCCTCGGCCTTACCGTCGTCGGGACGGATGGTGATGGCCAGAAATCCAGCAATTACGGCGTGGTCAGCCGCGGCGAGTCCAGCTCCAGCAACAGCGCCTAGAGCCTCTTCCGTTGCGATTGAATCGGAACGGGGCTCTAGATTTCTGTTTGACGCGTTTTCTTGACGCGAACCGGCATCCACGGAGCCTGTCATCGGGCGCGCATTCGCGCGACCCGTTGGCTCGAAAACGCTATAGATCGCTCCGGCTCAGGTCAGCATCGATATAACCGACTGAAGCTGGCTCGAGGCGGAAGCCACCAGGCCGTCAAACGACGTGTGGCCGTGCGCGGCGGCTTTCAGAATGACCTCGGCCATCGCGGCCTTGAGCCCGAACACCGACTGCTCGGCGGGAACCCGCGCCATCACGGCTTCGAGCGCGGCGCGCATGGTCTGGACCAGTTCTAGATTCATGGCTGTGCTCCACGTCCACACCGCGAAGCCTACTCCACCCGGCAATCGACGCCACGCACGTCCGCGCGATTCACGCCGACGTGAAATGGCGACCCTGTCATTACAACTAGCTTTGCCGGAACCAATGTCAGCGCGGCGCTTTGACGGTCCATGCAATGGATCGAAGCGCTCATCAACGTTTCTGCTTTCGTCGGCTTTCTCGGCCTCGCTTCATACTGGCCGAACGGCTGTCACAGCTGATCGACAGCATAACGACTTCGCATGCGAAATATCGGCAGGAAACCGAGACTCTTTTTGTTCTCACGGAACGAACAGGGGACGGGATTATTCGCAAGACAGCGGATTAAGATTCCGTTGCGGGCAGTTCATTCATTTTCATGGCGCCGGCGTCTGCGATTTGCCTGGAATCCGACGAGCCGGTGCGCTGCGTGAAAAATTGAAGCGACGGCAAACCGCGCCGGCGAATACGTTTCAGGAAGATCCTGACACCGAACGTCACGAGCACCTCGTGGTGCCGCATCCCCTTCCCGCCCTTGACCAGACCGAGATCACGGATGACGCAATACGTCCCGTCGCTCATGCGGGCGAGATGAGAACCTTTGAAATAATGGCGCACGCGCGAAAACATCCGCGCAAGGATGCATTGTCAGGCGATTCCGTCAAATCTTGCAAATCTTGCAAATCTTGACGGCGTCAAACAGGCCCCGATCGATTCGATGGGACTTTTGATGCGCACGCCGCCGTGATGCGGCTAACCGCCCGCGCGCGATCAGCCTGGCCTGAGACCACCTTTTGTTCCCAAAGAACGAACAGGGGGCGATATTTCCGAGCAGGCGAACGCGTTAAAAAACTATTGTCGCCGATCTTGGTCGAATGATTTTGCTCGAACGCGATCAACGACGGCGCCGAGGCAGCAGCCACCAACGCGCGTCTGACCTCTCTAGCGTTTTTTCTTCTTACCAAAAATCGCGTCCCAGTTGTCCTTGTAGGCTTGGGTTACGGGCTTCTGTCCCTCGCCCATGCCTTGCTTCTTCGGCGCCGCGTCAGCTTTTTCCACCTTCGGCGTAGCTTCAGCCTTTGGCGTAGCTTCAGCCTTTGGCGCAGCTTCGGCCTTCGGCGCAGCTTCGGCCGGTTTGCTCTCAGGTGCTTTCTTTGGAGAAGTCTTTTTTTCGTCCGCCGACATCATCGTTTCCTGGCTTTATTTCGCATCTCTTGATGACCTAGCCCGCGCCACCGCGAAGGTCAAAGCCGCAATGCGTGAACCCGGCCAGAAAGCCCTGTAGTCGCCGTCGGCGCAACGGCGTGCCCGGCAGACCGCTTCGAAAAGAGCCGCAAACAAACCTGCGTGAGAGACCATTTGCCCGCGCGCAATCCGTACGCAACGCCCTGCCCTCCACCGCGTTTTACTGCTATTGGTTGCCCCGATTTACCCGCCGCCAAATCTGCAAATGTTCAAGGGAGCAAGAAACATGCGTTATCTCCACACCATGCTGCGCGTCCGCAACCTCGATGCCGCGCTGAAATTCTATTCCGATGCGCTGGGGCTGAAGGAGGTCCGGCGCATCGACAACGACAAGGCAAAGTTCACCCTGGTGTTCTTGTGCGCGGCCGAGGACGAGCATCTCCTGAAAGATACGCCCAAGACGCGCGGCGCGCCGCTGGTCGAACTCACCTATAACTGGGACGAGGAAAAATACGGCGAAGATCGCTATTTCGGCCACCTCGCCTACGAGGTCGACGACATCTACGCGACCTGCGATCACCTGATGAAACTCGGCGTCACCATCAACCGTCCGCCGCGCGACGGCCAGATGGCGTTCGTCCGCTCGCCGGATCTGCATTCGATCGAGCTGTTGCAGAAGGGCGAAGCAAAGGCGCCGGCCGAACCGTGGACCTCGATGCCGAACACCGGACATTGGTGAGGTCATTCTACTTAGCTGGCAGGAACCCTTTTCCCCTCCGCACGTTCTCTCTCCGACTGAGGAAATCAAGGAGGCGAACATGGGAAAAGGAATTTTGCTCTGGCTGATCGGCGTACCGATTCCGGTGATTATTCTGCTGTGGTTGTTCTTCGGCCACTGACCGCTGCGACATCAGGCGTTCTCGAATCTCAGGCTCCGTCATGGTTTGGCGGGGCCTGATTTTTTTGATGGCAACGATCAAATCTTGCATCGAATCCCGCCGCGGTCCGCGCTTTTTCGCCGGACTTCCGCTATCAAGCGCGGGAAGCGGATTAGCGGGAGAGAAAACGCGTGGGCGACAACAAGAGACAACTCAAAATCTGGGGCCGGGCCAACTCGGTCAACGTACAAAAAGTGCTGTGGTGCCTGGCGGAGCTCGATCTGGCCTACGAGCGGATCGACGCCGGCATGGCGTTCGGCCGCAACACCGAGCCCGACTACCTCACGATGAATCCGAATGCGCGGGTGCCGACGCTGGTCGACGGCGATTACGTGCTCTGGGAATCCAATTCGGTGATGCGATATCTGGCGATCGGCTATCGGCCGGAATCGCCGCTTTATCCGCAAGCGCCCAAGCTGCGCGCCGGCGTCGACCGCTGGCTGGACTGGACACTCTCGACGCTACAGCCGGTCGATCGTCCGGTGTTCTGGGGGCTGGTGCGTCCGTCGGCCGGACAACGCGACATGGTGGCGATCCAGAAGGACGTCGATGCCGAGGCCAAGGTGTGGCTGATCGCCGACGAGCGGCTGGCAACCCATCGCTTCTTCGAGGGCGACACCTTCACCTTGGCAGATATTGCGGTCGGCGCCTTTGCGAGGCGCTGGCTCGGGTTCGAAGGTGTCAGCAAGCCAAAGCTGGCGCATCTCGACCGCTGGTTCGCGGAGATCTCGGAGCGCCCCGGATTTCAGCAATTCGTGGCGCCGCCGATGTCATGACCGCAGCGCGAACCTGACGCGATCGCGGCCGCCCACGCCATCAACGCGAACCGCCGACTTCGACGCTGACGGCGCCGCCGACCTTTACACAGGTGTCGGTGCCGGCCAGCTTCGCAAAGCCTGGGCCATAGGCCGCGCAGCTGTCGCCGGTGTTAGCGCCCTTCACCGGCAGCAGCCTGGTCGGGGGCAATGCTTTTTCCAGCTTCACAGCGCCGGGCGGGTCCGCCGCGGCGATCGTGGCCGGCAGCATCGCAATGACGATCACGAGGAAGATGCTTCGCATCGCGCTTTTTTATCGCGCGCGGCCTCGATTGGCTACAGCATGATCCGGAAAAGTGGGTACCGGTTTTCCCTCGGGACAAACGCGAAGCGTTTGCCCGGAGATCATGCTCAAATAAATCATCCCGCGCTAGCGGACGAATTTGACGCCCAGCGATTTGCCGCGGCGCCAGACCACCTGGCAGTTGCGCCCGGTTCGGGCATCGCGCGCAAACGCCAGCCGCAATCGGTCCGACGAGACGCTCTGATCGTCCATCGTGATCTTGGCGCCTGCGGTCGAGATGTCCTGCACCACGCACGGGCGAACCGCAAAGCCGCCGTCGAGGGTGATCCATGCGGATTGGCGCAGCGATCTCCGGACCTCTCGCTTCTTGGTGGCTCCGGCCATTTTGGCTACTCCTGTTGGCCGCCAGCTTAATGCCCCCGGGCTTTAGAAACCGTTGCTTCCGGGCAGGAATCCCCGAGGTATCCCGGAGGTATCGGACGCTTGGCGACGTCTAAAATGAGCTGCCAAAACCCCACCGCCAGTGACTTGCCCGGCCGCCCAAACGCCACTATACGTTCGCCCGCTGTCGCTCGGACCCGGAATCAAGGGTATGGGAGGCGGCACGGGCACCTGCGCAGACATCAACGCGTTGATTTGCCGGTATGTATTTGGTTTAACTGGCGAAACGGCAATGCCGCGACCATATGGTCGTGGCGGGGCCTTCAGGTTTCGCTCCCTTCGTCTATCGGTTAGGACGCCACCCTTTCACGGTGGAGAGAGCGGTTCGATTCCGCTAGGGAGCGCCATATATTTCAATGGCTTAGCTCCAATCCCGCAACTACTGCCTTAGATTGCATCATGCCGCGCTGTGCGCGTGGTGTTGCGCCAAAGTATCAGCGCGCCGCGAAATCAGGAATCCGGGCGGATACTCTTTGACTGTGCAACAGGGCAGTCGTTCTCTTCGAACCGGGGCACATGACAGGTGGTGTACCATGCGGGATGAATTCGCTTCGAAAAGCTTCCTCGCTGTGACCGTTGCAGGTTTTGTCCTGCTTTGCTCTGGCCTGGTCGCTTTCGCTTTCAACTAATTTAGAGACATCGTCTTCGACACAGCCCGCCGCAGCGAGACAGCTTGGCGTGTGGGTCGGGCCGCGAACTGGTTGCGAAGCTGTTCAGCTGGTTGGCCACCGAAGCGCTCGCACCACCCCAAATCCGGGCGGTCGTTCTTTCTTAACGCTGTCAAAATACGGCACTCGAAATGTGATCCGGATCACAAGGCCTCACAATCAAGCGGCGTAGCTTGCGGATGGCATTTTTGTGACGGGAGAACCTCCATGCTTGCCGAGAAGTTTTTCCTTTTCCTTGAGACGATCCGAAGCAACACTTATCCCGATGGCGCTCCGCGCGTTGTAAGCACCGCTCGGCACGTCCCGATCAATCCGCCCAAAGCGACGTAGCTTCAGACGCGGCCGGCATCACGGCATCACCAATCTGATCCTGCCGCCCTCGTCGGATCCGCCTGCAAGACCCTCGCGCGCCATCGTCTCGATCGTTGGCCAGTTCTGCCGAAAGAACGCCGTCGCGTCCTGCATGCTGGGCGCCTGCACCTTGACGCTGCACGCTTGCCTGACGCCTCCGTTCGAAATTTGAAAATGGAAAGTAAAGCCGGTGATATCCTGATCATTCTCGATCGGTTGATCGTCGCGGCGCATCCAGCGTCCCCCCTGTCTTGCGTCGAAGTGACACAGACTAGATTTGTGAATTGGATTTTCCTGCGGCGCGATTGTGGCGTGCAAGATTTGGCGTGACGTTCGAGATTTTCTTCAATGATTACGTGCGTTCTGTTTCCAAATAACAACACCGGGAACACCGGGCGCGATCACGAATCGACCACGTTGAAAATCAAACCCGCAAATAAAAGCCGCGCCGTCCGGTGAAGGACGACGCGGCAATGGCCGTTCTGTTGCTAGGTGGACCTACCCCGAACGGTTACGCCGCGAGGCGCACTTCGTTCAATGCAACGTTATCGTTTGCATTTAGGTTTTTGACCCGATAACGGCGGTATCATGCCGAGCACAATTCACAGCTTCTTCGCGACCATCGATCCTATTTCGCCCCCGCCTTAGAAGCTTTCGAATCTGCCTTGCGGCAACATCAATCTCACCGAAATGAGACCTTCAAGCTCGGGCTTCTAAGGTGGAGGCGCCGGGTACTGCCCCCGGGTCTGCCCGCAGTCCGCTATAAGGTTCAGCGCCATCGTCTTGCGACGAAGCCATCATAGCATTGTTCGGCGGCATAACCAGACAAAAAGGCGAGCCCTATCCGCCGGCATGGCCGGTGGTTCCGCTATCCACTTTTTCTGATATCTGAAGCCGCCGAATCCTAAGAGCGGACGATTGGAAAATTACCTCGACGGCGCGGTGGGCGTGATGGTTGCGCCAGCGCTATAGACGACCGCGACCGATCGCATTCCGTCGCCGTGGCCTTCGAGGTTGTTACCCGGGCCGAACGCGATAAAAAAGAATCCTGCCATTCCGATGGCCGCAATGATGCCCGCGACTGTGGCTGGCACAAAGGCCCTGGGGAGGTCTCTTCCGGCGGTCTGTAGTTGATTCTGTAGTTGAGTCTTCACTTGGATATGCACTTCGCTCTCGTTCTTGCTTGGCCTTCGAGATAGTTACGACCGGTGTCCAAAACAAGTTTCAATTGGCAATAATCAAGGCGGCAGTTAATCGCCCAAACGGGCAAAAAAGCCGCCGCTGGGTTGAGTCAGCGACGGCTTCTATGTGGCTCACTGACGACCCGAAGGTCATCCGGAAGGTGACCCTGCACGGTTAACGAAAAGTTATCACCATCGGAGATTCCCACAATTTAACGTGTGGAATGAAACCGGTTGACGACCTGGTCCGTTCCTTAACAGCGAGCCCGATCAAAGGACCGTTCCGATGCGACAATTTATCGCCGCGCTAGCCGTTGCGATGTCCGTGTTGTGCGTAGGCATGCGTCCAGCCGGCGCCGGCCCTCACGGGTGTTACCGCAGTCACGGCTGTCACTGACGCCGCCAGGGAAACGTCAACGCGTCCGGTAGATTACCTACCAGTTGCGGAAGCAGCGCCGTCCGTACGGTCCCGTGTGCCATCCCGGAGGGCAATTGAACAGCGGTCGGCAACCGCCATAGGGGCCGCGATGCCAGCCAGGACCGCAGCCGCCGAAAACCTTGATAACCGCCGGGTTCGGATCCTGCGCGAGCGGCGCAACTGGCATGGCCCGCGCTCCGGTCATCCCGATCAAGGCGGCGCTGGCGAAAAGGGCAACGACCATAAAATTCTTCATGAGCATTCTCCAATTTCACGGCTGGGCAAAATGACGACCCTCAAAATGATGACCCTGGGGTCGGCCCTGCACTCTCGGCGGGCTCAAATGGGTATGCGCGTGCCGGGGCTGGTTCACGTCTTCACGCGCCTGTGAAACCGCGCCGGCAGACCGCGGGGCGAACGCGCCAGCCTTTGCGATCAGCGACGGCCCCAGGAGACCAGCGCCCACAGCCGCTCGTGCAGATAGTACCAGGCGATCTTGGTGATGATCTCGAGCCCGGCGATCGATCCGGCGACTTCAACCCTGCCGGTCATGAACCAGCTGATCGCAAACGTATCCAGTGTCCCCAGGGTCCGCCAGCTCACGGCCTTCAGGACCGACCTCGCATGTGTCTCTGCTCCGCGGACTAAAATCACCCGGTGCGCCTCCCCTTGAGCTGTTGGCGCGAGCCTATCACGTCGGCCGAGCACGCGCCGCGCGGCCTGCCATCCGCGGGATGAGAAAATCGCCCAGCCGGCAATGGACAGGCTGCGCGATTACGTGCATTTTGGGCTAAGAAATCAGACAAACCCTTTGATTGGACTGAATAGTATTGAAGGAACGACGCGGACTCCATCAGCGCGGAGGACGCGGTTATGGAAGCGAAATCAAGGATGCTAAAGGCTATCTGCCACGGCTGCTAAGAATGCCGCAGCCAATCAGGAAATATTCAGCGACCGTTCACCGGTCGCCCTTCAAGACGTTTCGGACAATCGATAACACGGAAAAATGGCCAATCCGCCATCGTGATGAACCTCCTTGCATCCCTCCCAACGGTTATCGGCACCGCGGCCATCGCCCCCGCGCTGCTGATTCTTTGGCTCGTGATCGCGGCCGACGAACGGCCGGGGCCGGCTCCCAAAATCTGGAGCGCCTTCCTGCTGGGCGCCGCGAGCATTTCGCTACTGGGCGTCGTGCGCGCACCGTTTCTGCGGATCCTTGCCGCGCCTGAAAATCCCTGGGTCGCGCAAGCGTTGCATTCCCTGCTGGGGGTCGCGCTGCCGGAGGAGACCGTCAAGATCCTCGTCATCTTCGCGATCTCGGCGCGGCGACGTCGTTTCGCCGATCCGATGGACACCGTGGTCTATGGCGCGGCGGCCGGCCTTGGCTTTGCTGCCTATGAAAACCTCGCTTATCTCGTGCAGCATGCCGATATGTGGCGGGCGCTGGCGGCGTTACGCAGCGTCTTGACCGTGCCGTTTCATGGCGCACTCGGCATCATCGCCGGCGCCTATCTCGCCATCGCGCGCTCCGGCACCGCGCTCGGCGCGCACCGCTTCCACCGCGACTGGGCGCGTATCTCGAGCTGGATGCTGGTTCTGCTGGCGCCGCTGGGGTTGCACGCGGCTTTCGATTTTCCGCTGCTGACGCTGCAGCAAAATCCCGACATTACGTCCTCCACCCGAATGATCCTGGGAGCGACCAGCATCCTGATCGGATTCAGCTCGATCGCATTTGCGATCCGGCTGGTACGGCGCGTCGGCCGCCATCATGCCCCGCGCAACGATGTCGCGCGCGAGCGGCTGGCCCAGTTGCGGCGGATGTGGGCGCTGCTCGTGGTCGGCGGCGGCGCCGGGTTCATCGGGCTGGTCTTTGTGCTGACCTCGATCCACCACTGGTTCGTCAACCCCGACCGCAACGTCTCGCTGGTGCTGATCCCGATCGGTCTCGCGACGATCACGATCGGCATCGCGCTCCTGGTGGTGACGTCGGCGATCTACATTCTCGGTCGCAACCGGATGCGCGGGACATCATCACAGGGCTTTTCATCGTCGCCCGGTCAGGGCTAGACTGCGCCTTCAGACACGCGCAGCGCTCGAGCCGCATCGCTAGTTTGCCCGATGCGGCGGCGACTACCGTCGCGCAAAGTCGCTTTGCGGTGCCGGCATCGGGAGATTCCAATGACGCTTCCCCAGGACATCACCAATCTGCAATCCAAAGTGAGCGCCGCGGTTCGCGAGCACTGGAAGGCCTTCCTGTTTGAAGGCGTCTTGCTCGTGGTTTTGGGGCTCGCCGCGATCATCGTGCCGCCGCTGGCGAGCCTTGCCGTCACTATTTTTCTGGGCTGGATGTTCCTGGTCAGCGGCGTCGCCGGACTGGCGCTGACATTCTGGGCCCGCCAGATGCCGGGTTTCTGGTGGTCGCTGATTTCGGCAGCGCTGGCGGTTGGCGCCGGGATTGTCCTGCTGGCGCGCCCGGTACAGGGCACGCTGACCCTCACCATCGTGGTGGGCGCCTATTTCCTCGCCGAAGGCGTTACCACCATCATGTATGCGCTGGAACATCGCCGCGAATTGTCGCAGCGATGGTCATGGCTGTTGGTGGCCGGGCTGATGGATATCCTGATCGCCGCCATCATCATCACGGACTTGCCGGGATCGTCGCTGTGGGCCATCGGCCTGTTGGTCGGCATCAACCTGCTGTTCGGCGGCGCGACCCTCATCGGAATGGCGCTCGCGGCGCGGCCAAGATGACGAGCTTGCCCGGCGAACTTGGATCACTGTTTGAGCATGATCTCCGGGCAAACGCTTCGCGTTTGTCCCGAGGGAAAACCGGTTTCCACTTTTCCGGATCATGCTCTAGCTAGCAACCGCGGCAGATGCTCTTGATCTTCTTGTCCAGAGCGGCGTCTTCCTTGTTGATGGGATCGTTCGGGTTGCCAAGGTTTTTCTCGCTCGGCACCTGATCGGCGCGCGGCTGGCGATGGCCAACCGGAGCCTCGCGACCGGTGCCGGCCGAATTCGGATTAGAGCTCGAAGATCCCGTGTTGCCGGTCTGCGCCATCACCGCAGAACCCAACATCAGAAACACCGTCGCCGTGATCAACCTACGCATCTGAATTCTCCACCAACAGAAACACGCCCTACTCCCGCCGCTCCAGGCGAGAGTGGCTTCAATACTTACCTCGTCCGTCACCGACCGATCATGACGTCAATCATGATTTGGGAGGGTAGAGATGGACGCCGCCACAGTAATCGACGACACGATAGCGCGATTCCGGAACCGGTTCACCTTTTTCGGCAAAAGAACCCGTTTCGGAAAAAGAATCTGCCGGCGAGAGATAATTCGGGCCGACCGGCGCCTTGCCATGGCCGCCGGGGATATCAAGCACGTAGTCCGGCTGGCACAGTCCGGATACCCGCCCGCGCAAGTCTTGCATCAGTTGCTGTCCGCGCGCCAGCGAGGTGCGCAGATGCGAGGTACCGGGTGCGAGATCGCCGTGGTGCAAGTAATAAGGCTTGATCCGGCATTCAACGAAAGCGCGCATCAGCGCTTCCAGTGTCACGGCATCGTCATTGACGCCGCGCAACAGCACGGACTGGCTCACCATCGGAATGCCGGCGTCGATCATGCGCGCGCAGGCGGCGCGGGCGTTGTCGGTCAATTCCCTCGCGTGATTGGCGTGCAGTGCAACCCAGGTCGTCGCCCCCTTAACCCGCAATGCCGCGACCATCTCGGCGCTGACGCGCGCGGGGTCGGCAACCGGCACGCGGGTATGAATCCGGATGATCCTGACGTGATCGATCGCGGCCAGATCCGCCATGATCTCGGCAAGCCGTCGCGGCGACAACATCAGGGGATCGCCACCGGTCAGGATCACTTCCCAAATGTCCGGGTGGGCGCGGATATAGTCGAGCGCACCGCGATACGCCGTTGGCGACAGCGCGCTTGCCTTGCCCGGTCCGACCATTTCACGGCGAAAACAGAATCGGCAATACACCGCACAGACATGAACCAGCTTGAACAGCACCCGGTCGGGGTAGCGATGCACAATGCCATCGACCGGCGCGTGCGCGTGATCGCCGATCGGATCGGCATCCTCGCCGGGCCGGGCGCGTAGCTCCTCGGCGTTCGGAATGAATTGTCGCGCGATCGGATCGTCGGGATCGCTGGTGTCGATCAGGGCGGCGATGTCAGGCGTTACCGCCACCGCATAGCGCGCCGCGACATTTTCCAGATCGACAAGCGAGGCCGCCGGCGCAAGCCCGCGGGCGACCAGATCGGCCGGCTCCCGCAACGTGGCGTCCAGCGGACCTTTGGGCCTGAACGCGATACTGCTCATGCTTCCCCCGCCGGCGGCGTCCACACCACCTGATCGACCCTGACGGCACCGCTCGCCAGCATCACCAGCCGGTCGAAGCCGAGCGCGACGCCGCTGGCCTGCGGCATCGCGGCGACCGCCTGGAGAAACTCCTCGTCGAGCGGGTAGCGCTCGCCATAGCGCCGCTGCTTTTCATCCATTGCCGAGGCGAAACGGCGACGCTGTTCCGCCGCGTCGGTCAACTCGCCGAATCCGTTGGCGAGCTCGACGCCGCAGGCATAAATCTCGAAGCGTTCGGCGACGCGCGGGTCGAGCGGCTTTGCACGCGCCAGCGCCGCCTCGGGCACGGGGTATTCGAACAACACCGTCAAACGCCCCTGCCCCAGTCTCGGCTCGATATGTTCGACCAAAATCTTGCTGAAGATGTCCGACCAGGTGTCGTCCTCGGTGATCCGCACCTGCGCCTTGGCCGCGGTCGCGAGCGCCGCCCGGTCGCCTTCGCCGTCGACGACGGTCGCCAGCAGATCGATGCCGGCAAAGCGCTCGAAGGCCGCGGCCACCGTCAACAGCTCCGGCTCGGCAAAGGGATCGGCGGTCCTGCCGCGGAATGAAAAGCGCCCGATGCCGGTGGCCTGCGCGGCATGAGCAATCGCTACGACGCTGTCGGCCATCACCGCATCGTAGGTCGCATCGGCACGGTACCACTCCAGCATGGTGAATTCCGGCAGATGAAGATCGCCGCGCTCGCGATCGCGAAACACCCGTGCAAACTCGAAGATCTTCGCTTCCCCCGCGGCCAGCAATTTCTTGGCGGCGAATTCCGGCGAGGTCCGCAGATAACGTGTCGCACGGCTGCCGTCGCCGCCGATCAATTCGGTGCGGGGCGCATGCAGATGGGTCTCGTTGCCGGGAGAGACCTGTAGAATTCCGGTCTCGACCTCGACAAATCCCTGCTCATCGAACCAGGCCCGCAGCGCCCGCGTGATCGCGGCCCTTGCCATCAGAAACGGCCGCCGGTCGGCGTGCCGCGACGCCGACCACCAAGGCGAGAGCTGGTCGATCCCGCTCATCAGCGACCGTTCGGCACGAGCCGCCCGAAGCCGAACCGCGCAACGCGCATGAAAGACTTCAGGAAATCAATTGATGACGTTGACATTGTTAAGCTTTCTCTGCGGCTGCACGACCCGCCCGCGAACCCATGAAGGCCTGCTTCGCCCTCCGCCTTTTCATGTCGAAAGACGCCGGCCTTGTCCATGCGCGCTTGCCACCGATAACGCCCTGAACCTTACCGCCTGCTCCGTCGTCAAATCAGCGAAATCCGGAACGGAATACAGGCATGTTTGGCAGCTGGCTGCGAGCAACGCTCATTCTGCTGGCGTTGGGAATGACCATAGCGACGCCGGCGCATGCTGATAGCCCCGGCTCCAGGTTCAAACTCGCCCCTAAGGATATAGTCGATACGATCACCTCGCCCGATCATCTGACACACGTCGACCAATATTTCAGGGATGCGAAGGATGACCGCCTGCTTTATCAATTCTGGGCGTTCGATGCCGATCATCAACATGGCTTCCTGCTCAATCGCGGCGAAGACACCGATTTGGCGGGCTATCCGGCCTGGTTTCGATTTAGCCCTGACAGCCAATGGCTGGTCCGCATGCAGAAAACCGGCGCAGGGTTTCAAACGCTGCTTTTGTATCATCGCAGCGGTTTCAAGTTTTCGGCTGCGACGCGCAAGCCGCTCGGCGATCTCGCCTGGGACTATTTCTTCGACCAGCCGCTCTCGCGGAACATGCACCGCTACCGCAAGGACCGGGATTCCCTCGATCATATGCAGACCAATCTGGTCAAAGGGTTCGACGACAACTACGCCGGGATGGGGCAGCATTGGCCGGACAGCCGTTATCTCGTGATCAGTCTGTCCTTTGACTCCCAGGGCGAAGACAAGCCCGGCCCCTGGATCGAGGACTGGTGGTGCGTTTACGACCTCAAAACCGGCACATTTTCGATCCCGCCGGATTTCGCGGAAAACAACGCCAGAACGGTCAAAATGCCCGGTTCCGACACGCCATAACCGGTACGGCAGCCCACATTCCCGGTCCGCCGCAACCTGTCCAAATCGGCCGCAAAAGGCTGGCTTCTGGAGGGCAAATCAGTATGTTGCGACCCGAAACCGCCTCGATGGCCTCAGGACACCATGTCCGGAACGGCCGGAGGCCAGAAATTCGGGAAATAACTTTGAAAGTCATCGCCAGTTCTATCCGCAAGGGCAACGTCATCGAGCAAGACGGCAAGCTTTATGTCGTGCTGACCGCCGAGAACATCCATCCCGGCAAGGGAACTCCGGTCAGCCAGATCGAAATGCGCCGAATCAGCGACGGGGTAAAGATTTCCGAGCGCTACAAGACGACCGACGCGGTCGAAAAGGCGACCATCGAGGATCAGAATTTCAACTACCTCTATAAGGATGCCGACGGCTTCCACTTCATGAACAACGACAATTACGATCAGGTTCAGGTTGCCGAGGACATCATCGGCGGCGCCGCGCCGTATTTGCAGGAAAACATGACGGTGAAGCTGTCGCTGCACGGCCTTGTTCCGGTGGCGATCCAGATGCCGCAGCGGGCGACCCTGGAAGTGGTGGAGACCGAGCCGGTCACCAAGGGACAGACCGCATCGTCATCCTACAAGCCCGCTATTCTCTCCAATGGCGTGCGCACCGCCGTGCCGCCGCATATCGGCACCGGTACGCGCATCGTCGTGATGACCGAGGATGGCTCGTATGTCGAGCGCGCAAAGGACTAGGCATCATCGCACATGCTGCGCGGGCGGTTGAGAACGAAGGCTGTTTGCCGCCCGTTTTTCCGGATTCTGGCGCCGACGCTGACGTCTCTGCTGCTGCTCGTCGCAGGCCCGTCAACGCTGTTCGCCGACGAGTTCAAAACACCGGCGATATCGGCGGTTCACGTCGAATGGCGTGCCGTGCTCGATCAGCTCCGCTCCGAGTTCAGCAGCCAGCCATCGGTCGCATCTGGCTTTGCGTTTTCGGGCCAGCGCCGGGTCCCGGGCTCTGATCCGCGTTCGACGCCGGCGCTGGTCCAGCTCAATGCCGTGACATCGCCCATTTTCACCGGGATCGGCCGCAGCCCGGTTCCGGTGCTGCTGCCGTTCGACACCGCGGCGTTTCTCGAAGCGCGGTCGAACGGCGTGCCGGCCAGCGTTATATTGGCACGCTACCAGGCGGACTTCCGCTCCGCCGATCTGTTCGAGGCCGGCCAGGCCGGCTACGACGCGATGTTTTCGCTCGAGCCCGGCGCCGGTGACGGCATGCCGCAACGAACCTTTGCCAAGCCGGTCGAGGTGCAGATCACCGGCTCGATCCTGACCTATGACATCAACGATCCGCTCGGCGGCAAGGGCGAACCGGTCAAGGCGCTTGCGGCGCAGTTTCCCGATTTGCGCCGCTTCATCCGGGAAGGCTATGTGCGCTACGCGTTCACCCGGTTCGGCGTTCCCTATGTGGTGTCGATCCAGTGTCTGGACAGCGCGCCGCGCGAACGGCGGCTGGCCTGCCGCGAGGCCTATCCGGTGGCCGAGCGCTTCCTCAAGGCACTTCGCATCGCCGGCGGCCAACCGTCGCGGGCGCGGAGGGATATGGCATCGGCCGTCGTCGAACGGCCGACGGAGTGGTCCGCTGAATTCAGCTACCGCCCGGTCGGCGACATCATTGCCAGCAGCGGCTACCGTAAGCAGGGCGGACGCGCTGACCTGACCGCCTATTCGCAAATCCGCTTTCCGATCCAGAAGACCCCCGCTTTCGTCCGCTCGCAATCCTTCGGCAAGCGCGACAAATCCGAGCAGCCGAACGGAAGCTATCCCTGGCGGGATAATTTCTGCGAATCCCGCAGCTTTGAAGTGGGGCAATGCCCCGCCGCTTTCGGTCACCAGGGCGAGGACATTCGACCGGGCGCCTGCCCGGGCAATAATGAAGAGGATCATTGCGATCCCAAGCAGCAGGCGGTGCTGGCGGTGCGCGACGGCGTCGTGATCCGGTCGCTGACGCAACAGGCCGCGATCCTGCAGATCAACAGCAGCACCGAACATATCCGCTTTCGCTACATGCATATGAGCCCATCGAGCATGGATGCCGACGGCGTTCTGAACGGACGCCACGTCGAGGAAGGCGAGAAGATCGGCGTCGTCTCGAATTACCTCGACCATCCCAACGGGACCACGCGGCATCTGCATTTCGACGTGCAGGTGTTCACCCGCGACGGCTGGCTCTGGGTCAGTCCCTACGTCACGCTGGTCTCCGCCTATGAGCGCCTGATCCACGGCCGCGGCCGCGAAATCGGTCCTGAGATGGCCGCCTCCCCGGCCGTGGCGCATGCGCTGCCCGAGGACGTCGTGCATCCCGACATGCAGGAAGGCGGCGAGAACTAATTCGCTGCGATCCACGTCGATGCGACGCTAGAGCCATTGCAGCAGAAGCGGCACCACCAGCGAGGTAGCGACGCCGTTGAGCCCCATGGCGATCCCGGCAAACGTGCCCGCGATTTCGTCGACCGCAAAAGCCCGGGCCGTGCCGATGCCGTGTGAGGTCAGGCCAACCGCGAAACCGCGCGCGGCGTAATCGCGGATCTTCAAGGCGTTCATCAGCGGGGTAACGATGACAGCCCCCATCACGCCGGTCGTGATCACCAGAACCGCCGTGAGCGCCGGTCGCCCGCCGAGATTCTCGCTGATCGCCATCGCGATGCCGGCGGTGACTGATTTCGGCGCCAGCGACACCAGGATTTCACGGGGCACGCCGAACGCGGCGGCGACCGCGACAACCGATACGACCGCCGTTACCGCGCCGGCAAGCAGCGCAGCCGCCATCGGCAGGATATTGGCGAGCACCAGCGTGCGATGCCGCACCAGCGGCACGGCGATGGCGACGGTGGCGGGCCCGAGCAGAAAATGGACGAACTGTGCGCCCTGGAAATAGGTTTCATAGGGCGTTCCCGTGGCGATCAGAACCGCGCCCATCGTGGCGATGGCGATCAGCACCGGGTTGACCAGGGGGTGACGGCCACAGGCCCGCGCGATAGCGTCGGCGACGATCCACGCCACCAGGGTCAACGCCAGCCAGAGTAGCGGCGTCGCCGAGAGATAGACCCAGATCGAAAACGGATTGGTCATGCGCCACCATCGCGCGATGCGCCCGGCGCCAGCGCGCGTTTGACGAAAATGAAGACATAGACGGTGACCAGCAGCGTCAGCACCGTCGAAACCAGCAGCGCAACGAATATCGCGAGCGCGTAACCGCCTATCAGCGGCAATTGCTGCACGATCCCGACGCCCGCGGGAACGAACAACAGGCCGAGCGAACCGAGCAACGCCGAGGCGGTGACGCCGAGATCGGTTTTCTCGATCTCGGAGGTATCCGCACCGGTGATGCGGGCATGGATCATCGCGCCGGCCGCAAGCAGCGCCAGCCCGATCACCGGACCGGGGACCGGCAGGCCCAGCGCGCGCGAACATATTTCACCGGCGAGCTGGCAGACGAGCAGCAGGGTCAGGGTACGAATCATCGCTTCAACACTCGCGGGGTGGTTGGCCTGGGCGAAGCTTATAAAAGGCGATGCGACGGGACCAGCCGGATCCGCGCGCCAGACCATCCACCAGACTGTGAATTGGGCTCAAGCGGCCCGCTCACGACGTTTTCGCGTCCTCGACGACATCGAGCGACGGATCGAGCCGGATGAACATTGAAAAGACCGGCCCCAGGATCATCACCGCGATCGACGCCATGAAGGCGATCGACCAATCGCCTCCGGTCACGTCCAGCAGCTTTCCGACGATCAGCGGAGACACCGCGCCCGCAACCGCCATGCCCGCGAACGTCAGGGCGCTGGAGGTGCCGGCATGTTTGGGAGCCACTTCCGCGCCAACCAGCCACAGCGGCGAATCCGCCAATTCCGACAGGAAGAATGCGACGCCGAGGCCGCCGGCGTTGACCAATAGATTGTTACTCAAGAGTAGCGGCACGAGGCCCACGATCGAGCTGAGAAAGCCGAAAATGATAATGTCGCGCCGCGCCCGCAGCCGATTTTTGCTTTTCCTGAAATGCCAGTCGGACAGCACGCCCCCAGCCATCGTGCCCAACGTTCCCCCCAGCAGCACCAGCGTCGAGAACACCGCCGATGCCTCGATCTTCATGCCGTAGCGCGTCGAGAAATAGGACGGCACCCAGTTCAGGAAGAACCACAACATCCAGCCGTGCGCAAAGCATGCGGCCGAAGCGGGCCATACCCGCCGCAGCAAATCCGGCCACACGATGGGCTCGAGCGTACGCCCTTGCGTGATCTTGCCGCTGCAACGGCCGAGCACCGCGAGTTCACTCTCGGAGATCGCGGGATGCGCGCGCGGCTCATCGCGAAACCAGGTGTAGAGAAACCCAAAGAACAGGATCGTGATGACGCCGAGCACGACAAACGACGCGCGCCACGTCAACGACACGATCAAGCCCGTGACGATGAGCGGCGCCAGGGCGTTGGCCAATCGTCCGCAGCCATGCATGACGCCCAAAGCGAGGCCGCGCCGGTATTCGGGAATCCAGTTCGAAATCACCCGAACGGCGGTCGCATAAATCGGGGCTTCGCCGGCCCCGACCAACAGCCTTGCGACCACCAGCGAGGGCAGCCCCCACACGAGGCCCGTCCCGATCGTCGCTACCGACCAGATCAGACCGCTGAGCGTTAGGAGACGCCGGGCGCCGAACCTGTCGCTCAACCATGCTCCCGGCACACCACAACATGAATAGGCGGTCGCGAAGGCCGAGAACACCAGGCCGAGCTGCGTGTTGGTGAGTTGCAGTTCGTTCTTGAGAATGGGAGCGGCGACCGAGATGTTGGTGCGGTCGACATACATGATGAACGCCATCACGCAGAGCAACAGAAATACCCTGTTGCTCACCGGCGTCTTGTCGGTTGCGCCTTGCGCCATGAGCGTTTCCGGGAGCCGGTTCGCTCCCTGCAATTGCATTATTTGAAGGTGGCAGAACCTTTAGGCGGCGGCGAAGAAGTTACGTAATTCGGTGTAGGTTTCCTCGGGCGCTTCTTCCTGCAAATAATGTCCCGACGGCACAGTCGCGGTACGCTCGATATGGGCCGCGTAATGCGACCAGACCTCGGCCGCGTCGTGATTGCGGCCGACGCCACCCTTCTTGCCCCACAGGATCATGGTCGGACAACTGACCTTGTTGCCGGCCTCGAAATCCGCGGTATCCATGTCGAGATCAACGCCGAAGGTCGCGCGGTAATCCTCGCACATGCCGTAGACCGTCCTCGGATTCTTGATGCAGCGGATATACTCGGCCAGCGCGCGCGGATCGAAGAAGCTGGTGCCCTGATCGGTTTTCGACAGCTTGCGGCGAATGAAGAATTCCGGATCGGCATTGATCATGGTTTCCGGCGTCGGAGTGGGCTGGATCATGAAGAACCAGTGCCACGAGAAAGTGCCCCATCGCCGCGTCACGTTATTGAGCAAATGATGCTGCGGCAGCATGTCGAGAAACACCGCGCGGGTCACCGCATCCGGGTGGTCGAGGCACAGCCGGTGCAGCACCCGCGCGCCCCGGTCATGGCCGCCGGCCATGAATTTGTCGAAGCCAAGATGACGCATCACCTCGATCTGGTCGAGCGCCATGGATCGGAACGAATAGGCGGAATGATCGGGACCGCCATCGGGCTTGGAGCTGTCGCCGTAGCCGCGCAGATCCGGCAACACCACGGTAAACTCCTCGGCCAGGCGCGGCGCGATCTTGTGCCATGTCAGGTGCGTGAAGGGATTGCCATGCATCAGCAGCAGCGGCGGACCTTTGCCGCCATAACTCACCACAATATCGGCGCCGCTGGTCTTGATCCGCGTATGCGTGAAATTCTCGAGTAGTTCCGACATGTGCTCTCCGTCGATCGGTTCGCCTGATGACGCCGCGGGCTCGTTCGCATTTCCCCGCCTCGCCGCCCCTGTACGCGCGGGCCTGCGCGACAGAACACCAGCGGGCGCCCACCTGTCAATAATCGTCGACAATTTTGGAAATCGAGCCTAAAAGCAGGGAACCGGATGTTCCTGATATCGAGGGCCTGAAATGAACCCACCCGCGGTTGTTCGCAGCGCAACGTCGTCGGCCGGACGGGCGCCGTTGACCGCCATCGTCCGGGACGAAATCATCCGCATGATCGAGGCCGGCGCCTTGGCGCCCGGGGTTTGGGTCAATGAAGCCGACCTTGCGGCCCGTCTCGGCGTCAGCCGTGCGCCTATCCGCGAGGCCTGCCGCGGCCTCGAGCAATCGGGGCTATTGAGTTTCGTCGTCAACCGCGGCGCGTTTGTGCGCGAAATCGACCCTGTCGAAGCGGCAGAACTCTATGATCTCCGCTCCGCCCTCTTTGCATTGGCGGGCCGGGAACTGGCGCCTGTCATTCACGAAAAACAACTGCGAATACTGGCTAAACTGCTCGACGACATGGACGCCGCCGCCGACGACGGCGACCTCGATGTCTATTATCCGCTCAATCTTTTGTTCCACCAGACGCTGCTTGAGTTCACCGGCAACAGGCGTCTGCTGCTGACCTACCAGAGCATCATTCGCGAACTTCATCTGTTTCGCCGCAAAGCGTTGGTGACACGCGAACGGATGTCGGATTCCAATGCCGAGCATCGTGCCATCTACGCAGCGCTGCGCGCGAAAAATCCGGTCGCCGCGGCGTCGTTGATGGAAGCGCATGTGCTCAATGCCAAAAAGCGCATCTTCCAGACCATCCCGTCGCGTGAGGCGGCCGGTTAGCGGAGCCAAGGCAGAAACCTCTCGGCTTCGGTCAAACTTGACAGGCCAATAATCGTCGACGATTATTCCAAGGGGCCGCAAGATGGCCCCAGACTTCGAAAGCACACGCTTATGACAAAACCCATTATCGCGATCATCCCAGGCGACTGCACCGGCATTGGACCGGAGCAGACCGCGCGAATCCTCAGCGACCGGCGCGGGCGCGATGTCGCCCGGCTGGTTTATGTCGGCGATAAACGGGTGCTCGACATGGGCATGAAGCAGGCCAAGGTCGATGTCGCCTGCAACTGGATCAAGACGCCCGCTGAGGCCGATTGGAGCGACGAGGCCCATGTGCCCGCGATCGATCTCGGCAACATCGATCCGGCGCTGTTCCCGCCGGGCTTGTCCAGTGCCGATTCCGGCCGCTTGACCGGCGACACCCTGGCGGCAGCGATCGAATTCGCCAAAGCCGGCCAGATCGACGGGCTGACCTTTGCTCCGCTCAACAAGCAGGCCCTCCACAAAGGCGGCTGGCACTTCCCCGACGAGCACAAGATGTTCGCGCATCTGCTGAACTTCAAAGGCCTGTTCAGCGAGATGAACGTGCTCGACAATCAGTGGATGACGCGCGCCACCTCGCACGTCTCGCTGCGCGAGGCGGTCGAACAGATCAGCGTTGACCGGATCTGCGATTCCTTGCGGCTTTCCCACGACACCATGGTGATGGCCGGAATTGAAAAGCCGCGCATCGCGGTCGCCGCACTCAATCCGCATGCCGGCGAAGGCGGCCTGTTCGGGCGCGAGGAGATCGAGATCCTGGCGCCCGCGATCAAGAAGATGGCGGATGAAGGCATCAACTGCAAAGGCCCCTTCCCGTGCGACACCATCTACATCAAGGCGTTCGCCGGCGACTATGACAGCGTGCTCTCGATGTATCATGACCAGGGTCAGATCGCGACCAAGCTCAAAGGCTTCAACAAGGGCGTGACCATCACGGCCGGGCTCGACATCGTCTTCACGACGCCCGCGCACGGCACCGCCTTCGATATCGTCGGCAAAGGCATCGCCGACATCGGCGCCTATGAAGCCGCGATCCGGCTGGCGGCGCGCGTTGCGGCGCGCAAGAAGGCATCGGGCACGGCGACAGCCTCGCCCAAGCATCTCGCCGCGGCCGACATCGCGTAAGCCATTCTCGTCTTACTGCTAGGACGCCGCGACCGCCGCCTTCTGCCGCGCCGGCGGGGTCCAGCGATAGGCGACGCCGAACCTGTTCCAGACGTTGATCGAAGCGATCGCGGATGTGAGATAGGTGAGCTCCCGTTCGGAAAATTCCGCACTCGCCTCGGCGTAGACTTCATCACTGACGCCGCCCGTCAGCAGGGTCAGCGCCTCGGTCCAGGCCAGCGCCGCGCGCTCACGTGGCGAGAATTGCGGCGCCTCGCGCCACACCACCACCAGATTGAGTTTGTCGATGGCAATGCCGAGGCTCTCGCCTTGCAGGATGTGGAACTGTACGCAAAACGCGCAACCATTGATCTGCGACGCGCGCAACTTGATCAGTTCGAGCAATTGCTTGTCGATGCCGGCCTTGGCGGCGAGCTGACCGAGGTTACGGACAATTTCGTAAGTGTCCGGCGCCTGTGTCATGAAGTCTTTGTATTCGCTTCTGGCATGTGACATCTTAGTTTCCTAACCATATCAGTGTTCTGATATATTATAAGAGCACTTATATAGCGGGCAAGGTCGCGATGGCGAAAAAGACAAAATCGAAAAACACAAAACCGATCATGGCTCGACAAACGGCAAAAAAGGCCTCGGCCGAAAAACCGGCAAAACCGAAAAAATCGCCGAATTCAAAAAAAGGCCGAAAACCGCTCGGCGCCAAAAAGCCCTCCCAAAAAGCAGTCCTGCGCGCCAAAATCATCGCTCAGGCGAAAACCCGCTCCCGCCAAAAACCTGCTTCCGGCAATCCCGACCCCACGATGATCCGCCCTCCGCCGCCGGGCCAGGGCAAGCGCGGCGAGCAAGGTTATCTCGCTTATCTGCTGCGGCAGGCGCAGGCGGCCGCCCGGCTGGCCATGGAGCGGGCGCTGGCCGACCTCGGCGTCACGCCGCCGCAATTCGTGGTGCTGACCATGCTGCGGGCCTATCCGGGGCTGTCCGGCGCCGACCTCGCGCGGGTGGCGCTGCTGACCCCGCAGACCGTCGGCGTCATCATCCGCAACCTCGAGCGCGACGGCGCCATCGGAAAGGCCCCGCACCCGATCCACGGCCGGGTGCTGCAATGGAGGCTGACCCGGCGCGGCGAAACGCGACTCGATAAGTGCCGGCGGCGTGCGCTGGGCATCGAACGCCGCCTGATGGCCGGCCTCCCGAAGCAGGCACAGACTACAATCCGCCGCTGGCTCGCCAGAATCGCCACCGATCTGGGCTAATTCCGCGGCGTCATGGCTGCTGCCGAGGGCCTTCGACGCAGCTAGACTGGCCGGATGCAACAGCCTGATTCCCTCAAGGCGCCAACCCGACGCGCGCTCCTGCAATCCGGCCTCGCGGCCGGCGCCCTGTTGATGCATCCGCGCGCGGCCCTCGCCGCCCCGCCGGGCTTCGAGAAATGGCGCGAGGGGTTTCGCGCGCGCGCGCTGGCAAAAGGTGTCTCGGAGGCGACCTGGAACCGGGTGATGGGCCACCTTGAGCCGGACATGACCGTGTTCAAGGAGCTGCAGAGCCAGCCCGAATTCAACGAGGAGATCTGGCAATACATCAACCGCCGGGTTTCCGACTGGCGCGTCATCCACGGCAGGGAAGCGCTGCGGAAGAACGAAGCGGTGTTCGCCCGGATCGAGCATGATTTCGGCGTCGAGCGCGGCACGCTGCTGGCGCTGTGGGGCGTCGAGTCTGCCTATGGCGATCCGCAGGTGCAGCAGAACCATATGCGCCCGGTATTCCCCGCGCTGGCGGCGCTGGCGTGGAACGAACCGCGCCGCCGGGCCTACTGGCAATCCGAGTTGATCAATGCGCTCAAGATCGTCGATCACGGCTGGAGCACGCCGCAGGAGATGCGGGGCTCGTGGGCCGGCGCGATGGGACATACCCAGTGGATGCCGGAAGTCTGGCTCAATGTCGGCATGGATTATGACGGCGACGGCAAGATATCGCCGTTCGGCAAGCCCGACGATGCGCTGGGCTCGACCGCGCGCTACCTGGTCAATCGCGGCAAATACCACGCCGGCGAACATTGGGGCTACGAGGTGCGCGGCGCGAGCGGCTCGTCCAGCGGCAGTCGAAGCTACGCGGCGTGGTCCAGCGCCGGCATCGCCCGCGCCGACGGCCAGCCGTTTCCGCAACCCGATGCCAGCGCCAAGATGTGGGTGCCGGTCGAAGGCGGGCCGGCGTTCCTGCTGGGGCCAAATTTCTACGCGGTGCGCAGCTACAATCCCTCGATGAACTACGCGCTGGCGATCTGCCATCTCGGCGACCGTATCCTGGGCGGGCCACCCTTCATCCAGCCGTTCCCGGGCTCGGAGCGCGCGCTGACCCTATCCGAGGTGCAGGAAATGCAGACCCGCCTCACGAGAGCCGGCTTCGATACCGGCGGCACCGACGGCCGTGTCGGCAATGACACCATGGCCGCGATCCGGAACTACCAGACCCAGATGGGGCTTCAGCCCGCCGACGGTTACGGCGGACTGAAGGTGCTGGCGCGGTTGCGGCAAGGGCCGTAGCGATCGCGATGAACGTACAGCCTTCGTCATTCCGGGATGCGCCTCTTGGCGCAGGCCCGGAATCCATACGCCCTGTGGCGGCGTCTGGCCGCTGAACGGGAACACAGGGGTTATGGATTCCGGGCTCGCGCAAGCGCGCGCCCCGGAATGACGGCGAGTGTGACGCGACGTCACCACGAATCCGCTCAACTCTTCCGCGCGACGCCGCCTGCGTTCATGCCGCCGTCGATCACCAGTTCGCTGCCGGTGACGTAGCTCGACATGTCGGAGGCCAGATACAGCACGCCTTGCGCGATCTCGGCAGCATGGCCGGCGCGCGCCAATGGCGTTGCGAACCTGGCGCGCTCTTCCGGATCGATCGGCGCGTTCTGGCCGCGACCGGCGGCTTCGGTCGGAATCTTGCCCCAGATCGGGGTGTCGATGATCCCTGGATGCACCGAGTTGACGCGGATGCCGTCGCCGACACCCGCGCATTCCATCGCGATCGACTTGGCGAACAGCCGTACGCCGCCTTTGGTCAGACTGTAGGCGGACAGACCCGGCGCGCCGCGCAGACCCGCCAGCGACGACATCAGGATGATCGAGCCGCCGTTCTCTCGCGTGCTGGTCTTGCGCATCGCCGGCAGGCAATGCTTTACCGAAAGAAATACGCCGTCGAGATTGATGGCATTCTGCCGCCGCCAGTCCTCCAAGGTCATGTCGGTGATCGAGGGCACCGATATGCCGATACCGGCGTTGGAAACCAGCACGTCGAGCCGGCCGTAGCGCTTTTCGACTTCCGCGACGATCTCGATCCAGCGCGGTTCGCTGGTCACGTCCTGATGCAGGAATGTCGCCTCGCCGCCGGCTTTCTTGATGCCGGCGACAACTTCCGGTCCCTTCAATTCATCGACATCGCTGACCACGACCGACGCGCCCTCGCGCGCCAGCAATTCGGCGACCGCCGCACCAATGCCCGACGCCCCGCCGGTCACCAACGCGACCTTGCCTGCAACCTGTCCTGTCATTTCCACTCCCGTTTATTGTCTGGCGTTTCTTACCTGATGATAGCCGGTCCCTGATCCGGCACCGCGACATCGATCACGCGCAACTGCACGCGCTCGCTGCCCTGCCAGCGATCGACCGCGAGCGATCCTGCCACATGCAGCGGCTGGCCGCGATTCTCGGTCAGCGCATGGCCGAGCTTCTGGCCGACCGAGCGGAACGCGATGCCGTTGACGATGGAGCCATCGCCCGATTTGAAGCGCAACCGCAAATGCGCTTGGCCCACTTCATCAGCATAGACCAGTTGATGCGACGGCAGCGCGATGACGGGTTCCGGATTGCCGCTGCCGAACGGGCCGGCGCGGTTGAGCGTCGCGGCCAGCTCGGTGGTGACCGCCCGCGCGCTGACCGCGCCGTCGATGAACAGCTCGTTTTCATGGCGCGAGTTGGCGACATCTTTTGCCAAGGTGCTTTCCATGAAGGCGCGGAATTCGGCCAATCTCTCTTTGCGCAACGTCACGCCGGCGGCCATCGCGTGGCCGCCGCCCTTCATCAGCAATTTCTCGTTAACGGCCTGTCGCACGGCCTTGCCGAGATCGACGCCGGAGATCGAGCGGCCAGATCCAGTTCCGATACCGCCCGGCTCCAGCGCGATCGCAAACGCCGGCCGCGAGAATTTTTCCTTCAGCCGCGACGCCACCAGGCCGACTACGCCGGGATGCCAGCCTTCCGACGCCGTGACGATTACGGACCCCTTGTCTTCAAGCCCGAGCGACGCCAGCGCCTCGGCTTCGGCTTGCGCCTCCGCCATCTGCTCGATGACCCGGCGCTCGGTGTTGAGGCGATCGAGCTCGGCCGCGATCCGCGCCGCCTCGGAGATATCGCCTTCCAGCAACAGCCGCACGCCCAGATCGGCGCGTCCGATCCGCCCCCCCGCATTGATGCGCGGCCCCAGCATGAAGCCGAGATGCCAGGCCTCTGGCGGACCGTTCAGCCGCGCCACATCCATCAGTGCGGTATGGCCGACATGGTCCCGCCTGCGCATCGCGATCAGGCCTTTGGCGACGAAGGCGCGGTTCAGCCCGATCAGCGGCGCGACATCGGCGACCGTGCCGAGCGCCACGTGATGCAGCATGCCGAGCAGATCCGGCTCCGGCATTTCGCTGGTCCAGAAGCCGCGGCTGCGTAGTTCCCGGTTGACCGCGACCAGCGTGATCAGCACCAGGCCCACGGCCGCGAGATGGCCGAGGCCGGAGAGATCGTCGGGCCGGTTCGGATTGACCAGCGCATCGACCTCGGGCAATTCGTCGCCGGATTGATGGTGATCGATCACCACCACCGACATCCCCAGCCGTCGCGCCTCGGCGAGCGGCTCCAGGCTGGTGGTGCCGCAATCGACCGTGACCAGCAAGGTCGCGCCCTTGCCCGCGAGCATGCGGATCGCCTCGCTATTGGGGCCGTAGCCTTCAAAGATCCGGTCGGGAATGTGAATCAGCGGATCGAGGCCGCAATGGCGCAGGTGCCACGCCAACAGTGCCGCCGAGGTCGCGCCGTCGACGTCGTAGTCGCCGAAAATCGCCACTTTCTCGCGGCGGATGGCGGCGTCCGCGATGCGCTTGGCCGCGGTTTCCATCTGGGTCACGGTGTAGGGATCGGGCATCAATTTGCGGATGGTCGGGTCGAGAAAATCCGCGACCGCGTCGAGCTCGACATCGCGTCCCGCCAGCACCCGCGACAGCATTTCCGGCAGTTGATAGCGTTGCGTGATCGCGAGCGCCCGCGCCGCGCCCCGCGCATCGAGCCGGTCGCGCCACACCTTGCCGGTCGCGGAATGCGCCACGCCGAGAAACGACGGCAGCATTTCGACGGGCAATGCGGAGGCGGGAAGCGTCATGATGCCATCTACAATCGGAGGATGAACGTAGCCCGCATGAGCGCAGCGACATGCGGGTGTACGAAGGGAGGATATCCATCTGCCCCGGATGTCGCTTCGCTCATCCGGGCTACGCTTGCCCCGCGATGTTGACCAAAGTAGCACATCGGTAGCCCCTGGATGCCCCGATACGCCGGTTTTACACAGCGCAGAACGACTTCAGAGGCAGGCATACCTTCGCGATCTCGCGGCAGCATTCGCCCGAGTTTTGCAAATTCAGTCCGCCCAAAACAAGGGCGCAGGGAAGACCGGGTGCGCGCTGCACCCGCGGTCTCATGTGCAAGGATACACAAGCAAG
>NZ_LMUK01000041.1:456618-535549 GCF_009766005.1 Bradyrhizobium sp. S69 | reverse complement strand
CAGGTTCAGCGGAAGCAGTCCGGCCTTCCCTGCGCAATGGTTTTACAGCTTATATCGTGCTCTCCCCGGCGAGACCTGGCTTGTTTGTCACCGTCGCCCCCAAGAAGCGTGAGCTTCCGAGGAACTTGACACCGGCCACTGGGGCGTCAGGACCACACGACTTCGCCGTCCGCGTCACGCGCTGTTCGTCAATAGCGCATCTGCGTCCACCGCATCTCATCCCAACGTTCGTGACGATGGCCAACGCCCCCTCGTGAGGGATGAGACGACGCAGATATGTGTGTGATTTGGCGGAAACGCAAAGCGAATTATTTTTCCGGAGCGGTCTGGACAGGGCAAATCACGTTGAATTCGCCCAATAAATTAGCGTTTAGGCGCAACCGAATTGCGACCGGTTGAGGTGTGTCGATCAGGTGTTTTACGGAATCCGAATAAGCTCAGCCGCACAGCGCTTGGGCACACGCGCGAACTCCTTGATCGTCTTGCCCTTGATGAAGTGCTCGCGCCACATCCGGGCAATCGTCTCCACAATCAAGATTCCCAACCACCTGTCCGAGACAACCGACGGGCTTCACACTTTGAAGATCAGCGGACCTTGGTCTATTACCATCCTTTCGAGTACGTTCGCGCGCGCTCAGGTCGGAACAAATTACGTGCGGCGAGGACTTGAGTGGTTGGCTAAGGCCATTACGCGACCGATGGAGTCATAAACTTGGCGAGCGAGTTCATGGATTTTGATACTGGTCTTCTTCAGGCCCTTGATGCCCTGTTGATAGATCAGAACGTAACGCACGCTGCAGCGCGTCTCAACATAACGCAGTCGGCGCTTTCCGCGAGGCTGACGCGTCTCCGCCAACTTCTCAACGATCCCTTGTTCATCCCGGCAGCATCCGGCCGCGGAATGATTCCCACACCTCATGCAATCGCGCTTCGGCCGGAGCTGACGAAGCTCATCGATCGAATAAATGACTTCATCAAAACGGCACACGTGTTCGATCCTCAAAACAGCAAGCGTGTCTTCAAGATCGCGGCGACCGACAATCCCGCAGCAATTCTCGCGCCCGATTTGATCCCTATGGTCAAGGCAAAGGCGCCCCTCGTGAAAATCGCCTTCACGTTGCCTGACAAGGCCAGAATTGCAACTCACTTGGAGCAAGGCGACATCGATCTATTCGTCGGCGCGGCTGAAGATGGTTCAAATGAACTCATCGCTTCAACGCTGTTTGAAGACGAGTTTCTCACCGCCCAGCGCGTCGGACATCCGCGCGGTGACAAGCCATTTACCCTCGACGAGTATTGCTCGCTCGAGCATCTCTTAATTTCGACAAGTGGCGGCCAGTTCCACGGCATGATCGATGCCGCGCTCGCCGAAGTTGGCCGAGAGCGATCAGTGTCGGTCTCTATCCAGAGTTACGCCCTGGCACCGCTCGTCCTCAGCAATAGCGACTGTATTTGCACGTTGCCAAGCCGCTTTTTGGAACGCTTCAAGAATGTGCTTGAGATCCATCCACCGCCCCTCGCGCTCTCACGATTTTCGATGAACCTCTTCTGGCATCCAAGGATGCAGACCGACCCGGCCCACAGTTGGCTGCGTAAGCAGGTCGTGCAAGCAATCGGCCGGCAACGGAAGTCATGACACCATTGCAGGACCTGTGGATGTGCCGATTGGCAAGGATGCGGATTTCTCTTCGGGACAGCTTGAGGGCGCCTCGATGGCGCCGAGCGTAAGCGCTCGGCGCCATCGGATCCGTCAGAACTTCTGCAACACGAAGTCGCTCACCTTCGTGGCTTTGGGGTCAAAAAGCGTGTCGATTCGCGAATTGAGAACGTAGACGTCCTTGCCCATTTGCGTCGCCGAACTCGGCATAGACATCACGCTCTTTAATTGCCGGACAACTTTGGCCGACTTCCAGCCATCGGTCGAGACCAGCTCCACGGTACGGTCAACACCGAGGTTTTGAACGACGACGAGATGCTGATTATCCACGAGACGAAAGCCGTCGGCGCCCTTCAGCACTTCAGATACTTCGACCTTGTCGACTTTGGTCGGATCGGCGATATTTACACGAAACAATTCGCCGCTGTTGTATCTTCCCACGATGAGGAAACCGTCATTGTGCCAGGCTATACCATTGAGGTTGAAGCCATTGCCCTCGCCGAACAGCACGTTTTGAGCAAAGATCGACGCTTTGCCATCGCTGCCGATGCGGAAAATCGTCGGTGAGAAGCTGTCGGTCACATAGACATTCCCGGCGTCGTCAACAGAAACGTCGTTCGCGAAATGCGAGCCAGGACTAAGGCTTCCCAGGTCGTAGTAGGCACGGCGCTCGCCGGTGGTTTCATCATAGGCGGCGACGCCCGCCAGCTTGCCTTGGGTCGCCGCGTTCGTACGATCGCCCGCGCCAGGGTCCGAATTGGTCACCCACAACGTGTTATGCGCGTCGTCGGCCAGAAGTCCCACCGTGGAGACGAGCTTGTCGTCTGCCACGAACGGCATGTATTTCCCATCAAGCGTAACCTTGCCTACGGTGCCATGACGGACCGAACTGACAAAGAACGCGCGATGCTTCGCGGACCAACTCGCGGTCTCCGGATAGGTCACGTTCGCGGTGAAGGCAATCTGCGGCGGGTGCGAAATCGGCTCGGCAAATGCCGCAGCCGAACAACTAAGCATCGCCGAGGTGGCAACACTGGCGAGAATAGAACGAATGATCATGTGCTGGGTCCATTGCTGTGATTGTCGGTTTGGCGAATGTAGAGGGTCGCCAAAGACTGGAGAAACGGCGTGCGCTGATCGGTGTAATTCACGAGCGTCATACGTCCGGCAGGTAGGAGGCCGCCGATGCGATCCGTGCACCGGTCATTCGGGCCTGTAATCCTCGGACAAGAAGTCCGTGATCGCGCGAAACACCTGCAGTCGATTTTTTTCAAGGAGGGCCATGTGCGTGGCCTCGCCGATCTCGACCCATCGGCGATAGGGCGCCGATCGAAGCTCCCGAAAATATTCCAGTGCTATTTCGATAGGAACGTCGATATCCCACTCGCCGTGCAGCAACAAAACCGGGACAGTAATCGCGGAGGGCTGATAATATGGCTTCCCGGCTCGCCAATACTTCCGAATATCTTCGATCGGACCGTTGGTCGCGCGCAGCCGGTCGGGCACCCTATCCCTGCTCCACGGATCTTCGGCGAGCGTCGCCCGCGCCCACTGGTCGAACCAGCCAGCCGGAATGAGGGAGTCTTGGGCATATTTAGGAGCGGTTCCCAACCAGCGCGGCAGAGTATCGAGCACGGGAACCAGCCGATAGGATCCGAGTTCGCCACCCATGTCGATTGGGATTGGCTTGTCGCTCAGCCACTGCGGCGCAAGTAGCGCAAGCTTGCGCACTCTTGAGCTATTTACCGCCGTATAGGCGCCGGCCACGGTGCCGCCCCACGACATCGCAAACACGTTTACCTTTTTCAATCCGCGGTGCTTAAGAACGAAATCCACGGCGCTCGAAAAATCCGATACGCCCGTGTCTGTGCCGATCAGCGGTGGATTCAGTCGCGCATCTTCTTCCATGGCCTGAGGGCGAGTTGATAGGCCATAACCTCGTACGTCGACCGCGAAGACGTCATAACCTTGAGCGGCGAGATAATCCATGAACGAGAAACCGCCGAGGCGCACGTCGTAAAGACTGCCGGACGAATAGGTAGCTCCATGGACCAGGACTATCGTCCGCTCGGCGGAAAAGCTTGTCATGGTCCGCAAACGCTTATTGCGAAGATAAAGAGAGACGCCGGACGTATTGCTGTCTATGCGATGCTCTTCGAAGGCGACTTGCTCAAGGTCAATGCGTTCCGGGGCTTTCATGACGATGCTCCTTGAGCGTAGCGCCAGGTAAAACCGTCCGCGCCTGACGTAACGAAGCCGGCAGACGAACCGGGAAAGTGAGTGGCGAGGTAAAGTGCACGGGTCTCAGCGGCGCGGCTGAGCAAACTCCGGCGCGACCTTTGAGCTTCGTCCGCGAACTCGCAATAGACAGTGTTCATGTCGGGTCGAGCGACCTGAAGCGCGGTGTGCATGAGGTCACCAGCGAAGATGGCGGTCTCGCCACCTGACTCAAGAGCGATAGACATATGCCCGATGCTATGTCCCGGCGTCGGGATGAATTCGAAAATGTCGAGATATTTGCCCCCTTCAGGGCCGATATAGTCCGCAAGACCCGCTTCGATCACAGGCAGGACACTGTCCTCGTACACACCGAGGCTCGGAAGATTTGCTTCGTTGTGGCTGGCCGGGCTGGAATAATAGTCGCGCTCGGCCTTTGGAAAAACATAACGCGCGTTCGGGAACGTCGGAACCCATTTCCCATTCAGGAGACGGGTGTTCCATCCGGAATGGTCGACATGGAGATGCGTATTAAAGACAAAGTCGACCGCCTCCGGATCAACTCCGGCTTCTTTTAGACGTTCAAGGTAAGGCAGGCTCTGCCGATGAAATAGCGGATTCGTCGGTCGCTCTTTATCGTTTCCGCTCGCCGTATCTATCAGGATGAGGTGCCGCGGCGTTCTGACCACCCAGGTATGCACGCTCAAGACCAGTGCATCTCGGGACGGCTCGAGGTCACTTGCCGCAAGAGCCTGCTGTGTGATCGCGAACTCTTCCGGCGTCAATCCAGGATAGAGAAACGAGGGAGGAATGCCGCGCAGAAGCTGTTCCTCGACCTTAGCCACGGTCACACTCCCAACCTGGAATGCTGGCGCGAGACCTCCCATTGAAACCCTCCCGTTACACTAGGACGCCTCGATCGAGCCGTCGCCGAAGTCGTAGGGATGACTGTAAAGGCCGACAAACGCACATTGCAGGTAGGTCCCATCGACGCCATCGATTGGTGAAGCCGGTATCGAAGCGGAAGTGATGGAGCGGTACGGGATCGAGGAACCAGCAAAGTTCCCATTCCTTTCGCGTAAATACTTCGCGCAGCCCCTGTCGGCTTACGCGTTTTCAGAACGTCCTTGGATCAAACCGCCGGTGCGGTTCGTCGCAGGCTTTGCGAGGCTGGCCGGCATCAAGGGGAGTTAGTCGATGGATAAGCCAAGGCAGAACCGGACGATCGATCAACAACGCGAGGCCAATCTTGCGGCGCTAGCCGCGCATCGCGTCGTTGGCCGGGAAGAGTGGAACCAAGCCCGCTTGGCGCTCATGAAGCGCGAAAAGCAGCTCATGAAATTAAACGACGAGTTGGCTGCCGAGAAACGCGCGCTGCCGTGGGTCAAGGTCGAAAAGCAGTATTTCTTCAATTCTCGCAAGGGCACAGTCAGCCTGTCGGACCTGTTCGAAGGCCGCAGTCAGCTGTTCGTCAAACACTTCATGATGGGCCCCCAACAAGATTGGCAATGTCCCGGGTGTTCGCTCGAGGTCGACCACGTCGCTCAGTTGCTGGAACATTTCGAACATCACGACATGTCGTATGTGGCGATCGCCCGCGCCCCGCTCGATGAGATCGAAGTGGTACGCAAAAAGATGAATTGGCACTTCAATTGGGTCTCCTCCGATCAGTCGGATTTCAACTATGATTTCCACGTGTCCTTCAGCCCCGAACAGATCGCGGCGGGCAAGGCCGTTTATAACTTCACCGCGTTCAATCCTGGGACGACGACCGATCTTTCGGGAGAAAGCGTGTTCTACAAGAACGCGAACGGGGAAATCTTCCACACCTACGGCGCGTTTGGTCGTGGCGGCGAGCAATTTCTCGGGATCTACGGATTCTTCGACGTGCTGCCAAAAGGTCGCGAAGAATACGGACCGGCGCGTGCGCTTCCGGACTGGGCGAAGCCACACGACACATACGGCGGCTAGGGGAAGAAATCGCCCTCTCCGCCGCTGAATGGTTCGATGCTCTCGCTGCCGTACTCGGTTGAACTCAATGATACCGCTTGGCCACTGATTCCCGTTTCGCCCGTGGAACCATTGTTCCTCCTGCCCATTATCGCGCCATCAGAAACAACATTCTGCCGCAAAGGGCCAAGGAGCACACACCATGATCGATGCCGTCGTCATTCAACCAGGGTCGGAGACCGCTGAGCCGTCCGTTGCGGGCGTGTCGTGGGCTGCGGTGACCGCGGGCGCGGTGGTCTCCTGCGCCCTCACCTTCGTTCTGCTTGCCTTCGGAATCGGACTCGGCCTGTCAGTCGTATCACCCTGGGCCGGCAGCGGGGTTTCCGCGACGACCTTCAAGATCGGCACCGGACTCTATCTGATCGTCATCGCCATGCTGTCGTCTTCGATCGGCGGCTACCTTGCAGGCCGGCTGCGGACCGGCTGGGTCGGCGTTCACAGCGACGAGGTGTACTTCCGCGACACCGCACATGGCTTTATCGCCTGGGCTTTGGCATCGGTGCTGGGAGCGGTTTTGCTGGCCTCGCCCGCCGGCAGCCTGATTAGCGGCGGAGCCTCCGGCGCAACGCAGGGAGCCGCAGCCGCCAGCCGCAGCGGACCGATGGACGGCTATGTCGACACCCTGCTGCGCTCCGATACCCCGGCGTCGCAGAACGGCGGAAATGCCAGCGAGTCTCGCGGTGAGATGCTGCGTCTCTTCACTTCCAGCTTCCGCAACGGCGGCGAGCTGAAGCCGGGCGATCGTGAGTATGTCTCCAAGGTGGTTGCCGCGCGCACCGGGCTTAGTCAGGCCGATGCCGACAAGCGGGTCAACGAGGTCGTCACCCAAGCCAAGGCCGATCTCGATGCGACGCGAAAGGCAACCGCACAGCTTGCGTTCTGGCTCACCGCGTCACTGCTGATCGGCGCGTTCTGCGCAAGCCTCGCCGCAACCGAGGGCGGCGGACTCCGCGACGGCACGTGGGGATCTAAAACCCGGTTATCCACAGCGCGCCGCCAATAATTGCAATTGAGATCGTTAAAACAAGAAAGGAAATTATATGCCCATTCTGCTCTGGCTGGTCGGAATTCCGATTCCCCTCATCATTCTGATTCTGTTATTGCGTTGAACCCGGAATTCGAAATCCCCCACCTCGGTGGGGGATTTTTCGACCTCTGAGCTTCGTCTTTTGTGCGCAGGCCATGACCTCCAAGAAATCGCTCCGTCCGACCGAACGCCTCTCCGCCTTGCGAACGCAACAGACGCTCAAGATGGCGCGCTCGGCGCACGCTTATGTGCGCGGAAGCACCGGTAAATTCTACGAATGGCTCGAAGCGCAGAAGCGCGGCACCTTGCCCGAGGGACCACCGATCTGGATATGTGGCGATTGCCACGCCGGCAATCTGGGCCCGGTCGCAGCGGCCGACGGGCGAGTAGCCATCCAAATCCGGGATTTCGACCAGACCGTCATCGGAAATCCCGCGCACGATATCATACGGCTGGCGCTGTCGCTGGCGACCGCATCACGCGGATCGGATCTGCCGGGCGTCACGGCAGCCCATATCATGGAGCAGGTGATCGAAGGATACCGCGCCGCCCTGCGTCAGGACGCGGACGCGATCGACGATGCGCCGAAGTCCGTTCAACTCGTCATGAAAAAATCAGTCGCCCGCTCCTGGAAGCAACTGGCCAACGAGCGCCTCGCGAACCAGAAACCAACGATTCCTCTCGGTTCCAAGTTCTGGGCGCTTTCGAAGCGGGAGCGAACGGCGATCGCCGCGCTATTCCGGACGCCGCCGCTTCGGCACCTCGCGACTTCGCTTCGCTCCCGCGACGACGATGCCCACGTCGAGATGCTCGATGCCGCGTACTGGATGAAAGGCTGCAGTTCGCTCGGGTTATTGCGGTTTGCCGTGCTTTTGGGGGTCGGCAGCGGCAAGAAGCGCGATCAGGCGTTGATGGACGTCAAGGAGGCGGTCGCGGCGGCGGCGCCCCATTACCGCGGAACGGTAGTACCGAAAGGCCACGCCGAGCGCGTGGTGGAAGGCGCCATTCATCTGTCGCCGCATCTCGGTAAGCGCATGGTCGCCGGCAAGCTCGAACGCCGCTCGGTGTTCATTCGGGAACTGTTGCCGCAGGACCTGAAGATCGAGATCGAGCAACTCACGATAGCGGACGCCATGAAGGCAGCCAGTTTTCTTGCCGGCGTCGTCGGCAAGGCTCATGCGCGCCAGATGGACGCAGCGACCAGGAAACGCTGGTCATCCGAGCTCGAGCGCCACCGATCGAAGACACTGGACGCGCCGTCATGGCTTTGGTCAAGCGTCGTATCCCTGATCGGCAGCCATGAGGTGGCCTACCTCGAACATTGCAGAAGATTTGCCACGCAGGCGCCGGCCTGACCGCGCGGGATTATCCCCGACGACCGTTGCCGTGCGCGCCGGCACATTTCCGAACGCAAACCCAGCACAATGAGTAAGGCGCTAACTAAGCTGGGTGAGATGTCGCACGGTGTCTTTGGAACGTTCCCTCAGCAGGTCGGTTGAGGACGAGAAGTTCACACCCCCGGAGGCACCATGGAAAAAGATCTCAACGCCCTGTTTCTCGATACCCTGAAGGATATCTACTACGCCGAAAAGCAAATCTATAAGTCGCTTCCGAAGATGGCGAAGGCCGCCAGTTCCGACAAGCTGAGGGCGGCCTTTGAAAAGCATCACGAGGAAACCGAAGGCCAGATCGAGCGGCTCGAACAGATTTTCGAATTGCTCGGCAAGCCGGCTCGCGGCAAAAAATGCGACGCCATTGAAGGTATCCTCGACGAAGGCAAGGAGATCATGGAGGAGTACGAGGATGAACCCGCGCTCGATGCCGGGCTTCTCGCCGCAGCACAGGCCGTGGAACACTACGAAATTTCCCGTTATGGAACGCTGCGATCCTGGGCCGCGAAGCTCGGCATGAAGGACGCGGTGAAACTCCTTGATCAGACCTTGGCCGAGGAAAAGAAGACCGACGACGCCCTGACGAAACTGGCCGACAGCGAAGTCAACGCGATCGCCCAAGCCGCGTGATCGTCCAGCCGCGAGGCCCCGGCATACGGCCGGGGTCTCGAAGCGCGGAAGCCGGTCAGCCCGTTCGCACCTTCGGCGCCCCTGCCGTCCTGGCATGTTTGGACACGCCGTGCCCATCTCGCGAGGCAACGCCGTGACCGTGCCTGGCGGCCGCCCTCGCCTGTCGCGCTTTCATGCCGGGATGGTGATCGGCATATTCCTTGCCGTCGATCGGCGCCACGTGCGGCGGATCCCGATCGAGATAAGGCCGCCCGATGCCGAACTCCATGCCGTGAGCATCGACCCACTTCCAGAGCCCTTCACTCGAAGCCAATCGTTCCGCGCGCGTCGCCCCATTGACGCTGACGATATCCGCCGCAAGCCCGTGGCCGTAGCCGCCACGAAGGCTGCCGCCGTGATAGGACCGGTTGTCGGCCGCCTTGAGGCCGCTGGCGATCGATTGACGATAATCATCGCGGAACGCGCTGGTGATGCCCGGCAACAGGCCTGCCGCGTCGGCGGCGCGGAGCATTTGAACCAGCCTGACTTTGAAATCCTGATCCATGCCGCCGATCACATAGTCGTCCAGCGGCTTGCCGAAATGCTCGGCGGCCTTCGGATCCTTCCACCCGAAATCCTCATCGACGAGCTTTGTAAACTTCCTGGTGACCGTGACCATCTTGCCTCTTTTCTTGACGGTCACTTTTCGCTGGTCTTCGATCTTGATGGCGTCTTCCTTGGGCGTGCGCTGGTAAAGCGTCCACAAATAATGGTCGACACAGCTACCCGCGACGAGGCACTCGTCGTGCGCTTCGGTTGAGCCGGCGGCCTGACTGGCGTCACCCTGGCCGACGTCGCCGGGCTCCAGCGAAGCCACGACCGTCCTGGCTTCTTGCTGCGGTGGATTTTCGACCGGCAGCGCAGGCGCCGAAGCGATCAACGCGGCGGTAACAACCGGTTCCGGTTCACGCGCGGCGGGCGCGATGTCAGCGGTTGCCGCCTCCGTCACCGGTTTGCGCGCGGGCACGACGTCGATGGCGCGGGACGCGACCGGTTGTATCTTGTCGGCGAACTTGTTGTCAGCGAATTTGGCGTCGGCGGTCAGGGATTGTGCGAGGCGGTCAACCATCGGTGCCGCTGCGCTGCTATCTGCGCCGGCGAAGCCGGACGCAACCATCCACACCAGAACAGACGCCGGTAGAGCGACCTCCCGGCTAAACCCCGCCAATGTTGCCAACCGCAGGTTCATGTCACCGTCTCCCAATTGGGCCGGATCGCATCACCAAGCTTGCGACACCGGCGATTGTTGGAGCGGCGATCAGGCCAAGCAATGGCGGAAAGCCCGGATATTCAATTTCGAGGCTGACTGTTGCTAAAATGCAACGCACCTACCCTGGATGCCAAAAGCAGCTAGCACCCGAGTTTGTCGGCAACCTCGCCAAAATCCTTGCCGATGACGTCCCAATCGCCCTTGGCCCCGAAATCATATTTCTGCAACGGGCCGTATTCGGTCGGGCGCGCGACGAAGGCGGTCTTGAGGCCGAGCTGCTGCGCCGCCTTCAGATCGTGATTGTGGGCGGCGCACATCATCACCTGCTCCGGCTTCAGGCCCAGCAGTTTTGCCGCGCCGAGATAGACTTCCGGATCGGGCTTGTAGTGCTCGAACAATTCCGCCGACATCACCAGATCCCACGGCAGGCCAGCGTGCTTGGCCATGTTGGTCAGCAACGCAACATTGCCGTTCGACAACGGGCTGATGATGAATTTCGTCTTCAGCCGGGTCAGGGCGGCGACGCTGTCCGGCCACCCATTCAGCCGGTGCCAGCCCATCGTGAGGTGATGCAGGTCGGCGTCGGTGAGGCCCGTGATCGACAATTGCGCGACCAGCTTCTCCAGCGACTGCCGGTGCAGCGTATCGAGCATCACATAGCCATTCTGCGGGTTCTTGCGCACCACATCCATCGACGCGGCGTAGACCGCGCGCCAGCCGTCGACGAGCGCGGTCCAGTCGGCCTTGATGCCCCTCTTCTCGCCCCATGCCGTGAAATCGGCGATCAGGCTGGAGCGCCAATCGACGATGGTGCCGAAGACGTCGAACACCAGTGCTTTTACCGCCGAAACGTCAGACATGAAGCGCTCCCCTTTTTGCTATTGTTGTGTCCGTGGCTAGAGCGTTTCCGCTCCGATGGAATCGGAACGGGGCTCTAGTCTTTTGTTTTGACGCGTTTCTCTAGAACAATTTCCTGTACTGCATGAAGCCGGAGACGTCGGCGACCTGATCGTAGAGAATCCGCGCCTGCGCGTTGGAGGTTTGGGTCAGCCAGTATACCCGGCTGCAGCCGTCGGCTTTGGCTTTCTCGTACACCGCCTCGATCAGCGCGCGGCCGAGCCCAAGCCCGCGCGCGCTGTCGGCCACGAACAGATCCTGCAGATAACAATAATTACCCGGGGTCCAGCTCGAGCGATGATAGAGATAGTGCACGATGCCGGTCAGTTTTCCCTCGACATAGGCGCCGAGCAGGAACATCGGCTCGCTGGAATCGTGAAACCGCTGCCACGCGACGTCGCTGGCGCCGGGCGCGAGCGTCGCCTTGTAAAACGCAAGGTAGCCGTTCCATAGCGGCTCCCAGACCGCGCGCTCGTCAGCGCCGACCGGCCGGATCACCACCTTGTCAGCTGACGCCTTCTCAGCGGAAGCCTTGTCAGCCATCCCGGCGCCCTCAATCGAGGTGGAATTTCTCGAGTTGGCGATGTTCGGCCTTGATGTAGCGCACGGTGCCGGTGACCGAGCGCATCACCACGGTCTCGGTCTCGATCACATCCTTGCGGAACTTGACGCCCGAGAGCAGCGAACCGGTGGTGACGCCGGTGGCGGCAAACAGGCAGTCGCCCTTCGCCAGATCCGTGATGCCATAGATCATCTTGGGGTCGAGGACACCCATCTTGTGGGCACGCTCGCGCCTTTCCTCGGTGTCGAGGATCAGCCGGCACTGCATCTGGCCGCCGATGCAGCGCAACGCTACCGCCGCCAGCACGCCTTCGGGCGCGCCGCCGGTGCCGATATACATGTCGACGCCGCTTTTATCGGGATTGGCGCAATGAATGATGCCCGCAACGTCGCCATCGGTAATGAGACGGACGGCGGCCCCCGTACTGCGCACGCCCTGGATGATGTCGGAATGGCGCGGGCGATCGAGCACCAGCACCGTGATCGCGGAGGGATCGACCCCCTTGGCTTTGGCCAGCCGCCGCACGTTGTCGGCCGGAGACGCGTCGAGTTCGACGACGCCCTTGGCGTAGCCCGGGCCGACCGCGATCTTCTGCATGTAGACGTCAGGCGCATGCAGCAGCGTGCCGCCATCGGCCATCGCCATGGTCGCGATCGAACCCGGCATGTTCTTGGCGCACAACGTCGTGCCCTCGAGCGGATCGACCGCGATATCGACTTTCGGGCCGGCGTTGATGCCGACCTTCTCGCCGATGAACAGCATCGGCGCTTCGTCGCGCTCGCCCTCGCCGATCACCACGGTGCCTTCGATCGGCAGCTTGTTGAGTTCGCGACGCATCGCGTCGACCGCGGCCTGGTCGGCCGCCTTCTCGTTGCCATGGCCGCGCAGACGCGCCGCCGACACCGCCGCGCGTTCGGTCACCCGCACGATTTCGAGCGTGAGGATGCGCTCGAGCAGCATCTGCGGCGGAACGGAAATATGGGTCGACATTGGCGAACTCCCTTGAACCTGGCTGCAGCCCCTGCGGCCTGCACATCAACGCTTCAACGCATCGTCCGATCGGACCACGCGCTAGTTTTTTTCGATCCGTATCACCTGCGGCCGTCCGCTGATCACCTTGTCGCGCTGCACCGCCTGAAGTGCGCGATAGACCGCATCCTCGCTGGTGGCGTAGGTAATCAGAATGACCGGCACCGGCGAAGCTTTGCCCTTTGTGCCCGCAGCGTCAACGCCATCGGGATGGCGCTGCACAATCGATTCGATGGAAATCTTTTGTTCGGCAAGCCGGGTCGCAATCGTGGCCGCCGTGCCTGCCAGATCGCGCGCCATCAGGCGTATATAATAACCACCCTCATGGCGCTCCATCGGCGCCTTGCTGGTGGCGCGCAACCGCTCCACCGGGCGTCCAAACGGCTTGGCGCGGATGCCGCGCGCGACATCGGCGATATCGGCGACCACAGCGGACGCCGTCGCAGCGCCGCCGGCGCCGGGTCCGACCAGCGTGATCGGCGGGATGCCCTCGCCGTCGATGGTCACGGCATTGGTGACGCCCATCACCTGCGCGATCGAGGATGATTTCGGCACCATGGTCGGATGCACGCGCTGTTCGATGCCCTTGGGGGTGCGCACCGCGACGCCGAGCAGCTTGACGCGGAACCCGAGTTCTTCAGCCGCGCGCAAATCTTCCGGCGCGATCGAGGAAATGCCCTCCACGTAAACCGCGTTTTGCGCGACCTTGGTGCCGAAGGCGAGGCTGGCCAGGATCGCAAGCTTTTGCGCGGTGTCGTGGCCGTCGACGTCGAACGACGGGTTGGCCTCGGCGTAGCCGAGCCGCTGCGCGTCCTTCAGGCATTCGGCGAACGACAATCCCTCCTGTTCCATCCGGGTCAGGATGTAATTGCAGGTGCCGTTGAGGATGCCGTAGACACGGTTGATGTCCGTCCCCGCCAGTCCCTCGCGCAGGGTCTTGATGACGGGGATCGCAGCGCCCACCGCCGCCTCGAAATTCAGCGCGCCGCCGTGCCGCTCGGCCGATTTCGCCAGCCGCAATCCATGTTTGGCGATCAGCGCCTTGTTGGCGGTGACCACCGATTTGCCGGATTTCAGCGCCGCTTCGATCGCCGACAGCGCGGGGTCGCCGGAGCCGCCCATCAATTCGACCAGGCAGTCGATGCCGGGATCGTTCGCCAGCGCCAGCGCATCCTTCGCCCAGGCGATGCCGCGCAGATCGAGATTGCGCTTTTTGGCCTTCGACCGCGCGGTGACCGCGACCACGCGCACCGCGCGCCCGCTGCGTTCGGACAAGATCCGGGCCTGCGCTTCGATGAGGCGAACGACTTCAGCGCCAACCGTGCCGAGCCCCGCAATACCCACTTTCAGGGGTGCGACCATGACGAGAAAAACCTGACGGAAAGACTTGTGACGCGGCGTGATCCCCGAAGGGGAATCAGGCCTCCCGCCGGTTGGCGAGAGGAACCACGTTGTGCAACGTTTCTATGCCGCTTTCAAGGAAGCGGCGGACGCCGCGCGCGGCCTGGCGGATACGCTGCTCGTTTTCCACCATGGCGATCCGCACATAGCCCTCGCCATGTTCGCCGAAGGCAACGCCCGGCGAGACCACGACGCCGGACTTCTCCACCATCAAGGTCGCGAACTGCATGCTGCCGACCTCGCGGAAGGCTTCCGGCAGCGGCGCCCAGGCGAACATCGAGGCGTCCGGCGGCGGAATGTCCCACCCTGCCCGGCCGAACGACTCCACCAGCGCGTCGCGGCGCTTGCGGTAGGTGTCGCGCATCTCCTTGATACAGTCATCCGGGCCATTGAGCGCTGCGGTCGCCGCGACCTGGATCGGCGTGAACGCGCCGTAATCGAGGTACGATTTGACCCGTGCCAGCGCCGCGATGATGCGCTCATTGCCGACCGCAAATCCCATGCGCCAGCCCGCCATCGAGAAGGTCTTGGACATCGAGGTGAATTCCACGGTGACATCGATCGCGCCGGGAACCTGCAATACCGAGGGCGGCGGGTTGTTGTCGTCGAAATAGACTTCCGCGTAGGCCAGATCCGACAGGATGAAGATCTCGTGCTTCTTCGCGAACGCGACCAGGTCCTTGTAGAAATCGAGACTGGCGACATAGGCGGTTGGATTGGAGGGATAGCAGACCACCAGCGCCAGCGGCTTCGGAATCGAATGCACGATCGCGCGCTCGACCGCCTCGAAGAACTGCGGCGTCGGTTCGGACGGTACCGAGCGGATCACACCGCCCGCCATCAGGAAGCCGAAGGCGTGGATCGGATAGCTCGGATTGGGACAAAGCACGACGTCGCCCGGCGCCGTGATCGCCTGGGCCACATTGGCAAAGCCCTCTTTCGAGCCCAAGGTCGCGACCACCTGGGTTTCCGGATTGAGCTTCACGCCGAAACGCCGAGCATAATAGGCCGCCTGCGCCTTGCGCAGGCCGGTGATACCGCGCGAGGCGGAATAGCGGTCGGTGCGCGGCTTGCCCAGCGTCTCCTTCAGTTTCTCGATGACATGGGGCGGCGTCGGCAGATCCGGATTACCCATGCCGAGATCGATGATGTCGGCACCGGCATTACGCGCGGCCGCCTTGGCCCGGTTGACCTGCTCGAACACGTAAGGCGGCAAACGGCGTATGCGGTAAAAATCTTCCATGGGTCCTGGCTCCGGCAACCGGGTAAGGGCAGAATCGCTGACAGCTTTTGCTCCGAAACGCGACTTGTTTCGTTTAGAAATCGCCTTCAATCAAAGATTTAGGGCAAATTTCGGCGCTAAACTGCTGTCTTCGACCTGATTTGCGGTTGAATTGGGTTCTTTTACCATGGCCCCCGGGTTTCGCCAGCATGACCGTCGCGTGACTTCAGCTGGTTACCTGCCGGATTGGGCCGCGGCCTGGGCGGCCGCCTGATCCTTGGCGGCGGCGGCCGACGCCTGGCGGTCCCGCGCCGCCAGCAATTCCGCCTTGATCTTGGCCTGCTCGGCCGGCGCGATCGCGGCCTCGTCGCGATTGGGCGGCAAATCCTCCACCGGAAGATAGCTGCCGGCCTCCTTGGGGCGTCCCGGAGCATCGGCAGGGGTGCCGACCAGCGGCAAGTCCGCGATCGACGTCGCGCAGCCGCCCAGCGTGAGCGCCGTCATCAGCAGCGCGCCGCAGAGCAATGCCTTGCTTGTTCGATTCTCCGACATGCGTCCCCGCAGTCTCACTCTACTTGAACCTCCAAATACTTGAACCTTGGAGCACCCTGACGCTTATTTCAGCAGTGGCTCATCCGCCCTGACCACTGTCGTCGGAAACGATTAAAGCCTGAACAATAAACTGAACCGGTGAGGCCTGAATATGACAGAACCAAGATTCCTATCGCAGTGCAACACGTTCGATGCGAGAATTAATTTCCATTAGAACATCGTCGATTGAGCGCGGTGACGAACCACAAATGAATCTGTAGTGTTATCGATATGAGCGACGTCAAAACCGAAACCCAGCCCAAAAAAACCTTCGACCCCGAAGCCTTCGCGATGAATCTCGCGCGGGCCATGGAAAGCAGCGGCCAGGCGCTCGCAGCCTATCTCAAGCCGCGCGAGAATGGCGAGCCCAAAGACAAGCCGCCGAACGAGCTTGGCGAGGTGATCAAGACCTTCACCACGGTCGCGGAATACTGGCTGTCGGACAAGGAGCGGACCGGCGACTTGCAGATGAAGATGGGCCGGGCCTATCTCGATCTGTGGGGCTCCTCGATGCGCCGCATGGCCGGCGAACAGACGAAGCCTGCGATCGAACCCTCGCCGCGCGACAAGCGGTTCAAGGATCCCGAATGGAAGTCGAACCAGTTCTTCGATTTCCTGATGCAGCTTTATCTGTTGACCACGCAGTGGGCGCAGGAACTGGTGCGCAGCGCCGAAGGCCTCGATCCGCACACCCGCAAGAAGGCCGAGTTCTACGTCCAGCAGATCACCAACGCGATCTCGCCGTCGAATTTCGTCCTCACCAATCCGGAAGTCTTGCGCGAGACGCTGGCCTCCAGCGGCGACAATCTGGTTCGCGGCATGAAGATGCTGGCCGAAGACATCGAGGCCGGCCATGGCAGCTTGCGCATCCGCCAGTCCGACCCCTCCAATATGGTGGTCGGCGTCAACATGGCGACGACGCCGGGCAAGGTGATCTTCCAGAACGACCTGATGCAGTTGATCCAGTACACGCCCACGACTGAAAACGTGCTGCGCACGCCGCTTTTGATCGTGCCGCCCTGGATCAACAAATTCTACATTCTCGATCTGAAGCCGGAAAAGTCCTACATCAAATGGTGCGTCGATCAGGGCATCACCGTGTTCGTGATTTCCTGGGTCAACCCCGACAAGAAACTCGGCCAGAAGACCTTCGAAGATTACATGAAGGAAGGCCCGCTGACGGCGATGGACGTCATCGAAAAAGCCACCGGCGAAATGAAGGTTCACACCGCGGGCTATTGTGTCGGCGGCACCCTGCTCGCCTCGACCCTGGCTTGGCTTGCCGAGAAACGCCGCGTCCGCGTCACCTCGGCGACATTCTTTGCGGCCCAGGTCGACTTTACCCATGCCGGCGACTTGCTGGTGTTCGTCGACGAAGACCAGATCGCCGCGCTCGAACGCGACATGCAGGTGAGCGGCGTGCTCGAAGGCAGCAAGATGGCGATGGCCTTCAATATGCTGCGCTCGAACGACCTGATCTGGTCCTATGTCGTCAGCAATTATCTGAAGGGACAATCGCCCACCGCGTTCGACCTGTTGCACTGGAATTCGGATGCGACGCGGATGCCGGCGGCGAACCATTCGTATTATTTGCGCAATTGCTATCTTGAAAACCGCCTGTCGACCGGCAGCATGGTGCTCGACAACACGCTGCTCGATCTGTCGAAGGTCAAGGTCCCGGTCTATAATCTGGCGACCCGCGAGGATCACATCGCGCCGGCGGAATCGGTGCTGTATGGCTCGCAGTTTTTCGGCGGTCCGGTGAAATATGTGCTGTCCGGGTCCGGCCACATCGCCGGCGTGGTCAATCCGCCGTCGCTGGGCAAATACCAGTTCTGGACCAACGACCATATCAAGGACGTGTCGCTGGCGGACTGGATTACCGGGGCGCAGGAGCACAAGGGTTCTTGGTGGCCCGACTGGCGCGGCTGGCTTGGCGGCATCGACGCCGAGGAAGTGCCCGCGCGCAGCGTCGGCACCGGCGCGCTACCTGCGATCGAGGACGCTCCCGGCAGCTATGTTCGGGTCCGCGCGTAGCGTAACGAAACACGTTTGGCTATAGTCGGCCGTACGGTTAAAGACAGATTCGAAATTGATTGAGGGGGAACACCTATGACACCCGGATTGATGACGCCCGAAATATTCTGGCTGACGCTGACGGTTATCCTGACCGGGCTGTTGTGGGTGCCTTATGTCCTCAACCGCACGGCCGTCCGCGGCATCGGCGGTGCGATGGCAAATCCCTCGCGGACCGACAAGCCGCATGCGGAATGGGCCACCAGGCTGATGTTCGCGCACGATAATGCGGTCGAAAATCTCATCGTGTTCGCGCCGCTGGTTCTGATCCTCGCCCAGATCGACTATTCGACCAAATGGACGGTCTACGCCTGCGCGGTTTATTTCTGGTCCCGCGTCGTCCATCTGATCGTCTACGCGTTGGGCCTGCCGGTATTCCGCACGCTGGCTTTCCTCGTCGGCTTCTTCGCCCAGGTCGTGCTGGCGCTGGCGATCTTCCAGATCGTCTGACGTCGCACCAGGGCCTTTCCCGTTCCGGTTGAATCGGAACGGGGCTCCCGTCTCTCGCTTTGATGCGTTTGCCACCGCAGGGAAGTCTACGCAATTTGCGTAAACTTGATTGCGCGCGAACCCGCGCCCGCCCCTGAATCAAGTGCAAACGCTCCAGTCTCATTCGTCGGCTCGCCATCGTCGGACAACCGCAGAATTGTCACGATTGGCTGCTCAACGGGTGGCGCTAGCCATCCAAAAACAGAGAGATCGAAAATGACTCTACAAAAATCAATGATAGCGATTGTTCTGACGGCCGCTTTGACGTTGCCGAATTTGGCGTATGCAGCGTGCACCCAGCAGGATGCGATGGCCAAGGCCACTCAGCTGAGCCAGCTCGTACAAGCCAAGATGGCAAAGGATCCGGCGTCGGGTCAGGCCGTGATGATGAAGATGCAGCCGATCATGCAGGCCAACCAGGCGAAGATGACCTCTGGTGGAGCGATCGATTGGGATTCCGTTTGCACCCAATACGACGCGCTGATCACGCAGGCGCAATAAAGCCGATTTGATATATTCAGCGGAGGGCGCGGGAATTACGCCGCGCTCTTTCGCACCACCAGATGCAACATCGTCGCGGGCGCCGCGTCAAAACTCTGGATCTCGCTGCTATCGGATGACAGCTGGGTCCAGCTCGCCGCGGTGGCGTAGCTGGCCGCAAGCCACTCCGGCGAGGGATAGTTGTAGTAACGGCCGAGGCTGTCGCGACCGTCGCCCTCGCCGACCTTGAAGCTCGCATAGAAAACGCCGGACGGTTTCAGCGCGCGGTGGATGCGGGCCAGGATCGCGGTCAATTCATCGCGGGGCACATGCAACAGACAGGCGCTGGCCCAGACACCGTCATAGGCGTCCTGTTCGTCGAGTTCGTGGAACAGCAGCGTCTGGACCGGATGGCCGAGACGACGCGACGCGACCTCGGCCATCTCAGGTGAACCGTCGGTGGCATGGACGGCAAATCCCGCTTCCAGCATCGCGGCCGAATGATTGCCGGCGCCGCAGCCGAGCTCAAGCACCGAACCTGCCGCAGGCAGCAGCGCGAGAAATTTTCGCAGCCGCGTCGACGGCGCCTTCGCCCAGTCCGCATAGGACTGGGCGTTGCTCCGGTAGAATTGCAGCGTCGCGTCGTCCAAGATTACACCTCGGCAAAACCCAGCATCAGTCGCATGTTCTGCACCGCCGCCCCCGAGGCGCCCTTGCCCAGATTGTCGAGGCGCGCGACCAGAACCGCCTGACCGTGTTTGTCGCTGGCGAACACATACAGTTCGAGCTGGTTGGTCTCGTTGAGCGCCTCCGGCTCGAGCTTGCCGGTCTTGATCGCGGCGTCGTCGATCGGCATCACCGAGACGTATTTGCTCCCCGCGTAACGCTTGGAAAGCGCGGCGTGCAGGTCGGCGCCCGCCGGCTTGCCGGGCAGCGTATCGAGATGCAGCGGGATCGACACCAGCATGCCCTGCCGGTAATCGCCGACCGACGGAACAAAGATCGGCCGTCGCGTCAGATGGGCGTAAAGCTGCGTCTCGGGCAGATGCTTGTGCTCGAAGCCGAGGCCATAGAGTTCGAAGGCCGGCGCCGTGCCATTCTCGAAGCTTTCGATCATCGACTTGCCGCCACCCGAATAGCCGCTCACCGCATTGATCGTAATCGGGTAGTCCGCAGGGACCATGCCGGCATCCACCAACGGCCGCAGCAGCGCGATGCCGCCGGTCGGATAGCAACCCGGATTCGAGACCTTGCGCGCGGCTCGGATCTTATCGGCCTGATCCGGCGCGAGTTCCGGAAAACCATAGGTCCAGTCGGCGGCGACGCGAAACGCCGTCGATGCATCCAGCACCTTGGGAGCAGCATTACCCATGCTGTCGATTAGGGCTACGGTCTGTTTCGCGGCCTCGTCCGGCAGGCACAGGATCACGAGATCCACCTCCTCCATCAGCGCGCGCTTGGCCCCCGCATCCTTGCGCTTGTCGTCGGCGATGCTTTTCACCACGACGTCGTTCTGCCGTGCGAGGCGCTCGTTAATGCCAAGGCCGGTCGTTCCGGCCGCGCCGTCGACGAATACGCTGGGCGTTTTGGTCGCGTCGCTGATGTGCGATTGCTTGGTGTCAATGAGAGTCATGGCACGTTCCTCGATTGCTCGGATGCGCTGACGGGCATCGCTGATGTGTAATCCAACTGCGGCCGCAGCGCGACCATCTGTTTTCCGATCTTCTGCGCGGCGTCATCTGGCTGTCGCATCAGCGCCGAAGCGATCGCCGCATGATCCGCATCGGATTTATGCTGGTTGAGTTTGAAACTGCCGTCGACCTCTTCGACATGCAGCACCAGGCCGACGATGGCTTTTTTCATCGCGTCCAGCCGCCCGGCCGTCATCTTCGACGAGGTCCATGGCGGTTTCGGCGCGAGCCAGGCCTCGAATTTGGCGCTGAGCACCTCGATCTGCACGGCCAATTCTTCGTCGGACAGCTTTCGCACCGTGCCGCTGAGATGCACCGTCTGGTAGAGCCAGGTCGGCACCTGATCCGGCGAGACGTACCAGTCGGGCGATACATAGGCGTCCGCACCGTTCACGGCCAGCGTCCAGCACGATGCGCCGTCCGCGAGCTTGATCAGCGGATTGCCGCGCGCGACGTGAAACGCTGCGCGCGGCGTGCCGTCATCGGCGTAGTCGAGGTAGAACGGCAACGGCGAAGCGGTCGGCTTTTTGCCGTCAAAGGCGCAGACCGTGCCGAATCCGCGCGCTTCCGCAAACGCCAGGCCTGCGGCGCGGTCGGACTTGAACATCGGGGGCGTATACATCTTCAAACTCCTGCTTGACGTAGGAGCCGCCAGATCGAACCGCGAGATTTTTAAGGGGAAACGCCGCGGAATGGATCCGGCGGCAGGGGCTGATATCTTAAACGCAGATGTCCGCCCGTACCGCGAAGGTACGGCGGCGAACGACAGAAATGGTCGCAGCGTTGATCATGGGCGCGGCTATAGGGCCGCGGGCGATTTTCGTCAAGCCATCGCTGTTGCGGATCAGATCACCGGATTCCACGGCGCGGGGACCACGCGGTAACCGCTGCCGTCCTTTTCGACATGGCCCAATCCGGGGAACGGATAGTGGAAGCCCTGCACTTGCAGCTTCTCGACCGCGACCATGTCGTAGATTCGGCGGCGGGTCTTTTCGGCAACATCGCCGTCCTGGTCGAAGAAGGCGTGCCAGCCCGGATTGGTCGCGAACGGATTCGGGTTGTTGGTGACATCCGACTGGATGAAGACCTTGCCCGACCCGGATGACAGCACATAGGAGGTGTGGCCCGGGGTGTGACCGACGGTTTCGACCGCGAGCAGCCCGGGCGCGACTTCCTTGCCCCATTCGTAAGGCGTGACTTTTTTCTTGAGGCCAGCCTCGAAAATGTTGCGGTTGTTCTTGAACAGCCCCGCCATGCGGCCCGCCGGCGCGCGGCTCATTTCGCCGTCATCCATCCAGAATTTCCACTCGGTCGCCGGCACCAGCACTTCAGCGTTGGGAAACGCCGGCGTGCCATCTGCCGTCAGCAGGCCGTTCACGTGATCGGTGTGGAAGTGCGAAATCACCACCATGTCGACCGCCTTTGGATCGAAACCGGCGGCGGCCATGTTGTCGGCGAACAGTCCGTTGGCGCCCTTGGTGTTGGCCTTTGCCAACGCGCCATTGCCGGTGTCGATCACCACGAGTTTGCCGCCGGTATTGAGCACCAGCGGCGCGAAGTAGATCGTGAACATGTCGGGCGGCAAAAACGCCCTCTCGAGCGCGGCGTTGACCTCTTCCTTCCTGGCATTGACGATGAAGGTATCCTCGAGCTTGAAGACATTCTTGCCGTCGGACACCACCGTCACCTGGATATCGCCGACCTTGTAGCGATAGAAACTTGGCGCCTGCTTGTCCGCCACCGGCGCCGCCGCATCCGCGGGAATGGCCGTCAAGAACGGCGCCGCGGCGATCCCGGCAACCCCAGCCCCTACTCCGGCCAGTGCGTGACGTCGGGTCAGTTCCATCGGATGTTCTCCCAGCAAAAGGATGTTCCGGTGCGGTTTTCCGCTTTCCGGCTTTCGGCGTAGCGCGTTTTACCAGCGTTTCACGCAGCGTGCGACAGCGCAAAACACGCGTGGCGGCTTCACCGTCTCAGCATTTTCGGGCCGGCGGCAGCTAATTTTATCCGGATGATATTGACATCTTATTTTACCCGGACAATATAGAGATCGCCATCGACCTTCCGGCGAAGACGGCAAGAACCAGGGGAATTTCGGCCATGCAGGGCTATCTCGAACCTACTCAAACCGCCGTCGTCGACGAACTGATCGAGATGCACGGCCTGCGCTTCCATTTTCGCGATTGGCGATCGAAGCAGGCGGACGCGCCAAATCTGGTGCTGTTGCACGGATACACCAGCCATGCGCGATCCTGGGACGCCTTCGCCGAGGCCATGACCGATCGCTATCGCGTGCTCGCCCTCGATCAGCGCGGTCACGGCGAGACAGATTGGGCGGCGGCGGACCGATACGGCATCGACGACATGGCCGATGACCTCGAAACCTTCGTTGGCGCGCTGGGCTTGCGGCGATTTGCGCTGCTCGGCCTCTCGATGGGCGGCATGGTCACGATGGAATATGCCGGCCGCCGGCCGAAAGAGCTGGCGGCCTGCGTCATCGTCGATATCGGCCCAGAGATCATCCAATCTGGCTCCAGCCGCATCCAGGCCAGCGTGCAGGCCAGCGACGTGTTTTCGAGCCGCGACGAAGCCTTTGCGATCGCGCGGTCGATCAACGCCCTGCCGCCCGAGGCGCTTCATCGCCGTCGCTCGGATGACAGCCTGATGCGGTTGGAGGACGGTCGTTGGACCTATCGCTACGACCGGGTCCTGCGTTCGCCGCTCAATTTACGACGACGGGATGCTGCGACGGCATGGCAATCCTGCGCCAACATCAACGTGCCCACACAACTGATCCGTGGCGAGCTTTCGGATATTCTCGCGCCGGAGATCGCGGAGCGGATGGTCCAAATCATTCCTGACGTGCGCCTGGCTGTGGTGCCCAGAGCGGGCCACGGCGTACCTTTGGATGCGCCTGCGGGATTTCTGGCCGCCGCGCGGCAGTTTCTGACGGGATAGCGGTTGGCTTCAGGCCACCCGCCACAGCCATTCGAGCAGCTGCCCGATCACGTCGCCGAACAGCAAAAGTGCTGCCGACCACACCAGCGCGGAAACGAAATTGGCGACCTGAAAGCTCCAATACGGCATTTCGAATATCCCGGCCGCGAGCGGCACCGAAGCCCGCAGCGGCCCGAAAAACCGGCCGATGAAAATGCTCGGCACGCCCCATTTCTTCACGAAGGATTCGCCGCGCGGCAGGATTTCCGGATAGCGCGACAGCGGCCACATCTGGGCGACTCGCTCCTTGTATTTGAAGCCGAACCAGTAGGAGACCCAGTCGCCGAGCGCCGCCCCCACCCCGCCGGCAATCCAGAGCGGCCAGAAGCTGAGGCCGCTGACGCCGATCAACGCGCCGATCGCGACCAGCGCGCCCCAGGCCGGAATCAGCAGCGAGATAAAGGCGAGCGATTCACCGAACGCCAGCAACAGCACGATCGGGGAAGCCCAGGCCGAGTGGTCACGCACGAAGTCAGCGAGCGCGCGCGCAAAATCTTCCATTAACGAAACGCCCTTCTGCGGCCCTCTTTGGCCTTCGTCTGTTTTGGGATTTGGTACCGCGATAGCAGGTACGCCAGCCCGTCGCGTGACGGCAAGTCACAAAGCTGGACGCAGGCCGTGAACCCGCCGCGCCCCGCCTTTTTCGAGATCGCCGAAGCGTGGGTGACGTGCGAGCGCCAGTTGCGGTGATTGCATTCCGGGCCTCGCATCGTCAAGGCAAGTGCCCTATCTGTTGGAACGACTGGCACGGCGCAAGGATGCTGCCGTCGACGGTCACTTTTTAAGCCCATCCATGGCATAGTCACGGTAACCGATTCGCCGCGCCCTTGCGCGCGCAACACATGAAGATACATGCCCAAACCATTGAAATCGAACGCCAAGACAAAATCAGCTAACGACCTGTTCGGCGCTCCGGAACCGAAAGGAAGGGGCCCGTTGAAGGTCGCCGCGCGCGCCGCCAGCGCCGAGGCCGGCTACACCGCGGCCGATATCGAGGTGCTCGAAGGCCTCGAGCCGGTGCGCCGCAGGCCCGGTATGTATATCGGCGGCACCGACGAAAAGGCGCTGCACCATCTGTTCGCCGAAGTGATCGACAATTCGATGGACGAGGCGCTGGCGGGCCATGCGACCTTCATCGAGGTGCATCTCGGCGCCGACGGCTTTCTGACCGTCACCGATAACGGCCGCGGCATTCCCGTCGATCCGCATCCGAAATTTCCGAAGAAATCCGCGCTCGAAGTCATCATGTGCACGCTGCATTCCGGCGGCAAATTCGATTCCAAGGTCTACGAGACCTCGGGCGGCCTGCACGGCGTCGGCGTCTCCGTCGTCAATGCCCTCTCCTCGCTGCTCGAGGTCGAGGTCGCGCGCGAACAAAAACTCTACAAGATGTCGTTCGAGCGGGGCCATCCCAAGGGCAAGCTCCAGGAGCTCGGCAAAATCAACAACCGCCGCGGCACCACCATCCGCTTCAAGCCCGACACCGAGATTTTCGGCGCCAAGGCCGCGTTCAGACCGCAGCGGCTGTTCAAGATGGCGCGCTCGAAGGCCTATCTGTTCGGCGGCGTGAAAATCCGCTGGCGCTGCGACCCCGAATTGCTCAAGGGGCTTGAGGACGTACCGGCGGAGGACGAATTCCACTTCCCCGGCGGATTGAAGGATTACCTCGCCGCTGCGATCCACGCCGACACCCTCGTGCATCCCGATATCTTCTCCGGCAAGTCCGGCCGCAATGGCGCTCACGGCGCCTGCGAATGGGCGGTGGCATGGACCGCCGATGCCGATGGATTCCTGTCGTCCTATTGCAACACGGTGCCGACGCCGGACGGTGGCACCCATGAATCGGGCATGCGCAGCGCGATGCTGCGCGGCCTCAAGGATCACGCCGAGCGCGTCGGACAGGGCAAGCGCGCCGCCTCCATCACCTCGGAAGACGTCATGGTGGGTGCGGCCGTGATGCTGTCGGTGTTCGTGCGCGAGCCGGAATTCCAGGGCCAGACCAAGGACCGCCTCGCCACCGCCGAAGCCCAGCGCATCGTCGAGCAGGCCATCAAGGATCCGTTCGACCATTGGCTGTCGGGCAATCCGGTGCAGGCCTCGCGGCTGATGGATTTCGTGATCGAACGCGCCGACGAACGGCTGCGCCGCCGCGCCGAAAAGGAAACCTCGCGCAAGACCGCGGTGAAGAAGCTGCGGCTGCCGGGCAAGCTCGCCGATTGCACCAACAGCGCCACCGAAGGCTCCGAACTCTTCATCGTCGAGGGCGACTCGGCCGGCGGCAGCGCCAAGCAGGCGCGCGACCGCAAGACCCAGGCGATCCTGCCGTTGCGCGGCAAGATCCTCAACGTCGCCTCCGCCACCAAGGACAAGCTCACCGCCAACGCGCAGCTCTCCGACCTGATGCAGGCGATCGGATGCGGTACCGGGCCGCACTACCGCGAAGAGGATTTGCGCTATTCGCGCATCATCATCATGACCGACGCCGACGTCGACGGGGCGCATATCGCCTCGCTGCTGATCACGTTCTTCTACCGGCAGACGCCGCGGCTGATCGACGAGGGCCACCTCTATCTCGCCGTGCCGCCGCTCTACCGCCTCACCCATGGCAGCAAGACGGTCTACGCCCGCGACGACGCCCACAAGGATGCGCTGCTCAAAAGCGAGTTCAACGCCAACGCCAAGGTCGACGTCGGCCGCTTCAAAGGCCTCGGTGAAATGATGCCGGCGCAGTTGAAGGAAACCACCATGGACCCGGCCAAGCGCAGCATGCTGCGCGTGGTGCTTCTGGCCGACGACCGCGAAGGCACCGCCGATTCGGTCGAACGGCTGATGGGCACCAAAGCCGAGGCCCGGTTTGCCTTCATTTCCGATAAGGCGCCGTACGCCCGCGACGACTTGCTGGACGTATAACCCTACCTGTAGTTTTCTTAAGTAGTTACAGATACTTACATGAATTCCAGCAAAACCACCCAAAAGCCGTCTTCAGGCCGTTTTCCGGCGGGTGTGCTTACCGCGCAACAGCTTTCGGAACGAAACCGTCTATAACAGGGACAGAAGATTTCGAGATTCTCGAGCGGTCGAATTCGGGCGCTTAACTGGCTGAGGGATTAAAATGAAAAAATTTCTGCTTGCTCTGACCGCGGTTGCGGCCTTTAGCGGATCGGCTTTTGCAGCTGACCTTCCGGCCCGTACCTACACCAAGGCAGCGCCGATTGCGGTCGCTCCGAGCTGGACCGGCCTGTACATCTTCGGCGGCGCTGGCGGCGGCATCTGGGACGCCAACACCGGCGTCACCAACACAGCGACCGGCAATTGCGTTCTCTGCGCAAACAACAAGCAGGGCGGCGATGGCGTGTTTGGCACGGTCGGCGCGGGTTACGACTGGCAGTTCAACAGCAGCTGGGTCTTCGGCATTCTCGCTGACGGTCAGTTTGGCAGCATCAAGGGTTCGATCTCGGATGGTGGCCTCGTCGGCAACGAGAAGCTTCGCGATACCTGGGCGGCAGGTGCTCGCCTCGGCTATCTGGTGGCGCCGAACGTTCTGTCCTACGTCAACGCGGGTTACACCGGTTCGGATTGGTCTGGCTCGACCTTGCTCAACCCGGTCACCGTCACTCCGTCGGGTCTCCACACCGGTGGCTTCACGGGTGAAGGCTGGTTCATCGGCGGCGGCGTCGAAAACAACCTGAACATCTTCGGCATCACCTCGCCCGGCTGGTTCATGAAGACCGAATATCGCGCTGCCTACTACGGCAACAAGAGCATCAACGTACTCGCCGACGGCACCAATCTGCCGACCGGCATTACCAACAACTTCAACGACTCCCTGGTTCAGACCGTCAGCACCTCGCTGGTCTACCGCTTCAACTGGGGTGGCCCGGTCGTCGCCAAGTACTGATCGTTCAAGTACTGAGGTCTTTACTGATCTGATAAAAAGCCCCGGCATCGTCCGGGGCTTTTTTGTGCCCTGATGAAGGGCGCGGCGCGAAAATTCGAAAACCTCATCCGCCCTTGCTCCGTAGTTAGCCATGCGCCACTCTGACGCCTGTTGCGCTGGGGCGCCGCGCGGCCAGTGCCGATGAGGATCAATTGATGCGCAATTTGCTTCTGACCGTCGGCCTTGTTGCGCTCGCCATCGGACTGCTCTGGATCGGCCAGGGCACCGGCGTGATCCGCTGGCCGGCATCGAGCTTCATGATCAGCCAGCTCCAATGGGCAGGCTATGGCGCCGCCTTAAGCGGGCTCGGCCTGATCCTGATCTGGCAGAGCAAGCGCTGAAGCGCGCGACATCAAAGCCTGATAAAGCCTTGATATTGAATCCATGACCAACCTGGTGGGCCTGGCGAAGTCGCCTGCCCGCCCAACAACAATGGGGAATGCTCATGACGGCGAAACTGTTCGATCTCAGCGGCAAGGTCGCGATCGTGACCGGCGGCAATGGCGGATCGGTCTTGGCATGGCGCGCGGGCTTGCCGAGGCCGGCGCTGCGATTGCGATCGTCGCGCGTAATCAGGCGAAGTCGAATGAAGCAGTCGCCGAATTGGGACGGCACGGCGTCAAGGCGATCTCAGTTGTCACCGACGTCACCGACAAAGGCGCCGTCACGGCCATGGTCGAACGCGTCACGAGCGAGCTCGGCCGCATCGATATTCTCGTCAACAACGCCGGCATCAATATTCGCAAGCCGCCACAGGCGCTCGAGATCGAGGAATGGGACCGCGTCCTCCACACCAACCTGACCAGCGCCTTCCTGTGCTCGAAGGCGGTTTACCCGGCCATGAAGGCCGCCGGCGGCGGCAAGATCATCAACATCGGTTCGATGATGTCGATCTTCGGCGCGAGCTTCGCCCCGGCTTACGCCGCGAGCAAGGGCGGTATCGTGCAGTTCACCCGCGCCTGCGCGTGTGCCTGGGCCGCCGACAACATCCAGGCCAATGCCGTGCTGCCGGGCTGGATCGACACCGACCTGACCAAGGGCGCGCGGCAACAGATCGATGGGCTGCACGACAAGGTGCTGGCGCGCACGCCCGCGGCACGCTGGGGCGATATCGCCGACTTCGCCGGAATTGCGGTGTTCCTGAGTTCGGCGGCCTCGGATTTTGTGACCGGCACCGCGATTCCGGTCGATGGCGGCTTTTCCGTTTCGGGATAGCCTCCGTCACTTCTCCCTCGCCCCGCTCTTGCGGGGAGAGGGTGGGGTGAGGGGCTCTTGCAACGAGTTCTGACTCGCGGATAGGCCCCCTCACCCGAAATTCGCTTTGCGAATTTCGACCTCTCCCCCCAAGCGGGCGAGGTGACGAACTTGCCCGCCCGCCGCTTCAAACAAATCCTAATCTAACGACGGAAGCTTTTGATCTCGGACACGCTGCCGTCGCGATAGGTCAACTCAACCGATACCGATTTGGTTGCGGGCGGCAATTTGAGATACGGCACCGCGTCGCCCGGAATAACGCTGGGATCCCTGGGATCGCACGGCGGCATCTTCAAAACCTTGTCGGGCACCGCGGTGTCGATGCCGACGCGCGCCTCGCGGATCGCGCAGCGATACGACATCAGCTGGGTGTAATAGACCAGCAATCCGTTGAACTCGCGAAACGACAGCCAGCTCGTCGCGGTCATGTCGAGGATTTTGCGCTGGTCGTGGATCAGGGCCGCTTCCGGATCGAACTTGATCGGAAAAGGCCCCTGCATCTCGCCCGACAGATCGACATAGCGAACCTGAAGCGTGGCCGCCGGCGCATCGGCGGACATCTCGATCGACGGGTTGGGCATTCGCTTGCGGGTTCGCGGATCGAGCGTGTCCAGAAAGCCGGTCTCGCGGAAGTCACCGGCGTCCCCCATCCGCCAGGAAATCCCGAGCGTCGGATCGAGGATCGAGAACACCACGGTCCAGCCGCCATTGTGGCGCGAGAACAGCGCGATCGGCGCGTTGACGGTCTCGTTCGATGGCGGTGCGCGCGGCGCCGGCACCGGCGGCAACGCCGCGACCTGCTGCTGCGGCGCGGCAGGCTGCTGCGGCTTGGTCGCCGCTTCCGGCAGCCCCTTTGCCAGGCCGTTGAGGAAGACGTCATCGACCATCTGGTCGAAATAAACCGGGATCTGCTTGTGGTTCACGGTCTCGGCCATCTCGCTGACCAGCCGGCGGGTGTGCTGGGCGACCTGGACCATATTCTCGCCGGGTTGCAGCAGCTCCTTTGAGAACGTGCGCGTAAACACCGAATTCGGATTGTCGTCGGTGTTCGAGAGACGATCGAGCGCGGTCTGCCGGGGGCCTGCCGAAAACACCGAGAACACCCCTTCCGGCAATTGCGTCATCGGCGCCAGTCCGCCGCCGCCCGCCAACGCCCGCGTGCCCGCGCGCTCGAATGGATTGTTGCGGCAGGCATCGAACACCAGGATCGCCGTGCGCACGTTCTTGTTCTGCAGCCGCTCGATGATGCGATCGGCGAGCACCGAGGCATCGCGCACCAGCTCTTCCTGGCCTTCGCCGGCGGCCGGCACGTCGGTCGGCAGCAGGAAATTCTGGCCGGCGATTTCAAAGCCGTGGCCGGCGTAAAAGAAGAACGCGGTATCGCCGGGCCCAACCGCGGCGTCGAACGCCAGCAGGCTTTCGCTGAACGCCTGCCGGGTCTGGTTCTCGGCGACCATCACGCTGAAACCCAATTGCTTGAGCGTCTCGCCCATGGTGCGGGCGTCGTTGACCGCCTTTTGCAGCTTAGGAACGTTCTTGTAGTCGTTGTTGCCGATCACCAGCGCGACGCGCTTTTCGGCGTGCGCCGGCTGCGCCAACGCCATCAGGGACGCAGCCAGGCCTGCAACCAGCGCTGCTCGAAACGGCAGCCAATTCATCATCGCACTTCCCGCTTGATCCAATCCATCCCCGGCGCGCACAAACCACCCGTGCCTTGGTCGGCAAACCGGTCTTGCCGGTTCAATTCTTGGTAGTTCAGTTCTTGCTAGTTCCGTTCTGGCCGGTTCAATCCGGCACGCTGGCCGGACGGCGCCATCTGTGCACGAGCGGCGCGGCGAAATTCAGGACAAGAACCCATAGCGCCAGCCGCGGGTGAACAAAACTGAGCGCGATCGCCAGCACTGAAAGGCCCATCAGCAGCACCGCCGACAATTGCCGTTCGCGCAAATGCTCGCCCTGCTCCAGATGCGGCGTGATCAGGATCAAGCGCAGCCCGACCGCGGCAATCAGCAGGGTATGGCCGGCGTAAAGCCAGATCGCCGGCGCGAAATGCCCGTAGCGGCCGACCACCATGGTGGTGAACGGCACGCAGGTGATGAGCAGAAGGTAGAACAGCCACCAAGAGGTGTATTCGCGGCTGACGAATTCGGCGCGTGTCCTGATCTGGATATTGGCGAGCCAGCGCAGCCCGAGCACGCCGAAGCTCAGCACATAGGGCAGGAATTTCGGCCACAGCGCGATCAGGCCGCGCAGCAATTCGTTGCCGTCCTGCGGATGGAAATCATCCGGCAGCCGGACATCGAGCACCAATCGCGTCATGGCGACGCTGTAGATTCCGTCGCTTAGCGTATCGAGACGCGCCTTTGGGAACATGCCCTCGCCCGTGTGCCAGCGCCGCCCACCGCCCCCTCAAATGCGGGCCGATTCGGCCGCTTCAGCGTAGCGGAACCGGGCGCGGCAGGTGGAGCAAAAACGAAGCTTTCGTGACACCCCGAGCGTTCTCGGAACCAACCCAAAACACCGCCCAAAACACCGTCCAAGACGCCGCCAATGTGCAGAAACATTAAGCTTTTTCGATGCTTCCCGACCAGCTCCATTGACTTTGGCCAATTCGCCCCTATGTTCCGGCTTGACGCGGCCCGGTATCGAAACGCGATGCTTTGATTAAGCCGCCTGTCTGCGTAACCAAAAACCCCGTGCAAATTTGCGTGCCGTTCCGGGGTTGAGCGCGACAGCTTTTTCTGAGATTCCAAGCGGCGGTATCTACCAGAGGCTCAATGTCCTTTTCCCATCTTGGCTTGTCCGACAAGGTGCTCGCCGCCGTCGCGGCCACCGGCTACACCACCCCTACTCCCATTCAGGAACAGGCGATCCCCCATGTTCTGGCCCGCCGAGACGTTCTCGGCATTGCCCAGACCGGCACCGGCAAGACCGCGGCCTTCGTCCTTCCGATGCTCACCATGCTGGAAAAGGGCCGCGCCCGCGCCCGAATGCCCCGCACGCTGATCCTTGAACCGACGCGCGAACTCGCCGCCCAGGTGAAGGAGAATTTCGACAAATACGGCGCTGGCCAGAAACTCAATGTCGCGCTGTTGATCGGCGGCGTCTCGTTCGGCGACCAGGACACCAAATTGACCCGTGGCGTCGACGTGCTGATCGCAACGCCCGGCCGGCTGCTCGACCACACCGAGCGCGGCGGCCTGCTTCTCACCGGCGTCGAACTGTTGGTCATCGATGAAGCCGACCGCATGCTGGACATGGGCTTCATTCCGGACATCGAGCGCATCTGCAAGATGATCCCGTTCACGCGGCAGACGCTGTTCTTCACGGCGACCATGCCCGCCGAAATCCGCCGCATCACCGAAACCTTCCTGCACAATCCCGAGAAGATCGAAGTCTCGAGGCCCGCCACCACCGCCGTGGGCGTATCGCAGTTTCAGGTCGCGGTCGGCCGCGAGCCGCACGAGAAGCGCGACGTGCTCCGCCGCCTGTTGCGCGATGCCAAGGATCTGCAGAACGCCATCATCTTCTGCAACCGCAAGCGTGAAGTCGCCTTGCTCTACAAGTCGCTGCAAAAGCACGGCTTCAGCGTCGGCGCCCTGCATGGCGACATGGATCAGTCGGCGCGTACCGCGGCCCTCAATCAATTCCGCAACGGTGAAATCCCGCTGCTGGTCGCCTCCGACGTCGCCGCCCGTGGCCTCGATATCCCGGCGGTGAGCCATGTGTTCAATTTCGACGTTCCCCATCATGCCGACGATTACGTCCACCGCATCGGCCGCACCGGCCGTGCCGGCCGTGCCGGTACCGCGATCTCGATCGTCACGCCGCTCGACCAGAAGTCGATGGTCGCGATCGAAAAGCTGACCGGGCAAACCATTCCCCACGCCGATGGCGGCGCCGCGATCGAGCCCTCGGAGGGTGGTGCGAGCGAAGCCCACAGCCGCGATACCGAACAGCCCCGCGAGCCGCGCACGCGCGAAGGTTCGCGCGGTGGCCGCAAGCCGCGCCGCGGTGACCGCGAGCGCCAACGCTCCAGCGGCGACCGCGACCGCCCTTCGGCCCCGCAGCCGCAGCAGGCTCCCGCGGCGGCTTTTACCCCGCCCAGCGCTCCCCCGGCTTCGCGTACGCCCTCGATCGGTCGCGCCGAGGCGGCACGTGCCCCCCGCGATGCAGCATCGGAGCCCGCCGATCATTCGCATCTGCCGGCCTTCCTGTTGCGGCCGGTTCGCGCCCGGGTTTGATCCGGCAAAGCCGATCCGACAATGTCTGCTCCGGCAAAGCCTGAGCAGACAGAAGCCCAATCTTCATGCTGCATTCGGCTGCGACAATCAGCCGAGGGAACCCGTTTACCGGCCGTTCACTCTCCTCCGTTAGCTTGATCGCATTATTTCTGGATATTGCGGTTGGTACGACGGGCAGAACGCTCGCTATTTGGGGACATGAAGTGCTCGACGAACACGAACGCACATTGGCCTTCGCGGAAGTGGCGCTTGGTCAGATCAAGTCGCTCCGGCAAACCGCCGTCCCCCGCAATTACGAGATCTGGTACGTTTATGCGACCGGATACAATTCTCCCCTCAACAAGATCATCAACGAGACGCTGGCCCGCAACGGCAAACTGACCGAGGCCGATCTCGAACAGATTTACGAAACCTACCTTTCCCAGATCAAGACCACCGACCGCATCGACAAGGTCGGCGCGCGCGTGATCGGTGAAATCGACGACGTGATGACCCTGATCACCGACGCCCTTGGCATGTCGGCGAGCTACGACGCCAGCCTGTCGGGTGCCGCGAACACGCTCGCGGCCGCCGACAATCACGACCAGGTCAAGACCGTCATCCAAACGCTGGTGAAGGCCACGCGCGAAATGCGCGACACCAACAAAGCGCTGGAAACACGGCTGGCGCTGTCGAAAACGGAAATCAGCAATCTGCAGCACAGCCTCGAGGCGATCCGGGCCGAGAGCCTGACCGATCCCTTGACCGGCCTCGGCAACCGCAAATATTTCGATCGTTCGATCGAGCACGCCGTACAGAGCGCGCTCGCCAGCGGCCAGCCGCTCTCGCTGCTGATGTTCGATATCGATCATTTCAAATCATTCAACGATTCCTACGGCCATTTGACCGGCGACCAGGTGCTGCGCCTGGTCGGCATGTCGCTGAAGCAAACCATCAAGGGCCAGGACATCACCGCGCGCTATGGCGGCGAGGAATTCGCGGTCGTGCTGCCGAATACCGCGCTGCGCCAGGCGCTGACGGTTGCCGACCACATCCGTCGCGCCGTGATGTCGAAAGAGCTGAAGAAGAAATCGACCGGCGAAATTCTCGGCCGCGTCACCATTTCGGTCGGCGTCTCGATCCTCAAGCCCAGCGACGATACCGATTCGCTGATCGAACGCGCCGACGCCTGCCTCTATGCCGCCAAGCGCAACGGCCGCAACCGCGTGATCTGCGAAGTCGATCCGGAATACGTCGCGGAAGCGCACACCCAGGTGGCGTGAGCGCCAATGCCCTGTCATCCTGAGAGCGCGTGAAGCTATCTCCGCCGTCATCCTGAGGTGCTCGCCGTCTTCGGCGAGCATCGAAGGATGCTGTTCAGCGCAGTGCGTGCGGCCATCCTTCGAGACGCGCGAAGACGCGCTCCTCACGGGTGAACGCAATTGCGTTCATCCCGGGGATGACGACTTCTTTTTCTTAGGCGCTTTCTTGGCTGATTTCTTCGGCGCAGGCTTCTTCTTCGCAGTTGTTTTCACCGCAGCCTTCTTCTCCGCCACCTTCTTCGCCTTCGGGCGCTTGCGCAGGGCCGCGCGTTGCGCGGCGGCCAGCGACGCCCGGGCCCAATCCGTCATCTCGTCGGGATCGTCGTACAGACGCTCCGGCAGCGTCCAATAGGAAGCAACCGTGACGGTCTTGGCCCGGGTTTGGTACGAAAACGGCTTCGATCCCTCCGCCTCGAACCGCGCAATGGTCTGCTCGTCGGCGCGCAAATACAGCCCGCCGCGAAGAGCGAGCGCGAAGTTGGTGCCATCAGCGGAAATGCCGAAGCCGGAAAACATCCGGCGGATCGTGACCGGCCCGAAGCCCGCAAACAGATCGATCAGGAAATCGCGGTCCATGGGAGGCCCGCGACCCGCGATCAGCCGTCGATCTTGGCGGGCGTCAGCTGCACCGATTCGCCGCAGCCGCAGGCGCTGATCTGGTTGGGATTGTTGAAGATGAACTGGGCCTGCATCTTGTCGGCCTTGTAGTCCATCTCGGTGCCGAGCAGGAACAGGACGGCCTTGGGATCGACCAGGATCTTGACGCCCTTGTCTTCGACGACCTCGTCGGTCGGCTTGACCTCATGGGCGTATTCGACCGTATAGGATTGCCCGGCACAGCCGCCGTTCTTGAGGCCGACCCGCAGGCCCACGATCTCCGAATCGGCGCGATTGGTGAGCTCGACGATCCGCTGCGCCGCGGCGTCGGTCAATTTCATGACCTGCGGGCGCGGCCGCGGCTTCGGCTTGGAAGCAGGTGTGGGTGAAGCGGGTGCCATGTCAGTCATGTGGTCTATCCCAGCGGCAAATCAATGCCGGTTGTCTTTAGCTCTATGTATCTCAGCGCTATCCTGCCTCGAACCCGTTAAGCCTTGCGAACACTTCACCACATATTGAGGACGAGGCGCGCCTCGTCGCTCATCCGGTCCGGCGTCCACGCCGGTTCCCAGACCAGATTGACATTGACCACGCCGACGCCGGGCACGCTGGCGACCGCGTTCTCCACCATGGTCGGGAGTTCGCCGGCCGCCGGACAATTCGGCGTCGTCAGCGTCATCATCACATCCACCGCGCGGTCGTCCTTGATGTCGACCTTGTAGATCAGCCCGAGCTCGTAGATATCGGCGGGAATTTCCGGATCGAACACCGTCTTCAACGCCGCCACGATCTCGCCACCCAGCCGCTCGGTCTCCTCCGGCGGCAGCGCCGACTGGGTTTCCATGTTGGCGGTTTTGACTTCGACGGTTTTGACGTCGCCGGCTTTGGCTTCGCCAGTTTCGATTTGGGCGGTGTCGGTCATGAAAACAATTCCCGTGCCTTGATGAGCGCCTGGGCCAGATGGTCGACTTCTTCGCGGGTATTATACATCCCGAATGACGCGCGACAGGTCGCCGTCACATTGAACCGCTCTAAAAGCGGCATCACGCAATGGGTGCCGGCGCGCACCGCGATGCCCTGCCGGTCGATCACGGTCGCGACATCGTGCGGATGCGCGCCCTTCATCTCGAACGAGATCACCGGGCCCTTGTTGCGGGCGGTGCCGATCAGGCGCAGCGAATTGATTTCGCGCAGGCGCTCCTGGGCATAGACCATCAGATCGTGCTCGTGGGCTGCGATGCGCTCCTTGCCGATCGAATTGACGTAATCGATCGCGGCGCCAAGACCGATCGATTCCACGATCGCCGGCGTGCCGGCCTCGAATTTGTGCGGTGGATCGCCATAGGTGACGACGTCGCGGGAAACCTCGCGGATCATCTCGCCGCCGCCATTATAGGGACGCATCGCCACCAGATGCTCATGCTTGGCATAGAGCGCGCCGATGCCGGTCGGGCCATAAAGCTTGTGGCCGGTGAAGACGTAGAAGTCGCAATCGATATCCCGGACATCGATCGTCATGTGCACGGCGGCCTGGCTGCCGTCGACCAGCACCGGGATGCCTCTGTCATGGGCGAGCTTCACGATCTCCTTGACCGGGACCACCGTGCCGAGCGCGTTCGACATCTGCGTGATCGCGACCAGCTTGGTGCGCGGGGTCAGAAGCTTCTCGAACTCCTCGATCAGGAAGTTACCTTCGTCATCGACCGGCGCCCATTTGATCACGGCGCCCTGACGTTCCCTGAGGAAATGCCACGGCACGATGTTGGAATGGTGTTCCATGATCGAGATGACGATCTCGTCGCCCTCGCCAATATTCGGCGCACCCCAGGACGAAGCCACGAGGTTGATCGCCTCGGTGGCGTTGCGGGTGAAGACGATCTCTTCGGGCCGCCCGGCGTTGAGAAATTTCGCGACCTTGGCGCGGCCGCCCTCATAGGCCTCCGTCGCCGCATTGGCGAGGTAATGCAGGCCGCGATGGACGTTGGCGTATTCGCTCTTGTAGGCCTCGGTCATGCGATCGAGCACCGCATTCGGCTTCTGCGCCGACGCCGCGTTGTCGAGATAGACCAGCGGCTTGCCATAGACTTTCAGCGACAGCGCCGGAAAATCCTCCCGCACCCGCGCGACGTCGTAGGAACCATTGGAGACGGCCGGATGCATGGTCATGCCCTCGCCTCCAGCCAGCGTTGCGCGGTCGCGATCGCCATTTCTCGCAGATGGTCATTGGCAATCTGTTCGATCGCCTCGCCGACAAAGGCCTGGATCAGCAGCGCCTGCGCTTCCTTCTCGGAGAGGCCGCGCGCCCGCAGATAGAACAGCAGGCTTTCGTCGAGCGCACCGGTGGTGGCGCCGTGACCGCAGGTGACGTCGTCGGCGAAAATCTCGAGTTCCGGCTTGTTGTCCGCTTCGGCTTCATCGGACAACAACAGCGCCCGCGTCATCATCTTGGCGTCGGTCTTCTGCGCCTTGGGCCGAACGATGATGCGGCCCTGGAACACCGAATGGGCGCGGTCGTCGACCACGGCCCGGAATATCTCGCGGCTCGAGCAGTTCGGCACCGCGTGATCGAGGAACAGCGTCGAGTCGGCGTGCTGGCGGCCGTTCAACAGATTGACGCCATTGGTCTCGACGCGGGAATGCTCGCCGGCAACCGCGATCACCGCCTGATAGCGGCTGACGCCGGCGCCGCTGGTCATCCCGAACGTATTGAAATGCGCCCGTGTGCCGAGCGTCACCACCGATGAGGAAATATTGAAGGCGTCGCGGCCATCCTCCACCAAACGCACGTGGTCGAGCCGCGCGCCGTCACCGATCGCCAGCACCAGCGCATCATGGACCTGATAGGACTTTGCGCCGTCCGCGGCGATGTAGCTTTCCACCAGCGTAGCGCCGGCGGTCTTGCCGAGTTTCAGCAGCGAGCGCGTGAACATCGCCGCAGGCTGCGCGGAGCTCGCGATATGAACGATGTGCAAGGGCTGCGTCAGCGCCGTGCCGTCGGCGATCTCGATCACGAGGCCGTCGGTCATCATCGCGCTGTTGAGCGCCACCATGGCATCGGAATTGTCCGGCGCCAGCAATTGCGCGTGCAAGGCGGCGTCATCGGCCTCCAGCACGTCGCGCAGCGTCCGGATCGAAAGCCCGCTTTCCAGCCTGCCGACATCGGACAGTTTTGGGGCAAATACGCCGTCCACCAGCACCAGGCGGCGCGCGCCTTCGACCGCATGCGCCTTCGCTGCGGCCTCGGCGCGCTTCAGCGCAGCCGCATCGGGCGCCGCGGCCAGCGGCAGCACGTCGCGCATCAGCACGCGTAAATCGGTATATTTCCAGTCTTCGATGCGCCGATGCGGCAGGCCCGCACGCTCATAGCTCTCGAACGCCTGTCGTCGCGCGTCGGCGATTTTGCCGGCACCGGGCAGCCGATCGCGCGCCACAGCGAAAATATCGCTGATCGCGCGTCCGGTGTCGGTTTTTGCCAATACCAAATTCATCATCGATCCGTTGTTCAGGCCGCGTCTTCGAACTGCGCGTAGCCGGAAGCCTCGAGTTCCAGCGCCAGTTCCTTGCCGCCGCTCTTCACCACACGGCCCTTCGACATCACGTGCACCACATCGGGCACGATGTAATTGAGCAGCCGCTGGTAATGCGTGATCACCACCATGGCGCGCTCCGGCGAGCGCAGCGCGTTGACGCCGTCCGCGGCGACCCGCAGCGCGTCGATATCGAGGCCGGAATCCATTTCATCGAGGATGCAGAGGCTGGGCTGGAACAACGCCATCTGCAGAATTTCGTTGCGCTTCTTCTCGCCGCCGGAGAACCCGACATTGACGCCACGGCGCAGCATGTCCTGCGGGATGTTCAGCGACGCGGCGACCTCGCGCACTTTCTTCAGGAAATCCGGCGTCGAATATTCGCTCTCGCCGCGCGCCTTGCGCTGGGCGTTCAGCGCGGTGCGCAGGAAATTCATGGTGGCGACGCCGGGGATTTCGACCGGATATTGGAACGCCAGGAATACGCCCTTGGCGGCGCGCACGTCGGGCGCCATCTCCAGGAGGTCTTCACCTTTGAACAGGATCTCGCCGCCGGTGACTTGATAGCCCGGCTTGCCCGCGATCACATGCGAGAGCGTCGATTTGCCGGAGCCGTTCGGCCCCATGATCGCATGCACTTCGCCGGGATTGACCGTCAGCGACAGCCCGTGGAGAATTTCACGCTCCTCGACACGGACCTGCAGATTTTTGACTTCGAGTAGTGACATCATGTTTTCCCAGTGCGTCATCCTGAGGTGCGAGCCGCCTTCGGCGAGCCTCGAAGGATGATTTCCGTTTGTTCAGTCACCCTTCGAGGCTTGCTTCGCAAGCACCTCAGGATGACGGCTTCACTATCCAACCGAACCTTCAAGACTGATCGAAATCAGCTTCTGCGCTTCCACCGCGAATTCCATCGGCAGTTGCTGCAGCACGTCTTTCACGAACCCGTTGACCACGAGGCCGACGGCTTCTTCCTGGCTGAGCCCGCGCTGCACGCAATAGAACAGCACGTCCTCGGAAATCTTCGAGGTGGTCGCTTCGTGCTCGAACAGCGCGGAAGAATTCTTGGCTTCCACATAGGGCACGGTGTGCGCGCCGCATTTGTCGCCGATCAGCAGCGAGTCGCAGGCGGTGAAGTTGCGCGCGCCGGTCGCCTTGCGATGGGCGGTGACCAGGCCGCGATAAGTGTTTTGCGAAACGCCGGCCGCAATGCCCTTGGAGATGATCCGGCTCGTGGTGTTCTTGCCGAGATGGATCATCTTGGTACCGGAATCGACCTGCTGGTGGCCGTTCGAAATCGCGATCGAATAGAACTCGCCGCGTGAATTGTCGCCGCGCAGGATGCAGCTGGGATATTTCCAGGTGATCGCCGAACCGGTCTCGACCTGGGTCCACGAGATCTTCGAATTGTTGCCGCGGCAATCGCCGCGCTTGGTGACGAAATTGTAGATGCCGCCCTTGCCTTCGGAATTGCCGGGATACCAGTTCTGCACCGTCGAATATTTGATCTCGGCGTCATCGTGCGTGACCAGTTCGACCACGGCGGCGTGCAACTGGTTTTCGTCACGCTGCGGCGCGGTGCAGCCTTCGAGGTAGCTGACATAAGCGCCCTTGTCGGCGATGATCAGCGTACGCTCGAACTGTCCGGTGTTGCGCTCGTTGATGCGGAAATAGGTCGACAGCTCCATCGGGCAGCGCACGCCCGGCGGCACGTAGACGAACGAGCCGTCAGAAAACACCGCCGAGTTCAAGGTCGCAAAATAATTGTCGGTGGTCGGCACCACGGTGCCGAGATACTTTTTCACCAGTTCCGGGTGCTCGCGGATCGCCTCGGAGATCGGCATGAAGATGACGCCGGCAGCTTTGAGTTCCTTCTGGAACGTGGTGGCAACCGAGACCGAATCGAACACGGCATCGACCGCGATCCGGCGCTCGCCTTCCGGCCGCACCACACCCTCGAGCATCTCCACCTCGCGCAGGGGAATGCCGAGCTTCTCATAAGTCTTGAGGATTTCCGGATCGACCTCGTCGAGCGAGCCGATCTCCTTCTTCTTCGGGGCGGAGTAGTAATACAGGTCCTGGTAATCGATCTTGGGATAATCGACCCGCGCCCATTTCGGCTCGGTCATGGTCAACCAGCGCCGATAGGCTTCCAGCCGCCACTCCAGCATCCAGGCCGGCTCGTTCTTTTTCGCGGAGATGAAACGGACCGTATCCTCCGACAGGCCCTTGGGGGCCTTGTCGGACTCGATCAACGTCTCAAACCCGTATCGATACTGATCGACGTCGATCCGCCTGACGCGGTCGACCGTCTCTTGTACAGCAGCCATTCCATCCTCCGCTCGCGGTTTCAAGGACCGCGGTGGATCAATTACGAGAGCTTCTTACGATGTTTTTCTGGCGAAATCACCTGCTTAGAATCGTTCAAGCTGTGTTTCGTCGCTCCCCTGTAAGTAGGGTACCGGAGAGCTTTCGCCAAGCCTCAAGGCAGCGATCAACCTCTGCGCTGGAGGTGGACCAGCCCAGACTGAGCCGCACCGCGCCCTGGGCGAGGTCGGCGCCAAAACCCATCGCTTCCAGGACATGCGAAGGCTGGACCTTGCCTGACGAGCAGGCGGAACCCGAAGATACCGCGATACCGGCCAGGTCGAAGCCGATCACGGCGGTTTCTGCCTTCAGGCTGGGAGCCGTGAACAATGTGGTATTGGGCAACCGTCTTATGGTGTCGGAGAAGACAATAATACCGGGCGACTGCCTTAAGCCTCGCTCTAGCCGATCCCGCAGGCTCTCCAGACGGCTGGCGTCCTCGCTAAAAGCGGCCATCGCGGCCTTGGCCGCCGCCGCAAAGCCGGCGATGCCCGCGACATTCTCGGTTCCTGCCCGTCGGCCCAGTTCCTGACCGCCGCCGCGCAGCAGCGGCTCGAGCCCTGACAAGCCGTCGGCGAGGATCACCGCGCCGACCCCCTTGGGGCCGCCGATCTTGTGCGCCGACACCGTCACCAGATCGGCGGCAAGCGCCCTGATATCGACCGGGATCTTGCCGAGCGCCTGGATCGCATCGACATGCAGCACGCCGCCGCAGGCGTGCACGCGTTCGGCGGCCTCGGCCACCGGTTGCAGCGCGCCGGTCTCGTTGTTGGCGAGCATGAGCGAAACCAGCGCCGGAGGACCGGCCGCAAGGCTCGCGGAAAGCTGGTCAAGGTCGAGCACGCCGGCGCGCGTGACGCCCACGGTGCCAATGGCGTCAGCCGGAAAACGCCCCCCGGCCAGCACTGACGCATGCTCGACGGCGGAAACCAATAACCGCTCGACCGCGGGTCCGGACGGCCGCCGCAGCCCCGGCGTCAGTGCCAAGGCGTTGGCCTCGGTGCCTCCGGAGGTAAAGACCACGTTGCGGGCGAGCCCACCGACCGCCTCGGCAATGGCGGCCCTCGCCTGCTCGACCAGCCTGCGGGCGTGACGGCCCTCGGCATGGACCGACGACGGATTGCCGTCCAGATCCCAAGCGGCCGCCATCGCCGCTTTGGCCTCGGGGCGAAGCGGCGTGGTCGCGTTCCAATCGAGATAGACCCTGTCAGACATCCAGTATTATATTACCGTAAGAGCAGATTTCAGCCGGCTTGCGGGCCGGTATGGGCCAAGTGATCGACCAAGTCGTCAGCCAAGTGATCCGCAGCCATCGCTGACATGGTGACAATTGGCGATCCAGCGCCGCCATGCAATCGCATTGCTAACGCGTTGAACGCGCTCGCGGGATGTTCAAGAAGCTTGCTTTTTGCCCCTCGCCTCATGTTAGAACGCGCCACCAGTTCACCCCGCGTTGCTTGCGCATCGCCAAGCGCCGCCTGATCACCCTTTCGCTGCGATATCCGTCTGAGCGCCAGATGGAGCCCGTGCAAAGCCGGTTGATTGCTGCCGAGGATCATCAATGCCTGAAGTTATTTTCACCGGTCCCGCAGGCCGCCTCGAAGGCCGTTATCATCCGGCCAAGCAGAAGAACGCGCCGATCGCGATGGTGCTGCACCCGCATCCGCAGTTTCACGGCACGATGAATCACCAGATCATCTACCAGTGTTATTACGCGTTCGCGCATCGCGGCTTTTCGGTGCTGCGCTTCAATTTCCGCGGCGTCGGCCGCAGCCAGGGATCGTTCGACCACGGCACCGGCGAATTGTCGGATGCGGCCTCCGCGCTCGACTGGGCGCAGACCATCAATCCGGAGGCGCGGGCCTGCTGGGTCGCCGGCTTCTCGTTCGGCGCCTGGATCGGCATGCAGCTTCTGATGCGCCGCCCCGAGGTCGAAGGTTTTATTTCGATCGCGCCGCCCGCCAACCTCTATGATTTCTCGTTCCTGGCGCCCTGCCCGTCCTCCGGGCTGATCGTGCACGGCGAGAAAGACGCGGTGGTGCCGCCCAAGGACGTCAACACCCTGGTCGAGAAACTCAAGACCCAGAAAGGCATCGTGATCGATCAGCAGATCATCCCGGGCGCCAATCACTTCTTCGACGGCAAATTGCAGCCGCTGATGGAAACGGTGACGGGCTATCTCGACATGCGGCTCGCCAACGTTCGCTGAGCCCGCCATCATGGCCGCCTTCATTGCCCTGTTACGCGCAGTGAATGTCGGCGGCACCGGCAAGCTGCCGATGAGCGATCTCAAGGCGATGTGCGAAGCTTCAGGGTTTTCCGGTGTTCGCACCTACATCGCCAGCGGCAATGTCGTGTTCACGAGCGGCAAATCCGAAGCGTCGGTGAAAAAGGCGCTCGAAGCCAAGCTTGCAGCTTACGCCGGCAAACCGGTCGGCGTCGTCGTACGCTCCGCCGCCGAGATGTACGCCGTTCTGGCGGGCAATCCATTTCCCAAGGCACCGGCCAACCGCGTCGTCGCGGTATTTCTCGATTCGGTGCCGCCGAAGGACACGATCGCGGCCGTGCGCGGCCGGAAGGATGAAGCGATCGCCCTGGGCAAGCGCGAGATCTACATCCACTACGGCAACGGCATGGCGAAATCGAAACTGGTGGTGCCCGCGGCAAAAACCGGCACCGCGCGCAACATGAATACGATCGCCACGCTCGCCAAGCTGGCCTCGGATTTGTAAGGCGCGGAGCTGTGCGGCGCTACGGCCGCGCGATGATGCCGCCGGTCATCGGGATCGGAACGCCCGTGGTCGCGGGATAGCTCAGCGGCAGGCCCTTCATGCCGCGCGCCGCCAGAAAACCAAACGCCTGCGCCTCGATCGCATCGCCCGACCAGCCGAGCGCGTCGGCGGCCTCGACGGTGGCAGGCGCCAGCCGCTCGCGCAGCATCCGCAGCATGGTGAGGTTGCGGGCGCCGCCGCCGGCCACGATCCAGCTTTGCGGCACCTTGGGCAGCAGCGGGACGATCCGGGCAATGGCCGCCACCGTCAACGCCGTCAGCGTGGCCGCGCCATCCGCCGGCGGTACGGCGCCGAGCCTCAGCTGGGCAAAGTCGTTGCGATCGAGCGATTTCGGCGGCGGCAGCGCGAAGAACGGAAGCTGCAGCGCGCGCTCGATCCAGGCCTGATCCGGCAAACCCTGCGCGGCCAGCCGGCCTTCGCGATCGAACGGCTGGCTCATGGCGCGGAGCATGAAATCGTCGAGCAGCGCATTGCCGGGGCCGGTGTCGCAGGCGATCAAATGATCGGCGCCATCGATATAGGTGATGTTGGAAACGCCGCCGATGTTGACCACGACGATCGGGCCTTCGCGCTCCAGCGACTGCGCCAGCGCGCGGTGATAGACTGGCACAAACGGCGCGCCCTGCCCGCCGGCGGCGACGTCGGCGGCGCGGAAATCATGCATCACCGGGATGTGGATCGCCTTGGCGAGCGCCGCCGCATCGCCGATCTGGACGGTCAATCCCCGCTCCGGCCGGTGCAGCACGGTCTGACCGTGAAAGCCGACGATATCGATCTCCTCGCAGCTAATGCGGTTCTGCGCGGTAAAGGCGGCCACGGCTTCGGCATGCGCGATGGTCACGGCGCGCTCGGCCTCGCCCAGGATGCCCGGCCGCGCATCGCGCTGCGGCAGGTGGACCGCCTCGGTCAAGGCCTGGCGCAGCAAGGTGCGCTCTTGGGGGGTATAGGCTCGGTAGCCGGTGGGGCCGAAACCCTTGATGCGTTTACCATCGGTTTCGATCATGGCGACATCGACCCCGTCGAGCGAGGTGCCGCTCATCAGACCGATTGCCGTCATCATCATCGCATCAGTGCCCTTTACGGCCCTCTTTTGACGCCCAGCTTGTGTCAAACCTGCACATCTTATAATGCCACAACAGGCTGGGCCGCGGCAGCCTTTCCGTTATGGTTCCACAATTGCCTGCAAATAATGTGAAATAAGAATGATCAGAGTCGCCGACAGATGACCGCATTTAAATCAGATTTCCTCAACACCCTACAGGAACGCGGCTTCGTCCACCAGTGTTCCGATTTCGACGGGCTCGATGCGCTCGCCGCGAAGGGCGAGGCTATCGCCTATGTCGGCTATGACTGCACCGCGCCGTCGCTGCACATCGGCAACTTCCTCTCCATGATGATGCTGTATTGGCTGCAGCAAAGCGGCAACAAGCCGATCACCTTGATGGGCGGCGGCACCACCATGGTCGGCGATCCCTCCGGCAAGGATGAATCGCGCGCGCTGCGCAGCGTCGCCGAAATCGAAGCCAACAAGGCCTCGATCCGCGGCGTGTTCGCCAAGGTGCTGCGTTACGGTTCCGGCGCCAGCGATGCCGTGATGCTGGACAACGCGGAGTGGCTGACCAAGCTGAACTGGATCGAAATGCTGCGCGACATCGGCCGGCACTTCTCGGTCAACCGCATGCTGACGATGGACTCGGTGCGCCTGCGTCTCGAACGCGAGCAGGAAATGAGCTTCATCGAATTCAACTACATGGTCTGCCAGGCCTACGACTTCGTCGAATTGTCGCGGCGCACCGGTTGCCGCCTGCAAATGGGCGGCTCCGATCAATGGGGCAATATCGTCAACGGCGTCGATCTCGGCCGCCGCATGGGCACGCCGCAATTGTTCGCGCTGACCACGCCGCTGCTGACGACCGCATCGGGCGACAAGATGGGCAAGACCGCCAAAGGCGCGGTCTGGCTCAACGCCGACCAGTTCAGCCCGTATGATTTCTGGCAGTACTGGCGCAACGTCGAAGACGCCGACGTCGTCAAGTTTCTCAAGCTGTTCACGATCCTGCCGATCAGCGAGATCGCCAAACTTGCCGCGCTGCAAGGTGGCGAAATCAACGAGGCCAAGAAGGTGCTGGCGACCGAAGCCACCGCGCTGCTGCACGGCCGCGAGGCGGCCGATGCGGCCTCCGAGACCGCGCGGCAGACCTTTGAGGAAGGCACGATCGCCGAAAGCCTGCCGACCATCGAGGTTCCGCGCGCCGAACTCGAAGCCGGCGCCGGCGTGCTCGGACTGTTCGTGAGAGCGGGCCTGGCCGGCTCGAATGGCGAGGCGCGGCGTCAGATCAAGGGCGGCGGCCTGCGCGTCAATGACGCTGTGGTCACCGACGAAAAGATGGCCCTCAAGCTCGTCGACCTCACGCCGGAAGGCGTGATCAAACTGTCGGTCGGCAAGAAGCGCCACGTCCTGCTCAAGCCTGCATAGGCGCATTCGCTTTTGACGGTTGCAGGGAGCGCCGGAAACGCGCTCCCTGCCCTCCATGAATCGAAATATACCGCCAGGGGAAACGCTCACACAACCGCTCAAGCCGAGCCGCGTGGCGCTTGCCGTGCTCGCTTTGTGCTTTGCGCTATCGGTGATCGGCCGCGGGCTCGGCGAGAGTTTTACGGTCTTCCTGAAACCCATTTCGGAGAATTTCGGCTGGGACCGCGCCCAGGTCGTCTCGGTCTACTCGCTGGCCGCACTCACCGGCGGATTGGCCTCGCCGCTGGTCGGCCGGCTGTTCGACCGCTCGGGGCCGCGCGTGGTTTACGCGCTTGGCATGCTGCTATTGGGCAGCGCCTTCCTGATCGCGGCCTATGCGCAGCAGCTGTGGCAGTTCCAGCTTTCGCTCGGCCTTTGCGTCGGGGTCGGCATCGCCTTTATCGGCAACGTGCCGAATTCGATCCTGCTCGGCCGCTGGTTCGGCCCGCGGCTGCCGACCGCGATGTCCGTGGTGTATTCGGCGACCGGCGCCGGCGTGCTGATCCTGCTGCCGGCATCGCAAGTCCTGATCGATCATTTCGGCTGGCGCGGCGCCTATCAGATTTTCGGCTGCGCCACGCTGGTGCTGCTGCTGCCGCTGGTGGCGCTGCCGTGGCGGCTGTTCTCCAGCGGTTCGCCAACTATCGTCAAGAATCCGGCGAACGACATTATCGACGAGGGCTGGACCTTGCTGAGCGCGATGCGGCATCACGCGTTCTGGGCGCTGTTCTCGACCTTCTTCTTCACCGCGATCGGGATGTATGCCGTTGCACCGCAGGTCGTCGCCTATCTGATCGATGCCGGGTTTCCGCCGTTGCAGGCCGCCACCGCCTGGGGTTTTTCCGGCGTCGTGCTGTTGTTCGGCATGCTCAGCGTCAGCTGGCTCGACGGCGTCATCGGCCGCAGGCCGTCGGTGCTGCTCAGCTATGCGATCTCCATCGTCGGGATCATTCTGCTCTGGCTGTTGCAATGGTACCCGACCTTTTGGATGCTGACCGGGTTCGTCATCTGCTTCGGCAGCATGATCGGCTCACGCGGTCCGCTGCTGGCCGCCACCGCCATGAAGATTTTTCGCGGCGAGCGGCTCGGGACCATCTACGGCACCATCACGATCGGCAGCGGCCTAGGTTCGGCGCTCGGCTCCTGGGGCGGCGGCCTGATCCACGACTGGACCCACAGCTATAATCCGCTGCTGCTGTTCGCGTTGATCGCGGTGATCCTGGGAATGATCCCGTTCCTGATGGTGCCCGCGCTGCGCAGCTAAAGAAACGCTCAACCTTAATCGACGTTCACGATTGGTAAGCAGGTTCCTGTTATCGCCTTTGGAAACCCTTTTTCAGAGGTCGACATGAACCTGCTTAGCCGATTCAAGATCCGCACCAAACTCGCAAGCATGGTTGCTCTCGCCGCCCTCACCGTTTGCGCCATCATCGCCGCGTCGGCCTCGCTCAGCGAAAGCCGCATGATGAACGACCGGATCGTTCAGATGCACACCGCGACCGATTTGCTGGTCGGCATGGCCCAGACGCTGCAGGACGAGGTCACGGCCGGAAAAATGACGCCGGACGAAGCCAAGGCCCAGTTTAGACAACGCGGCCGGCGGATGTCGTTCAACAATGGACAGGGCTATCCCGTCGTCTACAGCGCGGATACGTCGATCATGCTGAACGGCGCCAATCCGCAACTCGAGGGCAAAATCACCGGCGCGACCGATTCCAACGGCGTCGTGATCGCCGATGCCCAGATGGGAGCCGCCAGAAAGAGCCCCGAAGGCGGCACGGCGTCCTATCTCTATCCTCGGCCCGGCCAGACCGTGCCGGTTCGCAAGATGGTCTTTGTCCGCAGCTTTGCGCCCTGGAACGTGGTCATGAGCTATGGACTCTATGTCGATGATATCGATGCCGACGTGAATGCCTTGCTGTGGCGTCTGGGCGAGATCGGCGCCGGCCTGATGGTTCTGATGGGATTGCTGTCGTGGCTGATCGCGCGCGACGTGCTGGGCGCGCTCGACCGGCAGAAGAGCCGGATGCAGTCGATCGCCCATGGATCGCTCGACCAGGCGGTTGAGGAAACCGACCGCGGCGACGAGATCGGACGGATGGCGGAAACGCTCGAGGTGCTGCGGCAGACCGCGTTGACGGCGCGCGCGCTTGAATCCGAACAGGTCGCCTCGAAGCAGCACGCCGAGAAGGAAAAACGCGAGGCGCTGATCGCCCTCGCCGATCGGTTCGATACCTCGGTCGGCGCGCTGGTCGGACTGATGGCATCGGGATCGACCGAACTGGAATCCACCGCGAAATCGATGACCGGTACGGCGGAGCGCACCAACCAGCGCGCGTCGGTCGTCGCCTCCGCCGCCGACGAGGCCAGCACGCGCGTCCAGACGGTCGCCGCCGCCGCCGAAGAATTGTCGTCGTCGATCTCGGAAATCAGCCGTCAGGTCGCGCAATCGGCCGCGATCACCGGCCGCGCGGTCGAAACCGCCCGCCGCACCGATACCACCGTGCGGGCGCTGGCCGATGGCGCCAAGCAGATCGAGCACGTCGCCGAACTGATTTCGAGCATCGCCGGGCAGACCAACCTGCTGGCGTTGAATGCGACCATCGAAGCCGCCCGCGCCGGCGAGGCCGGCCGAGGCTTTGCCGTCGTCGCGGCTGAGGTGAAAAGCCTCGCCAGCCAGACCGCGGAGGCCACCAAGGAGATCGGCACCCGCATCGCCCAGATCCAGAGCGCGACCAAGGAGGCTGTCGAGGCCATCCAGGGCATCACCGCGACCATCGAGGAAGTCAGCACGATCGCGACCACGATCGGCTCGGCGATCGAGGAACAGGGCGCGGCCACCGCCGAGATCGCGCGCAATGTCACGCAGACCGCGCAAGCCACCCAGGACGTCACCACCAATATTGGCGGCGTCAGCGCCGCCGCCAACGAGACCGGCGGCGCCGCCGGCCTGGTGCTGACCGCGGCCTCCAACCTCTCCAAGCAGGCCGAGCAACTATCCGGCGAGGTCACCACGTTCCTGGCCGGCGTCCGGGCGGCTTAGGCGCGGCAAGCGGCCGTACGTAAGAATCGTAGGGGGGGCAAAGCGCACTCATCCGCCGTAGCTCAGCAAGCGAAGGCGCAAGCGTGCCCACCATTCAACGCAACGCGTTGATAAGAACGGTGGGCACGGCGCAAGCGCGCCTTTGCCCACCCTACGGTTTGCCGTTGCGGAACCAGCCGCATGCCGTCACTGGTTCGGCGCGCCGGGGAATTCGACCTGGTTGTTTTGCTTGCCGGTGTTGAATTCGAAGATTTTTCGGAACACGCCCGGCGCCATCGCCGAGATTGGGTTGACGCGCAGTTCCGGCGCGCCGGGGGTGCCGACCAGCTCATAGGTCACGCCGATCAGGCCTTCATTGCTGCCGCCGCCGAGGAACAGGCCGAGCACCGGCAGTTGGCCGAACATGTTGTTCAATCCGTACATCGGAACGAAGGTGCCGCTCATGCGCACCTGGTTTGCCGGGTAGTTGATGACGCCCTCGATCGTGCCGCCGATCATCGGGCCCTTGACCACACCTTCGCGGATCGTCCACTGGCCGTTTTGCCGGCTGAATTCGGCGCGCAACCGCGAGAACGCGACGCCACCCTGGAGGGCGCCATTCGGTCCGCCTCCGGCCACGCGATCGAGCGACGCCTCGCCCTTGATCGTGAAATCGCGCACATTGATCAGGCCCTCACTGGCCCGCGGTTCGCTGGTCGGCGGATCCATCGCCAGCGCGAGCTGGCCCCCGACCACCTTGGAATAGGTGTCGGTGAAGCGCAGGAAGGCACCGGCGTCACTGGTCTCGAGAAAGACCATTTCGCGGCCGCCCGGCGTGCGCGCCCGCATGTCCGCGGTCAGCGGCGTATCCCGTCCGAGCTTGCCGCTCAGCGTCAGGTTCTTGACCGTGCCGTTGCGGCGCGAAATCTTGACGTCGGCGCTGCGCAGCGCTTCGCCATCATAGCCGGCCACCGCGCCGAGCTTCAGGTCGATATCGAAATCCATGTTCTTGGTTTTGCTTTTGGCGTCGGCTTCCTTGCCCGACATCGCCGATTTGAGAAAGCCGCGGCCATCGAACACATCGCCGCGCATCGTCACCTTGTAGACGCCGTCGGGCCCGCGCTCGGCCTTCAGCGACGCCTTGTCGCCTTCCGACGGCGAATAGGTCGGGAAGTTGGCGTTCATCAGGTCGCCGTTCGGGTCGAGCTCCAGCGATCCCTTGATCGATACGCCGCCGCCATCGACGACGATATCTTCGAACCGGGTCGATTGCGGTTTCTGCAACACGTTGAACACGGCGTGCGTCGACTTGCCCGGCAATTTGACCCAGCCCGGCAGAATATTGTCCAGCTTCAACGCGGTCAGGTCGGCATCGATGCCGACGCGGCTGTCGGTTCCGATCTTGCCGCTGACCTTGACCGGGATGGCGCCGCTCACGGCGGAGCCGAGATCTATCCCGAGGCGGGCCCGGCTCGCGTCATCGAGCGTCGCTTGCAATTTGATGTCGGCATCGCCGTCGTTGGGCTTGCGGTAGTCCAGCGTGGCCGGCTGGCCATTGATCTTGACGTCGCCCTTGACCTGAAAGCCCTGGTTATTGGCCATGATTTTCAGGCTGTTGGCTTCGAGCTTCTGGTTCATCACCAGCCGGTCGGCGGCGAACCCGGTGAGATCGGCGGTGATGGCGTAGGTGGTGTCGGTCTTGGTGATTTCGCGCTTGATCGGCAGGCCCAGGGTGACCTGTGCCGAAGCCGTTCCCTTGCTCGAATTGGGATCGATCAAGGTGCCGGCAAATTCGCTGAGGCGGTCGGAGGCGAGAATCTCGGCCGCGGCGGGCACCGGGCCGTCGATGTGGAATCTCACTTTCGCCGGTGACGGCTTGGGCGCCATATCCGGCACCTCGAAGACAAAATCCGAAATGTTGAGCTTGCGGCCCGCCGGCGTATCGGCGGTTCCCTGCCCGATCGTGACGGTCGCGGTGCGGCCGGTGACATGGGCTTTCAAATCCGCATCATGCACCGACGGCAAATCATCCACCGGCCGCAATGTCACGCCGCTGGCGAAAATGTTGACCGAAAGGCCGTCATCCGGAATCGGCGGCCCTCGCCGCGACAGATTGTGAACCGGCGAGTTGACCCCAACTTCGATGCGCTGAAGCGAACCGCGCTCGACCCGGTCGATCACCCACTCGCGAACCTCCGGGACGATGAGGACCGGCCACATCCGTTTCAGGGCGGACGCCGACATCGGCGTTCCCGCAAAACCGAGCTGCAGCCGCGCCTCTCCCGAATAATCCAGGTTGCCGGTGCCGGCGACGCCGATCTCGCCGTTGCTGATGTCGGCTTGCGTGATCACCACGCGGCGCTTGTCGGTGTCGAAGCGCACCGCGATGGAGATGCGGTTAAAGATCAGCGGCGCTTCACCCTCGGCTCCCGGCAATACGATGGTGCCGCCGGAGAAGCCCAATTGCCAATCGGTGACATTGTCGTTTGGAGGCTCGAGATGGGCCAGCAGGGTGATCCGGTTCGCACCCGATATGATCTTGAAGGGCGCGACCAGCACGCGCCGCCCGGCATCCCATTCAAGGTTAACCTCCGCCGAATCGATCGCCATCGGATAATCGGGCGTGTCACCGTCGATGATGTGGCCGGCGCCGGATGTGACCTTGCCGCGGAAATAGGTCGGCAAGCCGTCACGCCCGAGTTCGCCTTTTAATTCGCCGGTCAGCAGCAGGTCGGCGCTGTAGGTCAAATCCTTCAGCCGCAGCGCCAACAGGATATTGCTGGTCGAGACCTTGTCGGCGCGGATATCGACCGACCGCACGCCGTTGGCGGGGGCGCCGACCGCGACCCGCAGCGACCAGGCATGGGCGCCCTCTTCGCCGACGCTCAGCGCCACCCCGCCGCCGCTCGGCCGGCGCAGACTGAGGGTGATGTTTTCAAAGTTCCATTTGTTGCCGCGCTGCTGATCGTCGACGGTCAGGTTGCCGTTCTTCAAACCGATTTCGTTGAGGTTCTGTCCGTCCAGTCCGGTCAGGCTCAAACTGTCGAGCCAGTCGAGCCCGGCCAGCAATCCGTTTGCCGCGGGAACTGTTGCCGCACCGCCGGATGGCGCCACCGACGGCGGCGGCGAGACCGCGGCCTGCGGCAACGATGCGGGAGCCCGCCCGGATTGATCCGGTTGCGCGGCTGGCGGCGGCACACCGAGTTGGCGCTTCGAGGTTACGCCGGTGGCCAGCGGCCGCGCGTTGTCCCCGGTCGAAACCGTCACATAGCCATCCGGGGTAATGCGCACCGCGAGCGTGGCATCGACCAGATTGAGGCTTTCGGCGCGAAGGCGCCCGGTCAACAGCGCCAGGCCAGATAATCGCACCTCGGCCTTCGGCGCGCTGGCGACGACGGCATGGTCGCGATCCCTGACGACGATGTCGCGGATTCGCACCGCGATGCGAATCCTGCCGGTGCGCTCGATCTGGGTGCCGCCGACCTCAACGGTGTTGTCGTGGCCGATATTTTCCTCGATCGCCGCGGCAAGCCACGGCGTCGCCATATCGAGATTGATCGGACCGGCGCCGAGCCGCCACCACAAGGCGCCGAAGCAGCCCGCGAAGATCACCAGCAGCGCCCCGATCACGATCGCAAGGCGCATCACCCAGCGTTCGCTCGCAAGCCATTGGCCAATGGCTCCCAGGCGGTCGCCAAACCGGTGATAGCCCGGGCTCGACCGCGCCAGCAGCCGCCGCGCGCGGTGGCCAGCCGCCTCGTCGTGGTCGTGATCCCAACCGGCGTCGTCCAACGGCGAAGGTTGGACGACAGCACGCGATTTGGACCCTTCGGACCCTTGGGGCGACGTGTTGCTTGCCATGGCCTCTCGGTGCCGGCGCTGATGGTAAGATTGATCACCGCCAAGGCCGCACTCGTCGCGTGGTAACGAGCTCTCCCGTGCCGGCATCGCTGCCAATCCCTCGATTGATACCGTTCCCCGTCATCCGGCCCAAGATTATTTCAAGGAGCATGTTCAACTGGCGGACGGGTGGTGCGTCGAATTCCTTGTAACCTTACTCCGGGGCCATCAGATTTGCCCAGCGGCGTACTCGATTCGAGCTTGCCAGGACATTGCCTGAGATAGCCTATTGATTGATCCGTCGAAAGCGACGAAAGGAAGGCGTATGTCCAAGAAAACGCGCAAGAAAACGCTTAAGAAATCCTCCAAGACCGCGGTGGGCAAGGCCGCCCGTGCGCGATCCGCAACGTCAACCAAAAAGCCTGCGGCGAAAAAGCGCGCGACGCCGGCAAAAAAATCGGCAGTGAAATCACCGCCCAAATCGACCCTCAAATCTATTCCTGCCAGCAGCAAACCGGCCGCCAAAGCCGCGGCCAAGACGACCGCGTCCAAACCTGCCGCGTCCAAACCTGCCGCGTCCAAGACGACCGCGTCCAAGACGACCGCGCCGAAAGTATCGCATCCGGTTCCATCGAAACCGTTAAAACCGCCGGCCCCCGCTGAAGTCAGCCCGCCGGCGACGCCCGAATCGAAGCCGACCGTCGCTACGAAGCCCGCCGTCGCACCGGTCGCCGGTCACGCCGCGCTGGCCGAAGGCAGCAAGGCGCCGGCGTTCCGGCTACCGCGCGACGGCGGTGAAACGGTCTCACTGGCCGATTTCGCGGGCCGCAAACTGGTGCTGTTTTTCTATCCCCGCGCCAACACGCCCGGCTGTACCAAGGAGGCCATCGACTTCACGCGGCTGGCCGGGGCATTCGCCGAAAGCCAGACCGCGGTGCTCGGCGTCTCGGCCGACCCGCTCAAAGCCCAAGAGTCCTTTCGTGACAAGCATGAGCTTGGCATTCCTCTTGTTTCAGATGAACAACATGGGATGCTTGAGGCTTATGGAGTCTGGGGTGAAAAATCCATGTATGGCAAGACCTTCCTTGGGGTTCTTCGTACAACGGTTTTAATTGGCGCGGACGGCCGGATCATCCGGATATGGCGCCATGTCAAGGTCGACGGCCATGCCGACGAGGTCCTGGCGGCGGCCAAGGGAACCTGATCCGGCGGCCTGATCCGGCAGCCTTGATCTGAAGGACTTGCGACGACATCGTTTCCTGAAAATTAACCATGAGAAGGTCAGATATCCCCCGTCAATTTGGCCGTACGGAACTCATTTCCGACCGGCGCGGGAGTGCCGATGTCGTACCGTTCCGGTCATCATGCCGAGTATCCCCAACATCATCCACGTGACCATGGCAGGACATCCTCCCGCCGCCCCGCGGCAGGCCATGCCTCCGCGGCAGCCTCCGGCGCGCAGGATGGTTATACGATCGTCCACGCCGGCAAGCAGGTCCGGTTTGGGCCAGTAGTGTTCTGGATCGTGGTCGGCACGGTCACCGTGCTTGGCATGTGGTCGGCGGCAACCGCGACCTATTTCGCGTTCCGCGACGACGTGCTGACGCGGTTGATCGCGCGCCAGGCGGAGATGCAATACGCCTACGAAGACCGGATCGCCGAGTTGCGCGCCAAGGTCGATCGTACCACCAGCCGCCAATTGCTGGACCAGGAGCAGTTCGACAAGAAGCTCGACCAGATCATGCGCCGGGAAGCGACCTTGGAAACCCGCGCCACGGCGCTCGGCGCCATGCCGGACGCCCTCGTCACCGGATCGATCAAGCCGACGTCGCCATCGCGCGGCGCGGCGCCCAGCGATGCGGCGTCCCAGGCGACGCCAAAACCCTCCCCGATCAGCGATACCGTGATTTTCGTGGCGCCGCCGGATCGTGAAGCGCGGCTCGAATCGCGCGCGCCGGTCGTCGCCGCGCCAACCACCCAGTTCGCCAAAGCCGGCGGCGTCGACAACGTGCTGGTCCGCCTGCAGACCTCGCTCGATCAGGTCGAGAGCCGGCAGATCGCGGCGCTGACCTCGGTCGAAGACGGCATGGAATCGCGGGTACGCCGGATGCGCGGCGTGTTCTCGGATCTCGGTCTCGACATGGCGCAATTGGAGGCCGCAACCCCGCGCGCCGGCATGGGGGGCCCCTTCATTCCGGTGAAACTTCCGGGCGATGCCGGCCCGTTCGAGCGCCAGCTCACCCGGATCAACATCACGCGCGCCCAGGTCGATCGGCTCAACCGGGTGCTAGCGCTGGTGCCCTATCGCAAACCGGTGGTCGGCGAAGTCGAATTCACATCCGGTTTCGGTGTCCGCAGCGATCCGTTCCTCGGCCGCCCGGCGATGCATACCGGGCTCGATTTCCGGGCCGCGACCGGCGATCCTGTGCGCGCCACCGCCAACGGCAAGGTCGCTTCCGCGGGCTGGGCCGGCGGCTATGGCCGCATGGTGGAGATCGATCACGGCAACGGCCTGTCGACCCGCTACGGCCATCTGTCGGAGATCGGCGTCAAGGTCGGCGAGCCCATCAAGATCGGACAGGTGATCGGCGCGGTCGGGTCAACCGGCCGATCGACCGGTCCGCATTTGCATTATGAAACCCGGATCGATGGCGAAGCGGTCGATCCGCAGAAGTTCCTACGCGCCGGCGTCCGCCTCAGCGCGGGCTGAAGCCGCCTAGTGGATCGATTCCATGGAACCACCCGGTTCGTACTTCTGGGCCTCATCCTGAGGAGCGCGCACTCGCGCGCGTCTCGAAGGATGGCCGCAAGCACCGAGCTGAACATCATCCTTCGAGACGCGGCGAAGACGCCGCTCCTCAGGATGAGGTCGGGCATACTTGATATGATTCAAACTTCGGAAACGATGTTCTAGCTCTAATTGCCGATCTGGTGCCCGACTTCGCCGGTGATCACATCGCCGAACAATTGCCAGGCCTCGCCGTTGAACCTCATCAACTGCATCTGTTCGATCGGAAAGAAATCGTCCGGTGAGGTGTTCACCATGATGCCCGGCAGCATCAGGTCGGAGTGGAAGTTCTTCAAGTTGGCGGCCTGCTTCATCACGTTCTCGCGCGTGAGATCGTCGCCGCACTGCCTCAGCACCTGCACCATGGCTTCGGCTTCGACGTAGCCATAGAGGTTGTTGGCATTGGCCTTGTCGCCGTCGGGATAATATTTGTCCATGAACTGGCGCCACTTCATCACCGCGGGATCGTCGTTCCAGGTGGGATCGGTCGGGTCCTTCAGATACGCCGTCGAGATGATGTCCTTGGAATATTGCAGGCCCGCCGGCTTGAGCACCGAAGCCACCGAGGTCGCCGTGTTGGCGAGGAAGAATTTCGGCTTCCAGCCGAGTTCGCCCACCTTGCGGATCGCCTGCGCCGATCCCTTCGGGGCAGCCCAGGAGAAGAAGATATCGGCGCCGGAATCGTGCAACGCCACGATCTGCGAATCGACCGAGGGATCGCTGACTTCGTAGGATTTGTCGGCGATGATCATGTTGGCCTTGTCGCCGAGACCGTCCTTCAAGCCTTTGAACTGATCCTTGCCGGCATCGTCGGCCTGCCAGAACACCGCGATCTTGCTGTCCGGAAAGTGATCCCGGATGTATTTGGCGTAGATCCGCCCTTCGCTCTGGTAGTTGGGCTGAAAGCCCATGGTCCAGGGGAAGTTTTTGGGATCGCCGAACTTGGTGCCGCCGGAAGCCACGAAGAGCTGCGGCACTTTCTTGGCGTTCATGTATTTCATGATCGCCGAGTTCGATGGCGTGCCGAGCGACTGAAAGATCAGCAGGACCTCATCGCTCTCCACCAGTTTGCGGGCCTGCTCGATCGCCTTCGGCGGACTATAGGCGTCATCGTAGCTGATAAAATCGATCTTGCGGCCGTTGATGCCGCCCTCCGCATTGATCATCCTGAAGAAGGCTTCTTCGGTCTTGCCGATCACGCCATAGGACGAGGCGGGCCCGCTATAGGGCATGATATTGCCGATCCTGATTTCGGTATCGCTGGCGCCCGGACCGTATTTCTTCTGGGCGCTGGATGGCGTCGCGACCATGGCCGCAACGCCGAACGCCATCAAGGCAACAAGGCTCTGGAACCGAACCGGCATCGTTCTCTCCCGACTGGCGTTTTATTCTGACCAGGTCTGTTATTTTGACCAAGTGTCGCAAGTCGGGCGCAGGCATGCAAGCAGCGCCTTGTACTAGGCCGTGAACCCATAAATCGGGAGCGACCGAGAGAGGTGGACAGCAGCCTGACCGCTTCTTGCGATCGGAAGGGACAGGCCGCCGTCAGAAGGCGCTATTTCAGCGGCAGAAAAAGTTCCGCGACCGTCTCATGCTCCGGCACCTCCGGGAAGAATCTCAGCCGCTGGCAATAGATCGGGAAGTCGCGTGCTTCCTCGCCGCTGGCCGGAAGCCAGTGGCGATAAAGATATAGCGCGGCGGGCTCCAGATTGTCGGTGTTGCCGACGACGCGCAGCACCGCGCAGCGTCCGCCAGGGATCTCGCCGGCTTTGATCTGCTCGCCGTTCGCCTCGATCGGTTGGTCGGTCCCGACACAAAGGTCCACGCTATAATCGGCAGGCGACGCCGGACGTCGCTCGGAACGCCAGACATTGAAGGTCGGACTTGTCTTGGGGTGCAGACCAGCGGCCGTGCGCCACGCGATGAACCGCTGGATGGTGGCGCCGAGCGTCGCCGGGTCGCCCCGATGCTGCATGATCGCCACCGGCGTGGGAGGCACGTCGCGGATCGCCACGTCGTCAGTGGTAAAAGTCTTCTGCATGAGCTTGCTCCTCGCGTTGTCGAGAGGCCCGAAGGCCGCAAGCCACGGCTCCCAGTCGGGAGACTTCCGGAACGACGAAGGCGATTGCCCGAACCGTTGCCGAAAGGCGCGGGCGAAGGCATCCGGTGCGTCGTAACCGGCATCCATCGCTATGTCTGTGACGCTTTGAGCGCCCATGTAGGCCAGCCGGTGCGAAGCGCGCTTCATACGGGCAAGCTGGACATAGCGATGCACGGACAACCCGAAGGTCGCCGTAAACTGCCGGTGGAAATGAAACTTCGAGAAGGCCGCAATACCGCTCACCGTTTCCAGGTCCAGATCACTGTCAAGATGCCGGTCAATATGGTCCAGCACCCGCCGCATCCGGGCCTGATAGTTTTGAAGCGCCGCCTTCATCTTCCCTTCCTCCGTGGCGGCACCAGTTAGTCGCTGATAGCCGTAACGTGCTCGACCGATCTTGCGGTTTTGGGGCGGATCAACCGGAACCTCCCCGAAACCGCACGGTCGCTACTCGCTACGACAAGCTCGCCGCCAACTTCCTCGCCATGCTCCAGCGCGCCTCAATGCGGCTGTGGCTGCGCGCTTATGAATCTACCGCCTAGTCTGCCGCCCCCTCGCCCACGATTTCGAAGGGCCCCCAGAAGGCGGGATAAGCCGCATTCCGGCTGGAATTGTCGTTGAGGTAAGCGAGCATGGCGCGACGCAAGGCTTCGGCGCGGCCGATGGTCGGATCGGCTGCCAGAATGCCAAAGGTCGAAGTTGTCAGACGTGTCGCCGCATCGGAGTCGACCGACCAGTGCGTCACCAGAAGCGCTCGCGCTCCGGCATAGAAAAACGCGCGCGCCAGTCCTGATAGCGCCTCGGCGCCGGGTTTGCCGCCGGCGACCGTGTTGCAGGCGGACAGCACCACCCAATCGGCATTGAGCCTCAGCCTGGCGACCTCGCTTGCGGTAAGCAATCCGTCATCGAAATCGGACGGGTGCGCGGGGATCGAAAGCACGAGCGATGGTTCGGCCACCCCCTTGATATCGCCGGCAACCAGTCCATGCGTTGCAAAATAGACGATGCGGTAATCGGCGAGCGTCGCCTTTTTGACGGTCGTTTCACTGGCGTCGCGGCCAAGATGAATGTCGCTCTCGGGTGCGTTGAGCTTTTGTGCGACGGTCCTCAACTCGACGGCGGTATCCGGCAATTGCGGTAACGACCGGCTCAACGCCGAACGATCAACGCCTGCACCTTGCCAAAAGTCGGTGTAGGATCGTGTGACAAGACTGCGTGGGCCATGTTGGTTGGGAGTTGCCGGTCTATCCGGAGTGGTCGCGTTCGGATCGAAGGCGGGGTCGCCAAATCCGATCATCGGCTTGACGTTTGTATTGCTCTTGTTGGCGAAGGTGCGCAGTGCCTGCAGACTCGCGACCGACGGCAAGACCGATACGGCCTGGCGCTTGATCAACCAGGCGGCATCGCGATAGCCGTCCAGATTGTCCGGCTTCGAGGCATTTGGTTTTTCCGTGAGCAGAAGATGAAACGGCAACGCCGTCAGCACGCCTGACGGTACGATCATCAGCATCTTCTTGCCCTTGATCAGTTCATCGACCGGGCCCAACAGCGCGCTGTAGAGTTGATGCGACGCATCAAGGTCAAACAGCTCGGGCTTGCCCGACGGGGTGGTCGAATTCAGGCTATCGACGTCCAGTCCGCGCCGAAACGCGGTGACTTTTTCCGTCAACGCTTTGCCGGTAAGCGGGATGACCTTCCAGTCGAAGCTGTCGTGCGTCAGCGCGAACACGTAGCTTTCGTCGGCGCCGGTCAGGAAGAACGCCATGGCCTCGTCGGCTCGCAAAAGCTGCTGCACCTCTTCGATTCTGAGCGGCTTCGGATTGGCCAACGCGGCGTAGTCCGGAAACTTCTGGGCGAGTTGCGCCTCGTTCGCGGCGATTGCGGCCTCGGTATCCGCCATCTGCTTGCGGGCGGCATCCGTCGCGCTCTGGTCTTGCTGGTTTTGTGGCTTGGACTCGGCCTCAATCAGCGCCTTGTTCTGGTTTTGCCATGCCACGCTAAGATCTTGCCGCTGCCGTACCAACGCGCCGAGCGCGCCGTCGCCGGCAAACCGCGCCGCCATTTGCTGCAATCCGAGCGCCGCTGCCGATTGGTTCGCCCATTGCGCGGCTTCAAACGCCTCATGACCGAGCGTGGCAGCCGGCTCGATATTATCGTGGGACGCGACGGCGAGCGTTCCAACCTGGACACGGAAAAAATCCGCGCGCTGCGCGATCGAGCCGAGGCCGGAGGCTTGATCGCCGGCTGCGGAGGCGCTCGCATTATGTGCAATGACGGCCGCGGTGGCCTTGCGGGCATAGGCCAGCGCCTGAGCCTCGTTGCCGCCGGGACCGCTATAAAGCACGCAAAGATTCATCAGGATCTGAGCGACATCAGGGTGATCCGGGCCGAGTGTCTTTAGCTTGATGGCAAGCGCGCGCTGATAGCTTGCATCGGCCGGCGCAACCTTGCCTTCGCTCTGCAAGACCATGCCAAGCCCGAACAGGCTCGCCGCAACATCCGGATGCTCGCCGCCAAATGCTTTTTCCCGAATCTCGAGCGCATGGCGAAGCCTGGGCTCGGCTTCAACGGGCTTGCCTTCGGCCTCATAGACCATTCCGAGGTTCTGCGAGAACTGGGCCACGTTCGGGGAGTCTGCGCCTGCGGCTTTCTCCCAGATCGACAACGCCCGCTGATAAAGGCCCTCTGCCTCGGCGTATTTGCCCTCGGCAACGTACAGGCCGGCGAAGTTATTGATGGTAGCGCCAGTCTCGGGATGGGTTGCGCCGAGCACCTTCTGTTCGGTCGCGAGCACGCGTTGATAGAGCGCTTCCGATTGCTGGTATTTGCCTTCGGTCTGGTACAGTTCGGCTAAGTTCCGAAGACCGAGCATAAGCGAGGGATTTTCAGGGCCGAGCGTCTTTTCCCAAATCGCAAGGGCTTGCTGGTACAGCGCCTCGGCATCCGCGTCCTTGGCCTCGGCGCGGTAAACCTCGGCGAGGTTATTGAGCGTCGAGCCCACCAGCGGATGGCCCGCGCCAAGCGTCTTCTGTTGAATGGCGAGCGTGCGCCTGAAGGCGTCTTCGGCTTGCGCGTAGTGTCCTTCCGCCAGATAAACGATGGCGATGTTGCCCAGGGTTTCCGCCAACACGGGATTGTCGGGCCCGGCGAGCTTTTCGCGGATCGTGAGCGAGCGTTGATAGAGTTCTTCGGCCTGGCCAAGTCTGTTCTCGGCCTCGTATAACGCGGCGAGGTCGTTCATGGCTGCCGCCACATTCAGATTTTCTTCGCCGAGCACCTTCTTCTCGAGCGCGAGCGCGCGCTGATAAAGGTCCTCCGCGGGAGCATACTTGCCTTCCAGCTTGTAGATGTTGGCGAGATTGACCTCGCTCTCCGCGATCGTGGGATCCGCCGGGTTCAAGACTTTCTGCCGGATCGCAAGTCCGCGCTGCGCGGCGGCCTCGGCGTCAGCGTATTTGCCTTGAGCCGCATAGATACGCAGCAACTGATTGAGCGCGATAACGTAGTTCGGGTGATTGATACCGAACTGCGCCTTGATGCCGGCTTCGAGCTTGCGGGCTTCGGTCAGGGCCGCGTCGTAGTTACCCTTGTCAACATATTGATTGGTGCGCTTGAGGATGGCGTCGAGGTCTTCCGCCGCACCCGCAAGGCCGAACCCGAAGCTTGTTACCAGTCCGACCGCAACCGCAATATCCCGCCATTTTCCAAATATCATTATTATCGCTTCTCTTTAATGGTGTTGGGCTCCGTGCCCTAATCCAGGCGAACGACCGGCCACGCGTGAAGGAACTTGCGCGGCTCACGCATGATAATCAGGTGAAGCGCCCAAAATGTATGACGCGGATCACGTTTCACGACAGAGAGCAGCGCAATATACGGACGCTGCGGAAAGAAAATCACGGGCTTCAGGGGTGCGCGTCATCCAAACGAATGAGATCAGCACGGCTACCGCTCAGCGTGCTCGCGAGCGCCCTAGGTTGCGCTGCCTTTGCCGCGCGACACGATCTCGATCAATTTGCCTTCGTCATCATCCGGCGCGTAGGCTTTGGCGCGGTCGTAGGCCTCGACGGCGGCGCGTCCCATGATCGGGGCGGCGGACAACAGGCTCTCGGCCAACGCCACCGCGTAGGCCGCATCCTTGTGCCGGAGTGCCGCGGTGAAGGTGGCGCCGGAGAAATCGCGCGCCACCATGCGTTTGGAATGACGGATCACCTGCGGACTGGCGGCGACCCCGGTCTCCAAAGCCTCCAGCACCAGTTTCATGTCGAGGCCGGCCTGCTCGGCAATGGCAAGGCCCTCCGCGACGCCGGCGATCTGGATCGCGCCCATCAGATTGTTGATCAGCTTGTAGACGGTGCCGGAGCCAACGGCGCCGAAATGGCGGATCGTGCTGGAGAGTGGCGCCAGATACGGCCGCGCCAGCTCGAGGTCGGCTGCGTCCGCGCCGACCAGCAAGGTCAATTTTCCCGCAGCCGCCGCATCCGGCAAGCCGGTCACGGGGCTGTCGATATAAACCAGCCCGCGGTGACGCAGCTCGCGCGAAACATCGAGCGCATGCTGATAGGACACTGTGGAGCATTCGATCGCGAGCGTGCCGGCCTTCATGGCTGCCGCCGCGCCATCCCTGGAAAGCCACACCGCGCGCGACGCCTGGTCGTCGGCCACCATGGTCACGACGGCATCGGCATCATCAGCGGCGTCTTCCGGCGAAGTCGCCCAGCGCGCGCCGCGCGCGATCAGGTCTTCGGCTTTCGTCCGGCTGCGATTCCAGACCGACAGCGTAAAGCCCGCGTCGAGGTAGCGGGCGGCCATGCCATGGCCCATGCGTCCCAACCCGATGAAGGCAACGCGTGTCATGGACTAATCCACATCCTCGACCGCGCCGGGCGTGGTGCCGAAGGCGCGCTGCGCCAAGGTCGCCGCCATGAATTCATCGAGGTCGCCGTCGAGCACGCCCGAGGTGTCGGAGGTCTGCACGCCGGTGCGAAGGTCCTTCACCATCTGATAAGGCTGCAACACGTAGGAGCGGATCTGGTGACCCCAGCCGATATCGGTTTTGGCGGCCTGGTCGGCGGCGGCCTGCGCTTCGCGCTTCTTCAATTCGATTTCGTACAACCGCGCGCGCAGCATGTCCCAGGCTTGCGCCTTGTTCTTGTGTTGCGAACGGCCGGCCTGACAGACCACCGCCACGCCGGTCGGGATATGCGTCAAGCGCACCGCGGATTCGGTCTTGTTGACGTGCTGGCCGCCGGCGCCGCCCGAGCGCATGGTGTCGACCCGAACGTCGGACTCGGCGATATCGATCTTGATGCTGTTGTCGACTACCGGAAAGATCGCGACGCTGGAGAACGAGGTGTGCCGGCGCGCATTGGAATCGAACGGTGAAATCCGCACCAGCCGGTGCACGCCGCCTTCGGTCTTCAACCAGCCATAGGCGTTGTGACCGGAGATCTGGATGGTGGCGGATTTGATGCCGGCTTCCTCGCCTTGCGTCTCTTCGAGATATTCGATCTTGAAGCCGTGCTTCTCAGCCCAGCGCGTATACATGCGCAGCAGCATCGAGGCCCAATCCTGGCTCTCGGTACCGCCGGCGCCGGCGTGCACTTCGAGATAGGAATCGAACCGGTCGGCCTCACCGCTGAGCAAGGCTTCGAGTTCGCGGCGCGCGACTTCCTTCTTGAGGGCCGTCAGCGCGGCCTCGGCCTCGGCCACGACGCCTTGATCGTTCTCGGCCTCGCCGAGCTCGATCATGCCGATATTGTCTTCGAGCTCGCGCTCGACCTTGCCGATGCCGCCAAGCGAATCCTCCAGCGAGGTCCGCTCCTGCATCAGCTTCTGCGCCTTCTGCGGATCGTTCCAGAGGTTGGGATCCTCTGCGAGCTTGTTCAGCTCGGCAAGCCGCGCCGTGGAAGCATCGACGTCAAAGATGCCTCCTCAGCAGCCCGACAGACTGCTTGATCTCTTCAACAAGGCGTTCGATTTCGGCGCGCATGGTTTCTCGATCCGCGGCGTGAGGCCGCCATTGAAATGCTCGGAAGGATGTAGCGACGGGCGGCGCAAAGCGCAATCCGCTAAAGCCCCGTTCCGATAGAATCGGAACGGGGCTTTAGTCTTTTGTTTTGACGCGTTTTCTTCACGCGAACCGGTGCCCACGGAGCCTGTCATCGGGCGCGCAGGCGCGCGACCCGTTGGCTCGAAAACGCTCTAATACAATCCGCCAGTACCGGGCCGGAACAGGCTGCGATCCCCATCCGGCTCCGCCTGCGGCACGCGACCGTCGGCGTCGGCAACGCCGATCGCCGAATAATTGTCCGACGGCGCGGTGCCGGGCTTAAACGCTTCCAGGATGATTTTGCCGCTATCGGGACCTGCCCGCAGGCCGGTCTTGGCGTCCACCCGGATCAGCTTGATACCGGCCGGGATCTTGAACGGGGTTGCCGGCTTGTCGGCGAGCGCAAGTTTCATGAAATCCCTGGCGATCGGCGCGGCGGTATGACCGCCTTGCGCGTTTCTGCCCAGGCTGCGCGGCTTGTCGTAACCAACATACAGACCGACAACGAGATCCGGCGAAAAGCCGACGAACCAGAGATCTTTGCCTTCGTTCGAGGTACCGGTCTTGCCGGCGATCGGCTTGCCGACGTCGCGCAACGCGATCGCCGTGCCGCCCTGAACGACGCCCTCCATCATCGATGTGATCTGGTAAGCCGTCAGCACGTCGAGCACCTGCTCCTGCCGATCGACAAGCTGCGGCTCCGGCTGGTTCTTCCAGCCTTCCGGCGCATCGCATCCGCGGCATTCGCGGGCGTCGTGCCTGAAGATGGTGTGGCCGTAACGATCCTGGATCCGGTCGATCAGCGTGGGCTTTATCCGCCGGCCGGAATTGTCGATCATCGAATAGGCCGTAACCATCCGCATCACGGTGGTTTCGCCGGCGCCGAGCGCATAGGACAGGTAATTCGGCAGTTCGTCGTAGACACCGAAACGCTTGGCGTATTCGCCGATCAGCGGCATGCCGATATCCTGCGCCAACCGCACCGTCACGGTATTCAGCGACAGCCGCAGCGCGTTACGAAGCGTGGTCGGTCCCTGGTACTTTCCGACCGAGAAATTCTCCGGGCGCCAGACCCCGCCGCCCTGCCCCTGATCGATTTCGATCGGTCCATCGATCTCGACGGACGACGGCGTATAGCCGTTGTCGAGCGCCGAGGAATAGACGATCGGCTTGATGGTCGAGCCCGGCTGTCGATAGGCCTGCGTTGCACGGTTGAACTGGCTCTGGTCGAACGAGAATCCGCCGACCATCGCCAGCACCCGGCCGGTATGCGGGTCCATCGCCACCATGGCGCCGGATATTTCCGGTAACTGGCGCAACCGGTATTGGCCATCGACCAACGAGCCATCCTTGGCAATCAGCGGATCGGCATAGATGATGTCGCCGGGCGACAATATCTGGGATACGGCGGTCGGCGTTTTGCCTTTCGCGGGTCCCGCCGTCGGCTTTGCCCACCTCACGCCGTCAAGCGTGACGATGCCGGTTTTCCTCTCTTTGGATAGCACGCCGCCGAGTTCATGACCCGGCTGAAAACCGATCCGCGCCGACTGATCGCTGGTCTCGAGCACCACCGCCATCCGCCACGGCGAAATGTCGTTGAGTGATTTGACGTCGGCAAGCTTGACGCCCCAATCGCCCGTTATATCGAGCTTGCTGATCGCGCCTCGCCATCCCTGCGTCTCGTCGAAATTGACGAGCCCCGCCGCCATGGTCTTGCGCGCCATCACCTGCAACTTGGGATCCAGCGAGGTTCGTACCGAGAGACCACCTTCATAAAGCTTCTTCTCACCATAGCGCTCGAGCAGGTCGCGGCGGACCTCTTCGGCGAAATACTCGCCGGCGAAAGTTCGCGCGCTATTGGTTCGATTGGTGACAGCCAGCGGATCCTTGCGCGCGATGTCTGCGTCGGTCTGTTTGATCCAGCCGTTTTCGAGCAGACGATCCACCACGTAATTGCGCCGCTCGACCGCACGGTCGTGGTTACGCACCGGGTTCAGCGTTCCCGGCGCTTTCGGCAACGCGGCGAGGAAGGCCGCCTCCGCCACCGTGAGCTCGTTGACCGATTTGTCGAAATAAACCAGCGACGCCGCGGCAATGCCGTAAGCGCCCTGGCCGAGATAGATTTCGTTGAGATAGAGCTCGAGAATCTTGTCCTTCGAATAGGCGCGCTCAAGCCGCATCGCGAGCAGCGCTTCCTTGATCTTGCGCGCAAACGAGACTTCGCTGGAAAAGAAGAAATTCTTCGCCACCTGCTGGGTGATGGTCGAGGCGCCTTGCGGCCGGCGTCCGGACCCGAAATTCTGTGCGTAAACTACCGCCGCGCGCGCCATGCCCGAGTAATCGATGCCGCCATGCTCATAGAAATTCTTGTCCTCGGCGGCGAGGAACGCGTTGATCACGAGTTTCGGAACCGCCTGGATCGGCAGATACAGCCGACGTTCTTTCGAATATTCCCCAAGCAGCGCGCCGTCGGCGGCATGCACGCGCGTCATCACCGGCGGCTCGTAATCCTGCAACTGCGAATAATCCGGCAGATCCTTGGAGAAGTGCCAGATCAAACCCGCCGCCGCGGCGACGCCGACCAAGAATATCACGGTTCCGGCGGTGAACAGGAACCCGAAGAAACGGATGAGCAGCCTCATAAGTCGTACCCGATCGTAAGGCCGCCCTCATGCGTTGCCAGAATAGATCTGCACCGCTGCGACGCCATTTAACTGAGATTTTGATCCGTTTTAATTGCGGGCGTTTGATGGTGTCTCTGACACAAAGCTATGCTGGAGTAAACTTTGCCCGCACCAGACACGGTGCTTGAATACGACCATTCAGGTTGCGCCTGCGCCAACGGATCCGGTCTAATACAGGCCACCGGTTCCGGAGCGCAGGATGCTCCGGTCGGCGTCCGGCGACACCGTCAGCGTGCGGCCATCGGCATCGGCAACACCCATCGCCGAAGAATTATCCGGCGGCGCGGTGCCCGGCTTGAACGCTTCGAGAATGATGTTTCCGCTATCGCCCGGACCGGCCCGCACGCCGGTCTTGGAATCGACGCGGATCAGCTTGATTCCGGCGGGAACCTTGAACGGGATCGCCGGCTTGTCGGCGAGCGCGAGTTTCAGGAAATCGCGGGCGATCGGCGCTGCCAGATGGCCACCAGTGCCGGCATTGCCCCTGCCCAGCGTACGCGGCTTGTCGTAACCGAGATAAATGCCGACCACGATATCCGGCGAGAAACCGACGAACCAGGCGTCCTTGGCATCGTTGGTGGTGCCGGTCTTGCCGGCGATCGGCTTGCCGACGGCGGCGACCGCGGTCGCGGTGCCGTGCTGGACCACGCCCTCCATCATCGAGGTGATCTGGTAGGCGGTCATCGGATCCAGCACCTGCTCGCGGCGATCGATCAATTGCGGCTCGGGCTGACTCTTCCAGCCGCCGGGGGCGTCGCAGCCGCGACACTCACGCGCATCGTGTTTGAAGATGGTGTGGCCGTAACGATCCTGGATGCGATCGATCAGCGTCGGCTTGACCCGGCGACCGCCATTGTCGAGCATCGAATACGCCGTAACCATCCGCATCACCGTGGTCTCGCCGGCGCCCAGCGCGTAGGACAGATAGTTCGGCAACTCGTCATAGACGCCGAAGCGCTTGGCGTATTCGCCGATCAGCGGCATGCCGATATCCTGCGCCAGCCGCACCGTCACCGCATTCAGCGACAATCTCAGCGCATTGCGCAGCGTGGTCGGGCCGTTGTATTTGCCGCTCGAGAAATTCTCCGGCCGCCAGACCCCGGCGCCCTGCCCCTGATCGATTTCGATCGGCGCGTCGATCACGGTCGTGGACGGCGTATATCCGTTGTCGAGCGCGGACGAGTATACGATCGGCTTGAACGACGAACCGGGCTGCCGGTAAGCCTGCGTGGCCCGGTTGAACTGGCTCTGATCGAACGAGAAGCCGCCTACCATCGCCAGCACGCGACCGGTCCAGGGATCCATCACCACCATAGCACCTGAGACTTCCGGCAACTGGCGCAACCTGAATTGGCCGTCGACCGCGTTGCCATCCTTGATCAGCGGATCGGCATAGATCACGTCCCCCGGGACAAGCACCTGCGATACCGCGGTTGGCGTCTTGCCCTTCGCAGGTCCCGCGGTAGGCTTGGCCCATTTGACGCCGTCCAGCGTGATGAGGCCGGTCTGCCGGTCCTTGGCTACGGCACCGCCGAGCTCGCGGCCCGGCTGTAAACCAATTCGCGCGGATTGATCGCTGGTCTCGAGCACCACGGCCATTCGCCAGGGCGAGATGTCGTTGAGCGACTTGACGTCGGCGAGCTTGACGCCCCAATCGCCTGTTATATCGAGCTTGCTCTGCGAACCGCGCCAGCCCTGGGCTTCATCGTAGTTGACGATGCCGGCGGCCATCGTGGTGCGCGCCATCACCTGGATCTTCGGATCGAGCGTGGTGCGGACCGACAAGCCGCCTTCGTAAAGCTTCTTCTCGCCGTAGCGCTCGAAGATGTCGCGGCGGACTTCCTCGGCGAAATACTCGCCGGCGAAGATATGCGCGCCATTGGTGCGGTTGGTCACGATCAGCGGGTCCTTGCGGGCCTTGTCGGCATCGGCCTGCTTGATCCAGCCATTTTCCAGCAGCCGATCGATCACGTAGTTACGACGTTCGATCGCGCGGTCGTGGTTGCGAACCGGATGCAGCGCCGCCGGCGCCTTGGGCAACGCCGCGAGATAGGAGGCTTCCGCGACCGTGAGCTCGTTCACCGATTTGTCGAAATAGACCAGCGACGCCGCGGCGATGCCGTAAGCCCCGAGGCCGAGATAGATTTCGTTGAGATAGAGCTCGAGAATCTTGTCCTTCGAATAGGCGCGCTCGATCCGCATCGCGAGCAGCGCTTCCTTGATCTTGCGCGCGAACGAGACTTCATTGGTCAGAAGGAAGTTCTTCGCCACCTGCTGGGTGATCGTGGAGGCCCCCTGCGGACGGCGGTTGGAACCGTAGTTCTGCGCGTAAACCATCGCCGCGCGCGCCATGCCCGAATAATCGATGCCGCCATGCTCGTAGAAATTCTTGTCCTCGGCGGCGAGGAACGCGTTGATCACGAGTTTCGGAACCGCCTGGATCGGCAGATACAGCCGGCGCTCCTTGGAATATTCTCCAAGCAGCGCGCCGTCGGCGGCATGCACGCGTGTCATCACCGGCGGCTCGTAATCCTGCAACTGCGAATAATCCGGCAGATCCTTGGAGAAATGCCAGATCAATCCGGCCGCCGCGGCGACGCCGACCAGGAACACAACTGTTCCGGCAGCGAACAGGAAACCGAGGAACCGCACCAGCAAGCGCATTATCGATCGTCCGTTTCAATTTTTGACGCCGTCACATTTGACGCCGTCACATCAGACCCACGCCCTGGTGCGGGAGGCTGCTTGCGGAATGTTCCCTCCCGCGCGGGCTTACAATACCATCGTCCAAAAAACACTGTAGAAGAAACATTGTCGAAGCCGGAATTATGATCGATTCCGAAGGCCTTGCGGTATTTTCTATAAAGCCGCCGCTGTGGCCAAACTAGGGCTTACACCGCCGCAAGGCCCGCGCTTCAGTTCGCGGATCCTGCGGTCGCCAGACGTTTCGCAAAGAAGGCGTCGATGGCCTGCGCCATCGAGCCCACGGTCTTGGAACGCCAGTTCTCCGATACCAGATGTTCGAGATCGCTCTTGTTCGAGACATAGCCGAGTTCGACCAGCACCGACGGCACGTCGGGCGCCTTCAGCACGCGGAAGCCCGCCGACTTCAGCGGGTGCTTGTACATCCGCGTGGCGTTCTTCATCTCGCCGGCGAGTAGCCGCGCGAAGCGATTCGAAAAGGTGCGGGTCTCGCGCTGGGCCAGGTCGATCAGGATGTCGGCGACGTCGGTCGGTTCCTCGGTCAAATTGACCCCGCCGATCGCATCGGCCTTGTTTTCGGCTTCCGCCAGCCGTTCGGCCTCGGCGTCGGAGGCCCGGTCGGACACGGTGTAGATCGTCGCCCCCTGCACATCGCCCTCACGGTGCGGCAGAAAATCGGCATGGATCGACACAAACAGCGCCGCCGACTGGCTGCGCGCGATCTTCACCCGGTCGTTGAGCGGAATGAAGGTGTCGTCGGTACGGGTCATGATAACCCGGTATTTGCCGGTTTTTTCGATGCGGTCGCGCAGCGCCAGCCCAAATGCCAGCACCAGGCTCTTCTCGTTTTGGCCGTTGGCCTGGGTGCCGTTATCAGGACCGCCATGGCCGGGATCGATCACGATCAGAGGGCGCGAATCGGCAGCCTCGGGTTTGGAGTCAGAAGGCTTGGAGTCGGAAGGCTTGGAGTCAGAAGGCTTGGAGTCAGAAGGCTTGGACCCTGGCCCGGCGTCGGATCTGGCCTCGGCCGGCGTCGGCGTGTTGGCCGTGGCATCGGCGATGGCAGGCCTCAGCTCGGGCCGGCTTTCGGTCGTGAGCGACTGCACGAAGCTGGCGCGGTCGGTCTCGGCAAACTCCAGCACCAGCCGCGACGGCTGGCCGTTGGCGGCCTCCAGCACGTAGGAATTGGCGATTTTGGCAGGCCCAGACAGGTCGAACACGATTCGGGACCCGCCCGGCATGACCAGGCCATAACGGAACCCCTTGATCAGTCCGCGGCCGGCCGTGCCGGTCCCAGCCGGAAGCTGAAAGTTGATTTGGGGCACATCGACCACGACCCGGTCGGGATCCGCGAGCGCAAAGGCACGAAACGACACGGTTTTGTCGAGATCTAGAACAAAACGGGTCTGCTTGACGTCGCCGGCCAGCCGGGCATCCGAGGCAACGGGAAAGCCTGACGCCACAACAGGGTTCGCCGGCTGTCCCTCATCGGCCTCGACAAGACTAATATCGGAACACAGAAATGCTGCGGCGCACAACAGCGCACACCCCAGCAAAATACGATGATTTGCGCGGCTCGCCAACGATTCGGTGCCTCCGACCAGCCCTCTTACCGCAATAGGAGTGCAGGGTTAATCGTGCCTTAAGGAGCTTGACGAGAATACCTGCGGAGTGTTGCCGCGCTGCGACGCTGCTTTGCACGTCCTTTGGTCGTCCCTTGCACCTCGGCGTCATTCCACGTATGTACGAGGGGCTGACGGTTAATACTCCCGGTTGTGTCGCGTTCAGCCTCCCGGTGCAGCGCCGGAACCTTCGGTTCTTTTCGGGGTTTCCAGCGTCTTTCCGATCCCTCCCCAGCCAGTGCAGCGCGCGGCTGACATGGAGCGGCGGTTTTGAGCCCGAGCGGCGTTCGGTCCCAGGTTACCATCTTGGTGCAGGGACGACTGTAAGACACGGCATAACCGAATACCGGGCCGCAAGGCTCCGATATGCGATGGCCGGCGAGCGCTTCGGCGCCACGCCGGGCCTTCAGCGACAGACAAGGCGGCGCTTTTTGCCGCCAACGTGTTCAGACGGGCCGACGCTTGATGCGCCAGACTGTGTTGCCGACCATGATCCAGCAAGGAACCGCGCCGACGCGGAGCGAAAGCTCTGCGCGTCGCTTTGCTCTGCGAGGAACATGTTCGGCGCGGCGCTCTGGGTTGCGTTTTGGCCTTCCCCTCACCCCCGAATCAGGTGGACCGTCGCGTCACCCGGACGCGCGATATGCGCGCACCGCGATACGCGCCCGCCGCCGTCAAGAGCTCAAAAATGCCCAACAAAATGTTGATCGATGCCACCCACCCGGAAGAGACCCGGGTCGTTGTGGTCCGCGGCAATCGTGTCGAAGAGTTTGACTTCGAGACCGCCCAACGCAAACAGCTTCGTGGAAACATCTATCTCGCAAAGGTCACGCGCGTAGAACCGTCGCTGCAGGCGGCCTTCATCGAGTATGGCGGCAACCGCCATGGCTTCCTGGCCTTCAGCGAAATCCATCCCGACTATTATCAAATCCCGGTCGCCGATCGTCAGGCGCTGATCGAAGCCGATGAGCGCGCCCATCGCGAGGCCGAGGAAGAAACTGAAAATCGTTCCAACCGCCGCCGCCCACGCCACCGCAACGCACGCCGTCGCGGCCAGAGCGACCGCGTACAGAGCGGCGTGGTCGAGGGAACCAGCCCGGATCACGGCCAAGATCACGGCCACGGCGACGAGCCGCACGATCATCAGCCGCATGAAGACGGCGGCGCAGGACATGTTCATGAGGGACATGTTCATCACGGCGAGGGCGAGACCTATCAGCCCGCCGAGGCGAGCCATCACGACCACGAGGGTCACGAGCCTGCGCACGACCATGATCATGCCCATGATGGCCATGGCCACGATCAAGCGCACGATGGCGAGACCCCTGCTGCGTCATGGCAGTCTGAGACGCCTGCTGCTGCCGTCGAAGCCTCCGCTCCGGCTGGCGCGGAAGCTCACGGCGAGCATGCTGATCACGTTCACGCCGATCATTCGCACGACGATCACGCGCATGAGGCTCACGCCCACCACGATCATGTACATGATGACCACACGCATGATCCCCACGGCCACGATGAACACGCCGAGCATGCGCAGGAAAATGCAGCGCATGCCGAAGACGCGGCTCATGCCGAGCATGCCCACGGCGAGCCCGCGGCATCCGATCACGCCGAATCGCCGGCAGCTTCGCATGGCGATGACGCACACGACGATGACGATGATGATGGCGACGAGGCCGAGGAAGAAGTCGTTGAATCCGTCGGTGGCGACGATGTGCTGGAAGAAGTGCCGGAGCGCGCCTTCCGGCCGCGCCGCCAGTACAAGATCCAGGAAGTCATCAAGCGCCGTCAGGTGATGCTGGTTCAGGTCGTCAAGGAAGAACGCGGCAACAAGGGCGCTGCCCTCACCACCTACCTCTCGCTGGCCGGCCGCTATGCCGTGCTGATGCCCAACACCGCGCGCGGCGGCGGCATCAGCCGCAAGATCACCTCGGCGCAGGACCGTTCGCGGCTGAAGGAAGTGGTACAGGATCTCGACGTGCCCGAGGGCATGGGCATCATTCTGCGCACTGCCGGCGCCTCCCGCACCAAGCCCGAGATCAAGCGCGACTTCGAGTACCTGATCCGCATGTGGGAAACCGTGCGCGACATGACCCTGAATTCGCAGGCGCCGACCCTCGTCTACGAGGAGGGATCGCTGATCAAGCGGTCGCTGCGCGATCTCTACAACAAGGAAATCGACGAGATCCAGGTCGCCGGCGAAGCCGGCTATCAGGAAGCCCGCGACTTCATGAAAATGCTGATGCCGTCGAATGTGCGCGCGGTCCGGCAATATCGCGACGGCCAGCCGTTGTTTTCCCGAATGGGAGTCGAGAGTCAGCTCGATGCGATGTTCTCGCCAACCGTGCAGTTGCGGTCCGGCGGCTACATCGTGATCAACCAGACCGAAGCTTTGGTGTCGATCGACGTCAACTCCGGCCGCTCGACCCGCGAACATCACATCGAGGATACCGCGCTCAAGACCAACCTCGAAGCATCAGAGGAAGTCGCGCGGCAATTGCGCCTGCGCGACCTCGCCGGCCTGATCGTCATCGACTTCATCGACATGGACGAGAAGCGCAACAACCGTTCGGTCGAACGCAAGCTCTCCGATTGCCTGCGGCAGGACCGTGCCCGGATCCAGGTCGGGCGCATCTCGCATTTCGGCCTGCTCGAGATGTCGCGCCAGCGCATCCGCGCCAGCGTGCTGGAGAGCTCGACCGAGCCGTGCCCGCAATGCGGCGGCAGCGGTCATGTCCGTTCGGTGTCTTCGGTCGCGCTGCAATTGCTGCGTGGACTTGAAGAAATATTGATGAAGGGCGCCACCCACAATCTCGTGGTGCGCACCCGCACCGACGTTGCGCTCTACGTGCTCAACCACAAGCGCGGCCATCTGCGCGACCTCGAAAACAGCTTCAAGGTTACGCTGGCCGTGATCGCCGATCCGACCGTGAGCGGCCAGCAATCGTTCATCATCGAACGCGGCGAGCAGGTTCACACGCTGGAGGCAGCCAAGGCGCTGCTGGCAGCACAGGTCGCTTCGTCCGTGCCGCAGGTCGAGGAAGCCTATGACGACGAAGAGGCCTACGACATCGAGGCCGAATCCGAAGTCGAAACCGACGAGAGCGAAGGCCTTGGTCAGGATGCTGGCCAGGATCTTGGCCAAGACGTTGGCGACGAAATTGCCGCCGGTGAAAGCGCGGGTGGCAGTGCCGATGCGGATGGCCCGCGGCGCAAGCGCAGACGCCGTCGGCGTGGCCGCTCCGGCGAACCGCGCGAAGGCGGACCGGTGCGCGAGGAGCACGACGCTCCCCGGATCGCGGCGGATGGCGAGACCCATGAAAGCGTCGGTTCGGTTGAAGAAGCCGGCTCCGACGAGGACGAATCCGAGGAAGCCCAGGGGGAGACCCAAGGGGAAACTCAAGCGCGCAACGACCAGGGCGCGGACGGCGAGCGCCGGCCGAGGCGCCGCGGTCGCCGTGGCGGGCGCCGCCGGCGCGGTGGACCGGAAGACGGTCTGGCCGGATCGATTGCCGATGAACTCGGGCCGACGACCGCTCCCGAAGCCCTCGACGCGGTTGCCGATCTCGATTCGGTTCCGCATGGATTTATGCCTGAGCCGGCGCTGCCGGTGATTCAGCCCGAATCGATCGCACCACAGGCCGCGCCGCACGAGGCCGATCGGCATCAACCGGAAACGGCCTCCGTACCCGCGCCGGAAGCGGCTATCCAGAAGGAAACTCAAGAAGCCGCCCACGAGTCCGATAAAGCCGCACGGCGGCGGTCAACGGTTCGGGAGAAGGTGAGCTTCCTGGCCGATGCCGCACCGGCTGCGGCGCCCTCGCATGCCGCGGAGGCCGTGGCCGATCAGGTCCATGCTGAGCCGGCAGCGGCGGCCCCTGCTCCAGCGCAACCGGCGACCGAGGCAACCACCGAGGCCCAGCCCCGCAAGGCGGGCTGGTGGTCGCGGCGCTTCGGCAACGGCGAATAAGACATCCGCTTTCTGGAACGAAAAACCGCCCGGCAAAACCGGGCGGTTTTTTAATGGGCGGGAAGCGTCAGAAAATACCGTCGTGTGACCTGTATTGGAATTTCGCGATCCGCTCCCCGGTGAATGAGCCGACCCAAAGTTCATCCCGGGGGTCCGCCCCGGCATGAACACATCGCTTATGCCGGACGGCGCGGTTCATCCATCGATGATCGCAACGGCCCTGGTCCAGCCCGCCGAAGCGCGCTCGATCTTGACCGGGAAGCAGGACACCGTGAAACCGGTCGATGGCAATAGCTCGAGATTGTGCAGCTTCTCAATGTGGCAATAGCCGATGTGACGGCCGGCCTTGTGACCTTCCCAGATCAGGCTGGCATCCCTGGTCTCGGCGTACTTCTTCGCGGTGTGGACGAACGGCGCATCCCAGCTCCAGCCGTCGATCCCGGTCAGCCGCACACCGCGCTCCAGCAGATACATGGTCGCCCCGTAGCCCATGCCGCAGCCAGAACTGACGTAGTCGGGACGGCCGTATTTGGCGCCGGCGCTGGTATTGACCACGACGATCTCAAGCGGCGAGAGCGTGTGACCGATGCGCTTGAGTTCAACTTCGACATCTTCCGCGGTCGCAACATAGCCATCGGGAAAATGCCGGAAGTCGAGTTTCACAGCCGGCTGCAGGCACCATTCCAGCGGGACCTCGTCGATGGTCCATGACCGCTCACCGCGATTCATGGTGGGATGAAAATGCCAGGGCGCGTCGAGATGGGTGCCGTTGTGGGTCGAGAGCTGGACCTGTTCAACCGCCCAGCCCTGCCCGTCAGGTAAGTCGGCGGCCTTGAGACCATCGAAGAATTGCAGCATGCGCGGCAGGCCCTGCTGATGATCGATGTACTGGATGGTCGGCTGCCCGCCCGGCGGATCGGCGGGCACGTCGTTTTGCAGGGGGACGGAGATATCGATCAATCTGCGCGCCATGGCGTTTCCTCGTTCTGTGTTTCTTATTGATCGGCCTTAAACGGCCTTCGCGTCTTGCCGTTCAACCCTGTTCTTCAGGACCCCGATCTTCTCGACCTCGAGTTCGATCGTGTCGCCATGTTCAAGGTACCAACCGATTTCAAGGCCGCAACCATTGCCGACCGTGCCGGAGCCGATGAATTCGCCGGGCATCAGCGTCTCGTCCCTGGTCACGTGTTCGATGATCTCCTCGAACGAAAACAGCATGCCTTCGGAAACCCCTTGCGAGCGCATCTTGCCATTGACGCGGACTTCCATCTTCAGCTGGTAGGGATCGCCGATTTCATCGGGAGTCACGATCCAGGGTCCCATGACATTGCCGCCGTCAAAGCTCTTGCCTTTGGCCGGACCCAACCGCCCCTCCATTTCGATACGCTGGGCGTCGCGCGCCGAAAAATCATTGAATATCGTGTAGCCGAAGATGTGGTCCTTGGCCTTGGCAGCAGAAATATTGGCGCCCTTGTTCCTGGTGATGATGCCGAACTCGCACTCGTAATCCATTACCTGGCTGTAGCGCGGCCATTTCACCGTCGTATCGGTGCCGCGCACGCTGAAGCGGTTGGTGATGTAGTAGATCGGCTGCTTGCGGTAGATCTCCGGCAATTCGCCGAGCGGCTCGGCCTCGAGCCGCGCCAGTTCCGCCATGTCGTTGTTGGCGCGCGCCGCAAGCTTGAACTGGCCTCGTGGCGCCTGAAGGATGTGCAGCGGAAACGACATGCCGTCGCGCATCTGCCGCGGCTCCGGCACCGGCGCGAGGATGGCTGCACTCTTGACGGCTAGCGACAGCGCGCTGTCCTTGCCGTGCTTGTCGAACATGGTTGCAGCCTGATCGAGCGCCCGCGGCCCGGCATCGATCAAGGCGAGCATGGAGGCGAACGCCGGATTCTCGGCGCCGGTGCGACTGGCGGCGGCCGCGAGGTCGAACAGAAGGCTGTCGCCCGAATGCACGACTCCCACCTTTTCCTGACCGCCGGACGTGAACGTTGCGAGTTTCATCTGGGTGCCCTCTTGCGTGGAGATGAAATATATGATCATATAAAATATCGATAATCAAGTATGAAAAATGTAAAACGAGGAGACGGCGATGACAAAGGTCCTGGCGACCCTCGCGATCAGTCTGGCGCTGACCGGGTCCGCGGCGGCGCAAGCCAGGATTCAGATCGGTTGCACCGCGACGTCGGACTGTGCCTCGGCGATGGTCGCAGCCGACGAAGGAATTTTCAAAAAGCACGGGCTGGATGCCGAGATGACTCCGATCGGCATCAACTCGAATATCCCTGCCGCCATCCTGTCGAACTCGATCCAGATCGGCGGACCGACCTCAACCGTGTTCCTGCAGGCGGTGGACGGCGGCCTAGACCTCGTCGCCATCGCCGGCGCCTCGACCATGAATCCGGCGTCGAACGGCAACATCACTGCGTTCGTTCGCAACGGCATCACCATCAAGGAGCCAAAGGATTTCGTCGGCAAGAAAATCGGGGCGCCCGGGCTGAACGCCTTCCTGCATGTGCTGTTCGTCAAGTGGCTGGTCGAGAAAGGCGTCGATCCCAAGAGCGTCAACTTTGTCGAAGTCACCTTCCCGACCATGGCTGACATCATCAAATCCGGCGGCGTCGACGCCGTACTCACCGCCGAGCCGTTCGTGACGCGCATGACCAATGCCGGACTGGGCTCGGTCGGTGCGCGCTACGCGGTCGAACTCGCACGAAACGACCCGATTATTTTTTACGCGGCGTCGCGCGAATGGGCGGAGAAGAATACCGACACCATCAGGAAATTCCGCGAAGCGATCGCCGAATCCGCGCAGATCGTCAACGGCGATCCCGAGAAAGCGTTCGCTTCGATTGCCAAATTCACCAAGCAGCCGTTAGAACTGGTGAAAGCAACACCACCGAATCACTCCGAACCGGTGCTTAAGCCCGAGCAGTTAGCCTGGTGGATCGAGGTGATGTCGTCGCAGAAGATGCTACAGTCCAAGCTCGACACCGCCACATTGGTCCTGAATTGAGGACGTCGCGATGCCAACTCCCGAGCGCGACCAGAGTGTGCCGGCCGCGGAGGCCGCAACCCTGAGCGAGCGCGCCGCGACATTGGTCGAGCGCGACATCCTCATTGGCGACCTCGCGCCGGGAGCGCGGCTTGGGATTGTCGATCTGGTCGAACGCTATGACATCGGCGCGACGCCGTTGCGCGAGGGTCTGTCGCGGCTGGTTTCGCGCGGCCTGATCGTCGGCATCGGGCAACGCGGCTTCCGCGTCGCCGACATCAGCCGCGAGGATTTAGCCGACATCACCACCATGCGCACCGCCGTCGAGATCGAAGCGATCCGGCTGGCCATCGCGAACGGCAATGATGCCTGGGAGGCCGACATTCTCAGCGCGCTGCACCAGTTGCGCCGGCATATCGAGCGCACCGGCAATGAATTCCGCGAAGGTGCGGAGGATTTCGACCGGCTGCACAAGGGTTTTCACACCGCCTTGCTGGGAGCGTGCGGCTCCAAGCGCATGCTCGCCGCCCATTCCGACCTCTACGATCAGGCGTATCGGTACCGCCGCGCGATGATGCGCCAGTTGGACAGCGGCAAGAAATTCGTGCGTGTCCATCAGTTGCTCGCCGACTGCGTTCTCTCGCGCGACGTTCCCGGTGCCCAGGCCATGCTGTCGGAGCATCTGCATTCGACGATCAACTTCGTCTATCCGCCAGGCAACAGGAGCTGACGTCATGGCCATCGCCCTGAAACGCCAGGAGGCGCCGGTGTCCGGCCTCGCAGCGCCGCAGATCGAATTTATCGATGCCACGTTGATGCTCGGCGGCAAGACCATCATCGAGAATTTGAACCTCGGCGTCCGGCCGGGCGAATTCCTCTGCATCGTCGGCGCTTCCGGCTGTGGCAAGACCACAGCACTTCGTCTGGCGGCGGGCCTCTATCAGCCGAGCCGTGGCGCGGTCCTGTTCGACGGCCAGCCGATGCTGCAACCACGCCGCGAT
>NZ_LMUK01000041.1:323328-456473 GCF_009766005.1 Bradyrhizobium sp. S69 | reverse complement strand
CCCGGCCACGCCGGCAAATATCCGACCGAGATGTCCGGCGGCATGCAGCAGCGCCTGCAGATCGCGCGCTGTCTCGCGCAAGAGCCGAAGGCGCTCTTGATGGATGAGCCGTTCGGCGCGCTGGATGCAATGACACGGCAGGGATTGCAGGACGAAGTGCTGTCGCTGACGGCGGCCAGCAACGCCACCGTGATTTTCGTGACGCATGATCTCGAGGAGGCGATCTATCTCGGGGATCGCATCATCGGCCTGTTGCCGCACCCGGGACGGATCGGTATCGAGCTTTCCGTCAATTTGCCGCGCCCGCGCGACCAGCTCGCCACCCGCGAACATCCTGAATTCCTGCGGCTGCGCCGCGAATTGTTCGACTTCATCAAGGAGACCGAGGCGTGACCATCGACCACGCCAAGCCGTTGCTGCTGCCGCTCACCGCACTTGTGGCGTTCGAGGCCTGGGCGCGCGCGGCGCACCTGCAAAGCGACAGCCTGGCGCCACCGAGCGCGATCATGATGGCCATGATCGGCGCGCTTGCCGACTACTCGATCCCGATCGCGACGCGCGACACGCTGTTCTCGGCTTTTGCAGGCCTTGCCATCGGCGGCGCCATCGGGCTTGCGCTTGGCATCGCCTTTGGCACCTCCGATGCGCTCAATCGTTTGATGGAGGTGACGGTCGAGGCGATCCGGCCGATCCCCTCGATTGCGCTGTTGCCGATCGCGCTGATCGCGCTCGGCTTCGGCTACCGCATGGAAATCGTGATCGTGGCATTCGCCTGCATCTGGCCGATGCTGATCCTGAGCAGTGCGGCCGTTCGCGGCATCGAACCGCGGCTGATGGAGGTATCGCGCGCGCTCAGGCTGCCGCATGCGCAACGGGTCTGGAAAATCATCATTCCCGCGGCGTTGCCGCGGATCTTCGTGGCTTTTCGCCTCTCCGCCGGTATCGCGCTGATCGTCGCGGTGACGGTCGAGATCGCGATCAACCCCATCGGCTTGGGCGCCGGCATCATGCTGGCGCAGCAGGCGCTTCGTCCGGACCTGATGCTGGCTTACCTCGTCTGGATCGGCCTGATCGGCTATGGGCTGAACGTCCTGTTGATCCTCACCCAGCGCCGCCTGTTCGGGCGCGCCGCTCTGAGCGGAGCAAGCGCGTGAACCGCGCCATCATCCTGTGGCGCCTAGCGAGCTTTGCGGTCGCCGCCGGTTTCATCGCGCTTTGGCAGTTGATCGCCAATCTAAAGCTCGTCTCGCCGGTATTTCTGCCCGGGCCGGATCGCGCCTGGGCCGCGCTGATACGCGGCTTCTCCAGCGGCGACCTCTGGAGCAAACTGATCGGCACGCTGGAGCACATGGCCTATGGCTGGCTCGCCGCGTCGATCGTCGGCGTCGCTATTGGTGCGATGATCGGGTCGTCGCGCCTGATGCAGACCTATGTCGCGCCATCGCTCGAATTCCTTCGGCCACTGCCCGCCTCCGCCATCATCCCCGTCGCGATCGCGATGCTTGGGCTCACTCAGGGCATGGCACTGTTCGTGATCGGGTTCGGCGCGATCTGGCCGATCATACTCGCGACCATCCACGGCTTCGCCGCGGTTGAACCGCGGCTCTATGAAGTAACGCGGTCGCTGCAGATGTCCAGGCTCGCGGTGATCTTCAAGATCGCATTGCCGTCGGCGAGCCCTGACATCATCGCGGGCATGCGCCTCAGCCTTACGGTGGCGCTCATCCTCTCCGTCGTCTGCGAGATCCTCGCTGGCCTCGATGGCCTAGGTCATTGGGTGCTGCTCTCGGCGCGGTCATTCCGGTCGGCAGACCTATTCGCCGGGGTAATCCTCCTGGGTATCACGGGTTACGCGACATCGACGGCGATGGGCATCGCCGAGAACAGGCTGTTGAAATGGCAACGGGCCGGCCACTAGAGCCGGCCCCGCTCGCTTTTCACAATCACGCCTGCGACCGTTCGCCGTGGCCCGTTGACACTTATCCGGTCGTGACGGCCGTCTCCAGATCCGACGGATCGATGACCTGGTTCAGATTGGCATGCAGCTTCTCGTGGTCGAGTTCGCCTTCCCACCACGACACGAACACCGTGGCGATACCGTTGCCGGTGATGTTGGTGAGCGCACGGACTTCGCTCATGAACTTGTCGACCGAGAACACGATCGCCATGCCCGGCACCAGCGCCGGATTGACCACCGTGAGCGTCGCCGCCAGCGTGATGAACCCGGCACCGGTAACGCCGCTGGCCCCCTTCGACGTCAGCATCGCCACCACCAGAATGGTGATCTGCTGCGAGAACGTCAGATCGACACCGAGCGCCTGGGCGATGAACAGGGTCGCCAGCGTCATGTAGATGTTGGTGCCGTCCAGGTTGAACGAATAGCCGGTCGGCACCACGAGGCCGACCACCGATTTCGAACAGCCGAGCCGCTCCAGCTTCTCCATCAGTTGCGGCAGTGCGCTTTCGGAGGAACTGGTGCCGAGCACGATCAGGAGTTCATCCTTGATATAGGAAATGAACTTGAAAATATTGAAGCCGACGAAGCGCGCGATCAGGCCGAGCACGACGATCACGAACAGCGCCGCGGTGGCGTAGAACAGCAAGATCAATCCGACCAGATTGCCGAGCGCCGCCGGGCCGAACTTGCCGATGGTGTAGGCCATGGCGCCGAACGCGCCGAATGGCGCCGCCTTCATCACGATGGCGATCACGCCGAACACCGCGTGCGAAGTGTCGTCGATGATGTCGCGCAAGCGATGACCGCGTTCGCCGAGCGCCATCAGCGCAAAGCCGAACAGGATAGCGAACAGCAGCACCTGCAATATATCGCCGCGCGCGAGCGCACCGACCACGCTGTCCGGAATGATGTTGAGGACGAAGTCGACCGACTTCTGCGCTTCCGCCTGCTTGACGTAACTTGCCACCGCCGCGGCGTCCGGCTTGGCCGCAAGCCCGTGGCCGACCTGGACCAAATTGCCCATTACCAGGCCGATCAGCAGCGCGAACGAGGAGACGACCTCGAAATAGACCAGCGCTTTGATGCCGACGCGGCCGACCTTCCGGGCGTCCTGGATATGCGAGATGCCCGAAACCACGGTGCAGAAGATGATCGGCGCGATCACCATCCGGATCAGCTTGATAAAGCCGTCGCCGAGCGCCTTGATCCAGTCGTTGGTCGCGATGGTGGGCGCCAGCCAGCCGACCACGACCCCGAGCAGGATCGCGATCAGCACCTGCACGTAAAGGATCTTGTACCAGGGTTTTGCGGCGCGCGCGGGCGCTGCGGTTGCGATCGTTGCCGACATGACGTTTCAGTCCCCCTCAGAGATTGCTCATCGGCGCGTTTGCCCCCGCGCCTTTTTCCGTAAGATATAGCCAAAATCGATCAACAGGCTTGAGTCAATGGCGGCCTTTGGACGGCTTTTGGACAGTTCGTCGCGCCGATCGGCCAGCCGTCGGATTACCGGTAAAAGCACCGCCCAAGGTTCCACGTAGCCCCCACGCTATTTGAGCCAGGCGGCAATCCGCGCCACCGCTTCCCGCATCTCGTCGGCCGAACGCGCATAGGACAGGCGGATGAAAGCGCGGCCATGCACCGGATCGAAGTCGATGCCGGGGGTGGCGGCGACGTGGGCCTTTTCGAGCATCTCGCCGGCAAACGCAAAGCTGTCGGAGGTGAATTTCGAGACATCCGCATAGAGGTAGAATGCGCCATCGGCGGGCAGGAACTCGGTGAGGCCGGCGTGCGGCAGGCCCTCGATCAGGATGCGGCGGTTCTCCTGGTAGCCGCGCTTGATCGCTTCCATCTCCGCTGCCCCCTCGAAGGCCGCTTCGGCGGCGATCTGCGACAGCGTCGGAACCGAGATCGACAGATTTTGCTGCAACCGCTCGATCGGCCGGACCAGCGGTTCGGGCACCACCATCCAGCCGACCCGCCAGCCGGTCATGCAGAAATATTTCGAGAACGAATTGATCACCAGCGCATGCGGCGAAAGCTCCGCCGCCGTCACCGCCGGGAATGCGTAGTCGAGGCCGTGATATATTTCGTCGGAAATGAAGCGGATGCCGGCGCTTTCGGCCGCGCTCATCAAGCCCGCAAGCGCCTCGCGGGACATCATCGTGCCGGTCGGATTGGCCGGGCTGCCGACCAGGACGCCCTGCAACGGCTTCTCGCGGTGGGCCGCGAGCAAGGCCTCGCCGGTCAAGGCGTGGCGGGTTTCGCTCGATGTCTCGATCAGCACCGGCTCGCAGCCGAGCGCGGTGAGGATGTGGCGATAAGGAGGATAGCCGGGCACCGTAACCGCGACCCGGTCGCCGGGCTCGAACAATGCCAGAAAGGCCAGGATGAAACCGCCCGACGAGCCGGTGGTGACCACGATCCGATCGGCGTCCACGGCACAGCGATAGGTGTCGTGATAGTGCCGTGCGATCCGCTGACGCAGCGAGGCGATGCCGAGCGCCGAGGTATAGTCGATCCGGCCGCCGTCGATCGCGGCGCGCGCGGCCAAAATCGCGGTTTTCGGCGCCGATGCCGCCGGCTGTCCGACTTCCATATGAATGACGTCGCCGCCGGCCGCTTCGATCCGCGCTGCCGCCGCCATCACGTCCATCACCATGAACGGTGGAACATTGCTTCGTCCGGAGGCCGTCAAAAGACTCCTGGCACGGTCTCTCAAGGTCGCATCAGGCATCGATCTCTGCTATCTCCCGGGGTGCCCCAGACAAGCCGCATTCGGCGGTTTGGTAGGGCATATATCCTATCCGACCCGCCGCCAACGGTTAAAGACCGCTCGATGCTGCTCCGTCTCCTCGCCGACAGAACCCTGCCGAAACTAACCGCGGTCGCCACCGCGATCGCCCTGACCCTCGCCCCGCTGCCTGGCCATGCGGAGGAGGAAAAGGGCCTGCTGTTCCTGCGGGACGCCGAGACCGAGCAATTGCTGCGCGAATATACCAGGCCGATCCTGCGCGCCGCGGGCCTGGAAAAGCAGAACATCCAGGTCGTGATCATCAACGATCCGGTTTTCAACGCCTTCGTTGCCGATGGTCGCCGGATTTTCGTGAACTTCGGCGCAATCATGCAATCGCAGACTCCGAACCAGTTGATCGGGGTGCTGGCCCATGAAACGGGCCATCTCGCCGGCGGCCATCTGGCCAAGATGCGCGAGCAGATCGCGCACGCGCAGACCTCGATGATCGTCGCCATGCTGCTCGGCGCCGGCGCCGTGGTGGCGGGCGCCCGCAGCAACAGCACCAATGGCAGCCTGGTCAACGTCGGCGCCGCCGCCGTCTCGGCACCTCAGGAACTGATCCGCAATTCGCTATTGGCCTATCAGCGCTCGCAGGAAGAAAACGCCGATCGCGCCGGGGTGAAGTTTTTGACCGCCACCGGCCAGTCCGCCAAGGGCATGTACGACACCTTCAAGCGCTTCTCGGATGAAAGCCTGTTCGCCGCCCACAATGCCGACCCCTACATGCAGTCGCACCCGATGCCGGTCGAACGCGTCGCGGCGCTGGACGAAATCGCGCATTCGAGCCCGTATTGGGACAAGAAGGACGATCCCGCGCTGCAAGCGCGCCATGACATGGTGCGGGCCAAGATATCGGCCTTCCTGGAGCGTCAGGACACCGTCTACCGCCGCTATCCGTTGTCCGATACCAGCCTGCCGGGGCGCTACGCCCACGCCATTGCGACCTATCGCCACGGCGATTTGCACAACGCGCTGACCCAGATCGACGCGCTGCTCCAAATGCAGCCCGCCAACCCCTATTTCTACGAGTTGCGCGGCCAGGCGCTGCTCGAAGGCGGCAAGCCGGCGGATGCCATCGCGCCGCTGCGCAAGGCGGTGCAGCTTTCGGGTAACAATGCGCTCATCGAGATGTTACTTGGGCAAGCACTGGTGGCGACCGATAATCCCGCCAACAGCGTCGAAGCGATCCAGATTCTGAAGGCGGCGGTTGGCCGCGAAACCGAGGCGCCGCTCGGCTACCAGCAGCTTGCGATGGCTTACGCGCGCAAGGGCGACTACGCGGAGGCCGATCTTGCCTCGGCACAGGCCGCCTATTTGCGCGGCGACAACAAGACCGCGCGCGATCTCGCATCGCGTGCCAAGACCCGTTTCGCGATCGGCACGCCCGGATGGGTCAAGGCCGACGACATCGTTACCTCAAAGCCGCCGCCCGGCTCGAAATAGTGACTGAAAATACATCACGCCGGACTATAAGACGTTTCAAAACCGGCCTTCACCTAGAGGATTTGCCAATGCCTTCGATCCGCCTGCTCGCTCCCGCCCTGTTCGCGTTCGCGCTTTGCGCCGCGCCGGTCGCATCGGCGCAGAGTTTCTCCGACAGCCAGAAGACCGACATCGAGGCGATCATCAAGACCTACCTGGTTTCGCATCCGGAGGTTCTGGAAGAAGCCATGACGGAATTGAACAAGCGCCAGGCCGCCGAGGAATCCAAGAAGCACGAGGCGAGCGTGAGCGAGAACGCTTCGACGATCTTCAACTCGCCGCGCGGCGTCATGCTCGGCAACAAGGATGGGGACGTCACCTTCGTCGAATTCTTCGACTACAATTGCGGCTATTGCAAACGCGCGATGGCCGACATGATGGACCTGATGAAGTCCGATCCGAAGTTGAAGGTCGTGCTGAAGGAATTTCCGGTGTTGAGCCCGGGCTCGGTCGAAGCAGCGCAGGTCGCGGTAGCCGTGCGCATGCAGGATCCGGGCGGCAAGAAATATCTCGACTTCCACCAGAAGCTGCTCGGCGGTCGCGGTCCCGCGGACAAGGCGCATGCGATGGCCGCGGCCAAGGATGCCGGCCTCGATATGGCGCGGCTCGAGAAGGATCTGGCGAGCCCGGAAGTGAAGGCCACGATCGACGAAAACTTCAAGCTCGCCGAAGCGATGGGCATGAACGGTACGCCGAGCTATGTGATCGGCAAGGAAGTCGTGGTCGGCGCGATCGGCCTCGATGGCCTGAAGGAAAAGATCGGCCTCGCCCGTTGCGGCAAGGCGACGTGCTAAGCGATAATTTCTGACAGTTACGACATCCGCGACGATCAAACATCGTTGTAAGTTGCAAAGCCGGCGGTCCAACCGCCGGCTTTATTTTTGAGCAACTTATTAAAGCGCGCGCGTTCATCTCGCATTCACGCAATAAAGCCCGGGGAACCGGCAATCGCGCGGAACATCGCATATCGGCTGCCGTTGTTGGCGCGGGCAATGCATCCACATGAGGAGAATATTCAATGATCAATCGCTTGATGATTTCAGTCGCCGCGGCCGCGTTGATCGCGGGAACCGGTTTTGCGAATGCACAGGGCACCGGCATGAGCCGTGAAGCCCCTTCCGGCGCCGCTCCCGCGCAACAGAGCGCGCCGTCTTCCGACCGCGGAACCTCCGCGGGTCAGATGAATCACGACGCCACGGAACCGGCGGCGAAGCCGTCCGATGAGAAATCACCGGCCGCCGGCAACAAGCAGCGCGCCGACGAGAAGACCATGCCGGGCCAGAAGTCGAAGAGCATGAGTTCGGAGAACGACAACAATGCCAAAACTGGCAAGGACGTAGGCGGCAAGGACATGGGCGGCAAGGACATGAAGGCCGAAGGTGGCCAGTACCGCAACGGCATGAAGGCAGAAGGCAGCGAAGACCGTAATGGCAAGATGAACGCCGATTCGAAGGGCGGTGCGGAAGGCAAGACCGTCGGACAGGCCGGCGCCGGCGCGAAGCTGTCGGGCGATCAGCGCACCAAGATCACAACCGTGATCCGGGGCCAGCACATTCAACCCGTCACCAACGTGAACTTCTCGATTTCGGTCGGCACCCGCGTGCCACGCGACGTGTCATTCCACCCGCTGCCGGCGGAAATCGTCACGATCTATCCGGATTGGCGCGGATATGAATTCGTCCTGGTCCGGGACCAGATCCTCGTGATCGATCCGCAGAGCTTCGAGATAGTCGCGGTGCTGGACGCCTGATCAGGGCCGCTGGCGGCTCCGGGCCGCAACAGCAGATTTCTCAGGGCGGGCAGCGATGCCCGCCCCTTGCGGTCTCAAAGGCAGCCTCGAGGCCCCCTGCACCCCGCTGTCGCTATCCCAAAGCCGTCGCCCTTTAATTTTGGTTAACAAGCCTTTTCCGTAGGTTCCATAGGACTTTTTACGAATCGGATGAGTTGCTTGAGGCCTGTGTAGGACGGCCTAAAGGCTTCCCCTTGGCCCGGTTGTTACCTATAACCGCGCCAACTAGAGCATGATCCGGAAAAGCATGCCCTCAGGCTTGACCCGAGGGTGGAACCGGTTTTCCGAAAAGATCATGCTCAAAATTTAAAGCTACACTTTGCCGGGATCTGGATGGCCAATACATCTGCCGCGACGATTTACGTCCTCAACGGTCCGAACCTCAATCTGTTGGGGACCCGCGAGCCCGAGACCTACGGCCATGCCACGCTCGCCGATGTCGAGAAGCTGTGCGCCGAAACCTCGGCGCAATTCGGCATGAAAGCCGATTGCCGGCAATCCAATCACGAAGGCGAACTGATCGATTTCATTCACGAGGCCCACGCCAGCAAGGCGGCCGGGATCATCATCAATGCCGGCGCCTATTCGCACACCTCTATCGCGCTGCACGACGCCTTGATCGCGGTGAAAATTCCAGCGGTCGAAGTCCACATCAGCAATATTCACGCCCGCGAAAGCTTTCGCCACCATTCCTTCACCGCCAAGGCCGCGTTCGCAACGCTTTCCGGCTTCGGCATCGACGGTTACCGGCTCGCGATCGCTGGCCTCGCCGGCAAGATCGGCGTCAAGGCAAAAGCCTGAGCCCGCCCTTAAAACAGAAAGTCCAGGGATCGAGACCATGGCGCGCCAGCCCGACAATAACGCAAAATCCAAGAACGACGTTAAGAGCGACGGCAAAGGCGACGACAGCGCGTTGATTCGCGAACTGGCGATGCTGCTCGACGAAACCAACCTCACCGAGATCGAGATCGAGCGCTCAGGCCTGCGCGTGCGCGTGGCGCGCAACATCAGCATCGCGGCGTCGCTGCCGGCGGGCGTTGCAGCCATAGGCGTCGCGCCCGTCGCCGCGGCGCCCGCCACCGTCGGCGATATCGCCAAACACCCCGGCGTCGTGCCCTCCCCGATGGTCGGCACTGCCTATTGGGCTTCCGAGCCCGGCGCCAAGCCGTTTATCGAGGTCGGCAGCAAGGTGTCGGTCGGCCAGACCCTTTTGATCATCGAAGCGATGAAGACGATGAACCAGATTCCATCGTCGCGCGCCGGCACCGTGACGCAGATTCTGGTCGAAGACGGCCAGCCGGTCGAATTCGGCGAGCCGCTGGTGATTATTGAATAGGGCGAATAGTGAGTGGCGAATGGCGAATAGGGAAAACGATCACCGCTTTCCACTCGCCATTCGCCATTCGCTACTCGCCATTTAGGACCCCATGTTCGACAAAATTCTCATAGCCAATCGCGGCGAAATCGCGTTGCGCGTGTTGCGTGCGTGCAAGGAACTCGGGGTTGCGACCGTCGCGGTGCATTCGACCGCCGATGCCGACGCGATGCATGTGCGGCTCGCCGACGAGAGTGTGTGCATCGGCCCGCCGCCATCCAAGGACAGCTATCTCAACATTCCAGCACTGCTGGCCGCCTGCGAGATCACCGGCGCGGACGCGGTCCACCCGGGTTACGGCTTTCTGTCGGAAAACGCCCGCTTCGCCGAGATCCTGGCCGAACACAATTTGCAGTTCATCGGGCCCAAGGCCGAGCACATCCGCCTGATGGGCGACAAGATCGAAGCCAAGAAGACCGCGAAGCGGCTCGGCATTCCCGTGGTTCCCGGCTCCGACGGCGGCGTCGGTCCGGATGACGATGCGATGGGAATCGCCAAGGCCATCGGTTTTCCGGTGCTGGTGAAGGCGGCCTCAGGCGGCGGCGGACGCGGCATGAAGGTGGCGCAGACGCCCGACGATCTGCTGCTGGCGCTTTCGACCGCCTCCAACGAAGCCAAATCGGCGTTCGGCGATGCCTCGGTCTATCTGGAGAAATATCTTCAGAAGCCGCGCCACATCGAAATCCAGGTGCTCGGCGATGGCCGTGGCGGCGCCATCCATCTCGGCGAGCGCGATTGCTCGTTGCAGCGGCGCCATCAGAAGGTCTGGGAAGAAGGCCCCTCGCCGGTTTTGACCGCGGCGGCGCGCGCCAAGATTGGCGCGACCTGCGCCAAGGCGATGCAGGACATGAAATATCTCGGTGTCGGCACCATCGAGTTTCTGTTCGAGGAAGGTGAATTCTATTTCATCGAAATGAATACCCGGATCCAGGTCGAACATCCCGTCACCGAGATGATCACCGACATCGATCTCGTGCTGGAGCAAATCCGCATCGCCGCCGGCGGCGAACTTCCGGCCACCCAGGATGAAGTCGCGATCATCGGCCACGCCATCGAGTGCCGGGTCAATGCGGAAAATCCGCAGACCTTTCGTCCCTCGCCCGGGAGAATTACCCAATACCATCCGCCCGGAGGGCTCGGCGTGCGGATCGATTCTGCCGTCTATCAGGGCTATGTGATCCCGCCTTATTACGACTCGCTGGTCGGCAAACTGATCGTGCACGGCAAGACCCGCGCCGAATGCCTGATGCGGCTGCGGCGGGCGCTGGACGAGATGGTGGTGGAAGGCATCGAGACCACGCTGCCGCTGTTCCGGGCGCTGGTGCGTGAGCCCGGCATCATCGACGGCGACTATCACATCCATTGGCTCGAGCAATATCTGGCCGGCGAAGCGGCCAATTGAGACCTTCGATTTGAGACCTTGGCGCCGTATCCCATTTCCTCAGGCAGCCTTTTGAGGAACCTTTTGCCCACATCGACGTTCTCCGACCTGCCGGGACCATCCCGTGGGGGGAAAGCTGATTTCGCTGCGCGAGACACTTCTAACCATTGCTGCCACGCGACGGCGTGCGATGGGTCAAATCCTGCTGCTTTCAGCGGGATTTTTGGTGCTGGTCGCGATCAGCGCCCTGTCCGTGGTGCTGGTAACCCAGTCCCGCAAGGATAATGGCTGGGTGGTTCACACCGTCGAGGTGGAGAACCAGTTGAACGCGCTGCTGCTGGAAATCCGCCAGGCCGAAAGCGCCACCCGCGGCTACCTTCTGACCACCGACCCGCAATTTCTGGCCGATTATAAATCGGTATCGCGTAGCATTGTGCCCGATCTCGACAAGCTCGCCAGCCTGAGCCTCGATAACCCAGTTCAGATCGAGAACATCAGGCAATTGCAGGGGCCGGTGGAATCCCGGCTCGACGAATTTGCCAAGGCCATCGAATTGGCGACGCGCCACGATATTCCCGGCGGCGTCGCGATGTTGCATGAGTCCGGCGCCGAGGATTCAGTGCGGCGCATCGACGATGTTGCCGGCGCCATGAGAGCCGAAGAGAACCAGCTGTTTGCCCAGCGCACCCATACCGCCGATCGCACCCAGCAATTGGCGTCGATCGTCACCGTGGTGGGCTCCGGTCTCGTGGTTACGCTGGCCGCCATTTCGATCTTCCTGGTGCGGCGTTCGTCCCGTGCCCGCGACGATGCCGAAGCCCAATTGCGCGACAACAACCTCAATCTGGAAGCCACGGTCGACGAACGCACCGCCGATCTGCGCGAGGCCAACAACGAGATTCAGCGCTTTGCCTATATCGTCAGCCATGATCTGCGCTCGCCGCTGGTGAATATCATGGGCTTCACCAGCGAACTCGAGGAGTTGCGCGGCGACATCTTCCGGCGGATCGCGGCGCTGGCCCACACGAGCGATTCCGCGCCGCTGGTCCCGGCCGGCGGCGGAGATGTCGAACTGCCGCTCGATGGAAAAGACAAGCAGCTCTCGCAGGATTTTACCGAAGCGCTCGGCTTCATCAAATCGTCGATCGGCAAGATGGATCGCCTGATCACGGCGATCCTCAATTTGACCCGGGAGGGACGCCGCGAATTCCAGCCGGTGAAGATCGACACCCGCGAACTGATCGAAGGCATCGTGGCCACTATGGCGCATCAGGCCGCCGAAGCCGAAGCGCAAATCAGGATCGAACCGCTGCCGAACCTCGTCAGCGATCGGCTCGCGATGGAGCAAATATTTGGAAATCTGATCGACAACGCGCTGAAATACCTCAAGCCGGGCGTGCCCGGCGACATCGCGATCCGCGCCCGTACCAAGCTCGGCTTTGCGATTTTCGAGGTCGCCGACAACGGCCGCGGGATCGATCCCAAGGATCACCAGCGGATTTTCGACCTGTTCCGCCGCGCCGGAACCCAGGACAAAGCGGGGCAAGGTATCGGGCTGGCCCATGTTCGCGCCTTGGTGCGGCGGCTCGGTGGAACCATGTCGGTGGCCTCGGAACTTAACACCGGGAGCACTTTTACGATAACGTTGCCGATCGCGTGGGCGGCCAGCAACCGAAACCGGGACACGATGCGCAAGGGAGATACATGACCAAGCCAGTCACCATCATCATGATCGAGGACGACGAGGGCCACGCCCGCCTGATCGAGCGCAACATCCGCCGCTCCGGCGTCAACAACGAGATCCTGCCGTTCACCAACGGTACGGCCGCGGTGAACCATCTGTTCGGCAGCGACGGTACCGGGGTCAACCACAAGGATCAGGCGTTGCTGATCCTGCTCGACCTCAATCTGCCTGACATGACCGGCATCGACATCCTGCGCCGGGTCAAGGAAAACAAATACCTGAAATGCGCGCCCGTCGTTGTGCTAACGACAACGGATGACGCCCAGGAGATCAAGCGTTGCTATGAACTGGGCTGCAACGTGTACATCACCAAGCCGGTGAACTACGAAAGCTTTGCCAACGCCATCCGCCAGCTCGGACTGTTCTTCTCCGTTATCCAGGTTCCGCAAGCCGCCCCATGACCATTGCTACTGCACCGTGCACATTGCTGTATATCGATGACGATCCAGCGCTGGCGCGATTGGTCGAACGCGGCCTGACACGGCTTGGCTTTTGCGTGGTCCATGCCGCCGACGGCCAGCAGGGGCTCGACCGGCTGGGGCAAGGCGGCATCGATGTCATCGCGCTCGATCAACACATGCCCGGTCTCGACGGTCTCGAAACCCTCGATCGGATATTGGCGATCCCGGATGCGCCGCCGGTGGTGTTCGTCACCGCATCGCAGGATTCCAGCATCGCGGTCACCGCCCTGAAGGCAGGCGCGGCCGATTATCTGGTCAAGGACGTCCTGGGCGATTTCATTCCGCTGCTTCAGGTCGCCGTCAACGGCGCGTTGCGCCAGGCGCAGATCCGGAAGGCCCGCGACGACGCCGAAGCCGAAGTCCACGCCTCGCGCGACCGCTATGCCGCGCTTGCCGCCGAGCGTGAGGTGCTGTTGCGCGAAGTCAATCATCGGGTCGGCAACAGCCTGCAGATCATTGCCTCGCTGCTGCATCTGCAGGCGAGCTCTTCCGCGCAGGACGACGTCAAGGCCGCGCTGACCAATGCGATGGGACGCGTCGCCGCGGTAGCCCAGGTTCACCGCCGCCTCTACACCTCGCATGACCTCAAGAACGTGATGCTGAACCAGTATCTCGAAGCGCTGCTCGAGGATCTCCGGCGTTCGGCAGAAGGCAACCGGATGTCGCGGCTGACCCTGAAGGCCGAGCCGATCGAGATCGATCCGGATCGAGCGGTGGCTATCGGCATCATCGTCAATGAGCTGGTGATGAACGCGGTCAAATACGCCTACCCCGACGGCGCCGGCCCTATTCACGTCGTGCTCAAGGCGCAAGACGACGAGGTCTTGCTGTCGATTGCCGATGACGGCGTCGGCCTCAACGTCAAGGCGGATCCGCGCTCCACCGGTATGGGGCAGCGTATCGTCACCGCGATGGCGACCAAACTCGACGCCAGCGTCGAGCGCGATCCCGACCACGCCGGCACCCGCATCCTGCTGCAGTTTCGCCGGGTCAATGCGCCGGCGGAAAAGCCTGCGGCCGCCATCTCGGGCTGAGGCTCGACCAACGGCGTCCGGCGCAGATGACCACCAAGCCGCCCGATTGAGCTCATTATTCCCCGCGCCTCGATCACGATATCGCGCGCCCGCATTCACGCCGCGTTCAGGCGGAGAGGCCCAGTTAAGACGAAGCCTTTCGGTCGGAGATCGCTATGAGAATTTTACTTGCCGCGGTCGCCGCGTCGCTGGCGATTGCGGCGACCGCTTATGCGCAAGCCCCAACCACTCCCGTCACAACAGATCCTGCGACCGCAGCGCCGGCCGCAGCGGTTCCTGTCCCGAGCAGCAAGCGTTTTGCCTGCCGCACCGCGTCGCAAGGATTGCAGGGGCAGGAACGGCACGATCAGATGCAGCTTTGCGTGGCGCAGGCGCGCATCGACTGCCTGAAACAGGCGATCGACCAGAAGATCGTCGGACCGCAGCGCAAGGAGTTCGTCAAAAGCTGCCTGGAATAATCCGGTTGTCGCAGCTTGACCATCGGGCTCGGTGGCGTTCCAGGCAGGCCCCCTACCCGCCAGTCGCACATCTGCCCAGATTTCTGCTAACCTGTGGGGCATGACGTCGCGCGACTCCGCCTCCTCCGAAATCACGCCCGATGTGCTGCTGCGCGCCTACGCCTGCGGCATCTTCCCGATGGCGGAGAGCGCCGACGACCCGACGCTGTTCTGGGTCGAGCCGGAAATGCGCGGCGTGATCCCGCTCGACAACTTTCACATCTCCTCGCGGCTGGCCCGCACCGTGCGTTCCGACGCCTTCGTCGTCACGGTCGATACCGCGTTCAAGACGGTGATATCCGGCTGCGCCGCGCCGCAGCCGGGGCGCGACGACACCTGGATCAACAAGCGCATTCGCGACCTCTATTACGGGCTGCACGAACGCGGGCACGCCCACAGCGTCGAGGTCTGGCAGAATGACGCGTTGGTCGGCGGACTGTACGGCGTCAACCTCGGCCGCGCCTTCTTCGGCGAAAGCATGTTTCATCACGCCCGCGACGCCTCGAAGGTCGCGCTGGTGCATCTGGTGGCGCGGTTGATCGTAGGCGATTTCGAATTGCTCGACACCCAATATGTCACCGAGCATTTGCGCAGCTTCGGCGCAGTCGAAATCCCGCGGCGACGCTATGGAGCACTGCTCGACAGAGCCGTCGCCGGCACGGCGGATTTCGCCAAGCTGCCGCTTGATCGCCCGATCAGCGGCGCCGAAGCGCTCGGGATCATCGCCGAGCGCGGTTAGACGGCGATCGCCCGCGAGTGCTTTCAGATCGGCCTTCGCCGATCTGAATGCCGGCCGCGTTCAATCCCCTCGCCGCTGACCAAGCCGAGATCGACACGCGATGTCGCTATGTTGCGACGCACTATTCGCGACCCGCGCGGCAGCCCATATAATTCCCCAATAATTCAGGACTTTTTCCCTTTTGTACTTGTCATGCTTGCCAGACGGCGTCAGATTTGAATGGAACCGGCGGCATTGCAAAGAACGCCGGTCGATATCGACGAAAAACCGGGGCGGGAAAATATGAACAAGCATTCTTTTGTATGCGCGACACTTGTCGGCCTGGCCGGCATGCTCGCGGGGCCAGGCTACGCGCAGCAGGAAACCAAGCAGGAAGCCAAATCGGCGGCGGGTGTCGCGGCGGTTTCGCCTGTGACGCAGGAGCAGCTCAACGCGGCCGACAAGAACAGCAAGAATTTCCTGCTGACCAACGGCAATTACGCCCAGACGCGGTTTTACCCCGCCAAGCAGATCGGGCGCGACAATGTGAAGAACCTGCACGTCGCCTGGATCTTCCAGACCGACGTCAAGGAATCGCTGGAGACGTCCCCGATCGTGGTCGATGGCGTGATGTATGTGACGACCTCGTTCAGCCACGTCTACGCGCTCGACGCCAAGACCGGCCAGCAACTCTGGCACTACAATCACAAGATGGGCCCGATCACGACCTATTGCTGCGGCCCCAACAATCGCGGCGTGCAGGTGCTCGGCGACCTCGTCTACGTCGCCACCCTCGACGCCAAGCTCGTCGCCCTCAATGCCAAGACCGGCGATGTAGTCTGGAGCACCGAGATTGCCGATCCCGAACTCGGCTACAGCGAAACGATGGCCCCGACCGTGGTCAAGGACAAGGTCCTGATCGGAACCAACGGCGGCGAATACGGCATCCGCGGCTTCCTGAAAGCCTATGATGCGAAGACCGGCAAGCTGATCTGGACGTTCAATACTGTTCCGGAAAATTCGGTCGGCGTCTGGGCCACCAAGGATGCCACCGGCCGCGACATGCATCGCGATATCCAGGCCGAAAAGGCCCAGCTCGCCAAGACCGGCGACCCCTACGCCAAACTCGGCGGCGGCGTCTGGCAAAATCCCGCGGTCGATCTTGCCACCAACCGGATCTATTTCGTGGTCGGCAATCCCTCACCGGACCTCGACGGATCCAATCGTCCCGGCGACAATCTCTACACCGACTCGCTGGTCTCGCTCGATCTCGATACCGGAAAATATGTCTGCCACTCCCAGTATATCTCCCACGACGTCTGGGATCTCGATGCGGTGAGCCCGCCGGTGCTCGTCAACGTCAAGGACAAGAGCGGCAAGACCATCCCGGGCGTGATCCATGCCGGCAAGACCGGGCACATCTATGTTCACGACCGCAAGGATTGCAGCCTGATCCGCTTCTCCGAGGCCATGGTGCCGCAGGAGAACATGTGGGTGCTTCCGACCAAGGACGGCGCCCGGATGCTGCCGGGCGCCAATGGCGGTGTCGAATGGTCGCCGATCGCCACCGATCCCGGGCAGGAATTGGCCTTTGCCATCAACCTGCATCAGCCCATGACCTACCATGTCGACAGCTCGCCCTACCCGAACGGCAAATTGTGGCTGGGCGGCGCCTTCAAGGTGATCCCGAGCGAGAAGCAGTCCGGCAACATCACCGCCGTCGATTACGACACCGGCAAGATCAAATGGCAGGTGAAGACGCCGGAGCCGATGATCGGCGGCATTCTTGCAACCGCCGGCGGTCTGGTGTTCACCGGTGAAGGCAACGGCAAGTTCGCAGCCTACAATTCGTCCAATGGCAAGGAACTGTGGAGCTTCCATGCCGGCGCCGGCGTCAACGCGCCACCTTCCAGCTACTCGGTGGGCGGCAAGCAGTACATCGTGGTCGGCGCGGGCGGAAACACCCAGGTTGACTTCCACCGCGGTAACAACATCATCGCCTTCTCGCTCGACTGAGCGAACAAGCGATCACACGCGACGAAGCGGGACCCGATCGCGGTCCCGCTTCTTTTGATGGCCTTGATTGGAATGGATTGATGCACGGCGGATTGAAGTGGTGGATGTCCGGCGTCGTCGCGCTGGCCGTGATCCTGATCGGCGCCATGCCGTCGAACGCTCAGAGCATCGAGGAGAAAACCCAGATTTGCGCCGGCTGCCATGGCGCCGACGGCAAACCGATCGACAAGACGATCCCGACGATCTGGGGACAGCAGCAGGGCTACATCTACATTCAACTGCGCGATTTCAAGCGGGGCGACCGCAAGAGCGACATCATGCAGCCGATCGCTTCGGCCTTCGAGCGCGACGAGATGCTGGCGATCGCGGATTATTTCTCCAAAAAACCATGGCCCGATCTCGGCCAGCCGCGCGCGCCGAAGGATGTTTCCGAACGGGCGTTGAAAGCCAACGCCTCCGTCGGTTGCACCGGTTGCCATCTCGATCACTTTCAGGGCGACGGCACGGTGCCGCGCCTGGCCGGCATGGGTCGCGACTATCTCACAAAGACCATCGCCGATTTCCGCAGCCACGCCCGCGGCAACAATCCGGGCATGTCGGATTTGATGAATGCGACGTCGCCTGACGATCTCGCCGCACTCGAGGAATATCTGTCCGGTCTATGACTGGAGACCGATGATTGTTGATTTGAAGCGGCCGCGATTTCCCTTCACCTCTCCCGTTGGGAGAGGTCGGCGCATAGCGCCGGGTGAGGGGTTAGGGCCTCTCGTTTAGCATAAGGGCCCTCACCCGATTTGCGCCGGACGATGCTTCGCATCGCCGGGAGCAAATCGACCTCTCCCCGCCGGGGAGAGGTGAAGCGAAGCGCGCGCTCCGATTCAACCTAATCTCATCCCGCTCTAGCCTTAACGCGGCGTCAGTCTCTCGCGCAGCGACGACAGCATTGTCAGATCGGCGGCGCGTTTTCCAACCTTGTCCTTCAGCGACGGATCCGCGCCTCGCGCCAGCAATAGATCGGCGATCGCCGCGTGGCCGCCTTCGGCAGCGATCATCAGCGCGGTGCGTCCGCGGTCGTCGCGATCATCGATATGGGCACCGCTGTCCAACAGATACGAGACAACCTCGATCGCCTGCGCCTCCGGAATTTTCTCATCCGGGCCGGATGCCCACATCAGCAAGCTAAGATCGTTGGCATAGCGGGCATTGAGCTCGACATTGCCAGCCGTTACCAACTGCTTGACGATGTCGAGCCGGCCGCTGGCAGCCGCATAGATCACCGGTGGCTTGCCGGTATCGTCGGGAGCGCGGGCGTCAGCCCCGTGGCCGAGCAATATCTTGACGATGGAATCCCGCCCCGCATAGGCCGCCGCCGCTACCGGAGAAACGCCGCTCCGTCCGGTCAGATGGACATCGGCGCCACGCTCGATCAGCCGTTGCACCACCGCGGTTTGGCCGCGATCGGCAGCCTGGTAGAGCGCCGTCGCGCCGTTGAGATCACGGGCATCGATCGGCGCGCCACGCGTGAGCAGAAGGTCGAGCATCTCGATATGGCCGGATCGCGCGGCGTGGCTGAGCGGCCGGGCACCGATCCGGTCGCGGGCGTCGACCGACGCGCCCTGGTCCAGCAACAGCGTCGCGAGATCAACGCAATTGCCGTCGGCTGCCGAAAACAGCGTCAGCGAAATCTCGATCGCCGTGATCTGAGGCTTGCTGATTTCGAATTTGCGGTTGAGCTCCCGGCAGCGCTCCGACTCGGCTGCGTCAGCGGGAGACGTTGCGTGAGCAACGCAGATTGCACCCAACAGCGCCAACACAGTCGATCGAAAGCAAACGGCGCGACGGTGCAAGATGATCTCCCCCAAAAATGCTGTTCGTTATGACGAAGATGCCACGCCGGCCGGCCGTTGCCAACATAGCCCCGTTGGTTCATGCCGGCTGGCGACAGGCGCGGTTTGCCGCCGCGGGAATGGCCAGGAAGGTGATGGTGGCGGGGGCGAAGTTCGCGATGCCGGCGGCCACTGGCATGCCCCTGATATCGGGTAGTCCACCGCGCGGGTCGAGCGCGAGCGTGGTGCCGTTGAGCCTGATCTCGGCATCGTTCAGATCGGCGGCGTCCAGCGTATAGCGCAGCGAGGCGTTGGCCAGCATGAGCTGGTGCGGCGCGGCGCGATCGGTGTTGATGACCAGCAGCGAGACGCCGCCCGGCACAGCGCTTTGGCAATGCGCGTAGACATCAAGGCCAGTGTGAGACGGCACGCCGGCGTCGAGCACGGTGGTTCCCATCAATCGTCGCCACAGCAGCGCGCCCCAATATTTCGGCCTCGGTTGCAGCGTGTTTTCATCGAGCAAGCCATAATCGCTCGCCGCCAGCGTGTTGTGCATGACGATCTGCACGCCTGCTCGCGCCAGCCGTCCAAGCTGATCGAGATAGCGTAATGTATCCACAAAGCTCGTCGCCCACGGATTGCCGCCGCAGGCAGCATCCGCGGTCTCCGTCAGCCAGATCGGCTTGCCGGGCGCGAAGCGGTCGCGCAGCGCTTTGTTCGAGGCCAGCGCACGATCGGTGCCCGAGAGCCAGTCTTGCGAAAGGGCGGCTTCCGGCGTGGCGTTGCCGTGGCATCGCGCCGACAGCGCGCCGTAGTAATGATAGGAAAACGCATCGAGGCCCGGACCGGACGCCGCCAGCAACCGCGATGCGGTCGCGGAATCGCCGATGGTGCCGGGACCCAGGATCAGGGTGTCCGGCGTCGTGCGCTTGAGCAGCGAACGGAAGCGCCTAAAATCCCGTCCGTAAGCGTCGGCATCGTAGCCCGCGGGTGCGCCGCCCATCGCGGCGAGATCCGGCTCGTTCATGAATTCGGCGGCGGCGATCTTTCCGCCGATCGCACCGGTATAGCCGATCAGGCGCCGCGCCTGATCCGGTGTCCAGCTTCCGGCCGCATCGCGGCTGCCGGTGCTGATGGCGAACGAGGTCACGATCCTGGCGTCCACGGCGCGGGCGAACTCAATTACGTTGTGCCATTCCGCGCGGGTCAGGATGCCGCCAAATCCGGCCGGCGGCAGCGCTGGCGGTTTGTCCTGGTCGGCAAAATAGGTGGTGTTGGCCCAGGTGCCGCTGATCCTGACATAGGCAGGTCCGAGCGCTGCCGCGAGCCTACGCAGCCGCGCCGCGGTCAGGTCGATCGGCCGCCGATATTGAAACAGCTTCGCATCGACCCCCAACGGCGTTTGCGATCCGGACACTGCGGGCGCGTCATCTGCGCGCGACTGATAGGGCCGCCAAAATCGCCCGCCGGTGATTTCGACCATTTCGATGTTGTAGGATTGGAAGCGCTGATCGACCGTACCGATGCGCGGCATGCTGGAGGGGTTGACGGACGGCACGTCGGCCGCGGGATCTGCGAGACTTGGAAGCGGCCAGAACAGCAGCGCTAATGCGACATGAAAGCGCCGCCTGAAGCCGAAGCGCCTCGTGATGGCAGCATGGCGCGCAGGCGAGCACGATCCAGTTTGCAATGGGCGCATCATGATCGATCGTATGACGGACATGTTTGCCGTCCAATCCACGCAGCGTTCGACCTGCACGCGCCGCGCGGCCCTTCACGCCGAACGCTTAGACGTCGTGAAGCGAACTCGAACGCTCTTACTGCCGGAAAATCCCGAACAAGCCGCCGTTTTGCTGCGGCGGGGGCGGCGGCGGAGGCTGCTGTTGTTGGGTCTGCTGCTGCACCGGCGGCGGTGGTGGACGCGGGGCCTGTCGCGGTGCCGCGCGCTTTTGCGCCGGCGGCGGCGCGGCGGCCGGTTTCGGCGTATCGGGCTGCGCGCTGACGATGGTGGTCTCGGGGCCTTTGCAGTCGGTCAGCCAGATATCATAGATCGGATGCTCGACACCGTGCAGGCCGGGGCTTGCCGCGAACATCCAGCCGGAAAAGATCCGCTTCACCTCGCCCTGCAGCGTGATCTCGTCGACCTCGACAAAGGCATCGGTGTTGGCGGATTCGGTGGCCGGGCGGGTGTAGCAGGCGTCGGTCTTGACCCGCAGCGCGCCAAACTGAACGGTCTCGCCGATATCCTCGTCGAAATTGATGATGCGCCCGGTGATCTTGTCGAGGCCCGAAAAACTCGCCTTCTTGTTGATGATCTTCTGCGCCGGCGGCTCGGTGACGACCTCATCGCCCGGCTGCAGCGTCGGCGGCGCCTGCGGCACGCCCTTGGCCTGGCCCTGCCCCGGCTGCGCATTGCGCCCGGACGGCGCAACCGCGACTGCTCCGGGTCCCTGGCCGGGCTGCGGCGGTGTGACCGCGACGCCCGATGGCGCATTCTGCGGAATGATGGTGGTACCCGGCGGCGGCGCCAAGGGCTGCGACTGCACCGAGCCCGGCGCGGGAACACCCTGCGCCGGCGGCAGCGGCCGGTTGGGGGCTGGTAGCAGCCGGCCCTGCGGAAGTTCCGGAACCTCTTCCTCGTCGTCCGGTGCGGCCTGCTGATTGCCCCGGGGGACATTGCCGGGCGGGCGCGGCGCGGGATCGGAGAAAATATTGCCGATCTGCGCCCGCGCGGGCGGCGCAAGCGCAATCGATGTGGCGGCAAGCAAGGCCGCAAAGCCAGTCAGGGCAATGGTTCGAAGCATCTCGCGCGGCTTTAAAGGGCGAATCGGGCTAGGGCCATTGTAAAATTGATCAGCCCCCCAAGGGCAACCGGTTAACACGCCGAATACGGCGGGGAAAGGGCGGGTTATCCGCCTCAGCCGCCCCCACTGGTCAGCCCTGACGGCGCATGAAATAATCCAGATGATCAAAGCCGGTCGCGTCCCGCGCGCCGGCCATCAAAATCCGGGACAACCGGAACAACTGGGGAAACGTTAGGACATGCCCGATCGAATTCGTCTGGACGGCAAGGTCGCCGTCGTGACCGGCGCGGCCGGTATCATCGGCACCGCGACCATGCGGCTGTTGGCCGAACGCGGCGCGCGAATTGTCGCAGTCGACCGCAAGCGCGAGGACCTCTCCGCCGCGATCAAGGATCTGCCGCCCGCGGCCGAAGCGCTCGCCGTCACCGCCGATGTCACGCAGGAGGACGAGGTCGCCGGCTACGTCCAGGCCTGCCTCGACCGCTTCGGCACCATCGACGTGTTCTACAACAACGCCGGCGTCGAGGGCGACGTCAAGCCGATCACTGAGTATTCGCTTGAATCGTTTCGCCGGGTGCTCGACGTCAATGTGGTCGGCGTGTTCCTGGGGATGAAGCACGTGCTGCCGGTGATGCTGAAGAACGACAGCGGCAGCATCATCAACACCGCCTCGATCGCGGGCCTGGTGGGATCGCCGCACATCGCGGTGTACAGCGCCAGCAAGCATGCCGTGATCGGGCTGACCAAGAGCGCGGCGTGGGAATGCACCGCGACCGGCGTGCGCGTCAATTGCGTCTGCCCGGGCATGATCGACAGCCGGATGCTGAGCGCGATCATCGAGGGCCGCAATCCCGGCAACGCGCCGACCCCGAACGAAAAGATCGTCGAGCGTATTCCGGCGCGGCGGCTCGGCCACGCTTCCGAAGTCGCCTCGATCGTGGCGTTCCTGGCCTCCGACGAAGCAAGCTATGTCTCGGGCTCGGCCTATACCGTGGACGGCGGCCGCACGGCTGCCTGACGCTTGGATTCAATCGTAGAGTTTTGCCAACCCAAAAGGTTTTGCCAGCATGCCCGTTGTACTCGATGCCGATTCCGCCGCGGTCTACAAAGCGTTCCAGGAGGCGGGACGCCCGGCCTACGAGACGTTGACCCCGTCCGAGGCGCGCACGTTCTATTTGCAGGCCTGCCCCGTCACCAATCCTGAGCCGCCCGAACTGAAGTCGGTTGCGGCGCTTTCGATCCCCTCCCCGGCGGGCGCCATTCCCGCGCGCATCTACAGGCCGATCAAGCTGCGGCAAGCCAATGGCCTCGCGCCGTGCCTGGTGTTCTTTCACGGCGGCGGCTGGGTGATCGGCGATCTCGACTCGCACGACGTGGTGTGTCGCAAGCTCGCCCATGAAGGCGAACTGATCGTGATCTCGGTCGATTACCGGCTGGCGCCCGAGCACAAGTTTCCCGCCGCGGTCGATGATGCGATCAATGCGACGACATGGATCGCCGGCAACGCCGCATCGCTCGGCATCGACGCATCGCGGCTGATGGTCGGCGGCGACAGTGCCGGCGGCAATCTCGCCGCGGTGGTCGCGCTATCGGCGCGCGACGGCAACGGTCCTGGGATCGCCGGTCAGGTACTGATCTACCCCGCGACCGACTTCGCGATGACCCATCCCTCGCATCGCGAACCCGAGACCAGCATTCTCCTGACCCACACGGTTATAAAATGGTTCCGCGATCATTATCTCAACAGCGCAGCCGACGGCCAGGACTGGCGCGCCTCGCCGGCCCGCGCCAAAACACTGGCGGGGCTGCCGCCGGCCTATGTGCTCACGGCAGGCGCCGACCCGCTGCGCGACGAAGGCAATGAATACGCCGCGCGCCTGAAAGATTCCGGCGTCGCCGTGACGTACCGGACCTTCCCCGGCCAATTCCACGGCTTCTTCACCATGGGAAAATTGCTGCAACAGGCCAACGTCGCCGCCAGCGACATCGGGGTCTGGTTGAGGACGTTGAACTGACCGCTTCAGACCAGATTACGTTTGCGTAACCGATCGAACTTACCCGTGGCGGGCGCCGACAGATGTTCACAGGAGAACATCATGCGTGCCCTCATCATCATCCCGGCCCTGCTCATAAGCACGCTCTCAGCGAACGCCACCATCATGTACCACTACCATGATGTGCGAAACCGCCAACAGCACGACAGCAGTGATACCGCGACCGAGAAATGCGATCCCTTACACCAGCAGGCTTACGAGAGCCGTGCCTTCAACAGTTGCATGCTGGCGCACGGCTGGCGGTTCAACTACATTGAGCACATACAGGACGACGACTCATCTTCCGATGCGTATGTTCCTCACGCGGCGCAGTTCGATTCCAACGGGGCTTTGATTCCAGGATCTGACCGATAATTTTGGACCGCCAAACCAAACTCCATTGGTGTCAGAGCGCGCGGATCACGGAAGGCCTCGATCGCGCAAGCAACTCGTCCGCGTTGGCACGCGACATTCATGGCGTCCCCCTCATAAGACTGTCAGTTGCCGGCCGCTGGCGCGCTTGCCAAGTCGTGGCGTGTCAGGCAGCGTTGTTGTGGGCGGATTGTCGTCTGACGAGATGACATCCGCATCAACTTTTTGGACCGCCCATTGGAAACTTCCGCCTCCATCGAAATCGCCAGGCATATTTTGCTGTCATGCGGCCTCATTCTGGCCGTAGGCACGCTCGCCGCCTTTGTCGCGCAGAAGATCAGGATTCCCGACGTCGCGGTGTTTCTGGTGGTCGGCATCGCGCTCGGCCCGCAGGCGCTGGGACTGATCGACATCAAGGCCGACTCTGCGCTGAACGAGATCATCCTGTTGTTCGGCGCCAGCTACATCCTGTTCGATGGCGGCGCAGCGTTGCGCCTGCAAGTCCTGAAACAGGTCTGGATCACCATTGTCGTGATCGCCACAATTGGCGTGCTGATCACCGCCGGCATCACCGGCATTGCCGCTCATTTCATTCTCGGTATTCCGCTCGGCGTGGCGGCGCTGCTGGCCGCCACCATCGCCTCGACCGATCCGGCGACGCTGGTGCCGATTTTCCGCCAGGTCCGAATTCGCGACCGGGTGGCGCAGACCGTGATGAGCGAATCCGCGTTCAACGACGCGATGGCTGCGATCCTGACTTTCACGGTGCTGGCGGTCGCGATCGGAGGTGAAAAATTCTCGCTGACGGATTCGATCGTCGATCTTCTCAAGCAATCCGTCATCGGCATCGTCGCCGGCATTGCGCTTGGCTACTTCGCCGCGCTGCTGATCGCCCACGAAAAATGGGCCTTCCTGGCCGAATATGCGCCGGTCGTCACGCTGGCCGCGGTGATCGCCGCCTATTTCGCCGCCGACGGTTTGCAGGCCTCAGGCTTCATGGCGGTGTTCGTATTCGGTATCATGCTCGGTAACAAGGAGACGTTCGGCTTCAAGATGGAGGCCGGCGAAGCGCAAAAGCTCGACGAATTCGTTTCGACCACGGCGTTCATCATGCGCCTGTTCATTTTCATCCTGCTTGGCACGCAGGTCGATTTCGTGCTGATCGGCCAGCACTGGCTCAAGGGCATCGCCGTCGTCGCCGTGCTGATGCTGGTGGCGCGCCCGGCGACGGTGTTTTTGTGCGCGTTGCCGGACCGTCGCGCGCGCTGGAGCTCTCGCGAGATGCTGTTCATGTGCTGGACCCGCGAGACCGGTGTCATCCCAGCCGCACTGGCCGGCCTGCTGCTCGGCATGAAGGCCCCGGGCGCGCCGATGATCGCCTCCGTCACCTTCATCGCGATCCTGATGACGATCCTGATCCAGGCCACGACGACGGAATGGCTCGCACGCAAGCTCGGGCTGTTGGAGACGGATTAGAGCCAAGACTCATTTGCGGGCTCACTCGTACCCAACCAAAGGCAGATCGCTTCGTGCCGCGAGCGACGGCAGCAAATCCCCCGCAATCGACGTTGGCTGATTCAAACCTCGCATGGAGTGGGGTTCACACCGTCATGACAGCGCTGCCTTCACCGTGGTTTGATTTGCCTCGGAAGACATAGGGTAATCTGTCTCCAGCGTTCGGCAGGCTGCAAAGCGCAACTTGCCTCCTATTATCGCGATCAGAAGGATGTCGCATGATCTCTAAATCGATGGTTTGCCTGTTGGCGGCTACGGCACTCAGCGGCATCGCTCATGCGGCGGATCCGGCGCCGATCCGCATCACCGTGATCTCGGATCTGAACGACGATCTGTACGACGCGCGATCGGGCCGTGGCGGAGTGGATGCGACGCGGATGGCGGTTGCCGATTTCGGCGGCTCCGTACTCGGCCGACCCGTATTGGTCGATGCGCTCAACGATCACAACAAAGGGGCAGAGGCACCTGCGCTCGCCAGGCAAGCCTATGATGCCGGCGCCGACCTGCTGATGGATGTGCAGAACTCGCCGATCGCAACCGAAATCTCCAAGGTGGCCACCGAGCGACGAAAGCTCGCGATCAGCACCATCGCGGCTAACCCTGCCCTCAGCCGTGCCGCTTGCAGCAAGTATTTCTACCACTACTCGTTCGACCTGCCTTCCATCACGACGGCAACCGCGAATTACCTGATGGCACAGCCCCAAAACAAGCGTTGGGCGACGATTGCCGAGGACACCGGCTTCGGCAAAGGCGGCGCGGCGCTGATGTCCCCCATCGTTGTCGCGCATGGCGGCGAGGTCGTTAAATCCGTCGTCGTAGCCGCCCAGAACACCGAGCAGGATTTTTCGGCCGCCCTCGGCGACATCAGCGGTCTCAGTCCCGATGTGGTTGCGGTGTTCGATGACGCGGCAAAGGGCGACGTCGGGATCACGGTCCTCACAAAGGCTGGGCTGAAAGCAACCATCACGACGGCGCTGCTGTATCTTTCCGACGTGGACCGGGTCAAAGACGGCTATGCGGGGGTTGTGGCCGCCGTGCCGTGGTACTGGAACCTGGACCCCGCGGCCCGCGCCTGGTCCGACCGGTTTACCAGCAGTCACAACGGGCTTCGGCCTACCGCCGCTCAGGCGGCCGACTACTCCGCAACGTTGCAATGGCTGAACGCGGTCAAAACCGCGGGCACCACGGAATCCGATGCCGTGATCCACGCGCTGGACGGGCACAAATTCGATGACATGTTCGCGCATGGCGGCGAGTTCCGCGCCAGCGACCACATGGTGATGCACGACCTTTACATTGCCAAGGTCAAAAGCTCGGCGCAGCTCACCGAGCCGCATGCCTGGTACGAGATACTTTCAACCATCCCGGCGGCGACGGCATTTCCCGCCGGTACAGAGTGCAAAATGCCGCTCTAGTCTGGCTCGCAAAAGTCTGGCTCGCAAAAGACCTGCAAGCTTTCACGGCTCGCCGCCGCCCGCACCGCCGTTGCAATGATCGCAACGATAGCTCGCGCGCAAGCTCTGGCTGTTGGAGACGAATTAGAACCAGGGCTCATTTGCACGAAGTCCAACGCTGGATTCGATGAAGGCTCGACATGCCGGCCGACGCCAGCGAAATCCGTTATTGCTGGAGACGGAAATAATCGGGCTGAACCAAACCGGGCGGACTTGAACACGGCCGGAGAATCCCAGGGGTGACGGGGTCTGGCGTGCTTGGAAATGCGGCTGAAGCGCCCCAACGGGGCGCCTCTCAATATCCCGGCAGCAAGCCGTCCAGAGTTATCCGGGATTATTCGAAGCTCCACCTGCGAACGCCGCTTCGAGGTCGGCGATGATGATTTTGCGCATTTTCAACATTGCCTGCATAGCGCGATTGGCTTTGTTGCGATCGGAGTCACCTAGAAAGCGGCCGAGCGCGGTCGGTACGACTTGCCAGGAAAGGCCGAATTTGTCCTTGAGCCATCCGCAATTGCCTTCCTCTCCACCATCCGCGGTTAGTCGGTCCCAAAAGTAATCCACCTGCTCTTGGCTTTCGACGCTGATGAAGAAAGAAACCGCCTCGTTGAATCTGTACTTTGGTCCGCCGTTGAGGGCATTAAACCGTTGTCCTTCGAGCTCGAAGGTCGCCATAAAATCATTGACGTTTTCGACCTTGGCGTTGGGAAACACCGATTTGTAAAAGGCCACAGCCTGAGGAACGTTGTTATCGAACCAGAGGAACGGTGTAATTGAAGTCATTCTGAGGGTCCTGACTATTTTTGGTTCCGAATGAGCCGATGGCTCGCCCGGAAGACGAACCAGGGTCCCGCAATCCGACATCGAGCGGCATTCTTTTGAAGATTCTTCGGTATCCGCCTCATATCCAGACGGCAGGGCAACCTCGGCCTCTGGCCGTGGCATTTCGGACCTCCCGCGAAGTCCGGCTCCGCAATGCGCAACAAAGCGACGGCCGCCGACCAACTGAATTGATCGGCTCCCGCCCCCAGCTAACCCGCCCTCGCCGCTCGCCGCAGCGATTGCGGCGGCTGGCCGAACGCGCGGATGAAGGCGCGGCGCATCCGTTCCGGATCGCGAAAGCCGGTGGTCTCGGCAACGCGTTCGATCGCCTCGCTGGAGGATTGCACCTGCTGGCGCGCCACTTCGACCCGCAGCCGCTCCACCGCCTTTGACGGCGTGGTGCCGGTCTCGGCGATGAAGGCGCGGGCAAAATGCCGCGTGCTCATGCCGGCCTGCTCGGCCAACGCTTCCACCGTCAGCGGCGCATCGAGGTGCTCGCGCGCCCAGCTCAAGAGCGGCCCGAACCGCCCCGACGGCGCCTTCAATTCCAGCAGCGAGGAGAATTGCGACTGGCCGCCGCTGCGGCGATGATAGAGCACGAGCTGGCGCGCGGCCTTCTTGGCAATCTCGTCGCCGAGATCTTCCGCAACCATCGCCAGCGCGAGGTCGATGCCGGCTGAGATCCCGGCCGAACTCCAGATATCGCCATCGCGCACGAAGATCTGGTCGGGCTCCAGTTTCACCTTGGGATACTGGCTGAGGAATTGCCGCGTGCGCTGCCAATGCGTGGTGGCTCTGCGGCCGTCGAGCAGGCCGGCTTCGGCAAGGATAAACGCGCCCGAGCAGACGCTGGCGATGCGGACGCCGCGTTTGGCCATCGCGCGCAGGAAGCCGAGCGTCTTGTCGCATTTCGACGCATCGTTGACGCCGCTGCCACCGGCCACAATCAGCGTGCTGATCGCCGTGGACGGCCGAAAACCTCGCGCCAGCAATTCGACCCCGGCCGAACTGCGCACTGGCCCCGGCACAGCCGCGATCGTCCTGATCGATGGCGCCGCGCCGGCCAGACGGCTGGCGATCTCGAACACCGAAATCGGGCCGGCGGCGTCGAGCAACTGAAAGTCGGGAAACACCAGAACGCCGATCATGACGAGGCCTCGGGGGTGCGCGTCTCTAAATGAGGGAAATATGTCATTTCAGACATCAGACGATCATGCCAGAATGGCGTGGTCAAGCAAAACCTCGCCAGCAACATTTGGAGCTCTCGTATGTCCGCCCCACTTCAGATCGGCCTCGTGATTTTTCCAAAGGTGACCCAGCTCGACATGACCGGGCCGTTGCAGGTGTTTTCAAGCCTGCCCGGCGCCAAGGTGCATCTGATCTGGAAGCGCATCGAGCCGGTCGCGAGCGACGCGGTGCTGACGCTGACGCCGACGATCACCTTCGCCGACTGCCCGCAGCTCGACGTGATCTGCGTCCCCGGCGGCGCCGGCACCGACGACATGGTCAACGACGAGGAGATGCTCGACTTCCTGCGCCGCCAGGCCGACGGCGCCAAATACATCACCTCGGTCTGCACCGGATCGCTGGTGCTGGGCGCGGCCGGTTTGCTGCGCGGTTATCGCGCCACGACGCATTGGACGGCGATGGAGTTCCTCGGCGAGTTTGGTGCGGTGCCGACCAAGAGCCGCGTCGTTGTCGACCGCAACCGCGTGACCGGCGGCGGCGTCACCGCCGGAATCGATTTCGCGCTGACATTGGTGTCGATCCTGGTCGACCGCCCCACCGCCGAGGCGATTCAGTTGCGACTCGAATATAATCCGGCGCCGCCGTTCAACGCCGGCTCGCCCGACGCCGCGCCGCCGGACGTTCTGGCGCGGATGCAGGAAAGGATCGCCGTCACCCAGCCACGCCGCAGCGAAGCCATCCACCGCGCCGCCGCGCGATTGGGATAACTTAGGTTCGAAACAACTTCATCCCATGAAAATGAAAAAGGCCGCCTGGTTTCCCAGACGGCCTTTCCTGTCCTACGGTGGCGCCACATTGACGGGCGATTTCAGAACCTCTGCGCCGGGGGCCTATCTCCCAGCCGTATCCTGATCGGGTGCCGCTGCAAATCGGGGCAGTCGCGAACTGTTGCCCGAACCGATGCGATGGTCTCCCATCTCCGTAAGATGTCCCATTGAGCCGCGATGCCGTCGCAAGCGCAAGCACGCTCCAACGTTCGGCGACAGATGTCCCCGCTGTTCCCGTTGTTCACAGGCTGATCGAGTAAAAGGCGCGGCCGGAGATCAGTTACTACCCGGCGTCCACGGCTGGTAATCGCCGGTGGCCTTGGGACGGCGGCCGCTCGCCATGGTCGAGCCCGACGGACGGTAGGCCGCCGGTGTCCCGGTCATGTTCGGGATATGCGCCTTTTCCCATTCACGCGGAGTGTAGGCTTCTTCGGTCGGCGCGACATCGACGGTGTGATGCAGCCAGCCATGCCAGGACGGCGGCACCCGCGTCGCTTCGGCGTAGCCGTTATAGACCACCCAGCGCCGTTCGAAGCCGAGCGTCGGATCGATCTTGCGGCCCGCGGTGCGGAAATAGCGGTTGCCCTGCTCGTCCTCGCCCACCAGTTCGCCGAACCGCCATGTCCACAATTGGGTGCCAAAGGTCTGGCCGTTCCACCACGTGAACATCTTCAGGAAAAACTGCTTCATCAGAGCATGGCCGGTTCGAGGATCGCCTGCGCTCCTGATGCCATCCGCGCGCCGAAAAGTCCAGTTCACGCCGAAAAGCCCCGTTGAAGTGCCGCGATTAGATCTTCCAGGCGACGTGCTCTTTTGGGCGACCTGCGAACCGTCGCCCGCGGTGACGAATTGTCGCGGAATCCCGACAATTCGTTCATTTTACTTACAGTTCAGACCTGACAGCCTGATCGTCGCGCACAATTGGGTGCGAGGCCGGGGAACTGCCGCCCGTCGAGCGGGTTGGCGTGTCCCGCCACTGGAGCCTGATCATGAACCGTCTTAAAGTTTTGAGTGCCGCAGCCGTGATGGCTTTGGTGCTGCCTGTCCTGATGCCCCAAGCCAGCTTCGCTCAGGCGCCGGGCCACGCGGGCGCTGCTCGCGGCGGCGGCCATCCCGGCGGCGGTTTCCGCCCCGGTGGCGGCGGCGGGCGTCCTGGTGGTGGTGGTGGCCCGCGCTTTAACGGCGGCGGCTATCGCGGCGGTGGCGGCTACCACGGCGGTGGAGGCGGTGCCCTGATTGGCGGTGCGATCGCCGGCGCGGTGATCGGTGGCGCCATCGCGTCACAGGGCTACGGCCCCGGCTATTACGCGCCCGCTCCCGGTCCCGCCTATTATGACAACGGCTATGATGACGGCGCAGTCGCGGTTGCGCCGGCGCCCGGCGGCGACGATTCGGTGTCGTATTGCATGCAGACCTACCGCTCCTATGACCCGCGTTCCGGAACCTATATGGGCAATGACGGCTACCGGCATCCCTGCCCGTAACCACGGATTCCGCATAGAGCTCTTTTGTTTTGACGCGTTTTCTTCACGCGAACCGGTGCCCACGGAGCCTGTCATCGGGCGCGCATTCGCGCGACCCGTTGGCTCGAAAACGCTATAGATGAGACTTCGATGAGAGAGGACGGCGCATTCGTTGCGCCGTCCTTTTTCGTGCAATTATTTTTCATGCAGCCTGAGATGTGGCCCGACGCGGCGCTGGCGATTTTGTCCAATCTAAACTTCGTGAGGTTGGCATCGGGGAACCTCGATCTGCTATGCATTCTAGCGTGCAGACGCATCGACCCATTTCGGCCCTAATTGCCGAAAGACGACATGATTCTGTCGCATCGAAAATTCCGCGCCGGGTTCCGCTCGGTTGCCTCTGGGGGAAATTGATAAGTGCCGCGTGCTCTCGTGGTCGACGACGACGCAATGGTTCAATTGGCCGTTGAAGTCCGCCTCAGCGGCGAACCGCGAGTTGCGACAGTATGCCGATCGATATCTCACCCTCGTCCGATTTTGTCGAAATGATCCTTCAACCCGGTGCAACGCTTCGCCCGCGCAAGCCGTTCACTCCACCAAACGCGCCGTCCACGGCCCTTAACCGATGTCTGAGAAAACCGATTGCGAACGCTCGTCTCGCCCAGTGAATTCCAACGGCAACGTCGACGTGGAAATCCCCCGACGGTGGTGTCGCAGCGTGCCGTTCTGGGGACAGGCCTTGCGATCCTGTTGATCATCAGCGCCGCCTCGATCGGCCTTGACGTCAAGTCGCGATCCGATGCGATCTGGGTCGATCACACCCTGGCCGCGTTGCAGAAATTTTCCGATATGCGATTTCTGATCAGCCGCGCCGTGAGCGCCTCGCGCGGCTTTCTGCTCAGCAACAATCCAAATTACGTCGCGGAATTCAACGAAACCCGCGACCGGATCGGGCCGGCGCTGAATGAGCTGATCGAGTCCACCAACGACAATGCGGTCCAGACGCGACTATTGGAAAACACCCGGGAACTGATTGCGCGCCGGCTTGCGGTCAGCGGTGAACTGGTTCGGCTGCACACGGCGGGCGACAGCGCGGGCATCGCGGCACTGAACGCCAAGTCCGAAGGCCGGGCGGCGATGGACGCGATCAGCGCCAATTTCGACAGGCTCGCGGCCGAGGAACAACGGCTGCTCGCGATCCGATCGGCGGCTTCGCGCCAGACCCGAATCGTTCTGCTGGGGATCGATCTGGTCGGCGCGCTGTTGATCCTGCTGCTTGCCGCGATCCTGATCCGCGACGTCCGCCGCTCGAGCCGAACGATGGAGACCTCGCTGAGCGCCTCCAGGGCCGAAAACGAAACCCTTGAAGCGGCGGTCGCCGAGCGCACCGAGCACTTGCTGGCCGCGCATGAAGAGCTTCGCCACTCGTCCTCGGTGTTGCAAGGCACCTTCAACAGCATGGCGGAAGCCGTGCTGGTGATCGACACCAAGGGCATCATCGTGCTGGCGAACGCGGCAGCGCAAACCGTACTGACCTACCGGCCCGGCATGAACATCGCGCAGTTGGGCAAGACCGCCGTGGTTTACCGCGGCGACGGCACAACGCCGATGCCTGCGGATGAACTGCCGTCGTCGTGTGCGCTCCGCGGCGAACATTTCGACGGCAAGGAAATGATCTCGCATCGGCACGGCAGCGGCGAGATCGTTCATCTCGTGGTGTCGGGCGCGCCGCTGCACGACGCCTCCGGCGCGATCAGCGGGGCAGCACTGGTCTATCACGACATCACGGCCGCCCGCGACACCGAGCGCCTGCTGCAACAGGCCCAGAAGCTGGATGCGATCGGAAAACTCACCGGCGGCGTCGCCCACGACTTCAACAACATGCTGACGGTGATCACCGGCACCACCGAAACACTGGTGGCGGAGCTTGCGCGCCAGCCGGAGCTGCAAAGCGTGGCCCGACTGATCGACGACGCCGCCGAGCGCTGCGCCGAACTGATCAAGCATCTGCTCGCCTTCGCGCGCAAGCAGACGCTGCAACCGCGCAACGTCGATATCAACCATGCGGTTCTCGATATCGAAAAACTGCTGCGCCCCACCCTCGGCGAGCAGATCGAGATCGAGACCATCCTGGAGCGCGGCAACACCACGTCGCATATCGACCCGTCGCAACTCGCCAACTCCGTGCTCAACATGGCGATCAACGCCCGCGATGCGATGCCGGACGGCGGCAAGCTGCTGCTGGAGACGCGCAATGTCGTGCTCGACGAGGCCTACGCCGAGGCCAATGCGGATATGCGGCCGGGCCCCTACGTGATGCTCGCGGTCAGCGATACCGGCACCGGCATGCCGGCCGACATCCGCGACAAGGTGTTCGAGCCGTTCTTCACCACCAAGGAAGTCGGCAAAGGCTCCGGCCTCGGATTGAGCATGGTGTACGGGTTCGTCAAGCAATCCGGCGGCCACATCAAGATCTACAGCGAGCCCGGCCACGGCACCACGATCCGGCTTTATCTGCCGCCCGCCGCCGCGGGCGCGGATGCCGCACTGCCTGCCGCCGCGCCGATCGCCGGCGGCAGCGAGACCATCCTGGTGGTCGAGGACGATCCGCTGGTGCGCAATTTCGTGGTAGCCCAGCTCCACGGCCTCGGCTACCGGACCATCGCCGCCGCCGACAGCCGCACCGCGATGGCGCTGGTCGAGAACGGCGAGCCGTTCGACCTGCTGTTTACCGATGTCATCCTGTCCGGCGGCATGACCGGCCGCCAACTGGCCGAAGCGGTGGCCAAGCATCGCCCCGGATTGAAGGTGCTCTACACCTCGGGCTACACCGACAACTCGATCGTGCACCATGGCCGGCTCGATCACGGCGTGCTGCTGCTGACCAAACCTTATCGCAAGGCGCAACTGGCCCAGATGATACGCCAGGCGCTGAAGGGCCAAACGAGTTAGGAGCTAGCCTCGCGGTCGTTGCGTGCGGTTCAGGACAGCGCCGCCAGCGCGACGCCGCCCACCGTTAGAGCCAGCGCTGCGATCTGGGTGATGCCGAACGGCTCGTGCAGCGTCAGCGCGGAGACCACCACGCCGATCACCGGCACCGCCATGGTGCCGATCGCCGCCACCGAGGCCGGCAGCCGCGCCAACGCGCCGAACCAGGTGATGTAGCAAAGGCAAAACGCGATCGCGACCGAGTAGAACATCAACAGCCAGACCAACGGGGTCAGCGCCGCCGGAGGCGTGGTCTCTATCAGTAGCCCCGCGATCGCCACCGGCAGGCAGCCGAGGCCAACCTGCCAGGCCGCGGCCGAAAACGGCGGCAGCTGCAAGGGGCGTTTCTTGGAGAGCACGGTGCCGAGCGCAAACCCGATCGCACCCGCCAGCGCCAGCAGGATGCCCGGCAGTTGGGCCGCACTCGCCGCCAGCCCATTGCCGCCCATGATGGTGGCGAGCCCGCCGAATGCCAGCACCAGCGCGATCAGGCGCAACGGCGTCGGCCGCTCGCCGAGCACCGGCCAGGCCATGATCGCCGCCCATACCGGCATAGTGTAGGCGATCAAGGCGGTTTCGCTGGCCGGCAGCCAGAGCAACGCCAGCCCAATCAGCACCATCCAGCAGCCGACATTGAGCAGCGCGGCCAGCATCAGCCGCGGCCACAGCGCGCGCGGGACTTTCAGGCTTTGGCCCTGCGACCGCGCCAGCGCGGCAAGACACAGCGCGCCGACCACGCCGGTGCAGCCGCGCACCGTCAACGGCGGCAAGGTGGTGAGCAAATATTTGCTGACCGGCCAATTGAATCCCCAGCCGATCGAGGTGATGGCGAGGAAGATCAGTCCCGTGGGCGCAAGCCGCGCACGCGCGTGGGTCGGTTTTGATTCTGTCATGAAACTGCGATGGAGGATGGAATCGGCGTCACATTGCCGCTGATCGAGGCGTGATACCATCGCCGCAACGGCATGCCTGCCGCAACATCCCGTAGCGCTACGTGAGTCTCTGAAGTGCAATGCCCGGACCGCCCAAGGGCTGCAAAAAATACCTGCCCTGTGAACAGCGGGTGGAAGCCTTAATCCACACCCCGGAACAAATTTTTTCCGCTTGGGAATCCGTGAGGACTCACTGATACTTGGCCCCAACCGAGGCGCGGCCTGCCCCCTGGTTTCCTCCCTTTTCCACCATATTTAGTATTTGATTCAGGAACACGTACTAATCCTTGACGGGTGCAACGGAGTCGGCCTAGTTTTGGATGGTTCGGTGTCGGGTGGTTTTCAGTCCCGCCGAACTCCCTGACAGGGTTCCAGAATGAGCATTCCGAACGCCGGGTAAGGCACGGGTGATCGGGGCTGTTTGCTCCGAATTCTGAGCCTTTTCCGGGCGCCAAACGGGCTCGAAAACGGGTCCCGAAAAATGGGTCTGATGGCTGAGTTGGCGCGTTGAATTGGGGCTGCTTCACGCAAGGCGCGTAACGGCGCCGGCGGGGAGCGAAAGACGGGCCGGGCAACCCGGTTGAGCTGCGGATGATCGGGATCGCGGATATAACCGCGACCTGGCGTCCGCTCATGGAATGACATCCGGCAAACCGCTGCGACAGCGGGCCGGTTATGGAAAGAACGGGGCACGACCATGCGAATCGAACGGCGTAACACCACTCAGGGACAGTCACCCTACGCAGGGATTGATTTCAGATTAACGACATCTGAGATCCGTAACCCCGATGGCTCGGTGGTGTTTCGTCTCGAAAACGTCGAGGTGCCGCAATTCTGGTCGCAGGTCGCCTCCGACGTCTTGGCCCAAAAGTACTTCCGCAAGGCCGGCGTCGCCGCGCGCTTGAAGAAGGTCGAGGAAGAGACCGTGCCGTCCTGGCTGTGGCGTTCGGTGCCGGACACCGAGGCGCTTAGCCAGCTTCCCGAGAACGAGCGCTACGTCAGCGAACTCTCCGCCAGGCAGGTGTTCGACCGCCTCGCCGGCTGCTGGACCTATTGGGGCTGGAAGGGCAAGTACTTCTCGTCGGAAGAAGACGCGCAAGCCTTCTATGACGAACTACGCTTCATGCTGGCCAAGCAGATGGTCGCGCCGAATTCGCCGCAATGGTTCAACACCGGACTGCATTGGGCCTACGGCGTCGATGGCCCCGGCCAGGGCCATTATTATGTCGATCCCTTCACCGGCAAGCTGACCAAATCGAAATCCTCCTACGAGCATCCGCAGCCGCATGCCTGCTTCATCCAGGGCGTGGGTGACGACCTCGTCAACGAGGGCGGCATCATGGACCTCTGGGTCCGCGAGGCGCGCCTGTTCAAGTATGGCTCCGGCACCGGCTCCAACTTCTCGCGGCTGCGCGGCGAAGGCGAAAAGCTCTCCGGCGGCGGACGTTCTTCGGGCCTGATGAGCTTCCTCAAGATCGGCGACCGCGCCGCCGGCGCCATCAAGTCCGGCGGCACCACGCGACGCGCGGCCAAGATGGTCGTGGTCGACGCCGACCATCCCGATATCGAGACCTATATCGATTGGAAGGTGAAGGAGGAGCAGAAGGTCGCCGCGCTCGTGACCGGCTCCAAGCTCAACCAGCGGCATCTGAAGGCGGTACTGAAGGCCTGCGTCAATTGCGAGGGCTCGGGCGACGACTGTTTTGACCCCGAGAAGAACCCGGCGCTGCGCCGTGAGATCAAGCTGGCGCGACGCTCGATGGTCGCCGACGGCATGATCAAGCGCGTGATCCAGTTCGCCCGGCAAGGCTACAAGGAGATCGACTTCCCGGTCTACGACACCGACTGGGATTCGGAAGCCTATCTGACGGTGGCCGGCCAGAACTCCAACAACTCGGTCTCGCTGAAGGACGACTTTTTGCGCGCGGTGGAAACCGATGGCGACTGGAACCTGATCGGCCGCACCAATAAGAAGGTGACGAAGACGCTGAAGGCCCGCGACCTCTGGGAGAAAATCGGTCACGCCGCTTGGGCATCGGCCGATCCCGGCCTGCACTTCAACACCACCATGAACGACTGGCACACCTGCAAGGCGTCCGGCGACATCCGCGCTTCGAATCCGTGCTCGGAATACATGTTCTTGGACGACACCGCCTGCAACCTGGCCTCCGCCAACCTCATCACCTTCTACAACACCTCGACAAAGCTGTTCGACGTCGAATCATACGAGCATCTGTGCCGTCTCTGGACCGTGGTGCTGGAAATCTCGGTGATGATGGCGCAGTTCCCGTCGAAGGCGATCGCGGAATTGTCCTACGAATTCCGCACGCTCGGCCTCGGCTTTGCCAATATCGGCGGTCTCCTGATGACCATGGGCCTGTCGTATGACTCCAAGGAAGGCCGCGCACTGTGCGGAGCGCTGACCGCGATCATGACCGGCACCAGCTACGCCACCTCGGCCGAGATGGCCCGCGAACTGGGCCCCTTCCCCGGCTACAAGAAGAACGCAGCCCACATGCTGCGGGTGATCCGCAACCATCGCCGCGCCGCGCATGGCGAATCGCGCGGCTATGAAGGCCTCGCGGTCAATCCGGTGCCGCTCGATTTCGGCAGCGTCCCTCAAGTCAACGTCGTTGAGCGCGCCAAGTTCGCCTGGGATCAGGCGCTGGAGCTCGGCGAACAACATGGTTTCCGCAACGCGCAGACCACCGTGGTGGCGCCGACCGGCACCATCGGTCTGGTGATGGATTGCGACACCACCGGCATCGAGCCTGACTTTGCACTGGTGAAATTCAAGAAGCTCGCCGGCGGCGGCTACTGGAAGATCATCAACCGCGCCGTGCCCGAAGCGCTGCGCACGCTCGGCTACCGCGAGAGCGACATCGCCGAGATCGAAGCCTATGCCGTCGGCCACGGCTCGCTCTCCAACGCCCCCGGCATCAACGTCTCCACCCTGAAGACCAAGGGCTTCACCGATGAAGCCATTGCCAAGGTGGAAGCGGCGCTGCCGACCGCGTTCGACATCAAGTTCGCCTTCAACAAATGGACCTTTGGCGAGGACTTCATTCGCGACACCCTCGGCATCGGCGCGGAAGCCATTGCGGCACCGGGTTTCGACCTGCTCGCCGCGGTTGGATTCACCAAGCGCGAGATCGAGGCCGCCAACGTCCACATCTGCGGCGCGATGACGGTGGAAGGCGCACCGCATCTGAAGGCCGAGCACTACAACGTGTTCGACTGCGCCAATCCCTGCGGCAAGGTCGGTAAGCGTTATCTCTCGGTGGAAAGCCACATCCGCATGATGGCGGCGTCGCAGCCGTTCATCTCGGGCGCGATCTCCAAGACCATCAACATGCCGAACGACGCCACGGTGGAGGATTGCAAGTCCGCCTACCTGATGTCGTGGAAGCTGGCGCTGAAGGCCAACGCGCTCTATCGCGACGGCTCAAAACTGTCGCAGCCGCTCAACTCGCAGCTCATCAGCGACGAGGACGAGGAGGACGATGCGGTCGAGGCGTTCTACGACAAGCCGATGGCGGCCCGTACCGCCCAGGTCTCGGAAAAGATCGTCGAGAAACTGGTCGAGCGTATCGTGGTGATGCGCGAGCGCGAGAAGATGCCGGATCGCCGCAAGGGCTACACGCAAAAGGCCGTGGTCGGTGGCCACAAGGTTTACTTGCGGACCGGCGAATATGACGATGGCCGGATCGGCGAGATCTTCATCGACATGCACAAGGAAGGTGCTGCGCTGCGCTCCTTCATCAACAATTTCGCCATCGCGGTATCGCTCGGCCTGCAATATGGCGTGCCGCTGGAGGAATATGTCGACGCCTTCACCTTCACCCGCTTCGAACCCGCGGGCCCGGTGCAGGGCAACGACTCAATCAAGTATGCGACCTCGATCCTCGACTATGTGTTCCGCGAACTCGCGGTCAGCTACATGTCGCGCTTCGACCTCGCCCATGTCGATCCCTCGGAGTCCAACTTCGATGCGATGGGCAAGGGTGTCGAGGAAGGCAAGCAGCCGGAGCAGCCGAACAACAAATATCTGTCGAAGGGCCTGACCCGTTCGCGCACCGACAACCTCGTCGTCATGCGCAACGTCGCGACGCCCGAGACCGAGGCGCGCGGCACCAGCAACGTCACCACGATGGCCGCCCACGGCGCCACCGCCCGCCACGGCGACGCCCACGAAGGCGCGGTCGCGCTGAAGCAGGAACCCCAGCACGATCTGTCGCCGACCGAAAAGCTCGAAGCCCTGCAATGGAGCAAGGCGGGCGCCGCGCAAGCAGCCCAGCCGAGCAAGGCCGAGCGCCGCGCCGAAGCCAAGGCAAAAGGCTACGAAGGCGAAATGTGCGGCGAATGCGGGCACTTCTCGCTGGTGCGGAATGGGACTTGTATGAAGTGCGATACGTGTGGAAGCACGACGGGGTGTTCGTGATCCGACGTTAATCGTCATGCCCGGGCTTGACCCGGGCATCCACGACTAAGAGAGGGTGGCCTAAAGGCCGCCCCCTTTTTTTGACTTGAACCAGAACTCGTAACGCTATTACAACTATAAGATGTTAGTGTATTTAGATCAGCTTAAAAATTTTTAAGAAAGGCAACGCCTTGTCCCAAGAATCAGCCACCGAAGCCTATGAGGCACTCGTACGGTGGCTCAGGGAGAACAAGCTCGACTGGGTTGCTCAACAAATAGAGGAAGAGGCTGTCCTTGGTAAAACTGAACTCAAACGCATTGCGACTTCAGATACCAAAGTATCTCCAGTTGTAGGCACATTCCGGGACGCAGCAGAAATTACCTCTGGATCAGCGCCCCCTAAAAGACAAAGCGCCGAATTTCTAGTTCGCGTAGATTACTCGCCATATGAAAAGTTCGACATCGCGGTTTCAGCGGTACGCGCTGTCGTAATTGGCGCGATTGAAATTCAAGATGCTCTCGCTACTGCGTTAAACATAGGCAATGGACAAATTTGTTTTGTCCCGGGAGAGACCGGAGTCATTGAACATCAATATCGCGTCAGTGATCTAACAACTCAGAGATCCATAATCGTTCATGCCGAGGACTATCTAAAGCAACTGACAGAAGACGTAAACAAATGACGATTAGACTAGGTTTGATCGCCGATATTAAAGCTGCGCTTTCTGGCGCGCTCTCCCCGAATCTTACGGCCGGATCAAACGGCGATGACCTTTATGAAGCATATATTTGGACAGTCGTGCTCGATGCGGCTCGTAACAAAGGTGCGACAATTCTATTCAAAGACGTTTTCGGCAATAACCCCACCAGCACATTTTACTTCCGCACTTCTCCGGGCGAGATTTGGTGGAATTCGAAGAACTACTGTCACGCAGAAATTCAATTTCCAACATGCACTCCGCTCGAAGCTCACATAGGCATTTACGTTGAAGGAAGATCGAAAGTGCGTCACGAATGTGATGTAGCTATTCTCTTTAAGACTGAAGCCGACATATGCCGGTCGAAAAACGCACTACCCCGCGCCTCGAAAGTAATTATGTCGGTTGAAGCCAAATATTATGTGGGTTCGACGCTAGGCTTAGGCCTTGGTCGTGCGTTCTTGGGCCTTTGTAATGAAATCCAACGACTGAACCGCTTCTTCATTGCAACCTCGCCTTCAAAGAGTATTGCAAAGCTTTTATCCAAACATACGATCGGATTCGATCTCGGCTTCACTCCAACCATTCCACACAACGTTGACGTGATGCGGGGACTCTTTGAGAAGGTGTTCGCAAACTTCATCGCCCAAGAAAGCTCATAGGCGGATTAGCGGAGCGTAATTCCGCGCTCATCGACAAAACCGCAAATTTTTTGTTCTGGGATGCTCTCGCAAGCGAGGATAGACGATGCCGGTAAAGACAATCGAGATTCAAAGCAATTTCATTGGCGATTTCAAAGTCGGTGACAACCTCGTCTACAATTCTAGCCTGTTATGCAAGCTTGCAGAGGCCGGCAGCGTCTATAACAAACTTATCGTCGTGCAGATCGGTTCCATAATAGAGGCAGCCCTTTCCCAAATTTTCTACCGCGCACGGAGTTTTACACGCGAGGGTGTGCCCAATATCTTGGAAGCAGATCGCGCAGAGATCGAAAAGAAGACGGTTGAGAAATTCGCGGTCATAATCGACGTGTCGAAGAAATACAAACTATTAGACGATCTCGGCGCAGACGTTTACGACGAGCTTCATAAACTCAGAAAGTATCGCAACAAGGTTCACATTCAGGCGGAATTCGATATCGCGAGCGTTCCAAGAGATGAAGAGAAGGCTTACAGCGACATTGTCCGATCTTGGGCCTTCGGATTGAATGTTAAGATTCTCGAATTTCTCGGGAAAAAATATCCCCGCCCGGAGGGTTTGGGATCATTCGTGCAGAATTTGACCGTCCCCTCCTGCTGATAAGACGCGTAAGTTGGATTCCAGCCCGTAGGGGCGGATTAGCGCGGCGCAATTCGTCCCTAACCCTTCAGCCACGGCGGCGGTTTACGCCTTCGGTTAATTCTCCCTACGAGCTTCGTCGAGCAATTCGACTTCCAAGTCCTCTATCCGCTTCTTGAACTCGGCAAACCGGTTGACCAACGCATTCAATTGGCGCGACGTGTAGGCGTACTTCGGAAAACCTTGGTCGTCAAAATCCTTCAGCGAATAGTACGGCGGCGCCAAAGCCCACCGACCGTCGAAACCTCCAAGCCGATCCTCGACGAACGAAGGCAGAAAGACGCTCGGAAAAACCACGGAATGAGCGACTTCGTTTCGCCGCCTGGCGAATCCCTCGGCTGCCACGCAGATCGCCTGGAATTCGGTCTCGAGCCTCTTTAGTTCCCTCCCCGCGAAAAATCTCTCCGCCTTCGAACGCAAACGATCGAGCCTCTGCCTGAAGGTAACGCCAGCACCAAACTCCTTCACTGCCTCTCCGTGCCGGGGGCGACCGACAAACAAGGAATACAGCAACGCCAACTGAAACTCGACGTGCACCCACTGCCCCACCGCCCTTCCGAACCATTCGTGAGTGACGCTTGCCGAATCATCGCCATGGCGAGGTAATGGAGGCGGATCCCATGGATCGGACATCATTTGTTCCTGGCTTTGAGAATTCAGTCACGGCCCATAAATCGAAGGCACCTCAGCACGCAGGGCCGGTTAGCCGCCGGCGTAATCCGCCGTTCACGAATCCGAATCGGCGCAACGCGCTTCGCTGTTGCGCCTTACGGGCTAATCATCAAGGTTCGTGCGGATGGTCATCCCTTCCCGCTTTGCCTGACGAAGAAATTCGCGAACAGACTCTGGAAGCGGACGAAGTTCGCCTCGCCTGCGTCGTCGGATGCGGTCGATCTCTTCTTTGCGCAACAGAGAAGCGGTAATGCTCAAGCCAAATTTAGTCTCAATCTGCTCGGCAGTAGCATCCTCTGGCACGAGGTGCTCAGGAGCCAGGAGGATCGCTGCGAGGCGGTTAGCCTCCGATTCTTGATGCTTGACCAAGCTGCTCGAAATATTCTTATGCATTTGGTTGGTGGAGCGATTTAGGAAACCCTTATGTCCCAAGGCATAGTGCGAAATTTCATGCGCCACCGTGAAACGAGGCCGCGGTTCGTCGCGCTGAATCCCCACAAAAATGCTCTCGCGCATGGTCAGCTCACGGTCATCCGAGAACCAGTGAGCCTCAGCATTCGGGAGCTGGGCGTCAGGCACGCGTCGATAGTTAAAGCCACCGTCGAAGCCTTTGATTTTCATAATTATCGTCAGCATGTCAGGGCGAACAGCATGCTCAAGTCCGATTTTCCTTAGAAAACCGCGACCAATTTCTTCCAGCGTTTCGTCGGTCTTGTAATCGAACACGACAATTCCCCGCGGCTTAATTAGCCTATTTAGTATACGTACTCCTTGCCATTACCATATCAAGTGCCTCCGAATTTTTTTATTAGGTCAGTAAGATTGACCGAATTTCTTAGCAATACCCATCTATTCCGCTTTTTTTATATGATGGGTTGCAAAGAGCTCCAACCATCCCGCGGATTCTGTTGAAGGCTTGGCATGACCACTTCTGCGACCAGCGTTCGATTTGACGAACACGCGATGTGGGTCGAGTTGTCCGACGGACGGACGCTCGGCGTGCCGCTGGCATGGTTTCCGCGGCTGCTACACGCGACGTCTTCCGAGCGCGAGCAAGTCGAGTTGAGCCGCGTCGGCCTGCATTGGGAGGCCATCGACGAAGATATCTCCATCGCGAGCCTGCTGGCCGGACGTGGAGCTCGTAGGGCGGATTAGCGCAGCGTAACCCGCCGTTTTCCAACTCAGCGAAGATGGCGGATTACGCTCCGCTGATCCGCCCTACGCTGCTCTGCGCCTCGCGATCGATGGCGGCAATTAACAATCCTGGCCCGACGAACTCGTAGGCGGATTGGCCGACGCCAATCTTGCGTTTTGAAAAACGACCCTCGGCACCCTCCGTTGGCAGATAGACGACGATTTACCTGTTCGCAGAAATCAATCCGGCTTGCCAAGTCCCTGCCGTCGCTTCTGCCGCAAGGCGGCCAGTTCGGGAAAGGGTTCATACCGCACTCTCATGCAGCCGTATGGAACATTGTTCAGGCCGATCGTGCTTTTAACGACCGACTTTCCATTCGGATCGGACTCGAGGGTCAGCATCGCGACCCGTTGCGTGGGAAATGGAAAAATGTCGAGTTTGGCCGACACGCAATAGTATGTCACGGGCGATCGAAACAGAAACGTCCTCCCTTGAACGGGGCCCGCGAATTGCGGTTCGAGCAGCTTGGGCGCTTCTCCGTCCAGGTAGGTTCGATAGCCGAGAGTGGGCTCGAGCATTTGTGCTATCGCTTGTCTGATATTGCCGGGCGCGACACCAGCAGCTGGCGAGGCGGCAGTTGCGGGGGCGGTGCTGGCACGCGTTGCCTTTGGAACGGCGGAAGCCTGCACCTTCGCCCGTCGCGCTGACGGCAGCTCCGCCTGGCCATGAGCTGCGCCAATGATGAGGGCCATGCAAACGACCGAGAGGCTACCTGACAATCTCCTGCTCGCCGACATGTATGACATCGTTGGAAATCCAAGCATCATCGTTTCTGCACATCGAGCGCATGACATGCATGCGATGGAAATGCAACCATCAAGAGCGCAGCCCGTAAGATGGGTGGAGCGAAGCGATACCCATCAATTCCGGCTCCTCATGTGATGGGTTTCGCGAAGGGCTCAACCCATCCTACGGGCTGCCCCCGCTCAAAATCACATCCCCGCAGGAACGGCTCCACCCGAAAGCCGGTAGGCAAAGAACGACAAAATCTCGTCACGGGCTTTAATCGTCGGCTCTCCGGCTTCGTCAACGAGATGCACGGTTACAACGCTGTGTGGGCTCGGCACATGTTTTGCGAAGAACGGCGGAGCATCTGGATTGGCGGCGCTGTCGGGCAGGACGCGACCGATAAAGCGGCTGCCGAGCTTCTCGGCGTAAGCGGCGAATCTCTGGGCGCGACAGAATGGATCGCCTTCAAAGCGGTAGGCCAGGACCGTCAGGTTCTCATGATCGAGCCGCGCTCGGACCGCCTGAATCTCCTCGGGCGAAATTTCGATGCCGGCGGGGTCATTGAGCGGAAGCGACGGCTGTGAAAGCACCGGCGCCAGCACGGATGGCTCAAGCATCATCGTCAGCGCGAAATTGCCTGTAAAACACATGCCGATGGCGCCTACCCCCGGGCCGCCGCATTCGTGATGCGCCAGTTTCGCAAGACAGCGCAGCCACTGCGTCACTGGGCTCGAGACATTGGCGGCGAGTGCACGGAACTCGGCGCTGACACACGCGCGTTGGAATATGGCCGCGCCCTCCTCCGCGGTCGGCAGCGCGCCGTCGCGTCCAAACAGAGACGGCAGGTAGACCGTAAATCCGGCCTCGCGCACCCATCTGGCAAAACGCGCCACCTGCGGACTGATGCCGGGCATTTCGGCCATGACGATGACGGCCGGACCTGTGCCCGCGATCAGCACCTTTTTTGTGATGCCGTCGAGCATGATCTCGCGCGTGTCGAAATCATCGAGAGTATCATCCGTTTTCACGCTACGCTGGGGCATCGGCACCACCTCCTCCGCTCATCGTCAGGTCAAACTTTCTTTGCGCCTTCAAATTCCCTCAAGAGCGGTACCAGCAGCGCTGTTGCCGTCTGCCGCTGGCGCTTCGAAGGCCAATGTTCCGGCTCCAGAATCGCGCGAACGCCGACGCCGTCCAGGGTTGCGATCACCGCATCCGCGGTCAGCAGCGCCTCGCGCGACGATGTGTTCGGCTTGAGCGCCCGCAGCACATGCGCCACGTGCTCGACAAAGGCTTCGTAGTAGCGACGATGGATCGCGCGAAGCCGATCATCGGCAATGGCCTTTCCCCAGAACGCCAGCCAGACGCGCCATTCCATCTGGCTCGCTTCATCGACCGGGAGATGGGCACATGCCTGCGCGACAAAGGTCTCGACATCTTTCGGAGGCTTGTGCCGACCACGGCCCAGTCGCTGCAACGTTCGGCGCACGACCTCTTCGAGCGCAGCCTCCAAAACGGCTTCCTTGCCGTCGAAATAATGGGTAACGGCCCCGGTCGTGACATGCGCGGCACGCGCGACGTCGCGCAGCCTGGTCCCTTCCAGCCCCGCTCCGTGAATGACGCTGATGGCAGCACTGGCAATCGAGCGCTGTTGCATTTCGATATCGACTCTTTTTGGCATAACGGTGATTATTTTAAAAACCGGAGCCTTTGTCAAGACGGTGTCGAGCGAGACCGCCGGGAATGGGTTTAGTTAGTGGCCCGGATGAGCGCAGCGATATCCGGGGGCGGCGTTGGGTGGTCCCGGATATCGCGGAGCCTGTCGCCGGGCGCGCCTTCGCGCGACCCGTTGGCTCATCCGGGCTACGCCCCCGCCGCTAGGACGGACGAGAGGGCGGGTCAGCGCTGGCAAACCCGCCCTCCTTCATCACGCGGCCCTGCTTCATCAAGCAGCTTTGGCGGTTTTTTCTGCCGGAGTGGCCTGTTCCATGGCGCGCATGTAGAGATCGAGCATGCTCTCGCGCTCGTCGCGCTCTTCCTCATCCTGCTTTCGAAGTTTGACGATCTCTTTGAGGATCTTGACGTCAAATCCGTCGCCCTTGGCCTCCGCGAACACTTCCTTCTTTTGCTCGTTCAACTGCTGGATCTCGCTGTCGATATTTTCGATCCGTTCGACGAACGCGCGAATTTTACCGCCGGGAATGGTGACGTCGGACATGGTGTCTCCCTGATTAATGGAGATGCGAAAATGCCCGCAAGAGACTAACCAATGTGTTAACCCAGGAAGCCGCACCGAAAGATGATTAACGGCGCTCAGGTTCCGTTATTGTGCCCCACGCATTCCGCGAGAAGCATGCCCGCAAAAAGCCGCCGCCCCCACCCTCGCCTACGCCGCTGGCGCCAGGGCGCACAATGGGCGCGCGAGAGGCTTGCGACCGTACCCCGCTCGCTTCGGATCACAGGCGCCACAGCGATCCTGCTGGCAACCTTCGCACTGACCAACCTGATCTATCACGTGATCCACAAGCCGACCGAACTGTTCTTCTTCGTCGGCCATCGGCTCGACAAGGAACCAGCCGAGACGTGGCGGCAATACGGGGCGCTGTTTCGTATTTATTCGACCCCGTCGATCCCACCCGAACTGTTGGCCGCGCTGGCGCAGATCGAGAGCTCAGGCAATCCGGTGGATCGCACCTACTGGCGATGGCGGTGGAGTTTTAACCCGTTCGCGATCTACCAGCCCGCCTCCAGCGCCGTCGGCCTGTTCCAGACCACCGATCCGGCCTACGCCGAGGCCGCGCGGTTCTGCATCCGCGACAACGCGGTCACCGATAGCGGCTGCGGGTTCGGCCCCTACATTCGCGCGCTTCCGAGCCATGCCGTCGAGTTGGCATCGGTGTATCTCGACCGCCATGTGGCGGCGGTTCTCAACGTCGCGGGCGATGCCAAGCCAACCCCGCAGCAGAAGCAGGATCTGGCGGCCTTCATCCATCTGTGCGGCGCGGGACCGGCCACCCGTTACGCGCGCCGTCACTTCCAGATGATATCGGGCGAACGCTGCGGCGATCATCTCGTCAGCGCCTATGTCTCCAGGGTCGACGCGATGAAGCGGCAGTTTTTGCGCCTCGCCGCCGATGGCGGCGGTTAGGCCGCCCGACGACGTCATCCTTACAGCCGTCATCCTGAGGTGCGAGCTCTTGCGAGCCTCGAAGGATGGCCGCACGCACTGCGCTGAACACCATCCTTCGAGGCGCGCACGAAAGTGCGCGCACCTCACGGGTGAACGCAATTGCGTTCATCCCGGGGATGACGTTGCGCTTTGCGGAATAGCAAATAGCCCGTCGCTGTTGAAGTGCGATGAGCGACCGCCCCCCTCATTTCGTCTTCTTCGCCGATGATCGTCTATGATCCACCACCGCGACGTTCCTCAACGCCGCAAAGGCGTCCTTGATGAAGACGTCAAGCTTTGGGCCGCCCTTGGTCAACCAGGCCTCAATCGCCAGCTTGATGATGCCGACCGCGGTCGCCGCGGTCACCCGGCAGGCGAGGTCGTTTTCCGGGAGGCCTTTGCGTTCCGCCATCACCTTGGCCGACAGCCGCTCGACATATTCGTACTTGGCCTGATCTCCGGCCCTGAGCGCCGGCGTATCGCGGATCAGCCGCGCGTAGTTGCGCGCCTGTGCCGGAATATGAAGCGTGGCCATCTCGATCATGGCGTTCTCGGCCATGTCCATCAGCGGCTCGTCCGCCGGACGCCGGCCGAGGGCCTCCGCGACCAGCCGCGGAAACTCGGCCTTGGTGGAGAAGACGATCTCCTCCTTGGATTCGAAATAGTGGAACAGGCTGCGCCGCGAAACGTCGACGGCGGCTGCGATGTCGTCGAGCGTCACCGCGTCGAAGCCGCGTTCCAGGAACAGCCGCATGGCTTCGGCTTGAATCCGGGCATGGGTCTCCGCGCGCTTGCGTTCGCGCATGCCGACCGGACTGGATAATTCTTTCATTTGCACTCCTTGCATGTATGCACCGGGTGCAACATATCGCAAGTCTCAGGACGCATTTTTCCACGAAAGGATAGCAAACATGGCGAGCTGGACCACCCGCGACATTCCCGATCAGTCAGGCAAATTGGCCGTCGTCACCGGCGCCACCGGCGGCCTCGGATTGGAAACAGCCTTGGGCCTGGCCGGCGCCGGCGCCGAGGTGATCCTGTCCGGACGCAACCCGGCCAAGGGGCGCACCGCCGAGGAGACGATCCGTCAACAGCACAAAAACGCCAAGGTGCGGTTCGAAGTCGCCGACCTCGCCAGCCTCGCATCCACCACGAATTTTGCCGACCGCATGCTCGCCGCGGGCCGCCCGATCGACATCCTCGTCAACAACGCCGGCGTCATGGCGCTGCGCGAGCGCGGCACCACCGCCGACGGGTTTGAGACGCAGTTCGGGACCAACTATTTGTCGCACTTTGCGCTGACGGGCAGATTGTTGCCGCTTCTGACCGCTGCGAAAGCGCGCGTCGTGCAACTGTCCAGCATCGCGCACCGGGCCGGCAAGATTCGGCTCGACGACCTCAATTACAAGCAGGGATACAAGCCGTTTCCGGTCTATCAGCAGTCCAAGCTCGCGATGCTGATGTTCGCGATCGAACTGGATCGGCGCAGCACCGCGAACGGCTGGGGCCTGATCAGCGTCGCGTCGCATCCGGGGATCGCGCGCACCGATTTGGTGGCCAACGGGCCTTCGGTCGGGGCCAACGTCGTGATCCGGACCGCCATTCCCATCGCGGAGCGAATACTCGGACACTCGGCCGCTGCCGGAGCCTTGCCGACCCTGATGGCGGCGACGATGCCAGGTGTAAAAGGCGGCCAATATTTCGGCCCACAAGGCTGGCTGGAGTTGAAGGGCGTACCCGGTCCCGGAAAAATCGAGAAGCAGGCCCTGGATGCCGGCGTCGGCTTCCAACTGTGGGAAGCATCGGAGCGGTTGACGGGGGTCACCATCGCGGGACCGAGATCAATGAAGTCCGCATGAATGTAGCAAGTAGCCCGGATGAGCGTTTGCGATATCCGGGACCACTCAGGCGCCGACCCGGATATCGCTAAAGCTCATCCGGGCTACGCTCTTCCCGACGGGCCTCCTCACGGGGTAGGCTCGGGCCTTCAACTCGGGGATCACCATGAACGGAAATCGAACCTACGGCGTGCGGGTCGAGAGCGCGAAATATGGCGTCGGATTCGGATCGGCGCTCGCCATCGCGATCTCCTATGCCAACAACCACTCGATCCTGTGGGCGATCATCCACGGCATCCTGGGCTGGCTCTACGTGATCTATGTCGCGCTGTTCGGATGATCCGGCTTAGCCCATGAGCGTGATCTCGATTCAGTCGCAGGTGGCTTACGGCCATGTCGGCAACAGCGCCGCGACCTTTCCGATGCAGATGCACGGCATCGACGTCGTCGCGGTGCCGACCACGCTCTTGAGTAATCGCCCGGGCTATCCGACCATTCGCGGCCGGGTGCTCGAGGCGCAACTGGTCAGCGATCTCCTGCTCGGGGTCGAGGAGCGCGGCGCGGTCGAGACCTCCAGCATGATCCTGTCGGGCTATCTCGGCTCGGCCGAGATCGCCGCCGTGGTCGCCGACTTCGTCGCGCGCGCCAAGGCGCGCAACCCAAAACTCGCTTATTGTTGCGATCCCGTGCTGGGCGATCGCGATCGCGGCCTGTTCGTGCACGCCGATATCCCGCCGCTGGTGCGCGACCTCCTGTGCCCGCTGGCCGACATCATCACGCCCAATCATTTCGAGTTCGAATGGTTGTGCGGCGCCAAGACCACGACATTGGATCAGATGATCGCGCAAGCGCAAACGCTGCTGGCGCGGGGTCCCTCGCCCATCGTGGTCACCTCGGCCGAACTGGCGGACACGCCGGACAACGCGATCGAAACGATTGCGATCGAACAGACCAATAACGGGGTGAAGGCCTGGCGCGTGCGCACGCCAAAACTGCCGATCAACCCGTCCGGGACTGGCGATCTCTTTGCCTCGCTGTTGGTGTCCGCGCGCATCGGCGGGGCCGACACGCCGGAAGCGCTCGGTCATGCCGCTTCCGCGATCTTCGCGGTGCTGGAACGCACCGCCCTTGCCGGCACCGAGGAAATGCGCATCGTCGAAAGCGCCGAACTGCTGGTCCATCCGAAACGCCGGTTCGACGCCGTCGCCGTCGGATGATACAACGATTGCGTCGCGCTAATTTGATGGATTTCGGAGTTCGAGATTGAGTGTCGCCTTCACCAAGGAAGACAGTGCGGAGACCGCGTCGGAGACGCTGCTGCCCGATCGCCCGATTTCACCGCATCCGAACCTCGTGACGGACGCCGGATTGAAGGCGCTCGAGTTCCAGCTGCAACAGGCGCGCGAAGCGTACGAGGCCGCGAACACCATCGAGGACGTCAACGAACGAAGGCGCCAAGCCGCAAATCCGCTGCGCGAGGCCCGCTACTTCGCGGCAAGGGTTCGCACCGCCCAGATCGTCGCCGATCCCGCGTCGATCGATGTGGTGGCCTTTGGCAGCATCGTGACCTTCCAACGCGGCGATGGCCGCGTGCAGACCTATCGTATCGTCGGTGAGGACGAGGCCGATCCGAAGGCCGGGTCGATTTCGTTCGTCTCTCCCGTGGCGAAGTCTCTGATGGGCAAAGCCGTCGGAGATATCGTCGGCGCGGGTGATCAGGAAATCGAGATCATGGCGATCGCGCTAATGGAGGCGCAACGCTGAAGCGCGCCGTCATCCCCGGGATGAACGCAATTGCGTTCACCCGTGAGGTGCGAGCCTCTTGGCGAGCCTCGAAGGATGGCCGCACGCACAACGCTGAACACCATCCTTCGAGGCGCGCAAGTGCGCGCACCTCAGGATGACGTCAGAAATGGGCGTGAACGCAGGCGATCACCGTCCTGCCGGCTCGTTCACCGGCACCGTGTAATTCAGCACCAGCCGGCCGCCGTCCGGATAGATGGTCTGTCCGGTGATATAGGACGCATCGTCGCTGGCGAGGAAGGCGACGACGGAGGCGACTTCGCCCGGTTCGCCGCCGCGCCCGATCGGCGTTCGCGACAATACGCTGCGGCGCGCATCCTCGGACGAGAAGATCGCGCTGGACACCATGTCGGTCAGGATGGTTCCGGGTCCCACCGCGACGACCCGGATGCGATGCGGCGCCAGCGCCACCGCGGCCACCGAAGTGAGTTGCTTCATGCCGCCCTTGGAGATCGCATAAGTCGCCAGGGTCGGAATCGCCAACAGCGCGTTGACCGAGGACATGTTGATGATGACCCCGCCGCCGCCTTGCGCGATCATCTGCTTCGCCGCGGCTTGCACGCCGAAGAAAGCGCCCTTCAGGTTGATCGCGATGACGTCGTCGAACTCCTGCTCGGATATCTCCAGAAAATCCCGGTTGCGGGCGACGCCGGCATTGTTGACCATGATGTCGAGCCTGCCGAACGCCTTGACGGCGGTGGCGACCAGCGCATCGATGTCGGTGCGTTTTGCCACGTCGGCCACGACCATCAGCAGATCATCGGGCCGTCCCAGTTCCTTAGCCGTGCCGGCAAGCGCCTCGCCATCGACGTCTGAAATCACGACCTTGACGCCGTCGCTGAGAAACCGTTCCGCGCACGCCTTGCCGATGCCGCGCGCCGCACCGGTAATGACGGCGACCTTGCCGGATAGCTTCATGTCACCGCATCCTACGCGTTACGTCGATCAATTTCGCGCCGACAATATTCGCTGGGCATTCATGATGGCAAGGGCGAACGGGCCGCGAGGCAAATCCGGATATCGGTCATGCGTCGTGCGTCAGGCGGATCAAGCGCAGCGAAATCCGGGCACCGCCTGCCAAGTCATCCTTTACACCAACTCAGTCGTCATCCTGAGAGTCTGCCTCACAATGCGGCCAATGAAATCGGGTGCTTTCGCTCTAGCCCGTCATGCCCGGCCTTGTGCCGGGCATCCACGTCTTCGTTGCAATCAAGTATGAAAAGACGTGGATGGCCGGGTCAAGCCCGGCCATGACGAGAATCATTTTCAGTCATTTGGAAAGTCGCAGGATGACGCCCCCGACTCACTCCGCCGTCTGGATCTGGCTGCGCGCCTTGAGCGGGTCTGCGAGGCCCGGCAGGAAGCTGAAATTCGCGGACGTCTTTTTATCGAACGGCAATTTCGCGACGCTGTGGCAACTGACGCAGGATCCCGGGGCGTTACCCTTGCCATTGTTGTTCTGGATGTAGGTCTCCAGCGTGACGTTGGAGAGCATGCCGGGCACCGCATCGGCCGGCACCGGATTTGGCGGCGTCGGCGGCTCGACCGTCCCGCCCCATTGCGTTCCGACCAACATGTAATTCTGGAATACGCTGGACACCGCGCCGAGTGCCTTCTGCCATTGCCCATTGAGCTGCTGCGTCGTGGGATAGATCTCCCAGCAACGTGTCGCCTGCGGCATCGCGGTTGCGAGGCTCGTCGCACCATGGGCGTAGGGCTGTTGCCTGTTCCACGGATACTGCGTGTGGGTGCCCAGCAGCTGCAACGGCACGATATTGGTTCCCAGCGTCGGCCGCGGGTTCTGATGGTAGAACGAATAATGCGTCGACGGCACCGCGGCGGCCGGGCCGCAGCTCGGCTGGTTGATCCATTTCGTCGGGTTCGCCGCGCCGCAGCCGTTCTGGACGTTGCAAGGCGCCTGCGCCAGCGGCGCGTTGTCGACGTGCTCGAAACTGGCCCAGATCCATTGCGGCAGCAATTCGGGGTTCTTGGGATCGACCGGATTGCGCTGCAGGATGTGCAGGCCCACCAGCCCTACCCGCTCGATCCGGCAAAACGGGCGGCCGCCGCGCACGAGATCGCCGGACACGGCGATGAACACAAGCTGCGTGAAGAAGCGTGAGGGATCGTCACCCGACGTGCGATCGATGATGCGCCAGGCCGCCTTGATCTCGATCGAGCCATTGGCTCCGTCGGGAACCGTCGCCGACGAGGTGAACTGCACGCCGTCGGGATGATTGGCGGCGATGAAGTGTTTCTGGCCGGACATGGTCGTGAGCGTCTGCGACGATTGCCCGTTGGGCGCCAGCAGATAGTTCGCCTCGACATCGTTGACGCGCCGTTCGAAAATCGTCCAGTTGCCGTTGACATCGATCAGCGGCCGGTTGGTCGATGCCTGCAGATATTCCTCGTTGTTCGGCAACGGCTTGCCCTTGCCGTCGGAGCCGATCGCGAAAACCGGCAACGCCAGCATGCTGGCGCAAGGCGCCCTGACCTTCGAATTGCCGAACAGCTCGCTGACCTTGCGATAGGTTTGCCAGACCCGCGGGCCAGGCTGCGTCAGGCCGGTGGCCACAGGCTTGCTCACCGCGCTTGCCGCCCAATTGAGCGCCACGAACATCTGCCAGGCCATGTTGTCGAACGGCGTTTGCACATCCGCCGACGGCTGCGTCGGCGGTGCGCCGTACAGTCCGTTGTAACCGAATCCCTTCTGCAACCGCGGATTCGGTCCGATATAGGCGGCCAGCACCGAACACAGCGTATTGCTTCCATTGGCGCACAATTGCGCCTGCGGCACATAGGGGGCTGGAGTTGGCGTTGGCGCAGGTGTCTGGGCCTTTATCCGCGCGGCAGGCCACGGCAGCGCCGCGAACATCATCGCCGACACCAGCAGCAGCACGGCAACCGATAGCGATTTTTTCATGGAAGCCCCCCGTACGTTATAAGCCAGATTCTACTTAAGGTTTTATCATCTGGCAACGTCACGCATAGAATTTTCTATTGCTCGGGTGGGTGGTGCCGAGAGCGGCGCGAAGGCGGCTTTCCCTTCTCCCCTTGTGGCAGAAGGGAAGAAGATGCGTCGAGCCATCAAATAAATCTTGACAGCCCTGAGACTGATTTGCCCGACGGGCAACTCACTCGCTGGCGGCAAATCGTGTCCATCCCTCCAACGAAAAATATTTCTCTTTGTTTTTGACCCAACTCACCTGCTTATTCTTCGCCATCCCGTCCCGAGAGAGGGGGCGTTGGCCATCGTCACTGACGTTGGGGCGGGGAGCGGTGGACGCGGATGCGCTTTTGACGAACGGCGCGTGACGCGGACGGCAAAGTCGTGTGGTCCTGACGCCCCAATGGCTGGTGTCAAATTCCTAAGAAGCTCGCTTCTTGGGAATGACGGTGACAAGCAAGCCAGGTCTCGCCGGGGAGAGCACGATATAAGCCGTAAACCATTGCGCAGGGAAGGCCGGACTGCTTCCGCTGAACCTGTATGCTCATGTGCGTTTTTTTATCTACCTTGGCACATGAGACCGCGGGTGCAGCGCGCACCCGGTCTTCCCTGCGCCCTCTTTATTTTAGGGGCGAACGAATTTGCAAACCTCGGGCGAATGCTGTCGCGAGAACGCGGAGTTATGCTCGTGATTGTAGCCCGGATGAGCTCTTGCGATATCCGGGTCTTCGCCGCGTACCCGCATATCGCAAGAGCTCATGCGGGCTACAGGTTCTCAACGTCATTGCGAGGAGCGCTTGCGACGAAGCAATCCAGATCTTCCTTGTTTCGTGGATTGCTTCGCTATCGCTCGCAATGACGGTGTTCGGCGTGTAACATGGATTAAGGGAACAACCGGCATTGTCAGAACATCCAGGCGGTCGCTCTGAGCCATCCGATGAACCGCCCCATCGCAACGATGGCGAGAACCCGCGGCCGGTTTCCGATCGCGGGCTGGCGGTGTTCCTGGTCATCCTCGCGGTGGCGCTCGTGACAGGCTATTTGTTCGTGAACAAGCTGGCCGACATGTCGCATCAGGAAGATTGCGCGCTAGCCCGCCGCCACAATTGCTGAAGCCGCCCTCACCGCGCGCCTCACCGTCCCTGCGGCTGTCCCTGGTCGTACAGCACCCTGACGCGGATGGTGCCGGCGACCGCCTTCAGGTCGGCCAGCAATTCCTCGCCCTCGCCGCCGACGACATCGGTCTCGAGCACGACGTAACCGACTTCCGGATCGGTCTGCAGATATTGCGCCAGGATGTTGATGTCATGGCGCGAGACCGCATCGTTGACCTGGCGCAGCACACCGGGAACGTTGCGGTGGACGTGGATAAAGCGGGTGCCGATCGGCCGGACCGGCAGTTGCACCTGCGGGAAATTGACCGCGCCGAAGGTCGAGCCGACATCGGAATAGTCGATCAACTTGCGCGCCACTTCGCCGCCGATGCGGTCCTGGGCTTCCTCCGTGGAGCCGCCGACATGCGGCGTCAGGATGACGTTGCGCAGGCCTTGCAACGGCGAAACAAAACGGTCCGCGTTCGACGCCGGCTCGATTGGAAACACATCGACCGCAGCGCCGGCCAGCCGCCCCTCGCGCAACGCGCCAGCCAGCGCATCGAGATCGACCACGGTGCCGCGCGAATTGTTGATCAGGAAGGCGCCGGGCTTCATCGACCGAAGCTGCGCCTCGCCGATCATGTTGGCGGTGGTCGGCGTCTCCGGCACGTGCAGCGAGACGACGTCGCTGGTCGCGAGCAATTCGTCCAGCGTCTCGACCGGCTCGGTATTGCCGTGACGCAGTTTATCGGTCTGGTCGAAATAGATCACGCGCATGCCCATGGCTTCGGCGAGGTTCGACAGTTGCGAGCCGATGTTGCCGTAACCGACAATGCCCAGCGTCTTGCCGCGCGCCTCGCGGCTGCCCTCGGCAGACTTGTCCCAGCCGCCGGCGTGAGCCGAGACCGAACGCGGAAAAATCCGGCGAAACAGCATCACCACCTCGGCGATGGTCAGCTCAGCCACGCTGCGGGTGTTGGAATAGGGTGCGTTGAAAACCGGAATCCCGAGTTTTCGCGCGGCGTCGAGGTCGACCTGGTTGGTGCCAACCGAAAAGCAGCCGACCACGAGCAGCCGGTCGGCCGCCTCCAACACCTCGGCCGTCAACTGGGTCCGCGAGCGGATCCCGAGCATGTGAACGCCCGACAGCGCCTGCTTGAGCTCCTTTGGGCCCAGCGCCTTGGTCAGACGCTCGAGCTCGCTATAGCCGTTGGCCTCGAACAACCTCACGGCCGAATCGTTGACGCCCTCCAGCAGCAGGACGCGGATCTTGTGTTTGGGCAGCGACAACGTCATCGGGCATCCAATCCTGGCAAACAAACGAGACCTGCGAGCGATATCTCCGCTTCACGTCCGACGCAACCGCCCCGTCAGGGATGGCCGAAATCGTGGCAATTTCGCCATTGCCAGGCTCTGCGGGTCCGGCAACATCCACCGATCAGAGCACAGGAGTTCAGCCATGGCAGACGTGATTTCCGGCATCAAGATACCCGACAGCCAAATCGCGCGCGAAGCCGCCGAATTGGTGCGACAGCACGAAACCGAGATGTTGTTCAACCACTCCGTCCGCGTTTACGTGTTCGGCGCCATCAAAGGCATCCGTGACAATCTCAAATTCGACTCCGAACTGCTCTATGTCGCCGCGCTGTTTCATGACCTCGGCCTTGCCGATGCCTACCATACCGAAACCAAGCGTTTCGAAGTCGATGGCGCCGACGCCGCGCGCGAATTCCTGAGGGGGCATGGCATCCCCGAGCCTGGGGCGGACCTGGTTTGGGAAGCCATCGCGCTGCATTCCACGCCCGGTATCGCCGAATATATGCGGCCCGAGATCGCCCTTACCCGGGCAGGCGTACGGATGGACGTCGGCGGCGCCGGATTTGACGACTACACGCGAGAGCAGCGCGAGCAGGTCATCACGGCCTTTCCGCGCCATGATTTCAAGAACGAGTTCATTCAGATCCAGGCGCGCTCGGCCCTCAAGAAGCCCAAGACCACGTTCGGCACCATCAACGTCGACTACATCGAATATTGCGATCCGACGTTTCGCAGGCCGAATTTGTGCACCGGCATCCACGCATCCCCCTGGCATAGCTGATCCAGCGTCGAAGGTTACCGACAATTTGAATTATCTATGAAGCAACTGGAGCGCGCTATTTTCACGGGTAACCGCTAGCAAATCATCATCGCATTCCTAGTCTTCCACCTCGCTTCGCGAAAATGCCTGACGAGTTATTGCCCATGACAATGTTCTATTCTCTGATCAACGACATCCAGGATTCCACGGTATCCGGACTGACGAAACGACAATTAAGGGCGCTGACGCGCATCACCGATTTGTTCGTCGCCGGCTCCAGCCGTTATACGCGGCAACAGACCGAGCTGTTCGGCGAGGTATTCAAGATCCTGGTTGCGGTGATCGAGTTGAAAACCCGGGTCAAGCTTGCGCACCATGTCGCAACCAACCCCAATGCGCCGGCGGCGCTGGTTCGGGTATTTGCCTTCGACGACGCCGTAGCGGTAGCAGCGCCCGTGCTCAGCCAGTCGAGCGCCATTGACGAGTCCGATCTGGTGGCAACCGCGGGCACCCAGAGCCAGGGCCATCTCTACGCCATCGCGCAACGCCAGAAGATCAGCGAAGTCGTCACCGGAATCCTGATCGAGCGCGGTGAGCCCAAGGTTGTCCATGCGGTCGCGAAAAATGCCGGCGCCCGGATTTCGGACGACAGTTTTCTCGAACTGGTCGCCCGTGCCGGCGATGATGCCCAGCTTGCACTGCATGTCGGAACGCGGCGTGACATCCCCCGACATCATTTCTTGAAGCTGATCGAGACCGCGTCGGCCTCCGTGTGCAGCAAGATCGTCGCGGCAAATTCAAAATATGCCGATGCCGTGCAGGGCGTCATTACAGAGGTGATTGACGACATCAACCTGGAGGTCCGCAACAAGTCCCGGGATCACGCCAGGGCCAAGGCCAAGATCAGGCGGCTCAAGGATTGGGCGGAACTCGGCGAGGCCAGTGTTCATACCGCCGCTCGCGCGCAAAATTTTGAACAGACCGTGACCGCCCTGTCGGCTCTCGCCGGCTGTCCAATCGCGATGGCTGAGCGGGCGGTGCTCAACGAGAATCCCGGCGTCGTGCAGGTGATCGCAAAGGTCGCCGGCTGCTCCTGGACGACGGTCAAGGAGCTGTTGCTGATGACGGTGGCGGACCGCAGGATGTCCAAGACGGACCTTGAACAGGCGCGGCGGAATTTCGAACGGCTTGAAAGCCGGACGGCGAAACGTGTGCTTGAATTCCACGAAGCGCGCCGCCACGTGGATAGCTTCGCAAGCGTGTAGGACCGGCAGATCGGACAGGGTTATGCCCGCTGAGGTGCACTCGGTTCCAACCTCTCGCCACAACTGGTCATAACCTCTCCATCCCGTTGCCTTGCTTTGGTCAAACCTGACTGGCGTGTGGGGATGGGCCGAGGATCGTCGAGGGCACGAAAATCCGCCGGACGCCCTGATGCGGGTGACATTGGACTGACCAAGGGAACGCCAATGCAATCCACGCTGACACCGACAGAAACCGATCCGCACGATATCTTCGTGATCGAGCCCGATGTCGTTCTGGCCGCGCGCGCGGATCAAACGCCTGACGCGCCGGCGGTCGACCCGATCAGCCACCCCGCGCCTCCACGGGCCGAAATGACTCCTGACGTGGCCGCTGCTGCCGTGTCGGTACCCACGGTCGATACCACGTTCCGCGCCACGGCCAGCACCGCCGCTCCCGCCGCCGGCGACATCCGGGCGCCGGAGATCGAGGTGCCCGGCGACATCCATCTGCTGGGCAAGCCGCCGCGGGGCCGGATGGCCCGCGCGATTCTCGGCTTCGTGTTCGCGATCGGCGCCGCGGGCGCGGCCACCGCCTGGGAGCATTACGGCGATACGGCCAAAACGATGATCGCGAACTGGACGCCGTTCGTGCTGGCGCCGTCGCCCTCGCAGGCCGCGGCAAAGCCCGAGATCGCCGAGCAACCGAGTTCACCTGACACGCCAGGATCCGCGCAGGCGTCCGCGTCAGATCAGGCACCCGCGCCATCAGCGCCTGCGGCGCAGCCCGCGCAAGGCGCCGCCCCGGCCGTCGCCGCAGTACCGCCGACGCCAGCCAGTGCGCCGGATATTGCGGCGATGGGCCAGCAGATCGAGGCCCTCAAAGCCAGCATCGAGCAGCTCAAGGCCGGCCAGGAACAGCTATCCCGGCAGATGGCGCAACAGACGGCCAAGGCAAACGCGACCAGGAAGCTATCCGCACTGGCGCCGCAGCCGCAGCCCACATCGGCACAAAGGCCGAGACCGGCATTTTCGCCCGCGATGGCCGCGGCAGCCCTCGCCTCGTCACGACCGCCCGCGCCGGCTACACCGCCGCAAGCTACTTACCGGCCGCTGCCGCAACCCGCTGCCGCCCCGCCGTACCAGTCGCGGGCGCAGATCGTCGATCAGGCGGACGTCGATGCCGACGCGGTGGTCGTGCGACCGCCGATGCCGGTGCGATAGCGCTGGAAATGAAATGATGCGTCAGCCGCGGCGCGACCGCCGCGCCGCATCGGCCATCAGGCCGCCAACAGGCCCTCAAATTCGTCGGCCGCGTATGATTTGCCGTCCGCGTCGGTAATGACGACCTGCCAGCCTTCGCTGGCCCAGATCCGCGCCTTGGCGACCATGATGAGCGGGCTCTCGCGTTCGACCTTCACCGTCTCACCCTCGCGTTCTGCGATCATCCTGTAAGCCAAATCGTTGTCCCTCTGCATAGGCTATGCACCTGCAAAGGCTTTGGCAGCGCGCGCGGGCCGCAATGTGCCGAGAGCATGACCATTTGGTGCCGGCGCGGGGTACGCTGTCACACGCATCAAATATCCCCCAACTCCGGCGGCTCGAACCAGTTGGTCAGCGACAGCCCGCCATCGACCACGATCGCGGCGCCGGTGACGTAGGCCGATATCCGGTTCGACAGCACGGCCAACGCGATCGGCGCGAGGTCTTCGCTGCGGCCGAGACGGCCCAACGGAATATGTTTTGCCAGCGAGGGATCGGCGACAAAGCCTCCGGCGGCGATGGCGCCGGGCACCAGCGCGTTGACTCGGATGCCATGGCGGCCGACGGTCTTGGCGAGTTCCCTGACCAGCATCGCGAGAGCTGCCTTCGACGTCGAGTAATGCGGCAGATTGCGCGGTGTGCCGGCGTGCAGCGACGTCAGCAGCAGGAACGAACCGGGCTGCTTTGCCGCGATCAACTGACGCGCGAGTTCGCGCGACAGATGAAAGCCCGCGTCGAGATTGACGGCGTGCATCTGCCGCCAGGTGTCCTGGCTGACCGCGAAGGCGTGATCGGCCTCACGTCGCGGCGGCGACGCGCTGTGCACGAAATGGGTCACCTGGCCCAGCGCGGCCCTCGCATCGGCCAGCAGCCGATCGCAGGCTTCGCGCGTGGCGAGATCGCCGACCCAGGGCACCGCCAGCTCCGGCCGGGGCGAGGCTGCGACCGACGCCCTCACGGTATCCTCGCGCAGATCGGCGAACAGGGTTCGCACGCCCTCGCCGACCAGCGCCTGTGCGATCGCACGGCCGATGCCGTTGCCCGCGCCGGTCACCAAAGCCGCCTCACGCGTGGGATCGAAGGGAGAGTTGAACAGGCTCATGGGATGGGAACTCCTTAAATCGTCATTGGCTGACTTCGTCGCCCAGCACCGGCGATGCCGCGGCACTGACCAGCCAGCACCCCGCCGACGCCATCGCCAGCCCGACGATGACATGCGCGCTCAATTGTTCACCCAGCAGAGCCCACGCCAGCAGCGCGGCGGTGACCGGGACCAGATAAAAATTGGCGCTGGCGCGCGCGACCGAACCGCGCACCAGCATCACCGAGTACAGCACCATGCCGCCGAGCGACACCATCAGGGTGTTCCAGAGCACGGCAGCGACGGTGCCATCGGTCCATTCCCAATGCGGCGTTTCCAGCAATGCCGCACCGAGGGAGCTAACAACCGCGGCTGACATGAACTGCACGGTGGCGCCCTGCAGCAGCGGCACGTCGCGGCAGAAGCGCCCGAAATATAGCGTGCCGGCAACAAGACCCAGCACGCCGACGAAAGCCAGCATCAGGCCTTGCAGCCGCGCCGCGCTTTCCAGCGCCGCCGCGCCGACCACGAGGCCGACACCCATCAGCCCCAGCACCAGGCCGAGCCATTGTGCCGCGCGTAACCGCTCGTTCAGCAGCAGCACGCCGCAGACCGCCGTCAACAGCGGCGTCAGGGATTGCACCAGCGCGATCTGCGCCGCGGGTGTCGTGACCAGGGCAATGTGCGGCGCCATCAATCCGACGGCGTTGAGCAGCGCGCCCGCCACAGCGCAATGAAACCATCGCCCATTTGCCAGCGGCCGCCACGACCGGCGCAACACCCCCATCACAACGCTCAGCACCACGGCGCAACCAACCAGCCGGATCGCGACGAACAGCAGCGGCGACAGATGCCGCAGGCCCACCTTGGCGGTGATAAAGGACGAACTCCACAGCAATACAAACATCAAGGGGACGACCTGGATCATCCCTCCTGTGGTGGATTTCGGCTGAAAGTGGGCCGTCTCAAGCGTTTCCTGTGCCATGCTTGAGGGCTTATGTAGCATAAGATTCCTCGCCGCGCCCCGCCCTACCCCGTACGTTTTTGCCCGGGTCCCATGTCGGGATCGGACTTCCCGAAACGTCCTTGGTCTATCCGCCAAGCAATTATGACGAGGAAAACATGCTCTACGCCATTCTGGCCCATCACAGCGAAGACGAAGTCGCTTCCTGGAGCGCGGACGAGGACGCTGCGCTAATGCTCGATCTCGACAAGATCCACGATCGGCTAACGGAAGAAAAACGCCTTGGACCCGCAGCAAGGCTCGGCGCCACCAAAGGCGCCTGTGTGTTGCGTGGTCCGGGCGCCGGCACCGTGACCGACGGCCCGTTCACCGAATCCAAGGAGCAGTTGCTCGGCTTCTACGTGCTCGACTGTACGAATCGCGATGCCGCGATCGCAGCCGCGCGCGACCTGCGCCGCGTCAACCCCGGCGCGATCTACGAGATCCGGCCGGTGCGGCTCTACCGTCCCGGCGTGGCGTTTCCGCTGACGGAGGTGAACAACCCGTAAATTGGCAGAGAGATATCCACGGAATCCACCGCCAACCCGCCGTGGGCGCGCGCCATCCAATCTTCCGGGATGCATATCCGGGACCGGTCATGTGCCTGTTAAATGGGCCAGATATAGCACCGCACATGAACCATGACCCCACGACGATTGCTGTATTGCGCCGGGCATTGGACGAAGTGCTGCTCGACGCTCGCTTCCGTCGCAACCGCTCGGCCTCCGCGCTTGAAATCGCCGAACATATTCTGGCGCAAGCGGCCGCCGGAGAGCGCGACCTCGAGCGGCTGAAATCCTCGGCGTTTAGCAAGCTCAGGGGTGAGCGAGTCCAGAACCAAGCGGCGTAACGTGAAGCGCGGAATCATCACGCTTGCGGTTTGCGCCATGCTCGTCGCCGGATATTTCACCGCGAGCAAATGGGCGATCCATCACACCACGCTCACGTTTTTCGATCTGTTGCGCAGCGATCGCCCGGTCGCCGTCGACGTCGCGGTACGCCGCGATCGCGACTGGCAGGCGACAGCCGAAATGATCACCCTGCCGGTGGCGATCCTGAACCACGGCAATACCGTCAAATTCACCGAATACTCGTTTCTGGCCAACATCCTCGCCGCGCGCGGCTACATGGTGGTCAGCATCCAGCATGATCTCGACAGCGACGAGCCGATGGTCACAAATGTCGGCGAAGAATATGCCGGCCGCCGCATGCAATATAACCGCGGCATCGCCAACATCATGTTCGCGATCGATGAGTTGAAGAAGGTCCAGCCGAATGCGGACTGGAAGCATTTGACCATGATCGGGCATTCCAACGGCGGCGATATTTCAATGTATTTCGCCAAGCATTACCCTGAGATGATCAAGAAGGTCGTCACGCTGGATAATCTGCGGGTGCCGTTCGCGACCGACGGCAAGTTCAAGATCCTCTCGTTCCGCTCGCACGACCCGGTGTTCAAGGCCGATCCCGGCGTCGTTCCCGACGACGATATCTGCGCGAAGGCCGGCATCACCGTGGTCAGGACCGGCTACCAGCACACCGACATGAGCGATCGCGGCCCCGACGAGGTCAAGCAGCAGATCGGCGGCATTCTCGACAAGTTCCTCGATGACGACGACAACGGCGCTGCGGCGGCGAGGACCGACACGCCGAAGCCCACCGGTGCGCCCAGTGCACTGGCGCTATCGGCGGCGTCCGCCAGCAAGAACTAAAACAAGAACCGGGCGTTACTCCTGCGGCACGTTGGCAGCCTTCACGACGGCACCCCATTTGTCGATCTCGGCATCGACGAAGCTGGCAAACTCCGCGCCGAATAATATGCCGGGGTCGACGCCCTGGGTTGCGAATTTTTGCCTGATAGCGGGCGATGCGAGAATGTCCCTCATCGCCGCGACCAGCTTTTGACAGGCCGGATTGTTGTTCGCGGCCGGCATGTACAGCCCGAACCACGCGATCGATTCGAAGCCCTTGACGCCGGCCTGATCCATGGTCGGCACATCCGGCAACGACGCCGCGCGGGTCAGGCTGGTCACCGCGAGCACGCGGATGTTTCCGGCGGCGGCTTCCGGCAGCACCGTGGTCAGCGTATCGAACATGATCGGAATGTGCCCGCCGAGCAGGTCGTTCATCGCGGGTGCGGCGCCCTTATAGGGAATGTGGACGAGATCGATACCCGCCATCTGCTTGAACATCTCGCCCGACAGATGATTGGCGCCGCCGATGCCGGTCGATCCGAACGACAGTTTTCCGGGATCCGTCTTGGCCATCGCCACCAGCTCGGCGACGGTCTTGGCCGGAAAATCCTTGTTGACGAACAGCGCGTTCGGCGCGGTCGCGACCACGGCAATCGGCGAAAAGTCCTTCCTTGTGTCATAGGGCAGTTTGCGAAACAGACTCGGATTGATGACGTGATGCGTTGCCGTCAACAGCAGCACGCTGCCGTCGGCGGGCGACGTCGCCACCAGTTCCGAGCCGATCGTGCCGGAGGCGCCGGCGCGGTTCTCGACGAAGGTCGTAACATCGAGCTTTTCACCGAGCGCTTGCGCCACCGACCGCGCCAGGATGTCGGTGGTGCCGCCGGCGGGAAACGGCACCACGATGCGGATCGATTTGACGGGGAATGCGTCCGCACCCGCCGCATGGACGAGGCCAGCCGCCGACAGCAGCCACCAACACGCGATCACCGCGAGCGTCCTCATGCCGATCCTCCCATATTCTATGGTCGCCCGTTACGACGCCTTGGCTAAGATAGCGGAAACTCCACCATCGCCTCGCCGGTCGCGACCTTTTCGTCGTTCTGGTTCTTCACCAGCACATCGATCAGCACCCACCGCGACTTCTGCGTCGCCTGCTTCGCCTTGATGATACCGACGGGCTGGATGGTGTCGCCCGGTTTCACCGGCTTGACCCATCGCGTCTCCAGACGACGATGGATCGCGCCGGCGGGATAGGCCCAATCGGTCAGCATCCGCGTGATGAGGCCGAAATTGTTCATGCCATGCATGATGATGCCGCCGAAATTGGTCTTGCCGAAATCGTTCTTCATGTAGTCGTCGTCGAGATGCAGCGGATTGTAGTCGAGCGATCCGTCGCAGAAGAGCCGGATGGATTCCCGAGAGACTGCGAATGTCGGCCCGCTGATGGCGTCGCCGCTGGAAAGGCTTTCGAATGTCGTGGTCATCTTGATCTCCCTGAAGCGCCGTTACATCGGCCGGATGGTTTGGCCGCGGCCGGAGCAGATGACCTCGCCGGTTTGATTGAAGAAGACATTGTCGTGGACCACGAACAACCGCTCGCGCTTGATGAACTTGTCGAGCGCACGGGCTTGCAGAGTGATGGTGTCGCCGGGGCGCGCGGGGATGTTGTAGCTCCAGGACTGGCCGGCATTGACGGTGCCGGGCGTCCGCATCCAGTCGTCAGCCGGCGTGCAGGCAAACATCAACAGGATATGGATCGACGGCGGCGCGATCAGGCCGCCATAGGGCGTCTTCTTCGCGTAGGCCTCATCGAAATACAGCGGATGATCCTCGCCGACCGAACGGCAATAGAGCTGGATCGCTTCCTTGGTCAGTTGGTAAGGCAGCGTCTTGCGTGGCTCGCCGGGGACGATGTCGTCCCATACCTTGCGCAGATTGGCGTCCTTCCAGAAGTCGGTTTCGAAAGATGGCGCTTGCGGCATGGGCTCCCTCTCAATTATGTTCGCCTGGCGAACTATACAGTCGCCTTACGAACCATATGCCCTTGCTGCGCGGCGGCTGGCAAGTCAGGAATCGGCGGAGCGAAGCAGCCATGCCAAAGGACAGCGACGGATTTGTAAGAGCGATCGCCCGTGGCTTCGCGGTGGTCCAAGCGCTCGGCCGCCCGCCGGGACGGCACACGCTGTCGGAAATAGCCGTCATCGCCGAAATCAATCGTGCCACCGCACGGCGCGTGCTGGCGACACTGGTCGCACTGAAATATTGCGAGGCGGACGGCCGTTATTTCAGCCTGCGGCCGCGCGCGCTCGGCCTGGGATTGTCTTATCTCAACGCACTGCCCTACTGGGGTTACGCGCAACGAGCGCTGGAAGACTTACGCAACGAGATCGGCGAATCCTGCGCGCTCGCGGTGCTGGATGAGACCGAGATCGTCTATGCCTTGCGGTTGCCGGCGCGCCGCATCCTGTCGGCCAATCTCGGCATCGGCAGCCGGCTGCCCGCGCATCTGGTTTCGCTCGGCCGTGTCATGCTGGCCTCATTGCCGAAGGACCAGCGCGCCGCCTATCTGCAATCGGTGGAGCTGACACCGGTGACCCCACGCACCGTCACCGACCCTCGCGTGCTCGACCGGCAGCTCGACCTGATCGAAGCCCAGGGGCATGCCTGGGTCGACGGCGAACTCGATCCGGCGATCTGCGGCATCGCTGTGCCGCTGCGCGATCAGGCGGGGCGGGTCGTCGCCGCCATCAGCATCAACACGATCTCAGGCATGACGAGCGAAACCCAGGCGAAAAAGAAATTTCTGGTGCCGCTGAAACGGACCGCCCAGGACATCCGAACGCAGATGGTCGCGGTGAGACAGCCGGCGTTCTAGAGCGTTTTCGAGCCAACGGGTCGCGCGAATGCGCGCCCGATGACAGGCTCCGTAGCCACCGGTTCGCGTGAAGAAAACGCGTCAAAACAAAAAACTAGAGCCCCGTTCCGATTCCATCGGAACGGGGCTCTAGCCGCTGATATTGTGCTCGGTGCGTGGTTCCCCGACATACTGCTTGCGGTACGCGGCAGGGCTGACGCCAGCGTGGCGCATAAAGGCCCGCCTGAACGTATTGGCGTCGGCAAAGCCGCAGCGCGCGGCGACCTGCTTGAGGGCTCTCCGACCGTCCTCCAGCAGTGCTCGCGCGGCCGACATCCGCGCGGCTTCCACCCACGATGCCGGGGTCATGCCGACTTCGGCACGGAACAGCCGAGCGAAATGCCGTGGACTGACGTCCATTCGCCTGGCGAGACTTGCGACGTCATGATCGTTTGCGGGATTGGCGGCGACCCAGCGCTGGATTTCCTGCAGCGCGGACCGGCCGACCGGCGCCGCATGGCCAGCGCGACTGAACTGCATCTGTCCGCCCGGGCGCTTGAAGTACATCACGAGTTGACCGGCCACCCTGGTCGCGACATCGCGGCCCAGATCCTCCTCGACCAGCGCAAGCGCGAGATCCATTCCCGCGGTCACACCGGCGGCAGTTCGTGTCCGGCCATCCCTGACTTGGATGGCGTCCTTATCGACGAAGATCTGCGGATGAGCCGTTGCCAGATGATCGGCAACCGCCCAGTGGGTGGTGACGTGCCGCCCATCGAGCAGGCCGGTCTTGGCCAACAGCAGCGCGCCGCTGCAGACCGAACCATATCGCCTGGATCGGCGCGACGCTTCCCGCAGCCACGTCACCAGGCTCGCCGAAAACACCGTGTTCGCAGCCTCAGGCGTCCCGGCGACCAGCAGGGTGTCGATGCGATCTTCCGATGCCGCATTGATCACTCGATCGGGCAATATCTGCACGCCCGACGAGGAAGTAATCGGCCCGCGCGAGGTGCCGATCACCAGCGGGCGATAGACGTCGCGGCCATGCTGCCTGTTCGCCTCGGCAAAGACGTCGAGCGGTCCGGAAACATCGAGCATCTGCACGCCCGGTAGCGCCAGGATTGCCATGGTCTTTTGCGGCATGCCGACCTCCATGTCCGTCGCAGGCCACCATTGGCAGAAAATGACGCAAAACGTCAATTGCAGACATGCCTACATCGACACACGTTGGAGTGATCGGATTTGACATGGGAGACTGCGATGACAACGACCATAGCTGGCTTGAAAGTTCCGGACAGCAAGCTCGCCCGGGAAGTGACTGAAATGGTGAGGGACACTGAATCGCCGCTGCTGTTCCATCATTCGAGCCGCGTCTATTATTTTGGCGCGCTCGCCGGCAAGCGTCGCGGCCTCCGATTCGATGAGGAGCTGCTTTACACAAGCGCGATGTTCCACGACATGGGGCTTACGCATCAACACAGCAGCGCGGACGAACGGTTCGAGGTCGACGGCGCCAACGCGGCGCGCGATTTCCTGCGCGCTCGCAATATCGCGCAAGCGGATATCGAGACGGTCTGGAACGCGATCGCGCTTCACACGACGCCCGGCATCCCGCAACATATGCACCCGGTGGTCGCGCTCGTTACCGCCGGAGTCGAGATGGACGTGCTGGGGTTGACCTATCCGGACTACAGCGACCAGGAGCGCGAGGCCGTGGTCCACGCCCATCCGCGGACCGAGCATTTCAAGGAAGACATCCTCCAGGCCTTCTACGACGGGATCAAGCACAAGCCGGCAACCACCTTCGGCAATGTGAAAGCCGACGTGATCCGGGATAAGGATCCCAGTTTCAAGCCCGGAAACTTCTGTTCGGTCATCCGCCACTCGGCGTGGAGGGGCTAGATTCGGTCGGAACGGTTGCGGGCGAGGCGCTCCGCTTCGCCCCTCCTCCGCAGGCTCACCTACGAGGACTTAACTACGAGGACCTAACTACGAAGGCCCGGCGCTTCCTGACCGGTGCGGGCGACGTATTCGGTGTAACCGCCGCCGTATTGATGGATGCCGTCGGGCGTCAGTTCCAACAGCCGATTGGAGAGCGCCGCCAGGAAGTGGCGGTCATGCGAGACGAACAGCATGGTGCCCTCATACTCCGACAGCGCCGCAATCAGCATCTGCTTGGTCGCGATATCAAGATGGTTGGTGGGCTCGTCCAGCACCAGAAAATTCGGCGGATCGAACAGCATTTTTGCCATCACAAAGCGCGCCTTCTCGCCGCCCGACAGCACCCGGCATCTCTTCTCGACATCGTCGCCGGAAAACCCGAAGCAACCGGCCAGCGCGCGCAGCGAGCCCTGCCCTGCCTGCGGAAATGATTCCTCCAGCGACTCGAACACGGTCTGTTCGCCGTCGAGCAGATCCATCGCGTGTTGGGCGAAATAACCCATCTTGACACTGCCGCCGAGCGCCACCGAGCCTTCGTCCGGTTCGGTCGAGCCTGCGACCAGCTTCAGCAATGTCGACTTGCCGGCGCCATTGACGCCCATCACGCACCAGCGCTCACGGCGGCGCACCTGGAAATTCAGCCCCTCATAGATGCTTCTGCTGCCGTAGCCTTTATGCACGTTCTTCAGGCTGACGACGTCCTCGCCAGAGCGCGGCGCCGGCAAAAACTCGAACGCCACGGACTGGCGCCGTCGCGGCGGCTCGACCCGCTCGATCTTCTCCAGCTTCTTCACCCGGCTCTGCACCTGCGCCGCATGCGAGGCGCGCGCCTTGAAGCGCTCGATGAACTTGATTTCCTTGGAAAGCATCGCCTGCTGGCGCTCGAACTGAGCCTGCTGCTGCTTCTCGTTCAGCGCACGCTGCGCCTCGTAGAACTCGTAGTTTCCCGAAAACGTCGTCAGCGTGCCGCCGTCGATCTCCACGATCTTGTTGACGATGCGGTTCATGAATTCGCGATCATGCGACGTCATCAACAGCGCGCCGTCATAGCCTTTGAGGAACTGTTCCAGCCAGATCAGGCTTTCGAGATCGAGATGGTTGCTCGGCTCATCCAGCAGCATGACATCGGGGCGCATCAGAAGAATTCGCGCCAACGCGACCCGCATCTTCCAGCCGCCCGAGAGCGCCCCGACATCGCCGTCCATCATTTCCTGGCTGAAGCCAAGGCCTGAAAGCGCCTCGCGCGCCCGGCCATCCAGCGCATAGCCGTCGAGTTCCTCGAAGCGCCCCTGCACTTCGCCGTAGCGCGTGATGATGTCATCCATGTTGTCAGCCTGATCCGGATCGGCCATCGCGGTCTCGAGCTCTTTCAACTCGCTGGCAACCACGCTGACGGGGCCGGCGCCGTCCATCACCTCGGACACCGCGCTACGGCCCGACATCTCGCCGACATCCTGGCTGAAATAGCCGATCGAAATACCGCGATCGGTCGACACCTGGCCTTCGTCGGGCGGCTCCTGGCCCGCGATCATCCGGAACAGCGTGGTCTTGCCAGCCCCGTTCGGGCCGACAAGACCGATCTTCTCCCCCTTCAGGAGCGCCGCGGAGGCTTCGATGAAGAGAATCTGGTGGCCGACCTGCTTACTGACATTATCGAGACGGATCATGATTACCTGAATATCGAGAAATTGAAGCGTTGGGCCGGTCTCTAGGCCATGTCGCGCGCGCACGGAAGCCCGAAAAGGCACCGGTTTGCCGCGTTACGACGCGCCGGATGACCAACGGATGACGTCCAGGGCACTCGTCAGGAGCTGAAACGGCTCCGGTAGTCCTGCGGCGTCGCCGAGAGGATGCGTAGAAAACTGCGGCGCATGGTTTCTTCCGAGCCAAAGCCGCAGCGCTGTGAGATCCGCTTCACCGGCAACCGCGACTCCGACAGCATCCGCCGCGCCGCTTCCACCCGCAGCCGCTCGACGGCGCGCGCCGGCGTCAGTCCGGTAGCCTCGGCATAATGCCGGCTGAAACTGCGCTCGCTCATGCCGGCCTGGTCGGCCAGCACCGGAAGCGAGATATCGTCGGCCAAATGCTTGTTGATCCAGCCATGTAGCGCGCCGAATTCGTCCTCGGCCGATTGCAGCGACAACGCCGTGCTGAATTGCGCCTGCCCGCCGGGCCGCTTGAGGAAGACGACGAGATAGCGTGCCACCGCCAGCGCCACGGTGCGTCCGAGGTCCTGCTCGATCAGCGCCAGTGCCAGATCGATACCGGCGGTAACGCCGGCCGAAGTCCAGACCGAACCATCGCGCACGAAGATCGGATCGGGCTCGACCCGTACCGCGGGATAACGCTGGGCAAACTCCTTACAGACCGACCAATGCGTCGCGGCGCGACGTCCATCAAGCACGCCGGACGCCGCCAGCAAAAACGCGCCGGTGCAGACCGAAGCGACCCGGCGCGCCCTAGCCGCCCGCTGCCGCACCCAATCGACCAGCGCCGGATCGGCTGCGGCAGCTTCGACGCCCGGCCCTCCCGCGATCAGCAGCGTATCCACCGCCGAACTCGGACGCGGCAGCGGGGCCGCCGTGATCGCGAGCCCCGCCGACGCCGTCACGCCCTGCCCACCCTTGGCGACCACGCGCAGATCATACGGCGCGGCGCCTCCCGCTTGCGTGATCTGATCGTTGGCAGTGGCGAACGCCTGAAGCGGCCCGGTCACATCGAGCAGTTGCACTGACGGGAAAGCCAATACTTCAACGATCCGCGGCGCGGGCGCGGCAGCAACGGCGTTTGGCGGGAAACGAGGGGACTTTGGCATTTGCGCCAGCATATGTGGGGTTAGGTTGCGCTTGTCCAGCCCTGATCCTCAAAGGAGTGCGTAATGATTGCTCACGACACCCATCTGCAAATCGGCTCGCTGCTGTTCGAGGGTCTCGATCAGATCGATCTGACTGGCCCGTTCGAGGTGCTGTCGCGCATCCCGAACTCGACCTATCGCGTCTACGGCAAGACCGCCGAGCCGGTGCGCGACGTCAAGGGATTGCGGCTGACGCCAGATGCGGCGCTAGCAGACGCACCGCAGCTTGACGTGCTTCACGTGCCGGGCGGCTTCGGCCAGGAAGCCCTGATGGAGGATCACGACGTACTCGGCTGGATCGCCCGACAGGCGGCAGGCGCCCGCAGCGTCTTCTCGGTTTGCACCGGCGCGCTGCTTTGCGGCGCGGCTGGACTGTTGAAGGGGCGGCGCGCGACGACGCACTGGGCGTCATTCCATCTGCTCCCGCTGTACGGCGCCATCCCGGTCAACGAACGGGTGGTGCTCGACGGCAACTGGGTGTTTGCAGCCGGAGTGACCGCCGGAATCGACGGCGCCTTGCGGCTCGCCGCCGAACTGCGTGGCGACGACGCCGCGCGCGCGATCCAGCTTTACATGGCATATGCGCCCGAGCCGCCCTTCGACAGCGGCACGCCGGAGACCGCGCCGGCCGCCATCCTCGCGCAGGCGCGGCAAGCGGTTGCCGGCATCACCGCACAACGCGAGGCAACCGCACGCCGCGCCGCAGCCAGGCTCGGTATTGCCGTTCCCGCGATTGCCATCGCGTGACAGCGGCACGCCAATCATTTTATCCGTGCCGTCTGCGGAAATGACCGCGCTCAGGCTGGCGCGGCAATTTCACCTTGAAGATCGTAAACGGACCCGAGCGCGGCAGATCGTTCTTGAACGCAACTTCCCAGAGATGTGAATCGGCGATGTAGAGATAGCCGCCGCTGATCGCAAAGCCGTCCGCCCAGGAAAGCTTCGACGGATCGCTGACGAAGACTTTTGCGTCAAGCGTGTGACTTGGTGTACTGCGCAGCGCAACCACGGTGCGGTTTTCGAGATCGCCGCCGTAGAGCGTACCGTCGGCATCCATGATCAGACCGCCGCTCAGCACCGAACTGCCGAGATACTCGACCTTCGCAGCGAGTTCGGTGTCGGACAGCCCTACATCGCGCAGGGCGGACGTCGGCACGCGCCAATAATTATGATCGGTCAACGGCCGGTAATAGAGCCAGCTTGCATCCGGCGACAACGCGATGCCGTCGGCATGGATCGCCACCACCGAACCGTCCGGCCGCAGCGCGATTTCCTTGCCGAACATCAGGTGCTGCTTGGGATCGGCGAAGGTCGAGCGGCTGCCGACCAGCACCTGTCTCGCATTGCCGGTCTTCAAATCGAGCACCACTAGGCTGCCCTTGTTGCCGATGTTGGTGAGATAGGCGTAACCGTGCGCCACGTCGATCCGCAGATCGTTCAGGGAATCCTTCGCCGAAACCACGCCTTTGAAATCATACTGCCGGACGACCTTGTTGGTCGACAGATCGAATTCGACGAGTTTTGGCGGCAGGCGATCCTGATCGACTTTCGACAACGAGGAGTCGAGCGCCCAAAGATGATCCGCTTTATCGACCCATAGCGCCTGAACGGAAATCCATTCCGACTTGCCGTCGCCCTGCTCGCTGAAATTATTCCAGGCCGCATCGGGATAGGGCGTGATCGCACCGGTCTTCGGGTCGACTTCGACCATGCTGAAGCGCGAGCGGACATTGGAGGCCGGCGCGGTCGCGAATACCCTGCCCCTGGCCGAAACGCCGATCCCGACCAGGCGGAAATCATCCTCGAACGATTTTACGACTTCCAGCGGCGGGCCGACTTGTTTGACAGAATCCGGGGCAATTTTTTGCGCAGCGACGGGCGTTGCCGCTACCCCTCCCGCGATCAAGAGCAATCCAAACCACGCGTCGAGCAAGCCTGTTTTTCTGACCATCGGCGTCAATGCCGCTTGAAATACTGCACGTCGCGCTCGTGTTTTTCGGCGGACGTGCGTGACTTGAAGGTGCCGAGATTGCGGCGCTTGCCGGTCTTCGGATTGACCTTGCGCGAATAGAGCCGGTATTCGCCCGATTGTAATTTGCGGATCATGGATCTGAACTCGTCTGAACGACCTGTGCGGATTAATCGACAACGCGCATTGGAGTTCCATTCAAAACCGGAATTCGGATCGATGCGGGCGATTCTCTCGAACCAACAAGCCGATACCGCCGACAAAGGAGCTCATGCCGACCACTCGAACCCAAGCCTTCCAACTCAAGCCTTCGAACTCAAGCCTGATGACCGAAGTCGAGAGCATCATTGCCGAGGCCGCAAAACTGCCGTTGCGCGACGCCGCCTTCTCGTTGTGGCGGCAGCGGCCGCGGCTGGATACACTCGAGGGCCCGCCGATGACGCCGGCAGAGATCGGCATTGCGCGAGCGCTGTCGCCGGAAGAACGGTCCTTAAAGGTCAGGTTCAACCGTGATCACGCCCAGGACGGCGCGACGTTCGACCGCCTGAAACGCGCGTACCCGCAAGCCAGCGATACCGAAATCAAGCTTGCGATCATCGCCGCCGTGAGGTTCGACGACGCCTGTTTCAAATATTTTACGGTCGATAGCACCGACTATTGGCGACGGGTGGTACGTGCCGTCGCACTGGCGCAGCGGCAGGAAAATCCCGGCTATCTCGAAGGCACCTATCAGACCGCCCGCAATCACGTCGCCTATTACATGAAATAGCAACGGCGCAGACTCGCAGGTCCATCAGAAGCAAAGATTGCTCACGAGATTGCCGCGTTTGTCCTTGATCGCATAGGGACAGTCCATGCGCTTCAGCGCTTTCTTGGCGTTTTCGTCACCAAGTGCCGAGGCCCGCTCATAATAGGCCTTGGCGGCGTCTTTATCCTTTGGTCCGCCGCGGCCTTGTTCGGAGAACTCCCCCATTTCCTCCAGCGCGGCGGGGTGATTTTGCGCAGCCGCCTTCTCGAACAGGCTTCGCGCGCCGTTGTCGTCCTGGGCGCCCCCGGTCCCATTCGCCAACATCAAGCCGAGTTGATACTGCGCTTCGGGATTGGTTTCGGCCGCCTTCCCCAACAATTCGCGCGCTCTGGCGGGATCCGACGGCGCGCCGCCGGCACCGGAGAGCGCCGCCAGATTGCTGATGCCGCGCGGATTGCCGGCCTGCGCCGCGCGCTCGAACAGCTTGCGCGCCTGGCCTTCATCCTTAGGCACCCCCGCGCCGGTGCCATAGAGCACGCCGAGCTCGACCATCGCCGAGGTCGAGCCCTTGTCGGCAGCCTTGCGCCATGCCGCCGTGGCCTCCGGCATCTGCTGGTTGGCGGCGTAGGCGCGTCCGAGTTCGTAAAGCGCCCGGCGCGATGAATTGCCCGCGGTCCTGCAATACTTGATCGCAGTTGCCACATCGGCCGGCGCGACGGTCGGGGTACCCTTGATATCGGCGGGCTTGTCGGGGTCGGCGGGATCGGCCGCGAGCCGGTCGCACAGCACCAAATCGGCGGATTGCGCCCTCGCCGGCGATGGACTGGCCAGCATGGCGGCGACCGTCATCGCCAGCACGGCGACGCCACCGGTGAGGGCGGACGATAACAGGCAAGATCGTTGTGTCATGGCGAGACGTTAGCTTCGATCTTCGGGCGGATTCAAGGCTCCAGCCCCGACTCGCGCAACACCGGCGCCACTTCCGGCGAGGCCAGGTATTTCAGCAGGACCCCGGATTGCCGGACGCGCGGTGACGCGGCCAGGCGCCCGGCGGAAAACACCGCGGGACGGCTTTGCAGATGAAGCGGGAGCGGCCCGACAAGTTCGACGCCGGAAACCAGCTTCAACTCGCTGAGCTGCTGAACCGCGATGTCGGCCTCGCCGCTGACCAGCCGTTCGGCGGTAAAACCGGAAGTGACCGTGGCGCGCGCGTTGATCTCGGCGGCGATCCCCATCTGCTCGATCAGCTTTGCGAAGAATATGCCGCTGGCGCCGATGCGTGAGTACGCCACGCTGCGCGCTCCGAGCAGCGTCGAACGCAGCGCGGCTTCGGTGGAGATGTCGGGATGGTCGGCGCCGGCCTTCACCGCAATGCCGACATAGGAGCGCGCCAGATCGGCGCAACTCTCCGGCGCCACGGTCCCCTTGGCCGCGAGATCGTCGAGCGCTTCCTTGGTCAGGATGACGATGTCGGCGGCCTCACCGCCGCGCAGCCGGTCCAATAAACCGATGGTCGGGGCGAAATCGGCATCGATGCGGATTTTCGTTGCCGCCTCGAACCGGCCGGCCAGATTGCACACCGCGCCCATCAAAGCGAGCGTCGACAGCACCCGAACCACATTTTCCATTGGGAACCTTTTTTATTCAGCGGCGCGCGCGTGGCGTTTTAGCGCCATGGCGACCCCTGCGCTAGGCCCGGCGCATCAGCTTCAGCACGGCGGTCAGGCGAAGGCTGCGCTTGCCGGCCAGCGCGCTCGCTTCCAACAATGCGCCCCGCTCATCGCACGTGCCGGAGAAACCGATCCCGACCTCGTAGCCGCCAAAAATCGGATGTTCGTCTTTGGCCGGCGTATGTTCTTGATTGAGAATTTGGCCTTTCCAGCGTCCGTCCGCCGAACTGTAGGCTCCGAGGTAATAGAAGAAGGCATCGCCGCCGAGGATGCGGCCATCATGGAGCAGCATGACGCCGGTCAGACCGTCGACCACCCCGTCGAGCAGTCGGATATGGACGGAATAAAGCCCGTTGACGATGCCGCCCTCGCCGATCGCGCCCATGGCAGGCATCATCTCGTCTTCGATCGGGGTCATCACCGAGCGAAATATCGCGCCGGGCATCTGCGGCGAAGCACCGACAAAACTGTAGATGTCGCCTTCCGCGGTGCCACGCACGTCGATCGTAGCGATATCGGCGCCAAGCAGCGACTCGTAATTGGGATCTTCGTTGTGGCGATGGCTGGTGATTTCGGAGGTGACGACGCCGTCCGCTTCCTGGTAGCTGCCGTAATGCGCGAACGCCGAGTTGCCGCCGAGCATGCTGCCGGCATGGGCGTACATCACGCTTCGGCCGACCGCGTCATTGACCTGAAAACGGACCTTATAGAATCCCTCCAGCAAAAATCCTGTCCCCGCGAGTCATTTCCAATTGTTTCTAGCGCGGATCGCAGCGGCAGAAAACGGCGATCGACGGGACCTTTTGAAGCATGCAACGCATAGCTCGCGCCGACAATGACGGCAAAAAAAGACCAGCCTGGCCGGGCAAAGCCACGTCGGCTGGTCAAGGTCGCTGGAGGAGAGGCTGCTAACACTCCCGCTAAAGAAGCGGGACAGCGGCCTGGATCCCTCACCAGAAGAATCCAGGCCGTATCGGTTGATCGCTTAGGCGGCCGCCGCTTTGGCGCCGGCCGGAACCGAGGCGATGGTCTTGAGGATCTGCGAAGCGATCTGGTAGGGGTCGCCTTGCGAGTTCGGGCGGCGATCTTCCAAATAGCCCTTGTATCCGTTGTTGGCGAAGGAGTGCGGAACGCGGATCGAGGCGCCGCGGTCGGCAATGCCGTAGCTGAACTTGTTCCAGGGCGCCGTCTCGTGCTTGCCGGTCAGACGCTTGTCGTTGTCCGGGCCGTAGACCGCGATGTGGTCCATGATATTCTTGTCGAAGGCGGCCATCAGCGCCTCGAAATACTCCTTGCCGCCGACCGTGCGCATATACTCGGTCGAGAAGTTGGCGTGCATGCCGGAGCCATTCCAGTCGGTATCGCCGAGCGGCTTGCAGTGGAATTCGATGTCGATTCCGTAGCTCTCGGTGAGACGCATCATCAGGTAGCGGGCCATCCACATTTCGTCAGCGGCCTTCTTGGAGCCTTTGCCGAAAATCTGGAATTCCCACTGGCCCTTCGCGACTTCCGCGTTGATGCCTTCGTGATTGATGCCCGCGGCGAGGCAGAGGTTGAGATGCTTCTCGACGATCTCACGCGCGACCGCGCCGACGTTCGAGAAGCCGACGCCGGTGTAATACGGGCCCTGCGGCGCCGGATAACCGGAGGTCGGGAAGCCGAGCGGACGGCCGTCTTTGTAGAAGAAGTATTCCTGCTCGAAGCCGAACCAGGCGCCGGCATCGTCAAGAATGGTGGCGCGCTTGTTGGTCGAGTGCGGTGTCTTGCCATCGGGCATCATCACTTCGCACATCACCAGCGCGCCGTTTTCACGCGCGGCGTCCGGATAAACCGCGACCGGCTTCAGAACGCAATCCGAACTGTGGCCTTCCGCCTGCATGGTCGAACTTCCGTCGAAGCCCCAGAGCGGAAGCTGTTCCAGCGTCGGGAACGATTCAAATTCCTTGATCTGTGTTTTGCCGCGCAGATTTGGCACCGGCGTGTATCCGTCGAGCCAGATATACTCGAGCTTATATTTGGTCATTGAGCCTCTCATATTGACGATGCGAAAGGTGTGAAGCCGAAGCCAATGGCTGCCACACACATACCCGGCCACCATCGGCCGTCTATTACCAAGCATTTAATGTGCCAATCCGCCGCAGTGCGGTAGCGGTCCCGGTAGCCTGCCCCCGGAGCGGGATATCCACCGGGCACCCGAGCATTCACGGCACCAGAGGTGCGGCATAGCCGCGCGGCCGGCGCCATCGAGAGGTCATGAAATCGCTGGTTCGGTCGGGAATTCCGCACGATTTGGCGGCAGTCCGGAGCAGCCCGACCGCAACGATTAAAGCTGCGTCAGCCGCCGGCAATATTCACCACGCCGGCGGGCTCTCGTCAGCAACCTTTGCATCGGCTCAAGCGTTAATCATCTGCCCACTGCCTCACAGGCAGCAAAACAACAAATGCCCACAAAATATACAGAAGATGATTTTATTTTGAACATGTTGCATCGACGGGAGGCACGAACGATATCGAGATTGGTAACCACTCGAGAATGAGTCGGGCGCACCATGAAGCTGGAATCTTCGAAGCAGGCGCTTCGGAGCCGGATATTTCGACCAAGGAGAGACGATGATGAATACGAGTTTGAACCAGGGATCTGCCAAGATCTATCAATTTCCGGCCGGGGGCCGGCAGGCTCTCGGCGGACGTCGCTATGACGCGTCCAAGCCCGCGACCGACCTCCCCTCACAGCATGTCGACGAAATCAATTGCAGCGGCAGCTGGTATCATCAGGCGGCGATCGACGAGTCCAAGCCCAAATGGGAACGTTGATGCCAAGCGCATGTTCGACACCCGGCTGCTATCACCGAAGTTCAGTCGATAGCGAAAACTAAAAAAGGGTCGAAACGAAAACGTTTCGGCCCTTTTTTCATGGCTGCTTGACATCGACCTCGCAGGCCGTGGCAGGCCGTCTGGCGTGCTTGACCGCGACGCCCACCTTGGTGATGGTCAGCGTGATGCCGTCTCCGGAATAGCGCGTACCGGACCAGTTCAGCCGCCTGGCCAATGTCACGGCGCCGCCATCGATCTGTAAAAACGCGCGTGAATCATGTGGATAGAAAGCGGCGAGGAACCGGGTGCCGTCGGCACAGCGGTAACTCTGGAATGTCTGCGCCGATGCCGGCGCCGCGCCTGCCGCAACGCCGGCGAAAATGACCGCACCGAAAATAGCCTCGGCCCCGCGCCGTTCCATCATCTGCCCCCAAACCATTTCCCGTCGCGCCGAATTCAGCCCGTCACAATTAAATGCTCCTAACCAATATTGGGAAGCGGGTATAGAGGCGGACACCGCATGCAACGCGCTTGCCGCCATTCTCCGCCGCCGAGCATGACGAGGGATCATCAGATGTCAGCTTCGCCCATCCGCCACTACGACCTGGTCGGCGCCAGCAATTTTCGCGATCTCGGCGGCTATCCCGGCCACGACGGCCGCCTGGTGCGCTGGCAGCAGATATTCCGCTCCAACCATCTGGGACATCTGACCGACGCCGATATTGCGGTGCTGCGTGGCCTCGGCTTGAAGAACGCGTTCGATTTTCGGGGCTCGCAGGAACGCAACGCGGCGATCTGCGCCATTGAGGAGATCGCGGTGCATTCGCTGCCGATCGAGCCGACCGTCGTTGCCGCGCTGCGCGCGCGGCTCGCCGGCGGCAGGCCGCTGTCACCGGCCGACGGGCTGGAGGCGATGCGCGATTCCTACCGCAACTATGTGCAGCACAACACACCGCGCTTCCGCAGCCTGTTTGCGCAGCTGCTTGAAGCGCCGGCGCCACTGGTCATTCACTGCACCGCCGGCAAGGACCGCACCGGCTTTGCCTGCGCGCTAGTCCTGCACGCGCTCGGTGTCGCGGAGCATCTCATCGCCGAAGACTACCTGCTGACCAACCGCTATTACCGGCGCGATCCCTCCGCCGGCAGCGACCTTCCCGATGATGTCAAGCAAGTGCTAGGATCGGTCGACGCCTCGTTCCTCGCCGCCGCGTTCGACGCGATCCGCGCCGATTATGGCGACCTCGAGCGATATCTCGTCGATGGATTGGGGCTCGGCGCCGGCGAACGCGCGAGGCTCCAGGCGCGCTACCTGGAGGCCTGATGATGACCCGATGCTGCCGGCTTACGCCGCCGCTTCCATTTCAGCATCGAGATCGGCGATCACGTCCTCGAATGCCGAGATCGCCTGTTGAATCGTGGCGATCTGCATCAAGTCCCAGGCACTGATCGGACCCTTGTGGCTTTGCAGCGCGACGACCAAGTCCCGCCGCTGCTCCTTGAGCTGAATGAGCGGCAGACCGTGATCAGGCAGATATCGCATCATGATGTTCCCAGCCCTTAGGTTGAACAGTCCCAAGCTATAGCCGGCGACTTCTGCGATCCCTTTACAAAACTCCAGCTAATTTTAGCGATCACGCATGGACATGCGGACCAGGCGTTACGTCGCCGCGGCAATCGCTTCCGAAAGAGCCGCTGCGACGCAGTTGGTCGCCCACGCGCTGGTGTGAAGCCGGCCTCCGTCGTCCAAATCTTGCAGCGGAACGCCGTCCCGATTCCAGCGCCGCATCAGGGCAAAGCGACGAAACACATTGACCTCAGCCCTGGCGCCGGCCGCCGCAATTCGCGCGACCATATCCTCCGAACGCGCGATCTCGTCGACAAGGACTCGGGTATATTGCAGGTCCATCAGCACCACATCCATCGGCAGGCCAGACAGTTGGCCCAGTCCGACCTCAATTGCCGCAGCCACCTCGTCAGGACTGTAGTCCTGGTAGTGATAGACGGCGTTGGTACCTACCTGCCATATCAGGAGCGACGGTACTTCGCCGATCGCATCGGACTCAAAGCGTGACAACTCCTCCGGAGCCTCCTGCCCGCCAATGCCGCGGTTGATGACGTCGATCATCCGGCCATAGAATTTCTGCCGCAGCAGCATTTCGAGCGTGGGAGGAAAAGGCAGAACGCCATCGGCGCCTGCCGTCGATGACGATCCGATCGCCACGACCTTGACCTTTCGCCTGCTTTTGAGCGCGTCTTTCAAGTGCAGGAGCGGATATTGAAAGCCAACGATGTCGAGGTGCGGATCGCAAGATCCCGGCGCATCGGGCATCGGATATTTCCTTCGCGAGAATGAATGATGATATGGGCGTATCTGGAAGCGGATTGCCCGGCATTGCAAATGAAATTCTTCTGACGATACTGTCCGCTTTGTTGTCCCTCGTGCGCGGAGACCTGTCATGGACGGAAAAGTCATTGTCGTGACCGGCGCCTCGGGCGCGCTTGGCAAGGTGGTCGTGGAGGCGGCGCTCGCGAGCGGCGCTCGCGTCGCCGGCGTCGACCACGCCCCGACGCAGGTTCCGGCAACGCCGGGCCGGCTCGAACTCGGCGGCGTCGATCTGACGAACGCAGCCCAGGCCGGCAAAGCCATCGATGCCGTGGTATCGCATTTCGGCAGGCTCGACGCGCTGGTCAATATCGCCGGCGGTTTTGCGTTCGAGGCGGTCGCCGAGGGCGATCCGAGGACGTGGCAGCATATGTATGCGCTCAACGTCCTCACCGCGCTCCATGCGTCGCAATCGGCGATCCCGCATCTGGCCGCCGCCGGCGCCGGCCGCATCGTCAATGTCGGCGCGATGGGAGCACTACAGGCGGGCGCGGGCATGGGCCCTTACGCCGCTGCCAAAGCCGCCGTGCATCGCCTGACCGAAGCACTCGCCGCCGAGTGGAAAGGCAGGATCACCGTCAACGCCGTGCTGCCCTCGACCATCGATACCGCGGCCAATCGCGCCAGCATGCCGAAGGCTGATTTCACCAAATGGGTGACGCCGCAGGAACTCGCCGACGTGATCCTGTTTCTCGTAAGCGACGCCGCCAGCGCCGTTACCGGTGCGCTGCTGCCGGTGAGCGGGCGGGTTTAGCCTTCCGGCCGTTAGTCTTTTGTTTGACGCGTTTTCTTGACGCGAACCGGTGTCCACGGAGCCTGTCATCGGGCGCGCATTCGCGCGACCCGTTGGCTGGAAAACGCTCTATCCCATCAGCATTCCGCGAGCTTCTTCAGCACCGCGCTGAAGCGAATGCTGCGCTTGCCGGCGAGCGCAGTGGCTTCGGCGACCGCGCCCTGATCGGTGTAGGTGCCGGAAAAACCGATGCCGACCTCGTGGCCGCCGAACACCGGCCGCTCGCCATGGCTCGGCGTGTGCTCATGATTAACGATTTCGCCCTTCCATTTGCCATTCGCGCTGGAATAACAGCCCAAATAATCGAAACAGGCGTCGCCCCCACGGATTTGGCCATCGTGCAGCACCATCACACCGGCGTTGCCGCCGTCGAGACCGTCGAGCATCCGGATGTCGATCGAATAAAGACCGTTCCCGATGCCGCGCTGTTCACCGCGTGGGATGGCCGGCGCAGCCTCTTCGCTAAGGGGCGTCATCACCGAGTTGAAGGCAATGCCGGGCAATTGCGCGGTGCGGCCCTCGAAGTGGTAGCGCTCGCCCCGCTGCCTGCCCTTGAGCGTCAGCGTCATCTGGTCGGCCTCGAACAAGGGCTAGCAATCCGCATCGTCCCTGTGGCGCAGCGTCGAGATGTCGAGCGATACCTCGCCACCTGCGTGCTCCCGATAGGTGCCGACGAATGCCAAGTGCGAATTGCCGCCCATCATCTTGCCGTCACAGGCATAAATGACACCCCGGCGCGAGCCGTGCACCGTGTGCATCTCAACCTTGTAAAGCCCCTTCAACATGACGCCCCGGCAGGTCAATCCGGTCTGCGAGCCGGCGGTATCCAGCGCCCGCTCGCAATGTCCCTGCCATAGCTACGATCGCGGTGCCAGTTCGGTTTCAAGAAATCGCCGGTCGTGATTCGGGCTATAGCGTTTTCAAGCCAACGGGTCGCGCGAATGCGCGTCCGATGACAGGCTCCGTGGATGCCGGTTCGCGTCAGGAAAACGCGTCAAAACAAGAATCTAGAGCCCGGTTCTGATTCAATCAGAACCGAACAGGCTCTAGACTTCGCCACTGAGTCGCAAACGCGACATTGGAGCTGCCGTTGGAAACCGCGCTTTACCTGCCCGTCAAACGCTTCCTCGAAAAGCTCGGCTTCACGGTCAAGGGTGAAGTCGGCGGCTGCGACCTCGTGGCGCTGAGCGACGGCGATCCGCCGGTCGTGGTCATCGGCGAACTGAAATTGTCTTTCAACCTCGAACTGATCCTACAGGCCGTCGATCGTGCCGGCGCCGCCGACGAGGTTTGGCTTGCAGCTAAAATGTCGGCGCGCGGCAAGGGACGCGAGAACGATGCGCGCTATCGCAATCTCTGCCGCCGGCTCGGCTTCGGCATGCTCGCGGTCACCAACACCGGTGATGTCGAGATCATGGTCAAGCCGCCGACCACCGCCCCCCGCCGCGATCCGAAGAAGCGCTCGCGCCTGATCTCCGAGCATCGGCGCCGCAAGGGCGACCCAGTGCTGGGCGGCAGCACCCGCACACCGATCATGACGGCCTACCGCCAGCAGGCGTTGGCCTGCGCCGCGGCGCTGGTGGAGGGGCCGCGGCGCGTGCGCGACCTGAAGCCCGATATTCCGGACGCACCGAAGATCCTGCTGTATAACGTCTATGGCTGGTTCGATCGCGCCGAGCGCGGCATCTACGTGCTGACCGACGCCGGTCGCGCCGCGTTGAAGCGCTGGCCGCAGCAGCCGATCGATTTCTCCGCTGCCGGCGATTCCGTTCCGTGACGTTCAGTTCGTGGCGACAGCGTAAAACGAAAACATGGGAGGAACAGCATGATCGTCGTGACCGGCAGCGTCACCGCACGGAAAGATTCCCTCGACGACGTCATGCGGCTGAGCCTTGAGCACGTGCATCGCTCGCGCAAGGAGCCCGGATGCATCTCGCACGCCGTGCATGTCGACTGCGAGAACCCGTTGCGGCTGGTGTTTTTCGAGCAATGGGCCGATCGCGCGGCGCTACTGGCCCATTTCGCGGTACCGGCTTCGCGCGAATTCGTAGCCGGGCTGCGGCCGCTCGCCGCAGCGGCCGCGACCCTGGAGCTCTACGACGCCACCATATTGGAGAAATTGTAGCGCATAGCTGGCTTGCCACGTGAATTTCATATTGCAATGCAGCATAAGTGCTCCTAGGTAGTGCCGTATCAGAGATGAGGCCCCAATGAGCGAAGATTGGAATACCAAGTACGGAACACGGCGTGTGCGGCGCGACCCGCCGACGCTGGATGAAGCCATCTTCGCGGCGATCGGCATCACCGATGATCTGGAAGCCCAGGCGGAAATCGCGGCGTCCTTGATGGGGATGCCGCTCGATGCCGTGCTCGCCGAAGTAAGGAAGATCGCGCGGTCGTCGTCGCGCTCGGCGACGCGGGTGATCGCGGGCGAGCAAGGCGCGCAGCGTTCGATCGTGGTCGAACGCCGCGTTATCAGGAAATTCGGCAACGACAAGCGAACCGGCACCTAGAGCCTTTTCCGTTCCGATGGAATCGGAACGGGGCTCTAGTCTTTTGTTTTGACGCGTTTTCTAGCGCAGATAAGTCTACGCAATCTGCGCAGATTGCTATGCGAACCGGTGCCCATGGAGCCTGTCATCGGGCGCGCATTCGCGCGACCCGTTGGCTCGAAAACGCTCTAACCGCCTAAGCTGCGTTACATCGGACCGGAGCAAATGCCTCCGGTCAGGCCGCCCGGCCCCAGCCATACATCCGCAACCACATCCGCCAGTACGCGCGATTGAAATTCACCATGGCGCGTGCGGCGTCGGCCACGATTGGCGTCGCCAACGATGCCGGCTCCGGCTGACGTTGCGGCTCCAGCTCGATGCTGCCGGTGGACTCGCCGTGGCGGAATGTCAGGTGGGCGCCGAACTTGTGCGCCAGCGCCCGCATCGCCTCGTTCTGCGCGCCGGTGGTGATCCGCAGGCTCCGGTACCCCTTGGTGCGCGCTTCCTCGATCAGATACCTGAACAGGGTGCTGCCGACACCGTGACGTCGCACCGCGGTTTCCACGCTGAACGCGATCTCGGGCTGTGAATCCGGAGATTGCTCGGGCGGATGCAGTTCGGCAGCGCCGCGCACCGCGCCATCCTGGAGATAGGCAATGATGACCGTGCCGTCATTCGCGCACTTTTTGGCGTAGCGCTCGATGAAGCCGTCGTCGATGAAACCATGGAAGCGATCGCGGCGACTGGCACCGTCGAGCCGCAAAAGATGGTCGCGCAGCAGCGCTAATTCTTCCCGGCGCAGCGTCCGAACGCTGCTTTTAGCCGAACCGGCAATCGTGTCGTGGCGCATATCTCAAACTCCTCTCAGATAGCCCTCGAGGAGGCGTCGAATCCCTAGACCTCAGATATTGTGCATCGCAGCAAGAAATTCAAGATGACCCCCTGCCTCAAATAAAGGCAGCAATTCGAATATCTTAACGCCCATTAGGGACTGCCTATCGCCGAGATTTCAATGAATCGCCCCTGGCCCATTCGGGCGGCTGGCAAGCCGTTTGCAGATACTGGATTTGAGCGGGGCTTTGGCCCAGTATTCAGGCGCCTTCCGGGAGGTCCGTCGTGTCTGTCGTGCTCGACACCAGTGCTTCGGTTCCAGACCGACGGCTTGCCGTCTGGCAGGACATCGTTTGCGACGTTTTTGTCGGACTCGATTGTCGCTCGGACATGCAGGAGACGTTCTGGGGCGCCGTTTCGCAGTCCGTGGTCGGGCCCGCGAGCTTTACCAAGGTCGATTCCTGCGCCCAGCGGGTGTTCCGCACGCCGTCGCGGATCGCGCGCGCCAGCGAGGATTTCGTGCTGTTGGCGCTTGGAAACAGCGGCATCAACGGCGTGTATCAGGACGGCCGCGAGGCCGTCGTTGCCGCGGGCCAGTTCGTCATCTACGACACCACCCGCCCTTACGAGTTGCGCTTCGACGACAGCTTTGCGCAGACCATCCTGCAGATGCCGAGAAAATTGCTGCAACAACGCGTCGGCGCCTTCGACATACTGACCGCAACGACTTTTTCCAGCGATCGTCCCCTCGAAGGCCTGACCTATGAGTTCCTGGTCAGGTTGAGCAATACGATCGACCGCGTCGATCCCGCCACCGCAACCCGCCTGTTGGATCAAGGGCTGGACCTCATCGCGATGGCCTTTGCCGAGCGAATGCATGCGCGCGCGCCGGAACAATCGTTTCACCGATCCGCACTGCTCTATCGTCTCAAGAACTACATCCTGACTCACCTGCGCGATCCCGAATTGTCGCTGCCCCGCGCCGCGGCGGCGATCGGAATCTCGCCGCGCTACACCAGCGACCTGATGGCCTCCGAGCAGATCTCGTTCCGCAGCTACGTGCAGGCGCAACGCCTGGAGCGTTGCAAGCGCGATTTGTCGGATCCCGCCCACATCGCCCGGCACATCGGCGACATCGCATTCGCATGGGGCTTCAACGACCTCGCCCATTTCAGCCGTATCTTCCGCCAGAAGTTCGGTGCCTCGCCGCGCGAGTGGCGCGAGCACACGATCCGGTAGCGCCTTCGCGCCGTCTGAGCCTGCCGCACGCGGCCCATCCGCCAGTTAAGACAAGTTTTCGTGCCGCCACCGACAAGCGCTGTGGCCCGCGACGGATGTAGGTTTTGCCGTCACGATTGGCTGTCTCCCGACGCGAAAGGACGATGTCGATGGGTCTGGTTCATCAAAAATACAGGGTTGCGGCTGTTCAGGCGGCGCCGGTTTTTCTCGATCTCGATGCGACCGTGGACAAGACGATCGCGCTGATCGAACAGGCTGCCTCAGAAGGCGCCAAGCTGATCGCATTTCCCGAGACCTTCATCCCCGGATATCCTTGGCATATCTGGCTCGGCGCGCCGGCCTGGGCGATCGGCCGCGGCTTCGTGCAGCGCTATTTCGATAACTCATTGGCCTATGACAGCCCGCAAGCAGAAAAAATCCGCAACGCCGTCAAGCGCGCCAAGCTCACCGCGGTGATCGGCGTGTCCGAGCGCGACGGTGGCAGCGTCTATATCGCGCAATGGCTGATCGGTCCCGACGGCGAGACCATCGCCAAGCGCCGCAAGCTGCGGCCGACCCATGCCGAACGCACCGTGTTCGGCGAAGGCGACGGCAGCGACCTCGCCGTCCATGATCGCGCCGACATCGGACGGCTCGGTGCGTTGTGCTGCTGGGAGCACCTGCAACCGCTGTCGAAATATGCAATGTACGCCCAGAACGAGCAGGTTCACGTCGGCGCCTGGCCGAGCTTCTCGCTGTACGACCCATTCGCCCATGCGCTTGGCTATGAAGTCAACAATGCCGCGAGCAAGATCTACGCGGTCGAGGGCTCCTGCTTCGTCCTCGGTCCCTGTGCCGTGGTCTCCCAGGCGATGATCGACGAGCTGTGCGACTCGCCAGAGAAACACGCGTTCCTGCACGCCGGCGGCGGCCATGCCGTGATTTATGGACCGGACGGCAGTTCGCTGGCCGAGAAACTTCCGCCCGACCAGGAAGGCATTCTGTATGCCGATATCGATCTCGGCATGATCGGCGTGGCGAAGAACGCCGCCGATCCCGCCGGACACTATTCGAGGCCCGACGTCACGCGGCTGTTGCTCAACAACTCCCGCGTCAATCGCGTCGAGCATTTCAGCCTGCCGGTCGATGCCGAGGTCATGAACGAAATCAGGCTTCAGGCCTGACCGTTCGCTAGCAACAGGAGCCCGCCATGGAATCCGCAATTCCACAGCATCTCGTCACCGCCCGGACGCGGCACCGCCGCGTCCCCGATGACTATGCGCCGCCCTACCCTTCCTTCGTCGCGCGCCACAAACCGAGCGTGCAACGCGTGGTGATGGCCTATTTCGGCATCCAGACCCAGGGCGCGCCTCTACCGGCTGCCGAGCAGGCCATCGCAGGGATCACTTCGGCTTTCGCTGCGGGTGACGGTCCGGCGCATTGGGATCAAGCGCGCTATATCGACGAGGCCGGTTTTACCAATGTCGTCACGGTGGCCTATTGGAACGATCGGAAAAAATTCGATGACTGGTTTCCGGCGGCGCGCGACAGCTGGACCGGCGCGCAGCGAGCCCAGGGCGGGTTTGGTGACGGCTTTGGTACGTTCATCGAGGTGCTCTATCCGTCCGTCGAGGGCTACGAAACCCTGTTCTCTTCGTTGGGCCGTCCCGAAGGCGTCGCGGTCCTCGCCGACGACATGAGCGGCGAAGTTCAGGAACACGCCTATTGGGGTGGCATGCGCGATCGTATTCCAAAGTCGCAGACCAACGAGATGGCGCCGGCAGGTGCTGCCCGCGCGGTCCGCGATGGCGCGCGTATCCAGGTCATCCCGCACGACAATGTCTGCCTGATCAGGTCAGGCCAGGATTGGGGCGACACCGAAACCGCGGAGCGCAAGATGTACCTCGAGGACGTCGAGCCGGTGTTGCGGGAAGGCATGGACTTCCTGCGCGACAGCGGCCGCTCAATCGGCTGTTACGCCAACCGCTACATGACGGTGGTATCCGCCGACGGCGGGCAAGCCGAAAAATCCTACGGCATGAGCTGGTGGAAAAGCCTGGCGGCGCTGGAACGATGGGCGGAATCGCATCCGACCCATGTCAGGATATTCGGCGCCGCGATGAAATATCTGTCGACCTTGGGGCCGGCCGCGAAGCTGCGGCTCTATCACGAGGTGACGGTGGCGCGGGCCGACGAACAGTTTTTTGAATATCTGAACTGGACTGCACCCCGTAAGTGAGACACGGTAATTTCTGTGACAGGTTATCCAGAGGATGACCTATGGCAGATAAAGTGAAGTCCAAAGCCTTTCCGACAGCCTTCAAGTTAGCGGCAATCAAGCGGCTTGAGGCGGGAGAAGCGGTATTGCCTTTGGCCCGGAAGCTGGGCGTTTCGCGCAAAGTTCTGCATGACTGGCGCAAGGCTTGGAAGCTGCACGGGCCGGCAGGATTGAACCGCAAGCGCGGGCCCAAACCTGGCCCCCGCAAGTTACGCCCGTTGGCCGAACCAGCGGCAAAGAGCGGTAGCGGCGAACTGGCTCAGGCGCGCGCGAAGATTGCCGAACTTGAACGCAAGATCGGACAACAGGCGCTCGATATCGATTTTTTTCACAAAGCCTTGCGCGCCTTAGAGGCCGCGGATCGGCAAGGCTCAATCGCGCCCGCCTCACGGAAGTCATCGAAGCCATGATCGCATCTGGCATCGGCAAGGTTGACGTTCAACATCTCTGCAAGCTCGCGGGCGTTTCCCGCGCGAGTTATTATCGCCGCTTCGAAGCTCATGCCCCTCGCGAAGCCGATGCCGAGCTGACAAGCCATATCCAGTTGCTCAGCCTGCGCCACCGGTTCTACGGCTACCGGCGTATCACGGCCGTGCTCAGGCGTTCGGGCTTGGTTGTAAATGCCAAGCGGGTTCAGCGGCTTATGCGAGAGGACAACCTGATCGCCCTGCGCCGCAAGCCTTTCGCACCGCCCACCTCAGACGGTCGTCACGGCTTTCTCATCGTCCCGAACCTGTTGCGTGGCCTGGTGCCTTCCGGGCCCGATCAGATCTGGGTGGCCGACATCACTTACATTCGCCTGCGCGAAGCCTTCGCTTATCTCGCCGTCATTCTCGACGGATTCTCGCGCAAGGTGGTAGGCTGGGCTTTAGCTCCCGATCTGGACGCCTCGCTCGCAGTGGAAGCCCTGGACCACGCTCTCGCCGATCGCAAGCCCAAGCCTGCCAGTCTCATTCATCATTCCGATCGCGGCGTGCAATACGCCTCGACCGAATATCGCCAGCGCCTCGCCGATCACGACATCACCGTCAGCATGAGCAGGCCCGGCAACCCCTACGACAATGCCAAAGCCGAAAGCTTCATGAAGACCCTCAAAACCGAAGAGGTCGATGGCCGCCGCTTCAAGAATATCGAAGCCGCAAAGCGCTCTATCGCCGTCTTCATCGACACCGTCTACAACAACGAGCGTCTCCACTCCGCCCTCGGCTACTGCCCACCACTTGAATTCGAAGCCAACTTCGCGCTAGCCCTAACACCACAATGAAAACACCCTGTCACAGAAATTACCGTGTCTCACTTACGGGGTGCAGTCCAGAACTGTCACCCGCAAACCGGCATGCTGAATGCCGTTGCGACGACAACTTCCGATCAGAGCACCATCTGAGTCTGGGTCACGATCGCGACCAGCTTGCCCTCCTCGGTCTCCAGCCGGGTTTGCCAGACCTGGGTGCGCCGTCCGCGATGCACCGGGGTCGCCGTCGCGGTCACGGTGGTGCCTTCCTTGGCGCCGCCGATGAAGTTGGTCTTGCTCTCGATGGTCGTGGTGCCCTTGGCGTCCTCGGGCAGATTGATCACGGTTGCGGCTGCGCCGACTGAGTCGGCGAATGCCATCACCGCGCCACCGTGAATGGTATGGCGCAAGGTGCAGAGATCGGCCCGCACCAGCATCCGCGCCACCACGCGGTCTTTCTCGGCCTCGACGAAGGTCACCCCCTTCAGCTCGGCAAACGGCATTTTCATCGACTGGATTTTCTCAAGCGGCGTCATGACCGGTCATTCCTCCCGTAGTCCCTGACGCCGAGGATGAACGGCTTGACCGGATCGGGCAATGACGTTTGTGGTAATGACGACCATGCGCCAGTTCCCGCCCCGCCGGATTGTCTGTCTTACCGAAGAGATCGTGGAAACGCTGTACCTGCTCGGCGAGCAGGATCGCATCGTCGGCGTCTCCGGCTATGCGGTGCGGCCGCCGCAGGTCCGGCGCGAGAAGCCGCGGGTGTCGGCGTTCGTCTCGGCCGATATCCCGAAAATCCTGGCGCTCGAACCGGACCTGGTTCTCGCCTTTTCCGATTTGCAGGCCGACATCGCGGCGGATCTGGTCCGCGCCGGCGTCGCGATCCACGTCTTCAACCAGCGTGATATCGCCGGCATCCTGGCGATGATCCGCACGCTCGGCGCGCTGGTTGGTGTGGCGGAGCGGGCCGATCGGCTCGCGGCAGATTACGAGACCCGCCTCACGCGCGTGGCGTCGGCCGCCCGGTCCGCACCCAAACCAAAAGTCTATTTCGAGGAATGGGACGATCCGTTGATCAGCGGCATCGGCTGGGTCTCCGAACTGATCGAGATCGCCGGCGGCGAAGACATCCTGCCGGAGTTGCGGTCACGGAAAGCCGCGAAAGACCGGATCGTCTCGCCCGACATTGTACGCGCCGCAGCACCGGATGTGATCCTGGCCTCGTGGTGCGGCAAGAAAGTCGTGACCGACAAGATCCGGCGGCGGCCGGGCTGGAACGAGATTCCGGCGGTACGTGACGGCCGCATCGTCGAGATCAAGTCGCCGCTGATCCTGCAGCCCGGCCCCGCCGCGCTGACGGATGGCCTCGATGCGATTATCGCGGCGTTGTGGCCATAGCGACGGCGCCGGGACTATTCCACAAGCGAGGCGCGGCCTACGCCTGCTCCACCCCGCACCATTCCGCGATGAACAAGGCGGTGGCTTTGGTCGATTTCCGCAGCGAGTCGAGATCGACATATTCGTTGAAGCCATGCATCGCCGCCCCGCTGGCGCCAAAGCACAGGCTCGGAATGTTGTAGTTCAGCCCATAAAATCTGGTGTCGGTCAGCGCGGTGAATACGAGGTCCTGCGCGGTGCCGCCGTAGACGGCATTGTAGGCGTTGCCGAACGCGGCTTCGGGCGCCGCGGAATCCTTCAGCTCATAGCCTTCGGACAGGAATCCGGACCATTCGACGCTGGGCGGATTGTTGGAGAGGAAGCGATGGTCGCGCGCGGCCGCCGAGACGCAAGCGAGAATCTCGGCCTGGCAGTCGGCGACCGACCAGCCGGGCAGGATCGCGATCCGGCAATCGACGTCGCACCACGCCGGCACGCTGGAGGCCCAGTCGCCGCCCTTGATGATGCCGGGATTGAAATTGATCGGGTGCGTCACCGCCTTGAAATGAGTGTCACTCTTGGCGCGCTCGTTCCATGCGGCCTCGAGCTTTTCCAGCGCATGAACGAGATGGTAGGCCGCCATGATCGCGTTGGAGCCGGCGCCGGCCTCGAACACATGCACGGGAAAGCCGCGCACCTGGAGGCGAAACCAGATCACGCCGACCTGCGAACGCACCATCTTGCCGCCAGTCGGCTCGGGAATGAAGCACGCATCGGCGCGATAGCCCCGTTGCAGCGTCGAGAGCGCGCCGACGCCGGTCGATTCCTCCTCGATCACGGACTGAAAGTGGATCCGCGCGGTGGGCTTAAGGCCCGCGGCCTTGATCGCATCGAGCGCATAGAGCGCGCCGATCGTGCCCGACTTCATGTCGCAGGCGCCGCGGCCATACATCTTGCCGTCCTTCACGACCGGTGAGAACGGCGGCGTCTCCCACATGTCGAGGGGACCGGTCGGCACCACATCGCAATGGCCCTGCAGGATCAGCGATTTCCCGGCATTGGCCGCCGGACGATACGTGCCGACCACCGTCCGCGCTTTCGAAAAATCATGCTCGATCGGGCCGAAGCCGCGCAAATCCTTCAGATCCTCGACGTCGATATGCCAGTCGTCGACCTCATAACCGCGCTCGCGCAGGAGATCGCCGATCATGTCCTGGCACGGCCCCTCCGCGCCGCGGGTCGACGGTATCGCAACAAAGTCCCTGGTGGTCGCAAGCTGCGCGTCGAAGCCGGCATCGACGGCATCCAGGATTCTTTGTTGCGTAGCGGTGGTCATTCGGCAGCTCCAATTTCGTTTTTTTGGTTACGAGAGCCGGCACCCTAGCCCGATCTCAGCCGCCGGGGTATTGCACAAAATAGGCATCGCGCAATGCTTCTTCGAGCAGACGGCCTTCGGAATAACCACGCAGCGAATCCGGCCGTTCGACACCGCCAAGAAGCCGCGGGCAAGGTTCCGACGCGCCGAGCACCGTGCGTACCGGAATGCGTTCGGCATAGACCGGCAACTCATAGTCTTCATCGTCGTCGGCGACGCCTTTCGATCGAATCTTGGCGGACGCCTGTTCGATCTCCATCGCAATCACGGTGGTCGCCTTGATCTCCTGCGCCGTGGTTTGCCGCAGGCCGGCGGTACGGTCAGGAAAGAAGCGGTCGACCATGGCGACCAGCGCGAGCCGCTTCTCGTCGGGATCGGTGACGAGGTACGCGGTGCCGAAGGCCATCACGGCGCGATAGTCCGCCGAATGATTGAAGCCACACCGCGCCAGCACCAGGCCGTCGAGATGCGCGACGGTGAGACAGGCCTTCTGGCCCTCGGATTGGCTCCTCAGCATGCGGCTGGCACTGCTGCCGTGCCAGTACAGCTTCTCTCCCTCGCGCCAGAAGAACGTCGGCGTGCAATAGGGCTGACCGTCAATCACATAGGAAACGTGACACAGCATCGAGGCGTCCAGCAGGCCATGAACCGTCGTGCGGTCGTAGGAACCGCGCTCATGGTGGCGCTTCACGCGATTTCGTGGCGACAACGGGTACGAATCAGCGGTTTCAACGTCGGTCACGGCAACTCCTGTCGGGAAAGGTGAACGTTGATAGGAGTTGTACCGGCGATTTTGGCCTGCGATAGTGCCAATTCAATGCGAAAAATTCCGACCAATTCTCAGCCTGCACCGCGCAAGACCGAGCTGCCGCTCGATCTGTCCGGTCCGCACGTGACGCCAAATGCCTCGTCTCAGCACCGGCTTTATCAGGCGCTCTGCCATGCCATCGTCGGCGGCATCGTAAAACCCGGCGAGCCACTGCCGCCGTCCCGCACGCTCGCCAAACAGACGGGCTTCCGCCGCAACGCCGTCACGTCAGCCTACGAGCGGCTGATCGCGGACGGATTTGCCGATGCCACCGTCGGGTCGGGCACCTTCGTCGCCGCCCGCATCCCGGCGCGCACCGCAGACGCCCGGAAGACGAAGATCGCCATCGAGGCACCGCAGCAAGGCATGTTCGCGCTCGGATGCACGCTGATCGACGACCGGGCCGTGCAACGTTTCAGATCCTTTGCCGGACGACGGCTGCGCGCCTTTGGCCGCGAGCATCTTCACTACGGCGATCCCAGGGGCAGCCTCGAACTTCGCGCCGCGATCGCCGATCATTTGCTCTCGGCGCGAGGGCTGCGCTGCGATCCCGACCAGATCATGCTGTCGTCGGGAACCCAGCACGCCTTGCGGATCGTGCTCAGCGCCATCCTCAAGACCGGTGATCAGATCTGGTGCGAGGATCCGGGCTATCCCGCCGCGCGAAAGGCGATCGAATATTGCGGCCACCGTCCCGTCCCGGTGCCGGTCGACCAATTCGGCATGCGCGTGGCCAGAGGCCGCGCCATGGCGCCGTCCGCGCGCGCGGCCTATGTGACGCCGTCGCATCAATTTCCGCTTGGCGTGCAGATGTCGATGACGCGGCGGCTTGAATTGCTCGATTGGGCAAAGGACGCCGACGCTTTCGTGTTCGAGGACGATTACGACAGCGAATTCAGATATGACGGCGCGCCATTGCTGTCGCTGGCCGGCATCGATCACCTCCAGCGCGTGATCTACATCGGCACGTTTGCCAAGACGTTGTTTCCCGGATTACGCCTCGGCTATTGCGCGCTGCCCGAGCGGCTCATCGGGCCGGTGACGTCAGCCCGCGCCGCGCTCGACCGCTATCCCGGCACGCTGCTGGAAGGCGCCGTGGCGGACATGCTGAATTCCGGAGCCTTTGCCGCTAATCTGCGGAAGGTGCGCGGGCTTTACCGTGAGGCCCGCGACGCACTCGCATTGACGCTGGCGACGGCATCGGACGGAAAGCTGTCGGTGCCGGTGCCATCGCAAGGTCTGCACCTCGTTGCCCGGTTTGACCCATCGATCGAGCCGCTTGTCGCCTCGCAAGCAAAGGCCGCGGCCGGCGTCGAGGGCTGGCTGCTGGCGGAAACCTATCATCGCGCACGTCCACTCCCGGGGTTTGTGCTGGGATTTGCCGGCCACCCCATTCCGCAACTGATCGCGTCGGCTGAAAAACTGGCGAAGGCGTCGCTCGCAGCCCTGCGCGCGAACCGCAAACCGGACGCAAGCGGAACCGGCCGTGTCAAAAGGGTGAAGCGCAAGGCGTTACCATCGCGATCGGCGGTTTGAGGGCGCGCCCTATCAGAATCGCCACCGCATCACTAAGCTCAACGCCTGACCGTCACGAAGGAGATACCGGATGTCCGGCAACCGCAATGTCCTGTATCTCATCATCGGCGCATTGATCGTCGTGGTGGGCGTGCTCGGCTACAATCTTTACCAGAGCAAGAAGCAGCCGGATGGCCTGCAGATCAATGTCGGCCCGAATGGACTGAAGATACAGGGCAAGTGAGGAAGGATATGCCGCCGATGACAAAGACCTCACGCCCCGCGCGTTTTCTGGTTCTGGTGCTTGGCGGTCTGGCGATGTCCGCGTTGGCGTGTCCCGCTACCGCGCAGCAGGTGTCGCGCGAGCAGGATATCCTCAATTTGCGATTGGGTCAGCGCATCCGGGTCGATGATGGGACCTGTCCCGCCGGCCAGGTTAAGGAAGTCTCAGGGGCCAAGATGGCCGCAACGGGAATTGTCCGGACCCACAAATGCATTCCGCGCGTGGCTGGTAAAACGCGTCCCGAGACCACCAGACAAGCGGCTCCCGGTAACTAGCGGCGACGCACACGCGCTTTAAGTCTTGGCTTTAAGTCTTGGGCGCGAACATGCATTGCAGCGTCGGCTTGGCAATCCTGGTGAATGTCGCGCTGATCTCGGATCGCTTCGACGGCGGCACCCAATCGCTCTCGATGTTCGGCACGCCGGTTTCGCTGATGCCGCGGAGCAGAGCCTGGCGCAGGTCGCTGTCATCAATGCTGGCGACCGCATAATCATGCAGGCAACCGCAAACGGATTCGGGATGCGCCCAACGCCCCTGCATCTGGGGTACACACTGCCGCACGAACTCGCCGCGCGGATCCGAAAACTTCATCAGCGAACGCACCTGGCCGTGCGCCGAACCGGCGAGAAGCACAGAGACCAGGGTTGCAACCCCACCGACGCGAATAAACATGCTGATTACCGGCACCTTCTCTCAGGGGTACAAAGCACGCTTTAGCGCGCAGCGACGATCATCGTCTGCGGAGCTGACACCGCGATCGGCGAGCCGTTGTAGGCGAAGGTACCGATGCCGGGCAGGCTGCTGTCGGAAGATCCGGCCAGCGTGGGTCCGGCCAGGACGAAGGCGAAGGCAAGAATGAAGCTGAGGGTCTGCATTTGACTGTCTCCGGGTTTCGCTGCCGGCGCTGCCCGCCGTTTCGTTGCTAGATTGATAACCACACGCGGTTTCCGGATGTCTGCGCCGAAGCGGGAAATGGTTTCGTCGCCGGGCAGAATTGTTTCGTCACCGCGGGCCCGACGAAACAATTGCCGGAAAATCGAGGGATTTCAGCCCGCGTAATCGATGTGGACTTGCGATGTGCGGATCTTGCGATGTGCGGATCTTGCGATGTGGAGGGCTTGTCCCAAGGCGACAACTCCATCGGTCACTGAACGAATCGCAGGACCTCGTTCAGTGGCCGAGATTGGCCGCAACCATGACTGGCGGCGCCGGAGCGGCAATGGGCGATCCGTTGTAGCTGAAGGTCCCAATTCCCGGCAGATCGTGATCGGCCGAACCCGCCAACGAAGGCCCGCCCAATAGCAAGACAACCGCGATAACATAGCTGAGGGGTCGCATCTGGTGTCTCCACTCTCTGGAGATAAGACGCCTGCCGCCCCCCGATGGTTCGAGGCGGGCCTCGAAATTTTAACCTTTCTCTGGTGGAGACATCCCGTCGGCAGACACGGCGACCGTGAACCGAACATTCGGTGCGGCCGACTGACCCCAAAATGACATGCAACCTTCTTGTGCGGTTGCGCGTTATCGCAAACACCAACAGAGGAAATCGGTCGTGGGCAATGGCAACATCGACGTTGGCACTGAAACCCCGACCCGCAAGATCGGCCAGCCGACCGTTGGACGTTTGTCCGGGAGTAACGGCTTACCCGAACTGCGGATCGATCAACCCGGCCCCGCGCGAGCGGAACGCCCGAGGGCCTGTGGCGCGATGACCCAGCAGAGCGGCGACAGCGGTTGGGGCACCCAATGCGCCCCGCAAAAGCTGCTCCATTTGGTGGGTTGCCGCGAAGCGAAAGACCGGCCCGATCTGCTCAAACGTCCTGATACGGCCGAGCGTTAGGGCCAGCTTTCCGATCACTGGACGGAGTCGCCGCATTTCTCGACGGCGGCATTGCCCTGTCCCCATGGCATGACCGGAACCGAGGAAGTCGAATTCTTCGGCGACCCGTCGATCAGTCTGTCGGAATAGACCATATAAACCAGCACGTTCCGTTTGGCGTCGCAGCCGCGGACGATTTGCATCTTCTTGAAGAACAGCGAACGGCGCTGGCGGAACATATCGCCGCCCTGCTCCATCTTGTCCTTGAAATGGATCGGACCGATTTGACTGCAGGCCAGCGAAATATCCGAGACCTGCTCGGCGAGGCCCAGCCAACCCTTGATGCCGCCCTTCTCGGGCACCGTGAAATGACAGGCGACGCCGTCGACCTCGGGATCATCGACCCCATAAGTAGCAAGCTTGTCGTTCGGACTGAGCAGCTTGAACACGGTGGAGCGGCGGAAAATCAAATCCGGCTCGTCAGCCGCGACCGCCGAAGAGACCGACACCAGCACCAGCGCAACCGCCGCCAACATCCAGCGCCCCCATTGCGTGTCATATCGGCTTGAGGCTCGGGGTGTCATGGTGATCTCCGTCGGTAAGATTTGATCGGTGGCCCAATTAATGGGGCCTCCGCCTATGTAATGCCGGGATGTCGGGGAATAAGGCTTCACGGCTGCCGCAGCCAGCGGCCTTTAACCGAATGTGAGGCTTTTTTGCTACGCTTGACGCGAAATTGGCGGGAATGCACGCCTTACGCTGGTGAACCCGTACCCTCTCTGCAACACTAAATATCAATACTCGGAACCGGGATTCGAAGAATGAAACGCGCGGGCGGGCAGCAGGCTGCTAATGCCACCGGACGGCTGGAACCGTCGGTATCCAAACATCAGATTTCAGCGATTTCCTCAAACCGGCTTTGGCAGATCGTCGCCTTGACGCTGGTCGGGACTATCGGCCTCGCAACACACGCCGACGCCGCGGTATTCTGGTCGGACGACGATGGCGGATATTCGCGGCCGGCGCCGGTGGCACCGCCGCGCGCGCAACGGCCGCACCGCCGCCAGGCAAAGCCGGCCGAAGCGGCCGCCAAGGAAGCGAGCAAGCCGCAGGGCCCGCTGATCATCGCGATCTCGATCAGCCATCAAAGTCTCAAAGTGTACGACGCCAACGGCTTCTACGCGGAAACGCCGATTTCGACCGGCATGGCGGGCCATTCGACGCCGATGGGCGCCTTTAGCGTCATCCAGAAGCAGAAGATGCATCGCTCCAATATTTATAGCGGTGCCCCGATGCCGTTCATGCAGCGGATCACCTGGTCAGGTATCGCGATGCACGCTGGCGTGCTTCCGGGCTATCCAGCGTCGCATGGCTGTATCCGGATGCCGATGGCGTTCGCCGTGAAGATGTACGGCTGGACCCGGATGGGCGCGCGCGTGGTGGTGACACCCGGCGAGTTGACGCCGGGCAGCTTTTCGCACCCGCTGCTCGTCACCCAGAAGGTCGCGCCGCAACCGGTTGCGATGGATATCCCCAAGGCTGACGTGATCAAGGCTGACGCTACGGCGAAGGCCGACAAGGCCGCAGCGGCCGATCCGGTCAGCAAGCCCGAGATGTCGGTCGCAAGCCTCGACCTGCGATCGACCGTCGGCCATGACAGCCGCGCACCTAAAGTCATGGATGAAGCATCCACCCCGAAGCCGTTGAGCGAGCAGACCCATACGGCGGATGCCGGCACTTCGCCGCAAGCGCAACTCGCGGTCACCGTATCTGATGCCGCGCCCTCCGCATCGCCGATGGCCGACAACGCAGCGTCCGACCGACCCGCCGATGCGGCAATGAAATCGGTGAAATCGGTGGCCGAGCTTCTCGCATCCAAGAGCAGCGAGACGGCGGCTTCCTCCGACAAGCCGGTCGACGCCAAACCTATTAACGACGCGCAAGCCAGCCTCGATGTCGTGAAGACCGACGCGCCGGCTGAATCCGCGAAGGTTGAGACTGCGAAATCCGAAGCCGAGGCGGGCGACGTCAAGGCCGACGACGTCAGGGCGCAAGCGGCGATCGTTGCACCGGGCGACAAACCCAGCGCAAGCGTTCCGGCAGCGACCAACGCGCAGCCGGTTCCGGATGCGAAGAAGGATCAAGGCCGGCCGTCCGACGCCGACAAGGCAGAGGCCGCAAAACCTGCTCCGACGCTGGCGATCGCCAAGGGCAACGGCCCGATCTCGGTGTTCATCAGCCGCAAGGATGCCAAACTCTATGTGCGGCAGAATTTCGCACCGCTGTTTGATGTTCCCGTGACCATCGCGCCGAGCGACCGGCCGCTCGGAACCCACATTTTCACCGCCGAAGCCGACAAGAGCGACTCCAACATCCTGCGCTGGTCGGTGGTGACCTTGCCGTCGAGCCGTAACGCCGAGCGGCGCGACGACGACGAGCGGGCTTCCCGCCGCCGCAAGATCGCGGGCGCCGCCGAGATCGCAAAGCCTGCGCCCGAGCCTGACAGCCCGGCTGAAGCACTGGATCGCCTGACGATCCCCGCGGACGCGATGGCGCGCATCACCGAGGCGCTCTCGACCGGCGGCTCGATCATCGTTTCCGATCAAGGTATCGCTGCGGGCGAAACCGGCGAAGGAACGGATTTCATCGTTTCGCTGCGCTAGAGAATTCTGCCGAAGGGTGTTCCGTGCAGGAACTTTCGTAGCTGGTCTCACAAATATATGATCGGCTGTGTGAAGCAGCCTAGGCGCCGACATTAATCGGCTCCAGCGATGGGGCCGCGTCGGGCGAGAAAGCCGTTGCCGTGGCGGCGGGGCTCCAACTAAGCTATTGTGATCAGGGGCAGGAACGGCACGGCGCGACCTCAAGGTCACGGCCGAACGTGGGATCAGCGTAAGGGACATCAGATGCGTTTTGCGGCAGGTTTGTTTTTTGCCAGCGCGGTTTCGCTGTGCGTGTCCGGTGACGCATGGTCGCAGACCGCAGCCCCGAAACCCGCGCCGGCGGCCCAGGCGGCAGCCCCGCAGGCGGCTCCTGCGCCAGCCCCCACTGCCGCCGCGGCGGCGGCCCCTGCCCCCGCGACGGCGCCAGCGCCCGTCAAAGCCGCCTGTGCCAATCCCGATGCGCTCGGTATCGCGCGCACCGTCGAAATCGACACCACGGGCGGACCCGGATTCGGTTTCGAGCACTTCAAGCAGCTCGACTTCCTGCGCGATCATGAAGTGGTGCTGACGTTCGACGACGGCCCGTGGCTGGTCAACACGCCGTCGGTGCTGAAGACGCTGGCGGACGAATGCACCACGGGCATTTTCTTCTCGATCGGCAAGCATGCGACCTATTATCCGGAAATCCTCAAGCAGGTTCTTGCAGCCGGCCACACCATCGGATCGCACACCTGGTCGCACGCGACATTGACCAACAAGAAGCTGACCGACGATCAGAAAAAGGAAGAGATCGAGAAGGGCTTCAGCGCGGTGAAGTGGGCGCTGGGCGGGGTTTCGCCGGCGCCTTTCTTCCGTTTTCCGGCGCTGCAGCACCCGCCTGAGATGGTGACCTATCTCGGCACCCGCAATATCGCGATCTTCTCCTGCGACCTCGACTCTTTCGATTTCAAGGCCCGCAATGCCCAGCAGGTGATCGACGTCACCATGAAGAAGCTCGACAAGCAGGGCAAAGGCATCATTCTGATGCACGATTTCCACAAGCACACCGCCGAAGCGCTGCCCACGCTGCTGCGCAGGCTGAAGGCCGGCGGCTACAAGGTCGTCAAGATGATCGCGAAGGCTCCGGTGCAGACGCTGCCGCAATACGACGAAGAACTCCTGAAGGACGCCAAGCTCCCGACCGTCAGCGACCGTCCGGTTTCCAGCGTCGTGCAGACGATTTCCGAATAGTGTCGGGCCGCGCGCGATAACGCCATGGCTGCGCTGCACATCGAGGGCTATGTCATCGTGTCGGCGGACGGCATGCTGGCGAACGCCGACCGCTTGATGCCCGTTGGGTTGAAATTCGAGGGCGACAAGCAATTCTTCACCGCCGCCCTCGACCGTGCCGACCTGATCGTGCACGGACGGAATTCCTTCGAGGACCAGCCCAACTCTCCGAAGCGCAAGCGGATCGTTCTGACCCGCGGCATCGGCGCGGTCGCGCCCGATCCTTCCAATCCCAAGGCCACGCTGTGGAATCCCGCCGGCGCTTCGTTCGAAGCGGCCTGCGAGCACGCTGGCGTCCGCTCCGGCACCATTGCGATCATCGGCGGCCCGTATGTGTTCGGCATGTTCATGGACCGCTACGACACGTTCTGGCTATCGCTGGCACCGCAGGTACGGCTGCCCGGCGGCGAGCCATGCTTTCCCGGCGTGCCCGCGCAGTCGCCACAGCAAATTCTCGCGGCACACGGCCTCAAAGCCGGTGACGCCCGGATCCTCGATGCGGCCAATGATGTCAGCGTCACGCCCTGGCAGCGTCAGGCATTGACGAATTAGACATCCCCGTAAGCGGGTACGATCGCCGATCGCGCCGACCGGCCATAGCCCGCGATGATGAACAGCGCGCCGATGATCGACAGGTTTTTCAGCGCATCCATCAGCGATTTGGCGTTTTCCGGCGACGACTGATTCCAGAAATCGTGGAAATAGAAGGTTGCCGCGGCAACGAAGAAAATCAGCAGAATGGCAAAGAATCTCGCGCCGAAATTCAGCGCAATCATCAATCCGCTGACGATCTCGAAGACGCCCACCACGATCGCCAAAAGCTGCGGCGTCGGCATCCCCGTCATGGTTTCAAGCTGGGCCGTATAGGGCGCCAGCAGCGCCGGGATGGCAACCTTGGCGGCGATGAAGTCCGCGGTGGCTGCGATACCGAACAGCTTGGTCGCCCCCGAATAGAGAAACAGCACCGCGAACAACACTCTTCCGAAGGTAACGAAGGCTGGCATGGTCGGCCTCATTGGCTGCGGCAAATTCAAATCAGGTAATACGGCGGAGCGATTATGGGCGTTCCGCCCCGGTTTTCAAATCGATTCAGCACGTCCCTCCCGGATGATTGGCCCTCTCACCCAAACAGCGTGGGCTGCGCACGGCCGGCACGCTCCTGGGCTTCGACCGCCGCCACCGCGGTCATGTTGAGAACGCCGCGCGCGGTCACCGACGGGGTCAGGATATGCGCCGGACGCGAGGGCCCGACCAGGATCGGTCCGACCGGGAGCGCATCGGCCAGCGACTTGATCATCTGATAGGCGACGTTGGCGGTGTCGAGGTTCGGCATGATCAGGATGTTGGCAACGCCCTCCAGCTTCGAATGCGGCAGGATCAGCGCCCGCGCCGCCTCGGAAAGCGCGGTGTCGCCCTGCATTTCACCGTCCGCCTCGATCTCCGGATGGTTCTGTTTCAACAACGCGGTGGCGCGGCGCATCTTCCGGGACGATTCCGTATCATAACTGCCAAAATCGGAATGTGACACGAAGGCGATCTTGGGCTTGATATTGAAGCGCTGGACGTGCATCGCGGCCAATGCGGCCACCTCCGCGAGCTCCTCGGCGCTCGGATTCGGCCGCACCTGGGTATCGGCGATGAAATAAGCGCCCTTGCTGGTGATCATCAGCGACAGCGCGGCGAAATCGGTGACCCCCGGCAGGAAGCCGATGATCTCGCGGACGTGGCGAAGATGGCTCATATAGCGGCCTTCGACGCCGCAGATCATGGCATCGGCTTCGCCGCGGTGCACCGCCAGCGCTGCGATCACGGTCGCGTTGGTGCGCACCACCGTACGCGCGGCGTCCGGGGTTACGCCGTGCCGGCCGGCGACGTCGATATAGGATTGCACGTAGGATCGATAGCGCGGATCGTCCTCGGGGTTGATCAGGTCGAAATCCTCTCCGGCCTTGATCGAAAGGCCGTAGCGCTTGATGCGCGCCTCGACCACCGAGGGACGCCCGACCAGGATCGGCCGCGCCAGCTTTTCCTCGAGCACCACCTGCGTCGCGTGCAGGACGCGTTCGTCCTCGCCTTCGGCATAGATCACGCGAACCGGCTGGGTCTTGGCCTTGGCAAACACCGGCTTCATGACCAAGCCGGAGCGGAACGCGAAGCGTTCGAGCTGCGCGGCGTAGTCCTCGAAATTCGCGATCGGACGCGATGCGACGCCCGACTTCATCGCCGCCTTGGCGACCGCCGGCGCGATGCGCAGGATCAGCCGCGGATCGAACGGGCTTGGGATCAGCGAGCCCGGGCCAAAGCCCTGGGTTTCCCCGCTGTCGAAGCCGGGGGCAATCGCGTCCGATGGCGGATCGCGCGCCAATTGCGCGATCGCCTCGACCGCCGCGTGCTTCATTTCCTCGTTGATCGCGGTGGCGCCGCAGTCGAGCGCGCCACGGAAGATGAACGGAAAGCACAGCACGTTGTTGACCTGGTTCGGGAAGTCCGAACGCCCGGTACAGATCATCGCGTCCGGGCGGGCTTTGCGGGCTTCATCCGGCATGATTTCGGGGTCCGGATTGGCCAGCGCCATCACCAGCGGCTTGTCCGCCATCTGCTTGACCATGTCGGGCTTCAGCACATTAGGTGCCGACACCCCCAGGAAAATATCGGCGCCGCCGATCACCTCGGCCAGCACACGCTTGTCGGTCTTCTGCGCATACACCGCCTTCCAGCGGTCCATCAGCGTGTTGCGCCCTTCGTGCACCACGCCATCGATATCGCAGACCCAGATGTTCTTGCGTTGCGCCCCCAGCGACACCAAGAGATTGAGGCAGGCGATCGCCGCAGCACCCGCTCCCGAGCAAACGATCTTGCAATCGGCGAGCTTCTTGCCGTTCAACAGCAGCGCGTTGGTGATGGCAGCGCCGACGATGATCGCGGTGCCGTGCTGGTCGTCATGGAAGACCGGAATCTTCATCCGCGCCTTGAGCTGCGCCTCGATCTCGAAGCATTCCGGCCCCTTGATGTCCTCGAGGTTGATGCCGCCGAAGGTCGGCTCCAGCGCCGCCACGGTCTCCACCACCCGTTCGATGGTGTCGGCGGCGATTTCGATGTCGAAGACGTCGATGCCGGCGAATTTCTTGAACAGGACGGCCTTGCCCTCCATCACCGGCTTGGACGCCAGCGGGCCGATATTGCCAAGGCCGAGCACCGCGGTGCCGTTGGAGACCACAGCGACCAGATTGGCGCGGGCGGTCAGCGTCGCCGCCTCTGCCGGGTTGTTGGCGATTTCTGTACAGGCACAGGCGACGCCCGGCGTGTAGGCCAGCGCAAGGTCGCGCTGGTTGACGAGCGGCTTGGTGGCCTGGATCTCAAGTTTACCTGGCCGCGGCAGCCGATGGTACGCCAGTGCCGCGGAACGAAGCTCTTCAGAACTAGACGACATGCGTACTCCCGCGTTTCCAATCCCGGATTTTGTTTCTTTGGCGTGTCCAGAAGGGCCGGATTTGCTGCAGATTGGGCCGGATGTGAAGCACGTGCAACCGCTTGGATGCAACACCGGACTGCGCCGCCATCAACAGGGGCTCATTGGAATAAATCATCGAAGCCGTTACCTTGACCGCCGCACGTCCGTTCCGATCGGACAATATGGCAATTTCTCCCCTGCACAATCCGCAACCGGAGCAGACCGAATGATAAAGGCCCTGACGGGTTTGATCGCCGCGATCGTGGTTGCGGCGGCCGGCTTCTTTGGCTTCCAGTTCTACACACAGCACCGGATCGCCAGCGAGATCGACGCTGCGTTCGAGCAGATCCGTGCGACGGGCGCCAAGGCGAGCCACGGCCCGGTGTCGTTCGACCTGAAGAACCGCACCGTCACGATCGCGGACATCGCCGGCGAATCGACCGCACAACCTCCGGTCAGCATCAAGATCGCCAATCTCACGGCCTCGGACGTCGGTCAGCCGGACGCAACGCGATTCTCCGCCGAGAGCATCGAGGTAACGGGCGTCGAGATCCGCGTGGCGACGGCCGCCTCGGCCGGCCCGAGCCTCAGCTACCAGGTGCCGCGGATCACCGTGAAATACTATTCCGGCCCGGCCCGCCTGCAACGGCTGCCGGCTTCGTCGTCCGTCATCGATGTCTATCGGTTCGGACTCGAGCAATTCGCAGACGTCACGGCGGCGTCGATCACGGCGCCCAGCATTGCCGCAACCATGCAGTTCGCCGCTGCGACGCCGGGCGATGGCGAGGTCGCCTATTCGGGCCTTGCGATGAACGGCATCAGGGACGGCAAGATCGCCAGCATGAAGGCTGACGGCGCCGTTTTCACGGTCAACCTGCAACAGGCCGGCAAGACCGAGAAATTCACCGGCAATCTCGCAAATCTGGTCACGGACGACATCGATGTCGGTGCGCTGGCCGCCATATTCGATCCGCGGAAGGCCAACGACGACCAGTACCACCGCGCTTACCGGCAGATTTCGGCCGGCCCCTTTATCCTCACATCTGGGCAAGGCATGAATATGCGGATCGATGGCATGACCATCGATGACGTGGGAATCAAACCCTCGCGGATCCAACTGCCGCCGCTGCTGGCCATGATGCCGCCGGCCGGAGCCGCCCGGCCGACGCCGGAACAAGCACGCGAGAAGATCGAGACGGTGGCCGGGCTTTATGAGGGCGTCCGCTTCGGAAATGCCGAGATGCGGGGCCTCTCGCTGGAGACGCCGCAGGGTCCAATCAAGCTGTCGACGATGCGGTTCAACTTCGAAGGCGGCAAGATCGGCGAACTTGCATTCGAAGGCCTGGATGCCCGTGCGCCGAACGGCCCCGTCAAGCTCGAACGCTTCGCGCTGAAATCCCTCGACATCTCCGGCCTCATGCGCGTGTCGGCGCAGTTCGTCGCGCAAAAGCCTTCGCCCAACCAGGCGTTGGCGCTGTTGCCGTTGATCGAAGGCGTCGAACTCAAGGACTTCACCGCGCCCTACAAGAACACCAAAAAGCCGATCAACATCGACGCCATCAACCTGAATTGGGGTCAGTTTGTCGGACCGATCCCGAGCAAGGTACGGCTGTCGGCGAAGATGACCGCTCCGCTCGACACCAGCGACCTCGGCCAAAAGATGCTCGTCGCGGCCGGCCTGGACAGTACGGCGATCGATCTCGATTTCGGCGCGGCCTGGACGGAAACCTCCGGCGCATTCGTTCTGGAGCCCGTGTCGCTTGAACTCGGCGGTCTCCTCAAGGCAACGGCGCGGGTTTCGCTGGCCAAGGTGCCACGCGGCGTCTTCTCGATCAGTACGACACAGGCGGCGGCGATGGCGGCGCAGATCGAGGCTGGTACGCTGGAACTCACCTTGCGCGACCTGGGCGGCGGCGACATTGCGGTCGCACAATATGCCCGCGCGCAGAACGTCAGCCGCGACGCCGCCCGAAGCAGCCTTGTCGACAGCATCAGGGCCGGCGGCGAAAAAGCAGCGGCAGCCAATCCCGATGCCGCGGCTGCCGTGGATGCGCTGGCCCGCTTTGTCGAGACCCCGGGGCAAACGCTGACCATCAAGCTGACGCCGCTCGGCAAAGTGCCGGCGCTGCAACTGATGCAGCTTTTGCAAACCGACCCGTTTGTCGCACTGGCGCAATTTAAGATCGAGGCCTCGACGGCGTTGTGAGCTATCCCTTGTCCGGCAGGTTCAGCCGGATGTGGAGATCCTTCAACTGCTTCGGTCCGACCTCCGACGGCGCGCCCATCAACAGGTCGACCGCCTGCTGGTTCATCGGAAACAGCGAGATCTCACGCAAATTGGTGGTGCCGCACAACAGCATCACAATGCGATCGACGCCGGCCGCCATGCCGCCATGCGGCGGGGCGCCGTACTGGAAGGCGCGGTACATGCCGCCAAAACGCTCGACCACATCCTTTTCGCCATAGCCGGCGATCTCGAACGCCTTCACCATCGCCTCGGGACGATGGTTGCGGATGCCGCCGGAAGCGATCTCGTAGCCGTTACAGGTGATGTCGTACTGGAACGCCTTGATGGTCAGCGGGTCCTGCTTGTTGAGCGCATCAAGACCGCCTTGCGGCATCGAGAATGGGTTGTGCGAGAAATCGACCTTCTTGTCGTCCTCGTTGTATTCGTACATCGGGAAGTCGACGATCCAGGCCAGTTCGAACCGATCCTTGTCGATCAGGTTCAACTCCTCGCCGAGCTTTGTCCGCGCGAGACCCGAGAACTTCCAGAACTTGTCGGGGTCACCGGCGACGAAGAACGCGGCATCGCCTTCCGCCAGGCCGAGTTGGCCGCGGATCGCGGCGGTGCGCTCGGGACCGATGTTGTTGGCGAGTGGACCTGCGCCCTCGCCGCCCTCGCGCCACATGATGTAGCCGAGGCCCGGCTGGCCTTCGCCCTGCGCCCACGAGTTCATGCGGTCGCAGAACGCGCGAGAACCGCCCTTCGGACCCGGGATCGCCCACACCTGGTTCTTGGGGTCTTCCAGCATCCGCGCGAACACCTTGAAGCCGGAGCCGCGGAAATGCTCCGAGACCTCCTGCATGATGATCGGGTTGCGCAGATCGGGCTTGTCGCTGCCGTACTTCTTGAGCGCTTCCGCGAACGGAATCCGCGGCCAGCTTTTTGTCACAGGCTTGCCCTTGGCAAACTCCTCGAACACGCCGGTGATGACCGGCTCGACGGCTGCGAAAACATCGTCTTGCTCGACAAAGCTCATCTCGAGGTCGAGTTGATAAAACTCGCCGGGCAGACGGTCGGCGCGCGGATCCTCGTCGCGGAAACAGGGCGCGATCTGGAAATAGCGGTCGAAGCCCGACATCATCAGCAATTGCTTGTACTGCTGCGGCGCCTGCGGCAGCGCGTAGAACTGGCCGGGATGAATCCTAGATGGCACCAGGAAGTCGCGCGCGCCTTCCGGCGACGAAGCCGTCAGGATCGGCGTCTGGAATTCGAAAAAGCCTTGGCTCTTCATCCGCTTGCGCATCGAGTCAACGATCTCGCCGCGGGTCATGATGTTCTGATGCAGCTTCTCACGGCGAAGGTCGAGGAAACGGTACTTAAGCCTTATGTCTTCAGGATATTCCTGATCGCCGAACACCGGCATCGGCAATTCTGCGGCCGGACCCAGCACCTCGATCTCGCTGATATATACTTCCACCATGCCGGTCGGCAGTTCCGGATTGTCGGTGCCGGCGGGACGGCGACGCACCTTGCCGTCGATCCGCACCACCCACTCCGAGCGCAGTTTTTCGGCGTCCTTGAACGCCGGCGAATCCGGGTCCGCAACGCATTGGGTCAGGCCGTAATGGTCGCGCAGGTCGATGAACAGCACGCCACCATGATCGCGGATGCGATGGCACCAGCCGGAAAGCCGGACGGTCTGGTCGATATCGCTGTCGCGGAGCGCGCCGCAGGTGTGGGACCGGTAACGATGCATGGAATTCCCAAAACTAGATGTCGGAGACTGGAATCGGGGCCAAAGGGCTGCCCGAAGAGGTTGAGGGTTTACCCGAGGCTGTCGGGCGCGGCAACCAATGGAACGGCCCGTTTTGGGCTCATAAACGCAGATTTGAGACATCAGGCAGCCGAACCGTTTGCCTATTCGCGGGGCGGCCCTATCTTGATGGTTATGACCGTCCATTTCCCGTTCCAGAACACCTATGCGGCGCTGCCGGCGAGCTTCTTTGCCCGCGTCGCCCCGACCCCGGTCGCCTCGCCGCGCCTGGTCAAGCTGAACCGGCCGCTGGCGGTGCATCTGGGGCTCGATCCGGAGCTGCTGGCGAGCCCCGAAGGGACCGAAATCCTCGCCGGCAAGCGCCTGCCCGAGGGCGCCGAGCCGATCGCGATGGCCTATGCCGGCCACCAGTTCGGTCATTTCGTTCCGCAATTGGGCGACGGCCGCGCCATCCTGCTTGGCGAAGTGATCGACGCCGACGGCATCCGGCGTGACATCCAGCTCAAAGGAAGCGGCCCGACGCCGTTTTCGCGCCGGGGCGATGGCCGCGCCGCGCTCGGCCCGGTGCTGCGCGAATACATCGTCAGCGAGGCGATGGCGGCGCTGGGCATCCCGACCACGAGGTCGCTCGCCGCGGTCGTGACCGGCGAGAACGTGATGCGCGAGACCATGCTGCCGGGCGCCGTGCTGACGCGGGTCGCCTCGAGCCATATCCGGGTCGGCACCTTTCAATTTTTTGCCGCCCGCGGCGATACCGACGGCGTGCGGCGGCTGGCCGATCACGTGATCGCCAGGCACTATCCCGACGCGGCGGGCGCGAAACGGCCCTATCACGCGCTGCTGGAGGGCGTGATCGCACGCCAGGCCCAATTGGTCGCGCGCTGGCTGCTGGTGGGTTTTATCCATGGCGTGATGAACACCGACAACTCCTCGATCTCCGGCGAGACCATCGATTACGGTCCGTGCGCCTTCATGGACCATTACGATCCGGCGGCGGTGTTCTCCTCGATCGACGAGCAAGGCCGCTACGCCTATGCCAACCAGCCGCGGATCGCGCTGTGGAACCTGACCCGGCTCGCCGAATGCCTGTTGCCGCTGTTTTCCGGCGAGCAGGAAGCGGCCACAGCGGAAGCGCAGGCGCTGCTCGGCGAATTCCCGGAGAAATTCACCGCCGCCTATCAGTCCGGCCTGCGCAGCAAGATCGGCCTGTTCACGAGGCGCGATGGCGACGAGGCGCTGGTGCAGGATCTCCTGGACGCGATGGCGCAGAACCATGCCGATTTCACCCTCGTTTTCCGGCGCCTGGCCGACGCCGCGCGCGATCCGGAAAACGATCGCGAGGTCCGGCAATTGTTCACTGAGCCCACAGCGTTCGACGAATGGACGATCCGCTGGCGCGAGCGCATCGGCGGCGAGCCGCAATCCGCCACCGAGCGATCGGCCGCGATGCGCGCGGTCAATCCGGCCTTCATCCCGCGCAATCATCGCATCGAAGCCATCATCGACGCCGCCGTGAACCGCAACGACTATGCGCCGTTCGAGGAGCTTTTGACGGTGCTGGCAAAACCGTTCGAGGACCAACCTGAGTTCGCTCGCTACGCCGAACCGCCGAAGCCGGAACAGCGCGTGTTGCAGACCTTCTGCGGGACGTGAGGGCTCCGCATGCGATTGGTGGGTACGCGGAGCCTGTCATCGGGCGCGCATTCGCGACCCGGTGGCTTTGCCCACCCTACGGCGCACTTTGCAAATTCATCGGCCCCGCATCAGAGCGCATCGTCGTCCCGGCCTTGAGCCGGGACCCATAACCCCTGGCATCAATTGTAATAGAAGGCATCTGCCACACGGCCAAAACGCGAGTCCGCGCCCTATGGGTCCCGGCTCGGAGGCCGGGACGACGTGAATAGATTGTTCGGATTGATCAAACAACAACGTTGCTTACAAACGCACTTCCGCATTCTCGCGACAGCAATCGCCCGAGGTTTGCAAATTCATTCGCCCTCAAAAATAGAGGGCGCAGGGAAGACCGGGTGCGCGCTGCACCCGCGGTCTCATGTGCAAAGGTAGATAAAAAAACGCACACGAGCATACAGGTTCAGCGGAAGCAGTCCGGCCTTCCCTGCGCAATGGCTTTACGGCTTATTCCGTGCTCTCCCCGGCGAGACCTTGGCTTGTTTGTCACCGTCGCTCCCAAAAAGCGTGAGCTTCTTGTGAGCTTAACACCTGCCATCGGGGCGTCAGGACCACACGACTTTGCCGTACGCTCAAACGCTGTTCGTCAATAGCGTCCTCGCGTCCACCGCTCCCCGCCCCAACGTCAGTGACGATGGCCAACGTCCCCTCATCTCGGGACGGGATGGCGAGCAATAAGCAGGTGATTTGGGTCAAGAGTCAAGGATAACTTCGGAAAATCAGAAATTATCCGCAGGTGTGAACGGACGGAGTCAGAGAAACCCCTCCGCCGCCTACTTGATCGTCTCGATCTGATCGTGGCTGAGCACCCAGATGTGGGCCGGCAGTGCAATGAAGTGGGCCTCGTCGAGCAAGCGTTCGTTGCTCTCGTCGGGTGCGATGGCCCAGAGCAGGAATTTGCGCAGCGCGGCTGCGCTCTCCGGCTTGGCCTGCTTGGTCGAGACCACGGCGTATTCGTAGTTCACCAGCGGATAGGCGTTGGCACCGGGGGCGTTGACCAGGGTCAGGCGCTGGTCCGGCGGCGTCCGCGGGGTCAGCGCCGCGGCTGCCGCGGCGATCGTCTCAGGGCTCGGCAACAGATACTCGCCCGAATAGCTCTTCAGCGCCGCGGTGCCGAGGCCGGCCTCGGCGATCTCGGCGTGCAAGCTCACCCCGATATAGCCGATCGAATACGGCGTCTTCTGCACCAGTTGCAGGACGCCGAGATTGCCTTCGGCATTCAAGCCACCGGCGACCGTGGGCCACGCGATCGTGGTGCCGTAGCCGATGTCGTTCTCCCACGACGGCGTCGAGAACGTCAGATACTGGCTGAACACGAAGGTATCGCCCGAGCCTTCGCTCCGATGCACCGGAATGATGTCGTGGTGCGGCAGCTTGACGTCCGGATTGAGCGCGGCGATTGCCTTGTCGTCCCAGGCGCGGATCTTGCCCCGGTAGATGTCGGTGAGTACCGGGCCGTCGAGCTTCAGACTGGCATTGTTGAGGCCGGGCAGATTGGTGTTGACCGTCTGCGCCGAGATCGCCAGCGGCACGTTGATGATCTCTGGATGCTGCCGCGCCTGCGTGTCCGACATGTAGGCATCTGACGTGCCGATCTGGGCTGCGCCGGAAATCGCCTGCTCGATGCCGGCGCCCGAGCCGGTGGCGTTGGTGGTGATGTGAATGCCGGGATGGGTCTTGGTGTATTCATCCACCCAGATCTTGAACAACGGAAACAACAACGTCGAACCGGTCTCGGTCAAGGTGACGTCGTCAGCGTAGGCCGGCGCCGCCGGCAGCGCGATCGTGGCAAGCGCGAGGGTTGCGGCAAGGGTGACGGCCGAGCACGCGGATTTCGTGAAGTCGATCATGTTCATGTCTCCTTCGTGATGGCGATCATGCCGCCTGCTTGTCGGCGGGCTGTTGCAGCTTGTCGAGGTTCACGCCGGTGGTTTCGATCCGGTACATCCAGGTGACCGCGGCGCCCAGGATCGAGACCACGATCAGGCCGTACAGCAGGGCCTGCGTGCCGATCTTGTCGAGCAGGATCGGAAACAGGAATGCGGTGGCGACCGCGCCGATCTTGGCGAAGGCGGCGGCAAAGCCCGCTCCCTTGCCGCGGATCGCGGTGGGGAAGACTTCTCCGGCCAACAGATAGGTTTGGGCGTTGGGGCCGAGGTTGGTCATGAAGTTGAACAGCATGAAGCCGGCGAAGATCAGCAGGGTTTGCGTGCCGCCGGTAAAATTCGACGACAGCGATGCCAGGAACAGACCGGCGGCGCAGCCGAAGAAGCCGAGGATCTGCAGCGCGATCCGGCCCACGGTGTCGGCGAGCATCACCGCAAAGATAATGCCGAAAATCAAAAGGCTGGTGATCAGCGCAGCACCCTTGGCGGCGGTGATGTCGTTGGCGATCAGGTCGGCGACGCTGCGGGCGTGATCGGAGTTGGCCCCCACCGCCGCCGCCAGGATGGTCGGGGTGAAGATGCCGATGCCGTAGGTGCCGAGATCCTGCAAGAACCAGGGCACCGAGGCCAGGATGGTGGCGCGCCGGTTGGTTGTGTTGAACAGCGACAGATAGGTCTGCTTGGACTCGTTGGCGGCCGCCGCTTCATCGCGGCCCATCAGGTTGATCTCGGCGGGATATTGCGGCTTGCGGATCAGGAGCTTTTTCACGGCCGCTTCGGCCTTGTCCATCTGACCGCGCGACGACAGCCAATTGGCGCTCTCGACGATGTAGAAACGCCCGATCGTCACCAGCACCGCCGGAATGATCGCCGAGGCGTACATCCAGCGCCAGGCGCCGATCTCGGGCAATGTCGACAACACGAGATAGCCGATCGCGGTGCCCGCGAGCGCACCGACCGCCTGGAAGGCGAAGGCGCCGAGCACCAGCTTGCCGCGGCTGGTCGAGGGAATGCTCTCGGAGATGATCATGTGCGCGGTCGGATAGTCGCAGCCGAGCGACAGCCCGATCCCGAACAGGCAGATCACCAAGAAGGTGAAGTTGGTGCAGAAGATCAACGCGATCAGGAAGCCACAGAAGATCACCATCTCGGCGACGAACATCGGCTTGCGGCCGAAGCGATCCGACAGGCCGCCCAGGGCGACCGCGCCGATCAGAATGCCGAACAGGCTCGCGGCGCCAATGATGCCGTGCTCGGCGGCGCCGATGTTGAATTCGTTCGACAGCAGCGGCAGTGCTACGCCGGTCATGAACACCACAAAACCTTCGAAGAATTTGCCCGCCGCGGCCAGCGACCAGATCAGCCACTGCATCCCGGTCATCGGCGCCGACGGCAAATGGGTGCCATCGGCCCACATCGGCAGTTCGTCGATATGGTCCTGAACCGATCTCGCCCGGGCGGTGCTGAGCTCTTGAATTGCGGCGTCGGCCATATCGCGATCCCCCTTACCGTTAAAAATATCGACAGAAGTTCAGCGGCTGTTGTGCGAATTTGTCGCATCCGATGGCGACATGGGAATGACAATCAGCGCGCGCCCAACGCCTCGCGCCACAACCGACCGCAACCGTATGTGTCTGAGTGTATCTGTCCGAAGGCGACCGAGTGCGTTTCGCCGGCCGCTCAACCGACGGCCCGCAGGGCGGACCGCCGTTAACCCCACTTCTTAAGCGCGCATGCACCATCCGCCGATCGGCCCTCGGCCGCGGAATCACAAATTAACAAACGCTCAACGCCTCCCCGACAATTCTAACCGCTTTGGTGGGGGTGATTGCCGTGGACGCGTTGGTATTTGAATTCATCGGGCTGGCCATGGTCGGGCTGTGCATCATCGTGCTGGCGGTTCCGGCTCCCGCGGAACGGCGGTCGTCCCGGCGCCTCAGCGATTCCTGACCGGTCGCTCGCTGACGGTGCCTTGCAGCCGGCGTTGGCCGGGATCCGCCCCGCCCACCCTTAGGCGATTCAGGCCGGTAATCCACATTCCGGCGCAAATGCAAGGCTCGAATTCGCTGCAACACCCTTGACATATCAGTGCTTTCGGCCGAACGCCGTGATCGGTGGCCCGTTTCCGAAGTTCATCCGATACCGCCGGCTTGCGCTGACGCGAACTTCGGAAACGGGACACCAGCAAGAATGCATGTTTTTCTGGTGCCGCTTTTCGGTTGAAATTCGCTTGTTGTACCTGCCGGGGTGCAAGGGGGCTTCAGATCGGCGGCGCTAGTTGCGCTATGGACCGTTCATGGATCTGATTACGACGACGTCTGAACTTGCCGCGGTGTGCGGCCGCCTCGCCCAGCACCCGGTCATCACCGTCGACACCGAGTTCCTGCGGGAGACGACCTATTATCCCCTGCTCTGCGTGGTGCAGATGGCGAGCGCGGAGGAAGCGGTCGTCGTCGATACGCTCGCGCAAGGCATCGACCTCCAGCCGTTCTTCGACCTGATGGCCGACGAGAAGGTGCTGAAGGTGTTCCACGCCGCGCGGCAGGACATCGAGATCGTCTGGCACCAGTCCGGCACTATTCCGCACCCGATCTTCGATACGCAAGTTGCGGCGATGGTGCTCGGCTATGGCGACAGCATCGCCTATGACCAATTGGTCGAACGCATCACCGGCCACCGGCCCGACAAGACCCATCGTTTCACCGACTGGTCGCGCCGGCCGCTGAGCGCCGAGCAGATGCATTATGCGGTCTCCGACGTTACCCATTTGCGCGACGTGTTCGCCGCCCTCGATGCCGACCTCAAGAAGCGCGACCGCAGCGAATGGGTCAGCGAGGAAATGGAAATCCTGACCTCGCCCAAGACCTACGATTTCCACCCCGAACGCGCCTGGGAGCGGCTGAAGACGCGGGTGCGCAAGCCCAAGGAGCTCGCGGTGCTGATGGAAGTCGCCGCCTGGCGCGAGCAGGAAGCGCAAAGCCGTGACGTTCCGCGCAGCCGCGTGCTCAAGGACGACGCGGTCGGCGACATCGCCACCCACGCCCCGACCAGCCTGGAGCGGCTGGCCAATCTGCGTTCGCTGCCGAAGGGTTTCGATCGCTCGAAATGGGGCACCGACATCGTCGCCGCCGTGCAGCGCGGCCTCGCCCGCGATCCAGCGAGCTTGCCGAAAATCGAAAAGCCGCGCGGCAATTCCAATGGCCAGGCAACCGTCGAATTGTTGAAGGTGCTGCTGCGGATGACGTCGGAGCGTCACGCCGTCGCCAGCAAGGTGATCGCGACGGTCGATGATCTGGAGCAGATCGCAACCGACGATAATGCCGATGTCGGCGCGCTGCACGGCTGGCGCCGCGAGCTGTTCGGCGAAGCAGCGCTGGCGCTCAAGCACGGCCGGCTGGCGCTGGCGATGGAAAAAGGCCGCGTGATCAGGGTCGATCGAAGCTGAGCTTGTCGCTCGTTTCTATTGCAGCGTTTCCGAATACTCTCCGGGCGTCATCCTGAGGTACTCTCCGGCTTCGGCGAGCCTCGAAGGATGGCTACACGCACCGCGCAGAACAACATCCTTCGAGGCTCGCAAGAGCTCGCACCTCACGGGTGAACGCAATTGCGTTCATCCCGGGGATGACGTCGGAGATAGCTTCACAGGATGAGGGCCGGAAATACCGCTACCACTTGTACTCGATGCCGAGCGTGCCCTGGTGCGACTGGGTCGCGGCGCGGAATTTGCCGTCGTAATTGACGTAGAGGCGCGTTTTGTCGGTCAGGTTCAGCGACGCGGCGGCGCCGACATCCGCGCCATATTCGCTTTCGCCGATGCCCTGCAAGGAGATGCTCTGGGTATCGAGACTGACGGTGATCGCGCTGAAATTCTGCGCGACATTGTCGACGAATTTGCCGTAGGCGGACAGATCGAGAATCTTCTGGTCGAAGATCCAGTAGTGCCCGATCTCGGCGCCGACCAGCACGCGCGAGCGCTCCATCGTGGCGTCGCTCGCCGCTACCGGATCGAGACCGCCGGATTCCTGGAATGCGCCGGTCCCGGCATGGACATATTCGAAGGCAAGCTTCGGCACGATGCGGCTCTGGTCGAAACTCCAGTAATAGCTGAGTTCGGTCAGCGCGCCGTCGATCTGACCGCCATAGCGGGCGCCGGCGATGCCGCCGCCGGTGTCGCGGCTGGAATCGATACTTCCCAGCCCGTGGACCAGCGCGATGGCCCAAGTCCAGGGCCCCTTGTCCACCGAGGCGTTGAAGCCGAACTGGGTGAGGTCGAGGGTTGCCGATTGCAGCGCCAGCGGAACGTCGATCGAGGTCCGGCTCTGGTCGATCGAAAAGCCGACATTGACGCCGGGCGCGATCCTGGCCCCCACCCCGGCCACGCCGCCATAGGTCTGACGGTGGTCGCCGGCGAAATCGCCTTGGGCTGCCGTCGTCGCCGAGATGCCATAGGCCTCGCCCCAGGTTCGGAACCGCGGCTCATCGGTGGCCTCGGAAGCGCCGCCGCCGCCCGGATTGCTGCGCCACGCATTGCCAAAGCCGTGCGTGGCCTGGTTGCCGAGGCGCTCCAGGAAGTTGCTGCCGAGATTGGCGAGCGTGGCGCCGGCGGCCATGCCGGTATTATCAGAGGATCGCGAGGGCGCCGGACTGGGGCTCGGTGTCGGCGTCGGTGTCGGAGTTGGCGTGGGGGTCGGTGTCGGCGTGGGGGTTGGCGATACGGCGGCGGCTTGCACCGGATTTGCCGTCAGCATCAGCGCGAGCGCGAAAACCATTGCCGCGACAGCCTTGGCAATGGCTGTCGCGAGCCCTCGGCCGAGCCTCTGACCGGTACCGGTTTTGCCAAAGTGCGGAGGCCTCGATGAGCCGCGCATCAAAATCATTCCTAAAAAAAGCGCAGCGAAAAATTGCCGAAAATCACCGTCGGCCGCCGCCGATTTGCCCCCAGTTCTTCCGGAGCGTCAATCGGTCATGCCCGCCGTCACCGGCCGATTAGCGGTCATTGTTGTTCCGCGGCCACAGGTGGTCGCCGATTTTTACAACGGTGAAACCGGCCCCGGCGCAATCAGGACATCCTCGCGGGCAACGTTTGCCGGCGCCTTGCAGAGATCGCCCTCCAGCCGCACGCCGCCGCCGGCCACCAGCCTGAGCGCGTCGGGATAGATGCGGTGCTCGACGGCGAGGATCCTTGCTGCCAGCGTCTCCGGCGTATCGTCGTCGGCAACCGGGACCGCGCCCTGCATCACGATCGGGCCGGCATCGGTTTCCGGAATGACAAAATGCACGGTGGCGCCGGAAATCTTGACGCCCGCGCGCAGCGCCTGGGCCTGCGGTTCGAGCCCCGGAAACGACGGCAGCAGCGATGGATGGATGTTGAGCATGCGGCCGTACCAGCGCTGCACGAATTCGGCCGTCAGCAGCCGCATGAAGCCGGCGAGGCAGATCAGTTCGACCTTGTGCTGGTCGAGTGCTGTTTGCAGCGCGGCCTCGAAAGCGGCGCGGTCCTTGCCAAAACGCTTGCTCTCGATGGTGAGCGTCGGCACGCCGCTTTGACTTGCCGTGACCAGACCGGGCGCATCGGGCTGGTTGGAAATCACCATGGCGATCTCGGCGGGAAAATCCGAAAGCTTGGCCGCATCGATCAGCGCGGCCATGTTCGATCCGCGCCCGGAAATCAGGATCGCGACACGGCGTTTCATGATGTGAGATCGAGATGACCGTTATAGACCACGCGATGCTCGCCTTCAGCCGCGATGACTTCGCCGAGCAGCGCAACGGTCTCGCCGCTTTGCGTGAGCACATCGGTCACGGCGTCGATCGCATCCGGCTTGACGATGGCGATCATGCCGATGCCGCAGTTGAAGGTGCGCAGCAGTTCCAGCTCAGTGATGCCGCCCTGCTCCGCCAGCCATTTGAACACCGGCAGCACCGGCAAACGCTCCAGGTCGATGCCGACGCCGAGATGCTTTGGCAGCACGCGCGGAATGTTGTCGGTAAAGCCGCCGCCGGTGATATGGGCCAGTCCCTTGACCGCGCCGGTCTCGCGGATCGCGCGCAGGCACGATTTGACATAGAGCCTGGTCGGCGTCAGCAGCGCGCCGCCGAGCGTCATGACCGGCGAAAACGGCGCCGGCGCTTCAAAACCGAGGCCGGTGCGCTCGACGATCTTGCGCACCAGCGAAAACCCGTTGGAATGGACGCCCGAGGAGGCCAGTCCGATCACCGCGTCGCCGATCGCGATATCGGGCCGCGGCAGCAGCGTGCCGCGTTCGGCCGCCCCGACCGCAAAACCGCCGAGGTCGTAATCGCCATCCTTGTAGAGGCCGGGCATTTCGGCGGTCTCGCCGCCGATCAGCGCGCAGCCGGATTCCCGGCAGCCTTCCGCGATGCCGGCGACGATCGCCGCGGTGGCTTGCGGATCGAGCTTGCCGCAGGCGAAATAATCCAGAAAGAACAGCGGTTCGGCACCCTGAACCACGAGATCGTTGACCGACATCGCCACCAGATCGATGCCGATGCCGCCATGCAGGCCGGTCTCGATCGCGATCTTGAGCTTGGTCCCGACCCCATCGGTGGCGGCGACCAGCACCGGATCGACAAAGCCCGCGGCCTTGAGATCGAACAGGCCGCCAAAGCCGCCGATCTCGGCATCGGCGCCGGGACGCGCTGTGGCCCGCACCATCGGCTTGATCAGATCGACCAGACGATTGCCGGCATCGATGTCGACGCCCGAATCCGCGTAAGTGAGGCCGTTTTTGCGCTCGTTCATGCCCGATTCCAGATGATGGCGGCTGGTTACGTCGGAATCCGCCGGCGTGCAATGGCTCGCAAGCGGCCCTCGCCTATACGATGTAGATACAACCAGTTAGCTCACTAAAGCGAGAATTTAGTAAGCGTGACTGAGACTTACCGGCTGTTCTCAACCAAAACGTTTCACCTGAAAAATACCTCGGGGCTTCGTTTCGGCCATCATTTTGCTAGCTGGCCGCCACGGTAATGATCGGCTTCACGATTCGAAACGAATTGCGCCCGTGTTTGGCCCAAAGCCCGTCAACTCAAAGCGGCATCTTCCGCAGTTTTCATCCACATTTTTGAAGAACGGTGCATAGCGGCGAGCTTTGCCTATCCGCGGAGTCACGCGTTGTGCCAACTTCGATTCGTCGGTGCGGAAACGACGAAAGACCGGAGATCTGACCTCCGGCCCTTCTGATCCAGCACCTGACTGGCAGGGGCCGGGCCCAGAGGCGTAAGCGCTCCTGGGCCCACTGTCATTGTGCATGCCGCGTACGGTCATGCAACGTGTCCGTCTGTGAAGCTCGGGGACAACCCGCCGGCGTGAACCGATCTGACACTTGACGAAATCGGCGCGCGGCTCGCATCAGTCAAGAAACTTACCGTCGGCAGAACCTCGGTCTGGCAGTTTTACGATCGACACCACATCACGTTTAAAAAAAACACTGCACGCCGCCGAACAGGATCGGCCTGATGTCGCCGCTGCGCGCGCGGAACTGAAAGCCGAGCAATCGTCTTTACGGGCGAAACGGCTGGTTTTTATTGATGAGACGTCGGTGACGACCAAAATGGCTCGCCATTCCGGTCGCTGTCCGCGAGGCGAGCGGCTCGTTGCGAGTGTACCGCACGGTCACTGGAAAACCTTGACGTTCATCGCGGCGTTGCGCGTCGACAGCCTGACAGCACCCTACGTCATTGGTCTCGCTTGCGGCGACCGCGCATCTTTCCTACAAAGATGTTTTCGACACCCATAAAGCACTTTTCGAAACGGTGTACCCATGGGCAGGGCAGGACCGAGCGCCGATGGCCCCCCGATAAAGCTGTCAGCAAAGGCCCCGTCCTGTTCGCGCATCCGGGCGAAAGGACATTATCATGCGCTTTCGTCGATCGCTTTTTCACCCGATCACATGCCAAAACTTGCCAATATGGTAGCGCCTTGGAGGTAATCCATGATCTGCCCGAAGTGCGTGGGGCGCGGTATTTTAGTAACGCCAGGTCGCTGCCCAGTTTGTAATGGTACCGGATACCGGAAAATTTCACATGAGGGCGGCTGGGAGAGCAATCCCTCCTATACCTACCATACAAATATTAGATGCACGTCTTGCATTACAACTGGTCCGACATGGGAGACAGAGGCAGGCTGCCCTACTTGTCAACGAACAGGGCAAGTTCACGCCATACCGATCGATGCCACCTGTCCCTGTTGCAATGGTCGCAAAATTATTGCTGTTCCAGCTTCCGGATTCTACCCCAGCGGAATGCCAAAAATTCAAGAGAAAACCTGCCCGCAATGCGGAGGGAAGGGTTCCGTCCCTGGCGTCCGCTACGAACCCGATTTTAGCTAGATTGGATATCTCGGCCGAGAAAGACAACGGCAATCCTCCTGGCCATAGGGAAGCCACGGAAAAGGACTTCGACCGGTGATCACTCGACTGCGCCGCTGGTAGGAGGGGAAACCCTTTGCGAATACGCCCGGCAGCGGTTTCTTTCTGTTGAATCACTATCAACGACATTGGACGTCTCGCGCATCGCACGCCGTCTGGGATTATTTTAAAGCTCACCACCAATGGATTATAGGTCTGGCGATCGCAATCGTGTTGGCTGTGGTTATGAAAAAGGTGCGATGACCCTACGCCACCATCCAAATGGGGACGACCTCGCGGGGCAAGTATTATTCATGAAGCGGAACCTCGATCTCATCAGGCAGATGATGCTTGCTCTTGAGGAAGACCCAGACCTTAATGGCCGTAGCCGTTTGAACGGCCACGCAAGCCAGTTGGTCCCATTGCCCGACCACGACGAAGATGTGCTGGCCTATAATCTAATGATGATCCTCGACGAGGGGTGGCTCGATGGCGAATATGGCATGACGTCCGGAACATTCACTGTCACGCGCCTAACAGCCGATGGACACGATTTTATCGATTCCACCCGAAGTCCCGATGTTTGGGAAAAAGCGAAGTCGATTGCTACGACAGCCGGCGGCCAGACTCTGAGGTTCGTCTCGGAAGCAGCGAAAGGCATCATACGCGCCGAAATTGCGCGAAAGCTCGGACCATTCATGCCGTAACGCTCCCGCCGACGCGCTTGGCGGCGTCGGTGCGTTATCACCGGCGGTGGTTCGGGTGGCCGCCGCTTGTGGACGCTACTGGTCCCCGATAGATTGCACGGTGTAGCGCGGTAGCCAGAAACGCGCCTGCGCGAGGGGTAGGGAATTTTGGAACCCTACCGGTGGGGTGGCACCCTGCCTGAGGTGGAGGTTAAACCCACCAGCTAAGCATCGTGACCGTACATCGTCATGTAGCAATCAGCCCAATAAGCTATACACAGGTGGTCCCGCTAGATTACCCACCCCCCAGGGGCCGCCCCGATTGATTGCGGGGCTGCGGGCGCGTAACTGTCGTTCATCGAAAGGACGCGCCATGGCCGCAAAGCAAGCCGAAGTAGTAGATTTCCCGAAAGCCGCCGCGCCGGTTCGGAAACTATCGTCGACCGAGAAGATCTGGGGCAAGCTGGTCTGTGGGCACGGTTATGCCGGGATCCCGTCTATCCTGCTGAAGGCCCAAAGGCGCGTTGGCATCACGCCGATGCAGATGAACATCATCATCCAGTTGCTCGATTACTGGCACGAACCGACACGGCGCCCGTTCCCGACCAAGCGCGATCTCTCGAAGCGGATCGGCGTGGCCGAGAAAACAATTCAGAACAACGTGCGAGAGCTGGAAAAGGCGGGGCTTATCGAGCGCGAAATCCGCAAGACTGCGGCTGGCGACTACAACAGCAACGTCTATCACCTCGATGGCTTGGTCGCGAAGATCAAGGCGCTCGAGCCAGAGTTTACAGAGGAACGGGAAAAACGGCGCAAGATGAAAAAGGATCTTGAGACGCCGGCCGGACTTCGCAAGGCTTAGAAGGGGCGGATCTTCCCGCAAAGATCGACCCGCCCTTTCTGATGCCGCTCTTCGGTCCAACGAAGATGCGGTCCCCGCTGCGGCCCCCTCCACCAGGGCCGATACCGGCACCCGTCCAAAGGGAACGGTAGACACTGCCCCGGGTCGCACCCGGGGCAGTGTCATTTTACATAGGCCATTTCTTTGCTTCCGGGAATAACGGTTCTTGAGAAGGCGCTAGGCCGCCATCACCGCCGGTTGATCGGCCTAGCGCCTTGGCGTGCTGCCCCTGCGCGCCCTGCTGGTGGCGCGGATCTCCGGGGCGCCGGATACCGAGCCGACCATGATCCGACGCTCCAGCGCCTGGCGCGCGGCCGCTGGCCGCGCGCCAGCGACGACAGGTGCAGCAACGCATTTTAAGACAGCTGGTGAATATCTCCGGCCGGGGTGCCGTACACCCGGGCGACCTTCATGACCTCGCAGGCGTGTTGCCGTCGATATCGAAGCGGTGGCGCACCTGCCGTCCGAAAGCGTAGCTCGACTTGATAGTCGAGCGCAGCGCCAGCAGCTTGAGTGCAAACGCGATGTTCTTCTCCACGCCCGGGACGCGGGTCAACCGTGCCCGCGGCTTGCGATCGATTTTGACTTTGGCCAGCTTCGCAAGAGTAACCGCTATATAGCGATCTATGTAATTGAATGAAACGTCGCGAAAGCCTTTGAACTGGCTTTCGGAAGAAACTATGTAGACGGGAACCGGCCGGGTCCGCAAAGGCTGGCAAAGGCCGGATCGATCACGAAATCAGGCCGCTAGCCGGGAAGCGCCGCGTTGAACATACCAAATATCATCACCTTGGGCCGCATTCTGGCGGTGCCCTTCATCGTCTGGGCGATCGCCTCCAACCAGATGGAAATCGCCTTTGCGATTTTCATCATCGCCGGCATCAGCGACGCCGTCGACGGCTTCCTCGCCAAGCGCTTCAATATGTCGAGCGAACTGGGCGCCCTGCTCGATCCGGTGGCAGACAAGGCACTGCTGGTGTCGATCTACATGGCGCTCGGAATTTGGGGTGCGATCCCACGCTGGATCGTGATCCTGGTGGTATCGCGCGACATCATGATCGTCGGCGCCGTGATCGTGTCATGGTTGTACGGCAAGCCGATCCCGATGAAGCCGCTGATGGTGTCGAAACTCAATACCGTCGCCCAGGTGGGATTCGCGGCCCTGGTGCTGGCATCACTCGGGTTCGGGTTCGATTCAGGGCCGTATGATCTGGTCCTGATGGCGCTGGTAACGATCTTTACATTGCTTTCCGTATCCTTCTATCTCGTCGAGTGGGCGCGGCACATGAGCACAATCGAAGCCAATTGAGCGCTTCGGTGTGTTAATTTCGCCGGGGTGACCCCCGGCATATTAATTGCCGGGGTGGACCCCGGCATGGAGTGACTGCGTGGCAGGCCGCGTTCAACCTCGTCAGCTTGCGTTCGCCCTGCCGCATGCCGAAAGCCTCGGCCGCGACAATTTTCTCGAGGGTCCGGCCAACGCCGCAGCCCTGGCCTTGATCGACGGCTGGCCCGACTGGCCGAACCGGGTGATGCTGCTGGTCGGGCCCGAAGGTTCCGGCAAGAGCCATCTCGCCGCGATCTGGGCCGAACAGGCCGGCGCCCGCTTGACCAGCGCGCACGCGTTGACCGTGGCCGAGGTTCCGGGCGCGTTGGCAACCGGGGCGCTGGTGGTCGAAGACCTCAAGCCACAGCAATTCGATGAGCGCGCGCTGTTCCATTTGCTGAACCTGACCCGCGAAGAACAGGCCTATGTTCTGATCACCGCGCGCGAACCGCCGTCGGCGCTTGCGGTCGAGCTGCGCGATCTGCGCTCCCGGCTGCGCGCGATACCGACGGTGTCGCTGCTGCCGCCGGACGATCAGTTGTTTCGGGCGCTGATCGTCAAGTTTTGCGCCGACCGCCAGATGCTGATCGATGAGGCCGTGGTGAGCTTCCTGGCGACCCGGATCGAGCGGTCCTTTGCCGCCGCGCGGCAGGCCGTCGAGCTATTGGACAGCGAAGCGCTGCGGCTGGGCCGGCCGGTGACCCGGGCGCTGGCCGCCGAATTGCTGCGCGATGCCGATCCGCAGGTCTGATCGTCAGGCTCGATGCCGGGTCCGTCCGGGCCGGTTCGCCTTGACGGCACCTGCGCCAGGAACGTCAATGTCATCGAAACGTCATCGCAGTAACACATGGTTTGTGCGCATTCGCCACAGGCCGGGCCGCCTCCGGTCTCGAGATGGATTGAATTCTGATGGAATCCGAACAAGCCATTGTAATCAAAGAAAAAGAACAGCCTCAACAGTCTGCTTCACCGATGGCCGACAGCCCTGAGCGCTTCATCAATCGCGAACTGTCCTGGCTCCATTTCAACCGGCGGGTCCTCGAGGAGTCGGTCAATTCCGGCCATCCCGCGCTGGAGCGGGTCAGGTTCCTGTCGATTTCCGCCAACAACCTTGATGAGTTCTTCATGGTCCGGGTTGCCGGCATCAAGGCCCAGGTCCGCGAAGGCATCACCGAGCGCAGCCCCGACGGCCTGACGCCCTCCGAGCAGCTGGTCCTGATCAACGACGCTGTCTCCAAGCTTGGCAGCGATCAGCAGGCGATCTGGCGCGATCTGCGCGTCATCCTCAAAGGTGTCGGCATCGTCCTGGTCGACGGCCGCGATGTCACCAAGACCGAGCGGAGCTGGATCGAGGACCATTTCCTCCACAACATTTTCCCGCTGCTGACGCCGCTGGCGATCGATCCGGCCCATCCCTTCCCGTTCATCCCGAGCCTCGGCTTTACCGTCGCGCTGCATCTGGCGCGGGTGTCCGACGGCAAGCCGATGAACGCGCTCATTCGTATGCCCGGCAAGATCGACCGCTTCATCCGGATACCCGCCGGCAAGGACGGCGCGGTGCGAGTGATCACGCTGGAAGAAGCCACCGGCCTGTTCATCGGCCGGCTATTCCCCGGCTACACCGTCAAGGGCCAGGGCGCGTTCCGCATCATCCGGGATTCCGAACTCGAAATCGAGGAAGAAGCCGAGGATCTGGTGCGGCTGTTCGAAACCGCGCTGAAGCGGCGGCGGCGCGGATCGGTGATCCGGCTCGAAATCGAAGCCAAGATGCCCGAGGAATTACGCGCCTTCGTGCAACATGCGCTGTCGACCGCCCCCGACGAGGTGCTGCTGGTCGATGGCGTGCTGGCGATGAACGAACTGTCGCAACTCACAAGGCTCGATCGCCCCGATCTCGAATTCGTGCCCTACGTGCCGCGCCATCCCGAGCGCGTGCGCGATCATGGCGGCGATATCTTCGCCGCGATCCGGCAGAAAGACCTGATCGTCCATCACCCTTACGAATCGTTCGATGTCGTCGTGCAGTTCCTGCAACAGGCGGCGCGCGATCCCGATGTCGTCGCCATTAAGCAGACGCTCTATCGTACCTCGAACAACTCACCGATCGTGCGCGCGCTGGCGGAGGCCGCCGAGGCCGGAAAATCAGTGACGGCGTTGATCGAACTCAAGGCGCGGTTCGACGAGGAAGCCAACATCCGCTGGGCGCGCGACCTGGAACGCGCCGGCGTGCAGGTGGTGTACGGATTCATCGAACTTAAAACCCACGCCAAGCTGTCGCTGATCGTGCGTCGCGAGGGCGGCAGCCTTACCACCTATGTCCACACCGGCACCGGCAATTATCATCCGGTGACCGCGCGGATCTACACTGACCTCTCCTACTTTACCTCCGACCCGATCATCGGACGCGACGCCGCGCGGGTCTTCAACTACATCACCGGTTACGCCGAGCCGAGCGACATCGAGAAGATGGCGGTATCGCCGCTGACCCTGCGCAAGCGCATGCTCGAGCATATTCGCGGCGAGACCAACTTCGCGCGCCACGGCAAGCCGGCGGCGATCTGGATGAAGATGAACTCGCTGGTCGACCCCGACATCATCGACGCGCTGTACGAGGCCTCGCAGGCCGGCGTGCCGATCGAATTGGTGGTACGCGGCATCTGCTGCCTGCGGCCGGGCATATCAGGGCTTTCGGAAAACATCCGCGTCAAATCGATCATCGGCCGTTTCCTGGAACATGGCCGGATTTATTGCTTCGGCATGGGACAGGGCCTGCCCGGTGCGAAAGCTGCTGTGTATATCTCGTCGGCCGACATGATGCCGCGCAACCTCGACCGCCGCGTCGAAGTGCTCTGTCCGCTGCAAAATCCCACGGTGCATCAGCAGGTTCTCGAACAGATCATGGTCGCCAATCTGAAGGACACCGAGCAAAGCTGGCAATTGTTGCCGGACGGGTCCTCAACGCGTATGAAGGCCGCGAAAGGCGAAGAGCCTTTCAATCTGCACAACTATTTCATGACGAATCCGAGTCTGTCTGGCCGTGGAAAGTCGCTCAAGGAATCTTCGCCGCGACGCCTCACGCGCCGCAACGAACGTCAGCAATCTTCATGAGGGGTTTCCAAGGTGAAGCGACCGCGTAAACGCGCGTCCAGCGTCGCGGTCATCGACATCGGCTCGAACTCGGTGCGTCTTGTCGTCTACGCATCGATCGCCCGCAGCCTCGTGACCGTCTTCAACGAGAAGGCCCTGTGCGGGCTGGGCCGCGAAGTCCAGAGCACCGGGCTGTTGGCGCCCGATGCGGTGGCCAAGGCGCTGACGTCGCTGCGGCGGTTTCGCGCGCTGTGCAGGGTGCAGCAGGTCGGTCGGGTTTTTGCGATCGCCACCGCCGCCTGCCGCGATGCCAGCAATGGCGCCGAATTCATCGCCAAGGCCGAACGTATTTGCGGCGTACCGATCGATATCCTGTCGGGACCGCGCGAGGCCAGGCTGTCGGCGCTTGGCGTGGTTTCAGGCATCCACAATCCCGACGGCATCGTCGGCGATCTCGGCGGCGGCTCGCTCGAACTGATCGATGTCCGCGGCAACCGCGCGCGCAGCGGCGTGACGCTGCCGCTGGGCAGCCTGGCGTTGCAGGATTCGTCGCATAAATCGCTCAAGCGCGCCGAGCGCATCGTCAGCGCCGATCTCGTCGGCGTAGCCCAGCTCAAGGCCGGCCGCGGCCGTACTTTCTACGCGGTCGGCGGCACCTGGCGTGCGCTGGCGCGCATCCACATCGTGCAAAGCGGCTATCCGTTGCGGGTGATGCACGGCTATTCGCTTCCGGCCGCGGAGGCGCTCGATTTCGCGCAGCGGCTGCGCCGCCTCGCATCGACCAACATGCTGGCCAATATCGAAGTCGTCGCCGACGCGCGGCGTCCGCTTTTGACCTATGCGGCACTGGTGCTCGAACACATCATCCGCGTCGCCAAGCCGAAGACCATCGTGTTCTCGACCTTCGGCGTGCGCGAAGGCCTGCTCTATGAAATGCTGCCGCAGGCCGAGCACGCCAAGGACGGATTGATCTGCGCCGCGCAGGACCTCAACCAATTGCTATCGCGCTCGGCGCGCCATGCCCAGGAACTGATCGGCTGGACCGATCGCTTGGTCAGGGTGACAAAGCTACGCGAAACCGAGGAGGAACGCCGCCTGCGCCACGCCGCCTGCCTGCTGTCGGACATCGGGTGGCGCGCGCATCCCGATCACCGCGGCGAGGAAACGCTCGGTCTCATCATCAACGGAAATTTCGGCTCGATCAGCCATCAGGGCCGGGTCTTCATCGCGCTGTCGGTGTTCTATCGCTATGCCGGCCTGAGCGAGGAAAACGAACCACCGGCGCTGATGCGCGCCTTGTTGCCGCCGGCGATGGTCGAGCGCGCGCGCATGCTCGGCGCAGCCTTCCGGGTCGCCCATCTGGTATCGGCGGCACGGCCGGGCGTGCTGCCGGCCACGCATTTTCGCAGCCACGACCGCAAGCTGATGCTGATGTTCGAACACCGGCTGGTCGATCTCGTCGCCGATCGCGTCGGCAGCCGCTTCAAGCAACTGGCGCGGCTGCTCGGCCGCTCGGGATCGATCGTGCGGCGCTGACCCGCCGAAATGTTCCAGCCCACGCGCTGAAATATATCGATAGCTCCCGGGTGCGGGCGTGGCTAATTTCGCGCGAAGCACATGATCGGAGAACGCGATGACCGACTACAGCGCATTATCGTTGGCTGAACTGGAAGATCGCATGGCCATAACCCGGGACAACATCCGGCAATTGATCGAGCAGGCCGCGGGCGCTTCGGGTGATCGCAACGAAGAGCGGATCGCGGAGCGGATCGAACAGCAAAACGCCGAACTCGAAGCGCTGGAAAAGGCGCGCGATGCGCTGACGGCGAGGCGCTAGACGATCCCGCCGCTAACGGTCGAGCGGCGGTGCCGCTTCGCTCGCGACCGAAAGCGCGGGCTTTTTGAGCTGGCGCAGCTTGCGCCGCCGCCAGATCGAGCCGACCACCAGCACGGTGATCGCGCCGAGGATCGAGCAGACATATTCGTCGATGTCGCCATTGAGCCGGATGTGCGGCGACCAATTGAAAATCGACGAGGTCGCATCGAGATTGAAGGCGATCTGGCCATCCAGCAGCCGTTGCAGGAACGGATGATCGGCCGGATCGGTCGCGATCACGTCGCCGGCGATCCAGCCCAGCAAGATCGCGCCGAGCCAGATCAGGATCGGAAACCGGTCGAGCACCAGCATGATCAGCGCGGCACCGGCGATGATCATCGGGATGCTGACGGCAAGACCAAGGATCAGTAGCGGAATTTCGCCATTGGCGGCGGCAGCCACCGCGATGACGTTGTCGAGGCTCATGACGATGTCGGCGATCACGACGATCTGAATCGCGTGCCACAGGCTGGTGCCCGCGGTGACGTCATCGCCTTCGTCTTCGGGCACCAGAAGCTTGGCCGCGATCACCAATAGCGCAAGGCCGCCGACCAGCTTCAGATAGGGCAGCACCAGCAGCCGCGCGACGATGCCGGTGAAGACGATCAGCAGGATCACCGCGATGCCGGCGCCGATCGTCATGCCCCAGACGCGTTGCCGGGGCGCCAGGCCACGGCACGCCATCGCGATCACAAGCGCGTTGTCGCCCGACAGCAGCACGTTGATCCAGATGATCTTGCCGACCGCCAGCCAGAATGTCGGTGTTTGCAGATCGACCTTGAATTGCGTCAGCACGGCGCCGACGCTGGCGGGGTCAAAGACCTGCAATAGTCCGTTCACAGCCCGCCCCTGTTGGCCCGACGGCCCTTGCGGCTGATGTCAGCCGAAGAGCGCGCCGGTGTCAGCGTGATCAGCCGACGATTTCGTTGCCCGAGAAAAACTGCGCGATTTCGATCGCGGCGGTCTCGGCGGCGTCCGAACCATGCACCGAGTTCTCGCCGATCGACTTCGCATGCAGCTTGCGGATGGTGCCGTCGGCCGCCTTCGAAGGATCGGTCGCGCCCATCACGTCGCGATGTTTCAGCACGGCGTTTTCACCCTCGAGCACCTGAACGACGACCGGCGCGGAAATCATGAAATCGACCAGTTCGCCGAAGAACGGCCGCGCCTTGTGGACGGCATAGAAGGTCCCGGCCTGTTCGCGGGTCATCCGAATGCGCTTCTGGGCCACGATGCGCAGGCCGGCCTTCTCGATCAGCGCGTTGATCGCGCCGGTCAAATTACGCTCGGTCGCGTCCGGCTTGATAATCGAAAAGGTGCGTTCAATCGCCATGATCTCGTCCTTGAAAACCGCTGGTGGGAGTTGCGGCGCTTATATCGGCGCCATCGCGGGACGGCAAGCGATCCGGCGAGCCCGTTGCTGCCCAAAATTACCGCGATTTCACCAAGGTGAACCCATTCTGAAACGCGCGTGCGGGTCCGGTTCATTTTGCCAGGCCTAACCTGCGATCAACCGAGCGCCTTCCACCCCCCCTTGCGGGATCAAGGCAAGGCGTCCGGGACCACGATCTCAGCGGCGCCGGTGGCGCCAAACCTTGAGGAGACAACCCATGTTACGCAAACTCTCGCTTGTTGCAGTTGCCGCGCTGTCGCTGGGCGCGGCCGCATTGGCGCCGACCTCCGCCTCGGCCTGGGGTGGCGGTGGCTGGCACGGTGGGTGGCATGGCGGCGGCGGCTGGCATCGCGGCTGGGGCGGCCCGCGCTTCTATGTCGGCGGCCCGGCCTATTACGGATCCGGCTACGGCGGCTGCTATGTCAGGCAACTGGTCCCGACGCCCTGGGGACCGCGCTGGCGCCTGATCAACCGCTGCTATTAACCTCGATCGACCGATCGAGCCGCCAAAGAGCCCCGGCCGCGCCAGCGCCGGGGCTCTTTTCTGTGGCGGGAACCAGCTATGCGTCTTTTGGCAAGCGGGCACGCAATGTTACGTGGACGTGAAACATTTTTGATCACTGCGACTTGATGCTGTGTCACCCAGCGGACATCTGGACGGAACCGATGATGAGCAGCCGAACCGACGACCCCAGCAAGACGCTCGATCGCGCCACCAGCAGATCGATTTGCGATGCTGTCGGCGAGCGGCTGCGACGTGACCTGCAGCCCGAGCCGCTGCAGCGATCCTCCCGCCTTGAAGATCTGATCGACCAATTGCGCCAGCGCGATCACGAAAGCCGCGCACGAAGCTAGCCGGCCGAAACCAGCCGGCAAGGTGACATTTCGCGCGATATTTTGCCGATAAACAGGTTGCGTTTGGTCTCGGCAGCGGTGACAAGGCCGCATGCTTTCAATCACCGACATATCGATCCGGATCGCCGGACGGCTCCTGATCGAGGATAGCTCCGTGCAGATCGTGCCCGGCGCCCGCGTCGGCTTTGTCGGCCGCAACGGCGTCGGCAAATCGACGCTGTTTCATGCGATCCGCGGCGAATTGCCGACCGAGACCGGCAGCATCGCCATCCCGCCCAGGTGGCGTGTCGGCAGTCTCGCGCAGGAAGCGCCCGACGGCCCGGAAAGCCTCATCAGCGTAGTGCTGAAGGCGGATCTGGAGCGCGCGGCCCTGCTGCACGAGGCCGAGACCGCGCACGATCCGGCGCGGATCGCCGACATCCAGACCCGGCTGGTCGATATCGACGCCCACTCCGCCCCTGCCCGCGCCGCCGCGATCCTGTCCGGCCTTGGATTTTCCACCGCCGATCAGGCGCGATCCTGCTCGGAATTCTCCGGTGGCTGGCGGATGCGGGTCGCACTTGCCGCGACGCTGTTCGCAGCACCCGACCTGCTGCTGCTCGACGAACCCACCAACTATCTCGATCTCGAGGGCACGCTGTGGCTGGAAGATCATCTGGCGAATTATCCGCGCACCGTGATCGTCATCAGCCATGACCGCGACCTGCTCGATACGTCGGTGGACCAGATCCTGCATCTCGATCGCGGCAAGCTGACGCTCTACAAGGGCAGCTATTCCTCGTTCGAGGAACAGCGCGCGACGCGCGAAATGCTCGATGCCAAGCACGCCAGGCGGCAGGCCGACGAGCGCAAGCGGCTGCAAGCCTTCGTCGACCGCTTCAAAGCCAAGGCCTCGAAGGCCCGCCAGGCCCAGTCCCGCGTCAAGATGCTGGAGCGGATGAAGCCGGTGACGGCGCTGGTGACGCAGGACGTGCGCGAAATCTCGTTTCCCACGCCGGAAAAGATGCTGTCGCCGCCGATCATCGCGGTCGATGACGTCTCGGTCGGCTACGATCCGAAAAAGCCGGTGCTCAATCGCGTCACGCTGCGCATCGATACCGACGACCGCATCGCCCTGCTCGGCTCCAACGGCAACGGCAAATCGACGCTGGTCAAACTGCTGGCGGGCAAGCTGCCGCCGTTCTCCGGCCACGTCACCCGCGCCGAAAAACTCTCGATCGGCTATTTCGCCCAGCACCAGGTCGATGAACTCAATCTCGACGGCTCGCCCTACGATCACGTCCGCAAGCTGATGCCGGATACCCCCGAGAGCAAGGTGCGCGCCCGTGTCGGCGCGATCGGCTTCTCCGGCAAAGCCGGCGACACCATCGTCAAGAGCCTGTCGGGCGGCGAAAAAGCCCGGCTGTTGCTCGGGCTTGCGACGTTCTTCGGCCCCAACATGATCATCCTCGACGAGCCGACCAACCATCTCGACATCGACAGCCGCGCGGCGCTGGCCGAGGCGATCAACGAATTCCCCGGCGCCGTGATCATGGTGTCGCATGATCGCTATCTGATCGAAGCCTGCGCCGATCAATTATGGGTGGTGGCCGACCACACCGTCACCGACTATGACGGCGACCTCGACGATTACCGGCGCATGGTGTTGTCGGCGCGCGGCATGCGCACCAATTCGCGCGACCGCGCCGGCAACGAGCGCGGCAACGGCCGCGACAAGCCGCAGCGCGCGAAATCCGAAAAACGCGTGCCGCTGAAGCAGAAGATTTCCGACGCCGAGGCCGAGATCGCCCGCATCAACGGCATCATCGCGAAAATCGACACCGCGCTGGCGCTGCCGGACCTGTTCAAGCGCGATCCGAAACAGGCCGCCCAGCTCAGCAAGGCGCGCGCGGGTGCGGCCAGCGCATTGCTGCGCGCCGAGGAAGAATGGCTGGTGGCAAGTTCGCAATACGACGAAGCGACGGGCTGAGCTGATTTAGAACTGCTCGAAAATCGTAGGGCGGGCAAAGCGAAGCGTGCCCACCAATCGCACGCACGACGAACGATGGTGGGCACGGCGCAAGTGCGCCTTTGCCCACTCTACGCACCGAGGCTGACTGAGAATGGCTCGAAAGCCGGGCTACGATAGCGACTACGTCGCCGCCGGTTTTTTCTTCTTCGGCTTCACCGGCTTCGGCTGCACCTCGGCCTGCGGCCCGCGCTCGATCGAGGTCAGCCGTCCGGCGGTGAACGTATAGATGCCGGCGCGCTGCCCTTGGGTATAGGTGATCACCGCCACCCGATCGCCGCGCCCATTGTTGGACAGATTGACGTTGCCGGGTGCGCCGATGCCGCGCACGACGTCGCATTCGGTGTGACCGAGCGCCACGGTACCTGTTGTCGAGGGCTGCGGCGGCGCACCGGCCGCGCCTTCGGTCAGAGCGTTGGACCCGGCCGGCGGCGCCATGCCCGCGCAATAGCCTTCCGTGCTGACCAGGTCGTCCGCCGTGACCGTCTTATTCGGGGTCAGCGGCGGGGTCTCGATCGAAACGCTGCGGATGCTCAACCGGCCGGTGCGCGAAAACCATTCCGCGTCCTTGGACAGAAGATCGGACGAAAACATATCGCCCGCGCCCGCGCAGCCCGCGACGAGCGGGGCGAGCAGAAGCAATACCAGCAGCGGCTTTCGATGAGCGTTGTCGTCTCGCACGATGAATTGA
>NZ_LMUK01000041.1:319871-323187 GCF_009766005.1 Bradyrhizobium sp. S69 | reverse complement strand
CAAGCCGGCCCGCCGAAACCGCAGTTTATCATTAACCGCCAAAATCGCCAAAATCGCAATCGCCGCTATTGCCGCCGTTGCCAGCGTCCGCGCTCGTCGGCCTGCCAGTAGGTAACCTCGAAGCCCCTTGTCTTGCAATCGGTCCAAACGCCACGCGCGGCCGCCAGCGCATCGCTGTCGTCGCCGTTGAAGACCAGAACCAGCCGTTGGTAGCTCTCCGAATCGGCCGGCAACGCGGCGCTGTCGACCAGGAACCTGACATTGGCCCGGTTCGGATTGCCCTCGCCCGCCATCAGCACGATCGGCTGTTCCGCCGCATCGCCGACCCGCCATGTGGCGTGCGGCAAAAACGAATCGTCACGATAGGTCCACAAATGCGCGTCGAGCGCGTCGGCGCGCTCCTCCGATGTCGACTGCACGACGACGCGCCAGCCGCGCTCCAGCGATTTTTCGAGGAGCGGCGGCAGCACGTTTTCCAGCGTCATGTCCTGCAGATGGTAGAACAGAACTTCGGTCATGCGGCTTCGGCTATTTTCCGGCTATTTTTTGGCTTCGTAATATTCCGCGACCAGCCGCTCCAGCAGGCGCACGCCATAGCCCGAAGCCCAGCTGTGATTGATCTCGGTCTTCGGCGCCCCCATCGCGGTTCCCGCGATATCGAGATGCGCCCAAGGCGTGTCGTCGACGAAGCGTTGCAGGAACTGGGCGGCGGTGATCGAGCCGCCATGACGGCCGCCGGTGTTCTTGACGTCGGCGAATTGCGAGTCGATCAGCTTGTCGTATTCCGGACCGAGCGGCATACGCCAAACCTTTTCGCCGGTCTCGATTCCGACCTTCGAGAGCCGCTCGGCCAATTCGTCGTTGTTGGAAAACAGGCCGGCATGTTCGGTGCCCAGCGCCACCATGATCGCGCCGGTCAGGGTGGCGAGATCGACCATGAATTTCGGCTTGAACTTCTTGGCCACGTACCAGAGCACATCGGCCAGAACCAGCCGGCCCTCGGCGTCGGTGTTGATGATCTCGATGGTCTGGCCGGACATCGAGGTGACGATGTCGCCGGGACGCTGCGCGTTGCCATCGGGCATGTTCTCGACCACACCGATCGCGCCGACCACATTGACTTTGGCTTTGCGCGCGGCGAGCGCGTGCATCAGTCCGACCACGCAGGCCGCACCTCCCATGTCGCCCTTCATGTCCTCCATGCCGCCGGCGGATTTGATCGAAATGCCGCCGGTGTCGAAACAAACGCCCTTGCCGATAAACGCCACCGGCGCATCGCCGCGCTTGCCGCCGTTCCAGCGCATGATCACGGTCCGGCTCGGCTGCGTCGAGCCCTGGCCGACCCCAAGCAACGCGCCCATTCCGAGTTTCGTCATCGCCTTGACGTCGAGCACCTCGACATCGACGCCGACTTTGCGCAGTTGCGAGGCGCGACGCGCGAACTCGATCGGGTACAGCACGTTCGGCGGCTCGTTGACGAGTTCGCGCGCCAGAATCACCCCGTCGACGATATGGCCGTCGGGCGCGAAGGCTTTCCGCGCCGCGTTGACGTCGCCGACCGCCAGCGAAACCTCGGCGCGCGATGCCGCCTCCTCGCCGTCTTTCTTCTTGGTCTTGTAGCGGTCGAATTTATAGGCGCGAAGCCGGACGCCCGCGGCAATCTCGGCGGACTGCCCGGGCTTCATGGCGCCATCGGGCAAATCCGCCACCACCGTCACGGCCTCGCTGCCGGCGCGCAATTTGCCGGCGATCACGCCGCCCAGCTTGAGAAAATCGTCGTTCTTGATCGCCGACAGCTTGCCGACCCCGACCACAATCAGGCGGGAGGCCTTGAGGCCCTGGGGCGCCAGGATATCGAGGGTCGAGCCGCTCTTGCCCTTGAACCGGTTGGCGGCCGCGACTCGTCCGACCAGTTCGACGGCCGATCCCAGCGCCTTGCTGGCCGCATCGCCGAATTTCAACATGTCGTCGCAGAACACGACGAGAATGCCGCGCGAGATGGCGGAAAACGGGACGAAGCCGACCTTGACGGCGTCGGACATGGGCAAATCCTCCAAAAATCAGGGCTGTAACCGGGCTGGAAGCCCGGTCGATAGTCTCTTTGGCGGTGCTGTACATCCCGTCAAGACCATATTCCCGCGCACTTTGGCCCGCCCGGGTGCGCAAAGCCAAGCTCTGCCGTGGCCGGAAGGCCACATAGCGTGAATATTAACCATATCCTAAGGGTGCCACGGCCCGGCCATTTTGTTGACGGATCAAAGGGATGTAGTGAGAGAGGGTGGGCCGGCTGGAACGGCGGCGCGACCATAGGGGATCCTGGTTTCAGGATTGGTCGTCAGCTGCGGTTCCGGTCGCGAGGTGGGATCGTGCGGTAGCGATGGGGTCGATCGACAAATATATCTTTCGCACGACGCTTGGGTCGTTTGCGGTGGTCCTGATCAGCCTGACGGGCGTGATCTGGATTACGCAGGCGTTGCGCGGCATCGACCTGATGACGAGCCAGGGCCAGACCATCGTGACCTTTCTCGGCATCACCAGCCTGGTGATTCCCGCGCTGGTGCTGATCATCGCGCCGATCGCGCTGATGATCGCGATTTCCCACACCCTCAACAAGCTCGCCACCGATTCCGAGATCATCGTGATGAACGCCGCCGGCCTTTCGCCGTTCCGGCTGTTCCTCCCCTTCGTCTACGCCACCTGCGTGGTGGCGGTGATGGTCGCCTTTATCGCGGCCTATCTCGCGCCGGACGGCATGCGCCGAATCAAGCAGTGGGACGCCGACATCACCGCGGACGTCCTCACCAACATCCTGCAGCCCGGCCGCTTCGCCCAGCTCGACCAGAATTTGACCGTCCGTATCAGGGAACGACGGCCGGGCGGACTGCTCGCCGGCGTCTTCATCGACGATCGCCGGGATCCAAAGGAACGCGTCAGCATCGTCGCCGACCATGGAACGGTGCTGAAAAACGAGAGCGGATCGTTCCTGATTCTCGAAGACGGCAATCTCGAGCGGCTGGAAGCCGACAAGCGCGATCCGGCGATGGTGGCGTTCGGCCGCTACGCGTTCGACATGTCGAAATTCTCCAACCACGATCAAGCCGTCGCCCTCGGCATTCGCGAACGTTATCTCTGGGAACTGCTCTACCCGGACCAGGACGATCCGATCTACAAGCAATTGCCCGGACAATTCCGCGCCGAGCTGCATGACCGCTTCATGTCGCCGATCTATCCGTTTGCGTTCGCCGCCCTCACCTTTGCCTTTCTCGGCACGCCGCGCACCACGCGTCAGAGCCGCAACTTTTCGATCGGCGGTTCG
>NZ_LMUK01000041.1:277392-319786 GCF_009766005.1 Bradyrhizobium sp. S69 | reverse complement strand
TATTCGGAATGCGTATGATTGGATTCGCGTGTTCAGTAATGGCGGTGAAGTCGGAGTTCGCACCGCTCATTCAATATCTGATGCTGTTTGCCGCGATCGGTGGCGGCCTGTGGCTCATCAAAGCGGGTGTCGTCATCGAACCGCCGGCCGGGCTGCTCGAGGCCATCAATAGATCCAATGCGCGCGTGGCTCGGCTTTTCGGACGAGCGGCCACCGCATGAGCATGATGACAAACACACTCGGGCGCTATTTCGCAGGCCGCTTCGTGGTCGCGGCGCTGGGTGTTTTTGCCGGCATCTTCATGCTGCTGGTGCTGGTCGATTACATCGAGATGGTCAGGAAGACCTCGGGGCTGGTTTCGGCGTCCGCCGTCATGGTCGCGGAGACGTCGCTCTTCCGGGTGCCGCAACTGCTCGAAAAGATGATGCCGTTCTGCATGCTGATCGGCGCGATGGCATGCTATTTGGCGCTGTCGCGGCGGCTCGAACTGGTGGTGGCGCGCGCCGCCGGCGTTTCCGCCTGGCAGTTCATCGCGCCCTCGCTGGCAAGCTCGATCGTGCTCGGCGTTCTGGCGACCACCCTTTACAATCCGATGTCCGCCAGTTTGCGTGAAATCTCCAAACAGATGGAAGCCGAACTGTTCGGGTCGGCCCCCGGTGGCGGCATCCAGGATGCCCAGGGCTTCTGGATCAATCAGGTGACCGAGGAAGGCCAGGCCGTCATCAACGCCGCCCGCAGCGAGCAGCAAGGCGTGCGGCTGACCGGATTGACGGTATTTACGTTCGACAACGACTTCCAGTTCAAGGAGCGAATCGAGGCGCGGGAAGCCACCCTCGATGATGGACATTGGGTATTCAAAGGCGTGCGGCGGTACTCCCTCAACAGCGCCCCGATCGAGCAGGAGACTTTCCTGCTTCGCACCAGCCTGACGGCGGCGCAGGTTCGCAACAGCTTCTCCACGCCGGAGACTGTGTCCTTTTGGCAACTCCCGGGCTATATCCGATCTTCCGAGAGTTCGGGCTTCGCGACCGCAGGCTACCGGTTGCAGTACCATAAGCTCATTGCACAGCCGTTTTTGCTGGCTGCGATGGTGATGTTGGCCGCTTCCGTGAGCTTGCGGTTCTTCCGTTTCGGCGGCGTGCAAAAGATGGTTTTGAGTGGCGTGGGTGCGGGCTTTCTGCTCTACGTTCTGTCGAAAGTAACCGAGGATTTGAGCAAGGCTGAGTTGATGCATCCGATCGCTGCGGCGTGGTTGCCCGTGTGCGTGGGCGGCCTCACCGGCTTTTTGGCCTTGTTGTACCAGGAGGACGGGTAGTGGCCGTTGTCGCCGCCCGCCAAGGCAGGTTGTCCGCATTCCGGCGGTGCGCAGGCGCGCGCCGTCAGCGTACCCTCTTGGCCGCCGTCCGGGGTCCTGTCGTCGCGTTGATTGTCGGGCTGTTTGGCGCCGGCGCGCTCGGCATTGCCGGGAGCGCACCGGCTTCGGCGCAAAGCTTTACCTACAACCCGGTGCCCGTCCGGCCGAAACCGCCGAAGACCGCCAGCGACGGGCAGATGCTGGTCCAGGCCACCCAGGTCGATTACGACTACAACAACTCGCGGGTGTCGGCGGTCGGCAACGTGCAGATGTTCTATAACGGGACCAGCGTCGAGGCCGACAAGGTCATCTACGACCAGAAGACCAAGCGGCTGCACGCCGAAGGCAACATCCGCATGACCGATGCGGACGGCAAGATCACCTACGCCAACGTCATGGATCTGAGCGACGACTACCGTGACGGTTTCGTCGATTCGCTGCGGGTCGACACCGCCGACAACACGCGAATGGCTGCGACCCGCGCCGACCGTTCCAGCGGCAACTACACCGTGTTCCAGAATGGCGTCTACACCGCCTGCGCGCCTTGCAAGGACGATCCGAAGAAGCCGCCGCTGTGGCAGGTCAAGGGCGCGCGAATCATTCACGACCAGCTCGAGAAGATGCTCTATTTCGAGAACGCCCAGCTCGAGTTCTTCGGCGTGCCGATGGCCTACATGCCGTATTTCTCGACGCCCGATCCGACCGTGAAGCGTAAGAGCGGCTTCTTGATGCCGACGCCCAACGAGTCCACGAATATCGGCTACAGCGTCGACGTTCCGTATTACTGGGCGATCGCTCCCAACTACGACATGACCTTCGACCCCCGCTTCACGACCCAGCAGGGCGTGTTGCTGCAGGCCGAATTCCGCCAGCGGCTGATGGACGGATCGTATCAGATCCGCGCCTATGGCATCGACCAGCAGGACCCCGGTGCCTTCGTCGGCCAACCCGGAGATCGCCAGTTCCGCGGCGGCGTCGAAACCCTGGGCCAGTTCGCGCTCAACGACAAATGGGTGTGGGGCTGGGACGGCACCCTGCTCTCCGACTACTACTTCATGTCGGACTACCGGCTCGGCCTGTACAAGGATCCGCTCGGCGCCTTCCTGAACCTGCCGACCGAAGCGATCTCGCAGCTTTATCTGACCGGCGTCGGCAACCGCAGCTACTTCGACGCCCGCACCATCTACTATCTGAGCTTCTCGGGCCTGCAGAATCAGGTGCCGGTCGTAGCACCCGTGATCGATTATTCGAACGTGATCAACCATTCGGTGCTGGGCGGCGAACTCAGCTACAAGGGCAACTTCACCAGCCTGACGCGTGAAACAGCCGCCTTCGATGCGGTCAATGCGACGGCGCTGGCCAATGGCACCTGCACGACGCCTAACACCGCCGATTCTGCCGCCAAGAACATCACTCCGGCCAACTGTTTGCTGCGGGGCATGCCCGGCACCTATACGCGCGCGACGGGTGAAGTGGAATGGCGCCGCTCGTTCACCGACTCATGGGGCGAGATCTGGACGCCGTTCGCGAGCCTGCGTGCCGATGCGATCGACACCTCGATCTCCAACCAGCCGGGCGTTTCCAACTTCCTGCCGACCGGCCAGAGCCAGGCGCTGCGGGTGATGCCCACGGTCGGCCTCGAATATCGCTACCCCTTCATCAACGTTCAGCCGTGGGGCACCACCACGATCGAACCGATTGCACAGGTCATCATTCGTCCGAACGAACCCGATGCGGGCAAGCTGCCCAACGAAGACGCGCAGAGCATGACCTTCGACACCTCGAACCTGTTCAGTGTCGATAAATTCTCCGGCTATGACCGCGTCGAGGGCGGCGGCCGCGCCAATGCCGGCGTGCAGTCGACCACGCAATTCGACCATGGCGGCACCGTTACCGCGGTGTTCGGACAGTCCTACCAGTTGTTCGGCCTGAACTCCTTCGCGGTCGCCGACGCCAACAATACCGCGATCGATTCGGGTCTCGACAAGCCGGTATCGGACTATGTCGCGAGCGTCGCCTATTCGCCGAACAGGACCTATACGTTTTCCGTGCGTGGCCGATTTGACGAGGCCACCGGAAGCGCCAACCGGCTGGAGGCCGAGGCCCGCGCCAATTACGACCGCTTTTCGGTCAGCGTGCTGTACGGCGATTACGCGCCTCAGGCGGAACTGGGTTACCTGACGCGCCGCGAAGGCATTCTCACCAGCGCCTCGGTCAAGCTCACCTCCAACTGGGTGGTGAGCGGTTCCGCCCGCTACGACCTTGTCGCCAACGAGATCAACCAATATGTGATCGGCGCCGGTTACGTGGATGACTGCTTCGTGCTGGCGGCGAATTACGTTACCTCGTACGAGTATGTTGCAGGTAACACCCCGCCGACGCTCAGCCATTCGTTCATGCTGCAGATCGGTCTGCGGACCCTCGCCCAGACATCGACATCGGCGGGTGGCGGGACTGTTCAATAGAGGCGGTTCGGCACGCCACCGGCGGCGGACCAGTTGCAGGGCGCGTCCTGAAGCCCATTTCAATCGGTTGACATAGCGACGATGACCATGACGATCACATTGCTTCAACGCCTTCCACTTCTCGTCTCGGGCTGCGCCCTAGCCCTGATGTTGATGGCGTCCGGAACGCCGGCCTCCGCGCAAGTCGCGGTCATGGTCAATGGCGAACCGATCACCAATTACGACATCGAGCAGCGTTCCAAGCTCAATTTCATGTCGACGCACAAGCAGCCGACCCGGCAGGAAGTGATCGACGAACTGATCGACCAGAAGGTGAAGATCAAGGAAGCCAAGCAATTTGGCGTCGACCCGTCGGTTTCCGATATCGACGCCTCGTTTGCGGACATGAGTTCGCGGATGCGGATCACGCCCGATCAGCTAGCGAAGTCGCTCGAAAGCCAGGGCGTTCGGCCCGACACGCTGAAAGCCCGCATCAGGGCCGACATGGTCTGGACCAGTCTGGTTCGCGGGCGCTTCAAGGAGAGCCTCCAGGTCGGCGAGAGGGAAGTTGCCGCTGCCGCGCGAGAGGACAAGCCCGCTGAGGACAAGCCCGCCGAAGCCAAGCCGGGCGAGGCCACCAATGAGCAGGGCAACAAGGAAACGAGCAGCGAAAGCTTCGAGTACAAGATGCAGCCGATCGTCCTGATCGTCCCGCGCGGATCCGCGCCGGCCGCCGTCGAGCTGCGCCAGAAGGAAGCCGAAACCCTGCGCAGCCGCGTGCAAAGCTGCGACGAGGCGAATTCATTGTTCAAGGCGATGCAGAACGCCGCGATCCGCGAGCCGGTGACGAAAACCTCGGCCGACTTGCCGGCCGCATTGCGCGACCTGCTCGACAAGACCCCGATCGGACATCTGACCCCGCCGGAGACCACCAAGCAGGGCGTGGAGATGGTCGCGCTGTGCAGCAGAAAGCCGACCACGATCGACACCCCGCAGAAGAAGGCGATCCGGGACAAGATGTTCTCCGATAAATTCGAAGCGAAGTCGAAGGCGTATCTGCAGCAGGTCCGCAAGGCCGCGATGATCGAATATCGTTGATGCCGGCAAAGCCCCTCGCGCTGACTTCAGGCGAACCGGCAGGTATCGGGCCCGACATCACCATCGAGGCGTGGCTGCGCCGGAATGAACTGAAGCTCCCGCCATTTTACCTGCTCGGCGACCTCGACCTGCTGCGTGACCGCGCGAAGACGCTTGGGCTGGATGTCAGGCTGGCCGAGGTTCGCGCCGAGGACGCGCTCGCGACATTCGCAAACGCATTGCCGGTGGTCGCGACCGGATCGGTCGCGACGGCGCGGCCCGGGCAGCCTGATGGCAGCAGCGCGGGCGCAGCCATTGCTTCCATCCGCCAGGCGGTCGACGACGTGGTCGCGGGACGGGCCGGCGCGGTCGTCACCAACCCGATTGCCAAGAGCGTGCTCACCCGCGCCGGATTTCGTCACCCCGGCCATACCGAGTTCCTGGCCGAGCTCGCCACCGCCGGTGGCCACACGCCGCAACCGGTGATGCTGTTGTGGTCCCCCACCCTCGCCGTCGTCCCCGTCACCATCCATCTTCCGCTGCGCGAGGCGATCAACGAGCTGTCGCGTGATCTGATCGTCTCGACCGCGCGCATCGTGGCGGCGGACTTCAAGAGCCGTCTCGGGCTTGCCGAGCCACGTCTGGTATTGTCCGGCCTCAACCCTCACGCCGGCGAAGACGGCACACTCGGCACCGAGGAACAGACCATCGTGGCGCCCGCGGTCGAGATGCTGCGCGCCGATGGCCTCGACGTTCGCGGGCCGCTGCCGGCGGATACCCTGTTCCACGAAGCCGCGCGCCAAACCTATGATTGCGCGATCTGCATGTATCACGACCAGGCCTTGATCCCGATCAAGACGCTGGCGTTCGATGATGCCGTCAACGTCACGCTCGGGCTGCCGTTCATTCGCACCTCGCCGGATCACGGCACGGCGTTCGATATTGCCGGAACCGGCCGGGCCAATCCGTCGAGCCTGATCGCCTCGCTGCGGCTGGCCGCCCGGATGGCGGCGCGATCGGCATGAGCGCGATCGATGACCTTCCGCCGCTTCGCGAGGTCATTCGCCAACATGCTCTGTCGGCGCGCAAATCGCTTGGCCAGAACTTCCTGCTCGATCTCAACCTCACCGCGCGGATCGCGCGCGCGGCAGGCCCGCTCGAAGACGCCACCGTGATCGAGATCGGCCCGGGTCCCGGCGGGCTGACCCGCGCGCTACTGGCGCTGGGTGCGCGGCGCGTCATTGCCGTCGAGCGCGACCCGCGCGCGCTCGGCCCGCTCGACCAGATCTCACGACGCTATCCCGGGCGGCTGGAGGTGATCTGCGCCGACGCCCAGCATTTCGATCCGCGACCGCTGCTCGGCAACGTCAAGGCCAAGATCGTGGCCAACCTGCCCTACAATATCGGGACCGCGCTTCTGATCGACTGGCTGTCGATCGAGCCGTGGCCACCATGGTATGACATGATGGTGCTGATGTTTCAGCGCGAGGTGGCCGATCGGATCGTCGCCCGCGAAAATGCCGAGGCCTATGGCCGGCTCGGCGTGCTCGCGAACTGGCGCGCCGAGACCAAGATCCTGTTCGACATTTCGCCCGCAGCCTTCGTGCCGCAGCCCAAGGTCACCTCGTCGGTGGTGCGATTGGTGCCGCGCGACGCGCCGGAGCCGTGCGACCGCCGGGCGCTCGAACAGGTCGCCGCCGCGGCGTTCGGCCAGCGCCGCAAGATGCTGCGACAGAGCCTGAAATCGCTGGGGGTCGATCCGGAACGCCTGGCCGCAGCCGCCAATGTCGATGTGACGCGGCGCGCCGAGACGGTTCCGATCGCGGGCTTTGTTGCCATGGCCCGGGAATTGATCGATATACGAAACGAAAAAACCAATACTGTCTGAGGAGAAAACCTATGGGGCTGATGCGTCGCCAATCGCTGGTCAAGTTCGATGCTCCCTTATGCGAAACCATCGTCGAAGCCCCGAAGCCGCAAGGCCGAGAAGTGCTGGTCCGCATCGAGCGGTGCGGATTGTGCCATTCCGACCTGCATATCCAGGACGGCTATGCCGACCTCGGCGGCGGCAAGAAGCTCGATACGACGCGAGGCATGACGCTGCCGTTCACCTTGGGACACGAGATCGCCGGCGTCGTCGAGGAAGTCGGCGCCGATGTCGCAAAGGATCTGATCGGCGCCAAGAAGGCGGTATTTCCCTGGATCGGTTGCGGGCAGTGCCGCGACTGCCTCAATGGCGATGAGAATCTGTGCGTCAAGCAGCGCTTTCTCGGCGTCGCGATCGACGGCGGCTTTGCCAGCCATGTGCTGGTGCCCGATGCAAAATACCTGCTGGATTATGCGCCGCTATCGGTCAACCAGGCCGCCACCCTGATGTGCTCGGGTGTCACCGCCTATGGTGCGCTGAAGCGCCTGGTCGATCGGCCCCGGCAGCGCAATCTGCTGCTGATCGGCCTCGGCGGCGTCGGCATGATGGGGCTTTCGTTTGCGCAAACCATGTTCAGCCAAAAAATATCGGTCGCCGATCTGAGCGCGGCGGCGCGCGAGGCCGCATTGAACAGCGGCGCCGCGGTCGCCTACGATCCGGCCGAGGCGGATGTGGTCAAGCGCATCATCAAGGAGACTGAAGGCGGCTTCGACGAGATCGTCGATTTTGCCGGCAACGAAAAATCCATGGCCTTCGCGGTCTCGGTGCTGGCGCGTGGCGGCAAGATCGTGGTCTCCGGACTGATGGGCGGTAATTTCAGCCTGCCGATGGTGCAATGGATCTACAAGCGCATGACCATCGAGGGCTTCATGGTGGGAACGCTGGCCGAGGCCGAGGAATTGATGGCGCTGGCGCGCGCCGGCAAGATCAAGCCGACCCCGATGAAGGAAGAACCGATGGCCGACGTCCAGAAATGGATCGACGAATTGCGAGCCGGAAAAGTGGTCGGACGTATCGTTCTGAAAAACTGAAGCAGCGCTGCTGAGTGCGGCTTCGCGCGCATACCATAGCGTTTTCGAGCGAAGTGGGCACCGGTTCGCGTGAAGAAAACGCGTCAAACAAAGTCACGTGTGCCCGAACATCCTCAACCTTGACCTGTGGGCAATTCTCGCGAGGACGCCGATCAAGCCGATTTCCGCCACATTCGTGGCGCGGGCCGAGCCCGAATTAAGCCCCATGCTGTCCGGAATTGCGGCGCATTGCGACCCAAGTCTTTAACGAGATTGGGCTCGCGACGTGTTCAGTATCATCGCCGGAGCAGCCTATGCCACACCGAACCGCAAAGTTCGCCCCAGCCATCATCGCTAGTCTGCTGCTGGCGGGCGTCCGTCTGGCCACCGCATCACCCGCCGCGGCCCAAGCGGTCGACAGCTGCCTTGCCAGCCCAAAGGACCAGGCTCCCCAGGGCAGTCATTGGTATTACCGCATCGAACACCCCTCCAACCGCCATTGCTGGTATTTGCGCGGACAGCACGACGCCGCCACGCCAATTGCGCCGAACGCATCCGTCGACGCATCGCCGTCCGCAGATCCCGCATCGCTAAATCCGTCACCGCCGAATAATTCGATGACGATGCCGGGTTCGATCGCCAACGCGCACGCCGAACTGACCTCCCCACAAGCCGGCGGCGATCAGCGCAGCATCACCGCTAGCGGACAATCGCCCGCGCCGGCCGCGGGTGCGGACGCCACCGCCGGCGCCAGCCGTGCCGATGCGAACATGCTGCGATCGGTCGTGGCGTCTCGCTGGCCCGAGCAACTGGCCGCGGCTTCGTCGACCGCTCCGGATGCGAATGCGGACACTTCGAGTGCCGTGACGTCCAGTGCTTTGGCGCCATCGTCCGCGAAAGCAACCGCGCCTTCGGCCGCAACCGTGGTCCCGCTTGCTGCAGCTGATGCAGTCGGCGAAAAACAGTCCGGCTCGACCCAGATGCTGATCATCGCCATCGTCGGCGCGCTCTCGGTTGCGGGCCTCGCGGCCAGCGCGGTTGGCTATGGCGGCAGACGGAAGCTTCGTCTCGACGATATCGAGGTCGAAGCCGAAAACAGAGGCGAACGGCGCGCGATCTGGGAGACGACGCTCGCCGATCGTCCGTTGCCGTCGCCGTTCGCGGCCTCCGCCGCGATCCGGCCCAATATCGGTATCCCCCGCGAATTGCGTGAAGCCCAGGATCCCGACCACAAGATCGCGGAAATGCTGGCGCGTCTGGCGAAAAGCGCGCAGGCCTAGAGCCCGGTTCAGAACCGGGCTCTAGATTCTTGTTTTGACGCGTTTTCTTGACGCGAACCGGCATCCACGGATGCCTGTCATCGGGCGCGCAGTCGCGCGACCCGTTGGCTCGAAAACGCTATGGATCACTTCTCCAACTGCTGCTGCAGCTTGCGCACGAACGTCGTCAATCCGGTGCGGCGTTCGCGCTTGAGCCGTTCGGCCTGCAGGATCGATTGCACTTCGGCGAAGGCTTCATCGATCTCGTGATTGATCACGATGTAATCATACTCCGCCCAGTGGCTCATTTCATGGCTGGCGCGGTCCATACGTCCGCGGATCACCTCGTCTGAATCCTGGGCGCGGGAATGCAGGCGCTTTTCCAGATCCGCGGCCGATGGCGGCAGGATGAACACCGAAACGACATCGGCACGCGCTTTCTCACGCAATTGCTGGGTGCCCTGCCAGTCGATGTCGAACAACACGTCCTGCCCGGCCGACAGCGCGGCCTCGACCGGCACGCGCGGGGTGCCGTAGCGATTGTCGAATACGGTGGCCCATTCGAGCAATTCGCCCTCTTTGGCCATCGTTTCGAATCTGGATTTATCGACAAAGAAATAGTCGCGGCCATCGACCTCACCCGGCCGCATCGGTCGCGTGGTCGCCGACACCGACATTTTCAGGCCCGACGTCTTGTCGATCAAGAGCCGCGACAGCGTGGTCTTGCCCGCGCCCGACGGTGACGACAGCACAAACATCAGTCCGCGCCGTTCAACTCCGCTAAGACCGTGGCCACCAGCGCTCATCGATCACTCCAGATTCTGAACCTGCTCGCGGAATTGCTCGACCACGTTCTTCATCTCAAGCCCGGTGTTGGTCAGTTCGAGGTCGTTGGCCTTGGAGCAGCAGGTATTGACCTCGCGGTTGAATTCCTGCGCCAGGAAATCAAGCCGCCGGCCGACCGGTCCGCCCTTGCCGATCATCTCGCGGGCCTGCGAGACGTGCGAGGCGATGCGATCGAGCTCTTCGCGAATGTCGGCTTTCGCCGCGATCAGCAGCGCTTCCTGATTGAGCCGGTCGGAATCAAAGCGATCGGAGGCTTCCAGCAGTGCGGCGACCTGCTCGGCGAGACGGGCGCGGATCGCCTCGGGCTTGCGGCCTGGCGCGGCCTCGGCCTTGTTCGCCAGCCGTTCGATCTCATCCATGCGCTGGCTAAGGATTTGGCCAAGCGTCGCGCCTTCGCGTTGACGCATCCGTACGAGGTCGCCGAGCGCCTGCTCGAACGCGGCGGCAGCGGCGGCCTTCGCCGCCTTGTCTTCCGCCTCGTCGCTTTCGGGCTCGACCACTTCGATGACGCCCTTGATCGCGAGCAGTCCGTCGATGCTCGGCGCCACCGCGTCGATCCGGCCCGCGAGTTCGCCTGCAACTTTCACGATCGAGGACAGCACGTCCTCGTTGATCCGGACCGTCGAAACCGCATTGGCGCGCTTGACGCTCAAATTGGCATAGACCGTGCCGCGCGACAGCAGTTCGCCCGCCCGCTTCTTGGCCGAGGCTTCGAGCTCGTCCCATCCGGGCGGCAGCCGCATCCGCAGGTCAAAGCCCTTGGCGTTGACCGATTTCAGTTCCCACTCGAACACATACGGTCCGCTGGCGCCGTGGCTTCGCGCAAAGCCGGTCATGCTCGAAAGCGCCATTGCGTGAACTTCTCCTGATGATGCGCGCGCCAGATTCGCACGCGCTGCGAACACGACTTTAAAGCGTTTTCGTGTAAAGGGGAATTCGCTCCGGCGCCTTGCCGGTTCCCATTATTGCTGAACCACCGGGGGTGCAGCGGTGGATTGCGCCGCGCCCTGCCGGCGCGCCGGCTTTCTCGGTGCGGCCGGCTTGGCCGCAGGCGTCGCGGAGGTCGCGTCGGCTGGCGCTGCTGCCGCGGGCGCGGCCGGCTGCGGATCGTCCGCCGGCTCGACGGTGTCGTTCTGGATCTGCTTTTCCATCGCCCGCAGCTTGGCGACATTCTTCTGATGCTGGTCGTAGGTCTCGGTAAAGCTATGACCGCCGGTGCCATCGGCGACAAAAAACAGATCGCGGGTGCGGGCCGGATTGGCGGCGGCTTCCAGCGAGGCGCGGCCGGGATTGGCGATCGGTCCCGGCGGAAGGCCGTCGACCACATAGGTGTTGTAGGGCGAAGGCTGGGTGATTTCGCTGCGCTTGATCGGGCGTCCCAGCGTTCCCTTGCCGCCGACCAGTCCATAGATGATGGTCGGATCGGATTGCAGCTTCATCTTCTGCCGCAGCCGATTGACATAGACCGCCGCGACCCGGCTACGCTCATCGGCCTTGCCGGTCTCCTTCTCGATGATCGAGGCCAGGGTCACGAGCTGCTCCGGTGTCTTGACCGGAAGGTCGGGGTTGCGATGTTCCCATACTTCGGCGACCAGGCGTTTCTGCGCCTGCTGCATCCGACCAATCACCTGGTCGCGGGTGGTGCCGCGTGGAAATTTGTAGGTCTCCGGCAGCAGGGTGCCCTCGCGCGGGATTTCATTGATGGAGCCCGCAAAGATGTCGTTGTCCGAAAGGCGGGCCACGATCTGTTCGGAGGTCAGGCCTTCGGGAATCGTGACGGAATGCTGGACCACCTTGCCGTCGACCATGGTGGCGATGACACTGCGCAGGCTGGCGTTCTTCTGGAACGCATATTCACCCGGCTTGAGTTCGGAGCGCGCCTTCAGCACGATCACCGCGCCGATGAAGGCCCAGCGATTATTCTCGATCACCCCTTCGCGCTGCAGCGTGTCGGCGATATCGGCCATACCCGCGCGCGCAGGAATGTTGACGACCTTTTCGTCTTGCAGCGGACCCGGCGCCTCGATCTTCTGCATCCCGTAGTAATAGCCGCCGGCCGATCCGATCAGCAGTACCAGCACGATGGTAATGATGGCGTTGCCGACCACGACGAATGGATTGCGGGCGCGCTCGGACCGCTTGGGCGGCGGCGGGACCTGTTCGGGCTCCAGCGCGGCGCGCGGGGACCGGGGCGAAATGGGTGGCCTCTCACTCATCGATGCAACCTAAATCCTGTCGCTTCAATCGCAACCCTTGCGAAAATTCGCCGAGGTCGCAGTGCTCACCCACCGAGGCCTAGGATTTATCACCGAATGCGGCGAAACGGTGGACATAATCTCGGTATGACCCCGTCAGCCGGCCATGCGCTGCATGACCACGGACGCGTTGGTGCCGCCGAAACCGAACGAATTCGACAGCACGGTATTGACCTCGCGTTTGCGCGGCGTTCGCGGCACCAGATCGATCGACGTCTCCACCGACGGGTTGTCGAGATTGATGGTCGGCGGGACGATGTTATCGCGAATCGCCAGAACGCCGAAAATAGCCTCGATCGCGCCGGCGGCGCCGAGCAGATGTCCGGTCGATGATTTGGTCGACGACATCGACACCTTGGACGCGGCGTTGCCGAGCAGCCGCTCCACCGCACGGAGCTCGATCTCATCGCCGATCTGCGTCGATGTTCCGTGCGCATTGATGTAGTCGAGATCTGCCGCGGCAATCCCTGCGCGCTTCAGCGCCGCGCTCATGCTGCGGAAAGCACCGTCGCCATCCGGTGTCGGCGAGGTGATGTGATAGGCATCCCCCGACAGGCCATAGCCGGTCACTTCCGCATAGATCTTGGCGCCGCGCTTCACGGCGTGTTCGTATTCCTCGAGCACCACGACGCCGGCGCCCTCTCCCATCACGAAGCCGTCGCGATCCCTGTCATAGGGGCGCGAGGCTTTTTCCGGCGTGTCGTTGAAGCCGGTGGACAAGGCGCGCGACGCGCAAAAACCCGCCATCGCCAGCCGGCAGATCGGGGATTCGGTTCCGCCAGCCACCATCACGTCGGCATCGCCAAGCGCGATCAACCGGCTGGCATCGCCGATCGCATGCGCGCCGGTCGAGCAAGCGGTGACGACGGCGTGGTTGGGGCCCTTCAGTCCGTGCTCGATCGAGACGTAACCCGAAGCCAGGTTGATGAGGCGGCCGGGGATGAAGAACGGCGACACCTTGCGCGGCCCCCGCTCCTTCAGCAACAGCGCGGTATCGGCGATGCCGGACAGGCCGCCGATGCCGGAACCGATCATGGTCCCGGTGGCGCAGCGATCCTCTTCGGTGGACGGGTGCCAATCGGCGTCGTCAAGCGCCTGGCGCGCCGCGCACATCGCAAAGATGATGAAGTCGTCGACCTTGCGCTGATCCTTCGGCTCCATCCATTGATCGGGATTGAAGCTGCCGTCGGAGCCGTCGCCGCGCGGCACCACGCAGGCGATCCGGCAGGTGAGATCCGCGACCTCGAACGTTTCGATCCGCCTGGCGCCGCTCTCGCTGTTGAGGATACGTTTCCAGGTGGGCTCGATGCCGCAGCCGAGTGGGGACACTATGCCGAGGCCCGTAACGACAACCCGCCTCATATCCATCACTCCAGTCCCGGACGCGCGGCACACAACAAGAAGCCGGTGGACCGCTCAACCACGGCCCGTCCGGCTTCTTCAATACCGCGCGGGGGCGTCAGCTTTTCGCGTTCTTTTCGAGAAATTTGGTGGCGTCTCCAACGGTCAGAATTGTTTCCGCGGCATCGTCAGGAATTTCACAACCGAATTCTTCTTCAAACGCCATCACCAGCTCGACGGTATCGAGGCTGTCGGCGCCGAGGTCGTCAATGAAGCTCGCATTGTCGACTACTTTTTCGGGTTCGACACCGAGGTGTTCGACCACGATCTTTTTAACCCGCTCGCCAATCTCACTCATCGTTCAACCTCGTGCTTGTTCCATTGGACCCGTCCCTGAGACGATACGAGCCACCGTGATCGTTAAGTTTTCTTCAGTCGCGCATTGACTTGATTTGACTCCGCCGCGGCCATAAAGACCGGCGCACGACGGCAGGCTTCGCACCGCCAATATACAGGGTTTCAAAATCCTGCAATGGCCTTCTTCGCCCATCCGGAAGTTCGGTTATCATACTTCCCAACCCTTGACTACAAGCCTCGGTTCGGCCTTCGGAAAACGGGCTGCGCCCCGGTTTCACGGGTCCGCCAACCGGCTCAGATCATGGCCATCCCGCCGTTAACGTGAATCGTCTGGCCGGTGACATAAGCTGCTTCGTTCGAACTGAGATAAACCGCCGCCGCGGCGATGTCTTCGGGCGTCCCGAGCCGGCCCGCAGGAACTTTCGACAGGATGGTTTCGCGTTGCTTCTCGTTCAGCACATCCGTCATCGGCGTTGCAATAAATCCGGGCGCGATGCAGTTCGCGGTGACGTTGCGTTTGGCGTATTCGGCACCTAGCGTCTTGATCATGCCAATCAATCCGGCCTTCGAGGCGGTGTAATTGCCCTGGCCCGGATTACCGGTAACGCCGACCACCGAGGTGATCGCGATAATGCGGCCGAAACGCTTGCGCATCATCAATTTGGTAGCGGCCCGGGTCAGCCGGAAGGTCGAGGTCAAATTGACCCGGATGACCTCGTCCCAATCCTCATCCCGCAACTGCACAAACAGATTGTCCTTGGTGATACCGGCATTGGCAATCAGGATGTCCACCTGGCCCATGGCCTTTTCCGCCGACGGCACCAGGGCCTCGACCTCGGCTGAATCGGACAGATTGCAGGGCAGTACATGAACCCTCTCGCCGAGCTTGCCGGCCAGCGTGTCCAGCACCTCGCGCCGGGTTCCGGAAATGGCCACGGTGGCGCCTTGGGCGTGCAGCGCCTGCGCGATCGCACCACCGATGCCGCCCGTTGCACCCGTGACAAGCGCCGTCCTGCCCGTCAGATCGAACATCTCATTCTCCTTCCGACCGTCTAGAGCCTTTTCCGTTCCGATGAATCGGAACGGGGCTCTAGTCTTTTGTTTTGACGCGTTTTCTTCACGCGAACCGGTACCCACTTCGCTCGAAAACGCTCTAGCCCGAACGTGTTGCCGCCATCGCGTCTTTTGCCGCAGGAATATCGCCGGGACCACCGACGGAAACGCCAATCGCGCCGTCGGCGATCCGCTTGACCAGCCCGCTCAACACCTTGCCGGCGCCGATTTCGAAAAACCGCGTCACGCCCTGACTTGCCATATAAGCCACCGACTCGCGCCAGCGCACCGTTCCCGTGACCTGCTCGATCAGGCGGCGGCGGATTTCGTCGGGATCGCCGATCGGCGCGGCCAGTACGTTCGAGACCAGGCGCGACGCCGGCGGCTTGATGGTGACATCGGCAAGCGCCTTGGCCATCGCATCGGCCGCAGGCTGCATCAACCGGCAATGGAACGGCGCCGACACCGGCAGCAGCATCGCCCGCTTGGCGCCTTTGGCCCTGGCGATGTCGAGCGCGCGCTCGATCGCGGCCTTGTCGCCGGATACCACGACCTGACCGCCGCCATTATCGTTGGCGGCCTGGCAGACCTGGCCTTGCGCTGCTTCTTCCGCGACCGCGACCGCAGCCTCGTAATCGAGACCAAGCAAGGCGGCCATCGCGCCGACGCCGACCGGGACCGCCTTCTGCATCGCAAGGCCCCGGGTGCGAAGCAGCCGTGCGGTATCGCCAATACTGAGGCTGCCGGCGGCGGCGAGCGCGGAATATTCGCCCAGCGAATGGCCGGCGACGAAGGCCGCGTCCCGTCCCACCACAAAGCCGGCCTCGGTTTCCAGCACGCGCAAGGCTGCGAGCGAGACCGCCATCAGGGCCGGTTGAGCATTTTCAGTGAGTTGCAGGGTTTCGCCGGGCCCATCCCAGATGATCGCGGTCAGCTTTTCGCCGAGCGCCGAATCGACCTCGTCGAATACCGCGCGCGCCGCCGGAAAGGCATCGGCCAATGCCTTGCCCATGCCGACCGCCTGGGAACCCTGCCCCGGAAAGGTGAATGCCGCCGTCATCTAGACCCCTGAACGTCGCAAATGTAAGAAAGTTGCGCCGTAAGACACCGGGGGAGCCGGTTGTGTCAAGCCGCCGCAGCTTCGCAATCCCCGGGCACGGCACCCATTTAGGGCCACTTTGAGAGGCAGTTTCCCTGGCTGTTTCAGGCCGTTTCCCTTGCCATCGCGCTCAAAATCCGTATAAACCGCGCCATCCGTGGATCCCGGCCGGGAGCTGAACGGACGGTCTCAGCAATTTCACCTTTCTGGCGATGTTGATGTGGCAGGGCCAGTCGGCCCGTCGTCCCGTGCTTCCGCCTTCTGAGCATATCGAGTCCTTTCCGAAGGGTTCGAAGGGCTTGCCGCCGGGAACCGCGCTAACATTGGAAAGGACACCCATGCCTCTTTATGAGCATGTTTTTCTCGCGCGTCAGGATGCGAGCACCCAGCAGGTCGAGGAATTGACCACCCAGATGACCGGCATCGTCGAAGGACTCGGCGGCAAGGTCGTGAAGATGGAAAACTGGGGCCTGCGCTCCCTGACCTATCGCATGAACAAGAACCGCAAGGCGCACTTCGTGCTGCTGAACATCGATGCTCCGTCGGCCGCGGTCGCCGAGATCGAGCGGCAGGAGCGGATCAGCGAAGACGTGATTCGCTATATCAGCGTCCGCGTCGAGGAGCACGAGGAAGGCCCGTCGGCGATGATGCGCAAGGCCGATCGCGACCGCGATCGTGACGACCGTGGCGGCGGCTTCCGTGGCGACCGCGAAGGCGGCTTCCGGGGTGGCGATCGCGAAGGTGGTGGTTTCCGTGGTGGCGACCGTGAAGGCGGTGGCTTCCGTGGCGATCGTGGTCCGCGGCGCCCCCGTGATGACGACGCCCCCCCTGCAGCAACGGTTGAGGAGTAAGAATCATGGCTGAAGCTGGTGCACGCCGTCCGTTTTTCCGCCGCCGCAAGACCTGCCCGTTCACAGGCCCGAATGCGCCGAAGATCGACTACAAGGATTCCAAGCTGTTGATGCGTTACGTGTCCGAGCGCGGCAAGATTGTGCCGAGCCGCATCACCGCCGTCTCCGCCAAGAAGCAGCGTGAACTCGCGCGCGCCATCAAGCGCTCGCGTTTCCTCGGCCTGCTGCCCTACGTGATCCGGTAACACGGTAATCTTTCACTCCGCCGCGCCAACGCGGCGGAGTGACATCTTGATTTTAATTCATAAGGCTTCCGGGTCGTCCGGTCGCCGATGGTTGGGGTTCACGAGAACCTCTAACCGCTCGAAAGGAGCGGGACAGCTGATGATCGCGATCGTTCTCATTGCCATTGCGGCCGGCTGCGCGTCGGCGCTGATGTTCGCCTCGATGGTATCGGGCGAGCTGATCTCAGTGCTGCTGCTTTATTTGGCGCCCCTGCCGCTGATGGTGGCGGCGCTCGGATGGGGGCCGCTCTGTGCCACCATCGGCGGTATCGCGGCCGCGATCGCGCTCGGCGCGCTGTTCGGTCTGCCCTATTGCATCGCTTTCGTCGTCGCGATTGCCCTGCCCGCCTGGTGGCTCGGGCATCTGGCGTTGCTTGGACGGCCGACGGCCCATCAGGCATCTTCGGGCGATGGCGCAGCGCCGGCGACGCCGGTGCTCGAATGGTATCCGGTCGGCCGTATCCTGATCTGGATCGCCGGCTTTGCCGCACTGACCACGATGTCGGTCCTGCTGACGCTGGGGACCGACGCTGCGACCATCACCAGCGTGATCGGGCGCGGCCTGATGCTGATCTGGCATCCGGACGATGTGTCGAGCGAAGAAACAAAACGGACGATCGAGGCGCTCGCGAGCATCGCACCGGCGGCCGCCGCGGTCGTCGCCATGATGACGCTGACGCTCAACCTCTGGCTCGCCGCGAAAGTCACCGCGACGTCGGGACGGTTGCATCGCCCCTGGCCTGATCTTCGAAGCGTCGCGCTGCCGCCGATGACGCTGGCGGCTTTTTCGCTCGCGATCGCGTTCTGCTTTATTGGCGGGATGCCCGCGATACTGGCGCAGACCGTCACGGCCGCCTTGATGATGGCCTACGCGCTGATCGGCTTTGCCGTCCTGCACACCCTGACGCTGGCGCTGAGGAATCGTCCGATCTGGCTGAGCTTCACCTACGTGATCGTTGCGCTGTTCAGCTGGCTGATGCTGGCGATGGCCGCACTCGGTCTGGCCGACGCCGTGTTCGGCCTCAGACAACGCTATATGCGAAGCAAGCCGCCGCCGCTGCCCGCCGCATGAGCACAAAGGTTCACCCTAACTCTCAACCCACACTTCATTGCACATCAAAGGAGAACGAAGATGGAAGTCATTTTGCTGGAACGCGTCGCCAAGCTCGGCCACATGGGCGAAGTGGTCCGCGTCAAGGACGGATTTGCCCGCAATTTCCTGTTGAAGCGCGGCAAGGCGCTGCGCGCCACCACGGATAATCGCGCCAAGTTCGAGGGCATGAAGGTCGAACTCGAAGCCAACAACCTGAAGGCCAAGGGTGAGGCCACCAAGGTCGCCGAGAAGATCGACGGCCGCAACGTCGTCGTGCTGCGTCAGGCCTCCGAAACCGGTCAGCTGTTCGGTTCGGTCAGCGTTCGCGACATCATTAGCTCGTTCGAATCCGATGGCGTTACCATTGCCCGCAGCCAGGTCATGCTGGACGCGCCGATCAAGACCATCGGCAAGCACAAGATCTCGATCGCCGTGCATCCGGAAGTCGAAGTCAGCGTCAGCGTGACCGTTGCGCGCAGCGCCGACGAAGCCGAACGCATCAACCGCGGCGAGGACATCTCGACCCGCCAGGAAGATCAGGACGCCGCCGCCGAGGCGCTCGCCGCTGCCGGCGAATTCTTCGATCCGGAAGCGCGCCGCGACGAGGAACCGCAGGAAGAAGCGGCCCCCGAGTAAGCCTGCTGGCCTGCTTCGAATTGAAACCAATCAAGCCCGGCCTATCAGGCCGGGCTTGAAATTTTTGCCGTCCCGGCTTGATCGCGTGCGCCCCGCAGATCAGCCGCTCGCCGTTGCCGGCGACAACAAGTTCAATTCATATTCCCCCGTCAGAGCGCGGGGATGCTATCGCGAAATCGGAGGCTGGGGCGACGCTGCCGGAGTCGAAGATGGTGCCGGAGACGCCGCCGCCGCAGGCTCGGACGCCGCAGCTTGGGCCGGCGGAGACGCCGCTGCCGGAGCCGCAGGCTTTGCTGACGGAGCCGATGAACCAGCCGCCTGCTCCGCCGGGCCACCGGCAGGGGCGGCCGCTGCGGGCGGCGAAGCCGCCGGCGCGGGTGTGACCGCTGGCAGCGGATCGGCGCGTTGCGCCGGGGTCTGGCCAGCGGGCGCTTTCGGTGCGGTCTCTTTCGGGGATTCGACCTTGGCGGTTTCGTCCGACGGCTTGTCCGATACCTTGGCGCCATCGTTCTTGGTGGCTTCGCCCGCCGGTCTGTCTTCCTTTGTCGCGGTGGACGCCGCGGGTGCTTCGTTGCCGCTATCGGTTTTGGCGGCATCGCCTTTGGGCAGTTCCTCGCCCGGTTTGCCGCGCTTGCTCAACCGCTGCTTGGCGCTGAGCTTGCGGCCGTCGGGACCACGCTCGCCGCTCTGGCGGACGGCGGTCTCATCCTCGGCCGGTTGCGCACCCTCCTCCGCCGGACGCGCCAGCCGCTTGCGGCCCTTGCGCGCGCCGTCGTCCTGCGGCGAAATTGCAGCGCTATCCGGCTTCGCGGCCGGCTGCTGCTCGGCCTGCGGCTTCGCCGGATCTCGCGCGGGCGCGGACGTATGCACCGGACGACCCTGGCGATCGAGCTGCGGCGCAGCGCCAGGCTGGCCTTGCGGCTTGCCGTCGGATTTGGCGTCCTTGCCCTGATACCGCTTGTCGGCAGCCCCGTTGGATACAAGGTAAGAGCTGAGCAGCCCGGCCATGTCCGGGCTCGTGGTGTAGTGCTGGCGCAGGAAGCCCGGCAGCGCTGCGGCGGACATGGTCTTGAGAAGACCCCGCGGGCTCTTGTGGCAGACGGTGCAGGTCCCGGCGAAAATCTGCGAAGGACTTTTGCCGGCCTCGAGATTTGTTGCCTGCGCATGCGCCGGGGCCGCCGCGAAACAGCCGATCAGAAGCATCACCGTCGCTAAAACGAGCGCTCGGTTCAACATTCTCTTAGTTCTCCAAAATGCGGAAGGAAATCGCTTCCAGTGTCCAGATGGCAGCACCGAAGCGACGGGTCACCTTTTAGCCGATTATCCCGCGAATGGAAGCACGCAGATAAGTTGAGGGCGTGAATATGACATTTCGGAATATCCGCTTTGTGTACAACGCAGTAGCGCGCGGGAAAGTCGATATTATGTTGGCTTGAGGCGGAGAGGAAGCGGGCAGCGATTGCATTGGTCGCTGCTGGCCCTCCGGGGTGGTTTCGATGGACCGTTTGTTGCGGTACTTCCTGACGCAGTTCATTCGTCGCGGGTCGATGACGTTCACGACCGCGAGCGGGGCCAAATTCACGTGCGGAGACGGCACCGGTGAGCCGGTCTGCGTCCGCTTCCTGACCACCGACGGCGAACGTCGGATCTTGCTCAACCCGGAACTTGCGCTCGGCGAGCTCTACACGGACGGCACTTTTGTCGTCGAGCAGGGCTCGATCGCGGATGCGCTGGCGATCCTGCTGGATCAACCCGAGATATTGCCGCGCTGGGCCAAGCTGCAATGGTGGGTACGCTACCTCGTCCGGCACGCCCGGCAGTTCAATCCGCGCGGCCGGGCGCGGGAAAATGTCGCGCGGCATTACGATCTCGACGGGCGGCTCTATTCGCTGTTCCTCGATGTCGACCAGCAGTACAGCTGCGCCTATTTTGAAACGCCGGACACCAGCCTCGACGACGCGCAACTGGCCAAGAAGCGGCATCTAGCCGCCAAGCTGTTGGTGCGGCCGGGCGATCGCGTGCTCGACATCGGCTCCGGCTGGGGAGGCCTTGGGCTGTATCTGGCGGAGGTAACCGGCGCCGATGTCACCGGGGTCACGCTCTCGACCGAACAATTGCAGGTGTCGAACGCTCGGGCCGCCGAGAAGAACCTGACGGGATCGGCGAAGTTTCTGCTGGAGGACTATCGCGATATTCCCGGGCCGTTCAATCGTATCGTGTCGGTCGGCATGTTCGAGCATGTCGGCGTCGATTTCTACGAGACCTATTTCCGGCGTTGCGCCGAGCTTCTGGCCGACGACGGCGTGATGATGCTGCATTCAATCGGCCGCTCGGACGGACCCGACGTCACCAATCCCTGGATCGCGAAATATATCTTCCCGGGCGGCTATATCCCGGCGCTGTCCGAAGTGATCCCCGTGATCGAACGGGCCGGCCTGTTGGTGTGCGACATCGAAATCCTGCGGCTGCACTATGCCGAAACCCTCAAGGCATGGCGGGAGCGTTTCATGGCGCGGCGCGAGGAAGCGGTGCGGCTCTACGACGAGCGTTTTGCGCGCATGTGGGAATTCTATCTGGCATCCTCGGAAATGTCGTTCCGCAAGCAGAACCTGATGAATTTCCAGATTCAGCTCACCAAGCGTCAAGGCGTGGTGCCGATGACGCGGGACTATATCGGTCGCGAGGAAGCGAAACTGCGCGGCATCGAGCCCGGCAAGCGCCGGCGGCTGCAGATCGCCGGCGGATAAATCGCAGGTGGATAACACCTCAGATCGCGGCCCTGGTTCGGTGGCTTGACCGTGCCGCGTTGTTGACCGGCCGGTGCGGAACCACGGAACGCCCCAGTTGCTGGCGGACCATCGTCAGCAGCCCGGCGTCACACGGCGCTGTTCGCACGTTCGGGCGCGCAACCTTCTCCCGCGAGATCTTCTCCATGGTGTCGACCAGCACGGACAGCCACGCGCGCTCGCCCGAACCGGTCCGCTCGATGCCTAAGCCTTGCCCTGACCCTAACCGTTGTGGCCTGACCGCTTGACCCATTAACCTGGTTCCTGACTGCAGCCCGTAGGCAACAATTCCACCGACCGCAAAATTGTTCCCGAAAACCTACCCTTAAGATTATCCGCCGGGTGTGATCCGCTTCACAGAAGACCGGGCCCGCCTGCCCTAAACCTCCGTAATGACCCGGAAATCACCCCGACCCTCCCTCGATCCGCCGCGCCGTGACCTCGGGACCGATTACATCCTGATCGCCACCGGCATCGGAGCCGCCTTGATCGCGCTGATCTATCTCCTGCTGATTTGATTCAGCCCGGAGATCGCGGCCTGAGCCGCTCGTTGCCCCTGCCAGTATGTGCGCCGCCTTCGCCGAAAGGTTCACACCGCACCACAACATTTTCGCTCTTGGCATGCGGCCAGCGGCAGCTCACGCGAAATCATTCACGAAACCCGTCAAGCATGACGCGGTGCCCGAGAACGACTAATCCACATTTTTGATCAGCGGTGCATAGCGCCGAGCTTTCGCTTTCGCTTTGCGCCGGAGGAGCGCTTTATCGCCGCCCCGCATCCGACAAATTCCGAGAAACACTCAAGCGCATGGCCCTGACTGATTCGAACGTTCTCAAACTCGCTCCCGACGCGCCGAATCCGGCTTATCGCAGCGCGCCGCACAATATCGAGGCGGAGCAGAGTTTGCTGGGCGCGATCCTGGTCAACAATGACGCATTCTATCGGGTGTCGGACTTCCTCGAACCGAAGCATTTCTTCGAGCCGCTCCATCTGACCATCTATGAGACCGCCGGCAGCCTGATCCGGATGGGCAAGGTCGCGACCCCGGTCACGCTGAAGACATTCCTGCCGGCGGAAACCGACATCGGCGGCATGACGATCGGGCAATATCTGGCCCGCCTCGCCTCCGAGGCGACCACCATCATCAATGCCCAGGATTACGGGCGAACCGTCTATGATTTGGCGCTGCGCCGCGATCTGATTCATATCGGCGAAGACATGGTCAACGTCGCGTTCGATGCGCCGGTGGATTTCGCGCCGCGCGCGCAGATCGAGGATGCCGAGCGCAAGCTCTACGAACTGGCCGAGACCGGTCGCTATGACGGCGGGTTCCAGCGCTTCTCGCAAGCGCTGACGGTCGCGGTCGACATGGCCGCCAACGCCTATAAACGCGACGGCAAGCTGTCGGGCATCGCCACCGGATTGCGCGACCTCGACACCAAGATGGGCGGCTTGCAGCACTCCGATCTGATCGTGCTCGCCGGCCGTCCCGGCATGGGCAAGACCGCGCTCGCCACCAACATCGCCTACAACATCGCCAGGGCGCATCATGCCGAGGTCCAGCCGGACGGCACCATGAAGTCCGTCAATGGCGGCATCGTCGGCTTCTTCTCCTGCGAAATGTCGGCCGAGCAGCTCGCCACCCGTATTCTCGCCGAGCAGACCGGCATCGCCTCCAGCAACATCCGCCGCGGCGGCATCACCGAGCTGGATTTCGACAAGATCCGCAACCATTCGATCGAGCTGCAATCGCTGCCGCTCTATGTCGACGAAACCGGCGGCCTGTCGATCTCGCAACTGACCGCGCGCGCGCGACGCCTGAAGCGGCAGAAAGGCCTCGATTTGATCGTGGTCGACTACATCCAGCTGTTGCAGGGGTCGGGCAAGCGTTCCGACAACCGGGTGCAGGAAGTCACCGAGATCACCACCAGCCTCAAGGCGCTGGCCAAGGAGTTGGCCGTTCCGATCATCGCGCTGTCGCAGCTCTCGCGTCAGGTCGAAAGCCGCGACGACAAGCGGCCGCAACTGTCGGACCTGCGTGAATCCGGTTCGATCGAACAGGACGCCGACGTCGTGATGTTCGTGTACCGCGAGGAATACTATCTCACCAACAAGGAGCCGCGCCCCGGGACGCCGGAATACGCGAAGTGGCAGCTCGATATGGACCTCGCCCACGGCAAGGCCGAAGTCATCATCGCCAAGCAGCGCCACGGCCCGACCGGCATGGTCGAACTCCAATTCGAGGGCCAGTTCACCCGCTTCAGCGACCTGGCCCAGGACGGCCATTTGCCGGAACGGACCTATTAGAGCGTTTTCGAGCGAAGTGGGCACCGGTTCGCGTGAAGAAAACGCGTCATAACAAGAACTAGAGCCCCGTTCCGAAACTAGAGCCCCGTTCCGATTCAATCGGAACGGAAAAGGCTCTAGGCCGGGATCAACCCTGCTCGTCGGGGTACCGCCCGCCTGCACGGTTGAACCGCCGCTTGGCTGCGCGTAAAAGCCCGGCATGAACATCGCATCCGACCCGACAGCGGTCCCGCAAAGCACCCTGCTTTCGCCTGAAGCCCATCAGGCCGCGGCGCTCGCCACCGCGACCGGCGTGCTGACGGTCGATCTCGACGCCCTCATCGCCAACTGGCGCAAGCTCGAGAAAACCGCCGTGCCGGCCGAATGCGCCGGCGTGATCAAGGCCGACGCCTATGGCTGCGGCGCCGGGCCGGTGGCGCGCGCGCTGGCAGGCGCCGGCTGCAAGACATTCTTCGTCGCCACGCTGGACGAAGCACGCACGGTCCGCGAAGCCTTGTCGTCGGAAGGCTTGTCGTCGCAAGCCTTGTCGTCGCAAGCCTCGACGTCAGAAGGCGCGAAACTGCCTGCGCCGGCGATCTATGTGCTCGACGGTTTCTTCCAGAATAGCGGCGACGCCTATGCCAGGATCGATGCCCGGCCGGTGATCGGCGATCTCAATGAATTGGCCGAGTGGGACGTGTTCTGCCGGCGCTCCGGCTGGACCGGCGGCGCCGCCATTCACATCGACACCGGCATGAACCGGCTCGGCCTGACGATCACGGAAGCCCAGGGCATCGTGCCCAGGATCAATGCCGGCGATCACGGCATCACGCTGGTGATGAGCCACCTCGCCTGCGCCGAGACCCTCAACCATCCGCTCAACGGCAAGCAGCTTACGGCCTTCCGCGAAATCGCGAGCCTGTATTCCGGCGTGCCGGCGGCGCTGTCGAACTCGTCGGGCATTTTTCTCGGCGCGCAATTCCAGTTCGACATGGTGCGTCCGGGGGCCGCACTCTACGGCGTCAACCCGACCCCGGAAGCCGACAACCCGATGCAGCCGGTGGCCGAATTGAAAGCCCGCATCGTGCAGATCCGCAATGTCGAACGCGGTGAAGGCGTCGGCTATGGCGGCACCTGGACCGCGCGGCGGCCGACCCGGCTCGCGCTCGTTTCGGCCGGCTATGCCGACGGTTATTTCCGCGCCGCCAGCGCCAATGACGGCACCCGCGGCGCCGAAGTCGTGGTCGCCGGAAAACGCTGCCCGATCGCCGGCCGCATTTCGATGGATTTGATCGCGGTCGATATCACCGATCTGCCCAACAACGCCGTGCGGCGCGGCCACATGGTGACGCTGATCGGCGAAGGCATCACGGTCGACGAACTCGCGCATCATTTCGGCACCATCGGCTACGAAGTGCTGACCAGCCTCGGCCGCCGCTATGCGCGCGTGTACAAGGGCGGCGTTGCCGAAAATCCGCCGGCGCCTGCGCCTGTACCAGCGCCCGCTTCAGGTTAGGCGTGATCCGGGCGCAACGATGCGGCTGCCGCAGATGAAAATCGCGACGTTCAACATCAACAATATCAATCGCCGCCTGCCCAATCTGCTGCGCTGGCTACACGCCGCGAAGCCCGACATCGTCTGCCTGCAAGAATTGAAATCGACCGACGCCGATTTTCCGGCCGGCGCGATCGATAGAGCCGGCTACGGCGCGGTCTGGCGCGGCCAAAAGACCTGGAACGGCGTCGCCATCCTGGCACGCAAAGCCGAGCCGGTGCTGATCCGCAGCGCGCTGCCCGGCGACCGCGAAGATCACGAGGCGCGCTACATCGAAGCCGCCGTCAGCGGCATCCTGATCGCCTGCCTCTATCTGCCGAACGGCAATCCGCAGCCCGGGCCGAAATTCGACGCCAAGCTGAAATGGTTCAAGCGGCTGCAACGGCATTCGCAGCAATTTCTCAAGCAGGAGATCCCAGCCGTGCTGGCCGGCGACTACAACGTCGCGCCGACGGCAGCCGACATCTATCCGACGCGATCCTGGGACAAGGATGCGCTGATCCAGCCGGAAAGCCGTGCCGCGTTCAAATCGCTGCTGGCGCGGGGCTGGACCGATGCGATCCGCACCGTCCATCCGGCAAAGCCGATGTTCACGTTCTGGGACTACAAGCGAAACCGCTGGCCGCGCGATGCCGGGTTGCGGCTGGATCATCTCTTGCTGAGCCCGGCCCTTGCTCCGCGCCTGATCAAGGCGGGTGTCGACCGCAAACTGCGCGGCGAAGAAGGCGCCAGCGACCATGCGCCGGCGTGGATCGTGCTGAAATAGCCCGCGGCGTGATCAATACGCCGCGCGCAAAGTGCTCGCTCTTCACCATCACCACAGGTTTTTGCCGTCGATCACGGTCACCGGCACGGCGTCGAGATCGAAATCATCGAACAGCCGCGAATTGACGCCGACCTTGGGATTGTCGAAGTCCGGCTTGCCGGTCGACCAATCCGGCGATTCCGAATAGGTGCCGCAGCCGCAATTTGCGCAATAATGATGTTTGACGGTGCGGCTGCCCCATCGATAGGTCGCAATGTTTTCCAGCGATGACGTCAGGCGGAATTGCGCGGGTTTATAGTAGGCCCACAGCGCACCGCGCTTCGAGCACAGCGAACAAGTGCAGCGCGTCACTTCGGCCGGCGGCTCGCTGACCTCGAACTGCGTGTTGCCGCAATGGCAGCTTCCTTTGATGGGCACGATCGGCTCCTTTCCGAATGACAACGACGTCGGAAGCTGTAACGTCGGCCTGCTGCCAGCGTGATGTCAGCAGCCAACGCCCCGCTGTTGCCGGCCTGACGCCGCCAGGCGGCGACCATGCGCCGGCATCGTTAGCCAAGCAGAGGTCCTGTCCATGAAGCCGAATTTCGCTGCGATGATCCTCGGTGGCACCGGGCAAGTCGGTGGTGCAGCGGTCGCCGAGTTGTTGGCCATTCCGGAATGCCGCGAAGTGGTGATGGTCACCCGAAAGCCGATTGCGGCGCGATCGCGGGTGCGCAACGTCGTGCTTGATACCGGCGCGGCCGACTTCGCCGAACGCACCGCCGCGCTTGCCCGCGAAACTCTCAACCAGGGTGCCGTCAGCGCCGTGAGCTGTGTCGGTGTCGGTTCTGGATCGTCGCGCTGGAGCGAAGAACAATTGCAACGGCTTGAAGTCGGCGTCGTCGGAGCCTTTGCGCGTGGCTGCCATGACGCTGGCATCGCCCAGTTTTGCCTGCTTTCCGCCGTCGGAAGCACCGCCCGCAGCCGGTTTCGCTATGTCCGAATCATGGGCATGAAGGAAGACACCGTGCGCAACATCGGTTTCACCCGCCTTGCGATCTTTCGGCCCGGCATCATTGTCGGCAACGCGCATACCCCGGTCTGGCTCGGTTGGTTGGGAAGCCTGGTGCCTGGATCGTTCGGCAATATCGATCAGCGAATTCTCGGCCGCTCCATCGCGGCGGAGATCGCGTTGCACAGTCGAGAGGCGGGTGAAGTTAGCCGCGAAAATGCAGCCATGAAAAAGCTCGCGGCGCAGCTATAGCGTTTTCGAGCCAACGGGTCGCGCGAATGCGCGCCCGATGACAGGCTCCGTGGGCACCGGTTCGCATCAAGAAAAGGCTCTTGCGTGACTCGCGGCTAGCCGGGCGCGTCGCACTGCCGCAGGATGCGGACCGCCGTCGATTCGCTGGAGACCAAGCCCGCGTGAATTTCCTGTTCGTCCTCACCGTGGGGCTCGTCGCCGGCACCATCAGCGGCATCGTCGGCACCGGCTCCTCGATCATGCTGATGCCGGTGCTGGTCTATCAATACGGGCCGAAACAGGCCGTCCCGATCATGGCGATCGCGGCGGTGATGGCCAATCTGTCGCGTATCCTGGCCTGGTGGCGCGAGGTCGATTGGCGCGCCTGCGCCGCCTATTCTGTTCCCGGCATTCCGGCCGCCGCACTCGGCGCCCGCACCATGCTAGCGCTGCCGTCGCACGCGATCGATATCGCCATCGGCCTGTTCCTGATCGCGATGGTGCCGGCGCGGCACTGGCTGGCGCGGCATCAGCTAAAATTCTCGCTCTGGCACCTTGCCGTCGGCGGCGCCGTGATCGGCTACCTCACCGGCATCGTGGTCTCGACCGGGCCGTTGAGCGTGCCGCTATTTCTGTTCTACGGCCTCTCCAAGGGCGCGTTCCTCGCCACCGAAGCGGCAAGTTCGCTCGGCCTCTACGTCAGCAAATCGGTGACGTTCCAGCAGTTCGGCGCGCTGACGGGCGATGTCGCGATCAAAGGCCTGATCGCGGGCTCCTCGCTGATGGCCGGCGCCTTCATCGCCAAGCCGTTTCTGGTGAAGCTCAATGCCGATGTGTTTCGGCTGGTGATGGATGGGATCATGATCTTGGCGGGGCTAACGATGTTGTGGAATGCGGTGCATTCGCCGTAGACGTTGAACGAGCCAATAGTTGTTTCGGGCAAAGCTGGCGTCACCCTTCAATTCTTTTGTTTTTGAAGGCATTGGACGATGAAAGAGGCCGCCAGCTGAGGCAGCCTTAGAGGTGATTTAAGATGCTAGATGAAATCAAAAAGATCATGGCCGCTGCCATGCACAGCGCTTTTGTCGATTATCCTGATCGTGACAGCGGCACCCGATGGGATCAGATTTATAAAAGCAACGAAGAGTGCGACCTGCTAACAAATGCTGTTCTAATTGCTCTTAAAAAGCACGGCTACGAGATCACCAAAACCAAGTAAGCGTGCTCCCGAGCGGGTTAAAAGAGGCCGCGTCCAGGGGCAATTAGCCCCTCATAAGTTTCGCATGTCGATAGGCGCACTCTCCGCATCGACCGGTCAGAAAGTATCCATCCCGCTCTGCGAATATCGGCGTTTCCCCGCATCGGGAGCAGAAAAATCCCTCTCGCCGCGCAACATATGACCATCGCATTTCGCGATTTTCTTCCTCGGCGACAGCTGCATGCTTCAATTGACCCATTTTTACGGAACTCCAAAGTTAAGCGGGCAAACCTAACTCGCATGGCCTGCAAATGGTTCCGAGCAAAACGGACCACCCTTAAAATCAAAAGGGACCACTCCGTGAGCGGCGGATGGAAAGGGGCCAGTTACCAAACGAGGAAATAAGAACAAAACAGAAACAAATGGTAAAACATTTCGGATTATCGTGCTATGAAGCTCGCCGAATCCGCAAACAGCGACCGCACCTTCCCATGGCCAAGAACACCCTCTCCTTTGTCTGCCAGAACTGCGGCGCGGCGTATAATCGCTGGCAGGGCAAGTGCGAATCCTGCGGCGAGTGGAACACGCTGGCCGAGGAGGACACCACCGGCGCCACCACGATGCCGGTCTCGATCCGCTCCAAGCGCAAGGGGCGGCAGTTCGCGCTGGAATCGCTGACCGGCAAGAGCCAGGACGCCCCTCGCCTGTCCTCCGGAATGGCTGAGCTCGATCGGGTCACCGGCGGCGGTTTTGTCCGCGGCTCGGTACTTTTGGTCGGCGGCGATCCCGGCATCGGCAAATCGACCTTGTTGACGCAGGCGACCTCCCTGATGGCGCGCGCCGGCCACCGCGTGGTCTACATATCAGGCGAAGAAGCCGTGGCGCAGGTGCGGCTGCGCGCCGAGCGTCTTGGACTTGCGGATGCGCCGGTGCAGCTCGCCGCCGAAACCTCGGTCGAGGACATCGTCTCGACTTTGTCCGAAGGCGCGGTGCCGCGGCTGATCGTGATCGATTCGATCCAGACCATGTGGACCGATACGGTTGAATCCGCGCCCGGCACGGTGACGCAGGTCCGCGCCTCGGCGCAGGCGCTGATACGTTTCGCCAAGAAATCCGGCGCTGCGATCATCCTGGTCGGCCACGTGACGAAAGACGGCCAGATCGCAGGTCCCCGCGTGGTCGAGCACATGGTCGATGCGGTGCTGTCATTCGAGGGCGAAGGCTCGCAGCATTTTCGCATCCTGCGCGCGATGAAGAACCGGTTCGGCCCGACCGACGAAATCGGCGTGTTCGAGATGACGGGGCTTGGCCTGCGCGAGGTCTCCAATCCGTCCGAACTGTTCCTGTCGGAGCGCGACCTCGGCAGCCCCGGCACGGCGGTGTTCGCGGGTATCGAGGGCACCCGGCCGGTGTTGGTGGAATTGCAGGCGCTGGTGGCGCCGACCACGCTGGGCACGCCGCGCCGGGCGGTGGTGGGCTGGGACCCCAGCCGGCTCTCGATGGTGCTGGCGGTGCTGGAGGCCCATTGCGGCGTCAAGCTCTCCGGCTACGACGTCTATCTGAACGTGGCCGGCGGCCTGCGGATCCAGGAGCCCGCGGCGGATCTGGCCGCCGCCGCGGCGTTGGTGTCGTCGCTGGTCAACGCGCCGTTGCCGACCGATGCGGTGTATTTCGGCGAGATTTCGCTGTCCGGCGCGGTCCGCCCGGTGGCGCAGACCTCGGCCCGGCTGAAGGAAGCAGCCAAGCTCGGATTTGGCCGCGCGGTGCTGCCCGAATCGGCGCGCGGCGACGTCGGCGGCGATTCCGGCCTCGCCCTTACCACCGTGGGCGGATTGACCAGCCTGGTAGCGGATATCGCCGCAAGGGGCAGCCCCAGAGCAAATCGGGGAAATCAGGACGAAAATCGCGAAAATACCCCGGAGAAAAATGCCACACCCGCCAGATTCCGGCGTGATGGGCGCTAGTCGGACGTGACCTGTCCGGGCCTCGCCGCTATACAACCCGCGCAAGGCGTGGAACGGCCGATTTCCAGCCTTGCGGTACGTGCCATATGCCCGTCACTTAGGGCGGCACCGACAAGCCGATTCGCGGTTTTGAATTCACGAGCGGACCTGACCAGCCGATGCCCATAACAATACTCGATCTCGTCCTGCTCGGAGTGATGCTGATCTCCGGCCTGCTCGCGATGGTGCGCGGCTTCATGCGGGAGATCCTGTCGATCGCCGCCTGGGGCACTGCCGCCCTGGTCACGCTGTACGCCTTCGGCAAGCTGCTGCCGACCGCCAAGACCTATTTCAACAACGACACGGTGGCGAGCGTGGTCGTGGTCGCCGGCGTCTTCATCGGCACGCTGATCGTGGTCTCCATCATCACGGTGCGGATCTCCGACATGATCCTGGATTCCCGGATCGGCGCGCTCGACCGCACCCTCGGATTCCTGTTCGGACTGGCGCGCGGCCTGTTGATCGTGGTGGTCGCCTTCATGTTCTTCAGCTGGCTGGTCCCGGACAAGCAGCGGCCGGATTGGGTGACCGGGGCCAAATCCCGGGTGGTGCTGCAAGGAACCGGGGATTGGCTGATGGCGCTCTTGCCGGATGACCCCGAAAACACCATCTTAAAGAGATTCAAGAAGAATAAGCCCGACGACGAACAAACTGACACCGACCCGGCAGCGCCGGCGAGCGGTGATGGCTATAGCAAGCCTGCCCGCGACAGCCTGAAAAAGCTGATCGAGAAACCGGCAGGCCAAAAGTAGGCCAATAGAGAGGCGCGATGGACGAGATACAGAGCCCTTCCGACGACGCCGAACAACTGGCCCAAAACCCCGGGCCATATCCTGGGCAGGATTTTGGGATCGAATTGCAGGACGATCTCGAAGGCGACACGCTACGCGAGGAATGCGGCGTGTTCGGTATCTTCGGCCACCCGGAAGCCGCCGCCATTACCGCGCTCGGGTTGCACGCCCTGCAGCATCGCGGCCAGGAAGCCGCCGGCATCGTCTCGTTCGATGGATCGAGATTCCACAGTGAACGCCGGCTCGGTCTGGTCGGCGATACGTTTTCCCGCCGCGAAGTGATCGAGCGCCTGCCCGGCAGCGCCGCGGTCGGCCATGTCCGTTATTCCACCACCGGCGCCACCATCCTGCGCAACGTGCAGCCGCTGTTCGCCGAGCTCAATGCCGGCGGATTCGCGGTCGGCCACAACGGCAACCTGACCAATGGCCTGACCCTGCGCCGCGAACTGGTGCGCAACGGCGCCATGATGCAATCCACCACCGATACCGAAGTGATCCTGCATCTGGTTGCGCAGTCCAAGCGCAGCCGCTTCATCGATCGCTTCATCGAGGCGCTGCGCGCGATCGAGGGCGCCTATTCGCTGGTGTCGATGACCAACAAGAAGCTGGTCGGCGCCCGCGATCCGCTCGGCATCCGGCCGCTGGTTCTGGGCGAACTCGACGGCTGCCCGATCCTGGCGTCGGAAACCTGCGCGCTCGACATGATCGGCGCCAAATATGTCCGCGACATTGCCCCCGGCGAAATCATCGTGTTCGACGAGCATGGCGCCCACAGCCACAATCCCTTCCCGCCGAAGCCGGCGCGGCCCTGCATCTTCGAATACATCTACTTCGCACGGCCGGATTCGATCGTCGGCGGCCGCTCGGTCTACGAAGTCCGCAAGGCCTTCGGCGCGCAGCTCGCGCGTGAAAGCCATCCCGAAGTCGACGTGGTGGTGCCGGTGCCGGATTCCGGCGTGCCTGCCGCGATCGGCTACAGCCAGTATTCCGGTGTGCCGTTCGAGCTCGGCATCATCCGCAACCACTATGTCGGACGCACCTTCATCCAGCCGACCCAGAGCGTGCGCGAACTCGGCGTGCGCATGAAGCATTCGGCCAACCGTGCCGCGATCGAAGGCAAGCGCATCATCCTGATCGACGATTCCCTGGTGCGCGGCACCACCTCGAAAAAGATCGTGCGCATGATGCGCGATGCCGGCGCCCGTGAGGTCCACTTCCGTCTCGCCTCGCCACCGATCCTGTACCCCGATTATTACGGCATCGACCTGCCCGATCGCGACGGGCTGTTGGCCGCAACCCACTCGATCGAGGAGATGCGCGAGATCATCGGCGCCGACTCGCTAGCGTTCCTGTCGATCGACGGCATGTACCGCGCGATGGGCGAGCCCGGCCGCGATCCCGCCAATCCGAAATTCTCGGATCATTGTTTTACGGGCGCCTATCCGACCCATCTCACCGACCAGACCCAGGTCGAACCCCAGCCCCGGCAATTGTCGCTGCTGGCGGAGGCAAGCTAGCAGCTTTGTCATTGCCGGGCTTGACCCGGCAATCCATCTGACATTTAGAGCTTCTTTCGATGGATACGCGGGTCAAGCCCGCGTATGACGTTTCGTGTTCTGAGCCGGAATCCCAAGATGCCCCAATCCCTCGCCTCCCGCATCGCTCTCGTCACCGGCGCCTCGCGCGGCATCGGCTATGCCACGGCGATCGCGCTCGCAAAGGCCGGCGCGCATGTCGTTGCCGTGGCGCGGACGCAAGGCGGCCTCGAAGAACTCGACGACGAGATCCGCAAAGTCGGCGGCAGCGCCACGCTGGTGCCGCTCAATCTCACCGATTTCGAGGGCATCGCCCGCTTGGGCGCGGCGCTGCACGAACGTCATGGCAAGCTCGACATTTTCGTCGGCAATGCCGGCGTCGCCGGCCCCTCCTCGCCGCTTGGCCATATCGAAGTGAAGCCGTGGACCGACGTGATGGCGATCAACGTCACCGCGAATTTTCAATTGATCCGCTGCATGGAGCCGCTGCTCAAACAATCCGACGCCGGTCGCGCGGTGTTCGTCACGTCCGCGGCCTCCAACAAGGCGCAGGCCTATCTCGGTCCCTACTCGGCCTCGAAGGCGGCCCTCGAAGCGCTGGCGCGGGTGTGGGCGCATGAGACCGCAACGACATCCCTTCGCGTCAATTTGTTCAGCCCCGGCCCGATCCGCACCCGGATGCGCGCGGCGGTATTTCCCGGCGAAGATCCGATGACGCTCGACACCCCGGAACAGGCTGCCGAATTCATCGTTCCGATGTGCGCGCCGTCCTGGACCGAGACCGGCAAATTCTACGATTACAAGACCCGCACATTGCTGAGTTTCCGCGCGCCGGCGTGACCATTTCTCGTCATTGTTGCTTGGTCGATGGCGGCGGCGGTCTCGCCAATGTCTCCTATCGGCAACAGGACGGCTCAATCGTCCGGGGGTAGCGCCGAGTCCAAGGCCAGTGACGGCCAGTCCAAGCCGATTTTCGCTAACCCATTACAACGACAGCCCTGATTGCAACGAGGGTTGTTCCGATGAAATTCATTGTCGCGGTTCTAGCTGGATTGTTTGGCGCCAATTCGGCCTTGGCAGCCGATCTTCCCGCACCGGTCTATACCAAGGCGCCGGTCTATGTGGATCCGGGCTACAACTGGACCGGGTTCTACCTCGGCGGCAATCTCGGCTATAGCTGGGGCCGGTCGAGCGACACCTCCTCGTTTACCAATGGCGCCGGCACATCGCTCTCCACGAGCATCGGCAGTTCGAACCTGGACGGCATCGTGGGCGGCGGCCAGGCCGGCTACAACTGGCAAATGCAGAGCTGGGTGTGGGGCCTTGAGGGCGACATCCAGGGCACCGGCGAGCGCGGCAGCCGCGATATCAACTGCGCGACCGGGGTCTGCACGCCCTCGACGGTCACGACCACGACAAGGACGGCGCCTGGTTTCTTCGCGGCCGCGCCGCCGACCATCACCACGACAACGATCACGCCCGGTCTGGCGATCCCGGCCACCCTCACCCAGAAGATCGACTGGTTCGGAACGGTTCGCGCCCGGGGCGGCGTGCTCGTCACCCCGCAGATCCTGTTCTACGCCACCGGCGGCTTGGCCTATGGCCAGGTCAACTCCAGTGAGACCATCAGCGGTTCTGCGTTTTCTTCATCGGAGACCCGCGTCGGTTACACGGTCGGTGGCGGCATCGAAGGCGCGATCGGCGGCAACTGGACCGCGAAGCTCGAATATCTTTTTGTCGACCTCGGCCGAACCTCCGGGTCGTTCGCAACGACGATCCCTGCCTCCGGCGGCGGCACGCTTGCCAGCAATTACAGCTCGCACGTCACCGACAACGTGCTACGGTTCGGCGTAAACTACAACTTTAGATAACCGCCGCACGAACCGAGGACGGAACGCAACTTTTTTCCGCTCTCGCGAACTATCTATTGTGTCTTCGAAATATCTGCTCGGCATGAACCGGGTCCCGCCATGACGCGACCAAAGGCCGCTGGAGGTGACAAGGAATTGAGCCGCACGCATGACGGACGACGAAATGAAGACGCTCCGGGTCTCTACCGAGGCATTCCACAATGATGACGACCTCGATGCGTTTCGCGAGATTTTCGGCCGCGAAATCCTAGGCATCGAAATCGATCCACTCGACGGCCACCCGCTCGCGATCGATTTGACGCTGCGGTCGCTGCCCGGCTTTGCGATGGCAAGCGGAACGTTGTCGCCGATGCGCAATCGGCACACGCCCGCGCTGCTCGACAATGACGACGTCGTCCTCGTCGTGATGCAGAGCGGCGTTGGCGAGGTCAGCCAATATGGCCGCGTTGCCATGGTCAAGGAAGGTGAAGCCGTGCTGACGGCCAATGGCGCCGAAGCGACCTTCACCGGACTGACCTCGACGCGCGTGATCAACTTGCGGCTTAGCCGAAACCTGCTGGCGCCGCATGTTGCCGACATCGATGCCTTGATCGCGCGGCCGATTCCAAAAGACAACCGTGTCCTGAAGCTCATGGTGGGCTACGCCACGATGCTCAATGACCAGGAGGAACTGGCGACCGAGGAACTGCGCCGCATGGTAGCAACCCACATGCATAGCCTGGCGGCACTGCTGCTCGGCGGCGACGGCGGCCTAGGCCTGCACGAACGCGGCTTGCGCGCGGCCCGCTTCAGGTCGATCAAGGACCATATCCGCGAACGGCTCGGACATCACGACCTGACGCTGGCCGAGGTCGCGCGAAGCCAGCAGATCTCGGAGAGCTATATCCGTCAGTTGCTCGCGGAAAACGGCACGACGTTCACCGACCTGGTGCTCGCCGGAAGATTGACGCGCGCGCATCACATGCTCGTCGATCTCCGTTTCGGCGACCGCAGCATCAGCGCGGTGGCCTATGAGGCCGGCTTCGGCGACCTCTCTTATTTCAACCGTACGTTCCGCCGCCGTTATGGCGCGACGCCGTCGGATGTCCGGAACGGCGCGATTCATCAGAAAACAGTTCTCTGAAACAAGATCAGCTTCGCATCGTCGCGATCGTGCGTGCCGCCAGGAGCAACGCCAGCGACAGCAATGCCGCCGCCAGCAGGAACGGCGCTCCCGGCAAATGCAGCGGCGCCTGCGCGCCAATGAAATAGGCAAATGTCAGCGTGAAGAGAAACGGCCCCAGCAGTTGCGATACGCTCTGCACGCTGGAGGTAGCTCCCTGCAATTGGCCCTGCTGGTCCGCAGCGACCAGGCGCGTCGTCAGCGCCTGCGTCGCCGCTCCCGCAACGCCCCACAGCGCCATCACCGGAATGCCGATCCAGAACGATGGCCCACTCGGGGCCAACCCGAAAATCAGGAAGCCGAGGGCACCGGAGCCAAGCCCGATCAACAGCGCCCGTCGCTCGCCGACACATTTGACGATCGGGCCGATGCCCGCCCCCTGCACCGCCATCGCGCAGACGCCGACGATCGCCAGGGTCAGGCCGACGGTCCTGGTGTCCCAGCCATATCGGTAGGTCGCGTACAGCACGAAGGTCGAGGGCAGCACCACATGGGCGAGCTGGGCAATGAAATTCACCAGCGATAGCCGCGCCAGCGTTGGATTCGAGCGTAACAGATTCAGCGCCCCCAGCGGATTTGCGCTTTTCCATCGGAACGGCGAGCGGCGATCCGGCGGCAGCGACTCCGGCAGGATCAGCAGGCCGTAAAGCGCGTTGGCAAAGCTCAAGGCCGCGGCGACCCAGAACGGCAGCCGCGGATCGAAGCCCCCGAGCAGGCCGCCGACCGCCGGCCCGATAATGAATCCGGCGCCGAACGCCGCGCCGACCTTGCCGAACACCGCCGCGCGACGCTCCTGCGGCGTGATATCGGCGATGTAGGCGAAAGCCGTCGAAACGCTCGCCGACGTGATACCGGAGATCACCCTGCCGACGAACAGCCAGGTCAGCGACGGCGCCAGCGCCATCAGCACGTAGTCGAGCGCCAGTCCGAAATTCGATAACAGCACCACCGGCCGCCGGCCGAAGCGATCCGACAGTCCGCCGAGGATCGGCGAGAAGAAGAACTGCATCAGCGCCCATGCGGTGCCGAACAGACCAAAGATCCGCGCCGCGCTAGCGGTGTCGTTACTGACAAAACTTTCGACCAGCTTGGGCAGGATCGGCATGATCAGGCCGAGCGCGAACATGTCCAACAGGATGGTGACGAAGATGAACGCTACTGCGCCACCGCGTGCGGCGGCGGCTCCGGACCCGATGTGAGGTTCGGCCGCTTCGCTCACGATGGCCGTCTGCGCTTGTGGGCGAACGGATTGGCTTTTTCGCGCAGCATGATCCGCACCGGCGTGCCCGGCAGCTCGAAAAACTCGCGCATGGAGTTGACGAGATAACGCAGATAGGACTGCGGCACCGCATCGGCGCGCGAGCAGAACAGGATAAAGCTCGGCGGCCGCGCCTTGGCCTGGGTGACATAATTCAGTTTTAGACGCCGGCCGGACACCGCCGGCGGCGGATTGTTGTCGACCGCCTGCTCGAACCAGCGATTAAGCGAGGCTGTCGGCACCCGTCGGTTCCAGACCGCGTAGGCCTGTTCGATCGCGCTCATCAGCTGGTCGATGCCCTCGCCCATCAAGCCGGACACCGCAACCACCGGCGCGCCCTTGATCTGCGGCAGCAGATGGTCGACATCGGTGCGCAAGCCAGCAATCAGGCTGGACTGGCGTCCCATCAGATCCCATTTGTTGGCCGCGATCACGATGGCGCGGCCCTCGCGCTCGATCAGGTCGGCGATCCGCAGATCCTGCTCCTCGAACTTTTGCTGCGAGTCCATCATCAGCACCACGACCTCGGCGAAGCGCACCGCGCGCAACGCGTCCGCCACCGACAGTTTTTCCAGTTTCTCCTCGATCCGCGAGCGCCGCCTTATCCCGGCGGTATCGAACACCCGGAATTCGCGGCCCTGCCAGGTGATTTCCACCGAAATGGAATCCCGGGTGGTGCCGGCCTCGGCGCTGGTCAATAGCCGCTCCTCGCCGAGCAGATGATTGATCAGCGTCGACTTACCGGCATTGGGCCGGCCGACAATGGCGACGCGGATCGGCCGTTTTGCAATCTCCTCGTCGGTTTCGATGATGTCGTCATCGTCGAACTCTTCGGAATCCTCCACTGGTTCCGGCATCAGCGGGCGCAGCGCGTCGTACAGATCGCTCAACCCCTCGCCATGCTCGGCGGAGATCTGGATCGGATCGCCGAGACCCAGCGCATAGGATTCCATCGCGCCGACTTCGCCATGCTTGCCTTCGGATTTGTTGGCGACCAGCACCACCGGCTTGTTGGCACGGCGCGCAAAGTCGGCGAACGCCCGATCGTTCGGCGTCAGGCCGGCACGCGCGTCGATCACGAACATCAAGGCATCGGCAAGCGCGATCGCCGTCTCGGTCTGCTCCTGCATCCGCGCGGTCAGCGAGCCCTTGGCGCCCTCGTCGAGGCCGGCGGTGTCGATGATGGTGAATTCGAGATCACCAAGCCGCGCCGCGCCCTCGCGGCGGTCGCGCGTGACGCCGGGCTCGTTGTCGACCAGCGCGAGCTTTTGCCCGACCAGACGATTGAACAGCGTCGATTTGCCGACATTGGGCCGGCCGATAATGGCAATCATGAAAGACATCAAGAATTCCTGCGCGCTCAAGCGCGTATGCCGTAAAATTGTGCCGCGGTTGGCCCCGCCATCAAGTTGGCGCCGACGGCCCCAATCCATCCGCGGTCGAATATGCGCTGACTATGGCATCGCCGCGGGGGTCAACGCGATTAAAAAATTGAACGAAGAGCATGCAACCAAGCTGAGCATGCCCATCGTTCATCTTATAGTTTGAGCATGATCTCCGGGCAAACGCTTCGCATTTGTCCCGAGGGAAAACCGGCTTCCACTTTTCCGGATCATGCTCTAGCGCGAGAAAGTATTGCTCGGCATCGGCGCCGGGAACGGCGCGGCGGATTGCTGTTGCGCGGTGGCGGCCGCCGGCTGCGCTGCCGATGGCGCCGGCTGCGCCTGCTGATCCGGCGGCGGCGCGGTGGTGCGCTTGCGGACGATCTTCTTGGGCTTCGGCGCGGGCGGCGCCGCGGCGGTGTCGCCCGCTGCTTCACCCGACGCATTGGCATCAGGCGCCGCGTTCGGATCGGCTGCATTGGGATCGGCCGTGCTGGCGGCGGCCGGCGGCTTGTTCTTTTTGCCCTTCTTAGCGGCCTGCTTGAGCGCTTCCGGGGGCGGCGCGGCAGCGGCGGCGGCCTGCGCGTTCTGCTGATCTTGCGCAGATCCTCCCCTGTACAAATCCCTTGGCACGCCCTGCTCGAGGCCGGGAACGCCTTCGGGGAAAACCGGCTTGCGATTGCCTTCGAGCTTTTTCTTGGTGTCGAGCCAATCCAGCATATCGGAGGGATCCCAACTGCTGATGCCACCACCGCCGCAGCCGGCCAGCGCGCTGGAAAGCGCGATCAGAACAGTGGCGGCGATCAGACGTTGCGACAGGCGCATGGTCGATTTCTCACTCAACTTTTTTTCAACCGTCAGCTTTTTGCAACCGGCGGCAGCAACGCTTGCAGGGCTTCGGCGCGCGAGCGAAGCCCCGGCGGCGTCTCGCCATCATTGGCAATCATATCCAGCCATTTTCGTGCTGACGTCGCATCGTTGGCGCGCCAGGCCGACAACGCCAGCAACTCGCGCGCGGTGTGGCGAAAAGTAGCGCCCGGCGCCGTCAAGGGTTCAAGGCGGGTCAGCAGGTCAGGATAGGTCGACGTTTCAACCAGCAACTGAGCGGCACGAACCTTGGCGAGTTCCTGTTCCAGGACGCCTATGCCGCGATCGGCCGCGATGTCGTCATAAAGCTTCACCGCTGCTTTCGGATCAAGGCTCGCGGCTTCGCCGGCTGCCCGCAGTCGCGCCAGCATCCGGTAGCCGGACGGCGCGGTCGCCGCGAGGCTGTTGAAGGCGGCTTCCGCCTCGGCATGCTTGCTCGCTTCCGAGAGTTGCACGGCCTTGTCGAAGGCCACGCTGGCCTCCGCGGCCTTTTTCGTCTCGAAGTACTGGTAGGCACGCCAACCGGCCACGCCGGCGACCACCAGAAACGCGGCCGCAACGATCAAAATCGAATATTTATCCCACAGCTTTTTGAGCTGGTCGCGACGGACGTCCTCGTCGACTTCATTAAATAATTCAGACACTTAAGGCTATCCAATCCCCGATAGATCACGCCGGATTACGCGATCCGGCATGTTCTTTATCCCCCATGTGGCGGCGGCGATACCCTAGCGATATGGCGGCGGCAAGGCAAAGCCGCCGGCTTTGTGACTCCAATGTTTTCTTCGTTAATTCAAAGCGATGCGAGGGCCGAGCCGCCGGCGGACGACCGCGTCGAGCCGGTTGCTTCTGACGGCCAAGTCTGACGACCATGTCTGGCGGCCTCGCCCGGATGGTCCACTCTGGCAGCCCCCGTCTCGCAGCCTCGCCCAGGGAGCCTGACGGGTGTCAGACCCCGCCGGGCTGGACGTAGCAAAAGACGTAGCCGGCACGGCTCAAAAAGACGATGCCATGTCCGGTCGGATTCGATTTGTCCCATTTGAGTTTGTTGTCAGGGATTTCGATTTCGGTTCCGACATCGATATGCGGCCGCCGTCGTGGCTCATCCGGCCTGTCGTCGGTGATGGTCGCGTAGGTCTTGCCGCCTTTGACATGAACTTCGTCTGCCCAATAAGCGTCCGCCTCGCCGCAACATGAGGCGGACGGAACATCAGGCTGCATCAACGCTTGATACCACTCGCGGATGGCGGGATCGGTATTTTCCCATTGTCCGAGATCGCGAGCGTTCACCACACCCATCACGGAACTCAACACTAGGCCAAGGACGATGCGTTTCATTTCGCACTCCTGAGTTTTCCCAGCGCATTCTGCAAAGCAATGTTCGTGCCGCGAATCAGCTAAGATCATCAGATCGTGCGATTGAGGCGTCAACGCGTTGATGGCGTTCCGCGGGAAGCGTGCTGACGCGCGATGGCTACGGCGCGCGCGCCATAACCTCGCGTAATTGGGCGTCGCGTAATTGCCGCTTCAGCACCTTGCCATTGGCGTTGCGCGGCAGCGGTTGCATGGTCAGCGCGATCGTTTCGGGCACCTTGTAGTCCGACAATCGCTCGGCACACCAGGCACGCAGCGCCTCGATGCTGGCGTCGTTGTTGCGCGTCACGATCACGGCGTGGACGCGCTCGCCCAACACCGGGCACGGCTTTGCGATGATCGCGCTCTCGACCACATCGGCGTGACCGGCGAGCACCGACTCGACTTCGGCGGAATAGATCTTCAGCCCGCCCCGGTTGATCATGTCTTTCTGACGATCGAACACGCGAATAAAATTCTGCGCATCGATCGAACCGAGATCGCCCGAATGCCAGAAGCCGCCGGTAAAACTTTCCGCCGTCGCCGCCGGATTATTCCAGTAGCCCTTGATGACCGAACCGCTGCGAATCCAGATTTCGCCGATCTCGCCGCGCGGCAGTTCGCGCCCCGCGGCATCGAGCACGATGATCTCGGCGCCGGGACACGGCAGCCCGACGCTGTCGATATGGGCTGCGGTCAATTCGCCGGGCATGATGGTGGAAGGCGATGTGGTCTCGGTCGAGCCGTAGCAATTCATCAGCTTCAAGCCCGGGATCTTGGCACCCAGCCTTTCGATCGTCGCCACCGGCATCGGCGCGCCGCCATAGCCGCCGATGCGCCAGCTCGACAGATCGCAGCTGTCGAAATCCGGCTGCAACAGGCAGAGATTGTACATCGCGGGCACCATGACCGTGTAGGTGACACGCTCGCGCATCGCGATCTGCAGATAGGCCGCCGCCTTGAACTCGGACATGATGATCAGGGTGCCGGCGCAACGAACCATGGTCATTACATTGGCAACGACGCCCGTGACATGCGCGAGCGGCACCGCGGCGATGGAGCGATCCGCCGTAGTCAGTTGCAGGCAGGAAACGAAGATCGTCGACGAATGGATGACGTTGCAATGCGCCAGCATCGCGCCTTTCGGCCGTCCGGTGGTGCCGGACGTATAGAGGATCATCGCCGTGTCTTCCTCGGCGACCTCGGCCGGCGGCGGCGGCGCGGCGTTGTCGCAGAGGTTAGAGAATTGCGACAGGCGCGCGTCATCGTCGACGGCGATCCGATGCTGCAAGTCCGGCACGGCGCGAGCCTCGGGTACGCGGTCGGCTAACGCAGCTTCATGGATCAAGAGCCTAGCGCCGCAATCGGTCAGCACATAGGCAATCTCGGGCTTTTGCTGGCGGGTGCCGAGCAGAACCGTAATCAGGCCGGCATGGCTTGCTGCGAACATCGTCAGCACAAACTCGATACGG
>NZ_LMUK01000041.1:262788-277347 GCF_009766005.1 Bradyrhizobium sp. S69 | reverse complement strand
AGGCCGGCATGGCTTGCTGCGAACATCGTCAGCACAAACTCGATACGGTTGCCGAGCAGCACGGCGACGCGGTCGCCACGCTGCAAACCCAGCCGATGGAAGCCCGCCGCGACATCCTGAGATCGTTGCAGGACCTCGCGCCAGTTCATCCTGACGTCGCCGCAGACCAGCGCCTCACCGTCCGGATTACGCGACGCAGCGTCCGCGATCATCGCCCAGATGCTGCGCGGCCGCTCGCCGAACACCGCCACCACCCGGTCGCCGAACCGTGCCTGCAATTGCATCGCAGGAATAGGATAGTGCGACCAGTCCATCGTGGCGCCTCAGCTCCGGTTCAGCTCTTGGCTTTCATGCCGTAGACATGCTCCGGACCCGGGAATGCGCGGGCCCGCACGTCGGTGGCATAACCTTCGATCGCGGCCTCGATCATCGGGCCGAGATCGCCGTAACGGCGGACGAATTTCGGGGTTCGCGCCGACAGCCCCAGCATGTCCTCCAGCACCAGTACCTGACCGTCGCAGGCAGCACTGGCGCCGATACCGATGGTGGGGATCGCGATGGTTTCGGTGATCTTGCGCGCCAGCGGCTCGGCGACGGCCTCGATCACCACCGAGAACGCGCCGGCTTGCGCGATCGCAACCGCATCGTTTTCGATCGGCTCCCAGCTGCCCTCCTCCCGGCCCTGGGCGCGAAACGAGCCGAGCGTATTGATCGATTGCGGGGTGAGGCCGATATGGCCCATCACGGGAATGCCGCGCTCGCTGAGAAACGCCACGGTCTCCGCCATCCGCACGCCGCCCTCGAGTTTTATCGCGCCGCAATGGGTCTCTTTCAGAATTCGCACCGCGGAATGGAACGCCTGCTCCTTCGAGCCCTCATAGGAGCCAAACGGCATGTCCACCACGACCAGCGCACGTTGCGATCCGCGCATCACCGCATGGCCCTGCAAGATCATCATCTCCAGCGTCACCGGCACCGTGGTCTCAAAACCGTGCATCACGTTGCCGAGGGAATCGCCGACCAGAATGACGTCGCAATAGCGATCGACCAGTGCGGCGGTATGCGCGTGATACGACGTCAGCATCACGATCGGCTCGCCGTTCTTGCGGGCGCGAATATCGGGGGCGGTCTTGCGCTTGATGGACGATTGAATGGACAATTTTAAGCTCCGAATACGGGAACGCCGATCACGACAGGATGAAAGACGAAACCGAGCGCCAGATAGGCGACAATGCCGACCACGACCGCGATCAGATCATTGCCGACACCACCGATCGGGATCGGCGGCGCGCCGGCGTCGGTGCGGCGCTTCAACGAAATCCGGTCGAACACGGCCCACGCCAGGAACGCGCCGAATAGGATGATCGAACCGAGATCGCCATTGGCCAATAGATGCGCCGCCGCCCACAGCTTGACGCCGGCCAGCATCGGATGCTTCAGCGTGGTGTAGATGCGGCCACGGATGTAGGACGCCGCCACCAGGATCACCGCCGGCAGCATCAGCGCCTCCGTGATATGCCGAAACGCAGCCGGCGGGTACCAGACATTGATCATGCCGGCGGAGCGATAGTGGGCAAAACCCCACACCACGAAGCCGAGGCCTGCCAGCGACACCAGCGAATAGAAGCCCTTGTAGCCACCCTCGCCCATCGACACGACAAACCGCGCGCGCAGCTCGCGCCGGGTCGTCAGCAGATGGACCCCGAGAAACAGGACGAGGCCCAGGATCATCACCGATAGTCCCAAGATATTCTCCATGACGGTCACGCTTTTCCCGGAACCCGGGTATCACCTATCGGGCTCGCGCCGCAATGCGCCAGACGGCCGAAGACAAACACTGATTGGCGCAGCCCGCATTGTCTCGACCGCCGGCGGCATGTCGATGCCAGCGCTTCCGCTCAGCTTAATTGGCGAACGCCTTTTCGGCTGCTGACAGGATGTTGTCGCTGGGCTGCTTGGCGCAGTATTGCGACAAGGAGCTGGTCTTTTCGGAAAACCCGGTCGGGTCCAGCACGGCCGAGTTGTTCTTGTGGCCGAAATACCCGCTCAACCAAAATAGAAACGGGCCTCGGTCGTTGGGCGGGGTTTTCTGCCAGAACTGGTCGCAGGTCATCGCCGAAAAATCGACCGGCGGCAGCGCCGTTTTCTGTGCGTTCGCCGCATGGAATGAGCCAACCAAAAGGACGAAACATAAAGCGGCCGCTGATTTCATGACGTTTCCCTTGCATTTCCCAGGTGTTTCTTTGGCGCTTGATCGACGCCCCACCGATGCGGCTTGCCGCCGCTGCGGCGCAGACTTACCCATGTCCGACATTTTTACCAGCGGCTTTACGCATGGCGCCATTCCCGGCCATATCGCAGGGCGTCACGGCTTCCCGGACTGCTGCTGCAGCTCGCGGTTGTCGACATAGCGGATCGCGATCGGGCGGCCGGCAAGCGCGCCGCCGAGGCTGTCGGTGAATTTCAGCGGTACGCAGGCGTCGAGCGAGGCGCTGATCGCCTTCAAATAGGTCGCGCGGGTATCCGCCGAGACACCCACGGTGGCAAATGTCAGCCGCGGGGTCGCGATGATTTCGCCGTCCCGCTTGAAGCTGAAGCGTACCGTCATCTGCATGCCTTCCCTGGCATCGTCGGCCAGCGGCGGCGACCAGCAGGAGCGCAATTCGGCGAACAGGTCGCCGATGCTGTCGAGATCGTGGTCGGGCTTTAGGTATTTCGCCTTATCGTCCTGCGACGGCACGGCTTCCACGGTGAGCTGCAAATTCTCGCCATAGGGATAGTCGATCTCGGGAATACAGGGACCGTGGCTGAGCACGCTGCAGAAATACGGCGTGCACGGGCGTCCGCTCAGCACGCTGCAGGGTGAATGGAAAAACGGCGTGGCATGCTGATGCGGCCGCCATGCCTCGGCCGAACCGCCGGCCATCAATGCCGCCGCGGCAACGATCAAAAGTATGACAAAACGCCCGCGCATCAAGCCCGCTTTCGAGAGCAGCTCCAGGCAACAAGTTGATGCCTAAGGCGGGCGGCATCAAGTCTCGCGCCGTTCACATCCCCGCGTTCATCGCCACGGTTCGGTGATTGAGGGGAGCGGCTACTTCGTGTCTTTTTTCTTCACATCCTTGATGCTGGAAAACACGATGCCCTCGGCGCGTTCCTTGGTGTAGCCGAGATAGAATTCGTTCTTGGCCAGGAACACCGGATCGCCATCGACGTCGTCGGCGACGCCGGAGCCGTTGGCGGCAACGAAGGCTTCGAGCTTCTTGCGATCGTCGCATGAAATCCAGCGCGCCAGCTGGAACTCGCTGACTTCGAATTCGACCGGCAGCGAATATTCGGCATCGAGCCGCGCCTTCAACACGTCAAGCTGCAGCGGACCGACCACGCCGACCAGCGCGGGCGCCCCGTCGCGCGGCCGGAACACCTGCACCACGCCCTCCTCCGACATCTGCTGCAGGGCCTCCTTCAGCTTCTTGGCCTTCATCGCATCGGTCAGCCGGACCCGGCGGACGATTTCCGGCGCGAAGCTCGGCACGCCGACGAAGGTCAAATCCTCGCCTTCGGTCAGGGTGTCGCCGATCCGCAAGGTGCCGTGGTTGGGAATGCCGACGACGTCACCGGCAAACGCTTCGTCCGCGACCGAACGATCCTGGGCGAAGAAAAATTGCGGGCTGGAGAGCGACATGTTCTTGCCGGTGCGCACCAGCTTTGCCTTCATGCCGCGGGTCAGCTTGCCCGAACACAGCCGGGCGAAAGCGATGCGGTCGCGGTGGTTCGGATCCATATTGGCCTGGATCTTGAACACGAAGGCGCTCATGCGCGGCTCGGCGGCTTCGACCTTGCGCAAATTGCTGTCTTGCGCGCGCGGCGGTGGCGCGAATTTGCCGAGGCCTTGCAGGAGATCGCCGACGCCGAAATTGCGCAGCGCACTGCCAAAATAGACCGGTGTCAGATGGCCCTCGCGAAAGGCCTCGAGCTCAAACGGCTTGCAGGCTTCCGACACCAAAGCCAGCTCGTCCTTGACCGCGCCGATGTCGAGATTGGCATTGCGACCGGCGAGATCGGCGATGTCGATCTGTTGCGCAGCGCCGGTCTTGGCGCCGCCGCCTTCGAGCAGGCGCACGCCTCCGGTCGTCACGTCATAGGTGCCGAGAAAATCGCGGCCGCGGCCGACCGGCCAGGTCATCGGCGTGGTGTCGAGCGCCAGCGTTTTTTCGATCTCGTCGAGCAGATCGAAGGTGTCGCGGCTCTCGCGGTCCATCTTGTTGATGAAGGTGATGATCGGGATGTCGCGCAGCCGGCACACCTCGAACAATTTTCGCGTGCGCGCTTCGATACCCTTGGCGGCGTCGATTACCATCACCGCGGAATCGACCGCCGTCAGCGTGCGGTAGGTGTCCTCGGAAAAGTCCTCATGGCCCGGCGTGTCCAACAGGTTGAACACGATGTCCTCGAATTCGAAGGTCATGACCGAGGTGACCACCGAGATGCCGCGCTCGCGTTCGATCTTCATCCAGTCGGAACGGGTATTGCGCCGCTCGCCCTTGGCCTTGACCTGGCCGGCGAGGTTGATCGCGCCGCCGAACAGCAGCAGTTTTTCCGTCAGCGTGGTCTTGCCGGCGTCGGGATGCGAGATGATCGCAAAGGTCCGCCGCCGCGCGACCTCGGCGGCGAGCGGCGAATGCGGGGGCTTTTCGGTCGAAACAGCGAGGTCGGACATCAGCGAGCCTGTGGCAGGGAAACCCGGCCGGATCAAGGAGGATTACAGCGTTTTCAAGCGCTTCATATAAGGATTGCGCGGCCGAACTCCAATCGCCGGCCAGGCTAGCCGACCAGCGATACCGCCCAATAGGCCAGCGCGGCGACGATCGCGGAGGCCGGTATGGTGATGACCCAGGCATAAACGATCGAACTTGCCACGTTCCAGCGCACCGCGGAGACCCGCCGCGCCGCGCCGACGCCGACGATGGCGCCGGTGATGGTGTGCGTCGTCGATACCGGAACCCCCAGAAAGGTCGCGATGAACAGGGTCGCGGCCCCGCCGGTCTCGGCGCAAAAGCCCTGCATCGGCGTCAGCTTGGTGATCCGCAACCCCATGGTGCGCACAATCCGCCAGCCGCCCATCAGGGTGCCCAGCGCCATCGAGGCCTGGCAGGCCAGCACCACCCAGAACGGCACCGAAAAATGCGCCCCGAGGTGTCCCTGCGAATACAGCAGCACCGCGATGATGCCCATGGTCTTTTGCGCATCGTTGCCGCCATGGCCGAGCGAATACAGCGAGGCCGAGGCGAATTGCAGGATCCGGAATGCGCGATCGACCGCGAACGGCGTCGAGCGCACCGAGGCCCAGGACACGATCGCGACCAGCACCAGCGCCAGCAGAAACCCAATCAAGGGCGACAGCACGATGGCGAGCAACGCCTTCGACAGGCCGCTCCAGACCGCAGCCGAAATGCCGGCTTTGGCCATGCCGCCGCCGACCAGCCCGCCGATCAGCGCATGCGAACTCGAGGAGGGAATTCCCAGTGCCCAGGTGATCAGGTTCCAGACGATCGCGCCCGTGAGCGCTGCGAAGATCACGTGCGCATCCATCACGCTGGGCTCGATGATCCCGGTGCCGATGGTGTTGGCGACGTTCAGCCCGAACACCGCGAAGGCGACGAAATTGAAGAAAGCCGCCCACAGCACCGCGTATTGCGGCCGCAGCACGCGGGTCGACACGATCGTCGCGATCGAATTGGCGGCGTCGTGCAATCCGTTGAGGAAATCGAACAGCAGGGCGACTGCGATCAGCCCGATCAGGACTGGAAGACCCAACGTGGCATCCACGGCGCGGCCCTGCCCTATACCTGTTCGATCACGATACTATTGATCTCGTTGGCGACGTCGTCGAAGCGGTCGGCGACCTTCTCCAGATGCTTATAGATCTCTGCGCCGACGACAAAATCCATCGCGTTGGCGTCACGGTGCTTGAGGAACAGCTCCTTCAGCCCGATATCGTGGAGATCGTCGACCCGGCCTTCCAGCTTGGTCACTTCTTCCGTGATCGCGTTCAGCATCGAGACGTTGTCGCCGATCGATTGCATCAGCGGCAAAGCGCGGCCGACGAGATTGGCGCACTCGACCAGCAGCGTACCGATCTCGCGCATCGGCGGCTCGAACTCGCGAACCTCGAACAACATCACCGCCTTGGCGGTTTGCTGCATTTGATCGATGGCATCATCCATCGCCGTGATCAGGTTCTTGATGTCGACGCGGTCGAACGGCGTGATGAAGGTCCGGCGCACCGCGGTCAGCACCTCGCGCGTGATGTTGTCGGCATCATTCTCGAACTGGTTGACGCGCTGGCAGCTCGCCGGCGTTTGGTCGCCGCCGCGCAGCATCTCCTGCAGCGCCAGCGCGCCCTGCACCACCGTCTGGGAGTGCCGGGCGAACAGATCGAAAAACCGCTCCTCCCTGGGCAGAAAAGCACGAAACCAGCGCAGCATCCGATAGGTCCGCCAATGAGGAAATCAGGCCGATACGGCCTGTCACGCAGCTGTCATAAACCATTTATCGCGGCGCGGGCGGCAAGCCTCGTCGCATAAGACGGTCATCCACCGCTTTATGCCGGCTGGAACAGCTCGGAACAACCGGCCCGCTCAGAGCGAGCGCCGGAGCAGATGAGCGATTTCGCCGATAATGCCGCGGCGGAACGCCAGCACGCAGGCCACGAAGATCACGCCCTGGATCACCGTCACCCACTGGCCGTACCCCGCCAGATATTGCTGCATGGCGGTAATCACGAACGCGCCGACCACGGGACCGAAGATGGTACCGAGGCCGCCAACCAGCGTCATCAGCACGATTTCGCCGGACATGCTCCAGTGCACATCGGTCAACGAGGCGTTTTGCGCGACGAATACTTTCAGCGCGCCGGCAAACCCCGCCAGCGTACCGGACAGGATAAAGGCCAGCAGCTTGTACTGGTCGGTCTTGTAGCCCAGCGAGATCGCCCGCTGCTCATTCTCGCGGATCGCCTTCAGCACTTCGCCGAACGGCGAGTTGATGGTGCGGAAAATCAGCAGAAAGCCGATCAGGAAGCCCGCGAGGATGACGTAATAAAGCACCGTCGGGTTCGACAGATTGAGCAAACCAAACAGGCGTCCCTGCGGAATGCCCTGGATGCCATCCTCGCCATGGGTGAACGGCGTCTGCAGATAGATGAAATAGAGCAGCTGCGACAGCGCCAGCGTGATCATGGCAAAGTAGATGCCCTGGCGCCGGATCGCGATCAGGCCGGTGATGACGCCAAGCCCGGCGGCCGCGGCCGTGCCCGCCAGGATGGCAAGCTCGGGCGTAAGACCCCAGACTTTCAAGGCGTGCGCTGAAACATAGCCCGCGGTGCCGAGAAACATTGCGTGGCCGAACGACAACAGTCCGCCGTAGCCGATCAGGAGGTTGAAGGAACAGGCCAGCAGCGCAAAGCAGAGCGCCTGCATCACGAAGAACGGATAGACGCCGGTGAACGGCACGATCAGCAAAAGCGCCGTCATGATCCCAAACGCGATCATCTCGTCGCGGATGGCGTGCGGCGCCGCCGCCAGGGTGTCGTCTGTCAAGGCTGTCATGTCAGTTCGCCCGTCCCGTCAATCCCGAAGGCTTCACCAGCAGCACCAGCACCATCAGAACGAAAACCACGGTGTTGGAAGCTTCCGGGTAAAAATATTTGGTCAATCCCTCGATCACGCCGAGCGCAAAGCCGGTGACGATCGATCCCATGATCGACCCCATGCCGCCGATCACCACGACCGCGAACACCACGATGATGAGGTCGGCGCCCATCAGCGGCCGCACCTGGTTGATCGGCGCCGATAACACCCCCGCCAGCGCGGCCAGGCCGACGCCAAGTCCGTAGGTCAGCGTGATCATCCTGGGAACGTTGATGCCGAAGGCGCGCACCAGTGTCGGATTTTCCGTGGCCGCGCGCAGATTGGCGCCGAGCCGGGTGCGCTCGATCAGGTACCAGGTGGCCAAGCACACCACGAGGGAGAAGATGACGACCCAGCCACGGTAGATAGGCAGGTACATGAAGCCGAGATTCATGCCACCCTTGAGCGCATCCGGAATCGAATACGGCAGGCCGGAGGAACCGAAATAATTCTGAAAGACGCCCTGAATGATCAGCGCCATGCCGAAGGTCAGCAGCAGGCCGTAGAGGTGATCGAGGCCGGACAGCCATTGCAGCATGGTCCGCTCGAGGATCATGCCGAAGATCCCGACCGCGATCGGCGCCAGGATCAAGGCCGGCCAATAGCCGATATTGAGCAGGTTGAGCAGGAAATACGCGCAGAACGCGCCCATCATATAAAGCGCGCCGTGGGCGAAATTGATGATGTTGAGCATGCCGAAGATCACGGCAAGTCCAAGACTGAGCAGCGCGTAAAACGAGCCGTTGATCAGTCCGACCAGGAGTTGGGCGTAAAGGGCCTGCATTTATCTTTCTCGTGCTCGATCTGTCGAAATCAAACGCCCGGCGGCACCAGGCAGCCGGGCGTCGGGGATCATTTCTTCAGCAGCGGACAGCTGCTTTTGTCCAGCGGCGTAAAGGCTTCGTCCGCGGGAATGGTGGCGATCAGCTTGTAGTAGTCCCAGGGGCCCTTGGACTCCGACGGCTTCTTGACTTCGAACAGATACGCCGGATGGATGGTGCGGCCATTGGGCTCGATGCTGCCCTTGCCGAACAGCGGATCGTCGGTCGGCAGTTCCTTCATCTTGGCGACCACCTTGATGCCGTCATGCGGATTGCCGCCGAGCGCTTCCAGCGCCTTGAAGTAATGCAGCAGACTCGAATACACGCCGGCATGCACCATGGTCGGCATGCTGTGGTTCTTCATGCGTTCCTGGAAACGCTTGGCGAAGGCGCGGTCCTGGTCGTTGAGGTCCCAGTAGAACGTCTCGGTGAAGTTGAGGCCCTGCGCGGTGTTGAGGCCGAGCGAGTGGACGTCGGTAATGAACAGCAGGAGGGCGGCGAGCTTCTGGCCGCCCGAGGTGATGCCGAACTCGGCGGCCTGCTTGATCGACGTGGTGGTGTCGGCGCCGGCGTTGGCGAGGCCGATGACCTTGGCTTTCGAGGCCTGCGCCTGCAGCAGGAACGACGAGAAATCCGAGGTGCCGAGCGGATGCTTGACGCCGCCGAGGATCTTTCCACCGCCCGCTTCCACCGCCGCTCTGGTATCGCGTTCCAGTGCTGCGCCGAAGGCGTAATCGGCGGTCAGGAAGAACCAGCTATCGCCGCCGGCCTTGGTCAGTGCCGAACCCGTGCCATGGGCCAGCGTGTAGGTATCGTAGGTCCAGTGAATGGTGTTCGGCGAGCACTGCGCGTTGGTCAGGTCCGAGGTCCCGGCGCCGGAATCGAGGAAGACGCCGTTCTTTTCCTTGACGACGTTGTTGACCGCCAGCGCAACGCCGGAGTTCGGAACGTCGACGATGACATCGACCTTGTCGACATCGAACCATTGCCGCGCGATGTTCACCCCGACGTCGGGCTTGTTGAGGTGGTCGCCGGAGACAATGTCGATCTTCCAGCCCTTGGCCGTCAGACCGGAATCCTCAACCGCCATTTGCGCCGCCAGCGTCGAGCCGGGACCGCCGAGATCGGCATAAAGGCCGGACTGATCGCTCAGCGCCCCGATCTTCACGGTCTTGTCCTGCGCGAACGCCATATTGCCGGCGCAGAGCGCCAGCGCCGTTCCCAGCAGCAGCGCCGAAATTTTGTTCTTCATAATATCGGTCTCCTCTTCATCTTTTTTCTTTGTTATCAAATGCGCGTTTTGAGACGCCTGATTTTCAGACGCCGAGATAGGTGTGAAGCTTGTCCATGTTGGCGGCCAGCTCCGAGTTGGCAAAACCGTCAATCACCTTGCCGTGCTCGACGATGTAGTAGCGATCCGCGACCGTGGACGCGAAGCGGAAGTTCTGCTCGACCAGCAGGATGGTAAAACCTTCGGATTTGAGCCGCGCGATGGTGTGGCCGATCTGCTGGATGATGACGGGCGCAAGCCCTTCGGTCGGCTCGTCCAGCATCAGAAAGCGCGCGCCGGTACGCAGGATCCGGGCGATCGCCAGCATCTGCTGCTCGCCGCCCGACAATTTGGTGCCCTGGCTGTTGAGTCGTTCCTTCAAATTCGGAAACAGGTCGAAGATCTGATCCAGCGACAGGCCGCCGCTGCGCACCACCGGCGGCAACAGCAGGTTTTCGCGGACATCGAGGCTGGCGAAAATGCCGCGCTCTTCCGGGCAAAACGCAATGCCCATGCGCGCAATCTTGTCCGATGTCGCGCGGATGATTTCCTTGTCGTCGAAAAGGATCGAGCCGGTCCGCTTGCCGATGATCCCCATCACCGATTTCAGCGTCGTGGTCTTGCCGGCGCCGTTGCGGCCGAGCAGCGTGACCACCTCACCGGCTTTCACGTTGAAATCGATGCCGTGCAGGATGTGGGATTCGCCGTACCAGGCTTGCAGATTTTGCACCGACAAAACCGGCGCGCCCGCGCCCGGCGCGGCCACCGGTTTGGACGCCGTGGTGGCTTCGGTCAGTTTCGAATCAGCCATGACCGGCCCCCAGATAGGCTTCCTTGACGCGTTCATCCTTGGTCAGGTCGGCATAATTGCCTTCCGCCAGCACACGCCCGCGCGTCAGCACGGTGATGATGTCGGAAAGGTTGGCGACGACGCTCAGATTATGCTCGACCATCAGGATGGTGTATTTCGCCGAGATACGCTTGATCAGGGCGGCGATCTTGTCGATGTCTTCATGGCCCATGCCGGCCATCGGTTCGTCGAGCAGCATCATTTCCGGATCGAGCGCCAGCGTGGTTGCGATCTCCAATGCACGCTTGCGCCCATAGGGCATCTCGACCGCCGGCGTATTGGAAAATTCGTTCAAGCCGACATCGTCGAGCAATTCGCGGGCCCGGGCGTTGAAGCGGTCGAGCACGGTTTTCGAGCGCCAAAAATCGAACGAATGGCCGTGCTGCCGCTGTAGCGCGACCCGCACATTCTCCAGCGCGGTCAGATGCGGGAACACGGCTGAAATCTGGAACGAGCGGACCAGCCCAAGACGCGCGACGTCGGCCGGCGCCATCGCCGTGATATCCTTGCCGTTGTACAGGATCTGGCCGGCGGAAGGGCTCAGGAACTTGGTCAACAGGTTAAAGCACGTGGTTTTTCCGGCCCCGTTGGGCCCGATCAACGCGTGAATGCTGCCACGGCGGACCCGAAGGTCGACGTCGCGAACAGCAAAGAACCCCGCGAATTCCTTGGATAATCCGTGGGTCTCGAGAATGAACTCATCGGCCAATCAAATTTCCCCCATCAGCCAGCCGCGCGAGGTCGCGCGCGCGTGGCTAATTTTTCCTAACCGGCCAGTCTTTGCAGTCCGGTCTTCGAAGCCCAGTCCTCGACGTCCAGCTTTTAACGTCTGGTTTTTTGACGTCCAGTTTTTTAACGTCCAGTTTTTTAACGTCCAGTCTTGGGCTGCCGCCTCCGGGCCGGAATATGCCGTCAATGCCGCGCCTTACGCAAGGGTCGAAAGCCCCGCATACGGCCCAAGCCGGGCGGCCGTGACTTCGCCATTAGTCGAATTGTGCGCGGCGTCCGATCGCCGGCGCTGCCCTAACTTTCGGCAGCGCGGCCGAACCGGGCGCGAAGCATCCGTTAACGGTATTTCCATGCACTTTTGTCTTTTTCACCGAAAATTCGGGCCTCGAACCGATGGTCGGTTGTTTTGCATCGAGATCGGATTGCGGCCATGGATATTGCACCCCAGGATATCGCAGCGCTGGATTTTCAGAGCGCGAACCCCACGATCGTCAAGTCGATCAAGCAGCGCGATCTGCTGAACACCTGGTTGCGGCTATATGCCCCCGATCGGCAGCTGCCGCGCATGGAGGAATACCAGCCGACGCGGCTCGCCGACGAACTTCCCGACATGGTCTACCTGACCGTCGACACCACACAGGCGCCGGTGCGCGTAACCATCGAAAGCGACGGCACGCGGATGTCGAGCGCCTATGGCAACACCGGCAAGGGCCGCTACCTCGATGAATATTTGGGCGCCAGACTCGCGCCCATCGTGATGCCGGTCTATCACCAATGCATCAAGCGCGCGCTTCCGGTCTACACCATCGCCAACATCGATGACATCTACGGCCGAATCGTCGCATATGAGCGGCTGCTGCTGCCGTTTTCCGAGGGCGGCAATGTTACTCACGTCATCGCGTCGCTGAAGACGATCAGCGAAGACGGCAGCTTCGAGATCAGGAACCTGATGCGGGGGAACGACACCTTGCCAATTCCGAAGCTTCGCGCCGTCATCGACCGCGACCTGTTTCATCGCGTCCCCGGACGGATTCCGGCCGGCGACGTCATCGAATTCAACTAGCTTCACTCAACTAGTTTCACTCGGGCTATTTTCACTCAGCTGACTTTTCACGCAGCTATTTTCATATGGAATTTCACTTGGAATTTTGCTTGGAATTCGCCAGCGCCAATCCGTCGGTGGTCCGGTCCGTGAAACAGCGCGAGCTGCTCAATGCGTGGCTGCGGGCACGCACCAGGCCGCGGCCACGCCCGCTGCCTTCGGTCCGCGATTACCAGCCCGATCGCATCGGCGACGAGATCGCGGATATGATGGGGTTCGACGTCACCGGCAACGGCGAGGATGCGCGGTTTCTGATTACCCAGGAAGGCGCGCGGCTCACAGCGACCTATGGCAACGAGCACATCGAGCCCGACAAGCGGACCAACCGATATCTCGACGATGCGATCGACCCGGTACAATATGCGCGCGTGCGGCCCTGTTACCAGATTTGCCTGACGCGAAAGCGGCCGACCTATTCGATCTGCATGGTGCGCGATGCGGACGGCAAGGAAGTGTCCTTTGAGCGGCTGCTGCTGCCGTTCGGTAGCGCGGACACGGTCGAGCAGATCGTCGGCTCCTACAAGGCCATCAGCATCGAGGGCGGCTTCAAGATCACCAACCTGATGGCCGTCACGCCCACGGCGGAGCCGGTCAGCCTCGTCAATGCCATCATCGACCTCGATTTTGTCCGCGGCCCGGCGGTTCGCGGCGCCTCCGACGATGTCATCGAGATTTAGCCGAGACTTCCTTCGCGTAGATCTCCGGCTTGAAGCCGACCAGTAATTTAGACCCGGCTTCCAGCACCGGCCGCTTGATCATCGAGGGCTGCGCCAGCATCAAAGCGAGCGCCTTGCGCTCGTTGAGGCCTTCCTTGTCGGCGTCGGGTAATTTGCGAAACGTGGTGCCCGCGCGATTGAGCAGCGTTTCCCAACCGAGTTCATCGGACCAGCGCTTGAGCTTGTCCTTGGCGATGCCCGCGGTCTTGTAATCGTGAAACTCGTAGGCGACGTCGTGGCTATCGAGCCAGGCGCGGGCCTTCTTCATGGTGTCGCAGTTCTTGATGCCGTAGATGGTGGTGGGCAATTTGGTTTCCCTTCTCTGACGCCGCTGTCGCCATCATACATCGAACCGCCAGCGCGCAACGTGCTTGTGCCCATTCAAGCTGTGGATCAGCACAAATTCGTTCACGGTCCAGCGGATCGGCGCCACCGGGTACTCATCGACCGCGCGATCCCCGTACAACAGCGTCACGTGCGGCGTGAAATCCCTCTGCGCTCGGCGGCCCACGCCGCTTTCCGCGATCGCGGCACCGAGCGCATGCCCAAGCGATTTCAATCGATCCAATGTGTCATCGCCGACGAGCACGAACGGACGATTGCCCGGCCTGCCGCGAAAGCTGGCGGTGCGATCGAATGAAACTTCGAACGGGATCGGCTTCACGTCGGCAACAGCCTCGCAGGCGCCGCGGGCCAATTGCTCCGACCCGCGACCGAGAAACAGCAGCGAGACATGCAGGCATTCGCGCGGGATCAACTTGCCAGCGAACCGGTGCGCCTGCTTGAGAATTCCCGCAATCCGGTAGATTTCCGCCGCAGCGTCAACATCCGGAACAGCGGCGAAAAACAGCCGCCCGCCCTCGCCAAAACCCGGGTCCATAACGCCTTACTCACCCGAAACACCGACTAGAACATATCATGAACATTACGCGATGTAAAGGCGATCGTTGTCCCGCGGAAAGCCAAATGCCCGGCGGCCTCCCGAATCTGGCATAGACTGGCGCGGCAGGGGTGCCGGGGCTGACGATGGAATTCACCGTATTGTTTCTGGCGACCGCCATCGTGATGCTGGTCGCATGGCGAGGCCCGCGCCGGCTCGCGATGGGGCTGTTTGGCGTTGTCCTGGTCGCTTGTGTCGCAACCTATCTGCACCACGCGACCGACGTGCTCAAACTGTCGTTCTGAGACCAGCGCATGACCCAGACCCGCGCCATCGCCCTCAATACACTCAGCCTCTACGCATTGGCGGGTCTGCTGGCGGCGGCGTTCGCGGCGCAATTGCTGCTCGGCGAACTGCCCTGCCCGCTGTGCCTGCTGCAACGTGTGCTGTTCGCGACGCTGGCGGTGGGGCCGATCCTGAATATCCGCTTCGGACCGCGC
>NZ_LMUK01000041.1:140543-262629 GCF_009766005.1 Bradyrhizobium sp. S69 | reverse complement strand
CATCATGCCGGGCGACGGCGGGTACGGCTCGGCGCTGCTGGGCTATCATTATTATAGTTGGGCGCTGATCGGCTTTATCGCCGCCATCGTGCTGCTCGCCGCGATCCTGCTGTTCGATCGCCAGTTCGAGGACGACGGCGCAACCCAACCGGTTGCCGGCGGCGTCTTCGCCTACATCGCGGTGTGGCTTGTGATCGGCCTCACCGCGCTGAATGTGGTCTCGGCGTTTCTGGAGTGCGGGCCAAGGGCCTGCGCCGACAACCCGGTCGTGTACGAACTGCTCAAGCACGGATCCTGACAAGGCCGTCAGGGCTGCTTCGGAAGACGGCCTTACGGCCGCTTCGGAAGACGGCTCAGGGCCGCTTCGGAATATCCAGCCCGCGCTGCACCGCTGGCCGCGCCAGGCCGCGCTCCAGCCATGCCGCCACGTGCTTGAAATGATCGAACCCAACGAGATCACGCGCCTCGTAAAAGCCGATGAGGTTGCGCACCCAGCCCAGCATCGCGATGTCGGCGATGGTGTACTCGTCGTCCATGATCCACTGCCGCCCGTCGAGACGGATTTCGATCACGCCGAGCAGACGTTTTGACTCGGCGACATAGCGCTCGAGCGGCCGCTTGTCGGCGATTTCCTTGCCGGCGAATTTGTTGAAATAGCCGAGCTGGCCGAACATCGGCCCGATCCCGCCCATCTGGAACTGCACCCATTGGATGGTCTGGTATCGCCGCGCCGCATCGGCCGGCAGCAGCTTGCCGGTCTTCTCCGCGAGATATTCCAGGATCGCCCCTGACTCGAACAAGCCGAGCGGTTTGCCACCGGGTCCGTTCGGATCGATGATCGCCGGGATCTTGCCGTTAGGGTTGAGCGTCAGAAATTCCGGCGTCTTCTGGTCGTCCTTGCCGAAGTCGATGAGGTGTACTTCATAGGGCAACCCGATCTCCTCCAGCATGATCGAAACCTTGACGCCGTTCGGCGTCGGCAGCGAATAAAGCTGGAGCCGGTCGGGATGTTTCGCCGGCCAGCGTTTGGTGATCGGGAAGGCGGAAAGGTCTGACATGAATTTGCTCGCTGGCTCCGGGCCGTTGTGAGGGATTTGGGATAGCTTATAGCGCTCAAAATCGTTGATCGGGAAATGCCGCGACCAGCGCGCCGATAAAGGCCGTGACCCGGCTGCTCACCAGCCGGCGCGACACGTGCAGCGCCCAGGCCGACACCGGCCGGTCCTCGACGATGCCCCAGCAGACGAGCCGTCCCGCCGCCAGATCGCCTGCCACCATCGAGCGCGGCAGCCGCGCCGCGCCGGCATTGGCAAGTACCGCATCGCGCAGCACCAGGATCGACGACAGGCGCAGCACCGGATTGGGCATCAGCTCTTCCACCGGATCATCGGGCCCTTGCCGTATCCGCCACGTCGCATTTGCCGGTGCCGCATTCAGTACAACGGCCGGGAATGTCGCGGTTTCGCCCGCCGTGCAGGACGGACGCGCGATCGATGGCGGCGCCACCACCAGCATCTCATCGTGCAGGAAGCAGCGGCCGATCAGGCGATCGTCGGGCGCCGGATTGATGCGGATCACCACGTCATAGCCTTCCTCGATCGGATCGACGAAGCGGTCCTCGGCGGTGATCTCGAGCTGAACCTCCGGATAAGCGGCGATGAACTCCGCCGCGATCCGGCCCAGCGCCACCTGCGCGAACAGCACCGGCGCATTGACGCGCAACCGGCCGCGTGGCCGGCCAACGCCGCCGGAGATCGTCTCGCCGGCTTCCACGATCTCCCGCAGCAATCCCTCGGTGCGGGCATGGAGGGCGGCGCCCTCCTCGGTCAGTTGCAGCGACCGCGAGCCGCGCTCAAGCAGCCGCAGACCGAGGCTGTCCTCGAGTTCGGCGATATGCCGCGACAGCGTCGCCTTGGATTGGCCGCTGGCACGGCTGGCCCGCCCGAGGCCACCATGGGTCGCCACCAGATTGAAATCAGCGAGCGCCTGGAGGTCCATTCAGTGATCCAAAAATGGAACGATCTATTCCGAATTTAGCATCTGATCGCGCCATATGGAACAGCGTATATCCATTTTCAGCAAGGGGCGATTGAGCCTCTGGGCGGCCGCAACACCGGCAACCCCTACGGCTTAATCCCGTTGAGCTCCCTGAGCCTCTATCAGCAAGGAATTATGAGATGACCAACATCCCTTCACATTCGCCGTCCGCCTCGATCCCCGCCGACGATCTCAACCGCAGCCTGACCGTCGCCGATCCCGACGGCGCCGGTGTGCCTCACATCTCGGTTGCCGGCGGCACCTACACCATCCTGGTGTCGGGCGCGCAGACCGCGGGCCGCTATTGCCTGGTCGACATGCTGGTGCCGGCCGGTGGTGGGCCGCCGCCGCACCGCCACGACTTCGAGGAAATGTTCACGCTGCTCGAGGGCGAGCTTGAGTTCACCTTTCGCGGAAAGTCGCACAGGGTGCGCGCAGGCTCCACGCTCAACGTTCCCGCCAACGCGCCGCACGCCTTCAAGAACGTCTCGGGCAAGACCGCCCGCATGCTCTGCATGTGCACGCCGGCCGGACAGGATGAATTTTTCCGCGAGGTCGGCTTTCCGGTCGAAGGCCGCACCTCGCCGCCGCCGAAGCCGACCCCGCAGGAGATCGCCGAGAAAGGCCAACTGATCGCGGCGCTGCTGCCGAAATATCGCACCGAGATGGTGAAGATGTGAGGCGGTTCACGCAGGCTTGTCGTCCTCGAGGCTGACGATCACCGCGGCGTTGGCGATGACGATGGAATCGCTGCCCTGCTCGACCGGGATTTCCAACCCGCCTTTGACCGCGGTGACGGTCACCGTTCCGTATGGCAGTTCCTTGGCGACCGCCGCCGTGTCGACCGCTTCGGGGTTCGGCACGGCGATGGTGACATCGACGAACATATCCTTTGAGGTCTTGCCCACCATGCGAAAGAACCCCAGGCTGGAATGGCGGATCGCGTCCGACACCGCGCGCTTCGCCGCCTTGGTCGCGTCGCGGCCGTGAACGTCAACGCCCATGCCCATTTCAGTGATACAGCGCACGCGTGCCATTGGAGTTCTCCGTGTTGTTGGTGGTGTGAGCAGATATTAGTCGGCTCTCTGCATCGTCCCGGGCCACCGCCGCGTCAAGTGATGGCTTAGCAAGCTCGCCCATGTTGAGGGCGCATAACGCCGTCATTGCGAGCGAAGCAAACCCCTTCGTAGGGTGGGCGAAGGCGCCCTCGCGCCATGCCCACCATCTTCGCGTTGCATGCGATTGGTGGGCACGCTTCGCTTTGCCCACCCTACGGCGCACTGCCGTGCTATTTTCAAATCCGGCTTAAGCATCGTCATTGCGAGCGATAGCGAAGCAATCCAGAACAACGAAGGAAGCTGGATTGCTTCGTCGCTTCGCTCCTCGCAATGACGTTGAGAGGTCGGGGCACACCTCCGCATTCTCGCGACAGCATGCGCCCGAGGTTTGCAAATTCGTTCGCCCGCAAAAAAGAGGGCGCAGGGAAGACCGGGTGCGCGCTGCACCCGCGGTCCCGTGTGCAAAAGTAGCAAACAAAAACGCACACGAGCATACAGGTTCAGCGGAAGCAGTCCGGCCTTCCCTGCGCAATGGTTTTACAGCTTATTTCGTGCTCTCCCCGGTGAGACCAGAGCTTGTTTGTCACCGTCGCCCGCAAGAAGCGTGAGCTTCTTGCGAACTTGACACCTGCCATTGGGGCGTCAGGACCACACGACTTTGCCGTCCGCCTCACGCGCCGTTCGTCAAAAGCGCATCCGCGTCCATCGCTCCCCGCCCCAACGTCAGTGACGATGGCCAACGCCCCCTCTCTCGGGACGGGATGGCTAGAAATAAGCAGGTGATTTGCCCTCGAAGGAAACAGAAATATTTTTGCAAAAGGGTCTGGACAGGATTCGGCGCGAGAAGGTGATTTGCCCGTCGGGCAGTTTTGCGAGGCAAGTGGCGGCGATGTCGTGCCGGCATTCGGACATCGTCACGACGGTTTTTTATATTTTCAAAATAGAAGTTCGTACTTGCAAAATAGAAGCAGCTACTTGCAAAATGAAAGTACTAAACCTAGTTACACGCGATGCAGCCGCGGAAAAAGCCTCGCTCGGAATGCCCCGCGGCCCGGACGCTGGAGTCGGTCGGTGAATATTGGAGCATCCTGATCCTGCGTGACGCGTTTCAGGGCTTTACGCGCTTCGACGAATTCCGGCGGAGTCTCGGAATTGCGCCCAATATCCTGACCCGCCGCCTGAAACATCTCACCGCGCAGGGCCTTTTCAAGCGACGCATCTACCACAGGAAGCCCGACTGGTACGAATATGTGCTGACCGAAAAAGGTCGCGACTTTTTTCCCGTCGTGATAGCGATGTTTGCCTGGGGCAACAAACATCTCGCCGCAAAAGGCGCGTCCCTGCTGATGGCAGACCGGGCGTCTTCGCGCGGGGTCGAGCCGGTCATGGTGGCTGCCGGGACCCTTGCGCCGATCACCCTGGATAACGTAGTGCTCGTTCCCGGCCCCAGGGCCAGCCGCGACGTGCACCGGCGGCTGGACGCGATGCGCGCGCTGCGGCCGCACGCAACCGTATAAAGGAAACCGATGCGCAGGATCGTTGTCACGGGAATGGGAGCGGTGTCGCCGCTCGGATGCGGCGTGGAAGCCATCTGGTCGCGGCTGATTGCGGGGCGATCGGGCCTGCGTGCCCTGCCCGCCAGCTTCAGTGCCGACCTCGCCGCACGGGTCGCGGGTATCGTGCCTAACAAGGCTGAGGACAACGAGGCCGGATTCGACCCTGATACCGCGGTGGCGCGGAAAGATCAGCGCAAGATGGATCGCTTCATCCTGTTCGCGATGGCCGCCGCGACCGAAGCGATCGCACAGGCCGGCTGGAAGCCGGAGGACGCGACGTCGCGCGAGAGAACCGCGACCGTGATCGGTTCGGGGATCGGCGGATTCCCCGCCATCGTCGAGGCCGTTCGCACCACCGACACCCGCGGCATCAGGCGTCTGTCGCCGTTCACGGTGCCGTCGTTTCTGGTCAACCTCGCCGCCGGTCAAATCTCCATTCACTTTGGCTATCAGGGTCCGCTCGGCGCCCCCATCACCGCCTGCGCGGCCGGCGTCCAGGCGATCGGCGATGCCGCGCGGCTGATCCAGGCCGGCGAAGCCGACGTCGCGATTTGCGGTGGCACCGACGCCTGCATCGATCTCGTCGCCCTTGGCGGCTTTGCCGCGGCGCGCGCGCTATCGACCAGCTTCAACGACACGCCGAGCCGCGCCTCGCGTCCGTTCGATCGCGACCGCGACGGATTCGTGATGGGAGAAGGTGCCGGAGTTCTCGTGATCGAGGATTTGCAGCACGCGCAGGCGCGCGGCGCAAAGCCGCTGGTCGAACTCGTCGGATATGGCACCAGCTCCGATGCCTATCACATGACATCAGGACCCGAGGACGGCTCGGGCGCCCGCCGCGCGATGCAATTGGCGCTGCGGCAAGCCGGACTTGCGCCCGGCGATGTGCAGCATCTGAACGCGCATTCGACCTCGACGCCAGTCGGCGACCGCGGCGAATTGGCGGCGATCAAGGCCGTGTTCGGCGACGATGGGCGCATCGCGGTCAGCGCGACCAAGTCGGCCACCGGCCATCTGTTGGGTGCCGCCGGCGGGTTGGAAGCGATCTTCACGGCGCTGGCGCTTCGCGACCAGGTCGCACCGCCGACCCTCAACCTCGAAAACCCCGACCCGCTCGCGGACGGGATCGATCTGGTCCGTGGCGAAGCCCGCCGCATGCCGATGACGCACGCGATGTCAAACGGCTTCGGCTTTGGCGGCGTCAATGCAAGCGTCGTGCTGCGCCGCTGGTCGTGACAACCGCGTTATCTGAATCAAGGAAACAGTCCGCCTGGATGCGGCAAGTGAAGCCATCAGGGCCGATCAGGCTTTCCGCTTCAGGTCATCAGTTCATTCCGCCGAACTGGCCAGTCGCGGCTGCGGGACGCGCGAGAATGCGCTGACGACGATCATGGTCGCGACATTCAACGTCAGCGCAATAAAGCCGGTGTTGATTCCCGCCACCAGCGGCGAGGCGCCCGGAAACAAGGTGGCGATGCTGGTCTTGGTGGTCACGACCACCGCGACGGTGGCGACGCCAACCAGAATTCCGGCGATCGCCCCCTGCTTCGTCACCGGATTGTTCGGCAGCAGGCTTGCGACCAGCGGCGGAAACAGTTGCGTGACGATGCTGTAACCCATGATCAAGAGTGCGACGATGCTGTTGCCGCCATTGATCGTAAAGTAGACGGCGACCATCGCAATCAAAGGCGCCGCGAGCTTGGCAATCCTGGAAACGGACCGACCCTCGGTTTCGGGCATCAGCTTCCGATAGATATTGTTCGCAAACAGCGTCGAGGCTGCGATCAGCATCATCGAGCCCGGCACCAGCGCCGTCAGCACTCCGGCCGCCCCGATGACGCCGACGAACCAAGGATCGAAAGTCGCGATCGACAGCCGAAGCAGCGCCAGATCGATCTGGCCGCCGGTCAGCCCCGGCACCTTCAAGACCGCGGTAAATCCAACCAGCATCGAGAACAGCATCACCAGCGAATACAGCGGCATCACCACGGCATTCTTTCGGAAGATGCGTTCCGATTTCGAGGTGTAGATCGAAGCGAAGGTATGCGGCCACATGTAAAGCCCGAGCGCGGAGATCGCGATCGTGGTGCAATACCACATCGGATTTTCGCCGACCTGTGGCAGCGCCAGAAATCCGCTTTTGGCTTTCTCGATGCTCGCGAACATTTCGCCGACGCTGCCGTAATAATGATACGGAAGGTAGAGGCCGAGGAACGCACAGACCAGAAGGATGGTGCAATCCTTGATGGTCGCGTTCCACGCCGATCCATGCACGCCGGACACGACGACGTAGATGCTCATCGCCACCGCCCCGATGATGACAGCGGTCTGGGTCGAGATCGCCCCGTAGGATGCAATCTCGACGATGATTCCGAGCCCCTTGAATTGCAGGATCAGATAGGGAATCAGCGCGACCAGGCCGACGATGGCGACGATGAATCCGACCGCCGGGCTATCGTAGACCCTGGCGAAAAAATCGGGCTGCGTGATCAGATTATGCTGCTTTGCGTATCTCCAGATCGGCGGCAGCAGCCAATAGGACGACACGAACGCCAGACAGGTGTAGGTCATGATGTAGAGCACGGCGCCGCCCTTGCCATAGGCAAACCCGCTGGCGCCGAGGAACGTAAAGGTCGTGTAGATTTCTCCGGCCATCAGCACGAACACGAACACCGTGCCGAACGTTCGCCCGCCCACACTCCATTGTTCGAGATTCATCTTGCGGCCGTGGCTGGCGAGAAGGCCGACGATGATGGCGCCGACCAGCGCCAGGCAGATGATGATCATCGCGGAATTCATCGCGGCTCTCCGCTGGGCTTGGCATTGGCCGGATCGATTTTATAGATCGTCAACATGATGGCCGACATCAGCAGGACGTTGAACAGCGTCCAGGCAAAGAACAGCGGCATTCCAAAAACAAACGGCGTGACGCGATTGAATACGGTCGCCCCGAGAAAGACGCCGATGATCGGCAACGAGACAAGAAAGTATTTCACGGCAACCCCTCCGGTAATTGAAATCCGTCCGCGGCCGTCTGTCATTGGTATTTGAAGCGTATACGCTCTTTATTTCCGGTCAAGCTCAACGCGCAGGCATACCACGCTGCTTTTTGCGGCTCTCGCGATCGGGCTATCTGGCCGAGCCGCGCGACGTGCCACGTCCTCAGACCGCCATCCATTAAAGCGCATGCGCTCTAATTATGATCGAGGCTCAGGTCTCGCCGTGGCGCCCGGGTCCCATCAGCTTGCGCAGCAGAAACAGAAAAGCCTCGCGTTCGGCGGGATTGAGCGGCGCCATGGTTTCGGTGGTGATGGCCTCCGCACACGGAATCATCTGTTCGAGAAGCTGCCCGCCCCGATCGGTCAGCGACGCCACCACCTTGCGTTTGTCGGAGGGGTCGGCGGCAAGCTTGATAAGCTTGCGGGCCTTCAGTCGATTGATGATGCCCCGGATCGTCGCCTGATCGATACCGGTCGAGTTGATGAGGTCGACCTGGGAACTTGGACCGTCGTCATGGATCACGCACAGCGTGACAAACTGCACCGAGGTCAGCTGCTTGTCGCACGCGAGCGCCTGAAATACCGCCAGGTGCCGCTGATAGTTTCTTCGCAGCAGATATCCGACCTGGTTTTTGACCCGATAGGCTTGGGTATCCTTGTTGCCGACGCGGGTTTCGCCCGTCCGATCCCGCCCAGGTCTCGCTCGCTCGTGCATCGTCTCGGTCATTTCAGCGCTGATCTTCGCGGTTCACGATGTCCAATTCCGGCGGCGGACACAAGTCAGGTAGCTGAGAGCCGAAGTACCCCGATGCGCGACGCCTGCCGCCGGAACACGCGCACTTTCATATTAGTGTTGACTAATAGATTAGTATCTACTAATGTATCTGCATGATGCAGCCCTCTCCCATTGATGCCGTGATGCGTACCCTCGCCGACCCGACGCGGCGCGCGGTGTTTGAACGGATCGCGCGGTCCGACGAGATCAGCGTGGCCGACCTGACGCGCGGCAGCGGCGTGACGCAGTCGGCGATCTCGCAACATCTGCGTTCCCTCAAGCAGGCCGGCCTGATCATCGATCGCGCGCAGGGCCGCAACGTCTTCTATCGCAGCGAGCCGAAGGGGCTCGCCCCGTTGTTCGACTGGATGAGCCATTACGACGTGTTCTGGCGTGAGCGGTTCGCCGACCTGCGAACCCTATTGAAGGAGATCGATCCATGAATGAGGCCGCCTTGAAATCCCACACCCAACAGATCGTAGTCGACGACGTGTTTCCGCATGCGCCGGAGATGATCTGGAAAACGCTGACCACCGGCGCGTTGATGGGCCGCTGGCTGAAGATGGCACCTGTCGGGTTCGCGCCCGTCACCGGCACGCGCTTCACCTACCAGACCACGGCAGCCGGCGCATGGGACGGCGTCATTCACTGCGAGGTGCTGGAGGTGATCCCGAACCAACGCCTCGTTTATTCGTGGCAAGGCGGCCACGAAGCCAACTCAGGCTACGGCTCCAGGCTCGATACAGTCGTCACCTTCACGCTTTCCAAAGTGGACAACGGAACAAGGCTTCGTCTGGTCCATTCCGGCTTCGTGCTGCCGAGGAACGAGACCGCTTTCACCAATATGAGCGGCGGCTGGAACAAGGTCGTCCCTGTTATCGCGGCCATCGCCGGCGAACAGAATTGAAATTCACGCAGCAACCAACCCCGGCAGGAGCAATCGCCATGGTGGATATTCTACACAAGATCGGAATCCAGTCGTCGCTGAACGATACCTATCAGGCGTTGACCACGCCCGAAGGTCTTTCCGCCTGGTGGACCAACAGCACGCAAGACGAAACCGATGTCGGCGGCCCGCTAAAATTTCGCTTTGGCGACCGTGGCGGTTTCGACATGAAGGTGCTTGAGCATCGTCCCGACGACCACGTGTTATGGCAAGTCGTCGACGGGCCCGACGAATGGATCGGCACTAAAATAAGTTTCGATCTCAAACAGGATGGCGACTGGACCAGCGTGCTGTTCAAGCACCAGGGCTGGAAGGAGCCGGTGGAGTTCATGCATCATTGCAGCACCAAATGGGGAACCTTTCTGGTCAGCCTGAAGTCACTGCTCGAAACCGGCGAAGGCGCGCCCTTCCCCAACGATATCAAGATCGACAGTTGGGAATAAACCCGCATCCGCCAAGGGAGAACGACGATGACCGATCACAGCATCGCAACCCACGAGCAGTGGCTCGCGGCCCGGCTGGAATTGCTGGCGGCCGAGAAGGAATTCAATCGCCAGCGCGACGCCCTGACGCGCCGGCGAATGGCGATGCCCTGGGAGCACGTGGAGAAGTCCTATTTGTTTGAGGGACCCGACGGCGCGCTGTCGCTCGCTGATCTGTTCGGCGGCCGCTCGCAACTGATCGTCTATCACTTCATGTTCGCGCCCGATTGGGAAGAGGCATGCAAGTCATGCTCGTTCTGGGCCGACAATTTCAACGGCATCCCTGTCCATCTTGGCCATCGCGACGTGACGTTCACGGCGGTGTCGCTGGCGCCGTTGGCCAGGATCGCCGCTTACAAGAAGCGCATGGGCTGGAGCTTTCCATGGGTCTCGTCCCATGGCAGCGATTTCAACTTCGACTACCAGGCATCGTTCACGCCTGACCAGATCGCCGCCGGCACCTATTACAACTACCAGGTTCAGCCGAACAAAGTCTCCGAGCAAGTCGGAATCAGCGTGTTCGCCCGCAATGGGCGCGGCGAACTGTTCCACACCTATTCCTGCTACTCGCGCGGCGTCGACATGCTCAATGGCGCCTACCATTACCTCGACCTGGTGCCGAAGGGCCGCGACGAGGATGATCTGCAATTCTCGATGGCGTGGCTGCGCCGGCACGATCAGTATTGAAGCGATCGACGTGCCGCTGAGCTAGCCGTGACAGGCGACGTGCCGCACGCCGCTCACTGGCTGATCCAGGCGCGGTCAAACAGCGCCATCAGGGTGCCGGTCATGGTGGCGACCAATCTTTCCTGGCCGGACTCCACGGCGAAGGCCCGGCTATCGCAAACCGTGATGGTGCGACCCGGCTTCACCACACGGCCGCGGAACAGGAAATATTCTCCCCTCGCCGGTGCAATCAGGTTGGTCTTGAATTCGACGGTGAGAACCGCGGCATCCTCCGGCATCAGCGAGAACGCCGCATAGCCGCACGCCGAGTCGAGCGCGGTCGCGATGATTCCGGCATGGGTAAAACCATGCTGCTGGGTATAGGCCGGCACCTGCGGCATCCTCAGCTCGATTTCGCCGGCCTTGAGATCGGCAATTTCAATGCCGAGCGTGTTCATGGCCTGCTGGCGCGCGAAGCTGGCTTTGACGCGGGCCTCGAAGTGAGGGTCTTTGGGTTCGAACGATGTCATTGGCCGTGCTGTCCCTTGCCGGTGTCCGCCGCCGCGCCGATCGGCGCGCCGGAATCACAGACCAACAGGCGTACGCGCTTGCGCAGATCGTCGTCTTTGAAGAAACGGACAGCGTCGTTTCGGATCTGGCGTCGCGCCAACGCCCGGAAGCGGCCGGGTGACAGCCCGGCGTGCCGCGCCAGATCCACCGTCATATGGGCCTGATCGGAATATCCGACCTCGGCGGCGATTTGCGCGAAGCCGGCATGGTCGAGCGCCAGATGGCGAAGCGCCTGGCTGAAGCGCTGCAGCGACGCGTAGCGCTTCGGCGCCAGACCGGTGCGGGCGCGAACATGGCGCAGCATCGTTCGCGGCGAGATTCCCGCCGCGGCGGCGCGTGCGGCGATGGTCGGATTGCCGTCGGCTGCCGGCATAGCCGCGCTTTGCTCGGAAGCTGCGGCGTCATCGAGCGCCCCCGCGAACTCGGCTTGCCGCAAGCCGGATTTCCCGACGATGTCCTCGATCCAGCCGTCCAGGGCGTGGACGATATCGTCGAGCGGGTTTTGCTCCCTGACGATCCCGGTGAAGACGCCGGCCAAGGCGGCAAGCGCGATCTCCTCTTCATCAAACACGATGCCCGACGGCCGGCATCGAATGCCGATCATCCAGCCGCGAAAAGCGCGTTGCCGCGGCCGCTGCCCGAAGCGCGGCCGCTGACGCACCGCTATCCAGCGCTCGGCTTCATCGCCACGATGCAGGCTGCCGGCATCCTCGCGGCACACCAGGGCGACCTCACACAGCGGCGAAGCAAAGACGCTTCGGTGCCGACCGGTCAGCCGACCGTTATCCCTCAGGATATAGAGATGGTCGACGAATGCACGATGGCAGCTCAACGGTTCCAGTTCAGCGTAGAGCGCCTCGATTTGCCCGGCCTCACGATCTCGATCTTGCGTGCACGCGGATGTCGGCTTCATGACTTATATTATCATCCGCATCGATGCGCCGCGCCATCCTGTTGGCGTCAGATCACATTGGTCATTTCCGGTCTCCCATGCAGTTGTGGCTCCGTCATCCGACTTGGTGACGGACCGGCGCCACGGTCCAGTCAACCGAACTCTGGTCGATCATGCCGTGCACCGGAGAATGCCCCATCTCAGTCATGATGCCGCTCGCTGCCTTTCGGCCATTTTTGGCCGAATCCCAGATCAACATATCGACGATGGTCCCGTCATCGCGCTCGGCGATCCGCCGGGACCGAAAGCCGGGCTGGCGCTTCAGCCAGGCGTCGATGTCGGCGTTGGCCGCCACGAAGTCCTTGCAGCTGTGCCCTTTGAGCTTGAACGTCGTGACTTCGATTGCTTCGGTCATCGCCTCAATCGCCTCCTGCTTGATGGTTGTCGCCTAGCACCATTCGGTGCAAGGCCATCCGCCGACGGTCAACCCTGCGCGGTCGGGCGAACGATCAGCTCGTTCACATCGACATTTTCAGGCTGCCCGATGGCGAACGCGATTGCCTCGGCAATCGCCGAGGCCGGGATGCACGCCTGGTCCGCCATGGCGCGGATTGCTGCCCTGACCTGCACATCGTTGATGCCGTCGATCAGTTCGCTGCTCGTCATGCCGGGGCTGACGACAGTTACGCGCAGGTGCTTGCTCTCTTGCCGAAGCCCTTCGGAGATCGCACGCACTGCGAATTTGGTCGCGCAATAGATCGCGGCGGTGGGATCCACCCTGTGCCCCGCGGTGGATGCCACATTGATGATGTGTCCCGCACCCTGCTCGCGCATGATCGGCAGCACGGCCGCGATGCCATGAAGAACGCCACGCAAATTGACATCGATCATCTGGTTCCACTCGTCGACACGCAGCGCCTCCAGCATAGACAGCGGCGCCACACCCGCATTATTCACCAGCACGTCGACCCGGCCGTAACGCCCAAAAGCGGTGCTTACGAACGCCTTGACGCTCTCCAAGCTCGTCACGTCGAGCTCGCTGGCGATGGCCTGGCCGCCCGCATCCAGAATCTCTTGCGCGATCGCCGCGATGCGATCCTTACGGCGGGCGCCGAGAACGATCTGGTGGCCCAGCCTGGCGAGATGGCGGGCGGTAGCCTCGCCGATACCGCTGCTGGCGCCGGTGACGAGGATTGTCTTGCTTGTCGCGTTGGTCACTCGGATCTCCGTTTCCGGCTTGAGACAGGGAATTGCCAGCCTTCGACGGAGTTATGCGGCGGCCCAGCTGGCGGCGTTATCCAGATCCTGCAAGATTCATGTACGATCCTGCAAAAGACCGTCGGAGCGGATAACTCGCCTTGCGGGATTGGACATGATCAGGCGATGGCAACAAAGATGACCGAGCACCCGACGGCCTATCAGGAGATGGCTGCGATCATTGCCCGCTTCACCGAGCAGGATCGTGAATTTACCACGCCGATCGAAGGTCTTTTTTTCAATCGGAGATCATCTCCCACGCAGCCCATTCACACCTCGCAATGGCCGTGCTTTGCGCTCGTGCTTCAAGGCGCAAAGAGTCTGACGCTCGGCGAGGAGGTGTATCGCTATGGCGTGGGCGACTACCTCGTGGTCGCGCTCGATCTCCCGGTGATCTCGCGCGTCACCGAAGCAAGCGCAACCGCACCGCATTTCGGCCTCGGCATGGCGATCAATCCCGACCGGCTGAAGCAAGTCATCGGCAAGGCCCATCCAGTTCGGCCGATGGTTTCTCCCAATGAGACGCGTGGGGTCGCCGTCAACAAGGCCTCTGCGCAACTGCTCGACGCATCGCTGAGGCTGATGCGCCTGCTCGACACGCCCGATGATATTCCGGCCCTCGCGCCCCTGATCGAGCAGGAAATCCTTTATCGCCTGCTTTCCGGCCCGTGCGGACCCCGCCTGCTGCAGATCGCCGTGACGGAGACGCCGAGCAACCGAGTAGCCCGCGCCATTGCCTGGCTGAAGGAGAACTTCATGCACCCGCTGCGGATCGAGGAGTTGGCCGAGCGATCCGGGATGAGCGCTTCCTCGCTGCATCACCATTTCAAGGCGGTGACGGCGATGACGCCGATGCAATACCAAAAACAACTCAGGCTTCACGAAGCGCGACGCCTGATGCTGTTTGAACGACTTGATGTCGGCACGGCGGGATACACCGTGGGATACCAAAGCCCGTCTCAATTCAGTCGAGAGTACAGCCGGCTCTACGGAACATCACCGCTCCGCGACGTCGCGAGGACTGCGACTGCCGGCTAGGCCGCTCTCGCATGACTAAAGAGGCACCGTCGTCGGCCCGCAGGCAGAGATGCGATTGGAATTAGGTGTAGCGTCGCCGCGGTACAGATGCCGCGTCAGGGCCCAGAATACCAAAGCGAAAGCACTTATCACAGCACCGAGCAGGCACACGCCGTTCCAGCCGGCGCGTGCATAGACCAGGGTCGAGGCGATCGAGCCGGTGGCGGAGCCGATGGAATAGAAAATCATGTAACCGGCGGTGAGGCGACTGCGTGCTTCGGGCCGCACGCGATAGATCAAGCTTTGATTGGCGACATGCGCCGATTGCAGCCCGAAATCGATCGCGACGACGCCGATGATCAGGCCCCACAGCGAATAGGGCAGCAGCGCGATCGGTAGCCAGGAGACCAGCATGATCGCAAGGGCTATGCCCGTGGTGTGCTCCGCGCGCCCGCGATCGGCGAGCCGGCCCGCCCGGGCGGCGCCAATCGCGCCCATCGCGCCGGCGAGCCCGAACAGGCCGATCTCGGTATGCGACAGCGAAAAAGGCGGCGCGCCGAGCGGCAGCACCATCGGGGTCCACAGGATCGTGATCGCCGTGAAAATCAACAGCGCCAGGGTCGCGCGAATGCGCAACACCGGCTCCTCGACGAACAGCACGAACACCGACCCGATGGGTAGGTCATGGCTGGATCGGTCGTGGACACGCTGCGATCTTCGCGTCGCGGCAGGACGTTCGCCAGCAAGACGGCGATGACCAGCGTCGCCGCGGCGGAGACGACATAGACCGAGCGCCAGCCGAACAGATCCGACAAGGTGCCTGATATCGTCCGGGCCAGCAAAATGCCGATGATGATACCGCTGGTGACGACGCCGACGACGCGGCCACGCTCGGCGGCCGGCGCAAGGGCGGCCGCGTAGGCGACAAGCACCTGGGTGACGACGGCAAGCAAGCCTATGGCGGTCATGCCGACGAAAAGCACCAGATAGCTCGGAGCGGCGGCGACCGTGAGCAGTGCCAATACGGACAGCAGCGACTGGCCGATGACCAGACGCCGCCGATTCAAGATATCGCCGAGCGGCACCACCAGCAGCAGTCCAAAGCCATAACCAATCTGCGTGATCGTGATGATGAGCCCGACCGCCGCATGGCTGATGCCGAACTCGTCCGCCATGGTGTCGAGCAGCGGCTGGGCATAATAGACGTTGGCGACAGCCAATCCGCACGCGACGGCGAACAACAGCGCCACCGCGTCAGAGAGCGGCGCCGCGCTATCGGCCGCGTTTGCTGTTGCACCGGAGCTGGCGGTGCCGCTGCTGCGGCTTGATTCGGTGCCGTCCACGAGGGCCTCGTTTTCCGTACGCATGTTAGCTCCGATTAGTTTTAAATTAAAACCACTTGGAGGCGAAAAATCCGGGCTCAAGAGGCCATCCGTCCCCTTCCCGATCCGCCGCCCGCCGGTCCCCCGATCCGGCGACCGGGGGACGAGAAACAGCGCAACGTTCAGGTCTGCCGGATGAATTCCGCGATCAACCTGCCGATCTCGTCCGGGGCGTCTTCGAGGCAGTAGTGACCAACGCCAGCCAGCCGATGCACCGGCGCGGCCGGAAACAGTTGGGTGAAGAGCGGCAAAAAATGCTCGGCATGGAGCGTGCGGTCAGCGTCACCCCAAATGGCAAGGGCCGGCCTGCCACGGATCGCCCGGTCGGCGGCCGCGTCCGGCGTTTCAAACTGGTGCATGCCGGTGGCAATGCCCTTGGACCAACCGATGGGGCCGAGGCAGTCGGCGGGAGCAGCGAACGGCGAACCGTAGGCGGCAAGCCAGGTATCGGTGATGAGCGCGTTGTTCTCGAAGCCGTTGAGCTTGAGCGTGCTCAGGATATTGAAGCCGAGTTGTCCCAGCACCGCCTCGAGGCTGCCGTCCGCTTGCGCCTTCGCGCCCCATTGGAACCAGGGCGAAACGCCGGCATTGGCCGTCAGGCGCTCGATGCTATCGGCCTGCCCAAACGGCGTCGGCCCGTTGGTCGAGATCACGCGGCGAATGCGGTTGGGATGCCGGGCAGCGAGCCCCATCCCGATCGGACCGCCGAAGTCGTGCATCACAAGCGTGATATCGGTGAGGTCGAGTGCCAGAACAAAGCGTTCCAGATTGTCGATATGATCCTGCAGCCAGTAGGTTCGCGCCGGCGGCGTTTCGCTCTTGCCGAAGCCCATATGGTCCGGAACGACCACGCGGTGCGTGGGGCTCAGCACCGGGATCAAATGGCGGAACAGATAGCCCCAGGTCGGCTGGCCGTGCAGGCAGAGCACGACGCCGGCGCCGCGGGGGCCCTCATCGACGTAATGCATCCGGAAGCCGGCAGCGGTGGTGAAATGCGGCGCATACGGAAAGCTGCCGCCGAAGGTGGCGTCGGATCGGGTCATGCATGTCTCCTGTTCGGAAGCCCGATAGATCAAGCTTCCGGTTTCAAATTAAAACCACACCGACTCCTAACGCTTGAGGTTTTAACTTGCAACCAATATATTCAGATGACAGCCGCGTTCCTTGCCGTCGACACGAGACGGCATCCGGGAAATCGAACACGCAAATGAGGGCGAGATGGTCAGGCGGGTCAGCCACAAGGATTCAAGCTGCGGCGTTGCCAGGCCTTTGGACGCGATCGGGGACTGGTGGTCGTTGCTGATCGTGCGCGACGCGTTCGACGGCCTGCGCCGGTTCGGCGAGTTTCAAAAGGACCTCGGGCTTGCCAAGAACATCCTTGCGGCGCGTCTGCGCAATCTCGTCGCGCACGGCATCATGGACGTCGTCCCCGCCTCCGACGGCAGCGCCTATCAGGAATACGTGCTGACCGAAAAAGGACGCGGCCTGTTTCCACTGCTGGTCGCTCTCAGGCAGTGGGGCGAGGACTTCTTCTTCGAGCCCGGCGAGGCCCATGTCCTGCTGGTCGACCGCAAGAATGGCCTCCCGGTGCGGAAGCTGGAGCTTCGCGCCCAGGACGGCCGCATCGTGGGACCGCAGGATACGGTCGTGCGCCAGCCGCCGAATTCAGGCGCCTAGGGCGAGAAGCTCGTCCAGTTGGGCGAACGTTTCGGGCATCGCGCCCTCCTCCATGCAGGTAATGGCACAGTCGAGCGCTTCCTTCGAGGAATAGCGTTCGTGCATGACCAGCAGCGTCTGGTCATCCTTTTCCTCGAAGGTCACCGTGGTGACGGCACCGTCGTCACTTTCGTCGTTGGTCCATACCAGGCGCGCGTACGGCGTCACGTCGATGTAGCTGCCGAAGAATGCCATGGGCTTTGAGGCCCCGTGGCCGAACTCGAAACGGTATTTGCCCCCGACACGAACATCCATCTCGCAGGAAAGCAGCGACATGCCTGTCGACTTCGGTACCCACCATTGCTTGAGCAGCTCGGGCCTGGTCCACGCCTCGAACACGAGGCGCGCCGGGCCGTTGAAGCTTCGCGTAACGACGAGTTCACGCTCGGACTTCCGTTCCGCCGTCGTGCGGTTCTTCATCGGGGCAGGCTCACTCTCTCTTCTGGCGTCCATCGACCTTCTCCATCCGTTTCAATTGCATGATGTTCACGCCGGCACCGGCGCGGCCTCGGCCTGGGTTCGGGCCGCAGGGAACGGCTTGAAGGTCAGCGCGATCAGGAACGCGCCGATGCCGAACGCCCACGAACCGATGTAGAGCCAAGCGTAACTTGCAAACGCGTCGTAGATCAAACCGCCGGCCAGGGGCCCTGTCGCCATGCCGAGGCTGCCGGCCATCGCGGTGCCGCCGATCACGGTGCCCATCATCCGCAGCGGAAAGTTTTCGCGGACCAGCACGGAATACAGCGGCATGGTGCCGGCATAGATGAAGCCGAACACCGCCGCCACGGCATAGAACGCGGCGAGTTCGCGCACGAAGACATAGCCGAGCGCGCCGAATGCCTGCGCCAGCAGGCCGAGCACCAGCACGCGCTTGGCGCCGAAGCGGTCGCCAAGCAGGCCGAAGGCGATACGGCCGCCCATCCCTGCCAGGCCCTCGACGCTGTAGATCGTGACCGCGGCGATCATCGGGATGCCGCAACTGACGGCGTAGCTCACGGTGTGGATGATCGGCCCGGAATGGGTGGCGCAGCAAAAGAAGTTGGTCAGCAGCAGGATGATGAATTGCGGCGAGCGCAGCGCCTGCGCGCGCGACATCTCCGGCTGCGCAGGCGCGCCGGATGGCGTGGACGCTGCGCTCGCAAGCGCGGGCGCGCGGCGCACCAGCAGCGAGACCGGGATCATGATCGCCGCCACCACCAGCGCGATGATCCGCATCGAGAACCGCCAGTCATGGTTCGAGATCAGCCAGGCCGCGAGCGGCGACATGGTCATCGGCGCCATCCCCATCCCGGCCGACACCAGCGACACCGCGAGGCTGCGATGGGTATCGAACCAGCCGGTGACCGTCGCCATCATCGGCGCAAAGATCGCGGCGGTGGCGCTGCCGACCATCAGTCCGAACATGAACTGAAAGGCGAGCAGCGAGGTCGCAAAGCTCGCCAGCGCCAGGCTCGCCGCGATCACGATCGAGCCGGTCAGCACCACCGGCAGCGGCCCGAACCGGTCGGACAGGGTTCCCCAGAGCATGCTGGTGAAGGCCATGGCCAGGAAACCGATCGTCATGGCGCTGGACACGCCGGTGACCGACCAGCCGGTGTCCCGCGCGATCGGTTGCAGGAACACCGGCAGCGAAAACATGCCCCCGACCGCGACGCAGCCCAACAGGCCTCCGGCCGCGACAATCACCCAGCGATAGCGAGAATCCTGCATTTTCCGATCTCCACGACATCCCGTTCTGGCTGAAAGACGAACCGGACAGGCCGGAACCGACAGGCCGAGGGATGGTCCCGATATTTTTTTAGCTGGCGGTTTGCTACGGCTTATCAGCGGCCCGAGGCCGTTCGGCCCCCAACCAGAATAGCGCATGCCCATCCGCCCCCTCCTCCGCTATCCCGACCCCCGGCTGGCGCTGCCGGCGCGGCCCGTCACGGCGTTTGACGGCGCGCTGCGCGAACTGGCGCGCGACCTGCTGGAGACAATGCTGGCCGCGCCCGGCATCGGGATCACCGCGCCGCATATCGGCGTCGCGCTGCGGGTCGTGGTGCTCGACCTCGATCCCGTCGATGCCGCGAGGACCTATGTCAATCCGGAGATATCATGGGCATCGCCCGAGACGATCCTGCATCGCGAGGGCAGCGTCTCGATGCCGGGGGTCCATGACGAGGTCGAGCGTCATGCCCGGGTCCGGATCAGCTACCAGGACATCGATGGCAACAACCACACCGAGGAATCGGACGGGCTGCGCGCGGTCTGCCACCAGCACGAGATCGATCAATTGAACGGCCTGTTCTGGATCAAGCGGCTGTCCCGCCTCAAGCGTGAACGGCTGATCAAGCGCTTTGAGAAAGCGTCGCGGAGTTGAGCCTGTCTTCACGACTGGCTTGCGGGCGCAGCAGCAGATAGAAAGCGGCGATGTGCGTGATCATCAATAGCGGGACATAGATCACCGGGATCGCGTAGACCGCGCCGAACTCGCCTGCCATCGCCGGAAGATCGAGCTCGATGGCGTGATAATAGTTGAGTAGGAGGTCGGACGCTCCCACGAGATTGAAGGCCAGCACGAACAGCAGGAACAGCGGGCGGATCCTGACGCTCAGCAGCGCCAGCATGGCCATGATCCCGGTCGCGAAGTCGAAATAAGCGGCGAAGCTGGCAAAGCCCGCCGGCATCTGCGGACCGACGATGCCGGGCAGCAGGAACGCCAACCCGAAGAAACGGAAGCTGTGCAAGGTGGCGATGGCGCGCAGCGCTTCGGTCCGTTGCATCGATCTGAGCCAGGGCCAGATGTACGCGCCAAAGCACAGCAGCCAGGCGACATAGCCGAGAACGAGATGGATCTGAAATATGGTTTGCGGCGCCATGCGAGCTCCCGTCGGCGTTGTCGGCCAGATCTAGGGCTACTTCCCGCAAGCGACTAGCCGCGATAATGTCGATGGGTCATGAAGCAGAACTTCACAGTCCGGCAGGGCGCGCTCGACGGCGTCGAGGCTTTCCTGAGCGTCGCCCGGCATCGCAGTTTTCGCAAAGCGGCGGCTGAGCTCGCCGTGACGCCGTCGGCGATCAGCCAGGCGATACGCACGCTCGAAGCGCGGGTCGGCGCCGCGCTGTTCATCCGCACCACCCGCAGCGTCGGCCTCACCGAGGCCGGCGACCGCTTCCTGTCGCGCGCCAAGCCCGCCTTCGAGGAACTGGTCGCCGCAAGCCGGATCGCACGCGATCTCGGACAGCGGCCGTCCGGATTGTTGCGCCTCGCGGTGCCGCGCGCGGTGGTGCCGATCGTGCTGGAGCCGCTGATCGCGTCATTCTGCGAGGCCTATCCCGAAGTCGAGGTGGAGATCGCCGCCAGCGAGGAGATGGTCGATCTTGCGACCGGAGGGTTTGACGCCGGCGTTCGGATGGGCCAGTTCATCGCCGCCGACATGATCGCGGTGCGGCTGACGCCGCCGTTTCGATTCATCGTCGTCGGAACCCCCGGCTACCTCGCCCGCCGCGGCCGGCCGAAGCACCCGGACGATTTGCGCGGGCACGCCTGCCTGCGGCTGCGACGATCCAACGGCGGGCTCGCGCTGTGGTCGCTCAACGACAACGGCCGCACGATCGAGATTGCCGTGGCAGGCCCGCTGATCGCCAACGACTATCCCACCATGCTGGGCGCCGCGGTCGAAGGCATTGGCCTCGCGCAAGTGCCGGCTCCGGTCGCGGCGGGCTTGCTAAAAGCGGGAAAGCTGGTGCAGGTGCTGCAGCCGTTCGCGCCGATCTGTCCCGGCGTGTTTCTGTATTATCCCGGCCACCGCCAATTGATGCCGAAACTGCGCGCCTTCATCGATCACGTAAAGGCGCGCGCGAAGACCCGCGGCAAGACACCCGCGCCGACCGGCGGCAAGCAAAAACGGACCGCGAAGAAGCGTTGAGGCGGCAGAACGCGCGATCGTAAGTAAGGACCGACGACGTTCCTTGACCCAGGCCGCCTATTGATATACATTTTGATCTACGTATATCTAAGGAGACGCTCTCGTGCAGGTTGCCAAATGGGGAAACAGTCTGGCGGTTCGCCTGCCTGCCGTTGTCGTAGAAGCGCTCGGCCTCAAGGAAGGCGACGAAGTCGAAATCCATGTCGCCGGCAGCAAGGATTTCGGTGTCGCGCGCAAACCCGGGCGTAACGAGCTGTTGAAGCGTCTTCGCGCATTCCGCGGCCGCCTCCCCGCCGATTTCAAGTTCGACAGGGATGAGGCGAATGCCCGCTAGTTTTTTCGACACCAATGTCCTCGTCTACCTCGCGTCCAGCGATGCCGCGAAGGCCGACAGGGCGGAGGCAACGATCACTGCTGGCGGTGCGATCAGCGTGCAGGTTCTCAACGAACTCGCCAATGTCGCTCGCCGCAAGATGCAGATGTCCTGGACCGACACGCATGCTTTTTTAGACATGCTACGTAGCCTGCTCACAGTTCACCCGCTCACCCTCGAGACCCACGAAACAGGTCTGACGCTCGCCGAACGATACGGCCTCTCCACCTATGACGCGATGATCGCCGCCTCGGCGATTCTCGCCGGCTGCGACACGTTGTGGTCGGAAGACATGCAGCACGGCATGACGTTCAAGGACGGATTGCGGATCGTCAATCCGTTTCGCGACGTGGGCTAACTACGAACCGCCAGCTCATTCAGGCATTCCGCTGCAAATGCCTTTCTGCGAATTCGAGATACCAGCCGAGGCATCCGGGATTGGCCATCGCGTCCTTGTTGATGACCTTTTCGATCGGGTGGCCGAGCAGCAGTTTTTTGATCGGCAGTTCCTGCTTCTTGCCGGACAGCGTTCGCGGGATTTCGGCAACGGCAAAGATCTCGTTGGGCAAAAACCGGCGTGACAGACCGGCTTCGATCGCCTGGTTGATCCGCGCCCGCATCGCACTATCGAGCGCGATACCGTCGCGCAGCACCACGAACAGCGGCATGTAGCTTTCGCGTCCGAGATATTCGAGGTCGACCACCATCGAATCCAGCACTTCCGGTAACGCCTCGATCGCTGAGTAAAGTTCGCTGGTTCCCATCCGCAGGCCGTGCCGGTTGATGGTGGCGTCGCTGCGGCCGTAGATCACGCAGGATCCGTCCGGGTTGATCTTCAACCAATCGCCGTGACGCCACACCGCGCCGCGGCCGGTGCCGTCGAAATTGTCCGGATAGGTTTCGAAATAGCTGGCGCGGTAGCGCGCATCGCCTTGGTCGTTCCAGAACCGCAACGGCATCGAAGGCATCGGCTCGGTACAGACGAGTTCTCCGACCTCGTCAATGACGGCGCGACCGCGCTCGTCGAACGCCTCGACGGCCGCCCCCAACAGCCGGCACTGCATCAGTCCCGGGGTTTGCGGCAATTCGCGGCAGGCGCCGATGAAGGCGCCGGCAAAATCGGTGCCGCCGGACATGTTCGCCCACCACATCTCGGCGTGCGCGCGGTTGCCACTGACCGCGGCCAGACGCGCAAAACGATCGTTGAACCATTGCTGGGTGTCGGCGGAGAGCGGCGATCCGGTCGAGCCGAGCGCGCGCAGGCCCGACAGATCACCGGCGGCCGAAAGATCGATCTCGGCTTTGGTGCAACTGGCAAAGAACGCCGCGCCGGCGCCAAAGAAGGTCGCCTTCGATCGGGAGACAAAGCGCCACAGCGTCGCCCAATCCGGCTTGTCCTTTGGTCCGCCCGGGCTGCCGTCGAAGATGCAGATGGTGGTGCCGTTGAGCAGGCCCGCGACCTGGCAGTTCCACATGATCCAGCCGGTCGAAGAGTACCAATGATAGCGTTCGCCGAACGAATGTGGCTGGTAGCTGCAACCGATATCATTGTGCAGCACGTTGAGCGGCAGCGCCACGATGATGACGCCGCCATGGCCATGAACGATCGGCTTGGGAAGCCCGGTGGTGCCGCTGGAATAGACGATCCAGAGCGGGTGATCGAACGGCAGCCAGACCGGCTCGAAGGCGTCGATCTCCGGCCCCGTTGCCGACAGGATGGTCGAAAGCCGCGGATCGGAGCCTGCGGTGGTTTCGCCCCGCTCGCTATGGATGATGACCTGCTCGACCGTCGGCAGCGCCGCGCGCAATTCCTCGATCACCTCGCGCCGGTCGTGGCGCCGCCCGGCATAGGTCACGCCGTCGCACGCGATCAGGATTTTGGGCGCGATCTGCTTGAACCGATCGATTACCGCGGGTGCGGCCATATCGGGTGCGCAGACGCTCCAGACCGCGCCAATGCTCGCGGTCGCAAGAAACGCGATCATGGTCTCCGGGATATTGGGAAGATAGGCCGCGACGCGATCGCCGGAGCGCACGCCTTGGCGCTTGAGATGGATCGCAAGTGCCACCGCCTTGCGCCGCAGCTCGGGCCAACTTGTTTCGCTCAGCACGCCGTCTTCGCCGCAACTCACGATCGCCGGCATCCCCGCGGCCTGCGCCGCCTCGACATGCCGCAACACCTGGCGCGCGTAATTGACCTGCGCGCCCGGGAACCAGACCGCGCCCGGCATCTTGCGCTGCGCCACCACGGCACTGTGCGGCGTCGGCGAGCGCAGGTCGAAATAATCCCAGATGCTCTGCCAGAAGGCGTCGATATCGCGCACCGACCATTGCCGCAGGGCTTCATAGTCCGGGAAATTGAGGCCGCGTTGTTGATGCAGCCAGTGGCGATAGCGCGCCATTTGCGGAAGAATTGCTTCGGTCATCGCGTTGAACTCTGACAGGCCACGCGCGCCGTATCTGGCGCGCGTTGGATCTCTGATGCGCCGGGAACGGCCCCGGCGAACTCCTGCATAAGGCTCAAAGCAGAAAGCTCAAAGCCGTTTCGCACGCCTCTTCCGCCTTGAAGGCCAGCATCTCGTCGGCGCGGGTTCGTCCGAGATTGACGGCCGCGATCGGTATTCCCGCACGGGCCGCCATCTGCACGAAACGGAAGCCCGAATACACCATCAGCGAGGAGCCGACGATCAGCATGCCGTCGGCCTCGTGCAGATGCCCGGCAGCGGCATCGACGAAATCGCGGGGAACGCTCTCGCCGAAGAACACGACATCGGGCTTGAGGATGCCCTCGCAGTGCCGGCACGCCGGAATGTTGAAGCTGGAGAAATCGTGGACGTCGAGATCGGCATCGCCGTCGGGCGCGTCCGCAGCATCCAGGTCGACCCAGCCGGCGTTCAGCTCGGTCAGTTCGTCCTGAAGCTCGTCACGCCGGCTCTTCTGACCGCATCCCATGCAGCGGACGAGGTCGAGCCGGCCGTGCAGATCGATCACCTTTTCGTTGCCGGCGGCCTGGTGCAAGCGGTCGACATTCTGGGTCAGAACGAGCTCGGACCTGCCGGCCGCCTCGAGCCTGGCCAGCGCCAGATGCGCCGAGTTGGGCCGGGCCCGGCCGAACCTGCGCCACCCGATCAGGCTTCGCGCCCAGTAGCGGCGTCGCGTCGCCTCCTCGCCCATGAAGGCCTGGTAGGTGACCGGCTGCTGCCGCTTCCAGTTGCCGGCAGCGTCGCGATAATCGGGAATGCCCGAATTGGTGCTGCAACCTGCCCCTGTCAGCACGAAAAGTCGCTGATGGCGGTCGACGAAATCCTGGAGGGAGCTGAAGGCCGTCATGGAATGCAGATATCGTAGCCCGGCGTTCGATCGGCAAGGCCCGTTTACGGGACCGAATGCCGTCCCCAGCCGCCTCGCCTTATTGTCCCATCCGCTCGACCCACCGGGCGCGTGAAGGCCCCGGCTCAAACGCGTCGGCAAAATATTGCGTCTCGCGGGCCACCTTGCCGTCTTTGAACTCCATGACGCTGACCGTGTAAGACGGCTTGCCATCATAGCTGAGGACGAATTCGGTTACCCAGAGGTCGCCCGCGCCGACGATGCGCCGCACCGTGAAGCGCTTCTGGTTCGGCTGGGCGAAGCGCGACGCCTGAATATGGTGCCGGCCACGGATACGCTCGCCGGATTGCGGATACTCCAGCACGGCGTCTTCTTGGTAGATCTGGTGCTCCGCCTCGAAGTCGTTGGCGTCGGACGCAGCCCAGTGCAGATCCAGCGCCGCGCGAATGTCCCGGTCTTCCATGGCAAACTCCCTTGCTCCCTTGGTTCAGCGGTTCCGCAGCCGGTACCGTAGCCACACGGCGCCGCCATCGATAACCGTGCTGCTTTCCAATGTCATGGCTTCGACGGGAGCGGTCGGTCCGGTCAGCGGTTCCCCGGAATCGAACACGCTCGGCGCGCCCTTGGCGCCGTCCACCGCCGGACACAGCACCAGGCTGAGTTCGTCAACCAGCCCGGCGCGCAGGAAGGCGCCGTTGGCCCCGCCGCCGCCTTCCAGCAGCAGGCGCTTGACGCCGAGTTCACGATTGAGGATATCGAGAACCAGTCCGAGGTCCAGCTCGGTCTCGCCGGCGAAGATGTAGGAGACGCCCTCCTGGCGCAGGCCCGCCAGATGCGCATCCGAAACCTTGCTGGAGAGCACGACCACGATCGGATCGCCGCCGATGTCGGACCTGCCCCAGCCGATCTTGCCGTGGAAATCGAGCGCCACGCCATAGGCCTTTACATCGCCAGCTTTGACATCGCGCCGCGCGAACCAGTTTTCGCGGGGAAAAATCTGGTCCGTGACCGCCGGATAGGGTTTGCCCTTCGCGAATTCCTGCCCGGTGACGCGCCCGATCAGCCACGCATCACCGCCGAGTTCGTCGTGCAGCCGCTCGAACAGCGCACTCGCCAGCTTGCCGTCCGGACGCCAGCGGCTGTTGAGCGTTCGCCCGTCCACACTCGAAACCATGTGGCAGATGACATGCGGTTTCATGAATTCTCCAGGGACGCTCGTTTAGACGCTCGTTCGATGCGGTCGCCGCACCCTGTTCTATTCAAATTTCAAAAAGCCGTCGAGCGTACAGGCGTGGTTCCTCGAACGCCGTGATGACTGCCAGGTGTCCGATCGCATTGTCCCCGTGGAGATGATCGCCATATAACGTCCCGGGAAGCCGTGGGCTTCGCTTGGGAGTACGCTATGACGCCTCTGTCGATCCTCGAACTGGTCCGCGTCACCACGGACACCGACGCGCGCGGCGCGCTCGACAAGGCCCGCGATCTCGCAGGCCACGCCGAGGCCTGGGGCTATCGCCGCATCTGGGTCGCCGAGCATCACAACATGCCGGGCATTGCCAGCGCTGCGACGTCGGTCGTGCTGGCCCATATCGCTGCGGGCAGCACCCGCATTCGGGTCGGCGCCGGCGGCATCATGCTGCCCAACCACGCGCCCTACGTCATCGCCGAACAATTCGGTACGCTGGCCCGGCTGTTCCCGGGACGCATCGACCTTGGGCTCGGGCGCGCGCCGGGCACCGACCAGCTCACGCTGCGCGCCTTGCGCCGCACGCCCGACGCAGCTGACAACTTTCCGCAAGACGTTCTTGAAGTGCAGGCTTTCCTGGCGCCTGCCGGTCCCAACCAGCGCATCCAGGCCGTGCCGGCGGCGGGGACGGAAGTGCCGCTGTGGATTTTGGGATCAAGCCATTTCGGCGCGATGCTGGCCGCCGAACTCGGGCTGCCCTACTCGTTCGCGTCGCACTTCGCGCCGGACGAGCTGATTCCGGCGCTGCAAATCTATCGCAGCCGCTTCAAGCCGTCCGAACAGCTCGACCGGCCCTATGCGATGGTCGGCGTCAACATCATTGCGGCCGGCAGCGACGCCGAAGCACGCCGGCTGGCCACGACGCAGCAGATGTCGTTTACCAACCTGTTTCGCGGCGCGCGCGGCTTGAGCCAGCCGCCGATCGACGACATCGAAAGCTACTGGACGCCAGGAGAAAAGGCGCAGGCGATGCGCATGCTCGCGCGTTCCATCGTCGGATCGCCCGATACGGTTCGCGCAGGCATCGACGCGCTGGTCAAGGAAACCGACGCCGACGAGCTCATCGTCGTCTCCGACATCCACGATCATGCCGCGCGGCTCCGCTCCTTCGAGCTGATCGCCGACGTCGCCGGGATCAACACCGGACAGCCGGTTCCGGTCCCCGAGGCTGTCTAAGGCGAGGTTAGGCCGCCGGAGACATTCGCCTCAGTCGCAGTCGGTGCGGCCGACCGCGACGCAATCCCGGTGCTGAAGGGTCGCCTGAACATAGGGGAACAGCCACAGCCCGGCGCCCACCGCACCAATGATCGCAACAAGAACGATCACCGGTAGAAGGTCGGGACCTCGACGATTTGGGCCGGTCATTGATTGCCACTCATATCGGGATGTGCGGGTCGCAACATCAACTCCCCTATTGCGCTCGGCGGCGTGGAAGATCACCCGCTTCCACAGGCGCCGACATCAGCAAACGCCCGAAGCTCGGAACACGGGACAATTGCTGCCACTCATCGTAGCCTAGCACGACGGCCTCCCTCTTGCCGTGACGAGTAATGACCGTCGACCGCCCCTGCGTCGCTTCATCAATGATCCGGGAGAGGTCAGCTCTCACGTCATCAAGCTCAATTTCCCGCATCGCAGCTCTCTATTCCGTATACCGTCACCGACCAAACATACCGAACGGCAGCGTCCAGTCGAAGGAGCGCCCGATCTCTCCCGTTCCGCGATCAAGATCGGTGGTCGCAGCACGAGGCTCTCCGCCGCTCGCAGTCGCCATGGTCTCATTCGGGGTGTGACCGAACTCAGCCTTGAACAACCGGTAAAAATACTTCTCGTTGGAAAAGCCGTGGCGCCACGCGATCTCGGCGATGCGCGCCCGGGTGCGATTGGGATTGGCGAGCAAGCGATAAACACGGCGTAGCCGCTGGAGCTGAATTTGTCGCATCACGCCGCCACTGCCCTCGAACAGCTGGTAGAGCTTCGCACGCGATAGCCCGATGTCCCGGCAAATCCGATCGGGCGTGAGATCAGCCTCGAGCAGATTCAGGTCAATGTAACGCAGAATGCGATTGACCAATGCGTCCCGGATCGGAGCGCTCGCCTGCCGCACCGCGTCCGTCGTCGGCATCACCGCGGCGGTCAGCAGTTGCAGGGTGGATTCGACGGCATAGGGAACGTCGTGTTCTCTCAAGCGCGGTAAATTCCGCGACAACGACCGCAGATGATCATTCAACAGCCGGCCGATTCCGCTCGAGAAAGCACGTCCATGCCAATGCTCGGTATGTCGCGGCAAGGAATCCCTGGGCAGCGCCAACGAAATCGATTGGCCGGGCTCGACCACGCCTTCCAGAGGCTGGGCCGCGTCAAGCAAGATCAGCTCGCCTGGCTGTTTGGTGCCCTCCAGATCCGCGGTCTGAAAGAAGATGGTGAAGCGGAAAAAATCGTGCCCATCGGTCCGGATACGACGCGCGGTGCGCCGTACCTCATAGGAAGCCGATCGCTCCGGATCTGACCATTTCCGTTCGGAGAGAATGAGCGAACCGAGCGCCGCCCCGCTTGCCTCGCCGCTAAAGGATACAGAGTCCTTGTCTCGTAATCTACAGTCGCAGTGACTGCCGGCCACCCAGAGGTCGAAGCGCTCTTTCTCCGGAATCTCGAGCGTCGAAAACCTGGAAACCGAAACAAGTCCGGTCCGCTTCGAGGCGATGTGCTGCTTGGTCATCAGACGGAATACACCACAGGTTCAACCTCATCGATCGCTAGCGTTACCGGCCGAATACACCGAACGGCAGCGTCCACTCGAAGGGCCGCCCGATCTCTCCCGGTCCGCGGTCGCGATCGGTGGTCGAAGCGCGCGGCCTTCCGCCGCTTGCGGTCGCGACCGTCTCATTCGGGGTGTGACCGAACTCCGCCTTGAACAACCGGTAAAAATACTTCTCGTTGGAAAAGCCGTGGCGCCACGCAATCTCGGCGATGCGTGCCCCGGCGCGATTGGGGTTGGCGAGCAAGCGATAAACGCGCCGCAACCGCTTGCGCTGAATTTGTCGCATCACGCCGCCACTGCCCTCGAACAACTGGTAGAGCTTCGCACGCGATAACCCGATGTCCCGGCAAATCCGATCGGGAGTGAGATCAGGCTCGAGCAGATTCACCTCAATGTAACGTAAAATGCGATTGACCAGCGCATCCCGGATCGGAGCGCTTGCCATCCGCACGGTGTCCGCCGTCGGCGTCACCGCGGCGGTCAGCAGTTGCAGTGTGGATTCGACGACGAAAGGAACGTCGCGCTCTGCCAAGACCGGCAAATTCCGCAACAACGACCGCAGGTGATCCGCCAGTAGCCGGCCGATCCCGCTCGATAGAGTGCGTCCGTGCAAATGCTCGGTCTGTCGCGGCAGGAACTCCCTGGGCAGCACCAGCGAAATCGATTGGCCGGACTCGACCACGCATTCCTGCGGTTGGGCAGCGTCGAGCAAGACCAGCTCGCCTGCCTGCTTGGTGCCCTGCAGATTGTCCGTCTGGAAGCGAAATCTCCTGTCGAGGAACATCGTAAAACGAAAGAAATCGTACCCATCGGTCCGAATACGGCGCGCGGTGCGCCGCACCTCATAGGGAGCCAATCGTTTCGAATCGGACCATTTTCGGTGGGACAAAATCAGCGAACCGAGAGCCGCCCCGCTAGCCTCGCCGTTAAATGGTGTAGAATCCCTGTCCTGCAACCTGCAATCGCAGTGATTGCCGGCCACCCAAAGCTCGAATCGATCTCTTTCGGGAATCTTGAGAGTCGAAAACCTGGAAATCGAGACAAGCCCGGTTTGCTTCGGAGCGCTGTGCTGCTTGGTCATGGGACGGGATGCACACCAGGTTCAATATCATCGACCTATCTATAATCGACATGACGATTAAATCAAAAATCGGGCACCACCGACCATCGGAGAGATGCCGGAAGGTAACCGGTGCTCGATCATGGAACCGTTGAGTTCCACGAAGTCTCCTCCAGTCCATCTTTGGTCTCGCTCCATTCATCGCCTCAGAATTTGGTGGAACGGTCGATCATAGAAATCTATGGACACAGGTACGTGCCAGCCAACATCCGCACGATCGGACAACGGCGCCGGGGATGATGACATACGAGAAGGATCGCACGCCGCCTCTCAATTCAGAAGGAGTAAGTGGCACCTGATATTCGGCATTTTATCGATTTCCCGGATGTCTCCGACAGTTCCGGCAATGGCAACACCTCGAAGCCGCACATGCACGAATGCGGCGAGAGGTTCACGAAACAAGTTACGTCTTCGTCTTATTGAAGCAGGAGAATCAAATGCGCGTTGGAAAATTTTTGAGCGTCGGTCTGATTGCCGTGATGTTTGCGGCACCGGCCATTTCGGCTCCCTTGCAGGGAGCGATCGGCAACTCAATGGCCGCGCCCTCGACCACCGAGAAGGTCTGGTGCCACCATTGCGGCGGTGGTGACGGCGGTGCCGGCCTTGGCGCGCTGATCGGCGGCGTCGTCGGTGGCGTCATCGCGGCCGGCGCTGTGAGCGCGGCGGCGTCACAAAATGCAGCGAACGATGCCGCGGCTCAGCAACACGCGGCGGCATGCGCCCAGCGTTATCATTCCTACGATCCCGCCTCGAACACCTTTCAAGCCAAGGATGGCCGGCGCCTTCCCTGCCAGTGAGTCATAGCTACCACCAACAAGAGCTGCGGCCGAAAGCTGCAGCTCTTAGGGCGGGTTAGCGAAAGCGTAACTCGCCACGTTGAGTACGGCTCAACGAAAGCACGGGGTGGAGTACGCCTCCAGCTAATCCACTCCGTGAGTTCCGAGCGCGATGGCGGGCCTCGCCTCACGCGCCCGCCATCAGATCTTTCGCCAGCGCCATATATGCCGGCAGCGTCACGGGATCGTTGGCAGCGTTGCCGGCGGCCGGGCAACTCCTGCTTTCGCGCGGATATAGTTCAGATTCCTGGTTCCGACCGCACCGGTATCGTCGATCTCGAAACCGCTCTCCGCCAGCAGCGCGCTGATCACTTGCATGTCGGTGTGTCCGTGCCGATGGAGTCGGGGCAGCCAGGATTGCCGCGGGGGTTTTCCGAAGTCGATCAGCAGCAGCCGGCCCCCAGGCTTCAGCACGCGCCGAGCCTCACGGACAAACGCCAGGCGCACGGGCTTCGGCAGGTGATGCAGCATGAGCGTGCCCATCACGATGTCGAACTGCGCCTCGCCAAACGGAAGTCGCTGGGCCGTTCCGTCGACGAAGGTGACATGGAGGCCGGCCCTTTCGGCCTTGACCCGTGCCCGCGCAATCATCTCGGGCGATGCGTCGAGGCCGGTCACGCTTCCCTCCGCACCGATCTGGCGCTTCGCGGCGATGGCGAGCGTCCCCGTTCCACAGGCGACGTCGAGCACCGTTTCTCCAGGCTGGAGCGCCGCGGGGCGAAGCATGAACTCCCGAAACCGGCCTTCGCGGCCGAAGGTCAGAATGCGCGCGAGCAAGTCGTAGCCTGCCGCTCCATGCAGAACGATGCCACCGGCCTGACCGCCCACGCGCTGCATGCCGCCGCCGACAAGGCTCCTGTGACGAGCGCGACCCCAGATTAGAAATGCCACGATCGCCACCAGGACAATCCCATGCAACGCCGCCACCCCAATTCCAGTGCCGAGATAACCTGCGCCGAATTGCAGCAGGATCAGCACCGCAGCCATCAAGGCGAGCTTGGCAAGGAGGACGAGCGCGACGGCCCGCTTACGAGACTGCGGCGCCATGACGGCGTGACGACCGGATCCGTGCATGCGTGGCGGCTCCTGTGAGATCACGGCGGTACTCGAAATACTGAATTCCCAGACATGGTGTATCATGCTGAACATCGTGTTCAGAAGCGGTGTTGCTGGACACAGAACCCATGCGTGTCCGGAAACCGCGCACGCCAGGCGATGGTGACCATGAAAATCGAACGGACAGACACCGGCATGATCGACCGCCGCGTCGCGCGGACGCGTGCGCTATTGCAGGACGCGCTCATCACCTTGGTCCCGGAGCGCGGATATGCGCCGATCACGGTCGAAGATATCTGCGAGAAGGCGAATGTCGGGAGGTCGACCTTTTACACGCACTATGCCGGCAAGGAAGAACTGCGCAGCGCGACGATCGATGAGCACCTGCGTTTGCTGGGCAACCGGCAGCCCTCATCCCCACTGGAGACCAGCGACCGCCTGTTCGAGTTCAGCCGGCCGATGTTCGAGCATGCGCACGCTCTGCGTTTCCTTCATCGTGCGCTGCTTGCAAGCAGCGGCGACACCATCCACGACAAATTCCGCGAGCGCATTCGGCGCGCGGTCCGATCCGAGCTTATCGGGAGGCGGATCGACGAGGCAGGCGGATCCCTTGAAGTTGCCGTCCAATTCATTTCCGGCGCGTTTCTCGCGGTGCTGGCCTGGTGGATTGCAGCCGACACCGGCCTGTCACCGGCGCAGGTCGACGCGTTGTTCCAGCAGATGGCAACAAGAGCTGGCGGCCGCGAGTTCTAAGCGCCACGGCGGCCTCGGCTCACGCGCCCGCCATCAGATCCTTCGCCAGTGCCATATAGGCCGGTAACGTCACGGGATCGTTGGCGGCGTTGCCGGCGGCCGGATGCGAGGCGTACCGGGCGATCACCATCTCGGCCTTCGGATCGATATAGATGCCCTGGCCGTGAACGCCGCGCGCCATGAAGGCGCCATGCGCGTTGTGCGTCACCCACCACTGATTGCGGTAGGACGCGCCAGGCAATGTGGTGTAGCCGGCCGGCTTGAATTTCTCGGGGTCGCCACCGCGCGCGATATCCTCGACGACATGCGACGGCACGATCTGGCGGCCATTGAAGCGGCCGTGGTTGCGGATCGTCTCGCCGAAGCGGGCCAGATCGCGCAACGTCGTCGACAGGCCACCGCCGCCGCTTTCGGTGCCGATGCGGTCGACGTGATAATGCGCGTCCTCTTCCGCGCCCATCGGAAGCCAGACGCGCTCGGAAAGAAGATCGGACAGCGTCAGGCCGCTGGCACGGCGGCAGATCCAGGCCAGCACGTCGGAATTGACGGTCTTGTAGGAAAACGCCTTGCCGTGCTCGCCCTGCTTCTGCTGCGCGCGGAGAAAATCGAAAATATTAGTCGCGCCTTCATAGCCCGGCTCGATCGGTGCCATACCGCTCGCACGCCGCAGCCCCCACACGTCGGAATTCTTGTCGGTATAGATTTCTGTGTAGACGAGGCCCGTGGTCATATCCATCGCCTCATGCACCCGCGCGTCGCCGAACGCGCTGCCCTTCAACTCCGGCACATAATCGGTGATCGGCGCCTGCGGATCGATCTTGCCTTCCGCGATCAAGATGCCGGCCAGCGTGCCGGTGAACGATTTCGTCACCGACATCGCGATATGCGGCTTGTGCGGCTTCAGCGCGCCGAAATATCGCTCATAGATCAGTTTGCCCCGGTGCAGCACGGCGATGCCGTCGGCATAAGTTTCCTCAAGCATTTTCGCAAACGTCATCGGACGCCCGTCCATCGTGACGGATTTGGACCCGCCGATGTCGTGATCCTCGCGCGGCAACACGGACGCCGGCCCCGGCCCGCGCCACACGTTCACCGTCGGCACCAGTTGGCGGATGTTGCTCCAGGCCCAGCGCAGTTCGGGAAAGCTGCGAAACGAGCCGTTCTGGAAGGTGATGGTTTTGTCCGGTGGCGGCGGAAAGCCCTGCATGAAGCCAAGTGTTTGCGGATCGGTCTCGGCGGTGGGTTGAGCCTGCTGGCTAGCGGTGGTCGCGGTGGACATCGGGGATCACTCCAGAGAGGCGGTGCCGATGTCGTACCATGGGGTCGTCAGGCGCACATCCCGCATTTGTGCCGGGGGTGATCGTCGCGGCGAGCCGTTGAGATGATGCACGAAGGGCGGCGGACGATAGCACAACCCACCAGATCGCGCGACATAAATCTAAAGTAGAGCGTAGCGAGGTTTCGCCTATTGCGCCTTACTGAATCTGCTAAGATGCCGCTGCTCGGCAAATTAACCCTTCCTGGCTTGAAATGAAGAAACCCGACTCGTCAAATTCAACAACCCGCGCATTGCGAATGTGGGAAGACCAGTCCACCGCTGCAGAACGGTTGTGCGCAGACGTACTTCGGTTAGAGGGTTTCCAGAACGTCGATCCACAATCACCGTTGGGCGGCCGCGATGGTGGCAAAGATATCCTATGTGACAAGGACGGCATAGATTTCGTCGCAGCTTGTCACTTTTCCAATAGCGATCTTAAGTTTACTGCCATCAAGAAGAAATTTGCGAACGACCTGAAGGCGAGCCTTCGGCACGGTCGCAAGGGCTTCATCTTCATGACCAACCAGCAATTAACACCCGGTCAGCGAAATGAACTGGAGGCGCTGGCAAGTACGAGGGGTCAACGCTGCCTAATTCATCATCGGGAATATTTGCGCGTCGTGCTCGATTCTCCACCGGGCTATGGGCTCCGATTGCGCCATCTAGATGTTGAGCTGACGACTGAAGAGCAATCGGCATTCTTTGCAGCAGCCGATTCCTCAACCGCCGCCGCATTGGTCGTCCACACACGCGCCATTGATCGTCTGACAGGTCAAGTCACCCGCATCGCTAGGGCGCAGCTTGGCTTTATAGCCGAAAGCATGGCCGTAGTCGCTGACGCGTTTCGTGCCGATGCGCCAGCGATAGACGTGGCAGCGATGATAAAGGCCTCAAGTAAAGCTGCAAATCGAAGCATTGATGAGGTACCCGACCAAGCTATCTCCGGTCAGTTGTCCAGCGCGTTCGTCCGGTACGTTCATCGCTTACTGTTACCAGCCGACCCTTTCGCAGGTCAGTACAGGGCAAGCCAAATATGGCTCGTGGATCCTACCGGGAAATCAAAAGTCGATATGGAATGCCCCGGTTGGGGACAAGGTGCCCAATCTTGTTGAAACATTGATATCGGAGTGGAATCGAAATTACTCAGATGTGGCGGCAGACGCGCGCAAGTCCGCCATTCCCTCGATGGCCCGTTTTTTCCACAGCCTCCTCGCGATACATCCATTTATTGATGGCAATGGACGACTCGCTCGGGAATTGCTCTCTCTCCAAGCGCGCGAGCTTCTCGGGCTAGAAGAAAACCTACTGGTCGAACGCGGCTCGGAATACTATTCCGCACTGAGATTGGCGGACGATCAGAAATTCGATGCATTGGAGCGGCTAATCTCGAAAGCGATCGCCGGTACGCAATAGTGCCTAGCTCGTGGGGACGGCAGCCAAGCGTATTGTACCCGGCTATACTCGATTGATGGGGTAGGCTTCGCTCTGTTACCGTAATTCGGCTTGTTTGCGTTAATCTTCTACAACCTTGAACGCTCTATTTTCGGTGTATTCACAGTCGCACGAGATGAGTTGGTGACCGCACGATGGACAGCGCTCGACGTCACAACTCGGGACATGAAACTGTCCTTTCGTTACACCGCAATCGTGGCAAGGACGACTGTCCGCACCGTAATCTCCGGGTTCGTCACCATACCTTGTTCGGGACAAGGCTTGAACGAGATGTACGTGCGTTCTCTTTTGTGCCGCCCGGATTTTTCTCGGCCAGTACGACACCATCGAGGCGCCTCGGTAGGTTACAAATTTCCCGTCCCAGGCAAGCCGATCTATTTGCCCGTCTTCCGAAGCCTTGCCTAGTTTAGCAAGCATGAGCGCTGCTACCGCGGGAATGCCAGCTTTGCCCAGTTCGACGTATCCAGTCGTTAGATTTAAGCCTGGCAGCCTGGTCTTATCCAGCCTAACCGGAAGAATATACTCGCGGTTTTCTTGAAAAGCGCGTTCTTGAGCTTGGCGTAGCTCGTGCTTCGTCCACCGTTTCTTAGCGTAGTGTTTGGAAACAAAGACCACGCAGTATCGCGCTTTATCGCGATAGATCGCCTGAAGGTGTTGATAAAGGTCTTTGCCCCATAAGCCATGCTGTTCGGCAAGGTCGTAGAAAACGCGAACATGCTCTCGCGTTAGAATTTCGTACAATTGCTCAGCGAATTCTCTATCCTCTCCGGCAAAAGACAAAACCACGTCGTATTCAAATTTCTTGCGCTTCGCCATCGACACCCCGCGAGCTGCTAGCTCACTCCCACTCAATCGTCCCCGGCGGCTTTGACGTCACGTCGTACACCACCCTATTCACGCCCTTGACCTCGTTGATGATCCGCGTCGCGGTCTCGCCTAAAAACTTCATCTCGAACGCATAGAAATCCGCGGTCATGCCGTCGGTCGAGGTCACCGCGCGCAGGCCGACGACGTATTCGTAGGTGCGGCCGTCGCCCATCACGCCGACGGTTTTTACGGGCAGCAGCACCGCAAAAGCCTGCCAGATCTGGTCGTAGAGGCCGGCTTTGCGGATCTGGTCGATATAGACCGCGTCGGCGTTGCGCAGGATGTCGAGCTTTTCGCGCGTAATCTCGCCGGGGCAGCGGATCGCGAGGCCGGGTCCGGGGAACGGATGGCGGCCGACAAAAATTTCCGGCAGGCCGAGTTCGCGGCCGAGCACGCGGACTTCGTCCTTGAACAGTTCACGCAACGGCTCGACCAGCTTCATGTTCATGCGCGCCGGAAGCCCGCCGACATTGTGGTGCGACTTGATCGTCACCGAAGGGCCGCCGGTGAACGACACGCTCTCGATCACATCAGGATAGAGCGTGCCCTGCGCCAGGAAATCCGCGCCGCCGATCTTTTTTGCCTCGGCGTCGAACACGTCGATGAAGAGACGCCCGATGGTCTTGCGCTTCACTTCGGGATCGGTGACGCCTTGGAGCTCGCCCAGAAACACTTTCGAGGCGTCCACATGCACCAGCGGAATGTTGTAGTGGTGCCGGAACAGATCGACCACGGTTTTGGCTTCATCGAGCCGCAGCATGCCGTGATCGACGAACACGCAGGTGAGCTGATCGCCGATCGCCTCGTGGATCAGCACCGCGGCGACCGCGGAATCGACGCCGCCGGACAGCCCGCAGATCACCTTGCCCTTGCCGACCTGGGCGCGGATCTTCTCGATCGCCTCCTCGCGAAATGCGCGCATGGTCCAGTCGCCGGTGAGGCCGGCGACCTTGCGGACGAAATTGCGGATCAGCTTGGCGCCGTCGGGCGTGTGCACCACTTCGGGGTGGAACTGCATCGCGTAGAATTTGCGCTTGTCGTCGGCAATCACCGAAATCGGCGAACCCGCGGCCTTCGCCACCGCGCGAAAACCGTCAGGCAGTTTTGTCACGCGGTCGCCGTGGCTCATCCAGACGTCGTAGCGTCCGCCCTTCTCCCAGACGCCGTCGAACAGCGTGCAGTCGTCGGTGATCTCGATGGCGGCGCGGCCGAATTCGCGGTGATGCCCGGCCTCGACGGTGCCGCCGAGCTGCTGGGCCATGGTCTGCTCGCCGTAGCAGATGCCGAGCACCGGAACGCCCGCGGTGAGGATCGACATCGGCGCGGATGGCGCATTGTCGTCGAGCACGGAGGCCGGTCCGCCGGAGAGGATCACGGCCTTCGGCTTCATTTCCTTGAAGGCGGCTTCGGCCTTCTGGAACGGCACGATTTCGGAATAGACGCCCTCCTCGCGCACCCTGCGCGCGATCAGTTGCGTCACCTGGCTGCCGAAATCGACAATCAGAATCTTGTCATGCGCCGAGGCCACCGAGGGCGCCGACTCGTCGATCGTCTGTGCTGCTGTCATGGATAGCAAATACGCGACGGGGGGCGGCCTCGCAACCCTGAAACCCCAGCAAAACAGCGGCTAAAATGAGCTTTTGCGCCGCATTTGCACAGGTTTTGACGTCATCCTGCGCGGTTCGCCTGTGAACCCCGTAGGGTGGGCAAAGGCGCCCTTGCGCCGTGCCCACCATCTTTCGGTGCGCCGCTTGAATGGTGGGCACGCTTCGCTTTGCCCACCCTACGGCTACGGCTCTCAGGCCCGCTTCAAAACCGACACGAAAAACCCGTCGGTGCCGGTGCGGCGCGGGGTCATCAGCCAGCCTTCGTTGGATTTCAGCGCGGCTTGCGCAAACTCCTCGGCCTTGTCCCAGAGTACGGTCGCGGTCTGCTCCGGCGGCACCACCGAAAATTCCGGATGGCGGGCGACAAAGGCGCGGACTTGCTCGCCGTTTTCCGGCGGCAGCACCGAGCAGGTGATATAGGCGATCCGGCCGCCTGGCTTGACCAGGGCCGCGGCGCGATCCAGCACCTCGATCTGATCCTTCAGCCGCACCTCGAGCGCGCCGGGGCGCATCCGCCATTTGGCGTCGGGGTTGCGGCGCCAGGTTCCGGTTCCGGTGCAGGGCGCGTCGATCAGGACCAGATCGGCGGAGGCGTGGATATCGCTCAGCGTGTCGTTCGGCCCCTTGGGGGTGCGGACATCGGCGTTGTGCACGCCGGCGCGCGACAGCCGCTCGTAGATCGGGGCGAGCTGCCGCTTGTCGTGGTCGGTGGCGATCAGCCGGCCCTTGCCCTGCATCATCGCCGCCAGCGCCAGGGTCTTGCCACCCGCCCCGGCGCAGAGATCGATCACCTGCTCGCCGGGCTTGGCGGCCGACAGCAATGCGGCGAGCTGCGAGCCCTCGTCCTGAACCTCGATGGCGCCCTTGATAAAATCCTCCTCGGCATGGATGCCGGGATTGCGGGCGTCGGCGCCGAGTTCGATGCGCAGGCCGATCGGCGACCACGGTGTCAGCACGGCGCCGAGATGCGCGATGGAGCCCAATATCTTTTCGCGCTTGGCCTTCAAGGTGTTGACGCGCAAATCGAGCGGCGCGCGGCTGGCCATCGCGGTGGCCTCGGCGACCCGGTCCTCGCCAAACGCCTGAGCCAGATAGCCGTCGAGCCATTCCGGATAATCGCCGGCGATGTGCGCCGGAGCTGCGTCAAGCGTCCGCGAGGTGAGCGCCGCGCGCTCGGCGGGGGTCAGGGGTTCGGGCGCAAAACGCTCGCCGTGGCAGAGGTCGCTGATGGCGTCGGCGGTCATGCCGCGCTCCAGCCGCAGCATGCCGAGCGTGCGCGCCCGTGGGCTATCGTTGTCCATGATCCAGGCGCTGGAGGCGCGCCGCCGCAGCACATCCCAGATCAGGCCGGAGATCGCGGCGCGGTCGCCCGAGCCGGCATAGCGATGCGCGGTGCCCCACTCCTTCAGCGCTTTCGCCGCCGGGACGCGTTGCGCGTCGATGGTCTCGATCAGTTCAATGGCGGCGGAGAGTCGCGCTGCGGGGGTCATCCAACACTTTCAGTTGAGGAAAATTATCTAGGTATGAGAGAGCCTTAGATCAACAACAGGATGCTCAGCGCGAAGTAGAGCCACATCGCGAACAGCACCAGCACGCCGGCGAACCATGCCTGCCCGCGCTGTGACACATTGTTCGAGGTCACGAACACCCCCGCATGCGCAAAGCGGGTGACGACGAACACCCAGGACAACAGCACCATCACAAAATCGACGTGGCGCAACGGCAACGCCAGCGCGATCAGGACGTAGAACAACAGCGGCAGTTCGAACTGGTTGCTGAAGCAATCGCCGAACTGGTCGTTCCCGACCTGGCCGGCCTTCTTCGCGCGCGTCCGCGACGCGACCATCCCTAGCAGCAGCGCAAATGTCAGCCCCACGGACAGGAAAACCGGCAGCAAAACCCATCGAACCGACATTGAAAACCCCTCCCCGGATGAAGCGTAAGCCCCGCTATAGCGACCGCGGCCTGCCCTGACAATCAATCGCCCGGAACGCGGCGATGGCCGGGTTGAACCAAATCGGCATGCCCGAGACGAACTGACAGCTCCCTGTTCTTAACGGCCTGTTGGCGCCTCTCGTGATTTGTCTTCGGATTCGGCCTTAACGCGGGTGCTATGCGATGGACCTTATGCCCAACACCGTAACGTCATTGTTCAAGGCGGTCGCAGACAGCCTTGAATCCGTTGGCTCTTTGAACCTTGGGTCTTTGATTCCGGACTCTTTAAATCCAGGATCTTTAAATCCAAGCTCTTGGAACCTGCTCGCCGACGACAGCGCGGACGATGGGGTTAGCGTGCTGATTTCGGGGTTGGCCGGCATGGCCACGGCGCTCGGCGTCGCCCTGCTGCTGACGGTCTATTTCCGGCGCTATCGCAGCGGGCGCGACATGATCCGGCATGGCCTGGCCGCCACGGCGGTGCTTGGGCTGTTGGCCTTCGCGGTCTACGACATGCGACCCGCCGCGCTGGATTACCTCGGCATCAGCGCCTCAAAGCCGCAGGCCGCGCTTGAAATCCAGCACCCGAAAGCCGCGGCCGCCAAATTGGCCGACACCCGGATCGTCGGCGCGATCTGATACACGCAAAGCCCGCACTGGAGACGCTATCGGTGCAACGCGTTGGTCTTGCGCGGCCGGGGTGTGCTAGGAAATCCCGATCAGCGTCAATGGACGCCGGCCCGAGAGAATCCATGCGGTCCAGACGTCTAGAGCGTTTTCGAGCGAAGTGGGTACCGGTTCGCGTCAAGAAAACGCGTCAAAACAAGAATCTAGAGCCCGGTTCTGATCCCATCAGAACCGGAAATGCTCTTGTCTTTTCGATCTGGTCGCCGTTGCGTTTGATCGTCTTGTTCGCCGCACTGATGCTGGCAACACATCCGGGCCTTGCCGCGAGCCCGGTGGTCCGCGACGGCAACACCATCCAGCTTGGCGACACCACGTACCGGCTCGACGGCGTCGATGCGCCGGAACTCGACCAGACCTGTATCGACGCCCACGCCGATGCCTGGACCTGCGGCGTCGAGGCGCGCGAGCAACTGATAAAACTGGTCGGCGGCCATCCGGTTCACTGCGACGATCTGGGTCCGGACAAAACCCACCGCAAACGCCACCTCGGCATCTGCACCGCCGAGGGCGCCACGACGAGCCTGAACCAGGCGCTGGTTCGCCAGGGTTTTGCGATCAGCCAGCAGCCCTCCACCAAAGGCCAATTCGAACAGGACCAGGCCGCAGCCCGGGACGACCGCCAAGGCCTCTGGAAAGGCTGTTTCGTGGCGCCATACGAATTCCGACTTGGCAAAAAGGACGGCGCCCTGCTCGGCGGCGCCTGCCCGGCCGACAAGGATCGCGAAATCCGCAGCGTGCTGTTTCCCGAAGATCTCGCGATGCCGCCCCGTTGCAGCATCAAGGGCAAATTCGCGGCGCGCGCCCGCTTCACCGGACATGTCGGCATCTATCATTTGCAGGGCTGCCGCAGCTACCCGGCGCTGACCAAGCCGGACCGCTGGTTCTGCTCGGAAGACGACGCCCAGGCCGCGGGCTTTCGCCGGGCCTATAATTGCCGGGCCGGCAAATAATCCAGCGCTGAAACCGTCAGCGCCGGATTCCTCAGCGCTGCATCCTCATGATCTGATCCATCGGCAGCATGTTGTGATTGAGGTTTGCCATGATCCACAGCGTGCCGCCGATCACCAGCACCACGATCATGATGCCGAACGCGAGCGCCAAGACGTTGTTGGTGTTGTCGGCGCCAGTGGTGATGTGCAGGAAGAACACCAGATGCACACCCATCTGAGCGATCGCCAGCACGATGATCGCGACCGGAATACTCGGCTGCCAGACCAAATCGGTGCCGGCGACAAAGAACGACGTCGCGGTCAAAAGGAGCGCAAGGCCAAGCCCGACCACATAGCCGATCAGGCGCGGGCCAATCCGGCCCTCGTCCTCGTCACCGGGCGCCAGATCGACTGGATTGTGAGAATGATGAACGTCGGTCATGCGCCGCTCCCGAGCAGATAGACCACCGAAAACACCGCGACCCAGATGATGTCGAGTGCGTGCCAGAACAATGCAAAGCAGAGAATACGGCGCTGGATATCGGCACGAAAGCCTTTTGCAAAGACCTGCGCCATCATGGTCAACAGCCAGAGCACGCCGGCCGACACATGCAGGCCGTGACAGCCGACCAGCGTGAAGAACGCCGACAGGAACGCGCTGCGCGACGGCCCGGCGCCGCGCGCGACCAGATCGGCGAATTCGTGGAACTCGATCCACAGGAACGCCAGTCCCAGCGCGCAGGTGACGGCCATCGCAACCTGAAACCAGAACCTGTTGCGCAAATCGGCCGCGATGCTGGCCATCCCGCAGGTGAAGCTCGACAACAACAGGCAACCGGTCTCGATCGCGACGTTCTTCAGGTTGAACAGCTCGGCGCCGTGCGGGCCGCCGGCGGTCTCCCCCGACAACACGGCAAAGGCCGCGAAGAAGCAGGAGAACATCACCATGTCGCTGAGAATGAAGATCCAGAAACCGTAACCGGTCACGATCCGCTTCGGCGCCGGACCCGGGTTATCGGTCACTTCCAGGCCCTGCGCCTGGTGCAGATCCGGCGTCATGGTCGTAACCGACATCACACGCTCCCCGCGGCGCTGATCATGTCGCGCCGCTCGCTGATATTGGCCTGATCGATGCGCGCGACTTCCTCGGCCGGAATCTCGTATTCGTCATGGTCGCGCCAAGCGAACACCACGAAGGTCGCGAACGCGCCGATCAGCCCCGCGATCACCATCCACCAGATGTGCCAGATCAGCGCGAACCCCGTGATGGTAGCGAAGAACGCGCAGACGAATCCGGTCGGCGAATTGCGCGGCATCTCGATCGCTTCATAATGCGGTTCCTCGGCGCTGGCTTCCTGTTTGGCGCGGACCTTCTGGGCCCAATAGGCATCCTCGCCGCTGACATCGGGCAGCACCGCGAAATTGAACACCGGCGGCGGTGACGAGGTCGCCCATTCCAGCGAGCGGCCATCCCAGGGATCGCCGGTATGGTCGCGCAATTCCTCACGGTCACGGATCGAGACGACGAGCTGCGCGATCTGGAAGATGATCCCGATCAGGATCAGAACCGCGCCGACGCTGGCCGCCATCAGCCAGGGACGCCACTCCGGGACGTCGTAATGCTGCATGCGCCGCGTCATGCCGAGAAAGCCGACGGCGTATAGCGGAAAGAAGGCGACGTAGAAGCCGACCAGCCAGAACCAGAACGCAGCCTTGCCGAGCCCTTCGTGAAGCTTGAAGCCGAACGCCTTCGGAAACCAGTAGGTGTAGCCGGCAAACGCCCCGAACAGCACGCCGCCGATGATCACGTTATGAAAATGCGCGATCAGGAACAGGCTGTTGTGCAGCAAGAAATCCGCCGGCGGCACCGCGAGCAGAACGCCGGTCAACCCGCCGAGGATGAAGGTCACCATGAAGCCGATCGACCACAGCATCGGCGTGTCGAAGCGGATGCGGCCGCCATACATCGTGAACAGCCAGTTGTAGATCTTCACGCCGGTCGGCACCGCGATGATCATGCTGGCGATACCGAAAATCGCGTTGACGTCGGCGCCGGCGCCCATGGTGAAGAAGTGATGCAGCCACACCATGAACGAAAGAATACAGATGGCCATGGTCGCCAGCACCATCGAGCGGTAGCCGAACAGCGGCTTGCCGGAGAAGGTCGAAACCACCTCGGAAAAAATCCCGAACGCCGGCAGCACCAGGATGTAGACTTCTGGATGGCCCCACGCCCAGATCAGGTTCATGAACATCATCATGTTGCCGCCGGCTTCGTTGGTGAAAAAATGAAAGCCGAGATAGCGGTCGAGGATCAGCATCGCGAGCGTCGCGGTCAGGATCGGAAACGCCGCGATGATCAGAAGATTGGACGCCAGCGTGGTCCAGCAGAACATCGGCATGCGCAGATAGTTCATGCCCTTGGTGCGGATCTTGAGCACGGTGGTCACGAGGTTGACGCCGGCGACCAGGGTGCCGACGCCGGAAATCTCCAGCGACCATAAATAATAGTCGACGCCGACGCCGGGCGAATAGGTCATTTCCGACAAGGGCGGATAAGGCAGCCAGCCGGTCCGCGCGAACTCGCCGACCACCAGCGAGACATTGACCAGCAGCGCACCGGTGGCGGTGAGCCAGAAGCCGACCGAGTTCAAGGTCGGAAACGCCACGTCGCGGACGCCGAGTTGCAGCGGCACCACCAGATTCATCAGGCCGATCACGAACGGCATCGCGACAAAGAAAATCATGATGGTGCCGTGCGCGGAGAAGATCTGGTTGTAATGCTCCGGCGGCAGGAATCCCGGCGAATGAAACGCCACCGCCTGCTGCGCCCGCATCATGAGGGCGTCGGAAAAGCCGCGCAGCAGCATCACCGAGGCCAGCAGCACGTACATCACGCCGATCCGCTTGTGATCGACGCTGGTGATCCATTCATGCCAAAGATACGGCAGATGGCCCTTGACGACGACCCAGACCAGAACCGCCAGGATCGCGACCAGCACCACAGCACCTGCCAGCAGCGGAATCGGCTGGTCGAACGGGATGGCGGCCCACGTCAGCTTACCGAGCATCGCTGGCTCCGATTTTCGCGGTCTGCTCCGGCCCCGGCCCTGGCGCGATCCGCCGGGTCGCGATGCCCAGGAACAGCTCCGGATCATCCAGCCGATAAACCGATCTGTCCTTTGGCACGGACTGCTTGACCAGTTCCTGGTAGACGTCGGCATTGAGGGCATTGTCGCCATGGGCCGTCTTGGTGGCCCAGTCGGAAAACTCGTTCTGCGGCACCACGTGAACGTCGAACATCATGTCGGGAAAACCATCGCCGCTGAAATGCGCCGACAGGCCCTGATAGGTGCCGACCTCATCCGCGCGCAGCGAAAGCCGGGTCGTCATGCCATTCATGGTGTAGATCATGCTGCCGAATTGCGGGATGAAGAACACGTTCATCACGCTCGCGGAGGTCAACTGAAAATTCAACGGCGCCCCCACGGGGACGGTGAGCGTATTGAGCGTCGCGACGCGCTGGTCCGGGTAGATGAACAGCCATTTCCAGTCGAGCGACACCACCTGGATGGTGATCGCCTGCCCCGTTCCCTCGACCGGCTTGCCCGGGTCGAGTTCATGCGCGCCGATCCAGGCGACGCCGCCGAGCAGGATGACGGTGAGCGTGGGGATCGACCACACCACGAGTTCGATCCGTCCAGACTCGGCCCAGGCGGGCATGTAGGTCGCGCGCGGATTTGATTGCCGGAACCAGAATGCGAAGGCGAAAATGGCGATGATGGTCGGCACCACGATCGCCAGCATGATGCCGACGGAATCGATCAGGATGGTTTTCTCGGCGGCGCCAATCGGACCCTGCGGATCGAGAATGTTCATCGGCGCGCCAATCCGGATTTGCTACAGCGCGGACGATAGCACTCCAGCAAGGGATATCAATATCACCCTTGCGTATCAGTATCACCTTCGAGGGCGTAGTCCGGTGATCACGTCGCTTTTGTACTAAAAGGAGCAGTCCCATCCAATCCATTGGCACAGGCCGCGGCCCATCACATCTTCCAGATCGCTGCCCCTAAGCCATGACAACTCCTCAGTAAAAAGTGTCACGCATTGACGATAGCTGCATGGCATGCGGGTGATGTCGGTGCCCCAGAACATCCGTTTCGGCCCGAACGCGTCGAATATCTTGTGCAGCCCGTACTGGATATTGCGGAATGGATAGCGTTCCGTCGAATAATGCGGCGCGCCGGTCGCCTTGACCGCGACGTTCGGCAATTTTGCCAGCGCTACCAATTCGTCGAGATGGACAAAAGCCTCGGCATCCTGGCCGTGGCGGTTGAGGCCGCAATGATCGATCAACAGCCGCAAGTTCGGATGGCGTTCGGCGATCTCGCGAAACTTCGGCAGAAACATTCCGCCCATCATGGCGAGCGGCAGGCCGGCTTTCTCCGCCGCCGGCCACAGCCATTCAACCGCGCCATCGTCGAGCAATTTGCGCTGCGCCGGTTGCAGGAACGGCCAGCGCAGGCCTAGCATGCCCGGTTGGTTGCGCCAGCCGTGAATGAGCCCGCGATTGTCGGCCACATCGAGCGCAAACTGGCCCATCACCGCGAACCTCCTGGGATATTTGCGCGCGGCCTCGACCGCGAGCGCGTTGGAATCGGGATCCCAGCCGCCGGGTGGATGGATCAGCGCGGCATCGACGCCGGCCTCATCCATTTCCGTCAGCAATTGCTCGGCCGTGAACTGCTCGACCTTGCGGTGCAGGCCGGTGGGCGGCGTCACCGTTTTCGACCAGATGTGGACCTGGGCGTCGATGATCTTCATGACATTCCTTTCCGCGAAGTTTCTTTTTCATTTTTCCGACGTCGGGCGCCGATAGTATGCACCCAGGAAGGAACATGGCATGCCCCTATTTCGCCTGACCCAGATTTCCGATACCCATCTTGCCCGCCGCCTGCCCCGTTTGACCGACAATTTTCACCGCATCAGCGAATACATTGACGTCAAGCGCCCCGATCTCGTGATCAACAGCGGCGACCTCGCGTTCGATGGACCGAGCAACCCGGGCGACCTCGAATTCGCCGCAGCGCTGCACCAGGCGCTTCCGGTCGCCTGCCGCTTTCTCCCCGGCAATCACGATATCGGTGACAACCCGACCCAGGTTGGCCCGCCGCTAATTCATCCAATCACCGATGCGAAGCTGGCGGCCTATCGCACCATCGTCGGCGAAGGCCGCTGGCAGTTTGAGGCCGCCGGCTGGTGCTTCATCGGCCTCAATTCGCTGATCATGAACAGCGGGCTTGCCGATGAAGCCGAGCAGTTCGACTGGCTGGCGTCGCAGCTTTCCGCGACCGGCGGCAAGCCGCTGGCGCTGTTCCTGCACAAGCCGCTTTTTATGAACGCGCCGGACGATCCCGAACGCGCGGAGACCTCGTTCCGCTACGTGCCGATGCCGGCCCGCAGCCGCCTCATCGAGATGCTGCGGGCCGTCGATATCAGGCTGGTGGCGAGCGGCCACGTCCATCAGCGGCGGGATTTTACCTATTCCGGCATCCGCCAGATCTGGGCGCCCTCCGCCGCCTTCATTATTTCGGATGCAAGGCAGCAGGCGATCGGCCTCAAGGAAGTCGGGCTGGTCGAATATCGCTTTGCGCCCGACAGTTTCGAAGTCCGTCATGTCAGGGCGCCGGGCCAGCTCGACATCGATCTGGACGAGTTGATGGCCGAGGCAGCGCAAAGCTGAGCCTGCACGGAACTCGGGTCTGCAATCCCAAAACACCCCGACGACATGGCCGCGCCAAGCCTGCTATGATCACCTCTGCTATGACCACGATAGCGGACGCGTTCCCGGTTCATACCGGGCGCGGACCAGCCCAAGAAAAAAGACAAGAAAAGACAAAAAAGAGGAACGCGATGAAGGGGCCCGAGGACGATGCCGGCTTGGCCGACAAGGTCGCACTCATCAGCGGTGGCGGCGCCGCGGGCGACGGTATCGGCAACGGTCGGGCCGCGGCGATCCTGCTGGCGCGCGCCGGCGTCAAGGTGCTGGTGGCCGACCGCGATCTTGTGCTCGCCGAGCGCACCGCCGAGATGATCCACTCCGAAGGCGGCACCGCGGCGGCGATGGCCAGCGACGTCACCAGCGAGGCCGAATGCAAGGCGCTGGTCGAAGCCGCTGTCGACCGCTTCGGCCGGCTCGATTTTCTCGACAACAATGTCGGGATCGGCAGCCGGGGCAGCGTCGTCGACGAAAAGCCTGACGAATATAGGCGGGTGATGCAGGTCAATGTCGAGACCATGTTCCTGCTGTCGAAATACGCCATCCCGGCCATGATCAAGACGGCAAACGGCGGCGCGATCGTCAACATCTCCTCGATCTCGGCGCTGCGGCCGCGCGGCCTCACCACCTATACGACCTCCAAGGCCGCGGTGATCGGGCTGAGCCAGGCGATGGCGGTCGATCACGGCCGCGACAACATTCGGGTCAACTGCATCTGCCCCGGCCCGATGTACACGCCGATGGTTTACGCCCGCGGCATGACCGATGCAGCGCGCACCCAGCGCACCAATGCGTCCGTGCTGAAGACCGAGGGCACCGGCTGGGACGTCGGCCACGCCGTCAAATTCCTGCTCTCCGACCACGCGCGTTACATCACGGGCCAAGTGCTGGTGGTCGATGGCGGCGTCACGCTGCAAGCCCCGGAACGCGAATCGCAACCTCATTAAGATCACCAAGGGAGAACCACCAAAATGGCCCGCCTGCCCTATCTCGAGGCCGACCAGGTCGCGCCCGAATATCGCGACATGCTCAAGCGCAACACCAATCTGCATAAGCTTTTGGTCAACTCGCCCGACATGGCGCGCGCCTTCAACGGCATGGGCAGCTATATCCGCTTCAAGAGCAAGCTCGACCCGCGCCTGCGCGAACTCGCGATCCTCCAGGTCGGCTGGATGGAAAAATCCGAGTACGAATTCACCCACCACGTCAAGATCGGCAGGGAATTCGGTGTCACCGACGCCGATATCGAGGCGATGATGGTCGAGACCGAGGGCAAGCCCTCCAGTCTCGAGCCGCTGGCAAAACTGATCCTGAAAGGCGCCCGCGAGATGGTGCGCGAGCTCGCGATGTCGGATGCGACTTTCGCCGAAATCAAGCGAGAGCTTTCCGACGAGCAGATGACCGATCTCGTCGTCACCATCGCGTTCTATTGCGCCGTGGTTCGCGTGCTCGCGACCATGAAGATGGACAACGAACCCTATTACAAAGAGGTACTGCAACAGTACCCGATCCCGGGAGTGAACTGACATGCGTCTGCAAGATCGTGTCGCCATCGTCGTCGGCGCCGGGCAGTCGCCGGGCGAAGGCATCGGCAACGGCCGCGCCACCGCAATTACCTTTGCGCGCGAAGGCGCCAGGGTGCTGTGCGTCGATCACCATCTCGAGTCTGCCCAGGAGACGGTCGACATGATCGCGGCCAAAGGTGGAGCGGCGGCGGCCTTCAAGGCCGACGTGACCAAAAATGCCGAGCTCAAGGCGATGGTGGCCGACGCCCAGCAGCGTTGGGGTCGCGTCGACATCCTGCATAACAATGTCGGCGTCAGCCTGTCCGGCGGCGACGCCGAATTGCTCGACATCACCGAGGACGCGCTCGACCGCTGCATCGCGATCAACCTCAAGAGCTGTATCCTCGCCGCCAAGCACGTGATCCCGATCATGCGCGCGCAACAGAGCGGCGTCATCATCAACATCTCCTCGATGGCGGTGATCACCAGCTACCCTTACGTGGCCTACAAGGCGACCAAGTCGGCGATGGTGTCGTTCACCGAGCAGCTCGCCTATCAGAACGCGGCATACGGCATCCGCGCCAACGTCATCCTGCCCGGCCTGATGAACACGCCGATGGCGGTCGATACCCGCGCGCGCGAGTTCAAGAAAACCCGCGCCGAGGTCGAAGCCGAGCGCGACGCCCAGGTGCCCTTGCGCAGGAAGATGGGCACCGGCTGGGACGTCGCCAATGCCGCGTTGTTTCTGGCCTCCGACGAAGCCAGTTTTATCACCGGCGTGACCTTGCCGGTCGACGGCGGCTCCAGCGTGCGGCGGGGATAAGCCGCGCGGCGGGGCGCAAGCAACCCGGCGCCCCGCCTTCGCCACGACTTTACATATTATTCCATCCCGGCGGCAGCGCGCCGCCGGGCCTCGCCGCCGACGCATCCGGTTCGGGCGTTCGAATGAGACCGAGTTGGAGCATGGCGCTCAACGCGTCTTCCTGTCCCAACTCCTCGGCGATCCGTCCCTGCTCCAGGCGAAGAACCGACGTTCCCGAAAACTTCATCTTTCGACCTGAAGCAGCCGGGATCGAACCCATGCGAAAATCACTGAAGGCCGGCCCGGTGTGGGTGCCGCCACCTTGCCAGCGGCCCACGACGTAATTGCCTTCCGCGATCAGATTGCCGACGCCGTTGAAATTCAGGTCGGGAAAGGCATCGCGAAACTCCGTCATGAAATCCACGACGTCAGCGCGCCCTTTCCTCGGTTCATGCATCGGGTAGTGCATCAATATATCGGCCGTCGCGAGTTCGTTGACGATTCTCGGATTCCAGGGGTTGCCCCAGAATTCCTTGAACCAGCGCGCTACGATATCCTTGTTATCCTGTGACATCAGATCATCTCCGTTGCGTCTCGATGCGCAGGAGTAGACCGTCGCGAGCTGTGCCGCGCCACCCGATTTCCGGATTGGCCGCGCGCCTGATGTGCGAAGATCCATCGCGGCGCCCGGTAATCGGGTGGCTCTCTGATTCAAAATTCCTACTGTGCCCTAAACACGCAGGAGCACGTCATGAGAAATTTCCACTTGATCGCTGCCTTGCGCGGCGACGGGCTTCGCCCCGAGTTGCAAGCGCTGTTCGATCGCATGGCGACCGCTCCGCGCTCCGAACTCTTCACAAGAGATGACGGCATGGTCCAGGCCGGTCCGAACCCCGTTGCCGAGACGCCGCCTACCAATATCGTGCCTCTCAAGCGAACGCCTTGTTAGCGATCGAGAAGGTGTGTCGCGCGGGTAAGCATCGCGGCTTAATTGTTCGTCATTGCGAGAAGCTCTTGCGACGAAGCAATCCAGGGGCAAAGAAAAGAACTGGATTGCTTCGCTGCGTTCGCAATGACGTGATCAAGCTTTGTTTGTGTGCGCGAAACTAGCTCGTTCGCCGCAATGTCGATGGCCGTGCCTTGATCGGATCGAGCAGCGACCAGTCGCCCTGCTCCAACTCGTAGCCCTTCGGAAACGGCGGCCGCAACTCGAGCCCTAGCGAACGCAACACGCGATCATCGCGATAGTAGCATTGCAGCACCACGCGAACGAGCGTGGCGGCAGCAGGTCCGCCGGAGGCGCGGAATTCCTTTGCCACGGCGTCGCGGCGTGCTGGGTCGAGACGGGCCAACGGTTGGCCGGCAAGCCGCGCCAGATGATCGAGCGCGGCGCTGACCGCCGGTGCATCGCGGCCGAGTGTCGCCAGCATGTCGGCCTGAATGACCGCATCATCGGCGCCGGGCACGTTGTATTCGGTACTGGCTGGAATGATCATCGCAGCGACCGCACGTAAATCGTCGCGTTGAGCCGCTGTGAGATTTGTTTCCACGGACATGACTGCCTCAATCGAACAAATTGGCCAGACGTTGCTTCATCTGGTCGGCGACGTAGAGCGCGATGGCCTGGATCGTCGAGGTCGGGTTGACGCCCCCCGACGTGACGAACACGCTGCCATCGACGATGAACAGATTCTTCACGTCGTGCGACCTGCCCCATTCATTGACCACGGAGCGCTTGGGATCGCTGCCCATGCGCGCGGTGCCGAGCAGATGCCAGCCGCCATAGAGGATCGGAGAATTGACGCAGATGTCGGTCGCGCCGGCCGCGGCCAACACCTCCTTGGCACGGGCAATGCCGTGCTCCATCATCTTCGCGCTGTTCTCGCTGATGGTGTAATCGATCCGCGGCGCGGGAATGCCGTGGCTGTCCTTCAACACCGGATCGAGCGTGACGCGGTTATGTTCTTCCGGCAGATCTTCGCAGATCGCCGACGCGGCAATGCGGTGGCCGTTGAGCTTGCGAAAGACGCGGTGGTGATCCGCGCCCCATGGCAGGATGCCCTTGGCCTCGCTGGCGACGGCCTCGAACACCGGCCCGGCACCACGGCCGAACTGGATGCCATAGCCGCGCACGAAGCCGCGCGACAAATCGGTGTCGTAAAATTCCTTGCTCCAGAGGCAGGTCGGCGGCGCGCGGTTGGAGTCGGTGGGCTGCTCGACATAGCCGTAGACCTGGCTGTACGGATGAAACATCAGGTTCTTGCCGACCAGTCCGCTCGAATTGGCCAACCCGTCGGGAAAATGCTTGGAGGCCGAATTCAACAGCAGTCGCGGCGTGCCGATGCCGTTGCAGGCGATCACCACGACTTCGGCTGCCTGGAATTGCTCGACGCCATCCTTGTCGTAGTAGATCACGCCTGACGCCATGCCCTCGTCATTGGTGACGATCTCGCGTACCCGGCAATGCGTGCGCAGCTCGACACCCGCGCGCAAGGCCAACGGCCAGTAGGTGATATCGGTAGAGGCTTTCGCGCCCTGCGCGCAGGCCGGCGTGCAATGGCCGAGGTTGATGCAGCGGGCCCGCCCCTCGTAATCCATGGTGGCGACAGTTGTGTCCGACGGCCACCAGTGCCAGCCGAGCTTGTTCATCGCTTGGCCTAAGATCGCGCCGGAGCGGCCGAGCGGCTGCGGCGGCATCGGCGGATCGGTCAACGGCGAAGCAGGATCACCAGAGAGCCCGGAGGTGCCCATGATCCGGTCGTTCTCGGCAAAGAACGGCGCCAGCGTATCGTAATCGATCGGCCAGTCGTCGGCGACGCCGTCCAGTGTCTTGACGCGAAAATCGGACGGATGCAGGCGCGGCCAATGCGCGGTGTACATCACCGTCGAACCGCCGACGCCGTTGAAATTCACCACCTTGATCGGCGAATTGTCGTCGTTAACAGGGTAATCCTCGGGCCGGGCGCGGATATTGGGGCTCGGCGAATAGTCGCCATAGAAGCGCGCCTCCCAGTCTCGCCCGGTGCTCGGATATTCGGTCTGACTCATCCAGCCGCCCTGGTCGAGGCAGAGAATGTGCATCTTGGTGTCGGCGAGGCTCCACGCCACCGCGGCGCCGGAGGCACCGGCGCCGATAATCAGGACATCGACGGGTTTATTCATTCCCGCTCCGTTTTTTATTGACCGATATTGAGCGATCTTGCGCGAGCCGGAAGCCTAGAGCGGGATGACTTATCTTCGAATCGTCATCCCACTCTATCTATTTATTTGAGCATGATCTCTTCGGAAAACCGGTATCCACTTTTCCGGATCATGCTCCAACCTTATCGGGTCCGACGCGCACCAGTTGCTTGCCGAAATTGGCGCCCTTCAGAAGCCCCATGAAGGCGTCGGGCGCGCTATCGAGCCCCTCGGTGACGAACTCCTTGTGCTTGACCTTGCCCTCGCGCACCCAGCCCGACATGTCGCGCAGGAAATCGCCATGGCGTGCGGCGAAGTCGCTGACGATGAAGCCGCGGATGTTCAGGCGTTTTGTCAGCACAGCGCGCATCATCGCTGAGGCCCATTTTGGCGCGTGGGCTTCGGTGTCGTTGTAATGCGCGATCAAGCCGCAGACCGGTACGCGCGCGAACGCGTTGAGCAGCGGAAACACCGCTTCGAACACCGCGCCGCCGACATTTTCAAAATAGACGTCGATGCCTTTCGGGCAGGCTTCCTTCAGCTTGGAAGCCAGATCGGGATCGCGGTGATCGAGGCAGGCATCGAAGCCAAGCTCCCTGGTGACGTAATCGCATTTGTCCTTGCCGCCCGCGATGCCCACGGCGCGCGCGCCCTTGATCCTCGCGATTTGGCCTACCGCCGAGCCGACCGCGCCGGAAGCCGCCGCCACCACTACCGTTTCGCCGGGCTGCGGCTTGCCGATATCGAGCAGCCCGGTATAGGCGGTCATGCCGGGCATGCCGAGCACGCCGACCGCGGTCGAGACCGGTGCGAGCGTTGGATCGATCTTTCGCAGACCAGCGCCGTCGGACAGCGCATGGGTCTGCCAGCCGGCGCGCGACAAAACGATGTCGCCTTTGGCAAAACCCGGATTCTTCGAAACGATCACCTCGGAGACCGTGCCGCCCTCCATCACGCCGCCGATCGGCACCGGTGCTACGTAGGAAGGTCCATCGCTCATGCGTCCGCGCATATAGGGATCGAGCGACAGCCAGACGGTACGCAGCAGCACCTGCCCATCGCCGGGCGCCGGCGGCGCATATTTTTCGACACGGAAATCCGATGCCCGGGGCTCGCCCTTGGGACGCGAAACAAGAACGACACGCTTGGCCTGGGACATCCTGATCTCCTCCAATTTTGTTTTCGTTGCGAGCGTAGCGAAGCAATCCAAGGGCTACAAGAAAACACTGGATTGCTTCGTCGCAAGAGCTCCTCGCAATGACGAGTTCTTAAATCCGTACCACAATCGCTGAAATCACGCCGTGATTTTTGCCAGCGCGGCGTCGAACGCGGCCGCAGCGCTCGGCAAATCGTTGAAGCTGAGGATCAACCGCGTTTCCTTCAGGTCCTTTTCCGAAATCCCCGGTCGCGCCTCGGAAAAAGACTTGCCGCCTTCGATGATCGCGGCCGGCCCGCTGACATGGAATTCGCGGCTCTCGACGCCTGCGTCCTTGAGCAGCCAGACGCCCAGCGTCACGATGTCGTTGCCGAGGCGGTACGAAATATAGCGATCGACCGCCACCGTGCCGTCACGCTGGCTGCCGCCGAGCTTGGCATGGCCCTGGGCGTCCAGCAGTTTGTGCGAGCGAAACCCCTTGATGCCGGCCGATTTCGTCTTGGCGGTTTCTTCCGACAGGTCGTATTTGTCGGCCATCTCCTTGCCGACCGCGGCCAGTTCGCCGGCGACCGTATGCTCGAACTCCTTCAGTTCGGTGCGCGGCTTGGCCGTCTTGCGCGGCTTGGCGGCATCGCGCTTTTCGAGCTCGGCCGTGCATTTGGCGACCAGGTCGGTGGCAGATTTTCGTTCCGCATTGGCCAGCAGGGTTTTCAGATCCTTGTCTGCAAGTGCGGCAAGCTTTTCGTCCGACCAATCGACCATGATGACCAACTTCTCTTTTCGAATTGTGTTGCGGTAAATCGCGTGAGGAATACGGCAGCAACGCACCCCCGTCGCTGTTGGCGCCGGAGCCGGCGCCGCCTCGCGCCAAAGGTATCGCGTTTCGCCGGCCGATTGGTGGCCTAATTAAGGCCTAGCCGCCGCCCGGATAATTCGGGGCTTCGCGGGTGATGGTGACGTCGTGAACGTGGCTCTCGCGCAGGCCCGCGCCGGTGATGCGGACGAATTGCGCCTTCTCGTGGAATTCGGCGATATTCCGCGCCCCGACATATCCCATCGCCGCGCGAAGGCCGCCGGCGAGCTGATGCATGACGTTGCCGACCGGGCCCTTGTAGGGCACCTGGCCCTCGATGCCTTCCGGCACCAGCTTGAGGGTGTCCTTGATATCCTGCTGGAAGTAGCGGTCGGCCGAGCCGCGCGCCATCGCGCCCACCGAACCCATGCCGCGATAGGCCTTGTAGGAACGGCCCTGCCACAGGAACACTTCGCCCGGCGTCTCGTCAGTGCCGGCCAGCAAGGAGCCGACCATGGCAATGTCGGCGCCGGCGGCCAGCGCCTTGGCCAGATCGCCGGAAAATTTGATGCCGCCATCGGCGATCACGGGCACATTGGCTTTCTTGGCGGCTTCTACCGCATCCATGATCGCGGTCAGTTGCGGCACGCCGACGCCGGCGACGATCCGCGTGGTGCAGATCGAACCGGGCCCGATTCCGACCTTGATCGAATCGGCGCCGGCATCGATCAGCGCCTGCGCGCCTTCCTTTGTGGCGATGTTGCCGGCGATCACCTGTACCGCGTTGGACAGCCGCTTGATGCGATTGACCGCTTCCAGCACCCGCGACGAATGGCCGTGCGCGGTGTCGACGACGATGATATCGACGCCGGCCTCGATCAGCCGCTCGGTGCGCTCGTAGCCGCCCTCGCCGACGGTGGTCGCCGCGGCGACCCGCAGCCGGCCCTGCGCATCCTTGCAGGCGAGCGGATGCGCGACCGCCTTTTCCATGTCCTTGACCGTGATCAACCCGACGCAGCGATACTGATCGTCGACCACCAACAGCTTTTCGATGCGATGCTGATGCAGCATCCGCTTCGCCTCATCCTGGCTGACGCCCTCGCGCACCGTCACCAGGTTTTCGTGCGTCATCAATTCCGAGATTTTCTGCCGCGGATCGGTCGCGAACCGCACGTCGCGGTTGGTGAGAATGCCGACCAGCCTGCCCGGCACGCCCTTGGCCGCACCGGTGACCACCGGAATGCCGGAAAATCCATGATCGCTCATCAAAGACAGCGCGTCCGAGAGCATCGCATCGGGCCCGATGGTGAGCGGATTGACCACCATTCCGGATTCGAACTTCTTGACCTGCCGCACCTGGGCGGCCTGGCCTTCGACATCGAAATTGCGGTGGATGACGCCGATGCCGCCGGCCTGCGCCATCGCGATCGCCATGCGCGCCTCGGTCACGGTATCCATCGCCGAGGCGATAATCGGAATATTGAGCGGTATGGCGCGGGTGACGTGGGAACGGATATCGGCCTCGCTGGGCAGGATATCCGAATGGCCGGGCCTCAACAGCACGTCGTCGAACGTATAGGCTTCGCGTATAGCTTGCAGTCCCTGCATCAGCGCCATTACCAACTCCATTCGGCGGCTCGTTCGCCGCGATAGACCTTCGGGATGAGCGGCTTGGTCGGCGATGCAATGGCAACGCCGGCGAATCGAGCCCATCGGTAGGGTTGGCGGCGGTCGATAGCATGGCAGCCCGCCGAATCAAAGCGTTTGCCTGCCATGCACAGCGTTTTCGTGGGCCCCGGACGGCGCAAATGGCCCTTCACGGCGGCGTCACACGGGATTTAGGTGGTTTCGGCGGTTCCGCAATGGCTTGTGCGACCATGGGGTGATACAGCCCCGGCATCCCTGCCCCTCCTGCTCCCCCTGAAAAAGCAATGACCAGAGAACGCCTGATCCCGCTCATCGTGGCCACTGCCTTGTTCATGGAGAACATGGATTCCACCGTCATCGCGACCTCGCTGCCGGCGATCGCGGCCGACATCGGCACCAGCCCGCTGACCCTGAAACTTGCGATCACCTCTTATTTGCTGTCGCTGGCGGTGTTCATTCCGGCGAGCGGCTGGACCGCCGACCGTTTCGGCGCGCGGATGGTGTTCAGCCTGGCGATCGCGGTCTTCATGGTGGGGTCGATCGGATGCGCGCTCTCCCACTCCGTCACCGATTTCGTGATCGCGCGCATCGTACAGGGCTTTGGCGGGGCGATGATGACGCCGGTCGGGCGTCTGGTGCTGCTGCGCTCGATCGACAAGAGCGCGCTGGTCAATGCGATGGCGTGGGTGACGGTGCCGGCGCTGGTCGGGCCCGTTCTTGGTCCGCCGCTCGGCGGTTTCATCACGACCTATCTGACCTGGCACTGGATCTTCCTGATCAACATTCCGATCGGATTGCTCGGCATCGTGATGGCGCTGCGCTATATCGATCCGATCCGCAGCGATAACCCCGAGCGTTTCGATCTCTACGGGCTGGTGCTGGCGGGAGTAGGTCTTGGCGGCATCGCGTTCGGGCTGTCGGTCGCGGGCCTCAATCTGTTGCCGTGGAGCTTCGTCATCGCGCTGGTTGCGGTCGGCAGCATCTCGATGACGCTCTATGTGATCCACGCCCGCCGGACGGCCTCGCCGGTGCTGGATTTTTCGCTGCTGCGATTGCCGACGATGCGCGCCAGCATCATCGGCGGCTTCATGTTCCGGCTCGGTATCGGTTCGTTGCCGTTCCTGCTGCCGCTGTTGCTGCAAATCGGATTCGGCCTGTCGCCGCTGCGCTCCGGCCTCGTGACCTTCGCCTCGGCGGCCGGCGCCATGGGCATGAAGACACTGGCGGCGCGCATCATCCGCACCTTCGGCTTTCGCAGCATCATGACCATCAACGCCATCGTCAGTTCCGTTTTCCTCGCGGCCTGCGCGCTGTTCACGGTCTCGACGCCATTGCTGCTGATCATGATCCTGCTGGTGGTCGGCGGCTTCTTCCGTTCGCTGCAATTCACCGCGATCAACACTTTGGCCTACGCCGAAGTCGAACCGGAGCTGATGAGCCGCGCCACCACGCTGGTCAGCGTCAACCAGCAACTGGCGGTGTCCGCCGGCGTCGCCGTCGGGGCAGCCTCGGTGGAATCCACCATGTGGCTGCACCATGTGACCGACCTGAGCGCCGGTCTGTTCGCGCCCGCCTTCATCGTGGTGTCGGTGATCTCGACACTATCGGCATATTTCTTCTGGGAGATGCCGGTTGACGCCGGTCATCAGGTATCAGGCCGCGGCGCTGTCGTCGTTGCCCCGCCGGAGCGCGACGCCGAACCGGAAGAGACCGCCGCCACCGAGACCGCCAACGCGCGCGATCAGCGGCTCGGATAGTTTCCGCGTGGCGCCACGCGGCGCCTTCACTCACCCCGGCCTGCCGCGGGAATTTTCGAGCTCAACCGCGCGAGGCTGTTGTTCAGCATCGTTTCATCCAACCGCCCTCCCGTCGAAGCGCCGAGCGCGCAATCGTACATGCGGTAGAACTGAAGACCGTCATAGGCGACCAGCAGCAAATCCACGCCTGCATTGAGGGCTTCGACGACGGCGGCACATACGCCGTGCTCGTAGATCGGACCCATCACCAGGTCGTCGGTGATGATGATGCCCTGATACCCCCATTTATTCCGGATCAGATCGTTGATGACGCGCCTGGAGTGCGATGCCGCCTTGTTTGGATCGATCGCGGTAACCGCGACATGTCCGACCATCAGATAGGCGCTCGACCGCGCCAGAACCTGACGGAACGGCATCCAGTCCGTGGCCTCCAGCTCGGCAACCGGCGTCGCGAGATCGGCGCGAAAATGATGGGTATCCGCCTGCACGCGCCCCAGGCCAGGAAAATGTTTCACCGTTGCCTCGACGCCATTGGCCTCGAGGCCTCGCGCATAGGCCGCCGCGATAGACGCCACGACTTCCGGATCGCCCGAGATCGCGCGGCGGCTGATCAGGCTGTTGAAGTCGAGTGGATTCGGCGCCCCGGTCCGCAGCAGATCGACGACGGGCGAGAAATTCAGCGTGACCCCAAGCGCCGCCAGCTCACGACCTTGGGTTCGACCAAACTCTTCGGCCTTCGCCAGCCGCTCGGCCGGCGGCAATGCCGCCAGCGTGGCGAGCGCGGGCAGTCCCGTCAGCGGTGGAGACATGTGGGAAACGATGCCGCCTTCCTGATCCGCGGCGACGATCAGGGGTGGAAGGCCCCTCGCACTTCGTATCGCTTGAAGCTGCGAGATTTCCGATCTCAAGGCGTCGGCCGTGCGCCCCTCGATGTTGTGCCGGGTGACGTAGATCCCGCCGATCAATCCCTTGGCGGCAAGCGACGCAATCTCGTCGAACGACGAATAGCCGACGATAAAATGTCGTCCCAGTTCCTGCGCCCGCCGGCCTTCCGCGTGAAGCACGGCGTGCTTGCGCCCATGAAAAACCGTCACCGCGGACAGCATCGCCAGCGGCGCCAGGCACCACAGCAGGACCAGGACTTTGCCGGCGACGCCTCCGCGACGCCAATATCCGCAAACGAGCAACGCGCCGATCCCGGCAAGCTCGCTGATCATCAAAGCCACATGTCCCCAGCCGCGGATCATCACGAGATAAGGATCGTAGAGTTTGGCGCTGACGAAGATCAGGACCGGCGCCACGCACCAGAGTGCGATCGTGGCCAGACGTTTGAGCATGCGAAACAACCGAGTTGCGACGGAGACCGATCAGCCGGCCTCCGCGAAACGTCAGCTATCAAAGACTTTATGTCGCTTGCGTGTGCCGATCGGCGTTTGCACAAAAGCTGCAAGACAATCCTGAAATTCTGCCAAGCAAAACGGCGGCGCCGTAGGGTGGGCAAAGCGCAGCGTGCCCACCATAGCAATGGTTGCAAAAGATAAAAATAGTTGGTGGTCACGGCGCGAGCGCGCCTTTGCCCACCCTACGACTCTACGATTCCTTTGACCCACCGCGAAACCCGATCGCAAGCACGTAGCGCTCGGAGGAATCCTGCCGGCTCGAGGCCGGCTTGACGTGCTTGACCGTCGCAAAGTCGCGCTTGAGCTGCGCCAGCAGATCGGCATCGGCGCCGCTCTGAAACACCTTAGCGACGAAGGTACCGCCGGGATTGAGCACGTCGGCGGCGAACGCCGCTGCCCCCTCCACGAGACCGAGGATACGCAACTGATCGGTCTTGCGATGGCCGGTGGTGTTGGCGGCCATGTCGGACAGCACCACATCGGCGCGCCCGCCGAGCATTGCCAGCAGTTTTTCCGGCGCATCGTCTTTAAGAAAATCGAGCTGTGCGAAACTGACGCCCCCGATCTCCGGCATCTCCAGAAGATCGATCGCGATGACCTTGCCCTTGCCGTCGGCCGCACCGGTACGCTTGGCCGCGACCTGGCTCCAGCCGCCGGGCGCCGCGCCAAGATCGACCACCGTGATGCCCTGCTTGAGGAAATGATGCTTGTCGTCGATCTCGAGCAGCTTGTAGGCCGCGCGCGAGCGGAAGCCGTCCCGCTTGGCCTGCGCTACGTAGGGATCGTTGAGCTGGCGTTCCAGCCACAATTTCGATGACAGCTTGCGCTTGCCACCGCTCTTGACCGTGACGTGCAGCCGGCCGGTGGTGTCCTTCGCCATATCTGTCTTGCTTGCCTTGTGTCAGTTGCCCGCGCTCTAGAGCGTTTTCGAGCGAAGTGGGTACCGGTTCGCGTGAAGAAAACGCGTCCAAACAAAAGACTAGAGCCCCGTTCCGATTCCATCGGAACGGAAAAGGCTCTAGCACATCGCGGGATGATGCGCCTACCGGCATATGCCGAGCACGCCGTCCTCGCGCATCATCTCGACCAGCATTCCCTCGCGCAGGCCGCGATCGGCGACCCGCAGCCGCGGCAGTGGAAATGCATCACGGATTGCGTCGAGGATGGCGCAGCCCGCCAGCACCAGATCGGCGCGTTCGATGCTGACGCAATGATTGTCGGCGCGTTCCTGATAGCTCATCGCGAGCAGGCGCGCGATGGTCGCCGATATGTCGGCGTTGCTCATCCAGACGCCGTCAATCCGCCGGCGATCGTATCGCTGCAGATTGAGATGCACGCCGGCCAGCGTCGTCACCGTGCCGGAGGTGCCCAGCAAATGCATCCCCTCGAGATCGCCACCATGCTCGGCGGCGAAGCCGGCGATGTGTTTTGCCACTTCCTGCACCGTCAACGCATAGGACTGCGTCGTGACGTCCCTGCCGCCGAAACGCTCGGCCAGGGTGACGACGCCGAGCGGGATCGACATCCATGCCTTGATCCGGGGCGCCGCGTTTGGCTCAGTCGGATCGCGCTCGATCCGGACCAGTTCGGTCGAGCCGCCGCCGATGTCGAACAGGATGGCGCCTCGCCCGTCCGGGTCGAGCAGCGGCGAGCAGCCGAGCACCGCGAGGGCCGCTTCGGTCTCGCGGTCGATCACCTCCAGCCGGATGCCGGTTTCGGCCGCGACGCGGTCGCGGAAACCGGCGGCGTTGGCGGCCGCGCGGCAGGCCTCGGTTGCGATCAGCCGCAGCCGCCGGGCCTTCCTCAACGCAATCTTGTCGCGGCAAATGCTCAGCGCCGCGATCGCGCGCTCGATCGCGGCGTCGCTGATGCAGCCGGTCGTCGAGATGCCCTCGCCCAAACGGATGATCCGCGAGAACGAATCGACCACGCGAAAGCCATCGCCGGTGGGACACGCGATCAGCAGCCGGCAATTGTTGGTACCGAGGTCGAGCGCGGCATAGACGCCGGTCCCGGCGCCCGCCGAATGGCTGATTGCGGGCGAGCTTTGCCCCGACAAGCCTTGTCCCGACAGGCCTTGCCCCGACAAGCTTGGGCTCACCGCCGCGACCGATTGTTGCGGGCTTTCGCATGGCTCAAGGCCATCGCGAAGCCGCGTATCGTCGTTCATCAAACTGTCTTTCCACGGCCATCGTGGCCGGCTGGGAGTTCCGTTCACAGAAACTTTAGCAGCGCCGGCCCGGCGCGCAACAGCAGGCACATAGGACTATGCCCAATCAGGCGTTGTCGTTGGGGTTTCGCTGGTTTATCTCGGGGTCACCGCCGCGAAATCGTGCAAATGCCGGCATTTCAGGTCCCTTACATGCAAGATCACACCGCTCCGTCCTCGCTGGAAAACGCTATCGCACTGCAAAAATACGGCGTCGGACAGCCGGTCCGGCGCAAGGAAGACGACACCCTGGTGCGCGGCAAGGGTAAATACACCGATGATTTCGCCCTGCCCGGGCAGGTCTACGCCTGGATCGTGCGCTCCAGCCACGCCCACGGCATCCTCAAGGGCATCGACACCTCGGCTGCCAAGGCCTTGCCGGGGGTGCTCGGCGTCTGGACCGGGGCCGATCTTGCTTCGGCGAATTACGGCCCATTCACCTGCGGCCTGCCGCTGAAGAGCCGAGACGGGTCGCCACTGCTGCAGACCAACCGCATGGCGCTCGCGACCGACAAGGTGCGCTATGTCGGCGATCCCGTGGCGTTCGTGGTGGCGGAAACGCTGGCGCAGGCACGCGACGCGGCCGAGGCGGTCGCGCTCGAGATCGATTCCCTGCCCGCGGTGACCAATGCCGAGGAGGCCGCAAAACCCGGCGCGCCGCAGCTTTACGACCACATCCCGAATAACGTGGCGCTGGATTATCATTTTGGCGACACCGCCAAGATCGATGCGGCGTTTGCCGGCGCCGCCCACGTGACCAAGCTCGATATCGTCAACACCCGCGTCGCCGTGGTGTCGATGGAGCCGCGGGTCGCGATCGGCGCCTACGACAAAACCAGCGAGCGCTACACCATCCAGGTGCCGACCCAGGGCGTTTCGGGCAACCGGGCGACCTTGGCCAAGCTCCTGAACGTCCCCGCGGAGAAGGTTCGCATCCTGACCGCGAATGTCGGCGGCTCGTTCGGGATGAAGAACATCAGCTATCCCGAATATACCTGCATCCTGCATGCGGCGAAGGCGCTGGGGCGGCCGGTCAAATGGACCGACGAGCGCTCGACCAGCTTTCTGTCGGACAGCCAGGGCCGCGCCCAGATCATCCATGCCGAGCTGGCGCTGGACAGCGACGGCAAGTTCCTCGCGGTGCGTCTCAACGGTTACGGCAATCTCGGCGCCTATATCAGCGGCGTTTCGCCGGGCCCCCTCTCGCTCAACACCGGCAAGAATCTCGCCAGCGTTTACCGCACGCCGCTGCTCGGCGTCGACATCAAGACCGTGCTGACCAACACCACGCTGATGGGCGCCTATCGCGGCGCCGGGCGGCCCGAGGCGAATTATTACATGGAGCGGCTGATCGACCGCGCCGCCGAGGAGATGGGCATCAACCGGCTCACCTTGCGCAAACGCAATTTCATCAAGCCCGCGCAGTTGCCGTTCGCAGCCGCCTCCGGCGTCACCTATGACAGCGGCGACTTCCAGGGCGTCTTCGACAAGGCGCTGGAGATTTCCGATCACGCCAATTTTGCCAAGCGGAAGAAGGAAAGCCGCAAGAACGGCAAGTTGCGCGGCATCGCGGTCGGCTCCTATCTCGAGGTCACCGCGCCTCCGAGCGGCGAACTCGGCAAGATCACATTCGAGCCGGACGGCTCGGTGAAGCTGACCACCGGCACGCTGGATTACGGCCAGGGTCATGCGACGCCGTTCGCGCAGGTGCTTTGCGCGCAACTCGGCGTGCCCTTCGAGAAGGTCACCCTCGAACAGGGCGACAGCGACCTTGTCCGCTTCGGCAACGGCACCGGCGGCTCGCGCTCGATCACCGCGACCGGTCAGGCCATCGTCGAATCCTCCGCGCTGGTGATCGCCAAGGGCAAGCAGGCCGCGGCCCATCTGATGGAGGCCTCCGAGGGCGACATCGAATTCGCCAACGGCCGCTTCACCATCGCCGGCACCGACCGCAGCATCGATATCATGGAGCTGGCGCGCCGCACCCGCGAGGGCAAGATGCCCGAAGGCCTACCCTCCTCGCTCGACGTCGATCACAACAGCAAGGATACGCCCTCGACCTTCCCGAACGGCTGTCATGTCGCGGAAGTCGAACTCGATCCCGAAACCGGCATCGTGCAGATCGTGCGCTATAGCGCGGTCAATGATTTCGGCGTCGTCGTCAATCCGATGATCGTCGCGGGCCAGCTGCATGGCGGCGTCGCGCAGGGCATCGGCCAGGCGCTGATGGAGGAAGTCAGCTACGACGAAAGCGGCCAGCCGATCACCGGCTCGTTCATGGACTACGCGATGCCGCGCGCCGGCGACATTCCGCTGATGGAAGTCAGCGATCATCCGTCGCCGGCAAAATCCAATCCGCTGGGCACCAAGGGCTGCGGCGAAGCCGGCTGCGCCGGCAGTCTGGTCTGCCTCGTCAACGCGGTGGTCGACGCGCTCTCCGAATACGGCATTTCGCACATCGACATGCCGCTGACCCCGGAGCGGGTCTGGCGTGCCATTCAGGATGCGAAGAAGACGAAAGCGGCGTAGGCGGCGAGGAATAACGCCGTTGTTTTTTTCCGTCATGGCCGGGCTTGTCCCGGCCATCCACGTCTTTAACGCTAAAGAAAGTCGTGGATGCCCGGCACAAGGCCGGGCATGACGAACTTGAAATTCAAGACACTGGTCGAATCCAAAGCCCGGCAATGACGGCGCGTTTACGCCGCCGCCTGCTCGCGCGGCTGATAGATCGCGATGTGGTGGCAATGCGCCAGCGCCGTCTTGCCGTTGGCGATCACGAGCGCGTCGAGCTCGACGAAAAAGTGACCCTTCTTTTCGTAATTGCCGGTGACTTTCGCACGCGCGGTGATCTCGTCGCCGGCTTTGCCCGCCGACAACAGCTGCATCCGGCTGCCGACGTGAATCCAGGGGCCGAGGATGGCATTGTCGACCAGCACCTTGTTCATGACTTTCTGCAACATGCCGGGATGACCGAGGCCTTCGCGGGCATAGATCGGATCGGCCTCGCGGACATCCGTCAGATATTCTGTCGCGGCATCGCCGGCCCAGACGCGCGGCGCACTGCCGAGCCATTTGCCGAGTTCGTACGAGGCCGAATTGACCGGCCGCCGCTCGGCCACCGCAGCGACATCGCGGTAATCCGAGATCGAGAACGACGGCACCGAAGCCGGCAGCGATGCCGTGCCGGTGGCGCAGCGATCGCCGCGGCTGTCCACCGCGATCGACAACACACCATCACTTTCGCGGCCAGTAACGTCGGCGAACTCGCCGTCATAGACCGGCTTGACGAAGCGGGCCTCGATCAGGCCGCGCTCCAGAAACGCCCGGCCCCATTTCGCCACCGGCACATGGACCATGTAGGCCAGCACATCGACGCCCGGGACCAGTCCGCCGCTGAAGCCGAATTTCCGCGCCACGGTGTCGTCGTGAATCTTGTTTTCCGACATTTTTGAGGTGTTGTAGGCCGATACGCGGTAGGTTTCGAGCGGATCTGTCATGCCTGTTCCCTGATTTATAGCGTTTTCGAGCGAAGTGGCACCCGGTTCGCGTGAAGAAAACGCGTCAAAACAAAAATTCAGAGCCCGGTTCTGATTAAATCAGAACCGATCAGGCTCTGGGCTGCTTTTCTGGGCATAATCCTACGCCGACAAAGTGCCGTGGCAAGCCGGTTTGGCCGGGTGTTTCCCTCGCATTTTTGCATGCAATGGAGTACCACCCGGCACAGGGCATACAGCCCCAGCAAACCCCAACCGATGACGCCCGAATTGACCGCCACCCGCATCTATGTCGACGCCGATGCCTGCCCTGTAAAAGACGAGATCTATCGCGTCGCGGCCCGGCACGCGCTGCCGGTCAGCGTGGTCGCAGGCCAATTCATTCGGGTGCCGCAGGATCCGATGATTGAGCGCATCGCTGCCGGTTCCGGGATGGACGCCGCCGACGACTGGATTGCGGAACGTGCCGGCAAGGGCGATATCGTGATTACCTCGGATATCCCGCTGGCGAGCCGTTGCGTCAAAGCCGGCGCCGAAGTGATCGCCCCGAACGGCAAGCCGTTCACGGAAGCCTCGATCGGCATGACCTTGGCGGTTCGTAATCTGATGACCGATCTGCGTTCGTCTGGTGAGGTCACCGGCGGCCCCAAATCATATGCTCCGCGCGACCGCTCGACATTCCTGTCGGCGCTCGATCAAACCATTCGCCGCATCCAGCGCCAGCAGGCCACCCAGCCTGCGATCAAACAAGATTGAAGTGAGCCTATGGCGCCCCCACTGATTCAACTAAAAGACATCAAGCTGACCTTCGGCGGCACGCCGCTATTGTCGGGCGTCGAGCTGTCGGTATCGACCGCCGAACGCGTTTGCCTGATCGGCCGCAATGGCTCGGGCAAATCGACGCTGCTCAAGATCGCGGCCGGCCTGGTCGAGCCCGACAGCGGCAGCCGCTTCGTGCAGCCCGGTGCGACCGTACGTTATCTGCCGCAGGAGCCGGATTTTACCGGCTTTGCGACCACGCTGGCCTATGTCGAAGACGGCCTCGCGCCGGGCGACGACCACTATCAGGCCCGCTACGTGCTGGAACAACTCGGCTTGCATGGCGACGAAGACCCCGCGCATATCTCCGGCGGCGAAGCCCGCCGCGCGGCGCTGGCGCGGGTGCTGGCGCCCTCGCCCGACATTCTGCTGCTCGACGAGCCCACCAACCATCTCGATCTCACCACCATCGAATGGCTTGAAAGCGAGCTCGGCAGCCGCCGCAGCGCGCTCGTGATCATCAGCCATGACCGCCGCTTCCTGTCCAATCTGTCGCGCTCCACCGCCTGGCTCGATCGCGGCCAGATCAAACAGATCGACAAAGGCTTCAGCGCCTTCGAAGCCTGGCGCGACGAGGTGCTGGCTGAAGAAGAGCGCGACCAGCACAAGCTCGACCGCAAGATCGTCAATGAAGAGCACTGGCTGCGCTACGGCGTGTCCGGGCGCCGCAAGCGTAACGTCAAGCGGCTCGGCAATCTCTATGCGCTGCGGGAGCAGCGGCAGGATTATCGGGGTGCGGCCGGCAATGCCAATCTGGCCGCCTCCGAAGCGGACAAATCAGGCAAGCTGATCATCGAGGCCAAGGGGATCGGCCGGACCTATGGCGATCGCAGCATCGTCGAGGATTTCTCGATCCGGGTGCAGCGTGGCGACCGCATCGGCATCGTCGGGCCGAACGGCGCCGGCAAGACCACGCTGATCGAAATGCTGACCGGCGGCAAACCGCCGGATCGCGGCAGCATCCGGTTCGGCGCCAATATCGAGATGGCGACGCTCGACCAGCACCGCGAAAGCCTCGATCCGAAATCGACCTTGGCGGACGCTCTGACCGGGGGCGGCAGCGACAACGTCATGGTCGGCGGCAAACCAAGACACGTGGTCAGCTACATGAAAGACTTTTTGTTCGCGCAGGAACAGATGCGCACGCCGCTGGAAGTCCTCTCCGGCGGCGAGCGCGGCCGGCTGATGCTGGCGCGGGCGCTGGCAAAGCCCTCGAACCTGCTGGTGCTGGACGAGCCGACCAACGACCTCGACCTCGAAACCCTCGACGTGCTCGAAGAGATGCTCGGCGACTACGAGGGCACCGTGATCCTGATCAGCCATGACCGCGACTTCCTCGACCGCGTGGTGACCTCGGTGATCGCGCCGGAAGGTGACGGCCGCTGGATCGAATATGCCGGCGGCTATAGTGACATGTTGAAACAGCGCGGCGCCGATCTGAAGCGCGAGGCGGCGAAGGTTGCGGCTGACGACCGCAAGGAATCCGGCAAGGGCGCCAAGGCCGGGGCGTCCTCCGGCGCCTCAAAGCGCAAGCTGAATTTCAACGATAAGCACGCGCTGGAAACGCTGCCGAAGACCATGGCGAAACTACAGGCTGAAATAGCCAAGCAGCAGCGGTTCCTCGACGATCCCAATCTGTACAAGAAGGATCGCAAGAAGTTCGATTCCGCCTCTGCCGCGCTGTCCACGGCGCAAAAGGAATTGCAGGAAGCCGAGGATAAATGGCTCGAGCTTGAAGTGTTACGCGAAGAGATAGAACAAGCTTAGGCGGCGGAAGATTTTCTGCCGTCATTGCGAGGAGCGCAGCGACGAAGCAATCCAGTCTTTCTTTGCGACTCTGGATTGCTTCGCTTCGCTCGCGATGACGAAGGTACTGATTGGAGTCTATGACGATGACCACCTCCCTTGCCGCCAAGATCGCCCGCGAATACGGCACACCCGCCGCCGTGATCGACATGGATCGCGTGGAGCGCAACATCGCGCGGATCCAGGCCGCCTGCGATGCTGCCGGCGTCGCCAACCGCCCCCACATCAAGACCCACAAGAGCCCGATGTTGGCCAGGATGCAGATCGCCGCCGGCGCAAAGGGCATTACCTGCCAGAAACTCGGCGAGGCTGAGGTAATGGCAGACGCCGGCATCGACGACATCCTGATCAGCTACAATCTGATCGGCGACGAGAAGATGGCACGGCTCGGTGCTTTGCAGGCCAAGGCCAATATGACGGTTGCGGTCGATAATTCGGTGGTGGTCGGCGGCCTGCCGCAGGCGGCGGCAATCTCCGGCCGTCCGTTGTCGGTGGTGGTCGAATGCGACACCGGGCGCAAGCGCGCCGGGGTCGAGACGCCCGCCGAGGCGATCGCACTGGCGCGCGAGATCGCGGCCTCGAAGGGATTGCAGTTCGCCGGCTTCATGCTCTACCCGACCGAGACCGGCTGGGCCGAGGCGCAGAAATTCTTCGACGAGGCGTTGGCGGGCATCCGTGAACACGGCCTGGATGCGACGATTGTCTCCACCGGCGGCTCGCCGAACCTGAAGAATCTCGGAAAACTCAAGGGCGCCACCGAGCACCGGCCCGGCACCTACATCTACAACGACCGCATGCAGGTCGCGGCCGGGGTTGCGGCCTGGGACGACTGCGCACTGAACATCTACGCGACTGTGGTGAGCCGCGCCGGTCCGGATCGCGGCATCCTCGATGCCGGCTCCAAGACGCTGACGTCGGATACCGGCGGCGGCCTTGAGGGCCACGGCCTGATCCTCGAACACCCCGAAGCGAAGATCGCGCGCTTTGCCGAGGAGCACGGCTTCCTCGATCTCGCCCGCAGCAACACCCGCCCCAATGTCGGCGACGTCGTACGGATCGTGCCCAATCACGTCTGCGTCGTCGTCAACATGATGGACGAGGTGGTGATGGTGCGCGGCGAGGAGATCGTCGGCGTGCTGCCGGTAGCGGCACGGGGGAAGCTGCGCTGACTGCGTCCCTACTCCGTCATTGCGAGGAGCGTAGCAACGAAGCAATCCAGTCTTCCTTTGCAGCCCTGGATTGCTTCGCTGCGCTCGCAATGACGAACTGAACGGCCTACTTTGACGGTTTGGATTGCAGCCACTTCAACACGCCCCTGCCCGCCGCCGCTCCCGTCGCAAACGACGCCTGCAGCAGATAGCCGCCGGTCGGGGCTTCCCAATCGAGCATTTCGCCCGCGGCGAACACGCCGGGCAAGCGGCGAAGCATAAAGTCGTCATCGAGTTCGTCGAAGTCGATGCCGCCCGCGGTGGAGATCGCGCGCGCAATGGATGCCACGCCGTTGAGCTGAACCGGCACCGCATTGATCCATTCCGCAAGCTCAGCCATGGGGAGCGATGAGAGCGATACGCCGGAGGCGAACGCTGCCTCTTGCAACAGGCCGATGGCGACCGGCGACAAATGCGCCGCCTTGCGCAGCCAGTTTGAAAACGACTGTTTTGCCCGGGGCGCCGCCAGTCGCGCGGCAAGGTCGCTTGGTTTGAGATCGGGCCGTAGCGCAACATGCAGCGTCGCCTGCCCCTGATCGACGACAGCCTCTCGCAGCGGCGCCGAAAGCGCGTAAACCGCGCCGCCTTCGATCCCCGCCGCCGTGACCATCGCCTCGCCGCGCACGACGTGCCCGCCGAACGACAGCGCAATGCCTTTCAAGGGCTGCCCTTGAAAGCGGTCACGGAAGATATCGGACCAGGCCACCGTGAACCCGCAATTGGCCGGCCGCAGCGGTGAGACGGCTACACCTTTCGCAGCCAGCGCTTCCACCCACGATCCGTCAGAGCCGAGCCGAGGCCAACTGGCGCCACCGAGCGCGAGCACCGTGGCGTGCGTCTCCACGGTGCGTCGCCCTTCCGGCGTTTCGAACGAAAGATGCCCATCATCTTTCCAGCCGGTCCAACGATGGCGCAGCGCGAATTGCACGCCGCTGGCATCAAGTCGGCGCAGCCACGCGCGCAGCAAAGGCGAGGCCTTGAACGTCTTCGGAAACACCCGGCCGCTGGAACCAACGAAGGTCGGCTGCCCCAACGCTTCGCTCCACTCTCGCAGTGCGCTTGGCGGCAACGCCTCGATCGCAGCCTTGAGGCGCGGCATCGCCTCGCCATAATTTGTCAAAAACTGCGGCAACGCCTCGCTGTGCGTAAGATTGAGGCCCCCGCGCCCCGCCATCAAGAATTTGCGGCCCACCGAAGGCATGGCGTCGTAGACGGTGACGGCGGCACCGCCTTGCGCCAGCACTTCAGCCGCCATCAAGCCGGCGGGACCGGCGCCGACGATGGCGATTTGATTTGGAAGAGCAGATGACATGGAGCCAGTGTAGGCCGGATTGGTAAAAGGTCGTCATGCCCGGGCTTGTCCCGGGCATCCACCACTTACTTTTTTGATCCTCAAAGACGTGGATGGCCGGGTCAAGCCCGGCCATGACGAGCGACGTTTGTCATTCCGGGACACGCGTCTTCGCGTGGACCCCGAATGACGGCCGATCGCTCTACAGCTTCACCCCAGCCCTCGCGGCGGCCTGCCCGACATATTTCTGGGTCTGTTCGAACGCGCCCTGCAGCGCCCTCGCCTTCGACATATCGCTGATTTCGGCAAAATGCGCCGCGATCGCGTCGGGGGTCCAATCGGAGGCCGGCAGATTGACGCCCTCGCTCTCCAGGATCTTGATCACCGCGAACGACCCCGCGCCCGCGCCCATGATGGTGCGGGTCGGCGCGTCCTCGCTCAGCAAAAATTCGACCGCGGGCGTAATCGCCTCCGGCCGCATCAGTGCCAGCGCCTGCGGCGGCAACAGTTCCTCCGTCATCCGGGTCGCCGCGGTCGGCGAAATGGTGTTGACGCGAATGTTGCTCTTGCGGCCCTCCTCGGCCAGCACGTTCATCAGGCCGACCATGCCGGTCTTCGCCGCGCCGTAATTGGCCTGGCCGAAATTGCCGTAGAGGCCCGACGACGAGGTGGTGACGACGATGCGGCCATAATTGCGCTCGCGCATGCCGTCCCACACCGCCTTGCAGCAATAGAACGTGCCGACCAGATGCACGTCGAGCACCTTTGCGAAGTCGGCGACTTCCATCTTGCCGAAGGATTTATCACGCAAGATGCCGGCGTTGGCGCACAGCAGATCGACGCTGCCCCATTCCTTGGTCGCGCGATCCACCATCGCCTTGACCTGCTCGAAATTCGAAACGTCCGCGCCGTCGGCCATCGCCGTGCCGCCGGCCTTGCGGATTTCCTCGACCACGGCGTCCGCCGGGGTCAGCGAGCCGCCGGTACCGTCCCGGGCACCGCCGAAATCGTTGACCACGACCTTGGCGCCACGGCTCGCGAGCCCGAGGGCGTGTGCACGTCCAAGACCATTGCCCGCGCCGGTGACGATGGCGACGCGTCCGTCAAATCTGATTGTCATGCGATAGGATTCCTGAACCGGTTCTTTCGTCATGGCCGGGCTTGACCCGGCCATCCATCAAAATCAAAGCGTTTTTGAGCAGCGATGGATTGCCGGGTCAAGCCCGGCAACGAAGGCTGGAGCAACGGTCAGGCAAGATACATCAACCCGATCCAGTCGGCCACCAGCGCGGGCTTTTCCTCGCCTTCGATCTCGACGGTGACATGGGTGCGCGATTGCAATTCCTTGGGCTTGCGCAGGGTCGCTTCCGCCAGGGTAAAGCGGCCGCGGACCCGCGATCCCGAGCGCACCGGCGAGATGAAGCGCAGTTTATCAAAGCCGTAATTGACGCCCATCGTCGTGCCCGAGATCACCGGCATCACCTCATACGACATGATGCTCAGCAGCGACATCGTCAGGAAGCCGTGCGCGATGGTGGTGCCGAACGCGGTCTCCTTTTTCGCGCGCTCCGGATCGACATGGATGAACTGATGATCCTCGATCACGTCGGCATAGCTGTCGATCCGCGTCTGATCGACGATATGCCATGACGATACGCCGATCTCCCGGCCCACCATCTCCTGATAGGCCTCCAGCGAAACCGGCGGCTTCTTCCAGACTTCATTCATTCGTCAACTCTCCGATCCGGTGGTGCGCAGCTTTTGCAGCTCCGGAAAATCCTCTTCACGAAATTCCTCGCCGCGCAAGGCGTCACCGCGATCATTTTCATGTTCAAGCCGGCGCAGCTGCACGCGGCGGATCTTGCCGGAGATCGTCTTCGGCAATTCGGTCACCAGCTCGATCTTGCGGATCCGCTTGAATGGCGCGAGCCGCGCGTGCAGATGCTTGAAGATCGACAGCGCGGTTTGCGCCGATCGTTCGTTGCCCGATACCAGCAGCACATAGGCCTTCGGGATCGCGAGCCGGATCGGATCGGGGCTGGGCACGACAGCGGCCTCCGCGACCGCGTCGTGCTCGAGCAGGATGCTTTCGAGCTCGAACGGGCTGATGCGATAGTCCGACGACTTGAACACGTCGTCGGAGCGGCCGACGAATGTGAGGTAACCCTCGTCGTCGACAAACACCACGTCGCCGCTGCGGTAGATATCGCCATCGGCGCCGCTCAATTTGCCGTCGTCGCCCTGATAGCCCTGCATCAGACCGGCAGGCCGATCAGCCCCGAGTAGCAGACTGACCTCGCCTTCTCTCGTGACGTGGCCGTCGCTGTCGGTGATCTGTACGCGATAACCGGGCAACGGCCGGCCCATCGATCCGATCTTCACCGGCTGCCCCGGCGAATTGCCGGCCAACGCCGTGGTCTCGGTCTGGCCGTAGCCGTCGCGGATGGTCAGGCCCCAGGCCGCCTTCACCTGGTCGATCACTTCCGGGTTGAGCGGCTCGCCGGCGCCGCAGACCTCGCGCAAGCTGACCTTGAAGTCCGCGAGCTTCTCCTGGATGAACAGCCGCCACACCGTCGGCGGCGCGCACAGCGTGGTGACGCGGCAGCGGCCGATGGTCGCCAGCAACCCCTTGGCGTCGAAACGCGGCTGGTTGACCACGAACACCGTGGCGCCGGCATTCCAGGGCGCGAAGAGGCAGCTCCAGGCATGCTTGGCCCATCCCGGTGAGGAAATGTTCAGGTGGACGTCGCCGGGTTGCAGGCCCAGCCAGTACATCGTGGAGAGACCGCCGACCGGGTAGCTGCGCTGGCTGTGCCGCACCAGCTTTGGTTTTGCGGTGGTGCCGGACGTAAAATACAGCAGCATCGGATCTTCGGCATTCGTCGTGCCATCCGGCTTGAAGTCTTCCGGGAAGCTCGCGGCCTGCTCGAACGGCAACCAGCCTTCATGGCTTGACGCCGCGCCGACCACGATGCGGATCAGCTTGTCGCCGCCGAGCGCTGCAAACTTCGCGACCTGATCCTGTGACGCGACCACGACCTTGGCGCGGCCGCGATCGAGCCTGTCGTGCAGCTCATCCGGCGTCAGCAGCGTGGTTGCGGGGATCACCACCACGCCGAGCTTCATCGCCGCCAGCATGGTCTCCCACAGCGGCACGACATTGCCCAGCAACAGCAAGAGATGATCGCCACGCTTGAGGCCCTGCGCACGCAGGAAGTTTGCCACCTGATTGGAACGGCGCGACAACACCGCGAATGACAATTTGGTCTCGCGGCTGCTGGCGGCATCGACGATCCACAGCGCGGCCCGATCCCTGCTGTCGGCGTTGCGCGCCAGCTCGGCGTCGAACCAGTCCAGCGCCCAGTTGAACGGCACCGGGTCGGGCCAGAGGAACCCTTTCACCGCGGTGTCGTAGTCGGAGCGGTGTTTCAAGAGGAAAGCCCGCGCGTCCTGGAATGTGGTCATGGCTAGCTCCCGACTATTTCACCGCCGTCATCCTGAGGTGCGAGCTCTTGCGAGCCTCGAAGGATGGAGTTTAGTACCTGTGGCCATCCTTCGAGACGCTGCGCGAAGAGCGCAGCTCCTCAGGATGACGGCGCAACTGTTTCAAGGATGACGTCTCCGCTCACTTTCCCGCCAACTCGCGCACGTGCTGCACGATTCCCGAAAAGTCCACTCCGCCATGCCCAGCCGCATCGAACGCCTTGTAAATCTCCTGCGCGTGCTTGCCGAGCGGGGTCGCGGCACCGGCGGCCTTGGCGGCGTCCTGCGCCAAGGTGAGGTCCTTCACCATCAGCGCCGAGGCGAAGCCGGGCTTGTAGTCGTTATTGGCGGGTGACGTCGGCACCGGACCCGGCACCGGGCAATAGGTCGTCAGCGACCAGCATTGCCCCGACGAGGTCGAAGCAACGTCGAACAGCGCCTGATGCGACAATCCGAGTTTTTCGGCCAGCGCAAACGCCTCGCTGACCGCGATCATGGAGATGCCGAGAATCATGTTGTTGCAGATTTTGGCCGCCTGCCCCGCGCCGCCGCCGCCGCAATGCACGATCTTCTTGCCCATCTTATCCAGCACGGGCTTTGCCGCCGCGAACGCCTTGTCCTCGCCGCCGCACATGAAGGTCAAGGTCGCGCCCTTGGCGCCGCCGGTGCCGCCGGACACCGGCGCATCGACCGAGGCGATGCCGTGTTTGGCCGCCAGCGCATGCGCCTGCTTGGCGCTTTCGACGTCGATGGTCGAACAGTCGATGATCAGGGCGCCCTTGCCCATCGACGAAATCACCTCGTTCCACACCGACAGCACATGCTTGCCCGCGGGCAGCATCGTAATGACGACATCGGCGCCTTTGACCGAGCCGACCGCGGTTTCGGCAATCGAAGCGCCGTCGCTCCTGGCCTGCTCGCGCGAAGCCGCCGCCAGATCGAAGGCTGTGACCTTGTGGCCGGCCTTGACCAGATTGACGGCCATCGGTCCGCCCATATTGCCGAGCCCGATGAATGCGATATGTGCCATTTCGAATTTCCTCCGCGTGAAGCGCCCTTGTGTTTTGCGCGCTTTATTTTAGTTGATCGAATAATAATTCGTCGGCGCCGATGTCAGCGAAATACGGCGCCAGCATTTCAGGTGTCACGTCTTCGATGCGCGCCGGCGACCAGCGCGGATTGCGGTCCTTGTCGATGACGGCGGCGCGTACCCCCTCGCGAAAATCGTCGCTGGCAAAGACTTGCAGCGCCGCGCGATATTCCCGCGTCAGGCATTGTTGCAGCGAAGACGATGTTCGCGCCAGCCGCAACAGCTTCAGCGTCACCACCATGCCGCGCGGCGATTTCTCGTTCAATGTCTTCAGCGTCGAACCCGCGAGCTCCGAACCGTCGCGCTGCAAGGCGGCGACGATATCTTCCATCCGATCATAGCCAAACCAGGCGTCGATGTTCGATTGCATCGCAGCCACGGGGCCCGCGGCCTCTCGAAGCGCAAACCCGTCGATCAAAAGCGCGATCTCGCTGGACACCGTGCCGGGACGAACCTTGGTGAGGACCTCGCGCAGCGCGGCCAATTTGGCCGAGGGCACCACGGCATCGGCAAAACCGGCATGGATCGCATCGGGGCCATTCATGGTCTGGCCGGTCAATCCGAAATAAGTGCCGATCTCGCCGGGCGAACGCGACAGCAGCCAGGTGCCACCGACATCGGGGAAAAAGCCAAGACCGACCTCGGGCATTGCGAGCTTTGTCTTCTCGGTGACGACGCGGTGCCGTGCATGCCCGGACAAACCGACCCCGCCGCCCATCACCAGACCGTCCATGAACGCGACATACGGCTTTGGAAACTTCGCGATCCGCGCATTCATGAGGTATTCCTGGCGCCAGAACCGCTTGCCGAGATCGCCGCCGGCCCGCGAACTCTCATACAGCCCGCGGATGTCTCCGCCCGCGCATAGCCCGCGTTCGCCGGCGCCTTCCAGCACCACGACCGCGACAGCCGGATCGGCTTCGAATTGGTCCAGCGCCGCATCGATGCCTTCGGACATTTCAAGGGTCAGGGCATTGATCGCTTTCGGACGATTGAGCCGGATGATGCCGGCCGAGCCCTCGCGCCGGACGATCAGATCGCCTTCCACATCGGCGACCGCAGCAGTGCTGGCCGTCATCACGCGCCCTCGATCAGCTTGCGCGACACGATCAGCCGCATGATTTCATTGGTGCCTTCGAGGATCTGGTGCACGCGCAGGTCGCGCACGATCTTCTCGATGCCGTATTCGCTGAGATAGCCGTAACCGCCGTGCAGTTGCAGCGCCTGGTTGGCAACTTCGAAGCCGACGTCGGTCCCGAAACGCTTGGCCATCGCGCACAGCATGGTGGCGTCGGCATCCCTACGGTCGAGGGCTGCGGCCGCGCGCCAGACAAAGGTCCGCGCCGCTTCCAGCTCGGTCGCCATGTCCGCGAGCCGAAATTGCAGCGCCTGGAATTCGTCGAGCCGTTTTCCGAACGCCTTGCGCTCCTTCATGTAGGCGAGCGACTTGTCGAGCGCGCATTGCGCGCCGCCGAGCGAACAGGCCGCGATATTGATGCGCCCGCCATCGAGCCCGGCCATCGCGATCTTGAAGCCGATACCTTCATCGCCGAGCCGGTTGGCGACGGGCACGCGGGCATTCTCGAACATCACCGCGCGGGTCGGCTGCGCGTTCCAGCCCATCTTGCGTTCGTTGGCGCCGAAGGAAAGCCCCGGCGTGTCGCCCTCGACCACCAGGGTCGAGATGCCGCCGGGTCCATCGCCGCCGGTCCGTACCATCACGACATAGAGATCGCCGCGGCCGGCCCCGGAGATGAATTGTTTTTGGCCGTTGAGCACATAATGGTCGCCGTCGCGCACGGCGCGGGTGCGCAGCGCCGCCGCGTCCGAGCCCGAACCAGGCTCGGTCAGGCAGTAGCTTGCGAGCAGCTCCATCGTGCACAGTCTCGGCAGCCATTGCTGCCGCTGCGGTTCGTTGCCATACGCATCGATCATCCACGACGCCATGTTGTGGATCGAGATGAAAGCCGACACCGTCGGGCACCCCTGCGCCAGCGCCTCGAAGATCAGCGCCGCGTCGAACCGGGTCAGCGCCGAGCCGCCGACGTCCTCGCGGATGTAGACGCCCCCGATCCCAAGGGAAGCGGCCTCCCGCATCACCTCGACCGGAAAATACTTCTCCTCGTCCCAGCGGACCGCATGCGGCGCGATTTTTTCCGCGGCAAAGTCCCGCGCCATGTCGCGAACCGCAAGCTGATCCTCGCTGAGAGCGAATTGCATCCGTTATCCGTGCTCATCACATCCTGTCGTCATTGCGAGGAGCGATAGCGACGAAGCAATCCAGCTCTTACTTGCGGCTCTGGATTGCTTCGCTACGCTCGCAATGACGCTCTGGTTTCGCGTCAGTTCATCGTCGGGATCGAGAACTCCGCGCCTTCCTTGACACCGGAAGGCCAGCGCGAGGTCACGGTCTTGGTCTTGGTGTAGAAGCGGATCGAATCCGGACCATGCTGATTGAGATCGCCGAAGCCGGACTTCTTCCAGCCACCGAAAGTGTAATAGGCGATCGGCACCGGGATCGGCACGTTGATGCCGACCATGCCGACATTGACCTTGGCGGCGAAATCGCGCGCGGCGTCGCCGTCGCGGGTGAAGATCGCAACGCCGTTGCCGTAGTCATGATCCGACGGCAGCGCCAGCGCCTCGGCATAGTCCTTGGCGCGGACCACCGAGAGCACGGGGCCGAAGATCTCTTCCTTGTAGATGCGCATGTCCTTGGTGACGTTGTCGAACAGGCAGCCGCCGAGATAGAAGCCCTTCTCATAGCCCTGCATCTTGAAGCCGCGGCCATCGACCGCCAGGGTCGCGCCTTCCTTGACGCCGATATCGATGTAGTTCCTGACCTTGGCGACCGCCTCCGCGGTGACCAGCGGGCCGAAATCGGCCGACGGATCGATCGAGGTGCCGATCTTCAGGCTCTCGACCCGCGGAATAAGCTTCTCCATCAGCCGGTCGGCTGTGGTCTTGCCGACGGGCACCGCGACCGAGACCGCCATGCAGCGCTCGCCGGCGGAGCCGTAGCCGGCGCCGATCAGGGCATCGACCGCCTGATCCATGTCGGCATCCGGCATGATGATGGCGTGGTTCTTGGCGCCGCCAAAACACTGGCAGCGCTTGCCGGTCGCGGCGGCCCGCTCGTAGATATATTGCGCGATCGGCGACGAGCCGACAAAGCCGATGGCCTTGATATCGGGATCGTCGAGGATGGCATCGACCGCTTCCTTGTCGCCGTTGACGACATTGAGAATGCCGGCCGGCAGGCCGGCCTCGATCATCAGTTGCGCCAGCATCATCGGCACGCCGGGATCGCGCTCCGACGGCTTCAAGATGAACGCATTGCCGCAGGCGATCGCCGGGGCAAATTTCCACATCGGAATCATCGCCGGGAAATTGAACGGCGTGATGCCCGCGACCACGCCGAGCGGTTGCCGCAGCGAATAGATGTCGATGCCCGGCCCCGCGCCTTCGGTATATTCACCCTTCATCAGATGCGGAATGCCGCAGGCGAATTCGACCACTTCGAGGCCGCGCTGGATATCGCCCTTGGCGTCGGGAACAGTCTTGCCGTGCTCGCGCGCCAGCACGTCGGCGAGCTTGTCGTAGTCGCGCTGGGCCAGTTCGAGGAACTTCATCATGATGCGGCCGCGGCGCTGCGGGTTGGTGTTCGCCCACGCTTCCTGTGCCGCCTTGGCGTTCTCGACCGCGGCCCGGAGTTCGGCCTTGGAGGCCAGCGCCACCTTGGCCTGGACGTCGCCGGTCATCGGCTCGAAGACATCCGCGGTGCGTCCCGACGTGCCCGCGACCTCGCGGCCGCCGATGAAATGTCCAATTGAGCGCATGAATTCCTCCCTGGTCCGAACTAGATCGCTTTACAAATCCTTTTGACCTGCATTTTATAGGAAACAAGTGCGATATATTGCACGATAGATGTGCGAAAATGCAGGATCAAGGTCGAGGAACGATCGATTGGGACGATTTTCGTTTCGTGCTAGCGATTGTGCGCGGCGGATCGGTCTCCGCCGCGGCAAAGCAGCTGGCCGTCGATCATGCCACAGTGATCCGCCGTGTCGACCGGCTGGAACGGCACCTTTCCGCAAAACTGTTTGATCGCCGCAAGACCGGATACCTCTTGACCGAAGCGGGCCAGCGCGTCGCCGACAGCGCCGAGGCGATGGAATCCACCATCGTCGCCAACCAGGAAGCCGTCGGCGGCTCGCGCGCCCATCTGACCGGGACGGTCAGGATCGGCGCGCCCGACGGCTTCGGGAGCCATTTCCTCGCCTCGCGGCTGGTGAAATTTGTCGAACGCTACCCGGATCTCGATCTCGAACTGGTCGCGACGGCCCGTCTGTTCAGCCTGTCGAAGCGCGAGGCCGATATCGCGATCAGCCTGTCGATGCCGAAGGAAGGACGAATCGTCGGGCGCAAGCTGCTGGATTATCGCCTCGGACTTTACGCCACCCGTAGCTATCTCGCCCGCACCCATGGGATCGCGACCCGCAGCGACCTCGCCGGGCATCGTTTTGTCGGTTACATCGAAGACCTGCTGTTCACGCCCGAACTGGATTATCTGCCGCAGGTCTCGCCGAAGGTTTCCGCCAAATTCCGCAGCGCCAATCTGATTGCGCAGCTCAACGCCACCATCGCGGGTTTTGGTATCGCGGTATTGCCACACTTCATGGCGACGGCGCATCCTGAACTGTGCCCGGTATTGCCGGCGGAAATCTCGATCTCGCGTACATTCTGGCTGTTGATGCATGCCGACAGCAAGGATCTGGCCCGGATTCGCGCGGTCGCCGATTACATCTATGAAACGGTGGAAGCCGAACGTCCGCTGTTCGGCGGGCCCTCAGGCAGCGTTTAATGTGGCTTGGTCTAATTTGGCTTGCGGGCGGATTTCCTGGCCGTCGGCTTTGGCGCCGCGGCGCGGCCGAGCACGGCCTCGCGTCCGGCGGCGAGAATCTCTTCGGAGAACTCGCCGGTGCCGGCGACGCGGGCCATCACCATCGTCCCCATCATGGTCGCGAGCGCAGCCGTCGCCTGCTGGCGTGCGGCCTTGCGCGAGACATCGGGAATCTGGTCCGCGAACACGTCGATCATCTGCTCCAGCTTGGCGGCGAACGCCCGGCGGGTCTTGGGGCTCTCGCGGGCGATTTCCGCCCCCAGCGTCGGGACCGCGCAGCCCTGACCAGGGTTGTCGCGATGTACCGGCGACAGATAGGAATCCACGATGGTCGTCAGGCGCTGTTCCGGCGGCGTGGACTCGCCGAGCTTGCGCCAGCGTTCGGTGGAGCGATCCATGGCATGGGCAAAAGCCTCGATCACCAGCGCTTCCCGCGAATCGAAATGGGCATAGAACCCGCCATGGGTGAGGCCGGCGTCCTTCATCAGATCGGCGACGCCGATGCCATGGGCGCCCTTCTCGCGCAGCCGCACCGAGGCCCGCTTGACGATCCGCTCGTGGGTTTCGAGCTTGTGTTCCCTGGAATAGCGCATCGCGTAGTCCTATAAGATGTTCAGGGTCATATAATAGCAGATATGACCGAGAAAAGCCCGATTTATTTCGCTTTTGCCGGCTCGCCGATCATCGAGAACGTCGCGGTGGCGTGCACCGCAAGATGGCCTGCCCCGTCGCGCACGAAGCCTTCGGCATAACTGCTCTGGCGGCCGAGCTTGACGAGTTTTCCTTCCGCCGAGATCGTGCCCGATCGCACCGAGAGCGGCCGCAAATAGGTCAGCTTGAGGTCGAGGGTGACCGAGCCCTGCCCGGCCGGCAGCATGGTCGAGATCGCGCAGCCCATGGCGGTGTCGAGCAGCGCCGCGGCGGTCGCCCCGTGCAGCAGCCCGATGGTGTTCTCCAGGCTTTCATGCGGATCGAGTTCCATCACGATCCGGCCGGGCTCGGCGATACGAAGCCGAAAGCCAATCAATCGCGCCATCGGCGGGGGCGGCAGGATACCGTCGCGGATCGCGCACATCGCCTCCAGTCCGGACATCGCGGCCGCGGCCTTGGCGACCGCTCCGGGCGCCTGCCAGTCGACCACGCGCTCCCGGCGCTCGGCGGCCGAGAACAGGTTCACAATATCCGCGGTGCTCATGAGCGCTACTCCATTAAATTATGTCCATCATATTAATGAAGCGATCGCCGGTCCGCAACGGACGTGACGGTGTTGGCGACCCTTGACAAGGCGACGCTTTGTCCGGGAAGTGGCGCGATCCAACTCATTGTGCCTGGAATCTGCCATGGAAATGCTCAACCCTCATTGCGGCGTCGATCGCGACCCGCGCGGCGTCGTCCGCCTGACGATCAGCAATGCCGGCTCGCTCAACATCCTCTCGACGCCGGTCATCAACGCCGTCCGCGAAGGGCTGGAAACGCTGGCAAAGGACGAGGACATTCGCGTGCTGGTGCTGGCGGGCCAAAGCGAAAAGAGCATGATCGGCGGCGCCGACATCAAGGAAATGGCGGCCCTCGACCAGAAATCGGCGGAGAAATTCATCACCGGTCTGCGCGACCTCTGCGAAGCCGTGCGCGCGTTTCCGGGCCCGGTGATCGCGCGGATGCCGGGCTGGTGTCTCGGCGGCGGTCTTGAGGTCGCAGCCGCCTGCGATTTCCGGGTCGCCGCCCACGACGCCAAATTCGGCATGCCGGAAGTGAGGGTCGGCATCCCCTCGGTGATTCATGCCGCGCTGTTGCCGCGGCTGATCGGTTGGGGCCGCGCGCGCTGGCTGTTGATGACGGCCGAAAACATCGATGCCCCAACCGCGCTGGCCTGGGGCCTGATCGACGTGATGGCGCCGCAGGGCGGCCTCGATGCCGCGGTCGAGCGCACCATCGCGATGCTGCTGGAATGCGGCCCCGGCGCCTTGCGCGCGCAAAAGGCCCTGCTGCGGCAATGGGAGGAACTGCCGCTGAAGGAATCCGTCGATCTCAGTATCGGCGTGTTCGGGCAGTCGTTCATCGGCGGCGAGCCGCAGCGGCTGATGCAGGGTTTTGTCAACCGGAAGCGGTGAGTTCGGAACGAACAGAACGAGCCGTCATCATCCGCCACCGGGTCGCGCGAGTGCGCGTCTGATGACAAGCCGTAGGGCGGATTAGCGTTAGCGTAATCCGCCCTCTCGTTCGTGCAGATTAGCAATATTATGATACTGCGACCGAACAGGGGGCGAGTTATGCTTTGCAACTCCGTTCGCGCGGGCCAGCGTTCTAACGATCCTCTATTCGTGTATAAGCGCACTGTACGGCAACATAAGCGCGTTTCGCACATCAGGGTCCGAATGCGAATCGTTTACGCTCAATCGCGGAGTATGCCGATTAATGGAACCTGACGAGAAGGATGAGGGAAAGAACCCCAATCTAGTGACGACGTTGGCAAGCATCGCGATTGATGCGGCGAAGCTCATAACTGGCGTCCCGCTCGACTATCCGGACCCTCTCTTGACGCCGCTCGCCACAGTTCCTCAACCTGCGAAGGAAGAACCGATCATGGACGACGAAAAAGATAAACCGCTAGTCGATCAGATGACCGACGTGGTCGCAGACGCGGCGGGCGAACTCGCCAAGACCGCTGTAAAAGCGGTTGCCAAGCGCGCGAAGAAGGCGGTCGTTAGTCGCACCCCGAAGCCCGTTAAGCGAGCCGCTAAAGCGGTTGCGAAAGCTGCCAAGGCCCCGAAGAAAACTGCAAAGAAAGCCGCCAAGAAAGCCGTGAAGAAAACGGCCAAAAAGGCGAAAAAAGCGGCGAAGAAATCGTCTGCCAAAAAGACGGTAAAAAAGAAGAAGTCTAAGAAATCCAAGAAATCCAAACACTGAAGGAATCGACATGGCTAAGAAATCAAAGAAGACGTCAGTTAAGAAACGCGTCGTTAAGGCCGCAAAATCTCTGGCTAAAAAAGCGAAGAAGGCCGTCAAGAAAATGATGCCGAAGAAGGCGAAAAAAGCCAAGAAGGCAAAGAAGAAATCGAAGCGCTAACAGCTTCTCGGCGCACCGTTGCCAACGAGCGCGCAATGCCTCAACGGCGGCTATGGCTGGCTACACGTCAGATGCCATCGCGTGAAACCGAGGCCAGGCGCTAAAATGCCGGTCAATCGCGGCAAGACATATTGACAACGAGAAGGCAATGGAAACATTATTTCCCGAGGCACGGCAACGAGCCAAACCCATTGTGTCGGGTAAGCGAGGCTGCGGCGGATGGAATACCGCTATTCACAGCTCGCGCGGTACTTGGGAGGGGCGTTTTCCGCCACAAGCGTGCCGGTCGGCCCCGGCGCGCCTGCCCGTTCCCATTCTGCGCCGGCTCGGCCGCGTCGGGGCGTCGCTAAAACCATTGGAGCAAATCGTCATCATCAAACCAGCGGATGCGCAGGGCGCGGGCATGGCTCGCACACACCGCCCGGCCTCGCCGGTCGGCGGTTGCGCTGGTGGTGCAGCGATAGGGCGGGATGTCGCTGATCGTCAGCCCCTCGCAGCGGCGTTCAACGGTGGTGACGGTTTCTAGAATGGCCATGAACGCCGGGTTTGGCTGATGTGGGCCGGCCGTCAAGGGCAGGCGCTGATTCTGGTGGCCGGCGCACAGCCACTTCCACCTTGCTGGCTAGTCAGCACCTGTTTTTTCAGATCGCAGACTAATTCCCACCTCAGGTTGAGCGAGTACCAATTCAAACGTTGATTGATTAAAAAAACCGGCGCGGTTGTGAGTTTTTTGGTGAGCGCGGTGGGACTCGAACCCACGACCCCATGATTAAAAGTCACGTGCTCGGATCCCGGATTCGCCGTCCGGTGGCTGTTACAAAATAGACCGCCTTAAGGTTAGATTGTTCGTCGGCAACGGCCGCTGTTGGCGCGAAGCGGTCGTTCATGGGAATGTCCGTTCCTGGCGAGCGGTAGGTGGCGGACGCTCGGATGATGTGGCCGTAGAATAATAAAGCGCGCGGGATTTGAATAGCCAAGGCGCGACCTATTTCATCATCCTAGAGGACCGTGGGGTCCAATGAGCAATTTAATCGGAGAAGTCGCGGCGGCTGAGTTACCGCCAGAGGACGTGGCTCAAAAGCTCCGGGATTTTCTTCAAACACTGAAGTCGTTCGGCGCCGAAAGTAACCAAATGGTCGATGCTTCTTCGGCCTTAACGGCGCTGGTCGATGACCTAGAACAGAAAGCGTTGCCGATAACGATGCCTGGCAGCACGCCATCGAAACGATGGTCTTGTGAACGACCCAAACTGGTTTTCGTTTATTCGGAAATAATTGCCAAGGTGCCAGCGGTAGGACAACGTCGGCAACGCCCCTACGGCAAGTGTTTTTCTTGAACCTCTGGACCGAGTAGCCAGCTCATAGGTACTGTTAGATCCTAAATACGAGAGGAGTATAGAAGGTCATCGACTTTCGATCGCAACCGGCAGAGATTGAGATCTTTATGGCTGAATCGGATGTTGCATGACTTCGCTTTGGTGGCAGACGAGCGCGATCTATCAAATCTATCCGCGCTCATTTCAGGACACTGGCGACGACGGCATTGGCGACCTCAAAGGAATAGAGCGGCGGCTCGATTATCTTGCCGGCCTTGGTGTCGGCGCCATCTGGATCTGTCCGATTTACTCGTCGCCGATGGTCGACTTCGGCTATGACATATCCGACTATTGCGACGTCGATCCCCGTTTCGGTACGCTGGCTGACTTCGACGACCTGCTTGGGCAAGCCCATCGGCGGGGTCTAAAGGTTCTGCTCGACTTCGTGCCCAACCACAGTTCCGACCAGCATCCATGGTTCGTTGAGAGCTGCGCCTCGCGAGAAAATCAGAAGAGAGACTGGTACATCTGGCACGACCCTGCGGCTGACGGCGGACCGCCCAATAACTGGATCAGCGATTTCGGCGGTTCAGCATGGGAATGGGATGAAGTCACCGGACAATATTATTATCACGCATTCTTGAAGCAGCAGCCGGACCTCAACTGGCGTCATCCGGGCGTGCAAACGGCAATGTACGACGTGTTACGTTTCTGGTTCGACCGCGGCGTGGATGGCTTCCGCATCGACGTGCTGTGGCATCTGCTGAAGGCTGCGGATTTTCCGGACAATCCACCGAACCCGAACTATCGGCCCGGGATGGGCGACATGCACCGCCTGCTTCAACTCCATTCGACCGACCAGCCCGAGGTGCATCTGATCGCCGCCGAGATGCGCGAAATCGCCGATAGCTATGGCGCCAGGGGTCACGGTGAGCGGGTTCTGATCGGCGAAATTTATCTGCCGGTCGACCGGCTGATGCACTATTACGGCGGCGAACGCCCCGAGATGCATCTGCCGTTCAATTTCCAGCTCATCGATACACCGTGGCGGGCGCGTTCGCTGGCAGCGGTCATCACCGGCTATGAGGCCGCGCTGCCGCCGGGCGGTGGGCCCAACTGGGTGCTCGGCAACCATGACCGGCCGCGCGTTGCGGCCAAGCGCGGACAGGCCCAGGCCCGCGTTGCGGCGGTGTTGTTGCTGACGCTCCGCGGCACGCCCACGCTCTATTACGGCGACGAACTGGGCCTGAGCGATGTCGCGATCGAACCGTCGCAGGTGCAAGATCCGCACGAGTTGCGTCAGCCCGGCCTGGCGCTGGGCCGCGACCCCGTGCGAACGCCGATGCCGTGGGATGACAGCGATAATGCTGGCTTCACTCGGGCCAAGCCATGGCTGCCGCTTAATGACGACTGGCGGACGCGCAATGTGATGCGTATGACGGAAGAACCTCGATCGATCCTGATGCTCTATCGCCGTTTGCTGGCGCTTAGGCGAGATTGGCCGGCACTGTCGATCGGTGACTTCCTCCTGTTGAAAGCGGAAGACGAGATACTGATTTACGCACGCCGGCACGGCTCAGAGCGGCTGATTGTGGCGCTCAACTTCGGGAAGCGACAGCACCGGCTCGAGTTGCCGGACTGGGCGCATGGCAGCCGGTTGCTGCTGTCCACGACCGAGGACGCTGCGCCTGTGGAAACCGTCGCCTTCCTGTTACGGTCGAACGAAGCTGTCGTGCTCGAGGCTCGATAGCAAACAGAGAGGGGACGCTATCTTGCGCATCGCTATGCTGGCGCCAATCTCCTGGCGCACACCGCCGCGCAATTACGGCCCCTGGGAACTGGTGACGAGCCTCTTGACCGAAGCGCTGGTGACGCGCGGCGTCGATGTCACCCTGTTCGCGACCAAAGACAGCGTGACGACAGCGAGGCTGGATGCCGTCTGTCCGGCTCCGTATTCCGAAGACCCCGCGATCGACGCCAAGGTATGGGAGATGCTTCACATCGCCCATGTCTTCGAACAGGCCGACCAGTTCGATCTCATTCATAATCAAGCCGATTTCGTACCGCTCGCGTTCTCGCGGCTGGTCAAAACCCCTGTTGTGACGACAATCCACGGTTTTTCGTCCGCACGCATTCTGCCCGCATACAAGGAATACGAAGCGCGCGTCCACTACGTCGCCATCAGCGACGCCGATCGCCATCCGGACTTGCGTTACGCCGCAACGATCCACCATGGCATTCCGCTGCAAGATTTTCCCTTTGATCCGCATGTCGGCGAGGGTTTGCTGTTCTTCGGCCGCATTCATCCGGACAAGGGTGCAGCCGAAGCGATCGCGGCGGCACGCCGCACGGGACGGAAATTGACGATCGCCGGTATCGTCCAGGATCGGAATTATTATGACGAGCAAGTGGTGCCCGTACTCAACGACGGGTCGGCGGTCTATCTTGGCCCGGTCGGCGGGACGATGCGCGCAAAGACCCTGGGCTCCGCACGCGCGCTGCTTCATCTCATCAATTTCGACGAGCCGTTCGGTCTGTCGGTGGTGGAAGCATTGGCTTGCGGAACGCCCGTCATTGCCCGCAATCGGGGATCGATGCCCGAGCTGATAGAGGATGGCGTGACCGGATTTCTGGTCGACAGTCTCGATCAAGCGGTCGATGCGATTGGACGCATCGAGGAAATTGATCGGGCGGCTTGCCGTGCCGCGGTATCCGCGAGGTTCACGATGGACCTCATGGCCGATCGATATTTAGCCCTGTACCGATCCATCCTTGGCTGAGAGCCGGTGATGTTACGGAGCCGAGGGGGAAAGCCCGCTTTGTGTACGCCAAGTAGCCGAGCTGAGCCACTTGTTAACATCAGGTTGCTCGTAGACTGGTCGTTAACGCCCGCTTATGGCGCACAGGGGACATTCGGTTGAGCCCGCATTCAATCGCGGCCATGGAACAGTCACCAGCGATGGTCGTTGCGGGCGTTATTCCTGCGATGTTCAACGTGAGCAATTCGGGCCCCGGCGCGTGCTTGGAAAAGACGATCCCGCAAAAATGACGCCGCAGCGCGAAAAGAAGCAGCCGAAGCACGTGGATTCCGGCCACACGGTCTAACCGCGCCTTAGCTTTCTCGACACACCATTGAGTTGAGGAACAGGAAATTTCCGCAGTCGTTGTTCGGGCTGGCTATCAAAAAGGGAGGTTTCCGATGCAAAACAAGCAGATGGTTTTTGCGGCAATTGCTGTGACGCTCCTCGGTTCAACCGGTGTCTCTTCAGCACAGGGCCCGGGTGCCGGCGGCGCCGCGCCAACCCTTCCCGAAAGAGACGTGCGGCCAAGTATGGGCAACACAACGCGCAATCCCGCGATGCGTCAAACAATGCCGGGCACCACGTGGAATGAGCACTAAGCGTTTGGAGCAGGACAATCCCAACGGATCTCCGAACACGCCTCCGATATCGAGGGAAGGGCTTGGCGGAGACCCGTCAAGAAATAATGACGCCCCAAAGTAATAGAAGATCTGAAGGGATCGGCAAAACCTGTCCCTTCAGTTTCGCCACCCGTTCTTGTCTGGCGTAGTGGCCCACTTCTTTCGCGCCTCACGCAGTTTCGGAAAAGGGCAACCGAGCTTGTTGGCGCGTTCACGAACTACGGATTGCCGTCGCTTTAAAGCCGCTGCAGCTCGGAATGTCGATGCACCCTGCGCGACGAGTGCCTTCAGACGTTCATCTTCTTCGGGTGTCCATCGCTGAACTAGAGGACGCATCTCAGTGCCCGAAGAGCATTGCACCAATCGTAAACAGAGCCGCACCGATTAGGATGGCGGCTCTCATTTCTGAAATGATTGGTGTCGTTTTCATGACAGGGTAATTGCAACAGGATCAATTGGTTCCGGCGGACCGAATAAAACGCCAGAGGTCGCGGTCAACCAAGCACACGCACTCGGATCGTTGTGCCACTTACGAGCACACAACGATTACGTTTCAATTCTCGATCGAAATATGCCTTACATTCTGTAGGAACGTTCGCTGTTACGATGCCTTGTCGTGTCGTCGTGCAACTCAATGGAGATAGCTATGAAAAAGATTCTTATCGCCACTGCCCTAACTCTCATGTGCGGTTCTGCGTTTGCGCAGGGCACTGGGCCAGCCGCCCAGCAGGACAACATGACTAAGCCCGGCATGACCAATGGTACGACCGGTAGTTCGATGAACAAAGGTTCAATGAACACTGAGACCACCACGGGCATGAGCGATGACGGTATGAAGAAGGACGGCATGGCCAGCGGCGGGATGAAGAAGGACATGTCCAAGGATGGCTCGTCGAGCGCCGATACCATGCGGAAGGACGGAAAGCCGAACTAATAAATAATTCGGTGCGCGCCCCGACTAAACCGCCCCGGTGCTTCCCACGCTGGGCTGCTTGCTCTCGGTAAAATCACCGGGATCAAAATAGGCCACTAATGAAAAACCCCGTCCGAGGAGATCCACGGACGGGGTTAGCAGCACCCAAGGGACTTGGGAGAACCAAGGAGCGCCGTGAGAGAAGACTATCAAGGCAAACGTAGATGGCAAGGTGAATGGCCCGTAGACACACAACTCGATTGAACCTTTAGACTTTCAGCTGAGACCTATCCTTGAGCGCAAACCGGATGGGGATCACATATGGCTGCAATCGCAAGGTTCCTGGCGCGCCGGATTCCAGCCTCTGATGCGGAGAGCGACGTTCTCAAGCAATTGGCGCTGCTCGCTTGCGCCGGTCTGCTCGTATCGTTTTTGATGATGAGCTACGGCGTTGACCTGAGCCCCGGGTTTTTCTGAATCTCGCCCGGTCAAAAACAGGCTGCTAGGTTAGAGGTCGTTACTGCATATCCATCTGGTATAGTCGTAGGGTCCGGACCATGCGTGGATTTCGGCGCTGCACTGGATGCAATCGAAACGGCCGGCACAAGCGAGCGGGAACGGTTCTTTTGTACCCTGGTAGCGGAGGCCGCACCTCGGGCACTCGAACGACTCAACGGTTTGGCTGACGGCGAGCATGCACCGATTATTCCCAATGCTCGACCAATTTCATAGCCCCAAGTAGCTCCCCGCTATGGAAATTCCGCGCCGCACAGGACGGTTCTCGACTCAGCGCCAGCGTCGCGTGAACGACCCACCAACTGAGACGGACTACGCCCTATCCTCGGACGATGTTTGCTCGCCGCACTCGCACTTGAACATGCGGACCTTGCGTCCATTTGTGGGATTGAGCATCGACCGAACCATGGCGGGTTTCTTGTCGCATTGGCTGCATGTCCGGATCGGATTGGGGTCGAAGCTAGAAAAGAATTCGTTCTTAAACTCGTCATTCACGGATAGCCGCGCCCCGCCTGAACTACTCCGATAAGTATCAAAGTGAACAGTTGTTCCTCAATGCCAAATTGCAAAGCGGCATGGAAGGATATCTGGTCAAACAACCGCCATGGCGAACTGCCCAACGTTTCCGCCGCGACCAAAGAAGCCCGATCGTCGCGTTTGCACGTTTTAGACAGCCGACGGAGAACGATCAGATGGTTCAATAATTTGATATCCCGATATGTCGGGTATCGGACTGACAATTTCCCGAAATCGGCCTAATTTGGACCGTCGAGAACGATCCGAATGGGTGCGACCATGGGAACAGCACAAATGCCAGATCCAGAGCTTTTAGCGGTAGGCCGGCCGCGCTGCCTCAAATGCAATACGCGGATGATCACCGCGGAGGTCTCTGCCGGTCCCGAGGGCTTCGAGCACCGAACGTTTGAGTGCCTGAAGTGCGGAGATACCGAAAGCAAGGTGATCCCCTGCGATCCTCTCAAATCTATAAAGCAGTCGGTTGGTTATTGGGCGAACTAGGTCTCACGCCGGTCACGCACGATATCCGCGCCGGCCGAACGTGTCCAAGGCCTGCGAATGACGGCGCCGCCAAGCGGCTAGCGTCGCGATGGCGCGGTTTGGTCAATTGGTAGGACGCGCCGGCATCTCGATACGGCTTGCCACTACGTCTTCGACCGAATTAGCGATCTCAATATAATGCAACGTCAGCGAGGGTCGCAGAATGTGAGGGAGCATTCGCGATAGCTCGCGACTGGATCAAGAGCGACCAAAAGAAGACCGCCCCGAAGGGCGGTCGAAGTCAAGGGAGGATGCTTGCCCGTGAGGGCGAGCTGTTCAGGATATGGGGAGCGTTGCAAAAAAGCCATACCCGCAGCGGCGAGCTGCGGCCCCCAAAAGAACGGCCCCAGCGCTGGCGAGTGCTGGCGGCGCAGCGGACCGCTAATGCCGCCGGCTGTCCTTGTCGACTCAGTTTTAAAGGCATCCGGTAGCCGCGGTGCTGCGCCTTCGTCGGCCATGTCGCAGGCCGGTCGGGGCAGTTCCGGCACCGCCGCAATCACAGCCGCGAAGGCCGTCCCAAGGTCTCAGGGAGTGGTTCTCACAGACCCAGCCGACGTCCGTACAGAGGGATGCACTTCACGGTCTCACCATACGCAGCGGCAGCGCGAGCTGCGCGCGGTCGATCGCGTCATGTCGATCGACGAAGTCCTGTAGCACGGACGGCACGTCGCGTAGCTGTAGATCGCGGAACGCCGCGGACATGTAACGAGATGCAGGTTCCGGGCAGGGCCGCCGGCTAATCACCGCGGGTAACTGCGCATTAACCCTGCCGATACACCATCCGCTCCAACCCCTCCAAAGGTTGCCTGGAACTATCGCAAGAGCAGCTGCTGACTCAACCCAGCGGTGGCTTTTTCCTTGTGCGGTGCGGTCGGTTCGCACGGGAGCCATCCGATTAAGCCGCCAGGGCAACTCGGTGGCTTTTGCTTGCGGTGTGCCACGCGACCGCCGGTGATCATCTTCGTTGTTCAAAGGGAGTGCGAGACGTGGCGACAGGTACAGTGAAGTGGTTTAACGCGACTAAGGGTTACGGATTCATCCAACCCGACAATGGCGGCAAGGATGTTTTCGTGCACATCTCGGCCGTCGAAAAGGCAGGCCTGAGCAGCCTCAACGAGGGCGCCAAGGTGAGCTATGAGGTAGTTCCCAATAAGGGCAAGGAGAGCGCGGAAAATCTGCGCATTTCGTGAGACCGGGCCAGACGCTTTTGACGGTCGCGGTGGTAGCACTCTGCGTAACTACAGCCGTCGGTGCTCGCTCGCATCATCGCGCGCCAAAAGGAGCTAGGCCGACGGCGGTGTCCAAGACTGAAACGACCAGTCCTCCCGCGAAGAACCGCGATCCAGCGGATGTCGCTCTCGATCGCAAGATTAAAGGTATTTGTAGCGGCTGCTAACTAATTGGCCGCCGGTTCGCACCGGCGCGGGCGGGTAACCCCGCATTAACCGCGATCGGTCAGACCATCTATTGCTCATGGTGGTCGAAACTCGTAGGAAAGCTGTTGCTGACTCAACCCAGCGGCGGTTTCTTGTGCTTTGGCCCCATCGGTCCGGCGAATTTACATAGCGAGCATCAATTGACGAAAGCCATCGAAGGAATTGTCGACGCTTATGTGAAGCTCGGCGATCGACGGGCCCTCGAAGATCTCCGAGCACATCGGCGCAGGCTGGCAATCGACCTCAAGGGAAGGTCAGGACCTTACGATTTAAGCCGCCCGATCGGCCAGATCGATGAAGAGATCGTTGTCATAGAGGCGGCCATTGAGAGGCTTGGCATCGGCTAGGTTGGTGCGCGGCCGCCGGGCTAGGTTGGCGCGCGGTACCATCCCGAGGCCAACAGTGAGAACAAAGCTGTATCGCCCTCCGTTTGAGCATCGCTGCGCGAGGCCTCGAAGCCGCTCATTACCAAGTCAACGCTATCCCTGACGCTCCACTCCCACGAGGTGGGTCCAACAGCTTCAACGCTTACTTCCAACATGGGGAAACGGTCAGCTTGAGGCATGCACCAGATAAACGCCAAATCCGCGTTTGATCAACCCCGGTTTCCTGTAGGCGGCCGGAGTTCGCTCTCGACCCATTTCCTGGCGGTGCCTTCGATCGAATCGTCGACGTCGCACCGATCGCAGATGTGGAGCGCGCCGAGCAAGGATGGCGTTCGGTTCATCGGACCGCGGCATTTCGGGCATTGATCTGAAGACAATAAACGCGGCATGGCGCGCCTCGCTGATCACATCTGATCGGCGAATTTTGTCGCTAAAATTTCCGATCTGCCAGCTAATTTTTATTGGTTTGACGGGACAAATCCACGTCAAGCGAAGAGGTCGGCGCCAGCCTGGGTAAATTTCACGAAGGTGCCTGACCGGTCGATGGTGAGCCAGCCGCGCGTGATCGCAAGGTCGAGGCCGGCCTGTACTCCGCCGGCGTCGCCTTGTGCTCGAACAGCATCGGCCCGTTGATCAGTTCGATGTAGATTCGGCCGTCCTGCACGGCTGCGACCGAGTTGGCGATCTCGATCAGCTTGCGGGCCGTGACTTCCGGATCCGAGTAGGGACGGGCTGCGGCGAATTTCATCATGTGGCGACTTCATCTTCTTTATCGACGCCCCGCGCTACAATTTTCACCGCATCATCCGGCAACGGTCGCTGTAAAGCCTTGGCCTCGTCCCACGGCGAGCGCATCCAAATGTCCCGTTCCTCGTCGGTGGTGAGGATAACCGGCATGGCCTTTTCGTGGATCGGCGCGACCACTTCATTCGGCGATGTGGTCAGGAAACCGTAGACCAGGTGAGGGCCGGGGACCGGCTTGGACCCCCCGGTCACCCTTGAACTCGGTCCAGATGCCGGCGAAGGCCGTCAGCGGCCGATCGTCGTTCAGGGCAAACCAGACGATGTCTTTTTTCTTAGTCTCCGGATTGGTCTCTGGTGCATATTCCGCAAAGCCGTTGAACGGACGCGCCCCGAGCGAGGCGCTAACGCGTTCTTTGTTGACTGACGGCCATTTTCTGAGGATTGCGGGAGCACTGAAATCAATTTGGGTATCGGACATGCTTTGCGAGTTTCTTTCTCTAAAATCAGGTCTTGGGCCGTTCGGATTGCACTAGTCTGAGCTTGTACGAATCGAGCGCCCGATCGATCGCGGTCCAGACCTTGAGGATCGCGGCGCCCTTTGTCACGGTATGCCGGATTTGATTGTTGGTGGACTGCCCAAAACCACGGCCCATTGCCAGCGGCCAAGGCCATCTTCCTCAAAGGTGTATTGCACGTCTCGGTGTTCCTTTGACCGACCTGTATGGCCTCAAGCTCGTTCCGGGCCTCAAATCCTAGTGGCATTGCACAGCCGCGCCAAGGTCGCTGTAATGGCGGCCATGAGTTCGAAATCGCGAGAAGTCATCTACGGCGGCCGGATCATCGGGGCGAAGATACGCGCCGATGGTGCCCGTGAAGCCGCGCAAAAGGCCATCCGTGAAGCCGACCGAGCAGCGGCCGAGCTATGGTCGATCCAGATGGAGGCCCATGGCGGACCGGCGCAACCATCGCCAACGATCGCGCAATGCCTCAATGGCGGCTAGGGCTGGCTCCAAGTCAAATGCCATCGCTGTGAAACCGAGGCCAGCATCCCGCTTGAACACGTCCGCAGGCCGCGCGATACGCCGATCTGGAAACTTGAGGCGGCGCTGAAATGCAGGTCATGCCGGACACCGCGCTATTCGCCACGCGTCCATATGATCAAGCTCACGCAACAGCGCGAGATCGCACCTTACAAGTGGGTGCATCCGGATGATGATAGATGATTGAATGAAAGAGGCCGCCAACTGAGGTGGCCTTTATTTGCCAGTGTGAGCAAAATTGAACATGCCGGGATTGCCGAAGCAGTCCATACTCGAGTCATGATGTCAAAATCGACAATGCTGACCGATGAAGAATTTGCTTCTCTGATAGCGGTCGGTAACACGCCCGTACATGGCCCAGCGCCTCCGATCCCAGCCGCACACAGCGCCCGATTGATCGCATTGGGCTACGGCGGAATTGCGGGCCGGCTGCGGATGACCACGCCGGGACGGTTCCGTATCTATGCCGGGCAGATTGCCGACTGAGGCGGCCTTATCTGCCGGGTCATCTTTTATCCTACTCGCAAGAAGCAGCCACGCCTGAGCGGCGTTTTCAAGCTTTTCCTTGCGCCGCCCAATATCGCGCTCGGCGTGTCCAAGCTTCTCGGCGGCCTTTGCTCGGCATTCTGCTGCGGTGAACATCATGGTCGGACTAGACCATGACGCGGCGAGCCTTGTCTGAGCAAAACAGGACACCTTTGCCTATTTAATCCCGCCTCTACTCGAACTTATGTTTGAGCACGATCACAAGCCGCGCGCCGCTCCAAAGCTCAACATCATGCCCGTCGACAAGGCGCTTGGCCCTTTCGATTGCCTCGGAATCGTCAACGCACGCCAACGGCTCGAATCCGTTAAAATGCCCATCGTGCCCGACGATGTAAGCCCTGTACTCGATCACCCCGAAGTCCCTGCCGGATGCGGAACTCTATAAACCGGGGCGTCGAAATAGTTCAGTCCGGTACCGGACTCAAGACCAAAAATTCTCGATAGCGGGGTGGATGGGTGCCAGTATCTTACTCGGTGTCTCGGGTGATCCTACCCAACTCACCGGCAAGCCAGCCTATCGTGTGTGGACTCTTGAAGGGGTCAGGGCCTTCGCAATCCAAGCACTGAAACGTGCGTGGACCGCCGCCGCCAGGCGGCAGCGCGAGAGTGAGATGAGCCCCGCAATCGGGGCAAGTCGGTCGCTGCGCCTGTCCCATGGAATGATTTTGCCGCCTGTCCGAAATCTCGTCAATTCCAAAAACGGCATGGCTTGGCTGGTGTTCCAAAAATTCAAATTAGGCCACTACTGTTTTCAAACTAGGTCAATTAGGGGTCGAACTAGGTCAGCACGCAATTCCCGATAAGAAATATTGACAACTAGAACGAAAAAAGAACGCTATGCCCGAGCCACGAGCCGCACCCGGTATGCCAGCTATTCCACAGCCGAAACTACAGATATGGACCGCCTTGAGACGGCGACCGATCAGGCCATCGCGGCTTGCGGCGGCGACGCGTGACGGCGCTGATCATGGCTGGAATCAGAAGTCCGCGAATTGATGCAGGCAGTTTCGCACGCTTACGTGCGGGCAAGGTTCAAGACCTTACACGCGGGTGAGTATCATGGCCGAAGTAATCTATTACGTAGCGCTACCATTCGTCGCCGCCGATGACGGCATTGCGGCTGGCGAGCCGACCGAGTACTTCAATCCCATCGCTGCTGTGATGCGCGCTGAGGTTTTCCAACCATGTCAGCGACCTTTCCAGTTTGCGACGCGGCGCTCGGACGAAGCCTTAACGCCCTCTTTGAAGTCCTCGATGTCGCGCAGCCACGTTTGCTCTTTCTGCTCGCGATCCGTCGCAGCCTTGAAGCGGTCCGCGAAATCAGCCCGCATGGTTTTGCGTGTAGAGATGATGGCAAGTCGCGCGCATTCTGCGATCTCGGTCGCGAGCTTGACCGCTTCCGCACGGACTTGATCCTGCGGTACACAAACGTTGGCGAGACCGATGCGGGTTGCTTCCTCGCCGCCGACGCGGCGGCCCGTATAGAACATCAGTTCCGCTTGGTTCTTGCCGACCAACTCCGGCAGAATGACTGTCAGACCAAAGCCCGGATGGAAGCCAAGCCGTGTGAAGTTCGCGGCGAAGCGCACCTCCGGGCAGGTGACACGAAAATCCGCCACGCAAGCAACGCCCAGCCCGCCTCCTATTGTAGCACCGTGAACCGCTGCGACGAATGGCTTCTGAATGCGCATTAGGCGCACGGCTTGCTGGCAGAGGTGACTGATCGGCTTGCCATCGATGCTATAGGCCGCTTCACCCTGACGATTGGGATCGCCGGAATTCGCGCCTGCGCAGAACGACTTGCCTTGAGCGCAAAGCACTACGGCGCGTACGCCATCGTCCTTGTCGAACGCTTCCATGGCCGTGGCAATATGTTCGATCAGTTCCATGTCGAAAAAGTTGTGCGGCGGGCGCTGAATTTCGATGGTTCCGACATAGTTCGCTGTCTTTTCGACGCCGATATCCTGATAGCTTGCCAAGCGCGCCTCCCTTGCTCTTTTATGTTTAGGGACGCAACTAAACTCATTTTGGCGGTTTCATACAAGCCTTGGGTTTGCGTTCTGTCGCGCAAGGAAGGACGCGTCGGCGCGGTCGCATTATCTCGTACGCTATGCGGCCTAGGCCGCCCTCGACGTGCCGGCCTCGGCCCTGAATCAGAGCGTGGATGTATGGTGGGACGCTCCGGCCACCCAAATATGCTTGGCTGGAGTCCGGATCGCGCGATGCTTTCAAACGAAGTTTTTCCGCATCGACATCGATATCAAGGAGACGGAAGGCGACCGGAACGTCAGCATTGCAATCTATGGAAGCCGCCCATAGCATACTGTGACCGGCCGCACGTATCGACTAGCCGGTAGAATACCCCGGGTTGGCCGCTACTCTGGGCACAGGTCCTAACGGCGACCTGCTCCGGCGGGCGCACCATCGCCCGGCATCAGCGTCGAACCGGAGGGTGAAGTATTCATGTAGCTATTCCCGGATGGATTCGCCGCGCTGTTGGCCCCCGGCGGCGGGCACTGCCGGCGTTTGTCCCTGTGCTTACGCCAGAAGTTGCAGAGCTGTCGTTACCCGCCGGGGAGCGCTTGAGTACGACCGATCGTGCTCGATTGGGCAACAGCCGCTGTGCTGGCAAACGCCATTACCGTCACCGGTAAAGCGAAGTTACGAGCGCGCGATGTTAGCAACGTGCCGGATGATCCAAGTTGAATGGCGGCAGGTCTCCGCTCGTCTAAATGGCGGGTCAGGATCGCGGAACGCGCCTCGTTAAGGAATCTTTCAGAATCAGCGGTACCGTCAACGTCATTGGATATCGATGGCGGGGACAGCATGGCCGAGCCTGACAATTTGAGCATCAAAATCCGCGAATTGATGGATTGGCAGACCGTGGCCTGGCGGCGCGTCGCAGATCCCGACGTTACGACATTCGAACGCCGTGAAATTCGAAATCACGTCAAAACGAGTAACGATGAGTTACGGCGATGCCTGGCGATTAAGGCCGAACGGTTTCGCGCTCGCGGCGCCGTGAAGGTTCGGGGCAGGGCGGAAAATATTAGATTTCGTTTGCTCGCTGCGGAGTTCTAAGTTCGGCTGACTGAACGGCCGCCTATCTCCCCTGGTTGGCCAGCGTGCGCCACGCCGCTTCCATCCGCATCAACGCGTGTTTCGTTTCCTCTAGGTATTAGCCAAGCTCATACAGGCCAAATGGGCTAGGAGCGCCTTGATTTGTTTGTAAGACTAGGTGGACGCCGACCTTCCGCCGCTGCGCGCCGAGCACAATGAGATTGAAGCCCGGGCGGTCGCGGCCATCGCGTGCGCGTCACCCCGGTCGGTTGATGCGATACTGGCCTATGCCGAGGCGGAACATTGATCCGCGGAAACCTCAATGTCGTTTTAGCGTTGGTCGACGCCTTGGTGGCAAGCCCCAGAGGCAAATTGACCGGCGAACAGGTCGACGCGGTGATCGAAAGCGCGATGGACCGCGAACATCATCTAACATTCGATGTAGGTTGCTGCCTCGATTGGTGGCTTGTCGAGCAGAACGCGGACGCCTTCCCCGTCTTAGAACGTGGATAGAGACGAGAAGGACTCCAAAAGTATAACTTGAACGGCCATACAACTAAAGGCAGAATTCGAGGGCGTACAATATTTCAAAGGGGGGTAATTGATTGCATAAGCGGCATCAAAATATCAATATTCCCATCGAAATCATGCGCACAATCGTCGCAATTTCCGAGACGGGGAGCTTGTCCAGAGCCGGCGATAGCCTGGGTTTAAGCCAGCCAGCCGTAAGCTCGCAGGTAAAACGCATAGAGACGATTATTGGAGGCTCGCTGTTTTCCAAGGGCGCCAACGGAACACGGGTCACGGAACTCGGCAAACTCGCACTGCATCATGCCCGGCGTGTGCTGGAGTGTTAGCATCCGGTGAGGACCGCGGCGGGATTGCTCGCAGGATGTAATGGTCAAGCCGCCTGACGGTTTCTGACGTCGAGCTGGCGCCAATTCCAGGGCAGTAGCTCGTCCAATTTTTGGACGGGATGCTCGGCGATGCGAGCCAGCACATCGGCAAGCCAGGTCTGCGGATCAATATCGTTCATCTTGGCCGTGACAATCATGCTGTACATCACCGCGGCCCGCTCGCCGCCTCGGTCGGAGCCGCAGAACAACCAGGATTTTCTCCCCAGTGCGATGCCGCGTACGCCGCGCTCGGCGGCGTTGTTGGACAGACAGATGCGGCCATCGTCGAGGAAGCGCGTGAACGCGGTCCAGCGCTTGAGCATGTAGTCCATGGCCTTGGCGACGTCGTTGCCGCGCGACAGCTTGGCGCGCTGCTCTCGCATCCAGGCCTCCAGATTGGCGACCAGCGGTGCGCTGAGCTCCTGTCGAACGGCCCTGCGCCGTGCGGAGTTTTGTCCGTTGATCGCCCGCTCGATCTCGAACAGCTGATCGATCCGACGGACCGCTTCCAGCGCCAGCGGCGAGATCGCCACCGGCTTTTTGCCTTGCGCCTTGCGACGCGCGTTCTCGGCCAGATCCGCCATCACGAAGAACGGACGCCGGGCGTGGACCCAACAAGCCGCTTCCAGGATAAGCCCGGGCGGGCGGCCGGGTTCATAGAGTTTGCCGTAGCCGCCGTAGGCGTCAGCCTGCAAGATTCCACTGTAGTTGGCCAAATGAGCCTGCGGATGCTCGCCGGCGCGGTCGCGCGAGTAATAAAACACCGCCCCCGGCGGCGCCGGCCCGCCAAACGGCTTGTCGTCCCTCACGTAGACCCAGATCCGGCCGGTGTCGGTCTTGCCCTTGGCTAGAACCGGCACCCGGGTGTCGTCGCCATGCAACCGCTCGGCACTCAGCACGTAGGCCTCAAGGCGCTTGAACAACGGCATCAGCACCGCCGTGCAGCCGCCGACCTGGTCGGCCAGGGTCGACAGGCTGATCGGCACGCCTTCCTTAGCGTAGCGCTCAGCCTGTCGGTTGAGCGGCTGATGCTGGCCAAACTTCTCGAACAACACCATCGCCAGCAAGCTGGGTCCGGCCCAGCCCCTCGCGATCACGTGGAACGGCGCCGGAGCCTGGCTGATCTTCTCGCAATCCCGGCAGGAGAACTTCTCCCGGACGTGCTGGATCACCTTCCAGGATTTTGGGATGACCTCCAGCGTCTCGGTAACGTCTTCGCCGAGCCTGGACAGCCGCGATCCGCCACAGCAGTCGCATGCCACAGGTCCTGGCACGATTATCCGTTCGCGAGGCAGATGATCCGGGAACGGCTGGCGGGAAGGTCGCTTGCGCGTGAACGACGCCACGGTGGTGGTTGCGTTCGCGGCTTTGGCCGCCGCGATTTCGGCGGCAAGCTCGTCCTCGGTCGCCGCGGTCTCCAGTTCCTCCAGCGTCAATTCCAGTTGGTCCAAAAGTCGCGCGGTACGCTCCGAGCGCGGGCCATGACGGTCACGGTTCAGCTTCTCGATCTGCAGCTTCAGATGAGCGATCAGCGCCTGGTCGTCGGATTGTTGAGCACGCGCCGCGGCGGCCTCCGCGCGTGCGACAATCAAGGCCGCTTTCAGCGCTTCGACGTCGTCTGGCAGGGCTTCAACACCAGCTTTCATGAAGCTGATGGAATCACAAAATCAGCGATTTGCGGTGACTTTTTTTTCGCACCCCAGAGCTTTTCTAAGCCTAGCCCGCGCTCTGCGGTCGCCATGTATGTTGCGGATTTCTCCAGTCGATCGCTTCCAACAGGTAACTCATCTGTGCCGCACTCAGCGCCACCACGCCGTCCACCGTCGCCGGCCAGACAAACCGTCCACGGTCGAGCCGTTTGGCGTAGAGCGACAGCCCGATCCCGTCATGCCACAGGGCTTTGATCAACGAACCGGCGCGACCGCGGAACACGAAGACGTCGCCCGCGAACGGATCGCGGCCAAGGCCCTCCTGCACCAGCAGCGCCAGGCCATTCATCCCTTTCCTCATGTCGGTGTGGCCGCTGGCAATCCAGATCCGCACACCTGCCGCGACCGGGATCATCGCCGCTCCAGAATGGCAAGTACCCGCGCCAGTGCCGCCGCATCGACGCCGGCATCGACAATGACGCGACGATCCTTCCCGATCTCGATAACCATGCGGCCCGTCGTCAACGCGCTGGATTCCGCTGCGACCGTCTCAGCCGAAGTAACCACCGCCCGCACGAAGCCGCTCTGCTGTATGTCGGGGCCAACGGGCTCGGGGCGGAACGCGCGCCGCCACGTCATCAGCAATGAGCGCGATATCCCATGGCGCCTCGCTGTCGACGAGATCGCACGCGGCGTCTCCAGGCTTTCCAACACGATCCGAAGCTTCTCGTCATCGGACCAGCGCCGCCGCCGACCCGTCTCGACAACCTCTAACCGCTCAGCCTGAGTACTGTACTTATGGACGTCCATAAGTACTGTTACAGCGCAATCGATTTAACCCGACAAGACGGTCCCCACCGGAGGGAGACGCTGGAGTCAAACGATCAAATGTTGCGGCTTGGTGGCAATATGGCTGGACCTCAAGCACTTCGATTGGGCCTCAGCACTCTCTTGGCTGAGGAGTTCATCAACCATCAAACTGCGGAATCATTGTCAGGCATTGTTATTCACACCGACCATTCCACGACGATCGCGAAAGGACTGGTCGACGGATACATCGATGTTGCTTGCATCTTTGAAAATCAGGCCATCGATGAGAAGATCGAAGAGTTGATTATCAATGAGCGCAATGATCCATTGGTTTGGGTAAGGGCTAACAAGTTTGTTTTAAGTCCGGGGGCACCCATCCCAATTCTGACGTGGCCGGGCGATGATTGGATGATCCGTACCTTGGCCAAGCGCGGTATCCATTACAATATCGTGTTTAACAGCCCTGATTACCATGCGAAATTAGCCGCCGTGAAAGCCGGCATTGGCTTGAGTGCAATTCCAAAGCGTATCGTGCCATCGGAGTTGGTCATCGCACGGGAATATTATCTGCCCGATCTTCCCCCTATCAAATCGCTTTTGTGTGCGCGACTTGGGCTTGAAACTGAAAAAGCTGCGAGCTTAATCAAGCAGCTTTCGACTCTGTTTTTTGATCCATCTAATTCGCAATAAATGAATTGCCGGCAGGTCGCGACGTCCTCCGTACCGATGTCTCGCAATCGAACTGTCGCGCCGAGTGGCCCGGCGGTCTAAGCTGGTAAGTTGCCCTCCTTTGGTATCCGTCCTTTGCCATCGCATTCCTTGCACGGTGGCGGATAGATTCTGCGACCGGGCTGCACGGGTCTCACGTCCAGTGCGCCAACGCGTTGACCTTCCAGCGCCGACACGCGCACTTCGATCGTCCGGATGACATCGACCAGCTCTTGCAGCGCGTCGGCAGTTTCCGGCGGAAGCTCGCCCTGATCACGGATCGTCTGGATCGAGCGTTCGGCGCGTTTTAACTGGCTGCTTGGCATCGGCATTCCTCTGATGTCTCAATCAAGGGAGGGCGATGGATTTTGTTCCGTGCGTCCGACCCCGACTGGCCGCCACAGCCTCACAGGAGGTCAGCCATGGAGGCGGGGTAAGCCGACATTGCTCTCCGGAAGGCGAGATTTATTCTGAGCGAAGGAAGCGGCCCGACACATCTCTCTGCCGGGATGAGGTGCATCGGGCCAACCGAACCAGGTTCAACCAGCGCGGCCGACACTGCTGATGCAAGCTCAAGCCGTTTTGGAGTGGTGACATGGCTGACGGCACGCCATGGCTTGCCGACGCCGATCAAGGATTCGCCATAGACCAAACCCCGTCCGCGATCGGCTCTCTGGTTGCGATTATGTCGCGACCTTGCGAAATCTGGGCGCGAGTAGCTTCCGTTAAAGGGGATGCTTTCTCAAGCCAGTCATTGGCGCCGGCGCAAGCGCCCGGAGCATTGACTGCCTCATAATCGAAAGATTTAACAACAAGGGGACCTCTGAGAAGATCGATATGATACTTGGGCATTTCGGTCGCCTCTGTTGTGGGGAGTATGGAGCCTTTGCTCAATTTCGGAGGTCGCCGCGTCGCCCCTTACGCAAGTTGCGCCAGTCAGTCGCCGATGGCGAGGTAATTCACGGTAGGGTGCGCGAGGTCGCCCCGGGGGGGCACGCTGTCAATTCATCTCGGGTTTTCGCGCTTCGGCTTGAGCGCGTCCGATTGCGCCGGCCCTAGAGTTTCGCGAAGCCGGGCGATCGAGCTTGCTCCAAGGTCTTGATAGCTTAGCAGCGTTGCGTCGGATGCTTCGCGGATTTCGCCGACTGTTTTGACGCCCGCCCCGTTGAGCGCGTTTGTGATGCGTGTCGAAAAGCGGACGTTAAAGATAGGAGTCTCATCTGGAAGGCCCAGAGCGGGATAAAGCATCGGGCCAGCCACGGCTTCGCGCGCCAGTCGGGCCGCGCGCAAACGCTCTCGATTGTCGTGAAAGGCCTTCTCGGCGTCCACATGGTCCGACATCGCCTCTTGCGCTTCGCTCTCGCGCAGACTTTTTCGCTCGGCGGTCGTGAGTCCGGCATCAGTGCTTTTCCGGACACCGTTCATTTCTTCGCCTTCAGTTCCGACGCCTCTCGCGCCTGCCGATCGGCTTTCAAACGCTTGTAATTGTCATTGAAAGTGTTGATCCGAGCTGCCTGGTCGGCCATGGCGGCGCGGGCCGAGGCCCTTTTCGCGGACTCGAGTTCTTCATCGCGCACTTTGCGCTCAGCTGCGGTGAGAGGTGAAGTCATTTTTTGCCTTCAATCCGATTTCGACCAGACGGCTGATGGCCTCGGGCTTACCGAGTTTGTCAGCCTGAGTCGTCTGCTATCCCCCTGCGACGCCGACTGTCGTATCTACCGACCTCCTCTAAATGAATGTCCGGAGAACCTGCGGTGGCGGCAATGTTCCTAGTTTTCACCCTCGTGGACGGCAGCTAGACGCCGGTACGTCAGTTCTGTAGCTGGCGCACGCCAGCATCGTCATCATCGAACCAACGGACGTGGAGCGCGCTGGCGTGGCTGGGACAGACCTCCCGGCCTCGCCGGGCACCAGTAGCTGACGTGGTGCAGCGGTAGGGTGGGATTTCACTGATCGTCAGCGCCTCGCAGCGGTGCTCAATTGTGATGTCTGTTTGGGGGATAGTCATGGCCCATGGGGTGGGCGTGTTGGCGGGGCTGGTCAAGGGGCGATCAGCGAGAAGGGCAGCAATTGGCGCCTGGAGGGCGGTTTTAACGCGTTGCTGACTATTCCGTATCTAAAGTTGCGTACAACTCGGCTGGCACTTCGGTGGATGAAAGAACCCATTGCGGTAGTGGGGTTTTTGGTGAGCGCGGTGGGACTCGAACCCACCACTCCATGATTAAAAGTCACGTGCTCAAATTTCGAATGACCGCTGCTGGCGCGAACCGCGTATCGCCTTTGGTAGGGATGAAAAATCCCTGATACGACAGAAAAATTTCCCTGATCGTCGAATGATTTTCCCAGTTAACTAGCGCAGGGAAAATCCTGCTAAACGACTGCGCGCGGTCCTTTTTAGGGCTGCATTCGGCCTTCCGGCCCTCAAAGCCGTGAATTTCCCTGTTAAATTCCCTGTTAGCAGGGAATTTGTCTAGAGAAAGGTGCGATCAGCACTGCGTCGCCAGCCAGCCATTCCCGCATTTGGCCAGGCCGACCAAGAGACGCGAGAATGGGCCGGAAATCCGGGCTTTGTGCGTATTTGGTTTTGTCTCTGGCCTCCCAGAGCGCCGATGTTCGGGCAGCAACTGCCGAAAGTCTCCGGCCACCACCCCGAATATTCCCGTTTTGCAGAGACTATCGGCGGAGACCGGTGCGATCGCGACTACCGCCAGACCCTGGCACTCATTTTCGGCCCAATCTCCGGGTCTCGACGGCACGGAATCGGGAATCTTCCGCGCGGACTGCCGCACGACCGTGTCAGGAGTTCTCATTGCTCCCTTTCCCACCATGTGCATGTCGCAGAGCCAGACGGGGAGATGTGGCGACGGTTGGCGTTCAGGGACTATTTGCGTGCTCATCCAGATGAAGCTGAGACTTACGGGCGGCTCAAAATGCGACTTGCCGCCGAACATCAGACAGATCGGGAGGCTTACACCGACGCTAGATCTGTTTACGTGGAAGACGTGATGCGGAAGGCAAGCAGGTAGCGCAAGAGCCTCAACATCCGATTCGCTGTACGTCGCTGCGTCCACCTAAACAACCAGCTCCTTCCAGGGGTGGACATGCAGGAGTGTCCAAGTTTTGTCAGCAGAGCCAAAGACGGTCCGGTTGTTCTCCGACGGTGTCCTCGATCGGGAGGAGTGCATTTTGATATCGATCGCAATTGTCATACGGGGAGCAAGTTGCTCGGCTGGCTCAAAAGACGAATTTATTTCGTCGTCCTGGATGACGAAACTGGTCGGGACATAACCCGCGTTTTCTTTGCGAAATGGAAATGAATCCGCAACCACCGTCATTGATTCGATTGGAAAATAGGTACGCTAAGAGGCCGTGATTACTCCGCTATAAGGCCAGCGCGGAATACAAGGCCGTTCCATCGAGTGTGGAATTCTTTCTAGGGGAGGAGGCCAACGGCTTAGAAGCCGCGCGGACACTTTTGTGTCCGGGGGGCGACATAACTCAAGGGGCCCCTGCATTTTTCCACTTCCATTGCGCCGGATTCCGACCAAAATATGCAAAAACCGGGAACAAACGCGGGGACAGCGGGTTACTGAATTCGCGTTTGGAACCCGGCAGTTTTTCTTTAGGATTTTTAGAACCGACATCTTGGATGCTCGAAACCCCTTACCCAACGGTTGAGATTCGCGGCGTGCCCGATTTCCTGGAAGGATCGGGCGAAATGGCGTCGATGATGCGGGATTTTGACTGGGCTGCGACCGACCTCGGTGCGCCTGGGTCGTGGCCTCAAAGCCTGAAGACGGCCGTTCGGATCGTGTTAACTTCCCGCTATGCGATGTGGATGGCTTGGGGTCCGAACCTGAGATTTTTCTGCAACGATGCGTACCTCCCCACGGTCGGAATAAAGCGCGACTGGGTTCTTGGGTCCAGATCGGACAAGGTCTGGCAGGAGATCTGGCCCGATATCGGGCCTCGCATCGAGCGCGTGCTGAACACCGGCGAGGCTACCTGGGACGAAGGCTTGCTTCTGTTCCTCGAGCGGCTGGGTTTTCGAGAAGAAACCTACCACACGTTTTCCTACAGCCCGCTGGCCGACGACAAGGGCCAGATCAGCGGCATGCTTTGTGTCGTTACGGAAGAAACCGAACGCGTCGTAGGGGAGAGACGGCTCTCCACCCTGAGCCATCTCGCCGGTCGCCTGGCATCGGCCCGGGCTGAATCGGAAGTTCTGGATGCGATCAAGGAGGGCCTGGACGCAGCGAACAAGGACCTGCCTTTCGCTCTGCTGTACCTTCACGACGAGCAAGGCACCTTGCGGCTCGCGCGCGCTTCCGGCATCGAAGGCGGTCATCCGGCATCGCCGGCGGTGATCCTGCCTGGCGGTCCGTGGCCCCACGAGATTCCGGAGGCGGGAAGCCTGCTCGTGGACGATCTGTCCGCCCGGGTCGGCGCTGCTTTGCCCGGCGGCGTCTGGAGCAATCCGTCTACCCAGGCCGTCGTTATTCCGATCGGTACCAAAGGGCAGGAAAAGCCCGTCGGCTGTATCATTTCCGCGCTGAACCCCTACCGGAAATATGACGAAGTTTACGCCAGCTTCCTTGAACTTTTGGCCGGCCAGATCTCTGCCAGCCTGGTAGGTGCGCGTGCTTTCGAGGAAGAGCGCCACCGCGCCGACGCCTTGGCGGAGATCGACCGGGCGAAGACGCTGTTCTTTTCCAACGTCAGCCACGAATTCCGCACCCCGCTGACGCTGATGCTGGGTCCGGTCGAGGACGCGCTGAACGACACCTCCGCTTCCGCCCTCGATTCGGTGCAGCGCCAGCGCCTTGATGTCGCCCAGCGCAATTCGCTGCGGTTGCTCAAGCTGGTGAACACGCTGCTTGATTTTTCCCGTATCGAAGCGGGCCGGGTGAACGCCAATTTTCAACCGACCGACTTGTCGGATTTTACGAGCGAGCTTGCGTCAAATTTTCATTCCGCCACCGAGAAGGCCGGACTGAAGTTGGAAATCCACTGCGAGCCGCTGCCGCAGAGCGTGCCGGTCGATCGCGACATGTGGGAGAAGATCGTTTTCAACCTTCTTTCGAACGCCTTCAAGTTTACATTCGAGGGAAGCATCTCGGTCCGGATGCATGCTGCGGACGACGGCAAATCCGCCGAGCTTGTGGTGCGCGATACCGGCGTCGGCATACCGCCTCACGAAGTACCGCGGCTTTTCGAGCGTTTCCACCGTGTCGAAAACCAGAAGAGCCGGTCGTTCGAGGGATCCGGCATAGGTCTCGCTCTGGTTCAGGAACTCGTCAAGCTGCATGGCGGCTCGCTGGTTGCGGAAAGCGAAGTGGGCAGGGGATCGTCGTTCAAGGTCAACATTCCGTTCGCGTCGGTCCAGCTTTCGGCTGACAGCCTCGATTCCGGATCGACAGCTATGCCCGCGACCAGTCGAGCGGAAGCCTACGTCGAAGAAGCATTGAGTTGGCTGCCACAGGACCCCACGGCGAAATTCCCGATCTCGCAGCGGGACGTCGCCACCCCCGACGTGGGTGGAAACAAGATGCAGGGCCGGATCCTGGTCGCTGACGACAATGCGGACATGCGCGCCTATATCGGAAGATTGCTCGGGGCCCATTGGGGCGTCGAGACCGCGAAAGACGGAAACGCGGCGATAGAGGCCATCAAGCGAAGCCGACCCGACCTCGTCGTCACCGACGCGATGATGCCTGGACTTGACGGTTTCGGTCTGCTGGAGGCGATCCGAAAGGATCCCGACCTGCGGGATATGCCCGTCATCATGCTGTCGGCGCGGGCCGGCGAGGAAGCGCGCATCGAAGGCCTTGATGCCGGAGCCGATTACTATCTGACCAAACCCTTCTCCGCCCGCGAACTCGTAGCACAGGTCAACGCCAACCTGGCGCTCGCGCGGGTCAGAAGCGACGCGGCACGGGAGCTCCGCGCGAGCGAAGAAGCTCTGCGGCGACGGACGACCCAATTCGAGACGCTGCTTAATGAAGCTCCGCTGGGGGTGTATCTGGTCGACGCGGACTTCAAGATTCAGGCCGTCAATCCCACCGCATTGCCGGTGTTCGGGGATATTCCCGACCTCGTTGGGCGTGATTTCGACGAGGTTATTCGTATCCTTTGGCCCAAGGACTATGCCGGCGAAGTCGTGCGCCTATTCCGGCACACGCTCGAAACCGGCGAGCCGTACGTGACGCCCGAACACATTGAGGAACGACGCGACAGGAGGGTCAGGGAATATTACGAGTGGCGGATCAACCGCATTCCTCTCCCCGCGGGTCGCTACGGCGTGGTCTGCTATTTCAGGGATATTTCCGCCTACGTTCGAGCGCGTCAGCAGCGCGAACTGCTGATCAATGAACTCAACCATCGGGTCAAGAACACGCTTGCAACGGTTCAATCCGTCGCCGCCCAGACGCTGAAAGGAAACACGGTACCGGCGACTGTGAAAAGCGCGCTTGAGTCTCGCCTGCTTTCGATGGCCGGCGCACATGACGTGTTGACCCAGCAGAACTGGGAAGGCGCGGACCTGCGTAACATCGTGAAAAAGGCGCTGTCGCCTTTCACGTCGCCTAGGCGGGAATTCGACGTCGATGGTCCCGATATCAGGCTTCTTCCCAAATCGGCGCTTGCCGTCGCCATGGCGGTGCATGAGCTTGCGACGAACGCGGCGAAGTACGGCGCGCTGTCGAACGGCTCCGGCCGCATATCGGTGCAATGGGCAGTCGCCGAACAAGATGCGCCGCATCTGCAGATCGTCTGGACCGAAACGGGGGGCCCCAAAGTCGCTGCACCCAGCAGTAAGGGATTCGGTTCGCGGCTCATCGAGCGGGGCCTGGCGGGACAACTCGGTGGTGAAGCAGTGATCGATTATCGCGAGACCGGTGTCGTATGCAGGATAATGGCGCCTTTGGGCACTATTACGGGCAACGTGCCGGCCGTTCTTGAATAGTGTCTGGGCAGGCGCGGAGGTGAGAGATTTGAGCAAGCGGGAATTATCAAACCGCGAGGTCCTCGTCGTCGAAGACGAGATGATGATTGCGATGCTGATCGAGGACATGCTTGACGAACTCGGCTGCAAGCTTGTCGGACAGGCCACCAGCGTGCCGCGCGCGCTGGAACTGATCGGCAACGAGTCGATAGAAGTAGCGATCCTCGACTTGAACCTGGATGGCAAGGACACGTACGCGATTGCCGACGCGCTCCAACGGAAGAATGTGCCCTTCATCTTTGCGACCGGGTACGGGTCCACTGGCCTTCGCCAGGAATATGGAAATCGGCCGGTTCTACAGAAGCCCTTTCAGCAGAAAGATCTCGAAATGGCGCTCACGGAAGCCCTGGGCGGTTCGAGCGGTGTGCGGGGCTAGACGGAAACAGAGTATCCGGGATGTCGCCATATTCAGCGAACGATTGATCAGGTCGATCGTATTTTCTGTGATTTTCGCAGCGCTCATCGCTCTCACGTTACACGGTCACGTTTGACGAGAGGAGGCGATGACCGGGCACCTTGGAGTCATGGCTGGCACTCGTAGGCGGCTTACATAAACAGAACAATCACAGCGATCGCGATGGGAGACACCCACAAAATCACGACGCATGCGCGGTAAAGTAAGTCGCTCATGGTGTGAACCTAATCTGGCGGCCTCAATCCCGGCGATGAAAGCCATTCGTCCATGTGTGCGGCGGTTTCCGCTTGCCGGGCCTTCTTCAGAAGCGCATCGCGCTCCGTGCCGTGCGGCATCTTTTTTGCCTCTTCGCGAAGGCGTTGTGCTTCTTGGTTGAGACGATCGGGGAACGAGAGCACGTTCTTAAAACGTCGGCGCTGCATCGGTTCCATCTCCTCGGCGGTTAGCCGGGATTAAGAACGCTCTAACGGACGGCGGGTTCCCGCTGAAATCAGGTAACCAGACGAGGACCACTCCACACTTCTACGGCGTGAATGCCATCAACGAAGCGGCGGCCCTTGGCGATAGCTTCGGATCGCCGGTCACTCTCTTAAATCCTGGCCAGTCGATAATTTCGCTGGCCTAGTTTTGTCCGTCGCGGCGCTGATCGGGGCGGTGCAGATCATTCGCGCTTTATGAGATAGGCAAGGCCACCCTGCAGCGTTGCGCAGAGGTGCACTGCAATACTAAAATCCACTGCAATCAGATCAACTGGCCATCATCGGTATGCAATCCGCGGGGTTGTCGGCAATCGGGTGGTTCGCGAAGCCGGGTCTCCTATCGTGTCCCGAACACGTAGGAGGACTGAGATGCGTAAGTTTGATTCTATTGCTGCCCTCTGCGGCGATGGGCTCCGGCCTGAGCTGCGAGCTCTGTTCGATGAGATGTCCGTTGACCCTCATTCCGAACTCTTTGTCGGGGCTGAGGGAATGCTCCAGTCTGGGCCGAATCCTGTGTCAGAGGTCGCAGTGGCAATCCCAACTGTTCCAAAGCGAGTCGCCTAATTCTGCCTGTACCAAAAGTCGTCCTTTTTGAGCCCCGGCCGGGGTTCTCAACGGTTCTCACGCAGTCTGACGTCTCATCTCTGGCCTGGTTGGTGCCGCATGGCCGCACCGCAAGCACTCGAAAGCCTGGTCTCCTGCGATTAACTTGGTGGTCGCGACCATATTCATCCCGCACGCGGGGCACTCTGGCCGTTGGTCATTGTGTGGCATTTGGTGATTCCCTTCGCGAGAAGGCTGCCACCGGATTTCTTTTTCCAAATGTGAACTACCTCACAAAGTGGCTGCGGTGTGATGTCCCGGGATATTTACGGGCTTTTGTGCCGGGCGGATTCGGAGCTGCCCCCTGGTTGCCTCGTTTGATTTTCGCAGTGGCCTGTTTGAATATTCGAAGGACCCGGAACAAATGTTCACTTTTGAACTTATCAACTCACCTTTGGCAGGGGTGAGGAATGAACTTTTTCAGTGGTGGCAAGCTCTCCCTCTCCGTAAAGAAACTCGCGAGGATCGGCGGTGTACTAAATGCGATGCCGAGCCGCGCTTGATCCACAGAATGCTTGACCCCCGGACGGGCAAGACAATCCGAATGTTCGAATGCAAGTGTGGAACGCGCACTTGGGACGAGTGAGGCAGCAATGCCTATTGTACCCTAATTCTGGAGCGCGGCTCGACGACCGGTTCCCCATGACACTGGGCGAATTAGGCCACTCGCCAAATCAAAATAGGCCACTCGCTCATTCGCCCTTGCTGCATGTCCATCTGGTATAGTCGTGAGGTCCAGACCACGCATGGATTTCAGCGCCGCACTGGATGCAATCGAATCGACCGGCACAAAGAAACGGGAATGGTTCTTTCGTGCCTTGGTAGCGGAGGCCGCACCTAGGGCACGTGAACGACTCAATGGTCCGATTGACGACGAGCATGGCCGGACTATCCGCAATGCTCGGGCCGTTTCTTAGCCACGAATTGTTTCCCGGTTGGAGTCGCTACCGTGAACGGAAAACCCCGCCCGCGCGGGGATCGTGCAGGCGGGGGCTGCTCAATCAGGATTCGACGCGCTGGGGCGCGCCTTGGGCGTGATGCTACCACTGGATTCTCTGGAGCCGACGCCAAGATTCGAAATTTAATGTAGGTGCCGGACCGCCGCCGGCACATCCTAAGGACGGCCTCAGTTGCCCCCCGCGGGTATGGACGCCCAAACGCCTGCCGAGGGGTAAGCGCGGTGCAATAGGCCACTTTGCCACGCTTCCGCACACAAAGACGCCCCGCCAGCCGAAAGGCCGGTGTGGCGTTGATCCGTGATTCCTTCAGACGGTCGCAATCTGCTGCAACCAGCCGCAAAATTGGCTTGGCAGCCGGAAGATGACAAAGAGGCCGCCAACTGAGGCGGCGAATTTCGTGCTCCAATTCGCCGATCATCTTTCCAATTCGTTCGGTGGTCGTGGGATCGGCTGCGCCTCGGAGCAACCGCTTGGATTGCTCCAAACGGCGTTCAATTTCCTTTTCGCGTAAAGCTGTCATGTATCGCCCTCCCTATAGAAGACGGGCGAAAGCATGAACCGTTCAAATCTTATTTAGCCGTGGGTTCCAACCGGGCAACCAACCGAGGACCGCTCCAAAGTTCGACGCCCCACGCTCCGACAAGGCGCTTTGCCTTCTCGATTGCAATCCCGTCGTCCGCACAAATCAGGGGGTCGAATCCGTTGAAATGCCCGTCGTGCCCAACGAAGTAAGCTCCGATACTCTTCCACCCCGATAGTCCTCTGCCGGATGACAAATCCTATAACCGGCGCGTTGGAAAGGTGCCAGTACCTTACTCTGCGTCTGGAGCGTTCCAGCCCAGCTCACCGGCAAGCCGGCCTATCGAGTGGAGACTCTTGAGGGGGCGGGGCCTTCGCAATCCAAGCACTGAGTGGACCGCTGCCAGCTGGCGGCAGTGCGAGAGTGAGGTGAGCCCCGCAATCAGCGCAAGTCGGTCGCTGTGCTTGTCCCATGAAATGATTTTGCCGCTAGTCCAAAATCTCGCCAATTCCAAAACGGCATGACCGGACTGGCGTTCCACAACATCAAATTAGGCCACTGCGATTTTAAAATTAGGCCACTAGACTAGGCCAGCATCGAATAGTCGTCAGTCCGGGATGCAGGAGCGTTCGCGCCGCACCCTCCGCTCGATCGTTTTCTCCCGAGAAGGCAAATTATCTTGGCTTGTGTTCACTTTGGTACGGACGGTTCCCCACAACATCGATAAGCCGACGTTCCTCGGCTGAGTGTGAAGGGCAACTTCCTAAAATGGCATCGCGGGATAGCGTGGGCAAAAACGGGCTGCCCGCGAATGAGCTGTTGCAACGGCTAAGTCCACGCGACTTCGCACTGATATCACCATACCTGGACCAGTTCGACGCGTCCGCGGATCGCGTTCTCTACAATCCTGGAGATCAGGTCGAGAGCGTGCATTTTCCCTGCGGGGCTAGTGTGGCAGCCTTCGTGATAGCTATAGAGGATGGCCGTGAGTTCGATGCCGCCTTAATCGGCCGGGAAGGTGCGGCGGGCGGTATTGTCAGTCATGGTTCTCTGCCGGCTTTTTCCCGGATAACAGTACGTTTCGCGGGACCTTTTGCGAGGTTGCCTGTCGCTCGGCTCGAAGCCGCAAAAGGGAGATCCCGCACGCTAGCAGGACTGTTCGCTCGCTACGCTGACTGTCTGCTTGCACAGATTCTCCAATCGACGGCTTGCAACGCGACGCATTCCATCGAGCAACGTGCGGCAAAGTGGATCACCTCAGCGGCGCAGCGCACTGAGCCCGGACCAGTGCCTCTTACCCATGAGCAGCTTGGGATGCTTTTGGGTGTTGGACGAAGCTACGCGAGCCGCGTGGTCCAAAAGTTCAAGGCTGCGCGCTTATTGGAAACACGACGCAAAGCATTGCTTGTCAAGAATGCCGAGGGCCTGCGAGCCAAAGCCTGCCTTTGCGACAGCGTATCGAAACGGCATTTCGACGAGGTCATGGATGGGTTGTATCCCAAAGACGATTAATGTCAGGCTCATTCGCCATTTTCAGTGCCGCCAGCGTCCTTATCGACCTCGGTTTTGAAGCGATCCGGCAGCCCTGGCGCTGCGCCTTCGTCCGCCATGTTGCAAGCCGGGCAGGGCATTCCAGCGCCTCCGCAATCGCAGCCATGCGGGCCGTCCCAAGGCCGTCGGCGATGGTTTTCACAAACCCATCCGGTATCCGCGCATAGGATGCATTTCATCGGTCGGCGGCATTTTCCCGACGCCCGGCGGCTCAAGCTCTCAGCCCAGCCATCGCTTGATGTCCTCAATCGGATCGCCGGCGATCGCACCGATCGCAGGTGTAAAGCGCGCCGAGCAGGGACGGCGTTCGCTCCATCGGGCCGCGGCATTTCGGACATTGGTCTGAAGGTAATAAACGCGGCATGGCGGCCCTCGCGGGGTAAGATTGATCGCCGAATTTTGCCGCTGAGTGTCCGGGAGCGCGAGCGGATTATTTTCAGCGCGGGTATGGAACTACTCCAATCTAATGGGAAACAGCCGTTTCCAAGGCCCAGCGCGGCGCAGAGGTACACACGCGAAAAGGCCCCGCGACTTGCACGGCGGGGCCCTTTTCGTTCCGATCGAAGCGATTATTTGGGAGTGCCGGCGTCCCTGGACGGGTCACCTACAGGCCCGCTCTTGGCTGTAGGTGGCAAGTTGGGCGAGCCGTTCGGGCCAGTCTCCGATGACCGAACAGGGCCGGCGCCCATGCCGGTCGTTCCTTGTATGACGGTTCCGCGCGCCGGCGAACCGTTACCGACATGCTGCGAGCCATTTGAATTGCCGTTGCGGTCCGTCATTCCACCTTGCGCTGCGGCGACGCCGGCAGATCCGAGCACCATGGCGACGGCCAGCGATGTCATTTTGTATTTCGATTTCATCGGTTTACTCCCTGATCAATCTTTGCCTGCCCTTGGATCATTCAACAGAGCAAGCTCACGATCGTTCCTGCCAGGAAAGCAGCCTTCGCTCAGGCGAATAGCTCCGCGCCTGCCTAGGTGAACTTCACGAAGGTGCCGGAGCGGTCGAGTTCCAGCCAGCCGCGCTCGATCGCCAGCTTGAGCCCGGCTGAGTATTCCGCCGGCGTCGCCTTGTGCTCGTACAGCATCGGCGCGTTTGATCAGTTCGATGAAGATCCGGCCGCCCTGCACGGCTTAGATGCGAGGCGAACTGCCTGCGCGACGGGTCGGAAGCAGGATGGAAGGCGCGATACGGCCGATGGCAAGGAAGTTGAAGGCCTACCAGACTTCGCTTGGCTTCTTCGAGCAGGCAATCGCCGCGCCGTCGATGAAGGCCGCGCTAGAAGCATAGGGCGCCGACAGCAATCTACTTCACCACGGCGCGGCCAAGAAGGCCGCCGATCCGGACGTCATCGCCGCCACTATGGCTAAGACCGGCGTCGTCTCAAACGCCCCGTTGGATCCGATGGGCCCTTCGGCGAGAACGCCGAACTGCCTAAGGACCTCGGCCGAGGCGGAGCGGAATCCCGCTTCGAGGCGACCAAATCCCAGGGCGAAGAAATCGTCCGTCCGATCCGACAAGGCGGCGGATCGCAAGGCCGCTCAGGCTTACGAGCGGGAGCTGCAGCGGCGCGAGCGAGAGGAAGCAAGGGAGGAAACGGCCGGACAGAAGGAGCGCGAACGTAGGCAGAAGGCCGTCGACAAGGCGCAAAAGGCTCTGGACGAGGCGGAGCGGCAACATAATCGACGCGCAGACGCGCAGACGCGCTTCGGGCCGAGATCGAGGCGATTGAGAAGAGGGTAAAGTCCGAAAATGCCGCCTGGGGAGAAGACGAGAAGCGCCTGAAGGCGGGGCTGCGTCGCGCGCGGGAATAGGATGGCACAAAAAAAGTCCGCCCCCGTTTTGCGGAGGCGGACTCGGTATTTTACTTCTCGGGATGGCCCGTTCCGGGCTTGGTCGTCTTCGGCGCCTTGCCGTCCTCGACCCTGCCTTCGTTACGCAGATCGCGGCCTTCCTGCGCCTTACGTTGGCTCTCGGGAGATTTGCCGTGCTCGTTCATCTCTTCCTTGACGAACCCTGCACCTTCCTTGATTTCACCCTTGACGCTCATGGCGGTCTCCTTTTCTGACATCTGTCACAGTTGTTTGAGTCCATCAATGAAATGCGCCAGCAGCCGATTTGCTCCGTTTTAATTGCGTTTTGTCAGGCGGGAATCTTTTCAGCGTTATCGGAACCATTTGCCTCAAGGATTCAGGTGAATGGGCCCGCCGAGCCGAGCCGCGGTGGCATCGCAGCAAACGACGCATTGAGGGGAGAGATGCGCCGTCGCGCTTGGGGCGGCGTTCTAAAGCGCTTAATTTTGCGGAATGTCCGACTTAATCTTTTCAGCACCTCCGGAGCGCGGCTATGCGGGCCTCCTCGTGGAGGCCGGTGGCCCTCGATCGAATCGATATTCTTCAAAACCGCCTGCCGGCGGACGTTGTGCGTATGATCGGTCTCGCCATTCATTCGGTAACGAGGTCTGCGGCGCGCCGCGCCTTTTTCCTGGTGTTTTTCACGGTCTCGTCCGCGACCTTTTCCGCCTCGGCGCGCCGCTCGCAATTCGACCGGATTTCATCGAGTTCGTGATCGGTCAGGTGTTCGATGCCGACGAAGGAGTTGTGGACCGCACTCACCCTGATGAGTTCGTCCAGTTTCACCTGGATGGCCGCGCTGTCACGGTTCTGCGAATTCTGGATGAGGAAGACCATCAGAAACGTCACGATGGTCGTGCCGGTATTGATCACCAACTGCCACGTATTGGAGTAGTGAAACAAAGGGCCGGTGATGGACCAGATAATCACGATGCCGGTGGCTATCATGAATGTCAGCGCGCGGCCGGCTGCCTGGGAGGTCGAGACGCAAAGCCGCAGGCCGCCGCATCACGGCCGGTGAGGACAAGGCGTACGATACCGCCGATCATGTCGCCAATCTTCGCGCCATCGGCGTGACGCCGCATGTGACACAGAACCAGGCCGTCACCAAAACCGGCAAGACCCGCAACAGCGCCATCGACCAACGAACCACCCGGCATCAAGGCTATGGCATGTCGCAATCACGCCGGGCGATGGTCGAGTGCATCTTCGGTTGGGGCAAGCAGCACGGCACCATGCGCAAGACCAAACATCGTGGCATCGCTCGCGTCGCCGCCGACTTCCTGCTCAATCTGATCGCCTATAACCTGATCCGCATTCCCAAACTGCTTGCCGCTTAGCCACCCGTCGCCAGGGTGCACCCAACCAGGCTGGAAAATTACATCCAACTCCACCGGGTGCCGCCCAACAACGACCCGCGAGAACAAGAAAACTCTCCGTTTCTGGGTTTTTCAGCAGACTGTTAGACCGGTTTCTACCTGACCGCGATGGAGCGCGCTTTCGAAAAAGAACGGCAGGGACACGAAGGCTAGCATCTGGGCGGCGAATGAAGCGATCGACGTTGCGACTGACAGGCTGAATACCGGGTTTCTCAATAAATCGAATGGGACGATTGGCTCCGCCTGTGAACGCGAATGGAAGAAAAGACCGGCAGCCGCCGTCGTTCCTATCGCCAACGTCGCCATCCCGATCCAGATGTTGCCGCCGCGGGTCAGAAGATCGATGCCGATGAATCCGAAGCCGAACATCGATGCATTCAACAACGTGCCCCAGAGATCGAATTCGCCGGACTTCGGATTATCCGGCAGGGATTTCCTGCCCAAAAGACACGCCCCGATTCCGATAGGAACGTTGACGGCGAAAAGCCATTGCCACGAAGCCACCGCCAAGATGCCGGACGCCACGGTGGGGCCAAGCGCCGCCCCGGCCGAGGCGACGAGTGCGTTTAGGCCGAGACCACGCCCCAGCATCTTCGAGGGGTAGGTGAAGCGAACCAACGCTCCGTTCTGGCTCATGATGCCGGCGGCGCCAAAGCCTTGGATGGCCCGGGCGAATGCCAACGTCGGCAGCGAATGCGCAAGGGTGCATCCTAGCGATCCGAGGGTGAAAACGATGATGCCATGCTGGAACACGCGGCGAAAGCCGATCATCTCACCGACGGCGGCCATCGGAAGGAGCGAGACGACGATGGCGAGTTGATAGGCGTTGACCACCCATACCGAGTCCGCAGCGGGCGCATGGAGGTCCGCTGCGATCGTCGGAAGCGCGACGTTGGCGATCGAGCCGTCGAGGACCGAGAGTGTGAGCGCAAGCCAGATGGTGGTGGCGGCCCAATATCGTTGCGGAGTAGGTAGCCCGTCTTGCTGAGTCGCTACTTGCGTGGACGTCCCTGCGGTCACCGGCGCCTTGCGACCGCGACGCCCAGCAAGAACGCGATCAGGAGCGATCCGAGCGGTGCTTCTCGGGCGATATTGCTCAATACGCTGAGAGGCATTCCCGGTCGACGGCCAGAATCGATGGTATCGCCGATGCGCCGCGCGGTCCCCTTCACGGCGTCCGTCAGCTCGCCGATTATCGTTTTTTCCTCGAGCACAGGGTCGAGGCCGTCGTAAACGAAGGGAGGCGGCGGGGCATCGTCAGTCATGATCTGCATCCTTGGATCATCTTAGACGGGCGGATCGCCGTCTGCGCACGCCGTGCCAATGTTCCCGGCTTCGTTTGGTTCCACGTCAGCTTCGGCGAGGCTGCCAGTGAGGAGAGTGAACGAGATCTGAGGCAAAGTATGATCGACGATTAAAGTTCGCTAGCGATCAGATCGTATTCGGAACGGATCTTTTCCTTGCCGTAGATGCGCTCCAGACGGCGCACTGTGAAATGGCCCCGGGCTACGTCCTGAAAGTGTTCGATGACCGCGTAGTTCACGGCGGCGCCGCCGAGGGCGCCCACCACCGGCAAGGCCTGCGCGGCGACCTTCTGCGTGACCACCACTCCGAATCGTGCGGCGACCTGTGTGACGAACTTCAGAAGGATGGGCGCGCCTTCCTTGATGACGCCGCGTTCGGCGACAAAGCGCGCGGCCTCCGTCACGGTCTTGGCGAGCATGCTTCGGACGGCGAAATAACCGCTCTCCGAGGCGTCGGCCGATCCGGCGCGGCCGCCCAACGCGAACACCTCGATGCAGGAAAGCGCAGCTTCCGGATCGGAGAGGTCCTCGCCCTCGCTCCGTGCAATGTCTGCGATTGACCGCAGCATGATTACGGTTGACACCGGCAGTTCGACTGGAAGTGCCGCCAACCCGAGCGTTCCTCCCGCGGCGCCGGATGCGGTCGCAAGCACCCGATGCAGAAGCTGCGAATGCGTCCGCGGGGAGGGCGAAAGATGGTAGAGCGTACCCGATCAGTTCGACGGGTTTCCCGACGATATTAGTGAGGCGCGCGGCGACGCCGGGATGCTCCAGCGACTTGACGGCCCTGCGCAGGGCATCTCGGTCCTCGCTGGTGATCTCTGTGGATTCCTGCAGCGACAAGATCGAACTGCTTCCTTTGGGTGCCCACCGCGGCACATCGGGATAGAGCTTGTCAGAGTGCAGCGACCTCCGCCAGCGTCTCGTGCGCCGTGCGAACGACCGCTTCGGCGTTGATGTCGAATTTCTTGTACACATCGGCGATCTTTCCGGAAGCGCCGAAGGAGTGCATCCCGACGAAGCGGCCTTCGAGGCCGATGTAGCGCTCCCAGCCGAGTTCGACCGCGGCTTCCACCGCGACGCGCGCGCGGGTCTTGCCGAGCACGGCCTTCTTGTAGGCGGCGTCCTGCTCTTGGAATAGCAAGCGGCATGGCATGGAGACGACGGCGGTCGGAATGCCTTGCTTCTGGAGCATCTCGCGCGCTTGCACCGCAAGATGCAGCTCCGAACCGGTGCTCAGGATGGTGAGTTTGCGCTCGCCGCCGTCGGCTTCCTGGAACACGTAGCCGCCCTTGGCCGATTTGTTTTCGTTACCGGGTTCGCGACGGAGCAACGGCATCGGCTGCCGGGAGAGGGCTAGCAGAGCCGCCTGGCGCGGCGTATTGAGGATAGCCTCCCAGCACTCGGCGGTCTCGACCGGATCGCCGGGACGATACACGGCAAGATGCGGTATGGCCCGCAGCGCCGCGAGTTGCTCGACCGGCTGATGGGTCGGGCCATCCTCGCCGAGGCCGATCGAGTCATGTGTCATGACAAAGATGGTCCGCACTAGCATCATGGCCGCAAGGCGGATCGACGGACGGCAGTAGTCCGAAAAACACAGGAAAGTGCCGCCGTAGGGGATCAAGCCGCCGTGCAGCGCGATGCCATTCATGGCCGCGGCCATGCCGTGCTCACGCACGCCGTAATGCATGTAGGTGCCGCCGTATTCGCCAGGCTTGATCTCGATCATGCCCTTGGCCTTCGTGTTGTTCGAGGGCGTGAGGTCGGCCGAACCTCCGATCAATTCCGGAATAGCCGCGGCGAGATGATCGAGCACCGCGCCGCTGGCGGAGCGCGTCGCCATTTCCTTGCCGCTTGCGATGAACTCGGCGCGGGCCGCTGCGATCGCGGTCTGCCAATCTGCGGGCAATTTGCCGTCGTTGCGACGCTCGAATTCGGTGCGCAGTTTGGCCGGAGCCGCCTTGACGCGGTCGGCCCAGGCCATGCGAGCGGCTCGGCCCTTGGCGCCGATCTCGCGCCACTCGCGCAGCAGCGGTTCGGGGATCACGAATGGCGGCGAATCCCAGCCAAGGGTTTTGCGTGCGCCGGCGATTTCGTCCTCGCCTGGAGCATCGCTATGGGCCTTCTGAGTGCCGGCCTTGGTCGGGAAGCCGAAACCGATGATGGTCTTGCAGGCGATCATCGACGGCTTGTCAGTCACGGCGCGGGCGGCGGTGATGGCGTCGCGGATCGCATCCGTGTCGTGGCCGTCGATCTCCTGGACGTGCCAGCCGGAGGCGCGGAAGCGCTCGATCTCAAGATCGGAGACCGCAAGACGGGTAGGGCCGTCGATCGTGATCGAGTTGTTATCCCAGAAGGCGATAAGGTGACCGAGCTTGTAATGGCCCGCCATCGAAATCGCTTCCTCGCTGATGCCCTCCATCAGGCAGCCATCGCCCACGAAGACGTAGGTCCAATGCTTGCAGAGGTCGTCGCCGAACCTGGCGTTGAGAATGCGTTCGGCGAGCGCGAAGCCCACCGAGTTGGCGATACCTTGGCCGAGCGGGCCAGTCGTCGTTTCAATGCCGTCCGCGTGCTTGTACTCAGGATGGCCGGCGGTTTTGCTGTCGATCTGACGGAACCGCTTCAACTCCTCGAGGGTCATATCCTTGACACCGGTGAGATAGAGCAGGCTGTAGAGCAGCATCGAGGCGTGGCCGTTCGATAGCACGAACCGGTCGCGGTCAAACCAATGCGGATCGGCAGCGTCGAACTGCATGAAATCCCTGAAAAGGACGGTCGCGATGTCGGCCATGCCCATGGGCGCGCCGGGATGGCCGCTCTTGGCCTGCTGCACGGCATCCATCGACAAAAAGCGAATGCAATCAGCCATGTCCCGCAGATGCTGGTCGCGGGGCTTGGGGGCCGTCTTGACGGCCGGAGGTGGCGCGGCGTCGGCCATGATTGTCATCTCCTGTTTTCGCTGGATTGATCTGATTTCAAAAGTTATCTCGCGACCGCGAGACGCTTGGCGCGGCGAGCAGGGCGGCGGTGGGCAAGGAATTGCAGCACCTGACGACAAAGCCTGAAAGATTTAAGCTTTGTCTGACCGCGTTGCTTCCCGCTGGGCCAGTTCGTCTTCGAGCTCGCGCTCGGCCCGATGGTAGAATTCCTGATCTTTGCCCTCAGGTTTACCTGATTCCTCCCAAATCTTGTACGCGCGGCGAACGATCTCAATGCTGGGGACGCGTCCCATTACAGTTTCCTAAGCCAAATTCTGCCAGGGGGTGCATGGACAAACGAATCTCGCACATCGGCACCCGCACGTTTTGCAGACGACGCGCAGTCCGATCCATCCGGTATCCTCCAATTGTTCCGCGCCGGAAACGTCGCTGGAAGAGCCTTTGTTCCCATCACGCGATCACGGAAGAGTAACTTTCCGGGGAGCTTCGGAAGTTCAAGCGTGTTTGGGGATCGGGACGACCTTACGTCGCGATTCCCGGTACTTGATGATCGCCATGTTTGCCAGAAACATCCGATTGCGCCGGCCTGTTCGGATCATGGCATCAACCTTGTCCGTCAGGAAATGCGCCGCGACGTATCCGTCGCCCAGTTCGCCGCTTCTCTGCAGGAAGACCAGGCGATGGCGACCGAATCTTCCAGCAATTGAGACTCGTTCACAGAGCGCACTCCAGAGCAATCGCCAGCATGGGCGACAAAAACGGGCCTCAGGATGAAGCCAAACGGCTTCAACTAAAACCCGCGCTTCGTCGAAGGGTTCCTACGTCCAAAATCGGATGTAGCGCCGGAATGGCACATACTGACTATTGCAATTGTCTTATCGGGTTGACCTGATAGTCAGACTTGGTAGGCTTCGGCGCATGGGTATCTTTGTCAAACCGCGAGGCACTCTCGTCCCGATCCACTCAGACAACGCCAACACGAGGGATTGGCTTGTTCTGTGCGGCCACGATCGTCGGCTATGAGCGCGAGCGTCTGAGGGTCGCACTCACGACGCAGGAAAGAAGGCTTGTAACGAAGCGTAAAATATTCGGCAAAGCGCAGCATTTCCTCGTCGTAGACGGATATGATCCACGGATACACGCGTTATATTTTTGTCCCCAACTCTACAAGAACGAGGACGGCTCGCTCGTCCCGCTGAGCGGACAAGAAATCGGACAACTGATGGCGCAAGCCCTTGAAAAAGGGGCGATTGAGAAAGCGCCGTGGTACGCGCCTGCCGAGGGCGCGCCAAAAGAGCCCATTATCAAGGCTGCCGCCGAGATGGAGTTTGACAGCCTGGTCGTGGATGCCCCCAATCTGAAAGCGAATAAGCCGACCGCGCTGCGCGCCGTGGCTGTCGCCGACAAGGACATGGGAAAGACCTAGGCAAGCTGGTCGCAGTGGCAAATCGAGCGAAATCGCCGTCCGGGGGCAGTCCGGCCAGACGGTCTCAGCCCGGATTTCGAGGGCTTGCAAAACTATCGATATCACTGCGCTCCAAGAGATAATTCAGCCCGCCGACGCGGTACCATCGGTATCCATATCCTTCGAGCACCAGTTTATGCCGGCCGCCGCCGCCGGCCTGGCTGTGATCCTCGGACAGCAGATTAATT
>NZ_LMUK01000041.1:81134-140533 GCF_009766005.1 Bradyrhizobium sp. S69 | reverse complement strand
CTTGCCGGCTTCGCCGGAAACGCCCGACGCAAACGAGATTTCGCGCGGCGTTTCGTCGAGATTGTGCACGAATAATACGGAATTGTTGCGCCAATCGTAGCGAATGATCAAAACGGCCGGATCCCGCGCGGCGATCACCTTGTAGTCGCCCCAGCCGATCTCCGGTATCTCCTTGCGCATCCGGATAATGCGTTCGGTCCAGTTCAGTAGCGAGTCGGGATCGCGGCGCTGCTTCGCCACATTGACGTGCTTGAAGCCGTAGGGACCCTCGTCGATCACCGGTGAGCACGGCCGGTCGCTAGCCGTGAAACCGGCATGCGGTTCGGTTGACCATTGCATCGGGGTGCGGGCGCAATTTCGCTCGGGCAAATCCAGCCGGTCGCCCATGCCGATTTCGTCGCCGTAGCGGATCACCGGCGTGCCGGGAAGCGTACACATCAGACTGTAGGCGAGTTTGAGTCGCCGCCGGTTGCCACCAAGCATCGGTGCCAGGCGACGGCGAATACCGCGGTCGTAAAGCTGCATGTTCTTATCGGGACCGAAGCTCCTGAACACCCTTTCGCGCTGCACTTTGGTTAGCCGACCGAGATCGAGTTCGTCGTGGTTGCGCAGGAATAATCCCCATTGCGCTGTGGCCGGACGCGGCCTGGTGGCGTTGAGCGCCTTGGCGAGTGGCCGGGAGTCGGCCGCTGCCAGCGCATAGAACAGATGCTGGTTGACGTGGAAGTTGAACATCATCTGCATGCGCTCGCCGTCGTCGCCGAAATACCTCATATCGGTCTGCGGCCGTACGTTAGCCTCCGCCAGGATGATGGCGTCGCCTTTCCGCCATTGCAGAAATTCGCGAAACGACCGCAACATATCGTACTGCTCGACGGGCGTTTTGACGTTGGCACCCTTGGTTGCGATCACGAACGGGACCGCGTCCATGCGAAAACCAGATACACCGAGTTGAATCCAGAAGCCCATGATCTTGAGTATCTCCGCCTGCACCTGCACGTTCGACGTGTTGAGATCGGGCTGAAAATCGTAGAAGCGATGGAAGTACCAGGCCCTGGCTTCCCCATCGTGGGTCCATGTCGACTTTTGCACGCCGGGAAACACCACACCCTTGTCGGCGTTGGCGGGTTTCTTGTCGGCCCAGACGTACCAGTCACGATAGTGAGAATCCTTTGAGCTTCGCGCGTTGCGAAACCAGGGATGCGCATCGGAGGTATGGTTGACGACGAGATCGATGATGACGCGGATGCCGCGTTGTCGGCAGCCATGGGTGAATTCAACGAAGTCGCCGAGCGTGCCGTAGCGCGGATCGACGCCGTAATAGTCCGAGATATCGTAGCCGTCATCCTTGCCGGGAGATGGTTGGAACGGCATCAACCAGATTGTTGTGATGCCAAGTCCCTGTATATAATCGAGCCGGCGCAGCAAACCCTTGAAATCGCCTACGCCATCGCCACTGGCGTCCATATAAGTTCCTACCGCCAAACAATAGAACACGCCATTTTTGTACCAGAGATCATCGATCATTGAGAAATCGCCCCTCGGTCGACCTTGAGGTTTTTCGCTGGTTACGTGGCAAGAGCATAAGTGGCGGGGTGAGCACGGGTTCCCGCGCATCGCTTGCTTGGAGCTATGGGAGTTGGCGACCGTCGCCTACAGACACTAAACAGGCATGCCGCCGGAGCCCCGGAAGGGTTGTTTTTTGACTCGACGGCGACCGGGCCGGCCCATCCGAAAGTTTGCCCGAAGGGTGAACGCGAAATGGCGTTCTCGTTTATTGGACCGGACCGGCGGCTTGCTCGCGGCTCTTGATCGAGCCTTGATATTTGGCGAAAGCGTAAGTGATCTCGGCGCCCATCAGTATTATTTGCGACGAATAGTAAACCCAGATCAAGACGACAATGATCGATGCCGCCGCTCCGTAAGTGGATTCCAACCCTTGTTCGCCGATATAAAAGCCGATGGCGGACTTACCAAGTTCGAAAAGTAACGCGGTAATAAAAGCTCCAAGCCAAACATCATACCAGTCAACCGGAGTGTCAGGGAGCGACTTGAACATCATGGCGAAAAGCAGCGAGATGATGCCAACAGAAGCTATGATGGTTGCGAGGTGCAAAATCCATTCTTGGACATAAGGAGCCGCGTATTTCCCGAAGGCTGCCAGAGCCGCGGTAACGATTAGAGAGACGAGGAGAAGAAAACCAAGGGCGAGAACCGCAGCGAGCGAGACGGTGTAACTGCGTAGAAAATGCCATATGCCATTGCCCGGCATCTCGCCCACCCCCCAGACCGTATTCAATGCGTCCTTGAGCTGAACCACGACCCCTACGGCCGCGAAGAGCAACGCTCCTAGCCCAAGCGACGTCGCGATGAGGCCCACTCGGGGCCGACCGGCATCCGCAAGCATCGCCTGGACGGCCTGGGCGCCTGTGTCGCCAAGCATGTCCTTAATAGATGACGCCACCTGTCCGTTTACAGCTTCGCGGCCGAAGAAGAATCCGGCGATGGCGATGGCTATGACGATGATGGGTCCAAGCGAGAATACGGAGTAATAGGCAAGTGCGGCTCCTTGACGGGAGTCTTTGTGTTCAGACCAGTTTTTAGCCGCCTCTTTCACAACCGCCCACAGCATCGCATCCCGCCTTCGCCGATCATACGGACGGTTCTCAATGCGACAAACCCGATGCCAGCAAAAAGGGCACCGGCTTGGTCGTTATGCTTGTCCAAAGGGATAAAGCGGGGGCGTAGAATTTGGTTCCTAAGCGAGTTCCCCTGAAGGCGTTTGGCGATCCTTGACGTCCCGTCGCAAATGGAGGGAATTGCGATTCTTGCGAGAGCTCGAAGCGGTAAATTTTTCCAAAGTCAAACGGGTTTCTGCGTCGCAAATCGTCTGCAATGTTCAAGATAAGCCATCTCATGGCTCCCGATCAGCGACACGACGCTCGTCCCACAGCCATGATGGAGCTTCCAGTGTCTTCGATCGGTTGCGTTCAAGTTCCGTGGACCAGCGCTTTCGGGTAGTTGCGTCCATCTGGCGTGCATGGGCCTTGCCCACCACGCCTGCGAGAAAGCTGGCCGCTTTCATCGCATCCGGGACCGTGAGTTGCTCGATCTCAATCTTCAGGTCCTGAGGCAACAACTCTCGAATGAACACCGAACGCTGATCAAGCTTGCCGGCGACCATTCGCTTGCCGAGATGTGGCGACAGATGAACCGCACCCTCTACCACGCGTTCGACGTGGTCTTTCGGCATGGCTGTTCCGGGATAGCGAGGCGCCGCCGCCGTGACCGCTTCCTTCACGTCCATCAGCGCCTGGTCACGCGTCTTGCCGGTGCCGACACCCAAGAGCACGGCAAACCGCAAAAGCCCGAGCGAACTGCAACCCTTCATCCCAATAAGCCGCATCGAGCATCTCGACTCGAGTCGTTCATTCGCCAATTGCTTCCAGGATCGCGCTGTTGATTTCTTCATGACGAGTTGAATGGACTTCGGCGCATCATCGATCGCGTCCGCATCCTGACGCAACGCGGCGCGGTATCCTTCGATCACCTGCTCCATGATATGGGCTGTCGTCACGCCAGGCAGGTCGGATCCGCGCGACGCGGTTGCCAAGGACAGAGCCAGTCGGATGAGATCGTGGGCAGGATTTCCGATGACGGTCTGATCAAGATCGCGGATTTGAATAGCGACCCGTCCGTCCGCCGCAGCGACCGGGCCCAGATTGCCGGCGTGGCAATCGCCACATATCCAGATCGGCGGCCCTTCGGGCAAGGTGCCACGCTTCTGGGCTTCGAGCCATTCGTCGAAGTGTACGGTGCTTCCCCGCACGTAAGCATGGGCCGAACGCGCCATCTTGAGCGTCTGCTGAGTTCGCAAAGCGGAGATACGGTCGGCCGGACGGAGGGATTTTTTTGAGGTCATTGCCTGTGCGCTGCTGAAATGGCCCCCGACAACTCATGAGGGGGTCGTTTGTTACAGCACCATGACATCTATATAACAAGAACTGCATAGCCCCCTGAACGAATTGCGAGCCTGATATGTGGTGATCAGGCTCGCACGCGTTAACTAGAGGCCATGCTCGGCCTCGACGTTGACGACCGTTTTCGCGAGCGTCGTGAGTGCGGCGTCGGTCGCCTTCTCTTCCTTCAATGTGGCGTCGAGCAATGCGACTGCGTCGGGCATACCAAGTTCTGCCGCCCACGTGCGCAAGGTGCCGTATCGCGACATCTCATAGTGTTCGACAGCCTGTGCTGCCGCGAGAAGACCGGCGTCGAGCGCGGGCATTCCCTTGTATTCGGTCATGATCTCGGCGCCTTCTTTCGTGATTCCCATGATGGCGTCGCAGGTTTTGGCGCGTGCGGGCTTGCCCAGGATTTTGAACACGCCCTGCAGACGCTTGACCTGTCCTCGCGTTTCCTTCTCGTGTTTGACGAAGGCAGCCTTCAGGTCTTTCGACTGCGCTGCCTTTGCCATCTTGGGCAAGGTCTTGAGGATCTTGTTTTCGGCAAAATAGACGTCCTTGAGCGTGTCGTGGAAAAGGTCGCTTAGCAGCTTCGGCTTTTTGGCCATTGGGTTTTCCTTGAATAGTTGTGGGATCGGGCAGAGACAGGCGGCATCAGGCGCCCATCCATGATGCTGTGGTGGCGAAAAACGGCGTTCGCTCAGTGATCGAAAAATCCCCCACGAAGGCGCGGGATTTGGAGCTTCAGACTCAGCGCAGCAAGAGAATCAGAATGATGAGTGGAATGGGAATTCCGACGAGCCAGAGAAGAATGGGCATATGATTTCCTTTCCTGTTTTATCTTTAATTGCGATTATTGGCGGCGCGCTCTGGATCCCCAGGTGCCGTCGCGGAGACCGCCGCCCTCGGTAGCGGCAAGGCTGGCGCAGAAGGCACCGATCAGCAGAGAGGCCGTCAGCCAGAAGGCAAGCTGCGCCGTCGCCTTTCGGGCCGCATCGAGATCGGCCTTGGCTTGCGTGACGACTTCGTTGACCCGCTTGTCGGCATCGGCCTGGCTGAGACCGGTCCGTGCGGCAACAACCTTGGAGAGGTACTCGCGATCGGCCGGCTTCAGCTCGCCACCGTTCCGAAAACGCGAGGTGAACAGACGCAGCATCTCGCCACGAGACTCGTTGGAATTCCCTGCCGTCTGGGAAGCTGGGGTATCAGAGCGCAGCAGCGTGTCGACATAGCCGTCCATCGGACCGCCGCGGCTGGCGGCGGCGGCTCCCTGCGTTGCGCCGGACGCTCCCCCGCTGATCAGGCTGCCAGCGGGTGAGGCTAGCAAAACCGCACCGAGGACCGCGGCCAGGGCCCAGGCGACAAAGCCGTGGGCTGTGTCGCGGAAATACACTTCGTCGCTATGAACGCCGACCCAGCCTGTCCGCAGTCGGCCTGCAAGGTAGCCGCCGATCGACGACGACAACATGGCGATGACGATCAGATAGAGCCCGGTACCGATCTTGAAGGTCGTCGCGGAGACGCCGCTACCCGCCCAAGGTGAAACGACCGAAAGTCCAAGTCCGATTCCGAAGGCAAGCAGAACGAAGGTGAGGGCGCAGGAGACGACTGCCCCGGCAGTAACCGAAGCCCACGACACGCCCGCAATGGACGGTTCAACGGTCGCCGACTCTGGTTGAATTACAACGGCATCTATCATCGCGCTCTCCCCGGCCGCTTTGCGGCAGAATATTGTTTCTGGTGGTGCCGCAATAATGAGCAGGAGTAACAATGGTTCCGAAGGAATAAATGCCGCCGACAATTAGATGTTGGGAGCGCTGCCGGCGAATATGTCGGTCGAGTCCTATTGAACGAGTGCCAGCCCACCGAGGCTTCGTTCAGAAAACCCAGCGCGCAGCCAGACCACGCCAGACGTCATCCTTGATCGGCTCGCAACTTTTCAGGTGGTGATAGCGTTGAAATTTGGGACTTCACCCACGGGAGAAACGAATGCCGGATACATCACAAATCAAGGAACATATGGACGTTATTTCGTCAGATCGAAAAACAGTCGGAAAGGTCGATCACCTTGACGGGGCTGACAAGATCAAGCTGACGAAAAAGAGTTCACCCGACGGGCAACATCATCATTTCATTCCGGTTTCTTGGGTGGATCATGTCGATCAGCATGTCCATCTCAACAAATCCGATGCGGATGTAACCGCACACTGGCAGCACGGGCAGCAGTAGCCTCGATAGAGTGCCTCCACAGGCAAATAGGGTTCATTTGCCTGTGGAGGCGCAGTTTGTTTATTTAAAGAGCAAGAAGGCGGCCCTCGCCGATCACTCCAGCCGGTCCTGCGGGGGCTCAGGAGAAGTCTCTCGCGCCATTTCGCGCTCCGCCTGCAGCCAGAAGTCCATTTCTGAACCGTCGGTCTTCCCGCTTTTCTCCCAAAGCTCGTAGGCACGCTGTCGAATTTTATCTTCCGGACCGCTCATGACATGCTCCATTTTCTACGGCATTTTCACGTTAGGTTCGCGTCCCCAGACTCTCAATTTCGCGAGTCCTGCAACGAACGATCTCACGTCCTTCGCGCTCGCGATGGCGATGCAGCCCTCATCGAAATCGTCGGTGGCGACGCCCGCCTTCTCGAATAGCGGCAGGGCCGGTTCGACGTAGCCGATGAACTTGCAATGGGCGAAAGCGTCGGCAACGAAATCCCGCGCCGCGGATTCCTGTAACAGGTCTTCCATGGCTTCCGCCGCCGGCAAAAGGACAACCGCGTCGTACAGAACCGACGGTCCGCCATCGATCATTTGGTCAGCTTCGATCCAGCTGCCGTCGCTGGCCTCGACGCCGGTGACCTTTGGCGCGATGATTTCAAAGGTTGCCCCGGCTTTGTCGAGGGCAGCTTTGAGTGCCTTGAGCAGACTTGTGTCCGATCCGTCGGAAACGAGAATACCGAGCTTTCTCCCCTCAAAGCGCTCGGGCCCGTTCTGGACGATGCTGAGGGCCGGCGAGGGATCGAGATCCTGGCGTGTTGGCACGGCAGCATCGGCCGGCTTCGGCATCTTCTGCAACCCGAGCTTGCCGGCGACGTTGTTGGCCAGCGTCTTGTCGATATTCAAGAGATGGGAGACCATGCGCTCCCGGATAACGGGCGTTTTGACCTTGCTGAGTTCGAAGGTCAGAGCGGCGGCGATGTGCGTCTGCTCGCCCAAGGTCTGACTGATGAAGAACTGACGTGCCTGGCTATAATGGTCGGCAAAGCTTTCGGCACGCAGACGGCGTTTGGCGCCTTGTTCGATATCAGCGAATGGTGTGAAACCGCGCTGCGGCGACTCTCTCGGGCCTTCACCAAAGGAATTGGGCTCGTAATTGGCGCGCCCGACCGGATTACGCATGGCCATGTGTCCGTCCTGCTGAAAGTGTGCGAACGGGCATTTGGGAGCGTTGATGGGCAAATGGGTGAAGTTGGGGCTTCCCAGGCGTTTCAGCTGGGTGTCGAGGTAGGAAAAATTGCGCCCTTGGAGCAGAGGGTCGTTGGAGAAGTCGATTCCGGGCGGAACGTTCTGGGTCATGAAGGCGACTTGTTCGGTCTCCGCGAAGAAATTATCGGGCATGCGATCGAGCACCAGTCGCCCAACGGGGACCGGAGGCAAAATCTCCTCAGGAATGAGTTTCGTGGGATCAAGAACGTCGAAGTCGAATGAGTCGGCGAACTTTTGATCAAACAATTGCAGTCGAAGTTCCCATTCCGGAAAGTTGCCCGTTTTGATCGCCGTCCAGAGGTCCCGACGGTGGAAGTCGGGGTCAGCGCCATTGATCTTGACGGCTTCGTTCCAGACGACCGACTGCAGGCCCAGTTTGGGTTTCCAGTGGAATTTAACGAAGGTGGACTCGTTTTTCGCATTGACGAGCCGAAAGGTATGGACGCCGAAACCCTCCATAAAGCGAAACGATCGCGGGATTGCGCGGTCAGACATGACCCACATGATCATGTGCATGCTTTCGGGGGTAAGGCTGATGAAGTCCCAGAAATTATCATGCGCCGACTGGGCCTGAGGAAAGGCGCAGTCGGGCTCTTCCTTCACCGCGTGGATCAGGTCCGGAAACTTGATCGCATCCTGAATGAAGAAAACCGGCATGTTGTTGCCGACGATGTCCCAGTTGCCTTCCTGGGTGTAGAGCTTCACGGCGAAGCCCCGGACATCCCGGGCGAGGTCGACCGAACCCTTGCTGCCGGCGACGGTGGAAAAGCGGACGAAGGCAGGCGTCTTGTCGCCGGCGCGCTGAAACAAGTCGGCTCTCGTGTACTTCGACAGCGATTTATAATTTTCGAAGAAGCCATGCGCAGCGTAGCCGTGCGCGTGCACGACCCGCTCGGGAATGCGCTCATGGTCGAAGTGGAAGATCTTTTCCCTGAAGTGAAAATCCTCGATCAGCGTCGGCCCGCGAGGACCGATTTTCAGAGAGTTCTGATCGTCCGCGACAGGTCCACCTTGGGCTGTAGTTAGGACAGCCGTCTGGCCAGATGCGGTTTGATGAAGTTCGCCACCTTCGCCGCGCTCGAGCTTCTGATCGTGTACCGTTGCCGCTCCGCTGGATGCTCGGTTTGATTTGGTAGTTTTGGCCATTGTGCGGTCCCTGTGGATTAGCTGAGAAATGCATAATCCGCCGATCCGCACTACGTTCCGTGGATAAGCTCATTCCGACCATCGCTGCAGCTGATCTTGAAATGGCAACAAGTGAAGCCAAGTACGTGGTCGAGCTCTCCTACAATCATTTCACCGGAGGGTGCTTTCGGCATGGCACGTCTATTCTCAGATGGCGGCAGATAAAAATCCGGTTCAGTGCGCCTTTGAGCTGGTGAATGAGAAGATTGACCGCAACCTCTTAACGGGCCGCGCTTCCTCTGTGCGGTCGTGAGCCGAAGGCGCAATGTGCATTCGCTTCTGGTCGGCCGCTTCGGCGACATAGGGCGACGCTAGATTCCGATATTTGATAATAGTTTAGATGTCTTTGGCGCTATCGCCGCCTGTAACCTCGTATTCCGCCCCGGTAACCATATTCGCGGCGTCGGAAGCCAAGAACACCGCCGCAGGAGAGATATCGTCTGGCTGCAGCCAGCCGACTTTCAGCGGCACTGTCGGTGCGCGGATATCCCACGCTTTTTGTGGCGATGGATGGTCGTCTCTTGGTCGTCCTGTCTCACCGATCGTTTCGCTCAATCGCTTGTCGTAGCGGGTTAGTGCAGTATCGACTAGGCCGGGGATCAAGGCGTTGACTGTGATGTTGTGCTCGCCGAGTTCCATCGCCGCCGATTTCATCAAGCCCAGGATTCCCCATTTTGATGCCGAATAGCTGGCCGCATCTTTTGTGCCGTGCTTTCCCTGCATCGAAGACAAAAGGATAAAGCGGCCCTTTTTGCGTGCGATCATTTTCGGAGCGAACGCCCGAACCGTGTTAGCGGTGCCGTTGAGATTATTGTCGATAACGTCGCGCCAGTCGGCGTCTTCCATTTCGAGCAGTGGGACCCAGCGCTGAATTGCGGCGTTGGCGACAACGATATCGATCTTGCCATACGTCGTCTCGATATGATCGGCGATGCTACGAAGGGAGCCGATGTTTCGAATATCGGCTTTGATGCCTTCGGCTCGCCGGCCGTAGCCACGGATTTGCCGTACGGTTTCTTCCAGTTCCTCCGGCGTAGCAGGCATGGCATTGGACGCCGTTGACACGGGTCCCGCGATGTCCAGCACGACCACGTCTGCGCCATTGGCGGCCATCTCCACCGCGATAGCGCGGCCTATTCCGCGAGCGCCGCCGGTTACCACGGCAATCTTGTCCGTCAAAAAGGTACCTCTACCGGGCCGGATCGGGCCGGCGCTTTGCTGTTCGGCCGGTTCCGGAACCGGCTGACCGTTCAGTTCGCGAGGAGCGGTGTCCGAACGGTTCTGTGCGGCGGCGGGCGTGACGGCGGCGAAAGTGGCGGCCGCTGCGGCGCCTCTCAACAGGTTGCGTCTCATGGGATTGTGCTCAGCCATTCTCGGATCCTTTAAACACCCCGACAGGAACAGGCATTGATCGCGATTGTTCCGGCCTCGGCAAAGCGGCCGATAGCTGTATTGATTCTTCGGCGCGGGAGAGAGTGGAGATCACGACAGCCGCGTTTGGATCCGGATGCATCAGGATTATCCCAAAAAGTGAGCCGTCGCGAAATCCGGTACGGGCTACGGCGAGCATGGGCTGCCGCTTTCGGGAACGACTGCTTCGTACTGAAGTTGGTCCCAATCCAGGGAGACCGCTCATGGCGCCGATCACGAAAATACGGATCCATCGCTTCGGCGGGCAGGAAGTGCTTCGGGCCGACGATGTCGAGCCGTCGCTTCCAGACGCGGGCCAGGTGCTGGTCGCCGTGCGCGCGGCCAGCGTCAATCCGGTCGACTTCAAGATTCGGTCCGGCAAATATCCAGCCGTGAAGGACGACCGTCTTCCGTACACGTTAGGTCGGGACTTTTCAGGTGTGGTCGAAAAATGCGGTGCTCAGGCTACCAGGTTCCAAGTCGGCGACGAGGTGTTTGGCATCGTGAACATCTATGGCGGCGGTTACGCTGAAAAAGCGGTCGTGGACGAGCGCGCGATCGCGTCGAAGCCCGCAGCCCTCGACCACGTCCTGGCCGCAGCCGTCCCGCTTGCCGGCCAGACCGCCTGGCAGGGTTTGTTTCGCCACGGACAGCTAAAGGCCGGTCAGACGGTTCTTATTCACGGCGGCTCCGGAGGCGTCGGCCACTTTGCAATTCAGTTCGCAAAAGCCAAAGGGGCCCGCGTACTGACAACGGTCTCGGCCGAAAACGTCGAATTCGCGCGCGAGCTTGGCGCAGATATTGTCATAGATTATGAGAAGCAGCGGTTTGAGGACAAAGCCTCCGATCTCGACATGGTGTTCGATCTGATCGACGGCGAGACCCGGGAGCGGTCGTGGAAGCTTCTAAAGAAAGGCGGAATCCTGATCACCACGCTGACTGATCCTTCGCACGACAAAGCCAGTGAGCATGGTGTTCGAGCGACGCGGTATACCGTCGAAGCGGATGGCTCAGAACTAGCCGAAATTGCCAGCCTGTTGACGTCCGGAAAAGTGAAGCCGCATGTTCAGGAGACCTATCCATTGCGCTCCGCCGTCGATGCTCTTGATTCGGTGGAGAAGGGACATTCCTTGGGCAAGGTGGTCCTAATGGTAAGCTGAGGAGGATCTTAGCCGGTCCCCCCGGTCATGTCCGCGCCGACTTCGCTTCACATTGTTAATGGGATATTGGAATAGTTGGCCGCGCCGCATGCAGGGAATTTGAAGCTGTCCAAAAAGCAAGAAAGCTTGTCGTCGTCTCGAGCCTTGAGCTTCCTTAAAGGGAGCGGTCGGGTCACGTCACTGGTCAGATCCTTTGATTGGGCCAACACACCGGTGGGTCCGATTGAACAATGGCCCGTGAGCCTGAAGATGGCGACCGCGTTGCTTCTGCAATCGCCCATTGCCATCGTGATGCTTTGGGGCCCGGAAGGCGTCATGATCTACAATGATGCCTATTCGAAGTTCGCTGGTGGCCGTCACCCGGGGCTGTTGGGTCGCAGGGTTCGGGAAGCCTGGCCTGAGGTCGCCGACTTCAACGATCATGTACTCAACGAGGTGCTGCACGGCGGACGAACTCTCTCCTACAAAGATCGCGAACTGTGGTTGAACCGCGACGGAATTCCCAAGCAACTCTGGACCGACCTCGACTACTCGCCGGTCATCAACGAACTTGGCGAATCGGTCGGCGTGTTTGCCGTCGTTACCGAGACCACCGAGCGCGTTCTGGCCGATCGACGGATCGCTGCTGAGCGCGAGCGACAGCAGCAACTATTTGGTCAGATGCCGGGCTTCGTCGGTGTGCTGCGGGGCGCTGAACATGTCTATGAATATGTAAACGAGGCCTATCTCGAAATCTCTGGTCGGACCGATTTCATCGGCAAGACTGTTCGGCAGATGTTTCCAGAACTGGACGGACAGGGTTACTTTGAACTGCTCGACGAAGTCTATTCAACAGGGCAAGCTGTCGTCACCCGCGCAATGGAGTTGCGTCTATACGGAAGCGACGAGATCCAATTTATCGATTTTGTTTATCAGCCTGTTCGCGATCCGGACGGAAGCGTTGCGGGCATCTTCGTCGGGGGGTACGAAGTTACGGAAGCGCATCGAGCGGCGGCGGCCCTGAGGGTGAGTGAAGCTCGCTTGCTTGAACTTAATGCGAACCTCGAACGTCAGGTCATAGAACGTACGCAGGCGAGGGGACTTACGTGGCAGGTTAGCCCCGATCTTCTGGGGGCGCTGAATTCGGAGGGCTATTTCGAGACTTCCAACCCAGCATGGAAAACGGTTCTGGGTTGGTCCGAGGAAGAGGTAGCGCGAACCTCGATCTTCGAGTTATTGCATCCGGATGACCTGGAGCGAACGCGAGCCGGTTTCGAGTTGACGCAACAAGGACAGCCCGCGATCAGGTTCCCAAACCGCTATCGATGTAGAGATGGCAGCTATCGATGGATCTCCTGGGTCGGCGTTCCCGAAGACGGAATGGTCTATTGCAGCGGGCGGGACATAACGGACGAGAAGGCTGCAGAAGCCGAATTGGCGGTGGCGCAAGAGGCATTGCGTCAGTCGCAGAAAATGGAGGCTATCGGTCAACTGACGGGGGGGATTGCGCATGATTTTAATAACCTGTTGGCGGGGATAAGCGGCAGCCTCGAGTTACTTGAGCGGCGGCTCGGCCAGGGTCAGATCGCCGGCCTGGAGCGATACATCGCTGCTGCGCAAGGTTCGACTAAGCGGGCAGCGACCTTGACGCAGCGGTTGCTGGCGTTTTCCCGGCGTCAAACGCTCGACCCGAAACCCACCGATGTCAACAAGCTGATCAATGGAATGGAGGATTTGATACGTCGGACGGTGGGACCGGCAGTCGTATTGGAAGTCGTCGGCGCCGGCGGACTTTGGCTCACCAAAATCGATTTATCGCAGCTTGAAAATGCCGTTCTCAATCTCATCATCAACGCGCGTGACGCAATGCCCGACGGTGGCCGCATCACGATCGAGACCGCCAATAAATGGCTGGATGAGCGCGCAGCAAAAGATCGAGAGCTTCCGTCTGGCCAATACATCTCCCTTTGCGTAACAGACACCGGCACGGGTATGACCCCGGGCGTCATTTCGCAAATTTTCGATCCGTTCTTCACTACGAAGCCCCTCGGTCAAGGCACGGGATTGGGGTTGTCGATGATTCACGGTTTCGTGCGTCAGTCTGGTGGTCAGGTACGAGTCTACTCCGAATTGGGAGTGGGCACTACGATGTGTTTGTACCTACCGCGATTCTTAGGTGAAGCAACAATGGATGCTCCCTCGGAGACGACCGTTACGAAGGATGGCGGCCAAGGCGAAACAGTGCTCATTGTCGACGACGAACCGACGGTCCGCATGCTTATGCGCGAGGTTCTTGAAGAAGCTGGGTACGTCGCGATTGATGCCGCGGATGGACCTGCTGGGCTCAGCATATTGCGCTCCGATGCGCGCATCGACCTGCTTGTCACGGATGTCGGGTTGCCCGGCGGCATGAATGGCCGGCAAGTGGCGGATGCAGCGCGAACCTTCAGGCCGGGACTTAAGGTATTGTTCGTGACCGGGTATGCGGAGAATGCGTCGGTCGGAAACGGACATCTCGACGCTGGAATGCAGGTGATGGCGAAACCGTTTGCGGTGGCAGAGTTTGGCAACAAGGTGCGCGAAATTATCGACAATTGATAGTGGTGCATATGCGGCTGGTCACCACGTCACGCGCCTGACGGAGGCCGAGGCCCCAGGGCGAGGCCGGCGACCACGCGGCCAACGGACGAGGAACACAATTTGGGGAGCACAAGAGCGCGTCTCGCCAGCCCAATCCTTCAGCTTCGGATCTTCGCCGCTCTTGGCATAACGCTCGAACAGCGACACTGCATCCTTGTGGGCGCTGACCTGCATGGAGTCGAAATCTGAGGAGAAGCTGTCCGGCTTCGCGTCCTTCAGTTTGTCGATCTTGCTCTGCGAAGAACTGTCGAGACCGGTGGGGATTGCCGCCTTGGCATCGGCGGGCGCCATTGACTTGAGCTGATCCGATGTCTTGGTGTGATCCGTGATCATCTGGCTGGCAAAGGTCTTCTCCTGGGCGTTGCCACGTTCTTGGCCCAGTTTGGAAGCAGCGATTTCCGTCATGTCGCTCATCGCAGCTTCCTTCACGAAATCGGCCGTCGTCGGACTGATGCCGAGTGTGGAGTTCACGCCGGTTTTCTCGCCGACGGATTGTGCGAAAGCCGATGTCGAAATCAGCAATGCCGCCGCAGTGATTGTGAGTATCGTCCTCTTCATGTCACGTGTCCTTGCTTTTGTTACGTCGCGCGATTTCGGTCGCATAACTGTTACAAGGCAACCCGGGCAGGGCATGTGGGTTCCGAAACAAGCACGGCTTGTTTCGTCCGGTCTTTGACACGGCGCCTTTCAGCCTACCGGTCCTTTGGTGAGAAACTGCGGTAAGGTCAGGCGATCACGACCCACTATCATCTCTACGGCAGGAAGGCGATGGCTACGCTTGCCAGGATGCCAGACCGGGACAAGCCATCGCGATGGCCGGGATCAGCATCAGAAAACCGAATGCACGCTTCTGAAGATGTCAAAAAGCCAATCGATATCGACGGTCTCCTTCCGAGCCTGATCGATCAGCCGCTTTAAGAGACCGGATGTGTGAACGACAAGCTGCATCTGGCCCCGGCTGTCTTCGTGAAGCCAAGCTGGAAAACACTCGCCGCCGGTATCTCGCGAAACGGCTGAGATCGTCTAGGTGCGAAAAAACACGAACCAGATCAGACCAAGAATTAAGACCGCTAGGCCGGTCGAAATTGTCATGAGCAGCAGAACAGACGGTCCGGGTTCGCCCTGCCGCGCTTCCGTGGGCGTCTCGATAATCACGCCGTGCTTTTTTTCGACCATTTATCTCTCCCAGGCCGCGTGCTTTGAATTTTTGGCGCCCCGACTGCCGCTGTCGAACACCAAACCGCCCGGGTCGTGATTGTTCCTGCCATCTTCTCGTGGTGGCCGAACAGAGGAGCTGCGCAGGTCGAACCCGCCTGAGTGCCCTTCCGAGTGCGTCAGGCATTAGACGGCTATGGATTTTCGCCGGCCAGCACCACTGAATTTGTCGAGGTGCTAAACTGGACTGTTCAAAGCGACTTGGCGCCCGCGCGGGCCGTACGCGAGATTGCGCCTTACACGTGGGTGCATGCCGACGATGATGAACGGCGGCAAAGGAAAGCTAAAAAAACCGGCGCTGAGGTCCAAGCCGTAGGACGCGAGGATTAGCGAAACACAGAGACCAACCCCGCAGAAGACGGCCACTGTTTTGAGAATGTCGAAATCTGGTGAGATCGCAGGAATGACATTTGAGAACGCTTTGCAATTGCAGTCATGGCAATCCTCTGAGTGGTCGACCACGCCCACAATATGGAAGCTCGATCTCTAGATGACTTCGCGTCCACCGAAAAACGGCTTCCTTCGTGAGTCTACGGCGAATCAAAAAGCAATAGGTTTCGAGGCCTTAATTTTCACTTATCGTCCAAGGATGTCTTTGCGGTCCATTTCCGAAGCAATGGTTGCTCCGGCCCATTTCCATCGCTGCCGCCTCCTGATGAGGCGTAGTAGACGGATTTGATAGAACCGCCGAAACGGCGTCGCATTTTGTTGGCGGTTTCAGCCGATCGCCAGCGCATCCGGCCAATATGAAAGCAAATACCAGGACCATGATCCTCATTTGAGCAATCTATCCCTTTTAGCTGTACCTGCTGGGACTTTCTCAGGCGTCACGCGGGCGCGCTCTAGCGTGCCTGAAAGAGCTTTTGGCGAAGTCAGAAACGGCAGGTTGCCGCTTCGCCAACGAACCCCGCGAGACGCAGGGAACAATCCCCGGAGGACGGCCTCAGTTGCTCCCCGCGCTGGGGCCGTTTCTTTTTGGTGTAGGCCGAATTGGGCCACTCGCCATTTCAAAACGGGCCGCTAACGAAAAACCCCGTCCGCGGGGGCCTTGTGCGGACGGGCTTATCGGTTTTGAGACTTGGCGTTCCTGGGGGACGCCAATTGGAACCTAGTCATAGGCCGAGAGGCAGCCAAGTTAAGAGTTTGCATCTTGATGTCTTGATGTTTCCGGGTCGATCCCCGGAAACTCCACACCGGCACTGGCCCCGTACGACGGCTTATCCTGCGTCAACGTCGACCAGGAAGATCGCCGCAAGACTGGCCGGCGACCTTTCTGCCATCTCTTCGCGGTGGCGTGCCCGCTCATCCGCATTTGTTAAGCGAAGGCGCAGAATTGAGAGACCGTCGCAGAGCGGGACACCGCTAGAATTGGCGGACCTGAGTTTGGTACGCACAACCTCGTCTCTGAAAAATGCATCAGCATCTTCGTGTTTTTTGACCGCGAAAGCGAGGACTGGCTTTCGGTCGGACTCGATGGTGAAAATTGAGAGCGAAAGGGAATCGGTCATTTCTTCGCCTTCGGTCCTATCTCAACCAGGCCGACGGCTTCGGATTTCGCTGGAATGTCTAGCGGCTCGCGAGAAACACCTGCTCCGCGCGCACCATCTCTATCAAAGCTTCGTCCGCGCGAAGTCGTCGCAGAATCTTTGCAGCAGTAGGCCAAGGTTGGGTACCTGGGTCGCTCATTTCCTCTTCACCTTCAGCCCGATCTCGCGGGCGTGGTGCCCTTGACCGCGACCAATCATTCAGCAGTCGGAGGGCGGGGCAATACTGGATCTGCGCGGCTGATCAGGAAGATGTCGATCATGCGGCTTCCTCAGCAATGGTCGCCCGATAGGGCCTGACCGGGATTTACGCGGCCCGCAATCTGAAATCGCAATAATGCGAACCAAGGCAAGGCCGAATCGTAAGGGACCCGCTGTGTGAGACGCTACTGTGGGAAAAACCGGGAAGGGCGCAGAAAAACTGGTGGGCGCACCAGGGATCGAGCCTTAGACCTCTCGAGTGTGAAGGGAGCGCCTCGAGGCCGCTAGCCGGTCATTTTGATGCAGAATTCGCGGGTTTTGCCGGGGGGTGTCTGGCGGTAGCGGTCTCTCGCTACCAACTTTCCCCACACTCGCCGAACCTTGTGGGGCCAGGCCTGCCACCTCAAGCGGTGCGTTAAGCGTCCTGCAATCTCGACAGTAACCCGGTCTGGATGCGAGGCGTTTCGGAATACCGTTGCTGTCTTTAATTGCCTGAAGCATCTGCCTCTCATGCGACGGCATCGATCCGAAGATGCTCCGTTGCTCGTCTGAGGACGGCGTGGAGCCAATTCTGCGATGCATCCCCTTCGTAACGTTCGTGCCAGAGTGAGCGCACCTCGAGTCGAGCGGTCGGATAAGGCAGCTCGTAGATCGCTACGGGGTGAGTTGCCGCGAAAGAATTGGCGAGCGGCCGCGGCACGATCGCAGCCAGACTTGAATCGCCGAGCAGCGTTGGAAGTGCGAGAAAATGCGGCAACGAGACTGCGACGCGTGGCACCTGGCTGGAAGCCGCGAACGCATTTTCGAATGCAGTCCGGTCGTACATCTCCGATCTTCGCGCCAGACCGCGTTCCGAGATGAAGCCGTCGATCGCACCTTCCTGTTCGCCGCCAAACGACACCACGACGATGGAAAGTTTCGCAAGTGTGTCTGTCGTGATCGCGCCGAGCTTTTGGCCGGAATGGGTGATGAGAACGTCGTCATAGCCGAACAGGAAGTCCGACTTGAAACGCGGCGGCACCGCTGAGAAGGTGCCGATCGCAACGTCGATCCGCCCGAGGTCGATCTGCTCGGCCAAATCGATCCGCGTCACCGGCTTGATGGCGAGGTCGATCAAAGGCGCCTCTGCGGCGAGAATCCCGAGCAGGTTGCGCGCGATCACCATGGTCGTAAAATCATTGGCGGCGATCGTGAATTTCCTGGTCGAACCGCCAGGTTCAAACTTCGGCAGTTCGACAGCAGCTTCCAGAGCTTTGAGAGCGTCGCGGACCAGGGGAGCCATCGCCAGCGCGCGCGCGGTGGGCTGCATTCCCGTAGTGGTCCGGATGAATAGTTCGTCTTCCAGCATTTCGCGCAACCGCGCGAGGCAATGGCTGACGCCGGACTGGCTCAGGAAAACCTTCTGGCTCGCGCGCAGAACGCTCCGCTCCTCCATGACGGCGTCGAACACGCGCAACAGATTCAGGTCGAAGCTGGAAAACGGTACGGTCATCTGGCCCCTGTCGGCGGTCCGGCAAATCCGAATGCGTCAGCCTGTATATCGGGAAAGTTCGATCAAACCGAATGTATTGGGCACAGGAAATCACGTTATTTCAAGGGCTTCCCGTCTTTGCCAGGGCAATCTGCAGGCCGCTCATTTCAAAGCTGAAATAGTTTCACTTCCGCGCGGCGCAGGTCCGGGATTATCGGGGATGTCGATAATCGGGGTGAAGGGCATGCCGCGCGCAATCGGAAGCAAGACGGCCAGCAGGATTTGGCCGATCTGGATGTTGGGGACGCTTGTGGCGCTAGGCGCCGGCGGCAGCTTCCGGCCAGTGGCGGCGCAAATGCCGCCTCTCAAGCTCGGCGTCCTGACCGACATGTCGTCGCTCTACGCTGACAATGGCGGTCAGGGCTCGGTGGTTGCCGCGCAAATGGCGGTCGATGATTTCGGCGGCACCGTGTTGGGGCGCAAGATCGAGGTGATCTCGGCCGATCACCAGAACAAGGCCGATATCGGTGGCGCGATTACCCGGCGCTGGATCGAGAACGAGAATGTCGAGGTGATCCTCGACGTGCCGAATTCGGCGGTGGCGCTCGCGGTCCAGGGCATTACCCGCGACAAGAAGAAGCTGTTCCTGGCGACGGGGGCCGCGACGTCGCGTCTGACCGGGGATGAATGCTCGCAGACTGGAATTCACTGGACTTACGATACCTATGCGTTGTCGCAGGGTACGACCAAAGCGGTATCGAAGCTCGGGGTCAGGAGCTGGTATTTCCTGTCAGCGGATTACTCGCTGGGCGCACAGCTGGAGGCCGACAGCCGCAAGGTGATCGCAGCCGCGGGCGGTCAGGTCGTGGGCGCGGTCAAGCATCCGATCAACACGCCGGACTTCTCTTCATTCCTGTTGCAGGCGCAATCGTCGAAGGCCGACGCGATCGCTCTGGCCGATGCCGGCGGCGACTTCATCAACGCCGTCAAGCAGGCCGGCGAGTTCGGGGTGACGAAGACCCAGAAGCTGGTCGGCCTTCTGGTGTTCATCGCCGATATCCATAGCCTTGGCCTGCAGAGCGCGCAGGGGTTGATCCTGAGTTCGGCGTTCTACTGGGATCTCAACGACGACACCCGGGCGTGGTCGAAGCGTTTCATCGAGAAGACCGGCAAGGTCCCGACCATGATCCATGCCGGCACCTACGGTGCGGTAACGCATTATCTCAAATCGGTCGCCGCGGCCGGCAGCGTCGATGGCCCGGTGGTGGCTGCAAAGATGCGCGAAATACCCGTCAACGACTTCATGACCAAAGACGGCAGGATTCGCGAAGACGGTCGCTTGGTTCGCGACATGTATCTGTTCAAGGTCAAGTCGCCCGAGCAATCCAGATACAAGTTCGACTACTATCAATTATTAGCAACGATACCCGGCAACGAGGCTTTCAAACCTCAAGAGGAGGGTGGATGTCCTCTGCTCAGCAAAAAATAGCGGCCAGGACACCTTTGCATGAAGCAAGCCGCGAAGGCCTGGAAGATGTCGACAGGATCATCAAGGGCCGCTTTGCCTGCCGCGCCTTCACGAGCCGGGCGGTGCCGCGACAGATCATCGCCGATATCCTCGATGTCGCGCGGTTTGCGCCGAGCGGCGCCAATATTCAGCCATGGCACGTCTACGCGGTCGCGGGCGCCAAGCAGGCCGAAATTATAACGGCGTTGTTGCAGGCGCATGAGGAAGCCCGCGAGCAGCATGCCTCCGAGTACCGGTATTATGCCTCGAAACTGCCGGAGCCGTACGCGTCGCGCCGCGACCAATTCGGCCGGCTGTTTTATGGATCGCTCGGTATAGAGCAGTCGGACACAGCGGGCCGTGCGCGCCAGACGGCGAAGAATTACGGCTTCTTCGGTGCGCCCGCGGGCCTGATCGTCACCATCGACCGGCGGCTGCAGATCGGCAGCTGGCTTGATCTCGGCATGTTCATCCAGAACGTGATGATCGCTGCCGGGGCGCGAGGCCTGCAGAGCTGTCCGCAGGAAACCTTTTCGAAATATCACGCGCTGTTGCGCGATCTGCTGCCGATACCACCGGACCAGATGGTGGTTTGCGGCATATCGATCGGATTCGCCGAAGACGAAACCGTACGTACCGGAAGCCAGATGCCGAAGGCCGCGGTTGAGGAATTCGCTCAATTCGCGGGCTTCGAGGACTGAACAAAACGTGCAAGGGAGAACCGACATGGGACATCGCGAAGAGCTCATCCAGCGCAGCATTCCGTTTCTGCAGGAGGTCAAGGACATGACCCCGAACGCGCGGATGGAGAAATGGTTGAACCAGAAATATGGCGAGCACAGCGACCTCTACAAAGACCTCGCCCGGCTGATCAAGCTCGGCGTGCAGGAGGGATGGGCCGCCAATCAGGAGGTCGATGGTCCGAACTATCGACGCAGCAGGATCATGGAGCCCTCGCCGGAGACGTTCCATTTCAGCATCACCGCCGTCTATATGGACAGCAAGGACCCCAAGCGGTTCAAGGACGAGCATGACGACGAGGTGCTGCGCGGCCAGTTTCACGGTCATCCCTATGGCGAATTGAATCTGGTGATCCCGCTCGATGAGGGCGCCGAACTCCGGGGGCTGCAAGGCTGGCAGGGACCGGGCTGGACCGCGCCGGATCCGGGAAGCCGTCATTACCCGGAGGTCAAGGGCGGCGCGCTGATCGCGTTGTTCTATCTTCCGGCGGGACGGATTTCCTACGACTTCAAGGCGCCGTCCTGAAGCAAGGCACGCATGATGTCGCGCTTCGACCTGGACAACACCAAGCCCGATTGGTCGTTCGACGATCGTTTCGACATCGTGGGGTAGCGCCTCGCTCTCTCGCTACCACTACCTTCCACAACCCACCTATTTCTCCGTCGCCGCTTTCAGGATCGGCATCAGCCGCGCGGCTTCGCTTCGCACGAGATCGGCCAGCGCTTTGGGGCCGCGGCGATCCGGTTCCACGAGTTCGGCGCCGAGGTCGGCCAACCGCTTTTGTACGGCGTCCTCGCCGAGGCCCTTGTTGAGGGCTTCCGCGAGTTTATCGATGATCGGCTTCGGCGTGCCTTTCGGGACGAACACCGCGTAGAACGGCGCGCAGTCGAATTCGCCCAGGCCCTGCTCGTGGGACGTCGGCACATCCGGCAACATCGGGCTGCGCTTGCTGGCGGCGATCGCCAGCGCCTTGACACTTCCGGCGCGGACCTGGGCCAGGGTGCCGAGCACCGGATCGCATTCATAGTCGATCTCGCCCGAGAGCATCGCATTCAACACTGGCGCGGTGCCGGTGAACGGCACCATGGTCGGCTTGATGCCGATCGCCGCATCCAGCAGCAGACAGCCGATGTAGGATACCGAGCCGACTCCGGCGTGCCCGACGTTGAGCTTGCCGGCATTGGCTTTGGCATAGGTGACGAATTCGCCGAGGGTGTTGGCGGGAAAGTCTTTGCGGACCACCAGCAACTCAGGGTATTCGGCGGTCAGTCCGATCGGCTCGAAATCCTTCTGCACGTCGTAGCCGAGATCGGGGTAGAACGCCGCCGCCAGCGCATTGGTGCCCATGTGGCCGGAAAGGATCGTGTAGCCGTCGGGGGCCGCACGCGCGGCGCGAAGCGCACCGATGGTGCCACCGGCACCGCCGACATTTTCCACCACGAATTGCTGGCCGAGATAACGGCTGAAAATATCGGCGACAATCCGCCCCGTGATATCGGCTGGGCCGCCGGCCGCGAACGGAATGATCATCGTGACAGGTCTGGCGGGATAATCCTGGGCCTGCGCGCCATTCATGCCAGCCATCATCAGAACAACGGCCGCTGCCATCCATCGCCTGGTCATGATCGCTCCCTGACGTCATTTTGACGCAACCATAGGCCGGTTCCAGCGTCCGGCAAGCCGTCGCCGGCCAAGTTGTCGCGGGCCATGAATCCCAAGGCGCGTATCCGGGCCAATACGGGTGCCGTTGTATCGCCCGTCGAAGGCGGCTATGCGTTTCGTGCCTTGGCAGCTGACCTCGGCGACCGGAACCGCAAGGCTCGCCCCTTCGTTCAACTTGGCATTCGTTCGCGACAAGGAGGATATCGGTTGGGCGGATTAAGGGTCATCGGCGACATCGGCGGTACCAATGCGCGTTTTGCGTTGGCGCAGAACGGCGCCTATCAAAACCTCGTGCACGTCGGAGTCGGACAATACGCCTCGCTGCATGATGCGCTGACGGCCTATATCGAAGGCTTGGCGCCTTCGCTGCGGCCGAGCGAAGCCGCGCTTGCGATTGCAGGTCCGGTGTTCGGCGATATGATCGCGCTGACAAATCACGGCTGGACGTTTTCGATCTCCGAGCTGAAACAGAGCCTGCAGCTGTCATCGCTGGCGGTGATGAACGACTTTGCCGCCACCGCCCTGTCGGTGCCGTATTTGCGGGCATCTGACATTTTTCTGGTCGGACCCGAATCCGCGGAGGCAAAGGGCCCCATCGGTGTCATCGGGCCGGGAACCGGTCTTGGCGTCAGCTCGCTGATACCGGTCGGCGAGAACTGGGCGCTGGTGCCGGGCGAGGGCGGTCATGTCACGCTTGCTGCGTCCACTAAAGAGGAGGACGCCATCATCGCGGTGCTTCGCACCCGCTTCGAGCACGTCTCGGCGGAACGGGCGCTGTCGGGCGCCGGGCTGGTCAATCTGTACGAGGCGCTGTGTTCGATCGCAGGCGTTGCGGCGGCGCCGCTGACGCCGGCGGACGTCACCAATCGCGCCATTTGCGGGACGGACGCGACCTGTGTCGACGCGTTCGCTCACTTCTGCCGATTTCTCGGCACGGTCGCGGGCGACCTCGCGGTGACGATCGGCGCGACCGGCGGCATTTATATCGCCGGCGGCATTCTTCTGCGTTTCAAGGAAGCCTTCGCGGCGTCGCCGTTTCGGGAGCGGTTCGAAGACAAGGGTCGCTTCAGCGGGCTTTTGCGCGGTATTCCAACGCGGCTTATCCTGGACGAGTCGCCGGCGCTGTCAGGACTGGCGAATTCCCCCCTCTGACCCTCGATCCCGCTTCCACGGAGAAACCATGTCCCGCATCTCGATCAAGACGAAAAATGACCTGCCGGCGGAACTCGCGCCGCTGTGGGACAAGATGACGACCTATGGCGCATTTGAAAACCAGGCCGGCGTGATGGCGCACCGGCCGCCGATCTTCAAGCACGTCTGGTCGCTACTGGTCGATCTGGCCGACGACGCGGTGGTGTCGAAGCGTCATCTTGAACTGGCGCTGGTGACGGTCTCGCTCTTGAACAAATGCACCTATTGCGTTTCGCATCACGCGCCGAAGCTGGCGATCCAGGGCGTTTCGGAAGAAGGCGCCGAGCGGCTGCTCGATTACAAGGATCATCCGGAGCTCGATGCCGTCGACAGGCTCGTCGTCGAATATGCCATCGCGGTCACCAACAACTGGAACAAGACCCGCGACGAGGTCTTTGCGCGCCTGCGGGAACATTTCTCCGAAGCCCAGATCGTCGAACTGACGTGGCGCATCGCGCTGTGCGGAGCGTTCAACCGTTTCAACGACATCCTGCAATTCGATATCGAGCAGGGCGTTCCGGTTCGCGAGGCCGCCGAATAGATCGGTCTATAGCGTTTTCGAGCCAACGGGTCGCGCGAATGCGCGTCCGATGACAGGCTCCGTGGCCGCCGGTTCGCGTGAAGAAAACGCGTCAAAATAAAAACCAGAGCCGGCTCTGATTTGATGTCGCGCCGCAGCAACATGTTTCGGCCGTTGGCCACGCGTCGATCCCTGTTATTGTTTGATTGGGCCGCCGCGAACTCCATCTCGGCGGATAGCTGCCGAGCAAAAATAACGGTAGGAGGACTGCAAGCATCCGGCATAGATTTGAAAAAAATAATGCGGGATGGGGGAAGCGATGCTTCAGTGGATGCGGGAACTCACGCCGGGTGAGCGGCGGACCATGGCGGGCTGCTTTGGCGGCTGGTCGCTCGACGCGCTCGATGTGCAAATCTACAGCTTCGTCATTCCGACCCTGCTTGCAACCTGGAACATCTCGCGCGGCGAAGCAGGCTTGCTCGGAACCATTACGCTGGTGGTCTCGTCGTTTGGCGGCTGGTTCGCCGGCGCACTGAGCGATCGCTATGGCCGGGTCCGCGTCTTGCAGATCACCGTGCTGTGGTACGCGGTCTTCACCTTCCTGTGCGGCTTTGCGCAAAATTTCGAGCAGTTGTTCGTGCTGCGCGCGCTGCAGGGCCTCGGCTTTGGCGCCGAATGGTCGGCCGGCGCGGTGCTGATGGGCGAAATCATCCGCGACAAATATCGCGGCCGCGCCGTCGGATTCGTGCAGAGCGGCTGGGCGGTGGGCTGGGGCACGGCGGCGCTATTGTACACGCTGATGTTCGCGGTGCTGCCCGATGTCGTCGCCTGGCGCGTGATGTTCTGGATCGGGCTGACGCCCGCGCTGTTGGTGCTGTGGATCAGGCGCCGCATGAGCGAGCCGGAGATCTTCAATGCGCGCCGCGCTTCCGGCGCCGGCGGCTTCAGTCAGGCCTTCACGGTGTTGCGGCCGCCCTATCTCGCCACCACGGCAAAGGTCGCGCTGATGGTGACGGGCGCGCAGGGCGGCTCTTACGCGCTGTCGGTCTGGCTGCCGACCTATCTGAAGACCGAGCGCGGCCTGAGTTCGCTGAACACCGGGTCGTATCTGTTGATCCACATTTTCGGCGCGTTCCTCGGTTTCATCGCCGGCGCGTATCTGTCCGACCTGATCGGCCGCAAACGGACCTTCATCGTCTCCGCGGTCGGTTCGATGATCTGCGTCGCGATCTATCTGGCGGCGCCGATCGGCGACGGTCTGATGCTGGTGCTTGGCGCACCCCTCGGCTTCATCCTCTATATGATGTTTTCCGCGATGGGTCCGTTCATGACCGAACTGTACCCGACGGAGGTTCGCGGCGCCGGACAAGGCTTCTGCTACAATTCGGGCCGCGCCATCGGCGCGCTGTTTCCGGCACTGGTCGGATTTCTGAGCGGAAAGCTCGGGTTGGGCGGCGCGATCTTGCTGTTCGCGTTGCTGGCCTATGGCTTGATGCTAGCGGCGTTGGCGATGCTGCCGGAGACCAAGGGCCGATCGCTTGCTTCGATTGTGCCGGATGGGCTAACGCCATTGCGGCCATCGCCGGCCGGAATGCAGGATAAGCTCGCAGGATAGACTCGCAGGAAAAACTCGTATGACAAAACCTTGTTTGCCGCCTCGCGCGGTGACGTCGGCGCCGCGTTGGCAGGCGCCGGCCAGCTCAACCGATTGTCACTTCCACATCAATGGGCCGTACGAGCGTTACCCATTGAGCCCGGGCCGTTCCTACTCGCCGCCGGAAGCGACCGTGCCGGCCTATCAGGCGATGGCGCGCGCCATCGGCATCGACCGCATGGTGATCGTGCAGCCCTCGACCTTCGGCACCGATAACCGCTGCACCCTGGATGCCGTCGAATTGCTCGGCCGGGATCATTCGCGCGCCGTCGTGGTCATCGACGAGAGTGTGGATGACGCTCAGCTCAGGCAAATGCATGCGCAAGGCGCGCGCGGGGTGCGGTTCAATGCGGTGAGCGGCAACGGCACGCCGCTGGCCCAGCTGGAAAGCCTCGCCGCCAAGGTGGCGCCGCTCGGCTGGCACATCCAGTTTTACACCCATGGCGCGCAGATCGCCGATCTGGCCCCGATCATACGAAAGCTGCCGGTGACGGTGGTGCTCGATCACATGGCCGGCGTGCAGGGCGATCGGGGCACGGCCAGTGCAGAATTCCGCGCCGCGGTCGGCCTGCTGCAATCGGGCCAAGCCTACGTAAAACTTTCGGGCTATCGCAGCTCGGTCAAGGGTTATCCCTATGAGGACGTCGCAGCACTGGCGCGAGGCTACATCGACGCTGCCCCCGATCGTTGCGTATGGGGCACCGACTGGCCGCATCCGAATTTGTTCGGCGCAACGCATATGCCGGATGACGGCCAGCTTCTCGATCTGCTCGGCGAATGGGCGCCGTCGGACCAACTGCGCCGCAAGATCCTGGTCGACAATCCGGCCCGGCTATACGGCTTTCCGACCTAGAGCATTTCTGGTTCTGATGGAATCAGAACCAGGCTCTAGACTCTTATTTTGACGCGTTTTCTTGACGCGAACCGGTACCCACGGAGCCTGTCATCGGGCGCGCATTCGCGCGACCCGTTGGCTCGAAAACGCTCTAAACGCGGGGGTAATGATCAGGCGCGATCCGGCACGGCTTGATGGGGCCTGAACAAACGGCCTTTTTCGGCGACTGCGACAACGGCCAGCGCCGCCAGCGCGCACAGGAAAAACCCGGTCGCGAACGGCAGCAGCGTCCCGTTATAGTCCTGGCCGATCACGGTGCCGATGCCGATCCCGAGCATTGTCGTGATCGAGCCATATAAAGATGAGGCGGTACCCGCGATATGGCCTTGCGGCTCCATCGCCAGCGCGGTGAAATTGGCGAACACCATGCCGAACGCAAACATCATCAGCGCGCCCAGCGCCATGAACAGCGCCAGCGGCAGCATGCCGGTCTTCTCGGCCACGAACATCGTGGCGCCGACCGCAACGAACCCGACCAGCGCGCTATGCGAGATCACGCGCATGCCGACTTTGCCGACGATGCGCGAATTGAGAAATCCCGCGATGGCCACGCCAACCGCCATCGCGGCGAAGGCCAGCGGAAAATAATGCCCGAGCTGGTAGATGCCGGTGAAGATCTGCTGCGACGAAAACACGAAGGCAAACAGCGCTCCCTGCACGCAACCCGCCCCGAGCGCGTAGCCGATGGTCTGCCGGTTGGTGATGGTCTGGCGGAACGCACTGAGGACGTCGCGTACCGTCAGTGGCTTGCGGTCGGCTACCGCCAGCGTCTCCGGCATGCGCAGCGCGCTCCAGATCAGCGCCAGGATTCCGTAGATCGTCAGCACGACGAAGATGCCGCGCCACTGCGTCAGCAGCATCACCGCCTGGCCGAACGACGGCGCGATCACGGGAACCGCGATGAAAACCATCATCGCCAGTGACATCACGCTGGCCATGCGGCGCCCGGCGTAGCAGTCGCGCACGATCGTGGTCGCGATCACGCGGGTGGCGGAGGTTCCCAATCCCTCCAGCACCCGCGCCAGCAGCAGCATCTCGAAGGAGGACGCGGTGATCGCGAGCACGCTGGCGATACAATACAAAGCCATGCCGTCGATCAGTACCGGACGGCGTCCGAACCGGTCCGACAACGGCCCCATCACGAATTGGCCGACGCCGAACCCGATCAGGAAGGTCGACAACACCATCTGCGGCCGGTTGGCGGCCTCGATGTGGAATGCCGAGGCGATGTTCGGCAGCGCCGGCAGCATCATGTCCATCGCCAGCGGATTCAACGCCATGATCGAGGCGATCACGATGACGAATTCGGGAAAGCCCATCGGGCGGTGGGTCGATGAAACCCAACCATTGGCATTGACGTCGGTCACGTAGCGCACCTCGCTGAAGCAGCTATCTAGGGGGCGATGCTGCACTGCACAAGATGCTTTCCGAGATACCTGCCCCGTTGAGAAACGGGTCTCAAAAGCTCGGCGCGCAGCCTCGGGCCCAGGCGCTTGACTTTGCGGGGTGGTGGCTAGAGTTTCACCGCCGAAACCGCGCCCTCGGAGAGATCATGACGCTTGCGAACTACGAACAAACCGCCCTCGACCACCCCTCCCAGGCGTCCCGCCCTGACCTTCGCGAGCCAAACTCTTCCAAAACAAGCTCTTCCAAGATTTGGACCGTCGAGGAAGCCGCGGCACTCTACAATCTGCCGTTCAACGACCTGCTGTTTCGGGCGCAGACCGTGCACCGTGAGAACTTCGACCCGAACAGGGTTCAGCTCAGCCGGCTGTTGAGCATCAAGACCGGTGGATGTCCGGAGGATTGCGCTTATTGCAGCCAATCCGTGCATCACGAATCGGGCCTGTCGGCCTCCAAGCTGATGGAAGTCGAGCGTGTCATCGCGGAAGCCCGCACGGCGCGCGACGCCGGTGCGACCCGCTATTGCATGGGCGCGGCCTGGCGCAACCCCAAGCCCCGCGATATGGAGGCCGTCGTTGCGATGGTGAAGGGCGTCAAGGCGCTCGGGATGGAAACCTGCATGACGCTCGGCATGCTCGATCGCGCGCAATCCGAACAACTGAGCCACGCCGGCCTCGATTACTACAATCACAACATCGATACCTCCGAGCGCTATTACAGCGAGATCATCACCACGCGGAATTTCACCGACCGGCTCGAGACCCTCGATAACGTCCGCGCCGCCGGCATGAAGGTGTGCTGCGGCGGCATCGTCGGCATGGGCGAACTGGCCGACGACCGCATCGCGATGCTGACCACGCTGGCCAATCTTCCGGAGCATCCGGAGAGCGTTCCGATCAACATGCTGATTCCGATCCCCGGCACGCCGCTGGCGGATGCGACGCCGATTTCGCCGATCGATTTTGTGCGTACTGTCGCGACGGCCAGGATCATGATGCCGGAATCGGTGGTGCGGTTGTCCGCCGGGCGCACCGCGATGACGGATGAGATGCAAGCGCTGTGTTTCTTTGCCGGCGCCAATTCGATCTTCGTCGGCGACACCTTGCTGACGGCGGGCAATCCCGAAAACGACAAGGATATGGATCTGTTCCGCCGGCTCGGGTTGCAGCCGATGGAGCTGGAGCCGATGGGACAGGAAGGCGCGCCGTAACGGCGACGTGCCTCGATAAATCTCTACCGGGAAGAAACGAAAACAAGACATGAATGGCACAACGGCCTCCCACGCGTCGGGAAACAACGCGTCGACACTCGAATACGACTACATCATCGTCGGCGCAGGATCGGCCGGTTGCGTGCTCGCCAATCGCCTCAGTGCCGATGGCAAGAGCTCGGTGCTGCTGCTGGAGGCCGGTCCAAAAGACACCAACCTCTGGATCCATGTGCCGCTCGGATACGGCAAGCTGTTCAAGGACAAGACCGTCAACTGGATGTACCAGACCGAGCCGGAGCCGGGCCTTGACGGCCGAAGCGTGTTTCAGCCGCGCGGCAAGGTGTTGGGCGGATCGAGCTCGATCAACGGCCTGTTGTATGTCCGCGGCCAGCACCAGGATTACGATCGCTGGCGGCAGCGCGGCAATGCCGGATGGGGCTATGACGACGTGCTGCCGTATTTCAAGAAGGCGGAAAACCAGCAACGCGGCGCGGATGATTTCCACGGCGCCGGCGGGCCATTGCCGGTGTCCGATTCACGCCATGCCGATCCGCTTTCCGGTGCGTTCATCACGGCGGCCGCGGAAGCCGGCATTCCCACCAATCCGGATTTCAACGGCGTGAGCCAGGAAGGCGCCGGCTGGTTCCAGACCACGACGCAGCGTGGCCGGCGCGCCAGCGCGGCGTTTTCGTATCTTCGCCCAGCGCGAGGCCGAAGCAATCTGCATATCGAGACCTCGGCGCTGGCGCAGCGCATCCTGTTCGAGGGACGTCGTGCCCGGGCCGTCGAGTACCGGCAAGGCAGCACCGTCAAGACGGCGCGGGCGCGGCGGGAAATCCTGGTCTCAAGTGGCGCGTATAATTCGCCGCAATTGCTGCAACTGTCCGGCGTGGGTCCTTCGGATCTCCTCAACAAGCACGGCATCGGCGTCGTGCTCGATGCGCCCGGCGTCGGCAGCGATCTGCAGGATCACATGCAAGTCAGGATCGTGATGCGCTGCGCGAAAAAGATCACGCTCAACGATGTGGTCGCCAGTCCGGTCCGCCAGATCATGACCGGTGTGCAATATGCGCTGTCGCGCACCGGCCCGTTGACCATCGCCGCCGGCACCTCCGGGGCGTTCTTCAAGACCAATCCGCGTTTGGCGACGCCGGATATCCAGGTTCACTTCCTGCCCTTCTCGACCGACAAGATGGGAGAGAAGCTGCACGCGTTTTCCGGCTTCACCGCTTCGGTCTGTCAGCTCCGTCCCGAGAGCCGCGGCTCGCTGCGCATCAAAAGCGCGGATCCGACCGTGCCGCCGGAAATCCGCATCAACTATCTCGCCACCGAGACCGACCGCACCACCACTGTCGAAGGCCTGAAGATCCTGCGCAATATCCTGCGTGCGCCGGCGCTGAAACCCTATGTGGTCGATGAGTACGACCCCGGCCCGAAGGTTGCGACCGACGAGGAGCTATTGGCCTATTGCCGCCAGCGCGGCAGCACGATCTACCACCCGACCTCGACCTGCCGGATGGGCAACGATCCGCTGGCCGTGGTCGATCAGCGGCTCCGGGTGCGCGGCATCGAAGGCTTGCGCGTGGTCGACTGTTCGGTCATGCCGGACCTGGTGTCGGGCAATACCAACGCGCCGGTCATCATGATCGCCGAAAAAGCCTCCGACATGATTTTGGAGGACGCGCGGTAACGCCGGCGCTCTCGGGGGCCGCGTTTGCTTCCCGGGCCCGCTGGTTTTATCGTGCCGGCCGCGGAGGGGGCGTCATTTTGGCGCGGCCTCGAATGGAGCATGAGTGGTGGCAATTCGCCTGCGGATCGGAACGCGCAAGAGCGCCATGGCGCTGGCGCAAACCGAGGAGATTGCCCGCCGCCTGACCGCGGCCGCGCCCGACCTCGACGTCGAGATCGTCAAGTTCGAGACGACTGGCGATTCCGACCAGATCGGCAAACTGTTGCCGCATGGCGGCAAGGGCGGCGCCTTCGTTGCCGAAATCCGCCAGGCGGTGTTGTCGGGGCAATTGCAGGCGGCGATGCATTCGCTCAAGGACATGCCGGGCAATGAAGAAACCCCGGGCCTCGTGATCGGCGCCACGCTGGCGCGCGATCCGGCTGAAGACGTGCTGGTCGTGCGCGCCGGGGTATCGATCGACCAGATCCGGAAAACGCGCGGCAAGGGGTTCAAGATCGGCACCAACGCGGTGCGGCGCGCAGCCTATGCGCGGCGGCTGTTTCCCGAGATCGAGGTGATCCATTATCGCGGCGCCGCCGACACCCGCGTGCGCAAGCTCGATGCCCTGGAATTGCAGCGGCTGCCTGACGGCGGCGCGGTCGGACCGGCGGACGCGCTGATCATGGCGCGCTCGGGGCTCGAGCGCGTCGGCCTGGCGGGCCGTATCGCCTATCAGTTTTCGGTGCAGGAAATGCTGCCGGCGGCGGGGCAGGGCATCGTCGCGGTGGAATGCGCCGCGCAGGATTGGCAAACGCGGCGACTTCTATCGTTGATCGATGACGCCGCCGCGCGCCAAAGCGCCGATGCCGAGCGCGAGGTGTTGTGGGTGCTCAACGGCCATTGCAATTCGCCGATCGCGGGATTTTCCACGATCAAGGGCGCGACAATGTCGCTGACGGCTTCGGTGCTCGACCTCGATGGCGGCGTGTTCATCGAGGCCTCGCGCTCCGGCCCCGCGGACCGCCCACGCGAACTCGGCCGCGCGGTCGGTCTCGATCTCCTGGACAAGGGCGCCGCCGACATCATCGCGCGCAGCCGGCCGGTGTGATCAGCCCTTATATGCGCGCACCCGCTTCAGCATCTGCTCGACATGCGCGATCGGGGTTTCCTGCTGGATGCCGTGGCCGAGGTTGAAGATCAATCGGCCACCCGCGTAATTCGCCAGTACGTCGTCGATCGAGCGGTCGAGCGCGTCGCCGCCCGCGATCAGCGCCAGCGGATCGAGATTGCCCTGCACGGCGACGCGGTTTTGCACCCGCTCGCGGATAAAGGATGGTTCGGCTGCCCAGTCGATGCTGACGGCATCGACGCCGGTGGCCTCGATATAGGCCGGCAGTTGCGCGGCCGCGCCGCGGGGAAAGCCGATGATCCTGGCGCCCGGGACTTGCCGGCGCACGCCTTCCACGATGCGCCGGGTCGGCTCGATCGACCATCGCTGGAATTCGCGCGGCGGCAGCACGCCGGCCCAGGTGTCGAAAATCTGCAGCGCATCGGCGCCGGCCTTGAGCTGGCCGAGCAGATATTGAATCGAATTCTCCACCAGCGTGTCGATGATGCGGGCGAATGCGTCCGGCTCGCGATAGGCCATCATGCGCGCCGGGGCCTGATCCGGCGTGCCTTGCCCGGCTACCATGTAGGTGGCCACCGTCCACGGCGCGCCGCAGAAACCGATCAGCGCGATCGTGGAATCGAGTTCGCGGCGCACCCGGCGCAGCGCCTCATAGACCGGCTCGAGTTTGCCGAAGTCGGCATCCGCCGCCAGCGTCGAAACCTTCGCCGCGGTGTCCAGCGGATCGAGCCGTGGGCCTTCGCCGGCCTCGAAACGTACGGCGCGGCCGAGCGCATGGGGAATGACCAGGATATCCGAGAAGATGATTGCGGCGTCGAAGTTGAAGCGGCGGATCGGCTGCAGCGTGATTTCGGCGGCGTATTCCGGCGTGAAGCACAGATCGAGAAAGCCGCCTGCCTTGGCGCGCAATTCGCGATATTCCGGCAGATATCGGCCGGCCTGCCGCATCATCCAGATCGGCGGCACCGCCTGACGGCGCCCCGAAAGTACTTCCATGAAGGGTTTAATGGGAGGATTTTGCGGCAATCGTCGGTCCAGCATGTTCGGGAAGCGAATTGTCGCTTCTGATACACGCCAAGGCGGGTTGGGCCAAGCGGGTTGGACCGGAAGATTGTCGGTTAGGCGCTGGTACGATGATGCAAGTACCGGGGCGGCCCATGCTGGGCCGCCTGCGGCATTGCATTGTGGCGGGGGCCGGCTCTACCGGTTGGTTTCGTGCCTCATTCCGGTGCACGGATTGCGGCGCCGCTCCATGCCGTTCCAGGAATCGGTGAGCCGATCGAGACCCGAGCCCTGATCGGCTTTCCGGGATGGATCATCGGTGCCTTGCGAAGGGAGGGGCATGCTCGGGCCGCCAACGACGGCATTGTCGATCGCGAGGTGCCGATAATATTCCAGCACGGCGACGCGCAGGCTGGATGACAAGTTCGGCGTGGCGCGTTGACGCGCGACCTTGTCGATGAAATCGCCGATGGTCACCTTTTCCATCTGGACGATGGCGTGAAGGCTGTTCCAGAAGCTGTCTTCGAGGCTGATGCTGGTTCGCCGTTTTTTCACGATCACCGATCGTTTCCGGCTGGCATTTAATTCCATGGGAGAGTTTTCCATTTTCAAAATCCAGTTGGGTTCGAGTTCAGGACCGGCGATCCAGGTTAAACGACACGCCGAGGAGACAATCGTTACGCCACACCACTAGACAGCGCCGGCGGATCTGTTCGCCGTCGATTTCGAGATCAAACGAGAAGGGAAGCGGAACGTCGCTGTCGAGAACGAGCCCGGCGCCGCCGGTCGAGATGTTCAGCACGAAACATCCGATGCTGGTGTCCTGGAAGTGGATCACTCCGTCCTTGAGGAGAACTTTGCGCGGGCCATCCGCCTGGTAACTCTTCAGCATCTTCTGCACTTTCCGATCCCCGATATTCGATTCCTGCACCGGCTTAGTTCTCACTCGACTCAGTTCACCAGCACCGCCCCGTCGCAACGCACTCCGGTGACCCAGACGTCGGCCTGCCCGATCCCGACGCCCAGGGTTTGCAGCAGCGAGGCCAGCAATTGATCCACCGGACTGGTGACACCGGCGAGGATGCCGGCCACGGTCGCGCCGAGGCCCGGAATCGGCAGCCCGAGGCCGATGATGGTGACGTTGAGCGAGAGGTTGCCGAGCAGGCTGGACGTCAGCGACGAGGTGAAGTTGGTCGTCGTCACCGTCTGAGGGGTTTGCGCCTGGATCTCCGGGTAGGTGAAAGTGACGTTGGTGGGCGTGGTATTGCCCATGTAGGCGTTGGCGCGGCCGCTCACGGTGATGAGGCCCAGATTGACCAGGGTCGCAGGGGGTGGATTGGGCGCGGTGGTGAAGTTGTTCATATCGGCCATCGTGACGTTGCCGATCCAGGCGTTGACGATGCCCGGCGTCACGCCGAGCGTCACGGTGGAGGTGGAGATGTTCGGAAAGCCGCAATTGACGGCGTTCAGCGTCGCGGTTCCGGAAGCAACCTCGACGTAGACCGGAAGGTTGACGGCAGGAACGGGGCCGGCCCCGAGCAACTGGATCGACAGCAGCACGCGCGTTTGCGCGGTGTGCACGCTTGCACCCGCGGAGCCGACCGCCAGCCAGCTCGACCCTTGCGCTCTTTCGCCAATGGTCACGACCAGCGACACGCTGGCGATGCCGGGCAGCGAAATGGCCAAGCCCGTGGCAATTTGATGGGTGCCATTGGCCACCTGCGCGGTCGCGTTCAATAGCTGGAGCAGCGAGACGGCCACTCCCATCTGCGGCGAGGTGCCGGCAGTAAGACCCCCGTAGGGGCCGACATCGATCAGCGACCCCAATTGCATCTGCGTGGTGACGGTGTTCATGGCCTGCGAGATGGTGGAAAGGGCCGTCGTTGCGCTGCTGGCGCCGTTGGCGACTTGCTGCGCGCTCAACATTGCGGCGATGATATCGGAGACCTTGAGATTGGCGCTCAAGATCTGGCTGTAGGTCGCCGCGGTCAGATTGACGCGCGTCGCGACCGCCGACAGAAAGCTGAAGGCGTCGATGTTGACGCTGGCCAGGGAATTATAGTCCATGACGGAAAGCGACAGCGTCGTTCCCAGCATGCTGCCGAGCACGGCGTTGAGCACGCCGCCGTTCACCGAGAGCAGGCGTGAACCGATCGCAAACGCAGCCATCTGGGTAGTGGCCGCGGTTGCGGTAGTGGTAATGTTGTATTGATTTGCGCCGGTGATGTAATGCGCGAAATATAGTGGAGTCTGGGTCGTCATCGTGACGCGTGCCGCGTTCGGAGTACCTACCGCGGGTGTTACGAAGCGGGCTTGCGGGGAAATCGCCGAGTTTGCGGTATAGGTGCCCAGTACGACCGACACCAGATCGCTGGCCGGGTAGTTGTTTTTGGTCACGGTTGCGGTGGCGGCGTTGGTCGCGTTGGTGAGATTGCTCGCGGCGACGATCGCGGCGAGATCGGTGGTACTCTGGGTCCTGCGCTTGTCAGTGAAGATCGATCCGAGATCGACCCCCAGTGCGGCGCAACCGATTACCACTGTCATCAGGCCCGCGGCCATGATCGCGAAGTTGCCCCGCTCGTCGCTGCAAAAGCGTCTGAAGTGCGACCGCATCATCTCTCTCCTCAGAATCCGCCGAATGGAATGGCTGCCGAACGGACGATGGTACGCGACGGCGCCGGCACGAAGGGCAGCGAGTAGATGAACATGCCGGACGCGTTGTAGGTGACGGTCACGACGAACACGTTCGGATCGGAGGGCGATGTGGCCGCGTTGACGCTGACGCTATTGGCGGAAATCAGCGGATAGGTGCCGACATTGGTGCTGACGTAGCTGGTGGCGAGGCTGCTGCGCTCGGTGGCGCTCATTCCGGCGATCGATGAGCGCGCCGCCTCTGCGGCTAATTGTTGCAGGCCATGGACCACCGCGAGGTAAGAACCGAATATCACGATGCCGAAAACCATCGCCAGAAACAGCGGAAGCAGCATCGCAAATTCAACCGCGCTGGCGCCGCGCCGGCACAAAAGCAGTTTGATCATCGGACACTCCTACCTCCAAGGTGGTATGGAGCATCCCAAGGTTGTGTGAAGACGGCTTATATGGATCGTTTTGCGATTTGGGGTGCGTGATCGGCAACGATGGCTCGAATGAATTCTATGAGGAGATCAATATCGTTGATGCCACCTCGGAGAATCGAACGCCACGGTCTACAAAACGGAACGCCTTGCCGTGCCGACATTTGACGCGCTAATCTGACCTGGCGCGAATCTTTGAACCACTCAATCTTGGTGCGAGCTCAAAAAATCGACGTTAACAGGAACGTGACGCAATTGATTAGGAACGACTCTGCTATAAACAACCGAAGGTTTTTATATTTTATATATCGATAAGGTCTTATTGGTCAGCTCGGGTGAGGGTCCAATGCACCGACGTCATCAACACTTGAATATTCCGATCGAGATCGTGCGTACGGTGGTAGCTATATCCGAGACCGGCAGCCTGTCGAAGGCCGGTGATCGGCTCGGGCTCAGCCAGCCTGCGATCAGCTCGCAGATCAAACGGCTACAAGGCCTGATGGGCGGCGCGCTGTTTCTGAAGACGGCGAATGGAACGACCACCACGGAATTGGGAAAGCTCGCGCTGCTACAGGCGCGGCGAATCCTGGAAGCCAACGACCAGTTGTTGCGGCTCGGTGGTAATACCGACGGCACCCAGCCGTTGCGGCTTGGATTGAGCACCTTGTTCGTGCAGCGATTCATTCGCAATCAAACCGCCGGTTCGCTCAACGATATCTTCGTTCACACCGATCATTCGGTGCCGATCGGAAGGGGCGTGATCGACGGCTACATCGATATTGCCTGCATCTTCGAGAACCCGGCGATCGAGACCGAAATCGAGCAGCTTGTCATCAACCGGATGAAAGACCCGCTGGTGTGGGTCCGCGCCAGGAATTTCGTTCTGAGCCCGGGCGCACCGATTCCGATTTTGACGTGGCCTGGGGACGACTGGATGATTCGCACCCTGACGCGGCACGGCATCTCCTACAAGATCGTGTTCAACAGCCCCGATTATCAGGCCAAGCTCGCCGCGGTCGAAGCCGGCATCGGCCTCACCGCGGTGCCCGCGAGCATGGTCCCGGCCTCCGTGGTCCGGGCAAGGGAATACTACCTGCCTGAACTTCCGCCGATCGAAACGCTGCTTTGCGCGCGCCTCGGGCTCGAGACGGACCAGGCGACCGCGTTGCTGAAGCAATTATCGGCGATGTTTTTCACGCCCGCGCCCGCCACCGCCGTCGCCAGCTGACTAGGGCGCGGAGTTTGGTTCGCGAGCTTCGACTGAAGAGGTCTCGGCCGAATCAGTAATGCGGCGGCGGCTCGTTGGTGGCGCCGGGCACCCGTGCCTCGGCCTCCTGCAAGCGCTCGCTCATACTTGCGAGCTGGCGCGTCAGCGCATCGATCTTGACCCATTGCTGCGTGACGGTCTTGTTCAGCGTCTCGATGGTTTCGTCCTGAAAGGTCAGCCGGGTCTCCAGCAGGTCGATGCGCTCGGCAAGCGCTTTGATATCGGGTGGCTTGATATCGCTTGTCTCGATATCGCTTGTCTTGATGTCATTCATCGGAATCAGACTTCGTTGGGCGCTCGCGCAAGCCAGTTTCTCGCAAACCAGTTTCTCGCAAACCATGGCCGAGCGCGACCCGCTCGTCGAACACGAAACATTCGCCGCGCCAGCGGCTCTCGGCTTCCGGCACGCCTTCGATATACTTCAAAATCCCGCCCTTGAGGTGATAGACCTCGGTAAATCCACGCGCGAGCAGATAGGCGCTGGCCTTTTCGCAGCGGATGCCGCCGGTGCAGAACATCGCGATCCTGCGATGCCTGGCCGGATCGAGATGATCCGCGGCGAAGTCCTTGAACTGGCCAAAATTCCCGATGCCGGGGTCGAGCGCGCCCTCGAACGTGCCCATCGCGACTTCGAAGGCGTTGCGGGTGTCGATCACGAGCGTATCGGGCGCCGCGATCAGCGCATTCCAGTCAGCGGGATCGACATAGATGCCGACCTGCCGGGTTGGATCGGCGCAGCCATCGCCGAGCGTGACAATTTCCTTTTTCAGCCTGACTTTCAGGCGCTGGAACGGCATCGCCGCGGCGGTCGAGAATTTTAGCTCGAGATTGTCGAGCCGGCCGCCGAACAGGGCGCCGTCGCGCAATTCGCCGATCAAGCTGTCGATGGCGTCGGGCTCGCCGGCCAGCGTGCCATTGATGCCTTCATGGGCCAGCAGCACGCTGCCCTTCAGCCCCAGTTCGGCACAGACCGCGCGCAGCGGCTCGCGCAACGGCCGGAAATCCGGCAGCGCGGCGAATTGATAGAAGGCGGCGACCTTGTACGGCATGCCGGGGGTTTATCAAGCCAGCGGCCGGGGGGAAAGATCATCGCCTAATCAACAAATATTGCCTCATTCCGGCCTCCGCCGCGGCGACGCATGAGGGTTGTCCCTGCAAGCATTGCTCAGCGCGGCCGGAATGTGCCAAGAAACCCCGGAAGAAACGCTGCAAGACGCCCCAGCAACCCGCCGCTGGCCGGCGCGGCGAAACCACCATAGAAACAGCGATAAAGTGAGCTATTTGACATGAGGAATTTCCATCTTGCCGGCCGCTCCACGGTCCATGGGCAGAATGCGATGGTGGCGACGTCGCACCCGCTGGCCGCGCTGGCGGCGATCGAGGTGCTGAAATCCGGTGGCACCGCCGCCGACGCCGCGGTGGCGGCGTGCGCCCTGCTCGGCGTGATCGAGCCGCAATCTACCGGCATCGGCGGTGACTGCTTCGCGTTGATCCAGCCCAAGGGCGAGGGCAAGATCGTTGCGTATAACGGCTCTGGCCGGGCGCCGATGGCCGCCAAGCCGGAATGGTACCTTGAGCACAATCTGCATTCGATCCCGCTGACCTCGGCGCATGCCGTCAGCATCCCCGGCTCGGTGGATGCCTGGGCGACCATTCTGCGCGACCATGGCAAGCTTGGGCTCGATACCCTGCTGCAACCTGCGATCAAGGCGGCCGAGCAGGGCTATATCGTCGCGCCGCGGATCGCGTTCGACTGGAAGATCCAGTTCGAGAAATTGAAGAACGGTACCAACACCCAGCGCTATCTTCTGCCGCACGGCAGGCCCGCGGTGGCCGGCGACGTGATCCATCAGCCTGAACTGGGCAAGACCCTGCGGGCGATCGCCAAAGACGGCCGCGACGCCTTCTACAAGGGCGCCATCGCCGAGGATATGGTGGAGACGCTGCGCGGCATCGGCGGGCTGCATACGCTCGACGATTTTGCAGCCCATACCACCGAGACGACGTCGCCGATCGGCACCCTATATAAAGACCATGACGTCTGGCAGTGCCCGCCGAACGGCCCCGGCATCACCATGCTGGTGATGCTCAACATCCTGTCGCGTTTCGATCTGACGAAATTCCCGGCGATGAGCATCGAGCGCTTCCATCTCGAAGCCGAAGCCGCGCGGATCGCCTACATGATGCGCGAGACCTATATCGGCGATCCCGCCAAAGTCGATGTTGATGTGGCCAGGATCCTGGCCAAGGAATTTGCCGACGAGCATGTCGGCAAGATCAAGATGGACCGGGTGCTCGACCTGCCGAACGTTGCGCCGCCGATGAATCCTTCGACCGTCTACATCACGGTGGTGGACAAGGATCGCAACGTCTGTTCGTTCATCAATTCGATCGCCCATTCGTTCGGCTCGGCGATCGTCTCCAACAACACCGGCATCCTGCTGCAAAACCGGGCCGGCGGTTTCCGCGTGCAGCCGGGCCATCCCAATTGCATCGCGCCCGGCAAGCGGCCGCTACACACGATCATGCCGAGTCTCGCCACCAAGGGCGGCCGCGCGGTAATGCCGTTCGGCGTGATGGGCGGGCAATACCAGCCGGTCGGGCAGAGCCACCTGCTGACCAATATGCTCGATTATGGTTGCGACGTGCAGGAAGCCATCGATATGCCGCGCGGCCTGCATTATGAAGGCGTCTACCAGCTCGAGGATGGCGTGCCCGCCGACATCGTCGAAGGCCTGAAGAAACTCGGGCACAAGACCACCAGCGTGGTGGCGCCGCTCGGCGGCGCCCAGGCGATCTGGATCGACTGGGACAAAGGCACCCTCACCGGCGGCTCCGATCCCCGCAAGGATGGTTGCGCGCTGGCTTATTGACCAAGCGCGACTTCTTCCCTGGCTTCCAAGGATGCTGAAAACGATGCGATGTCCTAAATTTCGAACTCTCACACTCGCCGTAGCGATCGCCGTCGGCGCGATCGCTACTTCTCTCTCCGTGGCGCCATCAGGCGCGTTGGCCCAGACCGCAGGAAAAACCATGACCACAGATTCAGGCTTGCAGATCATCGATACCATTGTTGGCACCGGCGTTTCGCCAAAGCCCGGCCAGATCTGCGTGATGCATTATACCGGGTGGCTCTATGAGGACGGCAAGAAGGGCAAGAAGTTCGACTCGTCGGTCGACCGCAACGAGCCGTTCGAGTTTCCGATCGGCCAGCATCGGGTCATCGGCGGCTGGGACGAGGGCGTCGCCTCGATGCAGGTCGGCGGCAAGCGCACTTTGATCATTCCGCCCGAGCTCGGCTATGGCGCCCGTGGCGCCGGCGGCGTGATCCCGCCGAACGCGACCTTGATGTTCGACGTCGAGCTGCTGGCGGTGAAATAGCGTTCAATTGCTGCAAAGAGGGATGCGTGTCGTGAAGATCTCCGTTCTCGATGATTATTTCGACACCATACGCACCCTCGACTGTTTCAAGAAGCTGGCGGGGCACGACGTCAAGATCTGGAACGATCACGTCCAGGACGTCGATGTGCTGGCGGAACGGCTGCGCGATACCGAAGCGCTGGTGCTGATCCGCGAGCGAACGCAAATCCGCACCCCGCTGCTGGAACGCCTGCCGAACCTGAAACTGATCAGCCAGCGCAGCGTCTATCCGCACATCGATATCGATAGCTGCACCCGGCTCGGCATCATCGTGTCATCGAGCCAGCATGCCGATACGCCATCCTACGCCACGGCCGAATTCACCTGGGGCCTGGTGCTGGCGGCGATGCGCGAAATTCCGCAGCAGATGGCCTCGCTGAAAGCGGGCAACTGGCAGATCGGCGTCGGCCACACGCTGCGCGGCAAGACGCTCGGTATCTACGGCTATGGCCGGATCGGCGCGGTCGTCGCCGGATATGGCAAGGCGTTCGGCATGAATGTGCTGGTGTGGGCGCGCGAGCAGGCGCTCGAGAAAGCTCGCGCCGATGGCTACGCGACCGCGGCCAGCAAGGCGGAGTTCTTCGAACGATGCGACGTCGTTTCGCTGCATATGCGCCTGGTGGACGCCACCCGCGGCATCGTCAAGGCGGAGGACCTCGCGCGCATGAAGCCTTCGGCGCTGCTGGTCAACACCAGCCGCGCGCCGCTGATCGAGCCGAACGCGCTGGTGAACGCCTTGCGCGCCGGGCGGCCCGGGATGGCGGCGGTGGATGTCTATGAAAAGGAGCCGCTGCGTGACGTCAATGATCCGCTGCTGAACATGCCCAATGTCGTCTGCACGCCGCATCTCGGTTACGTCACGCGCGACGAATACGAGTTGCAGTTCGTCGATATTTTCGACCAGATCATAGCCTATGCCAACGGCAAGCCGGAGAACGTCGTTAACCCCGACGCAATCGAGCACCGCCGGTGATCAAATGAAAAGGACCGGCCCAATGGACCGGTCCTGATCATTAACTCAAAATATGCGATCAGAGATTCTTGTTCGCCGCGCCGGCCGCGTTGTTCACGGCGTCCTTGGTGGCCTGCTTGGCGTCGCCGACGGCCTCCTGGCCCTTGCCTTTGACTTCCTGAATCACGCCTTCGCCCTGCAAGCGGTCGGAGCCGGTGGCTTCGCCAATACCCTGCTTGGCCTTGCCGATGGCTTCATTGGCGACGCCTTTGATCTTGTCTGTCGTTGCACCCATTTGGGACTCTCCTCTGGAAGGGTTAAACTTCGCCAAGGCAAGTCCTATTCGAAGCGAAAGTTCCTGATCCGATCTGGTTTGTCGCCGCAGATTTCGCTACGGTTTACGGGAACAAATTTACGGAAAGCAGCACGATGTCAGGTTCCCACGACCACCCCCACGATCATACCGATTCCGACCATTCGCATTCTCATGACGAGTCCGACCGCTGGAAACACGATGGCGTACGCGTCATTCCCGGCGATCAGCTCGATACCAACGTGCCTTCGACGCCCGGCATGAATCGCGCGGCGGCGATCAATTTCGCCCGGGTCGGCGCGCAGAAATTGTGGGCCGGCACGGTGAACATCAAGCCGGATGCCAAGACCGGCGCGCATCACCATGGCCATCTCGAAAGCATCATCTATGTGGTAAAGGGCAAGGCGCGGATGCGCTGGGGCGAGAAGCTGCAATTTACCGCCGAGGCCAATCCCGGCGATTTCATCTTCATTCCGCCTTATGTGCCGCACCAGGAAATCAACGCCAGCCGCGACGAGATACTGGAATGCGTGTTGGTGCGCAGCGACGGCCAGGCGGTCGCCATCAACCTCGACATCGAACCGGTGGAAAAGCCGGAGACGGTGCTGTGGATCGATCCCGTGCATCGGGATCCCGCGGAAAACAAATAACGGCTAACGCCGACGACCTGACGGCACCCGCCGCAGGGGGAGGAACGCCATGACCCTTGTTCGCTACGAGAGCGCAGGCCGCGTCGCTACGATTACGATGGATCGCAGCTCCAAACACAATGCGCTCAACAACGCGCTGTGCGACGAGTTGCGTCAGGCCTGGCTACGGTTTCGCGACAGCGAGGATCGCGTCGCGGTGCTTGCGGCTGCCGAAGAGGCGTATTTTTCCGTGGGCGCCGACGTCGGCGATCTGCCCGTCAACATGTGGCACGCGGTGCCGGGGTTGGGCGTCGAGCTCGACAAACCGGTGATCGCCGCGACCTCCGGCTGGGTTGTCGGCGGTGCTTTTGTGCTGGTCCAGATGGCCGACATGTGCGTGGCGTCGGAGACGACGCGCTTCATCTATCCCGAAGGCAAGATCGGTACTACCGCCGGCGGCGTCTCGTCGGTGGTGGCGCGAATGCCGCACAAGGTCGCGATGGAATTTCTGCTGGTCGGGGAAGAAATGTCGGCCGAGCGCGCCTACCAGATTGGTTTTGTCAACAAGGTCGCGCCAAAGGGGCAGCACGTCGTACTCGCGCAACAGATGGCCGCGAAGATCGCCGGCAACGCGCCGCTGGTAGTGCAGGCGCTGAAAAAACTCGCCCGCGATGCGATGCCGAAGGGGCAACTCGAGACGGTCGCCGAGGTCCGCCGGATGCTCGATGCGATCAAGGACAGCGAAGACCTGAAGGAAGGCGTCCAGGCGTTCCGCGAAAAGCGCAAGCCGGAGTTCAGGGGGAAGTAGGGATTTGCTGGGGCGCTGCTGGGGCGGAAGAGGTAGAGCCATCGTCATTGCGAGGAGCGTAGCGACGAAGCAATCCAGTCTTTCTTGAGGCCCTGGATTGCTTCGCTTCGCTCGCAATGACGGTTGAGAGGCGCGTTTACGCAAACATCGGCTTACCCAAACACGGAGTGGTCGATCGGCCCGTTCGGTACCACGTAGCCATAGCGGGTGTTGGACGGTTCCGGTCCGTTCTTTTCGTATTCCGCCTTCATCATCGCAAACCGGTCGCCCTTGATGTCGAGCATCGCTTTCTTCGGCTGGATATTATAGAGCCGCGCATTGTTGTCGCCGAAGATCGCGGTCTTGACCGGGCCATCGGCGGCGCCGAGCGGGGCGTAGCCGAATTTCTTTTGCATCGCCTCGGGTATTTCAAGGCGGCGCAGGCCTTCGATCTGCCATTGCGGCGCACCGGTCCACAATGCGTCGGTGCCCCAGCAGACGTGATCGACGCCGAGCCCCTTGATCAGCGTGCCCATCAGCGCGGCGCAAACATTGGGTTCGGCGACCAGCGTGGTCGCGAACAATTGCCCGACGTCGCCGTAGACATTATTGACGCCGTACTGGGCCGGGATGTCGGCGAGGTCGGAGGTCCAGGAAATCCGCCCGGTGCGCTCGAATTCCGCCAGCGCCTGTTTCGGATCGCCGCCGACATGGCGATAGGCCGAGTGGTAGATGACGAAATTGAGCTGCGGCCAGTCCTTGGCCGCCTGACCGACGTCGGAGACGTCGGCAAAGCCGCGCAGATTGGGAAACCGCTTTTCGACTCCCGGCGGGAACAGCCCTTTGTGGACGCAGACATTCTTGATGCCGGCCTTCACCATCTTCTCGTAGCCTTTATAGGCGACGTTCTCGTCGTCCATCCGCCAGGGATAATGGCTGATGTCCTTGTGGGTGTTGTCGCCGATGGTGTAGCCCTTGCACGATTCAGGTTTCAGCTCGAGGCCGGCATCGAGTTTCTCGAGCCAGCCGGGCTGTCCCGGCGTGAAGATCATATGCGAGAACAACCGCCGCGAACCGGCCTCGTCGTTGACCTTCTTGCGCGCGTCGGCCATCTGCTGATTGGTCAGGAACCAGTCCTGCTCGATGTCGGAAGGCGCCGACGAGATCAACGCGATCTTGGTATCGCTGTCGAGAAACATCTCTTTCTTGTAATTGTTGAACTTCAGATCCTCGATGGTCTGCTCGTGATCGGCGAGTTGCTTGTTCCAACCGGCCTTGCCGACCGCGTTGCGCATGTCGACGAAGGTCATGATGCGGGTGTCGTCGCGCAGGAAATGCGTGTGCATGTCCATGATGAACTGGTCCTTCAGCCCGTTGGCGCGCTCCTGGGCCATCGCGGGCGTTGCGGCCTCCGCCGGCGTCGCATCGAACAGCGCGCCATAAACCTCGTTCATGGCGACAAAGGAGGCGGCCATACCGGCCGCGCTCTGGAAGAATTTCCGGCGGCTCAAGCCCTGCTTGCCGCCGAGATCGTCGGCCATCGCCAATAGCCGGGCCTCGACCTCGCGCTGCCGCTCGTTCTGCGGATCGGGATAGAACTCGTCGCTCGCTACGATCTGGGTCGGGATCGGGGTCTGATAGGCGCACAATTCGGACGGCATTAATGCCGCAAGTTCGGCTTCGGTCAGTTGGCTGCTCACGAGGGCTTTACTCCTTGGTTCTCTCTCTTGCGCCCCGCGATTATGGCTCTGGGGTGCGCGGGCGGGAGACTAGACTTCCATTTGCATTGAGCAAGCCTTCTTGGGGTTGATCGCGTTCTTTTGTTCATCGCGCTGCTGCGTGTCGCGGCTTTTCGCCGTAGGCACCGTCTGCTACAAATATTTCGTTCGTCAACAGGAAGCGGCCGCGTGTTTTCACACCGTGAAAAAAACTAATAATTCGACTGGAGGAAGTCATGAAGCAACTCGATCGCCCGCTGGCGCGGCGCGCCCTTATTAAAGGCACCGGGCTCGGCATCGTCGCCGCCGGAATGGCGGACGTGCTGCCGGCGCGAAGCGCGCAAGCTGCGCCATCGGAAGGCGGCGATATCTGGAGCAAGGAATACTGGGCCAAGAAGGGTGACATTCCGCTCTGGATGTTCCGCAAGCGGGTCGGCGAGCCGAAGCCCGGCGAGGCTTCGCGGCCGGTGGTGTTCTTTGTCCATGGCTCTTCGGTGACGTCGAGGGGATTCGACCTCAACGTGCCCGGCCACGGCGAATATTCCATCATGAATGAATTCGCCCGCTACGGCTTCGACTGCTGGACCATGGACCATGAAAATTACGGCAAGTCGGGGCGGACGTCGGGCAACGCCGATATCGCCAGCGGCGTCGAGGATCTGAAAGCCGCCGCGGAAGTCCTGATCCGTGAAACCGGCCGGCAGAAATTCCATTTCCTCGGCGAATCCTCCGGGGCGTTGCGCGCCGGCGCCTATGCGATGGCGCAGCCGGACCGGGCCGACCGGCTGGTGCTCGCCGCCTTCACCTATAAAGGCGAGGGGTCGCCGACTTTGGCAAAACGCGCCGAGCAACTGGAATATTATCGCACGCATAATATGCGCAAGCGTGACCGCGAGATGATCCGTTCGATCGCCACCCGCGACAAGCCCGGCACCAGCGAGATCGCCGCGGTGGAGGCGCTCGCGGATGCCGAGATGCCGTTCGGCGACCAGATCCCGACCGGTACCTATCTCGACATGACCTCGAACTTGCCGGTGGTGCACCCGGAAAAGGTGCTGTCGCCGGTGCTGCTGGTGCGCGGCGAATATGACGGCATCGCCACCGTCCCCGATATCGAGGCGTTCTTTAATCTGCTGCCGAATGGCGACCGCCAGTTCATCATTCTGCCCGGCACCGCCCATTCGGTGACCTTGGCGACCAACCGGCAATTGTTCTGGCACGTCGCAAGGTCGTTCCTGACCATGCCGACGGCGATTGCGACGTAGAGAGGGACGTCATTCCGGGGCGAAGACGCGCGACGGGCGCCGCATGGTGAGGAAGCGCCCTTGCGCCGTCTCGAACCATGAGATGAGCTTGCGGCCATCCTTCGAGACGCGGCGAAGGAGCCGCTCCTCAGGATGAGGTCGTGCCTGAAAAAAACTTCAAATCCCCTGTCGGATTAGCCTGCGCTGCTTCGTCCTCGGATCGACCGCAACGAAACCTTCACGAGGAACTCAACCCATGTCCAAGATTGCCCCCTGCCTGTGGTTCAAGAACGAGGCCGAGGAGGCCGCGAAATTCTATGTTTCGCTGCTGCCGGATTCCCGCATCGTGAAAATCCAGCACAACGGCCCCGATAGTCCCGCCGGCAAGGCTGGGTCAGTGCTGGTGGTGAACTTCACGCTGGCGGGCCAGGAATTCATGGCGCTAAACGGCAACTCGCAGTTCGAACCCAACCACGCGGTCTCGTTCAAGATCGACTGCGTCGATCAGGCCGAAACCGACCGGCTCTGGGACAAGCTATCCTCGAACGGCGGCTCGACCCTGCAATGCGGCTGGCTGAGGGATCGTTACGGCTTCTCCTGGCAGATCGTGCCGTCGGGATTTATCGAATTGATCGGCGGCCCCGACAGCGCCGGCCGCGAGCGGGCGATGCAGGCGATGATGAAGATGGAAAAGCTCGACATCGCAACGCTGCAAAAGGCCTATGACGGCAGCTGAACAATTGCCGTTCAGGTTTTGTCGAGCGCCCAGACCTTGCGGGAGTTCATCGCAATGAGGCAGATCGCGGCATAGGCCACCATCGATGCCGCGACCATCGAGGCCAGCGTCGTCATGCCGGCACCGAAATAGCCGACCGCGATCCAGCCGAGGCCCGCGGCGAACAGGATCCGGATGACGGAGCCGATGAACGGCCAGAACACATGGCCCGCGCCCTGGGTTGCAAAGGAAACGACGAAGCTGAACCCGAGCGCGGCATAGGCCGGCGCGACGATGCGCAGATAAGTCGCGCCCAGCCGCTGCACTTCCGGATCGTGGCTGAACAGATGCAGCCACAATGACGGGACGATCGCGACCACGAGGCCGATCGATCCCGTGAGCACCAGGCCAGCCGCGCCGCTGATCCAGGCGATCCTTCTGGCGCGGGCGGTCTGGCCTGCGCCGATATTGACCCCGACCATCGTCAGCACTGCGGTGCTGAGGCCGAACAGGATCGGAATCATCACGTAATCGAGCCGCGAGGCGATGCCATAGGCGGCGAGTGCGGTGGTGCCGAACAGCCCGACCGCGGCGGTGACCAGGATCACCGTCAAATTGGAGAGCACCGCATTGACCGCGGTCGGAATCCCGACCTTGAGAATATCGAGGAATAACCGGCCTTGCAGCGGCACGAACTTGAATGTCAGGTCGGTGCGTCCCGACGCCATGTAGCGCAACAGAAACAGCATGGCGCCACAATAATAAACCGCGAAAGCAATTCCGGCGCCCTGGATGCCGAGCCGGGGCACCGGACCGAAGCCGAAGATCAAGAGCGGGGAGGCCGGAATCAGCACCAGCGCGCCGATCAGTGTCACCATCGCGGGCACCTTGACGTTGCCGGCGCCGCGCAAGGCCGCGGCCTGCAGATTGACGATCCATACCGGGATCGCGCCGGCAAACAGATAGTTGGAGTATTGCAGCGCCGCGTCGAGCGCCGCACTGTGGCCGCCAAGCGCCCGGTACAGCATCGGGCCGCCGCGGATCGTGCCCAGCATGAAGGCCGCGCCGAACACGATCGCGATTATGATGGCGTGGAACACCAGCGCGTCGGCATCGTCCTTGCGTCCGGCGCCGACCGCGCGCGCCACCGAGGCTGCGACCCCGCTGCCGATGCCGCCATTCGACATCATCGTCATCAGCATGAACACCGGAAACACCATCGCCACGCCGGCCAGCGCGTCGGTGCCGAGATAGCCGACATAATAGGCCTCGGCGATGTTGACCGCGGTCTGCGCCAGCAGCACGACCATGGTCGGCAACGCGAGTTTTACCAATGTCGGCAGGATCGGACCGGCCAGGATCGCCGCGCGGGTCGCCTCCGTGTTCGGTTGCGCGGGTTTTGCTAAGGGACGGGCGGGCACGGGGGCATCATCATCGCCAGGCGCGGCGTCCAGCGTGAGCGTCGCGGCGAGTGCTTTCGATTCCATCTCGATCGTCCTGGCTATTTTTGGCCGAAAATCCGGTCGCCATCGCGGCCCGTTCCGGCATTATCTATTGCATTACACTTATAATGCATTATTACAGTCGTAATGCAATAACGCGATTCGGTCACGATTGCGTTGAGTCACGGCCGGACCCAACCGGCCGGATGTCGCCCAACGAGATGCGGGAGGAATCGGATGCGCTATGAAAAGGGACACAAGGATGCGACCCGCGAGCGCATCATCGATGTCGCGTCACAACAGTTTCGCGAAAATGGCGTCGCGGGGGTAGGCCTTGCCGGCATCATGAGCGATGCGGGGCTGACCAACGGCGCGTTCTACACCCACTTCGAATCCAAGGAAGATCTGGTGCAGGCGGTGCTTGCGAGCGCGTTGAACCGTCGCGAGACCGCGCTTCAGACGGCTTCGGGGCTGGAGGCCATGATCCGTGATTATCTCTCGCCCAGGCATCGCGATGGCGCCGGTCGTGGTTGTCCGACGGCGGCGCTGGTTGCCGAGATCGCCCGCCACCCGAAGACGACCCGCGATGCCTTCACCACCAAAGTCGCCAGATTCGTCGAACTGATCACGGCTCAGCTTCAGGTCGGCTCGGCCAGCGAGCGGCGGCGCAATGCGCTGGCGATCTATGGCATGATGGTGGGTTCGTTGCAGCTTGCGCGCGCCGTCAACGACAAACCGTTCTCCGACGAAATCCTGGAAAGCGGCGTCAGCGCCGCGCTGGCGCTGGCTGAGGGCGCGTGATGAAGAACCACGCTTCAATCTAGCTTGGTCAGAATCGCAACCGCTCGTCCGGCGGCGCGATTTCGGTGACCAGATCCCTGATCAGCGCCTTCTTCGGCAGCGGCGCGAGCGCGGTAACGCCTTCCTTGAGCCGGACCGTGCAGGCGTAGTCGACGTCTCCGTCGATCAGCATCATGCACTCCTTGCAGGCATTGGCATTGATGCAGGAGAATCGGAACGCAAGCGACGGATCGGCCTGCTGTCGAACGATGCGCAGGCCGTCGAGCACGGACTGGCCTGCCTCGAAGGAGACTTCAAAGCGTTCGACGCGCGGTGGTTCGCCTGACATCCCGCGCTGGATCGCGAGCACGGCCCTCATGGCAAAGTCCTCTGTCGTGACGGTGGGCTGCGGCCGAGATGGAGTTGTCCGCCGGAAAGACTGACGGTCTGATTGACCGACCAGGTCTCATCCAACGCCGGATGATCCTCGCGCTGATGCGCGCCTCGGCTCTCGGTGCGGGCCAGCGCCGCCAGCGTCACAGATTGCGCGACCAGCAGCATATTGCGCAGGTCCAGCCAGTCGACCAGCACGGTATCGAACGGGGTGGCCGACGACACCGGAGATTGGCCGATTTCCGTTTTCAACCGCGCGATCGCCTGCGCCGCCAAACGCAGTTTGTCGGCGGTGCGGAACGGCCCGACCCCATCGGCCATCAGCGCCTTCAACTCGACCACGATGGCGGCCAAATTGGGGGCATCGCGCCGCTCCGTGCTGCGTAGCAGGTCGAGGGCGGGGCGCGCGGCCTGTGGCTCCCAATGCGAAGAAGCCTGTAACGCGCGCTGCGCGGCGTTGCGACCGGCGCGGGCCCCGAACACAAACGCTTCGGTGATCGCGTTGCCGGAAAGGCGATTGGCGCCGTTGGCGCCGCCGACCGCTTCGCCGCAGGCGTAGAGACCAGCCACGCGCGTTTGCAGCATCGAATCGACCCGGATGCCGCCCATGTGATAGTGGGCGATCGGTGCGACTTCCACCGGCCGGCTGGCGAGGTCGATGCCGTTGGCGGCGAGCCGATCCACCACCGGACCGAACGCACTTCGCATCTCGGCCTCGGGCACGTGCTGGAAACTGAGATAGGCGCCGCCGGCCGGACTGCCGCGGCCGGCCTCGACTTCCTTGGTGATGGCGTAGGTCGCGAGATCGCGGGTCAGCACATAGCGGCCGTCGCTGCGGCTATCCTGGTCTACATAATCTGTCTCGAACTCGCGCATCTCGGCATTAAGTAGCTTGCCGCCCAATTTGTAGCGGAACGGATCCCACATGATCGGGTCCATGCCGACCAGCCGCGGCGCGAGGTGGCCGATCGGAAAGAATTGCACGAACTCCATGTCGATCAGCTCGGCGCCCGCACGCAGCGCCAGCGCGTAGCCGTCGCCGACCATATTGGACGATGCACTGTTGCGGCGATATAGCCCGGTCAAGCCGCCGGTCGCGATTACGACCGCCTTGGCCGCGAGCGTGACGGCGCGCCCGGTCGTCAGATGCAGCGCGGTCGCGCCACACGCCTGGCCATCGCGAACCGAAATTTCGACGATCAAGAGTTCGCCGATGCGGCGGACAGCGCCGGCCGAATTCAGCCGCGACCTCAGCGCCCGCGATACCGCCGGACCGGTCGATAAAAAGTCGACATAGGCGCAGCGCGGGCGATCATGGCCTGGCGCCTGTGCCTGCTTGATATGACCGTCTTCCCGCGCCCAACCGACCTTCCAGTCATCCATCTCGCGCAGCCGCCGCGGACCGTCCTCGCACAACAAAGCGGCAAGGCCCTCATCGCAAAGACCGCGCCCGGCCGCCAGCGTGTCCGATAGATGATGCTCCCAATGATCGGGCGTCTGCTCGGCGAGCGCGGCTGCGACCGTCATTTGAGCCATCACGGTGGCGCCACCGCGGCCGATCAGGCTGCGCTCGGCGAGAATCACCGATGCGCCGGCGCGCGCCGCTTCGAGCGCGGCGTACATGCCCGCGGCGCCGGAGCCGATCACCAGCACGTCGGTATCGAGATGCATCGGCTGGTCGGTGGCGGCGTTGTTTTCCGATGAGCTCATGGCAATTCGCGATTCATGTGCGCGCCGCGTCGGCCTGCGCCCGGGCGATTTCATAGGCGGCGACATGGCTGCGCGCCAGATTGAGCAGCGGCGTTTCGATGCCGAGCGCGCGGGCGCGATTCACCATGTCTCCCAGGATGTGCTCACCCTCAGTGGTCGAGCCGCGCTCGATGTCGCGCAGCATCGATGCCTTGAGCGGCGAATTGACGGTGGTGAACAGCGTGGTGTCGAATTCGATGAACGCAGGCCTCGGCACGAAGCCGGCGGCGGTCGCGATCGCGCAGCACTCGTGGAAAAGCTGGAATATGGCCTCTTGCCCGCCGGGCGCGGCCAGAATGGTGCCGATGCTTGCGCGCATCAGGCACGTGATGCCGGCAAGCGTGCTGAGCTGCACGAACTTCTCCCACATGTCCTGCATGATGCGCTCGCTGGGGCGCCCGTTGATATCAGCGCTCTTCAAAAAGGCCTCGAGGGCCCGCGTTCGCTCGCTGGAGCCGCCCGCGATTTCGCCGAAGGTGAGATCATGACTAGGCAGGAACTGGACCACGCGGCCGTCGGCATCGAGGCCCGCGCTGATATTCGACATGCCGCCCAAGACGCGCTGATTGCCGAAGCGCGCCGTGAGCCGGTCGAGGTGGCCGAGGCCGTTGAGGATCGGCAGGATCATGGTGTCTGGGCCAACCGCGGCGGCGAATTCGTCGATGGCCTGATCGAGCGAATAGGATTTCACGCCGACCAGAACCAGGTCGAACGTGCCCTGGATGTCCCCGGCCAGCACGGTGCGCGCGGTGATCGTGAAATCGCCCTTCGGACTGATAATCGTGAGCCCGCCGCGGGCCAGTTGCTCGGCGCGTCGCGGGCGGACCATGAAGGTGACGTCCCGTCCGGCGCGAACCAGGCATCCGCCAAAATAACCGCCGAGCGCGCCTGCTCCGACAACCAAGGTGCACATTCACTTATCCTTATGCCCGATGATCTCCGACATCATTGAGCAATTTTGATGCTGCGACGCAATCGCGTTTGGTCATGGCCGGGCTGCTTGAGGCGCGTGCGTTCGACGCCGCGCTGGCAGCCATTCAATCCGGCTCAGTAACTCACCCGCAGGCCGACGCCGCCGTGCAGGGTGTTGCCGACCGGCTGCGGTCCCGCGGTGCCGTTGAGGAAGAGGTCGGCGACCCAGCCTTTGCTGATGCGGAAGCCGAGCCGCCCGCCATATTCGAACCAGCTCTGGTTTCCGATCGTCGGCACCACATTGCCGTCGCCGGTCACGGTCGCGACGATGCCGGAATGCGACGCAAAGGACTGCACGAAGCCGCCATTGATGTTGGTCTCGATGTTGCCGCCGAACAGATGCGTCCATTGTCCACCGACCTTGACCAGATTGGTCTGGTCGGTGCCGGTGGCAATCGAGGCATTGAACGGATTGAAGGCAGTGGCCGGATCGCTATAGCCGGCCACCCGCTGCCAGAGTTGCCAGATTTCGACCGAGGCTGCGACCTCGTCACGGGGCGATATCCGGCTGATCCAGCCCGCCCTGCCGTAGACGCCGTAATCCGAGCTGTTGGTGGAACTGCTGAGCGACACCGCGCCGAGGCTCGTCGTGTAGCTTCGGCTGTAGCCCACCTTCTCGAACGGCGACAAAATGGCGCCGATGTCGAAGAACGGCCGCGACGATCCCCAGTCGGTGAAATCATAACGCAGCGCGAACGCGCCGATCGGCGCGCTGGTGACGCTATATCCACCTTCGCTGTATTGCGTGTAGGCGATGCCGGCCAGCAGCGACAGGTTGGGTGTGAGTTCCTTGCGGCCATGAATGCCGGCGGAGAATGAACCCGCCGAGCCGAACGCGCTGATGCAATCGCTGCAATTGATCTGCTCATTGACCCCGAGCAGCACCGAGCCGAGCACCCGGTTGGTGATCATCTGGTTGAAGCGCTGCTGGGCCAGGCTGTTGATCGATGAGGCGCTGGAATTCGCGCCGGTCGGCGTCGGTGTCGGTGTCGGCGTGGGGGTCGGCGAGGGCGAGGGAGTGGGGGTCGGCGTCGGAGTGGGGGTCGGTGTCGGTGTGGGCGTTGGCGTCGATGACTGCGCGGATGCCGACATGGTCTGCGCCTGAAGCAGCACAAGCGAAACCGCTGCGGTCAAGGCCGCCGAGACGATCCAGCCTGTTGCGGATTTCGTGATGGCCATCTCAGCGCCCACACAACATGCCGGTCGGATCGCCGCCGTCGGCTGGCGTCCCCGGCGGCGTCGCATCGGCAAAGTCGGTGACGTTGCAGAGCCCCGGCGTCGCCGCGCAGGCCGCGGCAAAGGTCCAGGGCGAATGATTGGTCTTCTGGATCGTGCTCCTGCTTCCGGTCGAGGTGATGATGGCGGTATCGCCGGGCTGGGTGAGCTGCGTGCATTGGAAGCTCAAGGTGCAGACCGACGAGGCGCCTTCCTGCAACACCACGGTGATCTTGCCCCGCTGCACCAGGATATCGAGAATCGTACCGCGTACGCCGATCGTCCCGAGCGATGTCGTGATCTTGTAGGCGGCCTTCTCCGAATGTCCGGTCACGAAGCGGAACGCGCCGGTGGTGAGGCGGATCGCGATATCGCGATAAGTGTGCTCGTCGTTGAAAACGGTACGGTCGAGCGTGATCGTCGCATTGGCGCTGAGCGAAAGGTTGGTGTCGTCGGCCATCACCAGCCGCGTCGCGCTGTCGGGGCCGGTGCGCACGACCTCGTCGCGCAGCACGGCGTCGCCGACATTGATCTGGTTGCTGCCAGATCCCATGACGCGGACGACTTCATTCTTGACCACGGCAGCTTCACCGACGCGCGTCTGCGCGCGGGCTGGATCGGCCGCAAATCCGGCGATAGCAAGCGATGCGCAAAAAGCGGCAACGGCGTAACGCCAATACATTTCAATACCGATCAATTTTATCCCGCCATCGTACCCGATCGTGCGCTGTGGGATGTTGTAAATTTGCCACAAGCAGCGACAGATCGACCCTATGGTTAGTCGCAGCGAGGTCGAAATGCGTTCAACGTAATATCCGAACTAAAAACATGGACTTAAGAACGCGTCCCGACCACACTCGTCAGTTGTAACGCCTTTGATCAATGACCATCGTGCCCCCATCATCTTCGGTTCCCAATCATTCGATCGCGCGCAACACCGTTGTCGCAATCATCCTGTTTCTGTTCGCGCACCTGGCGCTGCTGGCCGGCCTGACGACGCCGGACAAATTCTATTTCGACGAAGTGCATTATGTGCCGGCGGCGCGGCAGATGCTGGAGCCGGTGATGCCGACGCCGATGCTCAATCCAATGCATCCGCCGCTGGCAAAACAGCTGATCGCGCTCTCGATCCTGACTTTCGGCGACGTTCCGCTCGGCTGGCGTTACCCGGCCGCCCTGTTCGGCGCGCTTGCGATCGTCGCGATGTATCTGTGCGGCCTGGCGCTGTTTAGGGCGCAGGGGCCCGCGGTGGCATCGGCGTTGCTGGCGTTTTTCAACCAGATGCTGTTCGTGCAATCGCGGATCGCGATGCTGGATATTTTTGCGCTGACGTTTGGCCTGTTCGGCATCGCCGCGTTCATGCATGGCTTCCGGCAACCGCGACCGCAACGCTGCTTTGCCGCGGCGGGTCTCGCCTGTGGCCTATCGAGCGCCTGCAAATGGAGCGGGCTGTTTACGCTCGCGACCTGCATCGTCATCGTCGCCTTGATCCGCCTGATGCAGAACTGGCGTACGCAATTCGCCGATGGCGATGCCCGTGACTGGTACCGGCCGGAGCTGTGGCCGGATTTCAAGCTGCTGCATTTTGTTGTGTGCTTCGTCATCATTCCGGCGGTCGCCTATTTCGCGACTTTCGTCCCGGTTTTCGGCTGGTCGGTTCCGGACATCCTGGAGGCGCAGCGGCGGATCTTCAGCGACAACGCCACCACCGCGATCGCCAGCCACACGTATATGAGTTTGTGGCCATCCTGGCCGTTTCTGGTCCGGCCGGTCTGGTATCTGTTCGACAAGGTGGGCGACGATCGCATCGCCGCCGTGGTGTTGCTCGGCAATCCGCTGATCCTGTGGCCGGCATTGCTGGCGCTCGCGATAGCCTTGCGCGACTGGATTGTGCTGCGCCGTGCCGATGTGTTCCTGATCCTGGCGTTTTACCTCGGGCCTTATCTGGCCTGGGCCGCGCAGCCACGGCAGCTCGCATTCCTGTATTATTATCTGCCGTCGGCGACCATAGCGAGCCTCGCGCTGGTCTACGCGTTACGGCGCGGCAACAATCCGCGGTGGCTGCTGTGGGCGTTCGTCGCGGCAGGCTTTGTGAGCTTTGCCGCGATGCTGCCGATCTCGGCCGCGCTGGTGGGAACGTCGATGCAGACGTTCAACCGGTTGATGCTGTTTCAGAGCTGGATCTAAACACGAAGAGCGCAGCGATCAGAACCGCACAAACCAGGGAATCCGATTCCAGTGGACCCGGTTGTGATAAACGTGCGGCCACATGATCGGGAACGGCTCCCAATACGCGGTCCGATAATAGCCGTATCGGTGGTGGCGATAATGAGCGTAGCGATGATGGTGAGGCGCGGCCGGCTCGGCATCGGCCGCGGGCTCCGCGGTTTTCGGCGCAATCGACGGCCGCGGCACGGCACCGGACGGTGCGTCGGCCTGCGTCGCCGGCGGGGTGGCCGGGGCCGCTGCGGCTGGGGTTTGCGGGGCGGGCGCGTCTTCGGCAAAGCTGGGCAAGGTCGAGCCGAGGCTGGAGCCGGCGACCAGCAACGCTGCGACGGCAAGGCCGGTGAGAGATGTTTTCATCCTGATCATCCTGCGCGTTGAAAAATGTCTGTGATAAAAAGACTTGCTGGAGAAGACTTACCTGAGAAGACTTGGATCTTGAGAAGACTTGGACCTTGAGAACACTTGGACGCGAAAAGCTTGCGCATATTCGATGCGGTCAAGCCTATGCAATCCGAATGAATTGTCGAGAGGCAAACGCCTGACCGGCGAAATACGCGCCGCACTTATTTCGCGGGCGCGGTGTCCGAAGGGGCCACTTGCGGGATTGCGTCCGGAGTTTTGACCGGCGTGGCTTCCGCGGCCGGTGCCGCTTCCACGGCGGGAGCGCTGGCGGCTGGCGTGGTGGCGTCATCCTTCTTGACTACGGCGGCGACGCGCGCGGTGTCCTTGTGCGCCTTGTGGAGGCGGGCCGAGCGTTCGCCGTGATAAGAGCCGTAGCCGGGCGCATCGACCGACACGCATGACGAGGAACGGCAACCGTTACCGACGTGAATGGTAACGCCTTCGATATTATAGGTTTCGGCGTGAGCCGAGGCGCCGATCGCGAGCAGCGCGGCGGCAGCGATCATGATCGTCTTCATGGCAGTCCCCTGTCTTGATATCTTCAATGTCAGGCGCCCGGTCATGCGTCCCATCCGCCTGACGATCGGCTGGTCCGGGTTTCATCCGTGTGGCTTCCGCCTGCGGCGTTGGCGGCAGGCGGTTAGCGTTGAGCGATCACTTCGACGCGGTCTTAGTGTCCATGTTGACGACCTGAACGCGGCGGTTGATCGGGTCCATCGGCGCGTTCGGATCCTTTGGCTTGTCCTTGCCGTAGCCGACGGTGACGAGGTCGCTGCCGGCGATGCCGAATTTGTCGACCAGGTATTTCTTGATGGTGTCGGCGCGGCGCTCGGACAGGCCCTGGTTGAAGGTTTCGCCACCGACCGCATCGGTGTGGCCGGCGACGATGAACGTGGAGCCCTTCAGGCTGGGATTCGAGAGCGCCTGGCCAAGGGACTGCGCGTCCGGCAGCGAACTGGTGCGGATGTCGGCCGAATTGTAGTCGAACTGAATGTCGAGATCGATTTTCGGCTTGTTGGTTGCGATCTCGGCGATTTCTTCGCGCTCGCCCGTCGAAAGCGACCGGGTCTTCCGGTTGCGGATGGTCTGCAGGAAGCCGATTTCCTTGGCCTTGACCGAGGGATCGATTTGCGGTCCGGCCGACAGGCCGCGGGTCACCGGCTTGGGCTGCAACGCATTCAGGATCTGATCGGTGGAGACGCTGTTGTCGCCGGCGAGCGCAAGACCGGCTGTCATCGACAGCGCGGCACCAAGCGTGATCGCCTTGAGTGCGGTAAGTCTGTGAAAGCTGGTCATGGCCTTGATCCTCGTTGTGACGTCTGATGACGTTTGGATGCAGCGAACATAGGACGGGTTCAAAGCAACGAATGTGATTTAGGTCACGTTGGAGGCGGCGGAACCGCGCCGGACAACGCAGCCGCGCGGCTCGTTACGGTTCCGGGCTGGTTCGAGCCATGGCGTATGACCTGCATGCCGCGATGGCCGGGTATGTGACAATTTTCATAGTTTTTCCTCTTGAATCGGGTGCTGTTGCGCCGGACGTTCAGGGAAACGAATGAGGCTTGCGATGACCAATCTTTTTTCCGCGCGGTGTTTCAAAGTGATCCCGCTCGCGGCCGTCATCCTTGCATCTGTATTGTCAGCATCGAGCTCGGTCGAAGCGCGCGACATCTACAAGGAATGCAACGGCGGCAACGATACTGCCGGCATCGTCGAGGCTTGCTCTGCGGTGTTGAGGCGGGGTTCGCTTGAATCCACCAGCAACCGCAAACAGGCTTTCTTTTATCGGGGCTATGCCTATCAGCGCACCAACCGGCTCGACGAGAGCTTTGCGGATTATCGCGCCGCGCTGACGATCGATCCCGGCTACTTTGCGCCCAAAAACAATCTGGCGGTCGGCCTTGCCAACCGCGGAAACGAGGCATCCCGTCGCAAGGATTATGGCCAGGCACTGACGGATTTCGCCGAGGCGCTCAGGCTGAAGCCGAACGATGTACTGTCACTGAACAATCTGGCGGCAATTCACTACAAGGAGGGGGACTTCGGTCGCGCGATCCCTCTCTGCACCCTGGCTATACAGAACGACCCGAAGTCGATCACGGCCTATGATATTTGCGGGCGTTCCTTTCTCGGCAAAGGCGATCTGAAGAACGCGGTCATTGCATTGACCAAGGTTCAGGCTCTCGAGCCCGGACGCAAGGACGATGATGAATCGCAGAGTCCGCAGCAAGCATTGGACCAGGCCAACCGCATGCTCGCCGAGGCAGCTCCGACCGTGGTCCCATCACGGGCGGCGGTGGAACCTGCTGTTGTGGCGCCTGTCGTTGTCGCGCCCGTCGTCGCGGCCGCGGAGCGATCTTCGCCAGGCGAAATCCGCGTCGCATTGGTGATCGGCAACTCGCATTATGCCAATGTCGGCGCGCTTTCCAACCCGCGACAGGACGCCGCCTTGGTCGCTGACGCTCTGAAGAAGAGTGGCTTTACGTCCGTGACCTTGCTTGAGGACCTTGGCCGCGACGGCTTTGTCTCGGCGATCAAGACGTTTCAGGATCAGGCCGACAAGGCCGACTGGGCCGCCGTTTACTATGCGGGGCATGGCGTCGAGGTGGATGGCACCAACTATCTCATCCCGGTCGATGCCAAGTTGAAATCCGATCGCGACGTTCCCGACGAAACGATACCGCTCGATCGTGTGATGAGTGCGATCGAAGGCGCCCACAAACTCAAACTCGTCGTGCTCGACGCCTGCCGCAATAACCCGTTTGCGCCTCAGATGAAGTTGTCGGGTGCCCACCGCTCGATCAGCCGCGGCCTATCTCGGGTCGAGCCCGTGGGTGCGACATTGGTAGTGTATGCCGCCAAGGAGGGCACGACCGCGCAAGATGGCGACGGCGCCGATAGTCCCTTTGCGGCGTCGTTTGCCAGGCGGCTCGAGCAGCCCGGGGTCGAAATCAACATGGCCCTGCGTTTCGTGCGCCAGGACGTGCTGGACCAGACCGGCAACCAGCAGGAGCCGTTCGTCTACGGCTCGCTGCCGCCGACCAATTTCTACTTCGTGCCGCCCAAATAGAGCCGGACAGCGGGCCACCCGTATCCCGCCTGCCTCGGGTCGGACCCGGGATCAACAAGGTCGCCGGCGACCCGTTCGATGGCGCGCGGGCAGATCACGTCGTTCCATCCAGGAAGTCGGTTCGGCCGGGAAGGCCGTGCCCCTGATCTCAAAGTGACGTAGGTCACATTACTCTCCGCCTGCCTCAGTCACATTGGCCCCATCGGATG
>NZ_LMUK01000041.1:78570-81041 GCF_009766005.1 Bradyrhizobium sp. S69 | reverse complement strand
GAGAATGATCATGCGCTTCTTGATTGCAGCACTGTCGATCGCAGGACTTCTGGTCAGCGCCACCGTCGCCAAGGCCGACAAGCGTGTCGCCTTCGTGGTCGGCAATGGCGCCTACAAAAACGTGGCGGCATTGCCCAACCCGGCGATCGACGCCAAATCGATGGCCACGGTGCTGCGCAATGTCGGCTTCGACGTCGTCGAAGGCACCAACCTCACCCGCGACAAGATGACGGAGCGGTTGCTCGAATTCGGCAAGAAGGCCGAGGGCGCCGATGTCGCGCTGTTCTTCTATGCCGGGCACGGCATCGCCATCAACGGAACCAACTATTTGCTGCCGGTGGACGCCGACATCAAATCCGAAATGGACGTCAAGCTCGGCAGCGCCATCAACATCGACCTCACGCTCGAGCAGACCATGGCCGACGCCAAGGTCAAGCTGGTGTTCCTCGATGCCTGCCGCGACAATCCGTTCGCCTCCAAAATCAAGTCGAACAACGCGACCCGCAGCCTCTCGGTGCAATCGGGTCTCGCCGAGATGAAATCGGGCGAGGGCACCCTGATCGCCTTCGCCACCGGCCCCGGGCAGACCGCGCTCGACGGGCAGGAAGGCACCAACAGCCCGTTCACCCGCGCGCTGATGGCCAACATCACCGCGCCCGGCGTCGAAATCCAGCAGGCGATGACCAAGGTCCGCGCCCAGGTCAACGAAGAGACCAGCAAGAACCAGCTGCCATGGGGCCACACCAATCTGATCGGCTCGGTGTACCTCAATCCGGCGCCGGTCGCCGGCGCCGATGCGCCGAATACCCCGGCCGTCACCGCCGGCGCTGCCTCGGAAGTCGAACTCGAGTTCTGGCGCTCGATCAAGGAATCCAACAAGCCGGAAGAACTCAACGCCTATCTGACCAACTATCCGAACGGCACCTTCAAGCCGCTGGCACTGGCCCGCATTGCCGAACTGCAAAACGGCCCGTCGACCACGACCCGCAACCTGACCACCGGCATCGATCCGGCGACCTTCACCGCCGCGGCCGACCAGACCAGCGAAGACCAGATCGGCCTCGACCGCAGCCAGCGCCGCGACGTGCAGCGCCGCCTCACCGGCCTCGGCTTCGACGTCAAGGCCAGCGGCAAGTTCGACGAAGCGACCCGCACCGTGATCTCCCGCTGGCAGGCCGCCCGTGGCTATCCGCAGACCGGCTTCCTCAACACGCTGGAGCACAAGGCGCTGGTGTCGGAGATCGCCTCGACCAAGGTTGCCTCGGCCGATGACGACTCTTCCGACGACGAGCCGTCGCGTCATTCCCGCCACTCCGGCGGTGGCGGCGGCCGTCGCTATCATCGCGGCGGCGGCGGACCGGGTGGCTTTTTCGGCCACGTGATGGGCGGATTGTTCCGCTGAACGCTGCGCAAAATCGAATATCGCGACAACAGGCGGCCCTCGGGCCGCCTGTTTGTTGGCGCGGTCGCAAAGCGGTCGCGGCAGCGCCGATCTGCGGCCAATAAATCGACCAGATGGCTACGTAACAGCATGGCTCAACAAGAAAGAAAAGCGAGGCAAGTTGGCTGCGTTCCAAACCCCGAAAAGACCGTTTGACTATCAGGGGTATCGCCCGGCGGCGCCGGATGGCGCGGGCAGCTGGATGCCGGTTTTGATCGCTGCTGCCCTGATCGCGACCGCGATTTTACTGGCGGCGCTGATTACCACGGTCGGCACTCGGTTCGCCGGAATGGACAGCCCTTCCGAGGACAGCGTATGGCTGATCGATCGGCTGACCGGCAGCGTCTACAAATGCCAGGCCTCCGAGCACGGCAAGGCGTTGTGCGATCCGGAGATCGCGACGGGGAGCATCGGCGAGCGGCCGAAACACTAGCGCCGTCATCGAGCAATCCGGAATGGCTGCTGCGCGCGGGGCGGTCCGAGTCGTCGATGATATTTCGCTCCCCGTGGGTCTGCGAATCCGATTAAATGCCGCCGTTATGTCCCGGACCGCCAACATTCATCCCCTGACCAAAGCCGAGGCCAGGCGCATCTGGCTGCGTGCCCAGCGGCTCGACAGCCAAGTGCCGTTCGGCGAGGGGCCGCAGGCGACAGCGGCCGCGGTGGAACATCTGGGCTATGTCCAGATCGACACCATCAATGTCATCGAACGCTCGCATCACCATATCCTGTGGAGCCGGATCCCCGCCTACCGGCGCGCGGATCTGCGTCAGGCCCAGAGCATCGACAAGAGCGTGTTCGAATACTGGACCCATGCGCTGTCCTACGTGCCGGCCAAGGACTTGCGCTTCTTCATGCCGGCGATGAAGCTGCACAAGCGCGAGGGACACCGATGGTTCGGTTCGGTGACGCCCGCCGACACGCGCAAGGTGCTTCGGCTGGTGCGGCGCGACGGCGCGCTGACCATCCGCGACATCGACGACGATGTGCTGACCGAAAAGGAGCATCTGTGGGCCAGCCGCAAGCCGTC
>NZ_LMUK01000041.1:75979-78481 GCF_009766005.1 Bradyrhizobium sp. S69 | reverse complement strand
GGTCGAATTTACCGCCAAAATCCGCGTCGCCACGCGAGGCCATGGCCTATCTGCTCGACCGCGCGCTGCGTGCGCAAGGCCTCGTCAGCCTGGATTCGATCTGTCATCTTGATGCCCCCAGCAAGGCTGCAATCCGGCGCTTGATCGAGGCGCGGGTGCGAACCGGGGAGCTGGTGCCGGTCGGGCTCGAGGACGCCGGCAAGCAGGAGCACTGGGCGCGTCCCGAGACGCTGGAGAACATCGGCGCGGGGGCGTCCGATCTGGTGCACATTCTCTCGCCGTTCGATCCGCTGGTGATCCAGCGCAAGCGAACCGAATTGTTCTTCGGGTATGGCCATCGCTTCGAGGCCTATGTGCCGAAGGAGAAACGGCTGTTCGGCTATTTCGCGCTGCCGGTGCTGGCCGGCGACGACATCGTGGCCGCGATCGATCTGAAGACCGACCGCAAGGCGCGCAAACTGCTGATGCAGAAATGGAACTGGGTCGGCGCATCGCCAAAGGGCGGGCGCAAGGATCTCAAGCGCCGCATCGAGGAAGAATTGCACCGCTTCGAGCGGTTTCAACTCGCGGAGTGAGTGAGCCGGTCGAGCAGTAGGCCCAGTCCGTTTGAACCGTGGCTCATGAGGACGCAGGCTGGTCCGCGAGCGGAACGTTCAGCTCGAAAGCCGTCCCGCGCGCGGTCTCCACGAGGTGGATGGTGCCGCCATGGGCGTCGAGCATCGCGCGCACGATCGCAAGTCCCATGCCGGTGCCGCCGCTGTCGCGCCGCGTCGTGAAAAAGCTGTCAAAGATCTGCGGCCGGTTGTTGACGGAGACGCCTTCGCCATCGTCGGCTATCTGGACCAGCATCCGGTTGTCCCGCCGCGACGCAGAGATCTCCAGCGTCGTGCTGCCATGGCGCAGGGCGTTGTCGGCGAGGTTGGAAAGGATGATGCCGGCATTTTCCTCCGAGATCCGCAAGGCCAATTCGAGATCGCCGCGTGCGACGATCCCGAGCGAGGCGAACGCCGCGCGCAAATTGGTGATCGGCGCCGTCAGGCTGGTGACGCCGACCGCAATCGGGTTTTCCGCCCGCGCAAAATCCCGCAGGCGACTGGAGATTTTCGCCAGCCGGTCGGAATCGGCGATGATGTTGTCGAGAAACTTGCGCCGGTCGCGGTCGGTCATGACGGGGGTCGGCGCGTCGAGATCGTCGCGCAGCAATTCGGCGGCGCCCTGGATCGAGGTCAGTGGCGATTTCAATTCGTGCGACACGTGGGTGGCGAAGGTCGAGATGAAGCTCGATCGCGTATTCAGCCGCCGCGCCATATCAAGAAAGCTTTGCGACAGCCGGGCGAATTCGCTGGTGCCGTGACGTTTCAGCGGGCGCAACGCGTCATGGTCGCCCTTGCCGATCAGATCGGTGCGCTCGACCAGTTCGCGCATCGGCTCGGTGATGGTGCGATAGAACAACAGGCCGATCAGCAGCGTCGGCACGATCATGCACAATACGGCGATGGCGGCCTTGGCACGCTGCTCATACAGATAGATGAAGACATTGCTCGGGGTGCGCGAGGCGTAGATCACGCCCGCGACCTGGTCGCGCACAATCACGGGCATTGCGATGAAAACCCGCACGCCGGTGCCGCGGCTCAGCGAATAAAGCGGCGGCTCGTCATGCTTGGAGATGCGTGCCCGCAGCGCGGCGCTGAAGCGGCCATGCAGCGCCGCTGCGACCTCATTGAGATGCGCCAGCGAAAGGCCGATTTCGTCGCGACCCGCGATCACGACGCCGTTCGGGTCGAGCAGCCGAAACCCGGCCAGGGTCACGCGCTGGGTCGCGACCAGATCGGGCATCATGCGGGCGCCGAGCGCCACGAAGGCAGGATCGGCCGGCGCGGCCGGCGGGCTTGCGTCCGGTCTCGGCGGCAGCAGATTGCGGCTGATCAGTTCGAGTCTTGGCGACACCGGTCGATACGCTTCGGCCGGCGGTTGCTCTGTGTCGGGAGCGACCTTTGCACCCAGCGCGACGTCAGGCGGAATCGCGGTCTGGATCTCGCGCTGCATCGTCGCCGACAGCGCGGCGCATTGCGCGATCAGTTCGGCCTCGGTCTGCTGGATCAACTGGTTCTGGTAAACCTTGAGAAAATACAGGCTGAAGATCGGCAGCAACAGCACGCTGGTCAGGACCAGAAACACCACGAGGCTCAGCGACGGGCGCCATTTTCGGCGCGGGCCGGCGGAGGCTCCGGAATCGTTGCTCAACGCGCTGCCTCGCAGCGCCCCAGTTTGAATCCGACACCATGGACGGTCTCGATCACTGTGTCGCAGCCGGCGGTCGACATCTTGGCCCTGATGTTGCGGATGTGGCTGTCGATGGTGCGGTCGGCGACATGGATGTTTCCTTCATAGGCGGCGTCGAGGATCAATTCGCGGGTGAAGACCGATCCCGGCCGCGCCATCAAGGTGCGCAGGATCGCGAATTCGAGCGCGGTCAGCGACACCGCCTGACCAGCGAAGCTG
>NZ_LMUK01000041.1:0-75859 GCF_009766005.1 Bradyrhizobium sp. S69 | reverse complement strand
GGCGGGCGCCGATCGGGCCCGCCGCAGGATCGCATTGACCCGCGCCACCAGTTCGCGCGGGCTGAACGGTTTTGTCACGTAATCGTCGCCGCCGATCTCGAGGCCGAGGATGCGATCGATCTCCTCGTCGCGCGCCGACAGGAACAGGATCGGCGTATCCGAGGTCTTGCGGATCTGCCGGCAGACTTCGAGGCCGTCCATCTCGGGCATCCCGATATCGAGCACGACCAGTTGGTGGAGGTTGCGGTCGAACAGACGCAGCGCCTCCTGCCCGTTCTGGGCGGTCGAGATCGTCATGCCGGTCTTCTCGAACGCGAAGCGGACGACGTCGCGGATATGCGGATCATCATCGACGACGAGAATAGAAGCAGCCATGGTCGCGCTAGCCTTTGCCGTTGTCCGGCGAATTGAACGACGTCCCCGGAGTGTTAGCGAAATATCGCTCCAGGCGCCATCTGCGGAAAGTCCAGGCCCGCCAATTTCCGGAGCGGGATAGAAAATGACGATCCGGGCTTTCCCGATAGGCGGTGGAAAGCAGCCGAACGGCGGGGAACTGCTTCAGGTGCGCCTCGATCGGAGGCAATGTCTGCGGGCTGCCCAGCGACGTCAGATATTCCATATCGAGATTGGGCCCACTGCCGCCGATCTCCCGGCAATGCTCGACGTTATAATACGCCACCAGCCACGGCGCGTTGAGGAAACAGCAGCCGCACAGCACCAGCGCCAGCGAAATGGCGTTGGCCGACAGCAGCCAGGCGTTGGATTTCCGGTACACGATCTGGATCAGCATCAGCGCCAGCCCGGTCGCGACCAGCCCCATCCAGATGAAGGCTGCGATCCTCAGATAGGTCAGGGAGAACGCGGCGATATAGAGATCGAGCCGGAAGATCGAGGAGATCACCAGCAGGATGTTTTGTCCGATCCATGCCAGCACCAGCGGGCGGATCGATTGGGAATTGTCCGCCGGCCCATTTGGCCGCATCGCGATCAGCGCAAAGCCGGCGGCGAGCAGCGCGGTCGCCACCAGCGGATAGGCTCCGCGATGGGCATATTCCGCATGGCTCATGCCGTTGGGCAAGGCTACGCCGCCCCAGAGATAAGCAAGATCGAGGGCGCTTTGCAGTGCGAACAGCGCGTTGCACAGGATCAGCGAGCGCAGCAGAGCCTGCGCTCCGAACAGATAGTCCCAATCGAACGGCGCTTTGGTCGAGGCAATAGCGGGCTCAGGCTCGCGAACGGCTTTGGTGCGAACCCGCCGCAGGATCAAAGGCCAGATCGCACAGAACACCAGGATCCAGAAACCGATCTGCCTCGGGTCGAAAGCGAGAGCCTGGAGATCGATTCGAGTGAGCTCGTATTCGATCAGCGGATTGGCTGCCGAGAACAGGTAGAGAAAGATGGCGAAAGCACCGACGGGAACGATCCATGCGATGAGCGAACCCGTTCTCATCCAGTCTGGAATTCCGGCCTGTGCCAGTTGTGATGAGGCCCGGAAGAAATCCTCGGCCAATTGAAATGGACCTCGCAGCGGCAATATCACGGCCTCAAGCAGCGATCGTTGCCAGGTTGCGGCTTCGTGATCGGTCATGACCACGACGAATAGCCCGGTGGCGAGCATTCCGATCATTACGGACAGGGCGCTGACGTCCTCGATCAAAGCGAGCAGGCCGGCGATAAACACGGCGGACATGACGATCTGAGTGCCGCGCATGGCGTGGACGCGGTTGCACGTCACCGCGACGACGCCGAGCAGGCCGAGAAACTGGGCGAGCGAGATGCCGATGTCCCAGCCAAAGAATAGCCAATCCGCCAGCGTGACACAGGCTGCCGCGACGGCGAACAGGATGAGCGGGTCGGACGGCGCGCGTTCGATATCTGCGGTCGGTGCAATCGACATGTTTCACTTCTCTGGGGTGACGAGGGTCAGGTGTCCGCGCTTGGGGTGGGAGCCGGGCTTCGGCGCGGGCGGGCGGCGTGCGGGGAAGGCGATCACACTGGGCCGGAGCTGCCTGGTTTCCAGCCACCAGCCGTCGTTGAGAAGCCGACGTGGCAGCCCTGATGGCCGGAATTGAACAAGGATGATGTTTGCCATGCCCGCATGATGCGGGGCCCATTCGCAGCGCATTTGCGCAAGTCGTTCAGGGTTTGCGTATTTTTGTGCAGATTTTCAGCAGGCTACGAGGCGGCACGGGGCAGGGCTGCCGCAATCGCCCTTTCTCGCGGCCGGCCTGCGATGCTAAGAGACCCGCCGTTGCGGCCCTTTGGGTCCCAAAAACAAGAAACCGGGGAGAAACTTCATGAGCCAGTCTGCCACCATTGCCGCGGCGGCGAATACCAAAAGCGACCTCGAAACCTCGACCATCCGCGCGATCTCGTGGCGGCTGATTCCGTTTCTGGTGCTGGCCTATTTCCTGTCCTATCTCGACCGCGTCAATCTCGGCTTCGCCGCGCTGACCATGAACAAGGAACTGAACTTCTCGCCGACGGTGTTCTCATGGGGCGCCGGCATCTTCTTTATCGGCTATTTCCTGTTCGAGGTGCCGAGCAATCTGGCGCTGGAGAAATTCGGCGCCAGCCGCTGGATCGCGCGCATCATGATCACGTGGGGCATCATCTCGGCGCTGATGGCGGTGGTCAGCGGTGTCTGGAGTTTCTACGGCGTGCGCTTTCTGCTGGGTGTCGCCGAGGCCGGATTTTTCCCCGGCATCATCCTCTATCTGACCTACTGGTATCCGGCGGAATATCGCGCGCGCTTCCTGGCCGCTTTTGCCGTCGCGGTCCCGGTCTCCACCGTGATCGGCGCGCCGGTCTCCGGCCTGTTGCTCGGTCTCGATGGCACGATGGGCCTGCAGGGCTGGCAATGGCTGTTCATTATCGAGGGCGTGCCCTCGGTGCTGCTCGGCATCGTCACCTGGTTCTATCTCACCGATCGCCCGGCCAAGGCCGATTGGCTGAGCGCGGAGCAGAAGGCGTGGCTCGCCGCCAAACTCGAAAGCGAAGTCGCCGCCAAAGAGGCCGCCACGCATCTCACGTTGGGGCAGGCGTTGTCGTCGCCAAAAGTCATCGCGCTGAGCCTGGTCTATTTCGGTTTCGTCGCCGCGCTGTACGGCATGCAGTTCTGGTTGCCCACCATCGTCAAGGCGTTCGGCTTTTCCAACGCCCAGACCGGCTTTGTCATTGCGGTGCCCTATCTGTTCGGCACCGTCGCCATGATCCTGTGGGCGCGACACTCGGACGCCACGCGCGAGCGCGTGATGCATGTCGGCGCGCCGCTGCTGTTGACCGGCGCAGCACTCGGCGTTTGCGGCTACGTCACCGACCCCATGACCACGATGGTGGTGCTGACGGTGGCGGCCATCGGCGTGTTTTGCACGTTTGGTGTGTTCTGGACCTTGCCGACCGCGTGGCTCTCCGGCACGGCCGCGGCCGGCGCGATCGCGCTGATCAATTCGATCGGCAACCTCGCCGGCTTTGCCGGGCCCTATCTGATCGGCTGGGTCAAGGAAACCACCGGCAGCACCTCGACCGGGCTGTTCGTGCTCGCGGTGCTGCCGCTGCTCGGCGGTCTATTGGTGTTCGTCGGCGGCCACGAGAGCAAGGCCGAGTTCGCGGATGAGCGGGCGAGGTAGCCGGCGCGTAGACGCTAGCCGTCGCATCTCTGCGAGTAGTCTCTGCGAACGAGCCTGTGAAACTATTCCCGCCGTCATCCTGAGGTGCTCGCCGTCTTCGGCGAGCCTCGAAGGATGGCCGCAAGCACTGTGCTGAACAGCATCCTTCGAGGCTCGCAAGGGCTCGCACCTCAGGATGACGGTTCCGGTGTGGCCCGGCCTTTCGCAGGGGCGACACTGGCCGGAACACCGGCTGTTGACTATTTTATGTTCACTGATGATTATTGACATTCATCAGTGAACACTCAATACTCTTCATCAGGCTAAGGCCAAATGGAGAGTCCGATGCTGCCTCGTTTGATTTTATCTAGCTTTTCCAGATTATTAGCTGGAGCGTCGCTGGCTTTGATCGCGATCGCGTTGGCCGGGTGCGACGACAAGGTGGCCGAAAAGCCGACGCCGGGGCGGCCGGTCCTGGTCGCTACCGTGCATTATGAGGCGGAATCGCCGGAGCGCAATTTCGTCGGCACCATCCGTCCACGGATCGAGGCCGACATGGGCTTTCGCGTCCCCGGCAAGGTGGCAAAACGCCTGGTGGAGGTCGGCGAGACCGTCGCTATCGGCCAGCCGCTTGCCACCCTCGATGAGATCGACCTGAAGCTGCAGGCCGAGCAGGCCGAGGCCGAATTCCGTGCCGCCACCGGCGTGCTGGCGCAGGCCGCCGCGGCCGAGCAGCGCGCGTTGGACTTGCGCGCCAAGGGCTGGGCCACCGACGCCACCGTCGAGTCCGCCAGGGCCGCCGGCGATGAGGCGCGTGCGCGTCTCAATCGCGCCGAGCGTTCGGTCGATCTGACCAAGAACTCACTTTCCTATGCCACGCTGGAAGCCGACGCGCGCGGCGTCGTCACCGCGACGCTGGTCGAACCGGGTCAGGTGGTGGCATCGGGACAGACGGCGATCCGCGTCGCGCGCTTTGCTGAAAAGGAAGCCGTGGTCGCCGTCCCCGAAACCCTGCTCGGCCGCGCCAAGGATGGCGTGGCCAGCGTCAGCCTGTGGTCCGAGCCCGACAAGAAATATGCCGCGAGGCTGCGCGAAGTAGCGCCCTCGGCCGATCCCGCGACGCGGACCTATCTGGCGAAATTTTCGCTGCCCGGCGCCGACGACCATGTCTCGCTCGGCATGACCGCGACGCTGACCCTGGCCGATCCCGCGACCGAACGGGTGGCGCGGCTGCCGCTTTCGGCCCTGTTCAGCGAAGGCAGCGGGCCCTCGCTTTACGTGGTCGACGCCGCGGGTGAAGTCGCGCTGAAGCCGGTGACCGTCAAATCCTACGAGAGCGGCGACGTCGTCATCTCCGGCGGCGTCAGCGAAGGCGACAAGGTCGTCACGCTCGGCGTGCAGAAGCTCGATCCGGCCCAGAAGGTCCGCATCGTCTCGTCGTTGGCGTTCTGAGATCGAAGTGCAGTGAACAAGCTCCGTCATTGCGAGCGAAGCGAAGCAATCCACGGCCGCAAAGCAAGACTGGATTGCTTCGTCGCTTCGCTCCTCGCAATGACGGTCCGAATGGATGCCGTTTATAGCAACCGGGTTTATCGTCGGAGAGTGCGATGAAACACTTCAATCTTTCGGGCTGGGCGGTCGGTCATCCCGCGCTGATCCTGTTCCTGATTTTTGCGCTCGGCGCCGCCGGTCTGTTCTCCTATGAGCGGCTCGGGCGCGCCGAAGACCCGTTCTTTACCGTCAAGGTGGTGAACGTCTCGGCGATGTGGCCTGGGGCGACCGCCGAAGAAATGCAGATGCAGGTCGCCGACCCGATCGAGAAGAAGCTGCAGGAACTGCCCGGCTTCGACAAGGTGCAAACCTATTCGAAGCCCGGGTTCACGGCGATGCAGGTCTCGTTCAAGGATTCCACCGCGCCCAAGGACGTGCCCTACCTGTTTTATCTGCTGCGCAAGAAGCTGGCGGACGTGCAGGGCGAGTTGCCGTCCGGCCTGCTCGGCCCGGTGGTCAATGACGAATTCAGCGACGTCGATTCGATCCTCTATATGATGAGCGGCGACGGCGCGGACTATGCGCAGTTGAAGAAGGCCGCCGAAGGCATGCGCCAGCGGCTGTTGAAGGTGCCGGGTGTCACCAAGGTCGATATCTACGGCACCCAGGACGAGAAGATCTTTGTCGAGTTCTCGCACGCCAAGCTGGCGACGCTCGGGATCACCCCGCAGGCGCTGTTCGATTCGCTGGCCAAGCAGAACAACGTCACCCCGGCCGGCACCGTCGAGACTTCCTCGCAGCGGGTGCCGCTGCGCGTCACCGGCGCGCTCGATGGCGCCAAGGCGGTCGCGGAAACCCCGGTCGAGAGCAACGGCCGGGTGTTCCGGCTCGGCGATATCGCCACCGTCAGCCATGGTTTTGTCGATCCGCCGAGCTTCGTGGTGCGCCAGAAGGGCAAGCCCGCGATCGGCATTGGCGTGGTCACGGCCAAGGGCGCCAACATCCTGGAGCTCGGCAAGGACGTAGCGGGTGCGGCTGCCGAATTCATGCAGGCGGTGCCGCGGGGCATCAGTGTCGAGCAGATCGCCGATCAGCCGAAGGTGGTCGAACGCGCCGTCGATGAATTCGTGCATTCCTTTGTCGAGGCGCTCGCGATCGTGCTGTTCGTTTCCTTCGTGGCGCTGGGCTGGCGGACCGGCATCGTGGTGGCGCTGTCGGTGCCGCTGGTGCTGGCGATCGTCTTCATCGTCATGAACGCCATGTCGATGGATTTGCACCGGATCACGCTCGGCGCGCTGATCATCGCGCTCGGGCTGTTGGTCGACGACGCCATCATCGCGGTCGAAATGATGGTGGTGAAGATGGAACAGGGCTGGGATCGCGTGCGCGCGGCCTCGTTTGCCTGGGAATCCACCGCGTTTCCGATGCTGACGGGAACGCTGGTCACGGCCGCCGGCTTCCTGCCGATCGGCTTTGCCAATTCGGCGGTCGGCGAATATGCCGGCGGTATTTTCTGGATCGTCGCGATCGCGCTGATCGCCTCCTGGTTCGTGGCGGTGATCTTCACGCCCTATATCGGCGTCAAGCTGTTGCCCAACATCACGGTGCACCACAACCATGACCCGCATGCGGTGTATGAGACGCGGGTCTATCGCATGCTGCGCGGCATGATCCAGTGGTGCGTCGAGCATCGCATCAAGGTCGTGGTGGCGACCGTCGGTATCTTCGCATTGTCGATCGTGGCTTTTGGCCACGTCCAACAGCAATTCTTCCCGCTGTCGGAGCGGCCGGAACTGTTCCTGCAACTGCGCTTGCCGGAAGGCAGCGCGATCGGCGTGACCGAAAAATCCGTCGAGAAGGCCGAGACGCTGTTGAAGGACGACAAGGACATCGCGACCTACACCGCCTATGTCGGCCAGGGCTCGCCGCGGTTCTGGCTCGGACTGAACCCGCAACTGCCGAACGAGGCCTTTGCCGAGATCGTGATCGTCGCCAGGGACGTCGAGGCGCGTGAGCGGATCAAGGCGCGGCTCGAAAAAGCGGTCAATGACGGCATCCTGACCGAGGCGCGGGTGCGCGTCGACCGCTTCAACTTCGGTCCGCCGGTCGGATTCCCCGTGCAATTCCGCGTGATCGGGCCGGACACCAAGACCGTGCGCGACATCGCCTACAAGGTCCGCGACGTGGTCAAGCAGAACCCCAATGTCAGGGATCCCCAGCTCGACTGGAACGAGCAGTCGCCCTACCTCAGGCTGGTGGTCGATCAGGACCGCGCCCGGGCGCTCGGCCTCACCCCGCAGGACGTGTCGCAGGCGCTGAGCATGCTGATCTCGGGGGCGCCGGTCACGACCGTGCGCGACGGCGTCGAGAAGGTCGAAGTGGTGGCCCGCGCGGTGCCATCCGAGCGGCTCGATCTCGCCCGGGTCGGCGATCTCACCATCACCTCGCGCAACGGCGTCGCCGTGCCGCTGCAGCAGATCGCCAAAATCGAGTATTCCCACGAGGAGCCGATCCTCTGGCGGCGTAACCGCGACATGGCGATCACGGTGCGCGCCGACGTCGCCGACGGCGTCCAGGCGCCCGACGTGACCAACCAGATCTGGCCGAAATTGCAGGAGATCCACGACAGCCTCGAGCCGGCCTACCGGATCGAAATGGGCGGCGCGATCGAGGAATCCGCCAAGGGCAATGCCTCGATCTTCATCCTGTTTCCGTTGATGGTCATCGTCATGCTGACCCTGTTGATGATCCAGTTGCAGAGTTTTTCGCGCCTGCTGCTGGTGTTCCTCACCGCACCGCTCGGCATCATCGGGGCGTCGCTGGGCCTCAATGTCGCCAACCAGCCGTTCGGCTTCGTGGCGCTGCTCGGGCTGATCGCGCTGGCCGGCATGATCATGCGCAACGCGGTGATCCTGGTCGACCAGATCGAGACCGACGTTTCGCACGGCCTGACCCGCAAGGAAGCCATCGTCGAGGCCACCGTCCGGCGCGCCCGCCCGGTGGTGCTGACCGCGCTTGCCGCCATCCTGGCGATGATCCCGCTGTCGCGCTCGGCGTTCTGGGGTCCGATGGCGATCACCATCATGGGCGGCTTGTTTGTTGCAACCTTCCTGACCTTGCTGTACCTGCCGGGCCTCTACGCGCTCTGGTTCCGCAACAGCCTCGAGGAGAGCGGCCCGGGCGTGCACATCGATCTTGCGCCGCAACACCATCCACAGCCCGCAATTCCGCTTGCTGAGGCCGCAGAATAATTCAACATTGGCAACTGATATGGCGCTGATTTCTGAACATGTCGAAATCGACACACGAGAACGGATTCTCGTGGTGGCTGAACGTCTGTTCCGCCAGATCGGCTACCAGAAGACCACCGTCGCCGACATCGCCAAGGAACTGCGCATGAGCCCGGCGAATGTGTATCGCTTCTTCGATTCGAAGAAGGCGATCCACGAGGGCGTCGCGCGCGTGCTGATGGGCGGGGTCGAGGATGCGGCGCAGGTGATCGCGGCCGGGCGCGGACCGGCGGCGTCAAAGCTGCGCGAGCTCGTCACCACCATCCATCGCATGAACAGCGAACGCTATGTCGGCGATTCCAAGCTGCACGAGATGGTCGAGATCGCGATGGAAGAGAGCTGGGAAGTCTGCGTCTCCCATATGGAGATGATTGCCCAGACCATCGGCGGCGTGATTGCCGAGGGCACAGCGTCCGGCGAATTCGAAGTCGCCGACGTGCCGACGGCGGCGATGTGCGCCTGCACCGCGATGATGCGGTTTTTCCATCCGCAGATGATCGCCCAATGCGCCAACAAGCCGGGCCCGTCGATCGACCAGATGATCGACTTTGTGCTGGCAGGACTTTCGCCGCGTGCTAAAACCGCCGGCAAATAGCCCGGCATTTTTTGTCAATGCATGATGCTGTAGGGTGGGCAAAGGCGCGGCAGCGCCGTGCCCACCATTTTTGCTTCAATAAACCGGTGGGCACGCTACGCTTTGCCCACCCTACGTTAGTATCGACAAAGGAAGCATCGGAATGGACGCCAAGAGCCCGCGAGACCTGCACTACTACGAACCAGCCAACGGCCACGGCCTCAAGCACGATCCCTTCAATGCGATCATCGCGCCGCGTCCGATCGGCTGGATTTCCTCCCGGGACGCCAAGGGTCACGTCAATCTGGCGCCCTACAGCTTCTTCAACGGATTCAATTACACCCCGCCGATCATCGGCTTTTCCTCGACCGCCTGGAAGGACAGCGTCCAGAACATCCAGGATACCGGCGAGTTCGTCTGGAATCTCGCGACCATGGACCTCGCCAAGCATATGAATGCGACGGCGGCGCATGTCGCCCGCGACGTCAACGAGTTCGAGATCGCCGGCCTCACGATGGCCCCTGGCAAGCTCGTCAACGTGCCGCGCGTCGCCGAAAGCCCGGTGTCGTTCGAATGCAAGCTGACCCAGATCATCCAGCTGCAGGGCGCCGACGGCACCAAGTTGCAGGGCTGGCTGACGCTCGGCGAGGTCGTCGCCGTTCATATCGACAAGGCCCTGATCAAGGACGGCGTCTATCAGACCGCGCTGGCCCGACCCATCGTGCGCGCCGGCCGCAGAGGGGATTATTTTGAGATCAAGCCCGACGCCATGTTCGAAATGACCAGGCCGGATTGATTGCTGCGTTCCCCGGATGCTGCGCAACACGCCGCGTTGGCGGCGTGGTGCGCAGCATCCGGGGTCGGCGACGCCAAGTGCCACGCGCTGCGGCCATGGGTCCCGGCTCTGCGGAGCAGCGCTGCCGGACGATGCTTTCGCATCGCCTAGACCGCACCGCGTCCGGGACACGATTATCCTTCTCCGGAACCGATACCCGATTTCACCGTTATCAATTTCACTCCACGCCCGATCAATTTCAGTTCATTTTCGACGCGAAATGCCGCCTCAATCTTTATGCTTTCAGCTAAAGTAGAGTGACCTTTCGGCATATGCGGACGTTAGAATCGCGCAACTGCCCGCCCCCCGAGGAGATCGCCATGAGCTTTCGCCGCGACTTCATCACCAAGCCGATCTTCTCGTTTGCGCGCGGCGTGTTGCCGTCGATGTCCGACACCGAGCGGGAGGCGCTGGAGGCCGGCGACGTCTGGTGGGACGCCGATCTCTTCACCGGCGACCCCGATTGGTCGAAGCTGCTGGCCAACGCGCCGGCGACCCTGACCGACGAGGAAACCGCCTTCCTGCATGGCCCGGTCGACGAGCTCTGCGCGATGCTCGATGAGTGGAAGATCAATTGGGAATGGCGCGACCTGCCGCCGGAAGTCTGGGACTTCGTCAAGCAGAAGAAGTTCTTCGGCATGATCATTCCGAAGGAACATGGCGGGCTCGGCTTTTCGCCTTACGCGCATTCGGAAGTGGTGCGCAAGATTTCCTCGCGCTCGCTGACCGCCGCGGTCACCGTGATGGTGCCGAACTCGCTGGGGCCCGGCGAGCTTTTGATGCGCTTCGGAACGAAACAGCAGCAGGACCAATGGCTGCCGCGCCTGGCCTCCGGCCAGGATATTCCGTGCTTCGGATTGACCAGTCCGGAGGCGGGCTCCGACGCGGCGTCGATGATCGACACGGGTATCATCTGCAAGGGCACCTTCGAGGGCCGCGAGGTGCTGGGCCTGCGCCTCAACTGGCATAAGCGTTACATCACGCTGGGGCCGGTCGCGACGCTGCTCGGTCTCGCCTTCAAGGCCTATGACCCCGATCATCTGGTCGGCAGCGAGAAAGAGCTCGGCATCACGGTTGCGCTGATCCCGACCCATCTGCCCGGCGTCTCGATCGGCCGTAGGCATTTGCCGGCGATGCAGGTGTTCCAGAACGGGCCGAACTGGGGCCGCGATGTCTTTATCCCGATGGACTACATTATCGGCGGCCAGGAGCGCCTCGGCCAGGGCTGGAAAATGCTGATGACGGCGCTGGCCGCCGGACGCGGGATTTCGCTGCCGTCGCTGTCGGCGGCGGGGGCGGCCTATGCCGCGCGCACCACCGGCGCCTATGCTCGGATTCGCGAGCAGTTCAACGTGCCGATCGGAAAGTTCGAGGGCATCGAGGAACCGCTGGCCCGGATCGCCGGCACCGCGTACCTGCTCGACGCGGCGCGGCGGCTGACCTGTGCTGCGCTCAACCAGGGCCGGCATCCCGCGGTGATTTCCGGCATCATGAAGCTGCATGCCACCGAGCGGATGCGGATCGTGATCGACGACGCCATGGATATCCATGGCGGCAAGGCGGTGATCGACGGCCCGCAGAATTACATGGGGGGTCTTTATCGCTCGGTCCCGGTCGGCATCACGGTCGAGGGCGCCAACATCCTGACCCGCAATCTGATCGTGTTCGGGCAGGGCGCGGTCCGCGCCCATCCTTATCTGCTGGAGGAGATGAACGCGCTCGGCGAGCCCGACCACGCCAAGGGGCTGGATGCCTTCGACAAGACGCTCTGGAAACATGTCGGCCACAGCATCGCGACGCTGTTCCGGGCCTGGGGCCGCAGCTGGAGCGGCGGCGTATTTATCACCGTGCCCGATTCCGGCGACGCCACGCCGTTCTATCGCCAGCTCTCGCGCTATTCTAGCGCGTTCGCGCTGTGCGCCGATATGGCGCTGCTGACGCTCGGCGGTGCGCTGAAGCGTAAGGAAATGCTGTCGGCGCGGTTCGGCGATATCCTGTCGGAGCTGTATCTGTTGTCGGCGGCCCTCAAACGCTGGCAGGACGAAGGCCGCCAACAAGCCGATTTCGCAGCCCTTGAATGGTGCATGGCGAGCGGCTTCAAGACCATCGAAATGCGGTTCGCCGAAATCCTGGCGAATATGCCCAACCGCTTTGTCGGCATCCTGTTGAAATTCCTGATCCAGCCATTCGGCGCTCGCGTGCTCGGTCCCTCCGACCGTGTGACCCATCAATGCGCGCAGTTGGTGCTGGAGCCATCGGCGGCGCGTGACCGGTTGACGCCGGATTTGTCACAGGTCGATGACGATGGCGGCGTCGCGCGGTTGGAAAAGGCGTTTTTGTTGGTCACGGCCGCAGAGGATATCGCCAAGAAGATGCGCGCGGCGCACCTGCATGACTGGCAGGACGCCGTGAAGCAGGGCGTCATCACGCAGGCCGAGGGTGAACGGCTCGCCGCCGCGCATGACGCGGTGGCGAAGGTGGTCGAGGTCGACGACTTCGCGCCGGAGGCGATTTCGCCGATTTACAAAAAGCCGGCCGACGTGCATTCATTTTTCCAGGAGCTTGGTGAGCAGAGGGCGGCGAGCTGATGGCGCGACCGGTTTTCATCGTCGACGGCAGCCGGACGCCGTTCCTCAAGGCACGCTCCGGGCCGGGCCCGTTCACCCCGGTCGATCTCGCCGTGCAATGCGGCCGGCCGCTATTGGCCCGGCAACCCTTCGCGCCCACCGCGTTCGATCAGGTCATTCTCGGCTGCGTCAATGTGATCGCCGACGAGATGAACCCGGCCCGGGTCGCGGCCTTGCGGCTGGGCATGGGCGAGGCGATGGTGGCGTTCACGGTGCAGATCAATTGCGGCTCCGGCATGCAATCGATCGACACGGCTTATCGCACCATCCGCGAAGGCCACTCCAATCTGATCCTGGCCGGCGGCGCCGAGGCGCTGAGTTATGCGCCTTTGGTCTGGCCGCAGCAGGGCGTGCGCTGGTTCGCAGGGCTCGCCGGCGCCAAGGGCATCGGCGCCAAGATCATGGCGGCGTTGAAGGCGCGCCCCAGCTATTTCAAGCCGATCATCGGCCTCGAACGCGGGCTGACCGATCCGATCACCGAACTCAACATGGGCCAGACCGCCGAAGTGGTCGGGCATCTGTTCGGCATCACGCGGGCGCAGTCGGACGCCTATGCGGTCGAAAGCCACAAGCGGCTCGCCAACGCGCAAGTGCAGGGCTGGCTGAAGGGCGAGGTCGAAACCGCGTTCGCGCGCGACGGCAAGTTCTACGACCATGACGACGGCGTACGGCCGGACTCCTCGGCCGAGAGTCTGGCCAAACTGAAGCCGGTGTTCGAGCGTCCGTGGGGCCAGGTCACCGCCGGCAATTCCTCGCAGATCACCGACGGCGCGTCCTGGGTGATCCTGGCGTCGGAAGACGCGGTGGCAAAACATGGCCTGACGCCGAAAGCCGTGATCATGGACAGCCAATGGTCGGCGCTCGATCCCTCGATCATGGGCCTCGGCCCGGTGCTGTCGGCGACCGCGATGTTGAAGCGCAACAATCTGACCTTGCAGGACATCGAGACCTGGGAATTGAACGAGGCGTTTGCCACGCAAGTGCTGGGTTGCCTTGCGGCCTGGAACGACGAGAAGTTCTGCCGCGAGATTCTGGGCCTTGAGGCTGCCGCTGGCGAGATCGACCGGGCCAAACTCAATGTCGATGGCGGCGCGATCAGCCTCGGTCATCCCGTTGGCTGCAGCGGCAACCGCATCGTGCTGCATCTCGTCAACGCGATGAAGCGGCTCGGCACCAGGCGCGGCGTCGCCACCGAATGCATCGGCGGCGGGCAGGGCGGCGCCATGTTGATCGAAGCAGTATAGGGAACGTCATGGACTCACGGATCATGGATGTTCTCGGCGACCGGGTGCTCGAATTAGGGCCCAAGCCCGACGCGAGCAGCCCGTATCGAAATTTCAAGCTGACCCGCGATGCCGATGGCCTCGCCTGGCTGTTGTTCGACCGCGAAGGCGCCAGCGCCAATACGCTCTCGGCCGATATGATCGAGGAGCTCGACAAGATTTTGACCGAGCTGGAAAGCACGCGGCCCGCCGGTCTCGTGATCCGCTCCGCCAAGACATCCGGCTTCATCGCCGGCGCCGACGTCAATGAATTCCGCGGCGCCAGTGACGCCCGCGCGGTCGAGACCTCGATCGGTCGTGCCCATGCGGTGATCGACCGGCTCGAGGCGTTGCGGATTCCGACGGTGTCGGTGATCCATGGCTTCTGCCTTGGCGGCGGCCTCGAAGTCGCGCTGGCCTGCCAGTCGCGCATCGCGATCTCAGGCGCGCGCTTTGGTTTTCCGGAAGTGATGCTCGGCCTGCATCCGGGATTGGGCGGCACCGCGCGGTTTACGCGGCTGGTCAATCCGATGCAGGCGATGAGTTTGATGCTGACCGGCAAGACCATCGACGCCCGCAAGGCTAAAGCGCTGGGGCTGGTCGATGCGGTGACGGAGGAGCGGCACGTCCGCAACGCGGTCAAGGACGCGGTGTTCGGCCGCCTGAAGCGCGCGCGGCCTGGAATCCTCAACGAGATCCTTAATTCTGCGCCGGTGCGCGGCTTGCTCGCGTGGCGAATGCGCTCGGAAGCGGCCAAGGCAGCCCCCCGCGAAAACTATCCGGCGCCTTACGCGCTGATCGATCTCTGGGAAAAGCACGGCGGCGACAAGGCCGCGATGCTTAAGGCCGAAAAGACCTCGTTCGCCAATCTGATGGTGACGCCTGCGGCGCAGAACCTGATCCGGGTGTTTTTCCTGCGTGAGCAAATGAAGAAGCTCGCAGGAAGCGGCAACACCATCAACCATGTCCACGTCATCGGCGCCGGCGCGATGGGCGGCGACATCGCGGCGTGGTGCGCGCATCAGGACATGCATGTCACGCTGGCCGACATGAAGCCGGAGCCGATCGCCGGCGCGATCAAACGCGCGTCGGATCTGTTCGGCAAGATCATGCACAAGCGCACGGATGTGCGCGACGCGCTGGATAGACTAGTGCCCGATCTCGATGGCGAGGGCGTGCGCAATGCCGATCTGATCATCGAAGCGGTGCCGGAAAAGCTCGACCTCAAGCAGAAGGTCTATGCCGGGCTCGAGCCGATCATGAAGCCCGGCGCGATCCTGGCCACCAACACTTCGAGCATTCCGCTGCAGGATTTGCGCGCGACCTTGCAAAAGCCGGAGCGGTTGGTCGGTCTGCATTTCTTCAATCCGGTGTCGCGGCTGCAACTGGTCGAGGTCGTCAGCCATGACGGCAATGATCCGCAGATACTGAAAGCGGCGCTGGCCTTTGTCGGCGCCATCGACCGGCTGCCGCTGCCGGTCAAGAGCTCGCCGGGTTTTCTCGTCAACCGCGCGCTGACGCCTTACATGCTGGAGGCGATGATGATGCTGGACGAGAAGATCGACAAGCGCACCATCGATGCGGCGGCGGAAAAATTCGGCATGCCGATGGGTCCGATCGAACTGGCCGACCAGGTCGGCCTCGACATCTGCCTCGCGGTCGGCGACATGCTGCGTACCAAATTCGGCGACCAGTTGCCGCCGACGCCGGCCTGGCTGCGCGACAAGGTCGCCGGCGGCGAACTCGGCCGCAAGACCGGCAAGGGCTTTTATAGCTGGAAGGACGGCAAGGCCGACAAGGGCGCCGCGCTGTCGTCTTCGAGCGAACCGACGCCGGAAATGATCGACCGCCTGGTGCTGCCGATGTCGAATGTCTGCGTCGCGTGCTTGCGCGAAGGCATCGTCGACAACGCCGACATGATCGACGGCGCCATGATCTTCGGCACCGGCTACGCGCCGTTCCGCGGCGGCCCGCTGAACTACGCCAGGAGCCGCGGCGTTCAGAACGTGACCGCGACGCTGTATGCGCTGGCCGTCAGGTTTGGCGATCGGTTCCAGCCGGATGCCGGCTGGCACGATTTCAAGTAAAGCCGATTTTCGAGATTGCGAAAGAGAGCCCCGCTATGACCGATACGCCTGCCGTTCACGCTCCGCCAAATACCGAGACGGAGCCGTGTGGTGATCTCTGCATCCGCACCTTGGCGATGCCGGCCGACACCAACGCCAACGGCGATATTTTCGGCGGCTGGCTGCTCAGCCAGATGGACATCGGCGGCGGCGTGTTCGCCACCAAAACCACGAAATCGCGCACCGTGACGGTCGCGATCGAGGCGATGAACTTTCGCAAGCCGGTCTATGTCGGCGATCTGGTCTCCGTGCATGCCACTCTGGTCCGGACCGGCAGGACCTCGATCACGGTGCATCTCGAGGCCTGGGTACTGCGCCGCAAGGCGGTGCAGTCGATCCTGGTGACCGACGGCAATTTTACCTATGTCGCGATCGACGACCAGGGCCACCCGCAGGCGATCGCGCAGGGCGCGGCGACGACTGTGACGGCGTGAGTGTCCGAGTTCGTCATGGCCGGGCTCGTCCCGGCCATCCACGTCTTTCTGGCCTCAAAGAAAAGCAAGACGTGGATCACCGGGACATCCAGCGCGAAGACGCGCTTCGCGCTTTTACCCGGTGATGACGATTGTGTGTAGATGCGACGTCTGCGCCTCGCTGCCCCGGAACCTTCTCGCACCGACTCCGTTATTTGCCCGGACTGAGGAAACAGAGACCGGGAAAAAATGTCGGACACTTACATCATCGAAGTCGGTTCGAAAGCAGCGGGTATCGTCGTGCGTAATCCTGAAGGCTATCGCTTCTTCGCCGCCTCGCACCGCTTCAATCGCCTCGAAGGCCAGATATTCCGCAACGCGCGCGAAGCCGAGCGCGCCGCGATTCGCCTCGCCAACGGTGACCTGTCGATCGCGGCGTAGCCTCAGAGCTTGGTGGACCCGCGCGACAGCAGTTTCCAGTCAGCTCCCTGCTTTTGCCAGTTCATCAGGATGTGCAGGTTGGTGGAGCTTTTCTTGCCGTCGGCAACGGATTCAGCTTCGCCCACCCAGTGGAAACGCACGATTGCGGCGGGGCCGACCACGGCGATTTTCAGGTCCTGATATTCCAGCGATAGAACCTTTGATTTGCCGTCGGTGGCATTGGCGATGAACGTCGCCTTGTCCTCGACATGGCCATCGGAGTGGCTGTAGCTCAGTTCCGGCGCGCAGAGTGCTGCGAGCGCTTCGGCATTGGCGGCGATCTGGGCCTTGCGGAACGCTTCGACGTTCTTGGCGACGGCCTCTTCATCGACTGAGGCCGCAAAGGCGGGCGAAAGGGCTGGAACGACGCTGAGAAGTCCAAGCGCAACAGCCGGCAATGCCAGTTGACGACGATCGATATTCATCGCTTCCTCCATTTTTATGGTTATGAAAGCAGTGTTGCAGCCACGCCCGGTTTTGTCGAGCGTGGGGTAGCTTAACTTTATTCCGATCCGGCGTGTTGACCGGATGATGAAACCGCCGCACCATCGACCGCATCGTTGCCGAAGGATTTCCCGTGACCGGCCTGTCCCATCGCCAATCCGAAATCCTCAACACCGCCCGCGCCTTTGGCCGGGTGATGGTGGATGATCTCGCCAAGCGCTTCGAGGTCTCGGCGCAAACCATCCGCAAGGATCTCAACGATCTGTGCGAACAGCGGTCGCTGACCCGGATTCATGGCGGCGCGATCATTGCGTCCGGCGTCGAGAACCTCGCTTATGAAGCGCGGCGATTTGTCGCCGCCGAGGAGAAGAAGGCGATCGGCACTGCCGCGGCGGCATTGATTCCCAATGGCTGCTCGTTGTTCATCAACATCGGCACCACGACCGAGGAGGTCGCGAGCGCGCTGACCTCGCATGAGGACCTGCTTGTCATCACCAACAACCTCAATGTCGCGATGCTGCTCTATCGGCACCCGCGCATCGAGGTGATCGTGGCGGGCGGCGCGGTCAGGCGCGCCGACGGCGCCGTGATCGGCTCGACCGCGATCAGTCAGATCGGCCAGTTCAAGGTCGACTACGCCATCATCGGCGCGTCCGCGATCGACGAGGAGGGGGCGTTACTCGATTTCGACTATCGCGAGGTGCAGGCCTCGCAAGCCATCATCGCCAATGCGCGCAGCGTGATGCTGGTGGCGGATTCGACCAAGCTGCGCCGCAGCGCGCCGGTCCGCATCGCCCATATCAGCCAGATCCAGACCTTTATTACCGACGTCGCGTTGCCGCCGGCCCTTGCCAGCATCTGCCACACCCGCGGCATCGCGGTGATCGAGGCGATGCCCGGCGCTGCGGCCGAGAGCGATGAAGCGAATGTGGAGCCGGCCTCCACCGTCACGCGCCTGCGCTAGAGACTTTCCTTTACCTCTCCCCGCCGGGGAGAGGTCGATTTGCGCCCGGCGATGCGAAGCATCGTCCGGTGCAAATCGGGTGAGGGCTCTTATGCCAAACGAGAGGCCCTAACCCTCACCGGCGCGGAGCCTGTCATCGGGCGCGCATTCGCGCGACCCGTTGGCGCCGACCTCTCCCAATCGAAGTCGGATATATCCGACTTCGATCAATATGATGCCCAACTCGGGTAGACCCGAGTTGGGCGGGAGAGGTGAAGGGAAATCGCGGCCGATTCAATCAATGATCGTAAGTCCAACCGGGACCGGCTGTGTTCCGACCGCGCCCGGGACACGCCCGCGATCATCACGCGCGTGTTACTTTTCGGGTTGCTTTCGTATTTGGTTGTGATTTAATCCCAAACGAAAGCGAAGTCGCCAAAGTGAACTGGCGACCGCCCAGGGGGACGTCTTTGGATCGGATATTCGACCTCGCTATTATCGGCGGCGGTGTTAACGGCTGCGGCATCGCACGTGACGCGGTGGGCCGGGGTAACTCTGTTTTCTTGTGTGAAATGAACGACTTGGCGAGCGGAACCTCGTCGTGGTCGACCAAGCTCGTGCATGGCGGCCTGCGCTATCTCGAATATTACGAGTTTCGCCTGGTGCGCGAGGCGCTGATCGAGCGCGAAATCCTCTGGCAGATCGCGCCCCACATCATCCGTCCTCTCCGATTCGTGCTGCCGCACCACGCCGGCTTGCGTCCGGCCTGGCTGCTGCGGCTTGGCCTGTTTTTATACGACCACATCGGCGGGCGGCATTTGCTGCCGCCGACGCGCTCGGTCGATCTCAGCCGCGATCAGGTTGGCAAACCCTTGATGCCCAACCGCTACACCAGGGGATTTGAATACTCCGATTGCTTCGTCGATGACGCACGCCTCGTCGTGCTCACCGCGCGCGACGCGGCCGACCGCGGCGCCGACATCCGCACCCGCAGCCGCGCGGTCGAGATCCGGCAGGTCGACGGCATCTGGCGCGTCACCGTGGAAAACACCTTGAGCCATGAGCGCTCGACCATCAGCGCGCGCGTGCTGGTCAATGCCGGCGGGCCATGGGTCGAAGACGTGCTGGCGGCGGGCGCTGGCGTCAACGCCCGCGCCAAAGTGCGGCTGGTGCAGGGCTCGCACATCGTGGTGCGAAAGCTCTACGATCACGACCGTGCCTACATGTTCCAGAACGCGGACGGCCGCATCATCTTCGTCATTCCCTATCAGGACGATTTCACGCTGATCGGCACCACCGATCGCGACTACCATGGCGACCCCGCCAAGGTGAAAGCGACGCCAGAGGAAATCGAATATCTCTGCGCCTCCGCCAGCGAATATCTGGCAAAGCCGGTCAAGCCCACCGATGTGGTGTGGACCTATTCCGGCGTCCGCCCGCTCTATGACGACGGCGCCAGCGAAGCCAAGGCCGCGACGCGCGAATATGTCTTGGAGCTCGATACGCCCGGCGGCGTGCCGCTGTTGTCGATCTATGGCGGCAAGATCACGACCCACCGCCGTCTCGCCGAAGAGGTATTGGAACGGCTCGCGCCCTATTTGAAGGGCACCAAGGCCCGCGAAGGCTGGACCGCGAAATCGCCGCTGCCTGGCGGCGAGTTGGATGTCTCGGCGATCCCGGCACTGACCGCGGAATTGGTGCGAGAGTATCCGTTTTTGACGCCGGCCCATGCCGGCCGGCTGGCGCATGCCTACGGCACCCGCGCCGGCAAGCTGCTCGGCACCGCGAAATCGATCGCCGATCTCGGACAATCTTTCGGCGCCACCTTGACGGAAAGCGAAGTGCGATACCTGATGTCGGTCGAATGGGCTCGTACCGCGGAAGATGTCGTGTGGCGTCGATCCAAGTTGGGATTGCGATTGTCTTCAGATGAAATCGCTGCCATTGACGACTGGATGGCCGCGCGCCGGCCGGCGCTCGAAACTCCTTTGGACAATCCCTTGGCGGAAGCAGGAGGGCGGACATGACCGTTAGCCTGCAAAATGTCACCCGCTCGGTCGATGGCATTCCAACCATTCGCGATGTCTCGCTGACGCTCGAACGCGGCACGTTGAGCGTGCTGTTGGGCCCGACACTGTCGGGCAAGACCTCGATCATGCGGCTACTTGCCGGTCTCGACAAACCGGCCACCGGCCGCGTGCTGGTCGACGGCAAGGATGTCACCGGCATCGATGTGCGGAAGCGTTCGGTGGCGATGGTCTACCAGCAATTCATCAACTACCCCTCGCTGACGGTCTATGAAAACATCGCCTCGCCGCTGCGGGTGCAGGGCAAGTCACGCGAGGAAATCGAAAAGCGGGTTCAGGAAGCGGCAAGACTGCTGAAGCTCGAGCCCTTTCTGAAGCGCACGCCGCTGCAATTGTCCGGCGGCCAGCAGCAGCGCACCGCGATCGCGCGCGCGCTGGTCAAGGGCGCCGATTTGGTGCTGCTCGACGAGCCGCTGGCCAATCTCGATTACAAGCTGCGCGAGGAATTGCGCACCGAACTGCCGCGCATCTTCGAGGCCTCCGGTGCGATCTTCGTCTATGCGACCACCGAGCCGTCGGAGGCGCTGCTGCTCGGCGGCGATACGGTCTGCATGTGGGAAGGCCAGGTATTGCAGGTCGGCAGCACGCCGAAAGTCTATCGCCATCCGGAAACGATGCGGGTCGCCCAGGTGTTTTCCGATCCGCCGCTCAACATTGTCGGGATCCAGAAGCATAGCGGCTCGGTGCAATATGCCGGCGGCATATCGGCGCCGGCCAGCGGGCTTTATGCCGGGCTTGCCGATGGCGCCTATCGCGTCGGCTTCCGCGCCCACCAGCTTGAAGTCGCCAACGGCATCGAAGGCCACCACGCCTTTTCCGCCACCGTGACGGTGACGGAGATCACCGGCTCCGAAAGCTTCGTGCATCTCAACCGCGACTCCTCCAACTGGGTCGCGGTGTTGCAGGGCATTCACGAATATCCGCCCGGGCACGTGCTGGATGCGGCGCTCGACCCGAATAATGTGTTTGTGTTCGACGCGGCCGATCGTCTGGTCGCAGCCCCCATAGCGTTTTCAAGCGAAGTGCGTAGCGGTTCGCGCGAAGAAAACGCGTCAAAAAAACCTTCGGCGATGTGAGGCATCGACACCATGGCCCGCATTGACCTCGTCGATCTCGCGCAATCCTACAGCGGCAACGATGCCGATCCGGCATCGTTTGCGCTCAAGCCGGTGACGATGACCTGGCGGCAGGGCGGAGCCTATGCGCTGCTCGGGCCGTCGGGCTGCGGCAAGACCACGCTGCTCAATCTGATCTCCGGCATCGTGACCCCGTCGCGCGGCAAGATCCTGTTCGACGGCGTCGACATCACGCCGCTGTCGACCCAGAAGCGCAATATCGCGCAGGTGTTTCAGTTTCCGGTGATCTACGACACCATGACGGTTGGGCAGAACCTGGCCTTTCCGCTCAAGAACCGCGGCCTGCCGAAGAACGAGATCGACGCGCGGGTCGCGGAGATCGCGCGGCTGCTCGATCTTGAGCCTTTCCTGTCGCGCAAGGCGATGCGGCTGACGGCCGACGCCAAACAGAAAATCTCGCTCGGCCGCGGACTGGTCCGCTCCGACGTCGCGGCGGTCTTGTTCGACGAACCGCTGACGGTGATCGATCCCGAGCTGAAATGGCAGTTGCGCTCGAAGCTCAAGGCGCTGCATCGCGAACTCGATCTGACGATGATCTATGTCACCCACGACCAGACCGAGGCGCTGACGTTCGCCGATACGGTGGTGGTGATGCATGACGGCCGCGTGGTGCAGAGCGGGACGCCGGCGGAACTGTTCGACAAGCCGGCCCATACGTTTGTCGGCTATTTCATCGGTTCGCCCGGCATGAACATCGTGCCCGCCGAGGTCCGCGGCCGCGAGGCCCGGATCGGCGGTCATTCCATTGCGCTGAACCGCAGTTACGCGCTGCCGGCGGGCGCCAAGGTCGAACTCGGCGTGCGTCCCGAATTCGTCGATGTCGCGACGCCGGCGCCCGGCCTGATATCGGCCAATATCGAGCGGATCGACGATCTCGGCCGCGTTCGTTTTGCGCGGCTGCGGGTTGGCGACGTCAAATTCGCCGCGCGGGTGCCACCGGGATTTTCCGTATCCGGCGACGTTGCGGGCTTGGTGTTCGATGCGTCGCGCGTGCATGTCTACGCCGACAGCCTCCTGGTCGAGGGAGCCGCCTAATGGACAAGACAGTCAACCAAAAAGCCTGGTTCCTGGTGCTGCCGGTGTTTCTGGTGGTCGCGTTCTCCGCGATCCTGCCGTTGATGACGGTGGTGAACTATTCGATGCAGGACACCTTCGGCAACAACCAGTTCTTCTGGAACGGCGTCGGCTGGTTCAAGGAATTGCTCGATCCATCGACCGACCTGGGCAGCCGGTTTTTCGCCTCGCTGTGGCGTAATTTGGCGTTCTCGGCCATCATCCTGGCGATCGAAGTTCCGCTCGGCATCGTGGTCGCGCTGTCGATGCCGCGCGACGGCTGGCGGGTCGCCGCCTGCCTCGTCACCCTGGCGCTGCCGCTCTTGATTCCATGGAACGTGGTCGGCACCATCTGGCAGATCTTCGGCCGCCCCGACATCGGCCTGTTGGGCTATGTCCTGAACAATATGGGCATCGACTACAACTATGTGTCGAACGAATTCGACGCCTGGGCCACCGTGATCGTGATGGACGTCTGGCACTGGACCAGCCTGGTCGCGCTGTTGTGTTACGCCGGGCTGAAATCGATACCCGACGCCTATTACCAGGCAGCCCAGATCGACGGCGCATCGCGCTGGGCGGTGTTCACCGCGATCCAGTTGCCGAAGATGAATCGCGTGCTGCTGATCGCGGTCCTGCTGCGGTTCATGGACAGCTTTATGATTTATACCGAGCCGTTCGTGGTGACTGGTGGTGGCCCCGGCAATTCGACAACGTTCGTCTCGATCGAATTGGTCAAGATCGCGCTCGGGCAATTCGATCTCGGCAAGGCCGCAGCACTTTCGCTGGTCTACAATCTGATCATCATCATCGTGTGCTGGATCTTCTACACCGTGATGACCAATGTCGGCGCCGAGCGCCGCGAACAGAAAGGGGTGGCGTGATGCATTCGATTCCCGGACGCCGCCTCATCATCTCGCTGTTTCTGATTTTCCTGCTGCTGCCGATCTACTGGCTGGTCAACATGAGCTTCAAGACCAACGAGGAGATCGTCTCGACCATGACGCTGTGGCCGCATCAGCCGACCATCGCGAACTACGTGCGTATCTTCACCGACGAGAGCTGGTATTCCGGCTACATCAACTCGCTGAAATATGTCGTCATCAACACCATCATCTCGATTTCGGTGGCGTTGCCGGCGGCGTACGCGTTCTCGCGCTATCGCTTCCTCGGCGACAAGCATCTGTTCTTCTGGCTGCTGTCGAACCGGATGGCGCCGGCGGCGGTCTACGCGCTGCCGTTCTTCAACCTCTATTCGGCGATCAACCTGTTCGATACGCCCTGGGCGGTCGCACTGGCGCATTGCATCTTCAACGTGCCGCTGGCGGTGTGGATCCTGGAAGGGTTCGTGTCCGGCGTGCCGCGCGAGATCGACGAGACGGCGTTCCTCGACGGCTATTCGTTCCCGCGGTTCTTCCTCAAGATCCTGGTGCCGTTGATCGCGAGCGGCATCGGCGTCGCGGCGTTCTTCTGCTTCATGTTCTCCTGGGTCGAATTGCTGCTGGCGCGCACGCTGACGTCGGTCAACGCCAAGCCGATCGCCGCCGTCATGACCCGCACGGTTTCGGCGGCCGGCATGGACTGGGGCCTTTTGGCCGCCGCCGGCGTTCTGACCATCATCCCCGGTGCGCTGGTGATCTGGTTCGTCCGCAACTACATCGCGCGCGGTTTCGCGCTGGGCAGGGTGTAGCAAATGGTCGCTCATTCGAAACGTAGCGCTGCGTTTGGCTTCACCTCTCCCATAGGGAGAGGTCGGCGCCGCTTGGCGCCGGGTGAGGGGTTACAACCTAACGTGCGGGCGTACCCCCTCACCCCAACCCTCTCCCCATGGGAGAGGGGGCAGTCCGCGCTTGAGTTGGAGGCATAGCCCATGGAAAACATCGCATGGATGGCCTGGACCTTGCCTACCGCGATTTTCTTCGTGCTGTTGGCGATCACGCTGGGCACGATGACCTGGCTTGCCGCCCGCTATCCCGAAGCCGAACGCGTCGGCATCCTGCGCATTCCGACCACGCGCGGCGACCGGCTGTTTATTTCGCTGATCATGGCCGCCGTGATCCATCTGTTGTGGATCGGCTTTGTCGGCACCGACACCATCGCCACCATTCCGCATGGTGAGAACGGCATTGAATTGTCGAGCCTGTGGCTCGCTACCGTGATTTCGCTCGCCTCGGCCGTCGCGATCTTTCGGACGGTCTGACGAACGAAAAAGAGCAGATCCGGGGGCAACCCGGGCCTGAAACGCTTATCGCTGTAACGGAGGAAACAACATGCGATATACCGAAAGACGAAAGAGCAGTTTGGGCAGGACCCAACTTTGGATGATGACAAGCGCCGTCGCGCTGACGGCGGCGTCATTTACCGCGCCTGCCTTCGCGGATGAAGCCGCCGCCAAGAAGTGGATCGACGGCGGCGAGTTTCAACCTTCGACGTTGACCAAGGAACAACAGCTGAAGGAAATGGAGTGGTTCATCAAGGCCGCTGCACCCTTCAAGGGCATGGAGATCAACGCGGTCTCCGAAACCCTGACCGTGCACGAATATGAATCGAAGACGCTGGCCAAGGCGTTCGAGGAAATCACCGGCATCAAGGTCAAGCACGACATCATCCAGGAAGGTGACGTCGTCGAAAAGATCCAGACCCAGATGCAATCCGGCAAGAACGTGTACGACGCCTGGATCAACGATTCCGATTTCATCGGCACCCATTTCCGCTACGGCCAGGCCGTCGACCTGACGGAGTGGATGGCCGGCGAAGGCAAGGACGTCACCAATCCCGGGCTCGACGTCGACGACTTCATCGGCAAGTCGTTCACGACAGCGCCGAACGGGCATCTGTTCCAGTTGCCCACCCAGCAGTTCGCGAATCTCTATTGGTTCCGCTACGACTGGTTCTCCAATCCGGAGTACAAGGCCAAGTTCAAGGCCAAATATGGCTACGACCTCGGCGTTCCCGTGAACTGGTCGGCCTACGAAGACATCGCCGAGTTCTTCACCAACGACATCAAGGAAATCAACGGCGTCCGCGTCTATGGCCACATGGACTACGGCAAGAAGGATCCCTCGCTCGGATGGCGCTTCACCGACGCGTGGCTGTCGATGGCCGGCAGCGGCGACAAGGGCATCCCGAACGGCTTGCCGGTCGATGAATGGGGCATCCGCATGGAAGGCTGCCGCCCGGTGGGTTCGTCGATCGAGCGTGGCGGCGACGTCAACGGCCCGGCGGCGGTCTACTCGATCGTCAAATATCTCGACTGGATGAAGAAATATGCCCCGCCGCAGGCGCAAGGCATGACCTTCTCCGAATCCGGTCCGGTTCCGGCGCAAGGCAATATCGCCCAGCAGATCTTCTGGTACACCGCCTTCACCGCCGACATGGTGAAGCCCGGCCTGCCGGTGATGAATGCTGACGGCACGCCGAAATGGCGGATGGCACCGTCGCCGCATGGCGCGTACTGGAAAGAGGGCATGAAGCTCGGCTACCAGGACGTGGGTTCGGTGACGCTGTTGAAGTCGACCCCGGTGGATCGCCGCAAGGCAGCCTGGCTCTATCAGCAGTTCATCATCTCCAAGACCGTGAGCTTGAAGAAGAGCCATGTCGGCCTCACCTTCATCCGTGAATCCGACATCTGGGACAAGAGCTTCACCGAACGTGCCCCGAAGCTCGGCGGCCTGATCGAGTTCTACCGCTCGCCCGCGCGCGTGCAGTGGACCCCGACCGGCAACAACGTGCCTGACTATCCGAAGCTTGCACAATTGTGGTGGCAGAACATCGGCGATGCGTCGTCCGGTGCGAAGACGCCGCAGCAGGCGATGGATTCGCTGGCAGCAGCGCAGGACTCGGTGATGGAACGTCTGGAGAAATCCGGCGTCCAGGGTGCCTGCGGACCGAAGATGAACAAGAAGGAGACGGCCGAATATTGGTACGCCAAGTCGGCCAAGGACGGCAACGTCGCCCCGCAGCGCAAGCTCGCCAACGAAAAGCCGAAGGGCGAAACCGTCGACTACGACACCCTGATCAAGTCGTGGCCGGCCACCCCGCCGAAGCGCGCCTCGGCGAATTGAGACCAAAAGTATCGTCATGGCCGGACTTGACCCGGCCATCCACGACTTAACGAAGGCCGGGAGCAATCCCGGCCTTTTTTCTTTCGTCATTGCGAGCGAAGCGAAGCAATCCATGACCGCAAAGCAAGACTGGATTGCTTCGTCGCTGCGCTCCTCGCAATGACGGGATGGATGCCTATCCCGCCATTGACCGCCTGCCGCCATCACCGCACGATGTCCGGCGCGATATCCAGGAGCCCTACCATGCGTATGACATTTCGCTGCGATCCGGCGCTGTCGGATCATCTGCCGCGGCCGGTAGCGGCGCGCGCGAGTTTGCCGGATTGGCTGCGCGCGATGCCGGCCAAGGCGCATTCGGAGATTCACGGCCGCGAGATCCGCACCGTGAAGCAATGCCCGCCCTTCATCGACGCCATGGCGTACGGCGTGATGATCCTGTTGCCGTGCGATATCCATGTCGAACGCGGCGCGTTTTCGTGGGCGTGGGATATTCCGGAGCCCGCGACCTCAGGCCATCCGCGCGCGCCCTTAAGCTTTCACGTCGCGGCGCAGTTTCCCGATGCGCCGTTCGCGCGCGACGATCAGGCCGCGATCAAATTCAACAGTTTCTGGACCGTCGAGTGTGAGCCCGGCTGGTCGCTGTTCGCGACCCATCCGGTCAATCGCGACGATCTGCCGTTTCGGCTGATCTCGGGGCTGGTGGACGCCGATCGCTTTCACGACGGCGGCATCAATTTTCCGGCGATCTGGACGAATGCGGATTTTTCCGGCGTGCTCCCTAAGGGCACACCGGTGGCGCAGTGCTTTGCGGTGCCACGCCAAGCGCCGCAACTGGTGTTCGAAAGCTTCGATGGGGCGCACAAGGACGCCTATTCGAAGACGGTCGGCGAAGTGCTGGCGACACCCGGCGTCTATCGCAAGCGATTTCGCGCGCGGCGAGGGCGGTCAGCCGCCGAGTAGAGAACGCCGCAGCGCCTCTTGATCCAGCCACAGCCGGCCATGCGGCGCCGAGGTCAGCGCCATCGCGATGGTGCCGAAGGTCGATGGGCGCAGCCGATAGGCCCGCGCATAGGCGGCCATCGCGCCGTCGAGGTCGCCGAGCTCCTGCAGCACCACGCCGAGATTGAGTGCGGCCTCGGCATGATCGGGTTTTATATCGCAGGCTTTGCGATAGGCCGCGGCCGCTCCATTGGGGTCGCGGAGATCCTGGCGCGCGAGACCGAGATCGAACCAGACCGAGGCGGGCGCATCAAGTGCGACCGCGCGTTCGAGCAGCGCGACCGCACTGGTGTGATCGCCATCTTCCCAGGCCAGCCGTCCGAGCCGGCTCGCGGCTTCCTGATGTTCCGGAATGACCTTTGCAATCGCGCGCCAGGCCTCGCGCGCCTGTGGCTTGAGGCCGGCCTGGTCCAGCGTCCGCGCCTTCTCGAGAAATGCCTCGCGCTGCGGCGCAATCGCGATCGCGCGGTCGAGATGCGCCAGTGCGCCGTCGAAATCATCGGCCGCGCGCGCGATCCTGGCTGCAAGCAGATAGGCCGCGGCATTGCCCGGGCGGTTTGTCAGGCTGGTTTCGATATGCCCGCGCGCCGATTGAATCTCGCTTTGGGAAAACAGCACGGCGGCCAGCAGATGGCTGAGCATCGGGTCGCCGCGCCAGCGGACCAGGCCCTGTTCGCAGAGCTTTCGCGCTTCGTCCGGCTTCCCCGCATTGAACGCGGCGGTGGCGCGGCGAACGGTGTCCTCGGCGGTGGGTGCGGGCATGGGCGGATCGCCGTTCCAGATTGACGACCCACCTTACCGCGTCATTGCGAGCGAAGTGAAGCAATCCAGAAGCCTCAAAGGAAGCCTGGATTGCTTCGTCGCAAGTGCTCCTCGCAATGACGAACGCGGACGTCGATCCTACTGCGCCGCGTCCAGCGCTTCGCTGAGGGCGGGGTAGTCGGTGTAGCCCTTGGCGCCGCCGCCGTAGAAGGTGTTCTTGTCGTAGGGGTTGAGCGGCGCGCCGGTCTTGAGGCGCTCGACCAGGTCGGGATTGGAGATGAACGGCTTGCCAAAGGCGATCAAATCGGCCGCGTCGGCCGCGAGCACTTTTGTCGCGAGTTCGAAGTCGTAGCCGTTGTTGGCGATGTAGGCGCCCTTGAAGCGCTTGCGCAGCGAGGCGTAATCGAACGGCGCGATGTCGCGCGGGCCGCCGGTGGCGCCCTCGATGACGTGGATATAGACCAGCTTCAGCGCGTTGAGGTGATCGACGATGTAATCGAACAGCGCCTGCGGGTTGGAGTCCGAAGCGTCATTGGCCGGGGTCACCGGCGAGATCCGGATGCCGGTGCGCTCGGCGCCGATTTCGGCCGCCACCGCTTTGGAGATTTCCAGCATCAGTCTGGCGCGGTTCTCGATCGAGCCGCCATAGGCATCGGTGCGCTTGTTGCTGCCGTCCCTGGCGAACTGGTCCAGCAGATAGCCGTTGGCGCCGTGGATCTCGATGCCGTCGAAACCTGCCGCGATCGCATTCGCCGCACCGCGCTTGAAGCTCTCGATGATCCCAGGGATTTCCTCCAGCGCCAGCGCGCGCGGCTCGGAGACGTCGGCGAAGCCGTTGTTGACATAGGTCTTGCCCTTGGCGCGGATCGCCGAGGGTGCCACCGGGGCTGCGCCGTTCTCCTGCAGCGCGATGTGCGAGATGCGGCCGACGTGCCAGGCTTGCAGGAAGATGCGCCCGCCGCGCTCGTGCACGCGGTCGGTGACCTTGCGCCAGCCCGCGACCTGTTCCTTGGAGTAGATGCCGGGGGTGTCCTGATAGCCCTGGCCCTGTTGCGACACCTGGCTGGCTTCGGAGATCAAGAGGCCCGCGCTGGCGCGCTGCCCGTAATACTCGGTCGCGAGCGGGCTCGGCACCAGCCCCGCGACCGCGCGGTTGCGGGTCAGCGGCGCCATCACGAACCGGTTGGGCAGGGTGAGGGGGCCAAGCTTATAGGTGTCGAACAATTTAGTCGGCGTGCTCATTTGTTTTTTCCGGGAAGTTGCAGATGCTGGAAAGGTGGGCATTGCGGTGCGGCATGGCAATGGCCCTCGATCATCGGCAGCCTATCACGATAGTGCGCGTTGAGCAGCCGGTACCGTCATAGCGTGTATGCGCGCCGACATAGGATAGTCTTTCCGGAATCGGCGAGGATGCAGCATAAGCCACTTCCAGGTTCGTCATTGCGAGGGACGCTCCTCGCAATGACGCGGAGGCCTCACACGCCCATGAAATCGCGCTTGCCGATTTCGACACCGTTGTGGCGCAGGATGCCGTGGGCAGTGGCGGCGTGGAAGTAGAAATTCGGCAGCGAAAAATTGCTCAGGAACGCCTGGCCGTTCAGCGTGGCGGTCTTGCCGCCACCTATGCCAAAGGTGACGTCCCTGGTTTCCGCGCCCTCGAATTGCGCCGGCTTGAATGCCTTCACATAGTCGATGGTCCGGGCCAGCCGCTGCCGCAATTCCTCGAACGTCTTCTCGGTGTCCGGCGTCGACGGCACCTCGCTCTGTGTCAGCCGCGCGCAGCCTTTTGTGGCGTAGTCGGACACGAACTGGACCTGGTTGGTGAACGGCAGCATGTCCGGATAAAGCCGCGCGGAGAGCAGCACCTCGGGAGCGATATTCTTTGCCTTGCAATGCGCCTCGGCCTTGTCGAGCACGCGGGAGAGGCTGCCGAGAATTTGCAGATAGGCCGGGACGGTAGCGTCGTAGAAAGACATGCGGTGCTCATTTCGTTGGGTGGAATGTTGTTCTGCAGGGACTGCACTACACGAAATGGGTCTGCTGCGGCGAATTGCAACGCTGGCCTTTTTCTCCCTCCCCCTTTGCGGGGGAGGGTTGGGGTGGGGGGTGGCCACAAGCTCAGTGCTTGGAGATCCCCACCCCCTACCTCGCCGCGGTGCCGCCGCGCATCCGGGCCAGCAACTCGGCGGTCGGCCAGGAATCCGCCGGCAGGCCAAACTTGATCTGCATCGCCTTCACCGCGCTGCGGCTTTGCTGGCCCATCACGCCGTCGACCTTGCCGACGTTAAAACCCGCGCGCACCAGAAGTTGCTGCAACTCGCGCAATTCGTTGAACGGCAATTGCGCCACTGCCACAGCCGGCCTGCGAAGCGGCGCTGCCCCCGCGATGCGGCTGGCGAGATAGCCCGCGGTGGTCGAATAGATCAGCGAGTTGTTCCATTCGGTGTAGGCCGCGAAATTGGCATAGGCCAAAAACGCCGGGCCGTTGCGACCCATCGGCAGCAGCAAGGACGCCGGCATCTCGTCGTTCGGCAGCGGCTTGCCGTCCGCATAGGTCACGCCGAACGACGTCCATTTCGAACGCGGCAGCTGGATCGTGAGATCCGCCTGGTCCCAAGGTAAATTCGCGGGCGCGCGGACTTCCTGCAGCCACGGCTCGCCGCGCCGCCATTTCAACCCGTTGGCGATGTAGTTCGCGGTCGAGCCGATCACGTCGGCCGGGCTGCGCAATAAATTACGACGGCCGTCGCCGTCGTAATCGACGGCGTAGGTGAAATAATGCGTCGGCAGAAATTGCGTCTGGCCGAGTTCGCCGGCCCACGACCCCACCATCTCGTCGGGCTCGAGATCACCGCGATCGATGATCTTCAGCGCGGCGATGGTCTCGTTCTCGAACATCTCGGAGCGGCGGCAATCATAGGCCAGCGACACCAGCGAGCGCAGCGTCGGCAGATCGCCCATGTTGGCGCCGAAATCGCTTTCCAGTCCCCAGAACGCGGCGATCACCGCTGGCGGCACGCCATATTCCTTTTCGGCGCGCGCGAACGCCGCCTGATAGGTCCTGATCCGCTCCTGGCCCTGCTGCATCCGGTAGGGTGCGGCCATGCGGCCGGCGAACGCGGTGAACACCTGCCCGAACACGCGCTGGCCGCGGTCGCGATTGACGATGCCCTGATCGTACACCAGCCCTGGCGAAGCCTCCGCGATCGCGTGTTGCGATACGCCGGCGGCAACGGCCTTTTGCTTCAGCTCGGCGAGGAAGCGATCGAACGAGAGGCCGTTATGGCAGGCCGCCGCGCTTCTCGCGGGAGCGGCGGGACGCGGTACGGCGGTGACCGGTTTCAGTGGAGGCGGGAACGGCTGCTGGGCGGAGGCGGTGGACGCTATAGCGGCAAATGCCGCGATCAGCGATGCTGCGATTTGGTTTCGACGGCAATGGATCGGCATCAAGATCAGTCCCAAACTTAAAGCGCGCGCAAAACCTTCCATACGATGGTTTGCGCCCGTGCCAAAGCCGGACGATGGCTCATGGCGGCATTTTCAGCAAGCGGGAGCGTTTTCCAGCCAACGGGTCGCGCGAAGAAAACGCGTCAAAACAAAAGAGCTGCTGCCGGTTACAAATGGATCACGCCGAGGCGGGCGGCGTGGGCGACGACGTCGGTGCGCCCGGTGGCATCGAACTTTTCCAACAGCGAGCCGACGTGGAATTTCGCGGTGTGCACCGAAATTCCCAATTGCCTGGCGATCGCCTTGTTCGAGGCGCCCTCGGCCAACAGCACCAGCACGTCCTTTTCGCGCGGGGTCAGGCCGAGATCGGATTCCGGCGCCGGTTGGCGGACGATTGCGAGGTCGGCCGGTTCGCTGCCCCGCGCGAGCCGGATCCCGCTGATGTTGCCGAGCAGGCGCGCGAGGCGCTCGGCGATGACGGCATCGTTCACCTCCACCGAAATGACGAGATCGCCGGCATCTTCAATCATCCCTGGGGTCTTTCGCCGATCGACACCGCGATGGTCGAAGTCGTGCCGCCGCGCGTGACCAGAAGCTCGACAGATGTTCCGACGCTTTCGGGACCGAGCGCGCGCAGCAGGCTTCGCACGCCTTCGACAGCTGTGCCGTTGATCGCGGTGATCACATCGCCCTGCAGTATGCCGGCTTTCGCCGCCGGCCCGTCGGCATCGACGCTCATCACCATCGCGGCCGGCTTGTGGTCGGAGGTGCGAACCGCCTGAAGGCCGAGGCCGAAATAGCCGCGCGGCATCCGCCCGTGCTTTTCCAGCGTGGCGGCGACGCGCTCGATGGTTTTGGCGGGGATTACGATGGTGCGGCGCGGACCACGCACCGCCATGCCGAACGCGTTGCCGTGGGCATCGAGCGCGGCCGCGCCCTGGCCGCCGCGCCGCAACGCGACGTCGAGCTCCAGCCGTGCATCGATATCGCCGCCGCGCATGCTGCGCCACGGACCGGCCGCGCGCGACACCACGCCGAGCGTTGCCGTGGCGCTGCCCTCGGCGGCGCCGACCACGACCGAAAGGCTGCCCGCCACGGGATAAACGCCGGCAAGCGAGAGTGCCGGCAAATCGGCGCGCTCGATCCGCAACAGCGCAATATCGGTGGAATGGTCGCGGCCGACGCGCGTGGCGCGGATGCGTTCGCCGCCCTGCGGCTGCACGAACACCTCGCCCTCTTCGGCGAGCGCTTCTTCCGCGGTGACGATCAGGCCGGGCCGCCACACGAAACCCGAAGCCAGCGAATGGTGTGACACCACCGAGACGATGTGGCCGGCGGTCCGTTCGACGACGGCGGAGATCGAGTGAGAAAGCGCGCTCAGGGCTGTTTCGGTCATGTCGGTCATAGATGGTCTCCCGGTTGCATTCCCGCAATGTGCGGGACCCCGGCAAACGCCGCTACTGCCCGGCTGGCTAGGTGCGTGGCTCGGCTTGCATGATCTGCGCACCTCTGGAGCAGGATCATTATTGATCGAATCGGCCGCGATCTCCCTTCACCTCTCCCTTTGGGAGAGGTGAAGAGAAGCGCGCGCGGTTAATCTAATCCAATCTCACCCCGCGCGCCTCACGCCGCGTAATACCCGCCATCGACCACTTGCGCGGCGCCCGTCATGAATGAGGCCTTGTCGGAGCACATCCACACCACGGCTTCGGCGATCTCTTCAGGTGTGCCCATGCGGCCCATCGGAACTTTCGCCAGGATCTCGGGCCCACGGGTTTCCACGGCCTCCTTGGTCATCGGCGTGGTGATATAGCCGGGATTGACGCAGTTCACCCGGATGCCATCCGGCGCATATTCCATCGCGGCGGATTTGGTCAGGCCGACCACGCCATGCTTGGCCGCCACATAATGCGACGAGGTGCGCAGGCCGATCAGGCCGGCGATCGAGGCGGTGTTGACGATGGCGCCGCCACCTCCTTGCGCCAGCATCTGCGCGATCTCGTGTTTCAGGCACAAAAACACGCCGGTGAGATTCACCGCGAGCATCCTGTCGAATGAGTCCTGGCTCAGTTCATGGACGCGCTGACCGCCCGGGCCGACGGCGCCGGGCGCGATGCCCGCATTGTTGAAGGCGCAATCGAGCCGCCCGAAGGCTGCGACCGTGCGCGCCACCATCGCGGCGACATCGGCTTCGCGGGTGACGTCGCCGCCGATCGCAATCGCCTGGCCGCCGGCCGCGTTGATCAGCGCGACGGTCGCGGCAGCACTGTCCTCGCCGCGGTCGGCGACCGCCATGCGGGCGCCCTCGCGGGCCATTGCGACTGCGGTCGCGCGCCCGATTCCCGAGGCGCCGCCGGTCACCAGCGCGACTTTTCCGTCAAGTATTCCCGTCATGTTTCATTCCCTTTGCTTCGACTCTCATTCGGTCGGTTAGCGTTTTCGGTCGGTTGGCGTTGCCGCAAAATTTTTCGATTTTCTGCGGATAGAACACATCCTCTTATACCACCGCGCGCCGCTGCGGCTCAAGCGAAGCGGTTGGCGAACGCGGCGCCCGCGCGGCAATGTCAAGCTTAACGCGTGAGTGTCGTTGCGACGGTTGCCAAAACGGATAAGCGTGCCGTCGAGGCAGCGAACTTGTCCTGGCCCAGTTTCGATAGAATTTGGCTCGGCGATGGCGCCTGCTTGTTCCGCTTTGTCGAGGTCCGCCATGCCAAAACTGGTCTTGAGGATTTTTTTGTACGCGATGGCCGCGATCGGCGTCGGCGTTCCGTTGTCTGTCATCGCGTTCGTCGGCCTCGCGCTGGTCGGTTTTTAGCGTGGGCCTCGCCAACATGAGCACGTCGCACAACAGCGCCAACTCCAACAATGTAAAACACTGGAAAAGCCCGGCCTGGACCGGGACCTGGCATCTCTGGCGCGTTATTATCCCGCGCCGGTCGATCACCGGAAAACTGCTGCACGGCGTCGTGTTGCGTCGGCATAATGGCCGGCACTGGATCTACAAGCGTTACGTCGAATTCGACGAGCCGACCTGAACGCAGGCCATCGCGGAACCTGGCGGCCGCGTCATCCGCCATCTTCGAAATCAAGAGTGCAAGAGTGACTAGATGCTGACGCTTTACGAAATCCTGAGCCAGGGCCCGGTTGAACGACGCGCGATCGGGCGCACCATCATCAACCGGCAAGCGCTGCTGTTCTTTACCGGACAGCGCGGCGTCCATGGCTGCTGCGTGCGCGACATCACCAACCATGGCGCCGGCATCCGGCTCAACGGCCTCAACATGGTCCCGCTCGACTTCGACGTGTCCTTTGACAATTTCCGCAGCGTCCGCCGCTGCCGCCTGATCTGGCGTGAAGGTGATTTCGTCGGTGTGACGCTGATGAGCTAGGACTGCGGCCTACGCCGCGAGCCGCTCCAGCAGGTCGCGCACCAGCCCACTCAGCAGATCGAGCTTGTAGGCCGTCATCGGCAACGGATTGGCGCCCTTGCTGGCTTGCCTCGCGGCCTCGGCGATGATCGCGGCGCTGGCGGGGGCGTCTTGCAGGATGGTTTCGGATGCCGACAGCCGCAACGGCACCGGGGCGACGCCGCCGGCGGTGATGCGGACGAACCGGAACGCGCCGTCGGTGATCACCGCGCGGGCGCAGACTTCAGCCAGCGGCCATTCGGCGTAGCTGCGGCTGATGGCGCGCTTGTAGAGCGCGCGCTCGCCGCGGAGCGGCGGCGGCAATGCGATCCGTTCGATCATCTCGCCCGGTGCGAGGGCGTGGTCGGCGGCACCATCGGAGCCGTCACCCAGCACTTCGTCAATCATCAGCCCGCTTCGCTGGTTGGTGGTGATCTCGGCGTCATAGGCCAGCAAGGCCGCAGCCATGGTCGAGGGATGCGGGGCGACGCAGGGGCCGAGGTCGAAGGCCACGCCGTACAGATGATTGCCATCGCGCGACGGACAATCCGATCCGCCTTTCTTCAGGCAGTCGATGTGCGGATTGCGGAAATACCAGCAGCGCGAGCGCTGCGCGATGTTGCCGCCGAGCGTGGCGAGATGACGGATTTGTGGCGTGGCAAGTTCCTGCGCCGACGCCGCGACGCCTGGATAGGCGGCGGCGAGGCGGAGATCGATCGCCATCGTCTCGATGGTCGTCAGCGCGCCGATCCGGGCTGTGCCGTTGGCGTCCCATTCGATTCCGGCAGCATTCGGTGTTGCCGCGATATCGATCAACGGCCCCTGCGAGAGACCGCTGCGCCGCCGTTCGGAAAGGTCGGTGCCGGCGGCGCGGAATTCGGCTGGCGGAGCCGGGATGCTGATGGCGGATGTCATGCGGCGATCCTTGCTTTGAGCGCGGCGATCAGGCGGTCCGGCCTGATCGGAATCTCGGTGAACCTGATACCGGTGGCGTTGCGGATCGCATTGGCGAGGGCGGGCGAGGTCGGCACGGTGGCGACCTCGCCGATCCCGACGCTGCCGCCGAGCACATGATCGAAGCCGCCTTCGTCGAAGTGGACCTCGAACTCCGGCGTGTCGGCGATGCCGGGGATGCGGTAGTCCTCCATTCCCGCGCTCAGCACGTCGCCGGTGCGTGGATCGGTCTCGCGCGCTTCGTAAAGCGCGTAGCCGAGGCCCTGGATCACGGAGCCGGTGGCCTGGCTGCGGGCCAATGCGGGCGCTGCGATCTTGCCGACCGCAATGCCGGTATGAACGCTGAGCACGCGTACATGCCCGAGCCAGGTGTCGACTTCGACCTCGATCACCTGCACCGAACTGGGCACACCGGCGCCGACCGCGATGTTGGCGAATTGCCGCATCATCCAGCCGAACACGATGCCCATGAAGCCGACGTCCCGCAGCGGCGACCGCAAGCCCGGCTCCGTGGGCTTGCCGTCCTCCGGCCGTTCGGCGGCTACGACAAGATCGGGCGCCGCCGCGATCAGCTCCCTCCATGGTGCGTTCGATCCCACGACCGGCGCGCGCTGCGCTTGTTGCTCGATCGCGGTCTTGAGCTTCTGCACGGCTAGCAGGATCGGCGGCACCACGGACGCGGTGGAGCGGCTGCCGCCGGCACCTGGTCCTTCGGGCAAACCGGAATCGCCGATCCGTACCTCGATGTCGTCGGGCTCGAGCCCGAATTCGCGCGCCACCGTATTGGCGATCACGGTGCGGCTGCCTTGCCCGATGTCCTGCGTCGCCGTGCTCGCGATGATGCGCCCACCCTTGACGGCAAGCTCGATCTTCACCCCGGGCTGCCAGAGATAGAGCCAGTATCCGCTTGCGACGCCGACGCCGCGACGATAGCGCCCGGTTTGCGGCGCCGTCCGCGCAGCGTTGCGCCAGACGTCGAGCGACGACGCCCAATCATACAGTCGCTGGCGATTGCGGTCGGGGTCCCAGCGTTTACGCAACGCGATCGGATCGATCTTCATGCGCAGCGCCGCCTCGTCGATCGCCTGTTCCAGCGCGAACGCCATCGGCGGGCCGCCGGGGCCGCGGAACGGTGCGCCGGGCGGCAGATTGCTGATGACGTCGAAATCGACCAGGTCTTTGGCTTCCGCCGGATAGATCAAGCGGGCAAGGGCTGCGAGCGTCGAATTGGTGGCGGCGCCGGTGTCGGCGTGGGCGGTAAGCGAAAGCGCTTTGAGGTCGCCTTGCGCCGACGGCAGCAGCGCGATCTTGAGCTCCGCCGCCGGCCGATAGCCGGTGACGGAAAGCTCCTCATGCCGGTCATAGGCGATGCGGACCGGTGCCTTGGCCTCGCGCGCGAGATCGATCGCCGCCGTCGTCTCGATGCCAAGTGCGCCTTTGGAGCCGAAACCGCCGCCGACATGCTCGGCGATGACGCGGATCTTGTCGTGGGCGAGCTTGTAGCGTTTTGCCAAAAGCTCCATCACGTGGAACACCGCCTGCGTCGAGACATGCACCGTCAGCCGATCGCCATCGAAGCGGGCGACGGTCGCGTGCGGTTCGAGACAGGCATGCTGTTGCGTGGCGGTGCGGAACGTTTCCTCGACCAGCAGCGGGTTTTGCGCAGCGCGCGCATCGGCAATCCAGCCGCGCGCCTTCTTGGCCTTCTGCGAGAACGGCGAAGACGGACCCCTGATATTGCCGTTCCACGACGCCGGTCCCCCGGGGCCTTCGGAAACGTTGCCGGCCTTCTTCCGATTGGCTTTCTCGAACACGACCGGCGCATCGGGCCTGCGCGCCGCATCGAGCCCGATCACCGACGGCAGGCGTTCGCTCGAGATCCGAATCGCGGCAATCGCCGCCAGCGCTATTCTGCGGTCTTTGGCGGCGACGGCGGCGATCGGCTGGCCGACAAAGCGCACCATACGGTCATCGCCGAGCAGGGAGATCACGGCCGCGACGCCGGGCACCGCCCGCGCCGGCGCAAGGTCCAGCTCGACGGTCCGCGCATGCGCGAGCTGCGAGCGCAGGATGACGCCTTCGAGCTGTCCGTCGTGGCGGATGTCGACGGTGTATTTCGCCGACCCCGTGACCTTGGCCCGCGCCTCGACGCGCGGCGAGGCGAAATGGTCGCCGTCGAACTGGCCGGAGCAGGCCGCGGCGACCGCGCGAAAAATTCCGTCATAGGCGCCGCAGCGGCACAGATGTCCTGACAGCGCCGCGCCGATCTCCTCGCGCGACGGCACGGCCGTTCCTTTCGTCGCGCGCCAGCGATCGTGGAAGGCCACAGCCTCGACGACAAAACCCGGCGTGCAGAATCCGCATTGCAGGGCGTCGTGCGCCATGAAGGCTTTCTGCACCGGATGCAGGTCGGTTGTGCCGACGCCTTCGATCGTCGTCACCGACTTGCCGGCCGCGGCACGTGCCGGCATCAGGCAGCTCACGACAGGGGCGCCATCCACCAGCACGGTGCAGGCACCGCAGACGCCGGCGCCGCAAACCAGCTTGGTCCCGGTGAGATCGAGGTCATCCCTGATGACGTCGATGAGAAGCGCTTCGGGATGGTCGGGGAGGGGAGCAATGCGGCCGTTGATCGTCATGCTGCTCATTTGCGATCTCCAGGTTTGCGGATGGACTTCTTCGTGGCTTTCGGTTTTGAAGGGCGTGGCGCCGGCGCAACGGCGCCGGCCACCAGCGTTCGCACCATGGTGTCGAGGTCGGCGAGAAAGCCCTTCAAGGGCTGCATCGCCGGGTTCATCGACTTGGCGCCGTTGATCGCCATCTCGACGCAGCGCGCAAGTTCGCGCGGCGTCATGCCTTCGCGCATCGCCAGGTGCTGCTTGCGGCAGACCCTTTCGATCGTCGCCGCAACCCGCGCCAAATAGAGTGCGGCATATTGCTGGTAGAGGTCGCGTGCCTGGAGCAGATGCTCGGAAAGCAACTCCTCGACATGGGGCGAGCCCTCGAAGGCGGTAATGAGATGCGTGAGCCGGCCGCCGACCTCGGCGAGGATGATATCGACAAGCCTGCCGTCGGCCGCCTCCGCAGCCTCGGCCGCGGCGGTTCCGGCGGCCAGTGCTGCCTTGTAGGCTCGTTCGATCACGGCCCGGAACAGCGCTTCCTTGGATTTGAAATGGTGATAGAGCGCCTGCCGCGTCAGCCCGGCCGTCTCCGCGGCCTGCTCGATCGACGAGCGGCGGAAGCCGTGGCGCAAAAATACCAGCGTCGCGGCATCGAGGATGCGGTCCTGAGGCTTCATTTGACGAATTTTACAGTTTTGATAGAAATGTAAAGTGACGAAAGCGTGAGTGCGACGGCGGCCTCGTGCAACGGCTTCGCCGCTATCCTGTGTCCAACCCCTTTCAGGCCTTCGCGTCATTTCGGATTTTCGGAAATTGTTCTTGACTCTCGATCCAAATCAGATGCTTAATCTTCGCATCCCGTCCCGAGAGAGGGGGCGTTGGCCATCGTCACTGACGTTGGGGCGGGGAGCGGTGGACGCGAAAGCTGCGACTGACGAGCGTGGCTGAAGCGTACGGCAAAGTCGTGTGGTCCTGACGCCCCAATGGCTGGTGTCAAATTCCTGGGAAGCTCACGCTTCTTGGGGGTGACGGTGACAAGCAAGCCAGGTCTCGCCGGGGAGAGCACGATATAAGCTGTAAAACCATTGCGCAGGGAAGGCCGGAGTGTTTCCGCTGAACCTGTATGCTCATGTGCGTTTTTTTTATTGCCTTTGCACATGAGACCGCGGGTGCAGCGCGCACCCGGTCTTCCCTGCGCCCTCTCTCTTTTTGAGGGCAAACAAATTTGCAAAACTCGGGCGCAGTGTCTCGCGAGAACATGAGGCTGTGTCTCGAACCATCAACGTCATTGCGAGGAGCTCTTGCGACGACCTGTCCGCCGTAGCCGTTTGGCGAAGGCGGAAGCAATCCAGCTCTTTCTGTGCGGCCCCTGGATTGCTTCGCTGGCGCTCGCAATGACGGCGTTGGAGCGCACCATGCTCTCAATCGTCATCGTCCGCGAAGGCGGACGATCCAGTATTCCGAGACGCCAGTGATGGAATCGAGAACTCGCGGCGTACTGGATACTCCGCCTTCGCGGAGTATGACGGCTCTTTGTGGAGCTGCGCGTACGGCCACACTCGTCATGCTTGGCCCCTTACAACTCCCTCGCATTGCTGAACGCAAACGAGCTCACCCGTCTTGTGTTCTCATCCAGGATCAGCGTGCGTGTGATCGGCGGTTCGGCGCGCTGGCTGCAGTTTTCGCGTTCGCAGAGCCGGCAGTTGACGCCAATCGGAGTGCCTTCGGTTTTGTCCAGGTCCATGCCGGTGGCGTAGACCAGTTTTGCGGCGTGGCGGATTTCGCAGCCGAGGCCGATGGCAAAGCGCGGCTGCGGCTGCGGGTGCGGCGCCACGGGCCGGCGCAGCATCTGCGCGATCGAAAAATATCTCGCGCCGTCGGGCAGCTCGATGATCTGCTTGAGCAGGCGGTCCGGCGTGTCGAAGGTCGAGTGCACATTCCACAACGGGCAGGTGCCACCGAATTTCGAGAACGGAAACGTGCCGGAGGAAAACCGTTTCGACACGTTGCCGGCATTGTCGACCCGCAGCAGAAAAAAGGGAATGCCGCGCGCGTTGGGCCGCTGCAAGGTGGTGAGGCGATGACAGACCTGTTCGAAGCCGGCGTTGAAGCGTTGCGCCAGCACATGCAGATCGTAACTCAGCGCCTCGGCCGCGGCATGAAATGCCTGATACGGCATCATCACCGCGGCGGCGAAATAATTCGCCAGCGTGATGCGATAGAGCCGTCGCGGGTTGTCGTCGAGCGGGCCGGCGCGGCCGACGATGGTTTCGAAATGCGCGGCGCATTCGGCAAGCCCGATCTGGAACGCAAGCTGGAAGCCGCGGCCGGGACCGTCGATCAGTTCCGAGATCAGCAATTGCCGGCGATGCCGGTCGAACCGCCGCAAGGTCTCGCGCATCACGTCGACCGGCATGATGCGGGTGACGATCGAATGTTTTTCACGCAGGCGCGCCGCCAGCGCCGCGAACAGGCCTTCGGCCGGCACGTTCAGCTCATCGCGCAGGCTTTCCGCGGCGGCCTCGAGTTCGGGGAAATAATTGCGGTTGGCCTCGATCAGGTCGCGGACGCGCTCGATCGGATTGGCCTCAAATCGCGTGCCTTCGTCGCGGTCGGCCATTTGCGCCGCGACCATGGTCTCGCCGCGGCGGGCCTCGGTGTAGGCGGCATAGAGCCGTTGCAGCGAATGGGTCACGCCCGGGCAGAGTTCGGCGAGGTCGCGCAGCTCCTGCTTGGGCAGGTCGATCTGGCGAAACAGCGGATCGGAAAAGATTTCGTTGAGCTCGGCGAAAAACCGGTCCTCGTCGGCGGTAGCGAGGTCGCGCAGATCGAGGTCATAGGTCTCGGCCAGCCGCAGCAGGATCTGCGCCGTCACCGGGCGCTGGTTGCGCTCGATCAGGTTGATGTAGCTCGGCGAGATCCCAAGCCCCTCGGCGATCTGGGTTTGCGACAGCCCCAATTGCTGGCGGATGCGCCGGAAGCGGGGCCCGACGAACAGCTTTTTTCCGGAGTCGGTGGCCATGAGCGTGTTCCTGCGAATTCAGCCCACTTCGCCCCCCCGCAAGCGGGGCGAGGAAGTTGGATTTCCGTCGATTTGTGACAATTATTACAATATTACATCTATGACAAGTCGTTATGTTACATAACATCACGATTGAATGACAAGCTATCTATACGAATTCAACAGTTTCGCGTTTAGCTCTCGGTACGTTTTGCAACGCACTGTCAAGAATGTCGATTAGAGGGATCACGCATATGAACTACCAGCCACGTGGGATCAGCGACCAGGCACTCCAGGGACCGGCCTCCTATCTGAGCGAGATCGGCGCTGCTGAAGCCCTCCTCAAGGCCCAGCCGACCTGGAACGGCGTAACCGCCGAAGCCGTCGCGCGTATGCGGCTGCAGAACCGCTTCAAGACCGGCCTCGACGTCGCCCGCTACACCGCGGCGCTGATGCGCACCGACATGGCCGCCTATGATGCGGACACTACCAAATACACCCAGTCGCTCGGCTGCTGGCATGGCTTCATCGCCCAGCAGAAGCTGATTTCGGTGAAGAAGCATTTCGGTACCACCGATCGCTGCTATCTGTACCTCTCGGGCTGGATGATCGCGGCGCTTCGCTCCGAGTTCGGGCCGCTGCCCGACCAGTCGATGCACGAGAAGACCTCGGTGCCGGCGCTGATCGACGAACTCTATACATTTTTGCGTCAGGCGGACTCCCGTGAGCTCAACGACATTTTCCGCAACCTCGACGCCGCCCGCAAGGCCGGCGACAAGGCAAAGGAAAAGGCGCTGATCGAAAAGATCGACGGCTTCCAAACCCACGTCGTGCCCGTGATCGCCGACATCGATGCCGGCTTCGGCAACGCGGAAGCGACCTATTTGCTGGCCAAGAAGATGATCGAAGCAGGTGCATGTGCGCTGCAGATCGAAAATCAGGTCTCCGACGAAAAGCAGTGCGGCCACCAGGACGGCAAGGTGACGGTGCCGCACGAGGTGTTCCTGGCGAAGATCCGCGCCTGCCGCCACGCCTTCCTTGAACTCGGCGTCGAAGACGGCGTCGTCGTGACCCGCACCGACTCGCTGGGCGCCGGCCTGACGCAGCAGATTGCCGTGAGCCAAAAGCCGGGCGACCTCGGCGATCAGTACAACAGCTTCCTCGACTGCGAGGAAATCACCGCCGACAACGCCCGCAATGGCGACGTCATCATCAACCGCAACGGCAAGATGATGCGTCCGAAGCGGCTGCCCAGCAACCTCTATCAGTTCCGTGAAGGCACTGGTCAGGACCGCTGCGTGCTCGACTGCATCACCTCGCTGCAGAACGGCGCCGACCTGTTGTGGATCGAGACCGAGAAGCCGAATATCGAGCAGATCGCCAAGATGGTCGATCGTGTTCGCGAGGTGATCCCGAACGCGAAGCTCGCCTACAACAATTCGCCGTCGTTCAACTGGACGCTCAACTTCCGTTGGCAGGTCTACGATGCGATGAAAGAAGCCGGCAAGGATGTCAGCAAGTACAACCGCGCCGAATTGATGAAGGCCGACTACGACGCCACGCCGCTGGCGATTGAAGCCGACGAACTGATCCGTACGTTCCAGGCCGATTCAGCCAAGCGCGCCGGCATCTTTCACCATCTGATCACGTTGCCGACCTATCACACGGCAGCGCTGTCGACCGATAACCTCGCGAAAGCGTATTTCGGCGAACAGGGCATGCTGGGCTACGTGAAGAACGTTCAGCGTGAGGAAATCCGTCAAGGTATCGCCTGCGCCAGGCATCAGAACATGGCGGGCTCCGATATCGGCGACGATCACAAGGAATATTTCGCCGGTGAAGCAGCTCTCAAGGCGGGCGGCGCCCACAACACGATGAACCAGTTCGGCTAACGGCAACAGCAGGAGACGATCATGACCAAAAGCAGCAATTTCTGGGTGATTGGCGGCGAATTCGGTTCGATGAACTTCCACAAGCTCGTGGAAGGGTCAGCCCAGGTTCAGGGTCCGTTCGGCACCCGCAAGGAAGCCGAAGACGCTTGGCGTACGGTCTCGGAAGAGAACCGGCACAAGGCCGGCGTGCGCTTCTCGATCGTGGAAGAGCCGAGCCGCGCACACGCCTGATCGGGCGTCATCCCGTCGGCCAATGGCCGACCGGACAGATGAGGACAACGAGCTAAGAAGAAGCGTCCAAGGGCGATCGCGGCCTCATCCGGGCAATCCGGGTGGGGCCGCATTGCGCTTGTCAGGCTCCCCTGGCGAATTGGCCTGTGGATGGACTAAAGACGCAAGCTATTGCAATTAAACGATCTTTGCGGACGAGGGTGGTTACTGATAGGTTAACGGTAAGTACCGTCGATCAGGACAAAGGCCACCGAGCGATGTCAGACGCGCAAACCACCGGGAGTTCTGCCGTCGGCGACCAGCCCCCGATGCGGCTGCGCGACGCGCTGCGAAAGGCACGGATCGAGGCGGCCGATCGCACCGGCGTCGTGGTCGATCTGCGTGATGCCGAAGTGGCGCGGCTCGAAATTCTCAACGAGGCGCTCGATCCGCTGTTCGGGCAAATTCCGGAGAAGGTCGATCTGTTCGATCGCGGCATCAGCCAGGGCGACACGCCGCGGCTGTGGATCGACGTCGTCGCGCACATCCTGATGGGGCGCGACAAGCGGATCTATCGGCTGGTGCAGGACACAAGGTTCGGCCGCATCGTGCTCGCGGAATCGCACGACGTCGCGGCGATGGTCGATGCCGTCACCGATTATGTCGCGCGCCGCCTGATCGAGCGCGAGCATGCGCTGGTGGCGACGCCGATGATCGAGCAGCCCAAAGCGGTCGAGAAGCCGCGCCGCGGCAGGTTCTGGAGCTTCGTGCTGGGATTCCTGCTCGGTGCGCTGGCGCTGTTCGGTCTCGCGCTGCTGGCAAGCCTGCGCGATCTCTGATCGTCACACGATCTCTGATCGCGAGCGTCTAGATCAAGGGTGGCTGTTCTGGGTCGACGCCGCGAGCAGCGGCATCGCCTTCTGCCATTCGTCGGAGCCGAGCTTGGTGGCGACAACGACGAGCGTCACCGCGAGCAACAGCCGCAGCGCGGTTTCCGGCACCCGGGTCGCGAAATAGCTGCCGATGACGATGCCGGGCAGCGATCCCGTGAGCAGCACGCCCATCAACTGCCAGTCGATCGAGCCCATCGCCCAATGCCCGATCCCCGCGACCAAGGTCAGCGGCACCGCATGGGCGATATCGGAGCCGACGATACGCGCCATCGGCAGCCGTGGGTAAAGCAGCAGCAGCGCGGTGACGCCCACCGCGCCGGCCCCGACCGATGAGATCGAGACCAGCACGCCCAGCGCTACGCCCACCACCACCGTGGCCCAGGCGATGGTGCGGTCGTCGAGCCGCTCCAGGCGCTCGCGAAAGAATTCGAGGATGGTCTTGCGGAAGATCAGCGAGGTCGCGGTCAGGATCAGCGCGAACGCCAGTACGACATTGACGAGGCTGCGGGCGGCGCCACTGTTGAGGTCGAGTTGCGACAACGCCACCAGCGTCAGGATGCTGGCCGGAATGCTGCCGCTGGCGAGCCGGAGCACCGCCGGCCAGTGGATGCTGCGCGCGATATTGTGGACGATGCTGCCGCCGGTCTTGGTGGCGGCGGCATACAGCAGGTCGGTGCCGACCGCGGTGGAGGGGTGAATACCGAACAGCAGGATCAATAGCGGCGTCATCAGCGAGCCGCCGCCGACGCCGGTCATGCCGACCAGGAGGCCGACGCCGAAGCCGGAAGCGATGTAAAGCGAAGCGATGGACAAGGAGACCTCAGGGTTGCAATCCCCGTGACGTAGGATGAACGTTACGGCAGCGGCAAGTGCGGCAGGGAAAAAAGAACGATCGCACCGTCGATCGGACCTGGGGGGTGATTTATCCCCGTCCGACCGCATGCGGCGAAATTAACTCACTCAGGCCCCGCCGGTTCCGCATCGGCAAACATTACCTCTAAATTAGTCGGGTTTGGCTCAACTGCCGGATGCGCAATTCGCCGTCGATGCCTCGGACGGTCTGGAGGCATCGCCAGGCGTCGCCGTCGCGTTCAATCGAGAACAAATTATAGGCCGCAGCCGGGTAGCGGCCGTGCGCCAGCGCCGAGGCTGAGGGAACCCCGATCGCGGGGATGGTGCCGCCCGGGCCATCGATCCACATCGTCGAATGAATGTGGTCATGGCCGTGCAGGATCAGCTCCACGCCGTGCTGCTTCAACAGCGCGCGAAGCTCGCCCGAATCGGTCAGCCGCTTGGCGCGCGAAGCCGAGCGCAGCGGGTGATGGATCAAAAGCACGCGAAACAGCCGTTCGGTGGCAATCCGGCCCAGTAGCCTATCGAGCGCCTCGAGCTGGTCGCGCCCGAGCCATCCGGTTGCCATCAGCGGCGGGGTCGGCACCGCCGACGATACCCCGATCAGCGCCAGCGGACCGCGCCGGCGCAGGACTGGAAATGTGCCGCGATCCGAAGCGTCATCGCCATCGAGATAGCTTGCGAATGTCTCCGAAAAGCGACGCCGGGTCGCGCGAACATAGGCGTCGTGATTGCCGGGCACGATCGAGACGCGATCCGGCGAACCGACCGCTTCGAGCCAGGTCCGTGCGGGTTCGAATTCCGCTTCGAGCGCGAGGTTGACGAAATCGCCGGTGACGGCGATATGATCCGGCGCTTGTCCATGGATGTCCGACACCAGCGCGTCGAGCACGTCGCGCCGCTGGTATTTGTGGCGGTTGCGGGTCCAGTTGAGATAGCCGAGCGCGCGTTTGCCGACGAGATCCGCAAGCCGGGCTGCGGGCAACGGCGGCAAATGCGGGTCGGACAAATGGGCCAGCGCAAATGCCGCCATCACAAAAGCCCGATTGCGCTGCCGGTGCGCGTGACCCCCAGCACGATCATCTGGTGATATCCCTTTGAAAACCTGCCGTGTATTGGCAAGTTGGACGCCGGGACGCAAGGATCAACCAGGATAGAAGGATCAGCCAGGATGATTCGAACTCGGAAACGGAAGTGGCGATGACCGGACGGAGCCTGCGACAGCGATGTGAACCGGCGCTGCGCGGGCTGTTTCATCTGTATTGGCGGTTCGCCCGGGGCATGACGCTGGGCGTTCGCGCCGTCGTGCTGGATGGCGATGACAGGGTGTTTCTGGTCAAGCACAGCTACGTCTCCGGCTGGCACCTGCCGGGCGGCGGGGTCGAGGTCGGCGAGACCTTCCTCGAGGCGCTGCGGCGCGAATTGATGGAAGAAGGGCGCATTGAATGGCGCGACGAGCCGGTGCTGCATGGCATTTTCCTCAACAGCCACGTGTCCCGGCGCGACCATGTCGCGATCTATCTGGTTCGGCATTTCAGCCAGGATCGCTTGCCCGAGCCCAACCGTGAGATCATCGCCTGCGGGTTCTTCGCCGCCGCAGCGCTGCCGGACGACACCACCCGGGGCACACGCCAGCGGATAGCGGAAGTGCTCGAAGCAAAACCGAGAATCGCAACCTGGCGCTAGGGTTTCGGCGCGCTTGCCGGACGCTTCCGATTGCGCTTGGATGCCGCAAATCCTCCCCACACAGGTCGTGATGAACATCGAGCCCGCGCCACCGACGATGCGAACTTGGAAGGTCGCCAGCGCCTTCGTTTGCCTCGTGATTCTACTCAGCAATATCTGGACGATTTCGCGCTGGAACGAGAGCCGGGGCGTCTACGACGATATCTGCTATCTGCGGCAGGCCCATTTGTTCCAGAGATTCGGGCTGGGCGGTCTCGATACCAATATTGTTCGTGACGACGACCATTATCTGGCGTCCAAATTGAAGGCGATCGGCTACGCCGCCTGGAGCGATCCGGCGATGGCGCCCTGCCACAGCGTGATGCCGGCGACGCAGCGGCGGGTGATGCAGTACCCGCCGGGGACCGGCTTCGTGCTGGCGCTGTTTCCGGCCGGATTTCAGGTGATCCCGCTGTATGTCCTCGCCAACGTCATCGTCTTCGGCTTCGCAGTGCTGGGAATCTTTCAGGCGCGCCGCGGCTCTGCCGTCCTGCTCGCGGCGTGCTTCGGCTTCCTTGCGATCTATTTGATGATCAACCCCACCAAGGCGAGCTATTCGATGGCGCCGACCATGGTGCTGTGCGCGGTCGCAGGATTCTTCACCGCGAAACTGTTTGCCGCCGAGCGCCATCGGATCATTCTGTCGGCGCTGACCGGTTTGTTGATCGGCGTGGCGGTGAATTTCAGATTGCCCAATCTGTTTCTCGCGTCCGGATATGGCCTGTTGTTCGCTGGCTGGTTTCTGCTGGAGCGCAAGCGCGAAACCTTCCTGCAAGCCTCAGCTTTCGGAGCCGCCTGCCTGTTGGGGATGGCGCCGACGCTGCTGGCGAACGCGATCAATGCCGGCAGCCCCTTGGCGACGACTTACGCGGGCGTCGACGTGACGCCGCCTGAATTCAGCTTTGGCGTCATCCGCCAATATGTCATGGACATGCAATTCGTCCTGCTGGTGCTGGCCACCGGATGGACAGCCTTCATCCTGCGCCTGCGCAGCGAGACCGGCCTCCGGCGAACGGCGCTGGTGGTCGCGGGAAATCTGCTGGTAAATCTCGCCTTCTTCCTGAGCCACCCGCTGTTCGAGCCATATTATACCGTCCCGGTCGCCATGCTCTCGCTGTGGAGCCTGCTGTTTGGCTCGGTGATGGCGCCGGCGGGAGCGATTGTCGAAACCGGGACGATGGACCGCAAGGCTGCTTGATGCTATCTCGCGTTTCCCATGAACGATCTCTCTCTCACGATTCTGCCCGAAATCGCCAATGACGCGCAGGCGATCGAGCGGCTGCACGCGCGGACGTTCGGCCCCGGCCGTTTTGTGCTCAGTGCCTACCGTATCCGCGAGCACGTCGATCATTTGCTTGATCTGTCCTTCACCGCCCGGATAGGGACGCTGCTGGTGGGCTCGGTACGCCAGTTGCCGATCTGTGTCGGCGATACCCAGGCGTTGCTGCTGGGGCCGCTGACGGTCGAGCCGCCGTTTCGCAGCCGCGGGGTCGGCCGGGCGCTGCTGGACCGTGCGCTGAGCGATGCCAAAGCCGCCGGTCATCGCCTGGTGCTGCTGGTGGGGGACGAGCCCTATTACAGCCGCGTCGGCTTCAAGGCGGTCCCGAAGGGACGGGCGACCATGCCGGGACCCGTCGATTACAGCCGCCTCTTGGTCGCGGAGTTGGTGGACGGCGCGTTCACCGATGTGTCCGGTGCGATCCGCCCGGACTGGAGTTATGTGCGGTAGCAATTCATCCGACGACCCGCCCCCGGATTTCATCCGGGGACGCAATAGGCTCCGCAACCGATCACAGTTTCTGTGAAACGCCGAAATAGAAACCGCGACGCGGCCCGAATTGCGGCGCGAACACGCCGATGCCGGAGCCGTCCCTGATCTCGTAGATCGTATCGAACAGGTTGACGACATCGAAGCGCAGCGTGGTCGGCTTGGTCGGCGACACCAGATTGAAGTCGTGCGACACGCCGACATTGACCTGGGTGTAGGACGGCACGGTGCTGCCGTTCGGAATGCCATCGGCGCTGTCGGCACGCAGGCCGCTGCCGTAGATCGCATCCATGCTGAATCGTGTTCCATTCCACAGATAGGATGCCCCGGCCGAAGCCGTCAGCAACTGGGCGTGGTCAGTGTAGACGTAGTTGTTGGCGATATAGGCGAGATCGGCGGGGCTGAACAGATACTGGTTCGACACCACGTCGCTCGCACGCTGTCGCGCCCAGGCCACGTTTCCATAAAGACGTAGGTTGCCGTTGGTGTAGGTGGTCTTGAACTCGACACCGGTATTCTGGGCATAGGCATAGTTGAACGCGGACAGCACATAGGCGGCGCCGAACTGGCCGTCGTCGAGCAGATCGGTCGCGGTCTTGTAGTAGGCATCGACCCCGACGGTGAGGCCGGGGATGGCATAGATCTTCTGATCGACGCCGATGTCGTAGACGTTGGAGCGTTCCGGCTGCACCGGATCGTTCTGCGACACGCCGGGCTGCGCCGTTGAGCCCTGCACCAGCGCGAGATTGGTCGGTGCCGCCAGCACCTGATCCGGCGGCGTGAAGTTGCGGGAATAGCCGGCATGGAACGTGGTGCCGTCATAGGGCTTCCAGGTCAGGTTGACGCGCGGGCTGAGCTGGTTGGCATCGACATATTGCCAGATCTGGTCGTATCGCAGCCCGTAGTTCAGGGTCAGCTGATTGGTGACCTTCCACTCATCCAATAAATAGGTGCTGAACTGGTAGCCGGTCTTGCTGCTCGTATCGAACACTGAATTTGGTGTCGTGTCAGGCGTTTGAGCGCCCGTGCTGTCAGTCGGTAGCACCAGCGATGCGTTATTCACCACGGACTGCTCCTCGCTGACCGAAAAGCCGAACTTCAGCGTGTGCGCGAAGCCGAGCCGATAGGAGGTATCTTCCTGGATGCCATTGACAAAACTTTGGCGGTAGACGTCCGAGGCCACACCGTTGAAGACGAGATCGCCGAGCGGATCTGGCGTGAAGTGCAACTGGCTGTAACGGTTGAAATAAGAGAGCTGATAGTCGTATCCGTCGCCGGCATGCTGATAGGCCAGCACGTTGAACTGGTTGAACTCGGTCTGCCGTTCGTTGAGCTGCGAGGAATCGAAGTTGGACACGCCGGAGGCGGTGAAAGCCGGCGTCTGCCCGGGATTGTTGGGAATTTCATAGCTGCCGTTCGAGACGCCGCTCATCAAGGTGAGGCGGCTGGCCGGATCGATCACCGTCGAGAGATAAAGGAAGCCCTTTTCCTGCGAGGTGTTGTCGTGAATCGCGTTATAGGCCGACGTCGGGTTTTCGATGCCGACGCTGTTGCCGAAGTAACGCCCCGAGACGTAATACTGGGTCTGTCCGACCGTGCCGCCATATTCGGCTGACGTCGTGATCGTGCCGTGGCTGCCGCCATAGATGCTGACGCTGCCGGTGTTACTGAAGGCGTCCGCCTTGGTCTGGATGTCGAGTACTGCGGCCGTATGCAAGCCATACTGTGCCGGCAACGCGCCGGTGATCAGCGCCAGGCTGCCGACGATGCCGGTGTCGATGATCTGTCCGAAGGCGCCGACGCCATCCGGCAACATGATGCCGTTGATGCGGTATTGCAGATTGGCGTGCTCGTTGCGGACGTGCAGGTCGCCGCTCGCGGCCGAGTCCTGCGATACGCCCGGGGCCTGCAACAGCGCCCGGTCGAGCGAGGTGTTGGTGCCTTGCGGCAGCGCTTCGAGAGCCTGCTGGCTCATTTCATAGGAACCGGCGCCGGTCGGCGCCACGATGGCGCGGCGGGCTTCGTCGAATTTGTCGTTCTTGCCGGCGAGCAGCTTCTCCGGGCTCTGTGGCGGCGTGGCGGGAGGCGGCACGCGACGCTTCTCCGTGGCCACCCGGGTCACGGGACGCCGCGGCTTCACGGTCTTCGGCGCGTCGACCTCGATGTTCGGAAGCGCGACAGCCCCATTGTCGGCGGAGGAGGGCGCTGTCGCCGCGGCCGGGGCTTGTGACGGTGCGGCGGCTTGCGATGGCGCAGGCGAGGTTACCGGCGCGGGCGCCGGCGTTTGGGCGCGCGCCTGAGGCGCAAGACCGCAGAGCAGCAACGAGGCTACGCCTGAGGTGGCTAACAGGGTTCTCTTTGACACAGACGTTACTTCCGATCCTTGCCGTCGATGGCCGACGGTCTGATTTCGATTAATCCCGCGGGATGCGATCGCGCGTGACGCGACGATCCTTCGGGCCGATCAATCAATCGAGGTCAGGAGATCGGGGGCGCGCGCGGCTGGAACGCAACGCGGACCGAGTTCAGATGGACGAACTCGGCGTCGGTGGCCCGGTACAACAGTTCGACGGCCTGCGGCAGCTGCAGCAGCGGCGGTGTCGCAAACAACACCGCATTCGCCATCGCCATGACGGCGCAGATCGCACAGCCATCGCTATCGGAATCGCGGTCAGAGCCAGGTTTCTGCCGTTGCGCGGGCTGACTTGCGATTTCCGTTGCGGCAAGGCTGCTGGCGCGAGAAGCCTCGAACGGCCCAGGGCTTGATTGAATCTGGCTTGATTGAATCAGGCTGGATTGGATCGCGGGCGACGCCTGCGCGGCAAACCCGTGGAAGTGCCCGAACGACAAACCAAACTGGATCGCCAGCGCCAACAGCGCGAGGCGCGAGCCATATTTGATATTGGACCGGAACCATTTCATTCGAAAAACGCACCCCACATCGCAACGATAGGCAAAGATCAAGCCACCGTCGATGTTATATTATAACATCAGGGATGCCAGGCGGATGTCAACCGCAGTCCGGTTTGTGTCGGAAGATTTCGTCAGGTCAGTGTAATTTGGCAACGCCTGGAGCGGGCGCCGCGTAGCCATCAGCGCCCTTCGCGCAACCAGGTCGCGGCGAATGCCCCGAGCAGCAACAACAGGCCGATCAGCCCGGCGAACACCGGCAGCACGCCGACGCCCTTGACGACGCTGGCGTCGCGCATCCGCACGCCCATCCAGCCGTCGCCGCGAAACACGCTTGATGAGCGCACCGGGACGATGCGCGGCAGGTCGATGCTGGTGCCGTCCACCACGCGCCTCGCATCACCGCCGGTTGATTGCGCCAGCGGCTTGAGCATGTCGGTGGTGGACGTCACTTCCGAAAACTCCTTCGGATTGGTCGGGCCGACATTGATCAGGGCTTTCAGCGTGCCGTCGGTGGCCTGCCACAGGCCAAGTTCATTGGCCGGAATGGTCGCGCTCCAGATGCCGGGATCGCCGGCCGCCAAGGTCAGTTCGCGCGTGGCGCCCGATGGCGAGGTCACCGTCACCGGCGTGACATTGTCCGCCATGGTCTGGCGCTGCACGGCGAGATCCTTGCCGTGGATTTGCAGCCGCAGCGCCTCTTCGTCGAGGTCGGGCTGCTTCATCAGCCAATGCGACATCCGCCGCAGCAGGTCGAGATGCGGTCCGCCGCCTTCATAGCCGCGGGCCCAGAGCCAGATCTGGTCCGACAACAACAGCGCGACGCGGCCTTCGCCGTAGCGTGACAGCAGCAGCAGCGGCTTGCCGTCGGCGCCGGTCATCACCGGAGGGGTGGTGACGTTGCGGGTGTCGACGGTGCGGAAGAAACGGCTCCAATGCGGCGGCTCGGAGGCGGAGCCCTCGAGCCCGCGCGTCACCGGATGGCGTTTGCCGGCGTCGCTCAAATGCGCATAAAACGGTTTCTCGGTGACGCCGACCGGCTCGGCCGGCAGCACCGAGTCGAGCGAGGTGCGCCAGATGCTGGTGGTCGAGGCGTAATCCGGACCGGCCGAGACCAGCATCGCGCCGCCGGCGCGGACGTAGCGCGCGATGTTGTCGAAATAGGCGGTCGGCAGCACGCCCTGGCGGGCATAGCGGTCGAAGATGATCAACTGGAATTCGTTGATCTTCTGCTGAAACAGTTCGCGGGTCGGAAACGCGATCAGCGACAACTCGTTGATCGGCGTACCGTCCTGCTTCTCCGGCGGACGCAAAATCGTAAAGTGCACGAGATCGACGCTGGGGTCGGATTTCAAGAGGTTGCGCCAGGTGCGCTCGCCGGCATGCGGCTCGCCCGAGACCAGCAGCACGCGCAATTTGTCGCGCACGCCGTCGATCGCGACCACCGCGCGGTTGTTGACCGGGGTCAGCTCGTTCTCGAGCGGAGAGGCCTCGATCTCGACGATGTTCGGCCCGGCATGCTTGATGTCGATATCGACATTGACGGTCTGGCCGCTCAGCACGGTGCGCTCGTTGATGACGTCGCCGTCGCGGCGCACCGTGACCTTGGCGCGGTCGCCGGTGACGCCCTGGTCGTCGAGCCGATAGGTGATGGTCTGGGTCTGTCCGACGATGCCGAAACGCGGCGCGGCCGAGATCGCGATGCGGCGGTCGCGCTCGTTCTTTTGTCCGGTAATCAGCGCGTGCACCGGCGCCTGGAATCCCAGTGCGGCGGCATTGGCGGGAATATCATGCACCCGGCCGTCGGTAATCAGGAAAGCGCCGGCGACGCGGTCGACCGGCACGTCCGACAGCGCCGAGGACAATGCGCCGAACAGTCTGGTGCCGTCGGTTTCGCCATCGGCCTGGCCTGCTTCGACGACGCGTACTTCCAATCCCTTGATCTTCTTCAGCTCATCGACCAGGGCTTCCCGCGCCTCGGCGGTTTCCTTGGTGCGCTGGCCGAAATTCTGGCTGGGGCTCTTGTCGACCACGACCACGGCCACCGACGACAGCGGCTCGCGGTCCTCGCGGGTAAACGATGGGTTGGCCAGCGCCAGCACGATCAGCGCCAGCGCCGCCACGCGCACCGCCGCACCCCGCGACCTCCCGAGCAACAGCAATACCGCGATCACCGTGATGGCGCCGAGCGCCAGCCACAGCACCAGCGAGGGAACCAGCGGGGTAAATGCGATGCCGTAATTCATTTGGTTGCCTGGCAAGTTGGCGTCATCCTGAGGAGCGCGCCCTTGCGCGCGTCTCGAAGGATGGACGCAACACGGGGACTCGCGTCCATCCTTCGAGACGCGGCGAAGACGCCGCTCCTCAGGATGACGGCCGAGATAGCTTCACAGGCCCTCATTATGACGGCGATACTCATTGTCCCAGCCGTTCGATCAGCGCCGGCGCATGCACCTGGTCGGCCTTGTAGTTGCCGGTCAATGTGTACATCACGATGTTGACGCCGGCCCGGAACGCGAATTCGCGCTGCCGCGGCTCACCGGGCGACAGCGGCAGCATGGCCTGGCCATCGGGACGGATCGCCCAGGCGCCGGCCAGATCGTTCGAGGTGATGATGATCGGCGAGACGCCGTCGCCGCCACGCGCCGGGTGGGAGGCGGCCTCGTCGTCTTCCTCGCGCGGCAACGCTTCGACCCAAGTCTGCCCGCTGGTGAAGCGGCCGGGAAAATCCCGCAACAGATAAAACGTCTTGGTCAGCACGTGATCGCGCGGCACCGGCTCGAGTTCGGGCACGTCGAGCGAGGACAGCAGTTCGCGCAGCGTCTGCATGCCCGGCGTCTGCGCCGCGCCGCCTTCGCCCGGAGGCGCGTCGATGGCGTCGCGGGTATCGAACAACACTGTGCCGCCCTGTTTCATGTAGGCGTCGATCTTGTTGATGGCGTCCTGCGGCGGCTTCGCCGCGCCCGGCACCACCGGCCAGTAGATCAGCGGGAAGAACGCCAGTTCGTCATGCGCGGGATCGATGCCGACGGGATCACCGGCCTCGAGCGCGGTGCGTTGCGCCAGAAACAAAGTCAGTCCGGACAGCCCCGCCTTGACGATCGAATCCACGTCGGCGTTGCCGGTGACGACATAAGCGAGCCGGGTCTGCGAGACCGCCTTGATCGCAAAGTCGTCTTTCTCATCGGCATGGGATGTCGCCGGTGCGAACATCATCGCGGTCAGGATCACGGTGAAGGCCAGAGCGGCCGATGCCGGACGCCGCCGCAGCAATGCAGCGATGCCGGCGCCGAGGAACGCGACGATGATGGCATCGACCAGGAACAGCGCCAGCGCCGACGACAGCAGGATGCCTCGCAAATCGCGCGGCTCGGAATTGGTGTAGCTGGCGTGCTGCGCCTTCAGTGCGGAAATATCCAGCGGCGCGATGCGATCCGCCGCCGCCAGCGTATTGACCGCGAGCGGACCGTCGGCGGGGCCGTAGAACCCCGGCGGATGGTCCGACGCCGCACGGTCGCGGAAATCAGCTTGGATTGGTTTTGCGGTCGAGGGCGGCGGCCCGAACGCGCCAAAGCCGTCGAGCGTACGCAGTGGCGCCACCGTTTCGGTGGTCGCTTCGCCGGCCGGACCGGCGCCCGGATTGGCGGTATAACCGGACATATCGACGATCCGCCGCAGCATCTCGACGAAGGTGCCGGACATCGGCAAATCGGACCAGCGCATATCGGCGGCGACATGGAACAGGCTGACGACGCCCTTGCCACGGTGGTCGCCCGTCACCAGCGGCGTGCCATCTTCCAGTGAGGCCCAGGTTCTCGCCACCAGGGCCGCGTCCGGTTCAGCCAATACCTGACGGTTGACGGTGATGTCTTTTGGCACCGCGAGGCCCGCGAACGGCCCGGCGGAGGCAAACGAGGCGAGATGCTGCGGCTTCTCCCAGGTCAGGCTGCCACCCAGCGTACGTCCGCCGCTGCGCAGTTTGACCGGCACCAGATCGTCGTCCTCGGCCTGCGCCAGCCGTGGGCCGGCGAAACGCACCAGCACGCCGCCCTGTTCGATCCAGGCGTTGAGGCGTTCGCGGATTTCAGGCGACAGCGAGCCGACGTCGGCCAGCACGATCATCGGAAGCTTCTGGTCGAGAAATTGCGTGATCGCCTGCTGCGGCGCGCCGCGATCGCCCAGCCGCACGTCGGCGAACGGCGCCAGCGCGCGGGTCAGGTAGAATGTCGATGCCAGCAACGGCTGCGCGGTATCGGTGGTCGATCCGCTGACGATGCCGATCGCGCGCCGCCGCCATCTCTTGTCGAGCAGTTGCACCGCGCCGGCGGAGCGTTCGCCGGATATTTCCAGCCGTGCGATGTCGTTGCGCAACTCGACCGGCAGATCGAACGCGGCTTCGGTCTCGCGATCCTGCGGGGCGAAGCCGAAATGGGCTTCCGCGATCGGCGAACCCTTGAGGTCGAGCGCGCGGACGATGCCCCCGGCAATGCCGCTGTCGGTACGCAGCACCTTGACGGTCATCTTTGCCGCGGCATTTTCAGCGGCGACCAGCGCCAGCGGCGAGGGCGTGCCGTCCTTGAACACCGTCAGCGCGTGATCTCCGATGGTCTTGCCCAGGGCCTCGACGAATTCCGGCCCGCGTCCGGTATCGACGCCGTCCGACAGCCACGCCAGTTCGCAGTCGCCGGTCGCTTTGAGAAAACGTCCGATCGCAGGCAGGGTATCGATCCGTTCGATCGCGTAGGGTTTTGGCGTGAGCTGGCGCAAGGCCACGCGCGCGGTGCCGGCCGGCATCAGCGTGACGTCACGCGCCGGCTCGGACAACGGAATCAGCGCGACGGCGCGGCGGTCGCTGTCGGCGCGTGCGATCAATTCGTCGGCGGCCTTGACCCGGATGTCCCAGCTCGCCGCCGCAGTCCAGCCGTCGTCGAGCAGGATCGCCAGCGGCGCGTGGCCGCCGGCTGCCTGGCCTTGCGGATTCCAGGTCGGTCCCGCTGCCGCGAAGATAATCAGCGCCGCCGCCGCCAGCCGCAATGCGGTCAGCCACCACGGTGTGCGCGACGGGGTTTCCTCCTTCGGCGCGATGTCGAACAACAGCCGCGTCGGCGGAAACTCGATACGCCGCGGCCGCGGCGGCATCACCCGCAACAGCCACCACAGCACCGGCAGGCTCAACAGGCCCAGCAGCAACAATGGCTCCGCGAAGGAAAGAGGCAGTCCGGCCATCATGCGCTTCGTCCCGCTTTGACCGTCGCATTGCCTGCGCTGGCCTTGCTCACCATCATGCCGCTATGCAGGAACAACAACAGCTCGGCGGCCGAGCGATCGGTGGTGTGGGTGGAGAACAGCCAGTCCAACCGGTTGGTCTCGGCGCGAATCTGGTCGCGGTGCAGCGCCACGCGCGCCACGTAATCGCTTGCCCAGCGCTCGGCGCGGCCGGCGGTGATGATGCCGCCACCTTCCGGCTCGACGAATTCGACGCGGCCGGAATACGGAAAACTCTCTTCGGCCGGATCGACGATCTGCACCAGCGTGCCGTGGGCGCCGGAGGCCGACAGGCCGGCGAGCGTCGTCTTGATCTCCGATATGGGTGACCAGAAATCCGACAGCACCACGATTTCGGCCAGTGCCGACGGCACGAACGACGGCGGCAGGCTCAACCGGCTGGAATCGTCATGCAGCATCGCCTGCGCCATCTTGTCGATCACGCTGCGGCTGGCGGTGGGGTTCATCAGGCCGGGAACGCCGACGCGCTCGCCGCCCGCGACCAACAACTCGGCGAGCGCGAATGTCACGATCAAGCCGCGCTCCAACTTGCTGTCGCGAGCTTGTTTGGACGCAAAGGCCATCGAGGGCGAACGGTCCGGCCACAGCCACACGGTATGGGCGGACTCCCATTCATGTTCGCGGACGTAGAGATGATCGTCGCGCGCCGAGCGGCGCCAGTCGACGTTCTGCGACGGCTCGCCGGAATTGAAACGGCGGTATTGCCAGAAACTTTCGCCGGCGCCGGCGCGCCGGCGTCCGTGCAGACCGTGGATCACATTGGCGGCGATGCGGCGGGCTTCAAGCACGAGACGCGGCAGCGATGCGGCGAGCGTTCGGCTTTCGCCGTCGGCACGTCGGATTGCTGTGATCTCTCCAGTTGCGTGCTTGTTCGCTTCCGCCATCAACCGATCCGAGCCTTCAATTGCCGGATCACATCGGGAATGGTGCGTCCTTCAGCGCGCGCGGAGAACGTCAGCGCCATGCGGTGCTTGAGAACCGGCTCAGCCAGATCGAGCACGTCGTCGATCGAGGGCGCAAGACGGCCGTCGAGCAGCGCGCGGGCGCGAACCGCGAGCATCAGCGACTGGCTGGCGCGGGGACCCGGTCCCCACGCGATCAGCTTGCCGGTCTCGCCGCCGTCGGGGCCTGGACGTGCGGAGCGCACCAGCGTCAGGATCGCTTCGACGACGCTGTCGCCGACCGGCAGCCGACGCACAAGCCGTTGCGCGGTGATCAGGATCTCGGCGTTCATCGCGGCCTTCGCCAGCGTCTCTTCCGCGCCGGTGGTCTCGAACAGGATGCGCCGCTCGGCGTCGCGATCCGGATAATCGACGTCGATCTCCATCAGGAAGCGATCGAGCTGCGCTTCGGGCAGCGGATAAGTGCCTTCCTGCTCCAGCGGATTTTGCGTCGCCAGCACATGGAACGGCTTCGGCAGATCATGCCGCGCACCGGCCACCGTGATGTGCTGCTCCTGCATCGCCTGCAGCAGCGCCGATTGGGTGCGCGGGCTGGCGCGGTTGATTTCGTCGGCCATCAGAAGCTGCGCGAATACCGGCCCGGAAATGAAGCGGAACGAGCGCTTGCCGCTGCTGCTTTCGTCCAGCACCTCGGCGCCGAGAATATCCGACGGCATCAGGTCCGGCGTGAACTGGATGCGCTTGGCGTCCAGGCCCAGCGTGATCCCTAAGGTTTCCACCAGCTTGGTCTTGGCCAGGCCCGGCACGCCGATCAAGAGCGCATGACCGCCGGACAGGATCGTCACCAGCGTGTTTTCGATCACGCGGTCCTGGCCGAAAATAACGGTGGAGATCGCTTCCTTTGCGCTACGGATTTGGCCGGCGACCTGCTCGGCCGAACGGACGATCACGTCCTCGAGTTTTTCGACACTGTCTGCGCCAGCCATTCCGTCAGCTCCTTAAAGACGCCGCTACCCAGCGTCGTCATGCCATGAACCTCATGCTAAACCTGTGTGAAGGCCATGTATTCGTTGAATTAAACTATCCCCACATTATCGGCTTTTCGGGGTATGAACGGCATCACGATGTGGCGAGAACGTTAGTTCCGCGCACATCGGGAGAACTTGCACCAATCGTGCCAGATTGAACGTTCGAACTTTAAGGCAAACAATGGCGAAGCAAGGGCAGAACACCGACCAGGGCCGTGAAAGCCAAGATCTTGAAAATCAGGGTCTTGAAAATCAGGGTCTTGAAAACAAGAGCCGTGAGAAGATGGGTCTTGAAAGCCTCACCGCTGCGGCCACCGATGCGGCCAAAGCCAGCCCCGCCGAAAAGGGCCAAAAGGGACTGCCGCCGGTCCATCTGTGGAATCCGCCGTTCTGCGGCGATCTCGACATGCGAATCGCCAGCGACGGCAGCTGGTTCTACCTGGGAACGCCGATCGGGCGACCGGCGCTGGTGCGGCTGTTTTCGACCATCCTCAAACGCGAGGACGGCAAGCACTTTCTCGTGACACCGGTGGAGAAGGTCGGCATCCGCGTCGACGATGCGCCGTTCCTCGCTGTCGAGATGCTGAGGGAGGGCGAGGGTGAGGGCCGGTTGCTGCGGTTCCGCACCAATGTCGACGACTGGGTCGATTGCGATGCCGCGCACGGCTTGCGGTTCAAGGCCGCTGCCGACGGCGGCCTCACGCCCTATCTTCACGTTCGAGCGGATCTTTGGGCCAAGGTAACGCGGGCGATCTATTATGATCTGGTTGACATCGGCGAGGAGCGAGTGGTCGATGGTCGTGCGATGTTCGGGATAGCGTCCGGCGGCGGGTTTTTCGCGATGGCCGATGCGGAGCAAATGAGGGACGCAACTTGAACGGACCGATGCTGAAGACCGAGCCGGCGTTGATCGATTCGGCGGAGTTCTTCGCGCGCGCCCACGCGCGCCTGCGCTTCGACATCCCGCCGGGCCTGACCGATGCCAGTATCGTTCCGCCGAGCGGCGATCAGGGCACCGATCGGATGCTGGAAATGATCGCGCGCGAACAGCCGATCCGGCCCGCGGCGGTCTTGATCGCGGTGGTGGACCATCCGCAGCCGACCGTGCTGCTGACGCAGCGGGCGGCGCATCTGCACGACCACGCCGGCCAGATTTCGTTTCCCGGCGGCAAGATCGATCCGGAGGACGCTTCCCCGCTCGATGCGGCGCTGCGCGAAGCCTGGGAGGAAATCGGCCTGGCGCGCGAATTCATCGATCCGATCGGCTATCTCGATCTCTACGGCACCGGCTTCGGATTTCGCATCCTGCCGACGGTGGCGCGGATCAGGCCGGGCTTCGATCTGCGCATCAGTGCAGACGAGGTCGACGATGCGTTCGAGGTGCCGTTGGCGTTCCTGATGGATGCGGCGAACCATCAGGTGCACAACAAGGAATTCCGCGGCATCATGCGTTCGTATTACGCGATGCCGTTCGAGCAGCATTATATCTGGGGTGCGACCGCGGGAATGCTGCGCGTGCTCTATGAGCGGATCTGCCGCTCATGATCCGTCCGGCTTTCACCGAAGTCGGAATTTTCCTGATCCCGTTCGCGGCCTATGCCCTGTTTCTGATCGCATCACGCTCCGGATTGCTGGTGCAGGCATCGTGGCCGCTGCATGTGATTGCCAGGCTGGCGATCGGCGCCATGCTGCTTGTGATCGCGAGTTTCATCCTGCTCGCGCATTTCTCCATCGGATCGACCAACTCGACCTATGTTCCGGCGCATGTCGAGAACGGCAAGTTCGTTCCCGGAGTTGCCAAATGACGGACGCGCGCGCGCGCGTCGACGCGCCCTGGCTCAGCTCCGGTCCGGTCGCCCGCGTGCTGGCGTTGCTGAATGGCGATGGCGCCGAGGCGCGCGTGGTCGGCGGCGCCGTTCGCAACGCGCTGCTCGGGATTCCGGTCAATGAGTTCGACATCGCAACCACGGCGTTACCCGCCGAGGTGATCCGCCGCGCCAAGGCCGCCGGCATCAAGAGCGTGCCGACCGGCATCGCGCATGGCACGGTGACATTGGTCGTCGAGGCCCAGCCGTTCGAGGTCACCACCTTGCGGCAGGACGTCGAGACCTTTGGACGCAAGGCCAGGGTTGTGTTCGGCACCGACTGGGCGCGCGACGCCGAACGGCGCGATTTCACCATCAATGGCCTGTCGGTCGGCACCGACGGCGTGGTGCATGACTATGTCGGGGGCCTTTCGGATATCGCGGCCAAGCGCGTGCGCTTCATCGGCGATCCCAAGCTTCGGATCGCCGAGGATTATTTGCGGATCCTCCGCTTCTTCCGAATTCACGCCGCCTATGGCACGGGCGAGCCGGATCGCGCGGGATATCTCGCCTGCATCGGCGGAAGTGCTGGCCTTGCAGGCCTTTCCGCCGAACGCATGCGCATGGAAATGCTGAAGCTGATGGTGGCGCAAGGCGCTACGACGGCCGTCGTGGCGATGGCGGATGGCGGCTTGCTGCTGCCGATTTTCGGCGGTGTCGCCTATACCGGCGCGTTTGCCGCGATGATCGCAGCCGAGCATGCGCTTGGACTTCCGCCGAACGCCATTCGCAGGCTCGGCGCGCTGGCGGTCGCGCTGTCGGAGGATGCGCGGCGGCTGGCGGCGCGGCTGCGGCTGACTAACAACGAGACCAAGGCGCTGGATTCCATGGGCCATCGCTGGTGGCGGATGGCCGGGATGGACGAGGCGCGGGCACGGCGGCGGCTATACCGGCTTGGCGCGGAGCGTTACCGCGACCGGCTGATGCTGGCCTGGGCCCGGGATGGCGGGCGGGCGAGTTCGGCATCCTGGCGCGACCTTGCCACCTTGCCGGACCGCTGGAGTGCGCCGAAATTCCCGCTGAAGGCCGCCGATTTTGTCGGTCGCGGCATTGACGCTGGTCCAGCGCTCGGGCATGTGCTCGGTCTGGCCGAAGACGCATGGCTCGCGGCGGATTTTCCGCTCGATGCGCCCGCGCTGGAGGCCATCGCGGACCAGACCATCACCCGTTTCAAGCGCGATCATCGGCTTTGAATATCCTTTCCGGCTTCGCCGATATTTCCATCGTCCAACTGTTGCTGGTCGCAGGCATGGCGCTGTTTGCCTCCGTGATCGGCGGTCTGGCCGGCTACGGCACCGGCGCGCTGATGCCGCTGGTCCTGGTGCCGCTGGTTGGCGCCGAGCCGGTGGTGCCGATCATCGCGATCTCCTCGATCTTCACCAATTTCAGCCGTTTCGCCGCCTATTTCCGTTATGCCGACCGCCGTCGCGCGCTGATTGTGGTTGGCGCCTCGGCGCTGACCACAGCACTCGGCGCTTACGGCTACACGCGCCTGAGCGGCGCGGGTGCGGCGGTGGTGATCGGCGCCATGCTGATATTGAGCGTGCCGCTGCGCCGTCTGCTCAAGCGCCACGATGTCAGGATCGGCAACAGCGGGCTCGCCGCCGGTGCGGTCGGTTACGGCGTGCTGGTTGGCGGCACCGCGGGATCCGGCGTCATCCTGCTGTCGCTGTTGATGGCGGTGGGCCTGGAAGGCGCCGCCGTGATCGCTACCGACGCGGTGGTCTCCTTGGTGACCAGCGTCATCAAGATTTCGGTGTTTGGAATGGCCGGCGTGGTCAGCCCCCAGGTGCTGGCCTTCGCGGTGCTGATCGGGGTCGTGGCGCTGCCGGGCGCGTTTCTGGCGAAGGCGTTCGTCGAGCGCATGCCGGTGCATATCCACACCGCGATCCTCGACGTCGCGGTGATGATCGGTGGCGTGGTGATGATATCCTCGGCGCTACGGCAGTTGCTCTGACGCGATCGGGGCTTTCATCCCTGGGACGTTCGTATCGGCGTGCAGCGACCGCTGAACAGGCCGATGGCGTCGCGAACCAGCGGCACGTGGCAGAAAAAGCCTGACGGCCGGTACTTGACCCGGATTCTCTCAAGTTCAGACATCGCCAGACTCATGAAGGCATTCTGCCGGACCACCTGCTCATAGAGGTGGGTGCTATATCTGTCCTGCCTGGCCAGGAACTCGGCTTTTCGTTTATCGCTGACCTCGTTTTTCGAGGCCCAAATGCGCGCGGTCTCGATTTCGCTATGCACCATCTCGAAGCAATAATGCATGGTCACCACATGATGCTTGGCGCTGTGCCAGTCGATCATGATAGCGGGTTTGGCGGGATTGATCTTGCCGGTTGCCCGATCAACGGCGCAAAGGTTGACCGTGGACTTTTTCAGATCGTCTGCTGTCCCGGTGGTGCAGATGTTCGGCGGAGCGCTGCCTTGCGCGTCGGCATTGGCGGTTCCGTAATGCGGGGAATTCACCGGCGCGCTACAGTCGAAATTATAGTCTCTGAGCAGCGTTTCGGTCAGCGGGTCCTGATAGAGAGCGTCTGCCGTTGCCGGATCGCGGCCGCGGTTGCTGGGCCAGTCCATGTAGATTTCGGCCTTGCGGGCAAAAACGTTGCTGTTCAGGCGCAATGCTATCCGCGTCTTGAGGTAGTTCGGAAAGACCTCCTGGGCGGCCGCGGTAATCATGGCGTTGCTGCCGCTGTCGGACAGGTCGGCAAGCGCGTCGGCATAGTCGAAATAGATCAGCTGTTGCAGCATATGCGCTTCGGCAAACGAATTCGAAATATCGACGAAGGCGCCGGTGGCGTCGGCCATGTCGGCCTTGGCCTGCGTACTGACTTTGTCTTCATATGAATTGAGATATTGGAAATAGCCGCCCAAAAAACTCGTCAGCAAGGTGACGGCGGTCAAGCCTTTGGCGATCGAGAGCCGGCTGTCCCAGGCCTGGATGCGCTTCCAGAAGCCTGTGCCCTGTGCAGGGGCCGCCGGAACCGGCACCGGGTTTTGTAGGTCGTCGGGTTGCATCGTCGCCCCCAGCTGGACGGGCGCGAGCCTAACGCAATCCTTAATTGTGGTCTATGGCCCGTTCACCTTCGGCGGCGTGGTGATGATTTCGTCGGCGTTGCGCTGAACGCCTTATCCGTGCTCGGCAGGCACTAACTCGCTCAGCGAGCGGATGATGCGATCCGGCTTGACGGTGGAGCCGACAGGCAGGCCGTCGCCGTGCACGTCGATCCAGATCGCGTAGATGCCGAGCCGCTGCGGCGCCTCGACTTCCCATTCCAGATTGTCGCCGACCATCCAGGTCTCGGCCGCGGTGACCCCGAGCGCCTGCATCGCGTGCAGATAGGCGCGCGCTTCCGGCTTGCCGAAGCCGTGCTCGCCTTCGATCTGGATGTGATCGAAGCGATGCGCCAGCGCAAAGCGCTCGACCTTGGCGCGCTGGGTATCCGCGCCACCATTGGTCACCAGCGCGAGCTTGACGCCGCGGGCCCGCAGCGCATCGATGGCATCATGCGCGCCCGGGAACACGAACGCTTCCTCCTCGCGAAACCTCGTGAAACGGTCGGCCAGCCGTACCGCCAGATCGTCCGACAAGATGGTTTGATGGACTGCGCCCAGCGCGGCGAACCCTCCCTTGACCGTCAGTTGCCGGGCCTCGGTGAGTTTCAGTCGCCACGCGGCATCCGCCGTGGCCCAGAATTGACGCGCGAATGTCAGGATCGCCGCGGCGACCTGTTGCGGTGGGAGCGGTACCAACTCCGCGGCGAATTCTTCCGCGATCTTGTTCCAGGCGATGTCGGGGCGTCCATAGGCCGACAGGATGGTGTCGTCCATGTCGATCAGCATCGCGCGGGGCAAAGGCATCATCGTCTTCACGGCCATTTCACTTCCGGCGGCATCGACGACAGGATCGAATCGACATTGCCGCCGGTCTTCAGGCCGAAGGTCGTGCCACGATCGTACAGCAGGTTGAATTCGACATAGCGGCCGCGGCGCACCAATTGCTCCTCGCGGTCTGCCGGCGTCCAGGGCGTCTTGAAATTCCGGCGCACCAGATCGGGGTATATCTTGAGAAACGCACGGCCGATGTCCTGGGTAAAGGCGAAGTCGGCATCCCAATCGCCGGAATCGTGGTGATCGTAGAAGATGCCGCCGATGCCGCGGGCTTCCTTGCGATGCGGCAGATAGAAATAGTCGTCGCACCATTTCTTGTAGCGGCCGTAATCGGCGACGCCGTGATGGCCGCTACAGGCAGTCTCCATCGCCCGATGAAACGCAATCGTGTCGACATCTTCCTGGCTCCGCCGCCGCTCGAGCACCGGCGTCAGATCCGATCCGCCGCCGAACCAAGCCTTCGTCGTCACCACGAAGCGCGTGTTCATGTGCACGGCAGGGACGTGCGGATTGCGCATATGGGCGATGACCGAAACGCCGGACGCCCAGAATCGCGGGTCTTCGCCGGCGCCTTGAATCTGGGCGCGGAATTCGGGCGCGAACTCACCATGCACGGTCGAGCAATGCACGCCGACCTTTTCGAACAGGCGCCCGTACATCATCGACATCACGCCGCCGCCGCCAGGCCGGCTGCTATGGTCGACGCGGTCCCAGGGGCTGCGCACGAAGCGCCCGGCATCGCCGGGATAGAGTGAGGCCGGCGCGTCGTCCTCGAGTTTTTCGAAGGCCATGCAGATGTCGTCGCGCAGCGCTTCGAACCAGCCTCGCGCGCGGGACTTTTGATCTTCAATGACAGAGGCGTCCATGCAGAATTCCTAGAGCGAACGAAGCCAGATCCGTCATTGCGAGCGTAGCGAAGCAATCCAGAACAACAAGGCAAGACTGGATTGCTTCGTCGCTAGCGCTCCTCGCGATGACGGCAAAAATTACCCCTGCGGCCCAAAGTAAGCGCAGCTTTCGTTGCAGCTGTCGCGGTGAACACTGACCCGGGTGAGGCGGCCGGCATGCTCGACCCGTTCCCAGATGAAGCGCGCGAGGTTTTCCAGCGTCGGTGCGCCCAGCGCCTCGATCTTGTTGAGCAGTTTGTGGTCGAGCGCCTTTTGCACGTCGGCCATGCTGCGTTCGAGCAGGCCGAGATCGACCACCATCCCGGTCGCCGGATCCGGCGTGCCGCGCACGGTCACCTCGGCGCGGAACGAGTGGCCGTGGATTTCCTCGCTGGCCGCGCCAAACGTCGTTCCCGGCAGCGCATGCGCGGCCTCGAACCGGAACGATTTTGTTAACTCCCACATCGGCAAATCCAAGTCCCGTCTAGAGCCTCGTTCCGATAGAATCGGAACGGGGCTCTAGTCTTTTATTTTGACGCGTTTTCTTCACGCGAACCGGTTTCCACTTCGCTCGAAAACGCTCTCAAGCCAAGCCCTACCTGATACCTAGCGTCTTGTGCGTTTGCACGCTAAGCCGCCATTGCGGATGGCGCAGGCAATAATCCACCGCGCGCGCGGTGTTCTCGATCACATCGGGCCCGTCCATCGGCTGTAGCGAGAAGCGCTCGAAGGCGAGATCGACAAAGGTCTCAGGCAGCGCATCGGCTTGCGGATAAACCAGCTTGAGCTCGTGACCCTGCCGGAGCGCCAGTTCGGCGCCGCCCTTGGGGCTGACGCAAATCCAGTCCATGCCGTCCGGCGGAACCAGCGTGCCGTTGGTCTCGATCCCGATCGAAAAGCCATGCCCGTGCAGGGCCTCGATCAGCGGCGTGTCGACCTGCAGCAGCGGTTCGCCGCCGGTCAATATCACGTAACGATGGGCAGGGTCGCCGCTCCATTGCGCGGCGATGGTATCGGCGAGTTCGCCGGCCGAGGCGTAGCGACCGCCCAGGGTTCCGTCGGTCCCGACGAAATCAGTGTCGCAAAACCGGCAGGTCGCGGTGGCGCGATCCTGTTCGCGGCCGCTCCAGAGATTGCAGCCCGTGAACCGGCAGAACACCGCGGCCCGGCCGGCATGGGCGCCTTCGCCCTGTAGGGTCAAAAATATCTCCTTCACCGCGTAACTCACCGTATCGTCTCCTGAATGGTCGCCTTGGTTTGCCGCAACGCCTCGCCCAATGCCATGGCGGCGGCCATCGCCACATTGAGCGAGCGCAGGCCGGGCTTGATCGGGATCACCAGTTTGGCATCGGCTGCGGCTGCGACCGCGTCCGGAACACCGGCCGATTCCCGTCCGAACAGCAGGATGTCGGCGGTCTCAAAGCGATAATCAAGATAGCAGCCAGCCGCCTTGGTCGTGAACAGCACCAGCCGATGCGCCTCGTCGAGCCGCCATTCTTCGAATTTGGCCCAGGAATCATGCCGCGTGATCGTCACCTGATCGAGATAATCCATGCCGGCGCGGCGGAAGTGCCGGTCGGACACCGGAAATCCCGCCGGCTCGATAATATGGGCCGTGACATCCAGGCACGCGCACAGCCGCAGAATCGTCCCCGTGTTCTGGGGAATATCGGGCTGGTAAAGTGCGATCTGCATTCTGCGATGGGCCTTCGGGGCGGGCTGGCGGTCCCCATGAAATGACTGAAAAATCACAGCTCGGCGCGGATTTAGTGCATTGCACGCATGTCAGCCGATAGCGGGCTTGCGCTCTTACGGCAAGGGTGCCAATAGAACGATTCTGGACTGCCTTGTTCTGCCATAATTGGCGGGACAAAGCGGTGATTGATGCCGCCGCGGGGGTCGCGGGCGCCGGCAGCCTCCTCCCGGTCAATGGGCGTTGCCTGGGGCGGTTCTACCGGCTGCAGTTGAGAAAGGGTTTGGGATCGTGACGACAGCGTCTTCGGCGGGCTCGACACGCCGTGATTTCCTCTTTGTTGCAACGGGAGCCGTCGCCGCGGTCGGCGGATTGGCCACGGTCTGGCCGCTGGTTTCCCAGATGAATCCGGACGCTTCGACGATTGCGGCCGGCGCACCGATCGAAGTCGACCTGACGCCGATCGCCACCGGTCAGGACATCAAGGTGTTCTGGCGCGGCAAGCCGATCTACATCATGAACCGTACCAAGAAGCAGATCGACGAGGCCCGCGCGGTGTCCGTCACTGAGCTTCGCGATCCGCAAACTGATCAATCCCGGGTCAAGGACGGCCATGATAACTGGCTGGTCGTGATCGGCATCTGCACCCATCTCGGCTGCATCCCGATCGCCCATGACGGCAATTACGACGGCTTCTTCTGCCCCTGCCACGGTTCGCAATACGACTCCTCCGGTCGCATTCGCCAGGGGCCAGCGCCCCTGAACCTGCCGGTCCCGCCCTATCAATTCGTTTCCGACAGCAAAATCCAGATTGGCTGAGGCTTGGATCTGACTTCCAGGTTTCATAACCCGTCGCGTCGTCTTTAAAAATTCCCTAGGGATCGCACCATGAGCGGACCATCCGACTACCAGCCGACCAATCCCGTCGTGAAATGGATTGAACGGCGTCTCCCGATCTTTGGCCTCGTCCACTCCTCGTTCGTGGCCTATCCGACGCCGCGCAACCTGAACTATTGGTGGACCTTCGGCGCCATCCTTTCCTTCATGCTCGGCGTGCAGATCCTGACCGGCATCATCCTGGCGATGCACTACACGCCGAATGCGGATCTCGCCTTCAAGTCGGTCGAAAGCCTCGTCCGCGACGTGAACTACGGCTGGATGCTGCGCAATATCCACGCCGCCGGCGCCTCGATGTTCTTCTTTGCCGTCTACATCCACATGTTCCGCGGCCTGTATTACGGGTCGTACAAGGAGCCGCGCGAAATCCTCTGGATCCTCGGTGTCATCATCTACCTCTTGATGATGGCGACCGGCTTCATGGGTTACGTGCTGCCCTGGGGCCAGATGAGCTTCTGGGGCGCCACCGTCATCACCAATTTGTTCTCCGCCATTCCCTATGTAGGCGACAGCATCGTGACCCTGCTATGGGGCGGCTATTCGGTCGGCAATCCGACGCTGAATCGCTTCTTCTCGCTGCATTATCTGCTGCCGTTCGTGATCGCCGGCGTGGTCGTGCTGCACGTCTGGGCGCTGCATGTCGCGGGTCAGAACAACCCGGCCGGGGTCGAGGTCAAGACCGAAAAAGACACGGTGCCGTTCACGCCCTACGCGACCATCAAGGATGCGTTCGGCGTCTCCTGCTTCCTGCTCTTCTTCGCCTGGTTCATCTTCTACATGCCGAACTATCTCGGCGACGCCGACAACTACATTCCCGCCAATCCCGGTGTGACACCGATGCATATCGTGCCGGAATGGTATTACCTGCCGTTCTACGCGATCCTGCGCTCGATCCCGAACAAGCTTGCCGGCGTCATCGCGATGTTCTCGGCGATCGTCGTGCTGGCGTTCCTGCCCTGGCTCGATAGCGCCAGGACCCGCTCGTCGAAATATCGCCCGCTGGCCAAGCAGTTCTTCTGGATGTTCGTCGTGGTCTGCGTGTTGCTCGGTTATCTCGGCGCGCAGCCGCCGGAAGGCATCTATGTGATCGCCGGCCGCATCCTGACCTTCTGCTACTTCGCCTACTTCCTGATCCTGCTGCCGCTGTTGAGCCGGATCGAGACGCCGCGGCCGATTCCGAATTCGATCGCCGAGGACGTGCTGGCCAAGAGCAAAGGCAAGTCGGCCGTTGCTTCCGTGGCGATCATGTTCGCGCTCGCCGGTGCGCTGTTTGCCGGAAGCGCCGGCAACGCCAGGGCGGCGGAGGATCTGGTGCCGCCGTCGCAGAGCTGGTCGTTCGCCGGTCCGCTCGGCAAATTCGATCGCGGTTCGCTGCAGCGTGGCCTGAAGGTCTACAAGGAAGTCTGTTCCGCCTGTCACTCGCTGAACTATATCGCGTTCCGCAATCTCGCCGATGCCGGCGGTCCCGGTTATTCCGAGGCGCAGGCCGCATCGCTCGCGTCCGAATACAAGATCAAGGACGGCCCGAACGACCAGGGCGACATGTTCGAGCGGCCGGGCCGGCCCGCCGATTACTTCCCGGCACCGTTCCCGAACGAGCAGGCAGCGCGCGCGGCCAATGGCGGCGGCTTGCCCCCGGACCTGTCGCTGATCACCAAGGCGCGGTCGTATGAGCGCGGCTTCCCGCAGTTCATCTTCGACTTCTTCACCCAGTTCCAGGAGCAGGGCCCGAACTATGTGAGCGCGATCCTGCAGGGGTTCGACGACAAGGTCCCGGCGGATGTCAGCATTCCGGCCGGCTCCTACTACAACAAATATTTCCCCGGCCATTCCATCAAGATGCCGAAGCCGCTGAGCGACGGCCAGGTGACGTTTGACGATGGCGCGCCGGCGACCGTCCCGCAATATGCCCACGACGTCACCACGTTCCTGATGTGGGCGGCGGAGCCGCATTTGGAGCAGCGCAAGCGGATCGGCTTGCAGGTGTTCGTGTTCCTGATCCTGTTTGCCGGTTTGATGTATTTTACAAAGAAGAAAGTCTGGGCCAACGCCCACTGATCTTTCGGATATTGTGAGAGAAATTCGAAAAAGCCCCCGCACGGGGGCTTTTTTGTTGCTCGAGTGTGAGCAAGTGTCGCCACATCCTGAGAGCTCTGTGAAGCTATTTCGACGTCATCCTGAGGTGCGCGCCGTCTTCGGCGAGCCTCGAAGGATGGTGTTCAGCGCTGTGCTTGCGGCCATCCTTCGAGGCGCGCAAGAAAGCGCGCGCACCTCAGGATGACGGCAGTGTGTGTGGCGCGATGCCATCGCATCGCATAAGTCCGATTGCGTCTCGCCCCGGCAGCGACCAAAATGGCCGCCAAGCAGTCCCAAGCAATCAGCGGAGGAACCCATGGGCACCAGCATCACTTTCAAGCGTCCCGACGGCAAGGATGCCAACGGCTATCTCGCCAACACGGCGCGCGGCAACGCGCCGGGCGTGGTCGTGATCCAGGAATGGTGGGGCTTGCAGGATCAGATCAAGGGCATGTGCGACCGCTTCGCGCTGGCCGGCTTCGATGCGCTGGCGCCCGATCTCTACAAGGGCACGGTGGTGCCGTATCACGACACCGATGCGGCCGGCAAAGAGATGAACTCGCTGGATTTCATGGATGCCACCACGCAGACCGTGCGCGGCGCCGCGCAATATCTTGCGCGCAACGGCGCCAAGGTCGGGTTGACCGGCTTCTGCCTCGGCGGCGCGGTCACCATCATCGGCGCCACCAAAATTCCGGAACTCACCGCCGGCGTGGTGTTCTACGGCATTCCGCCGGAAGCGGCGGCGAAACCCGCGGACGTCAAAATTCCGCTGCAGGGCCATTTCGCTAACAGGGACGATTGGTGCACGCCGCAACTGGTCGATGGTTTCGAGCAGGGAATGAAGGCCGCCGGCAAGTCGCTGGAGCTTTTCCGCTATGATGCCGACCACGGTTTTGGCAACGAGCAGCGCCTGTCGGTGCACGACCGGCAGTCCGCCGAACTGGCCTGGGGCCGGGCGACGGAGTTTTTCCGGAAGCATTTGGGGTGAGGTTATAAAACCCGTGCGTCGTCCCGGCGAAGTAGGTTGTGAGGCAATCACCGACGTCATCCTGAGGAGCGGCGTCTTCGCCGCGTCTCGAAGGATGCTGTTCAGCTCCGTGCTTGCGGCCATCCTTCGAGGCTCGCAAGTGCTCGCACCTCAGGATGACGTCGAAATAGTTTCACAGCTTTGAAGGCCGGGACGACGCTCGTATTAGCTGAGCCGCTCACCCCTTGCCGCTGACCCCGTCCCACCACGGACACGTCCCCGACACGAGTTTGTAATTGCCGTCAATGACCTGCACCGGCGCGCGCAGGCCGCTTGCCGCCGCGTGCATTCGCATGTCGCGCGCGACTTCGCGGTCGGCGGGCGGCAGCCAGACGCGCTCGTGGCCCCACAGGCTTGGGCCGGCCTTCATCTCGAACGGTTGCCATGTCTTGGGCTCGATATCGCGGCCGCCCCAGCCGCATTCGACCATGAACGACGACGGCGTTTTGGCGTAAAACGACGTCATGAAGTCGTTGGTGTGACGGCCGAGCGTGACGTTGACCCGCTCGGGTTCGCCCAGGGCGATGTCGTAGCACTGCCCGACATCGTCGAGCGAAAACATCTCGACCATCAGATGATGCATGCCGTTTTTGCCGGTCTCGATCAAAGCGAGGCTGTGATGCCGCGCGTTGATGTGAAAGAAATAGGCACGAAATGGCTTCTCGATATAATCGCTGAGCCCGAAGCCCAGCACATCGACATAAAACGGCATCACCGCGTCGATGTTCTCGACCGTCAGCACCGCGTGGCCGACGCCGAGCGGACCGGTGCGGAAGCCGGACATCGAACGCCCCGGGCTGAACGGCGTATCGGCGATCTCCGCGCCGTAGAACGCTTCGAGCCGATTGCCGGCGGGATCGTGAAACGAAATCAGGCTGCGAACGCGCCTGTTATCGGCCAGCGTTTGCGGCTCGGCAATCACAGCGACTTGGGCTGCCTCCAGCCGGGCGCCAAGCCGGTCCAGCGCCACGGCATCGGCAACCTCCCAGCCAAAAAAGCGCGTGCCGTCCGGCATCGCGCGGTCGATCACGATGCGTTGTTTGCGGTCGTCCATCCGGAACGCCAGCAGCGAGGTGCTGCGCTCCACCGCCTGCAACCCGACCAGGCCGGTCCCGAACTGCCGCCAGCCATCGAGATCGGCCGAGCCGAACCCGACATATCCCAACCCCTGCAATGGTCCCTGAGCCGGCATCGCGCGCCTCCGTTTGGCTTCGAAGCCCGATCGTTGGTTTGGCCGGGCTTGCTCAAATCCTACGCATATTTTGGGTCGTCCAACACCGAAAGATGCGAGGCGGTAGCCGGGCGTGCTCACCTTGCGGCTACCCCCTCCCTAACCCCCCGGCAAGGGGGAGGGGACGCCAACGGGCTCTGCCCCCGCGCCTTGACATTGGTCGTGGCCGGTGGTGTCTACCCCTCCATGAGCACCGTCCGTCCAACCCGTCTGTGGTGGCGCACCTTTTAAAAGGTGGCCGTGCGATTTCATTTTCTCCAATCGTTTGAGGCCGTCATCGCAGCGCGACGGTCTTTCGTTTGTCCTGTGTGGCGTTCCCTCGGCAAGTTTCGTAAGAGGATCACATGAACAGGACAGCCTTCTCGCTTCCCGCAACCTGCGAATACCGCACCCGGGGTGGGCTCGTGGTGTCGCGGTCGGTGGAGCAGTTCACCGGCGGCGCCAACCGGCTGGACGATCTGATCGACCTGCTCGACCGCCGCCGCGGCGTGGTGCTGTCGTCCGGCACCACGGTACCCGGCCGCTACGAGAGTTTTGACCTCGGCTTTTCCGATCCACCCATGGTGCTGGAAACCACGGGCTCCGAGTTCTCGCTGCAAGCGCTGAATGCGCGCGGCGAGGTGCTGATTGCGTTTCTCGGCGAGGTGCTGCGCGAGCCCTGCGTCGTGATCTCGGAAAAAACCGCCACGCGGCTGGCCGGCCATATCGTGCGCGGCGCAGCGCCGATCGATGAGGACCAGCGCACCCGGCGCGCCAGCGTGATGTCGCTGGTGCGCGAACTGGTGGCGGTGCTCGGTTCCAACGACGATCCGATGCTCGGCCTGTTCGGCGCCTTCGCCTACGACCTGGTGTTCCAGATCGAGGATCTGGTGCAGAAGCGCGCGCGCGAGAGCGACCAGCGCGACATCGTGCTGTATGTGCCGGATCGCCTCTTGGCCTATGACCGCGCCATCGGGCGTGGCGTGGTGCTGTCATATGACTTCGCCTGGAATGGCAAGACCAGCGCGGACCTGCCGCGAATCTCGGCGGAAAGCCTTTACACCCAAACACCGCGTCAGGGATTTGCCGATCACGCCCCCGGCGAATACCAGGCTACGGTCGAGACCGCGCGCGCGGCGTTCGCGCGTGGCGATCTGTTCGAGGCGGTGCCGGGGCAATTGTTCGCCGAGCCCTGCGAGCGCTCGCCGGCGGAAGTGTTCCAGCGGCTGTGCCGGATCAATCCGTCGCCCTATGGCGCGCTGATGAATCTCGGTGACGGCGAATTCCTGGTGTCGGCATCGCCCGAAATGTTCGTGCGCTGCGACGGCCGGCGGGTCGAGACCTGCCCGATCTCGGGCACCATCGCGCGCGGTCGCGATGCGATCGGCGACGCCGAGCAGATCCGGCAATTGCTGAATTCCGAAAAGGACGAATTCGAACTCAACATGTGCACCGATGTCGATCGCAACGACAAGGCGCGCATCTGCGTGCCCGGCAGCATCAAGGTGCTGGCGCGGCGGCAGATCGAGACCTATTCGAAACTGTTTCACACCGTCGATCACGTCGAGGGCATGCTGCGGCCGGGGTTCGACTCGCTTGATGCGTTCCTCACCCACGCCTGGGCGGTGACGGTGACCGGCGCCCCGAAATTATGGGCGATGCAGTTCGTCGAGGACCATGAACGCTCGCCGCGGCGCTGGTATGCAGGCGCCATCGGCGCGGTCAATTTCGACGGCAGCATCAACACCGGGCTCACGATCCGCACCATCCGCATGAAGGACGGCCTCGCCGAAGTGCGGGTCGGCGCCACCTGTCTGTTCGATTCCGATCCTGCCGCCGAGGACCGCGAATGCCAGGTCAAGGCGGCGGCGTTGTTCCAGGCGCTGCGTGGCGATCCGCCGAAGCCGCTGTCGGCGTTCGCGCCGGATGCGACCGGTTCCGGCAAGCGCGTGCTGCTGATCGATCATGACGACAGTTTTGTCCATATGCTGGCGGATTATTTCCGGCAGGTCGGCGCCGCCGTCACCGTGGTCCGGCATGTTCACGCCCAGCAGATGTTGAGCAGCAAGGACTACGATCTTTTGGTGCTGTCGCCGGGACCGGGCAGGCCGGAGGATTTTGCGATCGCCAAAACCATCGATGCGGCGCTGGCCAGAAAGCTGCCGATCTTCGGCGTCTGTCTCGGCGTGCAGGCGATCGGCGAATATTTCGGCGGCCAGTTGGGCCAGCTCGGCCAGCCCGCGCATGGGCGGCCGTCGCGGGTTCAGGTGCAAGGCGGCCGGCTGATGCAGAACCTGCCCCATGAAATCGTGATCGGGCGCTATCACTCGCTCTATGTCGAGCGCGACAGCATGCCCGACGTGCTGGCAGTCACGGCGAGCACCGAGGATGGGGTCGCGATGGCGATCGAGCACAAGACCTTGGCCGTCGGCGGCGTGCAATTCCATCCGGAGTCGTTGATGTCGCTCGGCGGTGAAGTCGGCCTGCGCATCGTGGAAAATGCTTTCCGGCTGGGCGTACCCTTGAATTGAAAATGACGAAATAAAATCCTGAGAGAGATATCGATGAACCCTGAACTCGAACATGATTTGAAAGCCGCCGTCCGCACGATTCCGGACTACCCGAAGCCGGGAATTCTGTTTCGCGACATCACCACGCTGCTCGGCGATGCGCGGTCGTTTCGCCGCGCGGTCGACGAACTGGTGCAGCCCTGGGCCGGCAACAAGATCGACAAGGTCGCCGGCATCGAGGCGCGCGGCTTCATCATCGGCGGTGCGGTAGCGCATCAGGTATCCGCCGGTTTCGTGCCGATCCGCAAGAAGGGCAAGCTGCCGCACACCACGGTGCGGATCGCCTATTCGCTGGAATACGGTCTCGACGAGATGGAGATGCACGCCGACGCCATCCTGCCCGGCGAGCGCGTCATTCTGGTCGACGATCTCATCGCCACCGGCGGCACCGCCGAGGGCGCGGTGAAGCTGCTGCGCCAGATCGGCGCCAATGTGGTCGCCGCCTGCTTCATCATCGATCTGCCGGAACTCGGCGGCGCCGCGAAACTGCGCGCGATGGATGTGCCGGTGCGAACGCTGATGTCCTTCGACGGGCATTGAGGGAGTTTGTCGTCCCGGCCTTGCGCCGGGACCCATATGTGGACGGCCCCCGTGCCACAAGAGTTTTTTTCAGGGTCTGATCGGATCGCTTGCATCCATATGTC
>NZ_LMUK01000040.1 GCF_009766005.1 Bradyrhizobium sp. S69 | reverse complement strand
ATTGGAAGGCGAACCAACAGTCCAAGGCCGCCGGTCGCTGCCTAAGCGCTTCGCGGCAGACCATCGCGCTGCCTGGAGTGCTGGCCGGATGCGTACCATCCGGTGAGCACCGCGACGAGTTCACTCGCGCGGTTTAAGGCGGCCGTCCATGGTTAGGCGGCCTGACTGGACTGCGCGGAGAGCCTACGCCAATTCCAAGGCAGCAGTTCGTCCTGCTCAATTGTTCGAACCTGCCGGCGCCAGCTGAACATACGCTGCCGCAACGTTTTGCGGGGGCAACCTCCTTTTCGACGGTCAGCTCTGGCTCAATTAAACTGACGCCGCTCTGACAGAGTTGGCCGTCTGAAGTTGCACTGAGCCTCCCTCCGTATCACGGTCATAACTAAACACAAATAATTGATATCGCAGCTCTGTTGCGAAGCTCCTTGGCTAACAGCTCTTTTGGCGGTCATCGATTGAGCGAAAATCTAGGAAATCGTCGATCGTTAAATTTAATTTACATCCTATCCGGCCAGACAAAGTGTAGGGGTGTGCAGGGCAGAGGCCGATGCGAGAAAAACTCCGATGAATCGTTTTGTTAGCTATGCCCAAAATTTTGAGGACGTTATCCTGTGGCGCGCACTGAAACATATTGACCGGGGTTTCTACGTCGATTGCGGCGCGTACGATCCGACTCACGACTCCGTGACAAGAGCTTTTTATGACCGGGGATGACGAGGAATCAACATCGAGCCGATTTCCTCCATGCTGCAAATGTTTGTCGTGCAGCGACCTTTAGACGCTAATTTAGCCGTCGCGGTTTCTGACATATCTAATCGGGCGGAATTTTACGAGATCGCGGGTACAGGCCTGTCGACGCTTTGCCAGACTATTGCGCAGCAACATATCAAAGCGGGCCTCAATACGCGGGTCACCAACGTGTCGACTACGACGCTGTCAGATATTTTACGTCAATTTGCTCCGAGCGAGATTCATTTTTTAAAGATTGACGTGGAAGGCGCCGAGGATCTCGTTCTGAGAGGCGCGGGTTTCGACAGATTTAGACCCTGGATCGTACTCGTCGAAGCTACCCATCCGACGACGCAACAATCGAGCCGCGAGGGCTGGGAAGAAATATTGCTCAACGCAGAATACGATTTCGCTTACTTTGATGGATTAAACCGGTTCTATGTCGCGAAAGAACATTCCGAGCCATCGAAATTAATTGCAGTTCCTCCGAACGTGTCTGACGATTTCGTACTCGTTGATCACATAGAAGCTGAGCAATCTCTTGAGGCCTTGAGGCTCTCAACCTCGTGGAGGTTAACCGCTCCACTTCGTAAAGCAAAAGCAATCTTTCGAGTTTTGCGGGACAAAATACGCCAAGTGGTATGCTATGGGATCATGATGGAGTAGCTCGGAACGTGGACGTCGGGAGAGCCTGACTCGAACCTGTCCAGTTCCCGCGCCACAGGGGCGCCGGAGGGCTAGGTGTCGGCCACCAACGCCAGGTGCTCGCGAACAGTCATCGACAACGGCCAGGATGCAGAAACGACGGCCGTTGGTGCTCCGACACGAAGTCGAGGGACCAGCGTCGATGGGCGCTACCGTGCCTCATCGAGCGCTGGTCCCGATAGTCTGCTAGTCGCGTTGCCTGCGCCGCAAGCCGCAACGGGCCGCAGAGGTCGATCGCGACGAGTTTAAGGTCCCGGTTAACGACGACCCAGCCCAGCCGTCGCCCTTCCCACGATAATGTTCCCCCTCCCTTTGCATTGAGAGCCCGAGTAAAGGCAACGCCAAACGGCACGAGCAACGGCGGGCTGGCGCGGCGGATGGTCAGTATGCGCAGCATTTTTCGAGGCGCACTCGACGACAAGAGCTCGCGACGTTCTGCGCAGCAAGTCAAGTATTCGGACTCGGGTCCCACCTCGTTTGGAGGATTTTTCAAAACGACATTCCCATTCTTCGAAGAAAGTGGGTACGTTTCGTTTTTAAATTCTCACTAGCTAGTGAATGAAAATCGCGTTCGCATGCAGGTCGGTGATATGGGCATGCATCAGAGCCATGCTGTCGTGATGGCCGGGATCGACGACATTATCGTGTCCGTTGCTCGTTGACGGGAAGTGAGCTTGCGCCAGGCCGGCCGGCGCGTCGTGCAAAGATGCCGACGACTGGCTGCCGGCACCCAACCAGACTCCCCCGATCTGCGTCGGGTCCGTGCTCCCGGCATTCACGGAGGCGCTCGCAGCGGCGCCCCAGTGGAATACAAACGCATCATGGCCAGGGCCTCCCACCGTGACCGCAGCCGCCGGTGTCCCGCTCTCGGCCTCGAAGCCGGTCGTCACCGCGGCCTGCGCCGGGCTGTTCTGCGGACTGAAGCTGTCGATGTTCGGTCCTACATTCGATGTGCTGCCGTTGGGATCCCATTCCCAGAAATAGGCACCGATCAGCGAGGAGCTTTTGGATTGAGTCCAGGCATAGAAGAAGGCCTGGTACAGCTCGGACTGCAACGTCGGGTCTGGGCTGTTGTCCGAAGCGGACGGATTGGCCGCGGCGCCGCTGTCGTTGGCGTAGCCGATCTCGGTAAATAGCAGCGGCTTGCCGGACTGCGCCGAGAGGTTCTCAAAATACTGGATCGGGGATTGGTTGCCGATCACGGCAAAGGCGCCGGGATCGCTGGCCTCGGTCGCCGGTTGCAGCCAGGCGTTCACCAGGGTCTGGAGGCTCGGGTTCGGCGCATTCGACAGCGGCATATAGTTGTCGATCCCCTCATAGTTGAGCTGGCTCCAGAAGCTGACCTCGCTGGCGGTGTTCCATGAGGCGGAGTAAGTTAGCGCGCCGGTGAAAACCTGGCGCACCGCGGTGATGATGCTGGTCCAATAGGACAGATATTGCGGGCCGGTGAGCTGGTCGAGCTCCGCACCGATCGACAGCATCTGGGCGCCGTTGGCCTGGGCGACCTCCGCCTCCTGAACGATCATCGTCTGGTAGCTGGCGAAGAAAGCGGCGACGTTGGTCGGCTGATAGTCCTGGCGCCACTCGCCGACGCTGTAGGGTGCGATTTCGGCGGGGTTAAGGAAATCGATCAACGGCCGCACCATCACGGAGAGGCCGAGGCTTTCAGCCTGCGCGATGGTGCTCCCAAGTGCGGCCAGGCTGTCGGTATAGTTCGGATCGGCCACGACCTGTGACGTCGCGACGTCGATACCATAATCCAGGGTCGCTTCAATCGAATTGGCGCCGGTCTGCGCCAGGGCGGGCAGCGAGTCGGAATTCTCGTAGGCGCCGTTGTAGAAAGCGACGTAATCAAAGCCCTTGTATTGCAATGAAAAAACGCCCGCGGGAGCCGCCGGGACGCCGATCACGCCGTCGCCGCTAAGGTCCTGATAGAAGGTAGTCTCCAGCGCTTCCAGCGTTGTGCTGTTCCCCGGTACGCCGCCGCCGGTGAGGTTGGAAAGGTAGTTGCCGTTGCTGTCGGTGCTCCACACCGTGTACTGATTAGCGCCGGGGATCTCCCAGGCCACGTCATAGCCGGTTGCCGTCTGTACCGCGCCGATCGGTACCCAGGCGCCTTCCTGCCCCGCGACAACCGGCGCACCGTCAACTTTCAGCACCGGGCCAGACCCACTGCCGGCGCTATCAAGATCATATTCGTTACCAACCTCGACCAGGCTGGTCGATCCATCGGTCTGGATTGTTGTAGTAAGGACGCCGATCACGCCGTCGCCGTTAAGGTCCTGATTGAAGGTAGTCTCCAGTGCTTCCAGCGCGGTGCTGTTCCCCGGCACGCCGCCGCCGGTGGGATTGGAAAGGTAGTTGCCGTTGCTGTCGGTGCTCCACACCGTGTACTGATTGGCGCCGGGGATCTCCCAGGCCACGTCATAGCCGGTTGCCGTCTGCACCGCGCCAATCGGTACCCAGGCGCCTTCCTGCCCCGCGACAACCGGCGCACCATCAACTTCCAGCACCGGGCCAGACCCACTGCTGCCGTCAAGATAATAGGCA
>NZ_LMUK01000039.1:8270-16732 GCF_009766005.1 Bradyrhizobium sp. S69 | reverse complement strand
CCGTCGCACCGGCGGCATTGATGAATGTGCCAGAAGTGACGATCGCACCGGTCCAGGTCAGATTATTGGTGATGGTGCCGGCGTTCGACGCGACGTTGCCGGTCCAGGCGCCATTGTTGGTGATGCCACCGGTGTTGGTGTCGACATTGGCATTGTAGGCGCCGCCATTGGTTACGGTGCCCGCATTGTTGAGATCGTCGCTGACGGTACCACCGGTCGCTACCGTAATCGTGCCGCCGGCCAAATTGGTGATGCCGCCCACAATGGCGGTCAACTGGCCGCCGCTCGCCACCGTCACAACGCCGCTGTTGGAGAGCATTCCCGGTAAGGTGTAGGCGCCGGTGGTTCCGAGCGCCAGCGTGGCGCCGAAGGCATTGGCAAAAGTGCTGTTGCCTGTGACCGTGCCCCCGACATTGAACGTGGCGCCTCCATTGTTGGCGACCGCCCCGTTGATCGCCCCGCCCTTGGCGTTCACGGTAGCGGAATTGACCAGTCCCCCGTTTATCGTTCCGGTGGTCGTCAACGCCCCGCCGCTCACTGTCGCGCCGCCGTTCAACGTGCCGGCGTTGGTGACAACTCCTGCCGTGCTGGTGAGGCCGCCGCCGACTGTCGCCGCCGAAGCGTTGAGGAACGTACCGCTGTTCGACACCGTTCCGGTGATCATGGCACCATTGGTGGCTGTTCCGCTGTTCGTCAGCGACCCCGTCACGGTGCCCAAATTGTTAAAGGTTGCATTGTTAATCACCCCCGAAGCAAGGCTGCCGCCGGCGAAGAGCATCAGCGTCCCCGCACTGATCGTGGTGCCGCCGGTATAGGTATTGGTGCCGGCCAGTACCAGCGTGCCGGCGCCGACCTTGGCTAGGGCAGTCGACGAGCCATCGACGAGCGGCGCGTTGATGGTCGCAGTAACGCCTGCGTCGGTGTTGATCGTCGCCGCCGCGCCACCCACCGCGGACAGCTGAAGCTGCCCGGCTGCGCCGGCATTGAGCGCATAACCTGATGTGCTGAACTGCAGCGTATCGAAGGCCTGCGTGCCGATTACCGAGACCGTACCGGAGGCAGCTCCAGCGAACACGCCGACCGAGCTGCGCCACTGGTCGTTGATGCCGGCCTGTCCGGGAGCACCGGTCCAGTTGGTGTTTGCTGCGTTCCACGTGCCGGCGCCGCCGTTGACGATACCGTTGCCGGCCATATCCGCGCCGTCCCAGAATTGCAGTTGCTGGCCAGCACCGATGACCGACAGGTTGACTTGGTTGGCCACATTGGTCAGCACCATCGGCGTGCCCTGCGTGCTGCCGATGACGCTCGAATAGCCGCTCGGCGTCAACGTGCCATAGTTAAACAACCTATAGTATCCAGCCGAGGGCGAATTGACCGAGAGCGTGCCGCCGAGAGTGAGACTGCCGGTGACATTGACAAGATCGTTGCTGGCGCCGCCGACCACGCCGGCAGCACCAAGTTCGAACACCGAGGTCGAGCCAGCATTGAGATTCAAGGATGCGACCGTCAGCGTGCCCGGGCCGCCCTGTCCCGCCGACAATATGCCTCCGCTCTGTACCACGACCGCAGCGTTGACCGAGCCGATGCCCGACAGCGTGCCGCCGGACTGCACTGTGGTCGCACTCGCAATCGAGCCGTTGACGCGAAGGTCGCCGCCAGAAACCGTGGTTGCGCCGGTATAGGTGTTGGTGCCCGCGAGCGTGAACGTGCCGCCTCCGGCTTTGATCAGACCAAAGGTTCCTACCGTCCCATCCTGAATCACGCCAGAGAACGTTGTGTTGCCGTTGTTGCCACCGGTCGTCAGCACGAGACCGTTGCCGGAGACAACGCCGCCACCGCCGACGGAATCTGACAGCGAACCGATGGTCGCGGAGATGCCTCCCAGGCCAAGAGTTGCGCCACTGGCGACCTGAAAGGCCGAGTTGGGAGAAAGAGCCTGCGCGGATGAAGAGGCGAGGACACCGGAAGCAACGATGGTTGTTCCGGTAAAGGCGCTGTTGTCCCCTATAAGTATGGTCAGATTGTTGTTGGCAGCACCGGTATTTTGAAAGGTCAGTTGCCCGGCGCCGGTGATGTTGCCGTCCAGCCCGAAATTCGAGCTGCCGCGAATCGTGCCGCCGCCAGCGGCTACCATCACGTTATTGAAGAGGTCAGTGTCTTGGTTCGTTGCCAGCGTGCCATTGTTCAGCGTGACCGCGCCGCTGCCCAATGAACTATTCGGCAAGCCCGCGTTGTTGGCCACGAGGGTGCCGCCGCCGGAAATCGCGGTGCCGCCGGAATAGGTATTTGCGCCGGTCAGCGTGAGTGTTCGGGCGGTATTGAGGGTGATCGAACCCGCCCCATTGGCCGCATCTTGAATGACATTCGAAAGTGTAGCGCTACCGCCGTTCGCCGCACCCGGATCGATCGTCAGCGATCCACTGATGCTGATGCCGCCGGTTAGCGTGCCGGCCGTGGCACCGGAAGACAGCGTTAGAAAATTCGAGCCGCTGGTGAAGGTGATTGCGTCGGCTCGCACCGGAATCGTATCACCCGAGAGACCGCCGGCGATCGAGCCGCTGTTGACGATCGTCAGACCGGCGCCAACGACGCCGGCACCTCCAACCCCGTTTGCTCCGTTCGCTGCTCCGCCCGTTCCGCCAGTACCTCCGTTGCCACCTGTTATCGTTCCTGCGTTTTGAAGCGTCGCGCCAGTTTGTGAGAAATCAATACCGATACCGCCGCTGCCGCCGCCGCCGCCTGTCGCCGGAAAGCCGCCACTGGAACCAGTGCGGCCGTTCCCGCCATTACCACCGGTGACGCTGCTGGTGGCTCCGACTGAATAAGGGCCCGCACCGGCCAGTTCGGCACCATTGCCGCCGGCGCCACCACCACCCCCACCATTGCCTGCGCCCGCTTCATCGGCGCCAGTGCCGCCATTTCCGCTTGTAAGAGTGAAAGTGCCGTTGGGAATACTAGTGTTTGAGTAACCGCCGCCGCCGCCGCCGCTGCCTTGTCCCAAGGCAACGCCATCAACGCCGTTCGGCGATCCCGATGTTCCTGCGGGACCCCCGCTCCCATCGTTTCCGGTACCCGGTTGATCCGCATCTCCGCCGTCGCCGCCGGCGATTCCGCTACCGCCGCTGTTGGCACCGCCCTGCCCCCCGCCTGCCAAGGCAGTACCAACCGTCATGCTTTCGAAAGCTGCCCCAACCACAATTATTGGCAATACGTCGATGGCTATTGCGCTAAAGCAAGCAATCCAAGTGAACAGATCACGCCGTTGGGACATCGGTGCGCTTACGGGCTCCGCGGCGTCGTCGATCGCTCGCCTGCTCTTGAGGTCAAGGGACAGTACCGAGCCTCTCCGCCGTGGAGAAATTCCCCATCGCCGAATCATCTGAGCCCCCACAGCCCCCGACTTTGGAAGCGATTTTAATCGATAGGGTACTGCACTCACTGTCAATGACCGTGAGGCTGCTACCAGGCAGAACAGATCCTTTTCCAAAGGTCTGTTGCAGCGTGGCATCAGTCGCAACCGTGGACGTATGCTGGGCCGTCCGATTTGCTGTGGGTGCGTGCGGCAGAAACTGGAGGCCTCCGTCTGCATCATCTCACTGTTCAGAGCGTTCAGCCGGTGAATCTCATGGCGCAGCGCCGCAATCTTCTCGTTGAGCCGGGTGATCTTGCCCTCCGGTACCGCTTCCCCCTGACGGTCCGCGCTGTCGAGCTGCGAGAGCCCTCCGCAAATCCGACGATCCGACACGCTTTACTGACAGCCTTCGGATTCGTTGTCCCGCATCCCTCCCCGCCGCGATTGTCACCGCTGCCCCCGAAACCTCATGACGGCTTTGGAATATGTCCGCCGCAGCGTGATCGATCGCCTCAAGGCTGATGGCATTGACCCTGCACGATCCGCGGGAGCGCGCTGATGCTCCTCACTCGCTTCGCGATCATCGCTTTTGGCGTCCTCACAGTAGCCGCGTGCAACGTCGCTCCGGTCGGGATGATCCGGCTTCCCGCACCCGCCCGGACACCCCATGCCAAGGTCGGTGCCAACTGATCAATCTGACTTTCACCCGGTTCACCTGCTAACCGTCGGCACGCAACGGCGATTTGGGTCCAAGAAATCTCTTTAAAGAATCAGCTCAAACTTCCCTTGAAGTAGCCTGAACCGCAACCCGCAACCCCTCGCGTGGAGTTTCTCCGGCCAGTTTTGAGGACTCTGTGATCGAAAGGTCACGGGTCCACGCGGCTTGCTTCGAAGTCATTGCGGGCACCTATCGGACGCCAATCCGTCTTTTCCACACCCGCGACCGGCAGCGGTGCAGATCGGTTCCGATCTCAACCAGTGGCGTGATTGCCAGTCCGCGGCGCTTGCGCTTTAATAGGACATGAGCACCAAGTCGCCAGAAGCAATCTATGGCGCATCCGTTCGGCATTCGGCGGAGCAAGCCGCGGAAGCCCGCTGGGTGGCAGATCATCTCACCTGCGTCGCGTGGAGCCAGCGGATGTTAGCTTTCCAGGTGTTTTTCGTTAGTCGCCTGTTTGATTTAGCGAGTGGCCAAATTCGGCCAGTACCGAGTCAATTGCAGAAAAGCGTGCCATGTCCCATCGGCAGACGCGGATGGAACGAGCCGACGAAGGCAACTTCCCCTATTGGGTGGCGTTGATCGAGGAGAAGTGCATTGGCGCGAACTTTCACGTCTACCAGGAGTTTTGTCGGATCCATGGCTTGTCTTTATCCAAATACGGTCCCGCTGTGGTCTGGCAATATGAATGGTATCAGGTGTTCCGTTTCGGCCGAACAGAAGACGCCGACCGCTTCATGAAAGAGTGCGGCGGTGAACGGATGCATCCCTCCGAAAAGGGCAAGGGCAAGAACTGGGCTCAATGGCGCAAAGACACCCACAAACCATGACTGTTCGCTGGGTGGGGGCGGGGTTGGTTCTGCTGTTCTCATGCGGGATCGCCCTACCCGACGATATGACCGGGCAAGCCAGCATCATCGATGGCGATACGCTGGAAATTCACGGCACCCGCATCAGGCTTTGGGGCATCGATGCACCCGAGAGCAGCCAGCTTTGCCGCGGCGAAGACAGTGAGCAGTACAGGTGCGGTGCGCAGGCAGCGAACGAACTCGACGCATTCATTGCGCGACGACCGGTAAGCTGCATTCCGATCAGCTTAGATCGGTACAGCCGCATCGTGGCGACCTGCACCGTCGGAGGCGCTGATCTCGGGCAATGGCTCGTGCGAAATGGGCTTGCTCTGGATTGGCCTCAATATTCCAAGACGAAGTACGCCGCAGATCAACGAGACGCGGAGCAGTCCGGCCGTGGGATATGGAAGGGCAGTTACGTCGAGCCATGGCTATATCGGGTGTGCATCCGAACTAATGGAAGTCCGGCTATGTGCTCAGACGATGCGAACGCACATCCATAAAGCATCAGCATGTGCAACCTTTACAGCATCACCACCAACCAAGCTGCGATCATCGCCCTGTTTCGGGTCGTCAACCGATACGTCGGCAACCTGCCGCCGATGCCGAGCGTATTCCCGGATTATCCGGCACCCGTGGTGCGCAACGCTGGCGCCGAGCGCGAGCTGGTCATGATGCGCTGGGGCATGCCGCCGCCACCTAAGTCGCCGTGGCCCCAGTGACGAACATCCGCAATACGCCGTCGTCGCACTGGCGCGCCTGGATGAAGCCCAAAAATCGGTGCATGGACCCTTTCATCATCTTTGCGGAATACGCACCAGATGAGACCAAGAAAAAGGACGTTGTCGGATCAAAGGCTAAAGCCAGATGATTCCTCCGGTTCAGCGAGGCGCGCTCTGGTCTCTCCTGGAGGATGTTCGGTTGCGCGATTTGGCGCGATCGGGAGAAAAGCTGGCGAACATCGCCAAGTATTTAAATCGGAGCACAGGATCCGTCCGCATCCGTGCTGCAAGGTTGAATATCGCATTGGCCAAGTCGGGGCGGCTATCAGCATGTCCGGGTTGGCTAGAACTGACAGAAGACCGCACTTCGTTCGTGTTCATGCCCGAGAGGGCGAAAATCGTCAGGAAAGTCTTCGAACTCAGCATAGCGGGCCTTGGCGGCTACACTATTGCTAAACAGCTCAACACGAAGGGCGTCCCGACTTTTGGGCGATCCGCAAAATGGGATCAGTCGACTATTCACAACATGCTTCGCAACAGAGCGACGATTGGTGAGCATCAGTTGAAGCGGTATCGGAACGGGGAAGAGTTTCCCGAAGGCGATCCAATACCAAATTATTATCCTGCAGTGATCGAAGAAGCCCTATTCAAGGCAGCCCAGGAAGCACGTCGCGAAAATCTGGCCTCAGGCCGAGGTCGCAAAGGTCGGCTAATCACAAATCTATTTTCTGGCCTCCTAACGTGTGCGCATTGCGGAGGCCTGGTTAAATTTCACAGCAACGGAAATGCCAAAAGCCTTATCTGCTCAACGGTGCTCGAAGGTCGCGGTTGCTATCGGATGGCATGGTCTTACCAAAATTTTGAGGAATCGTTTTTTGAATTGGTGGTTAAGCTCGACGAGTTGGGCAAGGCTGTCGATCTGCACGAGAGGAAAGCTCTTACGGAGCTTAAGGGTCTTGTGGGTTGGCTATCCGGGCCCGAAGTGTATGAAGCGCGCTTAGGAATCGCGATCGCGCTGAAGGCATTCGTGTCCAAGTTCGAGATCGCTTCTGCGGGACCGAACCCTGCATCAAGCGAGCCGTACGCCCGTATTCGGCGGGATGGGCCACGCCGATATTTCGAAATTACATTTCGGGGCGGTGCAGCGCACACCGGTTATGCGGCCGGTAACTAGTTTATCGCAAAAAAACCCCCGGCAGTTTCCCGCCGAGGGTCTATTCTCAAACCGTTTCCGTCCTTGTGGGGACGAACCCGATCAGAAGTTACGCTGAGCGCGGAATTCGACCGAAACCGTACCCTTGTCGCCGAAGATATAGGGCGAAGCTGCGGTGCCCGCTGCGATTGGGAACGCGGAGCTCGCGGTTCCGGTTGCGCTGCCAGACATGTTGGTGTGCAGGTAGGCGTACAGCACTTCCGAGCTGAACGTCAGGTTCTTGACCGGGGTCCAGCGGGTCGTGAGACCAATCTCAGAAAGCGTGAAACCGGGGTCGCAACTGGAGCCAGGGAGCAAGGTCGTGCCGGAAGCAACGTAGCTTGCGCACCAGATCGACTTTGCGGTGTTGCCGTAGCTCAACTGCGACGCACCACCGAACAAGCTGGACGACCACTCGGGGCTCCAGTTGTGGTTGAACGCGCCACGGATGCCCAGACCCTGAGTCAACTGCACCTGGGTGCCGCCGACGCCGTTGTTAGCTGGACCGCCCGAGTAGACACCGTCGGTGATCGCACCGATGGCAAGCTTGCCCGCGCTTCCAGTCGGTCCATTACCAAACATGTAGAAGGAGCCGCCCAACCCGGCCGAGGTTCCCAACACATACTTCGACGCACCGTCCGACCAGGTGCCTTCGATCTTGAAGTCGTCGCCGGCACCGGTCGGCAGGTTCTTGATCTGCAAGGCAACGCTCACCGCGCCGCCAGCCTTCGAGTCCGGATGGCCGAAGTTTTGGGCACCAGTCTGGACGTTGCCGCCAAGGAAGTTACCGCTGGTAAGCGTATTGGCTACAGTCCAATAACCGGGATCGACGTCGTGGACAGCGCCCGAAATCTGGAAGACGCCCCAGGCCTGATCGATCCTGACGTTACCCACGAGGTCCGGCAACTGCGCGCCGCCGTAAGCGGTGCCGAGAGCGGTACAGTTCGAGCTGGCCGCACCATACATCGCAAGCGCGCAGGAAGCCGTGTTGGCCGAGCTCGGGACGAGCGTGTTGGCGGGCGAACTGGCTGCACCGGCGACCGCCGCATTGACGATCTGGGTACGGTTGTAATCGCTGGCGCTGCTGTCGTCGAGACCGATCGAGGCCGACACACCGTTGCCGAACTGAGCGGTGTACTGGACGTTGTTGATGCCGGTTATGGTGTCGTAACCGCCGACCAGGTACGCAGTGTTGTTGCCCGGGAAGCCCTGCCACGGCGTGACGAAAGCCGAAGCCGATTTACCGAGGGTGAAGCCCGCGAACTGAACGAACGCGTATTCGACACCGAGACCGCCGTTGCCGGCGTAGTTGTTCACAGTACCGCCGGTCAGGACGGTTCCGGTCATGTTGCTCGAGTTCGACAGCGCGCCGGAGTTTCCTTCGGTAGAGAACGTAAAGTCGGCCTGTCCGAAGGTACGGACCACGCCGTATTCAGTCGCCGTGCGCGTATCAACCGTCAGCGCGAAACGAGAGTAGTCGTTATATTGATTCAGGTAACGGGTCTGGGTCGCACCGTCACCGTTCCAGAACGGCGCGTTGCTGTTGCCGCCGTGAATGGTCACGTCGGCACGCAGATAACCGCCGATCTTGATGCAGGTGTCAGTGCCCGGAATGTAATAGAAACCA
>NZ_LMUK01000039.1:0-8260 GCF_009766005.1 Bradyrhizobium sp. S69 | reverse complement strand
TCGTCGCCGCTGAGCCCAGGACTAGGCTCTTAACCATATTCATGTTCAACCTCCAAGTTGCTCTGCAGGGAAGGTTCCGGATCCGCCGGGTACAAATACCCTTGAGGTTGGTTCCCTTAATCCCTCGAAACCCGCTTTGTCGCTTCGCGCCATCGGACACACCCGCTAAACGCGAGGGACTTAAGCGAACCACCTAACGGGACGACCTCGGGATGCCCCCCTCCGTCGCAGCTATAATAAGTACCGAAGCACCATGCACACGCAACAAAGGAACCGCTCGGGAGACTGGGCGAGAGACTGTTTTTAAAATGGTGTTGCACAAATAACACGCGATCAATTTGCCGTTATCTCCACTAAGCAATTGAAAAGGTTTATATTTGTGCCACCACTTAATAGTTCGTTGTCCCGCGATGCGAAGGAGGTTGCAGGGAACCCTCTGCTCACCTCCTCGCGGATTCAATTGGCATTGCCCGCAATAAGGTGAGAATCAGGCTGCGTCGATGCGCTCGAAAAAGCCGTTGTGAGTCTCGACACTGCGGCGTGCAATGGCCGCAAACGAGATCGAAGAGGACCGATAATTTTCAAACCGGGGATTAGACCATAATGAGATTTTCAACCGATCGCCCTACGCCAACCCGGAAGCCGCCGCCCATAAGCTGATCGAAATCGCCGATGCGGTCGAGGCCGTGCAGGACGGCCGGATCTTCATCGAACTGATCAACGGGCCGATGCTATTCGAGCACAAGGCAAAGCCCGCAGAGTATAGCGCCGGGCTGAAGCTGGCGATCGATCGTGGCTGGCTGAAACTGGACCGCTCCGGGACATTCGTCCGGTTCACCCAAGCGGGCGCGGATCTGTTCGCTTGATGGCGGCCTGCCGGCCTAATGCGCTGAGTCTGCGACCGCGCGGGAGATCACATCAACGGGCGCCGTAACACTTCCGCTCATCAGCACGTGGTCCGAATATACCTCGCCGGCGACCGCGATCAGCGCCAGTACGAAAATAGTTGTTATCGTTCTCATGAGGTCGAGTGTTGCTTTTGATTGCGGCGCTCAAAAGTCAGAGATTCGTACTTTTTGGGGCAGCCCGCTAGATCAAGCACTGGAAAGACCCGCCGGGCTGAACCGGCGGCCCAATGGCGGCGGACCTAAGGTACGTGCCTCCATTCAGGACTTCGCACGCTTGACCTGCGCCATGTCGTTGTGACTGACGGAGGTCGACTCGCCGTCATCCCAATCGATCGTGACGCCGCTCCACGACGTTCCTCTGACAGTGCGCTGGTTTTTCACGTCGTCCCGCCAGAAAACGCGGTCTCCTGATTTCAGCTTTCGGGATTCTTCACCGGTCATTCTGTCCGTGCTCCCTGCGGTCAGGTCATCGTTCTGAGCGTAACGGCGACCGCCGAATCCGTTGCGGGGGCGTTGGGCGGTTCATCCACGCCTCACGGCTTCCTAAGCGGTCGCCGTCAGCGCACGGCTCAGGAAGGCACCCCTGTTCCAGACGCAAACGCAATGAAGCGCTCCATGTATTCTGTCGCATCTGTGGGCGACCATAATCCCTGCTGGATCGATTGCTTTAAGGCGCTGCCGACTTTCCTGTGTTCGATCTTCTGGAACATTTCCACATAAGCCTCCAACAGTTGGGGCGACACGTCGTCGACGCTGGTCGCAAGTGCATCAAAACAATATGCGGATTCGGGCCTTCCGCTCTCATGTCTCGCATAGTGCGCGAAGGCTTCGAATTGCATCCTGAGGACTCTCCTGTCTTCGATCAAATTTCGCATGTTATCTTCCTCAACGAGCGTGGGTCAGGGCGCCAGCGTTCGCACGTTGGCGCCCGGGATAGATATCGCCTATCGCTTCGTCTGTCTTGCATGAGCGGCCATCCGTTGCCGGTTGCGCTTCCTGACCGATCGGCGCGGGCCCATGGTTGGCCGCGCGTACGCCGGCTTGATCATCTAGGGCTTCGCCGGTTGAGCGGACGGCACTCGGTGAGCTTTGGCTTTTGCGTTAGGCGTCTGTCGATCGCGCGCGCCGTTCAGTTCTTTCTGCATCTTCTGCCGTTCGTCGAGCGTCATGGCGGGCTCGCGCTCCGGCGGCGGGTCAAAGATGCTCTTTTTCGGAGGCGTCGCCTGGGCCATGGCGTTCAGCGATGAGCCGGCGGTTGCAGTCGGGCAGTCGCCAAGTGAGAGGCTCAATAGCAAGAGCGCTGCCGCGGCAAACGCCGATATATTTCGCTCATACATAACGTCCATGGACGGACGTTCCTCCAGTATTGCGGAGCAATCAAGTTCGTCGTCCTCGGTGTAGAAAGAGCCGCCACTGGGTTGAGTCAGCGACGGCTCATTACGCGTTGTTTCCGGGTGCCTGTTCGGGGCTACCGCTTCAGCCGCACGGCATGCGCCCTCAGCCGCTGGATCTTTCGGATTTTCATTCTTCGCCTGCCGCCTCGTTTCATGTTTCCTCCATGTTGTTCTTTCGCAGCGCGGCTTGATGGTCGAAGCGCGAACGTCGGGCCGGTCTGGCGATCGGCGCTGGCGGCTCACTGATGGAGCTCGGTTGCCAAATTTAGGACAGGCTGCCTAAATCGGAGACCGGTAAATTTATCGGAAAGTCGGATCCGACTGTGGCGACGAGCAATCCCCGCCGAGAGCGATGGCCTTCTTGCGCTCTTATCTCCAAGTGGGACTCTGTTGGCGATTATAAGCGTAACGCGGATTGATCGCGCAGTCCTCGCCCCTGCCCGATGCCGTTGCCTTGCACTCCGCATAGCTGCGATATTGGCATCCTCCGCCGCCTCAAAGGCTTTGGCGGCGTAGGGTCGCGGATCACCAGCGAGATTTGCAGGCGGTTTACCGCAATCAGAAATTCGGACGTCGGTTTTCGTGGCGTGATATTCACACGGTCAGCCTGGGGCATTGGTCCTGATCCTTGCTCGGGGTCAGAGCCGGTGCGGAAGCTCGTACCTTCCCTCAGCTTGTTTTTGTGTTACACCTAAAGCATGCCGAAGTTAATTAAGGTGTTACCTAAAAAAAAACACGCGGGCGCCCGGCGACGGGAAAGGACCCCCAGGTAACCGCGCGCATGCCAAACGACCTGATTGTGCAGATCGAAGCTTGGGCTATCGCCAATGGCGCAAGCCGCTCAGAAGCCATCCGACGGCTTGTCGAGATCGGGCTGAAGGCGAAATGAGCGACTCAGGCACCCAACTTTGCCCTATTGCAAAGATCCGGCGACGACTTCGCCGGCATGAAGCATTGACAGAGATGGTACGCGCTGAAAGGGGTTTTTCGCGAACCGCGGGCATTCAAACATTCCGGCGAAACCGGAAGCCATCCGCCACCTGGTCGAGCTCGGGTTGAAGACGAAGAAATGACCGAGACCCTTTCGCTCTCGATTTTCACCATCGAGTCTGACCTAAAGCCGGTCCTCGCTTTCGCGGCCAAAAAACACGACGAGGCTGATGCATTTTTCAGGGACGAGGCTGTGCGTACCAAACTCAGGTCTGCCAGTTCTAACGGCGTCCCACTCTGCGACGATCTCTCAATTCTTCGCATTCGTTTGGCAAATGCGGATGAGCGGGCTCGCTATCGCGAACAGATGGCTGAAAGGCCACCGACCAATCTCGTGGCGATCTTCCTAGTCGACGTTGACGCAGGATAGGCAGTCACGAGCGTCCGCCGGGTTATAGAGCCAAGGTTGATGAAAAAGAGGCAAAACCTAATGGCCACCGCGGCGAAACGATTGGCCCGTTCATGGGCTTCTGATCGCGAACCGATTGCGCTGGTACAAAAGCTCGATCTTGAGGCCATCGCAAAAAAGACCGGACGTAAACCCGAGGCCATTCTTAAAACCGCCAGGCGGTTGGGAATTTCCTTGAAGTCAGCTGACAGGCGGAAAGCTAAGCGGCGATGACCAGCTCAGCCGAAATGCTAAAAGGCGGTTGCTGGTGTGTGGCGGTCAAGACAGGGAAAGGTCCCGACTCCCATATCGGTGACCTCGACACCGAAACAGAGGCCAAAGACTGGATTTTGACCAAATCGAAATACTGGCCCGGCAAACTGAATAGCTCCGTATGACGCCCAAATACTCATCGATCCGCCTGTTAGAGGTCAACGTCACGGCTCAACTGCGCCTGGCGGCGTGCCATTCGAAGCAATGTGATGGCGACATGCTTGGCGCTCCTTGCATGCGTGAAAAATACACCCGCGAGCTCTCGCACGTTCGCTTGAGGCCCAGATGAACTGGATCGGAGCCATTATGGGGTTGGCGCTCGTGGCCCTTGCCGTCGCGCTCATCAGCGACCTTGAGCTTACCGTCTGCACGGAAGGATCGTTCTATGCGATCGTCCATCTGTGTACGCCGAAAAGGCACTGACGCGCGGCCGCCTTCAGGCGACGTGGATCGTGGGATGACGACAGAGCTTACTTGCGGCAAAAAAACCCGCCGGGTTGAACCGGCGGGTTCTTATCGCAGTCACACGAGCAATGCATCGGGAAAGATACATACCCGACAAGGCTTTAAACTTCGTATCCCGATCAGTTAAAGTTTCACCCGCCAAGCCGCCTCGCATGAGAGGCAAGTCGCTGCGGGTTACGCCTCCTGATCGTGACGCCGGTCAGGAGGCCCGCGCGTTTGACCTGCGCTATGTCGTTGTGACTGACGGAGATCGAGTCACCATCGTCCAATCAATCGTAACGCCGCTCCAAGACGTCCCTCTGACTGCGCCTTGGTTATTTACGTCCGTCCCGCCTGAAAACGTGGTCTCCTAACTTTAGCTTTCGAGATTCTTCGCCGGTCATTTTGATCGGACCATGCTCCAGCGATTGAGTCTTATTTCGCGGTGAGCCGATCAAGGCCTGCCTCGATCGCAGTAATCAAATTTTCGATCTCATCGACAGGCAACCTGGAGTCGGAACCCGCTCTGCTTTTGAGGTCACTTGCCAGTTTTCGTCGATGGGTCAATAGATATTCAAGGGCGTGCCGATTGCCCAGCTGCACGTATTCATCGACGATTTGCTCGACTTTCGTCACCTGATGCTCGCTAGGCCGAAAAAAGGCCGGCGGGCGTTACACCGTCGGCCTTTTCTTTCGACTGCCGGCTCTATTCTCCGGTGCCATCGTATTTCCCTGAGACTGCAACGACATGGTTAACGGAAGATTAACCGCGGCACTTCCGTTCAGCGTGGATACGCGGCCGCTGCCGCTTGCGCTTTCTGCCCCGATCGGCGCCGCCGCTTCATTGGCCGGGTTGGTAAATTTTCCGGAAAGTCGGAAGTTTCAATACACGCAGTTGCAGCAAAGTATCGAGCGCCTTGACTGAACCGCTCCCCACTAGTTCCACCGCTCCAATCGCATAACGCAATTCTTCCAGCCACTCCTCCGTGATCGGACTTCATGTTCTCGAGCAGCTCGCGCAGTTCCGCGGAGCGCATCTTTCTGACCACAGTTGCTCCGAACGAAATCTTGCAACAAGCCCGCGCAACTGACTTTCGCTGAGCTTCCTGCGATCAATCAACGAAAGGGCGTGACCCGGGACGCGCGACATGGGTACGATGTCTGCCGGCGTTCCCGCCTTGGCCGCTCGCTCTTCGGGCGTTCCGTTGTTCGATCGCCGCGGCTTTCGGCTATGGGCACCCCACCGCAAGGCTGTTGCATAGCGGTGGTCCTCCCGGCACACTGATTCCGCGCGAGCCACGGTATGGGCGCTGTAGTTCTTTCGGCCGATAATAGGGGCCGGCAAGCCCGATGGCCGCCTATCGCGGATATAGGGCAATCCCCGGCAAGGGACCATTGCGAGAGTTTCTGAGGCTCCGCGCACATCCGACTACCGATTTGGTTAAAATCCACCCCTTCCGGGGCGCTTTCGCATGTGCGAGACTTGGCAAGCCCTTCGACCATTTGAACATTACTTTGTTGAGCAGCAAAAAATGAACAAGCCAGCTTTTGTTCCCGGAGATACGCGAGAAGCGATCGGTCCACTAATTCAGTCCGAATCTGTCAGCGCCGTCCGCTTGCCTACCGATCTAACTGCCGAGATCGGCGCTTGGGCCAACCACCACGAGATCAGTCCCTCTGACGCCATGAGCGCCAGGTCGAGATTGGGCTGAGGGCGAGCAGATAATGAGCAAAGTTCGTGGCCGCCCGTGGACCTCACAGGACGATCTGCTGCTTCGGAATTTAACAGCCGCTGGAAAAAACGCCTTTACGATTGCGGTCGAGATGAACCGAAGCGAATCCGTAATCCGAAGACGCGCAAAAGAAAGCGATCTAAAAATCGCCAAGAATACCGAACGAACGAATAGCCGGGTCGATCTTGGGCTGAAGGCGAAACGTTAATGCCACGGCGTCCTCCAGGGTTTCCCGTTTATCGCGAGCGCATTGCCCTCCAGTCATTGGTCGGAAAGGAGTGGTTGCCGGCAGCAAATTTATACCCTGCCGGCCCATCAACAATCGTCAACATGCTAGCGAAAGGCTGGCTGAAGTGTAAGCGGGACAAAATGTTTGGTTGGACGTACTGCATAACATTGGGCGGCGAAGCAGCGCTGAGGGCACAGATCCCGTCGAAGCCCGCCAGATCGTCTTTTCAGAAGCGTGGCCGCCCCAAGGGGCGCGGGTCGAAGAAATAGGTGGACGGGGTTTATCGCCATGGAATGGCAGTTGCCGCACTGGCTCATGTTGGCAGGCACATTGCTGGTGACTGCTGGCCTAATTGGAGAATTGGAGTGATGAGAAATCGGAAGCAATAGGCGACGGTTCAGGACGATCCGGCCACCGAGCAAAGTTCTGAGTCGCGCCCTCAGCTTCCACCCCTTCCGCCAATTACTACCGTAAGCATTTGAATACGTTATTAAATTATGATAATACTCTAGGTACCCGCACATTGCGTCCCACAGTTAATTTGCGTCACCCTCAAGTCTCAAAAGCCCTTTAAAACGGGCACTTCTCACATGAGCGATGCGGTCGGCCTCGGCCAGCGCCCATTTCGAGCAGTGCAGCAATTCCTCCGCCGATATTGCAGTAGTTTCGCTCGCGACAGCGGCCTTCACGTAAGCGCGGATCAATCACGATACGGTCGCGATCAGAGCGGGCGTGGACGAAATTCTTACGAAACAAAGGGCGAAATTCGACGAAATCCTCAGGACCATCAATGAGCAGTCCGGTGTGCCTGTCGATGCCCTGCGAGCTATCCTTCATCAAATGGGGGACTTTGCCGGAACAGTCGACCCCGGACAGATTATAAAAAACCTCTCGGCAAAGGCCAAAGAGTTTAGGGCCCTAACTATCCCTTCGCGTGGCTCCTGCAGCCAGGCGCAAAAGCCACCCCGCGAGACGGCAAGTGATCGCCGACAGGCACTGCTCAACCTCTCGACTGTGGTTTCGAGTTGGCTTCCTCGGTTAGGTACTGTTAACTGGCGTTAACCTTCACTTATCGCGACCTGCACTTTTTGCAGTCGATTGTAAAAATGCAGCTACGGCGGCACAGCCGGTCCAAATTCGGAAATTTTGAAGCCGCCATGCGCTCAGTGGGATCGCCACTGCGTCCGGCCTTTGCATCCGCCCTACTCGGCATTCGGGGTAATTTGCTTTACCACTGATATCGCACGACGCCCTTGCCGGCGTAGGAGCGCGTCACATCGGAGAACTCGCCTTCGAAGGTCGCGGCGACCGACCAATTGTTGGTCCATTTCATTTCGGCGGAGGCCGTGGTGAGTGCAGAGTCGCTAGCCTGCGCCGCACCGTTGACCACGAAGCTCGCGCCCCGCAGCGCCTGGAAGGTGGCGGCGACCGAACGGTCCGGATCGAAGTCATGCGCCCAACCGAAGCGCGTGCGCACGGTCAGGATGCCGTCCTGCACCACGAATGATTTGTCGGTGCGAAAACCCAATTCACTGCGGGCATCCGTGACATCCTTGGCGCCATAGGCGAGCGCAAACGTGCCGGCGCCCGACAAAACGGACTCGGCATACGAAGGCAGATCGAAGGTGGTGAACTGGCCCGCGGCATAGGGCGTGATACCGACGCCGCCGGTCCATGGCGCAACGAACCGATAGCCGCCTTCGACTCGCCCGGAATAGGCATTGGCATCGAACTCGGCGCGCAGCTGATCGAAGCCCGCTGCGGTGACCGTGCGGTTGGTGGTGATGTCCTGCCAGCCGTAAGCTAGCGCGGCCGAGATATACGCCGGCCCTTCGGTGTGGCGGACATAGACGCCGGCCTGGAACAGGTCGGAATGGCCGCTGCCACTGTTGGCCACCGAG
>NZ_LMUK01000038.1:427989-522947 GCF_009766005.1 Bradyrhizobium sp. S69 | reverse complement strand
GTTCAGCGGAAGCAGTCCGGCCTTCCCTGCGCAATGGTGTTACAGCTTATATCGTGCTCTCCCCGGCGAGACCTTGGCTTGTTTGTCACCGTCGCCAGCGTGATGCGAAGCATCATCGCCAACTTGACACCAGCCATCGGGGCGTCAGGACCACACGACTTTGCCGTACGCTCGACTATCGCTCGTCTGGCGATACTCTTACGTCCATCGCATCCTACCCGCGCGTTTCGTGACGTGCGCAACGCCCCTCTCGTCGGGTGGGACGCCCGTAATACGCAACTGAGTTGGGTCAAAAACAAAGCGAAATATTTTTCGCGAAGGGGCTGGACAGGATTTGGCGCGCGAACGTGAGTTGCCCGTCGGGCAGTTTTTGATGCGCTTACGACCATCGCGCAGCCGTCATCCTGAGGTGCGAGCTCTTGCGAGCCTCGAAGGATGGCCGCAGGCACTGCGCTGAACACCATCCTTCGAGACGCGCGAAGACGCGCTCCTCAGGATGACGGTGCCGTTGCCGTTGTCATCACTCAACGCACAAGACGATACAGCCGCTGATCATACAGGCTGCCGCTCATCGGCATCAGCTTTTCGCGGAACGTTTTCACCGCCGCTTCCGTCGTAAAGTGCTCCAGCGCGGCCATCGACTTCCAGCTCTCCACGATCGTCATGTGGTTGGCGCGGCTGGCCTGCACCCAGATATCGTAGCGGATGTTGCCGAACGTGCCGCGGCTCTGATCACCTAAGGTTTTCAGCATCGCCGTGCCCTCATCCTTGCTGGTCGGAATCAGATCGACATGGGTGATGCCGACGATCGCGGTGACGGGGGTCTCGACCTTCGGACCGATAGTGAGAACAGCATGCTGGCGCTCGTCATAGGGGCCGATCCGCAACGGATCGAGCTTGCCGCGAAATTCTTTCGCCGCGGGCGAACCAACAAACGCCTCGCGCGCGCTGCTGTCGGTCCAGGTTTCGACAATAGCAAAATGGTTGCGCTGGCCGATGCGTTGAAAGGTTTCGAACTGGACGACGCCCGCGGCCTTTTGCGCGGCAGCGGCATAGGTTTTGAGGAGGTCGCGGGATTGGACGGCCGCGTCCGGCGACAGCTCGAGATAGGTCAGCACCAAGGCAGGCTTGGCGTCCTCGGCCCGCAACGGCGACAGGGTCAGGCCGATCAGGCTCAGGGCCGCGAACAGCGCGCGTAGTTTCATCGACGTTTCTCCCATGCGGCCGGTTGGATCGGCCGGGTTGTTCGGCCTTGTTCTCCGGCCGCAACGTTCAGTACGTCGAACCGGGCGGGTGTTTCAACCCTGGCATGGGGAGTCGTCGGTCCTTAGGGTGGGCAAAGCGCAAGCGTGCCCATCATTTTTTTGACGTAGGGTGGGCACGGCGCAAGCGCGCCTTTGCCCACCCTACGCGCTGGTCAAGCCGGGTGACGACGGAACCGACACCCCCGCCGACACCACGACGACGTGGCTTGCGACGGTTGCTTCGGTGCGATAGCGCGGCAACTCGCCTTGCAGCGCGTAGCAAACGCACAGCGCCAGGCTGGCCCAGACCGCAGCGCTGAAATACAGCGCCATCCAGGTCATCTCTTCCTTCCACTCGGCGAGGTCGTGGGTCACGACCCAGCGCGTCGAGACGTCACGCAGGCCCTCCAGCGGTCCGAGCAGCCTGCTGCCATCGGCACGCCCGGCGCGCCATCGGTTGAGATACATCGGGACGTCGACGGTCATCAGGAACGCCAGATAGGCGACGATGCCGATGATGGTGACGACAAGGCCCGCGCGAACCGGACCATCGAACTCCGGCAGCAACCGGCACAGGCCGATCCCGACGATAAAGAAGGCAACCGCCCAGAGCGAATTTTCGATGGCGTTGCCGATATAATGCGTGGTCAGCACCGCATACCACGACAGACATTCCGCGATCAGGATCAGCGGCACGATCACCCACGCGGCGTTCACGGCGGTCTCCGCGCCCGTTATGGTGCCCAACCGATACAGGATGATCGCCCACTGCGCCGCAAAGCAGACCTCGGCCACCGTCGCGACCGAACGCCCGACCACGACGCTCGACAGCCAGGTGTCGAACAGGCAGATCCGCTGCACGTCCGCGCGCGGCAGCAGCGAGCGGAAGGCGCAGCCAAACACATAAGCGGCGCAGAGCAGCAGCATCAGCTCAAGGCCGGGCGGGCTCGCGATACCGCCGGCCTGCTGTTCGTGGAATTGATGGTACAGCGCGAACCAGATCGCGATGTTGGCGCCGCTGACCAGGGTCAGCAGGCTCCACCACCACGCCAGCGGGTTTGACCAGGCCAGAGAGGCCGACTTTGAAGCCGATCTGGAGTGCGACCGCGAAGTTGACCGCGCCCGCGCCGGCGTCCACCATTCCAAGCTCATGATTTCAAACTCCCGATCTCAAGCTCTCGAATCCAAACCTCTGAACTGAAGCCTCTGAACTCAAAGCCTCGCGCCCTTCGAAATATATTCGAACTGACACTCGTCTGTATTACTTCTGTCACAAAAATGCGGGTGCGGCGATGAGAGAATTGTGACAGTGGGCGCATCGTCGCCCGGCGCGTCGGCGACGCAGGCACTGGCTCTTGCGCCTGATGTGTGAGACATGCGCGAGGTGTCCGCCTCACCCCACCACGCGATTGCTCTCGACAGCTACCGCCAGAGAAACCGCCCTGTGAAACCGCCCTGTGAAACCACGCCGAGAAACCATGCCATGACAAAACCTTGCCTCGCACCCGATCCGAACCCGTCGCGGCCGTCCTTCGTGCTGCCGGAGCACGCCACCGACTGTCACATGCATCTGTTCGGAACCGCGCCGCAGTTTCCCTATGTCGGCGATCGCGACTACACGCCGGCCGAAGCCAGCGCGGCGGCGGCGCGGGCGCTTTATGACAGGCTCGGCATCAAGCGCTTTGTCGCGATCCAGCCGAGCGTCTACGGGCTGGACAATCGTTGCCAGCTCGAATTCGCCGCACAGGTCGGCCTGCCCTTTCGCGCCATCGTGGTGTTGCCGCCGGAGGTGTCGGACGCGGAGATGACCCGCCTGCACGATCAGGGCGTGCGCGGCCTGCGTTACATCCTGGCGCATCCCGGCGGGCTCGACACGGCGACGCTCGAGCGGTCGGCCGATCGCGCACGCGCGTTCGGCTGGCATCTGGAATTCCTGCTGAAGCCCGAGCAACTGATCGAGCTTGAGCCACAGCTGACAAAACTGTCCTGCCCGGTCTCCTGCGACCACATCGCCTTCATCAAGCCCGATCTCGGATTGGCGCAGCCCGCATTCGAAGCCTTGAAGCGCCTGATCGAGACCGGCCACGGCTGGGTGAAATTCTCCGGCGCCTATCGCATCTCAGGCAAGGCCGATCACTATGAAGCGGTGTTGCCGTTGGCGCGCGACCTCGCCGAGCGCTATCCCGATCGCATCGTCTGGGGCAGCGACTGGCCCCATGTCGGCCAGATGACCACGATGCCCGCGACCACGCCGCTGCTCGATCTGCTGGAGACCTGGGTGCCGGATGAAGCACAGCGGCGGCGGATATTGGTGGATAACGCGGCCGAGCTTTACGGGTTTAAGTCGTAAGGAAGGAGCGCACCGCGCGTAGGATGGGTGGAGCGAAGCGATACCCATCGTATCGGTCACATTGATGGATATCGCAAACAGCTCAACGCATCCTACGGGCTGTCAGGTTTTTGTCCGCTTCCAGTCAATTGCGCCGGTTTGACCATGCGCCGCTCACTTCCGGTCTACCATGGTGAACCGACATCATCAGACCGGCCCGGCTGGTTCGAGCCACGTCCGACATCTGTCGTTCATGCTTTCGGAGCGAGCCAATGTCCCTTGTGAATATCGAATTTCACCGCGCCGTCGTCGCGCATTTTCAATAGCAGCGACTGGCAGTCGTCCTGATTCTTGATGTTCACGCGCTTCATAATTTCGAAAGTTTTCAAAGGCTTTTCCTGAAGGGCAATCAGAATTTTTTCTCGGTCGGTCATTGGGGCTCCTGGCGCTGACGACCGGCACGATACGCGGTGTGCAGATCATCGGCAACCGATGCGTACGCTTGACGAGTTCCGCTTCGGGTCAATCCCGTCACTTGGACGATATGTCGACTGCTCCCAGTCTACCGCCAGCCAGGCCCTCCGAGCAAACGCCGTTCACAAACTGTTGTCGGACTAAAACCGCGACGCGATCGATCTCTGGAGAGCGATGGCAATGAGGGTCCTTGCACTAGCACGGCTCCTACGTCGCCCCCCGAGGCAATGCGCAGGAAAAGAGAGCTATCCATGTCAAGCAAAACAATCTTTGGCGCCCTATTGGTTGTGTCGTCGCTGTTGCTGGCAAACGTCGGCCATGCAGAGCCAATTCCGCCAGTTCATAGAGGATCATGGCCGATCCACAACGGTCACAACACCCAACCGACCGAGAATGGACTGAGATCGTTGCATCTCAGGGATGTCACGCCGGATCAGGCGCGCGAGATCGACCGCTTATACAGCGAGCTGCTGGCGGGACATCCTGCGACCAACCATTGATCGCGCGGCGGAAAAGAACAGGAGATCAGCCCATGAGATCCGTCTGGCAACGATCGAGGATGATCGCAATTGTCGTCGCTATCGTGTTAGGCACCGGTGCCATAGCTCTGGCTCGACCGCACCCGATCTCCGAACCCGCCCTGGGAACGGAGTGGCAATGCAGCCGCGCGGCGTTCGTCGTCACCTGCCATCACCGCTGAAACGCTGGCAACGAGGGACAGCCCTACTGCGAGCCTTCGAGCCCGAGTTGTTTCACCATCGCGCCCCATTTCAATTGTTCGGACGCAATATAGCCGCGCATGTCCTCGGTCGACGGTGAAGCGTTCAGGATCAGGCCGAGCGCTGTGATTTGCGCCCGCATCTCGGGGGCCTGCATGATGCGCTTCATTTCCGCATGCAGCCGGTCGATGATCGGCTGCGGCGTCTTTGCAGGCACCAGCAGCATGTGCCAGGACACGCCCTCAAAACCCGCGATGCCGGACGCCTCGGCGAATGGCGGCACGTCCGGCAGCAGCGGCAGGCGTTGCGCCGACGACACTGCGAGCGCGCGCAGCTTGCCTTCCTTGATCAGGGGAATCGATAGGCCGGCCTCGACAAAACTCGCCGCGATGTGGCCGCCCATCAGATCGGTGACGGACTGCGGCGTGCTGCGATACGGCACATGCGTCGCCTCGAAGCCGAGCTGCTTCTTGGCCAGCTCCATCGACATGTGCTGGACCGAACCGGTGCCGATCGAGGCATAGTTCAGCGGCGGGTTTGCCTTCCGGGCGAGTTCGACGAATTCCGCAAGTGTTTTCGCCGGCAGCGCGGGATCGACCACCAGAATAAATGGCGACTTCACATAGAGCGAGATCGGCGTGAAGTCCTGCACGTCATAATTGAGGGTCTTGAACAAGGTCGGATTGATCGCCAGCGCGATGCTGGTCAGCACCACGAGCGTGTAGCCGTCGGGGGCGGCCTTGGCGACCTGGTTGGCCGCCAATGTCGTGGCAGCACCCGGCTTGTTTTCGACGATGACCGGTTTGCCGAAAGCCTCCGAGAGTTTTTCCGCATACAGACGCGCGATCGCGTCCATGCCGCTGCCGGCCGCGAGCGAAACCACGATGGTGATCGTCCTTGAGGGATAATCTTCACTTCTGGCCGGTGCGCTCGCCAGCAATCCCAGCAACACGGCGCAACGCAACGTCCAATGCGTTTTCCAGATCATGACACGCAGCCCCTGAGATGCGGGAGTTGAGTGAGAACGATCCTACAGCCAACCGGCCGCGCCGATAGAGCCTTCTCGGCGCTCGATGATAAAAATCACGCCGGCCGCGCTCACCCCTTCGCCGCTGGCTCCGGCATGATTTGCAGCAACGGCCCCGGCCCGACGGAAATCTGCCCGGTGAACGGACGGTCGTGGGCGGCGATCAAGAGCACGGATGCGGCGACGCCGGTCGCAAACAGGCCGAGCGCCACGGCCGATGTCAGCCTGTTGTCGCAGTGCACCAGCGCGATCACGATCAGTTCGCATAGCGCCTGCAAATAGAGACACCACCATTTGACCGGATTGACTTCCGACTGGCTGACGATGATCCGCTGCCGGCGCGCATCCAGCGCGGTCCCCAGCGCGGTGATGATCTCGCGTTGCACGGTCTGCTGGCCCGCACCCTGCGGCGTCATCGTGACCACCCCTTGCAGCGCCTCGGCAAGTGCGGCGGGGGTGGCCCGCAGCGACGCGGTTTGGCTGGCCATCATCGGCCATTCCACCGTGACCGCCTGCTCGACATAGCGCCGAACGAGCTCTGTCAGATGGGCCTGCTGCTCGGCCGGCAGGCCGGCGGCGAGCAGCGTCACCTCGCGCAGCGCGCTGGCCTCGCGGCTGACCGCGGCACTGGCGCGCTCATTGTCGGCCCAGACCTGCGCCGCGGTGAACGCCACGAACAGGCCGAAGATGATGCCGAGCACCGGCAGCATACCCACCGAGACCGCCTTGAAGGACTTTACGCGCTCCCCGTTCGCGAGCGCCGACACCGAAACCAGGATGATCGCCGCCAGCAGATAGGTAAAGCCGAACACCACCAGCGCCATCGCCAGCACCGGCAGGTTATGTATCCAGTCGCTCATTGCAGTCCCCCGTGCGGCTTCGAATCGGCAGCCTTGAATTAGCAGCTTCGGATTAAGCCGCCCTTGCGATTCGTAGCTGATCCCGGGTTCGCCGGCCTCACTCCACCAATTCCGGCCACGGCACGATGGTCGACTTCACCGTCTTCATCGCCATGGCGTCGGCGACGGCGCGGGCGACGCCATCTTCGGTGAAGGGATAGATGGTCTGCATTTCCAGCCAGGGATATTTGTTGCGGGTGCGATAGAGCATGTCGACGCCGAGCGGCAGATCGTTGCCGGTAAAGCCCCAGGAGCCCAGCACGTTGAGGTCCTTGGTGCAGATGCGATGCCAGGAGGTCGCGATCGAGCCGGCGTCGGTGAACTGGCCCATCTCGACATAGGTGCCGCCGTCGCGCAACATCTCGATGCCTTCGGGGCCGGCGCTCGGATGGCCCGAGCAATCCATCACTAGATCGGCGCCAAAACCGCCGACGATGTCGCGCACCGCTTTGATGCGCGCCTCGGGGCTGGTGACCTGCTCGATATCGACAGTGGCTTCGGCGCCGAATTTGCGCGCGAGCTTTAATCGCGGCGCTTCCGGCGCGCCCACGCATATCACGCGCCCTGCCCCCATCTCCTGCGCAGCCGCGACCGCGAGAATCCCGATCGGGCCGGAGCCCTGGATCACCACCGTATCGCCCCAGGTGAAGCCGCCGGCGCGGCTGGCGCGGTTGAAGGCGCGGATGCAGGAGGTCAACGGCTCCGACAATGCGCCGAGCCGCAGCGACATGTCGTCGGGCAATTTGTAGATCTTGGTGCCGGGCAATTCCTCGAGATCGACATAGACATATTCGGCCCAGCCGCCCCACAGATGCGGCGCCTTGTCGAAGCCGAGATAGCGGCCGTAATAGACCGGCGTCAGGCACTTGTTGGCGCTTTGCGGATAATGGATGCAGTAATAGCACTGGCCGCACGGCATCAGCGGCGGGATCATCACCTTCGATCCCACGTTAAGCGGCTTGCTCATGAAGTCTTCCTTGAATTCGGAACCGACCTCGACCAGCACGCCGCCGATCTCGTGGCCGAGCGTGAACGGCCACGGCAACGGCTTCGGCCAATGTCCTTTCAGGATATGCAAATCGGTGCCGCAGACACCGCAGGCGCCGACCTTGATCAGCGCGGCCTTTTTCGGGATTTTCGGCCAGGGCACCTGGCGGATCACCGGCTGTGCGCCCGGACCGGCATAGGTGCATACGCGGATCTGTTCCATGAGGTTTTGCTCCCTGTTTTGGCGTTTCTGGTTATCTTAATGCTGCCTTTGGGTCCCGGCTCTGCGGAGCAGCACTGCGTGCTGCACCGCGTCCGGGACACGAGGCTGGTGGGTGCGCTGAAAACATCGCACCGCGATAAGACCTCGTGCCCCGGATGCTGCGCAGCGCGAAGCGGTGCGCTGCTGATCCGGGGCCCACAAGTCCGGGTCCAGATGCCCTTCCAACGATAACCAGCGATCACGAATTGAGCCTGTCACTCAAATCCTGCCAATCCGGGTTGAGCTTCTCAATCAAAGCGATCTTCTACGCCCGCCGCCATCGCTTCAAGGTATGCTCTCGTGCGCGAGCTTCGAGGATAGAACTGAACGCCTCGAAATAAACCAGTTGATCAACCTGATACTTGCGTGTGAAGCCGGGAACGAGCTTGGCTTTATGCTCAGTCACCCGGCGAGCAAGGTTGTTGGTGACACCGATATACAGGGTCCCGTTTTTCCTGCTCGCGAGGATGTAGACGAAGAAAGCGGCGTCCATCTCTGTGTAATAACCCAAGGTCGTGCCGGCTTTCCAGCCAATCCTAAGCAACGACTGACAGAAACATAGGTCCCGGCTCTGCGGAGCAGCACTGCCCGGACGATGCTTCGCATCGCCGAGGCGGCACCGCGTCCGGGACACGGCGCGGCGGTTGACTCGCGCAGGCTGCGGTCTCAGGTTGCGCTTCGATCGTGGGGAGTGAGACGTTGCGCAACCGGTGGGGCATTCTGGCCGTCTTGTTCACGGTTCGCCTCACCATGGGCTTCCAGTTTCAAAGCATCGCCGCGGTCGCGCCATTGCTCGGCCCGCGATATGGCGCGAGCCTCGCCGACATCGGATTGCTGATCGGGCTGTATTTCACGCCGGGCGTGGCGCTGTCGTTACCCGGCGGCGCGATCGGCCAGAAGTTCGGCGACAAGATCACCGTGATCGCCGCGCTGCTGCTGATGCTGGCCGGCGGGCTTGCGATGGCGTTTTCGCAAGCGTGGAGCCTGCAGATCGCGGGCCGGCTGGTCGCCGGCGCCGGCGGCGTGCTGCTCAACGTGCAGATGACCAAGATGGTCACCGACTGGTTCGCGGGCAAGGAGATCGCCACCGCGATGGCAGTGTTCGTGGTGTCATGGCCGGCCGGCGTCGCGCTCTCGCTGTTGGCGTTGCCCGCGGTCGGCGTCGCCTATGGCGTCAGCGCGGTGGGCCTTGTGGTGGCCGGCGCGGTCGCGCTGGGGATCGTGCTGCTGGCGGCGACCTATCGATCGCCGGAGACAATGCTGGCAGCCGCGACCAACGCCGCGCGGCCCGATCTGCGCTCCACGATGGCGGTGATCATGGCGGGGTCGATCTGGGGTCTCTTCAATGTCGGGTTTGCCGCGATCTTCAGCTTCGGGCCCTCGATGCTGGTCGAACGCGGCTGGTCGATCGCCTCGGCCGGATCGGCCGTCAGCATCGTGCTGTGGCTCGCGGTGCTCTCGGTCCCCTGCGGCGGATTTCTCGCCGACCGAACCGGGCGGCCGCAATCGATCCTGATCGCCGGCGCCGTGCTGTTTTCGATGCTGATGCTGGCGCTGCCGCGCGAGAACGCGGTGATCGCAACCATCGCGGCGCTCGGATTGGTCTCGGGCCTTCCCGCCGGCTCGATCATGAGCCTGCCGGCCCGCGTGCTCAAACCCGCCACCCGCGCCATCGGCATGGGCATCTTCTATACGGTCTACTACGGCATCATGATGCTGGGGCCGATCGTCGGCGGGGCCTGCGCCAAATGGGCCGGGAGTGCGGCGGCGGCGTTCGATTTCGGCGCCGTGGTGCTGCTGGCATGCCCGCCGCTGCTGTGGCTGTTCAACCGCATCGCAGCGCGCTCCGCGGAATTGTGGTAGCTGCCTCTATATGACGCAACCCATGCTAACCGCTCGTTAACCCTGACGGCCTTAGGGTCGGCCGACACCGAAAGTCCGGTTGTCGGGTGGCGAAGATGGCGTTGGCGCACAAAAAATCTATTCTTCCGGCCGCCGAAGAGCGACGCCGCTTTCAGCGCGTGAAGGTTCATCTGCTCGGCCGCTACATGCTGCCGGACCGCCGCGAGTTTCCCTGCCAGATCATCAATATGTCGCCGGGGGGCCTCGCTCTGCTGGCGCCCGGCATCGGCAATGTCGGCGACCGCGTGATCGCCTATCTCGACCATATCGGCCGCGTCGAAGGCAAGATCACCCGCATCATCGACAACGGCTTTGCGATGACGGTCGGCGCTACTGCGCGCAAGCGCGATAAGCTCGCCGCCCAGCTCACCTGGCTCGCCAACCGCGACATCCTCAATCTGCCGGAAGATCGCCGCCACGACCGTATCGTGCCGCGCAATCCGATCGCGCTGATGACGCTCGAGGACGGCACCAAGATGACCTGCCGGATCATCGACATGTCGCTGTCGGGTGCTGCGATCGCCGCGGAAAACCGCCCGCCGCTGAAATCCCAGGTGCTGCTCGGCAGGATCGCAGCGCGCGTGGTGCGCAATCTCGAGGAAGGCTTTGCGCTCGAGTTTATCCACGAGCAGCTCGCCGAGACGCTGGAAGATAGCGTCAGCTCGCGCTAGGGTCTTTTGTTTTGACGCGTTTTCTTCACGCGGACCGGTGCCCACGGAGCCTGTCATCGGGCGCGCATTCGCGCGACCCGTTGGCTCGAAAACGCTTTAAGGCCCGTTCACTCCCCCTTCTTCGCCGGCTTCGACAGATAGTCCTTTGACTGCGCCTCGCCCTTCAGCGGGGTCACTTTGTCGGGGTCGATCCGCACCATGATGTAGTCGATGTGATCGTCGATCCGGGTGAACCAGTGGCCGGTGCCGGCCGGGATCACGACGACATCACCGGCCTTGATCTCGTAGGCCACGCCATCGCGCACCTCGGAGCCGTTGTTGCCGGGGCCGTTGAATTCCACCACCGTGCGCATGCTCGCCGGCCGCCGCTGCCGGTTGACGATATCGGGACCCAGCACCAAGGTCGCCGCTCCCGACAACACATGATAGACCTCGCTGATCTGGTCATGCTCGGCGACCGAATCCGGCGCCGGCTTTTCCAGCCTGCCGCGATGCACCCGGCCGATGCCGATATGGGCCTTGCCGATGTCGATATCGCGGACCTGCTGGTCGAGCAGCTTTTCGTCCAGCGCCTTCTGGGCATAAGCGTCGATCTCCGAGGCCGGGACATAGGTCCCCGGACACATCGGACAGGTCGGCTGGGGATCGGTGGGGTTAATTTTCGGTTGCTCGGCAGCGTGGGCCCCGACCGCAAGCCACAGCAACGCTGAAAAACCCCAGACCAGCCGCTTCATCATTATCTCCCCTGATGTTTTCCGAATGCATGCACGGCTGTTCCGGCTTTGCCAAGTCTGCCGCCAAGTGCGCGTTACGGGAGCTTTTTCGTGCGGCTGTGAGACAGCGTTAGCGCGCGGTAAAGCGCCGGCGCGCCCGACGACGCCGATCTCGCCGCCATTCGCAGCATTCGAGGCCGCGTGTGAGGTATTTTTCGTCGACCGTATCAGGTTAACGGGAACCGCCGATGCCGCCGCAAATCGCTGCACCGCATGCTGGCGCGGGTTAATCTGTAAAATTTGAATCAATTGCGAATACTTCAAATTTTAGTCTAATTCGATTCAAGTATAGATCGAATTCGCGGCTTGTTTTACTTGCAATCGCCTCAAATGTACTTGGCTAACTTAGCCGCGGCGAAAAACGTTTGTGCGAAACGTGGTCCCAACAAGAAACGGGGGCCACAATGTTGGATTTCAGGGGACGGGGAAAGGGTTTGGCGGTTATCGCCATCCTCTTCGGAATGAGCGTGTCGGCGCATGCCGGCGATGAACGGACAATGTATGCGAGCCTCGGCGACACCACGCGAGCGCCGATCGGCTGGACCGAATTCTGCGCGAACAGTCCGGGCGAGTGTCCGGGCGGCACCTCGCAGCCACGCGATATCGTGCTGACGCAGACCGCCTGGCGCGATCTGCTTCGGGTCAATCGCTGGGTCAACGAGACCGTGAAGCCGATGACCGACATGGACCATTGGGGCGTGGTTGAGAAATGGTCGTTGCCGACCGACGGCTACGGCGATTGCGAGGACTACGTGCTGATGAAGCGCAAGATGCTGATCGACGCCGGATGGCCGCGCGAAGCACTGCTGATCACGGTGGTGCGCGACAGGAACGGCGAAGGCCACGCGATCCTGACCGTGAAGACCGATAAGGGCGAGTTCGTCCTCGACAACCAGAACGAGAACGTCGTGGCCTGGAACGAGACCGGATACCGCTTCGTCAAACGCCAATCGCAGAGCGATCCCAATGTCTGGGTCTCGCTGGGCGACAACCGACCCGCTGTCGCCACCGCGACCGCACGCTAGGACACGCGACCCGGTCACATCCCCACCCCTCCCCGTCCCAGACCGGATCGCGCGCGGCCAGCTCTCCCCCAAGAGCTGGCCGCAACTTTTTTGGCGGCCCCTACTCGGCCGCACTCCGCAATTCGGCCTTCTCGGCGCGCACCGCGCAGAACTTGAATTCCGGAATCTTGCCGAACGGATCGAGTGCGGGATTGGTCAGCAAATTCGCCGCGGCTTCCGCGTAGCAGAACGGCATGAAGACCATATTCTCCGGAACGTCGCGGTCGGAGCGGACCTTCAGTTCGACAGCGCCGCGTCGCGTCTCCAGCCGGATGAAATCGCCGGGCCACACATTGAGCCGCCGCATATCCTTGGGCGACATGAAGGCGACGGCCTCGGGCTCGATCTGATCAAGTACGTGGGAGCGTCTGGTCATCGAACCCGTATGCCAGTGTTCGAGTACGCGGCCGGTCGAAAGCACCATCGGGTACTCGTCGTCGGGCAATTCGTCGGGAGGAATGACCTTGGCCGGCACGATCTTGCCGCGGCCGCTCTCGGTCGGGAAACCTGTGGTGAAGATGATCTCGTTACCTGGCTTGTCCGGATCGTCGACCGGATACGTCACCGCGCCCTCGCGGACCAGCCGCTCCCACGTGATGTTCTTGAGCGACGGCATCAGTTCGGCCATCTCGGTGAACACTTCGCCCGGTCCCGAATAGTCCCAGGGCAGTCCCATGCGTTTGCCGATCTCCTGGATGATCCAGAGATCCTGCCGCGCATCCCCCGGCGGTTTGACCACCTCGCGCGCCAACTGCACGCGACGGTCGGTATTGGTGAAGGATCCTGATTTCTCCGCGAAAGCGGAAGCCGGCAGGATGACGTCGGCGTGGAAGGCGGTCTCGGTCACGAACAGGTCCTGCACCACCAGATGGTCGAGCATGGCCAGCGCCTGGCGCGCGTGCTGCAGGTCCGGATCCGACATCGCCGGGTTCTCCCCTTCGACGTACATGCCGTTGATCTGACCGGCATGGATCGCGTTCATGATCTCCACGACCGTGAGCCCGCGCTCGGGATCGAGCTTCTGGCCCCAGAGCTCTTCGAACGCGCCGCGCAGATCGTCGCGACCGACGGGCTGATAATCCGGCAGGAACATCGGAATGAGACCGGCATCGGAGGCGCCCTGCACGTTGTTCTGGCCACGCAACGGATGCAAGCCGGTGCCCGGACGTCCGATCTGGCCCGTGATCAGCGCCAGCGCGATCAAGCAGCGCGCGTTGTCGGTGCCGTGCACATGCTGGCTGATGCCCATGCCCCAGAAAATGATGGAGGATTTCGCGCGCGCGTACATCCGCGCCACTTCGCGCAGGGTCTCGGCGGGAACGCCGCAGATTTGCGACATCCGCTCCGGGGTGAACTCGGTGATCTTGGCTTTGAGGTCTTCGTATCCCTCCGTATAGCCGGCGATATATTGCTCGTCGGTCAGGCCCTCGGTGATGATCGTGTTGATCATCGCATTGAGCATCGCGACGTCGCTGCCGGGCTTGAATTGCAGGTGCGTGGTGGCGTGCCGCGAGAGCGCCTGCCGGCGCGGATCCATCACGATCAGCTTGGCGCCGCGCTTGGCGGCGTTCTTGATGAAGGTCGCGGCGACCGGATGGTTCACGGTGGGATTCGCTCCGATCACCCAGATGACCTCGGCGTCCGCGGCGGCGGCGAACGGCGCCGAGACCGCGCCCGAGCTCACGCCTTCGAACAGGGCGGCGACCGAGGACGCGTGGCAAAGCCGCGTGCAGTGGTCGACGTTGTTGGAACCGAAGCCGGTCCGGACCAGCTTCTGAAAGAGATAGGCCTCTTCGTTGGAGCCCTTGGCGGAGCCGAAGCCGGCCAGCGCCTTGGGGCCCTTCTCGTCGCGGACCTTGACAAGACCTCTGGCGGCGATGTCGAGCGCCTCCTCCCAGGATGCCTCGCGGAAATGCGTGAACGGATTGGCCGGATCGACCTGATCGTTGGCATCCTTCTTCACGCCCGGTAGCCGCACCAGCGGCTTGATGAGGCGATTGGGATGATGGATGTAGTCGAACCCGAAGCGACCCTTGACGCAGAGGCGGTTGTGGTTGGCCGGCCCGTCGCGGCCTTCGGCATAGATGACCTTTTCGTCCTTGACCTGATAAGTGACCTGGCACCCGACGCCGCAATATGGGCAGAGCGAGTCGACCTTCTTGTCCGGATAGGTGACGCGGGTCTGGTTCTCGTCGAGCATCACGGACGGCATCAGTGCGCCGGTCGGACACGCTTGGACGCACTCTCCGCACGCCACACAGGTGGACTCACCCATCGGATCGTCGAAATCGAACACGATCTTGGCATCATGGTTGCGATAGGCCATGCCGATGACGTCGTTGACCTGCACCTCGCGGCAGGCGCGCACGCACAGGCCGCACTGGATGCAGGCGTCGAGATTGACGCGCATCGCCGGATGGCTGGCGTCGCCCTGCCAGCGCTCGGCCGCCGGGAAGCGGCTTTCCGTCACCTCGACCTTTTCGGCCCAGTGCCAGAACTTCGAATCCGGATCATGAGAAGTCGCGCGCGCCGGCTGGTCGGCGACCAGAAGCTCCATCACCATCTTCTGCGCCGCGACCGCGCGCGCGCTTTCGGTCTTCACCTTCATGCCGACGCTCGGCGTGCGCTTGCAGGACGCCGCCAGCACACGCTCGCCCTCGATCTCGACCATGCAGGCGCGGCAATTGCCGTCCGGCCGGTAATCCGGCGCGGGCGAATAGCACAGATGCGGAATCTCGCGGCCCTGACGTTTCGCGACCTGCCAGATGGTCTCGCCGGCGCTGGCTTCGACCTGCTGACCGTCCAGTTCGAACGCGATCGTCTGGGGTCCGTGGCCTGCGCCGCCAACCTGCCCAATCGGTTCACTGTGCGAGACCGTCACGCGGCCGTCGGGAACGTTCTTGCCTCCCGCCGCACCCTTGGCGTCGTGACCGTAGCCCTGCGGCGGTGGACTTTTCTCGTTGCTCATACGATACCTCGTCGGAAACTCGGTTGCGCCCGGTCAGCCTACTCGGCGGCCTGCTGCGGCTGCGGTCTGAATTCGTCAGGGAAATATTTGATGACGGACGTCAGCGGATTCGAGGCCGCCTGACCTAGCCCGCAGATCGAGGCGTCCCGCATCGCCTGGCTCAATTGGCCGAGGAGTTCGTCGTTCCAGACCGGCTGCTGCATCAGCAGAACCGCTTTCTCGGTTCCGGCGCGGCAGGGCGTACACTGCCCGCAACTCTCGTCCTCGAAGAACTTCATCAAATTGAGCGCCGCGCCCCTGACACTGTCGGCCTGCGAGAGGATGACGACCGCTGCCGATCCGATGAAGCACCCGTATTTTTCGAGCGTACCGAAATCCAGCGGGATGTCGTCCATCGCGGCCGGCAGGATGCCGCCCGAGGCGCCGCCCGGCAGGTAGGCTTGGAACGTATGCCCGTCGGCCATGCCGCCGCAGAATTCGTCGATCAGTTCGCGCACGGTGACACCGGCGGGCGCCAGTTTCATGCCTGGATTTTTGACGCGTCCGGACACCGAATAGCTGCGCAGACCGTGACGATCGTTGCGACCATGACCCTTCCACCAGTCCGGCCCCTTCTCGACGATGTCGCGCACCCACCACAAGGTCTCGATGTTGTTGATGAGGGTCGGCAGACCGAACAGACCGGCCTGGAACGGGAACGGCGGCTTGTGCCGGGGTAGTCCGCGCTTGCCCTCCAGGCTTTCGAGCAGCGAAGATTCCTCGCCGCAGATATACGCGCCGGCGCCGCGTCGCATGTGCAGCTGCGGGCCGCCGGCTGGCAGCTTCGCGATCTCGCGCTCGAGTATCTCCCGCGCGGCCGGATATTCGTCGCGAAGGTAGATGTAGACCTCGGGCGCTTCGACCACATGCGCGCCGATCAGCATGCCTTCGAGGAAGCGGTGCGGATCGGTCTCCAGATAATAGCGGTCCTTGAACGTCCCGGGCTCGCCCTCGTCGCCGTTGACCGCCATCAACCGCGGACCGGGCTCGCCGAGCACCGAGCGCCACTTGCGTCCCGCGGGAAAGCCTGCGCCTCCGAGCCCGCGCAGCGAAGCATCGTCGAGCGATTTGAGCAGATCGTCCTTCGGAAAATCTCCGGAGCGCAGGCGCGACAGCAACCGGTAGCCCCCGCCGGCGACGTAGGCGTCGAAATCGACGTAGTCGGGCAGATGCGCGTGGGTGTCGCCGGCTTTGGCGGCAGCGAGCACGTTCGCGACCGTGGCGTGGTCGACGAAGTTGTGGCCGACTTCGGCGGTCGGCGCGGTGTCGCAGCGGCCGACGCAGGGTGCGCGCACGACGCGGATGCCGGGACCGGCCGCGGTCTGCAGTTGCTGCAGCAGCTTCTCCGCACCCAGCATCGCACAGGTCAAGGAATCGCAGACCCGGATGGTGAGCGGTGCCACGTCGGGCTGACCCTCCTTCACAATGTCGAAATGCGCGTAGAACGTTGCGGTCTCGAACACTTCGGCGAAGGAGAGTTTCATTTCGTCTGCAAGGGCGGCGAGATGGGCCGCCGAAATCTGGCGGTATTTGTCCTGGATCAGGTGCAGATGCTCGATCAGGAGATCGCGCCGGCGCGACCGGTCGCCGAGCAAAAGCTCGATCTCATGCGCGGCGGTCGGATCGATCTGACGGCCTTTCGGCGTTGATTTGGCCCGCTTCCGACCCTCGCCCGGATGCTCGAACTCGCGGACCTTGTGGACGTCGCTGCTCATGAAAATCCGGCTCTCCGCAATAGTTCTGACAGACTCTAGTCCTTGGTATGCCAGAGGCAAGGGTCGATTTAGAACGCGTCGAGATCCCGGGCGCAGCGGTCTGAGCGAGCGTGCGATCCGTACCGGAGGCCAATCAGAGCGAATTTCCTGGTGGTCATACGGACGACCTACAGCAGTTCGGCGTAGCCGAGAAATCCGACCTGGTCTCCGGGTTCAACCCGGACGATCGATTCGCCGAGTTCGATCAGGCCGTCGGTGTCGACGAGCGACGACAGCAGCCCGGCGCCCTCGCGCGCAAACTTGACGGCTTCCAGCGTGCCGTCCGCGGCCTCTCGCAGCGAGGCGCGGACGTATTCGCGCCGCCCCAGCTTCTTCTTGTAACCGAACGCGGCCCGGACCGGCATTGGCAGCAAAGGCGCCGGCGTCGCTCCGGACAGCGCCAGCACCGCCGGACGAACGACGTGGACGAACGTCACGAAACTCGCCACCGGATTGCCCGGCAGGCCGATCAGCGGCGTCCCGTCGATGATGCCCATCGCAACGGGGCGCCCGGGCTTGATCGCCATCCGCCACAGAACCAGTGAGCCGACGCTCTCGACCGCGGTCCTGACGTGGTCCTCCTCGCCGGTCGAGACCCCGCCGGTGGTCAGGATAAGATCGTGTCGAGCGGCCGCCACTTTCAGCGCCCGCGCCAAAGCTGATTTTTCGTCCCGCAGGATACCTAAATCTCCGACCTCGCAGCCGAGCCTCCGGAGCATCGCCATCAGCATGAAGCGGTTGGAATCGAACAGTTGGGCCTCCGCCCGCTCCGCTCCGGGAGAAGTCAGTTCGTCGCCCGTCGAGAACACGCCCACACGAAGCCGGCGCACCACGTCGAGCATTGTAAGTCCGAAAGCCGCGGCGACCGCGACGTCCTGCGGGCGCAGCCGCCTGCCAGCCTTCAGCGCCACGTGTCCCTGCGGAATGTCTTCGCCGGCGGGGCGAACGTTGGCGCCAGCCTTCAGGCCGGGTGGCAGGACGACGCGTCCGGTGTCGTCGATGCGGACGTCTTCCTGCATGAAGACGGTGTCGGTGCCGGCGGGCATCGGCGCGCCGGTGAAGATCCGGACGGCGTGCCCGGGCCGGAGCGCCGGCGCCGCAGCACCGGCCTGCACGCGTCCCCCGATGGGAAAGGGCCGTTCGCGGTCCCTCGGCAGATCCCCGGCCGGGACCGCGTAGCCGTCGACGGCGGAGTTCATGAAGGGCGGCAATGGCAGGGGCGCGGCGACGTCGACGGCGAGGATCCGGCCGTCCGCCTCGGTCAGGCCAACAGTTTCCGTCTCCGCGACCGCCCTCAGGCGCGATGCGATGATCGCAACGGCCTCGTCGACCGCCATCATCGGTCCACCGAAAGCGAAGCAGTCGTCCGATAATTGAGCCATCGTCCGCCTCTCAGATCACCGCCGCAGCCGAGGCCGGCGCGTCGATGTCGAAATCGTGATGCGCGTGTTTGATGACGGACACGCGCAGACTCGGCCGAGAAGGTCTGGGAACCCGGCCGATTGCCGTCTTTGCTGGTTTATATCGGCACTCCGGCGATGTCATGCTAACCTGGCCGGCATGATGAAGATGGAAAAGCCGCCGGCTCCCTTGATCGTACCCGATCCGGACGATCCGCGCCTGACCCAGCGGGTCTCCGGGATCGACCAGACCGGCGTGACGGTCGAGATCAAGGTCCCGGTCGAACGTCCCCTGACCCTGTATCTCAATGCGCAGGAGATCGTCACGATGATGACGATCGGCGATTACCCGGAGTATCTCGCGCTCGGCTACCTGCTGAACCAGAACATGCTCAAATACGACGACGTCGTCACCGAGGTCGAATACGACGACGATCTGCAGGTCGTGGTCGTGAGGACCGAGCACCACACCAATTTCGAGGCGAAGCTGAAGAAGCGTACGCAGACCTCAGGCTGCGCGCAGGGCACGGCATTCGGCGACTTGCTGGAGGCCGTCGAGAGTGTGGCGCTGCCGAAGGCCGAATTGCGGACATCCTGGCTCTACCGGATGACCCACGCCATCAACACGATGCCATCGCTCTATCTGGAAGCAGGCGCCATTCATGGCTGCGTCCTATGCAAGGAAAGTGAGCCGGTCTGCTACACGGAAGATGTCGGCCGTCACAACGCCGTCGACAAGATCGCCGGCTGGATCTACCGCCATGGCGTCGATCCCGCCGACAAGATCCTCTACACGACGGGCCGGCTCACATCCGAGATGGTGATCAAGACGGTCCGGATGGGCATACCGATCCTGATCTCCCGTTCCGGATTCACCGCATGGGGCGTCGATCTCGCGCGTCAGGTCGGCTTGACGCTGGTGGGACGCGCCAAAGGAAAGCGGTTTATCGCGCTGTCCGGAGCGGAACGGATCATCTACGACCAGAATCTGGCCTACATCGAAGAGGAATCCGCGCGATCCAAGCGCAAAGGCGAAGGCCGCGACGACTGAAATTCCCGGCGTCGTGCCGGTGGGGCGGGCCTGCGCGCCGGATCGGCGGCGGCGCCAAGCCGATGCGCTTCATCCCCCAAGAGCTGGCCGCTACTTTTTTGCGGCGCGGAAAATTGCGCGCCGCACCGGGACCAGACTCGGACTATCGAGGTGCAGCGCCGCTTCAAGTTCAGAGCGGCAGCCAGGTTATTTCGCAGGCGCCGTTGCAGTTGTTGCAGTGCGCTGGCTGATCGAACGTGTTGGCCAATTCCCATTGCTGGGATTCATTGCTCCATTGCGCCGTCACGTAACTCAGGATGTCGTCCGACTCGCATCGCGAGCAAACCGGCGTTGAACGCGCCGCCTGCCTGTTGGCGATGCGTTTCGGCCGATTGACGATTTGCGCCGGCTCTAGGTTGAGACTGAATGGATTGAGAAGCAACGCGTGCTGCATTTTTTTCCCCGTCGTACCGCGCAGTTCGATCTTGACCCAGATGTCAGTCCAAATTCAACTCTCCTTCGCGAACATCCCAAGCCTGTTGTTCCTCGGCAACAGACGACAGACCGACATGGCAGCGATGCTTAGACTTCGTCGGCACCGCCGATTGAGCCTGCGCCACCGACGCGATGCAACGCGATACGTCGCCACGGTTGCAACGCCGAACTGAGCGGCGGAGATTTTCGTTGTGCCCTGCAAGGTAAGGTTTAGCAGTTAGGTTAAGGCGCAGTCCGTGTTGCAACGGAGGACGCCGATCTGCTTCGATCACTCCAGCAAATTAGCAAGGAGTTTTCGATGCCCAACGCGCGCACAAGACTCTCTTTGACCGGCTGTTGAGCCATGGTGTCCTCGCGACATGGCAAGGACCGCGCGACGCGTGTCGTGCTGATCCTGCTTTGCCTGCTCGCCTTCGGGCCGATCATGCTCGCGGCGCTGCTCAAGATCATCACCATCGAAACCCGCAATGGCCTCAAGCAAATCCAGCGCACCGTGCAGTACCGGCCGCATCCCGGCGGTGCCCTCGAAGGCGACGTCCCGGCTCCCGACGAGCGAAGCTAGACGGGACAGTCCAGTGCCTGTGCCTTGCTTAGGAGTAGCTTTGCCTCGCTGAGGGGAACTTTTGCCTCGGGTACGGGAACTTTGCCGACGCGGCCGGCTTGAAGGTCCATGATCGACATCACCTCCGGCGATCAAGGTAACCACCGTATCGCGCGTATCGGCCGGCAACCGATTGCACTCGCGGCGGTTGCGCTCGTCCTGATGCTGACCGCCGCCGGATCGATCGCGCTTTGGCGCGCCACCGCCGGCAGCTCGACCGAACCGGATCGTGTGGTATCGGCCCGGCAAATCCAGCTCCGGGCGGCCGCGGCGTCCGAGCAATTAGTCGAGAGAACCAAGGCGCTGGAGTTCTCCCAGCAAGAATCGATCGATCAGTTGCAGGCGCTGCAGGACCAGGTCCAGAGCGTCAAACGCCTGCTCGCAGCGCAGCAAAATGACGCCAAGCGGTTGTCCGACCAGGTTGGCGCGGTGGCCGGCGCGATCGACAGCCTCAGGCAATCCTTCGCGGCTGCCCCGGCGACGGAAGCATCATCCGATCAGCCCAAGGCCAGACACGCCACAAACCGGCCCAAACTCCATGCCACCAGAGGTGCGCAGCACCGGCGCGCCAAATCGCACGGCTGATCCGACCGCGAGAACGGGGAACGGAAAAACCCGGCCCAAAAACCAGGCCCAGGCTTTATTCCCACCAGCCGGCAAAAATTTTTTGCCACCAAATGTGAACTAAATCACACTTGACGGCGGCGACTCGGGCGATGGTGCGGCTACCGGGTTGGCGCGAGCCGATTTCAATATCCGGGCAGGGCAAGGCCGCATGGGCGTCATATTCCGCCGGCGGCCTTGTTTTTTTTGCACGTCAAGCCCGCCGACGCTTCCCCGTGGCGGAGCCGCACCCTTGCCGGCCAGCCCAGGCCGGCCGGGTCATTCGGAATCCGCCTTGTATTCGTGAACGGTGCGCATATCGGCATGCGAAACGACGAACCGCCGGGCGACCTTGTCCGGCAGATGGCCGCCCGAAACGCAATTCAACACCCGGGCGAAGGTATTGACCAGATCGACCGAGCCTTGCGCCTCGTCCGAACAGACCTCCGGCATCCGCAGCGCATTCAACGCGCCAAACCGCTCCTTCTGGTCCGGGAGGTCCCAGCCGTCGAACGGCTTTTTGAACTGTCCGCGAAACGCGGTGCCATGGTCGGACTGCAGCACGATGATGGCCTGCGGATCTCTCTCGATGACTTCATCCAGCAGCGTGACGGTCTCGTCGTTGACGCAGATCAGTTGATCGATGAAAGCGGCTTTTTCGGCTGCATTCCAGTCCAGGAGATCCGGCGCCGCGGCCCGCACCGAGCAATCGCGATTGAAGCGGATCGGAGGATGCGGCGCCAGCACGTGAGCGTACAGGAAGAACGGACCGCGTTCGGGCAGTTGGAAAAGCCGGTCGGTCACTTCGTGCACCGCGCCCTGCATGAACATGGACTCCTGGACTGCCCTGTCCGCATCCGTGAACATGGCGATCGCATCCATCACCGGCGATTTCGACAGCAGCGCAATGTTGAATTCGTCGAACTCGAACGCACTTCCACTGGATTGAGCGTTTCCCCTGATGCAGATGGCGCCCTCGAGCGGGCATGCCGTCAGTTCGTCATAGCCATTCTGGAAATGCACGTAGCGGTAGCCCATCGCGCGGAAGGTATTGACGACGACGTTCTGGCCGCGAACCGTTCGTTGCAATTCCGCCGGCGACGGCGTCCTAGGCGGAATTCCATCAACTGGAAACCCCATCGACAGGGTGCTGGATATCGAGAAGGAGGTCTCGGGAAAACTGGCGACCGCGCGGTCGTAAACCGTGAAGTTGAGACCTTTCAGCCGGTCGACAAACGGCGCGTTGTCGAAGTTGAAAAACTCCTGAAGCACGTCCCTCCTCGGATAACCATCGAGCAGGATCCAGTAGACATTGGGATCGCGGCGCGCCGACAATGCAAGCGCCTTGGGATCGTTCATCACGATCGGATGCGCAAGCGCCCGGCCCAGGCTCATCGTGGCCGGCACGACGTAAACCAGGCCGACCAAGGCCATCGTCGGCAGCAAAACCGCGGCCCTTGAGAAAATACCGATCAGCGCGCCGATCAGCAGGGTCACGACGACCCAGCACAGCATCGAAAACAGCGCGAAATGGTCATTGCCGATCAACGCCCTGATTCCGTCGTGAGAAACCAGCCTGGTTATTTCGTCGTAGGAAAACGCCATAAAGGACAGCGCGGCCGCGATCACGAATATCCGGTCGATCGGAAAGGATCGAAAGATCGCCTTGGCCGCCAGCGAGCCCGCGACCGCGATTCCCAGCACGAGCAAATACCAGTGCAGCACGCGCGAAGGCCCGGTGAGGCTTTCGAAATTGGTGCGGTAAAAGTTCAGAAAGGCGACGCCCGAGAACAGCACCAGCACGACGAGCGATAGCAGGAGCCTAGCTAATCTGCGCACGCGACGGACTTTTTGCGTAGACATACAGCGTCCGCCCCGACGAGGAAACGACTTCCCTCTTTTCGATGGCCGCCCGTTTCGCCAGTTCAGCCTCGAATTCAGCCTGCGAGTATTGGTCGAAGATGTCTTTTCGGATGCTCAGCATGCGCTGGACCGTGGGATCCTCTTTCGGCACGAACTCCACGACGCCGCAATCGGCGAGATCAACCACCCAGTCGAGCAGCATCGGAAGCGGAACGTTGCGGGCAATCGCGATGTGGTGTTCGAGCGCCAGGGCCAGTATCGCGTCCGGCCTGCCGCGCGAGCTCAGCCCGGCGCGCTCCTTTTGATGCCATCCCTGACTTGGGCTCGGGTTGCATGCGTCCATATACAGCGGCAGAAATTTCAGATCGCTCCGCACCGAGCGCTGTACGGCAAGATTGAGCGCGCCGTGATCGGTGTCGAAACCGACGACGTCACGCGCGCCGGCGCGCAGCGCGGTCTCGCTGTAAAGGCCGGTGTTGCAGCCGAGATCCCAGACCGTTTTCGGCCGCAAGCGCTGGATGAAATCCGCCACGAAGGATTGCTTGCGTTTCTCCTCTTCCGGCAAATAGGAATTCTCGGCTTCATAGTCGCGCCAGATCGTCGTCTGCGTCGCAAACGGATCGCGCAGGCCTGAGATCCAGCCCCTGAGATTGCGCAGCATGAATTGCAGCGCGTTGAGCGGAAGCTTTCGTTGCTTGGCGGCGATGCCCCTCGCCGGTTTAGATTGGGCGGAGCGTTGCAACCAAACGGGGATCAGCACCTCCGACCATATCCGCCACGACAATTTGTGCCTGGCACGAAGCGCCCGCGCCAGGTCCTCGGACGCAATCCCCTCGACCGATCCACGATACCAGGCATTGAACGGAATCTTCAGCAGCGACGTCAGCAGCAGCGGATTGAGAAACTGGTCGTTGAACTGCCGCTGGCCGATCCACATTTCGCCTTCGGTGTAGGACGCCAGCGACAGCGGATCGATGAAGATCGGCTTGGTGCCCTCGAATTGAACATTGTAGGCGCTGGCGTCGATCAGCGTAAAACAGGATTCCAGCGCCTTGAGATGCAGATCGAGATGAAAGATCGCCGCCCGCTTCAACAGCTCGAAAGGCCACTCATAGGGATAGGATATGAAGTTGATGGGCTCGTGCTCCAGCACGCGCGGCGCGACATCCTGGATCGCAAGTTCGGTGGAAATATCGGTCGGCACCAGCCATTTGTTGGTGACGAGATCGGCCAACAGACCCGACGCTCTCAGCCACTCGAAGGAGCTGAAGGCATCTTCCCGCAGGACGCGGAATATCCTGTCGTCGTAATGCGCGACATAGCCGGAAGGATCTCGAAACGATCCCGCATCTCGAACGATCGTCATCAACCCAGCACTTTGTATGTCTTGAACCATGCCTGCACGCGGCCGAGACGCGAAACCGGCGCGACCTTGGTCAATCCGACGACATCGGATGCGAGAGGCTCGGCGCTCATCGTCAATTTCCTCGACTTGCAGTGGTTCGGCTGCATTCGGAAGCGCAACCCGTAAAACGCGAAATCACCCGCCCGCGATCATGCCAGCCATGTGCCGCCGATCATTACCCTTGTCCGCGCGGACGGCATCGGGATCGCGCGTATAACATTACGGCAACGTGTCAAATCCACTGCCGAAAGCAAATTAAATAAAGTTCACTTCACAGCACGCCAAGAGCCCCTAAGGTCCCGCGATGAATCGAACACAGAAATATATCCTGCTGTCTCTCGCACTGCTGAACTTCACGATCGCCGGCGTGTCGGATGCGGCTGCCTATCTGGATCCGGGCACAGGAAGCATCATTTTTCAAAGCATTATCGCCGTCGTGGCGACCGGCCTGGCGGTTTTCGCCACCGCTTGGAAAAACGTCACAGGCTTTTTCAAAGGCCTGTTCAACAGCAACATCAAGAAACATTCCGACAAGGATTGATCGACGCTATCGCGCCGCGGCTCTCGATTTAGTTGCCTTGTTAGTTGCCTTGGATTTATTTGACTTAATTGATACGCGCCCTTTCCGGGGAGAGGCGGCGCGCGGCAGGCCGAAAGCAAAGCGGATTCGATCGAGCAGCCACCGCATTTCCGGCTGCTTTGCGATCGGCGCCAGAGCGAGCATGCTGCACGTCATGGGCTCAACGTCGATCGGAAGCTCGAACGCCGTCAGCGGCGCGCCAGCACTCAGCCGCAACGCGAGGCGTTCGGGCAGAACGCCGACAAGGTCGGTGGTTTCGACGATCCATGGCAGCGCAAGAAAACTCGGCGTCGAGAGCACGACCCGGCGTTGATGCCCGGCCGAGGCGAGAGCTTCATCGATACCGCCGCGCACCTCGCCACCGGCCGACACCAGGACTTGCGGGGTCGCGACGAAATCCTTCAGCGTCATCTTTCCCCTCCGCAAGCCGGGATGATCGCGCCGCGCAACGCCGACAAACCTGTCGGAGAACAGCAATGTGCGTGTCACACGCTCGGCTGCAATGCCGTGGAAACCGCCCAGCGCACAATCCAGCGTGCCGCGATCGAGCGCCTCGATGACATCCGCGGGCGGCATGCTGACGCATCGCAAATCCACGCCGGGCGCTTCCGCGCGCAGGATCGCGATCAGGGGAGCGACGAGGACGGTCATCGCGTAATCATGGGCGGCGATCTTGAAAATGCGCTGCAGCGTGGCCGGATCGAAGGCGGCCACGGGGCTGAGAAAGTCCCGGATTTGCGCCAGCGCGTCGGCGATCGGCTGCGCCAGTTCGCGGCCGCGCGGCGTGGGTTCGATGCCGCGCGGATTGCGGACGAAAAGTGGATCGTTGAACAACTCGCGGAGCCGCCCAAGCGCATGGCTGGTGGCCGACTGCGACAGGCATAACCGCTTTGCGGCACGGCCGACATGGCGGTCGGCAAACAGCGCCTCGAACACCACCAGCAAATTGAGATCGGCCCGCGCTAAATCGATTTGGTGCATCGACATGCTGCAAACATATCATTGGATCGATCGAAAACAACAGCGTTAGGTGAGGCATGATCCATGACGTCATCATCGCCGGGGCTGGCCCGGTCGGCCTGTTGCTGGCCTGCGAACTGCGCCTTGCCGGCGTTTCCGTGCTGGTGTTGGAGCGCGCCGAGAACGCGCGCTCGCCGTTAAAAAGACTGCCGTTCGGCATGCGCGGCCTGACCGTACCCACGATCGAAGCGTTTGACCGGCGCGGACTGCTGGACGGCCTTGTGGCGCCCCCGCGCGAGGCGAAGCCTGCGGCTCAAGGGGTGCAGCCGCGGCGGCAGGCCGGACACTTCGCCGGAATCCCCTTCGAGGACGACAAGATCGACAGGTCGAAATGGGCGTATCGGCTGCCGGGCCCGGCCGACCGCAACATGGCAGCCGAAATGCAACGGGTCGAGACCGTGCTGGCCGATCGCGCGCAAGCCATCGGCGTCGAGATCAGGCGCGGCGTCGATGTTGAAGGCTACGCCCAATCCGCCGACGGGGTAACGGTCCACGCGGGCGATCGCAGCTTTGAGGGTCGCTGGCTGGTCGGCTGTGACGGCGGCCGCAGCATTGTGCGAAAGGCAGGCGGCTTCTCGTTCATCGGGACCGATCCGGAGTTTACCGGCTATTCCGTTCAGGTCGATGTTGCCGACCCGGAAAAGCTCAGGCACGGCCGGCACCTGACGCCAACCGGCATGTATTTTCAGACCCAGCCCGGCCATTTCGGCCTGTTGGAGTTCGACGGCGGCGCGGCGCATCGAACCGGGCCGATCACGCTCGAGCATATCCAAGCGGTACTGCGGCGCGTCTCGCAAACCGACGTGACCCTGACCGCGCTGCATGTCGGCACAGACTGGACCGATCGCGCGCAGCAGGCGACGACCTATCGCAAAGGCCGCGTGCTGCTCGCCGGGGACGCTGCCCATATTCATTCGCCGCTGGGCGGGCAAGGGCTTAATCTTGGACTAGGCGATGCCATGAACCTTGGATGGAAGCTCGCCGCGACCGTCCGGGGGCAAGCGCCCGACGGATTGCTCGACAGCTATTTCGCCGAGCGGCATCCGATCGGCGCACAGGTTCTCGATTGGTCGCGGGCGCAAGTCTCGATCATGCGGCCAGGCCACCACGCGCGCGCCATGGAAGCGATTGTGCGCGACCTCGTCGGCACCCGCGATGGCGCCACCTATTTTGCCGAACGGGTGTGGAATGTTTCTATGCGTTACGATCTCGGCGACGCTCACGCGCTGGTCGGTCGCAGCGTCCCTGATTTCGAACTGACTGACGGCACCAGGCTCGCCGCTCTGCTGCGCGACGGCACCGGCCTTCTGATCGACTTCGACAGCCGCGCGCCGCTCCGGGCGGTTGCAAGCCGCTTTGGCGATCAGGTCAGATATGTCGCGGCTGACGCGAGGGAACGGCTGGGCCTGACCGCCGTGCTGGTCCGCCCTGACGGCGTCGTCGCATGGGCCTGTGAGGGCGATCCGGACCTTGCGGAAGCCGCGAAAGCAGCCTCGCGCTGGTTTTTGCGAGAACGCGATGTCGGTGAAGCCATCGGTTGAAATGAAGAGGACCGCAACTCCGCGGCGCGCGGACGATTGCGATCCTCTGTTTCAGTTCAGTAGTCAGATCAGCCGCAGACCTCGACCCGCCTGATGCGCCAGCCATAAGGAGTTTGCACGCGACGCCGCACGAGGTAGCAGCCGCCTTCGTCGGCGTAATAGCCATCGGAATACGGGGCGCCGTAGCCGCCGTAATAGCCATAGGGGCCGTATGGACCGTAGAGCCCGTAGCCCAATCCCACGCCCAGTCCGAACCCTCCGATACCGTAGCCAAAGCCGCGACCATAGCCGCCGTGGAAACCGCCGTAACCGCCGCGGAAACCGCCGCCGCCGAAGTGACCTCCGCCGCCGCCGAAATGACCGCCGCCGCCAAAGCCACCGCCGCGGGCCGAAGCCGCGTCCGGCGCCAACAGGCCGATCGAGGCTATCGCCGCCAACGCGAGAAGAGTCTTACGCAACATCATCGTCCCTCCGAGAACATCGACGAGCCCCCGCGACATCACGCTTCAAGCCTCGTCGTCGGCCAGATATAGGGGTTTCCGCGCCTGTTGACGGAAAATTCTGCTCAATTTTGCGCGAGTTTCGTTCATCTTGAGGGACAGACGCGGCCGGCTCTCGGCCGGAACGATTTCGTTTCACCCGCATTGGCGTCAGCCGTGCGGGCGGACGCAACGCAGAACCGCAGAGCCTCAGCAGACGTGACCTTGGCAGAATTGGCGCGAGCAGACATGGCGCGGAAATTGATCGCTTTCGACGAGGACACAATCGGCAAGCTGACCCAGTTGGGGCGCGACCGCATGGCAACCCTGCAGGAGCTGGCCGACGAAGCGTTCGCCGACCTGTTGCGAAAGCACGGCATTCCCATCGACCTGAAAGATGCGCTACGCAAAAGCGCTGCGGGTCCGAACGTGCTATCAGACAATGCGCTATCAGGCTTGGCGAAATCCCGCGGCGCCAAAAAGCGAGACAGGAAAGCAACGCCATGAGCACCGACCCCGATCCGTTCGAAGAAGGCCAGCGCGCCGCGCGGGAAAACATTCCACCCGGCGGCAACCCATACCAGGACGGCAGCCAGGAGCACGCGCTGTGGGCCGCCGGTCACGAGGAAGCCGCCGGCGAGGCCGAGGCGGACGAAGCCGAGGGCGGCTAAAGCCCTGTTCCGACAAAATCGGAACGGGACTCTAGCATTTTATTTTGACGCGTTTTCTTCACGCGAACCGGTGCCCACTTCGCTCGAAAACGCTGTAGCCGCCGCCGCGGCTCAGCCGATCTTCTTCAAGCCTTTGTTGAAGCGCGGGCCATTGCGCTGATAGGATTTCGCAGCGCCTCCCATCTTGGTGACCTGTTCGGGATCGAGGGTGCGGATCACCCGCGCAGGCGCGCCGATAATCAACGAGTTCTCGGGAAACTGCTTGCCCTCGGTAATGACCGAGCCCGCGCCGACGACACTGCCGCGGCCGATTCTGGCGCCGTTCATTACGGTCGAACCCATCCCGACCAACGCGCCGTCCTCGATGGTGCAGCCGTGCAGGATGACGTTGTGACCGACCGTGCAGTTCTTTCCGATCGTCAGCGGAAAGCCCATGTCGGTGTGGCAGGTCGAATTGTCCTGCACGTTGGAGCCTTCGCCGATCTCGATCCACTCATTGTCGCCGCGCAGCACCGCGCCGAACCACACGCTGGCACCGCTGAGCAGGCGGATCTTGCCGATCAAGGTCGCGCTATCGGCGACAAAGTAATTTCCATCCGCCGGGAATTCGGGCCCCTGCCCGTCAAGTTGGTAAATCGCCATGCTCGATTTATCTCCTGCATCTCCTGTGCGTGGAGACCTTGGCATATCAGTCAGAGCGTGGGAACCGGTGCGCGCCAGGAAAGCGCGCTGAAACAAAACCAGCGCTTCAGGCCAACAGCCCGGCGGCGCGCAGCGTCATCAGGAAGAAGGTGCCGGACATCATGCTCCAGAAGCCCGCCAGCACGGTCGCCATCATCACGAATTCGAAGCGGCGGCGTTCGATCCGGGCGCCGCGCAGCGTATTGCGCATGATGATGAAGGGAGCGGCAAACACCAGGAACGGCACCGCGGCGAAGGTGCTGGGAACTGCGCCCTCCTGTAACAGGGCAAATCCCGCGGGGCGTCGCAGCATCGCCTGATATCCGCTGGCGAGCGCGCCGGCCAACGCAAAGCCGATGCACAGGGAAAACAGCGAATTCAACGCATCAGGCGACATCGGACTTATCCCACACCACAACACCACGCGTCCTGCTTCGCAAAATCCAACGCCGTCCGCCACACTATCCTTAAGAAAAGGTTAACGCCGCCGGCTGGAACCGCGCCGCGCACATGGCTCGCGCCGGACCGATTCACGAACGCGATGCGAAAATCGGCATGTCCTGTGACATATTCGAAAATGATTCGGCTCCGGCTCGGGGCGCGCGCACCCATAACAATGCTTTCGGTCATGACCACACTCTCCACAGCCCAGACGATCGCACGCGGCTCGCGCCGGCATCGCCGCCGCCTGATCGCGCCGATTGCGCTGGCGAGCGCTGCTGCTATCGGCGCAATTGCGCTGGTCGCCTATCTGCTGTGGCCGACCTGGGGAACGGACGCGGCGAGCGATCCGGCGCGTTTGCCGCTGAGCGTCGGCGGCACGCTGTTCAATGTGCCGCCGATGGCGATCCGCATGAAGATCCAGCGCCACACCGGGCCGCAGGAGCGCGTCGACCTCAATTTCGAGTTCCCCTCGCTCGCGGTTCCGGAAGGGCCAAAGCACGTCAGCGCGGATACCGTGGAGGACGCCGCGATGCAGCCGATCAGTCGGATTTTCCTGTCGATCTCAGCGCATCATGATGCGATGGCGCCGGAGGTGCGCGTCACCACCATCTACCCGCGCTACCTCGATCAGGCCACGACGTCGCCGCAGGACGGACTGACGATGCAGGCGTTTCGCGCCGGTACGCCCTACAGCAATGAAGACCGGTTTTTCGCCGACACCCCTCACCTCGACGCACGCTGCACCCGCGACGGCGCAACGCCCGGGATGTGTCTTAGCGAACGCCGCATCGGCGGTGCGGATCTGACGTTTCGCTTTCCGCGGAACTGGCTCGCGCAGTGGCGCGACGTTGCCGATGCGATGGATCATCTCGCGGTGCAACTGCACGGGCCAAAGGGAAGCTAGCGCGGTTTCGAGCCAACGGGTCGCGCGAATGCGCGCCCGATGACAGGCTCCGTGGGTACCGGTTCGCGTGAAGAAAACGCGTCAAAACGAAAGACGAGAGCCCCGTTCCGATTCCATCGGAACGGAAAAGGCTCCAGGGCCGCGAGCACCGAGTCCGACACTCGTGGCTTCCCCGGGATGAGCTTGGCTCAGCCCTGATCGACCAGATCGTCTTCGAGGATCGCCATCTGGAACTGGAACGAGCGATCGTCGTCTTCATCGTCGACGAACAGCACGCCGATGAATTCCTCGCCGATATAGACCTCGGCGGAATCGTCCTTTTTCGGCCGCGGCACCACGCGAATCTTTTGATTGCTGAACACGCGCTTGAGATAAGCGTCGAGCTTCCTGACTTCCTGAACGTCCACGGCAGTCTCCAATACGATTAAAAGGTTTGACGGGTTTTAGGACGGAGCGAAAAGAACCGCCAGCCGTATCCTTGGGTGTCGTACACGCGATACAGGCGGCCTGAAAGTTAGGCAATCCGGAAATCGAGCAAGCTTTCGAAAAATCAAAGCCCGATGGCGTTGAGCATCTGATCCATGGTGCGGGACGGCTCGGCGCATCCGGCCTCACCGACGATCTTGGCAGGAACACCGGCGACCGTCACGTTGTGCGGCACCGGCTTGACCACCACCGAGCCCGCGGCGATGCGGGCGCAATGGCCGACCTCGATATTGCCGAGAATTTTCGCGCCCGCGCCGATCAGCACGCCATGGCGAATCTTGGGATGACGGTCCTCGTTCTCCTTGCCGGTGCCGCCAAGGGTGACGCCGTGCAGGATCGAGACATCGTCTTCGATCACGGCGGTTTCGCCGCAGACAAATCCGGTGGCGTGATCGAGGAAGATGCCGCGGCCGATCTTGGCGGCCGGATTGATGTCAGTCTGGAATACCGCCGAGGAACGGCTTTGCAGGTAACTCGCGAAATCCTTGCGGCCCTTCAGATGAAGCCAGTGCGCCAGACGATGGGTCTGGATCGCATGGAAGCCCTTGAAGTAAAGCAAGGGATCGATGAAGCGCGAGGTCGCGGGATCGCGGTCGTACACCGCGACGAGGTCGGCGCGGAAGGCGTTGCCGAGATCGGGATCGTCGCGCAGCGCTTCGTCGAAGGTCTGCCGGATCAGATCGCCGGACAGCGCCGAATGATCGAGACGCTCGCTGATGCGATGCACCACCGAATCTTCCAGCCGCTCGTGATGCAGCACGGTCGAGTAGATAAAGGAAGCAAGCTCAGGCTCGCGCCGAACGATATCTTCCGCCTCCTGCCGCACGCGTTCCCAGATCGGGTCCAGCGCCGCCATTTTGGAGTTCTGCGGATTGATCTGATGGATGGCCATGGGCTGCTCTCGCAAGGTTGGGCTGCTCTCGTTTCGCAAATTCGACCCGTTCCGTCGGCTAGTATAGCACGGTGAACGCACCGCTGTCTCAGGGTACGGGCCGCCGAAAAGCATGGTTATCCGGACTTCAAACGGACGCTAAAACATTGAACTGACGGGGTTTCTCACCCGTTAAGCCCAAGCCGATCACACCAGCCGCCCGCCGCCTTCGGTTTCCCCTGCCACGTCGAATGGAGGTGGTTGGCAATCCCAGGAAATCAAGGCGTACACCATCCGACGATTGGCCGACTTTCGTTTTCGGTCCGATCCGGCCACGGTCCATCGCAGCCATCGATAGTTTTCCGGGACCTGCGATCCCCTGCGCCGATTCATTTCCGCTGTGCGAGAAACTCCAGCACGCCGGTCTTGTAGACCTTGTCGCCGACCGCCCGCATGTGGTCGCGGTTGGGAATGTCGAGCACTTTCGAGCCCGCGATGATCTTGCCCAGTGCTGCCGCCGAGCCCGCGATTTCGTCCGTGGTGCCGACCGCGATCAGGACCGGCACCTTGATGTCGGCGGCTTCGTCCGCGGTCATCAGCCGGCGCGAGCCGCGCAGGCAGGCCGCCAGCGCCCGGCGGTCGCTGCGGGTCTGGTCGGCGAAGGCGCGAAACGTCCGCCCCACCGGATCGGTGACATCCTCCAGCGCGCCGGCTTCCAGCGCCAGCGCGACGTTTTCCCCGGGACCGCCGCCCTCGATCAATCCCATCCCGATGCCGCCGAGGATCGCGGAGCGCAACCGCTGCGGCACGTGGTGCGCGAGCCAGGCCGTCATCCGCCCACCCAGCGAATAGCCCATGACGTCGGCGCGGGCGATATCGAGGTGATCCATCAGCGCGGTGACATCGCCGGCCATGGTGCCGATATGATATTGTTCGGAATCATACAGCTTTGCGGAATCGCCATGGCCGCGATTGTCGAGCGCGATGACGCGGCGGCCGTGCTTCTTCAGTTCGGAAACCCAGGTCGGATAGACCCAGTTGACGTTCTTGCTGGATGCAAAGCCGTGCACCAGCAGGATCGGATCGCCCTCGCCTTCATCGAGATAGGCAATCTGGACATCGCCGTTGTGAAAGCTCGGCATCGATCATTCCATATTTTTGGTGAGTGGGATTCCGGCGGAAACAGGCTGCGCGCTGTCGCTTATGTCAGCGCCGGTTGCGAAGCAGCCGCCATCTGCTGTCGCAGCCGCCGTCTCTTCTTGCGATCGAGCCAGGACTGCGTCATGCGTTCGGTGGTGGCCTTGATCGACGCCAGGAAGCCAAACAACGCCAGCAGCGCACCGAACACCCACAGCGTCAGGTCGAACGCGCCGGCCGCCAGCAGCAGCGCGCCACGGCCGAGCATCTTCAGGATCGCGCGGGTCTGCCCGCCCTTGGATTCGGCGAGCCGCGCCGCGCGCGCCACATCCTGTGGACCTTCGGCGAGCTTCAGCGTATCGAGCGCGCCGCGTGCGCCGGCCTTCTCGCCGACGCGACCGACATCCTTGGCCAGCCGCACCAGCCCGGTGGCCTGTTCGGGGCGGAACGCGGCCTTGATTGCCCGCACGCTCTCGCCCGGCCGCAGCACCGAGGCGGTTTCGACCGCGTTCTCCAGCATCGGCGTATCGACGAGGTCGCGCGCCGAGCGGCCGGCCCACAGCGTCAGCCCTTCGCCGAGCCGCCCGACTTTGCGGGCGTCCTTGACCAGCGTAAGGCCGGCCCGCACCGGGGCTGCGCCGCCGACCGAAACATAGGTTGCCGCCGTTACCGCAAGACCGGCCGCCGCCAGGCCGAGCACCAACCGATCGGTATCCTCGCCCATCGCGAGGTGTTTTCCTTCGCGCACCACGTCGCGGATGTCGCCGAACACGAAAAGGTCGCCGGCAACCGTGCCCGACATGCTCGCGACATCGTCGGCGTTTCCGGTGACGAGACCGCTGGCAAAGCCCTTTGCAAAATGCGAGGTCGAGCCTGCTTCCGCGACCGCGTCGCCGACCCGCCTGGACAATTCGTCGGTGACGGGAATATTTTTCGCGGTGGCAAGGTCGATAAAACTATTGGCGAGATCGGCGTCGTTGGCAGCGAGCGCCGCCTCGATATTTTCCGCGACCGCCGATGGCGAGACGGCCGATTGCGAGACCGCCGATGGATGGTTTCGCAGAGCAGAATTTAGCTGCGCGTCCGACAACGCCGCCGGGTCGTCCTGCGCCGCCAGGATGGCGCCGGCGTCACGCGCGCGCGGCCAGGCGACGGCGGATGCGACCGCACATACCGCCAATCCCGTCAACGCCCAATCGAGCCGCGATCGTTCCATCCTGAAAAGCCCCGAATCTTTCCCGTCCCAATTTTACCCGTCCCAAGGCATAGCAAAAAGATAGTGTGCCTCTTTTGCGACACAACGGCCCCGACGAAAGAAGGGCTTCTCTGGGACGACAAGATTGTGTCGAATTTGCATGAGCAAATGAGCGGTCGGGGCCTAGGAATCAAACGAACCCGTCAGTATGGTGCGCGGCATTTTCAATCCTGCCGCAAGTCATTGCTGCCAGTCGTCGATTGCATCTGCCTCCATTGCCATCCGGGGTGAATATTATGTCCGACCATGTCGTTCCGCACTTTCACAATGACGCCGGCGTTTCGGTAATCGAAATCGGATCGCAGGAGTTCATGTGCGTCGGCGCCAATCCGCCGTTCGATCACCCCCATGTCTTCCTCGATCTCGGCAACGACAACGAGATCATCTGCCCATATTGCTCGACGCTGTATCGTTATGCCGCCGACCTCGCCGCCGGCGAAGCGCGGCCGCCGGAATGCGTGCTGAAAGACAAGGTCGCCTGATCGGCCACGGGTGGCCGCGTCGCGCACGATTTTCGTCGCCGGTGCCGGAATCGGGGGCTTGACCGCAGCGCTGGCGCTGGCGGCCAAAGGATTTCGCGTCGTCGTTCTCGAGAAGGCCGCGCGGCTCGAAGAAGCCGGCGCCGGCCTGCAATTGTCGCCCAATGCAAGCCGCGTGCTGGTCGATCTCGGCCTGAAACCTCGCCTCGCCGCCCGCGCCGTGATCCCCGAGGCCGTCAGCATCATGAGCGCCCGGCTGGGCCGTGAAATTGCCCGGTTGCCGCTCGGCGAAGAGGCCTCGAGCCGCGCCGGCGCGCCGTATTGGGTGGTTCATCGCGCCGACCTGCAAGCAGCACTGGTTGCCCAGATCAACGACAATCCCGACATCGAATTGCGGCTCGGATGCCAATTCGAGGATCTCGCCCCCCATGCCAGGGGACTGACGGTGGTTGGGCGCAGCGGCACCATGCGGCAGCCGGAAGTGGCGCTGGCGCTGGTCGGCGCCGACGGCATCTGGTCGACGGTGCGCCATCATTTGTTTCCGCAGGCACAGCCGCAATTTTCCGGGCTGATCGCCTGGCGCGGCACGCTGGAGGCGACGCAACTGCCGCGCGAACATGCCGCGCGCCGGGTCCAGCTCTGGATGGGACCGAACGCGCATCTCGTCGCCTATCCGATCTCCGGCGGGCGGCAGATCAACGTCGTCGCCGTGGTGCCGGGAACCTGGAACAGGCCCGGCTGGAGCGCGCCGGGCGAAGTCAGCGAGATCAAGACGACTTTCGCGTCCTCGCCATGGCCGAGCGCGGCGCGGATGCTGATCGGCGCGGTCGACGAATGGCGGAAATGGGCGTTGTTCACGATGCCAAGCGGCGGCGAATGGACCGATGGCACGGTCGCGTTGCTGGGCGACGCCGCGCACGCGATGCTGCCATTCGCGGCGCAAGGCGCCGGCATGGCGATCGAGGACGCGGCTGTTCTGGCAAACTGCCTCGCCGAAACCCAGAACGAGCGCGGGCCCACGATCGCGGTCGCGATGCAACGCTATGCGCGGCTGCGCCGGCCGCGGGTGAGCCGCGTGCAGCGCGCCGCGCGACAGCAAGGGCGGATTTATCACCTCGCGGGCCCGGCGGCCTATGCGCGTGACCTCGCGATCCGGGCGCTGGGCGCCAAGCGCATGCTGGCGCGACAGGACTGGATCTACGACTGGCGCGCGTGAGACCCAAGGCTTAAAAAAAAGAGGCTTGTAAGAAAAAGGCTTGTAAGAAAACGGCTTGCGCAAACGCCCGCGCCGACATCGACGGCAGGCCATCATCGCTCGAAGCAATCAGTAGACCGCGCCGCCGGATTTCATCGATGAATGCCCGCCTTTGCCGTGCTCGGGAGGTGTCGGGGCGGCGGTGGCCGACGCGGCACCGGGCGTCGGCGGCGAGTCGTGGCAATTGTTGCGTTGCCAGGCTTTGTTGGCCAATTTTTCCTGGCCGCGAAAGGCGATGTAGTCGTTGCGATACGCGAGTTCGGCGACCACCGGACCGGCGACGCCAGTCTGGGCCTTTGCCATCAGCCGCTCCAGATCCTCGATTCGGGTCTTGAGGCTCTTGCGTTCGGCCTCCAGCAGCTTGCAGTCGTAATAGTCGTATTTGGCCGGATCGGCAAAGGCGAGCGTCATGTTATCGCCCATCTCGCTGACGCTGCTGGCGCAGCCGCCAAGCCCAAGGGCAAGCGTCAGCCCGAGCATCCATGGCACGACTGCGGCAGCGCGCGGTAACATCAGGCGTTGGGCAATCGAAGCAATCATGTGACCTTGGTAAACCGACAATCCTACGGTTGCGTAAAGCAGGGCCTCATGTCCGCATTGAGGCTTTGCCTTAGCGAACGCGCTCGATTAAGGAAGGGCAGCGTTTTCCGCCCGACCCTAGCCCATTTCCTCCGGGGCGGGAAACGCGCTAAGTCTCTGATCTCGTGGCCAAAGCGGACGTGGCGGAACTGGTAGACGCAAGGGACTTAAAATCCCTCGATGGCAACGTCGTGTGGGTTCGACTCCCACCGCCCGCACCAGGCCTGGCAAGCATAAGGCGGTAGCCATGCCCGATGACAACGACCTTTTCGACGAAGACGGCCAGGAAGCCCGTGATGAATTCGAGCGGCTCACGCAGTCGCTGACCCAGCACGTTCTCAAGTTTGCCGAGGACGAAGACATTTCCGATGAGATGCTCTCGCCGCTGCTGCTTCGGATTGCAACGTCCTCGCGCATGGTTGGCTACGTCGGCTCGACCGCCAAGCCCTCGGCCGCCGGACTCAAACTCGATCTCGACCGGTTTCGCCGCCTCATCGACGACCTCATTCGCGAGGCAAAAAAGGACGCCGAAGGATTCATCGCACGCGCCAAGGCGTCGATCGCGGCAGCAGAACTGGATGAGGATGGGGATTGAATCGGGCACGCTTTGCACCGTAAGGTACGACGGCTCAAAACTTGTTTGATCAAGCCGTGACAATCCTTTTCGGCCGCGCCGGTCGCGGCATCGTCGAACGGCTTCTCAAACGTAACGCCATCCCGCAAAACCCACCCGGACAAATCAAATCGAACACCGCTTCCGACATTCGCCAATCGTTAACCTCGCCGCCGGATGTAGCAACCGCAAGCTGTATTTCTTACTCTCTTCGCACTATGCATCGGCCGTTTCGATGCGAAGGGTGGCACATGCTTCAGGATGGCGAATACGCGGCGTGGTATAAGACTCCGCGGGGCGAAGGTACCGGCATCGTCCACCTCGCAAACGGCAAAATATCCGGTGGCGACTGCGGGCTGAGTTATTCAGGCTGGTACAGGGTCGAGGAAGACCGCTTTACCGCCGTGCTGACCACCAGGCGGCACACCGCTGGACAGCCCTCCCTGTTCGGTATCGACGAGGTGGAATTGCAGCTTGCCGGCAAATCGACGGGCGCGACGGCCAGTTGCACCGGGACCGCGACGCAGGCGCCGGAACTGCCTTTTCAGGCAACACTGATCCGCGTTCAGACCTCGCAAGCTCCATCAATCGCGCCCGCGCAGAAGTCGGGATCCGCCGGCGTGCTGGTCGATCTGCAGCGACACGGCGTTTCGCAGGCAACCATCAAGTCGCGGTTATAAATTCCGAGAACGGCACCCTGATGCCGACGGCGTTACGCCGGAGCCCGCGACCGCGGCTGTTCATCACGCTTGCGCGTCTTGCGCGACATTTCCATGCCTTTCTGCTTGTTTCCCCCAGCCAAAGTTGCTGAATAACAGCCTGCGTAAAATCTGCTCCTCCGCCCGCAACCTTTGCCGCAGCAACGGGTTTGCATGGGATAAATTCCATGTCGCAATTCGAAAAACTCACGCTTGGGCCCGGCCTGACCTTCGACGCGCTTGCCGCGGGCGAAGCGGGGGCGCCGCTGGTGCTGCTGCTGCACGGTTTCGCGGAATCATTGAACTGCTGGCGCGCGCAACTGGCGGCGCTCGCGGCCAAGGGCTATCGCGCCGTTGCACCGAGCCAGCGCGGCTATTCGCCGGGCGCCCGGCCCGATGTCGGCGTATCAGCGAATTATCATATCGACCATCTGATGGACGACGCGATGGCGATCGCCGGCGCCTGCGGCTATGGCGACCAGCGATTTCATCTGATCGGACATGACTGGGGCGGCAGCATCGCCTGGGCCCTGGCCGATCGCGCGCCGCAACGGCTGGCGTCGCTGACGATCCTGTCGCGGCCGCATCCCAACGCCTTCAATCGCGCGCTGCAAATGCCCGACGGCGATCAGGCGCAACGGTCGCGTCATCATAAGGCGTTCCTGGAATCCGATGCGGCGGATGTCGTGCTCGCCGACAACGCCAAATGGCTGCGCGAGCGCTGGGCCGCGAACGGCGTTCCGGATGCTGCGATCGAGCGGCATCTTGCCGTGCTCGGTAACAAGCCCGCGATGGAAGCAGCCCTTGCCTGGTATCGCGCCCGCGGCGCGATCCGCGCCCCGATCGGCCCGATCCGGGTGCCGACGCTCTTTATCTGGGGCGATGCCGACGACACCGTGGGGCGCGCCGCGGCCGAGGGAACCGAGGATTTCGTCGCCGCCCCCTATCGCTTCGAGGTGCTGCCCGGGGTCGGCCATTTCGCCGCCGATCAGGCGCCCGATCGGGTCAGCGAATTGTTGCTCCAGCACATCGCGAGCTATCCGATCTGACGAGGGATATCGGCGTCAACGCCCGGAACTTCACGCGCTGCAAAATGTTGTCCTGCAGCAAATGGAGTAAGACGCTATGGCCCAGACCAACATCGCGGCTGAAACTCATTCGGATCAGGGCGTAACCGCGCGCCAGACGCCCAAAGATTTGCGTTCGTCGGCGCGGCCGTCGCCGCGGAGCCGCCCGCCGGTCGCAAATGACGGGCTGGAAACCGTGCGCAGCAACGACTGCTGACGCTGAATACAAAAACGCGACGGAAGATCAACCTCCGTCGCGTCTACGCAGTTGATGCGAGCCTATTCGGTTCTGATTGCATCAGAACCGGGCTCTCGTTTTTTTGACGCGTTTTCTTGACGCGAACCGGAATCCACTTCGCTCGAAAACGCTATGCCTATTCCGACTTGTCGATATTCCAGAAGATCGGCGTTGCGGGGCCGTCGAGCACACCAGTGAGCGATTTGCGCCACACCACCGGCGCCAGATATTGCCCGAGCGGGATGTAGATCACCTGATCGTAGACTTCCTTCTGAATGTCGGTCGCGATCTTTTTCTGCTCGTCGGGCGAAGTCGCCCGCGCGAAGGCGTCCCGCATCTGCTCCAGCTTCGGATCATCGGCCCAGCCGAACCAGCCGCCGTTCAGGCCGCGTCCGCTGACGGAGGCGTTGACCACCGGATTGACCACGTCGGCGCCGACCCAGTTGGTGAAGAACATGTCCCAGCCGCCTTCGCTGTCCGGCTTCTGGCTGGCGCGCCGCGACACCACGGTCTGCCAGTCGGTGGCCTGCAAATCCACCTTGAAGCCGGCATCGCGCAGCGCCTGGGCCGCGACCACCGGCTGCGCCTTCAGCGTGACGACGTCGCCAGGGGCCATCACCACCACCGGCGTGCCGTCATAGCCGGATTCGGCCAACAGCTTTTTCGCTTCCGCCATGCCGTCACCCTTGATCAGCGATTGCGCGCCGACATCGGAGGCAAGCGGCGTACCGCAGACGAAAACCGCGCCGCAGATCTTGTAATATTCGGGGTTGCCGACCAGCGCATCCAGCACGTTCTTCTGGTTCATCGCCAGGAACGCGGCACGGCGCACCTTGACGTTATCGAACGGCTTGTGAAGGAAGTTCATCCGGCCGAGGGTCTGGAAGCCGAGCTTGTTCAGCACCTCGATCTTCAAATCCGGATTGGCCGCCAATACCGGCAGCAGATCGAATGACGGGTTCTCCATGAAATCGATATCGCCGGATTGCAACGCATTCATCGCGGTCTGCGCATCGGGCATCGTCACCCATTCGACGCGATCGACCTTCACGACCTTGCCGCCGGAGGTCCAACTCGGCGCTTCCTTGCGCGGCACGTAGTCCGTGTTCTTGACGAACACGGCCTTCACGCCCGGCTGGAATTCCTCTTTGACGAATTTGAACGGGCCGGATCCGATCTGCTCGGTGATCGGCTTGTCCGCCGGCGTTTCCGCGACGCGCTTCGGCATCATGAACGGCACCACCGACGACGGCTTGCCGATCGACTCCAGCACCAGGCCGTAGGGCTCCTTCAATTTCAGCGTGATGGTCTTGGCGTCGGTCGCCTCCAGGCTGGCGGTGTACTGCGCCAGCTTCTGGCCCATATTGTCGCGCTTGGACCAGCGGTTCAGCGACGCCACGCAGTCTTCCGCCGTCACCGGCGCGCCATCATGCCATTTCAGGCCGTCGCGCAAGGTAAAGGTGTAGGTCAGCTTATCGTCGGAAACCTTGTACTCCGCCATCTGCGGCTGGATCTTGAAATTGGAGTCCATCGCCAGCAGCGTGTCGTACACCATGTATCCATAGTCGCGCTGGATATAGGCGGTGGTGATGATCGGATCGAGGAAACGCAAATCGGAATGCATCACCGCGGTGATGGTCTTGCCGGCGGCCCATGTCGGCATCGGTGACGCCAGCGCCGCAGCGAGTGCGATAGCCGATGCTATCGTGGAACGCTTCCAACGCGAGATGTGGGACATTCGAATCTCTCCTGACGTGAAACTGGTCAAACGCCGATCATAGTTTAAGCATGAGGTCCGTTATTTAGGCGCACTAACGCGCTGTAAAAACTGGACATTCAAGACGTGCGCAAACGAGCCTTACATCAAGCCCGCCGCGCGTCAATCCGGTTTTGGGCGATTGCCATGCGGCGAATGCACGTTGACACCCGGCCGAGGTTTCACTTTACAAGTCGATCGCCGATCCGTCTCGTGAGTATCGCATCGTCGCACCGGCAAGAAACATCCCATTCGAAAAACGAGAGACATGTCATGAACCCTGCCAACCTTCCGTTCGATACCGAAGCCATGCTGCAGGGCCTGCGCGGCTGGGTAGAATGCGAAAGCCCGACTTGGGACACCGCGGCGGTGAATCGCATGCTGGATCTCGCCGCCCGCGACATGGCGGTGATGGGCGCCACGATCGAACGCATCGCCGGACGGCAGGGTTTTGGCGGTTGCGTCCGCGCGCGCTTTCCGCATCCGAAGCAGGGCGAGCCGGGTATCCTGATCGCGGGACATCTCGACACCGTGCATCCGGTCGGCACGCTGGCAAAACTGCCGTGGCGCCGCGAGGGCAACAAATGCTTTGGTCCCGGCATCTACGACATGAAGGGCGGCAACTACCTGTCGCTGGAAGCGATCCGGCAATTGGCGCGCGCCGCCTTCACGACGCCGCTGCCGATCACCGTATTGTTCACGCCGGATGAGGAAGTCGGCACGCCCTCGACCCGCGACATCATCGAGGCCGAAGCCGCGCGTAACAAATATGTGCTGGTGCCCGAGCCCGGCCGATCGAACAACGGCGTCGTCACCGGCCGCTACGCGATTGCGCGATTTAACCTGGAGGCTGTCGGCAAGCCGAGCCATGCCGGCGCCACGCTTTCTTCCGGCCGTTCGGCGATCCGCGAAATGGCGCGCCAGATCATCGCGATCGATGCCATGACCTCGGACGACTGCACCTTCTCGGTCGGCATCGTGCATGGCGGCCAATGGGTCAATTGCGTCGCCACCACCTGCAGCGGCGAAGCGCTCAGCATGGCCAAGCGCCAGGCCGATCTCGATCGTGGCGTCGAGCGGATGCTCGCATTGTCCGGCACCGCCAACGATGTGACGTTCAAGGTCACGCGCGGCGTCACCCGGCCGGTGTGGGAACCCGACGCTGGAACCATGGCGCTGTATGAAAAGGCCCGTGGCCTCGCCAGACAACTGGGCGCCGAGCTTCCCCATGCCAGCGCCGGCGGTGGCTCCGACGGCAATTTCACCGGCGCGATGGGAATTCCAACCCTCGATGGTCTCGGCGTCCGCGGCGCCGACGCCCATACGCTCAACGAACACATCGAAGTCGAGAGCCTCGCCGAGCGCGGCCGGCTGATGGCGGGGCTTTTGGCGACGTTGGAGTAGGAAAAAGTCTCATCCCGAGAGTGTGTAAAGCTATCTTGGACGTCATCCTGAGGTGCGCGTCGTCTTCGACGCGCCTCGAAGGATGGTGTTCAGCATCGTGCTTGCGGCCATCCTTCGAGGCGCGCAAGAAAGTGCGCGCACCTCAGGATGACGGCTGCTACGGCCTGAATTCAGCCCGATGGCACGGGATTTGCTGACCTGATATCCTGCTGGTGGTACAAACGTTGACGCGGACCGGCCGACCGGTTCGCGAATTGTGACAGGACAAAGATGCTCGGATATCTGCTTCGTCGCGTGCTGGCCGCTGTTCCCGTGATGGGGGTGGTGGCGCTGTTCGTATTTCTATTGCTGCGGCTCACGCCGGGCGATCCCGCCGCGATCCTGGCCGGCGACAATGCGACGCCCGAGCAACTCGAGCGCATCCGCACCTCGCTCGGATTGAACGAACCGCTCTACCTCCAATTCGTCACCTGGATCGGCAAGCTGCTGCACGGCGATCTCGGGGTGTCGCTGATTTCCAATGTGCCGGTCTTGCAAATGATCAGCCAGCGCGTCGAGCCGTCGATCAGCATTGCGCTGTCGACGATGGTCCTTTCGATCGTGGTCGCGGTGCCGCTCGGCGTGATCGCGGCGTGGAAGCATGGCACCTGGATCGACCGTTTCGTGATGGGATTGTCGGTGCTCGGCTTCTCGGTTCCGGTGTTCGTGATCGGCTATGTGCTGATCCAGTTGTTCGCCATCGACCTGCGCTGGCTGCCGGTGCAAGGCTTTCAAAGCATTTCGAAGGGATTTTGGCCGTTCCTTCAGCGCATCATCCTGCCGACCATCACACTGTCGTTCATTTATGTCGCCCTGATCGCGCGCATGACCCGCGCCGCGGTGCTGGACGTGCTCGGCGAGGATTACGTACGCACCGCGCGCGCCAAGGGCATCGCCGAGTCCGGCGTGCTGTTGCGCCACGCGTTGCGCAACGCCGCGGTCCCCGTCATTACCGTGATCGGCAGCGGTTTTGCGCTATTGATCTCCGGTGTCGTCGTCACCGAAAGCGTGTTCAACCTGCCGGGGATCGGACGCCTCACCGTCGATGCTGTGCTGGCGCGCGATTACCCGATCATCCAGGCGATGATCCTCTTGACCTCCGGCATCTATGTCGCGGTCAATCTCCTGATCGACGTTGCCTACACCCTGCTCGATCCCCGTATCCGGTACTGAGGTCAGATATCGATGGCGATCGAAACCCTCCCCGAACCGTCAATCCCGATCACCACGCCGCTGCGGCCGCGGTTCGGCTTCCTGACGGAAACACCGATTATTGCCGTGGCCACGATCTGTCTCGGATTGATCGTTGCCTCCGCGATCGTGGCGCCGCTGATCTCGCCGCACGACCCGCTACTGCTGGTGCCGGCGCAACGATTGAAGCCGTCTAGCGCGCAGTTTTGGCTCGGAACCGACGCCTATGGGCGCGACGTGCTGTCGCGCATCCTTTACGGCGGACGGGTCTCGCTACTGATCGGGCTCGGCTCCGCGCTGATCTCGATCGGTGTTGGCCTGCTGATCGGGCTGGTGTCCGGTTTCTTCAAATGGGTCGACGCGGTGCTGATGCGCATCATGGACGGGCTGATGGCGATCCCGAGCGTGCTGCTCGCGGTCGCCGTGGTTTCGCTGTCGGGCGCCAGCATTGCGACCGTCCTCATCGCCATCACCATTCCCGAGGTTCCGCGGGTGGCGCGGCTGGTGCGCTCGGTGGTGCTGTCGGCGCGCGAGGAGCCCTATGTGGAAGCCGCGATCTCGGTCGGCTCCAGCCTGCCGAAAATCATGTGGCGGCATCTGATGCCGAACACGATTGCGCCCTTGATCGTGCAAGGCACCTATGTCTGCGCCTCGGCCATTCTCACCGAGGCAATCCTGTCGTTCCTGGGGGCCGGCATCAATCCGGAGACGCCGACCTGGGGCAACATGATGGCGGAAGGCCGCGTCTACTTCCAGCTCAAGCCGTCGCTGATCTTCTGGCCCGGCCTGATGCTGTCGCTGGCGATCCTCAGCATCAATCTGATCGGCGATGCCGCGCGCGACGCGCTCGATCCCCGCATGAAAAAACGCGAGGGCGGCAAATGAGCGCAGCGTCCGATTCAAAACCCGTGGTTCTCGACATCGACAACCTCGTCGTCGGTCTCGGCAAGAACCGGCAAGGTCAGCGCATCATCGACGGCGTCTCGCTGCGAGTACACGAGGGCGAAACCCTGTGCGTGGTCGGCGAAAGCGGATCGGGAAAATCCGTGACGTCGCTGACCACGATGGGCTTGCAGGACAAGGGATCGCTGGTGCCTTTCGGCGGCAGCATCAAACTGGTCGGCGAGGAATTGCTCACCGCCAGCGATCGCCGCTTGAGGCAACTGCGCGCCACCACCATGGCGATGATCTTTCAGGAGCCGATGACGGCGCTCAATCCGGTGGTGCCGGTCGGACGCCAGATCGACGAAGTGCTGCGTGTCCACACCAGCCTCGACGCGCGGGCGCGGCGCGCCAAGATCCTCGCGATGATGGAGCAGGTGCGACTGCCCGAGGTCGAGCGTATCTTTTCCTCCTATCCGCATCGGCTGTCGGGCGGCCAGCGCCAGCGCATCATGATCGCGATGGCGCTGGTGCTGGAGCCGAAACTGCTGATCGCGGACGAGCCGACCACGGCGCTCGACGTCACCACGCAAAAGCAGATCCTGACCCTGATCCGCGACCTGCAACGCGATCGCGGCACAGCGGTGCTGTTCATCACCCACGACATGGGCGTGGTCGCCGAGATCGCCGACCGCGTCGCCGTGATGCGTCAGGGCCGGCTGGTCGAAACCGGCGCGCTGGATAATATCCTGCGCAACCCCACCATGGAGTACACGCGCAACCTGCTCTCGGCGGTGCCTAGCCTGGTGCCACGCGCGCCGCGCCCGGAATCCAAAGAGCCGGTGGTGCTGGAGGCCAACGAACTCGGCAAGGTCTATCGCGAGCGATCGTTGTTCGGCAAACCCCGCGAGGTCGCGGCCGCCCAGGATGTCACGCTGACCTTGCGCAAGGGCCGCACGCTCGGCATCGTCGGCGAAAGCGGCTCCGGCAAATCCACGGTGGCGCGCTGCATCGTCCGCTTGATCGATCCGACCTCCGGCGGCGTCCGCCTGGTCGGCCGCGAAATCTCCGAATTGTCGCGGCGGCTGCTGCAACCGCACCGCAAGCGCATCCAGATCATCTTCCAGGACCCGTATCGCTCGCTCAATCCGCGCGTCACGATCGGCGAGACCATCGCCGAGGGACCGATCAATTACGGCGTGCCGCGCGCGCAAGCGCTGGCAAAAGCGCGCGAATTGCTGGAACTGGTCGACCTGCCCGCGGATGCGATCTCGCGCTATCCGCACCAGTTCTCCGGCGGCCAGCGCCAGCGCATCGCCATTGCCCGCGCGCTCGCGCTCGATCCCGACGTGCTGGTGGCGGACGAGGCGGTTTCGGCGCTGGATGTCTCGGTGCAGGCACAGGTGCTGGAACTGCTCGACGAAATCCAGACCCGGCTCGGGATCGCGCTGTTGTTCATTACGCACGATCTGCGGGTCGCAGCGCAGATCTGTGACGACGTCGTGGTGATGCAGAAGGGCCGCGTCGTCGAACAGGGTCCGGCCGCGGAAGTCCTGACCAATCCACAACAGGCCTATACCCGCGCGCTGCTCGACGCCGCGCCCGGACGCGGCTGGGATTTTGCCAATTTTCGCCCGGTTGAAATGGCCGGCGCCGCAGCCGCATCCTGAGAGGCCCGTGAAGCTATCTCGGACCTCATCCTGAGGTGCGCGCTCTTTCTTGCGCGCCTCGAAGGATGGCCGCACGCACTGCGCTGAACACCATCCTTCGAGGCGCGCCGAAGATGGCGCGCACCTCACGGGTGAACGCAATTGCGTTCATCCCGGGGATGACGGCTGAGATGAGGCCTGCTTGCCGCACTGCATTGCGATGCGACCGGCGCAGCAATCCGAAAATGGTTCGAGGCCATGCGGAAGCGGATTGCTTCGTCGCTTGCGCTCGGCTTGGCGGCGTGGCTAACGTCGGGGCCACGATTAATTGACCGAGACCCTATTGATGACCCGTATCGCCGTTGGCGGCTTCCTGCACGAAACCAACACCTTTGCGCCGACCAAGGCGACCTATGATGATTTCGTGCATGGCGGTGGCTGGCCGGCGATGGCGATCGGCGCCGACGTGCTGAAAACCATGCGCCACATCAATGTCGGATTGGCGGGTTTCGTCGAAGCCGCCGAAGCCAATGGCTGGGAACTGGTGCCGACCATCTCGTGCGGCGCCAGTCCGTCCGCCCATGTAACAAAGGACGCCTTTGAGCGTATCGTAAAGGTGATGCTCGACGGCATCCGGGCAGCCGGTCCGCTCGATGCCGTCTATCTCGACCTGCATGGCGCGATGGTGACGGAACATTTCGACGACGGCGAAGGCGAAATTCTGGCCCGCGTGCGCCAGGTGATCGGCAAGGATCTGCCGCTGGTGGTCAGCCTCGACCTCCATGCCAATGTGACGCCCGCGATGGTCGAACACGCCGACGCGCTGATCGCCTATCGCACCTATCCGCATGTCGACATGGCCGACACCGGCCGTGCGTCGGCCAAACATCTGGCGCTGCTGCTCGGCTCCAAACAGAAATTCGCAAAAGCGTTCCGGCAATTGCCGTTCCTGATTGCGATCAGTTGGCAGTGCACCAACGACCAGCCCACCAAGGGCATCTACCAGAAGCTCGCAGGCCTGGAGAGTGACGCGGTGCCGACCTTGTCCTTTGCGCCCGGTTTCCCGGCGGCGGATTTTCCCGATTGCGGGCCGAGCGTGTTCGCCTATGGCAAGACGCAGGCCGACGCCGACGCCGCGGCCGATGCGATCGCAAACATCATCGTCGGCCATGAAGACGATTTCGACGGCCGGATCTATTCGCCCGATGATGGCGTTCGCCATGCGATGGAGCTGGCAAAGACCGCGAACAAGCCGATCGTGATTGCCGACACCCAGGACAATCCCGGCGCCGGCGGCGATTCCGACACCACCGGCATGCTGCGCGCACTGGTGCGCAACAGCGCCGTCAACGCCGCGATCGGCGTGATCTACGATCCCGCATCGGCGAAGGCCGCGCATCAGGCGGGAATCGGCGCCACGGTGGCGCTGTCGCTCGGCGGCAAATCGGGCATCCCGGGGGACGCGCCCTACCAGGAAAATTTTATCGTCGAGAAACTATCCGACGGAAAGTTTGTCGCACCCGGCCCCTATTTCGGCGGCCGCGACATGGACATGGGACCGTCGGCGGCGCTGCGGATCGGCGATATCAGGGTGGTCGTCAGTTCGCACAAGGCGCAGCTCGCCGATCAATCGATGTACCGCTATGTCGGGATCGAGCCGACGGAAAAATCGATCCTGGTCAACAAGAGCTCGGTGCATTTCCGCGCCGATTTCGAGCCGATCGCAGCACAGCTCTTGATCTGCGCCGCGCCCGGCGCGATGCCCGCCGACACCGCGACGCTGCCATGGACCCGGTTGCGACCGGGCATCCGGATCAAACCGAACGGTCCGGAGTTTAGTCCTGAGAATTCGCGTTCACCCTCCCCTTCCATCGGATAACAGACATGCCCAATATCGACCGTATCGAAGGCTTTGCCGACGAACTCACCGCGATCCGCAGGGATCTGCATGCCCATCCCGAGATCGGCTTTGAGGAAGTCCGCACCTCCGGCATCGTTGCCGACAAGCTGACGCAATGGGGCATCGAGGTGCATCGCGGCCTCGGCGGCACCGGCGTGGTCGGCGTGCTCAAGGGCAAGGGCGCGGGCGGCCGGCGCATCGGCCTGCGCGCCGACATGGACGCGCTGCCGATGGAAGAGAACACCAACCTGAAATGGCGCTCGACGATTCCCGGCCGTTTCCACGGCTGCGGCCATGACGGCCATACCACCATGCTGCTCGGCACCGCGCGCTACCTCGCCGAGACCAAAAATTTCGACGGCACCGTGCATTTCATCTTCCAGCCCGCCGAAGAAGGCCTCGGCGGCGCGCGCGCCATGATCAAGGACGGGTTGTTCGATAAATTTCCCTGCGATGAAATCTACGGGCTGCACAACGCGCCCGACCTGAACCACGGCGAAATTGCCATCCTGCCGGGGCCGGCGATGGCGGGTGCGGATTTCTTCGACATCACGATCCAGGGCTATGGCGCGCATGGCGCGATGCCCGAGCGTTCCAAGGACGCGGTAGTGATCGCGATGACGCTCGGACAGGCGTTGCAGACCATCGTCAGCCGCAACGTCGAGCCGACGCAGGCCGCGGTGCTGTCGATCACGCAGATCCATTCAGGCTCCGCCTACAACGTCATTCCCGGCGACGCCAAGTTATGCGGCACCGTCCGCGCCTTTTCCGACGAGGTCCGGGCCCTGATCCGCGAGCGGATGCGGGCGATCTCAGCCGGCATCGCGGCGGCGTTCCAGGTCGAGATCAATGTCGATATCCGCGACATCTTCAGCGTCCTCGTCAACGCGCCGGAATATTCGGATGTCGTCGCCGACGTCGCACGTACGGTCGTGGAGCCCGCCAAGGTCATCACCCGGACCAGGCCGAAGATGGGCAGCGAGGATTTCGCCGACATGCTGCACGCCGTGCCCGGCGCCTATTTCTGGGTCGGCCATGAAGGCTCGGTGCCGGTACACAATCCGGGTTACGTGCTCGACGACGGGATTCTGCCGGTCGGCGCCAGCATGTTCGCCCGCATTATCGAAAAACGTTTGCCGGTGGCCGCCCATGCATAAGCCAGAACCTCAGGAAACCGTCACACCGCTGAACGAGCTCAGCGCCGTCGACCTGATCGCCGGCTATCGAGCCAAGCAGTTTACGCCATCCGAAGTGCTGGAGGACGTGCTGGCGCATGTCGCGGCGTGGGAGCCGCACATCAAGGCGCTGTATGCCTTCGATCCCGACGGCGCGCGCGCGGTCGCCAAGGCCTCGACCGACCGCTGGCAGAATGGCGAGCCGAACGGCACGCTCGACGGCGTGCCCGTCACCATCAAGGACAACATCGCCACCAAGGGCCTGCCGGTGCCGCTCGGGGCGGCCTCGGTCAAGCTGGTGCCGGCGACGGTGGATGCGCCGCCGGCGGCGCGGCTGCGCGAGGCCGGTGCGGTGATCTTCTCCAAAACCACAATGCCGGACTACGGCATGCTGTCGTCAGGCCTGTCGAGCTTTCACCCCCTCACCCGCAATCCCTGGAACGTCGCCAAAAATCCTGGCGGTTCCAGCTCCGGCGCGGGTGCGGCGGGCGCTGCCGGCTATGGCCCGCTGCATCTTGGCACCGACATCGGCGGTTCGGTGCGGCTGCCCGCCTGCTGGTGCGGCCTTGTCGCGCTGAAGCCGAGCCTGGGGCGCGTTCCGATCGATCCGCCTTACGTCGGCCGCGTCGCCGGACCGATGACCCGCACCGTCGATGACGCCGCCCTGATGATGAGCGTGCTGTCGCGGCCGGATCGTCGCGATGGCATGAGCCTGCCGCCCGACAGCGTCCACTGGAAGACGCTGGAGAAGTCGCCGCGCAAGCTGCGCATCGGCCTGATGCTCGACCTCGGCGTCGGCCAGCCGCTGGAACAGGCAGTCCGCGGCGTTGCCGTGAAGGCCGCCAAGGCCTTCGAGGCCGCCGGCGCCGTCGTCACCGAAGTCGACGGCATCCTGACGCGCGAGATGCTCGACGGGCTCGACAATTTCTGGCGGGCGCGGATGTGGGACGATCTGTCGAAGCTGACGCCGGATGAGCGCGGCAAGACGCTGCCCTACATCCATGATTGGGCGAAAGCCGGCGCCAAACTGTCCGGCGTCGACGTCATCAGGGGCTTCAACGCCACCATGGCGATCCGGACCGCCGCGGCAAAACTGTTCGCCGAACTCGACTATGTGATTTCACCGGTATCGCCGGTGGTGAATTTCGCCGCCGAAGCGGCCAGCCCGCTCAACGATCCCGACAAGCCGTTCGAGCACATCTGCTACACCGTGCCGTGGAACATGTCCGAGAATCCGGCCGTCTCGATCAACGGCGGTTACGACGACAGCGGCTTCCCGATCGGCGTGCAGATCATCGGCCGCCGCTTCGACGATCTCGGCGTGCTCGGCATGGCAAAAGCGTTCGAAGGCCTGCGCGGACCGCAAAAGCCCTGGCCGACGCCGCCGGCGAAGTAAATTCGCAGCACTTCCGTCATGGCCGGGCTTGTCCCGGCCATCCACGTCTTTACGCTGCAATGAACAAAAACATACAGGAAGGAAGCGCGCCCATGACCTACGAGACCATCAAATACGAGGTCGACGAGCAGATCCTGACCATCACGCTGAACCGGCCGGACAAGCTCAATGCCTTCAACGCCGCGATGCAGAAGGAATTGATCGAGGCGTTCGATGCCGCCGACAAGGATGACAACGTTCGCGCCATCATCGTCACCGGCGCCGGCCGCGGCTTCTGCGCCGGCGCGGACCTTTCGTCCGGCGCCGACACGTTCGATCGCGACGCGCGGCGCGGGCCGGTCAAACGCCTTGCCGACGGCAAGGTCGACTACAGCGATCCCAACGTCCGCGACGGCGGCGGACAGGTCACGCTGCGCATCTTCAAATGCCTGAAACCGGTGATCGCCGCCGTGAACGGGCCCGCGGTCGGCATCGGCGTCACCATGCAGCTCGCGATGGATATCCGCATCGCCTCGGAAAATGCGCGGTTCGGCTTCGTGTTCTCGCAGCGCGGCATCGTGCCGGAGGCGGCTTCGAGCTGGTTCCTGCCGCGCCTTGTCGGCATCGCGCAGGCGCTGGAGTGGTGCTACACCGGCCGGGTATTTCCAGCGCAGGAAGCCCTCGCCGGCCGGCTCGTCAGCAAGGTGGTGCCGCCGGATCAATTGCTGCCGACGGCGCGTGCGCTGGCGCGCGAGATCGCCGCCAAGACCGCACCGGTGTCGGTGGCGCTGATCCGGCAGATGATGTGGCGCATGATGGGCGCCGACGATCCGATGGAAGCCCACAAGGTCGACAGCCGCGGCATCTACGCCCGTGGCCGCTCAGAGGACGTGAAAGAAGGCGTGGTGTCGTTCCTGGAAAAGCGCCCGGCGCAATTCAAGAACAAGGTGTCGAGCGACATGCCGGACTATTTTCCGTGGTGGGACGAACGGGAGTATGAGTAGTATATCGCCTCCACAACTACCGCCGTCATCCTGAGGAGCGCGTTCTTACGCGCGTCTCGAAGGATGCCGCAAGCACCGCGCTGAACACCATCCTTCGAGACGCGGCGAAGACGCCGCTCCTCAGGATGACGTTTCCTCTTATCCCATCATCAGCGCCACCCGCCCGATCGCCTTGCGGTCGACCAGTAGCCGCATCGCAGGCGCGTAGTCTTCGAGCGGCAGGCGATGCGAGATGTTCGGGCGTACCTTGCCGGCTTCCGCCCATTCCGTCAGCGCCTTGATCCGCGTTACGCCGAGCGCTGGATTTTTCCGCACGGCTTCGCCGGCACGGACGCCGAGTACGCTGGCGCCCTTGATCAGCAACAGATTGGTGCGCGCAAGCCCGATCCCTCCGGTAAAACCGACGACCAGCAGCCGCGCGCCCCAGGCGATGCAGCGCACGCTATTTTCAAAAATCTCGCCGCCGACGGGATCGAACACCACATCGGCGCCGCGGCCATCGGTGAGACGCTTGACGGCGTCACGAAACGGTTCACGGCTGGTGAGCACCAGATGATCGGCGCCTTTGGCCTGCGCGATCGCAAGTTTTTCCTCCGATGACGCCGCCGCGATCACGGTGGCGCCGAGCAGCTTGCCGATTTCGACCGCGGCAAGACCGACGCCGCCACCGGCGCCGTGCACCAGCAGCACTTCGCCGGCCTGAAGCTGTCCGCGATCGATCAGCGCGTGGTAGGCCGTGCCGTGGCCTGCGAGAAACGTCGCGCCCTCGGCATAATCGAACGCCGCCGGCAACGGCGTCAGTTGCTGCGGCGTGACCACCGCTTCATCCGCATAGGCACCGTGGCGCAATTTCAAGATCACCTTGTCGCCGACCGCGATCCCGGCAGCATGGTTGACCTCGGTCACCTCGCCCGCCGCCTCCACCCCCGGCGTGAACGGCAATGGCGGCTTGAGCTGGTATTCGCCGGCCGCCATCAGGATGTCAGGAAAATTGATCCCGGCGGCATGAATGGCGACGCGCACCTCGCCTTGTCCAAGCGGCGCCGAGGCAAACGTCTCAAGCCGCAGGCTTTCGGGTGGCCCGAGTTCGCGACAAACGACAGCCTTCGGCATCAGGCCGCGCTCGCTTTGCGACGTTGCAGCGCCTCGCGGATCAACGGCATCCGGTCATTGCCGAAATACATGTCGGTCTTGTCGAGGAAGATGGTCGGCGAGCCGAAACCGCCGCGCGCCATCACCTCATCGGTATTGGCCTTGAGCTGATCCTTGACCGCCTGCTGGCCGATACCTGCGACAAATTTTGCGGGGTCAACGCCGACACGCTGGCAAACCTCGGTCAGCACCGCATCCTGCGAGATGTCCTTGTCCTCGCCCCAATAGATCTCGAACACCGTCCGCGCGAATTCGACGAGCTTGCCTTCCGGCGCCAGCAGGATACAGCCGCGCATCGCCTTGACGCTGTTCACCGGAAACACCGTCGGCCGCATCTTGATCGCCAACCCCGTCGAGCGGGCCCAGTCCGCCATGTCCTTTTTCATGTAGCGCGCCTTGGCCTCGATCGGCTTGTCGCGCGAAGCGTAGACGCTTGGGTTGATGGTGTTGAAGATGCCGCCGACCAGGATCGGCCGCCAGGAAATCTCGACGCCAAACTCCTTGGCCAGCGGCTGGATGTTGTGGAAGGCGAGATAGGTCCAGGGGCTGGAGCAGTCGAAGAAGAACTCGATCATGGTGGCGTCTCCTTTGTGTTTCTGTTTTTGGTCGATGTTTATGATTTTCGTCATTCCGGGATGCGCCACTTGGCGCAGGCCCGGAATCCATAGCCCCTGTGTCGTTGTTCAGCTTGAACATTGCTACAGGGGTTATGGATTCTGGGCTCGCGCTACGCGCGCCCCGGAATGACGAAGGGGCTTCCCTTCACTTCCTCGCCGCCTCCTTCGCGGCCTGGCCGAACATGTTGCGTCTGGCCTCCTCGTCGAACGGCTCCTTGACGAACTTGCCGATCGCCAATCCCGCCTGCACCTTCGGCCGCGCCCGCACCAACGCGTACCAGCGCTTGATGTTCGGATAGTCGTCGAGGGTAAAACCTTGCGCCTTGTGGGTCATGGTCCAGGGAAAGCAGGCGATGTCGGCGATCGAATAATCGCCGCCCGCGACATAGCCGCCCGTCTTGCCTAATTGCGTATCGAGTACGTGATAGAGCCGTGCGGCCTCGTCACGATAGCGCTCGATGGCGTACGGAATCTTGTCCTGCGCGTACAGCGCAAAATGCCCGTGCTGGCCGAGCATCGGGCCGAGCCCGCTCATCTGCCACATCAGCCATTGCAGAACGACGGACCGCGCGCGGGTCTCCGCGGGCAGGAAGCGCCCGGTCTTGTCGGCGAGGTAGATCAGGATCGCACCGGTCTCGAACACCGAAAACGGACCACCGCCGTCGACCGGGGCGTGGTCGACGATCGCCGGAATCCGGTTGTTGGGGCTGATCGCCAAAAACTCCGGCTTGAACTGGTCGCCGGCCCGGATATTGACCGGGATCAAATTGTAGGGAAGGCCGAGCTCTTCCAGCATGATGGAGATTTTCCAGCCGTTCGGCGTCGGCGCGTAGTGCAGGTCGATCATGGTTTCGTTATCTTCCCTCGCCGCTACCCCTGATGGCACCAGGATATTCCTCGTGCCGGCGACTTTTGTTGTTCTGTACGGCGATCATAAGACAGGGCATACAGACGCTCAATCAAAACCGACGCCGCAAAACCACCGGGAGGCTCCCATGCTGTTTCCAACCACGATCGCAGGCTCGCTGCCGAAGCCGGAATGGCTGGCCGAACCCAACACACTGTGGGCGCCCTGGAAGTCCAAGGGCGATGAACTGGCGCGCGCCAAGCGCGACGCCACCGTGCTGGCGGTCAAATTGCAGGAAGATGCCGGGATCGACATCGTCACCGAGGGCGAGCAGGCGCGCCAGCATTTCGTCCACGGCTTCCTGGAGAAGATCGAGGGCATCGATTTCGCCCACAAGGTCGAGATGGGAATCCGCAACGACCGCTACAAGGCGATGGTGCCGCAGGTGGTGGCGCCGCTGCGGCTGAAAGGCCGCGTCCATGCCGACGAGGCCCGGATTGCCCGCACCCACACCACACGAAAACTGAAATTCACGCTGCCGGGCCCGATGACCATCATCGATACCATCGCCGACAAATATTACGGCGACCGGGTCAAGATGGCGTTCGCGTTTGCCGAATTGCTCAATGAGGAAGCCAAGGCCTTGCAGACCGACGGTGTCGACGTCATCCAGTTCGATGAGCCCGCCTTCAATGTCTATATGAGCGAGGTCTCGGACTGGGGCATCAAGGCGCTCGAGCGCGCCGCGCAGGGCCTGACCTGCGCCACCGCGGTGCACATCTGTTACGGCTACGGCATCAAGGCCAACACCGACTGGAAGGAGACGCTGGGCAGCGAATGGCGGCAATATGAGGATATTTTTCCGGCGATCGCCAATAGCCCGATCCAGCAGGTCGCGATCGAATGCCGCAATTCGCGGGTGCCGCTGGAACTGCTCGGCCTGCTCAAAGGCAAGATCGTCCAGGCCGGCGTGATCGACGTCGCCAGCGACACGGTGGAGACCGCGGAGGACGTGGTCAAGGTGATCGAGGCGGTGTCAAAATTCGTGCCCAAAAGCAACATCGTCGCGACCACCAATTGCGGCATGGCGCCGATGCATCGCGACATCGCCGAGGCCAAATTGGTGGCACTCGGCGCCGGTGCGAAATTGGCGCGGCAGCGGTTGGGATGAGTTGTTGTGTCCCGTCATGGCCGGGCTTGTCCCGGCCATCCACGTCTTCCCTTCTGTCAAAGTAGAAAGACGTGGATGCCCGGGACAAGCCCGGGCATGACGAACGATAGGCTCGTCGTAATCTAGGCCCCAACTCTCCTACGCTCCGGGTGCAACACCGACGGATATCCGCGAAGCCGCACCCCGTCATTATTGGCCAGCTTCACACCCCGGCAAATCGAACAACGCCTTCAGGCCACAGGGCGACGTCAGCATCCGATCGCCGTCGTGGCCGACGCCCGGCACGTCCCACAGGCTGTGATGTGGCGTACCGGCGTCGCGGGCCTGCATCACCGCCGCATAGGCGTGGCCGCGCGCGTAGCGGTAGGGACCTTCGGCTTCCGCCATGCAGCTCTTGTCGAGCGCCGGATGATTGGGGTTGGTATCCTTGGTGCCCAATAGATAAATCACCCGCCGTGCCACATAGGCTTGCTCCAGCGCGCTGACGGTTGGCCCCGCGAGATAGGGTGGCCGGGCATCCATGCCGTATTTCCAGTCGTTGTATCCAGGGCAGGACGCCGCGATCGACGGCTGCGGCCGCGCACTATCGAAATAGGCATAGGACGAGGGGTTGGCGACCACGTAACGCACCGCGATCCCGAGCGCGGTGAGCGCCGCCTCGCCTTTGCCCGCGATGGCGTAACGCTGCACGATCTGGGCGCCGCCGGAGTGTCCCGCGACCACGACCTGCTTCAGGTTCGGAAATATAGTCCGGTCGGCCAGCTTGGCGAGGATCGCATCGAGCGCATCGAACGAACTGGCCGATGTCGGACCGCGTGCGGGATCGCCGCCTTCCCAGCCTTCGAACGTCCATCGCAGCGTCTCGGGTGGAAGCTGATAGGCATCGATATCGATGCCGGCGAGGAATTGCGGAACGATCATGATCGCGGCCTTGCCGGCATCGCCGGCGGCGGCCTGCGCTGTTTTGGCTGACCTGAAATAGACGTCGGCATCGCGCAGCCGTCCGTGCAGAATGAGCACCGCGCGGTTGATGCCGGGCAACGGTTTTGACCAGTCCGCCGATAGATAAAGCGGAAGCGTTGCCCGATCGCCCACCGCGATCCTGGCATCGGCAATTTCCTTCACCGGACGATGATTGTGCGCCACTTCGTCCGCTGCCCAAACCTGCGAGACCGCCTGCGCGATCAGGAGCGCAAACAGCAGGATCAGAATTTTCCGGAGCGCCGTCAGTGCCTTCACGTTTGTCGCTCCATTCGATGAGTCACGCTTGCTCGCTCGCGCTCGGATGCAGCAGCGGCCGATATCCGGCGGCGAACGCCCGCAAGGTCGAGGGCGGCGTCAGCAGCATCGCTTCAGGAATCGAACCCGGTACCTTGCGATAGCCGGCGAACGACCATTGCAGCGGCCTACCCTGCACGATCAAATAGCTTTCCGCGCCGGTTTGCACCATCACGCCGTCGGGCAGTTGCTCTATCGGCATCGGCAGCGGATGCAGCCGCTTGCCGCCGCGATTCAGCCGTTCCCGATGCAGCACGGCGTCGATCTCGGGCGCGAGAACCGACCCGACGCCATTGCCCTCTTGCCACGCCGCGCGAAACCGATTGGCGTCATCGCGGCGGCAGTAGAAGCAGGGGCGATGGCCGGCCGCGAACGCGGTGGCCTCGTCGAGGAAGAACAGTTCGGTCCAGCTGCGGCCGCCCATCACCTTGCGCCGCCGCCCGCGGAATTCGCAGACGCAGGTCAGCCACGCCGGGTTCGACCAGCGTTTTTTCAATAGGGTTTTGGTGGCGGGGTCGTGAATGATGCCGCGGTTGCCGGTGAACAGGCCGCGATGCGGATCGGCGACGATATCGCCCGACGGTGTGACCCGGTTTTGCAGCGGCATGGACTGTCCCGATCCGCCCATTCATGGCGAAGTCACTTCGCAAGCGTGGTCATGACGCGCATCTTCCACAGGTTCCAGATACGGTCGAGTACCTGAAGGTTTATCGCATCGGCCTTCGCGCCCTCTCCCGCTGTCAGATAGTTCACCTCGCCGCCCAGCGCCACCGCTTGCGATTGCAGCCTTGCATTGACGTCGGTGTAGTAGGCGCGGAACACCGCCACCTTCACCGCAGGCCCAACGGCAACGTCGCCGTGGCCGCGCATCAGGACCACCGGTCTGTCCGCCAGCGTCAGCGCCAGGCTCTTGCCGATCGCCGGATTGCGCACCAGCATGTCGGTCTCACCAAAATCCTTCCGGATGTCCCACAGCGGCGCGCCGCCAGCCAGGAACGCGGCGTTATGGAATACCGCGCGCAACGGGACCGGGCTGATGGTGAAGGGAATGACGCCGGGAGAATGGGTGTGGACCACCGCCATGACGTCCGGGCGTGCCTTATAAATTTCGCTGTGGATGAAGCGCTCGAGGAACACCGCGCGCCCGCGCGGATCGACGGCGTTGCCGTCGAGGTCAAATTCCATGATGTCGTCGGCCGTGACCAGCGCCGGCGCCAGCGAACGCGCCATCCAAAAATGATCGGGGTTGGCGGGATCGCGCGCGCTGACATGGCCGAAGCCATCGAGCACGCCGAACTCGGCCAGCACACGGCTGCCGATCACGATATCGTCGATCAACCCCGCCTTGTCGATCGGAGCCTTGTCGATCGAGCCAGCTTTACCATCCGGGCTGGCCGGAGTTTGCGCCCGCAGGCTGGCCGAGCCGAATAGAAATGCCAACGCGACAACCAGTCCGAACCCTATCCGCCGATTCAAGATCCGGCCTCCAGCGCCAAGAAAGACGGGCCGCAGCGAACGCGCAATCATCGCCGGTCAGTCCCCGTTTCGGCCTACGCCGCGCCGTCGCGGATCGGCGGCTGGAACGAGAGCGCAGTATCCCAGGGGAAGAAAATCCAGGTGTCCTGCGATACTTCGGTGATGTAGGTATCGACCAGCGGGCGCCCCATCGGCTTGGCATAGACGGTGGCGAAATGCGCGTCGGGGAGCAGATCCCGCACCAGCCGCCCGGTCTTGCCGGTATCGACGAGGTCATCGACGATCAACAATCCCTTGCCGGTGCCCTCGCCGAGCTTGGCGGTGTCGGGCGAGATGCCTTTCAGGACCTTGAGGTCACCCTGCTTGGTGTGGTCGTAGCTCGCGATGCAGACGGTATCGATCACGCGGACGCCGAGTTCGCGCGCCACGATCGCTGCAGGCACCAGTCCGCCGCGGGTGATCGCGATCACCGCGTGGAATGGGCCTACTTCATTCAGTCGCCAGGTCAGCGCCCGGCAATCCCGGTGAAACTGGTCCCATGAGACCGGGAAGGCCTTGCCCGCGCGCTCCTGCGCGCTCAGTTCGGTCGCGTCCGCCGCCATCATCTTCTCCTATGTTCTTAGAATTGCGCTCAGCGCGCGATATTCAGCCCCGCGAGCATTTCCTTCACCGCGGTCATCGCGGCATTGAGCTTTTCGGGATCACGCGAGCGGACCACGAGGTTGGTGTTCGGCTTCTTGTCTTCGTCCTGAAACGGATAGCTGCCGATGATCGTATCCGGGTGCGCATTGGCGATGTCGCGCAACGGACCGCCGATATCGCCTTCGCGCGCATTGGCGCGTACCGATTCCGACAGCATCCGGACGCCGGATTTCAGTTTGGGCGCCACGATATCCATCATCGCCTGCATGATCGTGGGGATGCCCGCCATCACGATGACATTGCCGATCTTGAAGCCGGGCGCCAGGATGGTCGCGCTCTGGATCAGTTCGGCACCGTCGGGAACGCGGGCCATCCGCAGCCGCGCCTCGTTCAGATCCTGCTCGGTCCAGCGCTCGCGAAAGCGCGCCACCACTTCGGGGTGGTGATCGATGCCGACGCCGAACGCCTTGGCGACGCTATCGGCGGTGATGTCGTCATGGGTCGGCCCGATGCCGCCGGTGGTGAAGACGTAGGTGTAGCGGTTGCGCAGTGCATTCAACGCGGCGACGATGTCGGCCTCCTCGTCAGCGACGACGCGGACTTCCTTGAGGTCGATCCCGATATTGGTGAGGTACTCCGCGATAAAGCCGATGTTCTTGTCTTTGGTTCGACCCGAAAGGATCTCGTCGCCGATCACCAAAATTCCCGCGGTAACAAGTTCGCTCATGACCTCTCCTTAGCCGTCGCACGCCGGTTTGGCCAAAATAGCCGAAAACCGGGCCGCGGCATCCTCCCTCAGTGAACCCATCCCGAACGCCTGCCCGAGAAAGCCGCCCCCTGGAAACCTCAAGTAACCTCAAAAACCCGTTGGCATCCCAAGCGGGCTGCCGGATGATGCCATCGAAATAAGCACCACCGAGCCCCTTTTTCGAGCAAATCCCTGGCCATCCCACCCAAATGCTGGGTGTGAATGCATATCGCGCTGGCCCGGGCCTTGCTACCATCCCTTTTAGTCATGCACTGTTGAGCATGGCGTCGGAAGGCAGTCGAGGGCAGTCGAGATACATGGCAGTTGCGTTCGATGAAATGAATGGCTCCGGCGGTGAACTCCGCCAGGCCTACCAGGAACTCTCCCGCTGGCTGAAAGAGACGCCGCCGGACACCCTCGAATATCGCCGTCAGGAAGCCGAGCTGCTGTTCCGCCGGATCGGCATCACCTTCGCGGTTTATGGCGAGGCCGAGGCCCAGGAGCGGCTGATCCCGTTCGACGTGATCCCGCGGATCATGTCGGGCAAGGAATGGACCCTGCTCGAAAAAGGCCTGAAGCAGCGGGTCCGCGCGCTCAACATGTTCCTGCGCGACATCTATCACGGCCGCGATATCCTGCGCGCCAACATCATCCCCGAAGACCTGATCTTCCAGAACCCGGTGTTCCGCCCCGAGATGAACGGCCAGGACGTGCCGCACGACGTCTACGTCCACATCGCCGGCATCGACATCATCCGTACCGACGCGGAAAACTTCATCGTGCTGGAGGACAATGCGCGCACGCCCTCGGGCGTATCCTACATGCTGGAAAACCGCGAAATCATGATGCGGCTGTTTCCGGACCTGTTCGCCCGCCATCGCGTGGCCCCGGTGGAAAAATACCCGGACGAGCTGTTATCGGCGCTGCGCTCGGTGGCGCCGCTGAGCGCCTCGGCGGAGCCGACGGTGGCGCTGATGACGCCCGGCGTCTACAATTCCGCCTATTACGAACATTCCTTCCTGGCCGACAAGCTCGGCATCGAGCTGGTCGAGGGGCGCGACCTCGTCATCAAGAACGACGAAGTATTCATGCGCACCACCGAGGGCCTCAAGCGCGTCGATGTAATCTACCGCCGGGTCGATGACGACTTCCTCGACCCCCTCACCTTCCGCCCGGATTCGGCGCTCGGCGTACCCGGACTGATGTCGGCCTATGCCGCCGGCAACGTCACGCTGGCGAACGCGGTCGGCACCGGCATCGCCGACGACAAGGCGATCTACTCCTACATGCCGGAAGTCGTGAAATTCTACCTCGGCGAAGAGCCGATCCTGAAGAACGTGCAGACCTGGCGCTGCCGCGAGCCGCAGGATCTCGCTTACGTGCTCGACAATCTCGGCGATCTCGTCGTGAAGGAAGTCCACGGCTCCGGCGGTTACGGCATGCTGATCGGGCCCGCCGCCACCAAGGCCACGATCGAGGCGTTCCGCGACAAGCTCAAGCGCGAGCCCGAGGGCTTTATCGCCCAGCCGACGCTGGCGCTGTCGACCTGCCCGACCTGCACCGCCTCCGGCCTCGCCCCGCGCCATGTCGATCTCAGGCCGTTCGTGCTCACCGGCAGCAATCACGTCACCATCGTGCCGGGCGGCTTGACCCGGGTGGCGCTCAAGGAAGGTTCGCTGGTGGTGAATTCGAGCCAGGGCGGCGGCACCAAGGACACCTGGATTTTGGACGAATAGAATTTGGATACTGGACGAGCAGAACCGGATTTTGGACGCGTAGAGAAAGAGTAAGACCCGAGCATGCTGTCGCGCACCGCCGAAAACCTCTATTGGCTGGCCCGTTATGTCGAACGCGCCGAATATCTCGCGCGCACCATCGATGCGACGTTGCGCGTCACCGCCCTTCCCGCCGCCTATATCGGCAAGACCAACGAATGGGATTCGGCGCTGCTCACCGCCGGTGTCAGCGCCAGCTTCTACGAGGTCTATCAGGAAGCCAACGAGCAGAACGTCGTCGAATATCTGTCGTTCGCGCCGGGCAATCCCTCCTCGATCCGCAACTGCATCGAGAATGCACGGCTCAATTCACGCTCGGTACGCACCGCGCTGACCAGCGAGATGTGGGACACCATCAACTCGGCCTGGATCGAGTTGCAGGAAGTCTGGGGCAAGGGCACCGCGAGCCGCGAGGAACTGGCGAAATTCCTGCGCTTCGTGCAGGAGACCTCTCTGCGGTTCGATGGCTCGGCCTACCGCACCATGCTACGCAACGACGCCTACTGGTTCTCGCGGCTCGGCCTGCATCTCGAACGCGCCGATAATACCGCGCGGATCCTCGACGTGAAGTATCACGTGCTGTTGCCGCAGGAAGAGCATGTCGGCGGTCCGCTGGATTATTACCAGTGGAACTCGATCCTGCGCTCGGTCTCGGCGAACACCGCCTATCACTGGGTCTATCGCGAGACCCTGAAGCCGTGGTTGATCGCCGATCTGTTGATCCTCAACGACACGCTGCCGCGCTCACTGGCCAGTTGCTACGGCAATCTGGTGCGCAATCTCGACCAGATCGGCGTCGCCTATGGCCGCCAGGGCGCCTCGCAACGCCACGCCCGCGGCGTCCGCAACCGGCTCGAACACAGCCATATGGACGACATCTTCCAGCATGGCGTGCACGAGTTCATCCAGGAATTTATCGCGGACAATGGGCGACTCGGCGAAATCATTACCAAGCAGTATTTGATCTGATATCGTCATGGCCGGGCATAGCCGCCCGGAGGACGACGTCGCTTCCGCTCGCCTATGCCCGGGCATGACGAATTTCTGTTAATGTAGCCCGAAGCTCTAAATCAACATCGGTACACCATGCGACTGCGCATCGCCCATTCGACCAGCTATCGCTACGAACCGCCGGCTTCCGGCGTGATCCAGATCTTGCGGATGACGCCCGGCAGCCATGACGGGCAGTATGTAGCCGAATGGCAGATCGACATCTCCACCGACTCCAGGCTCGATGTCCATGAGGATGCGTTCGGCAACGTCACGCATGTGCTCACCCACGGGGCGATCGCCGATCTCACCATCAATGTCGAAGGCCTGATCGAAACCCATGACACTGGCGGCGTGTTGCGCGGCTCCGATGAGCGTTTTCCCCCCAGCCTGTTCCTGCGCTCGACGCCGTTGACCGATGTCAACATGTTGATGGGGAATTTCGCCCGCGAGCTGCGCAGCGAGGCCAATGACGACGTGCTCGGATTCCTGCATGCGCTGATGACGCAGATCAACGAACACATGACCTTCGACGAGGATCCGACCAACAGCGGCACCTCGGCGATCGAGGCGTTTGGCTTGAAGCGCGGCGTCTGCCAGGACTATGCGCATATCTTCATCGCCTGCGCGCGCCATGGCGGCGTTCCCGCGCGCTTCGTGTCCGGGCATTTCCTGCGCTCCGACGGCATGGTCAACCAGCAGGCCGGCCACGCCTGGGCGGAGGCGTTCGTGCCTGATTTGGGCTGGGTCGGGTTCGATCCGGCGAATTCGATCTGCACCACCGACGCGCATGCCCGTGTCGCCATCGGGCTCGACTATCTCGGCGCCGCACCGGTGCGCGGCACCCGCTATGGCGGCGGCACCGAAACCCTGACGGTCGCCGTCAAGGTCGATCAGGCCGGCGGACGGCCGGGACAATCACAGTCGCAATCGCAGTGATGGAACCCGGCCGAATGGCCCTTGCTTTCGTTCCGACTTCGTGTCGATTGAATTGATCCCGTCCGGTGCGAATATTCCAGATATGTCCCTAGCGTCCCCTTCCGTTTCCACGGTGCAGCCGATCACCGCCAGCGATAAGCCCGAGGCACACGACGAACGACGCGTCAATCTGCTGGTGCTGTGCGGCCTCGCACTGATCGTGGGCGTGATGACCGGCTTCGGCGCGGTCGCCTTGCGCTCCCTGATCGGCTTGTTTCACAACCTGCTTTACAACGGCACCTTCAGCATCTGGTACGACGCCAATATCAGCGAGGGCCCGAGCCGGTTCGGCAACTGGATCTGGCTGTCACCCGTTCTGGGCGGCCTTGTCGTGGTTTTCCTGGTGCAGCGCTTTGCGCCGGAGGCCAAGGGCCACGGCGTTCCCGAGGTGATGGACGCGGTATTCTACAAGCGCGGCAACATTCGCTGGCAAGTCGCAGTGATCAAATCATTGGCCTCCGCGCTGTCGATCGGCAGCGGCGCCGCAGTCGGCCGCGAGGGCCCCATCATCCAGATCGGAGCGGCCCTGGGGTCGGCCTTCTCGCAGGCAATCCGGCTGTCGACCTGGCAGAAAATCACCTTGCTCTCGGCCGGTGCCGGCGCCGGCATCGCCGCGACCTTCAACACCCCGCTCGGCGGCGTGCTGTTCGCGTTGGAAATCCTGCTGCCGGAAGTCTCGAACCGTACGTTTCTTCCGGTCGTGGTTGCGACCGGGGCTGCGACCACGATTGGCAGAATATTGATCGGCCCCGATCCGGCCTTCGTCATTCCGGGCATCCAGCTTTCGCTGGCGCAGACGCCCGGCATCGAGGAAACGCTCGCCTTCGTGCTGCTCGGCATAGCCTGCGGCGTGGCTTCCTGGGCCTTCATCCGCCTGTTGGTGTTCATGGAGGACGGCTTTCCGAAACTGCCGGGCAATGCCTATACGCAGAACATTCTCGGCATGGCCCTGATCGGCCTGATGATGGTGGTCCTGACTCACACGTTCGGCCATCCCTACATCGACGGCGTCGGCTATGGCGTGATCCAGTCGACGCTCGACAACAAGATGACATCGGCGGGACTGCTGGCGCTGCTGTTTCTGCTGAAGTTGCTCGCGACCACCGTCAGTCTCGGCTGCGGCGCTTCCGGCGGCATCTTCTCGCCGTCGCTGTATCTCGGCGCCACCCTGGGCGGCGCGTTCGCGGTCATCATCAGTCTCGTTCTGCCCCATGCCGGCCTGTCGGTGCCTTCGGCGGCGATTGTCGGCATGGCTGCGATGGTCGGCGCCGGAACCGGCGGCGTCATGACCGCCATTGTGATGATCTTCGAGATGACGCGCGACTACGCGATCATCGTTCCCGTCATCGTCGCCGTCGCGATCGCGGCCGGCGTCCGCCGCATGCTGATCCCCGAGACCATATACACCATCAAGCTGCGGCATCGCGGCCACCGCATCCCGAAAGAACGGCATATCAATCTGTTCCTGGTGCAGCAGGCGCAGGACATCATGGAGAAGCGCTTCATCCTCGCCAAGGCCGGCACCTCGCTCAAGGACGTCATCAGCGCCGAGGAGGCCGATGATGTGCGCGCCATCATCGTCGAGCGCGATGGCCGCATCGTCGGCCTGATCCCGCCGCGCTCGGGTCTGTGGCTCGAGTCGCGCAACAATCCGGACCTCAAGGTCGAGGGCTTTGTCGAAAATCACATGGTGATCTGCCGCGACGTTGACCTTCTGAGCCTGGTATTCGCGAGGTTGAGGCGGCATCGCGCCGGCGCCGCCATCGTGTTCCACGGCACCGAGCGGCCGAGGGCCGCCGACATCGTCGGCGTCATCACCAAGCGCGCGATCGCCGACACGGTGATCGACAGCTTTGAGGACTGAGGGCGGCCGGCGGCGGCCGATTTTGGCAGCTCAGCTGCGGGAATTGGGGTTGGATGGCCCGGCGAAATTGGCTACTAGTTTGCGCAGCGATCATCAGGAAACAGCGATCGTCGGGGACCGGGAATGACCTATTGCTGCGGAGTGCTAGTGCGGGATGGCCTGGTCATGATCGCGGACACCAGGACCAATGCCGGCCTCGACAATGTCTCGACTTTCCGCAAGCTCCACATTTTCAGTAAGCCCGGCGAGCGCATCCTGGCGATCGCGAGCGCCGGCAATCTGGCGATCAGCCAATCGGTGCTCTCGACCCTGACCGAAGGCCTCGAAGACCCGCACACTGGCGAGATCGAGACCCTGATGAACGCGCCGACCATGTTCCAGGCCGCCCAGCGCATCGGCCGGGCGATCCGCAACGTGCACGCCACCGAGGGCGCAGCACTACAGTCGGAAGATGTCTCCTTCGACGTGTCATTTCTGTTTGGCGGCCAGATCAAGGGATCGCGGATGCGATTGTTCATGATCTATACCGCCGGCAATTTCATCGAATGCACCACTGACACGCCGTATTTGCAGATCGGCGAGCACAAATACGGCAAGCCGGTGCTCGATCGCGCGATGCATTACGACGTCGAATTGTACGAAGCGCTGAAGACCAGCCTGATCTCGATGGATTCGACGATGCGCTCCAATCTCGGCGTCGGGCTGCCGATCGATGTGCTGGTGGTGCGCGCCGATGTCTGCGAGGCCGACCTCAACCACCGGATCGAGGCGGGCGAGCCCTATTTCCACGATTTGCGCTCGCGCTGGTCGGCGGCGCTGCGCGCGGCGCATCAGAATATTCCAAGACCACCCTACAAGACCGAAATACAACCAAAAACCTGACAGGCGGGAAGCAAATGGCGGAAGCAAACAACAGAATCGCGATCGTGACCGGCGCCGGCACCGGCGTAGGGCGCGCGGCATCGCACGCGCTGATGGCGGCCGGCTTTACCGTGGTGCTTGCCGGCCGGCGTCTCGACAAGCTGGAAGAAACCAAAAAGCTCGGCGAGAACATCGGCAAGAGCCTGGCGGTTTCCGCCGACATGACCGATCCCGGATCGATCGCCGCCTTGTTCGCCAAGGTGATGGACGTTTATGGCCGCCTCGATGTGCTGTTCAACAATGCCGGCATGGGCGCGCCGCCGGTGAACTTCGAGGATCTCAGCCTCGAGCAGTGGCAGTCGGTGGTCTCGACCAACCTCACCGCACCATTCCTGTGCACGCAGCACGCCTTCCGCATCATGAAGGACCAGACCCCGCGCGGCGGCCGCATCATCAACAACGGCTCGATCTCCGCGCACGCGCCGCGGCCGTTCTCCTCGGCCTATACCTCGACCAAGCACGCCATCACCGGCCTGACCAAGGCCACCAACCTCGATGGCCGGATGTACGATATCGCAGTCGGGCAGATCGACATCGGCAACGCCGCGACCCCGATGACCGACCGCATGGTGGCCGGTCCCGGCGTGATGCAGCCGGATGGCACGATGAAACAAGAGCCGCGCATGGACGCCAAGGCGGTCGGCGACGCCGTGGCCTACATGGCCGGCCTACCGCTCGACGCCAACGTGCTGTTCATGACCGTGATGGCCAGCAAGATGCCGTTCGTCGGGCGGGGCTAGTCTTCCGCACCGACGCGCTCGGATTATTCTCGTCATGGCCGGGCCTCGTCCCGGCCATCCACGTCTTTATTGCCTACGTTCAGTTAAAACGTGGATACCCGGCACAAGGCCGGGCATGACGAACTTTACGGCACGCACTGGGAGCAGCCCTTACTCCAACCGCTCGACATCCCGCAGCGTCGGAAATAATTTCATCCACAACAGCGCGATCGCGACCGTGGCGACGCCGCCCACTACGGCGGCCGGCATCGTGCCGAGCAGAGCGGCGGTGACGCCGCTTTCGAACTGGCCGAGATTGTTGGAGGCGTTGATGAACAGGAAGTTCACCGCGCCGACGCGGCCACGCATCGCGTCGGGCGTGGCCAGTTGCACCAGCGAAAAGCGGATCACCACGCTGACGGTGTCGGCCGCGCCCAGTACCGCCAGCGCCACCACTGATAGCCATATCCAGTGCGACAGCGAGAATACCACGGTGGCTGCGCCGTAAACGATGACGGCCTGAAACATCCGCATGCCGACGCGGCGCGCGATCGGCTGGCGCGCCAGCACCACGGTCGTCAGCAAGGCTCCGAGCGCGGGTGCCGCGCGTAGCACGCCGAGGCCCCAGGGGCCGGTATGCAGGATGTCCCGCGCATAGATCGGCAGCAGCGCGACAACGCCGCCGAACAGCACCGCGAACAGATCGAGCGACAGCGTGCCGAGGATCGCCGGATGGTTGCGGATGAAGTTGACCCCGGCGAACAGATCGCCAGGCGTCGCCGCCCCCTTGAGCGTCGCAGACCCCTTGAGCGTCGCCGAATCTTTGGGCGTCGCGGCCGCCTTGGGGGCGGCCGGTTGCGTCAATTGAATGGCAGCGGCGCAGATCGCCGCGATCAGCCAGAACATCACCATCATCGCGTAAGGCAGGCCGGGCGAAACCGCATAGGCAATGCCGCCAAGCGCCGGCCCCGTGATCGTCGCCAATTGCGCCGAACCGCTCGACAGCGCCGTGGCGCGCTGCACCGCGCCTTCAGGCACGACCAGTGGTAACAGCGCCGCCGTCGCCGGATTTTCGAAGGCGGCGGTCGTGCCAAGCACCAGCACGGCGATGAAGATATCGACCACGTTGAGCCAGCCGGCATAGGCGCCCCAAGCAAGCAACAGCGCCGTCAGCGCCTCGGCAAGCTGGCAGGCCTGCAGGATCCGCTTGCGCTCGTAACGATCCGCGAAATTGCCCGCCACAAACACCAGCAAGGCGGTGGGGAGAAAACCGGCCAGCCCGATCATGCCGAGCGCGAACGCGCTGCCGGTCAGGTCATAGACCTGCCAGCCGAACGCCACGATGGCGATCAGGCTGGAAAATCGCGATAGGCTTCGTGACAGCAGAAAAAGCAGGAACGGCCTGTGCGTGAGCAATGCGCCGGCGCCGACAGGCATCGTGGTGGACATCGACCGGCTTCCCGCGTTGCTCGCCGTGAGAGCGAACCGCCCGCTCCACCTGCTTTTCTCTTGTTCACGCCGTGACTGACGGCCGCCCCGATGTCAATGGCCCGTTACTGCCTGCATACGGGATTGCGCTTTTGAGCATGGCGCGGCCATACTCGCGCACGGCTTTTTGGGGGATCGATGCTTCAGCTACAATCGGCGTTCGGTGTCGTCGCCTTGCTGGCGCTGGCGTGGGCATTTGGCGAGAACCGCCGCGCGGTATCGTTGCGACAGACCGCGATCGGCCTGGTCGCAACCGTCCTGACCGCGATCGTGCTGATCAAACTGCCGTTCGTGTCCCATGCCTTTGGCGTGATCAACGACGCCGTCGGTGCCATCGCGGCGGCCTCGCGCGCCGGCACCTCCTTCGTGTTCGGCTATCTCGGCGGGGCTGCGCTGCCGTTCGATCCCAAAATGCCCGGCGCGGATTTTATTCTGGCGTTCCAGGCGCTGCCGGTCGTGCTGGTCATGAGCGTGCTGACCACGCTGTTGTTCTACTGGCGCGTGCTGCCGCCGGTGGTGCGCGGCATGGCGTGGCTGTTGGAGCGCACGCTCGGCGTCGGCGGCGCCGTCGGACTTTCCACTGCCGCCAATATCTTTCTCGGCATGGTGGAAGCCCCGCTGTTCATCCGCCCTTATCTTTCGCAACTCACCCGCAGCGAATTGTTTCTGGTGATGACCGGCGGCATGGCCGGCATCGCCGGCACCGTGCTGGTGCTCTACGCGACATTATTGGCGCCGCTGATCCCGGACGCGGCGGCGCATTTTGTCATTGCCTCGGTGCTGGGGGCACCGGCCGCGATCCTGGTCAGCCTGATCATGGTGCCGGAGACCTCCGATAAACGTACCGGCGGCGCGCTGGAGGCGGTCGATGTCGAGGTCGCCAGCACCATGGACGCGATCGTCAAGGGCACCTCAGCCGGACTCGAACTGCTGCTCAACATTGTCGCGATGCTGATCGTGCTGGTGGCGCTGGTCTACCTCGCCAATGCGATCCTCGGATTGCTGCCCAATATCGGCGGCGCCGCGATCTCGCTGCAACGGCTGCTCGGTTACGCCATGGCGCCGGTGTGCTGGCTGATGGGCCTGCCCTGGTCGCAGGCGATCATTGCGGGAAGCCTGATGGGCACCAAGACGGTGCTCAACGAATTGATTGCCTATGTCGATCTGTCAAAACTCGGCGCCGACGCGCTGGATCCCCGTTCGCGCCTGATCATGCTCTATGCGATGTGCGGCTTTGCCAATTTCGGCAGCCTCGGCATCATGATCGGCGGCCTCGGCGTGATGGCCCCGCAACGCCGCGAGGAAATCAATGCGCTGGGGTTAAAGTCGATCGTCTCGGGCACGCTGACGACCTGCCTGATAGGCGCGATCGTGGGGGTGTTGAGCTGATTACGGAACGCTAGGCAAAAACGCATCGTCATTCCGGGACACGCATCTTTGCGTGGGCCCGGAATCCATAACCCCTGCGACAGCGTTTGGTGTTGAACTCAGATACAGGGGCTATGGATTCCGGGCTCGTGCAAGAGCACGCCCCGGAATGACGAACTTGAGATTGACGCGCTTCAGCTCGCCAGTTCCACCGTCTTGAACTCCGCCGGCAGGATCACTTCCAGCAATTCGACGTCGTCGGAATAATCCAGGATCAGATGCTTGATCTTCGGCGGCTGGGTCCAGGCGCTGCCTTGTTGCATCAGCGTTTCGCCCTGCCCTTCCATGTAGGTCTTCACCCAGCCCTTCAGCACGTAGACCATCTGGAAGTCGACGTGATGGAAATGCAGCTTTGACACTTCCGCGGGGTTGCATGGCCCGATCAACCGGATCACATGCGCTTGCGCAACGCCGTGACTCGCATCGGCGACGCCGAGGTCGCGGTAATGCGCGTAGGCGCGCAGGCCGTCGGCCTTGAAATCTTCCTCACGGTGATGGCTGATGGCGATGCGTTGCTTGGGACGCGCGCGCTTCGCCGGTGCTGTCGCGCGGCCCTTGCTCTTCAGCTTCTTGCGCGCGGTCGATTTGGCAGCCGCCTTGCGCGCCGGCGATTTTTTCTGCGCGGCGGTTTTGGCGGCGGCACGCGCGGTCGGCTTGTTCGATTTCCGCGTCGGCTTCTTTTTGGCCATTGACGTTCTCCCTTTCCGTTGTCCGAAAAGGTTAGCACAAATGCAGCTTCGTAGGGTGGGCAAAGGCGCCCTTGCGCCGTGCCCACCATCCCTAGCATTGAGGTAAGCTTGGTGGGCACGCTTACGCTTTGCCCACCCTACGAAGCCTCGAAGCTGCGATCTCAATGCAGCCGGAACACGCCATCAACAGCGCGCAGTTCGGCGGGCTTTATCAATTTCGAATGCGCCACGGTCACCGAGAACAGCGGCCCCTCCAGCTTTTCCTGCCAGAAGGACAGGAAATCCTTCAGCGCCGGGAATTTCGGAAACAGATCGTAGTTCTGCCAGACATAGGTTTGTAACAACGAGGGATGATCGGGCAATCGATAGAGAATTTGCGCCGTCGTCAGCCCATACCCCAGCACTTGTTTCCGGAAATCCTCGGAAACGCCAACCCGCGAGACCATGCCAACCTCCATTGCTGGAGCGCATTTTCAAGGGGTGGCTGGCCATCCGGGAGCCACCCGGTGGAGACGCGCTCACATGAGAGAAATGTGACGCACGATACCCACCCATCACAAGCTTAAATGTTTAATGAAACGTTGAAATTTGTTGCGTTAGCAGCAGCTTACCGCAAGTGCTAACGCGCAGACTCCGGGCTTTTCCGCCGCGTTAAGGATACGGAACAAAGTTGGCAGGCGTCATATTTGAGTGCCAAAAAATCTGCTACAGGCACTTGTCCCCCTCAGCAGTCTGGATTATGTCCACGTCAGTCGCGCTGGCACTCGCCGGCAGTGACTGCCAATCTGCAAAAACTCGACAACATCTTCAAAAGCTTAGGAGGACTGCATGAATTTCCGTCCGCTTCACGACCGCGTTGTGGTCAAGCGTATCGACGCCGAAGAGAAGTCAGCTGGCGGCATCATCATTCCGGACAGTGCCAAGGAAAAGCCCTCGCAGGGCGAAATCACCGCCGTTGGCCCGGGTGGCCGCGACGAAGCCGGCAAGCTGATCCCGATCGACCTCAAGGTCGGCGACCGCGTCCTGTTCGGCAAGTGGTCGGGCACCGAGGTCAAGCTCGACGGCCAGGAGCTCCTGATCATGAAAGAGAGCGACATCATGGGCGTCCTCACCGACGTTCCGGCTGCCAAGAAGAAGGCCGCTTAATTCACGCCGCACACGCTCGCCCTGAGGAGCGCCTGCGGGCGCCACTCGAAGGGTGAGCCAAATTCAACTCAGGGAAAACAAATATGTCAGCTAAAGAAGTCAAATTCGGCGTCGAGGCTCGCGACCGCATGCTGCGCGGCGTCGACATCCTCGCCAATGCCGTCAAGGTTACCCTCGGCCCCAAGGGCCGCAACGTCGTGCTCGACAAGTCGTTCGGCGCTCCCCGCATCACCAAGGACGGCGTCACCGTCGCCAAGGAAATCGAACTTGAGGACAAGTTCGAGAACATGGGCGCGCAGATGGTGCGCGAAGTGGCCTCCAAGTCCGCTGATGCTGCCGGCGACGGCACCACCACCGCGACCGTTCTGGCGGCTGCGATCGTCCGTGAAGGCGCCAAGTCGGTTGCTGCCGGCATGAACCCGATGGATCTGAAGCGCGGTATCGACATGGCGGTGGAAGCCGTCGTCGCCGACCTCGTCAAGAACTCCAAGAAGGTCACCTCGAACGAGGAAATCGCCCAGGTCGGCACCATCTCCGCCAACGGCGATGCCGAAATCGGCAAGTTCCTCTCCGACGCCATGAAGAAGGTCGGCAACGAGGGCGTCATCACGGTTGAAGAAGCCAAGTCGCTCGAGACCGAACTCGACGTCGTCGAGGGCATGCAGTTCGATCGCGGCTACATCTCGCCCTACTTCGTCACCAACGCCGACAAGATGCGCGTTGAATTCGACGACGCCTACATCCTGATCAACGAAAAGAAGCTCTCCAACCTCAACGAACTGCTGCCGCTGCTCGAAGCCGTGGTGCAGACCGGCAAGCCGCTGGTCATCGTCGCGGAAGACGTCGAAGGCGAAGCTCTCGCCACCCTCGTCGTCAACCGTCTGCGTGGCGGCCTCAAGGTTGCTGCTGTGAAGGCTCCGGGCTTCGGCGATCGCCGCAAGGCCATGCTGCAGGACATCGCCGTTCTGACCGGTGGTCAGGCGATCTCGGAAGACCTCGGCATCAAGATGGAGAACGTCACGATTGCCATGCTCGGTCGCGCCAAGAAGGTGATGATCGACAAGGAGAACACCACCATCGTCAACGGCGCCGGCAAGAAGGCCGACATCGAAGCCCGCGTTGCACAGATCAAGGCGCAGATCGAGGAAACCACCTCGGACTACGACCGCGAGAAGCTGCAGGAGCGTCTGGCCAAGCTCGCAGGCGGCGTCGCGGTGATCCGCGTCGGCGGCGCGACCGAAATCGAAGTGAAGGAGCGCAAGGATCGCGTTGATGACGCGATGCATGCGACCCGCGCCGCGGTTGAAGAAGGCATCGTCCCGGGCGGCGGCGTCGCCCTGCTCCGTGCTTCCGAGCAGCTCAAGGGCCTGCGCACCAAGAACGACGACCAGAAGACCGGCGTCGAGATCGTGCGCAAGGCGCTGTCCGCTCCGGCCCGCCAGATCGCGATCAACGCGGGCGAAGACGGTTCCGTCATCGTCGGCAAGATCCTCGAGAACAAGTCGTATGCGTACGGCTTCGACTCGCAGACCGGCGAATATGGCGATCTCGTCAAGAAGGGCATCATCGACCCGACCAAGGTGGTCCGTGCGGCGATCCAGAACGCAGCTTCGGTTGCGGCACTGCTGATCACCACCGAAGCCATGGTGGCCGAACTGCCGAAGAAGAACTCCCCGGCCGGCGGCGGCATGCCCCCCGGCGGCGGCATGGGCGGCATGGATTTCTGATCCAGCCACTCAGGCAAGTTCACAGAATGCAAAACCCCGGCAGCGATGCCGGGGTTTTTGTTTGGGCGAGAGGGCGACACACCTCAACGAATCATCTGGCCCAATCGCTCGGGACGCGCGACCGACGGCGCTTCTCCTGACGCTGGAGCGACCGAGAGGAAGATCATCCGGGCACGGCCGACCAGATTGTCGAACGGGATCGTGCCAAACGTGGCTAGGCGGCTGTCGGTCGAGTTGTCGCGATTGTCGCCCAGCGCGAAGAACTGGCCGGCCGGCACTTCGAAAATCCTGGTGTTGTCGTAAAGGCCGTTCTCCACACAATCGAGCGTTTCATAGCTGACGCCGTTGGGCAGCGTTTCGCGCCAGCGCTTCACTGCGGCGGCGGCATTTTCCCCGCAGGAGCCGTCGCCGACGAAATCAGCCATTGGCTCGCGTTTCACCGCTGTGCCGTTGATGGTGAGCACGCCCTGCTTCACCTGAATGCGGTCACCGGGCAGACCAACCACGCGCTTGATGTAATCGACGCTATCGTCTTTCGGGACGCGAAACACCACGACGTCGCCGCGCGCCGGGTCGGTCCCGAAGATACGCCCGGAAAACCAGTGCGGCGACAACGGGATCGAATAGTGGGTGTAGCCATAGGAAAACTTCGAGACAAAGAAATTGTCGCCCACTAGCAAGGTGGGATTCATCGCATGGCTGGGCGTGCTGAACGGCTGGAACAGCACGGTACGGATGCCTACCGCGATCGACAGTGACAGGACGAGGGTCAGGATCCCGCCGAGAATGCAGGCCGTGGCGGTTCGCCAGAAGCCGAATCCCTCGACCCGCGCCAGCATCTTGGCAAAGCCAATCACGGACCATATTCCGCAGGTCAGAATGTTCGTCTGCAGCAGCGAAAATATCCACGCCGGCGCGGGCTCGCCTGCCCGGCTTGCGACGGAGGCGACAACGGCGAGAGCCACGGCGATGACCAGTCCCAGAATACCCGGCGTCATGCCCCACGCGACAACCGTGCGCAGGTCAGTGGCGGACGTGCGACCTCCCAGCATCCTGCCGCAATATTTCAACACGCATGCCGCGATATAGAGGCTGACGATGCCACCGATCGCGCAGGCAACCACGAGAGCAACGACAATGCGCCAGTCGAATGCGTGGTTCTGGATGCCGAAGCCGAGAAGCTGGCTCACCGAGCCCGACATCAAGCCCACGCTTCCCAGCAGCAGCACGCCACGCCGCGGCCGCTCGGCCAGAATGCGTTCGATGGTATCACCCGGCTTCAGAAACACTGAACTCCACGGCGACGGTTGGGCAGTTTGTTCGGATGAATTCATGAAATTATCCCGGCTGGAAATCTTCAGAGCAACGCCAATATCGCGCACCGTGCTTGAATCTTGTGTGGCATTGATCACGTACGGCCGAAATCACCGAAAGAAAATCGGGGATACGATGAAGGCCTGCCCGCAGACGACCCTTCATGTCATGTGTTTCCGCCGGTTTAGGCCGTGCCGACCGTCGGAAAGCCGGGTCGCTAAACCTGCGTATAGGTCTATTGGACGCAGAACACAGCTAAGTGTGATACGAGGGATCGGCGCAAGAGGATCATTCCATGCCATCGTCAGAGTGGGACTACGCTACCATCAAAGCGTTGACCGAGGCGTTGCGGGCCCGAAGGATTTCGGCTTCGGAGCTTGCGGCACATACCATCGCGCGAATTGAGGCCTTGGATCGGCGCCTCAATACGGTCGTGGTTCGCGACTTTGAACGCGCGCGGGAAGCGGCTGCGGCAGCCGATGCCGCGCTGGCACGCGGCGAACAGCGGCCGCTGCTCGGCATCCCCATCACGTTCAAGGAAGCCTTCAACATTGCCGGGCTGCCGACGACATGGGGGTTTCCGCAGTTCAGGGACTTCGTGCCGAAAGAGGATGCGCTCATTGTCTCCCGGGTGAAGAGCGCCGGCGCCATCGTGCTCGGCAAGACCAATGTGCCGGTCGGTCTCGGCGACTTCCAGAGCTACAACGACATCTACGGAACGACCAACAATCCGTGGGACATCGGCCGCTCTCCCGGCGGGTCCTCAGGCGGATCCGCGGCGGCCATCGCCGCCGGGTTTGGGCCGCTGTCGTTTGGCTCCGACATTGGCGGATCGCTGCGCATGCCCGCGCATTTCTGTGGCGTCTACGCCCACAAGCCAACACTCGGCCTGATCCCGATGCGGGGGTACAACCCGCCCGCCTCGCCGCCATTGCCGGGCCATGGCGACCTCGCCGTGGTCGGTCCGATGGCCAGAACCGCGGCCGATCTGGCACTGGCGCTGGATGCGGTCGCAGCCCCGGACGAGGATCGCGAAGGCATCGGCTATCGGTCGGCATTATCACCGCCCCGCCACGACGATCTCGGCGATTTCCGCGTTCTCGTCATCGATAACCATCCAATGATGCCTGTTGGCACCGAGGTTCGCACCGCGATCGGCCGATTGTCGGAGCGGCTCGCCAACGTTGGCGTCAAGGTGGCTCACGCCAGCGCGTTGTTGCCTGATCTCGCGGAGTCGGCTCGGCTGTATATGAAACTGCTGGGCGCCGCCAAGAGCACGCGCCTGGCGCCTGAGCGTTATGATGAAGCGCAACGCGCGGCCACAGCGCTGGCGACGGGTGACAACGCGCTGGCAACCGAGCGCATGCGCGGCACGGTCATGAGCCATCGCGATTGGATGATCACCGATGTGGCGCGCAAGCGGCTTCAACAACAGTGGCGCCTGTTGTTTCGCGAGTGGGACATTGTGCTGTACCCGCCCGCTTCGGTTCCAGCATTCCCGCACGGCCATTCGCTGCCGATCGAGGCGCGACATCTCGAGATCGACGGCAAGGCGTACAACTTCGAGGATGCGTGCTACGTGTGGGCGGACCCCGCCACCACATGCGGCCTCCCCGCGACCGCAGCCCCGATCGATCGCTCGCCGTCCGGTCTGCCGATCGGGGTGCAAATCATCGGACCTTACCTTGAGGATCGCACGACGATCGCCTTCGCCGCACTTCTGGAACGCCAGTTCGGCGGCTTCGTGCCGCCCCCGGGTTATGCGGGTTGATAGCCGGCGGGTGACGTCGAATTCGACCGGCATGTGTCTCGCAAAAAGCGAAGGGCCGCCCGCAGGCGACCCTTCTTGTCACGTGGCTTCCGCAGGCTTCAGGCGAACCAGCTTGTTGAGCAAGGCATCAAAGCCCTGCCCATCCCCCGCGTGAAGGTCGATCCGTCCGACCTTCTCGACCAGCCGCTCCAGCGACTCCAGCTCCTTGAGCCGCAGCAGCAGCGGGTTCTCCTCCATCAGCTTGGCGGTGTTCAGAAGCGACCGCGTTGCCGCCGTCTCTTCCTGGCGGCGGATCAGGTTGGCCTTCGCCACCCGCTCCGCTTCCACCACCTTGTTCACCAACTCCCGGATCTCGCCGGGAAGGATCACATCCTTTACGCCAAGCTCGGTGACCTCGACACCGGAGTCCGCGATACGCGCGCGGACATAGTCCCGAAGCTCCGCATCGAGGGCCGCCTTCGCAGAAAGCACTTCGTCGAGCGTGCGGCCGGCCACCGCCTCACGGATCGCGAACTGCACCAGCCGGTACAGCCACGCATCCACGTCCGGCACCGCGCTGACGACGCGCTCGGGATCGACGATCCGGCGGAACGCCGTCAGCGTCACCCGCAGGGCGATACGATCCTTGGTCAGCATCTCCTGCGCGGTGATCTCGACCGCCTGCGGGCGAAGATCGAGGCGCTTGACCTCGATCTTGCGTCCGACATTCCAGAAGGCATGCCGGCCGGGCGCAAGCCGCTCCACCAGCCGGCCCTCGACATAGAGCAGGCCGGCTTCGTGGTTCTCGACCACCGCCTCGGTCACGATCACCAGGCGGGTGCGATCGGTCATCGCGAGGTGATGCGCGCTGACCCGGGGTTCGCTCGTCACGTCGATGCGCTCGGCATCGACCGACGTCGCGACCTTCCAGTACACGCGCACCTGCCACGGCGTCATCACCTGCATCGGGCGCCCGTCGAGGCTCACGATGGCGATTTCGTTCGCCTTGGTCTCCACGACCTCGAACAGATCGGCCGCCAGATCAGGCCGCGCGGCATGGATCACCGCGTATCGCTCCGCGGGAAATTCGGAGCGAACGACCTGAAACATTTCGGCCGCAAGCTCAGACCGCGGATCGAACAGCCGATGGCGGCCGGGCTCGAGCACCCGCTCAAGCCTGCCGTTGCGCGTCAACAGCGCGCGCTCGCCATCCTTCACCGTCACATGCAACATCAGAAAATGCCGCGCCATGACATGCCTCCTTCATTGGCTTTTCGGCACCACGCCGGAAAGCTGGTTTCATCGCAAAGGAAAGTGAGGACGCGGACACGGCTTCCTGAAAGTTCGACGGGCCGGGGTTTGAGCTTGCACGACGACGGGCGCACGCGCTCAATCGCCCGACATATGTCGAGCGGTCGAACGGAGCTCCCGGCGTCAACGCAAGCGGTATCCACCGCGGCGCAAAGCCGGTCTTGCAGCGTCTGGGTTCGGACGAAAAGCCTTGCGGCAACACGGCCGGACCGCGACTGAAGCGCGCGTCCGGTCCCCTTCAATGGGAATTCAGTTTTTCAGGCTGAACCGGAGCGTTGGAGCGGGATTTGAACCCGCGTCACGATGATTTACAGTCATCTGCTCTACCACTGATATATCCTTTGTTGTGCAACAGACCGGAATCGAACCGGCGCCTTCGGGTCACCCCGACGCTCTCCATGAGCTACATGCTACGTCTTCATTCGGCGGAACACGAAACCGCAAAACCGGCCCGCGCCAGTCGGGGATCACAGGAGCCCGAACCCAAGGCCTAGCGAAGGACCGCGCTAATAAACCAGGCATCTTGCGGTTGCAAGCCTGTTTCGAAAATTATTCGGGATTCAAAATGTGTTGTGGCCCGCCCGTCACAATGAGCATCACGCGCGCGCAAGCTCACAGATGCGCGACGACCGCTAGTCTGCGCACGCCCTTGTTGCGGTAGGCGTTCAGGAATGCGTTGTAATCCCGAAACGAGACGCAACCGTTGGAGTCGCCGTTGGGGCCCAGCATGAAGGTGTGCGCGAGCAGCCCGGCGCGGCCGTAGATGGCTTCCTCGCCGCCGACCGGATTGAGCCGCAGCGCGGCGACGCCGTGAAACAGCGCCTCGCGCGGCTTGAGGTCATACAGATGCGGCGGCGTCACGCCACGCATCCGAACGCTGGCGGAGCGCGGATCGTCGAGGCTGGAGCCGAGGCCGGAATGCGCTTCCAGCCTGCTGCCGTCGGGCAGATACACGGTATGCGCGGAAATATCGTACACTGCGGTCTGGTGATCATAGAGCGCGCCGGTGCCGACGGAAGCGATGTTCTGGCTGGCCGGTCCAAGCGAGGACGTGCTGCTGGCGTCGGCCGACGCATAGGCCAGCGCCGATCCTGCGCTCGACGTGCTCGTTTCGAACTTGCCGAACAGCCGCTCGAAGATCGTCGGCGGCTTAGCCGGGGCCTCGGGCTTGTCGTTTGACGCCACCGACATCACGGCCGCCTTGGCGCGTTGCGCCATGTCGCGCACCGAAGCCCCGGCACTCTTGCGCGCCTCAGTGGGGCGCGACGACGGCATCGGCACCGCGTCGGCGACCTTGCGCTCCTGTGCTGTCGGCGTTAGCGCGGCGACCTGCGGCCGTGAGGCGGCTTGCGGCGCGGCGGCGAACGCCTGCGGGGCTGCTGCGACGGATTGCGGAGCTGCCGCGGCAAAGCGATCGTCGAACGAAAACGACGGCTGTTGCGCAACGCTCGCGGGCGCGGAAAGCCGCGGCGGCGATTCCATCGCGACTGAACTGTTGGACGCCGTCAGGATGTTTCGGGCCGGCGCGGGCGATCGCTTGATCACCGCGACGTCGAAATTGCCGGCGGATGGATAAATCCCCGCGGCGAAGATGTTGCTATAGACCGTCCACGCGCAGCCTACGACCAGACAGGCAATCGCGGCGCTGCCGAACAAATTGTACGAGACGCTCTTGCGGCGAAAGTCTCTAGGGGTGTGGGCCGCGAAGTCATAACACGCACTGACACTGGTACTCATACGCCTTGCATCCAGACTGGTTCCACCTTGTTCCCCTTCCAGGCTGCATTCGAAATTCTGCAAAACGGTGGCAGCTTCGAGCGCAAACCCGCGCGAGAAATGCCATCGTTAGAAAAGTTCCGATGGAACATCTCGCAGAGGCGAGGAGCGTCATTAAGGCGACTTTTAGTTAAATGCGGATTAAGTCTGGGCGTATCCGGGGCATGGTTAATCTGTCCCACCGCGAGACACTCGCGGCATTTTCGGTATGGATAAAAACCGCTTAACGCGTTCAGGAATTACGCCGCGTGCATCCTGAGCGGAACCGGCCGAGCACCGTTCATCTCGCCGCCGCAAAAATGCCTGATTGTGCCATCTTTCCGGGTAAACGCGATGAGCGCCGCATCGCCGCCGCCGTCTGAGGAAAAGGCCACAAACGATCGTCTCAACGTCGTCATTGCGAGCGATAGCGAAGCAATCCAGGGCAACAACGAAAGAATTGGATTGCTTCGTCGCAAACGCTCCTCGCAATGACGATGCGCCACCCACTACCGTCATACTCCGCGAAGGCGGAGTATCCAGTACGCCGCGAGTTCTAGGTTCAATCACGGGCTCCTCGGAATACTGGATCGTCCGCCTTCGCGGACGATGACGGCGGAGATGTACTGTGCGGACGCAACTCCGCATTCTCGCGGCACGATGCGCCCGAGGTTTGCTAAAATCATTCGCCCAAAAAAAGAGGGCGCAGGGAAGACCGGGTGCGCGCTGCACCCGCGGTCTCGCGTGCCAAGATGCACATAGCAAGAAGTGCACACGAGCATACAGGTTCAGCGGAAGCAGTCCGGCCTTCCCTGCGCAATGGTTTTAACGGTCTATCTCGTGCTCTCCCCGGCGAGACCATGCTTTGTTGTCACCGTCGCCCCTCAGAAGCGTGAGCTTCTCAAGAACTTGATGCCGGCATCGGGGCATCAGGACCACACGACTTAACCGTCCGCTTCACGCGCCGTTCGTCAAAAGCGCATCAGCGTCCACCGCTCCCCGCCCCAACGTCAGTGACGATGGCCAACGCCCCCTCTCTCGGGACGGGATGGCGAGGAATAAGCAAGTGATTTGGGTCTGGAGTCAAGAATAATTTCTGAAAATCAGAAATTTCATGGAGAGGTGAAGCAAACGATTTCGCAACCGCGCGGTCCGTCAATAGCGCGCAGGATGGGTGGAGCGCAGCGATACCCATCCTACGGGCTGTCACCGCTATTCGGCTGGCGAAGTTTCCCCGGCCGGGACCGTCGACGCGCGCGGGCCCTGGCGAATGAAAATGTCGTGCACGAGCCCGAGTTTGCCAAGCCCCCGAATAATCAGCCCATTGACGTCGATTTCGTACCAGGCGTGCGAAAGATAGGCGTCCCGCGGAAACCGATGATGGTTGTTGTGCAGCCCTTCACCGAGGGTGAGGATCGTGGTCACCAATTCGTTGGTGGTGCCATCATCAAGCTCATAGCGACGGTAACCGTAGCGACCGTCGCTATGGCAGACCGAGTTGACCAGCGAGGTAGTGAGGACCATGAGGTAGGCACGCAATATGCCGGAGAACAGCACGCAGCCGATCATGGTGTGGATGCCGCCAAATGCGTAGCCGATGGCGCCCGGAATGAAAATCGCCGACATCGCGTACCAGAACCAGCGCGTTTTAACGAAGAACATGGCGATCGGGTCGGCCAGAATATCCTTGGCGTAGTATTCGGCGTCGGTAGCGGCATGGTCGAGCACCCAGCCGCCGTGCGCATGCAACATCCCCTTGAGGAAGCTGGCATGGGGGTTACCGACGCCGTCATAATAGGGGCTGTGGACATCGCCGGGTTTGTCGGTGTGAAGATGGTGCCGGCGATGATTGGCGACCCATTTGAGCACCGAGCCCTGCACCGCCATGGTGGCGATCGCAGCGAAGAACGCCCTCATGACCGGACCGCAGCGAAAGCTCCGGTGCACAAACAGGCGATGCATGCCTGCGCCCATCCCGAACATGGTCAGCCAGAACATGCCGACAAAGACCGCGAGCTCCACCCGGCCGATGCCTTGCGTGATCGCCCAGACCAGCGCCGCCGCCGAACCGGTGTAAATAATGCAGAACATGACAATGGATTCGCGTCGCTTGGCGTCTATCGCCGGACCTTCGACGATCACGCCCGGCGGCAGTCTTCCGACACTTGCCTCCGGCTCCAATTCTTCCGGCTCCAATTCTTCCGGCGCCAAGCTCCGACCTGCGGTCATTCCAACTGATCCATTCACGGAAAAAATTTAACGCTTCTGCGACGCAGTGTACCGACGCAGGTCATTTCCAGCAAGGACTCGATCGGCCGCGGGAACGCGGGGCCGGAGCGGCGATAAGTGCCGCCCACGCTGGCGGCTAGCTGCGTAAGTTGTGCAAACGACGCAGTACACTCTTCGCGCATGGCATCAAACTGAACGACCCCAGCCGGGCATGCCATGGATAACAACATGAGCCGGAATCTTGCGCCCGTTTCTCAATATTTCTGGCATGGGGTTTTGTCGCCTCTCCATGCCTCCCTATTGACGCAGAGTGTGGCTATCGCGTTTACAACCGACATCAAGAAGCGGGAGGCAAAGATGGTGTCCGTCGATCACTTCGGTCATGAAATACGAGCGCTGATGTCGCGCGCCAACGCGCAACGTGCAACCGAGATCCTGATCAATGGCAACGAATTGTGCCGCGCGCTGCGTGGCGATAGCGCATCGATGGACGCATGTAGCAAGGCGATGAGAGCCGAATTGAAGCCCGGCGATACCGTGATTGTCGACGAAGCTGCGGGTGTGGGGATGGCAGTCCGCTATCTGTTGCCACGTCAGAGTTAGCCCGTAGGATGGGTTGAGCTCTTCGCGAAACCCATCAACCTCTGCCTGTGTTCACCCCCAGGTTCACCAAACGCCCTGTCGTGATCGAGAACGTCTCCTCCGCTTAATCTTAGATTCCGATCTTCATCATACGGTGCGATGGGTTTCGCGAAGGGCTCAACCCATCCTACGGGCTGGATTATTCGAACAGTCTCATTGGAACGGATACCGGGACCTATGCCCGGGCCAATAATAACTGTCTGTCCTATTGCGGCAACGTGCTTAACGCAGGCGGATTAAATGTACAGATGAACAGCTCGTTGGGCACATTCCGGTTCTTGAAATCTCTGGGGCCATAGGCAGATGACTGAAGCTCGCTCGATCTCCGAAGCACTGGCACCGCTGATCTTCCAGGCGGGTATCCCGCTGAAAACGATAGCGGTAGTTGGTGAAATAATCACTCTGGATTCCAGAGTACAAGATTATGGGAACGGACCAAATACCGGAGAGGAATTAGGTAAATCTCTTGAGGCTTATGACGTGTTGTTGCAGCGTGCGCAGTCTGCTGTTGCGGAGTTTTTGATATCTCATGATCGAGAAGTCCTTATGAAGATTATACCGGAAATCAGGGAGGAACTGGCAACGCTGTGAGGTGCTTGGGAAACCTCGCTTCGGTACGATAATCCGCATCGGCGCTACTCGTAGCCGAGAGGGAATCGACCAGGGACGGCAATCGGCGGTTTCTGCAACAGCGGCGCTTGCGTTGCCAATCTACGGTGAAGGAAATGACATTTTATAGTGATCTATCGGAATATGCTTATCTGGGACAAGACCTCTACCGCCTAGGGACGAAAAATATCGGTTGGTTGGGCCTGGGACATGAATTTGAGCGGGGAGAGCTGACGGATGAAATACTCGATAAGGTTTGGAGCTTTTGCAAAATCTCAGTTGGCCAAACGCGCGGCATACATGAGTGCGAGTTCTGTCATGGAGATTCATATTACGCGGAGAGGAACGATGAAAAACTTCTGCTAGGATCCTCAGAAATCCGCGTATTTTCGCGTGATGGGGACAGATACGCTGCGCCAACTCTTATTTATCATTATATGAAGATGCATTGTTACACGCCACCTGTTGAATTTATTCGTGCATTGGAGGACGGGCCAGCACCATCAAGTCAGGAGTATTTTGATAAGCTTGAAAAATTGGGCATCGAGTGGAGAAAGACGTCTGCTCCCGCTGAGAAGCCTGTCCGCGTCCGATCGACTCAGAAGCCTCACAAGGGGCCGGAGTGAGCGATAGCCCGTAAGATGAGCCCGTAGGATGGGTTGAGCTCTTCGCGAAACCCATCACCTCTGCCTAAGGTGCCGTTTCAAAATATTCAGCCGTCATCCTGAGGTGCGAGCTCTTGCGAGCCTCGAAGGATGGCCGCAAGCACCGAGATGAACATCATCCTTCGAGACGCGGCGAAGACGCCGCTCCTCAGGATGACGACGGTATTACCGCGAACGGTAGCTTGCGCTCATCCGCCCTGCGGCCTGCTGATCGAGGCTTACTCTACTCCAATTCCGGCGGCGGGGAATGGTCGAGGACGTCGCGCTTGGCGCCGTCGAGCAAATCGAGGCCATAGGTCTCGATGGTCAGCGGACCGCGCTTGCGCGGCAGTTCCGCGACCCGCTCGATATGCGAAAATGTTTCATCGAGATAGCGCGGGGTGACGGGGCGCAGCTCGTCGACATAGAGCAGTCTGCCGGAAAGCTGCGCGGGACCCGGCTCCGGCATGTTGACCCAGCGGATGCGTTGGGTCGGCTGCAACACGCAGGTGCCTTTGGGTAGATAGAACGCCAGCCAGCCCGTGGTGCCGTAATCCGGCGCCAGGACGCAAGTAGCGCCTGTCCGGGCACGCACCGCTTCGATTTCGCTGGCGAGTTCGCGCCAGCCGACGCCGACGCTGCGCACGGTGGCGTCGCGGCGATAGCCTGACAACACGCCGGTGTTGGCCTGCACGATCAGCGCCACGAACATCAGGACGCCGGACGGCGCGGCCCAGCGCAGGCAGAAATCCGCGAGGCGCTTGCGGCGGGCATCCCAGGGCACGACATGGGCGGCGACGGCGGCCGCGATCGCAAACGCCGGATAGACCGGCGCGAACCAGTTGGCCTCGACGCGGGCATGCAGCGAATGCCAGACGAAATACAGCGCGATGGTCCAGAAGGTCGCACTGATCAAAGCGCGCGCCGCCAGCGCGCCGGAGTTGCGCCGCAACAGCGCGTAGAGCCCCATCGCGCCGAGCAGCCACACCAGCGGGGTCGCGAACGCGATCTGGGTCGGGATCAATTCGGCGATGAACGCGGGCCTAAAACCCTCGATGCGGGCGCGGCCGAGCTGCTTGATGAAGGAGACCCAATGGTGATCGGCATTCCACAGGATCACCGGCGCAAAGATCGCGAGGGCTGCGAAGCCGCCGAGATAGGGCCATGGCGAGAGCAGCCAGCGCCGCAATTTGGGAACCACGACCAGCCAGATCAAAATCGCCGGGCCGAAAAACATCGCGGTGTATTTCGACAACAGCGCCGCGCCGACCGCGGCACCGACCGCGAGCCACCACGCGCCGCGGCCGGTTTCCAGCACCTTGGCGAGAAAGAACATCACGAAGCTCGCGGCCACCAATAGCGGCGCGTCCGGCGTCACGATGATGGTGCCGACCGACGCCATCATCGTGACGTTGAGCAGGATGGCGGCGGTCGTAGCGATCCTTTCGCCACCGAACAGGATAGCGGCGGAGCGATACACCGCCCAGCTCATCGGCAGCGCCAGCAGGATCGAGACCAGGCGCACCCCGAATTCGCTATCGCCGGCGATCAGGGTGCCGAGCCGGATCACCACGGCCACCATCGGCGGATGATCGTAATAGCCGCCGGCCAGATGCTTCGACCACATCCAGTAATAGGCTTCGTCGAACGTCAGCGGCGTCAAGGCCGCAGCGACCAGCCGCAACACCACCAGCGCCGATATCGTCAGGGCCGTGTTGCGGACGAGCCGCGCGTCCTGCGGGCTCATGGCACCATCATCGCTTGCGCCAGACGAACAGTCCGGACATCGCGTAATTCCACACCACGCCCATCAGCGCGCCGGAGGCTCCCGCCAGCCACCAGATCGGCTCCTGCGCATAGACCGAGAACGCGACGCCGACATTGGCGGCAAGGCCAACGCCGCACACCAGATAGAACAGCAACAGCCCGCGCAGGATCGCAAAGCCCTTCAGCCGCTGATCGCGATAGGTGAGAAAATTGTTGAGCACGAAATTGCTGGTCATCGCCAGCAGAGCGCCGCAGCCCTGCGCCACCGCGAACGGCTGATCAAAGCCCTTCAGCACGATGTACAGCGTCGCGAAATGCACGAACACGCCGATCGATCCGACCATCGCGAACAACAGGAAGCGCAGCGACACCACGTCATGGGTCAGTTTCGCCAGCACCAGCCCTAGGAAATCCAGCGCCACCATGGAATCAAGCTTGCTCTCGCCATGCAGCCGCGAGGAGAAGCTGTAGGGGATTTCCTGCACCCGCAATTCGCCGCGCGCGGTGGCGACGAGGTCGAGCAGAATCTTGAAGCCCTGGGTCGAGAGCTGCGGCGCCAGTTGCTCGAAGCGGTCGCGGCGGATCATGAAAAAACCGCTCATGGGGTCGGCGATCTCGACCCGCAGCGCACGCTTGGCGACCTCGGTCGCAAGCTGGCTGGCGCCGGCGCGCTGCTTGTTGAAACTGTCGGCGCTGCCGCCCTCGATGTAGCGGCTGCCGACCACGAGATCGATCTTGTCGGTTTGCAGCAGCGCCAGCATCTTCGGCAACTGGGTCTCGTCATGCTGCAAATCGGCATCGATCACCGCCGCGCAGGGCGCGCTCGAGGCCAGGATGCCTTCGATGCAGGCGCCGGACAGGCCGCGCCGCCCGATCCGCCGGATACAGCGCACGCGGCTATCCTGGCGCGCGAGACCGCGCACCACTTCCCAGGTGCCGTCAGGGGAATTGTCATCGACAAAGACGACTTCCCAGGCGATGCCGGTCAGCGCCGTTTCCAGCCGCCGGTACAGCGTGGTGACGTTGTCGCGCTCGTTGAAGGTGGGGACGACGACCGAAAGCTGAGGCGCCGTGGCGGCCTGCAACGGGCTTTCGGGGCCCGGTCTGATGGCTTCATTCATGCGCCAGCGTATATCCGCAGGCCCAGATAATGCCAAGCAGGGGTAACGCGCCGGTAGCCCAAAAACGGGGGGAAAGAGGCCTAGAACGGGCCCAAAAGGGCCCCAAAAATGCCAACGACCACGAACAGAGGGCGCGCGTACATCCGGCGCTACCGAGCTATTCCGTGGTCGTTCCAGCGCCGGAGCTATGAAGCATCAACGTCGCCGTTGTTAACTAGATGGGGACGACCAGCGCGTTCCGCAAGGGGGGCCACACCGGCGCGAGGATATTGGCCGGGACCCGTTCAACCGAACTGGCCTGCTGGTGAGGCCGCGAAACAATCGACGCCGTCATCCCCGGGACGAACGCAATTGCGTTCGCCCCGTGAGGTGCGAGCTCTCCCGGCAGCGCACTTGCGCTGTCCGGTGCGAGCCTCGAAGGATGCTGTTCAGCCGTGCTCGCGGCCATCCTTCGAGACGCGCGCAAGTGCGCGCTCCTCAGGATGACGTTCCGAGATAGCTTCACAGGATCTAGTGCCGCACTACTTGGCAGGCGGCTACTTGGCGGCTTCCTGATGCTTGATAAAGGCGGTGACGATATCCTTCTGCGCCAGGGCGATGGCCTTGTTGGCTGTCGTCATGTGGTCTCCGGCATCGACATCGGGGAATTGCAGCGTGAGGAAACCGACCAGCGACACCCGGAAATTCTGCCGCTCGGAGGGACAGACATCGGCGATATGGCTGGTGAAATCCGGCCCGGACACCGCCTTGGTGTTGTCCCTCGCATAGGTCTGATACTCTTGGGCCAGGCAATTCCAGTAGGTATCGCGTCCGGTGATCGCTTCCTTGTGCGCATCGCCGATCTCGTCGGCCATCGCGCCGGTAGCGGCCAACATCAACGCCGCCGCAACAAATATCCGCATCTTGTTCTCCTTTTTTTGCATCTTAGCCGGAACCAGCGATCCGCGTAAGGCCGCACTGCGCGGGTTTCACCCACATTGATGGGAACCTGAACTGGAAAGGAACCCGGATACGCGACGTTACCAACATTTCATCCCGAGATATCGTTGGCACTCGTCGGCCTGGTACCTACCTTTAGGGAAGGAGGAAGTCATGAAGCAATCAGATCATTTCCGTGAAAATGCTGAAAACTGCCAGCGTCTCGCGGAGCGTGCGGACGATCATCCGAGCTATCTGCGCTACAAGCGCATGGAAGACGCCTGGCTCTCGCTGGCCAACGAGCAGGACTGGCTCGACGGCGAAACGCCGCCGATCGCCGTCGCGGTCGCCTGAGGGGTGGCCGCGGCCGATTTGCGGATTGCAACGATCAGAAGCTGCCGTGCGCCATCCAGGTCGCAAACAACGGCGCCAGCAGCAGCAACGTCATTTCCAGCCGCACGATCATCTGAATCTTCTTGAATTGGGCCTGCGCCAATTGCTGGCCACGGCCGGCAACACTATCGGGTCGCCAGCGCAGAAAGATCACGGTCGGATAAATCGACAGCAACGCCACGATCACGAAAATTCCAACCAGGATATGAAACGCGATCTGGTGGTTGTAGTAGCTGGCCCCCTTCTCCAGGAACATCCGCCAAATCCCGGTGACCAGCACGATCGCGGCTGACGCGCCATAGACGATATCGAGCCGCTGGATCGTCCCGGCTTGAGCTGCCGTCAGCTCCGGCTTGAGCAGGAGATGCTCGCCGAGCAGGCTCGCAAGCAGCAGCATGATCCCGATGTAATGGATCCACGCGACAATGATGGGCCACGCCATGACGCCGTCCTCTCGAAGCGAAGTGTCGGCGGCGGTTGTAACGTGCGGAAATCAACCCGGCAACACGCCCGGCGTCTCGGGCGCGATCGATTCGGGATTGCTCTCGCTATTGCCGCGACCATCCTCGTCCCGCAATTCCTTTTCTGCCTGATGCCAGAACTCATCATCCCTTCCGTCCGGCCGGTGATGGCGTTCCCAGATGTCGCGCGCGCGTTGGCTGATCTGGTCCTCGGTGGGTTTTTCCATGGTGCGCCTCGGGCGTTGGATTGAGTGCGCACGACCCGCCGCGGAGGGCTTTAAAGGTTTCGGAGGCAGGCCGTGTAGGCCAGGCTTCCGAGCCTGACCCACTGACCAATTCGTCGATTTGAAAGTTGTTCCTGTGGGGCGAGCGGCCGCGCCCGCGCGGACCGGACGCCGATGTTGCGGCGCGGACGCGGGCCGAGGTGAACTGGTCAAGGGCTTGCGATTTGATTAGGCTCCGGCCCCGCGACCCGCCCTCTCCAGCTGATGAGAACTGCAATTGAGCAAGACCCCCAAGGCAGCTTCAAAGACCGCGTCCAAATACGATTTAAAGACCGGCAACATCTATATCGGCATCGGCGGCTGGACGTTCGCGCCGTGGCGCGGGGTGTTCTATCCGGAAAAACTGACGCAGGCCAAAGAGCTGGAATATGCCGCCTCGAAACTGACCTCGATCGAGATCAACGGCACGTATTATGGCTCACAGAAGCCGGAGAGTTTTCGCAAATGGGCGCGCGAGGTGCCCGACGGCTTCGTGTTCTCGCTGAAGGGCCCGCGTTTTGCCACCAACCGCCGGGTGCTGGCGGAAGCCGGCGATTCCGTGAAGCGGTTTTATGATTCAGGCGTGCTCGAACTGGGCGACCGGCTCGGCCCGGTGCTGTGGCAATTCGCGCCGACCAAGAAATTCGACGAAGCCGATTTCGGCAAGTTTCTCGAATTGCTGCCGCGCAAGCTGGAGGGCCGTGCGCTGCGTCACGTGGTCGAGGTGCGCCACGACAGTTTTTGCGCGCCCGATTTCATCGCGCTGCTGCGCCAGTTCGAGACGCCGGTGGTGTTTGCCGAGCACGGCAAATATCCCGCGATTGCCGATGTCGTCAGCGATTTCGTCTATGCCCGGCTGCAAAAGGGCAATGACGAACTGAAGACCTGCTATCCGCCCAAGCAGCTCGACGCCTGGGCGACGCGATTTCAGGCCTGGGCCGACGGCGGTGAACCCGACGACCTGCCGCGGGTCGACACCACGGTCCCGAAGAAGATTCCGCGCGACGTCTACGCTTACGTGATCCACGAAGGCAAGGTGCGGGCGCCGGCCGGCGCGATGGAATTGATCGAGCGCGTGAAGTGAGCCTCATCCCGAAATAACCGGAGGCCGTGATGGCCAGGGCCAAGAAACTTTTCACCATCGGCTACGAGCAGACGCCGGCAAAATCCGTGCTCGACGAACTCGAAGCCGCCGGCGTCAAGCTATTGGTCGATGTGCGTGCGGTGGCGTCGTCGCGGCGGCCTGGATTCTCCAAGAACCAGTTGGCAGCCGGGCTCGACGAGCGCGGCATTTCCTATCTGCATCTGCGGGGGCTCGGCACGCCAAAGAGCGGCCGCGAGGCCGCGCGCAGTGGCCAGTTCGGCGTGCTGCACAAGATCTATGCCGCGCATCTGAAGACCGCACAGGCGAAGGAAGAGCTGGATGAACTGTCGGCGCTGGTGAAGAAATCCGGCCCGGTCTGCATCCTCTGCTACGAGCGCGATCACGCCCACTGCCACCGGCAGTGGATCGCCGAGATCATCGAACACCGCGATGGCGTGAAGATCGAAAATCTGGCGGCGCGGCAGGTCTAGAGCGTTTTCGAGCGAAGTGGGCACCGGTTCGCGTGAAGAAAACGCGTCAAAACAAAAGACTAGAGCCGCGTTCCGATCTCATCGGAACGGGAACGGCTCTAGTCGTCGCCCGCCAGCCAAAACGTTCCCTGCATCATCGGCGCGCAGCCGCCACCGACATGGGCCGACACGATCGCGCCGGCCTGCATGCGCACGCGGGTCAGCAGCAGGCTGGGCCGCCCCATATCGACGCCCTGCCCGATCCGCAGCCTGAGCTCGCCGTCCCGCTCGCCCGACAAATCCGCGAGCAACGCCGCGGCCGCAACGGTGGCACTGCCGGTGGCGGGATCTTCGGAGAGACCGCTCGATCCCGGATGAAACATCCGCGCCTGCAGATCGCATGGCTCCTCGTCATCGGCTACATCGCGCGTGTAAAAATAAACCGCATCGCTCTCATCGCATGGAAACGTCCGCGCGAACGCCGCCGCATCCGGCTTCGCGCGCCGCAGCGCCTCCCGGGTCGCGACCTCAAAGACCAGAAACGGCAACCCGACCGAGACGATCTGCGGCGGATGGCGATCGGTCCTGACATCGGCCGATGACAGCGAGGCGCAGGCCGCCGCCTGTTCGGCACTGAACAGCGTCAAACGCTTCAGCGGTTGCGGCGCGGTGAGTTCGGCGCCGACGACCTTGCCATCTTGGGTCAGGATTTCGACGGGCACCAGGCCGACCTTTTCTTCAAACAACAGCCGCGCCGGCGGCCTCAATGCCTGCGCCGCCAGCACGAATGCGGTGCCGACATTGGGATGGCCGGCGAACGGGATTTCCGAGCGCACCGTGAAGATGCGGACCTGGGCGTCGTGGGCGGCGTCCTGCGGCGGCAACACGAAGGTAGTCTCGGAATAATTGAACTCGGTTGCGATCGCCTGCATCTGCGCGGTCGAAAGCCCGCCGGCGTCGAGGACCACCGCGAGCGGATTGCCGCCGAACGCGCGATCGGTAAAGACGTCCACGGTGACGTAACGCCGTTGCATCTAAGGTCTCCCGTCGCGAATTGGATATGTTCATCTTCTAGCGCGCATGACGCCGGAATGTCATTTCGTAAATTGCACTGAGGACATTTCGATCGGTCGCAATAACAGTTCGCCGGGCAACACGGCTCAAATAGAAACGGCTGAACCGCTGGTCTACCCCAACTGCCACACCGCCATCGGCCGGTCATAGCCCTTGATCGGGACCTCGCCGAGCGACACCGCGTCACGGCCGTCGTCGCCGAGCGCATCGCAAACCGCCGACGAGATCAGCAGTTGCGAATTGAATTCCTTGTTGAGCGATTCCAGCCGCGAGGCAAAATTCACGGTATCGCCGATCACAGTGTATTCCTTGCGGCGGGGCGAGCCGATATTGCCGGCGACCACCTCGCCGAAGTGAATGCCGATGCCGATGCGCAGCGGCCAGCTCGTGGCGTCGTTGACCCGCGCGTTGGCGGCCAGCATTTCGCGCGCGGCGGCGACCGCATGGCGGGCGGCATCCGGCGTTTCGATCGGCGCGCCGAACAGCGCCAGAAAGCCGTCGCCGAGAAACTTGTTCACGATGCCGCCATGGCGGTCGAGAATATCGACCAGGATCGCAAACGCGCCGTCGAGCCGCTCGACCACTTGCTGCGGTGACCGCACCCGCGCTCCCGCGGTAAAACTGCGGAAATCGACGAACATCACCGCGACGCGGCGGATGTCGCCCAGGCTGTCGCCACCTTCGACCAATAGCCGTTCGACCACCTCGGGCGAGACGTGCTGGCCGAACAGATTGGTGACGCGATCCCGCGCGGTGGCTGCCGCGATGCTCGCCTCGAACTGATGCCGCAACTGCATGCCGACCGCGCCCGCCAGCATACCCGCCAGCAGAAACATCACGCTGCGGATCAGCTCGTAACCGAATTCGGCCGGCGGCTCGGCGGCAAAACCCGGCGGGTGATACAACATCGCCATCGCCAACAGCTCGGCGGCAGCAACCAAGCCCGTGAATGTCGATAGCCAGAAATCAAGCCGCAGCGTCGAGAGCACGATGAAGAGAAAATACGCCAGCGGCGCGGCATAGCCCAGCGCCTGCGCCGGGCCCATCCAGTTCATGTCCAGATACAGCACATAGGTCGGCACGCTGGTTTCGATCAGGGCGGACAGATATCGGCGCAGCGTCGGCACATCCTGGTGCATCGCCAGCCGCCGGCTCAGCAAATGCAGCACAACCAGCTCGAACAGGAGGAATGGAACGAACACCGCAAACTGCGGCAACAGATCGAACCGGCCATGGGTGATGCGGTCGAGTACCGACGGCGCGAGAAGATGCAGCAGCGTGGTAGCCGCGATCAACAGCGAGCCCATACTGATGACGGCCTTGATGCGGATCCGTTCGGTGAGAAGGATTTCGCGGGTCAGGGCGTCGTGATATTGGGCGAGCGCCGGGGTGTGTTGTCGCCGCCGGATCAAGCGCCGCAGCCATCGGATCGCTGGATCTTTTCGGCTGGCCACGGTCGGCTCCTGGCGCACGGCGTCGTGGTGAGGCCGGCTAATTGTGAAACTTCAGTCCATCAACGATCTTGTCGATTATCTTGCGCTCGGCGCGCATCGCAAGTCCTACCAGATCGAGTTCGGCGCGGATCACGGCCTTGACCACGTCGCGGTTGGCCGCGTCATGCGTGGTCTTGAACATATCCTCGGTATAGAGGGCAGGCTTCACATTTCGCGCCAGCGCCCGTTCGAGCGCGCGGGAAAGCTGCGGCCGGTCGGCGCCATAGATCAGGATCGGTTGCCCGATCAGCGACAGATAGAGCGTGCCCGAGCCGTCCTGATACGGCGCGCCGATGCATTCCGGAAACGCCGCGGCGACGCCACCGGCCAGGAACGAGGCCACGTTGAGCTTCTGCCACGGCTCGAGATCGGTCCGGATCACGACCGCGATCTTGGTATCGAATTGCATGGAGGGCTTCCCGCGAGAGTGACGTCGTTCCGGGCGCGCACGCGCGAACCCGAAAGCGAAGATCCATACAAATGGTCTCTCGTGATAAAAGCTAGCCCTTAAAGCTAGCCCTTGGCGTCGCAGGCCCAGGCGCGGATCACGCATTCCTTGCCGCCGAATTCATAGCATCTGCGGGTCGCGGTATTCAGCGTATTGGAAATGTGCTGTTCGACCGCATAGCCGTAGGCGCCGCAGGGATTTTTCATGTCGATCGACAGCGCCGCGCAGGCGCGCTTCATGGTCACCGCGGTGCATTCGCCCTTGCACTGCTTAAGTGCGGCGGCCCGCGCGCGGGCTTCGCCGGCATAATCGAAGGCCTGGCCATAGGCGCCGCATTTGCCGATCGCGAACGAACCGGCGGCCCAGGCTTCGGTGGCAAAGCGCGTTCCGGCCAGCGCCAAGGTCAGCGCGAAGACAAACATCGCGCGGCGCTGCAGTTTCGAAAAAAACGTCAAGTTTCCCCTCCCCCGAGGTCGTATCGGGGAAAACCTAGCGCAGGGAACTTTCCACTTGGTGAACGAGAGGTTGAAAATAACGGCCGCGCGCGCAGGCGAGGACTTCGTAGGGTGGGCAAAGGCGCGTTAGCGCCGTGCCCACCAACTCAAACAATCGCAAGCAGCGGTGGGCACGCGGAGCCTGTCATCGGGCGCGCATTCGCGCGACCCGGTGGCTTTGCCCACCCTACGGCCTACAGCGCCCGCTCTTACGACAGCCGCTCGGGCTGCCGCTTGGTCTGCCGGGCGGCGGCCAGCGCCTCTGGCGTGTCAATATCCAGGAACGCGCCGTGGCCCTCGACCGGGACCTCCGCCACCGCCTCGGCATGCCTGGCAATCAGGTGCCGGGCGCCGATGTCGCCGTCGAGCGCCATCAATTCCGTGAAGAAGCGCCGCGACCACAACACCGGATTACCGCGCCTGCCGTCGCTGACGGGCACCGCGATCAGTTCGCCACGATCCGGCGCGAACGCCTCGATCAGCCGATCGATCAGGCGCGAATCGATCAGCGGCATATCGCCGAGGCACACCACCGCGCCGTCGGCATTGGCGGGCACCGCGGCAATGCCTGTCTTGACGGAGCTGGCCAATCCCGCGGCAAAATCCGGATTGCGCACGAACTTGACCTTGAGCCCCGCCAGCGCTTTCTCGACCTCGCCGGCCTGGTGTCCGGTGACCACGATCACGCCGGAGGCACAGGATGCCAGCGCCTGTTCGGTCACGGTCCGCACCAGCGGCTTGCCGGCAAGCTCCGCCAATAGCTTGTTCGGACCGCCCATCCGGGTGGATCGCCCGGCGGCAAGGATCACGGCCGCGACATTGCGGTTGCCTTCCGAGCCCGCCGGCTTGCGCGGCTGCGGCCGTGTCACGATCTCCATCAGCAGGCCGCCGACCCCCATGCCGGTGAGGTCCGCGCGCGTCACCTCGAGGCCCGCCAACAATCGCGTCAGCACCCAGTCAAAGCCGTTTTCGACCGGCGAGCGCGCGCAGCCGGGCGCGCCCAGCACCGGGACGCCGTCGGCATTGCCGATCATCAGCAAATTACCGGGATCGACCGGCATGCCGAAGTGCTCGATCTCGCCGCCGACTGCTTCGAGCGCCGCTGGAATCACATCGCGGCGGTCGGCGATCGCCGACGCCCCGAACACGATCACCAGTTCAGCGCCCAACCCCAGCAATT
>NZ_LMUK01000038.1:391099-427904 GCF_009766005.1 Bradyrhizobium sp. S69 | reverse complement strand
CCCGGCGTTCGGCAATGAGGGTGGCACCCGCCGGCGCCAACCGATCGGCGGTGACCCGCAAGGTCTTTTCGATCACCTTCGGCGCCAACCCGGGCAGCAAGGTCGAGACAATGCCGACACGCTTGACGGTGTAGGGCGCGACGCTCATGCGGCCGGTTTGTGCCGCCGCCACCGCCAACGCGCCCAAATCAGCCTTGATCCCGAACGGCACGATCTTGACGGTCGCGATCATCTCGCCGGGAACCACGGCCTTGAATGCCGGCAGCGTCGCAAACGTGATCGCCTCATCGACGCGGTTGATGTTGTCGACCGCGGCCCGATCGACCACCAGCACGCCGGCCCGCGTCGCGAACAGATTGGAGCGTCCGGTAAAGGCACGCTCGACATCGACGCCATCGCCGGCAATGGCCTGGGCGATGCCGCCGGCGGCGAGGTCTTCGGAGATGTCGCCGTCCTCGAGCCGGACCACGACGACTTCCTCGACGCCCGCGCGCTTCAAGGCCTCGACCTCGGCCGGGCCGATCGTGGTGCCCTTCTTGAGCACCAGCGCTCCCTGGCGCAGGGTATGCACAGTGACGCCGCCAACCGCGTCGGCCGGGCTGGCGGGACCGAACTTCATGCCGCGTTCTCTTTCAGGTTTTCTTGCGGCATGCGCAAGGTCGCGGTGATCTCGGCCATGATCGCGACCGCGATTTCGGACGGCGACACCGCGCCGATGTTCAGTCCGATCGGCGCGCGGATGCGCGCGATGTCGGCATCGGACGCGCCTTGCGCCCTCAGCCGGTCGCCGCGCTTGGCATGGGTTTTCCGCGAACCAAGCGCGCCGATATAGAAGCAGTCGCGCTCGAAGGCGTGCAGCAGCGCCGGATCGTCGATCTTCGGATCATGCGTCACCGCCACGAACGCGGTGTAATGATCGACGTTGAGCGGCGGCAGCGCCACATCGGGCCATTCGGCGATCAGCGGCACATCCGGAAACCGCTCGGGGCTCGCGAACGCGGTGCGCGGGTCCACCACGGTCACGTCGTAATCCAGCGAGCGCGCCAAAGGCGCCAGCGCCTGGCTGATATGAACCGCGCCGATGATCACGAGCTTGGCGGTCGGCGCATAGACATTGAGAAACAGCTTCTTGCCGCCAACTTCAATCGTGCCGCTCTTGCCCATGCGCAACTGTTTCGACAGCTCGGCACGCAGCGGATCGGCCGCGATATCTGCGGCCTTGACCAGGCGCTGCTCGCCATTGGCGGTATCCAGCACCACGATCACCGGACGGCGCGCGGCGCGCTCGGCATTGAGTTCGATCAGTGTCTCGCTTTTCACGGTTAGCCGACTTTCTCGACGAAGACGCGGATGGTGCCGCCGCAGGACAGGCCGACGTTCCACGCGGTCTCGTCGGCGACGCCAAACTCCAACAGCTTCGGCTCGCCGCTCGAGATCACATCGAGCGCTTCGGTGACCACCGCACCCTCGACGCAGCCGCCGGACACGCTCCCTAAGAAGGTGCCGTCGTCGTTGATCACGAGGCTCGAGCCCGCCGGCCGGGGCGCCGAGCCCCAGGTCTCGACCACGGTCGCCAGCGCCACGCCATGGCCGGCCTTCTTCCAATCCTCGGCCGCTTGCAGGATATCTTCGTCACGGTTGAGCGTGGTGGTGGCCATGGGAGCCTCCTTTGTCTCTTTTAAGCTGCTTTAAGCTGCGGGACGGATCGCGCTGCGGTGGTGCGGCGGCGCCGTGGACAACAATGCGGCAATCAGCCCTTCGATTGAACTCAAATTATGCACCGGACGGAATTCGTCAACGTGCGGCAGCATCATTTTGATACCCTGCGCCTTCGCCTCGAAGCCGCCATAGCGCAATAGCGGGTTGAGCCAGATCAGGCGGCGGCAAGACCTATGCAGCCGGTCCATCTCGAAGGCCAGTTTGTCATCCGCCTCGCGCTCCAGCCCGTCGGAGATCAGGAGCACGATGGCGCCCTGCCCCAGCACCCGCCGGCCCCATAATTTGTTGAAAGTATGCAGCGAAGCCGAGATCCGCGTGCCGCCGGCCCAGTCCTCCACCGTCGACGAGCAACTGGCCAGCGCCTCGTCGGGATCGCGCGCCCGCAGCGCCCGCGTCACATTGGTCAGCCGGGTGCCGAACAGGAACACCGAGACGCGCTTGCGGGCGTCGGTGATGGCATGCAGGAAATGCAGGAACAGCCTGGTATATTCGCTCATCGACCCCGAGATATCGAGCAGGGCTACGATCGGCGCCGGCCGGTCGATCAATCCCAGCCGATGGATGTCGATGATGTCGCCGCCGGTGCGCAACGAGGCGCGCAAGGTGCGCCGCATATCCAGCCGCAAGCCGCGCGCATCCGGCTGATAGCGACGGGTGCGCAATTCGGCCTGCGGCAGCCTCATCTGCGCGATCGCGCGGGTCACCTGCGCGATCTCGGCCGCGCTCATCTGCGCGAAATCCTTTTTCTGCAGCACTTCCTTGTCGGACACCGAGAGCCTGAGTTCCTGCTCCTGGGCTTGCGGCGTCTCGCTGACGGACGGCTGCGCCAACGCTTCCTGCACCCGGCGCGAGGCCGGCGCCGGCTTCTTCTTGGCCTGATCCGGCAGCGGTACCGAATCCAGCATGTGCTTCCAGTCTTCGGCGGCGCGGAAGAACAGATCGAAGGCCTGCGCGAAAATCAGCGCATGCTCGTGCCGCTTGACGAAAATCGCCTCCAGCGTGGTGTAGACGTCGGCGCGATGGCCGATCTCGATCACCTGCAGCGCATTCAGCGCATCGATTACCGCGCCGGGCCCGACCGGCAACCCGGCCGCCCGCAACGCGCGGGCAAAGCCGATGACATTGTCGGCCATTTGTCCGGTCGGGGGAGCGAGGTGATTGATGGGCATGTTTGCCAATTTCCTCGTCATTCCGGGATGCGCGTAGCGCAGGCCCGGAATCCATAATCCCTGTCGTGGTTATGGATTCCGGGCTCGTGCTTCGCACGCCCCGGAATGACGACGTTGTTTACCGCGAGCGACCTTAGTTTTCGCTCGTCGCTTCCTTCAAAACCTTTTGCAAGCCGTCGCCCTGCATCCGGGCGATGTCGTCCTGGTATTTCAACAGCGCGCCGAGCGTATCGCCGACCACCTGCGGGGTCAGCGACCGGGCGTCGAGTTCGGTCAGCGCGGTGGCCCAGTCGATGGTCTCGGCGACACCGGGCGATTTGTAGAAGTCCTGGTCGCGCAGCGCCTGCACGAAGCGCACGACCTGCTGCGAGAGTTTCGCGGAAATGTTCGGCACGCGCGACTTGACGATCGCCAATTCGCGCTCGGCCGAGGGATAGTCGACCCAGTGATAGAGGCAGCGGCGCTTCAGCGCGTCGTGAATTTCGCGGGTGCGGTTCGAGGTGACGATCACGATCGGCGGTGAAGGTGCCTTCACGGTGCCGAATTCGGGAATCGTGACCTGGAAGTCCGAGAGGATTTCCAGAAGATAAGCCTCGAACGCTTCATCGGCCCGGTCGAGTTCGTCGATCAGGAGCACCGGCGCGCCCGCCGCATCCGGCTCCAGTGCCTGCAACAGCGGCCGCTTGATCAAAAAACGCTCGGCGAAGATATCGCTGGAGAGCTGGTCGCGATCGGCATCGCCGGCGGCTTCCGCGAGCCGGATCGCGATCATCTGCGACGCACTGTTCCACTCATAGACCGCGGAGGCGACGTCGAGACCTTCATAGCATTGCAGCCGGATCAGCTTGCGGCCAAGTGCGGCCGACAGCACTTTTGCAATTTCGGTCTTGCCGACGCCGGCCTCGCCTTCCAGGAACAGCGGCCGGCCCATCCGCAGCGCCAGATACGTCACCGTCGCCAGCGAGCGCTCCGCGAGATAGCCGCGCGACGTCAAGAGTTCGAGCATCGCATCGACGGAACTGGGTAACGCCGATGCAGTCATGAAAAACCCAATCTCGATGAATCCGTAACCAGCGTCACGCTTTGGCGCTGGCGGCTTCGACCGCACGACGCGCCAGCACCCCGATCAGATGCGCGCGATATTCGGCGCTGCCGTGCAGATCGCTGTTCAAACCTTCCGCGGGCACCGACAAGCCTTCGAGCGCCTTGGGCGAGAAGCGCTTCTTCAGCGCCTCTTCGAACGCGGTGACGCGGAACACGCCGTCGGAGCCCGCGCCGGTGATGGCGACGCGCACATCGGACGGCCGCTTGGCGACGAACACCCCGACCAGGGCATAGCGCGAGGCCTGGTTGCGGAATTTGATGTAGGCGGCCTTCTTCGGCACCGGGAACATCACTTTGGTGATGATCTCGTCGCTCTCGAGCGCTGTCGTGAACAACCCCTGGAAGAATTCCTCCGGCTTGAGCCGGCGCTTGTTGGTGACGATGGTCGCGCCCAGCGCAAGGCAGGCCGCCGGATAGTCGGCGGTCGGATCGTTGTTGGCGAGCGAGCCGCCGATGGTGCCCTTGTGGCGCACCGCGGGATCACCGATCAGGCCCGCGAGTTCGGCCAATGCGGGAATGGCTTCGCCGACGATGGCCGAGGTCGCGACCTCGGCATGTTTGGCGGTGGCGCCGATCACCAGCGCACGGCCCTTCATCTCGATGCCGTTGAGACCCTCGATGTGAGAGAGATCGACCAGATGCGGCGGGCTCGCCAGCCGCTGCTTCATCACCGGCACCAGCGTATGGCCGCCGGCGATCAGCTTGGCGTCTTCATTCTTGATCAGGAGATTGGCGGCCTGCCGCACGGTCTCCGGCCGATGATATTTGAATTCGTACATGAGGCATTCCCGACCGCCATATGCGGCAGTTAAAATTACGCGAAGTCCGATTTACGCGAGGTCCGACTTTTCCATCGCCTTGGCGCCGGCCGCGATCGATTGAACGATGTTCTGGTAACCGGTGCAGCGGCACAGATTGCCTTCGAGCTCTTCACGAATGACATGATCCGAAAGGTCGTGGCCCTTGCGGTGAACCATGTCGACCGCGGTCATGATCATGCCCGGCGTGCAGAAGCCGCATTGCAGGCCGTGATGCTCGCGGAACGCTTCCTGCATCGGGTGCAGGGGCGCGCCGTCGGCGGCAAGGCCCTCGATGGTCTTGACCTCGTGGCCATCGGCCATCACCGCCAGCGTGGTGCAGGATTTGACCGCCTTGCCGTCCAGATGCACGACGCAGGCGCCGCATTGCGAGGTATCGCAACCGACATGGGTACCGGTCAGCCGCAGGTTTTCGCGCAGAAACTGGACTAGCAGGGTACGGGGATCGACGTTCGCATTAACGGGGTTGCCGTTCACGATCAGGGAAATCTTGGCCATTCAGCACTCTCTTCAACTGCGCCGCCGCATATCGACGGAACAGGCGTTTAAAATCGTTCCAAAGCCATAATATGGGCCAACCCGGCAATGAGCAACCTCGCCTGGAGCATGGCCCGATGTGATCTCAGGAGCAGGTTAGCCCTGTACCGCCTTGGCGAAATTGGCGAAAAACTCATCGGCCAGTTTCTTGGCCGAACCGTTGATCAGCCGCTGCCCGAGCTGGGCGAGCTTACCACCGATCTGCGCCTCGACATTGTAGCTCAGCAAGGTGCCGCCATCCTTCTCGGCCAGCGCCACCGTGGCGCCGCCCTTGGCGAAGCCCGCGACGCCGCCCTCGCCCTCGCCGGAAATCTTGTAGCCGTTGGGCGGATCGAGATCGCTCAGCGTGACCTTGCCCTTGAAGCGGGCCGACACCGGTCCGACCTTCATTTTGGCGACAGCACGGAAACCCCCGTCTTCGGTCGCATCCAGTTCCTCGCAGCCGGGAATGCAGGCCTTGAGCACTTCCGGATCGTTCAATTTGGCCCACACGGCCTCGCGCGGCGCCGCAAGCTGGACTTCGCCGGTCATCGTCATGGCCATGTGATTCGCCTCCAAAAAACGCTTCGTGGCGCCGCCGCGCGGCCGTACCAATCCCGCCATACCAAACCCCAAGTAAAGCACGGCACGGCTAAATGAAAGGGGATCGCTGGACCGGGTGCGATGCATATTCGCAGCGCAGCATGCTTGCGAGCCGGCTTGCGCCAAGATCCCGACCAAGGCCCCGGCCGAGGCTGCGACCATGACCGCGACCAAGGCTGTGGGGTTGGCACAGGCAGGAGAGGATGGTTAGGTCGCGCGCATCATGAGTACTGCTCTCTCGCCCCTGCTCGCGCCGATGCTGTCGAGCGCCGCCATGCGCGCCGTCTGCGATGATTTGGCCTATCTACAGCACATGCTCGATTTCGAGGCCGCGCTGGCGCGCGCCGAAGCCGCCACCGGCGTCATTCTGGCGGCAGCGGCGGGGCCGATCGAGCAGGCCTGCAAAGCGCAAGCGTTCGATCTTGCCGCCCTGGCTGAAGCCGCGACAAAATCCGGCAATCTCGCGATCCCCCTGGTCAAGGCGCTGACGGCGGCCGTGACCCGCACCGACCCCGAGGCGGCGCGCTATGTGCATTGGGGCGCCACCAGCCAGGACGTGATCGATACCGCGGCGATGCTGATGCTGCGCGCCGGCATCGACGCGCTGTTGTCCGACATCGACCGCGCCATCGCCGGTTTTGCGAGGCTGGCGCTGGACCATCGCCATACCGCGATGGTGGGACGCACCTGGCTACAGCACGCGCTGCCGATCCCGTTCGGGCTGAAGCTTGCCGAATATGCCGCGGCGCTGAACCGTTCGCGCACGCGACTGAAGAGGTTGCGCAGCGAGGCGCCGGTGCTGCAATTCGGCGGCGCCGCAGGAACGCTGGCAGCGCTCGGCGACCACGGATTGCGCGTTGCCGAGAAGCTGGCGCAGGAGCTGGACTTGCCGCTGCCCGAGGCGCCCTGGCACACCCATCGCGACCGCTTCGCGGAAGCCGCCTCGGTGCTGGCCATCATCGCGGGCACCTGCGGCAAGATCGCCCGCGACGTATCGCTGATGATGCAGACCGATGTCGGCGAAGCGTTCGAGCCCGCGGGCGAAGGCCGCGGCGGCTCGTCGACCATGCCGCATAAACGCAATCCGGTCGCCGCCGCCAGCGCGCTCGCCGCCGCCACCATGGCGCCTAATCTCGCCGCGACGATGTTCGCCGCCCAGGTGCAGGATCACGAACGCAGCGCCGGACCATGGCACGCGGAATGGCCGACTTTGCCGAGCCTGCTGCTGGTCACCTCGGGCGGGTTGGCCGCCATTGTCGAACTCGCCGAGGGCCTGGAAGTCGATGCGGCGCGAATGCGCGCCAATCTCGACACCACCAACGGGTTGATCATGGCCGAATCCGTCACGTTCGCGCTGGCGGAAAAGCTCGGCAAGAGCGAGGCGCATCATCTGGTGGAGGCCGCGAGCAAAAAGGCCGTCGCCGAGAAAAAGGCCCTGCGCGACGTGCTGGCCGGCGACCCGAAGGTGACGCAACAATTCGACGCCAAAAAACTTGCGGACCTGTTCGAGCCGATGGCCTATCAGGGCGTCTCGCAAGCCCTGATCGACCGGCTGCTGGCGTCGCTCGATCAAAGGTAGTTCAGATGTCGTTGCCGGGCTTGACCCGGCAATCCATCTTCTTGAATAGACTCTTTTAGGATGGATGCGCGGGTCTTCCAGCGCGAAGACGCGCTTCGCGCTTCTGCCCGCGCATGACAACGGGGTTAAAGCCAATGCCGATGATCGACGCCGACGGTTGCCTGCTCAACGTATCGGTCGAAGGCCGCGACGGCGGACCGACCTTGATGCTGTCGAATTCGCTGGGCTGCACGTTGCAGATGTGGGAGCCGCAGATGAAGGCGTTCACGCAGCTGTTTCGCGTGATCCGCTATGATCGCCGCGGCCACGGCAAATCCGGCGTGCCTGCCGGGCCCTATTCGATGGAACGCTTCGGCCGCGACGTGCTCGCGATCCTCGATGACCTCAATATCGAGAAGGTGCACTGGTGCGGGCTGTCGATGGGCGGCATGGTCGGACAATGGCTCGGGGCCAACGCACCGGAGCGGTTCGACCGCATGATCCTGTCCAACACCAGTTGCTACTATCCCGATCCGACCAACTGGCTGAACCGCATCAAGGCGGTGCAGGAAGGCGGCATCGCCGCGGTGGCCGACGCCGTGATCGCGGGCTGGCTGACCGCCGATTTTCGCGAGCGCGAACCGCAGATCGCAGCCAACATGAAGGCGATGCTGCTGGCGACGCCGGTGCAGGGTTATCTCGCCTGCTGCGAGGCGCTGAGCACGCTCGATCAGCGCGCGTTGCTGCCCGCCATCAAAAGCCCGACCTTGGTGATCGCTGGGCGTCAGGACGTGGCGACGCCGCTTGCGGCCGGCGAATTGATCCGCAGCCAGATCCCGCGCGCCAGCCTCACCCTTCTCGATGCCGCGCATATTTCCAATGTCGAGCAGCCGCACGCCTTCACCGACGCCGTGATCGGCTTCCTGACGCAACGCTGACGAAATGCGGCGGCCTTCCCTTCACCTCTCCCATCGGGAGAGGTCGATTTGCGCAGCAAATCGGGTGAGGGGTTACGATCTATCGTGAGGGCGTACCCCCTCACCCCAACCCTCTCCCCATGGAAGAGGGAGCACGCCACCGGGAGGAGACGTATAATGGACGATCAGAAACGCCGCGACGACGGCATGGTCCAGCGCCGCAAGGTGCTGGGCAATGCGTGGGTCGACAAGTCCCTCGCCAATCGGAATTCGTTCAACACCGACTTTCAGGACATGATCACGCGTTACGCGTGGGGTGAGATCTGGACCCGGCCGCATTTCGACGAGCGCACGCGCCGCGTGCTGGTGATCGGCACCATGGTGGCGCTGGCGCAATGGGACGAGTTTCGCCTGCACATTCGCGCGGCGCTGACGGAAGGCGGATTCACGCCCGACGATATCAAGGAAATTCTGTTGCAGCAGGCGATCTATTGCGGCGTGCCCGCCGCCAATCACGCCGTCAAGGAAGCTTCAGCTGTGATCCAGGAGCTGGGGCTGCTGAAGGGATAGATCGCTCATTGGCCGCTGGATCTGCGGCGCGGCTACAGCGGGACGCTCGGTCAGCATCACGATCGCGGTGCCGAGCAGCATCAGCAATTCGGTCGCGTGCAGCCGCAACGCCGCGGTCTCGCCGACCTTGGACGCCATCAGCATGCTGGCAAAGCTGATCACGCTGCCGATCGAAAGCGCCATCGCCAGCGCTTCGCCGGCCCCGCCGCCTTTGCGGAACGCGGCGCGGGTGAGGAAAACCAGAAAGATCGCAAAGAACGCCACCACCGTGAGCTTGCCCAACGCGAGCAACCACGCCATCCGCACCGTTGCCATTCCGGCCAGTTGCAAATGATCGCTGATGAACAGCGCCACCGAAATGTTCGGCCGCTCATAGAGGCCGTGGATCGGCGAAATCATGATCTTGAACGCGACCATGGTCCAGGTCGGAATGAAATAGGCCGCAATCAACGCGCCGCTGATTGAGCTGATCCGCCAGTGTGCCGACATGCCGCTTCCCGTTGTTTTCCGCTGTTCCCCCGGGGGACGCGGCTTCGTCGGGTGAGGTAACGCGGTTAAACAGCCAGCGGCAATTTAAACCCTTTGTTTACCTTAATGGGCTGGGGAAAAAGCAACGGCGTACCTTTGGGGGTTGCGGATCGCCCCACTGACGCGCCGTCACCCCCGGGCTTGACCCGGGGTCCATCGTTTGAAGGAGGATGGATGGCCGGATCAAGTCCGGCCATGACGGCTACCTACCCATGACATGCCAAAAGAAAAATCCCGCCTTGCGGCGGGACTTTCCTGCTCTCGCCTGTTCCTGCGAGGGAACTAGCGATCCTTGTTGGGCTGATCCTTGGTGGGGCTCTGGCCCTGACGGTTGGGATCCTGCTGCTGCTGGCCAGGCTTTTGGCCACCGCCCTGCTGCTGCTGACCGGGCTTCTGGGCCGGATTCTGGTTCGGCTGGCCGGGCTGGTTCTGATTGGACATCTTGAGATCTCCCTTGTTGAACGTAGCCGGGGATAACTCCCGCGCGCGCCGTTGGTTGCAGGCCAAATCGGTTCCATTTTGATCATTGCGTGGCGGTTCGTAGCCGCCGTCGTGGCGTATGGAACCCCTGAGGAACTTCACGCCGGCCTGCCCCGAAACTACCCATGTAAAACGCCGCCCAAGCGCGGCTGCCGCTGTTGCCGCCTTGGGTTCCCACTGTTAGAAAATGACACGACGCTCCGTTCCGGCTGCCGGGAGCCAACGGGGTGGCATCGTCAACGCGCATTTTCTCGACGGCAAACCAGACCCCGTTTGCCGGAAAATGCTGGGACAACGGCAGCGCATGGATTATTTCGCCCAGCAAGTCATCAACGGCGTCGTGCTTGGTTCGATCTATGGCCTGATCGCCATTGGCTACACCATGGTCTACGGCATCGTCGGCATGATCAATTTCGCCCATGGCGACATCTTCATGATCGGCGGCTTCATCGCGCTGATTTCGTTCCTGATCCTGGTCTCGCTCGGCCTCACCTTCGTGCCGGTGATCCTGCTGATCGTGCTGTTGGTATCGATGGCGATCACCGCGCTCTATGGCTGGACCGTGGAGCGCATCGCTTACCGGCCGCTGCGCCACTCGTTCCGCCTCGCCCCGATGCTGTCGGCGATCGGCATGTCGTTCGTGCTGTCGAACTATTCGCAAGTGGCGCAGGGCGCCCGCGTCAAGCCGGTGCCGCCGATCATCACCGGCGGCTACACCCTGCTCGACAGCAACGGTTTCGTGGTGCGGCTGTCGAACGTGCAGATCGTCGTCGTCATCACCACCATCGTGCTGCTGGCGATCTTCACCTGGCTGGTGTCGCGCACGCGATTGGGCCGCGACATGCGCGCCTGCGAGCAGGACCAGACCATGGCAGCGCTGCTCGGCGTCGATGTCGACCGCACCATCTCCATGACCTTCGTGATCGGGGCCGCCCTCGCCGCCGTCGCCGGCATGATGTACCTGCTGTATTACGGCCTGGTCGATTTCTATATGGGCTTCGTCGCCGGCATCAAGGCGTTCACCGCGGCCGTGCTCGGCGGCATCGGCTCGCTGCCGGGCGCGATGCTGGGCGGGCTTTTGATCGGGCTGATCGAAACGCTGTGGTCGGCCTATTTCTCGGTCGAGTACAAGGACGTCGCGGCGTTCTCGATCCTGATCATCGTGCTGATTTTCCTTCCGACCGGCCTGCTCGGCCGGCCTGAAGTCGAAAAAGTCTGACGGGCGCGCCGCGTGACAACCATCCCGACGCCCGCTTCGCGCGCCCCTGCTGCAGCCTTCATCTTCAAGAAAGCCCTGATCAGCGCGTTGGTCGCGCTGGTGCTGTTTTCGCTGATGATCGGCATTCGCACCGAGGCCGGGCCGTCAGGTCAATTGATCTACTGGACCCGGTTCGGCGATCTCGCCGCCATGGTCGGCATCGTGTTCGGCGGCAGCATCGTGGTGGAATTGCTGCGGCAATGGTGGGGACCGGTCGGCACCGTCAGGATCGTGCCGCCGCAGATGCAATCGGCACTCGCTGTGGCGGGCCGCCTCGTTGCGCCGCTGCTTTTGATCTTTGCGTTTCTGGTGCCGGTGATCTTCTACGATCAGCGCTACATCCTGGATCTCGGCATTCTGGTGCTGACCTATGTGATGCTGGGCTGGGGACTGAATGTCGTGGTCGGCCTCGCTGGCCTGCTCGATCTCGGTTATGTCGCGTTCTATGCGGTCGGCGCCTATTCCTACGCGCTGCTCGCGACCAATTTCGGCTGGTCGTTCTGGGTCTGCCTGCCGCTCGCGGGAATCCTCGCGGCGTTCTGGGGCGTCTTGCTGGGCTTTCCGGTATTACGGCTGCGCGGCGACTATCTCGCCATCGTCACGCTGGCGTTCGGCGAAATCATCCGCCTCGTCATCATCAACTGGCAAAGCCTGACCGGCGGCCCGAACGGCGTCTCCGGCATTCCGCGCCCTACTTTGTTCGGCATTCCGCTGACACCGGGTCCGAATGGGCTCGCGGCCAAACTCGGCATCGAATTTTCGCCCACCCATCGCATCGTGTTTCTGTTCTACCTGATCCTGGCGCTGGCGTTGCTGACCAACTGGGTCACGATCCGGCTGCGGCGTTTGCCGATCGGTCGCGCCTGGGAAGCACTGCGCGAGGATGAAGTGGCCTGCCGCGCGCTCGGCATCAACATCACCACGACAAAACTGACGGCATTCGCGACCGGCGCGATGTTCGGCGGTTTTGCCGGCGCGTTTTTCGCCACGCGACAGGGTTTCATCAGCCCGGAATCGTTTACGTTCCAGGAATCCGCGCTGGTGCTCGCGATCGTCGTGCTCGGCGGCATGGGCTCGCAGCTTGGCGTCGCCCTCGCAGCGTTGACCATGATCGGTGGCTTCGAACTGTTCCGCGGGCTCGAGCAATATCGCATGCTGGTGTTCGGGCTCGCGATGGTGCTGCTGATGATCTGGCGGCCGCGCGGGCTGATCGGCCATCGCGCGCCGACCGTGTTCCTGCGCCACGCCCAGACGATCTCATCCGACCTCGTCAAGGAGGGGCACGGATGAGCGACGACATTCTCAAGGTCGATCATCTGACCATGCGGTTCGGCGGCATCGTCGCGGTCAACGATCTTTCGTTCGGTGCCGAACGCCGCCAGATCACGGCACTGATTGGGCCGAACGGCGCCGGCAAGACCACGGTTTTCAACTGCGTGACCGGTTTCTACAAGCCGACCTCGGGCGCCATTCGCCTCGCCCACGACAACGGCGCACAGTTTCGGCTGGAGACGCTGAAGGATTTCCGGATCTCAAAGCTCGCCAAGGTCGCCCGCACCTTCCAGAACATCCGGCTGTTTCCCGGCATGACCGCGCTGGAAAATCTGATGGTGGCCCAGCACAACGCGCTGATGCTGGCCTCGGGCCTGACGTTTCTCGGCCTGATCGGCGCGCCATCCTGGCGCACCGCCGAGAAGCGCGCGATCGATCTCGCCAAATTCTGGCTCGATCGCATCGGGCTGCTCGATCGCGCCGACGACGCCGCCGGCAATTTGCCCTATGGCGACCAGCGCCGGCTGGAAATCGCCCGCGCGATGTGCACCGAACCCGCATTGCTCTGTCTCGATGAGCCGGCCGCTGGCCTCAACGCACGCGAAAGTGCTGCCTTGAGCGATCTGCTGCTCTCGATCCGGGCCGACCAGGGCACCTCGATCCTCTTGATCGAGCACGACATGTCGGTGGTGATGGAAATTTCCGACCGCATCGTGGTGATGGACTACGGCGTCAAGATTGCCGAAGGGAAGCCTAAAGATGTGCGCGACGATCCCAAGGTGATCGCGGCCTATCTCGGCGTCGAGGACGAAGAAGTCGCAGCAGTCGAGCAGGAGCTCGGACTGTGAGCGCGTTGCAAACCATGCCGTCATGGCCGGGCTTGTCCCGGCCATCCACGTCTTGGCAACCAATCGTGAAGAAAGACGTGGATGCCCGGCACAAGGCCGGGCATGACGGCTGTGAGGCCATGCAATGACCTCGTCCACCAGCCTGCTCGAAATCCGCGGACTGCGCGCCGCCTACGGCAAGATCGAGGCGCTGAAGGGCGTCGATATCGAGATCTCCAGCGGCGAGATCGTAGCCTTGATCGGCGCCAATGGCGCCGGCAAGTCGACCTTGATGATGACGATCTTCGGCAAGCCGCGCGCCCGCGCCGGTCAGATCCTATTCGACGGCCGCGATATCACGGACCTAGAGACGCACCAGATCGCCAGACTGCGCATCGCGCAGTCGCCTGAGGGGCGGCGGATTTTCCCGCGCATGAGTGTCGCGGAAAACCTGCAGATGGGTGCCGATGCCACCGAAACCGACGAGACCGACCGCGCGGCCGGCCTCGAGCGCGTCTTCACGCTGTTTCCCCGGCTGAAGGAACGCATGACCCAGCGCGGCGGCACTTTGTCGGGTGGCGAACAGCAAATGCTGGCGATCGGGCGCGCCTTGATGAGCCGCCCTCGCCTGTTGATGCTGGACGAACCGTCGCTGGGCCTTGCGCCGTTGATCGCGCGGCAGATCTTCGATGCGATCAGGACCCTGAACCGGCAGGACGGCCTGACCGTGCTGATCGTCGAGCAGAACGCCAATCACGCGCTGCGGCTGGCCCATCGCGGCTATGTCATGGTCAATGGCCTGATTACACTGTCGGGAACCGGCAGCGAGCTCTTGCAGCGTCCGGAAGTGCGCTCGGCCTATCTCGAAGGCGGCCGGCACGGCTAGCGACACATCCGGCCGTCGTGGGACGCTGGAACGCGGCTAATAGACCCACGATCGGGCCCGAAAATTGCCGATGACTTCGCGGCAAAATCAGCCGACAATGCACCCGATTTTCGATCCCGGCCGCCTGCCGGGGATTTCCCGTAGCGACCTACCCGCGAGGATACCTCATGAAATCATTGAAGCTCATCGGCCTGGCATTCGGCGCATCGCTGGCCTTGTCGACGGCCGCGTTCGCGCAGGACACCACCATTGCCGTGGCGGGCCCGATGACGGGCGGTGAATCCGCATTCGGCCGGCAGATGAAGAATGGCGCCGAACAGGCGGTGACGGATCTCAATGCCGCAGGCGGTTTGCTCGGCAAGAAGCTGGCGCTCGATGTCGAGGACGATGCCTGCGATCCCAAGCAGGCGCGTTCGGTCGCGGAAAAAATCGGCAGCGCTAAAATCCCGTTCGTCGCCGGCCACTATTGCTCGTCGTCGTCGATCCCGGCCTCGGAAGCCTATGCCGACGGCAACGTGTTGCAGATCACGCCGGCTTCGACCAATCCGCTGTTCACCGAGCGCAACCTCTGGAACGTGGCACGGGTCTGCGGCCGCGACGACCAGCAGGGCACGGTTGCCGGCGACTACATCGCGAAGGCTTTCAAAGGCAAGAACATCGCCATCCTCAACGACAAGACCACTTACGGCAAAGGCCTCGCCGACGAGACCAAGAAGGCGCTCAACAAGGCCGGCGTCACCGAGAAGATGTATGAATCCTACAACAAGGGCGACAAGGATTTTAATGCCATCGTCTCGCGGCTGAAGCGCGACAACATCGATCTGGTCTATGTCGGCGGCTACCATCAGGAAGCCGGCCTGATCCTGCGCCAGATGCGCGACCAGGGCCTGCAGACGGTGCTGATGGCGGGCGATGCGATGGCCGACAAGGAATTCGCCTCGATCACCGGGCCGGCCGGCGCCGGCACGCTGTTCACCTTCGGCCCTGATCCGCGCAACAAGCCGACCGCCAAGACCATCGTCGAAGCCTTCAAGGCCAAGAACATCGATCCCGAAGGCTACACGCTCTACACCTATGCCGCGGTGCAGGTCTGGTCGCAGGCCGCCAAGAAGGTCGGCACCACCGATCCGATGAAAGTCATGGCGGCGATCAAGGCCGGCTCGTGGGATACCGTGATCGGGACGCTGGAGTTCGATGCCAAGGGCGACATCAAGCAGCTCGATTATGTCGTCTACAAGTGGGACGACAAGGGCAACTACGCCGAGATCAATCCGAAGGGTTCGTAGGAACTTTAAAGCCTGGTTCTGATCGAATCAGAACCAGGCTTTAGATTCTTGTTTTGACGCGTTTCTTGACGCGAACCGGCATCCACTTCGCTCGAAAACGCTATCGACCGCGCGTCGAACGCCCCGGCTCGCCGGGGCCTTTTCATTTATCGATTCCGACGGGCGAAGTAATTGAACGACAATGATCCGGACGGCCCTCGATCATGGACACGCGCCCCTTGAAAAATCTCCTCACTGACATCGCCGGCGTCCGCGTCGGCCACGCCGATGATGCAGCCCTCGGTTCCGGCACCACCGCCGTGATTTTCGACCAACCCGCCGTGGCCTCGATGGATGTGCGCGGCGGCGGCCCCGGTACCCGCGAGGGCTCGCTGCTCGATCCGATCAACGTGGTCGATCAGATCGATGCCATCGCGCTCTCCGGCGGCTCGGCGTTCGGGCTGGAGGCCGGAGGTGGCGTGCAGGCCTGGCTCGCCGAACACGGTCGCGGATTTAAGGTCCGCGACGCCCTTGTTCCGATCGTGCCCGGCGCGATCTGCTTCGATCTGCTCAACGGCGGTAACAAACAATGGGGCCGCTTCGCACCGTATCGCGATCTCGGATATGTGGCCGCCGCCGCGGCAAGCAAGTCGTTTGCGCTCGGCAGCGTCGGCGCGGGCCTGGGCGCGACCGTGAGCAACCTGAAGGGCGGCCTGGGCTCGGCGTCGGCGGCCACGCGCGACGGCGTCAAGGTCGCAGCGCTTGCGGTCGTTAATGCCATCGGCAGCGTCACGGTCGGCGACGGTCCGTGGTTCTGGGCCGCCCCGTTCGAGATCGACGGCGAATATGGCGGGCGCGGGTTGCCGCCCGCCTTCACGCCCGACATGCTGGCGATGCGCCTGAAGGGCGCGCCCGCGGTATCGGCGGTAGAAAATACCACGCTCGCGGTGGTGGTGACCGACGCCATCCTGACCAAACCCCAGGCCAGACGGCTTGCGATGATCGCGCAGACCGGGTTTGCGCGTGCGATCTATCCGGTGCACGCGCCGCTCGATGGCGACGTGGTGTTCGCCGCCGCCACCGGCGAGAAGCCGATCGATCCTTTGATCGGCCTTACCGAACTCGGCATGGTCGCGGCCAATGTCACGGCCCGGGCGATCGCGCGCGGCGTGCATGCCGCAACCGCGCTGCCCTTCCCCGGTGCGCTGCCGGCCTGGAAAGACCGGTTCGGCTAGAGCGTTTTCGAGCGAAGTGGACACCGGTTCGCGTCAAGAAAACGCGTCAAAACAAGAATCTAGAGCCCGGTTCTGATTCCATCAGAACCGGAAATGCTCTAGTCAGGCGTCAGCTATGCCAGGCTGCTGCTGGTCGACGACGTGGCGGATCCCGCCTGCAATGCCTGCAACAGCGGATCACTGCTCGGATCGGTGCTGCTGGAGCTGCCTGAAGCCGCGGCATGATGATGGCCGTGATGGCCACTTGCCCCCTTCAGCGCCGATGACAATTCGTCGAGGCTGACCGTGCCATCGCCATTGCTGTCGAGCTTGCTGAAGACGTTATCGGCCGCCGCGGTGTTGGTGCCACCGGCGCCGAGCGCATTTTCGAATTCCGACTTGGTGATCGCTCCATCGCCATTGCCATCGATCTGCGAGAACAGATTTTGCAGCGCATCCGCCGGGCTGGTGGATGCCGATACGCTCGCCGATGCTGATGTCGATGTGGAACCGGATGCCTCGCTTTGCGCCGCCAGCAGCGCCTGCATCGTGGCCGGCGAAATCTGCGAGCCGCCGCCGGTGAACCCGGTGGTTCCGCTCGAACTCGAGCCCGTCGAGGTCTGCAGCAGGCTCGACAGATCGAACCCAGGTGATGACGCTGACGTCGTGGCCGAAGAGGTCAGCGACTGGATCGCGCTCACCGCGGTCGACGCGGCGCCTAAAGCAAACAGCATGGTCACACTCCGATACACACCGCCTGACGCGGCTCAACCTGACATGCCGGTAACGTCAGCAAGCGGCGTGCCATTGCAAAAAACCCAGTAAACACTGGGTTTCTGCGCGCCAGACATAAGGGATTCCCGGCAATTGATGCCGCAGGCGGGCAAAATTTGCCCGCGAAGTTTTGCTTCCACCGGCGGACCCGTCAGGCTGGGTTGGGCGTTATCGCCCCCAGGGCTTGGTGTATTTTCTTGGTGTATTTTCTTGGCGTCTTTCCACGCGCATGTTACCCGAAACTGGTTCGCTCACTCGCGCTCGAAGCGTTTTAAGCAAAGCATTGGGGAAAACGCACATGTCTCAACAATTTGCGTCACGCCCGCTGGTCATCGCGCCGTCGATCCTGGCGTCGGATTTCTCCAGGCTGGGCGAGGAAGTCCGCGCCGTAGATCAAGCGGGCGCCGACTGGATCCATCTCGACGTGATGGACGGGCATTTCGTCCCCAACATTTCCTACGGTCCCGACGTGATCAAGGCGATGCGCCCGCATACCAAGAAGATCTTCGACGCGCATTTGATGATTTCGCCGGCCGACCCCTACCTCGAAGCCTTCGCCAAGGCCGGCTGCGATCACATCACGGTGCATGCGGAAGCAGGTCCCCATCTGCATCGTTCGCTGCAGGCGATCCGTGCGCTCGGCAAGAAGGCGGGCGTCTCGCTCAACCCGGCAACGCCGATCTCGGCGATCGAATACGTGATCGACATGATCGACCTCGTGCTGGTGATGTCGGTCAATCCGGGTTTTGGAGGCCAGGCCTTTATCCGTTCCGCGGTTGGCAAGGTCAGCGATATCAGGGCGATGACCGCGGGACGGCCGATCGATATCGAGGTGGATGGCGGCGTCGGCCCGGATGTTTCCGGCGCGTTGGCCGCCGCCGGCGCCAACGCTTTCGTCGCGGGCTCCGCCGTGTTCAAGGGCGGCACCGTCGAAAGCTATCGGCACAACATTTCTGCGATCCGCGATGCGGCAGCAGCGGCGCGTGGCGAGATGGTGTAGTTAGCGCTTGCGGGCCTCGAGGCCGCGCAGCAGCAGCGCCAGCAACGCATCGAACCGCACGGCCAGATCAGGATCTTTCCATTCATCGGCATGCGCCGGATGCTGGTAGCGGATGGTGGCCTCGTAAATCGCGCGTGCCGAAGCTTTGACGTCGGCGACGTCGAAGGCGCCCTCTTTGACGCCGTCAGAAATAATGGCCGCGATCTGATCGACCAGGCCTTCCTTGTACGCTTTCACGACCGAGCAGGCCTCGCGCGCCAGCGTCATATACGTCATGAACATTTCAGGGTCTTCGGAAACCTTCTTCTGCTTGGCAAAGCATAGCGTCCGTAGCCAGCGCTCGAGCCGCGCCGGCGCAGGCCCCTTATCTTCCGAGATTTCGTCCAGCGGCGCGCTGACGCGGGCGAGCCATCGCTTGGCTACCGCCTCGCGCAACGACGCCTTGCTCGGAAAATGCCGGTAGACGCTGCCGTGGCTGACATCGAGTGCACGGGCGACATCCACCACCGTGGCCTTGGCCAGGCCAAAGCGACGCAATACATCTTCGGTGACTTCGAGAATGCGCTCCGGGGTCAGCACAACAACTTCGTTCATGGAAACCCCGTCCTGTTTTCTTTGGCCTGTGATGGTTTAGCGGGCCAATTTCGCGGCTTGCGCCGCCAGATGGCGGGCAACCCTCAAATTGAGCCAGTCGTGGAGTAAGGCGGTCAAATGAATGATTTCTGTGGTCATGGCAGTATCTCGGCAGTTTCTAAGGCGAAATTTCTTGTTCAAGTCCCCGCGTATTCGCGGCGGCCAAGACAGTTATAACGATCGCGCTGACAGATTTCAATATCTGTCAGTCAATATTTCGTGACGATATTGGAGCCGGCGACCGCCCGGCGATTGACACCCCCGTCCCGCCTAGAGCCTTTTCCGTTCCGATGGAATCGGAACGGGGCTCTAGTCTTTTGTTTCGACGCGTTTTCGTGACGCGAACCGGTGCCCACGGAGCCTGTCATCGGGCGCGCATCGCGCGACCCGTTGGCTCGAAAACGCTCTATACCGGTGTTTGTCTCGCCGGACCGGTTCTGCTAAAGCGCGCTGTAATCCCCAAACCACCGAGTCCACGATGATTCCCCGCTATACACGTCCGGAAATGGCCGCCATTTGGGAGCCTCAGACCCGCTTCAAGATCTGGTTCGAGATCGAGGCGCATGCGGCGGATGCGCAGGCGGAACTCGGTGTGATCCCGAAAGAGGCCGCCAAAACGATCTGGGCCAAGGCCAAGGACGCCACCTTCGACGTCGCGCGGATCGACGAGATCGAGCGCGAGACCAAGCACGACGTCATCGCCTTCCTGACCCATCTGGCGGAGATCGTCGGTCCCGAAGCGCGCTTCGTGCATCAGGGCATGACCTCGTCGGACGTGCTCGATACCTGCCTCAACGTCCAGCTCACCCGCGCCGCGGATATCCTGATTGGCGACGTCGACCGTGTGCTGGCGGCGCTGAAGAAGCGCGCCTTCGAACACAAGATGACGCCGACCATCGGCCGCTCCCATGGCATCCATGCCGAACCGGTCACGTTCGGGCTGAAGCTCGCCTACGCCTATGCGGAATTTTCCCGCGCCCGCGCCCGCCTGGTCGACGCCCGCAAGGAAGTCGCGACATGCGCGATCTCGGGCGCGGTCGGCACCTTCGCCCAGATCGATCCGCGCGTCGAAACCCATGTCGCCAAGGCGATGGGGTTAGTGCCGGAACCGATTTCGACGCAAGTGATTCCGCGTGATCGCCATGCGATGTACTTTGCCACGCTCGGCGTGATCGCCTCGTCGGTCGAACGGCTCGCCACCGAAGTCCGCCACATGCAGCGCACCGAGGTGCTGGAGGCCGAAGAGTTCTTCTCCGAGGGACAGAAGGGCTCCTCGGCGATGCCGCACAAGCGCAATCCGGTGTTGTCGGAGAATCTCACCGGCCTCGCCCGCATGGTGCGCGCCTATGTGACGCCGGCGATGGAGAATGTCGTGCTCTGGCACGAGCGCGACATCTCGCATTCCTCCGCCGAGCGCATGATCGGCCCCGATGCCACGGTGACGCTGGATTTTGCCCTCAACCGCCTCGCGGGCCTGATCGACAAATTGCTGATCTATCCCGAAAACATGCAGAAGAATCTCGACCGGCTCGGTGGTCTCGTGCATTCGCAGCGCCTGCTGATCGCGCTGACCCAGAAGGGCGCCAGCCGCGAGGACGCCTACAAATTCGTGCAGCGCAACGCGATGCCGGTGTGGCGCGGCGAAGGCGACTTCCAGACGCTGTTGAAAAAAGACGCCGACGTGAAGAAATATCTCAGCGATGCCGAGATCGATGAGCAATTCGACCTCGGCTATCACTTCAAGCACGTCGATACGATCTTCAAGCGGGTGTTCGGGGCGAGCTGACCGGCGCGCACCGCAATAACGACTGAATGCTAACCCGGGATCTCCGGGCAAACGCTTTGCGTTTGTCCCGAGGGAAAACCGGGTCCCACTTTTCCGGATCATGCGCTAGGATCGCGCCGTGCCAACCCGCCCCACGATTCTGGTATTCGACTCCGGCCTTGGCGGCCTCACCGTTCTGCGTGAGATCGTGAAGGCGCTGCCCCACGCGCATTACGTCTATGTCGCCGATGACGCGTTCTTTCCCTACGGCCACCACAGCGAAGACGCGATCATCGCGCGCGTGGTGCCCCTGATCGGCGAATTGATAGCGGCGCATGCGCCCGATCTGGTGGTGATCGCCTGCAACACCGCCTCGACCTTGGTGATGTCGCATCTTCGCAGCGCCTACACTGCGCCCTTTGTCGGAACGGTCCCCGCCATCAAGCCGGCCTGCGCCAATTCGAGGACAAAGCGGGTGTCGGTGCTCGGCACCAAGGGCACCGTCAAGCGCGAATATACCCAGGCGCTGATCCGCGATTTCGCGCAAGGCTGCGAAGTGACCCTGGTGGGATCGCCGGATCTCGCTTCTCTGGCGGAATCGGCGCTGAACGGCGTTGAGGTCAGCGATACCGCGATAGAGGCCGAGCTTGCGCCATGTTTTGTCGGCGCCGGCGACGACGCCTCGGCGCGCACCGATACCGTGGTGCTGGCCTGCACCCACTATCCCCTGCTGATGGACCGGCTGGTTCGCCTGGCGCCGTGGCCGGTGGACTGGATCGACCCCGCGCCGGCGATCGCGCGCCGGGTGGTGGATTTGCTCGGCCGCACGGAGGGCGAAGCCGGCGATGCCGGCGCCGAAATGATCTTCACCTCGGGGCGGCCGCACGGATTGAGCGCGACACTGACGCCGTTTTTCGGCGGGCGAGTGCCGAAGTAGCGCCCCTGAACTATCCCAAACACAGGCCAGGAAGTTTTCAACCGCGACTCAAACGATCGGTACAGCGTGTTGATCCGATCGCGTGCCGAATTGGCCTTCTTCGCCAGGGCGCGGAATGAGTGACCTAACGCACGTTCTGCGCGTAGCTTTGTGACAAACCATCCGTGAATCCCCGGATGGTTAAGGGGAAGCGAACGCGACCTCGTTCAGTGCGCGTTTCGATATTGATTTCGTAAATCAGGGTTGTAGTCACATTGGCCGTCAACCATAATCCCCCGGTCCGAGCAATCAATGAGCGCTCAAAATATGAGTGAGCCAGAAGCACAATCCGAGGTTTCTCCCGGCGCGCCCGGCAGGCAAGGCCGGCCTCCACGTCAAGAGCCGCCGCGCGGCAAGAAGCCTGGCTCCTCTCGGGGCATCGTGATCGGAATTGTCGGCGGCCTCGTGATCGCCGGAATAGCCGGCGGCGTCGTATTGCCCAACATCGTCCGCGACAAGCCGCCTGTTGTTGGTGAGGAATCCACCCTGGAAGTGCTGTTACCAGGCGACATCAATGGGGCCCTCCCTACCCTCGATCCAGGAACGTCGAAAGCCGCGGTGGATGACGCGAAGAACTGCAAGGCGCCGCTGGGGTGGGTGACATTGACGCAACGGAATGGGCATGGCGGCATGGTGCGCATCCGTTCGGGACAATATCTGTCGCCGCCGATCAAGCTCACCCCCACACCTCAGCGCGTCGCTATTCCCTATCCCGCGCCTTATCCCGTGGGCCGTGGCGTTCTGACATTGCTCGGCGAGGCGGACCAGGTGGGGTTCTACCTGACGCCCGGTGGAATTCAGGACGTGAACGGCACCTATTCCATTAACGTGAGATGGCAGGTTCGCAACCCGTGCCCATCATGAATGTGCAAATTGGGTGAACTCGACGCCATGATTGGGAATTGCCGTCAATGAAGAATTTCTTCCGCAACAACCCGATGGCCGGCATGTGCGTCGCCATGATTGTGGCCGCGGTCGCCACCAACTGGATCCTCAATCCGAGATCCGGTCCGTTCAGCGCACTGACATGGGCAAACTCGCTGACGCTTGGCGCCGTGCTTCTGATCATGATGGCCGGCGTCGCAATGACTTACGTGGCGATGCGGCTCGCCAGCGACCCCACCGGATTTGGATTGGTGCCTGTCGGGGAGGGCTACACGGTCGGGCGCCGGCTGAACGTGGATTCTGCTTCCGTGTCTGTCCGCAGCGCCGACGAGGTACTCGACGAACTCGACCAGATGATAGGGCTCGGCTCCGTCAAGGAGGAGGTCAACAAGTTGCTGGCCGGCATCGAAGTCGAGCGCAAGCGCCGTGAACAGGGCTTGCCGGTGGCGAAGGTGAGCCGGCACATGGTGTTCACCGGGCCGCCCGGCGTCGGCAAAACCGAGATCGCGCGCGCCCTGGGCGAGATTTATCGCTCGCTCAAAGTGCTGCGCAAAGGACATGTGGTCGAGGTGCAGCGCGCCGATCTGGTCGCGGGTTATATCGGGCAGACGGCCATCAAGACGCTGGACAAGTGCAAGGAGGCACTCGACGGCATCCTCTTCGTCGACGAAGCCTATTCGCTCGCGGGCGAAGGCAAGGATTTCGGCCACGAGGCAATCGCGACCTTGATCAAGTTCATGGAAGACAACCGCGATCGCGTCATGGTGATCGCCGCCGGATACCCCAATGAAATGCGGCGCTTCATCGCCATGAATCCGGGCATGGCGAGCCGCTTCAACAGGACCATCGAATTCCCGGCCTATGAGCCGAAGGAACTGGCTGCGATCTTGCGACTGATGGCCAAGCGACAACGCGCGGAGTTGCCGGACGTCCTCGAGCAAAGCCTGGTCCCCTGGATCGAATCGCAGTGGAGAAGCGAGGGCTGGGGCAACGCGCGCGAGATGCGCAACCTTCTTGACAAGGCCAGCGAAGCCCAGTCCTTGCGCGTGGCCGTCGATCCGAACGCCGACATCAGCAAGATCGAGATGGTCGACTTCGAAAGCGTAGGCGTGAATTTGGTGCGAACGCGCATCCCGCCGCCGGCGCCCCCGCCCCCGCCCGTGCCGGCCCTGGCAACTCCGGCTGCGGTCGTCGTTCAACCCTTGTTGACGCCTTCTTCGCCGCCTGACCCTTTGGCGTCACGCGCCGGGCGCAGGCTGAAGGTCGAAGCTACCATCCCCCTTGAACGCACACTCGATCAGGCGCTGGACCGCCTCGAAGAGATGGTCGGGCTGGCCTCGGTCAAGGAGGAGGTGAACAGGCTGATGTCGTCGCTGGAAGTCGAGCGCGTGCGCCGCGAGCAAGGCCTCGCCACCGCGCCCATCAGCCGGCACATGGTATTTACCGGTCCGCCCGGAGTGGGAAAGACCGAGATCGCGCGCGCACTCGGCGAGATCTATCGCTCACTCAACGTGCTGCGAAAAGGTCATCTGGTCGAGACCGACCGCTCGGGTCTGGTCGCGGGCTATATCGGCCAAACCGCTGCCAAAACGCTCGACAAATGCAAGGAAGCGCTCGACGGCATCCTGTTCATCGATGAAGCGTATTCGCTGGCCCGATCGGGCAACGATTTCGGCCAGGAGGCCATCGATACGTTGCTCAAATTCATGGAGGACAACCGCGACCGCATCATCGTCATTGTCGCGGGTTACCCGAATGAGATGCAGCGCTTCATCGGCAGCAATCCCGGTCTTGCCAGCCGCTTCACCAAGACGATCGAGTTTCCGCCCTATGCCGCAAACGAGCTCGCCGCTATCCTGCGGGTGATGGCAAAACAACAAAACTTCGTATTGCCTGACGATCTGGAGTCCAGCCTCGGTCCGTGGATCAAGCTGGGCACGCGCAACAGGTCGTGGGGACAGGCGCGCGAGATGCGAACGTTGCTGGAGCGCGCGCGCGAGGCCCAGGCCACGCGCATTGCGCAAACCCCTTCAGCGGACGTGCGTCAGCTCACCATGGCGGATATTGACGCGGCCATCCGGATTTCCGGATATCGCGAGACCGTGCCGGAGAAGATCAGCGATACCCTCGTCAGGATTCCCGTGCTCCCTCGCTCGGTCACCCCATTGTCGGAGGGGACATCCGCCCTACAGGCCGCGGTTGTGACCATAAAGCTGGAAGGTGGTGGCCACGGCAGCGGCTTCTTCATCTCCAGGGATGGCTATCTTTTGACCAACCAGCACGTGACCCAAGACAACAAATTCGTAACCATCAAACTGACGACGGGCCGTCAGATGCCTGGCGAGGTGTTGCGGTCGCACAAGGCGCGAGATGTCGCCTTGGTCAAGGTGAATGAATCGGCCATGGAAGCCCTGCCGCTGCAGCTCGAACCGCCTGACGTCCTCGCCGAAGTCTATGCGGTGGGAACGCCGTTACTTGAAGAGTATTCGACGACCATCAGCAAGGGTATCGTCAGCGCTTATCGCACGTTCGACGATCTCAAGCACATACAAAGCGACGCCGCCATCCATGGCGGCAGTAGCGGAGGGGCCATGGTGGACCGGTTCGGCAATGTCGTTGCCATCAGTGTTAGAGGATTTACCGAGTCGGAGCGGAAGGTGGGCACAAGCCTCAACTTCTTCATTCCGATCGCCGATGCGCTCAAGTTCCTCGCTGTTGAGTTGGTCTGAGCAAGGCTTGGCATAAGACTTGGCATAGCCGTCAACGAAGCAATCGGCCCCTGGATGGAATTAGAACAGACAAACTCGATGACAGCGATGGGTCGAACCGCGGCCTTGCATATCGCGTTCTGGCAGTACGATCCCTGGTACCGCCGCGCGTGGCTTGTCTGGCCGCAGGTGACAGCCATCCTTCTTGCGATCTGGCTTCTTGTGGGTCTTCCAGAAGCAGCAATTCCGCTGGGCAATTGGGCAAAGCCCGCCGATTGCACCAACGCGTTGACCCCGGGCTGCGCAACAACCCGGCACGCCGTGCATGTCTGGGACGACGATGAGGTCGCCAAACCCACGATCGCCAATCAGATCACGGTCAACGTCGACCGGTCGACTTTTCGAAGTTCTGCCGCAGACGACCAGCCGAAACTCACGGCGGCGCTCGGCGCCTATTATCGCTTTGATTGGGCAAAGACGATCGATATCCTGAAATCGGCGAACGCAAGCGACCCGAACGTTCAGTTCGTCACGGCGCTCGCTTTGCTGATCCCAAACTCGACCGACCAAGCGCGCAACGCGCAAGCGTTGCTGCGCGAGGCGGCTGCCGGAGGAAATCGTCAGGCTGGCAGCGTGCTTGGCCGTGTCTTCTTCGTGGGCGCGGGCGGCTTGCCGAAGGATGAGATGGCGGGACGGAAGTTGATCGATGACGCGGTGGCGGCCGGCGAGCCCTACGCGATGCGGCTGGCTGCTGCCGGATATGTCAGCGGCGAATTTGGTGGCACGCTCGATACCGTCAAGGCCGTCGATCTCTTACGCAGATCGGCGGATGGTGGCGATCTCATCGCCATGGCGCAACTGGCCTACTGCATCGATACCGGCCGGGGCGGGCTCAACCGGGACGCCGCGAAGACGCTCGATTATCTGCGGCGCGCGGCGGATGCGGGGTTTGACGGGGCACAGCTCACGCTCGCACGGTGGTTCAGAGACCGGTATGGCAATCAAGAAAACGCCGATTTGTCGGAGGCGATCAAGTGGTTTGAGCGGTCCTATCACCAAGGGCACTCGATCTACGCTGCCGGAGAGCTCGCTTATGTCCATCGATACGCACGCGCGGCACCGTGGTTCGACACCAAACGCTCGTTTGAATTATTTCAGGTTTGCGCGGCTTACAGAAATGCCTATTGCCACTATTGGCTTGCGCGTGCCTATCACGACGGTGCCGGAACAGCGCGAGACTACACCCAGGCCTACGCTCACTACACGGTTGCAAAACAGCTCGGGCGACAAGATGCAGCCCCCCTCCTTCAGAAACTCGATGATTTCCTCCAACCCGACATCAAGACCAGCGCAACGGAACTGGCCAAGAGCATTTCGGCAGCTCTCAAACCGGCACCACGCCCAATCCGGCTAGAAACAGCGGAGACTGAGGCCGCAGGCTCACCCCCGTGGCCGGACCCCACCCCGCGACCGGCATCACCTTGATCCGCTGACGAACAGCCTTGCTGGCTCGCATGATGTGTCATCGTGTCTGGACGATTCAGAGTCCGGATTTATGATGGAGATATCTCGCGATCGGTAGCGGGCGGCGATGAAGACCCATGTCGGCAGTCCCTGATCGTCATGGCCGAGGATTTCATCCGGGCTACGTCCGGTATCGGCCAGCGCGGAATACTGGCTTCCGATCTTCATCAAGCGGGCCGCAACCTGATCCGGACGCCGGCGCCGACGCTCGCGCGCCAGGCGCTCCTGCAAGGCCAGAGTCACGGCCGAGGTCAGGCTTTCGCCGGTGAGGCCGGCGAGTTCGGTTGCGAGCTTATGGGCTTCGTCGGTAAAAATACCATTCAAATTCTACCATGGATGCAAGGTGGATTATCCCGATCCGATCTTTCCGCTGTCGCGCGCCGCTGCTAGCTTGTCGCAGCGCGACGCGCCAACCGGAGTTTCGGATGTGACGACCGCAACGCCTGCACCGCTGAACCGCCTGCGCAAGCTGTGGCGCGAGGGGCGTCCGACCTTCGGCGCGATCGCGACCATTCCCAGCATCCAGACCGTGCAGATCATGGCCCGTTCCGGGCTCGACTGGATCATCGTCGATCTCGAACACGGCCCGATCGATCTTGGTTCGGCGCACGGCATGATCATCGCCACATCAGGCACGCCGTGCGTGCCGCTGGCGCGGATCGCGGCCAACGAGCCGTGGCTCGCCAAGGCGCCGATGGATCTCGGCGCGCTCGGCATCAATTTTCCGATGATCTGCAACCGTGCGGATGCGGAAAAGGCGGTGCGCAGCGTGCGCTATCCGCCGCATGGCGACCGGCTGTGGGGACCGTTTCACGCGCCGTTTCGCTGGGGCGTTTCGATGCCCGATTACATGGCGACCGCCGACGACGACATGATCTGCATGGTCACCATCGAGCATGTCGAGGCGGTCAAGCGCATCGACGAGATCATGGCAGTGCCCGGCATCGACGTCGCGGTGATCGGCCCCGGTGATCTCGCCACCTCGATCGGCAAGCGCGGTCGCCTCGACGATCCCGAAGTGCTGGCGCTGATCGCGCAGGCCGAAGCCGGCATCCTGAGGAGCGGCGTTCCGATCGGAGGTGCTGCGCGTAGCGCCGAACAGGCCAACGGGATGATCGAGCGCGGCTACGTCGCGCTGGCGCTCGGCTTCGACTGGTCGCTGTTTGCGCGAGGCATTGCCGCGAGCTTCGAGGGCATCAAGCGCTGAGGTGGCCGCCGACCCATGCGCTTGACGCGCTTTTCGCATTTGCCAGAGCCTGCTAGGGCTGTCGGCACAGGGAGAAAAATCATGATCAAGAAAATTCTGCTGGCACTGACACTCACCGCCTTTGCCTTTACGGGTGGCGCTTTCGCCCAGGGCATCAAACGCACGCCACTGCAAAAGATCGACTTTCCGGAAGGCTACACCACCGTGACCGCGATCGCCGAGGTCCCGCCCGGCGGCGCCTCCGGGCGTCACAGCCACCCCGGCATCGAGACCGGCTATGTGCTGGACGGCGAGCTTGAACTCGCGTTCGACGGCAAGCCGTCGCTGAAGGTCAAGGCAGGCGAATCCTACCAAATTCCGGCCGGCGAGATCCACGACGCCAAGGCCGCCGGTGACAAACCCCTCAAGGTACTCGCCATTTACATCGTCGATAAAACCAAGCCGCTGGCCACACCGGCCCCTTGAGCCGGGTCCGTTCGGAAATGCGGCCGATTTGGCCGTATAAAGCCGGCTATATCGTTTGACATAACAGCGGTTTCTCCCTAGAAACCGCCTGCTCGCGGGCCGATTTCGGCCCGCGTTGCGTTTCGCGACCCGTGGCCTCCCCTTGAAGCTTAAGGGATGGGCCTGTCGGCTCCGGGAAGTTCCCGGCGCACAGGAGGGCGCGTTTCCTCAAAACTCAAACTTTTACAAGAGGACGCGATGACTAAGCGCAGTGAGGCGAAATACAAGATCGATCGCCGTATGGGCCAGAATATCTGGGGCCGCCCCAAGAGCCCGGTGAATCGCCGTGAATACGGCCCCGGCCAGCACGGCCAGCGCCGCAAGGGCAAGCTCTCCGACTTCGGCGTGCAGCTGCGCGCCAAGCAGAAGCTGAAGGGCTATTACGCCAACATCAGCGAGCGCCAGTTTCACGGTATCTATGTCGAAGCCAGCCGCCTGAAGGGCGACACCGGCGAAAACCTGATCGGCCTGCTCGAGCGCCGTCTCGACACCGTGGTGTATCGCGCCAAGTTCGTCGCCACCATGTTCGCCGCACGCCAGTTCATCAATCACGGCCACGTCAAGGTGAACGGCCGTCGCGTCAATATCTCGAGCTACCAGGTGAAGATCGGCGATCTGATCGAGGTCAAGGAATCCTCCAAGCAGCTCGCCGTGGTGCTGGAAGCAAGCCAGCTCGGCGAGCGCGACGTACCCGATTTCATCGAAGCCGATCATTCCAAGATGACCGCGAAATTCGGCCGCATCCCGCATCTGTCGGATGTGCCGTTCGCGGTGCAGATGGAGCCGCATCTGATCGTCGAATTCTATTCGCGCTGATCCTTCGGCGTTTTGCCAATATCAAAAGGCCCCGGTTTTGCCGGGGCCTTTTTTGATGCCGTTAACTCAGGCAACCCTCTGCGAGTCATCTCTCGCGCGACAGGCCTGTGGCCTTTGCAAAGTCTCCCATGCCTTTGGTGCGCGCGGTCGTGTCGAGCGCGGTACAAATGTAAGCGGCGTCGTTCGTCTCAAACGCTTCGGTGAGATAGGCTGCTATCGCTATCGGGGTCTTGAGATAATCGGCCGCGTCGAACTTTGAAATCTTTGTCATCTTTCGCTTTCAACGAGCGCTGCGTCTAGTACGCCCGCATGACCTTACCTCGCGTTAAACCGCCATCGCCTTCTTTGCCGCCTGAGCCAGGAAGCCCGAACGCGTAAAGCCTTCTCGCTCGGCATAGCGGTCGATTTGATCGAGGACGTCTGCGGGCATCGTCACGTTGATGCGAACGCTTTTCACGTCGGTTGCCGGGGCGGCGATCAGAACGGCAACGCCATCCTTGTTTTGGGCATCCTTCATGATCTCTTCCAGAGAACTGGGTTCTGGCGCGGCTTCGCCATCGGCCACCATCCCTTCCAGATGCAAGGCCAAGGCCTCAGCCCCCATATCACGTGCTTCATCCAGGGTTTTGCCGGCACTGATGACACCGGGCAGATCCGGAAATGAGATGCCGTAATCGCTGTCGGCCTCTTTGTGAATCAGGGCGATATACTGTCGCATTTTCCATTCACTCTCTGCTGCGCGCAGGCGGGCCGTATTGGCCCCACTACTCATTTGCTATTCGCTACTTCAGTTTCAGGCTCGCTTGCTTTTCGATGCTCCTGAACGTCCCTATCGGGATATCTCTCTTGGGATGAGGAACCGTGACCCGTCCCGGTTTGACCGGATGCTTGAACTGGACATGACTTCCCTTTTGGGCGACCTGAATCCAGCCATCCGCCTTGAGAGCGGAGATGATGTCCCTAGAATTCATGTGTATTTATACATACCGATTGCCGCTAGATCAAGTGTATAAATACACACCAACTGGCGCCTCGACAAAAGAAGAAGAGTTCCAATGACCTACACCCCTGCCCCGCGCGATCCCAAGGCCATCCCGGTCCACATCAACCTGCTCTCGGACACCCAGACCCGGCCGACACCGGCGATGCGGGAGGCGATGGCGCGGGCTGAGGTTGGCGACGAGCAGATCGGCGACGATCCGACCACCAATGCGCTATGCGAGCGCGTGGCGGATCTGCTCGGCAAGCAGGCCGCCGTATTCATGCCCTCCGGCACCATGTGCAACGTCACGGCGACGCTTTCCTATTGCCGGCCCGGCGATGAAATCCTGGCGCATGAGAGCGCGCATCTGCTGGCCCGCGAAGGCGGCGCGCATGCAGCGCTCGGCGGCTTCCAGATAACGGCGCTGACGGGTGCCGATGGACAATTCACGCCCGAGACCTTTCGAGCCGCGCTCCACCCGCGCACGCGCTATCAGCCGCCGCAGGTTCTCGTCAGCGTCGAGCAGACCGCCAATATCGGCGGCGGCACGATCTGGAAAAAGCAGGCGCTCGACGAGGTCGCGCAGATCGCCAAATCGAATGGTCTTGCGACCCATATGGACGGCGCGCGGCTGTTGAATGCCTGCGTGGCGACCGGCATTGCCGCGCGCGACATGATTACGGGGTGGGATTCGGCCTGGATCGATTTCTCCAAGGGCCTCGGTACCCCGATCGGCGCGGTGCTGGCGGGCTCACGCGATTTCATCGACGACGTCTGGCGCTGGAAGCAACGGCTCGGCGGCTCGATGCGCCAGTCCGGCATGTGCGCCGCGGCCTGTGTGTACGCGCTCGACCATCACGTCGACCGCCTTGCCGAGGATCACGCCAATGCGCGGGCGCTGGCGCGCGGGCTGTCGCAAATCGTAGGCCTACAGGTGCAGCAGCCCGAAACCAATCTGGTGTTCTTTACCCCCGACGGCGCCGGCGTCAGCGGTGACAAGATGGTCAAAGCCTTGCGCCAACGCGGCGTGTTGCTCGCAATGATGGACGGCCGGATCAGGGCCTGCACCCATCTCGACGTCACCGCTGCGATGATCGAGGAGACGGTCGGCCTGGTGCGCGAGATCGTGCGGGGCGCATAAAGGCTCACCAAGCCTTTAGTTCTCCATCGCTTCATAGATCAGCTGCTTGACGGCCTTCTGGATGCGCTGGCGTTCCGTCGGGGTCTCTTCCAGCAGCACGAAGAACATGTCCTGCTTGCGGTCGACCACGAAATAGCAGCCGCTGGCGCCGTCCCATTTCAACTCGCTGAGCGAACCCGGCGGCGGCGGCTTTGCGTTGCCGGGATCGGTGCGCACGCCCAGGCCCAATCCAAAACCAAAGCCGTCGCCGGGAAAATACAGATGATCGCGCGCAACGCCCGAGCCCGGCCCGATGTGATCCGATGCCATCAGTTCGAATGATTTGGGGCTGAGATATTGCTTGCCCTCGAATGTTCCGCCGCTGAGCAGCATCTGCGCGAACTTTGCAAAATCCGACATGGTGGTGAGCATGCCGCCGCCGCCGGATTCCCATTTCCTGACCACTTCGGGATCGAAGCCGACCTTGTAATTGCTGTCATTCGGTGCCGGCTTTGCCAGCAGCTTCTGCTTTGCCGGATCGGTCACATAAAAATTGGTGTCGGGCATGCCGAGCGGATCGAGCAGGCTTTCCTTGTCATATTGCAGCAGCGATTTTCCGCTGGCGACTTCGATGACGCGCCCGAGAATGTCGGTCGAATGGCCGTAGTTCCATTTTGTACCGGGCTGCTCGGACAGCGGCAATTGCGCGATGCGTTCGGCGAATTCGGCGTTGTTGAAATCGCCATCATAAATCCGGGCGTTGGTATAGGCGGTGCGGACGAGGCTTTCGCCATAGAAGCCGTAAGTGATCCCGGAGGTGTGGGTCATCAGGTCGTGGATCGTGAGCTGCCGGTTGAGCGGGACGAGGTCGATCATCTTCTCGCCATTTGCGGTCTTCTTCTCGACGCCGACGCTGACCGTGGCAAACGACGGAATGTAGATCGCGACCGGATCGTCGAGCTTGATCTTGTGGTGCTCGATCAGCGTCATCGCCGCGACCGAGGTGATCGCCTTGCTCACCGAGAAAATGCGAAAGATGGTGTCGTCGGTCATCGGCGCCTTGGTGACCGTGTCGCGCACGCCAAAGAACTCGTGATAGACCGGCTTGCCATGCTGCTGGATCAGCACGACGGCGCCGGGAATCTTGCCGACAGCTACTTCATTGCGGAAGAACTCGCCGACCTTCTCGAGCTTTTGCGGATTGAAATGGGCGTCCGCGGGAATATCGAAGGCGCCCTCGGCGCGTGCTTGCGACGCCGCCAACGCCAACAGCGCGCCGCCAATCAGCGCGCGCAGCCCTGCCAAAGAATTCATCAACCCCTCCCCGGATCAACGGCTGGGAAGTGTAGCGGCCGGTTCAGTCGGCACAAGGGCTGCCGATGTCGGCCAGCGCCTCGACATGGAGCGTCGCGCTGTCCTTTGAAAAACAACAGAAAATCACATGATTGACGGCGGGGGCCGCGGCCAGCGCATCCACTATGGTTGCGACCGCGATTGGCGCGGCGCGATCGGCGGGGAAACGATAGATGCCGGTTGAGATCGCCGGAAAAGCCACCGAGGCACGGCCGTGCTGCTGGCATAGCGCTACCGAGCGGCGATAGCAGGAGGCGAGCAAATCATCCTCGCCGTGGCTGCCGCCATTCCACACCGGCCCAACCGTGTGGATCACATGGCTGGCCTCAAGTTGATAACCCCTGGTGATCTTGGCATCGCCTGTCGCGCAACCATGCAGCGTACGGCATTCGGCCAGTAATTCAGGCCCCGCGGCGCGATGAATCGCGCCATCGACCCCACCGCCGCCCAACAGCGACGAATTGGCGGCGTTGACGATGGCGTCAACGCCGAGCGTTGTGATATCGGCGACGATGACTTCCAGCCGCGCGTTGCGCAGCTGGCGCGCCGCGAGCCTCAGGCGGACGCCACCGCGCTGGCCACGACACCCTTGTCGGCCAACAGCTGCTGCAACTCGCCGGCCTGGAACATCTCGCGAATGATGTCGCAGCCGCCGACGAACTCGCCCTTGACGTAGAGCTGCGGAATGGTCGGCCAGTTCGAATAGGTCTTGATGCCGTTGCGCAAGTCCGCGGATTCAAGAACGTTCAGTCCCTTGTAGCCAACGCCGACGTGATCCAGGATCTGCACCACCTGGCCGGAAAAACCACACTGCGGAAACTGCGGCGTTCCCTTCATGAACAGCACGACGTCGTTCGACTTCACTTCGTTTTCGATGAATTGCTCGATGCTCATCTTGTCTTCCTTTTGGGGCACTGCCCCTTTCGGCATGGGCGCTACGGGCAGGCCGCCCGTTTAACTCGATATTGCCCATATATGTAGCCCAAACCGTTGTGCATCCAAAGTAAAATGACACGGAGCAGATATGCGGCCGGATTTCCCTGGGCCTTGCGCCGGGAGATCGGGCCATTGGCTGACGCTGCCAATACTATCCCAAAGGGGTCTTTATCATACTCAAGGAGGCTTTTTTCCCGGCCGGGAACACCTATTTAGGACGGGCTGTCCGTAAGGAACCAGTTCGCCAGAGTAACGTTCTCTTCCCGACCGGAGACCATTCGTGACGATATCAGCATCCGCTGCGGCCACCATCACGCCCCCCCATCCCTCGCTGTTCTCCGAATCCGGTACCCTCGGCCAGGATCTGGTGGAGGCGTTCCTCGCGGTTCGGGATGAGACCGAACGCCGCGCCGCGCCGCTGTCGGCGGAAGACCAGTTGATCCAGTCCATGCCGGACGCCAGCCCGGCGAAATGGCACCGCGCCCACACCACCTGGTTCTTCGAGCAATTCCTGCTCGGCCAGCATAGCCCTGGATATCAGCCATTTCATCCGGACTACGCCTTCCTGTTCAATTCCTATTACGTCAGCGCCGGGCCGCGGCATGCCCGCCACCAGCGCGGCCATCTGACCCGCCCCAGCGCCGATGAAGTCACGGCCTATCGCCGGCATATCGACGCCGCCGTGGTGAAATTCTTCCAGACCACCGACGCGGACACTCTGGCGAAGCTCGTGCCGCTGGTCGAAGTCGGCCTTAATCATGAGCAACAGCATCAGGAATTGATGCTGACCGACATCCTGCACGCCTTTGCGCAAAACCCTATTCCGCCGGCCTACGATCCGGCCTGGCGCTTTCCGGCCGCGACCGGCGATGGCGACCAGTGGATCACCCTTACCGAGGGCATCCACAGCATCGGACACGCCGGCGAGACGTTTCATTTCGACAATGAAAAGCCCGCGCACCGCGCGCTGGTCGGGCCGGTGCGGCTCGCCCGCAACCTCGTCAGCAACGCCGAATGGCTCGCCTTCATGGCCGACGGCGGCTATCGCACGGCCACGCTATGGCTGATGGACGGCTTCGCGGCGGCCAATAACGAAGAGTGGCAAGCGCCCGGCCATTGGCGCCAGGTCAACGGCGAATGGCAGATCATGACGCTCGGCGGGTTACGGCCGATCGATCCGAAGGCCCCGGTCAGCCATGTCAGCTATTACGAGGCCGACGCGTTCGCGCGCTGGAGCGGTAAGCATCTGCCGACCGAAATGGAATGGGAAGTCGCCGCACGCGCCGGCCAGCTCAACGACGCCTTCGGCATCGTCTGGCAATGGACCCGCAGCGCCTATGCCGCCTATCCCGGCTACCGCGCCATCGAAGGGGCGCTCGGCGAGTACAACGGCAAGTTCATGGTCAACCAGTTGGTGCTGCGCGGCTCCTCGCTCGCAACGCCCGACGGCCATAGCCGTATCACCTACCGCAACTTCTTTTATCCACACCATCGCTGGCAGTTCACCGGACTGCGGCTCGCCGATTACGCCACCTGATTTTTTGTAATCCAACCGCGCCGGGACGCGCATCCAGGAGAGTATCATGAATGTGCATGCCAGCGCCTTGGCCGAAGCGCATCTGCCTGACCAACAAACCTCGGTATTCGCCCGCGAAGCGATCGGCGATCTGTCGCAGCGCCCCAAACGGCTGTCGCCGAAATATTTCTACGACGCGACCGGCTCGGAATTGTTCGAGGCGATCACCCGGTTGCCGGAATATTACCCGACCCGCACCGAGCTCTCGATCCTGCGGGATCGCGGCAGCGACATCGCCGCCCTCATTCCGGAGGGCGCAGCATTGATCGAGTTCGGCGCCGGCGCGACCACGAAAGTCCGGCTGCTGCTGGAAAATTGCGCGATCAGCGCCTACGTCCCGGTCGATATTTCCGGCGACTTCCTGCAAGACCAGGCCAATGCGCTGCGCCGGGATTTCCCCGGCCTTGCGGTGTTCCCGGTGGCGGCGGATTTTACCGCGCCGTTCGCATTGCCGGAGGTCATCACCCTCGCCGGGATGCCGAAAGTCGGCTTCTTTCCAGGATCGACGCTCGGAAATTTCGAGCCGCATGAGGCCTGTGCCTTCTTGCGCAGCGCCCGCGAAATCCTCGGCAAGGACTCGCAGATGATCATCGGCGTCGACCTCGAAAAGGACGAACGCGTGCTGTACGACGCCTACAACGATGCCGCCGGCGTCACCGCGCGCTTCAATCTCAACGTCCTGGTCCGCATCAACCGCGAGCTCGGCGGCAATTTCGACCTGTCGGCCTTTACCCATCGCGCGATCTACAATCGCGAGCGGCATCGCATCGAGATGCATTTGATCAGCAAGAAATCGCAAAGCGTGCGCCTGCTCGGCACCAACTTTGCGTTCCGCGCCGGCGAAAGCATCCATACCGAGAGCAGTTATAAATACAGTATCGATCGCTTCGCCGCGCTGGCACGCGGCTCCGGCTGGACCCCGCGCGCATCCTGGACCGACAAGGCCGGCATGTTCTCGGTTCACGCGCTGGTGGCGTCGGACTGAGCCAAGGGAACAGTTCGGCTTGGGGCGACGGGCTGTGCGGGTTGGCGAGCCGGGGCGAAGCGGCTTGGCGCGTTGATCCTCCGCCGTCGCGCCATCATGGCGCATTGGCGTCCGATCGTTCGTAGCTGATCTGGTATTAGCGGTCGCCGCATTTTTTGCCATTTTTTCGCACGTCTCCGCGTTCTCGCGACAGCATTCGCCCGAGTTTTGCAAATCCGTTTGCCCTCAAAAAATGAGAGGGCGCAGTGCGATCCCAAGAGGGACGCAGGCGACCCTCAAAAAAGAGGGCGCAGGGAAGACCGGGTGCGCGCTGCACCCGCGGTCTCGCGTGCAAAATTATCAAACAACAACGCACAC
>NZ_LMUK01000038.1:297685-391089 GCF_009766005.1 Bradyrhizobium sp. S69 | reverse complement strand
GGTTTTAACGGCCTGTTTCGTGCTCTCCCCGGCGAGACCATGCTTTGTTGTCACCGTCGCCCCCAAGAAGCGTGAGCTTCTCAAGAACTTGATGCCAGGCATCGGGGCATCAGGACCACACGACTTAACCGTCCGCCTCACGCGCTGTTCGTCAAAAGCGCATCCGCGTCCACCGCTCCCCGTCCCAACGTCAGTGACGATGGCCAACGCCCCCTCTCTCGGGACGGGATGGAGAGGAATAAGCAGGTGATTTGGGTCAGGAGTCAAGAACAATTTCTGAAAATCAGAAATGCTATGGAGGTGTGAAGGGATGGACAGGGCAAAAGCAGATTGAATCGCTTCAACAAATTCGATTTTGCGCGCATCGGATTTTACACCGCCCGGTCTGTGGAAAGCATTTACGATAACGATAACAATGTGCTCACGCGCCAGACCCGCGCTGGTCAAACCCTTTCGCTCACCTACGATACGCTGGATACGCTGAACCGACTGTGATCGTCTGCCGCGTGCCCTTTAACGAGGACGCTTACAATTAAGTGCCTTTAATTTAGAACGCCGCCGCCAGTCAATTAAGTGCACTGGACTGCACCCCGTAAGTGAGACACGGTAATTTCTGTGACAGGTTATCCGGAGGATGACCTGTGGCGGCCAGCCTTCACAGCTACAATGCCGCCGCGGCGATCACGCCCTGCAACTGCTCGCCGACCTTCGGTTCACGCGCTGGTGGCGTCGGACTGAGATTCGGCTGCACCGGAGCTCAGCGAAATCGATTCCCAGATGGCGACGATGACGAGGATGCCGGTGGTCAGGATCGACAGCAGCAGCGGCGACAGCCAGCCGGCGAACCCATAGAGCGCGCCGAGCGCCACGATTCCGACGCCGTGAGAGAGTTGCAGGAAGCCGCGAAAGGTGTGCTTGAACAGGACGGTGCCGACCAGAAACAGCAACGGACCGCCGATCGCGCTCAGTATCGTCTTGTAATCGGCATGGCCGCCGGGGTGCGCCAGCACGAGATCGTCGGCCACCGCCGAGACGATGATGCCGGCCACGATCGGCATGTGCAGATAGGTGTAAGCGAGCCGCGCCTGCCGTCCCGGCTCGCTGGACTTTGAAATCTGCTCGGAGCCGGCTTCGGCGCCCTTGTGGAAATAGATCCACCACATCGCGATGCTGCCGAGCAACGCCGAGACGAAGGCTGTGACATTTTCGGTGGTCCAGGTCAGATCGGCGAATGTCGCACCGGTCACGACGATGGATTCGCCGAGCGCGATGATGACGAAGCCGGCGCAGCGCTCGGCCATGTGGCCGCCTTCGACGCTCCAATCCGCGACCGACGACGCGCCGTATTTCGGGATCCAGAACCGGGCCAGCGGCGACAGATATTCGATGCCGAGCGCCACTGCCCACAGCTCCAGCCGCAAATCCGCTTCAGCCAAACCGCCCGCGATCCAGAAGGCGCCCGACACCGAAAGCCAGACCAGGATGCGGATGGCATTCATGCGCGCCAGGGTCTGGCCGGGCGCCGTCGAGGCCAGCAAAAACATCGTTCGCCCGACCGACATCGAGCTGTAGGCCAGCGCGAACCAAAGTCCGCGCGATTCAAAAGCCTTCGGGATCGAGGTCGAGAGCACGAGCCCGCCGAGCATCAGCACGAACAGCAGCACCCGAACCGGCGTCTTTTCGGGGTTGAGCCAGTTGGTGATCCAGGCGGTGTAAACCCACAGCCACCAGACGCTGAGGAACAACAGGCTGGTCTGCAACGCGCCAAGCGGGGTAAACCGGCCGAGCAGTGCGTGCGATATCTGGGTCACCGCATAGGCAAACACCAAATCGAAGAACAGCTCGGCATAGGTGACGCGGCTGTGCTGGTTGGCGATCCGGGGGCGAAACAGCCTGCCGCGTTGATCGTCCACCGTCATGCTGCCGCCTGCCTCCGCCGCTAGCCTTCCGGTACCCCGGGTCCGTCAGGTACCCCGGTCTGTAGCGCCAGCGCGTGCAGCACCCCGCCCATCTGTCCCTTCAGCGACTGATAGACGATCTGATGCTGCTGGACCCGGGATTTGCCCCGGAAAGAGGCCGAGATCACGGTCGCCGCATAGTGGTCGCCGTCACCGGCAAGGTCACGGATCGTCACCTCGGCGTCGGGAATCGCTGCCTTGATCATCGATTCGATCTCGCGCGCGTCCATCGGCATCCAAATATTCTCCATTCGGGCTTCGAATCGCGTCCAGCTCTCGCGGGCCGAAGCCAACCCCATTTTTGCCGATCGCGCTCTGGATGTCACGTCCCGGGGTACTATATTTCGTGTCCAATCGTTTTAAATCAACTGGCTCAGACCGCACCGATCACACCTGACTGACCAAAAGAAGGCTGACGATCATGAAACTCCCCGGTCCCGACCATCCCATCGCCATCACGACCAACCCGAAGCGCGTCCGCGTCTCCGTGGGTGGTGTCGTGATCGCCGACACCACCCATGCCCTGACCGTGAAGGAAGCGAGCTATCCGGCGGTCCAGTATGTGCCGCGTAGCGACGCTAACATGGCCCTGCTCCAGCGCACCGAGCGCACCACCCACTGCCCCTACAAGGGCGACGCGAGCTATTACAGCGTGGTTGCCGATGGCAAGACGCTGGAAAATTCAATCTGGACCTATGAGACGCCGTTCCCGGCGATGACGGAAATCTCCGGCCATCTGGCGTTCTATCCCGACAAAGTGAAGATCGAGGAAGTGGCGTAAACGCCATAAAAGCCGTCATTGCGAGCGCAGCGAAGCAATCCAGCCTTTCTTGGAGCTCTGGATTGCTTCGCTGCGCTCGCAATGACGGTATGGCCGGTCTTTTCGCTACGCCCTGAAGATCGTGAGCCCCAGGATCAGCAGGACTAGGAAGATCACCACGAAAACGTAAAACAGCAAGCGGGCGACATCGGCGGATGCGGCCGAAATACCGGTGAATCCCAATACGCCGGCGACGACCGACACCACAAAGAAGATCAGCGCCCATTTCAGCAGTGTCATCGCCCGTTCCTCCAGCCTTCGCGCCACCCGGCAACGCTTTTATGACGCTGACTTAACGGCGCGTGCGGGCACTGGTTCCGGGCCTCCGCAAGCGCATTGCGACAGAAGGCCGCGACCTGTAAGCCCACGCCGTCCGATGCGGCGGCATCAAGCAATTTTGCCTTGCTCAATCGGGTTCCCGACGGCAACATCCGATGTAACAACCATGCAGGGGCGTGCATGACCTCCATTTCCGAAACGATGGCGCCGGCCCAAGTTCACGCCGCGCCGAAGGCCTCCTCGCGCAACGTCGCACTCGATCATGCGCGCAGCTTCCTGACGCTGGTCGTGGTGCTGCACCACGCGGTCATTCCCTACACGCATTTCGGTCACACCGACGCCAAGTCGTGGCTCGGTTTTGATTTCATCGTGGCGGCCACCGACAGCTTCTTCATGGCGATGTTCTTTTTCCTGTCGGGATTGTTCGTGTGGCCGAGCTTCTCGCACAAGCCGTGGGCCATTCACCTTCGCGATCGCGTGTTCCGGCTCGGCCTTCCCTTCGCGATTGCCGCCGTCACGGTGATTCCGATCGCCTATTATGCCATCGCGCTGCGCCAAAACCCCGACATCAGCTTCGCGGATTTCTGGTGGAACATGGTGACGGTCGGCCCATGGCCGAGCGGCCCGCTCTGGTTCGTCTGGGTGCTGATGGTTTTCGACCTGCTCGCCAGCCTGTTGTACCGGGTGTCGCCAAAGCTGCTCGATCCGATCAATCGATTGTCGCAGCAAGGCTTTGAGCAGCCGGCTAAATTCGTCCTGTTCCTGCTGGCGCTCACCGCGCTCCTCTATATTCCGTCGCTGCTCTATTTCGGCCCCGTTCGCTGGTTCGAGTTCGGGCCGTTCTCCGTGCAGGCCAGCCGGATACTACTCTATGCCACCTATTTCTTCGTCGGAGCCGGTATCGGCGTCGCGCATTTCAAGGAGGGCGTGCTCGGCGCGGACGGACGGCTGGCGAAGGGCAGCAATTGGGGCTGGCTGATTGCGACGCTCATTCCCTACGCCATGCTCTGGGTGCTGATCTACATCAAGCACGAAATATTGGGTAATCCCGAGCCGCAGCCGAATTGGTATCTCGCCGCTTACGGCTTTTTCTTCGTCGCCTTCAGCGCCGCCATTCTGTTCGCCATCCTGGGATTTTTCTTAGGCTCGAAACGTCCCTGGCATTTGCTCGACCGCATGCAGGCCGACGCCTACGGCATCTTCCTCGTGCACTACCCGATCGTGCTGTGGCTGCAGTACTGGCTGTTCGATTACGATATGCCCGCGATCATCAAGGCCGTCATCGCGTTCGTGCTGACCGTCGCATTCAGTTGGGCGGTGACGGCGGCTTTAAAGAAAATCCCCGGTTCTGGCCACGTGCTCTGAACGGTTCCCGCTTGGCGCACATGCAGCCCTGCGGGGTCCGGATCATGCCGGCAGTTGGCATCAAAACTGCATTAATATCCGCAGGGAGGCGTGTCCAAGGTCAACTTACAAGGACGCCCCAATGGGACTATCGGCTATTTTGATCGCGACCGCACTCAGCCTCACCATGCTCGTGGCAGTTTCCGATTTGCCGTAATTTATGGCGTTTTCGAGCGAAGCGGGGCAACTTCGTGCCTCGCAGCCAAAATGGTGATTCCGGCGTCGCGCATGCGCGAGCCGCCGTCAAAACTGGCGGCGGCCCCGCACGCGATACGGCTATCAGCCGTCACTCACCATCGACAGGAATATCTGTGAGAAGGGCTTGGCGAGGATCGGCTCCAATTTAGGAACCGCGGCCTGGATTTCCGGGGTCACCATGTGAGCTTTCAGCGCGTCCTCATTGGCCCACGTCTCGAATGTCAGGAACCGTCCAGGCTGCTTTGCATCCTCCAGCAAGGAGTAATGCATGCAGCCGGGCTCCTTTCGCGCCCCCGCAACGAACGGCACGAGAAGATCGCGCAACGCGCCAGCCGTGTCCGGCTTGGAGACCAGTTCCGCGATAACGTAATAGTTGCCGGTGGTTGCAGCTTCAGCAGCCGCGCTCGCGAATGCGGCAACAGCGGATCCGACGGCGGCCGAACGAATGAGGGCTCGGCGATCTAGCGTAAGCATCTCGGTCTCCTCCCAATTTTTTTTGAAGAGCCAAACGCTAACACGGTGCAACGGGCTTGGCGACGCCAAGGGGATGCCGCAGGCAGTGCGCGTTGCCATCCTTGGATGTGCGCAAGACCGCGCACTCTCGGCGAGCGCAATTGCGCTCAGCCGGGGATGACGACACCGTCGTCGTAAGCGCTAATGCCCGCCGCTCATATAGGCCGGGAACCAGCTCTCAAAACCGGCCTTCAGCGCAGCGATCGAAACCGGCGCTTCGCCGGCGACCGCAACGGCATCGCCGCCGGTCGTGCCGATGCGCGCGCACGGCACGCTGGCGCCTTTCATCTTGGCCAGCACCAGGCCCGCTTCCTGCGCCGGCACGGTGACGATGTAGCGCGCCTGATCCTCGCCGAACCAATAGGCATGCGGCACGATCGAGGCGGGTGCGGCCAGCAATTGCGCGCCGATGCCGCTTGCGATCGCCATCTCAGCCAGCGCGACCAGCAATCCGCCATCGGACACGTCATGCACCGCGGTCGCGGTGCCGGCGCGGATCATGCCGCGTACCACATCGCCATTGCGCTTTTCCGCCGCCAGGTCCACCGGCGGCGGCGCGCCTTCTTCACGGCCGCAGACATCGCGCAGATAAACCGACTGGCCGAGCCAGCCTTGCGTGTCGCCAATCAGCAGGATCGCCTCGCCGCCGGCCTTGAACGCGAGGCTCGCGGACTTGGTGAAATCGTCGAGCAGGCCAACGCCGCCGATCGAGGGCGTCGGCAGGATGCCGCGGCCGTTGGTCTCGTTGTAGAGCGAGACGTTGCCGGACACGACGGGAAAGTCGAGCGTGCGGCACGCCTCGGCGATGCCCTTCAGGCAACCGACGAACTGGCCCATGATCTCGGGCCGTTCGGGGTTGCCGAAATTGAGATTGTCGGTGATCGCCAGCGGCCGGCCGCCAACCGCGGTGATATTGCGCCAGGCCTCGGCCACCGCCTGCATGCCGCCTTGATACGGATCGGCCTCGCAATAACGCGGCGTGACGTCGACGGTCAGCGCCAGCCCCTTCGGCCCGCCCTGCACCCGTACCACGGCGGCATCGCCACCGGGACGCTGCACCGTGTTGCCGAGAATGACGTGGTCGTATTGCTCCCACACCCAGCGCTTCGAGCCGAGCTCCGGCGTCGCGATCAATTTCTCCAGCGCCGGCATGATTCCGATCGGCGGTTTGACGTCCTGTGCGCGGATGGTCGGCAGCAGCGGCGTTTCGACATGCGGTCGGTCATAGAGCGGGGCTTCGTCGCCCAGTTCCTTGATCGGCAAATCCGCCATCACGTCGCCGCCATGCTTGACGACAAAGCGCTTGCTCGGCGTGGTGTAGCCGACCACCGCGAAATCCAGCCCCCATTTCTTGAAGATGGCTTCGGCCTGTTTTTCCTTCTCCGGCTTGAGCACCATCAGCATGCGCTCCTGGCTTTCGGAGAGCATCATCTCGTAAGCGCTCATGCCGGTCTCGCGGGTCGGCACCGCGTCGAGATCGAGGTCGACGCCGAGATCGCCCTTGGCGCCCATCTCGACCGCCGAGCACGTCAGCCCGGCCGCGCCCATGTCCTGGATCGCGATCACGCAATCGGCTTCCATGATCTCGAGACAGGCTTCCAGCAACAGTTTTTCCGCGAAGGGATCGCCGACCTGCACGGTCGGGCGCTTTTCGGCGGAATCATCATCGAACTCGGCCGACGCCATCGAGGCGCCGTGAATGCCGTCGCGGCCGGTCTTGGAGCCGAGATAGACGATCGGCATGTTCACGCCGGAGGCCGCCGCATAGAAAATCTTGTCGGCGTCGGCAAGCCCGACCGCCATCGCATTGACCAGGATATTGCCGTCATAGCGGGTGTGGAAGCGCACCTGCCCGCCCACCGTCGGCACGCCGAACGAATTGCCATAGCCGCCGACGCCGGCGACGACGCCCGACACCAGATGGCGGGTCTTGGGATGTTCCGGTGCGCCGAAGCTCAGCGCGTTGAGGCAGGCGATCGGGCGCGCGCCCATCGTGAACACGTCGCGTAAAATGCCGCCGACGCCGGTGGTCGCGCCCTGATACGGCTCGATGTAGCTCGGATGGTTGTGGCTCTCCATCTTGAAGACCACAGCCTGGCCGTCGCCGATATCGATCACGCCGGCATTCTCGCCCGGGCCCTGGATCACCCACGGCGCCTTGGTCGGCAAGCCCCGCAGATGCAGCCGCGAGGATTTGTACGAGCAATGCTCGTTCCACATCGCCGAGAAGATCCCAAGCTCGGTGAAACTCGGCACCCGGCCGATCAGCTTGAGAATCCGCTCATATTCGTCGGGCTTCAGCCCATGGCTGGCGACGAGTTCCGGGGTGATCTGCGGCTGGTTCATGGGGCTTCTTACAGCGAGAGAGGTCTCTTTTTAGGGAGATCGGATCGGCCCGAAAAGGCCTTTTACGGCCCAATTTCCTGATGTCCAGAGCTTTACGGCGGCCTGCCGAGCGCCGGGCGATTTGCACATCGCCGGTGGATCGGATTTAAGACAGAAAACCATCATTTGAAGGCTCAAACCGCGTGGACGACCTGACCAAAACCGCATACCGGCATCGCCCCGACCTGCACGTCGCCACCGAGGGCGAATTTAAGGGATGGCGGACCTGGAGCGGCGACAATTTCGAGAGCCATAACGGACCGTTCTGGCACCGGACGGAGGACGACGGCAGCGTGCGCTGCGCGTTCCGGGTCGAGAAGAAACATCTCAACGGCGCCAGCAACGTCCATGGCGGCGCCTTCATGTCGTTCGCGGATTATTGCCTGTTTGCGATCGCCTCGCCGGTCCTCGAAGGACAGGCGGTCACGGTGTCGTTTGGCTGCGAGTTCCTCGACGCGGCGCGCGAGGGCGAACTGGTCGAAGGCTCAGGCGAAGTCACCCGCGCCGGCGGCTCGATGATCTTCCTGCGTGGCATTTTGAGGTCCGGCGAGCGGCCGCTGTTCACGTTTTCCGGGACCATCAAGCGGGTCAAGCGACGGACGCCGGCAGCAGGCCCCGTTGCCAGCTAGTGTACCAACAAAGGCCCCGCGTGGCTGGCGCGACTACGCGCTGCTGCTGGCGTTGGCTTGCTGCTGGAGTTCGACCTATCCGCTGACCAAGATCGGCCTCGGATCGATCCCTCCGATCACCTTCATCTCGGCCCGCTCGCTGATTGCGGCTGGTTTCCTGCTCGTCGTGCTGCGCCTGCGCGGCATGCGAATTCCGACCGACGCCCAGGCCTGGAAGCTGTTCGCCCAGCAACAGACCATCAATTCGACGATTCCATTTCTGCTGATCACCTGGGCGCAGCAATATGTCCCGGCCGCAAACACCGTGGTGTTGGCCTCGACCACACCCATCTTCGCCTTCCTGATCACGTGGGGCATTACGCGGCACGAACCGGCAACCCTGCTCAAGCTCGTCGGCGCCATTTTGGGTCTTGCCGGAACGATCGCCATCATTGGCCTCGACGCGCTTGGCAACCTGAATGCCAATATCTTCGCCGAGATCGTGATCCTGATCGCCACCATCTCATTTGCGTGCGCCACGATCTTCGGGTTGCGGCTGACCGAATACGACCCAATGGTGGTGGCCGCGGGCTCGTTGCTGTTCGGCGGGCTATTGCTGCTGCCGGCGGCGTTGATTATCGATCGCCCCTGGACCTTGCATCCCACGCCGCAAGCGCTGGGTGCCGTCGTCACCATGGCCATTTTCTCGAGCGCGCTCGGACTGATGCTGTTCTATATGTGCCTGACCCGGCTCGGCACCCTCATGACCAATGCGCAGGGCTATTTGCGCATTCCGATCGGCGTCGGCCTGTCGGTCCTGCTGCTTGGCGAATCCGTTCCGTCCAATCTCACGCTCGGCCTCGTGCTCGTGATGGGCGGCGTCGCCGCCATGACGATCCCGGGCAGTGCGTTTCGACGCCGGCGATCTATTGCAAGCTGACCAGGCTGAGATCGACGAACCAGGATTGCGGCGAGACGAAACCTTTGACCTTCGGGCTCATCGCACGCGGGTTGAGATCGTGGACGATGTAAAGCCACGGCGGATTGTCGACCAGACGCTCATTCGCCTTGCGATAGGCTGCCGAGATCACCTTCGGTTCGGTCGCCTCGGCGATGGTCTTCAGCGCCTCGTCGAATTGGTCGTCCTTCCATTGCTCGAAATTGAAACCGTTCGGCGCCCAGTTGGCGGATGAGAAATAGCGCGCCATCACGCCGACGTCCGACGATGGCGAACTGACATTGAGCGCCATCGCGCCTTGCAGGCTCGGGCTGTCGGGCGTGGCGCGCGCCGCCGTCAACAGCACCTGCCATTCGACCACGTCGAATTCGACATTGACGCCACAGGAGTCTTTGAGGTTTTCCTGCAGGAATTCGTTCATCGGCAACGGCAGCATCTGGCCCGAGCCGGAATTCGAGATCATCGCCTTGAAAGCCAGCGGCTTTGCCGGCGTGTAGCCGGCCTCGGCGAGCAGCGCCTTGCCCTTGGCGGGATCGAATTTGTAGTGGTTGACCGGTGAACCGAAATTGGGATCGCTGGCCTTGAGCCAGCCGGACGACGGCTCCGCGGTGCCGTTGAGCAGCGACACCAGCCCTTCCCGATCGATGCAATAATTGAGGGCTTGGCGCACCTTGACGTCTTTGAACGGACTGTTGGTCGCGCCGATATTGTAGAACCACGGCCAGTCATGGGGATATGAACCGGTGGTGATGGTGTAGCCGGCCGATTTCAGCGAGGCGATGCCATCCGGCGGCGGCACCTCGATCCAGTCGACCTGACCGGAGCGCAACGCCGCCAACCGCGAATTCGCTTCGGGGACCGGCATCAGCACGACATTGTCGACCTTCGCCACTTTGGCGGGATCCCAGTAGCCATCCCAGCGCGCCAGATCCGCTTCCTGCCGCGGCACGATCCTGGTGATGCGGAACGGTCCGGTGCCGGCCGCCGGCAAGGTCGCGACCTTGGCCCAGTCATGTCCGGCCTTTTCAAACGACGTTGGCGACGTAAACAGCAGATAGACCATCATATAGGGGAAATAGGATGCCGGCTTGGTGGTGGTGATGGCGACGGTGTCATCGTCGACCTTTTTATACGTATCCATCAGCGGCACGCGCGCCCGCGAGATCGCCGAACTCGGCGCCTCGAATTGCGGGCTCGTGGTGTTGAAATAACGTTCGAAATTCCAGATCACCGCATCGGCGTTGAAATCGGTGCCGTCATGGAATTTCACACCGTGACGCAGATGAAAGATCCAGCGCTTGGTATCGGCCGGATCCTGCTCCCATTTCTCCGCAAGCCCCGGACGCAGCGGCGCGAGCTGGTCGGTCCTGGTCAAATCCCACAGCACCAATCCTTCGAAGATCGGGTAGCCGAGGAAGCGCATTCCCTCAAAGCCGTTGTTCGGCATGCCGGTCGCGGTCGGAATGTCCGAGGCTGTCATGGCGATGCGCAGCGTGGTCTCGGCCATCGCCGCGGGCGACGACAACGCAATGGCTGCGAACGCAGCCAAGCAGAATGCCTTGCGAATGAGCATGATGTCTCTCCCGTCCGACGATCGGCGATTTTCGGGAGAGAACCAGCAAGTTTCAGGCCAGCCGGTCGCAGCGGCGCGTTGGCGGATACCATGAATTAGAGAGCAGACGCGGGGCGACCGGCGCAGCCAGGAAACGCTACGCGGCTTTTTCCAAATGCGCGACCAGCCCGGCGAACAGGCCGCGGCCGTCGGTGCAGCCCATGATGTCTTCGACGTGATTTTCCGGATGCGGCATCATGCCCAAGACATTGCCGCGCTCATTGACGATGCCCGCGATCGAATGCGCGGCGCCATTGATGTTCGAGGGCTCGTCGACCGCGCCATCGGCCGAGCAATAGCGATAGAGCACCCGTCCCTCGGCCTCGATCCGCTTCAGCGTCTCTTCATCGGCCTCGTAATTGCCCTCGCCATGCGCGATCGGCACCCGAATGACCTGACCGGCATTATAACCGCGCGTGAACGGCGTATCCGAACGTTCGACCCGCAGGTGCACGTCGTGGCAGATGAATTTCAGCCGTGCGTTGCGCATGAGAACGCCCGGCAACAGCCCGGACTCGCAGAGGATCTGAAAGCCGTTGCAGACGCCCAGCACGAGGCCGCCTTGGGCTGCGAACGCCCGCACCGCATCCATCACCGGCGAGCGCGCGGCGATGGCGCCACAGCGCAAATAGTCGCCGTAGGAAAATCCGCCAGGCACCACCACGAGATCGGTGCCATCAGGCAACGATGTCTCGGCGTGCCAAACCATCTGGGCCTCATGACCCGATGCGAGTTTCAGCGCGCGCGCCATGTCGCGCTCGCGATTGATGCCCGGGAAGACGAGGACAGCGGATTTCATCGGAACCACTCCAACACCGAGTCGCCGGTCGCGCGCTCTATTTTAAACCGGGGCATCATCTCAAGCACCTCGTCCCGAAGTTCGCCTGCCGATCGATACTTCTGAAAGCTCATCGCCAATCCCACACGATCATCCGCAGCAACCACGACAACAATATTAGCATTTTTGACGTCGGTCACACCGAGGCACACGCCCCGTCCGCGCATTCCGTCGATGACAACATCGAACACCGGGCAAGCCGCGGGAGGCATTTGCGGCGGTGGCCCACCACGCATCAACGGATTGCTTCGTACGGCTTGATAGATCGCCTGCTCATCCTTGGGGCTCTTATTCCACTGCTCGGCAGAAACGAAAAAACCGCTGATGAACGGTTCGTACCCGCACATTGGCTCTATGGGACATGGGAAAGAAAAGCGCCCATGCATATCGCCAAGAACCTCCCTCCTCACACCTGTAGAGCCAAGCTTGGTTTCCAGCAGGATAAGCCTGAAAGCATTCAATTGCTTTCCGCAGTCCTCCACAAAGCCAGCCCCCAGAGCACGAACGAATTGGCAGCTCGGTTCCTGAGCAAAAGCGTCTGAGAGTGCGAAAGCCGAAATCAAACCAGCGACAACGGCAGCCGCGAACTTCACCCCAAAACCTCAACCCGGTAATTCTCGATCACGGTATTCGCCAACAGCTTGTCGGCGGCGTCTTTCAGCGCCGCCTCGGCCTTGGCCGTGTCGGAGCCTGAAAGCTCGATGTCGAACACCTTGCCCTGACGCACGCTGGCGACGCCATCGACGCCGAGCGATTTCAGCGCGCCTTCGATGGCCTTGCCCTGGGGATCGAGGATGCCGGTTTTCAGAGTAACGGTTACGCGTGCTTTCACGTCTTGCCTCAGCTCTTCACCAGCACCGGGCCCGAACCGGCGGGCCGCTCGTTTTCCATCAGGATGCCCAGCCGCTTGGCGACCTCGGTATAGGCCTCCAACAGGCCGCCGAGATCGCGGCGGAAGCGGTCCTTGTCGAGCTTCTCGTTCGACTTGATGTCCCACAGCCGGCACGAATCGGGCGAGATCTCGTCGGCGACGATGATTCGCATCATCTCGTTCTCGAACAGGCGCCCGCATTCCATCTTGAAATCGACCAGACGGATGCCGATGCCGAGAAACAGCCCGGTCAGGAAGTCGTTGACGCGGATCGCCAGCGCCATGATGTCGTCGATTTCCTGCGGCGTCGCCCAGCCAAAGGCCGTGATGTGCTCTTCCGAGACCATGGGGTCGTTGAGCTGGTCGTTCTTGTAGTAGAACTCGATGATCGAGCGCGGCAGCTGGGTACCTTCCTCGATGCCGAGGCGTTGCGACAGCGATCCCGCAGCCACATTCCGCACCACCACTTCGAGCGGCACGATCTCGACTTCGCGAATCAGCTGCTCGCGCATGTTGAGGCGGCGGATGAAATGGGTCGGCACCCCGATATCGTTGAGGTGCTGGAACAGGTACTCCGAAATCCGGTTGTTGAGGACGCCCTTGCCCTCGATCACCTGGTGTTTCTTGGCATTGAACGCGGTCGCGTCGTCCTTGAAGTGCTGGATCAGGGTACCCGGTTCCGGACCTTCGTAGAGGATTTTCGCCTTGCCTTCATAAATGCGGCGTCGCCGGCTCATTGGGATGTACCGTGTATTGTTGAAATCCATGAATTTGGTGTGCTCCGGATGACAAGGTTTGCGACCCACGACGGAGCTGCCGTGAAGGCCAGGAACTTGAACCTAACCAGTCGAAAACAGAACAAGAACCGGGCCTGTTGGCAACCTATCTGATTGGCCCATCCAGTACAATCGACCAGACCCCGCTAACTGCGTCCTGATCCCACTTATACCACTCCGATGCGCCATTTAGGCGCTGCGGCCTTACGGCTCTTTGCGTTAACTATTGCAGCTGCTTATCTAGGCATCGGGACACCCCGCCGCAATGAGGCCGCGCCCGGCACTTAGGCGCTTGGGCACCAGAACTTGGCCACCAGAACTTGGCCACCAGAATCGGAAACCCGATCATGACCACATTCGACAAGCGCGAAGAGGGATTCGAGAAGAAGTTTGCGATCGAGGAGGAACTGAAGTTCAAGGCCGACGCGCGCCGCAACAAGCTTTTGGGATTATGGGTGGCCGAACAACTCGGCCTTTTCGGGGACGCCGCGGCGTCCTATGCGAGGGAAGTCGTCGCCGCCGATTTCGAGGCCGCCGGCGATCACGACGTGGTGCACAAGGTCACCGCCGACCTCGCGGCCAAGGGCATCACCATCCAGGAAACGCAGCTTCGCACCAAGATGGGCGAGCTGATGGCGCAGGCCATCGCGCAGCTGAAAGCGGGGACGTAAGCAGCGGCCTCGTCCGCACCTGCCGATCAGTGGCCCGACGACCGCGCCGTGCGATAATCGGCCTGGATGATCTCCAGCAACCGGCGCGAGGCCGCGCTCAGGAAGCCGCCGTGCCGCGTCACCGTCACGACGTCGTGGGTTGCCGTGAGATCGCCGACCTCGATGGTCGAGATGTCAGAAGATCGCAGCTCTTCTGCGACGTTGCTCTCCGACAGTAACGCGATGCCGAAGCCGGCTTCGACCAGCCGCTTTTGTGCCGTCAAGCTATCGACCGGGGTCAAGTCGACCTCTCCCAAGCCGTGCGTCCGGAATAGCGCAAGGACGTGCGATGCCGTGATCTCGCGGCGTCCCGGCACTTCCGGGAACGCAATCCAGCGTTCGCCGCGCAGATCGGCCAGCTTCGCGACGCGGCGGCCGGCGCGCGGGTGATCCGACGCGCAGACCACCCGAAGCCGTTCCGCGAATAGCCATTCGCAATCGAGGTCGCGCGAGCGATCGCGATCGTAACGCAGGCCGATCGTCACTTCGCCGCGCCGGACCATGTCACTGGTCTCGGCACTGGTCGCGGTGCGCAAGGTGAAATCGACTTGCGGATGCTCCGACGCAAAGCGTTTCAAGATCGCCGACAGCCGGCCGCCCGCGAGCGTGCCGACCACGGCGAGCGCGACAGGCCCCGAATCCGGTTTCGCCAGGGCGCGAACCGCATTCGTGGCATCCTGGGCGGCCGCCACCGCGCGCTCGGCATAGGGCACCATCACCCGGCCGGCGTCGCTCAGTACGGTCCGCCCTGCGACGCGCTCGAACAACGGCACACCGAGCTCCTGCTCCAGCAGCGCGATACGTCGCGATATCGCGGGCTGCGAGCGATGCAGGGCCTTGGCGGCGCTGGAAATGCCGCCGCGGCGATGCACCGTCAGGAAGGTGTGGAGCGCTTCACTGTCCATGTGCTGTCGATGTCCGGCTCATGCAAAAAGCTGATGATGTTTGAATAAATAACAGATTTGGCTGATATCGAAAACCCCACTAGATTGCGCGCAACGCCAACCCGGCGGCGAATTTCGAGCAGGAATCATCATGCGCAGCCAGATGGAAAAAGCAGAACTGTTCCGGGCGCTGCACGCCCGCCCCGGCGCCTTCATCATTCCCAATCCGTGGGATGCCGGCACCGCCAAGCTGCTCGCCTCGCTCGGATTCGAGGCGCTCGCGACCACCAGCCTCGGCCTCGCCAATACGCTTGGCAGCACCGCCGTCAGCCTCGATGCCATTATCGAGAATAGCCGGATCATTGCCGAGGCGACCAACCTGCCGGTCAATGCCGACCTCGAGAATTGCGGCGCGGATGAACCGAAGGCCGCCGCAAAGGCGATCGGACGTGCCGCGGATGCCGGCGTGGTCGGCGGCTCGATCGAGGATTCAACCGGCGACCCGCGCCGACCGATCTACGACTTCACGCTTGCGGTCGAACGGGTGCACGCCGCCGTCGAGGCCGCGCGGGCACTGCCCTTTCCATTCATGCTGACCGCGCGAGCGGAAAACCTGCTGCACGGCCGCAACGATCTTGACGACACCATCAAGCGGTTGCAGGCCTTCGAGGCTGCGGGCGCCGACGTGCTGTACGCACCCGGCGTCCGCGATATCGCCACCATTCGCACGGTGGTGTCGTCACTGAACAAACCGTTCAATCTGGTGATGGGCTTTGCCGATCCGACGCTGACCGTCGATCAGCTATCGGCCGCTGGCGTCAAGCGCATCAGTACCGGCGGCGCGATGGCGCGCCACGCGCTGGCGGCCTTTCTCAAATGCGCCCGCGAGATGAAAGACCAGGGCGCATTCACCTATGTGCGCGAGATGGCGCCGATAAAGGACGTCAGAGCCGCGTTCGTCTGACCAACCGGGCTCGTTCACCCCTCCTTGAAGCCGTATTCCGGCACGTTGCCGCTGCGAACCCGCGATCACGCCGCTATTTCAGCGTGATCTGGAAACTCATCGATCCGTTGACGGTGTAGCCTTCCTGCTGCTGTTGACCGAATTGCCGTCCGATGTTGCTGTTGAGGGACTCCATGCGGCAATCTTTCGCGAGCACTTCGCGGAGCAAATCGCACTGACGCGCGGCCATCTCGTAAATCGCGCGCTGCGCCTTGTCGCGCAGTTTCTGCGCGTCTTCACCGTCGGCGGTCGGCCCGGCGACAAAGAAATTGATGTTGGACTGAACCCTGACCTGCCCTTCCTGACGCTGGCTGCCAAGTTGTTCGACCACGATGCGCTGTCCCGGCGTTTGGGCTGCCGCAGGCGCCAACGCGAGAAGCAGGCCAGCACCGGCTAAAGCGAATTGCTTGAACGACATCATGAGGGGGAGCCTTTTTGATTGAAGCGACTGACGCTTGATTGAAGCGACTGCCGCGCAACCTACTTACCGCAGGTTGCGATTTGGCAAAGCGACATCCGCAAAAGCCAACCCCTCATTTCACCCGGCATTAACCGGCCTGGCTCACCCCTCCTTGAAGCCGTATTCCGGCACGTTGCCGCTGGCGCCGTAATATTTATACGGCAGGAATTTTCCGGACATCGTGAACTTGACCCGGTCGCCCTTGGGATTGGCGACGCGCTCCATCACCATGTCGAAATCGATCGCCGACATGATGCCGTCGCCGAATTCCTCCTCGATCAACGCCTTCCAGGCGGGACCATTGACCATCACCATTTCGTAGAAACGATAGATCAAGGGATCGGTCGGCGGCATCGGGGTGCCCTCGCCGCGCATCGGCACCTCGTTGAGCATCGCGGTCTCGGACTTCGACAGCCCGAACAGCTCCTGCGCGTTGGCGGCCTGCGGTTTTGTCAGTTTCATCTGGCCGAGGATGGCGCCGGTTATCAGCACTTCGGAATAGCCGCCGATCTGTTCGCAGATGTGCTTCCAGCTCCAGCCCTTCTCGCGCTTGATATCGAGCAGCTTTTCGGTGAGGTCGGATCGTTTCATGGGGCTTCTCCTGAGATTTGATGCCAAATTAGGCACGCAAGGAGCATGCCAAATCGCCAGGAAAACCGTTGGTGAAAACCGTTGGTGAAAGCCGTTGGTGAAAGCCGTTGGCTTAGCGGACCTCCCGCAGGCTTGCGTCTAGTCGCGCCAACTCGACCTCCAGATCGCGTTCAACATCGGCGACACACATATGGACGACCTTGTAGTCACGCGCCTCCAGCCATGCCTGACGGGTGGCGCGATCGCTGACGATCGCCTCGGTCTCACCCGGATTTTCCAGTTCGATCGCGAGCCGCTGCACGAACGAGACAAAATCCGGGATGTGCCGCCCGACCGGGGTCTGGCGCTTGAACTGGCCGGCAAAGCGCCGGTCCTTTGTCAGGGCCTGCCACAGCATCCGTTCCGCGTCGGTCGGGTTTCGCCGCAACAGCCGCGCCAGGCCGCGCACGGTGCCGCTTTCGGACGGCGTCGCGCCCTGGCCGTGCTCGGCCAAAAGCGCGCGAAGTCTTGTGGCCTGTTCCCCGTCGAGCACGCCGCCCTTTGCCGGCCCCTTGCGCCCCTCCGCGATCGCCATGACGACGCCGTGCAGGGTATGCATGTCCTGCTTGGTCGGATCCATCCGCGTAAAAATGTTGCGCAAATTGACCAGCATGGTCTCGCGCTTCTCGGCCGGGCGCAGGAATTCGACCTTGTCGAGCTCGCGGACCAGATTGTCCATGAACGCCTGCATCTGGTGCTGCGAGGCCGGCTCGGAGCGCTCCGGCATCGCGAACGGCAAGGCGCCCGCGGTCGACAGCTTGAACCATTCATAGCCCATCAGCAGCACCGCCTGCGCCAGGTTCAGCGAGGCGAAACCGGGATTGACCGGAAAGGTCACGATGCGGTTGGCGAGCGCCACCTCCTCGTTCTGCAAGCCGTAGCGCTCGCGGCCGAACAGGATGCCGACCTCGCCGGTACCGCTGCCGATCTGGGCCACGATTTCGCGCGCGGCAGCATCGGGGGCGACGACGGGTTTGGCCTGGTCGTGGGCCCGGGCGGTGGTGGCGAACAACAAGGTGCAGTCGGCGACCGCCTGCTCGACGGTGTCGAACAGCACGGCCTGATCCAGGATGTGGTCGGCGCCGGAGGCGGCGCGCCTGGCGTGGACGTTGGGCCAGCCGTCGCGCGGATTGACGATGCGCAATCGGGTCAGCCCGAAATTACCCATCGCGCGCGCGGCCATGCCGATATTCTCGCCGAGCTGCGGCTCGACCAGAATGACGACGGGGCCGGTGAGTTCGTGGCCTGATTTGGTCTTGTCGGTGCCCGAACCGGACATCTCTTCACTTTCTGATTCAACGTCTGAAGGCTTTGAATCAAGTTCCGAGGAACTTGATTCAACACCTCTTTATTAAGCCATTGGATTGCCCGGCTGGCAGAAATTCTCAAGCGGAATAATGCAGTTAGAGACGCATTCGAAGGCTCGACAGGAGTCTCAGGACAGTTGTGCACAGTCCTGCTTGCGCGCGTCCAACTTTCGTTTACGGTATCAATCACAACAAAAACGATCCTGAAAGCCAAAACGGCAACAGGCATATTGGGGGGAGAATGCCATGCGTAGCCGATGGTCGTTGGCGATTGCCGGATTGGTCCTGATCGTGGCGGGCGGCTTGCTCGCCCATCTGACGCAGACCTCGGGCGGTATCCGGATCGAGGACGTGCGCTTCAAGGGCGCAGGCGGCAACACCATGAGCGCCCTGCTCTACATCCCGCCGAACGCGACCGCCAAGACCCCGGCGCCCGGCATCCTCGCGGTTCATGGCTACATCAATTCGCGCGAGACCCAGGACGGCTTTGCCATCGAATTTGCCCGCCGCGGCTATGTGGTGCTGGCCCTCGACCAGACCGGCCACGGCTACAGCGACCCGCCGGCCTTCGCCAACGGTTTTGGCGGCCCCGACGGGCTGGCGCATCTGCGCAGCCTCGACATCGTCGACAAGGCCAATATCGGCCTGGAAGGCCACTCGATGGGCGGCTGGACCATCCTCGCCGCGGCCGCCGCGATGCCGAACGATTACAAGTCGATCGTGCTGGAGGGCTCCTCGACCGGCAAGCCGTTTGCCGCCGAGGGCACCACGAGCTGGCCGCGCAACCTCGCGCTGGTGTACGCGAAATACGAGGAATTCCCGATGCTGATGTGGGGCGTCGAGCGCGGGCAGGACGTGGCCCAAAGCCAGAAACTTTGGGCCCTGTTCGGCACCCAGGGGCCGGTCGAATCCGGCAAGGTCTACGGCGACGCCGCCCAGGGGACGGCACGGGTGCTCTACACGCCCAGCATGACCCACCCGGCCGAGCATATTTCGCATGAGGCGATCGGCTACAGCCTCGACTGGTTCGGCAAGACCTTGCAGGGCGGCACGCCGCGCCCGGCCAGCGACCAGATCTGGTTCGCCAAGGAAATCGGCACGCTGATCGCGCTGATCGGCTTCGTGGCGCTCTTGATCGGCGTCTTCGACGGCCTGCTCGAAATGCCGGTTTTTTCACATCTGCGGTTGCCCGAACCCGCCGACGGCACCATGCCGGCACAGGTCGCGGCCAGTGGCGGCCGCTGGAAAGCCGCCTTCATCCTGTCCGCGTTCATTCCGGCGCTGACCTATTATCCGGCGTTCGCGCTCGGCGGCGCCCTTGTCACGCCCTCGGCGTGGCTGCCGCAGGGCGTCACCAACCAGATCCTGGTCTGGGCCGTCATCAATGGGCTGATCGCGCTGGCGCTGATGCCGTTCGCGCCAAAGCGCGCCCGCCGCGCCGGCTTGATCGGGCCGTCGATCCTGATCGCGCTGGTGACCGTGATCGTGGGCTATGCCGCGCTATGGCTGGCCGACCTCGCCTTCAAGATCGATTTCCGGTTCTGGATCGTGGCTCTGAAGCTGATGAACGCCAAGCAGTTCCTGATCTTCCTGATCTACCTGGTGCCGTTCACGGCGTTCTTTATCGTCGCCCTGCACGTGCTGCACCGGAACTTCTCGACCGTGGGGGCGGGGCGCGGCGCGCTCTACCTCACCAATATACTGGCGCTGACGCTCGGCTTCATCGTGCTGCTCGCCCTGCAATACGGCATTCTCTGGCTCACCGGAGCGCTGTTCAACCCGCTGCCCGATCCAGGCTTCGTGCCGCTCTCCACCATCATCGCCATCCAGTTCGTGCCGCTGCTGGCGATTGCCGCTGTGATCGCCACCTTCACCTGGCGGCGCACCGGCTCCAGCCTGCCGGGTGCCCTGATCTGCGGCATCTTCGTCACCTGGTACGTGGTGGCGGGCACCGCGACGCAGGCGGCGTTCTAGGCCAGCCATTCTAGGGCTAGCCTTTCTTGGGCTAGCCCTATCGGGCCTGTTTCACGGCCTGCCTAAAGGCATGTCTGCCAGACGGCGTTCTGCCCAGCCATTCGCCTTCCACCCTTGTGGCGGCGATGCTATAGGGCCTGATCGGGAACGGTTCGTTCCTCCCCGCCCCAGCAGACACTCTCAAAAGGCCCGACCTCAATGGCAAAAATCAAGGTGACCAACCCCGTCGTCGAACTCGATGGCGACGAGATGACCCGGATCATCTGGCAGTACATCAAGGACAAGCTGATCAACCCGTTCCTTGATATCGACCTGATGTATTTCGACCTCGGGATGGAATACCGCGACAAGACCAATGACCAGGTCACCATTGACGCGGCGGAAGCGATCAAGAAGGTCGGCGTCGGCGTCAAATGCGCCACCATCACCCCGGACGAAGCCCGGGTGGAGGAATTCGGCCTCAAGCAGATGTGGAAGTCGCCGAACGGCACCATCCGCAACATCCTCGGTGGCGTGGTGTTCCGCGAGCCGATCATCTGCAAGAACGTGCCGCGGCTGGTGCCGGGTTGGAGCAAGCCGATCATCATCGGCCGCCACGCCTTCGGCGACCAGTACCGCGCCACCGACTTCAAGTTCCCCGGCAAGGGCACGCTGACGATGAAATTCGTCGGCGAGGACGGCCAGGTGATCGAGCGCGAAGTCTACAAATCGCCCAGCGCCGGCATCGCGCTCGGGATGTACAACCTCGACGATTCGATCGCCGATTTCGCCCGCGCCTCCCTCAACATGGGCCTATCCAAGAATTACTCGGTCTATCTCTCGACCAAGAACACCATCCTCAAGGTCTATGACGGCCGCTTCAAGGATATCTTCCAGGACATCTTCGACAAGGAATTCAAGTCGCAATTCGACGCCAAGAAGATCACCTACGAGCATCGCCTGATCGACGACATGGTGGCGGCCGCGATGAAGTGGTCGGGCGGCTATGTGTGGGCCTGCAAGAACTACGACGGCGACGTGCAGTCCGACACCGTGGCCCAGGGCTACGGCTCGCTCGGCCTGATGACCTCGGTGCTGATGACCCCCGACGGCAAGACTGTGGAAGCCGAGGCCGCCCATGGCACGGTGACCCGGCATTACCGCGAGCATCAGAAGGGCAAGGAGACCTCGACCAACTCGATCGCGTCGATCTTCGCCTGGACCCGTGGCCTGACCCATCGCGCCAAGCTCGACAACAACGAGGCGCTGGCCAAGTTCGCCGCGACCCTGGAGAAGGTGTGCGTCGAGACCGTCGAAGCCGGCTACATGACCAAGGACCTCGCGCTCCTGGTCGGCGCCGACCAGCGCTGGCTGTCGACCACCGGCTTCCTCGACAAGGTCGCGGAAAACCTCACCAAGGCGGTGGCATAAGGATGCCGTTGATCAGAACGGCCGCGCTGGCCATGATGGTGCTGTCGGGCTCGCTCGCGGGCGCGACGGCGGCCGAAACCCCGCTCCCCGACGCCGTCACGGCGCCGGGCGAGACTGCCGTGCTGTCGGTGCATGCCGAAGGCGCGCAGGTCTATGAATGCAAGGCCGGCACCGACGGCAAACTGGGCTGGGCGTTTCGCGAGCCGATCGCGACCCTGATGGCCGACGGCAAAACCGTCGGCCGGCACTATGCCGGCCCGAACTGGGAAGACGCCGACGGCAGCGCCGTGACCGGCAAGGCCATCGGCAATGCCCCGGGCGCTACCGCCAACGACATCGCCTGGCTGAAGCTCGACGTGACTGCCCATCGCGGCAGCGGGATTCTTTCGGGCGTCACCACGGTGCAGCGGATCAACACCCAGGGCGGCCAACTCGCGGGCGCCTGCGACAAGCCAGGCGCGACGAAGAGCGCGCCCTACTCCGCGGAGTATGTGTTCCTGCGCAAGGGGTGAGTGACCTTGTGATGGCCGGACTTGACCCCGCCCATCCAACCATCCGCACCGACGGCGGCCGACTTGCAGGGCGCGACGCGCTGAACGCTCCGAGATCGTGAGGTCGAATGTTGAACGGAGTGGCATGGATCGCAGTCGATTGGGGCACGACCAACCTCAGGGTCTGGGCCATAGGTGCCGACGACCGCATTCTGGCCGAAGCGTCGTCCGACAAGGGCATGTCCAGGCTTGAGCGCGACGGCTTCGAACCGGCGTTGATCGAACTGATCGGGAACTGGCTACCGAAGGCCGACGCGGCGCTGGTTATCGCCTGCGGCATGGTCGGCGCGAGACAGGGCTGGATCGAAGTGCCTTATCGCCAGGCCCCCTGCAGTCCATTCTCCCCTGACCGAATCGGTGCGCCCGACGTGCGCGATCCCCGATTGAAGGTGAGAGTACTCCCCGGCATTAAACAGATCACGCCGGCCGACGTGATGCGCGGCGAGGAAACCCAGATCGCGGGCGTGTTGCTGGAGCATCCGGATTTCGACGGCGTGATTTGCCTGCCGGGAACGCACACCAAGTGGGCCAGAATAGCCGCCGGAACAATTGTCCATTTTCGCACCTTCATGACCGGCGAGCTTTTCAACCTTTTGTCGAAGTCCTCGGTGCTTCGTCACAGCCTCGACGAGGCGAGCTGGGACGCAGGCGAATTCGCACGCAGCGCGCAACTCTCAGCCACGGAACCTGAAGGTTTTGCCGGCCGGCTGTTTGCCATACGCGCCGATACATTGGTTTCGGGACTAACGCCCGCGACGGCCAATGCGCGGCTATCGGGCACATTGATCGGCGCCGAGCTGGCCGCGGCGCGATCCTATTGGCTGGACCATAACGTGCTGATCGTGGGCAACGGCACACAGGCGAGCCTGTACAACGAAGGGCTGCGGACACTCGGGAAGGCTTCTCAAACTTCCGATGCGAGTAGCGTAACGTTGGCAGGCCTCAAGGCGGCGCACACGGAAATCATGAAAGACCTGAAATGAACCGGAACATCATTGCCATCCTGCGCGGCATCGCTCCCGACGACGCCAAGGCGATCGGTGAAGCCCTGATCGAGACTGGGATCACGACGATCGAAATTCCATTGAACTCGCCGAGACCGCTGGAAAGCATCGCGCTGCTGGCGAAGGCTTTTGGGTCGGTGGCGACCATTGGCGCCGGCACCGTCCTCAGCGTTCAGCACGTCCGCGAAGTTGCCAGCGCCGGCGGCCGCATTATCGTCTCGCCAAGTTTCGATGCCGAGGTCGTGCAGGAAACAAAATCGCTCAATATGGCGTCGTGGCCCGGCGTGTTGTCGCCCACCGAATGCTTCGCGGCGTTGAAGGCCGGCGCCGACGGACTGAAGATCTTTCCTTGCTCGGTGTTGGGACCATCGGGGGTTAAGGCGATCCGCGCGGTGCTGCCGCCGGAAACCAGCGTCTACGCGGTGGGCGGCGCCGGCCCGGCAAATTTTGCGGATTGGATCGCTGCCGGCGTGAACGGATTTGGAATCGGCACGGCGCTTTATCAGCCCGGGCACTCCGTCGCTCAAGTGCGACAAGCCGCTGCTGATATCGTCAGGGCCTACGATGCCGCCTCTCGGTAAAGGATTATTGCAGCACTAGCGCGGGATGACTTATTTTCGAATCGTCATGCCGCCCTAGTTCGATGGCGTTGCGCTACCCCGCCATCGCCTTTTCGATCGCGGCGAGCGCGGCATCAGCCTTGGTGCCATCGGGTCCACCGGCTTGCGCCATGTCCGGCCGCCCGCCGCCGCCCTTGCCGCCGAGCGCCTCGGAGGCCACGCGCACCAGCTCGACCGCATTATAGCGTGAGGTGAGATCGGCGGTCACGCCGACCACGACGCCGGCCTTGCCGTCCCCGGTCACGCCGACAATGGCGACCACGCCGGAGCCGAGCTGCTTCTTGCCTTCGTCGACCAGGCTTTTCAGGTCCTTCATCTCGATGCCTTCGACCGCGCGGGCCATCAGCTTGACGTTGCCGACCTCGCGTGTGCCGAGGCTGGCCGCGCCGTTCGCGGCGCCGGCGCCGCCCATCGCGAGTTTCTTGCGCGCCTCCGACAGATCGCGCTCCAGTCTCTTGCGCTCTTCCATCAGGGCTGTGATGCGCGCCGGCATGTCGTCAAGCGTGGTGCGCAGCTCGGCAGCCGCGGTCTTGGCCAGCGCCATCGTGTCATTGGCGTGCTTGCGCGCGTGATTGCCGGTCAAGGCCTCGATGCGGCGAACGCCTGAGGCCACCGCGCTTTCGCCGGTCACGGAAATCAGGCCGATATCGCCGGTGCGGCGCACATGGGTGCCGCCGCACAATTCCACCGACCAGCCGAGCGCGTTGGCGCCGTGCGCGCGCGCGGTCTTGCCCATCGACACCACGCGCACCTCGTCGCCGTATTTCTCGCCGAACAATGCGCGGGCGCCGGCGTCGCGGGCGTCGTCCACGCCCATCAAACGCGTGGTGACCTCGTCATTCTCCAGCACCACGTTGTTGGCGATATCCTCGACGCGGGCGAGTTCTTCCGCCGTGATCGGCTTCGGATGCACAAAGTCAAAACGCAGGCGATCGGGTGCCACCATCGAGCCGCGCTGCGCGATGTGGTCGCCCAGCACCTGCCGCAACGCTTCGTGCAGCAGATGCGTCGCGGAGTGATGGGCGCGGATCGAGGAGCGTCTGGCGTGATCGACCTCGAGCGCCAGCGCGGCGCCTACCTTCAGCGTACCCTGCTCGACGGTGCCCAAATGCACGAAGAGATCACCGGCTTTCTTTTGCGTGTCGGTGACGCGAAACGTGACACCCTCGCCGGTCAGCAGGCCGGTATCGCCGACCTGACCGCCGGACTCCGCGTAAAACGGCGTCTGGTTCAGCACAATGGCACCGGTGTCGCCCGCCTTGAGGCTGTCGACCTCGTTGCCGTCTTTCACCAGCGCGCCGACCACGCCTTCGGCGTTCTCGGTGTCGTAGCCCAAAAATTCCGTGGCGCCGAGTTTCTCGCGTAGCGGAAACCAGATGTTCTCAGTCGCGGTATCGCCGCTCCCTGCCCAGGCCGCGCGGGCCTTAGCTTTCTGTTTCTCCATGGCGTCGGTGAAGGACGCGATATCGACACCGATGCCGCGGTTGCGCAGCGCGTCCTGGGTGAGGTCGAGCGGAAAGCCATAGGTGTCGTACAGCGTAAATGCAGTATCGCCGTCGAACATGTCGCCTTTTTTCAGCGTGCTGCTTTTTTCGTCCAGGATCGTCAGGCCGCGTTCCAGCGTCTTGCGGAAGCGGGTTTCTTCCAGCCGCAGCGTTTCCTCGATCAGGTTTTCGGCGCGCACCAGTTCGGGATAGGCTTGGCCCATCTCGCGCACCAGCGCCCAGACCAGCCGATGCATCAGCGGATCCTTGGCGCCGAGCAACTGCGCATGGCGCATCGCGCGGCGCATGATCCGGCGCAGCACATAGCCGCGGCCCTCGTTCGACGGCAGCACGCCATCGGCAATCAGGAACGACGAGGCCCGCAGATGATCGGCGATCACGCGCAGCGACGCCTTCTGCTCGCCATGCGGATCGGCGCCGGTCAATTCCGAAATGGCGCGGATCAAGGCGACGAACAGGTCGATGTCGTAATTGTCGTGCTTGCCTTGAAGCACCGCCGCGACGCGCTCCAGTCCCGCGCCGGTGTCGATCGAGGGCTTCGGCAGCGCATTGCGCACGCCGGGCGCGGTCTGCTCGAACTGCATGAACACGAGATTCCATATCTCGATGAAGCGATCGCCATCCTGCTCGGCCGAGCCTGGAGGACCGCCCCAGATCTTGTCGCCATGGTCGTAGAAGATTTCCGAACACGGGCCGCACGGCCCGGTGTCGCCCATCTGCCAGAAATTGTCGGAGCCGGCGATCCGGATGATGCGCGAGTCCGGGAGCCCAGCGATCTTCTTCCAGAGATTGAACGCCTCGTCGTCGTCGATATAGACGGTTGCCGTGAGTTTATCCTTCGGCAGTCCGAATTCCTGGGTGACCAGCTTCCAGGCAAGTTCGATGGCGTGATCCTTGAAATAATCGCCGAACGAGAAGTTGCCGAGCATCTCGAAAAACGTGTGATGCCGCGCGGTGTAGCCGACATTGTCGAGGTCGTTGTGCTTACCACCGGCGCGGACGCATTTCTGCGAGGTGGTAGCGCGCTGGTAGGGACGCTTCTCGACGCCGGTAAAGACGTTCTTGAACTGCACCATGCCGGCATTGGTAAACATCAAGGTCGGGTCGTTGCGCGGCACAAGCGGCGACGACGGCACGATCTCGTGGCCGTTCTCGGCAAAGAAGTTCAGAAAGGTCGACCTGATTTCGTTAACGCCGCTCATGTCCATCCAATCGCAAAACTGCCGGGAACCTGCCGCAAATGGCCCCATCCTCCGGCGCAACGCTTTTAGACAAGGCAAATGGCGGTGTCCAGAAACTGTGCAAGGGGATCATAGGCTTGCCGCAGCAGCACAGGACAACAGCCGTTGATAATGCTGCGGCTGCGTTGACAGCCTTGGCCCAGTCGTGTTTCCCTCTTATCCGTTCGAGAGCGTCACGTCGGGAGAGACCGGCTTCAGTGCCGGCGCCGAAGGAGCAACCGCCCCGGAAACTCTCAGGCAAATGGACCGCGTGACGTTGCTAGCATCTGGAAAGAGACGCCAAGGGCTCTAACCCAATCGCGGGTTTCAGCCGTGAGGCGTCCGCCGACGGGATAATACTCTCAGGCACAGCGACAGATGGGGCTTTCTGTAGGTTTCCAAGGGGAATCATCCCCCGGGAAACCGCGAGGGCCCTGTGATGCTTGCGCGTGACGACCAACCTTCATTGCAGCGTACACCCCTGCACGCTTTGCACCTTGCCCTCGGCGGCAAGATGGTGCCGTTCGCGGGCTATGACATGCCAGTGCAATACGCCGCCGGCGTGCTCCGGGAGCACCTGCATACCCGCGCCTCCGCCGGCCTGTTCGACGTCTCGCATATGGGCCAGATCGCGCTGCGGCCGAAATCCGGCAAGGCCGAGGACGCGGCGCTGGCGCTGGAACGGCTGGTGCCGCAGGACATCGTCGCAATCGCGCCCGGCCGCCAGCGCTATGCGCAATTCACCAACGAAGCCGGCGGCATCCTCGACGACCTGATGGTCGCCAATTTCGGCAGCCATCTGTTTGTCGTGGTCAACGCCGCCTGCAAAGCCGAAGACGAGGCGCATCTGCGCGCGAATCTATCCGATGCCTGCGTGATCGAATCGCTGCCGGATCGCGCGCTGATCGCACTGCAGGGGCCGAAAGCCGAATCCGCACTGGCTAAACTTTGTGCAGATGCGCCCGCGATGCGGTTCATGGATTCCGCTCCGCGCAAGGTCAGCGGCATCGACTGTTTCGTCTCGCGCTCCGGCTATACCGGCGAGGACGGTTTTGAGATTTCAGTTCCTGCCGAGCACGCCGCGGCGCTGACCAACGCCTTGCTGACCGATCCCGACGTGCTGCCGATCGGCCTTGGGGCCCGCGACAGCCTGCGGCTCGAGGCTGGGCTTTGTCTGTATGGCCACGACATCGACACCACGACGACCCCGGTCGAGGGCGCGCTGGAATGGTCGATCCAGAAGAGCCGCCGGGCTGGCGGCGCGCGCGCCGGTGGTTTTGCCGGCGCCGACAGTATCCTCTCGCAGTTCGAGCAAGGCGCTGCGCGCCGCCGCGTCGGCTTGACGCCACAAGGCCGCGCGCCGGTGCGCGAGGGCGCGGCGTTGTTCGCCGACGCCACTTCATCCGACCCCATCGGCCGCGTTACCTCCGGTGGTTTTGGCCCGACCCTCAACGCGCCGGTAGCGATGGGCTATCTGCCGACCTCGCACGCGAGAGCCGGTTCATCCGTGTTCGCCGAAGTCCGCGGCCAGCGCCTGGCCGTGCAGGTCGCGGCGATGCCGTTCGTTCCCAACAATTACAAACGCTAACACCAGAGGATTTTTCATGACGACGCTGTTCACCGACGACCACGAATGGCTCCGCATCGAGGGCGATGTCGCCACCATCGGCGTCACCGATTATGCGCAGTCGCAGCTCGGCGACGTCGTGTTCGTCGAACTGCCGAAGGTCGGCCGCAGCCTCAAGAAGGCCGAGGCCGCGGCGGTCGTCGAGTCGGTGAAGGCCGCCTCCGACGTCTACGCGCCGATCACCGGCGAGGTGGTCGAGATCAATGACGCGCTGGTCGCCGAGCCCGCTTTGGTCAACTCCGACGCCGGCGGCAAGGCGTGGTTTTTCAAGATGAAGATTGCCGACAAGAGCCAACTCGAAGGCCTGATGGATGAGGCCGCCTACGCCAAGCACACCGCCTGAGGGATCAGCATGACCGCGCACCGCAAGCCCGCCAACGACGCCGCCGTGAACTTCGCGCGGCGGCACATCGGCCCCTCGCCTCGCGATATCGCCGCGATGCTCGAGAGCGTCGGCGCCAAGAGCCTGGAAGCGCTGATGGCGGAGACGCTGCCGGCCTCGATCCGGCAGAAGGCGCCGCTCGATCTCGGCGCAGCCTTGAGTGAGATCGAGGCGCTGGCGCACATGCGCGCGCTCGCATCGCAGAACCAGGTTTTCACCTCGATGATCGGCCAGGGTTATTCCGGCACGGTGCTGCCGGCGGTGATCCAGCGCAACATCCTGGAGAATCCGGCCTGGTACACCGCCTACACGCCGTATCAGCCGGAGATCAGCCAGGGCCGGCTGGAAGCCTTGTTCAACTTCCAGACCATGATCTGCGATCTCACCGGGCTCGACGTCGCCAATGCCTCGCTGCTCGATGAAGCCACCGCCGCCGCCGAAGCGATGGCGCTGGCCGAGCGCGCGGCGCAGACCAAGACAAAATCGTTCTTCGTCGATGTGGACGTGCACCCGCAGACCCTGGCGGTGCTGCGCACCCGCGCCGAACCGCTGGGCTGGAATGTCATTGTTGGCGATCCCCTGGTCGACCTCGGCAAGGCCGATGTGTTCGGCGGCCTGCTGCAATATCCCGGCAGCTCGGGGGCGGTGCGCGACCTCAAGCCCGCGATCGCTTCGCTGCATGCCAAGGGCGCGCTCGCCGTTATTGCCGCCGACCTGCTGGCGCTGACGCTGCTGGCCTCGCCCGGTGAACTGGCTGCCGATATCGCGATCGGATCGGCGCAGCGGTTTGGGGTGCCGATGGGATATGGCGGACCACATGCGGCCTATATGGCGGTGCGCGATGCGCTGAAGCGCTCGTTGCCCGGCCGCATCGTCGGGCTCTCGGTGGATTGCCGCGGCGAGCCGGCCTATCGCCTCGCGCTGCAAACCCGCGAGCAGCACATCCGCCGCGAGAAGGCGACCTCCAACATCTGCACCGCGCAGGTGCTGCTCGCCGTGATCGCCTCGATGTATGCGGTCTATCACGGGCCGGAAGGACTGACCGACATCGCGCGATCGGTGCATCGACGTGCGTCCGTGCTGGCGGCGGGTTTGCGCAAGCTCGGCTTTGCGCCGAACACGAAAGCCTTCTTCGACACGATAACGGTGGGTGCCGGCGGCAAGCGCGATGAGATCGTGGCGCGCGCCCTGAGCGAGCGGATCAATCTTCGGATCGGCGACACCACGCTCGGCATCGCGCTGGACGAGACCACGACGGCCGCCGACGTCGAGGCGGTCTGGCGCGCGTTCGGCGGCCAGCTTGCCTACGCGGACATCGACGCCGGCGCGCGCGATACGCTGCCGGCTGAACTGAAGCGCGCGAGCGCGTTCCTGACCCACCCGGTGTTCCACGCCCATCGCTCCGAGACCGAGTTGCTGCGCTACATGCGAAAGCTCTCCGACCGCGATCTCGCGCTCGACCGCGCAATGATTCCACTGGGCTCCTGCACCATGAAGCTCAACGCCACCAGTGAAATGATCCCGCTGACCTGGCCGGAATTTTCCAATCTGCATCCGTTCGCGCCACGCGCGCAGGCCGCCGGCTATCACGCGCTGTTCAATCGGCTCGAACAATGGCTGTGCGATATCACCGGCTATGATTCGATCTCGCTGCAGCCGAATTCCGGCGCGCAGGGCGAATATGCCGGACTGCTCGCGATCCGCGGCTATCATGCCGCACGCGGCGAGCCGCATCGCAAGGTATGCCTGATCCCCTCCTCGGCCCACGGCACCAATCCGGCTTCCGCCAGCATGGTCGGCATGGACGTGGTGGTGGTCGCCTGCGATGCGCGCGGCGACGTCGATGTCGACGATCTGCGCGCCAAGGCCGAGGCGCATGCGACCAACCTCGCCGCGGTGATGATCACCTATCCCTCGACGCACGGCGTGTTCGAGGAGCATATTCGCGAGATCTGCGACATCGTGCATGGCCATGGCGGCCAGGTCTATCTCGACGGCGCCAACATGAATGCGCAGGTCGGGCTGTCGCGACCCGGCGATTACGGCGCCGATGTCAGCCATCTCAACCTCCACAAGACGTTCTGCATTCCGCATGGCGGCGGCGGGCCCGGCATGGGACCGATCGGCGTCAGAGCGCATCTTAAGCCGTTCCTGCCAGGTCATCCGGCGAACGGGCATTCCGCAACCGACAGCGGAGCATCGCATGCGGTCGGGCCGGTATCGGCCGCGCCATTTGGTTCGGCGTCGATCCTGACCATCTCCTACATCTACATTCTGATGATGTCCGGCGAAGGCCTGACCCGCGCCACTGAAGTGGCGATCCTCAACGCCAATTATATCGCCAACCGCTTGCAGCCGCATTTCCCGGTGCTGTATCGCAACGCCAAAGGCCGCGTCGCGCATGAATGCATCGTCGATCCGCGCCCATTGAAGACTTCCTGTGGCGTCACCGTCGACGACATCGCCAAGCGGCTGATCGATTACGGCTTCCATGCGCCGACCATGAGTTTTCCGGTGCCGGGTACGCTGATGATCGAGCCGACCGAATCCGAATCGAAGGCCGAACTGGATCGGTTCTGCGACGCCATGATCGCGATTCGGCGCGAGATAGCGGAGATCGAGAGCGGACGCTGGAAGGCCGACGCCTCGCCGCTGCGCCATGCGCCGCATACCGTGCACGACATCGCCGACGACAATTGGGCGCGTGCCTACAGCCGCGCCGAGGGCTGTTTTCCAGCGGGCACATCGCGCACGGACAAATACTGGTGTCCGGTCGGGCGCGTCGACAACGTCTATGGCGACCGCAATCTGGTGTGCTCGTGCCCGCCGATGGAGGACTACGCACAGGCGGCGGAGTAAGGAACAAACATGCAGTCGTCATTCCGGGATGCGCCGCTTGGCGCAGGCCCGGAATGACGCCGCGTTTGAAATTCTGACCATCAAGGCTCGATCAAAACCTGCTTCTCAACATCCCAGCGCCACAGCCGATCGTTGGTCAATTCGGTGCCGCCCCACCAACGATGGATCGGGTTGTGCCGGCTGAAATCGTCGCGCCCGGCCAGAATGGCTTTACCGAGTTCGGTAAGTGAGAGCCCGCTTCCGTTGTAACGTTGGTGACGATCACGGTCGTCGTGCATCTCCGCCGTAAATGGCCCGCCATCCAAGCCCGAGATGGCGGGCGCCGGTGCATTTGCCAAGCCATTCAGCAGAGCGCCGATCTGCCAATAGTCGAACGTCCGCCGCTCGTTGCGCTTCTCGTGTCCGGGAAAAACGTCGGGCGGGCTTGCGTTACCTTCTGAGATCAGCTCCAGCATCCGCATTTCCGTGGCGCCAAGTCCGGTCGCGCGTCCCGGCAATTCTTCGAGCAGAGCGACGGCCGCTGGCCGGAACAACGGCAACAGGCTCAGATCCGTCGACAGCAGATTGAACCAATCCCGGGGCGTCGGCGCGCGCCAGCCCTGCCAGGCCGAACTGGCGAGTTCGAGATGCTCATTCAGTATCTTGACGGTGGGTATTCGCCACTCGACCACTTCCTCGGCCGGATAGTTGCCGATCGGAATGTCCGCCTGCACCAGATTCAGCTTTGAGACGACGGCCTCATGCGGGCGGAAGTACGCCAGCCACCAGATCAGGATGAGCTGCGCATTCGGATCGGGATCGATCCACAAATCGACCGTATCGAACGGCTCGCATAGACCTATCATGCCGGTGCGATGATCGGTCTCTTGAGCGTACTTCCTGTAGATACGCGCGAGCCAATCATCCTCATCCAGTGACTTGGTAATATCGATGTCGGAAGGCAAAGGCTCTCTGAGAAAGAAGCGGCGTCCGACCGGCACCACTGCGTCGGCGATACCGGGTTGCCTGAGGCATCCCGCGCCGGAGTCGCTCGTGGTGAAGATCAGGCGTTTCATCTTCTCACCCCTTCACAGGCGCCGTCAGCACCGGATCCCAGCGCTACGCAAACAAAACGGGCGCCAAAGACGTCGGCAACTCAACGTCCTCAGCACCCGCTATGTTGAACTCAGATCATCCGACCTGACGCTCGGAAAACCTCATGCCTCCGCGGCGTCGTCCGGCTCCTCGCCGTCGGCGTCGCGCTCGGGCGAGCCGGCCAGGATCTGCTCGGCGATCAGGCCGGAGTTCTGCCGGATCGCCACTTCGATCTTCGCGGTCATGTCGGGGTTGGCCTTGAGGAAGGCCTTCGAGTTTTCACGTCCCTGCCCGAGCCGCTGGCTGTCATAGGAGAACCAGGCGCCGGACTTCTCGACGATGCCGGCCTTGACGCCGAGATCGAGGATTTCACCCATCTTGGAGACGCCCTCGCCATACATGATGTCGAATTCGACCTGCTTGAACGGCGGCGCCAGCTTGTTCTTCACCACCTTGACGCGGGTCTGGTTGCCGACCACTTCGTCGCGCTCCTTGATGGCGCCGATGCGGCGGATATCGAGGCGGACGGACGCGTAGAATTTCAGCGCGTTGCCGCCGGTGGTGGTTTCCGGCGAGCCGTACATCACACCGATCTTCATCCGGATCTGGTTGATGAAGATCACCATGGTATTGGATTTATTGATCGACGCGGTGAGCTTGCGCAGCGCCTGGCTCATCAGCCGCGCCTGCAGGCCGGGCAACGCATCGCCCATCTCGCCTTCGAGTTCGGCCTTCGGCACCAATGCAGCGACCGAATCGATCACCAGCACGTCGACCGCGCCGGAGCGCACCAGGGTGTCGCAGATTTCCAGCGCCTGCTCGCCGGTGTCGGGCTGCGAAATCAAAAGCTCATCGATATTGACGCCGAGCTTGCGGGCATAGACCGGGTCGAGCGCGTGTTCGGCGTCGATGAAGGCGCAGATGCCGCCCTTCTTCTGGCCTTCCGCGACCGTATGCAGCGCCAGCGTGGTCTTGCCCGAGGATTCCGGCCCGTAAATCTCGACGACCCGCCCCCTCGGCAGGCCGCCGACGCCGAGCGCGATATCCAGCCCGAGCGAGCCCGAGGAGATGGTTTCCACGTCCATCGAACGGTCGTTCTTGCCGAGCTTCATCACCGAGCCCTTGCCGAACTGGCGCTCGATCTGGGAAAGCGCGGCGGACAGCGCCTTGGATTTGTCCATGGAAGATCCTTCGACGATACGCAGGGCAGAGGCGGACATAGGTGGTGCTCCTTATGGCGAGGATTCGCTAGCGGGACAAACGGGCGGCGGGTGAAAAACGGGCGGTCGATCAGCTTGTGGAACCTTGTACCACGTTTGTTCTATGTTCGCAATATGTTCTTTTGGCCCCTGGTGGCCTATTTGGCTTTCGCAGTGGCCTAATTTGATTTTCGCAGCCACAGGGCAACGCGCGCCTTGAGCTGCCGGAAGTAAGCCATCAGCCATGATCCGGTACAGGCGCGGCAGAGGAAGTACGTTTGAACAGCCGGTTCTGGCACCGTCCATTCTTTGCCGCACATCAAACAGCGATGCTGATTACTCGGGTTCCCGTACACTGTTTACTCCTGAGGCCGCCTCAGTTGGCGGCCTCTTTCATTTTCAAGGCGCCATTCTCCGGTTGCATCAACTCAAGGACACGCTTCGATTCGGTAAGCACCCCTTGCCGCAGCTCGACGTGAGACGGCGTAAGTCTCGCGTCAGAATTTGGCTAAATCTTCGCCTTGCGGCTGGTGGATCCAATCCTAGGCTGTGCGCCGGGCGACGTCCCCTGGGAATGCCGCCTTCTGACCGGCCCCGTCCGTGGACCCCCTGCGGGCGGGGCTTTTCGTCGGCGGTCTGGTTCGGACACGCGCACGCTTAAGCTAGTCGCACGCAAAACGGCCCCAACGGCGCTGGAGGTGCCGAATTGGGGCCGCAGGCGGCGTGACCATAGCAGGCGCTGACGGTCAGCAGCCCCCTTGAGTGTACCGGTTCGCGATTTTGGTTCATGCGCCCGGCCAGAGCGGAATGATTCTTCTTCGAATCGTCATCCGGCACGCATTTATTGTTTGAGCATGATTCTCCGGGCAAACGCTTCGCGCTTGACGCGAGTGAAAAAGAATTTTCTCTTTTTGCGATCACGCCCCCAGTCACCGGAAAACTTCCGCGATAACGTTTCATTCGAACTTTTTCATCGCGATCGGGGCAGCGCGGCTTCCGTATTGATACGGTCTATCAACTTCTGGTAATCGTCAGTATTAAAATTGGATTAATTGCTCAAAGTCTATTTAGTTATTTAACACTAAGTGCTCTCCGCGATTCCGGGCAGCGGAGAGCGATAATAAAAATATAAAATAAAAATATAAAATAATGGGTAGCGAAGCGATCCATTGCGCCGTGCGCCTTGATGGCAATCGCTGTCCACAACCTCCAGACGATCGATCAGGCTTGCCGACGGAGCGAGCAAAGCTCCCGCCTGACAAGGAGCACCCATTGACCTGTTTTGAAGTCCGACCGCCGTGCCCAAAATGCGGCATGAACATGGTGAAAATCGACGCCCGCCTTGAATGCCTGCGATGCGGACATGTCGAGAAGCCTGTCGTCGTCCCCAAGGCGCCGCTGCGGCTCGACGCCTGACCGCTCGCCGGCCCATGAACGCGGAAGGCCCGCTTGGCCCGCGACCATTCCGCGCGGCATGAGCTTGGCAAGAATCTGCGCCTGGCAAGATCTGCGCATGGTAAGATCGCATTAACCATAAAAGGCGCAGGATGAGCGTGCCCGATTCGAGACGGAGCCGCGGCCATGATTTCAGACCTGCAAAAACTTGTCGTGTTGCCCGTCGCCATGATTTTGTTCCTCTGCGCGGCATCGACCTCCCCGGGCCTGACCTGGCGTGGCAGTGCACCGGTGCAAATCGTCGCGGCCCGCTAGACTTTTGTTTTGACGCGTTTTCTTCACGCGAACCGGTGCCCACTTCGCTTGAAAACGCTATCGACCTCGTACCTATCCCGCATGCGGATTGGTTTCAGCCGGCACCAGGGCTTATCGTAACTCCTTGCCGCAATTCCCTGGCGCTGACGAAACGGGCACCGACCCGCTCGCCGCGACGCCAGATCAGCGAACATACCCGGAGCACCTCGCCACCGGCGGTAAACGCAAGACCAAACAGCTTCGGCACCGCCAGATCGCCGACCTCCAGGCAGACGCCGTGGTTGGAGACATCGACGATCTCGCACGCGATCCATGGCGCATCCGGCGCCGGAATCAGAAATCCCTGCGTGTGCAGATCGATCCGGACACTCTTGCGCGTGCCGCGTTCTATGCGCTGTTTCGCCATCGCTCGCCTTCGAGCACCCGCCTTTTGGAGCACCAGCTTTAGGTGAAAATTCTTCAACAGCCGTTATCGGGAAAAGTTAATATCTATCTCAGTTTGAAAAGTTCGCCGGAACCATAGGGCATAAGCCCGCGATCTCGCGGCACACTGCGCCCGAGGTTTGCAAATTCGTTCGCCCTTAAAAAGAGAGGGCGCAGTGCGATCCCAAGAGGGACGCAGGCGACCCTCAAGAAGAGGGCGCAGGGAAGACCGGGTGCGCGCTGCACCCGCGATCTCGTGTGCAAAGATGCACATAGAAAACGCACACGAGCATACAGGTTCAGCGGAAGCAGTCCGGCCTTCCCTGCGCAATGGCTTTACAGCTTATATCGTGCTCTCCCCGGCGAGACCTGGCTTGCTTGTCACCGTCGCCCGCAAGAAGCCTGAGCTCCTTGCGAACTTGACACCTGCCATCGGGGCGTCAGGACCACACGACTTTGCCGTACGCGTCACGCGCCGTTCGTCAAAAGCGCATCGGCGTCCACCGCTCCCCGCCCCAACGTCAGTGACGATGGCCAACGCCCCCTCTCTCGGGACGGGATGGCGAGGAATACGCCGCTGATTTGGGTCGAAAGTCAAGGATAATTTCTGAAAATCAGAAATTGCATGGAGGTGTGTAGGGCTGGACACCACAAATCAAATTGAATTCGCTCCGTAAATTGCTGTTTATGCGCAAGCGATTTTGGGGCTTGCGGCCGTAAAAAATCTCAGGGCGTTCGCTGAAACGCGCAACGCCATCATCACCGGAGAAACAAGAAGCGTCATCCTGAGGAGCGGCCGCTTGGCCGCGTCTCGAAGGATGGTGTTCAGCGCAGTGCGTGCGGCGATCCTTCGAGGCTCGCAAGAGCTCGCACCTCAGGATGACGGTTCCGGTGTGTCCCAGCCTTTCAGCCTTTGAAGCTATCTCGACGTCATCCCCGGGGATGACGTCGAGATAGCTTCACAGGCTCTCAGGATGACGGCCACCAGGCGTCCTTGCGCAAGGGCATTAGCCGCGCTGCTGAACAACAGCCTCTAGGGCGCGTTCACGTCGGGTTTGCGTTGCTGTTTTTGCCGCGCTTCACGATCGTCACCGACTTGACGCCGTCGAGCTCGTTCAATTTGCCGGCAAAACTCGCGATGTCCTGCGACGACACTTTGCTGATGAGCACCGAGAGATCGTCGGCGCCCTGGCTGCCGCGGCTTTCGACCAGGAAGCGCTTGACCTGACTGGCGCGCAGTTGAAGCGTGTCGCGGAGCAACTCCGGCGTCAGAAATCCACTCTCGACTTCAATCTTCAGCTGGCAACTTTGATTGCGCGATCGATAGGCCTCTTCCAGCGGCTTGATGCCGGCCAGGATGATCAGAATGATGACGGTGGATTCGGCGGCCGGGAGATAGAGACCGCCGCCGACGGCGAGACCGATCGCCGCGACGGTCCAGATGCTGGCCGCCGTGGTCAATCCCTTGACGATCTCGCCACGGGCCAGGATCGAGCCGGCGCCGAGAAATCCAATTCCGGAGACGACCTGTGCTGCGATACGCGAGGGATCCAGCACCACGTTCTTTTCGGTCAGGACGTTGGCGAACCCGTATTGCGAAACGATCATGATCAGGCAGGAGCCGACGCACACCAGCATATGCGTTCGAATGCCGGCGGCCCACAATATCCTTTCGCGCTCGAGTCCGATGATGCTCCCGAGCAACGCCGCACTGAGCAGGCGGATCAGCATATCGACGTCCGACATTTTTCTGGCACTCCGATCGCGAAACGGCCCGGCGCTTAGTTGCAAGCGCGTCGACCATAAAGGCCGCCACCCTCGCGAACGTTCCTGGTGTCGATCTTGCACGACGATGTTTTTGGGCGCAACGCCTGCGGGCTCTTGCCGACGGCAGGCTGAGTTAGATGCGTACATCGTTTCCGAAGTTTAGGTACTCCCCGACGTCATCCCCGGGATGAGGCCAGGAGTCCATCGCATCGATCCGCTAGTCCGCGCTGGGCAGCCGCCGCATGGTGAATTCGATGTCGCCGCCGGGCAGTTCACGCCAGCTTTCGACCCCGCTCATATAGGCGGCCTTGGGATAGCGGTTGAGAAAATCGCGCGCCTTGGTTCGGGCGCGGTCGCGCGGCAGGGTAAAGGTCTCGCGCAGATAGCCGTCGTCGGGCTTGCGCCGGCCGGCCATCCGGTCTGCGAGATCGCGCGGGCGAGAGGCCATGCCGCAAACTCCAACATTACGACTGGCTCAATATAGCGCGCGCGGCCGCCAATCCGAGTCCCTCGGGCTGCCCCTATGTCTAAATGTTGCTGGATTGACCGGCGGCGGCCGAACCTGGCCGGTTCGTGGCGATCAGCTGAACTGCCCCTAATTCACCGTGCTGCCGGTTTTGCTCTTCGGCTTGCCCGCGGCCTTCGGCGTATCGGTACGCACGTTACCCCAGGGATCCGCGGAGACCTTGGCGTCCGGAATCTTCTTTAAGGACTCCTTGTAGGCCTTGTCCCTGGCCTCCTCCGCCTCCCTCTGCTCAGGGGTCTTGGAGGCGGTTTCCGGCATCAGATTGATGTTGGGCATCTGCGCGTAAGCCGGTCCCGTCAGCAATGCGATCAGCGCGGCGGCGCGTAAAACCTTCATGGGATGCTCCCCGTCGTCTCTTTCCGGCGATATACCACCACCGCTTGTGCCGCCAAGCATGGCCCGCACATTACAAATTGTCCGACTTGCAGGATTTCGGCAGCCAATCGTCCCAGATCGGACCGCATTTGGTGCAGCCGTTCAATAGCAGACCCAAGGCGATCACGCTGAAAATCAATGCCAATCGCCTGAACATCGTACACCCACTCCCACAGGGCGCGGTTATAGCGTCCCAAGTCAGGCATTTTCAAGCCACAGCACAGCCGATTAGTATGCCTCACAAGCATCATCCGGGGGGATCCAGCGTTCATGGCAAGCGAGCAACAGGCGGCCGAATTCGATATCGCGGAGGCGCGGCGGGTTCTCGATGATGTGTTTGCACCGTGGGTGAAGGATCTCGGGCTGTCGGTCGAACAGATCGAATGCGCCGCCCCGCCTTCGGGCGCCACGGCCGACTGGCAGCCGGGCGCCACGCTGCGCATGGCGTTCTCCGAGCGGCTATGCCGGCACGGTGGCATCGTCTGCGGCCAGGCGCTGATGGCGCTGGCCGACACCTCGATGGTGATTGCGATCCTGGCGGCCAATCGCGGCTACCGGCCGATGACCACGGTCGATCAAACCACCCATTTCATGCGCGCCGTCACCTCGTCGGACGTACTGGCCGACGCGCGGGTGGTGCGCCTCGGCCGCACCATGAGCTTTGGCCGCGTCACGCTGTTGAACGCCACCGACCACAAGCCGGTGGCGATGGTTTCCAGCGCGTTCGCGATGCTGTGAAGCAGCGGCGGTTTGGATTTATTTGCCGAGAATCTTCTCGGCGGCGTTGACGATGCTGATGGTCGGGTTCGCCGCGCAGAAGGCGCCGAACTTCTTGGCGTTGTCGACGAACACGTCGGTGTCGATGATCGCCTCGTCCTCGTCGCCCTTGTACCAGCCGTCCATCCAGGTCAGCACCATCTTGATCTCGTCATCGCCGCCCTCGATGAACTGTTTGCAGGTCAAGGTCGACAGATCGAGAACCACGGCATGGGCCGGCAGCGAGCAAAGCACGAGGGCGGCGGCAAACAACATCGAGACGGTCGTCTTCATGATGATCTCCCAAAATGATGATCTCTAAAAAAAGGGTCGCCAGCACATCGTAGCTAGTTGCCACGTCGCAGCTCAACGGGATCGCAAACGCAATTCGACTAAACTTGAGCGGCTCAGGATGCCATTCGTAAACGAAACCTGAAGGTAAAGGCAAGTACGGCGGGGGTTGGATTCAATTGTCTGTAATTCCGTCACGCTAGATTACCCCGGTAACAACAGCCCGCAACAACAACCCGCTCTTCCGGATGTGTGACATGATCGAGAAACGCAGGACACAGCGATTCAGGGTGCTGAAGGGCGCCACCGTCGCCTTCGACGGCAACGGGCTCGCCTGCACCGTCCGCAACCTTTCAGCCGATGGCGCCGCGATCGACTTTCCAAGCCCGGTCAGCATGCCGCCGTCCTTCATGCTGGTGATCGAAACCGATCAGTTCATCCGCCGCTGCCGTCCGGTCTGGAGCAAGGACAAGCGGATCGGCGTCGCGTTCGATTAGCACACACTATTTCCCCATCGCCGCCATCAGCAATGCCTGGGCCTGCCGCGTGGCCTCGGCGAATGACGGCTGCTGTGGCGCGCGCTTGGTGAAGCAGCGCATGAAGGCGTCCTCGCTTTGCTGGCGAAGATCGCGCTTGTTGTCATCGGCGCGGATCGCGCTGCATTCAGAAATTTTCACCACCGGATCGATCGCGCCGTAGGCGATATACACCTTGCCATCGGTGAGCGCCGACACGAACACTTGATCCGCCGCATCGGGGATGTCGGATTGGGTTCGTCCGGCCAGAATGCCGTAGCTGAAGGTCGCGGAATCGGGCTTGGCCATCGGTAACAGACTGAAATTGATCACCGCCGCATCGCTGGAAATCGCCTGGGTGTAGAAGCTTGCGTCCTTTAGCGCCGAGCCGATCCGCTGCGGGACATTGCGCGCGCCCTTGTCCCACCAATCCTTGTGGGCGAGCAGCCAACGCTCGAACAGCGTCGGCGTCGTGACAATGATATGGGCCTTGGGCTCGACATATTTGCCGTCGGCGCCGTTGGCACCGGCCTTCTCGCCGTTGCGGCCGAGTTCTGCGTCGAAACGCAGGCCGTCGAGCGTGCCGAAACCCTCATCGCCCTTGTAGAAGGTGTCGATATTGAGCCGTGCCGGCCCGAAACCCTTGCGCGCGGGCTCGCCCAGGATCGCAGTCATCTGCGCCAGCAGATCCGCGAACGCCGCCGCCTCGGCCGCGGTCGCGGCATCGTCGAGCGCCCCGGCATCGTACAGCGGCGACAGCTTCGCGATCGCGGCATCGCGCGTCGCGATGTAGCGATCCTCCGGCGCAGGCTGTGCCGCGCCGGCTTCGGCAAGCGCGAACATCAAAGCTAGCGCCGCGCACGCCACTGCCGAAATTGCGGTCTTCATGATGGTCATTCCCGGTGCGATCATTTGATGGACACGCTGACGATCGGGCCTTGGGTCATGCCGATGGCAAAACGCGCGATCTCTTTGGTTCGCTCGGCCTCGGCTGCCTCGACCGTCACCTTCCAATCGGCAAAAACCCGCCAGCCGATCGTAAAATGTCCAACGCTAGCCAGCAACACCCGATCATCCACCACCATCGGCAGCAGCAGCGGCATCGCGTCGGTCAGCGTGGCCGCGGTCGCGGGCTTTGCCGCCATGGGCTTTGCTGTATCGTCACCGCCGGCCTGCCGGTCGTCGGGATCCGGGCGGTCGGCGACGCGCTTGAGGCGCTGATATTCCTCGCGCTGCGCCGGCGTCAGCCCCGAGAGCACATGCGCTTCCACCCCGGTGCGATCCCCTTGCGTCTGCCGGACCAGATCGAGTGCCGCGCGCTGCAATCCGCCGCAACCGCCGCTGCCGCAATCGTTGTTGTCCCAATTGTTAAGACTGGCCCAATCGTTCCACGTCTTCGCTGGATCAAAATGCGGCGCAAAGACAAAGCTGGCCTTGCACGGTGGTTGCCATCTGCTGCCGCCCCACGGCGTCAGCGTCAATGTCGAGGCGAGGCTCGGTCCGGCATCGAGGTCGTCATCGATAACAACGGGAAGGCCATCCACCGAGGCAAACGAAAGCGTCAGCCCGCAGGAGCCGCCGATATCGTTCTGCCCGCTTTCCGGCACCGGCACCAAGCGCCCGCGTCCCCGGTTCACCGAGAAAAATATTGTCGAATTGCAATGTGCGGTGCCGGCAATGCTGTTGGCGGCCAACAGGTTGCTGCCCGGCAGATCGGAAACAACCAGTTCTTCCTGGACACCATCAAGCGCCTTCAGCAAGCCGGGGGATGGCGTGAAGGGCCGTTTAAGCTGCGCCGCCTGCTTGATGAACGCCTGTCGCGAATAGGCCTTCAGCTTGAAGCGCGTGGTTCCGGGAATGAATCCCGGTGGCGAGGTGTGCCGAAAAGTACTGAGCATGTCGCCGGTCGCAACCGGCGTGGCTTCATTCGACGAAGGCCAGTGGTCCCTGACCAATGTCACCAGATGCCGGGCGGCGCCGGCGCAGGAAACCGCCGCATCCGCAGGCAGCGCCAGCGCTACGGTCATCATGCAGGTAACCGTGGCGCGTTTGGCGACAGCAAACAATGTCATGAAATCCTTTCCGTGATGATCGCGCAAAGCTAATGCGCCGCTCCCGGCTTCCATTCGGCCGCGAGCCTTTGTGCTTCGGTGATCTCGGCCTGGGTCATCGCCTTGGCGACGCGTTGCTGAATCTTCTCTGCGTTTGGGTCACCGCGCGCCGCCGCCACGCTGAGCCACATATACGCGTGGACTCGATCCAGCGGAACGCCGCGACCGCCAATGTAGAGGTTGCCGAGATTGGCCTGGGCGGTGGGCAGGCCTTGTTCGGCTGCCTTGCGATACCAGTTCGCGGCCTCGGCATAGTCCTGCGGCACGCCCTTGCCGCTTTGGTACATCAGCCCGAGATTGGACTCGGCCGGGGGAAAGCCGTGCTCCGCCGCCCTGCGATACCAGTTGATCGCCTCGCCAAAATCCTGTGCGACGCCCTCGCCGTTATCATACATCAGCGCAATGCCGTACATCGCGCCAAGCTTGCCGTTGTCGGCCGCGAGCCGATACCATTTCATCGCCTCGGCGTAATTTTGCGGTACGCCCTCGCCGTTCTCGTATCTCAGGCCGAGATTGAGCTGGCCATCGGCGTTGCCCTGTTCGGCAGCCTTGCGAAACCATTTTACGGCCTCGGCATAATCCTGTGCGGGCGCATCGACATAGATCTGCCCGAGATAGTTCTGCGCCATGGCAAAACCCTGCTCGGCCGCCTTGCGGCACCAGTTCATGGCCTCGGCCGTGTCCTGCGCGACGCCCTGGCCGTTGTAATACATCGCGCCGAGATTGAACTGGGCCGGCGCGAGGCCCTGTTCGGCGGCCTTGCGGTACCAGCGCAGCGCCTCGGCATGGTCCAGCGGCACCGCCCGTCCATGGTCATACATGCCGCCGAGATTGGTCTCGGCCGGCGCATAGCCCTGTTCGGCCGACTTGCGATACCATTTCAGCGCCTCGGTATCGTTCTGCGCGACGCCGAGCCCGTGATCGTAGAGCACCCCGAGATTATACTGGGCATTGAGGTCGCCCTGTTCGGCGGCCTTGCCGAACCACCGCGCCGCCTCGACCGCGTCTCGCGACACGCCCTGACCGGCGTAGTACATCACCCCGAGATCGTATTGCGCGGCAGGATCGCCCTGCTCGGCCAGCGGGCGCACAAGCTGCATCGCTTTGGCATAGTCGCCACTGTCGGCGGCGGCGTTGGCGTCGTCCAACGGGGTCGCGCCGACGGGAGCGGCAAAACTCGACATCAGCAGGATGGCGGCCAGCGCGCGCACGATCATCTTAGGCATAGTGGACAGCAATCGCCGCATGGCCGTTGGTCACCAACGCTGCCCGCCGGGTTCAATGCGGCCGCCGCCGCCAGCGCCAGAGTCCAATCCCCAGCAGCAGGATCGTCAGCGCAACGACCAGCGCCCCGCTCAAGAATCTGCCGCCCGGCCGGTCGATCGTGCGCGACCACAGCGAGGGCGTCTCACCCGGCCGCGCCAGACGAAACGCCACCAGGCTATCGCCGATCGTGGTGCCGGCCTCGGAATGACCGCCGGCCGCGATCGCCACATATTGTTCGCCCTTCCAGAAATAGGTCATGGGATTGGCGAGCCCGGGCACCGGCAGCCGGCCCTGCCAAAGCTCCTCGCCGGTTTTGGCATTGAGCGCGCGCAGATACGCATCCATCGCGCCGGTGAAGACCAGGCCGCCCGCGGTAATCACGACACCGTTGGGCAGCGGCGTACCCCATTTGAAGGCGATGCCGAGCGGTGCCCGATCTTCCGACGTTCCCACCGTCGACCGCCAGAGAATTTTTCCAGCCTTCAGATCGACCGCGACCGTTTCCCCCCATGGCGGCTTGTTGCAGGGAAACCCGAGCGGCGACAGCGCCACACGCCGCGTCATCGCAAACGGCGCGCCGCGCTGCTCGCCCAAATCAAATCCTTTTGCCGGCTTCAAACCCTCGACCTCGGCCCGCGGTATCAACTTGATGATATGGATGGCACGGCTGACATTGGCGTAGAGGATCTGGTTGACCGGATCGAACGCCGCGCTGCCCCAGTTCACCCCGCCCCCGGTCATCGGATAGAACAGCGTTCCCTGCGTCGAAGGCGGCGTGAACAGCCCCTCGTTGCGCAGGCCCGAGAGCTGCTGCTCACAGGCGGAGTTGCCTAGTCCGAGAAACGGCTTGAAGATATCCGCGGCTGAAAATTGTTGCGGCAGCAGCGCCGGCACGTGGGTCGGAAACGGCTGGGTCGGCGAAAGCTGTTCGCCTTCGGCAGCGCCTTGCGGCACGGCGCGCTCCTCGACCGGCCAGACCGGTTGGCCGGTGTCGCGATCGAGCACAAAGACAAAACCCTGTTTGGTCGGCTGGATCACGACATCGCGCAAGCCCGCGCCGGTGTCGATCCGCGTCAGCGTCGGCTGCGCCGGCACATCATAATCCCAGACGTCGTGATGCACGGTCTGGAACGACCACACCAGTTCGCCGGTCTCGGTGCGCAGCGCCACCACGGAATTGGCGTGCGCGTTGTCGCCTGGCCGCTTGCCGCCCCAGAAATCCGGGCTCGGCGACGACGTCGGCAGGAACAGCAGTCCGCGTGCCTCGTCGGCCGACATCGGCGCCCAGACATTGGCCGCGCCGGCCTCAATGCCGTCGCGCACCAGCGGGTCCCAACTCCAGCGCGGCTTGCCGCTGCGCGCATCGAAGGCGTGCACCGTTCCTGCCGGCCCGTCGACGCGGGTATTGTCCGAGATCGCGGAGCCGACCACGACCACGTCGCGGCTCACCACCGGCGCGGACGTGATCTGGAATTCGCCAGGCCAGAGCAGCGGCTTTGCGACATCGAGCCTGACTTCGCCGTGATCGCCAAAATCGACGCAGGGGATACCGGTTTTGGCATCGAGCGCGATCACACGGGCGTCGTTGGTGCCCATGAAGATCCGGGCGCGGCACAGCGCGTTTTCGGCGGCCTTGGTATCGACCCAATAGGTCACGCCGCGGCAATTATATCGGTTTGCGGGGAGCTGCGTGGGACTGATCTTGGGATCATAGCGCCATTTTGGCGCACCGGTGCCGGGATCGAGTGCGATGACTTCGTTGAAAGGCGAACAGAAGATCAGGCTGTCTTCAACGAACAGCGGCGTGGCCTCGAGCTTGGTGCGGGCCATCAGCTCCGGCGCGCGGGCCTCAAGATCGCCGGTGTGAAACACAAAGGCGCGGACCAGATTGCCGACATTGGCCGGCGTGATCTGATCGAGCTTGGAAAACCGGCTGCCGCCGAGGTCCGCGCCCCAATGATCCCAGCCGAACACAGATGGGTTCGCGACCAGCAACAAGGCGGTGAACAGACCGGATAGGTATCGCATGGCACCTCGCCGTCACATCGCCAGGGGCCAGGATTATACGACGTGCAGCGCACCCTTCCAACGTTCCTATCTGCGGCCCCCGCCTCCCCCACCGCGGTAGCCACCTCCGAAGCCGCCGCCGAAGCCACCGCCAAAACCGCCGCCCCCTATGCCGACGCCGACCGGCGGTCCATAGGCCGGTTCGTCATAAACCGGCGGCGGCCGGTGATGGACCGGGACATCGTCATCGTCATCGCGGTTACGCACGCGTCGCGGCTTTGAACCGCGCTTCGGCGGATCGGGCTCGACAATCTTCTTCTTCGGGTTCGGGGCCAGATCGACTTTTTGCAGCAGCGGGGGTTGCGTGGTGCAAGGACAGGTCGGGCCGACCGACGTGCTCGCCGGAACGGCAAGTGCTAACGCGTTGGCGAGATCCGGGCGATTGCGCAGCCGCGCTTCCAGTTTCTGCGCGGTCGCGGTCAGATCGCTGTCGGGATATTGCCCCAGGAAGGCGTGATATGCCGCGGCGGTGTTGATGATCAACGCGTTATTCCAGGCCACCATCCGCCGGTGCCGATCGAGCCAAAGCCGCGCCTGCGGACCGAACGGCGACGCCGCGAACAGCCCGACAAACGCCTCATAGGCTTCTTCGCTGCCGTCAGCCACGATCATCTCATTGGCCTCTTCGGCCCGCTTGTCCTGCAACTCAGTGCGCCATTGCGCGACGGTGCGCCTGGTCGCCGGCAGCGTCGCGGCGGCAGCGTCAGTGGCTGACACCGGTGCGACGCTTGCACTCGCACCTGCATTTGCATTCGGGAAAAAACTGAATTCGTCGGTCAGCGAGGAACTATCCCACGGCGTCTGGCGGCCCTCGGTGGTCTTGTTGACGGCAACGCGCACCCGTTTGAAGGCATCTTCGATCGGAAGCCCCGGCTGCTTGGCCACCGACAGCAGCGCGGTCGTATAGGGACTATCGGTGCCGCTACCGTCTTCGGCTTCCGCGCCCGGCGAGGTCGAAAACGACATGAAGGTGCCGGGAGCGCCGGTCTTGGCATCGACGATCGCCAGCCCGTGCCCGGCGGTCTTGCTGATCTCCGGGAAAGGGTTGTTGCGGCAGGCATCGAGCAGCAGGATGCGCATCTTGCTCGGCACCGATGTCAATGTGTTGAGGACGTCATTGAGACGGACCGCCTGCAATGGAATGTCGGCTTCCCGTTTCGGGTCGACATCCACCGGCACCAGATAATTCTCGCCGTCGATTTGCAGGCCGTGGCCGGCGTAGAACACCAGCGCCACGGTATCGGGGCCTTTCGCCGCCACTTTGGCGGCAAAGCCGCTGACTTTTTCCCGCATTTCGTTCTGCGAGAGATCGGCCGCGGTCTCGACCTCGAAGCCGGCTTCGCCCAGCAATTGGGACATCGCCTTGGCGTCATTGGCGGGATTGGGCAGCGCCACCACGGCGCGGTAATTCGACTGGCCGATTACCAAGGCGACGCGATTTTCGGCAAGGGCTGCGTGCGACACCAGCATCAGCCCTGCTGCAATCAGACTGCAATGGATGGCACGGAACATGGTGATACCTCCAGGCTCGACCATTGGTCGAGCCCTTCGGCGCAGAGGTTCATGGCTGGATTTCGGAAAACTGCTATTTCGGCTTCGCTATTTAGGCTTCTTGGCCGGATCGGCGGCGGGCTTGGTCACGCCCCACGGATCGTATTTTTCCTTGGAGTCGGGAATTCTCTCAAGCGCCGCCTTGTAGGCCTTGTCGTCGACCTTCTTGGTGGCCGAGTCGTCTTTCTTGCTATCGCCGGCGCCCTGATTCCGTTTGCCCATCTGGGCGTGCGCGGGCACCACCAGCAACGCCAGCACCGTCGCCACAATCGTCAAGGCCTTCATCGCTTGGGTCTCCCTGCCGTCCTTTTTTTCGCAAGCTCGTTCCTGCGACCAAAAAATGGCCAACATCCGGCACGCGCCGCAGGATAGCTGCTTCCGTATCCGGTTTCAGCACATTGTTACATGCCGTGAACGAAAATTAATCTAGCAATTACAGCAATTTTGCCTGCCCCGGGTTAGAACCGTCCCAATGGGGCGGATCGTAGTTCATATCGGGTTGATGGTGGCCGGCGCGTTGGCGCTGGCGGGATGCGGCTTTGCCGACAGCCGTTCGCCGGTGCCCGAGTTCATGCGCGTCAAGGACGGCGGCCCGCCGCCGCTGGAGCCGCCTCCCGACGTCAAGCAGCTGGTTCGCGGCCATCTCGACTCGGTTTTCATGGCCTCGTCGGCCCCGCACGACGTGCAGGTCTCCCCGGCGCGCCACAATCTCCGTGGGCCGGGCTGGATCGCCTGTGTCAGGGCCGATCTGAATTCCGCCACCGGCAAACCGCTGGGCATGCAGACCTATCGCATCGACATCGAGGAAGGCGTGATCCTCGACCGGCAGCGGGCCGAGGACAGCGACAGCTGCGCGTCCGAGAGCTTCGAGCCGATATAGCGCGTTTTCGCGCCAACGGGTCGCGCCGGAAGCTCTGGACAAGGCGTCCACATCAGGGTCAAATTTGATTTCAGCAAATCCGTTGCGGCGATACGCCGAAACGGATTGCTGGCAAGCGCCCGCGGCAACGACGGGCGTCGAAAAGTATAAAATTGGGAGGAATTCTTGGGCATTTCACGTCGCGACGTTTTATTGGGCACCACCGGCGCGCTTGGCGCTGCGACATTCTCGCGGCCCATGCCCGCTATTGCCCAGTCCGAGCCGATCAAGATCGGTTGGCTCGCCGCGATGACCGGCCCGAGTTCGGCCCCGACCGTCGGCTTCAATCGCGGCGTGACCTTCGCGGTCGACACCATCAATGCGGCGGGCGGCGTCAAGGGCCGCAAGATCGAGGTCATCACCCGCGACACCCAGGGCGATCCCACCAAGGCGGTCAACGCCACCCAGGAGATGATCAGCCAGCTCAAGGTTCACGGCATCTGGGGACCGGTGAACTCCGGCGAAGCGCTCGCCACCACGCCGATCATGGCGCGCGCCAAGATGCCGGACATCCATCCATGCGTGGTCGAAACCCTGATCGATCCCGCCAAATTTCCCAATGCGTTCCGGATGGCGCCATCCAACAGCCAATGGGATGACGCGGTGCGCAATTATTGTCTCACGATCCTCAAGGTGAAGAAGATCGCGGTGTTCGGCGACACCACCGGCTACGGCGTCACCGCGGTCGGCGCCTCGGTGGCCGCCTTCAAGAAGGACGGCGCCGACGTGGTCTACCAGGCCAACATCGATGCGACCCAGCCGGACATGACCCCGGACATGCTGCGCGCCAAGAATGCCGGCGCCGAGGTCATCGTGGTGTGGAGCGTCGCCACCAGCATGGAAGCCCGGATGTTCAACACCCGCGCGACCATGAACTGGGACGTCGCCTTCGTAGGCCATCCGTCGCTGGCGTCGGGCGACATCGCCGGCCTGATCGAAAAACCCGCCAATTGGGAGAAAGTGTACGCGGTCGGCTACAAGAGTTGCAGCTACGACGCGGCCGGCAAATTGCCGGCGAAGAGCCAGGAACTGGTCGATCGCCTGACCAAGGCCAATATTCCGCTCAACGACACCCTGCTGTGGTGGATCGCCGGCGGCATCGATGCGGTCGAACTGTTCGCCAAAGCCGTCGAGGCCTCAGGATCCACCGACGCCCCGGGCATCATCGCCCATTTGAACACGCTGTCGAAATATCCCGGCTATTTCGGCAATTACACCTTCTCACCGAGCCAGCATAATGGCTACCCGACCGATGAGATCGTGATGTCGGCGGCCAACTCCGCCAAGAGCGGAACCTTCGCATTGGCGCCGGGTTACGCGTAAGCCGCGGCGCGGGAGTGTAAGCCCATGCTCGGCTCAATCCTCGCCTCCGGTCTGGCGGCCGGCGCGATCTACGCGCTGGTCGGCGTCACCTACAACACCATGTTCTCGACCTCGCGGGTGATGAGCTTCACCTCGGGTCAACTGGCGATGCTCGGCGGCGTGTTCGGCTCGATGTTCATGCTCAAACTTGGCCTGCCGGTGATCGCAGGCTTCGTGTTGACGCTGGTCGGCTGCGCCATCATCGGAATCATCACCGAGTTCGTCGCGGTGCGGCCGGTGCTGAAGAATCTCGACCAGCATCTCTACGTGCTCTCCACGCTGGCGCTGGCCCTGATGATCCAGCAGGTCGCCGCGATCAAATGGGGCACCGAGCCGCAGCCGTTTCCGAAGCTGATCGGCTGGGGCAGCGGCGTCTGGGACGAAAAGTTCTGGCTGCCGGTGGTGGCCTGCGCCGCGACCGTGATCGGCCTCGAATATCTCTATCGCCGCACCTTGGTCGGCCGCGCTTTCCTCGCGATCGCGGAAGATAATTTCGCCGCGCGCGCGCTCGGGCTGCCGGAGCGCAATCTGCGGATCGCAAGTTACGCGCTGGCCGGCGTGATCGGCGGCATCGCCGGATTTTCCGGCGGCGAATTGCTGCTGGCCTTCTTCGCCAATGGCGCGTTGCTGAATTTCTACGGCTTCGTGCCGGTGGCGATCGGCGGCCTCGGCAACAACCGCGGCGCCATCATCGGCGGCATCGCACTCGGCCTGTTCCAGCAGGCGGCCAATTTCCTGGTCGGCGGCATCTTCTCGTCGGTCGCGGTATTCACGCTGTTCATCGTGGTGCTGCTGGCGGCGCCGCGCGGCCTGTTCGGCTCGGCCACGGCGCGGAGGGTGTGATGACATCGGTCACCGTCACGCCCCCGCGCAGCGAACCAAGCGCCTTTCGCGCGGTACTGCCGCAACTGGTGCCGTTCCTCTGCGTGTTCGCGGTCGCGATGATACTTCCGTTCGTCAGCAACGACTATTGGGCCTTGATCGGCACCCGGGCGGCGATCTACTGGGTGCTGGTGTCCGGCCTCAACCTCGTGGTCGGCTTCGCCGGTCACCTCGCGATCGGCTATGTCGCATTGCTGACGCTCGGCGCCTACACCACGAGCGTACTGGTCGCCGGCAATGTGATGCCCGCGGTGCCGGTGTTCGCGGCGTTGCCGATCGCAGCCGTCGTCGGCGCGGTGTTCGGCGTCGTCGTCGGCCTGCCGGCGCTGCGGTTACGTACCTTCTATTTCGCGATGTCGACCCTGGGCTTTGCCACCATCGTCACCCAGATCGCGCTGGCCTGGCAGAGCGTCACCGGCGGCGGTATCGGCATTGCGGGTCCGGAATTCCCCGCGCCCTTCAATACCGCATGGGGCTATTATTATCTCTGCATCGGCCTTGCGGCGGTCTCGACCTGGATCAGCGCCAACATCGCGCATTCGCGGTTCGGGCGCGCTTTGGTCGCGCTGCGCGACGCCGAAGTCGCGGCCGAAGCCACCGGCATTTCCAAGCCGCGGATGCTGATCGCGATCTTCCTGCTCGCCGGCGCGCTGGCGGCGATCGCCGGCGGACTGTTTGCCAGCCTGCAAACCTACATCACGCCGGATGCCTTCACCTTCGATCTGTCGGTGCTGTTCTTTATTGCCATCCTGATCGGCGGCCGCGGCTCGATTCTGGGGCCGCTGCTCGGCACCATCATCCTGACCATCCTGCCGGAGCTCGCAGCCCCCCTGGCGGCGTGGTCGACCTTCCTCTACGCGGTGCTGCTGCTCGTGATCGTGCTGGTGATCCCCGGCGGCATCGCCGCACTACTGGACTTCCGCAACCGGCGTCCGCTTCCCAGCAACCGCGCCATCCTGCCGCGCCCGGCAGCACTCGGCGACATCGTGCGCAAGCGCGCCGGCGGCAAGACGCTCAGCCTGCGCGGCATCGCGCTGAGCTTCGGCAATGTCCGCGCCATCGATGGGCTCGATCTCGACGTAGCACCGGGGCGGATCCACGGGCTGATCGGCCCTAACGGCAGCGGCAAGACCACGACGCTCAACGTGATCTCCGGTTACTACGCCGCCAAGGGCGGCACCATGACGCTGGGAGACGACGCGCTGCCGCCGGGCATGCCGGCGCTGCGCGCCGCGCGCGGCATCGCCCGCACCTTCCAGACGCCGCGCGTGATCGGCGAAGCCTCGGTGCTGCAAAACGTGATGATCGGCGGCACCATCGAGGGCGAGGCCTCCTTCGTCGAAGCGCTGCTGTCATTGCCGCGACACCACCGCGACGAGCGCATGCTGGCGGCGAAAGCGCGCGGCCTGCTGGGCGTGGTTGGGCTGGAAACGCTGGCCGATGTTCGTGCCGACCGGTTGCAGCACAGCGAGCTGCGCTTCATCGAGATCGCGCGCGCGCTGATGCTCGATCCGGATTTCCTGCTGCTGGATGAACCGGCCGCCGGCCTGTCCGCAGACGAGATCGACCGGCTGGCCGCCTTGATCAAGGCGATTTGCGCACGCGGCACCGGTGTCTTGCTGGTCGAGCATCACGCCGACCTGATCTTCGCCATCTGCGACCAGATCACGGTGCTCAATCTCGGGCGCATCCTTGCCGCCGGGACCGCGGCCGAGATTCGCAGCCACAAGGAGGTGGTCAGTGCATACCTCGGTGCCTGAACCCCTGCTGGCCGTCGCCGCGCTGCAATCCGGCTACGGCAAGATCCGCGTGCTGCATGGCATCGATTTCCAGGTCGAGGCCGGTGAGGTCGTGGCGCTGCTCGGCCCCAACGGCGCCGGCAAGAGCACGATGCTGCGCGCGCTGTCGGGGCTGCTTCCGGTCGACGCCGGATATGTCCGCTTCGGCGGCCGCGACATCACCAACATCTCACCGCGCGAGGCGGCCCGCGCCGGGCTCGTGCATGTGATCGAGGGCCATCGCGTGTTCACCCAGATCTCGGTCACCGACAACCTTTTGCTGGCGGGCTATGATTTGTCGCGGGGCGAGCGCACTGCGAGGATCGAGGAAGCGCTGTCGTTTTTCCCCGAGATCGCCGCCAAGCGCCATGAGTATGGCGGCGCGCTCAGCGGCGGCCAGCAGCAGATGCTGACGGTGGCGCAAGGACTGGTGCGGCGCCCACGGCTGTTGATGCTCGACGAACCGTCGGCGGGCCTGTCGCCGGTACTGGTCGACCGCGTGCTCGACGTCATCCGGCAGTTACGCAAGCAAGGCACTGCGGTGCTGCTGGTCGAGCAGCTCTTGGAAAAAGCGCTTGCGACCGCCGACCGCGTCTATGGACTGGTGCAGGGACACATCGTGCTGGAAGCCCCGACCAGCGAGAGCGATCTGCCAAGGCGGCTCGAACAGGCCTATTTCGGCCATCAGGCGCTGACCCCATGATGCCGGATGATCGGGTACCGGCCGAATGAGGCCGCTCGATATTCCAAAACAGCGTGGCCTCCGCGAAACGCAACCATGCCCTCTGGCGTATCTGGCTCATGGCAACCCTATCCATCCCAACACGGGGTGCTATCGGCGGCCCGGTCATGGTGCCCACCTGACCGGGCCGTTTGCTTGGCCGCTCGCGAAATCAAAACGGGCCACTCACTGGCGCAAGATTTTGATCGCCTCACATCGAACAAGAGTTAAGGATTCGAGACGGATGTTACCGGCCTTGCGGGACCCTTCCGTTTAGTCCACCATTTGCAATCAATAGCGGGCCGAATGGCCGCAACAATCGATAACGGCGCTTAAGAAAAACACGCCGGGAGGAAGCACCATGAAGAGCGTTGCCGTCAGCCGCCGCGTGATCCTGAAGCTGTCGACCGCCGCGGCCGCCTCGCTGCTGGGCTCGCCCGCCATCATCGGGCGCGCGCAAGCCGCCACCACAAAACTCAAATTATCATCGTCGCTGCCGAACGACCCGAAATATGCCAATGGCCGGGTCTACTACGACAATTTGGTCAAGAACCTGAAGGCCAACGGACTGGAACAGATCGACGTCACGTTCTACCCCGACAACCAGCTCGGCCAGGAAATCGACGTCATCAATTCGGTCAAGCTCGGCGTCATCGACCTGATGGTATCGGGCTCCTCGATCTCGGCCAATCTGGTTCCGCTGGTTGGGACGTTCGACCTCGGCTATCTCTTCACCAGCTATCAGCAACAGACCAAGGCGTTCGATGCCGGCGCCGCCAAGCCGGTCGACGAGGCGCTGCTCAAGGGCGCCAATATCAGGATCATCTCGTGGGCCTATAATTTCGGCGCCCGCAGCGTGCTGTCGAAGAAACCCGTCAAGACGCCGGAGGATCTCGCCGGGCTCAAGATCAGGACCCTGCCCAACCCTGTGATCACCGAGTGCCTTCGCCTGATGGGGGCAGCCGCAACGCCGCTGGCGTTCGGCGAGATCTATACGGCGTTGCAGGCCGGTGTGCTCGACGGGCTTGAGCACGATCCGCCGACCATCCTGGCCGCGAAATTCTACGAGACCTCGAAGAACTACGCACTGACCGAGCATATCTTCTCGCCGCTGGCGACCTATTTCAGCGACGCCACATTCAATCGCATGGACCCGAAACTGCGCGAGGGTTTTCTCGATGCGGCGACCAAAGCCGGCGCGGATACCCGCGCCCATGGCCTCGCGGTCGAGAAGGAGGCGCTCGCCACGCTGGTCGAAAAGGGCGTCAGCGTCGTCGAATGCGACAGGGAAGCCTTCCGCAAGCGCGTGCTGCCGCAAACCGATAATTTCATCAAGGCACATCCCGACGCCAAGCCGGTGGTGGACATGATCCGCGCGACGCAGGCTTGATCGATGATGTCAGGCGCGGCGCCCCCACACAGCGGTCGCCGCAGGATCATCGGTGCCCTGCTCGCGGTCAGCGACGCCGTCGCGGCGATCCTGCTCGCGGCCGACCTGCTGGTGGTCTGCGGTTCGGTGCTGCTGCGATTCCTGTTCAACGCGCCGGTCGAATGGGCTGACGATGTCGCCCGCGGCCTGATGGTCGGGTCAAGCTTCTTTGGCGCGGCAAGTGCGGTGGCGCGCGCCGAAAATCTCGGCGTCGCGTTCTTTGTCGACATGTTGCCGGCGTCAGTCCGGCGCGTGGTCGATGCCGTCGGCGCCGTGCTGGTGCCGGTGATCGCGTTCTATGTGGCGTTCAATGCCATCAAGCTCGGATGGCTGACCACCGGACAGACCTCGGGCTCCGGCCTGCCGCTGGAATGGACGTTTTACCCGATGGGCATCGGCGCCTTGCTGATGACGATATTCGCGCTCGATCTGTTTGCCAGGCGCCCGCTCCGCGACATGATCGCGGGCGTGATCGTAACCGCCCTGATCGTGGGTCTCTATCTCGCCTGGGATGGCCTCGCCCCGGATACGGTGCCGTCGTCGGGAAGCCTGATGCTCGCGGGCTTCTTCATCACGCTGTTTGGCGGATTGCCGATTGGATTCGCGCTGGCTCTCGCCGCGCTGACCTTCATCTGGGTCGAGGGCACGCTGCCCGGCGTGATCTTCGCGCAGCAGATGGCGCGCGGCATCGACAATTTCGTGCTGCTGGCGATCCCGTTTTTCATTCTGGTCGGCTATCTGATGGAAGCCAACGGCATGTCGGTCCGCCTGATCGAACTGCTGCAGCGCGCGGTGGGGCGCATGCGCGGCGGCCTCAACGTCGTCATGGTGATGTCGATGGTGCTGTTTTCCGGCATCTCCGGTTCCAAGATGGCCGACGTCGCCGCCGTCGGATCGGTGCTGATCCCGGCCGCGCGCCGCTCCAAACAAAATCCGGGCAGCGCGGTGGCGTTGCTCGCGGCGTCCGCGGTGATGGCAGAGACCATTCCGCCCTGCATCAATCTGATCATCCTGGGATTTGTCGCCAATCTGTCGATCGGCGGATTGTTCGTGGCGGGCCTGCTGCCGGCCGGCCTGATGGCGCTCGCCTTGATCGCGGTCTCGATCGTGTTTGGCAAGCCTCCCGTAGCTTCCGACCAGACCGAACCTCAGATTCCAATGTCCCAATTATGGGGCGGCGCTATCGCCTCGTTCGGACTGATCTTCATGATCTTCGCCGGCTTCAAGAGCGGATTTGCCACCGCGACCGAAATCTCGGCGTTCGCGGTGCTCTATGCCATCGTGGTCGGCGGCGTGGTGTTTCGCGAGCTTAGCCTCACCAACGCGATCCACAGCTTCACGCAGGCCGCGACCCGCTCCGGACTGGTGCTGTTCATCGTCGCCGCGGCCCAATCGCTGGCGTTCATTCTGACATTGCAGCAAGTGCCGCATCAGGTGGGCGAGATCATGCTGTCGCTATCGGGCAGCCACGGCACCTGGCTGTTCATGCTGCTGTCGATCGCGGTGCTGATCGTGATGGGCTCGGTGCTGGAAGGCGCCGCGGCGCTGATCATCTTCGGGCCGCTGCTGCTGCCGGTCGCGGTCAAGCTCGGGATCAATCCCTTGCATTTCGGCGTCGTGCTGGTGATCTCGATGGGGCTCGGCCTGTTCGCGCCGCCGCTTGGCTTAGGGCTTTACGGGGCCTGCATGATCGGCAATGTGCCGATCGAACAGACCGTGAAGCCGATATCGGGCTATCTCGGATTGCTGCTGCTGTGCCTCTTGGTGATCGCGTTCGTGCCTGCGATCTCGACGGCGCTACCGCATGCGCTGGGTTACTGACCCCTCGGGCTTGAGAGGACGTAGAACGTTGAAAATCCTGCTGACCCACCCGCCGCAAGCGAGGGCCCAGTATTATGGCGAGCGCAGCCTGAACGGCCTGCAAGCGTTGGCGCGGGTCGTGCTGCACGAATCCAATGACGCGCTGGACGCCAACGGCCTGATCGAGGCCGCGCGCGATGTCGACCTCATCGTCGCCGATCGCTTGACCGAAGGCCGGGGCGAGATTTTCGCGCGGCTGCCAAAACTGCGCGCCTTCGTGCGCTGCGCGGTCGATATCCGCAACATCGATGTCGACGCCGCGAGTGCTGTGGGCGTGCTGGTGACGCGGGCCGGTCCGGGCTTCGTGGCATCGGTCACCGAACTCGCGCTCGGCTATCTCGTCGATCTCTCGCGCGGGATTTCGCGAGCGACGGCGGATTACCATTCCGGGCGCAACCCGGAGATCGCGATGGGACGGCAGTTGGCCGGCAGCCGCCTCGGCATCATCGGCTATGGCAATATCGGCCGCCATCTGGCGGCCGTCGCACAATCGCTCGGCATGACGGTGCTGGCAGCCGATCCGCTGGCGACCATCGACGATTCCAGTATCGAGCACGTTTCGCTCGACGATCTGCTCGGCCGCGCCGACTACGTGGTGTGTCTCGCGGTGGCCAACGACGACACCGAAAACCTGATCGGTCACGCCGCGTTCTCGCGCATGCAGCCGCACGCCTTCTTCATCAATTTGTCGCGCGGCAATCTGGTCGACGAGACCGCGCTCGCCAGCGCCTTGCGCGACAACCGCATAGCCGGCGCGGCGATCGATGTCGGCCGCGCCCGCGATCAGATGCCGACGCCGGAACTGGCAAAACTCCCGAACGTCATTGCGACGCCCCACATCGGCGGCCTGACGCCGCCGGCGATCGAGAGCCAGTCGCTTGAAACGGTGCGCCAAATCGAGGCGATCATCAACGGCACAATTCCTGTCGGTGCGGTCAACGCCGGGCATTGGACGCGCCGTTCCTGACCCAGATGTGATCGCACGTGAAGGCGATCGCATATCGATCGAGGGAACGATGGTCTAAATACCTCATTGGCTAGCCGGATCGTGGCCGATCACCAGATGAGGATGTCATGATGTTCCGGTATCACTCGTTGAACTCGCTGGTGCTGGCCTTTGCGGTCGGCGGTGTCGGCCAAGCGATGGCCCAATCGGCGCCGCTCACCGGCAGCGCCGCGTTCGGTGACTGGCGCTCGGACAGACCCGGCGTGAGCCGCCTGATCAAACCGGAAGACCTGCCCAAACCCGGCGCGACGCCCTCGTCCGCCAACATGGCTCACGTGGTTGCGCGCCCGGAGGCGGCGCTGCCGCAGGTGCCCGACGGGTTCAAGATCGCGCTGTTCGCGCAAGGACTGAGCGGGCCGCGCCAGATGCGGGTAGCGCCCAACGGCGACATCTTCGTTGCGGAAACCCGGGCGGGACGTATCAGGATCTTGCGCGCCGCCGATGGCGAAGCCAAACCCTCGGCCAACGAAATTTACGCCAGCGGCCTCAACGAGCCCTTTGGCGTAACGTTCTTCCCCAGCGACGATCCCAAATGGGTCTATGTCGCCAACACCGACAGCGTCGTCCGCTTTCCCTATCACGCGGGCGACCTTAAAGCGTCCGGCAAAGCCGAAACAATCGTCGCCGAACTGCCGCATGGCGGCGGGCACACCACCCGCGACATCGCCTTCAGCCGCGACGGCAAGCGCATGCTGATATCGGTCGGCTCCCGCAGCAATGATGCCGAAGGCAATGGCGGCCCGCTGGAAGGTTTGCAGGCATGGATCGACAGCCACCCGCCCGGCGCGGACTGGGGCGGCGAGACCGATCGCGCCGACGTCCTGGCGTTCGATCCGGACGGCAAGCGGCTCGGAATCTTTGCTACCGGTATCCGCAATTGCGTCGGGCTCGCCGTCCATCCCGCCACGGGCGATCTCTATTGCTCGACCAATGAACGCGACGGCCTCGGCGACAATCTGGTGCCGGATTATGTCACCCGGGTGCGCGAAGGCGCGTTCTATGGCTGGCCGTGGCTTTATATCGGCAGCAATGAAGATCCGCGGCATGTCGGTGATCGCGCCGACCTGAAGGGAAAAGTCACCGTGCCCGACGTGCTGCTGCAACCGCATTCGGCGTCGCTTGGGCTCACTTTTTATACCGGCCATCAATTCCCCGCCGCGTATTCCGGCGACGGCTTTGCCGCCGAGCATGGCTCGTGGAACAGGTCGAAGCGCACCGGCTACAAAGTGATCCGCATCCGCCTCAAGGACGGCGTGCCCACGGGCGAATACGAGGATTTCATCACCGGATTTGTCGTTGGCGATAACGACGTATGGGGACGCCCGGTCGGCGTCGCCGTCGCCCATGACGGATCGCTGCTGGTGTCCGAAGACGGCAACGGCACGATCTGGCGGGTGACGCACTGACCGCGGCTAGAGCCTTTTCCGTTCCGATGGAATCGGAACGGGGCTCTAATCTTTTGTTTTGACGCGTTTTCTTCACGCGAACCGGTACCCACGGAGCCTGTCATCGGGCGCGCATTCGCGCGACCCGTTGGCTCGAAAACGCTCTAGACGCCTACCACATGATCAACAACCCGTTAACATTACCGCTCAAATTGAGCCGCCGTGCCAACGGTATTTTCCAATCTTTCGTTTAGCGTGTCCCGGAATTACGGAAGAAGCGGGATACCGGGGAATTGGCCTATATTGCCGACACAACGATGGTTCGTCGCGCATCGAAAAAAGATGCGGCGGACAACTATGCGCCGTCGGATGCGGCTGCGCCGCAGGGCAGCGCCCTGATCCCAATCACGGAAATTCCCCTCGATCAGTGGCAGGCGCTCGCCGGGCGCGCCGCCGAGCCGAATGGCTATTACCTTCCCGAATGGGAGTTGGCGGTCAATGCCTCGGCGCAGGGCCGTAACCGAACGTCGGCGCTGGGTGCGTGGCGCGAAGACCGGTTGATCGGGCTGATGCCCGTGATCTCGCTATGGCACGCCCTAAAGATCCCGCTGCCGGCGCTGGTCAGCGCCCATCCCTACGGCACGCTGTGTGCGCCGCCGCTCGATCGCGGCATGGCGGTGGATGCCGCGGCGCAACTGATGCAGCAGGCGCGAAACGCCGGTGCGCACGCACTGGTGCTGCGCGACATGTCGCTTGAAGGCGCGGCGATGCAGGCCTTCGCGGAAGTATCGCGGCAACATGGACTGCGCCCCCGTGTGCTGCACTCCGGTCTGCGCGCCTGTCTCGACGCGACACGCGATGCCGACCAGTTGCTGCACGATGCGCTGGGCACCAAGAAACTGAAGGAATTGCGCCGGCTTCGACATCGTTTGGCCGAGCATGGCGCGGTCCAGTTCGACGTCGCGCGCACGCCCCAGGACGTCGCATCCGCGCTCGAAACTTTTCTGGCGCTGGAGGCCTCCGGCTGGAAGGGCGCGCGCGGCACCGCCTTGGCGCAGAACGATGGCGATGCGCGCTTCATCCGCCGCGCCACCCCAGCGCTGGCGGCATCAGGACAATGCGAGATCGTGACCTTGCGCGCCGGAGCAACGCCGGTCGCCGCCGGGATCGTGCTGCGGCATCAGGACCGCGCGTTCTTCTTCAAGATCGGCGTTGACGCGCGCTTTGCAAAGATCTCACCGGGGGTGCAGCTCACCTTGGAACTGACGCGGCATCTCTGCGCCGATCCGGCGATTGCGTCGGCCGATTCCACCGCGAGCCCCGATCACCCCATGATCAACCCGATCTGGCGCGGCCGTTTTGCGATCGGCGACGTGCTGATCCCGCTGCGGTCGGGCGATCCGGTGGTGTCGATGATCCACGGGGCGATCGTGGCGCGCAACACGGCGCGCGAACAGGCGCGCCGCGCCATACGGTTTATCAGGGAACGTTCGCCGCGATCCGCGTAAAAAGCGCTGCCCGCCTCCACAGTATGATTGAATTGGCAGCGATTTCCCTTCACCTCTCCCTTTGGGAGAGGTCGGCGCGTAGCGCCGGGTGAGGGGTTAGGACCTCTCGTTTGGCAGAAGAGCCCTCACCCGATTTGCACCGGACGATGCTTCGCATCGCCGGGAGCAAATCGACCTCTCCCCGCCGGGGAGAGGTGAAGGGAAGCGCGCGGATAGCCCCGGCTCAATCAAATCTCATCCCGAGCAAGCCCTCACTTCAGCGGCGAGTGCGGCGTCGGCAGCATGATGGTCGAGTGCATCTCTTCGAGCAGCGCGGAGCCCTTGCCCAAAAACTCCTGCCACGCCGGATCCTTCATAGCGGCGGCGCGGGCCTCGGCGCGCGCGTTCAAATCCTTATAGGCCCAGAGGTGACAAACTTCGTTCGGCTGGCCCGCTTCGGTCTGCCAGAGGCCCACGATCTTGGAATATTTCTCGCGCGCCGGCAGCGCCGCGGTGAAAGCATCCAGCCACTGCCTGACCGCGCCAAGCGGCTTGGCGCGATAGTTGCGAAGCTCATAGATGTTGCCGGCTGACGCCGGCGCCACCGGCGCCCGCACGGCGTTGAGCAGGCGGATATCCTGACGCACGATCAAGGGCCGGATCAGCGGAATGTACTCGCTGACCCAGCGCGGATTGTTGGCGAGTTCGCCGCGCACCCGCGCGCGTTCGGCGTAATCGCTGTAGCTCCACAGATGCAGAACCTGGTTGAGCGCGCCGATTTCGGTCGACCAATAGCCTTCAAGTTTGCCGTAATCATTCTTGCGGATCTCTGCGGACACGGTGGCCGCCGCCTTGACCATGTCGCCGAGAGTACCGGGCTTTACGGTGTAGGTTCGAAGTTCATAGAGCATGAGGTTTCCCTTGGGATTTCCTGTTGACGTTTTTCAGATCGGAAGAATTCAAAAGCCTGAAAGCCGGGCGCAAGACAAAGGCGCGCCGCGGCGCGGACGCGATTATTCAGCCGCCTGCGCGTTCACCTCCGCCGACACCTGGCGGATGGCGCGGGCGAGCTGCTCGGCGGGCTGCGCGCCCGATACCGCGTATTTCTGCGCGAACACGTAAGTCGGCACGCCGGAGATGCCCTTGTCGGCGGCTTCCTGCGCCTGCCCCGAAATCAGCGCGACGTCCTCATCGGTCGCAAGGCGCTTGCGCATTTCGTCGGCATCGAGGCCGCAATCGGCCGCGGCCTGCACCAGCACGTTGATGTCGGTGAGATCGCCGCCGTCCCTGAAATACAATTCCATCAGCCGCTGCTTCATCTCGGCGGCCTTGCCCTTGGCTTCGGCCCAATGGATCAGCCGGTGGCAATCGATGGTGTTGGGCTGGCGTTTGACGAGGTCCGGCCGATAGGTCAGGCCCTCTTCGCCGGCCGCGGTCACCACCCGTCCCGCGATGCCCTTGTAGGCCTCGACTGAGCCGAACTTCGCGGTGAGATATTCCTCGCGGCTGATGCCCTCGCGCGCCACCCATGAATTGAGGAAGAACGGCCGCCAGTTCACTTCCACCGGAACGTCCGGCACCAGCGCCAGCGCATTCTCGATTCTGCGCTTGCCGATATAACACCAGGGGCAGACCACGTCGGAAACAATGTCGATCTTAACGGGCTTGAGTTGACTCATGGGGGCGTCTCCCTCGGGCTGCGTAACAACGCTCATTGTGAAACATCAACGTTGCGAAACATTATCGTGTGAAACATCATCGCGTCAGCGGCGCAATGGCCCGTTTGCCGGCTTCCATCACGCTGCCGTTACGATAGATAGAGGATCGATCCGGCTCGTTCCAGACGTACCAAAAAATACCTGCCAAGCGCCCCTGCTAAAACAGGCCGTGGAAGTAAGCCCGCATCTCGGTCACCGAGCCCGCCCGTGACTGGTCCTGATCCGACGAGGTCGCAATGCTGGAAAACCCCCATTCCGTGAGCCAGTATGGCTTTGAATTGCCGGGCGGGAAGATATCGCTATTGAGGACGGACAGGCGCTGGGCGGCGGCCGCCTTGTCGCCTGGTTTCACTTCCGGGGGATAATAATGCACCCCGTAGCCGTCGACGAGCTTGTCGAGACCGTGGGCGCGCATAAACGCATACGTGGCCGGTATCGAAACGCCATCGACCCCCAGTTTCTGTTGCCATGCGCCGCCGGTAACGCCGGCCATCCCGGCGGAGATGATCGGCGTTTGCCGATTGAGCTTCGAGTGATCGCGCACTTCCTTCAAGGCGGCCAGCACTTTCAAATATTGCAGGAACCCGCGGGCAACCTGTTGAGCCTCGGGGTCCCGGGCGAGATCTTCCACGGTGAAAGCCTTGCCCTTGCCGGGGATAGGAAAGTCTCCGTTGAAATCGGTCCAGTTGATCTCATTTCCAAGCTCAACCCCGGCCAGAACGATTCCGTTCGCGTCCAATTTGTCGAACAGGGACTGGTACGAAACCCTGGAACGCTCGGGATCGGCCGCACTGAGCGGAAGCGCGCTGCGCATATTGCGCTTGGCATCGGCAGGTCTTGCTTGGGTGCCAGGAAGAAATTCGGCGCCGGGCACCAACACCAGTCCAACGCCCTTGTCCTGCAATTCCTTCGCAAGGTGGATATCCTTGTCGTCCGGCCGCAACGACGTTCGGACGCAATGGGCGCCGGAAGTCACCAATTGCTGGACGATGGCCTCTTGCTCGGCGGCGCTGAAATTCTGAAAGCTGTTGACGTTGACGCCGGCATTGCACCCCAGCGCCCAAACCAGATCCGGCCGGGCCACCAGCGACACGACGACGACAAAAGCCATCCGCGCGATAACGCGTAAGGAAGTGACCGACGGCATTTGCAGGAGCTTTACAATACGAGCTCCACTCATCGTCCGTCGCATCAGCATTTCCCCGAAGACGCCCCAGAGATAAGCGCCAAATCGGAACCCGGCAAGCCGCACTTGCCGAATGCTATTTCAGGGCAGCCGCCATATTACGCATACGTTCGGCGGTCAGATCGTCCGCCGGGAAGAAGGTCTCCAGCGCCAACTCCGACAGCGTGATGTCGACCGGCGTGCCGAAAATCATGGTGGTGGAGAAGAAGCTCAAGATATCGCCGTCCAGCCGCATCTTGAAGGGGATCGCGACATTGTCGGCCGATAGCGGCCCGGAGCGCGCCGGGATCGGAAAGGCTTTCAGGTCATGATAGAGCTTGATCAGTTCGGGATCGGCGGTGATCTCGCACTGCCGGTGCAGACGCTCCAGCAAATGCCCGCACCATTCGGCGAGATTGACGGTGCGCGCCGCCAGCGCCTCCGGGTGAAAACTCAAGCGCAGCACGTTGAAGGGCTGGCCGAGCAGACGCTCCGGGATGCCCTCGAGCAGCGGCGCCACCATGCGGTTGGCCGACACCAGATTCCAGTGCCGGTCGACCGCCAGCGCCGGGTTCGGCTCATGCGCCTTCAGCACCAGATCGATCGCAGCCCGCGCCGATTTCAGCGCGGGATCGTCGAGCGAACGCTGCGGAAACGCCGGCGCGAAGCCGGCCGCCACCAACAGCACGTTGCGCTCGCGCAAGGGTACATCGAGCCGCTCGGCGAGCTTCAACACCATGTCGCGCGACGGCGCGGCACGGCCGGTTTCGACAAAACTCAAATGGCGCGCCGAGATCTCGGCGTCACCGGCGAGATCAAGCTGGCTGAGATGGCGGCGCTGCCGCCACTCGCGCAAATGGTCGCCGACATGGACGGGCTGGGTTCGCTCGGCTCGCGCTGTCGCGGTCTGTGGGTTCATCATAGCGAAAACCTAGCACGCGAATTTCGGCCATTCCATTACGTCCGAGGTAATCGTATCAGCTACCGGGCCGGATCATCTTGGGGGTCAGGAGATCACCATGACCCCGATTTTTCGACCCGACAATTCCCCGTTCGCCTCAGCGTTACCCTGGCTGCTCGATCTGGCGACCCGGCTCACCACGCGATTCCTGGCCCACTCGCTCAACATGCCGGAACCGCTGGTGCACACCACCGGCGTGTTCGTGTTCGCGCAGGTGCAGGCCGTCGAGACCAGTATCGGCCGGACGCTCTGCCCGATCCGGCTGTGGCGCGTGTTGCAAAACTGGCTGCTTGATCACTGACGCCTGGAATACTGGATCGTCCGGCCGAGTCCTTATCATTGAGCGGCGCTTTGCACCGATGCGTGCGGGCGCACATCATGACGGACGCGGGAGCACATACGATGCGATCCATTCTGGCCTTGAGGCTGGCGTTCGGCCTGTCGATCATCGCGTTGTGCGCTTCCACCGGCGCCGCCGCGGCGCATCGCTTCAAGCCACACCACGCGCACTTACACGCCGGCCACCGCGTTGCCGTTCCCCTACGCTACCTTTCAGAAGGCTATCATTCAGAAGACCACTACCCAGCTCAACGCGCTGTCAGGCCCAAGCACTTCGCGGTTCCAGGTTGGACCGACCAGGAGACCTCGAAGTGGCTGTATGACGCCAGTGCCGGCTCCGGCAAGTTCTGAGAGAAGCTGCCCCATTTAGGACATCGTTTCCGAAGTTTGAATCACATCAGCTACTCTCCCGACCTCATCCTGAGGAGCGGCCTCTTGGCCGCGTCTCGAAGGATGGCCGCGGGGTCGCTGCCGTGCCAGCCGCCATCCTTCGAGACGCGCGCACCGGACAGCGCAAGTGCGCTGCCGAGAGAGCGCGCTCCTCAGGATGAGGTCCGAGATAGCTTCACGGCCTGTCAGGATGAGGCCCAGGAGTACGGACCCACTAACAGACTCTTGGCGGAGATGGCCTTATCCTGTCCGGCGCCGGGATTGTTGCAGCGGCTGCGGTGCCTCAACGTGTCCGCACCGCAGGCACTCGAACGTCTGATGATTCTGCTCTCGGTCAAAGCCTTGCGTGACGATCATGGCCATGTCGCACTTGGGGCAGTTTGGCCGCACAAATTTCGGCAGCATTTCTCCCTCCTTGCTAGGGCGGGAGCATCACACTCTCAGTCACCGATAACTGCCTGGGTCCACGCGGTGATGGAGTCAGTATAACTCAACCTTTAGATTCGTGCATATAAAATACAACCAAAAGCTAGCAATAAAGAAATCCGCGATGAGGCCGAAGGTATAACGCCACAGCTAGAGCGGGATGACTTATCTTCGAAGCGGCTCTATCGATTTATTTGAGCATGATCTCCGCGCAAACGCTTCGCGTTTATCGCGAGGGAGAGCCGCCATACACTTTTTGAGATCATGCTCTACGTATCAGACGGCTTTGGCTCGCCGTTGATTGAGTCCAAAGAGATCACGGGATCGACGGCAACAACTTTCTTTTCCGAGTGGCCGCATTTCAGGCATTCGAACGATCGGTGCTCAAATCCCTCCGGCCCTTCCGAAACAGCCGTCGTGATCATCCTGGTCGCGCATTCGGGGCAGCGCGGTCGTGCGATGATCGGCAATAGTTCGTTGTCGTATTTTCCGGCGTGTGGCATCGCGAGCGCCTTGAAATGGTGCCTCTGTCAAAAGGCACCATATCTTACCACCGGATTGTCGGTCCGGTTTAGAAAATAATTCCAACGACATCGCAGTTCCCTCAAGGGAACCGGCCGGAAAATGGATCGGGTTTCGGGAGCGCGCGTCGCGGGCTGCTTCTTGAAAAAGCCGCCGGCGGGCTACATCGAGGCGTGGCCGTTGGCCTTTGCGCCGGCTTTTGCACTTTGCCTTACAGTTGGCTTTGCAGTCGCTTTGGCGCCGTTGAGCTTGCGCGTCCCGGCTTTGGCGCTCGCGAGCTTCTCGGCCTGCTTCAAGGCTTTCCGCTCCGCCTTTTCTTTCAGGCGCAGCCGCTCCACCCTCGCCTCGGCGCGCTTCTTCTTGCGCTTCTTTTCGCAGGCGTCGCATTTGCAGCCGATCGGCTTCAGATAGGCCTTGAAGTAATCGGTGCCGTAATCGTAGTTGATCTCGTCGCCGGGCTCGATGTTCTTGATGGCGCGGATCACCACCTTGCGCTTGCGTGGGCGAACATCGGATTCCGCGTTGGGCTTGCAGGCGTGATTGATGTAGCGCGCGACGTTCTTGCGCACCGAGCCGTCGATGGTCCAGCGGTTGTTGAGCTCGAACAGGTATTTGTTCTCGATCGCGTCGTCTTTTTTCTTCTTGGAATCCAGCAACGGACCAAAATAGCGGACGATCTTGGCGCCCTTTTTGATCGGCTTGGTGGCGAACAGGCCAAGCCCGGTGCGGGAACGGCCGACACGAAAAGGTTTATTCGACGGAATGGCAGGCATGATCGATCAGGAACTGACACGTTGGTGAAGGCGATGAAATCGCGAAGCCGCTGTTCTAAAACGATTCCGCGCCGATGTCAGGCTTTTCGCGCATTTGCCGCAAGCCTTCCCCAGCTTGTACAGGCTTTTCGGCAGCCATAGCGTTTTCGAGCCAACGGGTCGCGCGAATGCGCGCCCGATGACAGGCTCCGTGGACACCGGTTCGCGTGAAGAAAACGCGTCAAAACAAAAGACTAGAGCCCCCGTTCCGATTCAATCGGAGCGGGGCTCTAGGCCTCTGGCCGAAGCACCGTGACCTTGAGCATGGCATCCAGCAGCGTTTCGGCGTCATGGCCCGCTGGAATCCGCCGCAGGATGTCGGACAGCCGGCCATCGAGCAGCAGCGTGGTGAAGCCATGCAGCAGCGACCACGCCCGCACGATCGCGGCAGCCTGGTCGAGCGACGGCGCCTCTTCCGCGATATGCTCGTGACGGCTGGCGCCGACCGCGCCGGCAAGCCCGGCAAACGCGGCGTTGGCGGCCTCATGCAAAGACGGCCGCGTCATATCCAGACGTTCGGTGCGAAACATCAGGCCATACATCCCGGGATGCGCCCGCGCAAAGCCGAGATAGGCGTGGGCGCGCGCCATTCCCTGTTCCAGTGGCGGCGCACCCGAGGCGCCCGCTGCGATCATCGCTTCATTGAACTGCCGGTAACCGATCGCGGCGAGTTCGCTGACCAAACCAGTGAGGTCGCCGAAATGATGGGTAGGCGCCGCATGCGACACCCCGGCCTCACGCGCCACCGCGCGCAAGGTCAGCCCCGACAGCCCGTCGCGTTCCAGCACCCGTTCGGCGGCCTCCAGAAGCGCGTCGTGCAGCGCGCCGTGATGATAGGGCGACGCTGAACCCTCGCCCCTCGCCTTCGCGCCGTCGCTCTTTGAGCCATTATTGTTCGAGGCTGTATTGGTTGCGCCCGTGGTTTTGGCGGTGGCCTTCTTCCGCGCCGGGCGCGGCACGGCCACGGGTCGAGCGCGCTTGTCCGGGGAAGGTTCAGCGCGGGGGGCGCTATCCTTTGGTTTTCTGGTCATTTTCGCCTTATAGGTCGCTATTTTTACACTGTAAAGATTTGGCTTGACGGTTTGCATGTCATGCTTTACCGATATCTTTACATTGTAAAGATACGGAGGAGGACCCGATGCAACAGGAAATCGCGAGCAACGCGGCCAGGACCAATCTGGCGCCGATTCCGTTTGAGGCCGATGCGCCGTTCTTGAAGGTGCAGGGCGAACTGCCGCGCGAGCTCAACGGCACGCTCTACCGCAACGGACCCAATCCGCAGTTCGAAGCGCCGGGCGCGCACTGGTTCGTCGGCGACGGCATGCTGCACGCCTTCCATCTCGAGAACGGCCGCGCCAGCTACCGCAATCGCTGGGTCCGCACTCCGAAATGGCAGGCCGAGCATGATGCCGGGCGCGCGCTGTTCGGCGGCTTCGGCCGCAAGCTGCCGGATGCTCCGGCCTCGATCATTTCCGACGGCGGCATCGCCAATACCAACATCCTGTTTCATGGCGGCCGGCTGCTGGCGCTGGAAGAAGGCCACCTGCCGACCGAGATCGAGCCCGGCACGCTGAAGCGGCTCGGCTATTGCGACTACCAGGGCGGCATCTCAGGCCCCTTCACGGCGCATCCAAAAATCGATCCCGTCACCGGCGAGATGGTGTTCTTCGGCTATAACGCCGCCGGACCGCTGACGCCCGCGCTCTCCTACGGTTCGGTCAATGCATCCGGCGTGGTGACCCGCTTCGATCGCTTCGAGTCACCCTATGCGAGCATGGTGCATGATTTCATCGTCACCGAAAATCATCTGTTGTTTCCGGTGCTGCCGATCACCGGCAGCATGGACCGCGCGATGAAAGGCAAGGCGCCTTACGCCTGGGAGCCCGACAAGGGCGCCTATGTCGGCGTGATGAAACGCAACGGCTCGGCCAAGGATATCGTCTGGTTCCGCGCCGAGAGCTGCTACGTGTTTCACGTGATGAATGCGTGGGAGGAAGGTAGCCGCATCGTCGCCGATGTCATGCAGTTCGAGGAAGCGCCGTTGTTCAACCACCCCGACGGCTCGCCGACCGATCCGGAAAAATCGCGCGCCCGGCTGTGCCGCTGGAGCTTCGATCTCGCCGGCAATACCGACCGCTTCACGCAAACCTATCTCGACGACATCACCGGTGAGTTTCCGCGCATCGACGATCGCCGCGCCGGCCGCGTCAGCGGCCATGGCTGGTACGCCTGCGCCAATCCGGATCTGCCGATGTTCGGCGCGCTGTCGGGGCTGGTGCATGTCGACGGCAAGGGATCGCGCCTCGCCCGATATCTGCTCCCCGCAGGCGACACCATCTCCGAGCCGGTGTTCGTCGCCCGCGGCCCTGAGGCCGCCGAGGCCGATGGCTGGCTGCTGGCGGTGGTCTGGCGCGCGCGCGAAAACCGCAGCGACCTCGCGGTGTTCAACGCCACCGATATCGAAGCAGGACCGGCGGCACTGGTGCAATTGGGACACCGCGTGCCCGACGGCTTTCACGGCAATTGGGTCGAGGCGGCGTGAAGCCGTAAGCTCAAACAGTCATTGCGGGGAATTCCGGGAGGGAAACCACCATGAAGAACGTATTCGCCAAGCTCGCGACCGACTTTTTATCGACCATCGTGTTTATCGCGGTCTACGTCATCACCGACAACGTGCTGCTGGCGACCGGCGTCGCGATCGCAAGCGCGGTGGCGCAGGTGGTCTACGCCACTATCAAGGGCGAGCACCTCGGCTTCATGACCTATGCCAGCCTGGCGCTGGTGGTCGTGCTCGGCGGTGCGACGCTTCTGACCAACGATCCCCGCTTCGTGTTGGCAAAACCCGCGATCGCGCACTTTGCGATCGGCGCCATCATGCTCAAGCGCGGCTGGATGTTGCGCTACATGCCGCCGATCGTCGCCGAGACCATTCCGGAATATGTCACCTTCGCCGGCTACGCCTGGGCCGCGCTGATGTTCGTGCTCGGCTGCGGCACCATCGCCATCGCGATGACCGGCGACATCAAGCTGTGGGCGTTCTACGTGACGGTCGTGCTGCTCGCGGCCAAAATCGCGGCGTTTGCCATCCAATATGTCGCGTTTCGTATCCTGGTGACCAACCGGCTTCGCGCCGCGCGCGCCTGATTATCGCCCCCTCCACTATTGGGCTTGGGCTGCGGTTTGGGCTATATCTCCCGCCGCAGGCCTGCCCAAAACCATTCCGGTTTTGCGAGAAAGGCTCGGGAGGCCCCTAAGATGGCGGTGGACGGAAACTGGAATATCACCATGAGCACGCCGATGGGCGATCGCCAAGCGACGCTGACCCTGAAGAATTCAGGCGGCAGGCTGACCGGCACCCAGGCCGCCGAAGGCAATTCGACCGAGATTTTTGATGGCACCGCCAACGGCGACGACGTGTTCTGGAAGGTCTCCATCACCAACCCGATGCCGCTGACCCTGGAATTCACCGGCAAGGTTGCCGGCGACGGCATCTCCGGCGACATGGGCATCGGCCCGATGGGCAGCTTTCCATTCACGGGAACGCGGGCGTAAGGCTTCTCGTCGTCTGCCTCCCCACCTGTCATCACCGGGCTTGACCCGGTGATCCATCCCTCTCACGTGAGATGGATACGCGGGTCATAGGCGAGCGGAAGCGACGCCGTCCTTCGGACGGCTGTGCCCGCGTATGACGACTGAATATGCCGACTGACGATGCCGGGCCTAACCACCCCGTCGCGAGTTTTTCACGCAGAGCGAAAATAATTCGCACGGCATAAGGAATTTTCCGGATGTGACGGGGAATTAGACTAGAGCCACCGTCCTATCCGCCAGGCGGCTGCGTTCGACCATTCAATTCAGGGAAGAAACAAAATGAACAAGACACTGACCGTCCTCACCCTCGGCGCAAGTTTATTCGCCGGCCTCGCTTTGCCCGCGCAAGCAGCACCCGAGGTCTCGCTGGCCCGTTTCGATTGCGGCACGCCGCAGGCGCCGACATCAGTCAATGAGCGCTTCTCCGACACCTACGCCTATGGCGATCTGAAAGTTCAGTTCGTCTTCAGTTGCTACCTGATCAAGCACGGCGACGATTATCTGCTGTGGGACACCGGCCACTCGATGACGGCACCCAATGTCGCGCCTAAGGTCAGCCTGGTCGATCAAATGGCCAAGATCGACCTCAAACCCGACCAGATCAAATATGTCGGCATCAGCCACTATCACGCCGATCATACCGGGCAGATTGCCTCGTTTCCGAAAGCAACGCTGCTGATCGGCGCCAAGGAATGGGACGCGATCTCCAGTCCCAAGCCGCCGGAAGGCGCGAACTACAAGCCGTTCGAAAGCTGGATCAAGGGCGACAGCAAGGTCGAGCCGCAACCGATCGACAAGGACGTGTTCGGCGACGGCACGGTAATCATGCTGCGCACGCCCGGGCACACGCCAGGCCATTCCAGCCTGCTGGTCAAACTCGCGCAGATGGGCCCCGTCATCATCACCGGCGATGCGGTGCACTTCCGCGAGAACTGGGATACGGTCGGCGTGCCCGCGTTCAATTTCGACCGCGCCCAGACCGTCGCCTCGGTCGAGCGCCTGAAGAAGATCGCCGCGAACCTGAAAGCCACCGTGATCATCCAGCACGACGCGCGCGACATCGACAAGCTGCCGGTATTTCCGGCGTTCGCCAAGTAAGTCGAAACCCGCGGGGCGGATTACGGCTAATCCGCCCTGCTCCCCTGCGACATCTCCGCATTGTGATTCGGAACCCGGGCCTATGACTTGCGCCGGTCGCCACGGCACCTGCTTCCTTGCTACAATCGGTCAATGCTGAAGCAAACCGATCATGGCGGACAGGACGGCCGGGAAACCGGTGGCTCATCAAGCAATCCGCCAGGCACCACGTCCTTCAAGGAGCGGGTCGGCGCCCTCAAGAATATCCTGCCCTTCGTCGCGATGATCTGGCAGACCGGTCCCGGATTGACCGCGGCCTTGCTGGTGTTGCGCTCGACCCGGGCGCTGCTTCCGATCGCAACCCTCTATGTGGGAAAGCTGATCGTCGACGATGTGGTGCGGCTGGTGCAGATGCCGGGCCGGCCCGACACCTTGTCGCAATGGCTGCACGGCGGCTTGCTGAACGGCCTCACCATCCTTCTGGCGATCGAATTCGCACTCGCGATATCAGCGGACGTGCTGGGACGCATCGTAGCGCTGGTCGACAGCCTGCTCTCCGAGCGCGTCAGCAATGCTTCGAGCGTCCGGCTGATGCGGCACGCCGCGACCCTCGATCTGGAGGATTTCGAAGACTCCGAATTCCAGGACCGGCTGGAGCGCGCCCGCCGGCAGACCAGCGGACGGATGACGCTCTTGGGGCAATTGTTCAGCCAGGCGCAGGACATCGTGACTGTGGCGTCCTTTGTCGCTGGTCTGGTGTTTTATGCGCCCTGGCTGATCGGACTGCTGCTGCTGGCGCTGGTCCCCGCCTTCCTGGGCGAGGCCTATTTCAATGCGCAAACCTATTCGATCGATTTTTTCCGCACCCCCGAACGGCGTGAGCTGGATTACGTCCGGCAGACCGCCGCCAGCGTCGATACCGCCAAGGAAGTCAAGATTTTCGGCCTCAACAATTTCCTGATCGAACGCTACGAGCGGCTGGCAAAGGACTTCTACACGGCCAACCGCCGGCTCGCGATCACGCGCGCGCGCTGGGGCGGACTGTTCAGCGCGATCGGGACGCTGGGCTATTATGTCGCCTACGCCTACATCGCCTGGCGCACCCTCGCCGGCGCGTTTTCGGTGGGCGACCTCACCTTCCTGGCGGGCTCATTCCTGCGCCTGCGCACGCTGCTTGAAGGTTTGCTGACGAGCTTCTCGTCCACCGCCGGGCAAGCCCTCTATCTCGACGATCTGTTTTCGTTTTACGAGACCAAAGCCAGGATCCTGTCGCCGGCCCACCCCCGTCCCTTTCCGAACCCGATCCGCACCGGTTTTGTCTTTGAAGACGTCGGCTTCATCTATCCGGGCGCGGCCCGATGGGCGGTGCGCCATCTTCATTTCAATCTGAAGGCCGGCGAAGTGATCGCGCTGGTCGGCGAAAACGGCGCCGGCAAGACCACACTGGTGAAACTGCTGACACGGCTGTACGACCCGAGCGAAGGCCGCATCCTGCTCGATGGCCACGATCTGCGCGAATACGATCTGGACAAGCTGCGCGGCAATATCGGGGTGATCTTCCAGGATTTCGTGCGCTATTATCTGAGCGTCGGCGACAACATCGCCGTGGGCAAGATCGCGGCCCGCCACGACGCGGCCCGCATCGAGCGCGCCGCGATGCGAAGCCAGGCCGACGAAGTTATCGCCAGGCTGCCCGGCGGTTACCAGCAAATGATCGGCAAGCGTTTCCGGAACGGCGTCGAACTGTCCGGTGGCGAATGGCAGAAGGTCGCGATATCGCGCGCTTACATGCGGGAGGCGCAGGTGCTTATCCTGGATGAACCGACCGCAGCCCTCGACGCCCGATCCGAATTCGAGGTCTTTCAACGATTCAAGGAGCTCAGTGACGGCAAGACCGCCGTGCTGATCTCCCATCGTTTTTCCAGCGTCCGCATGGCCGACCGCATCCTGGTGCTGGCCGACGGCAAGGTCGAAGCCGCCGGCACCCACGACGAACTGATGTTACAGTCCGGCCGCTATGCCGAGTTGTTCGAGCTGCAGGCGGCCGGGTATCGGTAACGGCGACACAAGGACGGGTCGAGCCTTTTGCGAACCCGTTCGGCATCATCAACTGCGATGGACTGACATCGCGGAGTTTATCATCGGGCGTGCATCCGTTGGCTCCGCCTATCCCGCGCAGCGCCAATGTCCGCAGCTGATCGGACATTTTTTTCTGCGGGCGCCGATTGCCACTTCACGACGGCGGCAGGCTTTACCGCCGGGCGACGATGCGGAATGACGAAGCTGTTGACGAGGATCGGTTCCCGGTCGCCGAGCAGCGAACGCTCTTCAACCAACAAGCTCATGACCACGCGCATCTTCAGAATCTCCTCCGCCACGAAGGAGCATGGCTCGTCACGATTGATCTGCTCGCGCATGACCGCCTCAGCCTCCAGCATGGAGACCCTTAGTGCTCTGATTTGCTTGCGAATTTGGCTGATCCGATTGTCCATGATGCTCTCCTTGCTGGACGCAGATCATAAGAACAAAACATGAACAAATAGTCAAGAGGCAACCAAATGATTTGCCGGGAGCACTCAAGCCAACACTCCAATCTTTCTTTTTGATCGGATCGCGCTGAAGCTCCAGCATGGATACTACCTGCCGCCCGCATGACCTCCCGTCTCGAACCATAAGGGGTTGAAAATGTCCCAACCGGAACACGTCGAAATGCTCATCATCGGTAGCGGCGAAGGCGGCAAATATCTGGCTTGGCACATGGCCAAATCCGGGCATCGCACGGCCGTCGTTGAACGCAAGTTGATCGGCGGTTCCTGTCCCAACACCAACTGCCTGCCCAGCAAGAACGAGATCTGGAGCGCGAAAGTGGCCGATCTCGTTCAACACGCCGGTCGCTTCGGCACCGTGACGGGCCCCACCTCCACCGACATGAAACAGGTGCAGGCGCGAAAGCGCGGCATGGTCGAGAACATGGTCGCCAAACATCTCGAGCTGTACAAGGCCAGCGGCGCCGAACTGATCATGGGCACGGCCCGCTTCATTGCGCCGAAAACCGTCGAGGTCGCCTTGAACGACGGCGGCACCCGCGTGCTGACCGGCGACCGCGTAGCCATCAATCTCGGGACGCATGCGACCATCCCGGATATTCCGGGCCTGGTGGCGGCAGCGCCGCTCAGCAATGTCGAGCTGCTCGAACTCGATCGGTTGCCTGCGCACCTGATCGTGCTGGGCGGCGGCTATGTCGGCCTCGAACTGGCGCAAGCCTATCGCCGCTTCGGCAGCCGCGTCAGCATCGTGGAGACCGGACCGCAACTCGCCAGCCGGGAAGATTCCGATGTCACGGCCGCACTGCTCGATATGCTGCGCGACGAAGGCGTCGTGGTGCATCTCGGGGCCAAAATTCTCGGCGTGCAGGGCCGGTCCGGACAGGCTGTCAGCCTTCAACTGCGCAACTCCGCGGGCGATCAGACCATCGAAGGCAGCGATATCCTGGTCGCGGCCGGACGCACGCCCAATACCAACGGGGTGGGACTTGACCTCGCCGGTGTCGCGCTCGACGAGCGCGGCTATATCGCGGTCAACGATCGGCTTGAGACCAGCGCACCCGATGTCCTGGCGATCGGCGAAGCCGCCGGCAGCGCCCAGTTCACCCATGTCTCGTTCGACGATTTCCGTATCATCTCGGCCAATCTGAGCGGCGGCAATCGCAGCAAGCGCGATCGGCTGGTGCCGTACTGCATGTTCACCGACCCGCCGCTGGCGCGCGTCGGCCTCAGCGAAGCCGAAGCCCAGCGCCAGGGCATTGCGGTTCGCGTCGCCAAGCTGCCGATGGCGGCGGTACTACGGGCGCAGACGATATCGGAGACGCGCGGCTTCATGAAGGCGCTGGTCGAGGCGAACGGCGAGCGCATTGTCGGTTTCACCATGATAGGTCCCGAGGCCGGCGAAGTCATGACCGTGGTCCAGACCGCGATGTTGGCGGGCATGCCCTACACCGGCCTGCGCGACGCGATCATCGCGCACCCCACGATGGCGGAGGCGCTCGGCGCCCTGTTCTCGAATGTGCCGGCACGGAGCGCGTAAGACGATGGGTTGAGCGCCTGCAAAACCATCAGCGTCATGAACTGCGATTGACGGGTATCGTTTCGCTCTACCTATCCTACGGGCGGCGAAACCCCGTCGCTAGTCATCCGAATGTTCGCGCTCACGAGCGGGATGCTGGATAGTGAGGATGACGATTTCCTCGGCCGCTTCGTCGGTTGTGTAATAAACCAGATACGGATAGTGCCGCGTCACCAGCTTGCGCACACCCTCGGCCTTCTGCTGCCGCCCGACATGTGGAAACAAAATCAGGTTCTGGAGCGATTCAAGAATCGCGGCGCGAACGCGAAGCGCAGCCTGCGGACTGCGTTCCATGATGTAGTCGGCAATTTCGGCGAGATCCTGTGCGCGCGCGGCGTGAAGCGGAGCTTCATCGCTCGAAGCGACGAAACGCCGCTTCGACCTCGGCGTCGGTTGCAAATTGGCGTTGTTTGGCCTGCGCGAGCCCCTCCAACACAGCGCGAAGATGCGCCGGATCAATCTCCTCTGGCTCACCCTCCTGACCGCTCAGGGTCAGCATGGCGAGCGCGATCTGATCCTGATCGTCGGGCGGCAACCGCCGCACAGCTTCGAGGGCTTTTTCGAGCAATTTTGTCATAGGCAAAAGATACGATCGAAGCGCGCAAAATGGAAGAGTGTGCTTGGGCAATCCGAACACCTATACGGGGTGAGTAAGCCTTGCGAAACCCACCCCCAGCCGCCAGCATTCATCAATCAAGCGCGACGCTGCGTGGTCTCAAACCCCGCATGGCTTTGCTGGCAGCCTTCAGCAGCGTTTTGGAAGCCTCCTTCTCCTGGCCCAACAGCAGACCGAAGGCGCGTGCCCGCCGGTCGCCTCGAGGCGCATGAAGCGCGGCATCCACGGCGATCTCGCGGTGCGCGATGAAGTCGTTCAACGCACCCAATGCATCCTGGATCTTTTTCAACTGGTTTGACAGGCGCTCGAGGCCAGCTTGCGCCTTTGCCGGATAGAGATTCCGGAAGAAGTCGACGGCATACCGGATCTTCTTGATCTTGATGCGGAGCTTGTGCCGCTCGACGGCCGACAGGTCGGCGAGGCGCCGCCCCCGCTTGCGAGCTTTCCGGATACGACGATGCATCGCCTCGCCGGCGAACTTTTCGATCGGCGTTGCGGAGGCCCCATCGGCATTCGGCTGGCGCAGCTCCAGCCATTCGAGAACGTCGATCAGGAGCTTGCGATAGCGCGGCGTTGCCAGCGCATCGCGCGCACGCAGAAAGGCTTGCCGATGCCGCGCGAAAAATCGCTTCTCGATCGCGCGAATGCCTCGCTTCGGTTCGCTCGCGTTTCGCAGCGGCTGTATTCTTTGCTTGACGAACACGTCGATCTCGCGCGCCGGGGCCAGTTCACCGCTGAGCCATCTTAATTCGGTCTTGACCTTCCCGGTGCTGGACGCTGGCAGAATGGCACCGAACAGCGAGATGGCCGCGCGCATGCGGCGCAAGCCGACCCGCATTTGGTGGATCGCCTCGCCATCCAGTTCGCGTACCGCCTCGGCGTTGGACGAGAAATGCCGCAGGGTCGAGCGGGCGATGACGTTGAAGGCCTGGTGCGCCGTCATGCTGTTCGAGAGTTCGACGGCCTCCGCATGGACCGCGATCACGTCACACGCCGCCTTCGCAGCGTGTGACGGTTCTCGGAGAGGCGAGCGCCGCGCCTTGCGGTCGACGCGAGGGCTTTGGGGCCCCGGCGTCTCCACCGCGATTTGCATGTCAGGCCGCGACCACGAAACGATCACCCCAGATTCAATTCCTTGAAGAAGTCGTTGCCCTTGTCGTCAATGATGATGAACGCCGGAAAATCCTCGACCTCGATGCGCCAGATCGCTTCCATGCCGAGTTCGGGATATTCCACCACCTCGACCTTCTTGATGCAGTGCTCGGCGAGATTGGCCGCAGCACCGCCGATCGAGCCGAGATAAAAGCCGCCATGCTTCTTGCAGGCTTCGCGCACCGCAACGGCGCGGTTGCCCTTGGCGACCATCACCATCGAACCGCCCGCGGCCTGAAACTGGTCGACAAAGGAATCCATCCGTCCCGCGGTGGTCGGGCCAAACGCACCGGAGGCGTAACCGTCCGGCGTCTTGGCCGGACCGGCGTAATACACCGGATGGTTCTTGAAATAGTCCGGCAGCGGTTCGCCCTTCTCCAGCCGCTCGCGCAATTTGGCGTGGGCGGAATCGCGCGCCACGATCATGGTGCCGGTCAGCGACAGCCGCGTCTTGATCGGATGTTTTGCCAGTGTCGCAAGGATATCCTTCATCGGCTGGTTGAGGTCGATCTTGACCACGTCGCCGCCGAGCGCCTGCTCCACCGCCGGCAGATATTGCGCCGGATTGTGCTCGAGCTCCTCGAGATAGACGCCGTCCTTGGTGATCTTGCCAAGCACCTGGCGATCGGCCGAGCAGGAAACGCCGAGCCCGATCGGCAGCGAGGCGCCGTGGCGCGGCAGCCGGATCACGCGCACATCGTGGCAGAAATATTTGCCGCCGAACTGCGCGCCGACGCCGAGCGACTGCGTCATCTTCAATATCTCCTGCTCCATCTCGAGATCACGGAAGGCATTGCCGTCGGCCGATCCATGGGTGGGCAGCGCATCGAGATAACGCGCCGACGCGAGCTTCACGGTCTTCATGCAAAGCTCCGCCGAGGTGCCACCGATCACGATCGCCAGATGATAGGGCGGGCACGCCGCGGTGCCGAGCGTCAACACCTTCTCTTTCAGGAACGCCAGCAGGCGATCCTTGGTCAGTACCGAGGGCGTGGCCTGAAACAGAAAACTCTTGTTGGCGCTTCCGCCGCCCTTGGCCATGAACATGAATTTGTAGGCATCATCCCCCTCGGCGTAGATCTCGCACTGCGCCGGCATGTTGTTGGCGGTGTTTTTTTCTTCATACATCGACAGCGGCGCCACCTGCGAGTAGCGCAGATTTCGGCGCAGATAGGCGTCGCGCGCGCCTTCGCTCAACGCAGCCTCGTCGTCGCCATCGGTGATGACGCGAAAACCTTTCTTGCACATGATGATCGCGGTGCCGGTATCCTGGCACATCGGCAACACGCCGCCGGCCGCGATATTGGCATTCTTCAGGAAATCGAAGGCGACGAACTTGTCGTTGTCGCTGGCTTCCTTGTCGTCAAGGATGTTGCGCAGCTGTTGCAGATGGCCCGGCCGCAGATAGTGGTTGATGTCGCCGAAGGCGGCCTCCGACAGCGCCCGCAACGCCTCGCGCGACACCACCAGCATGTCCTTGCCCAGGACCTTCTCGACCCGCACGCCCTCGGTGCTGATCTTCTTGTACGGCGTGGTGTCGGCGCCGAGCGGAAACAGCGGGGTGTGCTTATAGGGCGGAACGGGTTTTTGGTCGGGAAAGGCGGTCGGGGCGTTCATGGGGATCTCGCGGGGTTTGTGGGCCAAACGTCCGCTTTCCGGACGCCGGCAATTGAACCGTTCTAAGCATTTTTAGTGGAAAAGGTAAGGTACGGCATGACGGCGTCATGACCGCCAGGAGCAACGGACATGCCTTGCTGTCCGGCCCTTGCAAGAACGCCGCGCGCGGGCTTTTATGGCGCGGGGGTACCGATGATAAAAAACGCTGCAACTTCGATCGCGCTGGCGCTGCTGGCGGGTGTTTTGTTCGCCTTGTCGGGCGCCTCGCCGGCCCGCGCCGATCGCTGCGACGATCTCGCCGCCCAGCTCAAGAACCAGATCGACGGCCTGACCGTGGGCAAGACCGCGGCCAATGTGATCTACCTGTCGCATCCGCAGGTTAAGGAGCTCTCGCTCGGCTGCGCCGGGCGCAGCTACTCCAACCAGCTGTTCGCGAAAGCCGGCGCCCGCAAGCCGGCGGACGCCTTTGTCGACCTCGCGGCCAGTGGAGCCGCCATCGTCTTCACCCTGCCAAAGGACGACATGCTGAAAGGCGTGACCCGCTGCATCAAGCGGATGGGGCTGATCCATGGCGACGATGTCTCGACCCGCTATCGCCGCCTCGACATGCGCTGCGTCCGGACCAAGACCGAAGCTTCGATCACGATCTCGCGCAGCACCGACCAATAGCTGTCCTGCATGGTCCGGATCGGTCGGATTTCCAGCCAGCGCGGAGCCTTCCGTTCACCATCCCTAGGCAAACCGCCGCCGATCGCTTGCCTTTTAACGATTGGATTCATTTGGCATTGGTGAGCCCCCGCTCATGGTCGGGTATCGTCAAAGGGATTCCCGTCCATGAGCATTTCGAGCGTTTCCGCGCCAGGCCCGGTGCAGCCACCCTACGTCACCACCAGCCAGACCCCGGCGCCTCCCGCGAGCAACGACAACGATTCCGACGACGCGGGCGCCGCCCAGCCGCCGGCCCAAGCCCCGCTGCCGCCCGGACAGGGCACCCGGATCGATCAGCTGGCCTGAGAGCGGCGGGCGCACAGCCTGGCCACATTGCCGCAAGTTTGCCGGAAAACGGCGCGATCATGATTCCTGCGCGGGATGGCGCACAGCATGATCGCCAAATGGCTATTGCAGACATTGACCTGGATCGCCGCGATGGGCGCGCTGTTGTTCGCGCCGGCCGGCACTTTGCGTTGGCCGGCTGCGTGGGTGTTTCTGGCGACCATGACGATCATCGGGCTCTCGGCCGGATCCTGGCTCGCCAGCACCGATCCGGAACTGCTGGCCGAGCGCATGCGCCTGACCGCGCGGGATGAACAGCCGACCGCCGACAAGGTTTTCGTCCCGGTCATCGGCGGCGCATTCCTGATCTGGTTCGTCACGATCGGGCTCGATCACCGTATCGACGGCTTGGATTTCCCGATTGTCGTGCAGGCGCTGGGGTTGGCGCTGATGCTGGTTTCCACCGTCTTCATCATGTGGGTGATGCGCGAAAACTCGTTCGCCGCCCCATTGGTGAAAGTGCAGCGCGAGCGGGGGCATCATGTCGTCTCCACCGGCCCCTATGCGTGGGTTCGGCATCCGATGTACAGCGGCGCCATCCTGTTCTTTGTCGGCATCCCGCTGCTATTGAGCTCAGGTTGGGGTCTTGCGATCTCACCGCTGTTCATCGTGTTGTTCGCGGTCCGCACCGGAATAGAGGAGCGCACGCTGATCGCGGACCTGCCCGGCTATGGCGATTACACCGCGCAGGTGCGCTATCGGCTGCTTCCCGGCGTTTGGTAGCAACCGCGCAGCCCCTACGCATCCAGCGCCTTGTAGTGCCGGAAGATGCCGTCTTCGTTGAAGGCGATACGGCGATCGCTGGCGAGATATGCCCCAATGTTCGGCCGCGCGGCGACCCGATCGCGCAGGTCGACCAGGCCCGGGATCTTGCGCTCAAAGCCCTTCATCCGCCTCGGAAAGGCATAACGCAGCCCTTCGACGAGCTGGAACATCGACAGGTCAATATAAGTCAAGCGGCGGCCGGTGACATATTTTCCGCCGTTGTCCTCCAGCAGCCGTTCGAAATAGCCGAGATATTTCGGCACGCGTTCGCTCCAGAACTCATCGGTGCGTTTTTTCGCGGCCGCCTTCTGGTCCTCGTAATACAGCGACGGTCCGAGCGGGTGATGGGTGTCGTGAACTTCCAGCACGAAATCGGTCACCGTGAGCTGCAATTGATGCAGCCATAGCCGGCCGGCTTCGGTCTTGGGCGCAAGCCCATGGCGCGATCCCAGATAGAACAGGATGTTGGCGGTTTGCCCGAGCACAAGCTTGCCCGCCTTCAGGAATGGCGGGGCGAACGGCGGCGTCGTTTCCGCCTCCATCATCTTCATCATCGCCGCCATGCCGTGCGCGCCACGGGCGACGTCGACATAATCGGCTCCGGCCTCTTCCAGCGCGAGACGGATATATTCGCCGCGGCCCTGAATGCCCGGCCAGTAATAGAGTTCATAGCGCATCAGACCTACCTCTGCTCAGCCAACAGGCTTAACGAGTCATTGCACATTTCGTTCAAGCCGTTCCGCCGGCCAAGCCACCACCACCCGCGAACCGACACACTTACTGTTTTTCAACATTAACCGACGGAATAGCCTTGGTCAGCGGCAAAAGCCTACCACCCTACGGCGGGATTAACCGTACCTGGCTAGGCTGGCTATGTCGGGGAACAGACGGATCATGTCGCAGGCGGTCAACGGCTCTTTCGCGTATCACCAGATGCTGGTGCTGGTCGCGGGCTCGGTGTGCCTGTTCGGCACCTGGGTCGGGATGCGGCATTTCGCCCGCGCGCGCGCCACCACCGGCGCAACCCGCTACGGCTGGCTGTTCATGGCCTCGGTCGGCACCGGTGCTGCGCTATGGGCCTCGACCTTCATCTCGATCCTGGCGCTTGACCCGCTGTTGAACAGCGGCTTCGAGCCGGTCGCCACCGGCGCCGTCCTGGTCATCGGTATCGTCAGCTGCCTAATCGGATTTGAGATCGGCAGCCGCCACTTCACACTTGCGCCGGAAATCGGCGGCTTCGTGATGGGCATCGGCGTCCTCGCCATGCACTTCCTCGGCCTCAAGGCCTGGCACATCGCCGGCACGGTGCAGTGGAACGTCTACGGCATCGTCGTGACCTTTGTGCTCGGCCTCGGCCTCAGCGCGCTGTCCGTCAGCCGCGCCAATCGGCCGGTCACGCGCTATTGCCGCCATGGCGCCGCGATCGTGCTGGCGTTCATGGTCTGCACCATGCATTACGCCCTGACCGTCACCACGATCGCGACCCCGGACGCCTCGATCATCGTGCCGTCCTATCTGATTCCGGCCGACATGCTCGGCTTCGCCGTGGTCGGCGCGGTGCTGCTGGTGATGGGCTCGGGCTTTTCGACCTACCTCATCGATCTGCGCACGCGCACCGAATCAGCAGATCGCATCCACCAGCTCTCGTTCAACGACACCATGACCGGACTGCCCAACCGCATCGCCTTCAACGAGCGGCTATCGTTCGACGCCGCCGACGCGCACGAGAAGGCCCACAAGCTCGCGGCGTTCTCGATCGACATCGACGGCTTCAAGGACATCAATGACGTGTTCGGCCACAGCGCCGGCGATCTGCTGCTGATCGAAGTCGCAAGCCGGATGCGCGGGGTGCTGCAACCCGGCGAGTTTCTGGCACGCCAGAGCGGCGACGAATTTCTGGGCTTGCAGATGTCCGGCAACCATCCGCACGACGCCCAGGCGTTCGCCGAGCGCATTGCCGCGGTGTTCGCCCGGCCGTTTCAGCTCGGAGAACAAGCGGTCACCCTCACCGCTTCGATCGGATTCTCGGTGTTTCCGACCGACACGCCGGAACGCGACCAGGTTCTCTCCAACGCCAAGCTCGCCATGCACCGCGGCAAGACCAGGCAGCGCGGCCTGATCTGCAAATATCTGCGTGAGATGGACGACGGCGCCCGCGCGCAACGTGCGCTCTCCCGCGACGTGCAGATGGCGGCCGGGCGCAACGAACTCGAACTGCATTACCAACTGCAAACCACCCTCGACAACGGAAGGATCTGCGGCGCGGAGGCGCTGATGCGCTGGCGCCATCCAAAACGCGGCATGATATCGCCGGCTGAATTCATTCCGCTGGCGGAAGAAAGCGAAGCCATCATCCCGATGGGCGAATGGGCGCTGCGCACCGCCTGCCGCGATGCCGCCGAGGGGCGGATTCCAGGAACGATCGCGGTCAATTTGTCGCCGGTGCAGTTCAGCCGCGACGACCTCGCCGAGACGATCCATGCGATCCTGCTGGAAACCGGCCTTTCGCCGAAGCGGCTGGAGGTCGAAGTCACCGAATCGACCATCATGTCGGACCAGGCCCGCGGCCTGCATATCCTGCGCAAGTTGAAGGCGATGGGAATATCGGTCGCGATGGACGATTTCGGCACCGGCTATTCCTCGCTGGCAACGCTGCATGCCTTTCCGTTCGACAAGATCAAGCTCGACCAGTCGTTCGTGAAGCGGCTGCCCAGCGACGCTGCGGCCGCAGCCATCGTGCGCACCGTGCTGGCGCTCGGCCGGAGCCTCGGCATCCCGGTGCTTGCCGAGGGCATCGAGACCGCGGCGCAGTGGGATTTTCTGGCCCGCGAAGGCTGCGCCAAAGGCCAGGGCTATCTGTTCGCCAAGCCGGTCGGCCTCACCCAATTACCGGCAGTGATCGAAGCCGCCTCACGGTTTGCAGACGACGAGGCATGGTCGATGCCGGGAATCGAACCCGTTATCGCTGCGGCGTGATTTGCTGGCGCAGGCCTCAGTTCACCGCGAAGCAGTACATCAGAGCGTCGCCGCCGGTGCTCTTGAGATCGGCCTGCGAACAGCCGCCTTCCGGGCCGCGCGATGGATGCGAACTGTTCCAGGATTTCGAGGCGTCATCGTCGCGCAGGCCGATGCGATCGGAATGCCCGAGCATCGCTGAGCCTTGCGTGCTGCTCGTCCAGTTCTTGCAGGTGCGGTCGTCGCTCGCCGCGAACGCGGTGCCGTCGGGCTGCGATCCCGTCAGCATGTCATGGCGGTTCGGGGTATCGCCGCGGCCGTTGATGACTTCAGCCTTTTCGCTCAGCGCGGTCTGCTTGGTCAGGTTGTTGGCGCCGTGGAGTTCGGCAACGTCCTTGGCGATCACGACACCTTTCGCATTCTGCCAGGGTCCCTTGCCGATCCGGTCGCGCGCGTTGATCGCGGGTTTGCCGTCGGCCGCCTGCGTCGAGAGATAGGCGTGCCAGGTTTTGACACCGGAAGCATTGGCGCCCGCAGCCTGCGCCAGTTCCTGGCAATGATTATCGGCGCCCGCGAGACCGCCAAGGTTGCCGCCGTTGCCGATGCCAATGCCGGTTACGAAAAAGGTGGTGCTGGCGGCCTGCGCATGCGCTGGCTGCGCCGCCGCCACGACCAGACCGGCCGCCGCCACAAAACCAAGACACACTCGTCCAACGATCGAAGCAAAAATCGGCATCGCATCCTCCCAACGTTTTTGGCTGACGACCTGGCGCCAGCTTTTGGTCTGACATCAACACATTGACAGGGGCAGTATTCCCGTCAACGACACCGAAAGAACGAGCCGACCGCAAAAAGCGCCGCGAATCAATCGCGGCGCTTTATTTTTCGTCATCGCGGGCGATCAGGCCTGCTGGATCGCCGACAATTCCCAATTGGCGCCGCGCGGCCGCAGGAAGGTCCACACTTCGGTGGCCTCGCTCGGCTGTTCGCTGCCTTCGACCAACCGGCCGGAGACGCGATCGACGGTCTTGTCGATCATCGAGAACCGCATCGCCACGCTCGCATAGTCACTCTCGCCTTCGCGCCAGGCTTCCGCGAGGTCGCCCTGCAACAGCTTGGTGGCCGAGACCTTGTTGACGACGTTGCGCGCCTTGTTTCGCTGCAAATCATCGGTGAAATACGACACCATTTCCGGCGTCGCCAGCGTGTGCAGCTTCGCGACATCCTCGTTCGACCACGCCGCCTGGATGTCGCTCAGCAGCCGCTCAAAGGCTTCATAGTCGGCCGGAGCAATTTCCAGCGGCGCGCTGCCGGATCCCAGTCCAAAACCTGAGCCGGTGCGGTAGGTCGATGCGCCGCCCGGCGCTTGGGTCGCGCCGGAGGCATAGGCCGGCGTCGCGCGGCGCTGCCACCACGACATCGCCAGTCGAACCACGACGACGATCAGCCCGATCTGCAGGATCAGGCCGAACAGCGACGACAACCCGCCGAGGCCGCCGAACAGGCCACCGCCGAACAGCATGCCGAGCAGGCCGGCGCCAAGGAACCCGGCGGCGAGGCCGCGCAGCATGCCGCCGCCCGGCCGGTTGAAAAACCCACCACCCGCGGTGGACGCACCAAGGCCGGAACTACCCGGCTCGGTAAAGGTGCGGTTGAACGGCTGCGCCGCGCTAGGTGCGGTCGATGTGCTCGGCGGCGCCGAGAACGTCCGCGTTCCCCGCGATCCCGAGCTCAATCCGCCGCCAACCCGGGCGTCGGCCGACGACACCGTCAACATCAAGGGCAGTACCAACGACAAAACGACGGCAAGCGTTTGAGCGATAGCGCGCCCGCGCTGGGTAAATCTCATAACCTTTTCCTCCATCCCCGGCAGGGGAAAGCGCTTCTAAGATGGGCACCGCGGTCTGAATGTGAAGCCACTATCGGAACCCCGCTCTGCGGCCCTCGGTCGCGGGGACGCCGCGGCCAGGCCGGTTGTTGCGGTGCGGCGCAGCCCATTACGACGGCGCCATGGTTTCCTTGACCTTGGCGACCAGCGCACTGAGCGCGAACGGTTTCGCCAGGAAGTCGAACTTCTCGTTCTCCTCAAGGCTCTTTGCAAACGCGTCTTCGGCGTATCCCGAAACGAAGATGATCTTGAGGTCGGGATTTCGCTGGCGCATCGCCCGCAACAAGGTCGGTCCATCCATTTCCGGCATCACCACATCGGATACCACAAGATCGACCGCGCCGTCCCTCTCGTCGAACACTTCCAGCGCCTCGACGCCATTCGACGCCTCGATCACGGTATAGCCGCGCGAACGCAAGCCACGCGCATTCAGCGAGCGCAAGCCCTCTTCGTCTTCCACCAGCAGGATCGTGCCCTGACCGGTCAGGTCGACCCTCGGCGGCTTGGCCTCCGCTGCCGTGTCCTTGGCGGCGCCATTGGCCGCCTGCGGCTCGTGCTGGGCTTCCGGCTCGAGATGGTGTCGCGGCAGGAAGATGCAGAACGTGGTGCCACGGCCCTCCTCGGACTCGACATAGACGAAGCCGCCGGTCTGCTTGACGATGCCGTACACCGTCGACAGGCCGAGCCCGGTACCCTTGCCGACTTCCTTGGTCGAAAAGAACGGTTCGAAAATCTTGTCGACGATCTCGGCGGGAATGCCGGTGCCGGTGTCGGAAACGTCGATCCGGACATAGTCCGCCGGCGGCATGCCCTTGTAGGACAGCTTTTCGGCCTGCTGCGCCGCGACGTTCGCGGTCTTGATGGTCAATTTGCCGCCGTCCGGCATCGCGTCGCGAGCATTGACCGCGAGATTGACGATCACCTGTTCGAATTGCGAGACGTCGACCTTGACCGGCCAGAGGTCGCGGCCATGCACCGGATCGAACTTGACCTTCTCGCCGATCAGCCGGCGCAACAGCATGGTCAGGTCGGACAGCGCATCGCCGAGGTCGAGCACCTGCGGCCGCAACGTCTGCTTGCGCGAGAACGCCAGCAACTGCCGCACCAGCGTCGCCGCCCGGGTCGCGTTCTGCTTGATCTGCATGATATCCTGGAACGACGGATCGGTCGGCTTGTGCGCGTTCAGCAGGAAGTCGTTCGCCATCATGATGGCGGAGAGCACGTTGTTGAAATCATGCGCGATGCCGCCGGCGAGCTGACCGACCATGTCCATCTTCTGGGACTGGTTGATCTGGTTCTCCAGCGTTCGCCGCTCGGTGGTCTCGAGCATGTAGACGATGGCAGCCTCGGTCTCGCGCTCGTCGGCCTCCACCGTGGTCACGAAGAACTGCCCCCAGCGTTCGCCGGTACTGTCGAGCATCGCCTCGACCGGCGGAATATCGCCCTGCCCTTCGGCCGCCTGGTTGATCGCCGCGATCAGCGAGCTGCGGTCGCGCGCGTTGACCGTCCTGAAGATCGAATTGCTGGCGCTGGCTTCGAGGCCGAGGCCTTGCGCCAGTTTGGCAAAGCGCGCATTGGCGCGAACCACCGCGCCGGCGCGGTCCACCGTCGCGATCGCCATCGGCGTATGGTCGAAAAACCGCATGAAGCGGACCTCGGCGGCGCGCTGCGGATCGGAACGGTCGTCGCGCGCGCGGCTGATCACCAGCGTACGCGAGGCGCCGGGCACGCCGTCGGCCCCGAATGCCAGCTTGTGATAGAGCCGCACCGGCATGGTCTTGCCGCCGCGCATCCGCAGGTCGATGTCGATCACCTCGGTTTTGACTTCGCCGGGCACCGCCGCGATCGAGCTCAGCAGCGAGGCGCCGTCGCCCGACACGATGTCGGTCAGCTTCAACCCGCCCGAGCCGATCTCCGCGAGGTCGTGATCCAGCCAGTTCGCCAGCGTCGCATTGACGTAGACCAGTTCCCCGGCCGGATTGACCGAGAAGAACCCGCAAGGCGCGTGATCGAGATACTCGATCGCATGCTGCAGTTCCTGGAACACGTCTTCCTGGCGCTCGCGATCGCGGGTGATGTCGGCGATCGACCACACCGCATGTTTTGCCTCGCGCTTGCCCTGGCCGAGCGGCCGCACCCGCAGCCGCAGCCAGCGGCCGTGGGCGCCGTCGTGGCCGGCGATGCGGACCTCCTCCTGCTGGCGCTTCCCCTCGCGCGCCGCCTTGAGCAGCCGGAACACCGCCTCGGAGACGTCCGGATTGCCGATGAAGACCCGCTCCACCGGACGCACGTCCTGCGCGGTCGCAGCCCCCGTCAGCGCCAGATAGGTCGCGTTGGAATAGACCACGTGGCCGCGCGGATCGGTGACCGCGAGACCGTCATGGTCCTGGTCGGCGATATGGCCCATCACCGGGTCGTCGGCGGCGCGATCGGCGAAACGAATGATCCCGGCGGCGAAGGCGAACAGGTTGAACAACCCGACCATCGCCAATAGCGCCAGCAATCCGAGGATATAAGGCTGTGCCTGCGCCCGGCCGATGGTCATCAGCGTGACCGCGGCCGCGACGATGCCGCCGGCGACCAGCAGCACCAGCACGATGCTACCGCTTCGCCGCGCCGGCTCATGCGCGGTCATCGGCAGTTGCGACGGATCGTGGTCAGTATCGGCGGTCATAACCAAAGGACGTGGCCTGTCGACATGGGTCCGACGCGCTCGCGCACGCCCGCTCCTGAGTGCCTGAATCGGACCGGCAAGCGCAAGTCCATCAGGCGGCTATTTGGTGGCTAACGCTCATTTCCTGCGGATTCCTTGGCTATTACTGGGTCCCTGTCATGCCTGGCGGCCCGAAAGCCCGCGCTTGAGACCCATCACATAGCCGATGACTTCGGCGACCGCATGATAGTGCTCGACGGGGATTTCGGCGTCGATCTCCACCGCTGCGTGCAATGCCCGCGCCAGCGGTACGTTTTCCACGATGGGAATGTCGTGCTTCTTCGCGATCTCCCGGATCTTCAGCGCGATCAGATCGACGCCCTTGGCGACGCAGATCGGCGCCGCCATGCCGCGTTCATAGGACAGCGCCACCGCGTAGTGGGTCGGGTTGGTGATGATCACGGAGGCCTTGGGAACCGCGGTCATCATGCGCTTCTTCATCCGCGCCATCCGCAACTGCCGCAACCGGCCCTTGATGTGGGGGTCGCCTTCGGACTGCTTGAACTCCTGTTTCATTTCCTGCAGCGACATCTTCTGCCGCTCGAACCATTGCCGGTACTGGAAGAAATAGTCCGCGATCGCGACCGCCGCGAGCATCGCCACCACCGCCCCCAGCAATCGCAGCGCGAGGCCCATGATCGTCGCAATGATCGCCGCCGGGTCGAACTGCAACATCGCTTCCAGGCGATGGCGCTCCGGCCACAGGATCATCGACATCACACTGCCCAGCGCAATCAGCTTGAAGATACCCTTGCCGAAGTTCGCGGCCGCCTGCTTGCCGAAGATGCGCTTCAAGCCGGAAGCGGGTGAAATCTTGTTGAAACTCGGCTTTAGCGACTCGCCCGACCACACCAGCCGGTGCTGCAGCATGTTGCCGGCGATCGCCGCGATCGCCAGCATCAGGAACGGCACGCCGAGCGCGCCGATCAGCATGTATTCGAGCCGTTGCGCCAGCTGCATTAGATTGGGGCCGTCGACATGAACCATCCAGGAATTGGCGATCAGATTGCGCAGCGGCGTGCGGATTCCGCCGATCGATCCGGAAAACGACGACAGCACCAGCGTCGCGCCGGCGATCATGAACCAGGTGTTGACCTCCTGGCTCTTGGCGACGTCGCCACGTTCCAGCGCGTCATCGAGACGTTTTTGGGTGGGGTCTTCTGTTTTATCTGACGAATCGTTTTCGTCGGCCATCGATCCGGCTTTCGGTTCAGGACTTCTTCAGTTCAAGACTTGCAGCTCACGGCGTCAAATCGTGCATCACGCCGTTGAAATAATTGAGGAAGGTTCCCATCATCGCCACCAGGACCAGCGAGAAGATCAGGAAGCCGGCGAGAATCGACAGCGGCACGCCGACGAAATAGACCTGCATCTGCGGCATCAGCCGTGCCAGCACGCCAAGCCCGATATTGAACACCAGGCCGAACACCAGGAACGGCGCCGACAATTGCATGCCGATCTTGAAGGCGGCGGCGAAGGCGCGGGTGGCAAGTGCGGCGATATCGCCGCTCGGCGTCAGATCGCCGGGCGAAAAGATGTTGTAGCTGTCGTTGATGGCGGCGATGACGAGATAGTGGCTGTCGGTCGCAAACAACAGCGTGATGCCGAGCATGGTGAGAAAATTGCCGATCAGCACGCCCTGCTGGCCCTGGGTGGGGTCGACCGAAGTGACGAAACCCAGTCCCATCTGTTGGGCGATCACCGCGCCTCCGACCTGCAAGGCCGACAGCGTCACCCGCGCGGTGGCGCCGAGCACGATGCCGACGATGATCTCGTGGATCATCATCACGAGCAACGGATTGATCGATTGCAGGTCGATTTGATAGGCGCTGCGGTGCAACGGCAGGATGATCAGCGCCAACAACAGCGCGATCCCAAGCTTGATGCGAACCGGGATGTTCGATTCACCGAGCCCCGGCAACAGCATCACCATGCTGCCGACCCGGGCAAACACCAGCATGAAGGTTGCCGCGAGCACCGGCAGCAGTGAGATATCGACGCGCATGATCCGCGCATAGTGCCTCAACCACCTATGATTCGCGACGATATCCGCATCATGTGGCTGTGCAGCGCATCCGCCATGAACGGCAGCGCCAGCAGCAATGTGACGAAAATCGCCAGGATCTTCGGCACGAAAACCAGGGTCTGCTCCTGGATCTGCGTCAGCGCCTGGAACAGCGACACCACGACGCCGACCACCAGGCCCACGATCATCAATGGCGACGACACCACTACGATGGTCCAGATCGCATCGCGCGCCACGTCGAGGGTTTCAGCACCAGTCATTTCAACTCACTCTCAATTGTTTGTCGTTCGGGCAAGGGAATGGCGAATGGCGAATAGCGAATGGATTTCAGGCTTGCGGCGTCTTCCCTATTCGCCACTCGCTATTCGCCATTCGCCCTCTCTCAGATCGCCATCTTCATGATGTCCTCGTAGGCCGCGATCACCTTGTCGCGCACCGACACCAGGGTCGATATCTTGACGTCGGTCTCGGCCACGGCGGTCACGACATCCATGACATTGGCCTTGCCTGCCGCCATCGAGACCGTCTGCTGATCGGATTGCCGGCCGCCGTCGATGACGCTTCCGATCGCGTCCTTGAGCAGATCGCCGAACGAGGGACCCGCCGCGTCGGTCGGCTTGGAAATGCCGCCGCCGGTGTCCAACATGCGGGCCGCACTCGCGTAGGCGTTGGCGGCAATCGAGGGTGAAGCCATGGCTTAGGGTTTCCCTGTTTTCAGGACTTGAGGATGTCGAGGGTGCGCTGGATCATGGTGCGCGTGGCGTGGATGATGTTGAGGTTCGCTTCATAGGATCGCTGCGCGTCGCGCATATCGGTCATTTCGATCAGCGGATTGACGTTGGGATATTTGACGTCGCCGTTGACATCCGCCGCCGGACTTCCAGGCTCGTGCTTGACGCGAAACGCGGTCGCGTCCGGCATCACCCGGCCGAGGGCGACGACGTTGGCATCCAGCGAGCGATCGAGCTCGGAGGAAAAGGTCGGCACCTTGCGGCGATAGGGATCGCCGCCGGCAGTCGACGCGGTGGAATCCGCGTTGGCGATGTTTTCCGAGATCACGCGCATCCGGCCGGCCTGCGCGCGCAGGCCGGAGGTCGCGATCCCCATGGATCTGGCGAAGTCCGCAATGACTTGACGGTCGGGCATGCTGTCCCTTTGCTGCGATCAATCCGGCCTTCAGGCCTTGCCGATCGCGGTTTTCAGAAGATGGAGATTGTGGCTGTAGAGCGAGGTCACCGCGGCATAGTCCATCTGGTTGCTCGAGACCTTGAGCATCTCGTCTTCGAGATTGACGGCGTTGCCGGCCGGCCGCGTCTCGAACCCGGCCTTTCGATTTTGGTCGAAAGTTTCGGGAGCCCCCGACGGCCCCATATGGCTGCCGCTGGTGCGCATCATCGCCAGCGTCCCACCCGAGCTGGCGCCGGACGCATCGAATTTCGGTTCCACCAGATCGCGCGGCTTGAAATTCGGCGTATCGGAATTGGCGACATTTTCGGCCAGCACCCGCTGGCGCTCCTGATGCCATTGCATTCGGGTGCGAAGCGCCGCCATGACCGGAAGATCGCCAGTGGACATCGAACCTCTCCCCTTGCCGCCGGGCGCTGTGCCCTCGGGTAGGCAGAATTTGCCGCCTGTATGGTTAACAGCGGGTTAAGATTCGCGTCGGCGCCGGTTCCCTGGAGCGCGTCAGCGATCCAAGGCGGTTGGTCCGAGGCAAGAGCTTGGGTGATTTTCGCCACCAAAGCCCCGTTAACCAGCAGGGTTGGCTGATGGTGGAAGATATGAGAAGTCATTTTGGCTCAAGCGATTCATGAGTTATTAAGAGACCGGGGCGGCAGTTCTTGCCCTAGGGATTAAGAGATTGGGCAAATCTCTGACTTCATCGCCGTTTGCCGGGGACCAAGCATGCAGGCACCACTGACATTCATCCTAGCGTTCGTGGCCGTTCTGGCGCTGATCGCCGCATTGGCGTGGGGGTTGCGCCGATTCGCCGGCAACCGGCTCGGCGCCAATACCAATCGCGGCCGGATGCCGCGGCTGGCGGTGATTGACGCTGCGGCTGTGGATGGCCGGCGGCGGCTGGTGCTGGTACGACGCGACAACATCGAACATCTCCTGATGATCGGCGGCCCGACCGACATCGTGGTGGAACCCAACATCGTCCGCGCCATGCCCGCGCGCGATCAGATGGCGGCGCGGCCCGCGGTGGGTGGTGGCGAACTGCCGCCGCGCATCGCCCCGCTGCCCGATGCCGGCCATTGGAGCGACGGCGATGGCGCCAGAGCCGACGCCTTCGATCATGCCGAGCCGCAACTGCCCGAGCCGCCGCCGCGGCCGGCCCGCCCCTCTTTTGTCGACGAGGTGCGCCGCACCGCGCCGCCGCTGCCGGAGCGCGCGCAAGAACGCAGCTCAGAGCGGCGCAGCGACCCTTTGCTGGCGGGCTTCTCGCCGGAGCCGCTGAGCCCGCGTGCTGAATCTCGCCCCGAGCCTCGCATCGACATGCGCAACGAGCCGCCGGTTGCACCTCCGAGGCCGCCGCGCGCTGAGCCGATGATGCCGCGGCCGGCACGGCCGATCGATCCGCCGAAACCGCCGCCGCTGCGCGCCGAACGCCCCGCAGCACCACCACCACCGCCGCCGATTCAACCGGTTGCTGCCGCGCCGGCTCCCACGGCGTCGCTGTCGGCGGCCGATCAAAACCTCGCCGAGATGGCGCAGCGGCTCGAGGCCGCGCTGCGCCGGCCGGTCGAGTCGAGCGAGCCACGCATTGGCGCCCCGCCGGTCGCTCCCGAGCCGCCGCCGAGCCGGCCCGCGCCGCGCGTCGAACCGCCGGCTCCGCCGCCGGTGGCCGCGGCCCCCGCCAAGAGCGGGTTCGAGAATCTGGAAGACGAGATGGCCTCCTTGCTGGGCCGTCCGAAGTCTCCTTCGTGAGATCGGCGTCCTTCCCGCGTAGAGTTTTATTTTTTGCCACCCTGATCGCCGCCGGTTCGCTGGTTGAACCGGCGTTGGCGCAGGATATCAGCATCAATCTCGGCCAGGGCAATGGCGGCGTCACCGAGCGCTCGATCCAGCTGATCGCGCTGTTGACGGTGCTGTCGATCGCGCCGTCGATCCTGATCATGATGACGTCGTTCACCCGGATCGTCGTCGTGCTGTCGTTGCTGCGCACCGCCTTGGGCACCGCGACCGCGCCGCCGAACTCGGTGATGATCGCGCTGGCGATGTTTTTGACCGCGTTCGTAATGGGCCCGGTGCTGCAAAAATCATACGACGACGGCATCAAGCCGCTGGTCGCCAACCAGATCGGCGTCGAGGAAGCGTTGCAGCGCGCGTCGGTGCCGCTGCGCGGCTTCATGATGAAGAACGTGCGCGAAAAAGACCTCAAGCTGTTCCTCGACCTGTCCGGCGAACCGCCGCCGGCGACGCCGGAGGCCATGTCGCTGCGGATCCTGGTGCCGGCGTTCATGATCTCCGAACTGAAGCGCGCGTTCGAGATCGGCTTCTTGCTGTTCCTGCCGTTCCTGATCATCGATCTCGTGGTCGCATCGGTTTTGATGTCGATGGGCATGATGATGCTGCCGCCGGCGGTGGTGTCGCTGCCATTCAAGCTGATCTTCTTCGTGCTGGTCGACGGCTGGTCGCTGGTGGCGGGAAGCCTGGTGCAGAGCTA
>NZ_LMUK01000038.1:284830-297443 GCF_009766005.1 Bradyrhizobium sp. S69 | reverse complement strand
AGGTTCAGCGGAAACACTCCGGCCTTCCCTGCGCAATGGTTTTACAGCTTATTCCGTGCTCTCCCCGGTGAGACCAGAGCTTGTTTGTCACCGTCATCCCCAAGAAGCGTGAGCTCCCTGCGAACTTGACACCAGCCATTGGGGCGTCAGGACCACACGGCTTCGCCGTCCGCGAACGCTTGCGATCGTCTTTCGCAAACTTCGCGTCCATCGCATCCCACCGCGCGTTTCGTGACGTGCGCAACGCCCCTCTCGTCGGGTGGGACGCACGGAATACGCAACTGATTTGGGTCAAAAACAAAGCGGAATATTTTTCGCGAAGGGGCTGGACAGGATTCCGCGTGCGAAGGTGATTTGCCCGTCGGGCAGACCCACCGGTGCTCATCCCGAGAGTTGTGAAGCTATCTCCGCCGTCATCCCCGGGATGAACGCAATTGCGTTCACCCGTGAGGAGCGGCGTCTTCGCCGCGTCTCGAAGGATGTTGTTCAGCGCCGTGCGTGCGGCCATCCTTCGAGGCGCGCAAGAAAGAGCGCGCACCTCAGGATGACGGCCGAGATAACTTCGCAGGCTCTGAGGTACGCGCCCTTGCGCATTCTTCAACCCAGCCGCCTCAGGCTGGCGGCGCCAAATGATATCGCCGCTGTTTCTCGCGTTCGATGCAGCCGATGGCACGGTCCGCCGTGCGCTTGTTGGCCGCTCCATAGTCCAACACCCGAACCACAAATTTCTTCTCGTCGATAAAAACACCAACGCCTTGAACGGTCTCGCACCCAGGCCAAAGCCTGAGTTCGCAAAGACAGTCCCGGATCAGGTCCGTCCGACTGATCGGAGTGGTGAACCTCAGAAACCCCATTTTGATGCATCTTCCAAAACAGGCTCGCGCCCCAAACGCACAGCGCCGCCCAGGCGGAATATGACGCCGGCGGCGCTGTCGTGGCCCCCGGGTAGCAATTCCCCGAGCATCAACTGTATGCAATAGCCGTGCCGTTGCTTAAATTTTAGGCTAAATTAGAGGTATTGGAACTTCGTTCACGGCCGGAGAACTACGGGGAAAGCCTGCGAGCCACCGCGTTTTCGAGCCAACGGGTCGCCCGAATGCGCGCCCGATGACAGGCTCCGCACACCTCGCGAACTAGAGCTCCGTTCCGATGAAATCGGAACGAAAAGGCGTTACAGCACGGCAAATGCGACGCTGAAACACACGATCAACGCTGCGGTGCTGAGCGACAACACGGCAAGAGCCCGCTCGGTATGTTTTTCGATATCCGCGTCCATGTCTGTCTACGCGGAAAGGCCGGTTTCGTTCCGAAGCCGGCGCGAACGCACACCGCCCGAAACCAGGGCTACTTCTGCTTCTACTTCTCCTCGGCTTCGCGCGTCTCCACGTGCCCGCAGCGCAGACATTCGAAAGTCTGTTGGGCCGCGGGTTTCGAAGTCGCAATCATGGACATCCCGCACTTCGGGCACGGTGGCCGCCGCGGCTCTTTTGGCATGCGCGCGGGATAACGGACGCGCCCTGGTTGCGATATCCGTAGTCACACGGTGGACGGGCAGGCATGCAAACCAAGGCAGCTGGGCAGCTGGAGCCCCGGTCCGATTGAATCGGAACGGCGCTCTAATCTTTTGTTTTGACGCGTTTTCTTCACGCGAACCGGTACCCACGGAGCCTGTCATCGGGCGCGCATTCGCGCGACCCGTTGGCTCGAAAACGCTAACCCGACCTAATGCTGAGTGGCCGGTTCGGTATGCGAGCAGCGCAAGCACTCGTACTTGGCCGGCGCCGGATTGGCCACGGTGATCATCCGCATTTCGCACTTGGGACAGCGCGGCCGTTCGATTTCCGGTGTCGCGAGGGCAACGGGAATGAGTTGGAATGGAGCCACTGGTCATCATCCTGGATTGCGTACGGAGGGTGATTCGGTGAGGCGATTTTAACTAGCACGAACTCCGTGGCGGCGCTGCGTCCGATTTCTTAAATTTCGGACATCGCGGCCGTTTACGACAAGCTCTGGTTAAATGAAACAGGACAACGCAACCGCAGATCAAATCAGGTCACTGCGTAAATCAAGTTAGGCACCCGAGGATAGAAACAGCCAATATGCACATCAATAAGCCGCCTCAAATAAGACGCTGCAAGCAAAACACCTCTGCTTCCAGTGTCGTGGTGAAGAAGCTGCTAACCGAGGCGACTAATGGCTTCAACCATCCTAAGAAGAACAGTACGTTGGCCAAGATCAGGACTCCGTAAGGCTCCGATGGCCGCGAGATCACACAGGCTCTCTTAAACGCGCGTCCGGGAATCGACCGAGGCATCAGGACATCAACCAAAATGACGATGCACCTTTTATTACAGACCCAAAATTGGAATCCAAGCGGCGCGTGAAAAAAAGAGACCTAAAGCACAACGCCGCCAAGCGAGTATGATGCTTGGCGGCGCTGCTCTTCGAGCCGGAAACTTAAATCGTCCAGCACCGCGAGATACGCACCGTTGGCGGTCCGGTTTTGCAGTGCGGCGACCGGTCGCGGATCCGGGCCAACACAAAAGATCACTGCAAAATCAAAAGGAAGCGTCCCTCAAGCGGAGGCTCGAAGCGCTGGCCCCGCGACAAGCCGCTGACAAGCGCCCGCACGCTGGAGCTACCATGTACAGCGGTGTTTTTTCTCATCGTGAAAATCACGCAGCCGTCACAGAGTCATTTTGCTTTAGCATCCAACCACGACAGCTCGAGAATTTCTGCCCGTCGCCGGATCGCCCTTGTCGTGCGCTTCGAATGCCTGGCGATCGTGCGGGCTGTTTGCCCTTCCGCCAAACTGGCCCGCAGCCGGTTGTCTTCTTCAATGCTCCACGGCTCCCTCGATCGGGACGCCACTTGCCTGTTGCCGGCCAGAAAAGCGGCACGAACCGCCTGCTGCCGTTCCGACCACGCCGAACTCTTTAGCTGGATTCCGAACTTCGCGACCTTGCGCGTTATCGTCTGCGGCAACGTCCCGAACTTAGCTGCCGCGGCTTCTATCGTTGCACCGTTCGACGCCATCGACATCAACTGACGGTCCTCCTCCGAACTAAAGCGCCCCGAGCATCGTTTCGCCGCCATTCCGTCTACGCCTTCAACAAATCTCAAGAAGCCCCTGGAAAAAAACTAAGGGGCGATCCGGGATTCGCAAAGCCGAAGATTTAGCCGAAACCTGACGTGAAACTTACATCAGAGATCACGCACGCAGATCCACCGCGCCGCGACCATGAATGGTTCGCGCGGGATTTTGAATCAGGACACCTGGAATCAGGACACCTGGAATCAGGACACCTGGAATCAGGGCACCTGGAATCAGGACACCTGGAATCAGGGCACCTGGAATCAGGGCACCTGGAATCAGGGCACCTGGAATCAGGACTTGGCTTGGTCGCCCCCGTGTCCAAACGGATGACGCCCCTCAAACGAGGGTATAGGTCCGAAGCGCAGCTCACCATGTTAGGTTTTTCTTGTGCCTGTCCCCTCAAGCACAACAAGCCTCCCGCAGCCCCAGCTTTTCCCCCAAAAGCTGGGGCTGTTTTTTGAGATCTGCGCCAAGGCAAGCTGACCACAACTTTCATTCGCGTATGCGAAGGAAGAAGACGACGACACCGGCAAGACTCTGCAACAAGACTCTGCAGCAAGGCTCTGCAACACGGGAGGCCGCCAATAAAGGCGGCCTATACCTTGTCTTCTCGGTCCAGTTGGCGTGTTCGAGTGGTCATCAGGAGCAGGAACAAGGCGCGCTCAGCCTGGTATCGCGCCGCCGGGCGTTTCGATTTCCGACCCTGCATGATGGTATTGCCTGACGAGTCCGTCACTCGCCAATCCCATCCCCGGCCACGCTTCGAAAGCACCATGTCGAACATCAAATACCTAAGCTGCGATAGGTCAGAAAGGTTCACCTATAGCTTGGATTTTTTTCACATTGGCAAATGAGGAAACTCCAGTTTGGCTGTACGGCCAGCGAGCGCACCGGTTTCAGCTTCGGCCCGAAATTTACCGTCCGCATTTTAGGAACGTATGCCCTGAGCGCGACTTGCTCTAGTGGGATTTAGCCCAAAGGAGATACTTATGAAGAAGATTCTTATCGCGACTGCCCTCACCCTCATGTGTGGATCGGCATTCGCTCAGACCACTGGCCCCGCTGCGCAGGGCGACAACATGACCAAGCCCGGCATGACCAACGATTCGACCTCGATGGACAAGGGATCGATGAACAAGGGCACCACCACCGGCATGAGCAATGACGGCATGAAGAAGGACGGCATGTCCGGCAGCAACATGAAGAAGAAGGGCGACATGTCCAAGGATGGTTCGCCCAGCGCCGACACCATGAAGAAGAACTAATTTCGTTCGCAAACGGCGGGGGTCGAGGTTTCCTTTTGACTGCCTGCTGTCCAACGGCCTCAGCGCCCCGCCCCGGCGCTGGGGCCGTTTCTTTTGCGCCTGTGGATAGATCGTCACGGTCCGCTGATGCCTTGCACCGTCTGAGCAATCCCGGCGTTCGTCCCGGTTTGTGAAAGAGGCCGCCACTTACTCTGCGGCTTCCCTCTTAATGGCTGCCCCCGCATATCCGCAGTGCAAGCACTCGAATTTTTTCAGGGTCGGACCGATAGCTATCATTCGCATCCCACACTCGGGGCAGTGCGGTCGTTCGCTATTTAAAATGCGTTCACGTCTGGTTGGCCTTACCACGGCGCTGCTCCCTATGAATTGGGCGGGAGCGCAACCGGCGATCTCATCACCGATAAAAGCCACTATGGAGCGGTGATGATCGTCAACAGTTTGGGTTGAATGCGGTTCCTAATTCAACTTAGCAATGGCGGAACGTTTATGGGTCTATCGGGGCAAAGCCGAAATTAGGCCTCTGCGAAATTCAAAATAGGTCACAAGGGGTTATCCGGTACGTGCTTGGCCGAGTTCGCCTTTGAGCCAGGCTTGCGTGTCCACGCTTTGCATCGGGTCGGGCTGGCCGCAATCCATGCAGCGCAGCTTACGGGCGTCCGTTTCTTTCATGAGCATAAGCCTCATTGCCTTGTGGCACATCGGGCAGAGCGGTGTGGTTGATTGGGTTTGAGACATGATTCGCGCCTTGATCGGGCGGGAGCGCAAAACTCTCGGTCACCGATGATTGCCTATGGCGGGCGGTGATGAGACATTCTCTCACTGTTGCTTCTAGCCGCTGGTCAAAATTGATCACGTCGCGAAATTGTCAACAGCCAAAACGGACCACTCCAGAAATCAAAAGGGACCACTCCGAACAGCGGATGGAAAGGGGCCAGTACGAGATTGACAACTAGAACATATCATGAACAAATCCCAATACCGCCCAACACGAGAGATGCCCGATGGCCAAAAATCCCGCGCCCATTCCACAATCGGACGCGGAGCAGCTCGATGCGGCGGCGGATCAGGCCATCGCGGCGTGCGGCGGCGATGCGCGCGCGGCGGTGAAGGCGCTGATCGTCGCGAATGAGTTTCTGGAATCGGAAGTCAGCGAACTGATGAAGGCGGTATCTCAAGCGTATGCGCGCGGCAGATTTCAAACCTATACCGGCTAGCCTCGCCAGCTAGACGAAAAGCCCGCACAGAGCGGGCTGATCGCCAATAAGAATTTAAGAATGCAATTCGCAAGCGTTAACCGAGATCAACGCTGCCGTCGGTGCACTTTTGTACATTCGCGGCGGGCGAGTGTTTCAGGCGACCTTCGCATGAACCACAGGATTTTCGGTCCAGCGCGCCGCGTCGGCCTGACGAGGCTTCACCGCATCGCATTTCAGGCACTCGAGATCCGTCCGCCCGTCATCGGTAACCACGGGCTTCATGCGATTGTTACAGTGCGGGCAGCGGGTCGGGTCCATCGTCATTCTCCATTTCCAACAGAACGTCACATTGGAACAAAGGTTCCGTTGCGGCGTTTACGATAGTGTTCTCAAGGAGAAGACCATGCAGGCAGCTATCGACCGCGTCATGCAGACCTACTGTTTGATCGAAAAGATGACGGACGAACAAGCGCAAGCCGTTCGGGAGAAAGTGTCGAGCCATCTGGCCGAAAGGCCGGAAGCCGATGAACATTTTCTTGCCGTGGAAGGTCTCCGATATCTGCGAAGCGTTAGAGGGTAAGGGTTAAGGATGAGTGATACATTTGAGAGGAAGACAATTACGCCGGCCGAGCGCGAGGCCCGCAAATTGTTCAGGCAAGCCGATGCCGTCAAGGCCATGACCGAGCATGAGCGCACGCAAAAGGCGTTCAACGAGAACCGTGAACGGTTGAAGGCTTTGCGACTGGCCCGCGAGGCCGAGCAAACAGCGGAAAAGTGACGTCGGGTTTTGCGAGGACGTATTGTTTCAGTTTCGCGCTTGAGCAGGGCCCGCGAAGCTATCTCCGACGTCATCCTGAGGTGCCCGCCGGCTTCGGCGGGCCTCGAAGGATGGCCGCAAGCAGCGAGCTGAACACCATCCTTCGAGACGCGCGCGAGAGCGCGCTCCTCAGGATGACGTCGGTAATAGCTTCACGGGCTCCAAGGCGGCCTCTTGCTTTCGTTTAATCTCGCTTTTTCTAGTCCCGCTTTTTCGTCTCTTCCTTGGGAACCAGTTCGGCTTCCTTGCCGGATTGGTTGCCCGGGTTGAAATGCTGTTTGCCTTCGGGCTTCTCACCCGGCTGCTTCTCACTCGGATTCTTGTTGTCGTTCATTGGATGCTCCTCTGGGCAGACCAATGAAATCCGACAGCGTAAGTTCCGCCGCGTGGGGAATCGAACCGGTTGGAGGCCCTCGCAGCGCGGCTGTATGGCTACGCCTCGGCCACATTGAGCAGCGGCTTGCCCTCGGCCCAGCGCGCAAGATTGCCGGCGAATGCGTTGGCGACGCGGCGGCCGTGGCCGTCGGAGGCGGCCGCGCTGTGCGAGATCACCAGCACGTTGGGCAAATCCCAAAAGCCTGCGTCGGGCGGCAGCGGCTCGACCTCGAACACGTCGAGATAGGCGCCGGCGATTTTTTTGGCTTGAAGGGTCGCCAACAGATCCGATTGTTCGACCACCTCGCCGCGCGCGACGTTGATGATGTGCGCTTGCGCCGGCAACCGCGCGAGCTTCTCGGCATTGATGATCTTTCGCGTCGAATCCGACAGCGGACACGACAAGATCAGCCAGTCGGCATCCGGCAACACCGAGGCGAGCTCGGAATAGGTCACGCAACGCTCAAAACCCGCGGGCGGCGTCAGCCCGGCGGTGTGGCGCACGCCGGTCACCTTCAGCCCGAACGCAGCGCACAGCCTGCCGATCTCCTGCCCGATCGGGCCGAGGCCGACAATGACGGCGCGCTGTCCCAGGAGGTCGCGCGGTTCGTTGCTGTAGAGCGGCTCCCAGGCGTGCCGGCGCTGCGAGTCTATCGAGGCCGGCAACCGCCGCGCCAAGGCCAACAGGCCCGAGAGCGCGCTGTGCGCCACGACGTCCGAATTCGCACCGGCCGAGGTGGCCACCGTCAGCCCCTGCGCCATCAGCTCGACATAGAAGCGATGATCGGCGCCCGCGGTGTAGGTATGCAGCCATTTCAGGTCCGGCGCGCCGCGCAGGATGTCGATGAAGCGGACAAAGGCCGGCGCGGGTTTGCTGCGGGTGCCGCCGAGATACATGTCGCGGGTCACGAAGGCGATCTCGGCGCCGGCGAGATCCGGCACCGTGTCGGGCGTGACGATCCGCGGCTCGATATCGCCAACGGCGGCTTTGAGGATATCGCCGTAGGTCTTCCAGGCGAATTCGGACAGGATGACCCGCAACGGTTTGGATGGTGACATCATTTGCTCCAGCCGGCCTCAGCCGAACAATCTGGCGGGGATGCGGTTGAAAATACGCCGGGCATTGCCGGCGAAGATCGCGCGCTTCTGATCTGAGGTGAGGATGGTCGAGCCATCGATATAGCGCCTTGTGTCGTCATAGTTGAAGCCGGTCTGCGGATCGATCCCCTTCACCGCCCCCACCATTTCCGATGCGAACAGGATGTTTTCGGCCGGGATGACCTTGGTCAAAAGGTCGATGCCGGGCTGGTGATAGACGCAGGTGTCGAAGAACACGTTCTTCAACAGCGACTCCGACAATGGCGGCCGCTTCTGGTCCTGCGCAATGCCGCGGTAGCGGCCCCAGTGATAGGGAATGGCGCCACCGCCATGCGGAATGATGAATTTCAGCGTCGGGAAATCCTTGAACAGATCCGACATCAGGAACTGCACGAATGCCGTGGTGTCGCCGTTGATGTAATGGCTGCCGGTGGTGTGGAAGGCAGGGTTGGCGGCGGCGCTGACGTGGACCATCGCGGGGACGTCGAGCTCGACCATCTTTTCGTAGAACGGATACCACCAGCGATCGGTCAATGGCGGATCGGTCCAGTAGCCGCCGCTCGGGTCCGGATTGAGGTTGCAGCCGACGAAGCCGAGTTGCTCGACGCAGCGCACCAGTTCGGCGATGCAGTTCTTCGGCTCGACGCCGGGCGATTGCGGCAACTGGCACACGCCGACGAAATTATCCGGATATAGCTGCGTGATCCGCCAGATCAGGTCGTTGGAGAGCCGCGTCCACGCCGCGCTGACCGAGGCGTCGCCGATATGATGGCTCATGCCGGAAGCGCGCGGCGAGAACAGCGTCACCGACGTGCCGCGCTCGCGCTGCAATTTCAACTGCGCGCCCTCGACCGACTGGCGCAGTTGGTCGTCGCTGACCTCCAGGGAATCCACCGACGGCATCTGCGAGGCGTCGCCGATCGCCGCGATCTGGCGCTTGCGCCAGTCCAACACTTCCTTCGGTTCGGTGGTGTAATGCCCGTGACAATCGATTACGAGATCGCTGCCGCCTGAAGAGCTGCGCGCGCGCCCTGCCCCGCTCATCGCCTCGATATTGGTCGGCGGCGGCATCGACGCCATCGCCTGGATGCCAGCGGGGAGAAGCCAGCGGCCGGCGCCACAACAATCGCAGCCGGTCGGCTCAAGCGCATCAGAGCAATTGAACATCTGTCGGTCCTTCCAAAATGTCAGACGGGATCACGCGCGCCGATCAAGCTCAGAACTTGACGCCAAGCCGGGTCAGCGCGGCATCGACCCACGCGCGGTCGCTCTTGCCGGCCTTGATGGCCTCGATCTGCTTCAGCTCGGCGGCGTGCTTGGCTTCCGTCGCCTTCAGCACTTCGGCGGTCTGCTCATAGGGAACGCAGACCAGACCGTCGCCATCGCCGACCACGAGGTCGCCGGGCGCGATCACCATGCCGTCGATCGCGATCGGGACGTTGATCTCGCCGGGGCCGTCCTTGTAGGGACCGCGATGCGTCACGCCCGCTGCGAAGATCGGATAATGGCCGGCATGCAGCACGTCGTAATCGCGGATCGCGCCAAAGATCACGATGCCGGCGATGCCGCGCTGCTGCGCATGCGCCGTCATCATCTCGCCGATCAGCGAATTGGTGAGATCGCCGCCGCCGTCGACCACCACGATGTCGCCGGGCTCGGCGATATCGAGCGCCTTGTGCACCATCAGATTGTCGCCGGGGCGGGTCTTGACCGTGAAAGCCGGTCCTGCGAGCACGCCGCCGGCATGGATCGGCCGCAGCTTTGCGCCGGCCGCGGTCATCCGTGACATCGAATCGCTGATATTGGCGACCGGCAGCTCGCGAAACTTCGCGACGATGTCGGCGCTGACCTTGCGGGTCCGCTTGCAGATCTGAAATCCAATCATTTCATGCCTCCGTTCGCAGCTACGCTGCTGTTTGTATTGGTTCGATTGCCGCCGACAGTCTGGACCGCCGACACCGCGCTCTCGCGATCGAGCGTGCGCAGGTCGATACCCGTCTTGTCGCGCAACAACAGCGCGGCGACGATACCGACGATGTAGGATGCGATGGCGCACACCCCCATCGCGACCGGCAGCGTCAGTTGCACCGATAGAATCCCTACCATGCCCGGCACGATCGAAGCTACGCCGCGTCCGACGCTGGCGCAGAAGCTCGAACCGTTGGCCCGCAACTCGGTCGGATAGAGTTCGGCGAACGTCGGCACCAGCCCCGAGGCCAGCCCGCCCTGGAAGGCGCCGAGGAAATAGCCGAGAATGAGGATGATCGTCGGACTGAGCGGGACGAACATGTAGATCGCCGCGTTGATCGCCTGGCAGACCAGGAACGCGACGAAGGCCTGGCGGCGGCCGATCCTGTCACTGAGGATGCCATAGAACACCGGCCCGGTGAGCGAGCCGAAGATGTTGACGAACAGGAAGCCCGCGGTCTTGGTCACGGGCATCCCGAGCGCGCTCTGCAAATAGGTCGGCAGCCAGGTGATCATGACATAGGCGCCGCCGAGCACGCCGGTCGCCAGAAACAGGCAGGTGATGGTGGTGCCCAGGAATTGCGGCTGGAAGATCGCGGTGATTTTCGGCGCGGCCGCTTGATCGCGCTGCGCCCTCCTGGTTTCGACAAAGATCTCGGGCTCGTGCACCAGCCGCCGGATGATGAAGACCAGGAGCGCCGGAAGCAGGCCGAGCAGCAGAAACACCCGCCAGGCCTGCGCCTGCGGAAACAGCGCATACACCATCGGGAACGCCAGCACCGACAACGCGTAGCCGAGGGCATATCCGCTCTGCACGGTGGCCGCGACCCGGCCGCGCAGATGCGAGCGGATCACCTCGCTGATCAACACCCCGCCGATCGCGGACTCACCGCCATAGCCCGCGCCCTGCAGAAAACGCGCGATCAGCAATTGCCAGAAATCCGAACTGAATGCCGACAGGCAGGTGAAGATCGCCACCAGCAGGATCATGGCCTGCAAGGTGCGCACCCGGCCTATCCGGTCGGCGAGGATGCCGCCGCCCCAGCCGCCGACCGCGCTGCCGATCAGATAGGCCGAGCCGAGAATGCCGGCCTGCGGATGGCTGATGCCGAGCAGCGCGATCAAGGTCGGCAACACCAGCGAGAAGATCGTGGTGTCCATCGAATCGAGGCCGAGACCGGCAAAGCAGGCCCAAAATGTTCGCCGCTCGGAGGCCAACAGGTCCGAATACCAGCCCAGTCTCATGATTTCATCCCCGCTGGGTTTTGATGCGACGCGCATGGGTCCGCGCGTTCTCGAGACTGCCGGCCGGGACCGGACGAAAAGGCTGATGTTGCGCGAATGAATGCCGCCGGGCGGCAAACCTCGCCACCGTTAGCGTTTCCTGCCGCGTTTCTTGCCGCGTTTCCTGGTTCGACCGTTTTGGCGGTCTGTTTCGGCCGCACTATCGGCCCCAAGCAACCATTCAGTCCAATATCATATTGACAGCCCGGCTATTCGTTTTGACTATAAGAGGATGGATTACCGCCAGCTCCGCTATTTCATTGCCGTGGCCGAGGAACTCTCCTTCAGCCGCGCCGCCCGTCGGCTGAACATCAGCCAGCCCCCGCTCAGCGTTCAGATCAAGGCGATCGAGACCGAGCTTGGAACGAGCCTGTTCAGCCGAAACCGCCGCAAGGTCGAACTGACGCCCGCGGGCGAGTTGCTGCTGGAGAACGCGCGGCGCGCGGTCAAGCAACTCGAACACACCACCGACGTGGTTCGCCGCGCCGGCCGCGGCGAAGCCGGCACGATCAGGCTGGCGTTCACCGGATCGGTTCCGATGCGCGAGCCGTTCGCGCAATTGCTGCGGGTATTTCGCAAGCGCTATCCCGATGTGCGGATCGAGTTGCAGCATATGGCGACGGGCCGGCAGTTTACCGCACTCGCCAACGACCAGATCGACTTCGGCATCCTGCGGCCGCCGTCGGCCTTGCAGCAGAACCGCAACATCGAGCTGATCCCGCTGTGGCACGACCGCTTGCGGCTGTTTGTTCCGGCCGGCCATCCGCTCGCCAATTCGCACGCGCCGATCGCGATGGCCGAGCTGCTCGATCAGCCGTTCGTCGGTGTCGAGCCGCTGGTGAATTGCGGCATGCACGAACATCTGATGACCTTGTGCGGCTCCGCCGGCTTCACCCCGCGCATCGAACAGGAAGCGCGCGAACTCAGCACAGTGCTCGGTCTCGTCTCCGCCGGGATCGGCATCGCGGTGCTGCCCGAGTGCTACACCTGCATCGCGATGCCCGGCGTGTTCAGCCGCCCGATCGCGGCCCCCGAGGCGGAGAGCTGGTTGATGATGGCGCTGCGCCTTCGCACCCTGCCGCCATTGCTTCAGCGGTTTGTCGACGTGGTACGCGAGCTCAATGGCGCAGAGATAGCGGCGCCCGAACTGGTGCCGGCGAAAGCGGTGAAAGAATCCGTAACCGCGCTGTCGAGAGCAGCCAAAGCGCGCTGAACGATCGGCGACGACTCAAACCGATAGAGACTGCTAAGGCTTGCTTGTTAGGCTCCCTCGCGAGCTGCCGATATCTTGGTGATTGTTGTCCGCGATATAAGCTCTGTGCTGCTGCATCCGCGCGACCGACGTACCGATCATCTGCACCGCCGCGTGTTGACCGGCCGCCAGTGCGTCCATGATCCGGTCACTGGCGCCAGTGCCGCCAACGAACCTTCAACCGGCATAACCGGAGAACTGGTACTTCCGAGATTTCCCCGTAACCGGACATATCCCAGACATGCCAAAATCGACGCGAAT
>NZ_LMUK01000038.1:179194-284820 GCF_009766005.1 Bradyrhizobium sp. S69 | reverse complement strand
CACCTCGGTGCCGGGATTTACGCCGGCAACCAGGGCCTGATAATCCGGGACCTGCTGATCGATGAACACGATCTCGGTCGGATTCTTGACCCAGGTGGCGACGTTGGCACCGACATCGGCCGCCGCCGATGCCGCACTGGCGTGATGCTTGCCGGTTTCCGTGGCCGTGAAGCTGTGCGCGCCGCTGGCAAAGCTCGCGGACGTCGTGATGTCGAACGCACCGTTCGCGCCGACCGTTCCGGTGCCGACAACCGTCGTGGTGTTGCCGTCGGCATAGAGCTTGACGGTTTCGCCTGCCTTGCCGGTGCCCTGCACTTCAACCGTGCCGCCGTTGACCGGTTGGCTCGCCACCGCCGTGATCGTGGGTGGCGGCGGCGCCTGCACATTCGTTGTCTGCACATTGGGCGTCTGTGCGAGCTTGTTCTCGGCCGCGAGCATGTGCCCGTGATCGCCAGCGCCGTCGTGATAATGATGCGTCGCCGTCGCGTGACCGGCGCCGTCGTACATCATGCGCGGCTCCAGCGCGATGATGCCGCTGCGGCGCGCGCGCGGCTTCTTTGCCTTGGATTCTTTCGATCGAGACGCGGACGCACGCTTGCGGCTGAACCAGCCGGGTAGAGTCGAGATGTGGCGCGGTGGCTGTAGGCTGAACATATCTGTTGCCGCCTCTTTCGTCTGGCGGTGCCTTAGTGGTTCAGCCATGGCTCCGTTTCCACATCCCGCTCATCGAACCGGACATGCAGATCTCCCGCATCCGGCTCTCGGACAAAACTTCACGCCTTCACCCACGGCACGTCGTGCCCAAGCCGGCATAGGCGTACGAGCCCGAAGTGCCCGTAGAGGTGCGAGAGTGGATAGGTCCCGCCCTTGCGTCGCCTGACCTTGTGCTTGATGCGCAACCACCGGCGCAACCGCACAGCGGTGTAGTTGTCGATCGTCCGATACGCCTTGTTGACGGTGCCAATACTGAAGTAGTTGGCCCATCCGCGTAGCGCGCGGTTCAACCGACCCACCAACTCCGTGGTCTCTTGCCAGGTACCCGCTCGGTCGGTCAGAACATGGACGTTCTCGACCATGCGCCTGATGCTTTTCTTTGATGGCCGGTGACCCAGGCGGGCCTTTCCGGTTCTCGCTGAGTACATCCGCCCAAACGTGTATCCCAGGAAGTCGAACTCGCCTTCCGGCACCTTGCAGATTCGTGTCTTCTCCTCGTTCACCGTGAGCTTCAGCCTGCCCATGATCTCGCGCAGTCGTTGCAGCGCCTCATCGGCGGTGCTTTTCCGGCACAGGATCACGAGGTCGTCGGCATAATTCACGATGCGCGTGCCGAGGCTGTGCTCCAGCCCGAGCTTCTTCCAACCCAGCACAAACCGGCGCATGTAAAGGTTCGCCAGTAGTGGTGAGATGGGTGAGCCTTGCGGGATGCCACGCCGCTTGTCCCGAGCCTCGGTCGTGCGTGTCTTCCGTCCTCGATCGTCGGTTTCTTCCACGGGGCACTCCAGCCACATCTTGATCAGATGCAGCACGCGCCGATCAACAATTCGGCGCGCTACCGACTCTAGGAGTTCGGCATGGGGGATGCTCCCGAAGTAGTCCGCGAGGTCGGCGTCGACGACTTCCGGATGGCCTCGGAACAGCAGCCCTTCCACCTCGATCACCGCCTGCTGGGCGTTTCGCCCGGGACGGTACGCATACTGTTCTGGTGGAAGGTCGGCTTCAAAGATCGGCTCCAGCACCAGCATTGCCGCTGTCATGCAGACCCGATCCCGCACGGTCGAGATGCCCAGCGGCCTGAGTTTGCCGTTGGCCTTCGGTATGAACACTCTTCTGATGGGGTCCGGTCGATAAGTCTCTTGCCTGAGAGCAAGCGCCAGTTCGCCAAGCCACCGCCGCACCCCGTACGCGTCGATATCCGCGAAGTTCTGGCCGTCTACTCCCGGTGCGCCCTTGTTGGAGCGGCACAGGGCATAGGCATGCGCCAGGATGTCCTCGCGACTGATCTTGTCGTACAGGGCGTAGAAGCGATACTCGGCTTCTGCCTTCGCTTTCGCGTGCAACGCCTTCTGCAGTTTCTGAACAGTTTTCGGAGTTGATAGGTTGCCCAATCTCCAAATCCCTCACCACTTGTTGCGTTTGTCTTGAACTGAGGTCCCTTCCCTCCACCGGAGTTACCCGGCTTCAGCGGTACTACGAACCTCTCCGCCACCCCAAGGCGCCCGACCTGTCCCTCGCGGGCGTTCGGTTGGTCATCGCTGACCACGCCATGGGGCTTCCCGTGTTGCGTACGCTTTCCTTGTGTGCATGCTGTCGCCACTACCCCGGCGCAGCGGCTGGGCGTACTCTTCGCTCTGCTTCACCCAGCCGTATCAGCCTTCCCCGAAAGGGTCGTCGGGTCGGCCTGCGCATTGTCCTTTTCGAGGCTTGCTCGGCGTTCACTCGCGTTACGGCCTGCACACTCGCGCTGTCACCAATTCGTGACACGCTAACCGAAGGCTTCAGCCATTTCGTCTCCTCCATGACTGCTCCGGTTGCTTCCGGCTGGAGCGGTTGCCGGGTGGGCCTCGCACCCACTGGAAAGCGCCGCCTTTCCACGGCGCACACCCGGAGCGGACATTCGACGGTAGCCAAATGCGACTGCGCAGCGTGCGCCGTTGCGACGCGGCATAACGCTTTTGTGTTGCTTCCCCTTGAACGCCAATCAGCCCGGTCTGACCTATCTCCATGGAAGTGAAGCATTCGAGGCACTTTTGATTTTTCTCTCGGCCACGTCATGAAGATTGTCAAAATCATTGTTCCTTTGGCTCTTTTAGTCTTCCTCATTGGCCATACGAAGGAGTTCCGACTTTTGATGAATGAGGGTGGCTGGCCCGGATTGGCCGTCGTGCTCATTTGCTTCGGCGGAATACTCATGTGCTACGGCGTGGCACTCATGCCAATTGCCTCAAAAGTCCGTGCACCTCCTAGACTGGCGACGTACGTCGCAAACGATGTTGCAGCACCTATGAAAAAACTGCGAAATGTACCGCCGCGATACCGCGTCGCTGCACTCGTCTGTGGCGGGATGTCGCTATTCCTGTTCGGCGTGGTCTTTGCGATGCTGAGACAAGCATATCACGTGGCGGTGTCGTCAGCTTGGTCAGTTTGGGTGGTGGCGGCACTTATCGTCTTGGTCGCTGCGGTGGGCGCTTTTTTTGCCTTGCTGGCCTGGGGGGCCTTGAGTGATCCGAAGTCACGGCTCGGCTCTCGGTTCAGAGAAAAAAGTGCCGACGCCGCTCAATATCTTCTTTTGAACGTGGCCTTCGAGTCCCTGATGTGGGTCGGCTTCGGTCTAGTGGTCTGGGCGGCTCACTACAGCGTCTACTTAGGAGTGGCCGTCTTTCTTTGTTTGGTGCTGTTGCTTCTCGTGATTATGCGGCGAGAACTCAAAAGTGACATCGAAGCCCTCGATGACCCCAACGACAATCCACGTGCGAACCAATTGATCGGCAGGAGCCGCGAGCCCGGATCATACGACTATCGGGACTAGGGCGGACAGGAGTAGCTTGGGCCCTGATCGGGCGCCGGCGGCAAGTTCTTCAGTGGCAGATGTCGCCTTGCGGCACTTCTCGGACAAGGGGCGATGTCCGACTCAGGTCCGCGATGCGCACCAAAGCGGACATCCACCGCCCGCTCCAAGCCCTAACCGCTCACGTCATATTGCTTGCGCAGGTGATCGCCGACTTGCACCAGCATCGCGACGCATTCGGGGTAGCCGGGTTTTGCTACCGTCGCGGCATCGGCGGAGGCACGAAACTCCCAGGAATCGTCGCTTCGCAGCACCGAAATCACGATGCCGTCCGGGCAGTCGGCGTGCACTTTCAGCTCCGCCCTCGCCATCGCAATGAGTTCAGCTTCGCTTCTGACCGGCTTGCTCATGACCGCGGTTTCCCCTGCGCGATGATCCCGCACAGGTTGCCGCTTCGGCGCGGCGCTGTCGAGGGGCTCGATGCCACACGCGCCACGTTGCCTGCGATCCGAGCCGCATTCGCTTGTGGCGTTATCTGGCGGCGTCCGCTTTGGTCAGCCCGATGATCCGCGGCAAGGCGCCGGTCGGGAACTGATCGGCACTCTCGGTCCCCGGCGGCAATGTCGCCTTCGCGGTGGCGTCGGGAAAGCGGGTCTTCATGTCGCGCAGGAAGCCGTCGAGCGTGTCGACGCTGGCCGCCATCTTGGCGATATCGGCGAATTCGGAGCTGGTGGTGGCGGTCGGCTTGCTTGCGGTCTCGAACGCGGCGCGGTCGGCATCGCCACTCATCAACGGTGCGTATTTTTCGCGGAAGCGCGCCAGCCCGATGGCGTCTTCCGCCAGCGCGTATCCGACCACGGCGCGGATCACATCGCCCTTCTCCATCGGGTTCAGCGGTTTGAAGTCGCGCCACCGGTCGGCATAGTACAATTCGATCTGCTCGGACGCCTCGCGCCAGCGCCGCGCCGCCCAGTAGATATCGGAGCGCAGCCGGATCGCTTCACGGCCGCTGATATTCGAGATGATGTCGAGCGCAAGATCGTGACGGCCGACGTCGCTTTGCGCGCGCGCTTCCAGCAAGAGCCGCTGCTGGCGCAATTCGCCGGAGAGATCGGCGATGCGCGTGGTGCGAAGGGCCGCGATGGCGCGATCGGGCTTGCGGTTGGTCAGGTACACCATCGCCAGCCGCGCGGCCACTTGCGCCCGTGCCGCGCCTTCCAGCCGGTGATCGACCTGGTATTGCAAGAGCTCGGCGGCCTGATCGAGCAGGTCAACCCCGACCAACCGGTCCGCCAGCCGGCGGATCATTTCGTCGCCGCGGCGGCCGATCGGCGTCAACTCGCGGAATTCGTAAAACATCCCGAGCGCATCGACCGGCGGCAGGTCGTCGCCCTTCGACCCCAGGAATATCTGCGCAAACAACGCCGACGAGGCGTCCTGCCCCTGTCGCGACATCTCCGAATTGGGATCGAGCCTGGTCGCCGTTCTGAACGCCGCCAGCGCTTCATTGTAGCGTCCGGTATCGGAATAGATCTGCGCCATCATTTCCAGCGCCCGCACTTCGAGCGCGTCGCCGCGCCACAATACTTCCAGCGTCTCAAGCTCACGCAGCGCGTCGGCCTGGCTGATTTCGTTGCGCTTCTGCCGCAACACGATCTCGCATAATTTGGCTTCCGTCGCGGCCTGCCGGTCGGAAGAGCCGATCGCGATGGCGTATTGGGTCAAGGCATCCTTGTCGTGCCCGAGCGCTTCGGCGAGCCGGCCGCGCATCACCGAAACCGCGGGTTTCAGTTCGGGCGGGACGCCGACAACTTCCAGATCGCTGCTGCGCTTGTCGGCGCCGGAATAATCCTTGACCTCGAGCGAAGCCCGCATCGCGTCCGAAATCACGATACGCTGCAGATCGATCGGCAGCGAATTGATGGCAAATTCGACGTTCTTGAATTTCTCGCGCGCTTCCGCCCATTTGCCCTGCCGGCCAAAGGCCAGCGCCTTCCACAGCTGCGAGTCGTAATTGTTTCCGATCACGGGGGTGGCGAGGTCCTTCAGCGCCCGCCCCGGACGGCCCATCAGGCTGCTCGCGACCGAATGCACGATCAGCGCGGCCGGATCCTCGGCGCCCGGCTTGGCGTCAGCCAGCGCGAGATCGAGCACGGCCTTGGCTTCCGGATAGAACCCGCGCGCCATGTAGAAACGCGCCAGATCCATCCGCGCCGGCAGTCGTTGATCGGCCTCCAGTGCTGCGGCCGCTTCGAGCCGCGCGTCCTGGCCCGCGACAAAATTGCCCTGTTTGTTGTTGTCCCAGTCGGCGACGTCGAAAATCGCCTTCGGCACCGTCGGCGCACGCTCGGTTGCGGCATGCACCGACGACAGCGTCAGACCGCCGGGCCGGCCGATCGTGATTTTGTCGGGCGCGATCTCGGCGGTGACGTCATCGGAGTTCGGACGGACCGCGACGCCATGAATCGATTCCAGCAGCGACATCTCGACAAAGTCCTGTCGCTTGATGAAGCCCCGAACCGGTGGCGGCGCCGTCACCACCAGCAGCGTATCGCCCGCCTCCGGATCGACCACGCGGTGCAGGCGTCCGGGTTTGGCCAACGCCACCGTGACATTGGCAAGCGCGGGATCGGTGATGTTCCTGGTCGCCGCGAGCGGCTGCGTCGGCGTCTGCATCGTATCGGAGAAGGTGAGCGTCCAGTTGGCGTTGCCGCCCTTGATATCGCCGACCAGCGAAGGCATCTGGGGACGGTTGAGCCGGATCCGGATCGCCTGGCCGTTTTGCAGCGGCAGCAGCTTCAACTCGGCGATGATGGCGCCGCCATTGTTTTTGAACGGCGCGAGATCGATCGGCTTGGTGGTGTCGAATATCAGCCACACCGTATCGGCGCGGCGAAACAATGCGGCCGGCGTGATCGTGGCAAAGGAAAACGTTACGTGCAGGCCTTCGCTGTCGCGCAACGCGCTGACGGAAGCCGCGTTGTCGCCGGGCACGGTTTCAGCCACGGGCGCTGCCGCCGCCGCAGGCGCTGCCGCGGCGCTGGCTTTCGGGGCCTCGAGCGGCGGCATCGCGTTTGCCGGCGGCGCGGCGCGCGGCGTTTCCTGCGCGGCAGGTGCGTTCGCCGCGATCTCCGGTTTGATTTCGGGCTTGGCCTCGACGCTGGCCTCTTTGGCGGGCTTGTCCGGGTTCGCGGGCGCCTTCTCGCTTGCTTGCGGTGGCAGCGGCGTTTTGTCGGACGGCTTCTCGGACGCGGGCGGCGCAGATGCTGGCGAGGCAGGTGCAGGAGGCGACGCGGCGGCGATCGGCGCGGCTGGCGCCGGTGCGGCGGCCACCGGTGCCGTTGGCGCAGGTGCGGCGGCGGCCGGTGCGAGCACCGCCAACGCGGGAGCTGCCGGCGGCACTACTGCCGCGGCCGGCAGCAACGTCTGCGGCTTTTCGGCCGACTGGAACGCCACGTCGATAATGTAGTTTCGATCCTCGCGGAACGAGTGGACATCGACATCGCCGATCAGTGCGACTTCCACCGCGGAGGATTCACCCGATATCTTCTGGCTGATCGATGCGATATTGGCCGGCGCCGCCACCTTGGCGTCCGCCAGGTCGAAGTTGAGCACCGCGTTGAAGAACAGCGTGAGCTTCTGGTCGTTCAACACCGACGACACCGTGACGCCGTCGGGCATTTCAAACACGAAGCGCACGAAGGTCGGCTGCACCGACGCGCGAACGCGGATCGGCGGCCGCTTCTTTGCCGCATCGGTGGCGCGCTGCACGCGCAAGGCGCGCTCGGCGGCGCGCGCCCGCTCGGACAGTTCGCGGATCACGTCGGACGGCAGGCTCGGTGGCGCGCCGACCCAGTTATCCGGCAACAGATCGACGAAGATCCGCTCGCCGGCCGACATCGTGTTGACCGTCACCCGGCGCGACAGCGACAGCCGGATCGCGGTGCCGTCGGGATCGCGCCGCGCCGAAGAGACGTAATCCGGCACCGCATCCGCGATGGCCTCGACCGGAATATCGACCGGATGCTTGAACTGGATCACGATGATGTTGCCGGCCGTGGTCACCTCGGAATCGACATCGTCGGCAAGCTTCAGCACCAGCCGGGCGTAACCGCCGGCGGCCGACAAGGTGGCTTCGCCCTTGACCGGATCGCTCTCGCAAAAGCCGGGACACGTCGATCCGATCAGGATCAGGATGGCCGTGAACAAGGATGGCCAGGATCGCAAGGATCGTACGCCCGGCCAGCGCGAGGCGGTCCGCGCCGAGGCGCGGACGAGCGACCAAAATCCAGCGGCAGCCGTTCGCGCCATTGACTTGGTATTCCCTTGGGAATCTCTCGGTTCGCCGACTTGATCGGCCGCGGAACGCCCTCGCCCGCGCATGTGAATCTAGAATTGGCGATTTAAGGACTTGTTAATTATCCCGGCTAATTGGTCTTTTGCGGCAGCATCTTGCCTTCGATCTTGGGCAGCTCGGCGGCGGCGGATTGGTCCGATCCGGCGCGGTGCGCCATTTCAGTGGTCAGGCGCTCGGCCGCCTCCGGCTGCATCAGGCCGAGAATATCGGACATCTTCCGTGGCGCGATCTGCGAGGCGATCTGGTAGAGCACGCTCATCTCGAGTCGGTCGAACACCTTGGCGGCGTCCTTTGGCTTCATGCTCTCATACATCGTGATGATGCCCTTGAAGCGCGCGGCATCGGCCTCGGCCTTCTGGTCGGTCGCGGTGGAAATCCTGGACTCGACGCCCTTCAATTCCTCGACGCGCGATTCAACTTTCTTTTCGGCGGCCTTGAGCAGGCTCTCGCGAATATCGATCTCGCGCGCCCGCGCTTCCAGTTCCTGCCGCCGCGATTGCAGCCGCTCCAGCACCGCGCGCTCCGAAGCCGATACCGGCGCCTGGCCCTCGGGGGGCAACGTAACCGATCCCTGCGGCTTGGATGGCTCGACCGCGGGCGCCTCCGGCTTCGGCGGCTCTTCTTTCTTCTCTTCCTTTTTCTCGTCGACCGAACCGGTAATGTCGCCGCCGCCGGGATCGACCTTGCTGCCCGCAACAGTTCTGCCGGTCGGAAAATTGAAGCTGTCCTGCGCCCAGGATTTCTGGGTCGGCTGCGGGTCGTAATCGAACACATAGCCGCCGTCGATCACGAGGCCCGCGATCTTCAGGACCGCAAAGCCGAAAATCGCAACCACGACGACCGGCATAACGCGAATGTCACGAAAGGCTTTCATGCGGCGAGGCCATTGGACCTTCTGCGTTCGGAAAACGCCTGGGCGGCCTGGGCGATCGCCTTGGCGCTCGATATTTGCGGGACAGCAACTTGGAGAACGGCGGCTTGCGGCGCCGCGGCCTGCGCAACCGCGGCCGGAGCTGCCTCGGACGACGGCCGCGCGGCGCTCGCGATCTTGGACAGCCTGCGAACGACGTTGTCACCTTCGGCGAGTTGCTTCTTCAGTTGCTGCGACATCTGGCTCGCGGCGGTCAACTGGCTGCCGAGATTCTCGTTGACGTCGCGCACCGTGTGCTTGAGCCCGCCGATGGCGCGCTCGGCGATTTCGGTCGCGGTGATCAGCTCGGCGATGGTCGCCTTCAGCGAATTCTCGTCGGCCTTCAGGCGTTTCAACCGCGCATTCAACAGCATGCAATAGCCTATCGTGACCACCAGCAACAATGCGACCAGGCTCTCGATTGCAATTCCTAATGAGTGACTCATTGGGCCTCCAGTGCCTTGTTTTGCTCATCGGCCTTCTCGAACATCGCGAAGGTGGTGTTGGGCTTGCGCAGTTGCTTGGTGACGCGAATGGCGACGCGGTCGCCGACCCGGCCCATCCGCCCCTCGGTCAAGGTGACGTTGCCGCAGCGCACCTCCACCAGCGCGTCAGCGCGCATTTCCAGCGGCAGGGTATCGCCGACTTTCAGCTTCATCAGCTGCTTGAGCGGAATGTCGGCTTCATAGAGCACGGCATCGACCGAAATCTGAGCTTGCGCGACTTCGGTGGCAAAATGGCCTTCCCAGATCGGATCACGCCCAAACTTTTCACCCATGAACATTTGCAGCAGCACGGGGCGGATCGGCTCGATGGTCGCGTAAGGCAGCAGCAACTCGATATTGCCGCCGCGGTCTTCCATGTCGATATGCAGCCGCACCAGGATGGCGGCGTTGGCGGGCCGGCTGATCGCGGCGAAGCGCGGATTGGTTTCCAGGCGATCGATGGTGAAGGTCACCGGCGACAGCGGCCGGAACGCCTGCTCGGCGTCGGCCAGCACTACTTCAACCAGCCGCTTCACGAGATTGGTTTCGATGGTAGTATACGGACGACCTTCGATGCGTAAGGAAGTCTGGCCACGGCGGCCGCCGAGCAGCACATCGATCATCGAATAGATCAGGCTGGAATCGACCGTCGCCAGACCGAAATTTTCCCACTCCTCGGCCTTGAACACGCTGAGCACGGCCGGCAGCGGGATCGAATTCATATAATCGCCGAACCGCACCGAGGTAATGCGATCGAGCGAGACTTCGACGTTATCCGAGGTGAAGTTGCGCAACGACGTCGTCATCAACCGCACCAGCCGGTCGAACACGATTTCGAGCATCGGCAGACGCTCGTAGGACACCATCGCCGAATCGATGATGGCGCGAATGCCGGAATTTTCGTCGACATTGACGTCGCCGACATTAAAGCCGAGCAAATTGTCGATTTCTTCCTGCGACAGAACGCGCTCGCCGCCGTTCTTGCCGCCGCCGAACTCGCGGCCGCCGTCCTCGACCATGGCCGCCCATTGCAGCGCCATCGTGCCGGAGAGTTCGTTGGCGGCAGCCGCTTCAGCGGCCGCCGTCGGATCCTCCGAATCCAGCGAGGCTTCCCATTGCGCTGCGATGGCATCCTGGTCGACTTGATCGTTGCCCGCCATGACCTAAATCCGTCTCGTCATTGAACGACGATTTCCTTGAACAGCACAGCGCTGACTTCGTTGGGCGCGAGCGCCGCGTTAACCCGCCGGGTCAATTCCTCCTTCAGGCGAAACAGCCCGGCGGAGCCGTTCAGATCGGCCGGCCGCAGCTCGCGCATATAGGTCTGGAAAATATCGGTGACGCGCGGCAGCGTCGGCTTGATCGCCTCGACCTGCTTCTCTTCCTTGACCTCGAGGGTGACCTTCACTTTTAGGTATTGCACGCGCTCACCCGGCAAGCCCGCCAGGTTGACCATCAGGTCCGGCACATCGACGAAGGATGGCGGTTTGGCGGGAGGCGCTTCGGCGTGCACCTCTTCGCCGTGATGACGGAAGAAAAAGAACCAGCCGGCGCCGCCGCCGAGGATGGCGAGCAGGCCGACGCCTGCGATGATCAGCTTGAGCTTGCCTTTGGGCGCGGCGCCCGCGGCTTCCGCCGCGCCGTCGTCTGCCTTGTCGCTGTCCGCCATTGCCCCGCCCGGTGTCGCCGTGAATTCAATGCCGCCGGACAGGCTTTAAAACGCGATACAATGCCGCCAGCGCACATGCGCTCTCTAGATACGGACGCTAAGGTAATAATGGTTAACGGAACCTTTCGTTTGACCGGCAGGTAGGAAAAAGTTGCCGGGCAAACATGGTCAACAAGACCTTATTGCCGCCCGTTGGCACCCCCCGCAAAACATCTAAGCCGTTGTGAAATAGACACTTTCCAAACTGGCACGGCTTTCGCTCTGTTGTTAAGCGAACCGGCGGCTTGGGAGAGCCAAGGGTTCGCAGCATCCGCCGATGCGGCCTGGGAGGGCTGAGGCAGCGGATCACTCAAGGGGAGAACCATCGATGGAGAATACGCTTCTCATCGGACTTTCGCGGCAAACGACGCTGGAGCGACAGCTCGACGTCGTCGCCAACAACATCGCCAACGTCAACACGGCAGGCTTCAAGTCCGACTCCTCCTTGTTCGAGGAATATCTGATGCCGGGCGCCCACGAAGACAGATTCGTCGGTCGCGATCGCCGCCTCAGCTATGTGCAGGATCGCGGCACCTACCGCGACTTCTCGCAAGGCCCAACCGAGCAAACCGGCAACCCGCTCGACGTCGCCATTTCCGGCAACGCCTTCCTGGTGGTGCAGACCGCCGGTGGCGAGCGCTACACCCGCGATGGCGGCCTGCATATGAACAATCTGGGCCAGCTGGTGACGGCGGCCGGCGATACGGTGCAGGGCACCGCCGGACCGATCGTGTTTCAGCCGGCCGATCATGACGTCAACGTTTCACCCGACGGCACCATCACCGTGGTGGAGGGCACCGGCCGGACCGATGCGCAACGCGGCAAGCTTCGCCTCGTCAGCTTTGCGGATGCGCAGAAGCTCTTGAAGGAAGGCTCCAACCTCTATTCCGCCGGTGAAGGTGGCGCAGCGCAGCCCGACACCAAGTCGCAGCTGCAGCAGGGCTACCTGGAAAAATCCAATGTCAGCTCGGTAGCGGAGATGAGCCGCATGATCCAGGTGACGCGGACCTACACCCAAATCGCGACCCTGCTGCAACAGGAAAGCGACCTGCACAAAACTGCGATCGAGAAGCTCGCCGACGTTCCGGCTTAAGACCATTTTCGGAGATAACCCATGCAAGCGCTCAACACTGCCGCGACCGGAATGGCGGCCCAGGAACTCAGCGTCAACGTCATCGCCAACAACATCGCGAACCTGCAGACCACCGGCTACAAGAAACAGACCGCCGCGTTCCAGGACCTGATCTACGAGCACATCCGCCGTGTCGGCGCGCAATCTTCCGACCAGGGCACCATCCTGCCGATCGGCATCGATGTCGGCGGCGGCGTGAAGACCGTCGGAACGCCGCGGGCGATGACGCAGGGAACGCTGTCGCAAACCGGCAACGATCTCGATGTCGCCATCACCGGCGAAGGCTTCTTCAAGATCCAGATGCCGGACGGCACCTTTCAATACACCAGGGACGGCACCTTCCAGATGGACAATCTGGGCCGCATCGTCAACGCCCAGGGCAATCTGGTGCAGCCGGCGATCACGATCCCGCAGAACTCTTCCGGCCTGACGGTGAACTCGCAGGGCCAGGTGTCGGTGACACTGCCGAACACCACGACGTCGACCATCATCGGCCAGATCAGCCTCACCCGCTTCATCAACAAGGCCGGGCTGCTGCCGGTCGGTAACAACTTATTCCAGGACACGCCCTCGTCGGGCCCGCCGCAGGACGGCCTCGCCAACGCCGAAGGCTACGGCAGCATCACCCAGGGAAGCCTCGAACAGTCCAACGTCGACGTGGTTTCCGAGATGTCCAACATGATCGCCGCGCAGCGCGCCTATGAAATGAACGCCAAGGTGATCAGCGCCGCCGACCAGATGCTGCAAACCACCTCCGGGCTGTTCCGGTAAGGGAGCTGATGATGATCATCGTTCGTTCGGTTCTGTTCGCGGCCGCGCTGCTCGTGGCCACCGCCGCGACCGCGTTCGCCCAGAGCAGCGACGACGTGATCGCGGCGCCGGTGCTTCGCGCCAATGTCACGGTCGCCGACGACGTGGTGCGGATCGGCGACGTGATCGACAATGCCGGCACGGCGGCGCAGATCGCGATCTATCGCGCCCCCGACCTCGGCACCACCGGCTCGTTGCCGACCACGCAGCTGCTCACCGCGCTGCAGGCCCATCAGGTGATCGGCGTCGACACCAAGGACATCAAGGCGGTCTCGGTCACGAGATTGTCGCGCGCCATCGAGGTCAAGGACATTCAGTCCCAGGTGGCGCATGCGCTGGAACATCGCGGCGGCCTTGGCGAGGCCGTCAACCTTTCGCTGACCTTCGATCGCGATCTTCAGGAGGTCCAGCTCGAAGCCTCCTTTAGCGGCGCCATACAGCCGGTCGCGACCCGCTACGAGCCGCGCAACGGCCGCTTCGACGTCAGCTTCGAGGTCGGCAGCGAAAACAATGCCAAGCCGACCCGGCTGCGCTTCACCGGCACCGTGATCGAGACCTTGGAGGCGGCCGTGCTGACCCGCGACGTCCAGCACGGCGATATCCTCAAATCCTCCGATGTGATGACCGAGCGGCGCACGAAAACCGAAGTCGGAAGCGACGCCGCCGTGCGCAATCTCGCGGTCGGGATGCAAATGCGACGACAGGCTCGCGCCGGCCAGGCCTTGCGGGTCGCCGATCTCGCCAAGCCGGACCTCGTGCAGCGCGACGACAACGTCACCTTGATCTACGAATCCTCCGGTCTGTACCTCACCATTCGCGGCAAGGCGATGGAGAACGGCACCGAGGGCGACGTGATCAACGTCACCAATCTGCAATCCAAGCGCACCGTCTCGGGCGTCGTGATCGGCCGCGGCCAAATCGCGATCAGCGTCGCAACGCCGCGTCTTCCCCCCGCCTCGGATACTTCCAGCGTCGGATCGGCCGAAGCCGCGCCGGTTTCGGTCGCCTCCAGCACCAGTTCGTCAGTCGCTCAAAAAGCCGAGTAAGTTCGATGTCCAAGTATCGTGTGAAGTCTTGTATGAATTCGTTGGGTATCGACCGGCTCATCTTCAACCGGGCGAAGTTCAATCGCATCGCTCTCGCGGGCACCATGCTGACCGTGATCAGCGTCGCCGGCGGCTGTTCGTCGATCGACCGGCTTTCGCAAATCGGCGAGACGCCGAAACTCTCGTCCATCGAAAATCCGACCACACAACCGGGCTACAAGCCGGTGCAGATGCCGATGCCGAAGCCGGAAGCGGTTTCGTATAATGCCAATTCGCTGTGGCGCAACGGCTCGCGGTCGTTCTTCAAGGATCAGCGCGCCCACCAGATCGGTGACCTCCTGACCGTCACCGTCAACATCACCGACCAGGCCAATTTCGCCAACGAGACCCAGCGCAGCCGGTCCACCAGCGAGGATTCCGGCATCACCAATTTTCTGGGCTCGGGCCTGTTAACCGGCACCGCTGCGAAGGTTCTGCCCGGGCGGCTGTTGACCGCCGACGCGACCTCTTCCAGCGACGGCAAGGGAACGATTCAGCGGCAGGAAAGCCTGACCACCAACATCGCCGCCGTCGTCACCCAGTTGCTGCCGAACGGCAACATGGTGGTCGAGGGCAAGCAGGAGATCCGCGTCAATTTCGAAATGCGCGAATTGATCGTCGCCGGCATCGTCCGTCCGGAAGACATCCAGAGCGACAACACCATCGATTCAAGCAAGATCGCGCAGGCCCGCATCGCCTATGGCGGCCACGGCCAGATCAGCGACGTCCAACAGCAGCGCTACGGCCAACAGGTGATGGACGTGCTGTTGCCGTTCTAGCGGTTGATTTCAAGAGCTCCCACATCTCATGGCGAACCTAGGCGCCGTGAGATGTTCTACGCGGCCTCCGCCAGCTCCCCTGGCGGAGGCCGTGCGTATTTTTGCGAGAGCGCGTTCGACTGTTTCTATTTGTTGCGGAATCGAGTCGACTGTGTTGTCGGAGCCACAGGATTTGTAAGCGGCCGATCGACGGTCGAGCCATCGTTGCGCTTTCGCTGCCTTCGATCGACTGCGCGCGCGATCTGTGCACGCAAAGTTGGTTGACGGATAGCTTGCCTCCTGCCGCATCGACGGATTACCGTTGCGGGCTCTGGCAGGAATGGCATGGCAAGTGTACCGCTGTACATCGGTGCGGCAACAAGGCGCGTAGAATGGGTTTGAGAAGCGTTCACGGGGTTGCGGTTACGGTTCTTCTGATGACGATGGCGGGCCACGCACCTGCCCTCGCCGATACCATCGAGGCCGCCTTGGTGCGCGCCTATCAGAGCAATCCGCAGCTCAATGCACAACGCGCCCAGGTCCGCTCCACCGACGAGAATGTTTCGCAGGCGTTGGCGGGCTATCGTCCCCAGGCCGCGATTACCGCCAGCGCCGGCTACCAATATACCGATACCTACGGTATCGCGCCGGCTGCCGAAGGCGAAATTCACGGCACCAACGCACCGCGTAGCGTCGGCGCCACGGTCACGCAGACGCTGTATAACGGCAATCAAACCGCCAACAAGACGCGCGCGGCGGAGAGCCAGGTTTCGGGCGCACGCGAAGGCCTGCGGGTGCTCGAACAGACGGTTCTGCTCAACGCCGCCACCATCTACATGGACTTCCTGCGCGACGGCGCCATCGTCGAGGTTCAGCGCAGCAATGTCAGGGTCCTCCTGGAAACGCTGGACCAGACCAAGGAGCGGTTCCGGGTTGGCGAACTCACCAATACCGATGTCGCCCAGGCCGATGCGCAACTCGCCGCCGGCAAGACCCAGGAACTCGCGGCCGAAGCGACGCTGACGACGACGCGATCGAATTTCCGCCGCATCATCGGCAACGAACCGCAGGCGCTGGCGCCGGGCTCGCCGATCGATCGCTTCCTGCCGGCAACGCTGGCCGCCGCGGTCGATCTCGGCTTGAAGCAGTCTCCGAACGTGACCGCGGCGATGTTCGGCATCGACGTCAACTATCTCCAGGTCAAGATCAACGAAGGCGCGCTGTTGCCGACGCTCACGGTACAGATCGCCGCGCAGGAAGCCTACGAACAGCAACTGATCGTCTTCCGGGAAGCCGCCGTCTCCGCGACCGCGCAGCTCTCGGTCCCGGTCTATCAGGGGGGCGCCGAATATTCACTGATCCGCCAGTCCAAGGAAAGCCTGGAACAGCAGCGTCTCAACCTGGAAATGGTTCGCGACCAGGCCCGTGCCAACGTCGTGACCGCATGGGGGCAATTGGTGGCGGGCAAAGCGCAAGTGGCGTCGGCGCAGTCGCAGGTGAGCGCTTCCGAGATCGCCCTCGACGGCGTACGCGACGAGGCCAAGGCCGGACAGCGCACCACGCTCGATGTGCTGAACGCCCAGCAGGCGCTGGTCAACGCCCGCATCGCGCTCGTCACCGCACAGCACGATCGCGTGGTCGCCTCATATGCGGTCCTGAACGCGGTGGGTCGGTTGTCGCCGCAGGTGCTCAATCTGGCCACCTCGGTCTACGACCCGAGCGTGCATTATCTGCAGGTGCGCGACAAGTGGTATGGCGTCCGGACGCCCGACGGACACTGATCGAGAGAGCCCATCCAGACGCAATCGGCTGCGAGCCCCTTAGCTGCGAACCCCGACCAAAGCCCGGCAGCCGATGATAATCGCCGGCCGTCGCGGCTAGAGCGGGACCAGTCCATCCTCTCGACAAAATTAGCGCCGAAAACCACCATGGGAAACGAAGCTTCGGGGGTGCCTTCGATGCCGCTGACACGTGGCAAGATTATCGGACATGATAGCGAGCGGCTGGCTTTCGTGTTTATCCTGCTGAATGGGGATGAGCCGGTCGAATGCCGGATCAGTGACGCGGCGATGGACGAGCTCATCGGGGTCAAGGGGACCGAGAACAGCGCCCGCCAGGCGCAGTTTTTGGCGCACCGCGACGCCATCGAACAGGTCGCTTCCGATCTGTACGACGAGAAACCGGCCGTAAAGGGCGCGGTGCTGCGGATTTTCACCAAGCATGTTCACCCGACGGCATGACGCTTTCGCGAGGCTGCAACCATCATGATCAGGAATTTCAGCGATCACGCGGCGAATGAACGGACCTTTCTCGCCTGGGTCAGAACCGCGATCGCCGTGATGGCTTTTGGTTTTCTGGTCGAGCGTTTCGACCTGTTCCTGGAGACCGTCGCTCCCTCGCTTTCCGGTTCCGGCCGGATGCTGTCACCCGCCGGGCAGAAGTTCGGCAATTTCGCCGGACTGACGCTGATCGTCGTCGGCACCGCGATGGTTGCGTTGGCGATGATACGTTTCGTCAGGAATGCCAGAGATATCGACAGCGACGAACCGAAACCGGGAGCCGGCTCGAAACTCGATCTCGCTCTGGCGTCCCTGCTGATCCTGCTTGGGCTCTCGATGTTCCTGTATCTGTCGCACGCCGTCGTTCCCACGATCTGAATGCGCGAGCAAGCGTAGCCCGGATGAGCCCTTGCGATATCCGGGTTCGTACCGCGCCTCCCGCATATCGCGAGGGCTCATGCGGGCTACAGCTGAACCGGTATCTTCCGCCGTCTTCAAGCATCGCTGCGGCTCATCTAGATGTGATGAGTTCTTGTTCAGTCGTGATGACTTCTCTCTGTTCGAGGATGATATCAGACCGGCGCTGCCCCGTTCGTCCCCGACGAACAACAGCACCCACTCAGCGTCAAGCGGCTTTGCGAGTTCCGATCATGCTTCGTCGAGCCGCGCGATTCCAGATTGCATCAATGAAAATCATGCGGACAGAGTTGGCCACCGGGCACGCTCCCGAAAAGCACGTGACGTCTACTGCACGCGGCCGCGCCCGGGCGCGGGGGTAGATCATGCCGCAGCGCCAACCAGAGCCTTTGGATATCCATGAATTGGCCATGCTGGCCGACGAAGCTCTTACCGAAGCCCTCAAGCTGCCGAGCGGCCTGGTGCGCAGTGAAGCCCTCAAGAAGGCCAGCCAACTGCGCATTGCCGCCGACAAGCAGGGAATTCGGTTTGCCAGACGAGGCCGGCCGTCACTGACCAAGTAAATATTGGAACAAGTGAATGGCGCGCGATGAGTTTTGCAACCCGCGGCAGCTCCCGCTATCATGGAAGGACAAGATCGCGCGGAGGAACGGGATTGGCGGTCAACAAGGTCAACTGGGCCAAGGTCGGACGCGTCACCGCGCCGGGTCGATACATGTTCAAGTTTGGCTGGCTCACGATCACCGAGCAAGAGCTCGCGGTCTGGCGGCAATTCCCAAACGCATCGTTCACGCTCTACCGGCCGCCGGCAGCCGAAACCGAGGATGACTTTCGGCTAGGCGTGTTCGAATTGCCCGAGCCTTCCGCGGAAGATCCTCCGACGGATTCGTCGAACGATTTTTGGCCCGATCAGAAATGAGGCCAGATCCTGCCGGGATCGGGAGACTGGATCAGGCTACCGCAACCATGGGCTCTGGCTCGGCGTCCTCGGGGAACAACCGATCCCGTCCGGCGACATATTGCTGTTCGCCGGCATGCAGTTTCGCATTATTGGCTTCGCGCTTTTTTGCGTCTTCCTCGGCATACAGGAATGCCAGGAAGGCATAGCGCCGGCCTTTGGTGACGGGCGTCACCTGATGCAGCGCGCCGCATGAAAACACCAGCGCGCCGCCTTCCGGCGGACGGTAGACCTTGCGGCCGAACTCCGGAAACATCAGATCGCAACCTTCAAAATCCTTGTTGAGGTTGATCGAAACGGCAAAACGCCGGTGTTGCGCGCCGGCGTTGACGTTGTCGCGATGGCGATGGAAGTGGCCGCCGACTTCGCTGTCGTAGCAGGCGACGATGTAGCGATCCATCCGCGTCGCCTTGAATTGGAAGTTCTGCTCGATTTGCGGCAATAGCCGGCGCACGATCTGGCCGCGCACCAGTTCGCGGACTTCGGGGGCTGCCACCGGAACGTCGCTGCGGCGCTTGAGCCGCCAGTCGGACAACGTGGTGGTCTTGCCGGCAACATCGAGTTGAAAGCCGGAATCGACGCCGCCCTGCTGCTCGTAGAACTGCACGAGAAAATCGCACAGCTCAAAACTGAAGACGCGCGGCACGATCAGGGCCGGCGCGAACATCGATACGCCGGCGGATTGCTCGACGTCGGGAAGGCCTTGCAGAACCGCGCGAACGGTCTCGGCGTGGCCTTGAGGATTGTCCCAGGCGATATCGGCGATCGATCGCAGCATCGGATCGAGCACGATGGTGCGCGGCATCTCGGATGCACCGAACGAACGGCTGATCGCGCCGTCGTAGTCGGCGAGGCAGAACAGCTTGTTGCTGGCGACCGCGGCGAGGCTATCGAGTTCGCCCGGCGGCCCGGTGAAGACACAGCAGACGACGACATGGTCTTCGGCAAGCCCGGCACTCGCACCGACCAGCCCGGCGAACTCGGTCATCGCGCGCGGATTTGCCGGCGAGCCGAGGAAGCTCAGGACCACCCAGCGGCCGGCGCTGACATGCAGGTCGAACGAGCCGCCCGTTACCAGGGGTGCACTGAACCAGGGTACGGGATCACCTAGAATCATGCGGCCACCGCTTGCTTGCTGGATTGATCACGACAGCCTCTCGAACGGAGGCTGTGCTCGCAAAAAGCTAGCGCGGTCATGGTTAACGCATGCTTAAGCGATACTCAGGAGAACGCCGCGTGCACCGCGCCGAGCTGCGACAGCTCCATCGTCACCTTGTCGCCGGCGTTGAGCCAGATGGTTTTGACCAGGCTGCCGGTCAATACGATCTGGCCGGCGCGCAGGCCCTTGCCATCGGCGGCAAGATGGTTGGCAAGCCACGCCAGCGGATTGTGCGGATGACCGAGCACGTCCGCACCGGTGCCGCGGCTGACCTCGACATCATTGATGATGGCGCGGCCGACCACCTTGAGCAGATCGGGCACGGCGGATCGCGCCACCGGCGCCCCGAGCACGCAGCCGGCGGCATAGAAATCGTCGGCCACCAGCGTCGCCGCGCCGAGGGTCTGCCAATCGACATACCGCTCATCGACGATCTCGATCGCGGGATGATAGGCTTCGATCGCGCGCGCGACGCTGTCCGCCGTGAACGGCGCCTGCGCTGCCGGCAGGTCCTGCCCGAGCCGGACCGCGATCTCGCATTCGACGCCGACGCGAACGAAATCGTTCGATGGCAACGATACGCCGCTGTCATGCACACCCTTGGCGAATACGCTGCCGGCGCAGGGATGGGGAATCTTGAGATATTGCTGCATCACCGCGCTGGTGCAGCCGATCTTGTAGCCGACCATCGCGCCGAAATGCGGCAGCAGCAGATCGCGGGCCGCGCGTTGAATGCGATACCCTTCCGCTTCATCCCGTGGCGCGATGTCGGACGAAAGCGCGCCCAATCGCGTGCGATTGCGGCGGGCGGCGGCGATGATCTGTGCGGCCGCGAGCGTCTTGTCCATCAGCCAAAATTCCCAATGCAGGTTTGAACCGGCGGCAATTGATCATCGAGCCCGGATTTTTACAAGTCGACAAAGCCCGATCCGCCGGTGACCGAAACGGTGCTTATCAGCTTCTCTCCGGTGCCGACGTGCTCAAAGCTTACACCAAGCTGACAGCAACTAAGAAAACCCGAAGGAAAAGCGTTGCGAACCGAAAACAATTTGCCCGTGCCACAATGTCGTGCCATTCGCTCACGAGTGTGAACTGGCTGTAATGTTCCTGGGGAATCCGGATGAAACGCTTCGGCTTTGTTATTTGGTTGTCGTGTGCGTTGCTCGCCACGACCTTGCCGCCTGCCTCGCACGCGCAAATTCTCACCATCACGCTGATCCCTCCGGAGTTGCCGGTCTACGAACAGCCCGAGATTCCGGCGCCGGGCTATATCTGGACGCCCGGCTTCTGGGCCTATGGTCCGGACGGCTATTATTGGGTGCCGGGCACCTGGGTTGAGCCGCCGGACGTCGGACTGCTTTGGACGCCGGGATATTGGGGCTGGCACGACGGCACCTACGCGTGGAATGCAGGCTATTGGGGACCGCATATCGGCTTTTACGGCGGCGTGAATTACGGCTTCGGATATGGCGGAGCCGGTTACGAAGGCGGCTACTGGAACAACGGCGTGTTCGCCTACAACAGGACCGTCAATAATTTCGGCGGCGTCAGGATCACCAACGTTTACAACAAGACCGTGATCGTCAACGCCAACGCGCCCAGGACGAGCTTCAACGGCGGCGCCGGCGGCACGACGGTGCGGCCCACGGCCGAAGAGCAAACCTTCGCGCATGAGCGGCATGTGCCGCCGACCGCCGGACAAGTCCAACACGAAAAGACCGCGAGCACGGACAAGTCGCTGCTGGCGTCGGTCAATCATGGACGGCCGGCGATCGCAGCAACTTCGAAGCCGGGTGAATTCACCGGCAAGGGCGTCGTGCCCGCGCACGAAGTCGCACGGGAAGGAAAACAAGGCCCCGCGCCCGCGGGCCCGGCGGCGCTCGAGAAGAAACCGCCGGTTGCCAATATCGGCCACGCGCCGAATGTCGCAACACCAGCCAAGCCGGTCGGCAATCAGCTCAAAACTAACCAGGTCAAGCCGCGCACCGCGACACCGCCGCCACCTAAGGCGGCCGTGGTGAGACCCGCGCCGGCGCCTCGAGCGGCGGTCGCAAAACCAGCACCGCCGCGCCCGGCCCCGCCGCGACCTGCGCCGGCAGTCCGGCGGCCGCCGCCGCCGAAGCCGCCTGCGCCACATGCCCCGCCGCCGAAGAAACCGCCGCCGCATTAGCCGGCACGGCTTTCGTCAGCCGCGATTCGCGACAGCGGATCGCGGCGAGACGTTGCCGGCCGCAGAATCGAATCAGCGACCGTTGCCGTTTCGATGCGGCTTCGATTTCTTGGAAAAATTATTTAGCAGATCGCTCGCCCCGCCGGGGGCGCCTATCGGAGATCGCCGCTTTCGTCGCTGAGGACGATGAAAGACTCGTCGTCCAGTACGAAACGCGCGACCTCCAACATCCCAAGCTTCAGGTGAGCTCCAAGCGAACGCCGGTTGTCCGCTCTGATGAAGAGGACCGCCTCCCGACCGCGAAAGATCGTTCGAAGCTTCGCATGGAGGGCTTCAAGGACACCATGCCCTCGCGCTTCGGCGGCGATGCAGACCGGGCCGTACACGTAGGCGGCGCAGCTTCGAATCCTCTTTCCGAAGTGAGCAGCGCGCCGAGAAGCCTGTCATCATCGCCGACGGCAACGATGATGCGTTGTTCCGCCGCGATGCGCCGCTGGATTGTTTCGACCGGCCATCGGCCCATCAGCACGCCGCCGTGGTCGGCGGCGTTGGCCGTCAGCAATTCGGAAATGCACTGGGCATCCGACAGCCGGGCGAGCCTGATCCGGATCATGGCCGCGACTTCCTCGTCTCGGCGCCAAGCCTCAGTCGCTCGGCGAAAAACGCGAGCAACCGGGTTGATGCCGATCCTTCGCGCCTGCGCTCGCCAGCAGAATGCCGGACACGGCAACCGGGACGTCGTTCGCATCGCCACCGCGCCGTCGCATGCCCATCCGGTGCGGAAGATCTTACGCGCTACTCGTCGCGATAGACCTTCTCGCGCTTCTCGTGGCGCTCCTGCGCTTCCACCGACAGCGTCGCGATCGGACGGGCTTCGAGCCGCTTCAGCGAAATCGGCTCGCCGGTCTCCTCGCAATAGCCGTAGGTGTTGTCTTCGATGCGCTGCAGCGCCGCGTCGATCTTGGAGATCAGCTTGCGCTGGCGGTCCCGGGCGCGCAGCTCGATCGCCCGATCGGTCTCGGATGATGCGCGATCGGCGAGATCGGGATGATTGACGTTCTCTTCCTGGAGCGTCTGCAAGGTGATTCGGGATTCCCGAAGGATCTCTTCCTTCCACGCCAGCAGCTTGGCGCGAAAATAATCGCGCTGGCGGTCGTTCATGAAAGGCTCTTTTTCGGAGGGTCGATAGTTTTTCAACTTTTCCAAGGTCAGCCCATCTCGTACCAGGCGGCCGAAAAAGTATCCGCCCGCGCGCGCCTTATATAGCGGCGTCATGTGACAGACAATATCGGCCCTGCGGAAAGGCCGACCGTCCCCCAAGGACTCCCAGGGACCCTGCCCGCGACTTTAGCAAGTCCTGGGCAAGGTCCTTGGCAAGGTCCTTGGCGCGGCTTTGGCAAGGCCCGCGAGAGGCCTATAGGCGAGGCCCGGACCGGCAACGCGCTCCGGGCTGCCCATCTTCCTAGTAGCCAACCGTGAATCGCTTGCGGATATGGGCCGGACGCTCGATTTCGTCGGCCAGGGCGACGGCGAAATCCTCGAAGGAAATCCAGCTTTTTCCATCCGCCGCGGTCAAAAGCTGGTCGGTCCCGAGCCGGAACTTGCCGGTGCGCTCACCTGCCGTGAACAGCGCCTGTGGCGACAGGAACGTCCAATTTAGCTGCTTTTCACCGGCCAACAGGTCGAGAAACGCCGCGCCCTTCTCGGCCTCGGCCTTGTATGCCACGGGAAAACCCGGCGTCGTCACCAGCTGCACGCCCGGCGCCACTTCGAGACTGCCGGCCCCGCCGACCACGAGATAGCGGCCCACTTTCGAATCCTTGACCGCGCCGATCAGCTTGACCGGGTCAAAGTCGAGGAAATGGACGGAACTGACCGCGGCATCGTGGCCGGCCAGCAACCCGGTCAGGGAACCCTGATCCGTCACGTCGCCGCGGGTCGGCGTGACGCCGGGCTGTGGCGCGATTTTCTCGGGGTGACGGGCGATGGCGGTGATGGCATGCCCGCGCCGGGCAAGCTCGGCGACGATGCGCGAGCCGGCATTTCCGGACGCGCCGACAACGGCGATTCTCATGACGATTCTCCAGGGCAAGATGATATCTGGTGGTATCCAGTAGTTACCAGATATCAAAAATACTGTAGGTGTTAAGAGAGCACTTTGAACTCACCTGATTACGCCGGAGTAACCCCATGAAGGCCCCCAACGTCTATTCGGCCGACTGCCCGACCCGCCAGATCCTGGATCGGGTCGGCGACAAATGGGCGGTCCTCATCCTGTTGCTGTTGCGGGAGCAGCCGATCCGCTTCAACCAGCTGCGCCGGACCATCGAGGGCATCTCGCAAAAGATGCTGTCGCAGGTGCTCAAGAGCCTCGAACGCGACGGGCTGATCCGCCGGCGCGCGATCGCAACCGTACCGGTGACGGTGGAATATTCGATCACCCCGCTCGGCGCGACCTTGGCCGCCGCAGTCGATCCGCTGCGCGATTGGGCCGAGCATCATCTCAAGGAGGTGCTGGTGGCGCAACGGCGCTACGACGCCCAAAGCAGGTCCGAAGCGGCCTGAAGCGGCCTGAAGTAGACTGCGGCTTGAGGGAGGCGCTAGTTTATTATTTGAGCATGATCTTTTCGGAAAACCGGTTTCCACTTTTCCGGATCATGCTCTAGAACTGGCCGGCTTTGGCGAGTTCGACTTCGACCCGCAATTCGATCTCGGACAGCACCGCATCGAGGCCGGGGTCGCCCGACGAGGATTTGAGGTTGGCGGCGGCGTCGCGCAGCCGGCTCACGGTGGATGCATTGAAACTGCCGGACAGCAAGCCAAGCTTGAGGTCATCGAGCACGTCGAGCGCGCCTTTGCCGCGCTGCACTGACCGCTTGCGGCGCTCGGTGGGATCCTCAACGCCCTGCATGGCGAGCAGCGCATCGATATTGGCCGCGGCCTTGGGTGCGCTGGCGGCGCGGCTCTCGGCGGTCGCCGCGGTGTCCTCCGGCAGCGCAAAGCCGGTCGAGCTGGTCCGCTTCGGCGTGGCCGACGGAGAGCCCAGAGTGGTGCCGTTCGGTCCGTAGATGCGCATGGTCTGATCCCGCTGTGTGCCGCGAGCTTCGCCCCGATATGGTTAAGGGAACGTAAATGACCCGGCAAAATCTGCCGCAACGGCAGTTTCGCCGCTGCCGCGGGCCGGCGCATAAAGCCCCTCCCCGATATTTTATACAGCAAAATCAATCGACTAACAGAAAAATGAGGGATGGCACGGCGCTCGCATAGTTAATGCCGGACCGCCGTCATGGGAGTGGCGCGCAGGTCCAAGCCTAAGACCTCAGCGGGGAGCAGAGGATGCCAAGCGTCGTTTCGGCGAGTGTGTTTCGGATGGCCTGTGCCGCAGTGCTGGCGCTGGCCATGACGTTGCCGGCTGCGCCCGTATCCGCGACCTCCCGGATCAAGGACCTCGCCAATATCGAAGGCGTGCGGCAGAATCAGCTGGTCGGCTATGGCCTGGTCGTCGGCCTCAACGGCACCGGCGATACCCTCAACAACATCCCCTTCACCAAGCAGTCGCTGCAGGCGATGCTCGAACGCATGGGCGTCAACATCCGCGGTGCCACCATCCGCACCGGCAACGTCGCCGCCGTGATGGTGACCGGCAATCTGCCCGCGTTCGGGACTCAAGGCACCCGGATGGACGTCACGGTGTCGTCGCTCGGCGATGCCAAGAACCTGCAAGGCGGCACCCTGCTCGTCACCCCCCTGCTCGGCGCCGACGGCAACGTCTATGCGGTGGCGCAGGGATCGGTTGCGATCGGCGGCTTCCAGGCCGAAGGCGAGGCCGCCAAGATCGTTCGCGGCGTGCCGACGGTCGGCCGCATCGCCAACGGCGCGATCATCGAACGCGAGATTGAGTTCGCGCTCAATCGGCTGCCCAACGTGCGGCTGGCGCTGCGTAACGCCGATTTCACCACCGCCAAGCGGATCGCCGCCGCGGTCAACGATTATCTCGGCGCCAAGTGCGCCGAACCGATCGATCCTTCGACGGTGCAACTGACGATCCCTGGCGAGTTCAAGGGCAACGTCGTCGCCTTCCTGACCGAGATCGAGCAATTGCAGGTCGAACCTGACCAGATCGCCAGGATCGTGATCGATGAACGGTCCGGCATCATCGTGATGGGCCGCGACGTCCGCGTCGCCACCGTCGCGGTGGCCCAGGGCAATCTCACCGTCACGATTTCCGAAAGTCCGCAAGTCAGCCAGCCCAACCCGCTGTCGCGCGGACGGACCGTGGTGACGCCGAACAGCCGCGTCGGGGTGACCGAAGACGGCAAGAAATTCGCGCTGGTGAAAGACGGCGTCTCGCTGCAGCAGCTGGTCGACGGCCTCAACGGGCTCGGCATCGGCCCGCGCGACCTGATCGGCATCCTACAGGCCATCAAGGCCGCCGGCGCGATCGAAGCCGACATCGAGGTGATGTGATGCAGGCCGCCCTCAACACCGTCTACAGCCGCCCCGTCGCCAAGACCGGGACCCCGACCTACCACGGCCATCCGGACTACGACATGGCGAAAGCCCTGCAGAAGGTCTCGCCGCAGGCCCAGACCAAGGCCAAGACCCAGGCGACCGATTTCGAGGCGATGTTCCTCAACCAGATGTTCTCGCAGATGACCTCTGGTCTCAAGGGCGAAGGCCCGTTCGGCGACACCGAAGGCACCGGGATTTGGCGTTCGATGCAGACCGAACAGATTTCAAAATCCTTCGCCAAGGCCGGCGGCGTCGGCATCTCCAACGAGGTCTATCGCTCGTTGATCCTGCAGCAAGCCAACCGCGCCAGCTAGATCCGAACAACCAGACGGGAAAACCAGACATGCAGCAGCATCCACAACGCCGACCGGCCCCCGTCGCGCCGGTCCCGCTGGCGACCACGCCCGCCGAAGCCCGCAAGCTCGCCGAGAACCTGATGGATGTGATGAGCGCGCTGCTTGGCATCATCGAGCGCGAAACCGAACTGGTTCGCGCCGGCAAGCTCCGCGAAGGCATGGCGCTGGAGCCCAAGAAGTCCGAGTTGTCGCGGCGTTATGTCGGCGCCATCACGCACCTGAAGGCCAGCCAGAAATATCTGCACCAGACCGCGCCCGATCTGCTCAACACGCTGCACCGTCACCACGACGTATTTCGCGCCATGCTGCAGATCAATCTGACGGTGCTGGCCACGGCGCACGCCGTCTCCGAAAGCATCGTGCGCGGCGTCAACACCGAGATGCAGCGCCGCAATATTCCCAATACCTATACCGCCGCCGGAAAACGCGCGGCGCCCGGGCCGCGCCACAATACGCCGTTGGCGGTCAGCCGTTCGCTCTAGATTTTTGTTTTGACGCGTTTTCTTCACGCGAGCCGGTACCCACGGAGCCTGTCATCGGGCGCGCGTTCGCCCGACCCGTTGGCTCGAAAACGCTCTGAATATTGCGCTTTGAATATTGCGCGGCCGAAATTTTCGATAGGAACATTTTTCATCAATTTCGCACGCCGGTAGCAGCGCAAACTTCAGCGCGTTTTCTAACGCAACGTTGAGACGTGCCGGTCATAATTGACGTTTGGAGGGGTTGGGATTTGACTCGAGGAAAGCCAGGAGGCTGCCATGAGTACGGATTTCAGCATCAAGCCGGTGGGGGCGCCGGCTGCAATACCCGTTGCTGCGCCAGTGAGCGCCGCGACCAGCAATGCCGTCGGAACCCAGCTTCCGGCCAGCCAAAGCGTCACCGCCGCTGACCCCGGCGCGGGCGTACGCAGCGATTCGCAGCCCGCGAGCGATCTGTCGCACCAGGCCTATCTGGATCGCGCGGCGGGCTCGATCGTCTATCAGGTCATCAATGGCAACACCGGTCAGGTGGTCAATCAATTCCCCGACGAGTCGACCTTGCGTCGTCGCGCCTATTATCGCACGCTCGATCTGACCAAGAGTCAGCCGACCGGGCTTCTCGCCACCGACCGCAGAGCGTGACTTCGCAAAGCCTGACGCCGACGGAGAAGAACTTGAGTTGGAAAAATTGAGCTGAAAAAGCCGGGCGATCAGGCGCGCCCTGCAAGACCCGCGGCGATGTTCGAGTTGATGTTGATCAACGATTGGATCTTTTCCGGGGTCGGAGTGGACTGCAATTCGACGGTCCGCTGCAACACGAACATCGCGATGTTGCGGATGTTCTGGCGGATCTCGACCGGCTGAGGATTGTCGTTGCTTTCCGCGGCCGTCATGAAAATGGTCCAAAGCCTTCGATTGAACAGCAGCGCGGCTTGAAAGCGCCTGTCGGCCTTGTTGCAGTCTTGCTGAACTTCCACCAGCTTCCTTGCTGCCATCAACAGGGTCTGCGCTTCGATGTCACGGGGAGAAGAAGACTGTTGTGCGGTGCGAGCGTAGGCGTTGGCAGCGTTGGACATTCATGACCTCAACGGGAACTGGTACAGGCAGGCTTCGCGCTGCCTAGGTTTTATACGTCCCTGCTTTTAAAATTGAGTTAGCGGAGATTTCCAAATGCGATGAAACCGCGATACGCCGAAGTCTCTGATGGCTCACGCGAAAACTCGTTCGCGCCAGATCCTGTTCGCACCGATTTTATCCCCGCAAAACTACGGTGTCGCGACGGAGTTCGCGCGGCCCAGCAAAAACGGCGGAGTTTTTTTCTCCGCCGTTTCAAATTGTTTCCGGAAAGATCGGATCAGCGCAACAGCTGCAGCACGCTCTGCTGAGACTGGTTGGCGAGCGCCAGCGCGGACACCGCGATCGACTGGCGGGTCGACAGCGCCTGACTGTTGGCCGCTTCCTCGTTGGTGTCGGCCAAGGTCAGGTTCGACGCGCCGGTCTGCAGCACGTCGATCAGGTTCTTGTTGAAGTCCTGGCGGATCTCCACGATCGACAGGTTCGAACCGAGCGAAGAGGCTTCGCCGGCGAGCGTGGTGCTGGCCTGCTGCAATTGTGTCAGCACCGTATTGGCGGAGTTGTTATCCAGGAAGTCGGTCCCGACGTTGAGGTCCGAAAGGCTGAGGCCGGCATCGTTCAAGACGGTGCCCTGGATCGTGAGCTTCGATGCGCCGGTCTCGTCGAACGTCAGATTGAGGGTATCGCCGTTCAACAGGTTGATCCCGTTGAACGAGGCATCCTGCGACGTGGTGTTGATCTGCGACAGAACCTCATTGTACTGCGACACCAGATTGGCGCGGGTTGACTGCGAGTTCGGATCGGCGACAGGAGCGCCGCCCCCGTTGGCCGCGTTGACAAAGGCCGCGCCGGCGTTGGTCACGGCCGTACCGGTGATCACCGGGTTCGGCGAATTGTTGCCGATGGTCGCGGAGGCTGCGTTGTTGGTGGTCGAGATGTTGATGTGACCTGACGTGTCGACGCTGGCCTGCAAATTGTTCGCCGCCAGCGCCGTATTGAGCTGGTTGAGGGTCGAAATCTGACCGGTGCCGGTGCCGAACACGATATTGGTCGCCGTACCATTGCCGGTTGCGGCAATCGAAAGATTTTCGCCCTCCAGCAACGGAGGGATCACATCCGTCGTCCCGGCCGGGGTTCCGGCCGTGGACAGAGCCGTCAGACCGAGCGCCGCAAGCGCGTTGCCGGACCCGCCGGCGATCTTCAGGTTGGATGTCGTCCCGGTGCTGATCTGGAGTTCGCCAGCTGCGGCGCCAGTACCGACGGTCGACGGAACGGCGGTTTTGGTGATGCCGTCGATCGCAGTCAGAACGGACTGGAGGCTCTCCTGGCTGCCGGAGCCGATACCGATCGTGACGTTGCCGTTGGCGTCCGTCGTCGTCGTCGTCTGCGAGGAGCTGAAGGTGATGGTGTTGTTGTTGATCTTGAGGACCGACCCGTCGGCGGGCTGGTTGGCAAGGGTAAGGCTGTCGGTGCCGGCAGCGCCAACCAACAATGTGCCGGCAGTAGTCGCCACCGCGGGCGAAGACTGGTTGGTCACGGCCGATCCGGTAGCGATGGCGTTGATTCCTGGTCCCAACAGATTGTTCGCGGTCGCGCCCGGAATGGCGGACGACGTGACGTTGGATTTCGTGGTGTAGCCGGTCGGCGCCTGCAGCACCTGGTTGGCGATCGATTGCGCGTTGGCGATCAGGCTTTGCAGCGAGGTGATGCCGGTGTTGGCGGCTTGCAGCACCTGCACGCCGTTACCGATGCTGTCGAGCAGGTTGCTGATATCGCCGGCGCGGCTGTTGAGGCCCTGCGCGGTGAAGAATTCGGTCGGGTTGTCCAGCGCGGTATTGACCTTGTTGCCGGTCGAGAGGTCATTCTGCGTGGTCGCCAGCAACTGGGCCGTATTCTGCAGCGAGAGCAGGTTCTGCCGAACCGAAGCCGAGAGAACGATACCGGACATGGGTCACCTTCCAAATTTGCGTATCCGGGTTTTATCGGGACTCCTTTAAATTATGGTTAATGACGCTTTAAGTTTCATGATTAACGCTTTGTAACCTCATACGCCCAGCCGAGCTGGATACCGTTTCGTGTCGAGAAAGCGCGTCAAAGCAACAAGATAGCGTCCATTCGCGCCCTGCGCACGGCCGCTTTTACGCGCAAAAAAGCGGCGGGGTTTCCCCCGCCGCTTCGACGTCTCTTGTGTTGGATCAGATCAGCGGAGCAGCTGAAGAACGCTCTGCTGCGACGAGTTGGCCAGCGCCAGCGCGGAGACCGCGATCGACTGGCGGGTCGACAGCGCCTGGCTGTCGGCCGCTTCCTCGTTGGTGTCGGCCAGGGTCAGGTTCGACGCACCGGTCTGCAGCACGTTGATCAGGTTCTTGTTGAAGTCCTGACGAATCTGCACGACCGAGAGGTTCGAACCGAGCGCGGAAGCTTCCGTGCGCAGCGTGGTCGAGGCCTGGGTCAACGTCGTCAACACATTGTTGGCGGAGTTGTTGTCCAGGAAGTCTTTACCCTGGGTCAGGCTCGAAAGCCCAAGGCCAGTCGCACCAAAGGTAACGCCCGAGACCGACAGCTTGGAAGCACCGGTTTCGTCGAACGTCAGGTTCAGGGTATCGCCGTTCAGCAGGTTGATGCCGTTGAACGAAGAATCCTGCGCCGTCGTGGTGATGTTCTGGATCACCTGGTTGTACTGGGCGACCAGGCTGGCGCGAGTTGCCTGCGAGTTCGGATCGGCGACTGGAGCAACGCCGCCGGAAGCATCGGCTGAAAAAGCCGCGCCCGCGGTCGACACTGCCGTGCCGCCGAACGCACCGACCGTCTGGGACGATGCGTTGTTGGTGGTGGTGATGGTGAGCACACCGCCGGTGCTGATCGAGGCCTGCAGGTCGTTCGACGCCAACGCTGTGTTGAGATCGTTGAGCGTCGAAATATTGCCAGTGCCGGTGCCGAAGGTGATGTTGGTCGCCGTCGTCGTGCCGGGGATGGTGGCAGCGATCGTGAGCGTTCCGCTGAGAGCGCTTGCCGCACCAGTGCCGGTACCGGCCACGATGCCGGTCGAGCCACCGGTGGGTGTGCCGCTCACGGCAGTGATTGCGACGCTGGAGCTCGTGCCCGTCGTCGACGACGAGAACACCAGATTGCCGCCCGTGTTGACCGAAGCAACGGTGGCCGTGGACGAAGTCTGACTGTCGTACGAATAGTTGATGAGGCTGGCGACATTGGCTGCGCTCAGGGTGCCAGCAGCGAGCGAAGTACCCTTGGCCGTGTTGTATGCCGTGACCGCAGCGGCGTTGAGTGTGATGGCCGTGGGCGTAGCAGCGCCGTCGACCGCGATATCGAAGGTCGTGGTGCCGGAACCGGAGATGTCGAGGGTCGAGAAGGCTCCTTCGGTGACCGAACCTGAGGTCGCTGAACCGAGCAGATTTTCGGCCGTCGCGCCGGTAAGGGCAGTGGAGGAAACCGAGGACTTGGTCGCATAGCCCGTGGGCGCCTGCAGCACCTGGTTGGCAATCGACTGCGCGCTGGAGACGAGGCTCTGCAACGAGGTGATGCCGGTGTTGGCGGCCTGCAGAACCTGCACGCCGTTACCGATCTGGTCGAGCAGGTTGTTGATGTCGCTGGCGCGGTTGTTCAGGCCCTGCGCGGTGAAGTAGCTGGTCGGATTGTCCAGCGCAGAGTTGACCTTATTGCCGGTGGCGAGGTCGTTCTGGGTGGTGGCGAGGAGGGATGCAGTTGACTGCAGCGAGAGCAGGTTCTGGCGAACCGATGCGGAGAGGGTAATACCGGACATTTTTCATACCTTTCTGGTGTGAAACTGGTGTGTGTGCGTGATCCCGACCTTCTTGGTCGGTAACCGCCGCAACTTGGGATCAAGCCTCTAACAAAACCTGAATCGGCGCAGCTAAACCGGTATCCGGATCGCACCGGCGGCCCGCGGGTTCGCCATCGTAGCGTGGTGGGACTGCGTAACAGCACTGATATTGCTGCACATTTTCGCAGCGTTGGCGCTGTTTACGCGGTGTTAACCATGATGGGAAAGGATTGCGGCCAGATCGGCTAAGAGATCAATTCCCGCCTCGCCGGCGCGCGAAAGCCGGCGTTTGCTCACGCTCACCAGTGGTCACGACGCGGGTATCAACAACCGGGAACGGAGAACAGGCATGGCTTTAAAGGTCGAACTCAAGCCGAACGAGTGCATCATCATCGGCAACTGCGTGGTGACCAATACCGAGCAGCGCGCCCGGCTGTTGATCGACGGCGACAATGTTCCGATCCTGCGCGAGAAGGACATCATGACGCCCGCCACCGCCGATACCCCGGCCAAGCTGGTCTATCTGGCGGTGCAGTTGATGTATCTTTCGCCGAAGCCCGAGGTCAATCACGGCACCTATTTCAGCCTGCTGCGCGATATCGTCACCGCGGTGCCGAGTTCGTGGGCGATCATCGAGGGCATCAACACCAACATCCTGAGCGGCGATTTGTATCGCGCGCTGAAGGAAGCCCGCAAACTGATCGCCTACGAGAAGAAGCTGCTGGATCAGCACCAGGACACGATTGCCAAGACCAACGCGGCCTGAGCCACAGCGCATCACGACGAACGCTTTCGCGTTTGTCGCGGAGCTCCGCTCACATCGCCAGCGGCGGCGACTGCTCGACATCAACCACGCCGGCGCCCGTTCGTTGCGCGCCGAATTCCAGCACCGCTGAAATCAGCGCATCGATGTCGCAGACGTCGGTGCGGTGATTGACGATCGCCGCGCGTATCGCGAGCTGGCCGTCGAGAAGCGTGGTCGATGGCGCTGCGATCCCGGACTCCTGGATATCGGCGACGATCTCGCCGTTTAGCGCGTTGGCATCCGTGCCGCGATAGCGGAAGCAGACGATGTTGAGCTGCACCGGCGCCAGCAATTCGAGCCGCGGTTCGGCCGATATGCGGGCTTCCAGATAAGACGCCAGCGCGCAGGTGCGCGTAATGACCGCGCCGAGCTTCTCGGTGCCGTAGGCTTTCAAGGTGAACCAGGTCTTCAGCGCCCGGAAGCCGCGCGAAAGGTCAGGCCCGAGATCGCAGGGCCAGGACGCGCCGGCGGCGAGACCTCTTGTTTCCCGGCGCAGATATGCGGCCGGCGCGGCAAACGTATCGCGGTGCTGCCGGCCGTCGCGAACCATCAGGAAGCCGGCGTCGTAAGGCACCTGCCCCCATTTGTGGAAATCGAGCGCGATCGAATCGGCGTGCTCTATTCCAGCGAGCCGCGGCCGCAGTTCGGGCGACAGAATGCCGAGCGCGCCATAGGCGCCGTCGACATGAAACCACAGCTTCTCTTCGCGGCACAGTGCGCTCAGTGCTGCGAGATCGTCGATCGCGCCGATATCCACCGTGCCGGCGGAGCCGACCACGAGAAATGGAGTAAGGCCGGCCTCGCGATCCCTGGATATTTGCGCGCGCAATGCCGCCACGTCGATGCGATGACAATCGTCGACCGCGATGTTGCGCAGCGCGTTGCTGCCAAAGCCCGCGATATCCATCGCCTTGGTAATGCAGCCATGCGCTGCGCGCGAGGTGTAGGCGGTCAACAGCGCGCCGTCGTCGCCGATACCGTGCTGCCGGACGCTTGATCCAAGCGCTGCGGTTCGCGCCACCAGCACCGCCATCAGATTGGCCATCGAGGTACCGGTCACGAAGATGCCGCTGGCTTCGGTTGGAAAACCGAACATCGCGCGCGTCCATTCGACGACCTGGCGTTCGACTTCGATCGGCATGTGATCGCGGCCGCCGAGATTGGCATTGAGTCCGGCCGCCAGCATTTCCGCCAGCATGCCGACCGCGGTGCCGCCGCCATGAACCCATCCCATGAAACCCGGATGCACGTTGCCGGTCGCATAGGGCACGATGAAATCGCTGAATTCGCGATAGACCTCGCCGAGTTCGGTGGGCTGATGCGGAAGTGCGCTGTGAAACCGCGCGCGAACGTCATCGGGGATCGGCGACCATACTGGCCGCTCGCGGATGTTGGCGGCGTAGTCGAACATGTCATCGAGCATGCGATGACCCTGCGCGCGGATATCATCCCAATTGTTCGGATCAAGCGTCGCGCTCGCCTCGGCCTGCAACGATTGATGGCGCTGGACGATGGTCATGCCGCACGCTCCTGCTGTTGTCTCGCGCGGCGATCGAGCATGGCCGCGAACGCGTCGAATATTTTTCGCATCTGAGGCAATTTGTATGGAAAGATATCAGGTGGATCCATGTCGTGGACGACGGCGGTATTGTCGGCTTCGAAAATCAACAACGATCCGTTGCTGGTTTCGGCACAATCCACCGTAAAATATTCCAGTCCGATCCGCTCGGCGATGCCGGCGAGCGCGGCCTGATGACGGCGCGCGAAGCCGGACTCGAAGCTGCCCATGAACGCTTCTTCTTCGCGGCGCTTGGCCGCGCTCTGCGACATGCCGGCGTTGAGATACCAAATATCCCAGCGATCGGCGATCGCAAGGTGGCATGCGTAAGGCTTGCCGTCGATGAAGACTATACGGTATTTGCGAAACAGGCCGTCGCTACCGGCGTAATCGACGAAGCGAGCGATGAAAAATTCCGGCTCCGGCCGCGCATCGAGATAGCGCAGCAGCGCGGCGCGATCGTCGAGCTTGGCAAGGCCTGCGCCGGCGTGCGAGCCGCGCGGTCTGACAATGATGGGAAATTTCAGATCGATCGCCGGCGTCGAATCCGATGCCTCATGCAATCGCGCATGCGAGAGCGCCATCGTCGCTGGGATTTCCAGTCCCTCGATCCCGCCGAGCAGCCGATGCAATTTGTCGCGATCGAGATTGCCTACGAGGCGCGGCGGATTCAACAGCGGCCTCGGCCAGCGCGCGGCGGCGCGATCGATCTTGCCGAGCGCATCGCGGCACTCTTCCGAGTCGGACGCAATCACGATGGCGATGTCATGATCGGGCAGCGGCACCGGAAGTTCGACATCCGCCATGACGTAGAGCGTGATCAATTCGATGCCGGAATGCTCCAGCAGAAACTCGATCGGCGTATTACTGCCCATGTCGGTCGCCGCCGCCAGCGCCAGCACGCGCAACCGCGGCTTTTCCAGCGCGCAGTGCAACCGGAACAATTGGTGCGCGGCCAGGACCTGGTCCTGGATCGCAAGCCCCACCGGCTTGTCGCCAAGCAATTGCGCGATCAACGCGAGATCAAGCCCCTCGCCTGCTTGCAGCGTGCCATCGATCAGTTTGGTGATCAGCGCTTGCCAAAGCGGACGAAGATCGGCACCGCCGGCCTGCATCCTGGCGAGCCGGGCGACCCCGACACGGTCCGCACAGCGATCTTGAGCCGCGCCGGCGCCGCGATCGGCAACATCTGCAATTTTAGGCCGCATCGGTTGCTAGCGCCGGCGCGGTAAACTGCGCGGAGATATCGCCCTGGAATACCGAGGGACCGACATGATCGAGACGGCTCTCGAGATCGGCCCAGATCTCGCCGCCCAAATCGGTCCAGCGCTGGCAGAACGCAAAATCCTCGCTGAGATAGGTCTTGCTGTTCGAATCGATCATGCATTCGAACAGCGCAAATCGATTGGGGCTTCCGGCCAGCGCATCGATCGAGTGCTCGCGGAAGAACTGCAACGACGGGTATGCCGCGCACATCTTCTCGAACACGTGACGCTGGATCATCAAGAATCCGGTTCCGGCGTAACGCACGCGGGTAAAGCCGTTGACGACGACGACGTTATCGGGATCGTTGATCTCCAGCACATAATCGAGCGCGGCCGCCGGCACGTTCGGCTTATTGGTTTCGATCGCCCGCTTGGCCTTGTCCCAGTTGACGCGCTTGATCGGATAGAGTGCCGCCACCACGTCGGCACCGGATTCGATCAGCCGGAACACCTGATTGGGCTGAAAGCCGACATCGGCATCCACGAACAGGAAGTGCGTCGCGGTGGGGTCGTCGAGAAACTGGGTCATCAGATTGGCGCGCGCGCGCGTGATCAGCGCATCGCCATCGCGCAACAGCACCTTGAATTCGACATTGGACTTGGCGCGTATTGCGCTCTGCAGCTTGAAGATGGAGCTCGCATAGATGCTGGAGACCTGCCCGCCGAAGCACGGCGTGGCCACCACCAGGTGAATTCGCTCGGTCATGAATGGCTCCGAAGCGGGACGCGGCCCGCAATCCTCACCAAACAGTAAATAGACGTGGTTAACGAAATCCTAACGCGAATTAATCGGACCGGTCAGGAGCTCCGGCCAGGACGATCCAGGCGCATGGGCGCTCCGTGAGCGCGCCTAGGCCACCTCACGGCGAACGGTAGCGCCCCGCACGCGCATGAGGCTGCTGTGGCTGTTGAACGGCTTCGGTTTCCCAACGGCGTATCCTTGTGCGTAATCAACGCCGATTTCGCGCAAGGCCTGCAGGATGCCCTCGCTTTCGACGAATTCCGCAATGGTGCGCTTGCCCATCACTTTGCCGATGTGGCTGATCATCTCGACCATTGCCCGGTCGATCGGGTCGACCAGCATGTCCTTGACGAAGCTGCCGTCGATCTTCAGGTAGTCCACCGGAAGATGCTTGAGATAAGCAAACGAAGACATTCCGCTGCCAAAATCATCCAGTGAAAACCGACACCCGTCTTTCTGCAGCGCGCAGATAAAGCGTGTCGCGTCGGCCAAATTGGCAATCGCGCTGGTTTCTGTGACCTCGAAGCAAATGATGGCCGGCGAAATCTTGTAGGCCCGAAGCTGCTCGCGAACGTATTCCAGGAAGCCCTGGTCCCCGAAGGTTGCACCAGACAGATTAATGGCGCAGGTGTCGATCGGCGCCGATCTCGGGTTGGCTATCCGACTGGCAAGAATCGCAAAGGCGTTTCGCACCACCCACCGGTCAATCAGCGTCATCAATCCATAACGTTCGGCGGCTGGGATGAAGTTTCCGGGAGCTACGAGCCGGCCATCTTCGTCCTGCAAACGCAGCAGAAGTTCGAAGTGGAGACCGTCGGTGTTGTGTTCGTCGAGGGGGGCTATTTTCTGCGCGTGCAGGCAAAAACGATTGTTTTCAAGCGCCTCGTGGATGCGCTGAACCCAGGTCATTTCGCTAAGCCGCTGTAACAGCTCGGAATCGCTCGGATGATGAATTTGAACTCGGTTCCGGCCTTTTTCCTTTGCCATGTAACAGGCGACGTCGGCGGCCCGCAGCGTATCTTCGCGTGTCGCATCGCGCTCTGCGACGCAAACCACGCCGACGCTGACGGTGAGGTTGAATGCTCGCCCATTCCAGACGAAGTTCAGTTCCTCCACCGTCTGCCGTAATCGCTCGGCCGTGCTGGAGGCGAGTTCGGTCCCGCAATCCTGCAACAGGACCGCGAACTCGTCACCTCCCAAACGCGCTAGCAGATCCTCCGGGCGCAAATCCTTTTGCAGCAAACCGGAAATCTGACGCAGCAATTGATCGCCGGCGGCATGACCGCAGGTGTCGTTGACAACCTTGAACTGGTCGAGGTCCAGAAACATCAGGGCGCACGACTCAAAGCGATGGCCGATCTGCGGCAGAGCCTCGTCCAACCGACGTTCGAACTCGTGGCGATTGGCCAATCCGGTCAGCGAATCGTGCGATGCCTGGAACGCCAGGCCGGAGATGTATTTCTGCTCCTGAGTCATATCGTGCAACACGAGGACCGCGCCCGTGGTCTCTGCGTCAATATGCAGTGGCGTCCCGATCCAGGATACCGGGACAGAGCTCGAGTCCTCCCGTATCAGCGAATGCAGGCCGGTACTTGCCTTGCCCGCGAGAACCTGCGCGATCGCGGTCTCGTTTTCCCTTCCATCCTCCTGATCGACGAAACGGAACAAGGATGACAACCGCATGCCCCGCCCTTCGCTGATCGGCTTTGCGACAAGCCGCTCGGCCGTTGGATTCATGTATTCAACGAAGCCGTCGGCGTCGGTGCTGATGACAGCTTCGCCAATCGAAGCGAGGGTAACTTGCGCACGCTGTTTTTCAGTCTCCAGTTCACTCTGGAATTTCCGGCGCTGAATCAGCAGATTGCGCGTTCGCCATATCCCGATCGAGATCAGCAGGGCAGCGGTGAACAGGTTCGCGATCGTCAAAAGCCGTTTTATGGACCGCGCCCCATCACCCATATCTCGTGAAAAGGCGATCGCCAGTGGAGCGGCGCGCTCGCTGAGCTGGTAGATTTGCGTCCGGAGCGCATCGACGCGCTCACGTGTGACCGGCCCCTTGGTGGCTTCGAGATGGATGGCATCGGCAAGACCAACCAGTTCGTCTATGAGGGGATCCGTGGCCCTCCAGCTTGCGATGGCTTTGGCGAGATAGCTGACATCGCTAAAATTGCGAAACAGCCAAATCAGGTCAGGGATATCGTCTGGATGGTTGAGGCCCTGCAGAAAGCCATCAAAGGCGGCTTTCAGATCGGGCACCGATCCTTCGAGCGCTTGGCGCGCCATACGATCACCGACAGGAACGGCAATTCTGGATTTGTACTGACGATAATACTTTTCGTCACCGGTTTCCGAATAGAGGCTGAGGGAATAAACGGCTTCGGTCAGCCCTTTTGACCACAGGCTTTCGCCGGCGACATAGGCTCGCACCGACGCCAGCGTGTCCATGCTGATGCCGGCAAGAAAAGCCTGCAGCAGCACGATTACGATGAGCGGCCAAACCGAACGCAATAGATGGGGCGTACCCCTCGGATTTCTCATCTGGCCCTGTGCGTCATGACACAATCATAAACCGGAGTTCAGAGGCTGCGAAAAAACAAGACGTTTACGGGTATTTAGATACACCGTACCTAAGTTCATATTCTTGTTGAGTGCCGTGCCGCTTAACGCGCCTCAAATGCCTCGCATTTAGCCAAGCAACCGCAAGTTGACGTAAATTTGAAGTAAAGGAAGATGCGTCAAAGAGAACGGTCGGGCCGCGTCAGCAACGCTGGTTCCATCGCCGCAATTCGTCGCCCAGGCGGCCGATGACGCTATCCCAGTCGCCGAAGGCCGGCTGCCGCATCAATCTCGCGGTCGGGTACCAGAGCGTGTCGTTACGCTGCCTCATCCAGCGGAAATCCGCCGCATAGGGCAGCAGGATCACGACCGGCTTGCCGAGCGCGCCGGCCAGATGCGCCACCGCGGTATCGACGGATATCACGACATCGAGCAACGAGATAATCGCCGCCGTGTCGGCGAAACCGCCGATCTCGTCGCCGAGATGGATCAGGTTCGGCAGGCTGCCCAGCGCATCGCGATCGGCATCGCGCAATTCGGTCTGCAGACTGAGACATTGCAGCGGCGGATTGTCGAACAGAGCCGCAAGCTGCGCCAGCGCGATCGAGCGGTTGCGGTCGTTCTTGTGCGTCGACGAGCCGGACCACACAAACCCCGCGCGTAGTGTGCCCGGCGGCAGGCGAGTGCGCCAATAGGCGACGCGATCGGCGGTCGCCACAAGGTAGGGAAACGCGGCCGGGATTGTTTCGATCTGCGTTGCGAACGCCAACGGAAGACTGAGCAACGGCACATGCAGATCGAACGCCGGCCGCGTTCCGCCCGACGCAATCACGCTAACGTCCGCCAATTGCGACAGCAGCGGTTGCAGCTCCGGTTGAACCTCGCAAATGACTTTTGCGCCCCGGCCCACCAGCAACGGCGCGTAGCGGATGAACTGGATGGTATCGCCAAAACCCTGCTCGGCATGAAGCAGAACGGTCTTGCCCGCGACGGATTCGCCACCCAGCCACGGCGGCGCGCGAAACGGCCGACGATACCTGGCAAATGCGCCGGTCTTCCAGCGCCACTCATATTGCTTCCAGCCGGTATCGAAATCGCCGAGCGTCAAATGCGTCATCGCGGACTCGAAATGAGCCTCGGCAAATTCAGGCGCGGCCAGCAGCGCGGCGTTGAAGTCCGCGAGCGCCTCCAACGGCCGGTCGAGCCGGCGCCGCGCATGACCGCGATTGGTCAGGATCTGCGGATGGCCGGGCATCGCGTCGAGCGCCGCGTCATAGCTCGCGATCGCCTTCATTGGTTCGTTCAAGCGCAGCAGCGTGTTGCCGCGATTGACCAGCGCGCCGGCATGACCGGGCGCCTGTGCCAGCGCGGCGTCGTAACGCGACAACGCCTCATCGAAACGACCCAATTCGAGATAGGTATTGGCGAGATTGTAGAGAATTTCCGGATGCTCCGGCGCAAATTGCAAGGCGTTGCCGAATTGCAGAAGCGCCTCGTCGAAGCGGCCGGTCGCATGCAGCGCGAGACCGAGATTCGACATTGCGTCGGAAGAGGCCGAATTGGCCTTCAGCGCCGCGGCGAGAAAATGCAGCGCCTCGACCATGCGCTGGCGCTGGAAATGCAGCATGCCGAGCATATGCAGCGCATCGAAATCGTCCGGCCGGTGCTCCAGAATTCCGGCACACAGCTTTTCCGCCCGCTTGAGATCGCCTTCCTGGAACGACGAAAACGCCTGCCGCTGCAAGCGCGACAGGTTCGGCATCCGGCCAGGGCTATTTTTCCATTTCGCCGACAACGGAGCGTCCTTCCGGGGACCATAGATCGCAGGCGTTCCGAAAGCCGTCGCTTCGAATCAACCTACTCCAGAAAGGCTAGCATTTTCCGCGCTACGCGGCCTACCCCCGAGCGGCCCGCGCATGGCGCGACAGCATGCCGGCAAAGGCCTCGAAGATCTTGCGCATCTGCGGCGCCTTGTAGGGAAACAGGTCAGGCGAATCCATGTTGTGGACCACCGCGGTATTGTCCGCCTCGAAGATCAGCAATTCGCCGCCTTTGTTTTCGGCGCAATCGACCGTGAAATAATCCAGGCCGATTCGCTCGGCCATCGCGGCCAGCGCGTGCCGGTGGCGCATGGCAAACCCGCTGTCGAAGCTTTGCATGAAGCCCGCCTCCTCCGCGCGCTTGCCGTCGCTCGAGGCCATGCCGGCGTTGAGGTACCAGATGTCCCAGCGGGCGGCGATCGCCATGTGGCAGGCGTAAGGGTTGCCATCGACGAAGACGATGCGGTATTTGCGAAACAAGCCATCGGCGCTGGCGTAATCGACAAAGCGCGTGGCGAAGAATTCGAGCTCTGGCCTTTCCGAGAGGTAGCTGCCCAGCCCGGCGCGATCATTGACTTTGGCGAGGCCTGTGCCGGCATGCGATCCGCGCGGCCGGATGATAAAGGGAAACTGTCGTCCGGCTGCGACATCCGCGACCGCGCTGTCCGGCGGGACCAGATCACCTGCCAGATCACTTAGTTGCAGCCGGGTCACGATTTCGGTCGCCGGGATATCGAGGCCGGCGATGCCGTGCAGCAGTCGGTGCAGCTTGTCGCGATCGAGATTGCCGACGCGGTGCGGCGGATTGAGCAGCGGCCGCGGCCAGTGCGGCGCGGCGCCTTCGATCTTGCGCAATGCATCGCGGCACTCTTCCGAATCCGAGGCGATCACGATCGCGACGTCATGGTCCGGCAGTGGCGCCGGCAATTCGACGCCATCGACGACATACAGCGTCAACAGTTCGATCCCCGAATGCTCAAGCAGGAACTCGATCGGCGTGTTCCCGCCCATGTCCATCGCCGCCGCCAGCGCCAGCACGCGCAGCGTCGGCGGCTCGGCCGAACAGGGGGAGCGAAACAATTGATGGAAGGCCAGTACTTCGGCCTGGAGCGCAAGCCCGGTCGGCTTATCGCCCAGCAATTGCGCGATCAGGCTGAGATCGAGCCCCTCGCCGGCATCGGCCGTTCCATCAGCGATCTTCGCCATGATCTGGTCTCGCAACGGCCGAAGATCGACGCCGTCAAACGCCATCGTGGTGAGCCTGGCAAATCCGATCCGATCGGCGCTGGGATAGCGAACGCGATCGGCGCCTTCGGCGCGCTCAAACTCCACGACCAGCCTCCATTGAATTCAGATCGTCGATATGCGCAACCAACCACTCGATCCTGGAAACGATGGCGCCGACGTCGGCGAGTTGGCGCTGCAAATTGCGCCCCGCAACCTCTTGGTCCGATGACCAGGCGTCGGTGACCAGCCGCGCCCCGGCACAGATCCGAAGCACCGCGACGGGATCCGGGCTGCCGCGGCCAAGCACGACGGGCTGCCCGATCAGACACGGCCTTGCCGCGATCTCCTGATCGGCCGCCGCCTCTCGCGCATCCTGCGCCAGCGCGCGATATATCTTCCGGCAATCCGCCGGCGACAAAGCGCGGCCGCCTTGCCGGATCAGAAGCGGAAAGATCGTAGGCTGAGCCAGTTCTTCATCGTCGAGGTCAAAATCCCCGTGCCTTTGCTGCGGCGGCAAAAGGCCAAGCGATGGCGTCACCGCCATGATCTGCCGCACGCCCTCGCCGAACACCGCCAGCGCCGAATGCCTGAAGGCGTCCGGCACGCGATGATAGGCACGGATTTCCTCTAACGCTGCTTCCCAGCGCAGCCATTGGCCGAAATTCTCCCGAACCGGAAACCGCGATCGCAGGTTCTGCCAATGGCACGGCCAATCGCTGCGGCTGAAATAGTCGGTAAAGCCCGGCGCTATCGCAGTGATGCCATCGATCTTCCCGGCGAGAGACGCCGGCACCAGCAGCGCGCCGCTAAACGCGGGGCCAGTGAAGAATTTCGAGCCGGTGACGATCACGAGATATCCGCGATCGAGATATTTTCGCAGCCGCGGCCGGCCGAGCCGCATCTGGCACGCATCGACGACGACCTGGACCTGACCGTGCCAACGCGTCGAGATTTCATCAAGGCATCGGTCGCTCGGAGCCCGCCAGCCGAGTTTCGACGAATCCATGATTTGCAACAGCACATGGTTGCCGTTCGCGATCGATGCTTCGATCGCGCCGAGCACCCGCAAATCCGTCTCGGCTTCGGTGTGAAATTCACCGCGCTCATCGATGAGACCGAGCGCGATGCTCTCGACAGAGCGGGCATGCCCCGCGACAGGCTCGCCCTTTCGCACCCGCATCCCGTTCGCGGTCACCACATTGAAATGATGCCCGCGCGCGGTATGTTCGGTGCCGCTGCCGGTTTGATCGGCGGCCACGACGATCGTCGTCAATGCGGACCCCGACAACGCGCGGATCAGCAACAGCGCCTGAAGCTGCGCGTCGGTGCCGGACGGCGAAAACACGACGTCGGCCTGGTGCGGCGACAGCCCAAGACAGCCCCTCAATTCGTGGCGCATCGCCTCGACGCGGGCATCGAACGCCGCCTCGATGCCATCGGCAATGGCCGATCGCATCAATTGCTCGCGCGCACGGCCGGCGCGCGCATAGGCGCGGCCCGAAATCGAGGTCGCGGTGCTCGAGGCAAAGCTCGGCACCTCCGGACAAGGCGCTAGCCGGCAGCCATATTCGTTGAGCCCGCTGATCGGGTCGATGCCGATTCGTGGATCGCCGCCGCTGCCGAGCAAACGATCCAGCGGCTCGAACAGGGTGGCCATCGCGGAGGCCGAGCGGGATCGATCCCGAAAGCTCGGATCCTCCATCGCCTCGAACCGGGCGCCATGCGACGACACCTCTGTTGCCATGTCTGCCCTCGGAATGACCGTGCTAATCAGCCGCCGATCGGAAGGTATTTGGTCAGGGTCAGTTGAGAGAGCATCGAAGTGGTCTGGTAGGACGCCTGCAAGTCGGTCTGCAATGCCAGAATCTCGGTGGCGACCGTTTGCGTCGAAACGGTTTCGGTGTTGGTGACCATGTTCTGCAGCATGGTTTGAGACTGGGCTTGCCGCGCCGAGGTATCCGTCATCACGGTTTGCGCGGCGGCAAATTGCGATTGGATTTCTTCGATGGTCTGTTGGCCGAGTTGCGGCGTCAGGTTTGTCGCTATGCTTTGACCGAGGGCTGCGATTTGCGCGGCCGAGTTTGTGCCGGTCGCCGGGGTGGTGAAGGCGGAATATACCGCGAGCGATTGCAACTGCGAACGGATGGCGGATTCATTGGCCTGCGCGCCATATTGTATCGTGATCCCGGTATCGATCTGGGCGGTTGCTGACGAGAGCGCCGATCCCGGCCCGGAATTGCCGGTGTACCAGGAGACGGTGTTGGCGCTGCCGTTGACCAGCGACGTCGCGGAGCTCAATGGGGTTCCACTGACCCGGAGCGGCGGCTGCGGCGCGGTCACCGTCGTGCTGGTGAAGCCCAGCGCCTGCAGCGCTGCCGCAGGGTTACTTGTGATCGACAGGCTCGCGGCATCATCGGTGTTGATCTCGACCTTGCCGCCATCGATGGTCGATGGCGTTGAGGTCCCCGTGATCGAATCTATCTTCGACAGCAGCGTCTGAACGCTGTCGGTCACATTGACCTCGTTGCCGGTCGCACCGGAGGCTACGAACGTGATCGGCGTGCCATTGACGGTGATGGTGTTGCCGGCCGCAAACCCCGGGCTCAGCGAATCCGTGCCTGGGGTGCCCGACAGCGCCGTCGCGCCGGTAATCGCTGTGGGCGGTGTGGCTTGGTTGCTGACCACATTGTTCGCGGTCGCGGTTGACGACGTATCGAAGAAATCGTTTCCGGCGGCAATCGCCGATGCGGCGACCAGCGTTGTATTGGCCACCGTGCCGATCGCGGTGTTCAAGGCCGTGTTCAGGTTGGCGGCGGTCGCCGCCGGCGTGGAGCCGATCGTAAAACTTCCCGACGGCGGCGGCGACGACGTCGACGCCGTCAACTGAACCGAGGTGGTGGTGCCGTCCGGCTGATTGAAGGTGAAGCTGATCTTATCGCCCGGATTCGGATTGGTGGCGCCCAGTGCGACCGAGATCGCCGCAGGCGAGCCCGAAGGCCCGGTCACGGTGGCGCCGGTCAGTGTCGATGTTACGGTGCTCAGCTTCAAGCCAAACGGCGAACCGGCGCTATCCTCCGCAACCGAAACCGAAGTCGAGGTCGGTTGCGTGATCGTGAGTCGTCCGGTGCCGGTGGTGCCGTCGGCCTGCGCGCGTTCGGAGATCAGCGTTTTCAATCCGGCCTGGGTCGCGGTGCCGTTGAGCATCTGGTCGACCGACACCGTTGCCGGCGTGCCGGTCGCGGTGCCGGAAAACATATAGCGATCGCCGGCGGGGGTGTTGAGAATTCCGACCATCGACGCCAGCTGCGCCGATGCGTTCTCCTGGCCGATGGTTTGTCCGGTGCTGTCGAGCGTCGCCGGCGTCGCGGCCGCGGCGCTCTGCACCTGGCTGCCGATACTCGACAACGCTTGCAGCGCGGTGTTGGCCGCCGAGATCTGGGTGCCGACATTGCTGATGGTGTCGGTGAAGGCGGAAATGTTGGCGAGCTGCGATCTCGCGGCGATGGCGAAGCCCTCGTTGGAGCCCATGCCGGAGTAACTGGTCGACTTCTCGCCGGTGGCGAGCTGCGTCGACAGGTTCGTCATCTGGTTGTTGAGGTTGAGTATCGCCAGGGCGAGCGGCGAACTGCTACTTACGCTGTTGATCGACATTGGGTCGCCTTAGGTTTGAGCCTGTAGCAGGCTGTTCATCATGCTTTGAACAACCGACATCACGTGAGCATTGGCGGCATAGGAATTTTGCAGCGCGATCAGGTTCGACATTTCGGTGTCGATGCTGACGCCGGCTACCGAATTGAATTTCTGCTGCAGATTGGAGACCACCACGTCCTGGCCCTGCTGCAACTGCGTGGCCGTGGTCGACGCGTTGGCCTGCTGGCTCAGGAACTGCTGCATGTAGTTGGTGATCGTGCCGGTGAACGGCGACGAGTTCGATCCCAACCCGGTTTGCGGCGAATAGCTGAACGACCCCGAGGTCAATTGCGAATAAAGAAAATCCGAACGCGTGGTATCGCCGGCCGGGGTCACCGGTGACGTGCTGTAAACGCTGAGATCCTGCGGATTGCTCAGCAGCGCCGAATTGACCGTGATCCGCCCCGCAAGCCCCGTCATCTGCGAACCGGAGGACGTGATCGCGCCGGTATAAAGCGAATTGCCGTCGGTAAACACGGCAAGCTGCGGGCTGCCGCTGGTCAGCGATGACGCCGTCGTCGTGGTCGAAGCGGCATTGACCGTCGCAGCATCCGTTACGACATTCAGCGTGGTGCCGGAGCCCGAGAATGTGACGCTGGGGCCGAGCGCCTGATTCAGTTGCGCCAGCACGGCCGGCGTGATGCCGTTGGACAAATCGGCGCCGACAAGCTTTGGATTGGCGTTCGCCGCGTTCTGCAACGGCAGCGCGGTCGGATCGGTGACGTTGACGATCGATATCTGCTGCTGGGTGTTGGCACCGTTGGTAACGGTCAGGTTGATGGTGTTGCCGGCCAGCATATTCGAGGTACTGACGCTGAAGCCTGACGGCGGTCCGGTGATGGCGGTACCTGCCGTCGTTGTATTCGACAGGGCGCTCGACATCGATGCCGCGAGCTGATCGACCTGGGTCTGTGCCTGTACCAGGGTCTGGTCACGCAATTTCAGGTCGGCCGCGATCTTGCCCGACGTGATCGTGTTGTTGGCGACCATGTCGTAGCTGGCGCCGTTCGGAAGCTGGATCGTGAGCGATCCGACGCCGTTCTGGCTGGGGTTGGTGCTGTACAGCGAATTCGCCGTCAGTGACCCCGGCGAAGAGAAATTCATCGTGGACGCGAGTGAGCCGCTGACGAGCTGCATGCCTGAAGTTGTGGAGACGTTGACCTCGTTGCCCGTACCGGTGGAGACATGGACATCCATCAATGTCGACAGATCGTTGATCGCGTTGTCGCGCTGATCCATCAAGGTCGCGGCCGCGGGATCGGTCGCACTCAGGCCCTGAAGCTGCTGGTTGATGCTCGCAATCTGCTTTATGTCGGTATTGGCTTCGGTCACCGACGAGCTGATATCCTGTTCGACATTCGAGCGCAGCGACTGGATGCCCTGCGACGTCTGATTGAGTGACTGCGCCAGCGATTGCGCCGCCGCCAGTGCCGTGGTCTGCGCCGACGTACTGCCCTGACTGGTCGACAGCGCCTGCAATGCTGTCGTGAAATTGCTGTACGACGTCTCCAGCGTGCCGGCGCCGCCGGGCGTGCCATAGACGTCCTGCAACTGGCCCAGAATATTGGCCGTCTGGTCGGCATAGGCGCCGCCGGCAGTTTCCGTGCGCAACTGGCTTTGGACGTAGAGATCGAGCTGGCGGTTGACGCCGGTGACCTGGACGCTGTTGCCCGAGCCGCCGGAGGAGACTTCGATCTGGTTGGGAGTTTGAACGACATAGCCGGGCGTGTTCGCGTTGGCGACATTGCCCGACACGATCGAAAGCGCGGCCTGGTTGGCAGACAGGCCGGACATCGCAATTGAAAGGGCCGAACTCAAACCCATAATCTGTTACCCGCCTTCGATTACGTCACAGCGGCCTCACGTCGAGGCCGATCAGCGCAGTACGTTCAGCAAATCCTGAACCATGTCGTTTGCCGTGGTGATGACCTTGGTGTTCGCCGAATAAGCCTGTTGCGTCACGATCAGCTTGGTGAATTCGTCGGCGATGTCGGTGTTGGAGCCTTCGAGCGACGAACCGCTGATCGTTCCAGACGCGCCGGCGATGGCCGGCCCGGACTGTTCGGTCACGGCGTAGGCTTCGCCGCTGAGCGCCTGCAAATAGTTGGTGCCGTTGAAATGCGACAGCGTGACTTGGGCTAGATCGAGATTCTGCCCGTTCGAGAAGGTGCCGACTACCAGACCGTTGTCGTTGATGGCGACCGATTGAAGCTGGCCGGCGGCATAACCATTCTGTGTGAAGTTGTTGACGGTCGCAGCGCCGGTGGTGGTGGCAAAATTCGTCAGACCACTGGAGCCAACATTCAACGTCACGTCGCCAAGCAATTGATTGTTCACGGTCACGCCAGGAATGGTAATGCCCGCACCAGACGGACTGGTTAAGGCCCCATTGGAGTTGAAGACGAAGTTGGTGCCGACATTTTGCCACGCGACCTGGGTGCCGGTTGCGGTCGTATCGGTCTGATAAAACAGATTCCAGGTCTCCTGACCGCCGGCCGTGGAGGTCAAGGCCCATCGCATTTGCAGGTTAACCGGCGTTCCCGACGCGTTGTAAGCAGTTACCGCGCCGCCGCTGATGCTTTCATTGGTGAAAGCCGTGCTGTCGGCGCCGGTGACGAAACCCTGACCCGACCCGCCGCCGCCGGAACGTTTTGCCGTCTCTGGCGACGTCAATCCCATCGCCCCCCATCCAGCCGCGCTGCTGAAGATCGAAAGATCGTTCGCGGTGCCCGTGTCCAGTGTGACGGCGCCGGTGGAGGAGACGCTCGACGCAGTCGACGCAGTCGTGTTGCCGGTAATCAAGTCGATGGTGTGCAGCAGGTCTCCAACATTCGCGTTCGCCAGGTTAAGATATTTGGTGGTGGCGGTATCGGTGGGAGCAGTGCCGCCGTTGTAAAACGCGATGGTCACGGGACCGGTTGAGGTGGTGACGGTGATACTGTCGGTCGCGGCATAGCTGCTCGCCAGGGCGTTGGGGGTGGTGATGCTGCTACCGCTGAAGCCAAGCACCGCGAGATCACTCGCGGGCGAGCTCGTGATCGTCAGATTGCCCGCGTTATCATTCAGCGTGATCGCGCCGGTGCCGCTGATGGTCGATGGCGCGGTCGTCGCGCTCGTACCCGAGATTTGATCGATCGCCGTGAGGATATCTTGAACCGTCCCGCTCAGGCTGATGGTACCGCCAGTGCTGCTGGTGCTGGTGGTCGCAGTGCTGCTGAAGGTAATCGTCTTGCCGTTGACGACGAGGGTGGAGCCGTTGGTGAAAGCAGGGCTCATTGTGGACAACACGGTTGCGCCCGTGATTGCCGTGCCGCCGACTGTGACGGCAGTTCCGGTCGCGCTGCCGGTTGCCGCGCTGGAAAGCAATGTCGCGGCACTGATCGGTCCTGTTGTGCCCGCTTCGGCGGTGCCGGTCGCCGAGGAGTTGCCGTAAGGCTGCGGAGGCGTGCCCAACACCGTCGGGTTCTCGGTGAAGTCGCCGGTGTTCAAACCGCCGGCGGCGGTGATCGTGCCGGCAGCCGCGGTGGCGCTCGCCGTGGTCGTGGGCGTGGTCGGCAGGTTGGCGGCGTATTGAAGGGTGCTGGTGGCTTGCGCCGGGATGAAGTTGTTCTGGAACTGGAGAACGTTCGCGACGCTGCCGAGCGGGTTGCCGGTCTTCGGATCGACCGTGACGCCCATCAGATAATATCCGGCGCCGTTGACCAGATTGCCGTTGGCGTTGACCTGAAAATCGCCGGCCCTCGTATAGTCGGTGACGCCGTTGAAGACCGGCTGATTATCCACGGTGCTGGTGGGCTTCTGTACCGAGAAGAAGCCGTCGCCGTTGATCGCCATGTTGGTTGCAACGGTCGATGCGGTGACGGTGCCCGCCGTGGTCAACGTCTGCTGGGAAAACGCCTGGACGCCGCCAGCGACCTGCGAGGTCGGCCCCGACGATTGGGCAACGAGATCCTCGAAGGTGGTGTCGATGCCCTTGTAGCCGATGGTCGAGGCATTCGCGATGTTGCCGGAGATGTTTTGCAGCGCGTAGGATTGCGATTGCAGGCCGCCCACCGCGGTATTGAGCGCATCGAAGATACCCATAACATCGTCTCCACATTCGATTCGAGCGACCGGCCGGCATTGCCTGGCCGTGACCGTCGTCGAAGGAGACATCGCAAGCGCCGTGCCAAAAACAAAAGCCGCGCTATATCAGCCGCTTAAAACAAAAGCCCCGGTCCAGGGACCGGGGCACATTTGCCGGGCGGGCAACAATTGCCGGGCGAAATCGAGCGAAGCGGGTACTGGTTCGCGCGAAGAAACGCGTTAAAAGAAGCTAAGACGCCTGCGCCGCCGCCGGATGAAACTGCAACGCAAAACCGTCCATGCAGTAGCGCAGGCCGGTCGGCTTCGGTCCGTCGTCGAAGACGTGGCCGAGATGACCGCCGCAGCGGCGGCAGTGAATTTCGCTGCGCAACATGCCGAAGGTGCGGTCATCGTGCTTGCCGACCGCGTTCGCTAGCGGCTGATAAAAACTCGGCCAACCGGTGCCGCTTTCGAATTTGGTCTCCGAGGAGAACAGCGGCAGGTCGCAGCCGGCGCAAGCGAAGATGCCCTTGCGATGTTCCTTCAAGAGCGGGCTCGAATTCGGCCGCTCGGTGCCCTCCTCGCGCAGGATGGCATATTGCTGCGGCGTCAACTGTGCGCGCCATTCCGCCTCGGTCTTTTCGACCTCGAATTTCTCGGCAGCCTGGGCCGGGGCGGCGCGCAACCAGCGCAGCGACATGAAGCCGAACAGACCGGCGACGGATGCGAGCAGGATACGGCGATCGATCATGATGGTCTCCTTGGCGTTCCGCGGAATCGGGCGGGGTTCACCACGAGATACGGCACGCCCGGGGAGAAGTTACGCCGGTTGGGGCCTAAATTTCTCACTTTTCTGCGAGGGCCCGCGCAAGCGCCCTACCCGCCGGCGCCTTCACCGGGATCGGCCGCAGCTGGCGGCGGCGTCGGGCGTTCGGGACGCGGCTGGCCTGGCGGCGGGCGAGGACGTGACGGGCGAGCACCCGGCGGCCGGGTTCCCGCCTGACGGTTGGCTTCGAGGCGGCGCGCCTCGCGGAGATTTTCCTGGACCCGGGCTCTTTCCCGATAGCGGGCCAGCGCGCCGGCGGTCGCGGAACTTCCCCTGCTCCAGAGGCCGACGAGATGTCCGGCGACCCGGCCGGTCGGGCCACCCGCCCACACCAGTTCGAACGGCGAGAACAGCCGCCAGCGATCGTCGCCCCAGAGAATGCTGCGCGCAATCAAGTGCCCGGCGATCGCCGAGGTGTTCAGGCCCTGGCGCCCAAAACCGCTCGCCACCCACAGGCCGCGGCGCAACTGGCCGATCTGGGGCATACCGTGCACGGTCTGCCCAACCGCGCCGCCGAAGGTCTCGGTGATCTCGACCTTGCCGAGCTGGGGAAAAATCGTCCGGATCCGCCGCGCGATGGCGCCGGCGTAGCGCTCCGGCCGCGCCGCCCAAGTGGTCTCCGGCGAGGCCCACATCAAGCGGTCGCCGTCGACGATGCGGAACTGATCGACGCCGTCGCTGTCCATCACCGAGCCCTGGAACGTGACCGCCTCGGCCAGCCGCGCGCCGAGCGGCGCAGTGACGGCGGCGTAGCGCGAGACCGGCAGCAGCGTTTCCGACAGCCGCCGCAGCGGCGCGCCGAGATGGATGTTGCCGGCAAGCACGATATGCGCGGCGCGCAACCGCGCCGATGGCGTCACGATGCGCTTGCGAATCCCCGATGAATCGATGCTGACGACCGGCGTGTCCTCGAAAATCCGTGCCCCCGCCCGCCGCGCCAGCGCGGCCAGGCCATGGATGTATTGGCGGCCGTCGATCTGGAACGCCTTGGGATAATACATGCCGTGGAAATAACGCCCGGTCTTGAGCTCCGCGCGCACGCGATCGACCTGCCAGCCCTCCACTTCGGTCTCAAAATCCTCGCTCAGCATCTGCAACCGGCTGATCAATTGATCGCCGACATCGACGTTGGAAACCTCCAGCGCCCCCTCGCTCAAGGCCATGCCCGGCATCAACTGTTCGGCGGCATTGGCCCGCACCCGTTCCGCGCCCTGCTTCGACAGCGACCAGAGCTCGCGGGCGTCTTCGATGCCGACGCGGGCGATCAGCTCGCCGATCGAAAGGCCGTAGCCCGGCATCACCGTGCCGAGCTGATGGCCGGAGGCGTTCCAGCCGACATGGCGGCCCTCCAGCACGGCGACGCTGGCGCCGAGGCGCGCCGCCTCCAGCGCCACCGTGAGCCCCGCGAGCCCCGCGCCGATCACGCAGATATCCGCATCCAGGTCGAACGAAAGCCGCGAGCGCTCGGGTATCGCGGCCGGATCGGCTCGGGTGGTCGCGCTGGGGGGCGTCTCGCTCATGGCGTTTTCTTACGGACCGATCGGGCGCTTGTCACCTTGCTCTGGGCCTAAAGTCTGTACATTAATCCGCGGGAGTTGCGGGAAGACTGAAACGAATCGAGATTGCACCATGCGCCGTTTGATGCTGCTGCGTCACGCCAAGACCGAGAGCGACGCGCCGAGCGGCCGCGATCAGGACCGCCGCCTCGACGACCGCGGCCGCAGGGACGCTGCTGAGATCGGCGGCTTTATCGCCAGCCATCCGCCGTTTCCCGGCACCGTGCTGGTGTCGCCAGCGACCCGGGCGCACCAGACCTGGGAGCTGGCCTGGGCCGCGATGAAGGATGTCGTGCCGCCGCCGCAGGTGGAACTGCTGCCGGAACTCTATGGCGCCGATCCCGCGCAATTGCTGCAAACCATCCACGCGGCCTGCGCCACCGACCCCAAGCGGCTGCTGATCGTCGGGCACAATCCCGGAATGCACGAACTGGGGCTGGCCCTGACCGACGGCGGCGGCGAGCCCGCCGCGCGCAAGGCACTGACCGACAACCTGCCGACGTCGGGCCTTGCGATCTTCGATTTCGCGGTCGACGACTGGGCCGATGTGGCATTCCGCCGCGGACGTCTCGTGCGCTTCGTCAGCCCCAAGCTTTTGAAGCAGGCCGACTGAAGCCTTGAACGATTGAGCTGGCCGCGCCGGGTTATCGATATATGTTATGTTGATGACGGACAGGGAGGCGCAGATGTTCAACTCGATTCTCGTGCCGATCGATCTCGCCGATACCGATCTGGCGAAGCCTGCGATTGCGACCGCGGCGACGCTGTCGCAAACTTGGCGCGGCGCGGTGCGGCTGCTCAACGTGCTGCCGATGACGCCGGTGATGCTGGCGGAATATGTGCCGGCCGATTTCGACAGCCAGCAGCGGCAAACCTCCGAAGAGGCGCTTACGATCGTCGCGCGCGAATCCGGCATCGACGCCGCGCGCATTTCAAGCGTGGTGCGGCAGGGCGGCATCTATCACGAGATCCTGGAAGAAGCCGCGGCGATCAAGGCCGACCTGATCGTGATGACGTCGCACCGGCCGGCGATGCGGACCTATTTCCTCGGTTCCAATGCCGGCCATGTCGTGCGTTACGCCAAATGCTCGGTGCTGGTGGTGCGGCATTAAAAAAGCCTAGGCCTCAGAACAGACCGGGCAGCAGCATCGCGACCCGCGCGCGATATTGCCGGTAGCGATCGCCGAACAGAGCGAGATGATCGCGTTCCTCCAGCCAGATGCCGGCGCACATAAAGGCGGTCGCAAGGCTGGCCAACAGCAGATGTCCCGCGGTCATCACCGGCGCGGCCCACAACGCGATCATGAGACCCAGATAGATCGGGTGCCTGACTACACCATAGAGCCCGGGCGTCCGGAACGGTGTCGCGATCTCGCTCCGGCCGGCGAAGCTCAGCAGCCGCTGCTTGAGGCCGAAGAGATCAAAACGGCTGACCAGCAAGATGCTGTGCAGCGCGATCGACCAGCCGAGCAACGACAGCGCTTGGATCACCGCCGCGGTAATCGGATTTTCCGCCTGCCACACCAGCGCGGGCAATGGCTGCCACGCCGCGAACAGCAGGATCAGCGTGAGGCTGGTGCACAACAGGAAAGTGCTGCGCGCGACCAACGGCGAGACACGGCCCGTCGACAGGCGCTTGAAGCTCGGCCGCGCCATGCCGCCATGCTGGACGGCGAACACGCAGAGCAGTTGCAGATCGATGCAGAACGCGACGAATGGCGGCCAGACCACCCCGGTGTCGATGCTCTTGGGAACGACAAGGTTGCTGACGAAGCCGATGGCATAGAGAAACGATGCAAGGAAGCTCGCGTAAGCCATCATGCCGTAGCAACGGCTGACAAGGCCGGCGAGACGTCCCGCCCGCGGCCCGCCGTGATGGCGCGGGTGATGATCGACCGTGATGGTCATAATTGTTCTCCTTGATTTCTGCCGGGCCGGAACGCGCGAAGCGCGCTTGGGGCTTTATCGAAGCCGCCCCATCTCCGGATTGAGCGCGCCGCCCACCGCCGCCTCGATGTGACAGCGTGCGAGCCCGATATCGCGGAGCCCGCGATCGTCCAGTTCGTGAAGCGCCTTGATCGCGGCCCGGCGGTCGAAATAGACGGCGAGCGCGTGCGCGCATGCTCCGATCCAGCGGACAAACGGGCCGGCGGTCGCGGGCCGTGTGGCGGTCGGGGACATCGTGCTCATGGTCGGTCTCCAATTGGCTTCCGCGCGGCAAAGCGGAGCCGTCGACGCAAACGCCTGACAACGGCGGCTGCGCCCTGACGTAAGGATTGCTCGGGCACTCCTCAGTGCAATCGCGGGCTTGATGGAGGATAAATGATCCGATACATATCTCGGTGCAAGTAAAACATTGATCTCGGTGCAATAATGTCGAAATTCGAGTATCTGAAGCTTGCCGACGCCGTTGCGGTCGAGATCGCCAGCGGCGCGCTCAAAGCCGGCGATCGCCTGCCGCCGCAGCGCAGCTTTGCCTATGAGCGCGGGATCGCGGTCTCGACCGCGAGCCGCGTCTACACTGAATTGTTGCGCCGAGGCCTCGTGGTCGGCGAGGTCGGACGCGGCACCTTCATTTCGGGACAGGCGCGCCGCGGCAGCGCCGCCCCGCCCGAACCGCGCGGCGCGCGCATCGATTTCGAATTCAACTATCCGCTGCTGCCGACGCAGTCGGCCTTGATCTCCAAAAGCCTGGATGGATTAAACCGGCCGGAAGCGCTCGAAGTCGCGTTGCGACAGGCCACCAGCACCGGAACGCAGGCCGCAAGAACCGTTTCGGCGGCGTTTCTGGCGCGCAAGGATTGGTCGCCGGACGCCGGGCAGATCGTGTTCACCGCCAACGGCCGGCAATGCATCGCCGCGGCACTTGCCGCGGTGGTGGCGCCCGGCGGCCGTTGCGGCGTCGAGAGCCTGACCTATCCGTTCATCAAGGGCATCGCGGCAAGGCTCGGCGTGACGCTGGTGCCGCTCGCCATGGATGAACATGGCGTTCGCCCGGATGCCGTGCAAAAGGCGCATCGCGATGCGCATCTGTCGGCGCTGTATCTTCAACCCATCATTCAAAATCCGCTTGGCATCACGATGCCGCCGGGACGGCGCGCCGACCTCATCCGCGTCGTCGAGAAGCTCGATCTGCCTATCATCGAAGACACCGTTTATGGCTTCCTCGACGACGAAGCGCCGCTTGCCGCGCTCGCGCCGGATCGCTGCATCGTGCTCGACAGCCTCTCCAAGAAGGTGGCACCGGGGCTGGCGCTCGGTTTCATCGTGCCGCCGCCGCGCCTGCGCGAGAGCGTCATGGCCTCGGTGCGATCGGGCGGATGGACGGCGTCGGGCTATGCGTTCGCCGCCGGGCAGCGGCTGATGGACGACGGCACCGCTTCGGAGCTGTCACGACTCAAGCGCATCGATGCGGCAAAGCGCCAGCAAATGGCGGCGAAATATCTTTCCGGCTTCGAAATCCAGACCAACAGCAAATCCTACCATCTATGGCTGTCGCTGCCGCCGCATTGGCGGTCGCAGACCTTCGTTGCCGCCGCGGCGCGGCGGGACATCGCGCTGACGCCATCGACGACCTTCGCTGTGACGCCCGGGCACGCGCCGAACGCGGTACGGCTGGCGCTGGCCGCGCCGGCGATCGAGCAACTTGAGGTGGGCCTGCGGATGTTGTCGGGAATGCTGAACGCTAGGGAAGAAGATTTCGATTCGACCGAATAGATCGATCGGGTCCGGCCGCCCTCGCCTCTTCTGTCGTCCTTTGCGGCGCATCCCACATCACGGCCATGCCGCGATAAAGCCTTTCGCCAGGTAGGGCTCGATCTTGTCCCATTCGCTGAGCACGCGACGAGAGAATTCGGGATCGGTGTGCCAGAGCGCCCGCGGCGCAGCAAAGCTGTCGACGGTGACCAGCATCTTCTCCACCTCCGGCCAGTGCCGCTGCAATGTCATCGCATAGCGGCGCGCGGTCCAGGTGTTGCCGAGACAGATCACGCTACGGACGTTCCTTAGTCCCAGCGCGACGTCGATCACGGGCAGCGAGAAAATCACATTCTCGCCGGTATTCATCGCGCGATCTTCGCTGAGAATCCTTTCGGCCGGGATGCCCCGCGCGATCATCGCGTCGCGCAGTATGGCGCACTCCGAAAGGCTGGATCCCGGCGTCACGCCGCCGCTGACGATCGACCAGCGAAACAAGCCTTCGCGCCACAGCCGAAAGGCCTCATCGACACGACGCGCGACATCCTCGCGGGTCCCGAACACAAACAACAGATCGGCAGGCTTGATCGGCGTGCGGATCAGATGCCTCGCATTGATCTCGGCAATTTCCGCCTCGGACGGCAGCCTTGTCGGATCTTTCACAGCCCGCCCTATTATTCACAGCGACGAGAACGATGCATCGCGTCGATACAATCGCAAAGTCAATTTTCATTGCGCTTGATTGCGAGGCGGTATTGCGCAGCTTGCTTACGGCAGCAGCGCCTCGGGGAGATGATCGAACGTGTAGGTCTGCGGCCGGTTGCGCCTGACAAAGCCGCCGACCTGCCAGCCGAACAGCGCGGCAAAGCCGAGCAGAAACAGGATGCCAGCCAACTCACCGGTCACGACGGCGCGGACCAGCAATCCCGCCATCGCCACTGCGACCAACGCCAGCAGCACCAGCGCCGCGAGATAAACCCGCGGCTTGAGACCGCCTGTCAGCACGGCGTTGCTGCCGGCCTCTGCCATCCGCCGGTGCAGCGCGACGACGAAGGCGCGATAGTCGCGGTCCTGTGGCGCCATCAGCACCGAGGTCTGCCAGCTTGTCGACAACAGCACGATGCGCCCAAGGCTGTGCTGAAGGCCCGCGCCATCGAGGTCGGCGCGGAAGCGGCGCGATTGCATCGACACCGGACGGTACGACAACCGAATCCCTGATATCGCGGCGTAAGGCCACAGGCCGGACTTGCCGCCGATACGCCAGCTAAGGCCCTCGCTCGTCAGTTCGAACTGATGCGCCGCACCGACCAGCGATGCCTTGTAGGCGTAGCGGGTGGTGGCCTCGTCTGCTGGATCGTTCTTCATGCGGGAATGTCCAGACTATCGCGACAGACAGGCCCAAAGAAACGCCAATGACGCGAGCGCTCCCAAGGCGGTGCGCGCCGCATGCAGCCCGCCCCATCTTTCGATCAGCGCCCGCGATGGCGGCCCGGCCTGTTCCGGCGCGGTCGCGAGCAGCGCATCATTGACCGGCTTGATGACGAGCAGCGTCCACGGCCACGGCGCGATGATCGCGATAGCGCCAACCAGAAAGCCCGGATGAGACTGCTGCCACCAGGCGACCATCCCGAGCACAAAACCGACTAGCGCGAGCGATGCCTGCATCGCGGCGCCGCGCTTGTAGGATGGTTTCCACTCGGTCAGCAGCGCGCGATCATCCAGCATCAGCCGCGCCGGCTGTTCGGCGACGTTGACGTAGATCGCAGCTCCCGTGAACAGGGCCGCCACCGTCAGCGCCAAAAGCCCGATGGTCATGGGGTCTAGACCTCAGATAAAAGTGGTTGCCAAAAGAATCTTGAAACGCGCCGCGTCGGCTTGCGCGGCCGGCCGGCTTTATCTTACAAGCAGAGTATGGCCGAAACGATCTATTTTCCGCGCCGCCTGATCCTCGCCGGCGCGATGATTTCGGGCGTGCTGCTGGCGCTGGCCGTGCACATGCTGGGCGCCCGCTTCGGACTGGATCTAGGTGGCCTCTGGCGATCCGGCAGCGATGAATTCATCCCGGCGGGTGCGGCGATCGCGTGGTGGCTGATCGCAACCGTCGGCTTCTGCGGCGGCTATTTCACGGGAACGCTGATGCAAAGCGCAGCATCCGGACAAATTCCGCAGCGGATGCGCCAGTTCCTGATCGCGGTCGGCGTATTGCTGCTGGCCGGCGCCGGTCAGGCCGCCTCCGCGCCGAGCCCGATCCCGACGACATCGGGCGTGCTCGCGGGCCTCGCCGCGCTGTGCCTCGGCGCGACGATGGCGTTTTGCGGCGCGCTGTTTGCGCTGCGCAAGGCCTAGCGGTCTCGTCATTGCGACGGCCGACGAGGCGCGCCCCACCAGATCGCCGCACCGCCCACCAGCAGCAGGCCTGCGGAAATCAGCAGCGACGCATGCGCGCCCGAAACCATCGCGTCGGCCTGGCCGGCCAGCGAGCCGAACAGGGCCACGCCCAGCACGCTGCCGGTCTGCCGGGTCGCGTTGAGCACGCCGGCAGCAATTCCGGAGCGCTGTTTCTCGACGCTGCCGAGCAGGGTCGACGTCAGCGGCGGCACCAGCAGGCCGAGGCCGCCGCCAATGACGATAAGCTGCGCGCAGATCGCCCAATAGCTCGTGCCCTGCCCAATTCCGAGCAGCGCGAGGCATCCAAACGCCGACAAGGCCGCGCCGATCGCGATCGTCGCGGGCGCACCTAGGCGTTCCGCCACACGCGAGGCGACGAGGTTGACCGGCAGCACCGCGGCCATCATCGGAACGAAGGCAAGCCCGGTCGCGAATGCCGACCAGCCATTGACCTGCTGGAAATACAGGCTGAACACGAAGATCAATCCGTAGAAGGCGACGTTGACGAGAAGGCCTGTCAGCGCCGTCAGCGCGAATATCCGGTGCCGGAACAGCGACAGCGGCAGCATCGGCTGCGGCGCGCGACGTTCCTGCCAGACGAACAGCACCGCCAGAACCGCCGCGGCCGCAAAACCGCCGATCACGATCGCGTTGCTCCAGCCGAGCGCGCCGCCTTCGATGATCGCCCCGGCCAGACAGCCAAGAGCTGCGATCGCTGCGAGTTGGCCCGGCAGGTCGATCTCACGCTGCGGCGAGCGCGTGGTTTCGCTCGCATAGCGCGAGCTTAACCACAGACCGGCGATGCCGATCGGCAAATTGACCAGGAAGATCGATCGCCAGCCGACCAGCGCGATCAGGCCGCCGCCGACCAACGGCCCCGCCGTGAGCGCAAGGCTGGCGCCGGCGGCCCAGATGCCCACCGCGCGACCACGCGCTTTGTCATCGGGATAAGCGTGGCTGAGCAACGCCAGCGAGTTGGGAACGAGTATCGCCGCGCCCAATCCCTGGACCGCCCTTGCCGCGATCAGGATGGTGGCGTTGGGCAACAACGCGCAGGCCACCGACGCGGCGGTGAAGATCGCAAAGCCGGCGATGAATATTCGCTTGGCGCCGATCCGATCGCCGAGCGCGCCGGCCGTCAGAATGAATGCGGCAAACGCAATCGTGTAGGCGCTGACCACCCATTGCAGCTGCGACACGCCGCCGCCGAGCGAGCCGCCGATGCTGTTGAGCGCGGTGTTGACGATGGTAACGTCGAGCTGGACCACCGCGTAACCGAGGCTCATGGCCGCCAGGGTCAGCCTCGTCGAGAGCTTCGACGGCGGCGATTCCGGCGCGACGCGCGAGCTGGTTTCGGCGGCCGAAGAAGACGAGAACCTGAGCGATGTGCTTGGCATGGGTTACCTCCAAATTCGAGGTACCAACGTCTGACAAATGCCCCTGTTCAGGACAGACACTTCGAAGGAGATCGAACTATCTCCGTCACCGTGGATCCGATTCAGCGGTTTGGCGATCCGTGGGCCCGATACCGCAAGACGGAAAACGCCGCGCGGACGATCCCGGCGCGGCGTTTTGCCTCATTCGGCGTGCTTTGCGGCCTGTTTTCGGACTAACTCGCGGCGCGCAGATTGATCTTGCCTTCCGCCAGCGAGGTCAGTTTCTGATCGGTCGCCTTTTCTTCATCGAGCGTCTTCTGCAGCACGCTGGCGCAATCGTTGCGGCCGAGCTGCCTTGCCCAGGCGATCAGACTGCCGTAGCGCACGATCTCATAGTGCTCGGCGGCCTGTGCCGCGTTGATCAACGCGGCGTCGAGCACCTTCTTGTCCTCGACCTCACCGGCGACCTCGTCCGCTTCCGTGATGATGCCGTCGATCGCCGGACAATTCACTGCCTTCACTTCGGCGCCATGCATCTTGAACACTTGCTCAAGGCGTTGAACATGGATTTTGGTTTCCTCGAGATGGGTCAGGAAACCCTGTTTTAGCTGCTTATCGGAGGCCTTATCGGCCATTTTCGGCAGCGCCTTCACGAGCTGCTTTTCGGCATAGTAGATATCCTGCAGCTGATGCACGAACAGATCGTCCATCGTCTTAATGTCCTTGGTAAAAAGTCCCATTGCGCCGATTCCTTGTTGATGGAACACAACGGCGCCGAGCGCTTTCGTCCTCGCGGTGCCGATATGTTCGATGGCTGGTACGACGCTAACCGGCCGGCCGCCGCGATGTTACTGCCGAAGGCGAAACGTAACGATGGAACAAGGAATGCGAGCAGTGATCCCACGCGACAGGACGCAAGGCGGTGGGTGTCGCGCGCTGGATTTCAAGACTCGAATCCGGTGCACCATGACATATGTATGGCGTGTGACAGCGGCGTCTTCCGGGGGCTGAAGCTGGCGTTGTCAAGGACTGCACATCGAAAGCTTTTTGCCCTATGTATCTTTGCCGATGGAGCGATTGGCCGCCCTTTGGCATCAATGGCTTCGAGCAAAGACTTGTCGCCGCCCCGCCGGGAGGATGAATGCATCGACTGCTGACCACGCTGGGGCGTGGCTTCAAGGAACGGATTGGCTGGAAGCGGCTCGGTATCGCCGCGAGCCTGCTGATCATTGCCCTTGCGATCACGACACTGGTCCGCACCCTCAAGGGTGTCGATACCGGCGTGATTCTGACGGCGCTGACGGACATATCCCCGCACCACATCGCGCTGGCTGCGTTGTGCGTGATCGGGGCGTTTTGCACGCTGACATTCTATGATTTCTTCGCGCTGCGGACCATCGGCAAGAAACACGTGCCGTACCGCATCGCGGCAATGTCGAGCTTCACCAGTTATACGATCGGCCACAACATCGGCGCCACCGTGTTCACCGGCGGCGCGATCCGTTTCCGGATCTATTCGGACTACGGGCTCAACGCCATCGATGTCGCCAAGATCTGCTTTCTCTCCGGATTGACCTTCTGGCTCGGCAATCTCCTGGTGCTCGGCTTCGGCCTCGTGTGGCATCCCTCGGCCGCCGGCGCCATGGATCTGCTGCCGCCAACCATCAACCGGCTGATGGCGCTTGGCTGCTTGGCCGGGATCACGGCTTATTTCGTCTGGCTTGGAATGGGCAAGGACCGTCGCGAACTCGGACAGAACGGCTGGAAGGTCGTGCTGCCCTCGGCCCGGCTGACGCTGCTGCAAATGCTGATCGGCGTGGTCGATCTCGGATTCTGCTCGCTGGCGATGTATCTGTTGATGCCGGCAGAGCCGCACATCGATTTCGTCTCGCTGGCCGTCGTATTCATCCTGGCGACCCTGCTCGGCTTCGCCAGTCATGCGCCGGGCAGCCTCGGGGTGTTCGACGCCGCGATGCTGGTGGCGCTGCCGGAATTCGGCCGCGAGCAATTGCTGGCCACGCTGCTGGTATTCCGGGTGCTGTATTTCGTGATTCCGTTCGGAATAGCGATCTCCATCATGGGCGCCCGCGAGTTCTGGCTCAATGTCGCGCTGCCCTGGCAGAAACGCCGCAGACTGGTCGAGAATGGGCCGCCGCCCAACGTTACCCCCCTGCCGCAGCCGGTAAAGCGCTTCAAGCAGCAAGCCTGACGCCGAGAAAGCTGGAGCCTGCCGCGGCGACAGAGCTTGGCAAACGGCTTGACGACTGACCGACGGTCAGTCATTTTATCGCATGCCTGCCCCTTCATCCCCTGATCCGGCGCCTGCTGCTGCGTCGTCTGCCGGGCCCGAAAACCTGTTCGGCCAACGCTCGTTCCTGTTCTATCTCGCGGCGCGCAGCCTTTCGGAATATTCCTACCAGATCGCCACCGTCGCGGTCGGCTGGCAAATCTATCAGTTGACCGGCAGCGCCTTCCAGCTCGGCATGGTCGGGCTGGTGCAGTTCATCCCCTCGGCGCTCTTGGTGTTCGCCGCGGGCCATGCCGCCGATCGCTACGACCGCAGGCGGGTCGCGCAGATCTGCCAAATCGCCGAGGCGCTGATCACGGCTGTGCTGGCCTGGGGCACCTTCGCCGGATGGCTGACCGCGCCGGAGATTTTCGCAAGCCTGACGCTGCTCGGCATCACCGCGGCGTTTGAAGGGCCGGCCGGAGCGGCACTGCTGCCCGGCATCGTGCCGCCAGGATCCCTGCAACGCGCCACCGCGATTTCCTCCGGTGCCTTTCAGGCCGCGGCGATCTCGGGCCCGGCGACCGGCGGCCTCGCTTATGCGATCGCGCCGGGTGGGCCTATGTGCTGATGGCGACATTCTCGCTGCTGGCGGGAATCCTCACTGGCCTGATCCGCCTGCAAGGCGACGTGCTGCCGAAAGAGCCGCCGACCTTCGACGATCTATTCGCCGGCGTCAGATTCGTGCGCGACAACCCCGCAATCCTGGGAACGATCTCGCTGGATCTGTTCGCGGTGCTGCTCGGCGGCGCCACCGCGCTGCTGCCGATTTATGCGCACGACATTCTGCAAACCGGGCCATGGGGGCTCGGCGTGCTGCGCGCGGCGCCCGCGGCCGGCGCCCAGCTGATGACGGCCGCGCTGGCCCGCCATGCGATCAAACGCCGGGTCGGCATGCGGATGTTTCAGGCGGTGATCGTCTTCGGTCTCGCCACCGTGGTGTTCGCGCTCTCGCATCTGATCTGGCTCTCGCTGCTGGCGCTGGCGGTGATGGGCGCCGCCGATATGGTGAGCGTGGTAATCCGGACCTCGCTGGTGCAACTGGCAACGCCGGATGCGATGCGCGGCCGGGTCGGCGCGGTCAATTTCCTGTTCATCAATGCCTCCAATCAGCTCGGCCAGTTCGAGAGCGGCCTCACCGCGGCGTTGCTCGGCGCGATGCCGGCCGCCGTGCTGGGCGGCGTTGGAACGGTCGCCGTGGCGCTGTTATGGATGAAGCTGTTTCCAGCGCTGCGCAACGTGGAGCGGCTGGAATGAGGCGCAAGATCCGATGACGCAAAAGCTCCGCCCGCGCACCAAGCCGCCCGAGGTTCGGCGCGAAGAAATCATCGACGCCGCCGAGCGCCTGTTTCTCGAACAGGGCGTCGGATCGACCACCATCGACCAGGTCGCCGCGGGCGCCGATGTCGCCAAGGGAACGGTCTATCTGCACTTCGAATCCAAGCAGGCGCTGCTCGCAGCGTTGGGCGAACGCTTCGCGGAAAAGCACCTCGCGTGCATCGAGACCGCGCTGGCGGCGACGTCCGAACAGGACTGGGCGGGAAGGCTTGCGGCTTGGGCCGAAGCCAGCGTGACATTCTATCTCGATTCCATCACACTTCACGACATGCTGTTCCATGAAGCCCGCGCGCCGACGCGCGAAGGCCTGGTCGACAATCTCGTCATCGACCATCTGACCTCGCTGCTGGGTGCCGGCGCCGATGCGGGGGCATGGTCGATCGACGACGCGCACTTTACCGCCGTGTTCCTGTTCAGCGGCATGCACGGCATCATCGACGACGCCTATTTGAAGGAAAAGCGGATCGTTCGCAGCCGCCTGGTCAAGCGGCTGCAGCGGGTCTGTTTCAGAACCGCAGGATTGCCCTCCGATGCCAGCTTCGATTGATGCCGGCTGGGTCTGGCGTCCAGCAGCAAAACATCGATCGCTCATATTTCCGCCCCACCAATGACGTCAAACGCGCCATGATGCGAATTCACCTCCGTTCGATATTCCTCTGCGCGCTGCTCACCGCAGCGATCGTACCCGCCATCACGCAAACGCCGGCCGTAGCACAAGGTGCGCCGGGGGCAGCACAGGGTGCGCCAGCGGCAGCGCAGGGCGCGCCAGACGGTTCGATGCAGATTTCCTGGGAGGTTCGCAACCGCTTCCGGCTGTTCCGCGAAGAACGCGATTTCCTGCTTCATAGCGACAGCGCGCAGGCCGGCGATATCCTGGCCTCGGAACGGGCACTGGAAGCGCAAAGCGACGGCCGCGGCTGGGCACGTAATACCGTGAACCGCCTCTGTATCGATCTGACCGGGCACGTGACCGAGCCCTGCACGCGCGACAACGTCAAGGAAAGCTATTTGACGCCGACCGATCATCCGATCACCGTTCGGCTCACCGGCCAGGTTCCGGTCGGTGCGATCTGTGCTTGGTCGTTCGACGACGGCGACAGCCCGCGGCAATCGACGCTCGACTGCGCCGAGCCGGTCAACCTGCGGGCTCGTTACGGCCGCGCCACCAATGTCACCGTCGATGTCTCCAGTGCCGATGCACCGCAGCGCGTGACGTCGGCGATCGCGGTGCGCGACATCCTGATCGCAGGCCTAGGCGACAGCATCGCTTCGGGCGAAGGCAACCCGGACCGGCCGGTCGCACTCTCGGATGAGGGTTTCTGCTTCCGATCCTATTTGGGTAGCGAGAGCGACCAGTATTATCGCCCGAGCCGCGCCGGCTATAAAGGCGGCCGCGCCTGCGAAGCACCGGACTCGCTACAGGTCTGGCAACGCCAGGCCGCGCTCTGGTTCAATGCCGCCTGCCATCGTTCGCTGTACAGCTACCAGACCCGGACCGCGCTGGCGCTCGCGGTACGATATCCGCATATCGCGGTGACTTACCTGCCGCTGGCATGCACCGGCGCCACCATCGCCGACGGGCTGTTCGGCGCGCAGCGCGCGCGCGAATGCCCGCCGGGCAAATTCGCCAACAACTGCTCGGGCACCGTCAATGCCCAATTGTCCGACCTACGCGAAGCCCTCAACGCCGCGAAGCGCCGGCAGCCGGACCGCAGGCTCGATCTGGTGCTGCTGTCGGTCGGAGCCAACGACATCAATTTTTCCGGGCTGGTCGCCGACACCATCGTCGACGCGCGGACCGAACGCGAGCTGTTTATCCGCGGAGGCTTGATCGGATCGGTCGAAGATTCGCGCGCGGAGCTGACGCGGGACCTGCCACGCAGCTTCGCCAAGCTTCGCGATGGGCTGAAGCCGCTGGTTGGCGACCTCTCGCGCGTCATTTACGTGTCCTATGCCAACCCGGTGCTATCGGGCGGCGCGCCCTGCCCCGGCGGCCGGGCCGGATTCGATATCCATCCGTCGTTCAACGCCAACCCCGAGCGGCTCGCCAGCGTGAGCGGCTTCGTCCAGAACGAATTCCTCCCGCAACTTAAAGCGCTGGCGCTGTGTCAATCGGGCGTGTTGTGCCGCGATCCCGCGGGCGATCGCATGACGTTCGTCGATGCCCATCAGGCCGCGTTCGCCAATCACGGATTCTGCGCACGCGCGGAGAGCGATCCGGAATTCGATCGCAGCTGCTTCTCCGACAAGGGCGATAGCTTCAATTCGGACATCGTCGCGGCGGCCAGCCAGCCGATGATGTGCGGCCGCAGCGCCGGCGAATATCGCGCCTATCTGCCGCGCGCGCGCTGGATTCGCGACGCCAATGACAGCTACTTCGCGGCGATGACCTACCCACAGGGCTTGCCGTCCTCGATGCAACCTTCCGATATCCATGATGCGACATGGGGAATTCTGTCGGCGGTCTACGGCGGCGCCATCCATCCCTCCGCCGAAGGTCACGCCGCGATGGCCGATGCCGCGTTGCCGGCCGCCACTTCCGTGCTTCGGCTCGACCTCGAGGTGCCCGAAGTGACTTCCGAACCGGTATCGCCGTTGCAGGCGCCGCCAGCTATCGCGCCGGACGCCCGCTGAGATCGGAAGCGCCAAATCAGTGCGCGGGCACGGCGCCCTTCTTGGCGGGGGGCAGCGGCTTCATGGCCGCCGCCTGCTGCGGCAAATATTTCGCGACGATGGCGGGGTCAATCTGTGCGATCGACGTATCCGGGATGCGGTACCAGATTTCGTCCTTGCCGAACAGCGATATGCCGAGATAGCCGCGCATCGTCAGTTGCTGGCCGTCGGGACTGACGGTCATCTTCGCATGATAGATCTTGCCATCGCGCGGATCGAGCACGTTGCCGTCTTCATACTTCAGGCCGCTGCGCTTCATGTCCCGGATGAAGGAAATTCCCTGCACCGGCGCGTTCTTGCGATCGTCGGTGCATTTCGAACAGATGTCGTTGGTATCTTCGCCGGGCAGCGGGAATTCCTTGGCGATCACGCCCTCGAAGTTGACGCCGTCATGATCGATGATGAGAAACCACACCACCGGTTTGCCGTTCTCGAGCTTCTGCCAAAGGCCGGCCGCCGAAGGCTCCGCGGCCTTCGCGGGCAACAGGAGGGCAAACGCCAGCGCAACGCCGGCGATGATCGGCAATGCCAGTCGAAGCTTGGATACAACTATCCGCATCATCATTCACCTGACCAATTCACAAACTAATGACCGCAGACTAAGGCCATTTCGCGGACGGTGCCAGTGCCCGATGTGGCTTTATGGTTCCCCGAAACCGCCGAGGCCCGTCAAAAATACGGTCGCCAAGTCCTTAGACCAGGTCCTTAATCAAGTCCCTGGCCAAGTCCTCATGCCCTAAGTCCTCAATTGCCTTCCGTGACGATCATTACGCAGACCGCCGGCACCGCGAATCGATTTGGAACTAAATCAGTTAACCCCGAGTTTTTTCTGCAGGCTCGACGACGACGTCGTGTACTGAAACACCAGCCGCTTGTCCGGATAGACATAGCGATGCGCCTTCTGCGCCATCAGCGCGCCCTCGTGGAAGCCGGACAGAATGAGCTTCAGCTTGCCCGGATAGGTGTTGATATCGCCGATCGCAAAGATTCCGGGCACGTTGGTCTCGAAGCTCGCGGTCTCGACCGGCACCAGATTGTTCTCAAGCGCGATGCCCCAGTTCGCGACCGGACCTAATTTCATGGTCAGGCCGAAGAACGGCAGCAGGGTATCGCAATCGACCTTCGTCATCGCGTTGTCGTTGCCCTTGACGTGGGCGCCGCTGAGCGCGCCGCCGTCGCCTTCGAGGCCGGTGACCTGGCCGATTGCCAGATCCATCTTGCCCGAGGCCACCAGCGCACGCATCTGCTCGACGCTGTGGGGCGCGGCGCGGAAATCGTCGCGCCGATGCAACAGCGTCACGCGCTTGGCGATCGGGTGCAGATTGAGCGTCCAATCCAATGCGGAATCGCCGCCACCCACGATCAAAAGCTTCTTGTCGCGGAACTGTTCCATCTTGCGCACGGAGTAGAACACCGAACGGCCTTCGTAAGCCTCGATGCCCGGCACCGGCGGACGCTTCGGCTGGAACGAGCCGCCGCCGGCGGAGACCACGACGACCTTGCATTCGAACACCTGGCCGGCATCGGTGGTGACGCGAAAGCCGGGATCGCCGATCTTCTCGATCTTCTCCACCATCTCGTTGAGATGGAAGGTCGGGTTGAACGGCTTGATCTGTTCCATCAGCGCCTCGGTCAGGCCCTGCCCGGTCACCAAGGGAATGCCGGGAATGTCGTAAATCGGCTTTTCCGGATAGAGCTCGGCGCACTGGCCGCCGATCTTGTCGAGGATGTCGACAAGATGTGTCTTCATATCGAGCAGGCCAAGTTCGAAAACGGCGAACAGTCCACAGGGGCCTGCGCCAATAATCAGCACATCGGTTTTGATCGCTTCGCTCATGTCAGCTTCTTTTCGGTTGAACCGTTCGCTAAAATGTCCCCGGGAATGCGCTTGTAGAATGTTCTTGCAGAATCTTGGGCTCGCTTGTCTATCCAAGACGGCCGCCTGAGGAAAGCCATAAATGGCACCCCGCCATGCCCGCAAGCCCTTGCCGGAGTTGTCGAACTCAGGTTCAAGGACAGCAAATGCCCGGAGATAGTCCCGTGAATGCGCCTGCTCGCCTCGATTCCGCCCCGCAGCTTGAGGATTTTCCGTTTCGGGTGACGGACCATGTGCGCTTTGCCGATCTCGACCCCAACCAGCACGTCAACAACGCGGTTTACGCGACCTATTTCGAGACCGGCCGCGTCACGCTGATGAAGGACCGCAGCTACGGCCTGATGCCGCAGGGGCTCGCCTGGATGATGGTGCGGCTCGACATGCATTTCCGCGCCGAGCTGAATTGGCCCAACACGATCGAGATGGGACTGGGATTGATCAAGTTCGGCCGGACATCCGTGACGTTCGACCAAGTGGTGTTTTGCGGCGGCAAATGCATCGCGTCGGCGCAATCGACGTCGGTGCTGATCGATGAGGCGAGCCACCGACCGACGCCGCTGACCGCGGACATCGTCAGGAGTTTTCAGCCCTGGCTGCGTCGCGGGGTCGATGTCGCCCAGCCGGTGCTTTGAGTCTGGCCCGATAAATCAGGCTTGCCGCTCGGGGGTGCTCACCACGAGGCCATCGAGCGCGTCGCTGACCTTGATCTGGCAGGACAGCCGCGAGTTCGGCCGTACATCGAAGCCGAAATCCAGCATGTCCTCTTCCATCGGCGTCGGCGCGCCGACCTTTTCGCGCCAGGCCTCGTCGACATAGACGTGGCAGGTCGCGCAGGCGCAAGCCCCGCCACATTCCGCCTCGATCCCCGGGACGGCATTGCGGATCGCCGCTTCCATCACGGTCGCGCCGTTTTCGACTTCAATAACGCGGGATTCGCCGGAATGGTCGATGAAGGTGATTTTGGCCATGATCGCTCGTGCTGGCGGGATTAAGAAAGGTGCGAGCTGTCCTATAACGGGTCGATCCGCTCTGCGCTAGTGCGGGGAATTTGACGGAGCGGGCGGATCAGGAACGGCGCAGGATCGTGTCTATCGCCGTCCGCGCCTCGGCGACCGCATCCTTCAGCCTCGCCAGCGCCTCGGCCGGATCGTCGCCGTGCCGGATCGCGGTTTCCAGGCCTTCGGCGGCATCGGCGACACGAAATGCACCGATCGCCCGCGCCGAGCCTTTCAGCGTGTGCGCGAGCGCCAGCGCTTCCGAAGGTTCGGCATCCGAAGGCAATGTGGTGGCGAGACGGTCGATCAGGCCGACCGCCTGGCCCGAAAACATCGCCAGCACTTCGCGCTCGAGGCTGGCATCGCCCAGCGTCATCCGATCAAGATGGGCGCTATCGATCGGACCATCATCGGGAGCGAGCGGCGGTGATGGCATCCATTCGATCCGTTCGACGTTTAGCGGCATGGCAGTGATCCAAATTCCCTGCGCGGGCGGTTTCGGCAACGCAGTTTGGCCAGCCAACCACAGAAATGGTTAACGGAACGTTTTGCGTACTTGCCGCAAGTCCGCCGCTTTTTTGACGAAAAGTCGTCGAGATTGGCGCGGGCAAGCGGGAATTTGCAGGGCTCTTAAGGCTTTACGCCGCTGTGCTGTTAACGATGATTAAGATTGTATTAATCCCGGCCATTTCATTCGCACCGCTCTGCCAATAGGATGTTTGCGGATGTAGCGGACAAGGCGAGCGACGTCGCGCCTTGCGCGCCGCTGGGGAAGACCGGTCTGACGCTTGCGAAACACCCGCAAGATCAGCCGGATGCGTAAAAAGTAAAACGAGGGCGCAGACTCAACATGGCGAACAATCCCAAGAAGGCCAAAGACCCTACCGAAGTCGCGCTTTCTGCCATTCAGGAAGCCCTGAACATCAGCGACGTCTCGCATTCCGGGACCGACCATGATCGCGATCACGATGGGCTCCACGATGAGATGACGTCTCAGGCCTCGCCGCCGCCGATCTTCAACGAGCCGACCTTCGAGGCCCGGCCCGGCAACGACCGGCCGATCTTCGATCCGATCGAAGAACCGCGCCCGACCACGCCCCGACGCGCCGCCAATGACGACCGCGAAACCATCGGGCAGATCCTGCAAGCCATCCAGAAGGGCCGCCCCGCCCGCAGCGCTTTTACGCTCGCGACGCTTTTCACCGTGGTCTGGGTGGTCGGCGCGGCCTTGTTGACGATCAGCTTCCTGCCCTCGCTGCAGGCCTTGGTGGGCCAGGGCAGCGGTGGCACCCTGGCGCTGGCCGGGCTTGCGGCGCTGTTCGTCGCACCGGTGCTGCTGCTGTATTTCCTCGCGGCGCTGTCCTGGCGCGGCCAGGAATTGCGCATGATCGCGCAGTCGATGGCGCAGGTCGCGATCCGCTTCTCCGAGCCCGAGGGTGCTGCGAGCGACTCCATGGTCACCGTCGGCCAGGCGATCCGCCGCGAAGTCGCGGCGATGGGCGACGGCGTCGAACGCGCAATCGCGCGCGCCGGCGAACTCGAAACCCTGGTTGCCAACGAAGTCTCCGCGCTGGAACGCGCCTACAGCGACAATGAAGTGCGCATCCGCGCGCTGCTGCAGGACATCGCCCATCAGCGCGACAATCTGGTCGGTCAGGCCGAACAGGTTCGCAGCGCCATTTCCGGCGTGCAGATCGACCTGCGCCACGACATCGCGCTGATCTCGGACGCCATCGCATCGCGCGTCGATGAAGTCGCCAAAAGCATCACCGGCGCGCTCGAGGAGCGCGGCGCCCACATCACCAGCGCGCTGAGCAACGCCGGCGACAACATGATCCTGGCGCTCGGCGAGCGCGGCGGCGACCTGCTCGACCGCCTCGAGGAAGCCAGCGCCGAGACCACCCGCGCGGTGCTCGACGCCAGCGAGCGCCTCACCACCAGCCTCAATTTCAAGACCGGGCACGTACACGACGAGTTCGTCGATCTCGCCGACCGCGTCCACGAGATGCTGAACGAGCGCATCGACCGCATTACCAGCGAATTCGAGCAGCGTTCCTCCACCATCGTCGACGGCATTTCCGACCGCACCGAACAGGTTCACGACTCGCTGAAAAACTCCTCCGACTCGCTGCTGCTTGAGCTGGAACTGCGCAGCGGCGATCTGGTCAGCAAGATCGACGACGCCGGCAATCGGCTGGCGAACCAGATCATGAACAGCGGCGACAAGGCCAGCGACGCGCTCGACGCCACCGTCAGTTCGCTGATGGCCAAGGTCGTCAGCCAGACCGAAACCGCGCACGATTCGCTGTCCTTGCAGATGAGCGCGTTCGACGAACTGGTGAAGAACCAGGGCGGCGACCTCGCCGAAAGATTCGCCCGCGACTCCGGCACGCTGGGCGCGCTGATTACCCGTCACATCTCGGAATTCGACCGCACCGTCAAAACCTTCGGCGGTGAGATCGTCGAGCGGATGGGCCAGCGCACGCAGGACATCTCCGAAAGCCTCAAGACCTATGTCGACACCTTCGACAACCGCCTGACCTCGAACAGCGGCGAGATCACCGCTTCGCTCGACCAGCGCCTGCTGCAATTCGAGACCACGCTCGGCAATCGCGTCGCCGATCTCGATACCTCGCTCGACACCAAGATCAGGACCTTCGACGAATCCGTCGGCGGACACCTGCAATCGCTGGAACATACCTTCGATACCCGCGCCCAATCGCTGGAACAGACGTTCGATACCCGTGCCAAGTCGGTCACCGAAACCCTGGGTAGCCGGCTCGCGTCGCTGGAAGAGACCTTCGATACCCGCGCCAAGGCGGTGACGGATACCATCGACGGCCGGCTCGGCCTGCTCGAGAACACGTTCGATACGCGCGCCAAATCGGTCACCGAGACCATCGATGGCCGCATCGCCCATTTGTCGACGTCGCTGACCGACGGCGCCGCGCAGGCGATCCATTCGATCGACAGCCGCCTCACGCACCTGACCACGTCGGTGACGGACGGCACGACGCAGGCGATCCACTCGATCGACACCCGCCTCACGCAACTGACATTGACGCTGACGGACGGCGCAACGCAGGCGATCCAGTCGATCGACTCGCGGCTCACCCACCTCGCCACCTCCCTCACCGCCGGCACCGCGCTCGCGGTCGACGCCGTCGACCAGCGCATCACCACCGCGACCCAGACCATCGATGGCCGCAGCGCCCAGCTCACCGACGCCATCACGGCGCGGTTCCAGGAGATTCATCAGGGTATCGAAACCCGTGTCGGCGCGGTCGCCGCCGATATCGACACCCGGGTCTCGCAGTTCGAGGACCTGCTGGGCTCGCGCGTCGAAGCCGTGGCAGGCCGTATCGAAAGCAGCGGCCGCCAGGCCAGCGACGGCCTGATGGCACGCGCCGAGGAATTGTCCGCCGGGATCAGGTCGCATGTCGAGGACGCCGAGCGCTCGCTGACCAACCTCGTGGTCAACACCAGCGAGACCATCCAGACCGGCGCGCGCACCGCGCAACAATCGCTGCTGTCGGTTTCCTCCGACGTCGGCGCCCAATTGAAGCTGACGTCCTCGGAAGTCGAAAGCGCCCTCACCGCGGTCGGCACTGGCGCTGCGAACTCGATCCTGACCAGCGCCCGCGAAGCCCAGGCAACCCTGGTTGCCTCGTCCGGGGAAGCGGCTACCCAGATCAGGCTGCTGTCGGCCGACGTCGAGCGAACGCTCTCGGCCGCCGGCAGCGCTACCGCCTCGTCGATCCTGTCGGGCGCCCGTGAAGTCCAGACCACGTTGGTCACCGCTTCCGCGGATGCCGCGAGCCAGGTCAAGTCGCTCGCCGCCGATGTCCAGCGCTCGCTGTCGATGGCGGGAACATCGACCGCCGACGCAATTACCGCCGGCGCACGCGACGCCCACGGCACGCTGCTTTCGGCTTCCACGGAAGTGGCCAATCAGATCAAGTCGTTGTCCGCCGACGTGCAGCGTTCGCTGTCGAGCGCGGGAACGTCCACCGCGGAGACGATCACATCGGGGGCGCGCGAAGCCCAGAGCGTTCTCGTCACGGCTTCCGCCGATGCTGCGAGCCAGGTCAAGTCGCTCGCCGCTGACATGCAGCGCTCGCTGTCGAGCGCGGGAACGTCGACCGCAGAGACGATCACATCGGGGGCGCGCGAAGCCCAGAGCGTTCTCGTCACGGCGTCCGCCGACGCGGCCAGCCAGGTCAAGTCGCTCGCTGCCGACATGCAGCGCTCGCTGTCGATGGCAGGCACCGCCACCGCCGAACAGATCACCTCCGGCGCCCGCGACGCGCAGAGCATGCTGGTCAGCGCTTCCTCGGAGGCCGCCAACCACGTCAAGTCGCTGGCGATCGATGTCGAACGCACCCTGACGGCGGTCGGCGCGGATACCGCGACCTCGATCCTCAACAGCGCCCGCGAGGCGCAAAGCTCGTTCGCCGCGACCTCGTCCGACGCTGCGAGCCAGATCAGAGCGATCTCCATCGAAATCGAGCGCTCGCTCGGTGTGGTCACCGTCACCACAACCGACAATATCCAGACCTCGGCGGTCAATGCACAGAGCGCGCTGGTCGCCGCGTCGAACGAGATCAGCTCCAAGATCAAGTCGACCTCGGCCGATATCGAGCGCTCGGTGCTCGCCGCCAGCGGCTCGTTCGGTTCCACCATGACCGGCAAGACCGACGAAATCGTCACCTATGTGCAGCAGCAGACCGATCGGCTGTCGCAGATGATCGACGGCAAGCGCGGGACGCTGGTCGACGCCATCAGCGGCAAGACCAGCCAGCTCACGCTCGATATCGACCGCGTCACGTCGGAGGCGCTGCGCGCCATCGAAACCCGCGGCCAGGCCTTCTCGCAGTCGTTGACCACCAACGGCAGCGACGTCGCGCGAACCATTACCTCGGCCGGCGAATTGGCCACCGGGGCGGTCAACAAGTCGCTGAAAGACCTCGAGCTGTCGTCGCGGACCGCGATCGAGCAGTCGCGTCAGGTCTCGATCGCGGCGGTCACCGAGATGCAGGAAACCAGCAAGATCCTGCGCACCGACACGGTGGCGTTGTTCGAGCGGCTGCGTGAAGGCAATATCCTGCTGCAGGAAGTGCTCACCGGCGCCCACGACAACCTCAACTCGCTGGAGCGCGCGCTGGTGACCCGTGTCGCCGATTTCGTCACCGCGATGAACGACGTCACCTCGCGCAACGGCATCGCCTCGCAGGCGCTGGAAGACCAGTTGAACGTGTTCAACGGCAAGACCTCCGAAGCGCTGGATAACCTCGGCACGCTGTCGACCCAGTTCGAAACCCACGGCAAGACGCTGGTCGAGGCCGCAACCGTGGTCGAACAAAGCAACCGCAGCACCACCGCGTCGGTCGCCGAGCGCAAGGCGACGCTGGAATCGCTGGTCACCACCATCGATCTGCGAACCACCGATCTCGATCAGCGGCTGTCGCGGTTCACCAGCCTGCTCGATGAATCGCTGGCGGCCGCCGAAGAGCGCGCCCGCGACATCGCCCGCGTGGTGGCGGAAACCGCCGGCGCCGGTTCGGCTGCGATCACCCGGCAGTTCGAGGCGGTCCGTCAGTCCGCCGAGGAAGAGCGCCGGCTCACCGCCGACACCATGAGCCAGCTCTACCAGCAGGGCACTCAGGAAGCGGACGCCATGTTCCGGGAGTCCGCCGACAAGTTCGCGAACATGGTCTCGAGCATGAAGCAGATGGCCGGCGAAATGCAGCACGAGCTGGAAGCCACGCGCAACGAACTTCGCCGTGGCGTGCTGGAGATGCCGCAGGAAGCCGCCGAGAGCACCTCGCAGATGCGCAAGGTAATCGTCGATCAGATCGAGGCGCTGGCCGAGCTCAACCGGATCGTGGCGCGCCACGGCCGCGGGCTCGACGTGGTGAGCGCGAGCAGCGGCCGCGCCAGCGTGCAGCGCGAGGAAGAGCCGATGCTGGCAACCGTCGGCGGACGTGGCGAAACCTACGCCGCCCCGCGTTCCGCGCCGCCGCCCCCGCCGCCAGCGCCGCGGATGCGCGAAACCGCCAGCAGCGCATCGAGCCTGCCGCCACCGGACCTCGGCATGCCCGCCCCGCGGCGCACCGAAGCTCCGCCGGTCAGTCCCGCCAGTGCCGATGGCAGCAATGACGGATGGCTTTCCGGCCTGCTCAACCGCGCCGACACCGGCGCCGGCAATCCGGAGATCCCGCGCAGCCGTCCGCCGCAGCCGCCGGCATCGAGCGTCAACCCGCTGGAATCCCTGTCGCTCGACATCGGACGCCTGATGGATCGCAACCTCGCCGCCGAGATGTGGGATCGCTATCAGCGCGGCGAGAGCAAGGCCTTCACCAAGCGGCTCTACACGCCGGCCGGCCAGAAGGCTTTTGACGAGGTCGCCCGCAAATATCGCGCCGACCGCAATTTCAAGCAGACGGTCGACCGCTACATCGCCGAGTTCGAGCGCCTGCTCGACGAAGTCGCCCGCGACGAGCGCGGCCCGCAGGCCCTGCGCAGCCACCTCACCTCCGAGACCGGCATGGTCTACACCCTGCTGGCGCATGCGGCGGGACGGCTGGGATGAGCCGCGAATAGCGAGTGGCGAATAGCGAATAAAGAAACGGAGGCAGCGATGCCTCCGTTTTCGTTTGGGTGAAGAGCGGGCCGAGAACAGAGGCTTGCTTCGCTTCGCTCCTCGAAATGACGCTGATGACGATACTCCACCCACCGCCGTCATACCCGCGAAGGCGGGTATCCATTACGCCGCGAGTTCCGATTCCATCACTGACGCCTCGGAATACTGGATCGTCCGCCTTCGCGGACGATGACGAACGTGGGCATTCTCGCGACGGCATCCGCCCGAGGTTTGCAAATTCGTTTGCCCCCAAAAACGAGAGGGCGCAGGGAAGACCGGGTGCGCGCTGCACCCGCGGTCTCGCGTGCAAAAGTAGCAAACAAAAACGCACACGAGCATACAGGTTCAGCGGAAGCAGTCCGGCCTTCCCTGCGCAATGGTTTTACAGCTTATATCGTGCTCTCCCCGGCGAGACCTGGCTTGCTTGTCACCGTCGTCCCTAAGAAGCGTGAGCTTCTCAAGAACTTGACACCTGCCATCGGGGCGTCAGGACCACACGACTTTGCCGTCCGCATCAGCGCCGTTCGTCAAAAGCGCATCCGCGTCCACCGCTCCCCGCCCCAACGTCAGTGACGATGGCCAACGCCCCCTCTCCTCGGGACGGGATGGCAGGGAATAAGCAGCTGATTTGGGCCGAGAGTCAAGGATAATTTCTGAAAATCAGAAATGTCGTGGAGATGTGAAGCGATGGACAGGCCAAATCAGATAGAATCGAGCCAACAAATTAGATTTTGCGCGCAAGCAAAAAGAAGCGTCATCCCCGGGACGAACGCGCTGCGTTCGCCCGTGAGGAGCGGCCGCTTGGCCGCGTCTCGAAGGATGGTGTTCAGCGCAGTGACGGCCACGCTTGCGGGTGAGATGAGCGGACAAGCGACCCATCAGATCAGCTCTTGGTGTCCCGGCGACGTTTACGAAAGCCTGCATACAGGCTCGCCGCCGCCAAAGCATAGAGCAGCCATTCTACGTTATCGTTCACTGAATCAGGCAACACGAAGGAGCCGATGCCGAAACACAGCGTCGCCATCAGCGAAAGCGGACGCCATGGGATCTCGAAGTTTCGTTTGCGTGCAAGCTTCCATTGTCGCAATTCGTCATCGAGCGAAGGGAGCTCGATTTTTTCCGGCAAGCGCACGGGCCGCTCGATAGAGGGCGCGGTGGACGGGACCCTCGCGGCTTGGGCCACGGTTTCGGTTGTCCCCATCGAACGACCGAATGAAGGCTGCGGATCCCCACGACGGCCAAACGATCTCTGGTTCACGATCGATCCTTCCTCAGCGTAGCGGCCATTGGTGCTACCCTCGGGTTAATGGTCGTTTAATAACTCCCATGGAATCGTCATGCGTTTTCCCGCCGTAGCGCTTGCACGATGCCGATCGATCGTTGCTGCGCAATGGCGGAAGTCGTCAGAGGCGACTTCACGTTAAATCCGGTCGAGCGATCGGCCTCACTTGCGTGATGGCGACGCCCGCGATCGCGAGTAGCGCCCCGATCGCCAATGTCGGGGTCACGCGGTCGCCGAGGAACAACACGCTCGAGATCAGCGCGAACACCGGAAGCAGCAGGGCGAACGGCGCCACGCGGGCCATGGTGCAACGCCCGATCAGCCAGAACCAGAGGCCGAAGCCTGCAATTCCCCCGATGAAAATGGTGTAGGCGAGCGCCATCCAGCCACGTTCGTCCGCCGTGACGAGGGTCATCAGTTGTCCGTGTTCCGTGAACAGCGACATCAACATCACCTGCGGCACCGTGAAAAGCGACGACCACCCCGTCAACATCAAAGGATCGAACGGGCCGTGGCGCTTGGTCAGGACGTTGGCGACCGCGAACGCGAAGGCTGCGCCGGCCACCAGCAGGATCGGTAACGCATTTGCCGACAGGCCCGGCCCGGCCGCCAACACCACCACACCGCCGAAGGCGAGCAACACACCGGCGGACGTCATCAGCGACGGCCTCTCCGCCAGCAGCAGCCACGCCAACAGCACGGTGAAGGGCGTGTTGAGTTGATAGGCGACGGCAGAGATGCTGCCCGAACCGAGCCCCATGCCCACATAGAACAATCCGAAATTCAGTCCGCCCAGGAAGACCGAGATCAGAGCGATCGGGCCGAACTCCTGACGTGTCGGTCTTTTGACGAAAGGGATCAGCAGCAGTGCCATGGCGAGGAAGCGCAATCCGAGAAAGAAAAGCGGCGGAAACTGCACCACGCCCACCTTGATGGCGACGAACTGATAGCCCCAGAGCAGCGGCACCAGCACCGCGCAGGCGATCTGAATGAAAGACATGGCATCCTCTTTTTAAGACCAATCGGTCCAGATATAGGCGCGCATAACCTGGGCAGCGTCCGCGGGCTGAGCTAGCTGATGAAGCGGTCGAGCAGAGCGTCGGCGGTGGCTTGCGACATGGTTCGTGCGGGTCCGGTTTTACCGATCACCCGAAGTCCCTCGACGAAGCAGAGCAGTATGCGCGCGGCGCTTGCAGGCTCGACACCGGCCGCCAGTTCGCCCGCGGCCTTCGCGCGCGACAGTGCGCCGGCGGTCTTGGTCTCCATGGCTTTGAAGAAACCGCGGATGCGACTTTCGACATCCGGATCGTGATCGGCCAATTCCATCGCGGTGGCCACCAGCAGGCATCCACGCCGGCCACTGGCGCCGCTGGTGCGGTCGACGTAACCCGCCAGCAAGGCCCGCAAACCATCAACCGGCGGGTGGCGCGGATCGAGCTCTGCGTCCATCCGCGCCAGCGCGTCGGCGATATAGCGATCGAGCGCACGCAGGAACAGCGCGTGCTTGCCCCCGAAGGCGGCATAAAGGCTGCCACGCGACAGCTTGGTCGCCCGAAGCAGGTCCGGAAGCGCCGTGCCGTGATAGCCGCGCGACCAGAACACAGCCATGGCACGCTCGACAGCGGCTTCCGTGTCGAAGCCACGGGGCCGGCCACGCGGCAACGGCATGGGGGTTTGCGGTGTCATGGTCGTATATATAGACCAATCGGTCTTTAATTGCAAATGGCGGCGATCGGTCAAACGCGAGCTATTGGTCGAGAGTCTCCCGATCAAGAATCGATACGTGGCCGCTTCGGGATCATACGCCCATCACGAATGTCGTAGGTCACCGCTTTCCCGCGTCGGGCCTGGATGGCGCGCTGATGCCACACGGTCGCCTGATCTATCCAATCGTCGTAACGCGCAGGATCGGCCTTGGCCTGCTCTCGACAGATGGAAGCCTGGTTTATGCACTCATCGCGCTGATACATCGATGTCACCGATCAACTCATCTTCGGCCAAGCCTCGGTCGCGGTACTTTCGATAATATGCCGCTGAACCCTTCTGCAATGCGGACAGGTAAAGGTTCGCAAATCATGGCCGAACGCACTCGGCTCGATCGCCGTCAACTTCATCGGTGAACCGCAAGCGGTGCATTGCGGCCCCTGGTTTTGTGTATCCAGCATTGTGTTGCTCCCTCAGTTCGGTGTTCTGAGTTCTCCGGTAAGCCAACCGAGCGCGTTCGATTTGAAGGGATCGGATGAAATGACGCTGATCTCAACGTGATCGCATTTGGGGCATTCGAACAGCCGGTGTTCGAAGCCGATCGGCCCCGATGATACCCGTTCCAGCATCATCCGCGTTTGGCAGCGGGAACAGCGCGGGCGCTCAATTGTCGTCAGGGATTGCGGAATGGAGGTCATGACACTTCCCCGTATTGGGCGGGAGCGTTACCGAACTCTCTGTCACCGGTGGATGCCGCTGACGGACGGTGATCACCGAGTATGCGGCCTTCAGACGCCGCACACTGGTCAATATTGCTCATTCAGGTGAAAGTGTTCACGGGCCGTGCCGGACCGAGGCAGCCGCCTGCCAAATGGCCGCCTGAGCCAGCCGCCTCACTCTCACAGGCGATGGCAGGAGGATGACGACAACACTAGGCAAGCGGCAGGGCGATCTCGCACGCCAGCCCCTGGTCGCGCCAATCGAAATGCACCTCACCCCCCAGTTGGCCTACAATTATCTTTTCTATCACGCGCGTGCCGAACCCCCGGTGGGTGGGCGGCGTGACGGTCGGCCCACCGAATTCAACCCAGCGCAAACTGAGCCGCCGGTCTGCCGTACGCGACCAGGCGACTTCAACGCGGCCATCCGCTGCCGATAGCGAGCCGTATTTTGCCGCGTTGGTGGCGAGTTCATGCAGGGAGATCGCAATCGTCTGAGCCGCATTCGGCTCCAGCATCAAGGATGGTCCCTCAATTCGCACGCGCCCCTCTGTGGCGCCGCTATAAGGCGAAAGCTCCTGCGTGACCAGCGTGTGGAGCTCAGCTCCGGTCCAGCGCGACTGCACGAACAACCCATGGACCTTTGCGAGGGCATTGATGCGCCCTTCGATCACGTGCTTGAGATCATCGGGCGTATCGGCGCGAGAGAGACGCACCGTCGCCAGCACGGTGGACAAGATGTTCTTGACGCGATGCTCGGCCTCGTGCGCGAGATTGACGAATTGCGCCTCGCTGCGTTTGCGCTCCGTTATATCCTGGAAGCAGTTGACCGCGCCGACAATGTTCCCGTCGCCGTCCTTGATGGCCTCGATGTCGATGAGCGCGATGCCGCGCACGCCGTCAGGTCGCTCGATGTGGACTTCCCGTTCGCGCACGGAGATGCCGGTGCGCAGCACATCCGCCATGGGGCATTGATGGTGCGGGAGCAGACTGCCGTCGGGGCGGAACATTCGATGTGATCCGCAAAACCGTTCGTTGGGATCGCCGGGTTTGGGCGACCGGCCCCATTGTTCGGCAGCGCGGCGGTTGTATCGCAGCACCAGGCCGTCCCGGTCACACACATAAACCGCAAACGGCAGTTGTTCGAACAGCCGCGCGGGCAATTCGAAGGGCTGTTGGGCGGGACGCAAACCGAGGGCGGCACGCGCTGCCCTCGCGACCACCTTGATGGAAGTGCTCAGCGGTTTTCGCCGGAAGGGCGCGTCGGCAAGAACACTCCTCGCTGTGAAGAGATGGCCGTTAGGGGGCCGCGAGGTAGGCTCAAAGTCCGACATTCCGCTAGCCTTCCGATCCGCGTCTATTATTTCGATTTGGCAGTTGTGGGGTGAGCACGCGCTTCATGGAAGCGTACACCCTCAACTGTGCCGCGCTCCGAAGCGCATTCTGCCTTGCCTCTCCTTCGGGTAATCGGTTCGCCTCACTGGCGCGCGCATCCGCCTGCTCGTCCAGATGGTCCGCCGTCAAAAATACGACCTTATTCCTGTTACGCATGCCGGGCCTCAGTTCGCTGATGCAGCTTGCAACTGCTGGATATGGCCGCGGCGGCCGCCATTTTTAATGTGTCGGGAGATTGCCACAATCTAGTCCGGGGATTTAAGCTCTCCACGAAGCCACCCTCTCGCGTCGCCGCTCATGGGGTCGCTGACCACCAGGGTTCGCTGGACACGGTCACATCTGGGGCACTCGAAAGTGCGGAATTCGTAACCTGCCGGGCCGGGCGCCGAGCGGCCGAGGATCGTGCGGGTCTGGCAGTGCTGACAGCGCGGGCGCTCCAGGGTGCCGAGCGGCGGACCGGCGGGTAGTGCATGAGAGCCGAGCATGCAGGACCCCCTCTTGGATCAAGCGGGTGCGCGACGCGCTGCCGGACACCGGCTACTGATTGGGTGATTTTCTCACCCCTAAAACGGGTTTGTTGGTCAATATTGACCACAACACCCCATTTTTAATATTTAGACATCGCCGGTCCAAAGGAGAGGCTTGTGAAGTCAGCAAAGCGACAATTCGATCCCCAAATGTTTCTCGCCAAAGTCGGGGTCGGCAAGACGATAACCAAGTACCGTAAAGGCCGGATCATCTACGCCCAAGGCGAAGAGGCCGATAAGATTTTTTACATCCAGTCCGGCGCGGTCAAGGTGACCGTCGTTTCCGAGCAGGGCAAAGAAGCGGTCGTCGGCATCTTGAATCCTTCGCAGTTTTTTGGTGAGGGATGTCTGAATGGTCAGACCGTCCGCATCGGAACCGCGAAGGCTCTGGAGGAGTGCCTTGTCACCTCGATAACGCGGAAGGCGATGCTGGCGGCGCTTCGCAAGCAGCCTGCGTTTTCAGAGCTTTTCGTGACTTACCTGGTAACCCGGAGCAATCGCACGGAAGAAGATCTGATCGACCAGCTATTCAATTCGAGCGAGAAACGGCTCGCGCGCCTTCTTCTTCTGCTGGCCATTTCGGAAAGGATGAGAAGCCAACGCCGATCGATGCTTCGATCAGTCAAGCAACCCTGGCGGAGATGATCGGAACGACCCGATCGCGGGTGAGCTTCTTCCTGAACAAATTTCGCAAGCTGGGATTGATCAGCTACAACGGAAAGATCGAGGTGCACCGTTCTTTGTTGAACGCGGTCTTGTATGAAAAACCTCAGCTGCAAAGAGACGAAAAACCAACCTAGCAAGCCTCGAATCACGCGACCAAGCGCGGCTTGATCGCGCGCGAAATTGTCCAGAATTGGCGGATTGCCACTTGACCCGACCCTTGGGGCCGCCCCGATAAGGGGTGCGGTCAGCCAATGTCGAGGTGATTCGTGAACTCCGCCGCATCCTTCCTGAGTCCTTCCGAGGCCGCCAAGCGGCTGGGCGTTTCCGCCAAGGCGTTGCGGCTCTACGAGCAGCGCGGTCTCATCGCCCCGGTCCGCACCGCGGCCGGTTGGCGCGCCTACGGTCCCGACGAGATGGCCCGCGTTGCCGAGATCGCGGCGTTGCGCGAACTCGGCCTTAGCCTCAGCCAGGTGGCGCGCGTGCTGGAAGGCTGCTCCGAGAGTCTTGAACCGGCACTGGCCGCGCATCAGGCGGCGCTCGAAGATCGCGTTCATCAACTCGTCGATGCCGTCGATAAGGTCCGCCGCTTGCGGGCCGACCTCGCCGGCGGGCGGGCGCCGGTCGCCCGCGAACTCGCAAACCTGATGAGACCGTCCGCCAGATTTAGAGCGTTTTCGAGCGAAGTGGGCACCGGTTCGCGTGAAGAAAACGCGTCAGAACAAAAGACCAGAGCCCCGTTCCGATTCCATCGGAACGGAAAAGGCTCTGGCGTCGCGTTCGACCTGCCCTGGCCTTGGGGTGGCGAACGGTTTGAATTGCAAGACATCCGCTCCCTGAACTACGTCATTGGACCGCTGGGCAGCGGCAAGACGCAACTGGCCAAGCGCATCGCCGAGACCCTGCCGGGCGCCGCATTCCTCGGCCTGGATCGGCTCATGCACGGGGACGCGGCGGCCAAACCACGGCTGGACGGCGATCCGGCCCTCAAGTCGCGGGTCGATCAGACGCTGGCGTGGCTGGTCGATGACGGTGCCACCGTTTCGGAGGCTCTGGTCTGCCTGATCGCCGGGTTGGAAACCGAGGGCCCGAGCGCCCTGGTCATCGACATGCTGGAACAGGGGCTCGACAAGGCCACCCAGGAAGCTCTGATCGCACGCCTGCGCCGCCGTGGTCCCGAACTTCGACCGCTGTTTTTTCTTACGCGATCCAATTCGATTCTGGATCTGGACGCCGTGGGCAACGACGAATCAATCATCCTTTGCCCGGCCAATCACAGCCCCCCAACCACGGTCCGTCCGTATCCTGGATTTCCCGGTTTCGAGGCCGTGGCGACCTGTCTTGCATCACCTGAAGTGCGCGCACGGACAGAGGGCGTCATTGCGTGGCGACCGCAAATGGCTTGATGGTTCGCTGCCGGGTCTCAAGCCGCGTCGCGGCCCTGATCGACGGTCGCGCTCGTCATCGCGCGATCCAGTCCCATCGCCGCCAGCAGTTTCAGCATCTCCAGCCGCGCGGTGATGTGCGACATCGTGGGGCGCGCGTTCAAGGTTGCCTCATCGAGATCATCGACCGCGGTCAGTCCGCGCGGATAGAATTCGCGAAAGATCACCCGTTCGGCCAGCCCATCGATGTGACGGAAGTTCAGCCGGCGCGAGAGCTCCTGCAAGGCTTCGCCGACCACGCGCTTGTTGCGTGAGCCGAGCGTCGACAACCGGTTGCGCAACACGATCCAGTCGATGGTGCCGGAATCGCGAACCCGGCGCTGACCGCGCGCATGCTCGACCATCTGCGCGTAGTGACTGACGCCGGTGACGCTCAGCGTCGCGGGATCGACGCTGCCGAGCACGTCGAGGTCGACGAAACTGTCGTTCAGCGGCGTGATCAGGATGTCCGCCAGCGAATGCGCATGCCGCGCCAGATAGCTGTCTTGCCCCGGGGTGTCGATCACGACGACACCATAGCGGTCGGCCAGCGTATCGACGGTGTCCTCGAGCGCCTTGCAGCCGGCGGCCTCTTCGTCGGCGCTCGGGTAATTGAGATTTCCGAAACAGAAATGTTCGGGAATATCGAGCTTGCGGGTGGCTTGCCGGGCCCAGGCGCGCCGGTTCTCGATGTAACGGGTAAAGCTCTTCTGCCGCGTATCGAGGTCGATGGTGGCAGCGTTCTGTCCCGACTTGGTCAGGGCGATGGCGATGTGCATGGCGACGGTGGACTTGCCCGAGCCGCCCTTTTCGTTACCGACGACGATCACCCGCGCCGACCGCGCGCGTATTGCGTGTTCAACCAACATTGGACCGCCTTCGAAACATGATGAAGCTTCACTCTGGCAGGTCCGCGCAATTAGCTTTGATTCGCCGGGTTCCCGCAAGCGCAGACGACCATAGACGGCGCATCCTGTGCGGCGCAGCACGGCACGCGCAGCCGTTGCCGCCGCCACGCCGGCAGCAATAAATGGTAAGTTGGATGCCGTCGCCGGCAGGCATCCGTCGGCGGGAGGAACAATTTTGGATTCAGTTTCCGAATTTGCGCTGTTTCGCACCATCGTCGAGACCGGCGGAATATCCGCCGCAGCACTTGCCCTGCAATCCTCTCCGGCCGCGGTAAGCCGGCGGCTGTCGGCGTTGGAAGCAAAACTTGGTGTTCGATTGGCCGAGCGCAGCTCTCGCCGGTTCCGGCTTACCGACGAAGGCCTGCTGCTGTACGAGCGATGCAAGACGATCCTCGAACAAATTCGCGACGCGGAAGCCGAGGTCGCCTCGCGCGGCGGGGCGGCGCGTGGCTTGCTGCGGGTCGGAGCTCCCGCGGATTTTGGACGCCGGCAACTTGCGCCGCTGCTTGCGGCCTTCGCAGCCCAGCATCCCGGCCTCGACGCGCATCTCGTGCTCTCGGATGTCGGCCTCGAAAACGAAGCCGACGGCTTCGATCTCGTGTTCCGCTTCGGGCTTCCGAGCGATCCGACGATGATCGCGAGAAAGGTCGCGACGACGAGCCAGATCGTCTGCGCGGCGCCTTCCTATATCGCGCGCAAGGGTGCTCCGACGTCCCCCGGCGAGCTCAGCGAACACAACTGCCTGCGTCTGGCGCGGCGCCACCGTCTCGTCGATCTATGGCGCTTCAGCCGCGAAGGAACCGATTACGAGGCCCATGTTTCGGGAAGCCTGTCCAGCGGCGACGGTTCGGTTCTGCATGAGTGGGCGCTTTCTGGTGAAGGCATATCCTGGGAAGCGCACTGGGACATCGCTCACGATCTGGCCGCCGGACGACTCGTCGAGTTACTGCCGGGGTATCGCTGCGCGACCATCGAATTGTACGCGGTGTTCGCTCCGGGCAAGCCGGTCCCTCCCCGGATCCGTTTGTTTGTCGATCACGTGGTTCACGCGATGGGCGGAGCCAGGAAAGAAACAACCGATGAACTGACATTCAAGATTGCTACCTAGAGCCTTTTCCGTTCCGATGGAATCGGAACGGGGCTCTAGTCTTTTGTTTTGACGCGTTTTCTTCACGCGAACCGGTGCCCACGGAGCCTGTCATCGGGCGCGCATTCGCGCGACCCGTTGGCTCGAAAACGCTCTACCGCGCCGTTCCGATCCCCCGCGTTTGTTTGAACCACATGATGGCGCTGTCATATTGACCGGGCTGTTCCAACGGGGCAGATGGACCACGCACAAGGAGCCGCCGCATGTGGAATGGACCGATCGAGACCGATCGCACGGGCTATGAGCTCGTCAACACGCCGATGCTGAACAAAGGCACGGCGTTCAGCACCGAAGAGCGTGACGCCTTCCACCTGCACGGACTGCTGCCACCGCATGTCGGCTCGCTCGACGATCAGGTCGCGCGCCGCCTACAGGTGCTGCGCGCCTACCAGACCGACTTCGAGCGCTACGCCTTCTTGCGCGATCTGCAGGACACCAACGAAACGCTGTTCTACGCGCTGGTGACCCGCAATCTCGAGGAAGTGCTTCCGCTAGTCTATACGCCGACCGTCGGCGAGGGATGCCAGCGCTTCAGCGAGATCTGGCGCAAGCCGCGCGGGCTGTTTTTGAGCTACCCGAACCGGCATAAAATTCGCGAGATACTGGCCGACCCGCGCTTCGACAAGGTGCGGGTCATTGTCGTCAGCGACGGCGAGCGCATCCTTGGTCTGGGCGATCAAGGCGCGGGCGGCATGGGCATCTCGATCGGCAAGCTCGCGCTCTATACCGGATGCGCCGGCATCCACCCCGACTTCACGCTGCCGATATTGCTCGACGTCGGCACCAACAATCGCGACCGTCTCACCGACCAGATCTATGTGGGCTGGCGGCATGAGCGTATCGGCGAGACTGACTACGACGCATTCGTCGAAGAGTTCGTGGCGGCGGTGGTGGAGCGGTGGCCGGACGTGCTGCTGCAATGGGAAGATTTCGCCGGCCACAATGCCGGCCGGCTGTTGGCGCGCTACCGTGACCGGCTCTGCACCTTCAATGACGACATCCAGAGCACCGCCGCGGTCGCGGCGGCCAGCCTGATGACGGCGGTCAAGGTGACAGGCCTGCCCCTGACGGAGCAGCGCATTGCCCTTTTGGGCGCGGGATCGGCCGGATGCGGGATCGCCACGCTGATCCTGCAAGCGATGATCGAAGCCGGCGCGGATGAAGCCGCCGCGCGCCGTAATTTCTTCGCGGTCGATCGCGACGGCCTGCTGGTCGAGGGCATGCCGGGAATCACCGAAGCCCAGAAGCCGTTCGTTCAGGCCAAGAACGCCGTTGCAGGCTGGGCGCAACAGAATGCTGGCGGCATCGGCTTGCTGGATGTTGTGATCAACGCGAAACCGACGGTCTTGATCGGCGTGTCCGGCCAGGCCGGCGCGTTCACCGAGGCGGTCGTGCGCGCCATGGCGCAGCAGGTCGACCGACCGGTGATCTTTCCTCTTTCCAACCCGACTTCCCGCAGTGAAGCCACAGCCGAGCAACTGGTTTCCTGGACCGACGGGCGTGCCCTGATCGGCTCCGGCAGCCCGTTTGCTCCGGTGAACTGGAACGGCCGGACCTATCGCATTACCCAGACCAACAACTCCTACATCTTTCCCGGCATGGGGCTCGGTATTCTCGCTTCCGGGGCGCGCCGGGTCACCGACGGGATGTTCATGGCCGCTGCGGTGACGCTGTCGAGCATCGGAGCGGTTGCTTCCGATGCCATGCCACGTTTGCTGCCGCCGATATCGGATTTGCGGAACGTATCCGTCCTGATGGCCAAGGCGGTCGCGCGCCGGGCGCAGATCGATGGCGTCGCCGAGCAATGTGAGGCCGCGGAACTGGACGCGCGTATCGACGCCTATGTCTGGGAGCCGCGCTACCGGCCGTATCGAAAGCTCGATCGATGAAACGCGCGAGGGCTCACGCAAGCTGAAGCCCCTCGCCTCATCGAAGCGTGAACTTGCTCTCCGAAAGTTTCGCGACCACGTTCAACGTGCCTTCGCGCAGCTCCCACGTCTTGATCTCGAAACGCCGCAAGCCTCGCCGGACCAGCGGTTCATGGCGCATGAATCCGGCGGCCTTCACTTCACTATCCGTCAAAAGGACGGTGATGCCCTCGCCGACAATCTGGCCCTCTTTGATGATGGGGCCCGACATCAATATCTCATCCTCATGCGCTGCCATGTACCGCAGATGTTCGGCGACATAAGGCAGCATTTCCTCCTGAGAGATGGTCGGATAGCTGAACGCGATGCACACCCTCTTGCGAAGGTTAGACGACGTGAGATCTCGAATCTCGCGATAGGCTTTGGACATAGCTCGTTCCCGTTCCATCGTTACGCGCGCGCCAAGTCATTTCGTCGGCGGCGCGGATCGATCGTCGTGTCCCGACCCGCCATCAGGATGGTGCGCGGTGCGGTCGGCCTGCGCCGGCCGGGTCCCCATCTGGAGAAATCCCGGCCGATCGACAAGCGCCCTGCTGACCGGGATGACTTGCTCACCGAACAGCATGCCAAGCAGACCAATGAGTGCGATGAGCGGCGGCGCCGGCGAGCGAACCTGCAACACGCTGTAAATGACGCCAACGAGGACGCCCGCGCCCAATGAAACCAGGTACATCTTCACGTCTCGACCTCTATCTCTGTGATAGCCGCAACATGCCGACGGGCGAGACCCGGCGAAAGCGGCGGGGTCGGAAGCCATCTTTGCGATAAGTGGAAATGACGCGGTCGCGACCCGCACGGCTGGATCAAGATGATTGATTGAATCGGCCGTGACTTCCCTTCACCTCTCCCACCCAACTCGGGTTTACCCGAGTTGGGCATCATATTGATCGAAGTCGGATATATCCGACTTCGATTGGGAGAGGTCGGCGCCAACGGGTCGCGCGAATGCGCGCCCGTTGACAGGCTCCGCGCCGGGTGAGGGGTTAGGGCCTCTCGTTTGGTATAAGAGCCCTCACCCGATTTGCGCCGGAGCGGCTCAATCTAATCTCATCCCGCTGGTGAAGCCGGTCGGAGCGTGGCCGTAACGCCCGCGTTTACGGCCGCTTCCGCTCGGTCGCCGCGGGTGTCGACGCCGGGGTCGAGGCGGTGGTGGACGGGCCGAACAACAGCCGCGTCGGATTCTTGTCGAGATTGTTCACGGCGCGGCTGATATCGCCGAGCGTACGGCGGCCATCGGTCATCAAGGCGCCTGAGCGCTTGTCGAAATCCTCGGCCAGTTCGCGGATCGATTTCACCGTCAGGAACAGCTCGCCGCCGTCCTTGCCGCCGGCCAACGTGTCGAGCCCGAGCATCAGGCTATCGGCCTTGGACATCACGCCATCGACCTTGAGCATGACATTGTCGATCTTGTCGGAGTTGCGCGCCAGCGACGCAGTGAAGGTTTCCAGGTTATGCAGCGAGTTCTTCACCGCCTGCTGGTTGTCGGCGACCACCCGGTTGATGTTCTGCAGCGTGCCGCGGATCGCTTCGGTCACATCCTGCAAGGCGTTGGGATCGGCGGTCAGCACCGGAACGCCATCTTCATCCAGCGGCACCGGCGGCGCGGCCTCCTGGCCGCCTTTGAGCGAAATCGCCGCGACCCCCGTCAGGCCCTGGAATTCGAGCCCCACCAGGGTGTCCTTGCGGAGCGGGGCATTGTTCTCGATCATGGCGAGCGCAACCACGCGGCGTGGATTGTCCAGCTTGACGGAGATCACTTCGCCTATCCTAATACCGTTGAAATTGACGCTGCCGCCATTGCGCAGACCGGAGGCCGGCCCTTCGAAGATGATCCGCAGCGGAGCGCGCGCCTTGGTGGTGTGGAGGCTCTGAAACCACATCACAAAGCCGAACGCCGCGGCGATCACTGCCAGCGTGAACGTTCCGATCAGGACGTAATTCGCCCGCGTTTCCATCAAAACAACTCCGGTACCGAAAACTAATTAGGCCACTGGCCTACCAACCCAAACGCTATCGCAAAGTTCGCCTAACCCAGATTCCCTAACCCAAGCTCGCTAACCCAAGTTCCCTAACCCATGACCGCGCGGGCACGCTTGCCGTGGAAATAGGACCTCAACCAGGGATGCTGCGAGGCCTGCATGTCGGCCATCGATCCTGCGGCAATGATCTTACCGTTCCCTAAAACGGCGATACGATCGCAAGCGGTATAAAGACTATCCAGATCGTGGGTTACCATGAAAACCGTCAGTCCTAAAGTTCGCTGGAGGGTGCGGACCAGCTCGTCGAAATCGCCGGCGCCGATCGGATCGAGGCCCGAGGTCGGCTCATCGAGGAAGACAAGCTCGGGATCGAGCGCGAGCGCGCGCGCCAGCGCCACGCGCTTGATCATGCCGCCGGAGAGTTCTGAGGGGAAACGGTCGGCCACTTCGGGACGCAGGCCGACCATGCCGAGCTTGGCCACCATGATCTCGTCGAGCAGCCGCTGCGACACGTTGAGATATTCGCGCACCGGGAACTGGATATTCTGCCGCACCGTCAGCGAGGAAAACAGCGCGCCTTGCTGGAACAGGATGCCCCAGCGGCGCTCGACGCCACGCCGCTCGCGGGTGCTCGCGGCATCGAGATCGACCCCGAACACTTCAATGTGTCCCGCGACCTTCGGCACCAGGCCGATGATGGTGCGCGTCAACACCGACTTGCCGGCGCCGGACGGGCCGACGAAGCCCAGGATTTCGCCGCGCTTGACGTCGAGATTGAGCCCGTCGAGCACGCGCGTCGAACCGAACTGCACGGTGATATCGCGAACCCGGATGATGGCGTCGGAGATCTCAGGGGCAATTTCGGGCGCCAAGGTGCTTTTTGATGTCATGTCACTTACTGGAGTCATGTCACATTCCGATCGACGCAAAGAAGATCGCAAACACGCCATCCATCACGATGACGAAGAAGATCCCCTTCACCACGGAAGACGTCGTGTGCGCTCCGAGCGATTCGGCGCTGCCCTCGACCGCGAGCCCCTCGACGCAGGCGACGAGCCCGATCACCGCCGCCATCACCGGCGCCTTGATGAGGCCGACGGTGAAATGGTCGATCGAGATCGCATCGCGCAAGCGCAGCAGGAACGCTTCGGGATCGACCCCGCCATACAGCCACGCCACCAGCCCGCCGCCATAGAGTGCCGCCATCGCGCCGATAAAGGCCAGGATCGGCAGCGCGATGACCAGCGCCAGCATCCGCGGCAGGATCAAGACCTCGATCGGGTCGAAACCCATGGTGCGCAGCGCGTCGATCTCCTCGCGCATTTTCATCGAGCCGAGTTCGGCGGTGTAGGCGCTGCCCGAGCGGCCCGCCACCATGATCGCCACCAGCAGCACGCCGATCTCGCGCAGCACCAGCACGCCCAGCATGTCGACCACGAAGATGTCGGCGCCGAAGCGGCGGAAATGGAAGATGCCCTGCTGGGCGATGATGCAGCCGATCAGGAAGGTGATCAGGCCCACGATCGGCACCGCGCGCCAGCAGACCTGTTCGAGATGATGCACGGTCGAGGTCAGGCGAAAGCTGGTCGGATGAATCAAGACCCTGCCGCTGGCGGCGAGAACCGCACCGAGCATGTCGACCAGTTCGACGATCGTGGTGCCGAAGCCGGCCACGCTGCGGCCGACCTGATCCAGCATCCCCGTGATGGTCACCGACGTCGTGCCGGCGGCGGGTGCGACTTTGACCCGGCGCACTTCATCGACCAGGCTGGAATAATTGTCCGAAAGCCCTGCGATCTTGGCCTCGACGCCGCCTTGCGTCAGGCTGCGGCGCAGCCGCTCGATCAGCCAGGCGCCGAACGTGTCGAGCTTGTCGACCTGCGAGACGTCGATGAAAATATTGGGCCGGCTTCCGGTCAGCTTTTCGGCATCGGCCACCAGCGGCTCGAGCAGCGGCGCAAAGCGCGCGGTCCACGATCCGCCCGCGCACAGCGCGAGGCCATTGCCCTGGGCAATGCGCTCCAGTGTCGGGTCACCGCTCACGATGCCCGCTCCCCGCGCCTGTTCGAAAACGCTCTGATCATCACGATGAAAGTTCCCACCACGCCGCCGCCTGCTTGTAGAAACGGCCCGTACCCAGCCATACTTAGTCCCGCCGGGCAAGCATACGGTTCAGAAATTGGCCAGATATTAAAATGACTTCCAGCCACCATCTAAAATTTTCCGCCCGAATCGAACGCTGGCCGATCGCCGGTTCCTTCACGATCAGCCGTGGCGCCAAGACCGAGGCGGTGACGGTGGTGGCGGAACTCAGCCGTGGCGGCCTGACCGGACGCGGCGAATGCGTTCCCTATCCGCGCTATGGCGAGACGCCGGAGGCAACACTGGCCGCGCTCAAATCGATGCGGGAGGCGTTGAGGCGCGGGCTCGACCGGCAGGCGCTGCAGCAGGCGATGCCGGCGGGCGCGGCCCGCAACGCGCTGGATTGCGCATGGCTCGATCTGGAAGCCAAAACCAGCGGACAGCGCGTCTGGGACATGCTGGGGCGCCCTGCCCCGCGCCCCTGCACCACCGCCTATACCATCTCGCTCGGAACGCCGGAGGCGATGGCGGCGGCGACGGCCGAGGCCGCGCACCGGCGGCTGCTCAAGATCAAGCTCGGCGGCGATGGCGACGGCGCGCGAATCAAGGCCGTGCGCCAGGCCGCACCCGATTGTGAACTCATCGTCGACGCCAACGAGGCATGGACGCCGGACAATCTGGAACAACATCTCGCCGAATGCGCAGCAGCCGGCGTCATTTGTGTGGAACAGCCGCTGCCGGCCGGCCGCGACGAAGCGCTGGCGAAGATCAAGCGGCCGCTGGCAGTCTGCGCCGACGAAAGCGTGCACGATCGCCCGACCTTGGCGGGACTGCGCGAGCGCTACGATGCGATCAACATCAAGCTCGACAAAACAGGCGGACTGACCGAAGCGCTCGAGATGGCGGATGCGGCGCGCGCGCTCGGATTCGACATCATGGTCGGCTGCATGGTGTCGACCTCGCTGGCGATGGCGCCGGCAATGCTGTTGGCCGGCGCGGCGCGATTTGTCGATCTCGACGGTCCGCTGCTGCTCAAGCGCGACCGCGACGGCGGATTGCGCTACGACGGCAGCCTGGTCTATCCGCCGGAGGCAACGCTCTGGGGATGATCGCTGGCGGGATGATCCGCCAGCCGGCGCCGGGCGAACCACATCACGACCGCGCCTGACAACGCCATCGCGGCCATGACGTAATAAACTCCCTGGCCGTATCGCGCATAGACCGCGCCCGAGAGGATAGATGCGCTGGCGCTGACGATACCGGAACAAGCCGCGAGGTAGCCCTGCCCCCTCGCCATCATATGGCCGGGGACGCGATAGACCAAGAGGCTCATGATGCCGACCTGGGTCAGCCCGAAGGTCAACCCATGCGAAAGCTGGATCAGAGCGAGGAGCGCGATCGGCGGCTCCTGCGCGGTCAAGGTCCAGCGTGCAACCGCGCTCAAGGCGCTGACCACGACCAGGATCGATGGCGCCAGCGTAAATCGCGGCGACAGCGCGAACACCACGATTTCGGCGATGACGCCGAGCGCCCACAATCCCGCAATCGTCAGCCCGCTGAGACCGCCGGCCTGCCAACTGATCGAACTGAACGCATAATAAGCGGCGTGGCTGCCCTGAATCAGCGCGGAAGCCAGGATGATGGCGCAAAAGCCGGGATCGCGCAGCAGCGCGCGCGCGCCGTGAAGCTCGCTTGGCGCCCTCTTCGGCTGATCCAGCGGCTGCAACCCAAGGCCGATCACAGCGCCGAGCGAAGCCATCGCGCCGATCACCCAGATCAGGTGCCGGGCCGCGATGATATCGACCAAGAGCCCGCATACCAGCGCGCCCAGGATGAAGGCCACCGAGCCCCACAACCGCACCGGCCCGTAATCGAGGCCGTAGCGCGCCACGCCGCGCAACGCATAGGCATCAGTCAGCGGCACCATCGGCGTCCATACCGATGCGGTGAGCGCAAACAGCAGAAATACCGCGAGTGGCGCGTGCTGGGTGCCGATCAGGAGAAATCCGGACGCGGTTGCGAAGGCGGTTGCGATCATCGCGCCGCGCACCGCGCGATGTCGTTCGGCCAAGCCGGTGACAAACGGCAGCACGGTGAACCGCGTCACCGCGGGGGCCGCAGCGATCATGCCGATCCATGACGGATCGATGCCGATGGCCTTCAGCCACACCGGGAAGAACGGCAGATAGGTGCCGCCGAGGCCGAACGTAGTGCCGTAGAACAGGCTCAGCCAGCGCGCGAATCGCCTGACCTGATTCGGCGATGCGATGGGGATTTGTGATTCGGCAGGCATCAATTCAATTGCGATTCGCTTGAGATCGTGGTGATCGTTAACGTAACGCGCGGTGATTTGCGCGATGAGTTTAGCATGGCCGACGAAGCATTTGCCCTATCGCCGATCTCCGCCCGCGCGGCCCAGCCGCGCGAGGAAGATTACGACGCGATCAGCGAAGCCTTCATGGAGACGTCGCGGGGCCGCTGGTTTCTCGGCGAATATGCCAAGCGCAACCGCAACGCCGACACCCGCATGGTGCTCGACGCGGTCGCTAAAATCGAACAATCGCTCGCCGCCCAGAAGCAGCCGGAGCCCGAACCGGTGCCCGACACCGGGCTTAGCGATGCGATCGCCGCCATCAAGGCCGCACTGAGCGAGGCCAGAGTGGCCGCCACGGCCGCGATCGACGGCCTCGCGCTGGAGCAGCATCTGGCGCCGGTGCGCAAGGGCGCGCGGGTGATTCGGGAAATCTCCTGGCGCTGGCGCGAGATCGGCGCCGACGGCCGGATTTGCGATCTGTTGGATTCGCAGGTCAGCGCCATCGAGGCCAGCTGCGGCGACATTTCGTCGGCTGACCCGCACGCCGCATTGGGCTCAGCGTTCGACCTGATCGGCAACAGCATCGCGGCATTTGACGAAAGCGACGAGGCGTCTGCCGATACCCCCGCAGAGGCTAGCGTGGAGGCCACGGCATCGCCCTCGCCTGCGCCATCGAGCGAAATGCCTGCCGCCGATATCGAGCCGGCCCAGCCACTCCCAGATGTCGCCCAAGCTGTCGCCGACACGCAGGCGCTATCGGCCGAGACCGTGCCGGTCGAAGCGCCCGTTGCCACCGCGCAGGCCATCGCCGAAACGCACCCTGAGGCCAGCGAGCAAGTCGCCGAAGCGGCCGACGTCAGCGCCGAGGACGCCGACGCGCAGGACGAGGCGGTACTCGACATGATCGCGGCCGAAATGTCCGCCTATGATCCATCCGATGAGGATGGCGATGCGGATATCGACGGCTATGAGACCCAGCTTGCAGATTCGCCGGCTGCCGAGCCCGCGATGATCGCATCGACGGCAGAAGAAATCTCCTGGGAACCACCGGAGCAAGCCGCCGAGGAGATGTTGGTCGCGGAGGAGACGTCGGTCACGGAAGAGACGTTGGTCGCGCCGCAGATCGCGCCGGCCATCGAGCCGCCCGCTGCTGCTCCGCCTCAGCCTGCATTCGAGCCTGAACCCGAACCTTCGCTCGGCGCGACCCTGATCGCCAATGGACTATTGCGAATGCCCACGACCACAGGCCCCGATCCGCTGGCCGCGATCCGGCGCCTCAGCCAAATCGAGAAGATCGCGCTGTTTTCGTAGCAGCACCGTCATTGCGAGCGTCAGCGAAGCAATCCAGAACAACAAGCAAGGACTGGATTGCTTCGTCGCAAGTGCTCCTCGCAATGACGTTTCTAATTACGCCACCAGCCGCGCGAACAGATCCGCATCGACATTGCCGCCGGACAGCACGATCACGACGTTCTTGCCTTGCACGTCGATCCGGCCCGCGAGAAGCGCTGCGAGGCCGACGGCGCCGCCGGGCTCGACCACGAGTTTTAGCTCGCGATAGGCAAAGGCGACGGCCGCCCTCACCTCGTCCTCGGAGGCGGTGACGCCCTGCGCCAGCAACTGGCTGTTGATCGAGAACGTGATCTTGCCGGGTATCGCGGCCATCAACGCATCGCAGATGGTGCGGCCGGTGGCGTGATGGGCTTCGCGATGGCCCGCGCGCAGCGACAGCCCGTGATCGTTATATTCTTCCGGTTCGGCGACGATGATCGCGGCCTGCGGAAACCGCGCCTTCACCGCGGTCGCCACGCCCGCGATCAGGCCGCCGCCGGAGGCCGGCGCGACCACGATATCGGGCGCAAGGCCGAGTGCGGCCATGTCCTCGGCGATTTCGCGGCCCAGCGTGCCCTGGCCGGCAATCACGAGCGGGTCGTCATAGGGCGGCACAATGGTCGCGCCGCGCTTGCGGGCGATCTCGCCGGCGATCGCCTCGCGATCCTCCCCCGCGCGCTCGTACAGCACGACTTCGGCGCCATAGCCCTTGGTGCGTTCGCGCTTGGACAGCGGCGCATCCGCGGGCATCACGATGGTCGCCTGCATGTTCAGGATCTTCGCCGCCGCCGCCACGCCCTGGGCGTGATTGCCGGACGAGAACGCCACCACGCCGCCGCCGCGCGCACTCATCGGGATCGACGACAGCTTGTTGAAGGCGCCGCGGAATTTGAACGAGCCGGTCCGCTGCAGCAGCTCCGGTTTCAGGAACACCCTGGCGCCGACCCGCTCGCTGAGAACCGACGGCGACAACAACGGCGTGCGCACCGCGAACGGCGCGATCACTTTTGCCGCGGCATCGACATCGGCCGATGTCACGGGCAGAGATTGGGGAACCTGGGTTTGATCGGTCATGCCGAACTCTATCGCGTCGGCGGCCCTAGCGGCAAGCGGCGCGAAGCGCTCAGGCGACGAAACTCGGGTGCTCGGGCTCGAATTCGACCGCCTCGCTGGCGGGATCGGCATGGCGGATGTCGGCCATCTGGTCGACAAACGCCCGCGCCGAGGCTTCCCAGGTGTGTTTTGCGGCAAACTCCAGGCAGGCTTGCGGCGCGATTTTCAGCGCTTGCAGGCACGCAGTGCGCAAATCTTCATCCAATACCCCAACCGGTTCCGCGCCGATCACGTCGCGGGGACCGGTGACGGGAAATGCCGCGACCGGCAAGCCGCTGGCAAGGGCCTCCAGCAGCACCAGGCCAAACGTGTCGGTCCGACTCGGGAACACGAAGACGTCGGAGGCCGCATAAGCCTGCGCCAGTTCTTCGCCCTGGCGCGCGCCGAGAAACACCGCTTGCGGGTATTTGCGGGCCAGTGATGCCCGCGCCGGTCCATCGCCGACAATCAGCTTGGTTCCGGGCAGATCGAGATCGAGAAAGGCTTCGAGATTTTTTTCGACCGCGAGCCGGCCGACGCAGACAAACACCGGTCGCGGCAATCCGAGGTCGACGGCGCGAGGATGAAACAGTTTCGCATCGACGCCGCGCGGCCATAGCACCACGTTGCGAAAGCCGCGCTGGCGCAACTCGGTGGCGAGCGCAGGCGTCGCCGCCATCACGGCCTGGCTCGGGCCATGGAAGCGGCGCAGCGCGGCCCATATCCAGGATTCGGGAATCGGCAACCGCGCCGAGATGTATTCCGGGAAGCGGGTGTGAAAGCTGGTGGTAAAGGCGAGACCGTGCTTGCGGCAGTAGCGCCGCACCAATAGCCCGATCGGCCCTTCGGTCGCGATGTGAATGCTGTCGGGCCGCGCCGCCTCGATCAGTCGCGCGGTCTTGGTCGGGCCCGGCAGCGCCAGCCGCAAATCAGGATAGCTCGGCATCGCGAAGGTGCGGAACGATTCCGGCGTGAGGAAGGAGACCTCGTCGCCGAATTCTTTCGCCGCTTCCGCCATCATCGCGAGCGTGCGAACCACCCCGTTGACTTGGGGGTGCCACGCATCCGTCGCGACCAGGATCCGCATCAGGCGGCGCGCGCCGTCACGGCAGGCACTGGCGCCAGCCGGCGTAACGGATCGGTCCAGGTGATGATTTCGAAGCGGCCGTCTTCATGCTCGACCAGCGCGGTGCAGCTCTCGACCCAGTCGCCGCAATTCATGTAGCGGATGCCGTCATCGTCACGGATCACGGCGTAATGGATGTGGCCGCAGATCACGCCATCGGCGCCGTGGCGGCGGGCTTCGGCGGCGAGCGTTTTTTCGAACGCGCCGATATAATTGACCGCGTTCTTCACCTTCTGCTTGGCCCATTGCGACAGCGACCAATAGGGCACGCCGAAGGCGCGGCGGAAGAAGTTGACCAGGCGGTTCATCTGGATCGCGAAATCATAGGCCTTGTCGCCGAGATGGGCGAGCCAGCGCGCGTTCTGCACCACGAGGTCGAAGATATCGCCGTGAATGACCAGGTAACGCCGGCCATCGACCCCGGTATGGATGGTGTTTTCGACGACATCGATGCCGCCGAAATGGGTGCCGTAATAGTTCCGCAGGAACTCGTCGTGATTGCCGGGCACGTAGATGACCTTGGCGCCCTTGCGCGCCTTGCGCAGCATCTTCTGCACGAAGTCGTTGTGCGATTGCGGCCAGTGCCAGTTGGATTTCAGCGCCCAGCCATCGACGATATCGCCGACCAGGTAGATGGTGTCGGCGTCGTGGACGCGAAGGAAGTCCAGCAATCGTTCGGCCTGCGAGCCGCGGGCGCCGAGGTGGACGTCGGAGATAAACAAAGTGCGGAAGCGCCTTTCGGGGCTCTCCTCACTCATCGAGTCACTTCCCATGGAAGGCACCTAACACAATCCCGTGACAGCGCGATGACGTTCACATGGACACAGTTGCGCCGGCCTCGCGCCCTAATGGGCCGATCGCTCTGCTTGAAACGGAATGCCCCCATTCCGCACCCGATGGGTCTGAATTCGAATCAGACACCCTGTCTTGTAAAAGGGCAGATAGCAGTGCTGTGCGACAACGAGGCGACAGGGTGTATTAGCTCGTCCCGATCAATCAGGTCGGGAAGCGCGCCTACGGCAGCAGGCGCGCTTCCCGATCGGTCCTTTTCAGCGGTGTCCTTATACGCGTCCATCACGCCGGCGGCGCGAAGACCCGCAAGCGGTGTCCGTCGGGGTCGAGGGCGACGAACGTGTGCCCGAAAGGCAGCTTGGTCGGAGCCTGCGCGATTTTGGCGCCACGCGCTTTCCACGCCTCATGGGTTGCACGTACCGCGTCGGCATCGGCGACGGTAAACGCAATTTCGCCGCCACCGGATTCGTTGCCGGCGCGCGGTTCGACGTCCTCGCGCTGCCAAAGCCCCAGCATGGCTCCCCCATCAAGTGGCAACACCGAAAATTTGGGCGAAGATTGCACAATATTGCGCTCCAGAAGCGTTTGGTAGAAGGCGGCACTGGCACCTGAATCCTGGACGTAGAGCACCACAAGATTGAAATTGGTCACGGGACATCTCCTTCGATCTGGTTTGGGAAGAGCGGTCGGCTCGTCCATAGCCAGTACCTTACAGGGGCACCAACTAGGCTGTTCAAACCCGTTCTAAAGCGTCCGCAACCGTCCGCGAAGTGCTCGGAAACCCTTGAAAAATAGGCACTTCAGCGGTGTTCGTCACCGTTTGTTCTCATCCGATCCCAGCCGTCCGATTTGTTGGTATTTTTGTTGGTATCGGGGAGAACAAACGTTCACGGCGACTTTCGCTATTCCGACCGAAGGGAATTGAGCAGATGGCCCGCAAGAACGATGGCGCGTGCGCCAACCCCAAGCAGATCAGGACCGACGTCGACTGCCGCGCTGCCCGACCGAAATTCGACAAGGACGCCTGGAGCCCCGCCAAGATTTCCGACGTGACCGGCGGCGGTCTCTATCTCTTCGTCACGCCGGACGAGAGCAGGCCCGGCAACGCTGCCTCCAAGCTCTGGCGGATGGGCTACCGCTTCCACAGCCGTCAGAAAACCTACTCCATCGGCCCTTACGGCAGCGGCAAGGATGGCACGTTCTCACTCGCCGACGCGCGGCGCGAGCGCGACAAGGCCAAAGACCTGCTCAAGGAAGGCAAAGACCCGAGCACCGAGAAGCAGCTCGACAAGCACAGGCAGGCGGCCGCCCGGCCTTTTCGAGCAATGGGCCGACGAGTGGCTTGCGAAGAAGAAGGTGGAGAAAGTCAAACGCGGCAGGATCGTCGCGGTGCGCGACCCCAAGACCATCGAGGTGCTCGAGCTGCGCGTCGGCTACGTCAAGGCTCGCTTCGGCAAGCTGTGTAGGGAGGACATCAAGCGTCCGGACGTGCTCGCGTTCATGCGTTCATACGAAGCCGAGGGAAAGCTGGACCGCGACCGCGTGCGCAGCATCGGTGAGCAAATCTGCAACTATGCCGACGCCGAAGGCGACGGCTACAATCCATTCCGCAACCTGAATGGGCAGATGATTGCCAACATTTCGACGCCGCGTCCCGGCGTCACCGAACCACGCGACGTGACGCGCGTGTTCAAGCTCATCAGCGCACCGTGGACGAGAGCGAGGTTTAGTGACGTTGTCGGCCTTGCCTTGCGCTTCGATGCGCTGACCATTCCCCGCCCCGGCATGGTCAATGAAATGGAGTGGAGCGAGGTCGATTGGGATGCCGAACGCTGGACTATTCCAGCCGTCAAAATGAAGACCGGTTGGGACCATGTCGTGCCTTTGTCACGCCAGGCAGTAGCAATCCTGCGCAGCGTTCAGAAGCTGACCGGGCATCGCCGGTACGCGTTTTCCTGCTCGAAGGACGCACCGCTATCAAACAACACGCTCAACAAGCGCTTGCGGCTGCTTGGCATTGACACCAAGACAGATCATTGTGCCCACGGATTCCGGACCACCTTCTCGACCCTATCTCACCACGAAGAGATCAAGGACGCCAAGGCATGGGATGGCGATGTCGTCGAGCTGCAGCTCGCGCATCTCGATAACTCTACGGTGGAAGGGCTCTACAAAAAGCACGGACCGCTCGCGCTGATCGGCTCGCGCACAAAGCTGATGCAGCATTGGGCTGATCGGATCGACTACTGGCTCGATCCCAAGAAGGTGATGCCGATCAAGGGAGGCGCGCAGGCCTGAGTCACCGATCATCAGGCGTGGTTAATGTTGCCCAGTTCAATCCGTGGAAAGCTCGTGTGATGGTCGTTGATGCTTGTGCATCTCGTGCTGGACCGTCGCAGTCTGCACCAGCACAATGCCGAACGGTGCAGATCGGCAGGTCTACTCACCCGACCACAAGTTCAAGTATGCGCGTACGCCCGAGGAAACACCGCGCGGCAACCAGCTCATCTCCACAAGCGATTCCTGCGAAAGCGCAGATGAAATCCTTTTGGGCAAAACACAAACCCCTGTTGTCCCGTATTTTCCGGGAAGTGTGGCTTCCATTTGCGATAGCTGCAGCGTGGGCGCTTCTGGCGCTCAAGAATGGTAAATCGCCGTTCGACTGTGGATCGGCGTGGCTTTTGACTCCCAATCGGCACCCAAGGCTAATGTGGGACGCCGAAAGGGGGCAATATTCGGAGCCGCGACACATGCGAGATTGCAATTCGCTCCGGCCGTGATCGACCTGGAGGTGTCGGGACGAAGGGCGTCTTCGATTAAAGCCTCCACGCCAGCGGCGCGCCGAACAAAGGCGACGATCTCAAGAGAGAGCGTGGGTCACGCCATCACGGCACCGTCACCCGCAGATTGTTGTTCAACCGTTCGAACGTAAGCTGAAGCTGGGGGAGGCCGCGGGCCGAGGAGTGCAATTCGCGCTTCGCGAGTTCTTCAACACTCCGATCGACTTGGCACGTACCGGTCTTCCCTCAACCCTGAATGGCCGCTCGGTGGTGGTTCAGGGCTTCGGAAACGTCGGTTGGCACGTCGCCAAGTTCCTCGCCGAGGACGGATGCAAAATTGTCGCAGTTCTTGAACAGAACGGGGCGGTCTTGCAACCAGACGGCATAAACGTAGTTCATTTGAAGGAGCATTTTGACGAGGCGAAGAGCTTTGCAGGCTTTCGGGGCGGGCGATTCTTGACTGACGGCGATGCCCTGTTAAAGCTCGATTGCTATATCCTTGTGCCTGCCGCCCTCGAAGGTGTCATCAACATCGACAATGCCGCGGACATAAGGGCGAAGATCGTCGCAGAAGCAGCCAATGGTCCAGTGACATTCGAGGCTGATCGAGAACTTCGTCGGAGAGGTAAAATCATCATTCCGGATCTGTTTGCCAATGCCGGTGGCGTCACCGTCAGCTATTTCGAATGGGTTAAAAACATCACCCATATGGCCTTCGGCCTGATGGAGCGACGTCGGCGGCAGCATGAGGCTCTAACGCTTGCAGCCGCTGTGGAAAAGATGACCGGTCTCAAGTTTCCCCGAGCCGATTTCGAGAGTGTTCTGGCCGGTGGTCGGGAAATCGATCTTGTCCGCTCGGGATTGGAAGAGAAGATGCGGAGCGCTTACCGCGAGATGTCTGAGCTCTGGAACGGAGACAAAGGAATCGTCGATCTGCGCACGGCGGCCTATGTAATCGCACTCAGGAGAATCGCTGCACGCTACGAAGCGGTCGGAATATAGATAAATCGGCGATTGGGCTCAGCTAATTGGGCACGGCCATCTAGCCTTATCCATATTGTATCGAAATGCACCGCATCTTTCAGACCTACATCGATCGTCTCTCCGAAAGCACCGATGTAACGGCGCTTCGGGAAAGCATGATAGAGGCGACTCAAGCACTGGACCTGTCTTGTTTCGCCTATCTATGCTTACCCGGCCGAAAAAGTGGCTCTCCGCAACTGATATCGACATATCCGTCTACCTGGACGGCGCGGTATTTAAAAAACCGCTACGAACGCTTTGATCCCGTGATAGCTCAGGCCCTCGAAGATACCGAGCCCTTTCAATGGGGGCTCAACTCGAGGGCGAGCCACCTATCACGTCCGCAGCGGGAATTATTCGAGGACGCCGCTGGATTTGGCATCGCGTGTGGCTTTACAATTCCTATCCACGATGGTCGTGGTCCGATCGCTGCTGTTACTTTTGCGGCAGACGAGCATCGCGGTACCGCCTTCTCTCGACATGTCGAAGCGCAAAGACACGTGCTTCAGCTTATGGCGATCTATTTTCACTCGCATGTTCGACGCAAACTGTCTCCTGATCGGGTCGTCGACGGCGTGTCTTTATCACCTCGCGAATTTGAATGCCTCGAATGGGCGGCGCAGGGCAAGTCTGCCCGGGAGATCGGGCACATTCTCGGCATTACACATCGCACGGCCGGCCCCGCTCTCGGTGTCGCCGATGATCCAGCGCACCGTATCCCCGGCCGCGACCGGGCCGGAACCGACCAGTTGCTCGCCCTCCTGCAGGGCGACATCCGTCACCTGTCCCGGCGCGGCATAGACCTGATAGAGCGCGCCCGGCGAGAATGGGTAGACTTGCACCGCGTTGACGTAGCCGTTGCGAGTCGGCTGCACCCGGGCCGCGGCATTGGCTTTCTCGACCCGTTTACGGGGATCGCCAGACTCCGGCTTCGAAGGCGCGCCGTGCAGCGGCTTGAGTTGGCCAGGAAGCGGCAACAGCTTTGGCATTTCGACAACTTCGACCGGCTTGGGCGGATCGGCGAGTTGCACGGCCGGCTCTGCGTCGTCATAGGAGATCGCTGGCGGGGGCTTTAACGGAACAGCGCAGCCGGCAAGCGCGGAAACCGAAAACAACAGAACCGGCAATGCGGTTTTGCGAATAGAAGATGATCTCATTGCCCCAGCTCCTTCGACCAGTTGATGGCGTTGACGTAAACCCCAAGAGGATTCTTGCGCAGGCGATCGGCATCGCGCGGCGTATCGATCACGACGGTGAGGATTGCGGTCCAGCGCTCGGTCGCGCTCAGGCTGCCGTTTTCATAAGAGCGCTGGATCCAGGCGACGCGGAACGAGGCCGGTGAAGCGCGGATGACGCTGGTGACCTCGATCGAAATCTGCAGCTTGCCCAAATTGACGAAAGGGTCGTTGGTGCGCGCATAATCGTTGAGCGCGGCGGCGCCACGGTCCGTGGTGAAGTCGTAGGCGCGCAGCCAGTCCTGGCGCAGCACGATGCCGTCGGCTTGCAATCCACGCACGTCCTCGATAAAGCGCGCCAGGTGGAACGCGATCTGGGGATCGGTCAGCTGATAACTGCCGTCGGCCGGCGCTACGGCCTGGGCCTGACCGAGATGATCGACCTGGACTACCCACGGCGTCACCGTGCCGCGGAGGGATTGCCAAACGAGACCTGACGCAAGACCGCCCGATAGCATCAGACAGCCGAATGCCATCAGTCGCCAGTTCTTGGCCTGAACGCGGGCTGAGCCAATACGCTCATCCCAGACTTGTGCTGCCTTCTGATAGGGAGTTTCGGGCTCAGGCATACGCCCGTAGCGAACGGAGGGACGTTTGAACATCAGCTTTCACCTTCGGAGAGATCGACGGACGCACCGCCACCGGCATGATCGACGGAGCGAACAGAATGGGTTGCCGCGGAGGCGCCGTGGCTCATGGTCTGCGCGCGCTTCATGCGCGTTGCCCATGGTGGCGGCCCGCTGGCAGAAGGTGACCCGCTGGAAGTTGCACCGTGCCCTTGCGTAACCGCACTCGACATTGCACCTGCAGTACGAGGGAGAGGGCTGGCGGTATTTGAAGCTGCAGCGACAACTGACGCACTGCCTCTGCTAGCACCAGCCAGTGCTCCACCTGCTGCTCCCGCAGCAAGCCCGGCACCAGCAACGCTCGCGGCAACCACGCCACCCGCAGCGACGCCCGTACCGATTGCGGCGCCGGCGCCGAGTTGCGGACCTCCGGAGACAATGCCGTTGGCGATACCGGGGCCAAAAATGCCTAGGCCCAACAGCGAGAGCGCCGCCAGCACCATGGACATGGCACTTTCGATGGTTGGCTGATTGCCCGCGAATCCCGTTGTAAACTGGGAGAATAAAGTCGAGCCGATACCGACGATGACGGCAAGCACCAGCACCTTGACACCCGACGAGATGACGTTGCCGAGCACACGTTCGGCGGCGAACGCGGTTTTTCCGAACAGGCCAAACGGAATCAGCACGAAGCCAGCGAGCGTGGTCAGCTTAAATTCGATCAGGGTGACAAAGAGTTGGATTGCCAGGATAAAGAACGCCAGCAGCACCACGATCCAGGCGAACAGCAGAACTGTGATCTGAACGAAGTTTTCAAAGAAGCTGATGTAGCCCATCAAGCCGGAGATCGAATCGAGGATCGGGCGTCCGGCATCAATTCCGACCTGTGCGACCCGGCCGGGGCTCAGGAAATCCGAGGTGGACATGCCGGTGCCGGACGCCTTGAGGCCAAGTCCGGCAAAGCTCTCGAAGACAATGCGGGCCAGATTGTTCCAGTTACCGATCAGGTAGGCGAATACGCCGACGAACAGCGTCTTCTTCGCCAGCCGGGCAATGATGTCTTCGTCCGCAGCCCAGCTCCAGAATATCGCCGCGAGAGTGATATCGATCGCTGCAAGCGTTGTGGCGAGGAATGCCACCTCACCGCTGAGCAACCCGAATCCAGAATCGATATAATTGGTGAAGACCGAGAGAAAGTTATCGATAACGCCGGTGCCGCCCATCAGCGTGCCTCGCCTTGTTGAGGTTCAACTTCGCGTGGCACGACCCGGTCCTGGCTCTTCTCCGGCGCGCCGAGCGCCTTCAGGACCGGATCGGCTGGCGACTGCGGAGATGGCGCCGACCCAAAGAATTGACGACGGTTCTCGGCCCACGTCCGCCGGCAGGCCTCGAGCGCAGCGGTTTCATCGGATGTGATCGTTCGGCAGCGAGCGAGTTCTTCGACGAGCGTCTCCGCGTCGCGGTGCTCAAGCGGCGCAACAACGACGGTCTGTTCGCTATGCCGGCTCTGCACGATCGTTAACGCGACGATCAACACGACAAAGCCGACGGCTGCGATCCGCGCGAACTGGCGAGGTGTGAGGTGCGGCATCATTAGTGGAACATCTGAACAGTAGTGGGCTGGTAGCCGACGCCAGGTAGGAGGAAGCGACGGAGCTGCTCCCTGCCCTGATCCTGCGCGGTGGTACGCTGGGCTGCTTCGAGGCTCTGTGCCCGTCCTTGAGCCGCAACAGCCGCGGTGAGGTCAGCGAGTTGCTGGGCTTGCAGAGCGACGAGCTGATTGCCAGCCTGCGTTGCTTGGAGGGCACCCGTGGCCGATTGACTCGACGTCACCAGCGCCGACATCTGGGTACGGTTGGTGTCGAGATTTCCGACAACACCGGCTTGCACTTTGAGTGCGTCCTGAAGTGCTGCGACTGACGTCTGCCAGCGGGATTGCGCGTTTGATATCAGCGCCTGGTTGGATACGGACGCCGATGCCGGCGCGTAAGTCGTGGAAAACGCGTTGTTGATCTGCCCGACGTCGTACGCGATCCGCTGCGCCTGGTTCAGAAGCTGTTGGGTGCGCTGGATTGATTGCTGAAGCTGTTGCAATGACGAGAACGGCAGGTTGGCGAGGTTCCTCGCCTGGTTGATCAGGGACTGGGCCTGATTCTGCAGCGACGTGATCTGATTATTGATCTGCTGCAACGCGCGAGCGGCCGTCAGCACGTTCTGCGCGTAGTTGTTGGGATCGAACACCACGACCTGCGCCGAAGACGGCTTACCCG
>NZ_LMUK01000038.1:172824-179184 GCF_009766005.1 Bradyrhizobium sp. S69 | reverse complement strand
GATCTGATTATTGATCTGCTGCAACGCGCGAGCGGCCGTCAGCACGTTCTGCGCGTAGTTGTTGGGATCGAACACCACGACCTGCGCCGAAGACGGGGTACCCACTGAGACGATCGAGAGCGCGACAGCCGACGCCATCACAAGATGACGGATCCTCATGACAATGATCCTCCAGCCGAGAGATTTGGGATGATGTCGGCAGCCCACCCGACGCCGCGGTGAGCAAGCCAGCCGGCAACGAAACTGTCGCGGCCATGTTCGGCGAGGACCTTTTCGATCGCAGCCTGATCGGACTTGGATGAGGCAGCGGTAAAAGCCAGCGCGACCTTGCCGAGCCCGAGCTCAAACAGCCGGTTGCCGCGCCGCGACTGGCAGTAGTAATCCCGCTTCGGCGTCGCCCGGGCGAGGATCTCGATCTGACGGTCGTTCAAACCGAATCGGCGATAGATGGCCGTAATCTGCGGCTCGATCGCCCGCTCATTTGGCAGGAACAGCCGCGTCGGACAACTCTCAATGATGGCCGGTGCAATGGCCGAACCGTCGATGTCGGAAAGCGACTGCGTGGCAAAAATGACCGACGCATTCTTCTTGCGCAGAGTCTTCAACCATTCCCGGAGCTGTCCAGCGAAGCCTTTATCATCGAGCGCAAGCCAGCCTTCGTCGATGATCAACAGGGTCGGCCGGCCATCGAGGCGTCCCTCAATCCGATGGAAGAGATAGGCGAGAACCGCGGGCGCTGCAGCGGTCCCAATCAGGCCCTCGGTTTCAAACGCCTGGACTTCGGCCTCTCCCAACCGCTCGGCCTCGGCATCGAGCAGGCGGCCGTAAGGACCGCCCAAGCAATAAGGTTGCAGCGCCCGCTTGAGTCCTTGCGATTGCAGCAGCACCGACAGACCGGTCAAAGTGCGCTCGGCGATGGGCGCGGAGGCCAGTGATGACAGCGCGGACCAAAGATGGTCTTTTGCTTCTGGCGTGATGCTGATCTTTTCCCGCTCGAGGATGTTTGCGATCCATTCCGCGGCCCAGCCCCGTTCCGCGGCATCGTCGATCAAGGCCAGGGGCTGCAGCGCGACCGGTTCGCTCGCATCATCGGACAATGCGCCGCCGAGATCGTGCCAATCGCCATTCATCGCGAGTGCCGCCGCGCGGATAGAACCGCCGAAGTCGAACGCAAATATCTGGCTTCCCGCATAGCGCCGGAATTGCATCGCCATCAGCGCCAGCAGTACCGATTTGCCGGCGCCGGTAGGACCCACCACCAGCGTGTGCCCGACATCGCCGACATGCAACGAGAAGCGGAACGGGGTTGAACCTTCGGTCTTGCCGAATAACAGAGGCGGTGCATCGAAATGCTCGTCACGCACCGGCCCCGCCCAAACCGCCGACAGCGGAATCATGTGGGCGAGATTGAGCGTCGAGACCGGCGGTTGCCGCACGTTGGCGTAGGCGTGTCCGGGAAGCGAGCCGAGCCAGGCTTCCACGGCGTTGACGCTCTCCGCCATACAGGTGAAGTCGCGCCCCTGGATGACTTTCTCGACTAGGCGCAGCTTTTCATCGGCGACGCGCGGGTCGTCATCCCATACTGTTACGGTCGCAGTGACGAACGCCTGCCCGATCGCATCTGATCCGAGTTCCTGCAGCGCGGCATCGGCGTCCATCGCCTTATTGTGGGCGTCGGTATCGACGAGCGCCGAGGCCTCATTGGTCATCACCTCCTTGAGGATCGCGGCGATCGATTTGCGTTTGGCAAACCATTGGCGTCGGATCTTGACCAGCAGCCTGGTGGCGTCGGTCTTGTCCAGCATGATCGCGCGGGTCGACCACCGATAGGCGAAAGCCAGCCGATTGAGTTCGTCCAGAATCCCCGGCGTCGTGGCGGTCGGGAACCCGACGAGGGTGAGAATGCGCAGATGCTTGTCGCCGAGCGACGGCTCAAGGCCGCCAGTAAGTGGTTGGTCGGCCAGCAATGCATCGAGATACATCGGGATCTCGGGCACGCGAACGCGCTGGCGGTTGGTCGAGACGGTTGAATGCAGGTAGGTCAGGGTTTGCGTGTCATCGAGCCACCGGATCTCGGGCATGAAGCCCTCGACGAGTTGGAGTACGCGGTCGGTGCGATCGATAAAACCGCGCAAGACTTCGCGGGCATCCGCGCCTTCCTGGCGATCGCGTCCTTCGTAAAGAAATCGCTCGGCCCGAGCGGCGTCTTCAGGTGGCGGAAGATAAAGGAAGGTCAGAAAAAAACTCGACTCGTAGTGAGCGCCCTCCTCCTCAAATTCTTCACGACGTTCCAGGTCGACCAGGGCTGAAGCCACATCGGGAAATTGACTTATCGGATATCGGCCGGCGGCATGACGCTGGGCCTCGACGAAGACGGCCCAGCCTGAACCGAGCCGTCGGAAGGCGTTGTTGAGGCGGCCGGCGACGCCGACCAGTTCGGCCGGCACCGCGGAATCCAGATCCGGCCCTCGAAATTTCGCAGTACGCTGGAACGAGCCGTCTTTATTAAGGACCACCCCTTCATCGACCAGCGCGGCCCAGGGCAGGAAATCTGCCAGCTGCGTGGTCGAGCGGCGGTATTCTACGAGGTTCATCATGGCTTCAAATCCCCAAATAGCCGGCGATGCGAAGGTGCCGGCGCACCACGTCGACGAATTGTGGATCGCGCTTCGCGGCCCACACCGCGGCAGCCTGCCCCATCACTCCCAACAGGATTCCAGCGATCCACAGCCGCAGACCGAGACCGAGTGCTGCCGCCAGCGTGCCGTTGAGGATGGCGACTGCACGCGGCGCGCCGCCAAGCAGGATCGGTTCGGTCAGGGCGCGATGCACCGGCACACTGAAGCCAAGGATCGGTTCGGATCCTTCCATCACACCAGTACTCCGCCACCGAAGGAGAAGAACGACAGGAAGAAGGAGCTCGCCGCGAATGCGATCGACAGACCGAAGACGATCTGGATCAGCCGCCGGAAACCGCCCGACGTATCGCCAAAGGCCAACGAGAGACCCGTAACGATGATGATGATCACTGCGAGGATCTTAGCGACAGGGCCTTCAACCGATTGCAGGATTTGGTTGAGCGGCTGCTCCCACGGCATGTTTGAGCCGGCCGCCCAGGCAGGGATTGAAGTGAAAGAGATGGTGCAGGTGATTGCCGCCATTGCGACATAACGATCGATACGACGAAGTTCTTGGTTCATGGTTGATCTCCAGCAGCGTGAAGGACGTAGTCGCCGTTGGAGCCAAGCCCCTCGACACAGGCGAGCTCGGCGAGACGCCGATTGGACCCGCGACCGGCCAGTACGGCGATGAATTGAATGGTCTCGGCGATGAGCGCGCGGGGTACGGTGACGACCGCTTCCTAAATCAGTTGCTCCATCCTGCGGAGCGCGCCCAGTGCAGAACCCGCATGGATGGTGCCCACGCCACCCGGATGGCCGGTGCCCCAGGCTTTCAGCAGATCGAGCGCTTCCGCGCCGCGCACCTCGCCGATCGGGATGCGATCCGGCCGCAACCGCAGCGAAGAGCGGACCAGATCGGAAAGCGAGGCGACGCCATCCTTGGTACGCAACGCCACGAGGTTCGGGGCCTTGCATTGGAGTTCGCGGGTGTCCTCGATCAGCACGACCCGATCGGTGGTCTTTGCGACTTCGGCCAGCAGCGCATTGGTGAGTGTGGTCTTGCCAGTCGAGGTGCCACCGGCCACCAGGATATTGCGGCGATCCGCGACTGCCGCGCGCAACGTCTCGGCCTGCCCCGCGCGCATGATGCCGGCGGCGACATAGTTGTCGAGGGTAAAGACCGCGACAGCGGGTTTGCGGATCGCGAAAGCCGGGGCCGCCACGACCGGCGGAAGCAAGCCCTCAAACCGCTCGCCCGTTTCCGGCAACTCGGCCGAAACGCGCGGCGAACCCGGATGCACCTCGGCACCGACATGGTGCGCGACGAGGCGTACGATCCGCTCGCCATCGTTTGGCGACAAACGTTCGCCGGTATCGACAAGACCGCCTGCCAACCGATCGATCCAGAGCCGACCGTCGGGATTAAGCATGACCTCGACGACCTCAGGATCTTCCAGGAACAGCGCGATGGCTGGACCAAGTGCGGTGCGCAGCATGCGTGCGCCACGCGAGGTCGCTTCCTGGTTAAGATGGTGGATCGCCACTTGTGCCCCCAGCATGGCCCGCGAGTTGCGGTCGTGATGTCGGGGATGATTAGAAGAGGCAGGATGTGTGATCGCGCAACAAGATCGGATCAGGCGTAGTGCTCTGGCGTAGAAAAGCAGGGCGACGGCGGGATCGTCTAGGAGGAACTATCTCGATCTGATGCGCCTTCCGTAGGACTCGCGTCTTGCGATATTTCCTGGGCTAGGCTTTGGCGTGGGGTTCACGCAGTCGAGGTGCCGTATGACAAGAAATATGCAGCCGATGGCACAAAACGCATCTATAGGAGCGACGGCAAAGGTCGCGGTAACAAGCTGTGGCGTTGGACGTCCCTATCCGCAGCCAAGAGCGCGCGAAAGTTACCTTTGGATCCGAGACGGATTTCGCCATTCGCACCGGATGGACCTTAGCGACTAGCTGACGATGTCCGTTGTTCGGGGCGAACCGGAAATCGGATTTCGAGGACCGCGGGCCCGTTGATGACCCAAAGCGGAAATAAAGCAGCGGTCCAGCGCGGATTTGCGGACGCTGGCTTCTTTATGCAAACGGTAGCGCTCGACTTCGCATTTGGTGGGCAGTTCCAGTTGCTATCGAAGCCTAGGTTATTGAACGGCCCGGCGGCGGCGCCGAACTGCAGGCAGAACTGGAGGAGGAAGCGCAGGGCCGGCAGTTCGTCGTTGCTCAGCACGTCGGGACTGTCGGTCATGGCAGGGATCCCGCGATGGTCTTGCGCGCCGCGTCGAGGGCGTCCCCGGTGTCGGTCTTTCGCGCGTAAAACTGGGCGTCGATGGCGGCATAGGCGTCCTGCAGCGGATACGACGTATCGGCCTGCAGGATCTTGACCTGCGGCGCCAGCGCGGTGGCGATCAGCTTGCCGGCATCGGATGCAGGCAGGATGCCGGCACAGTCGCTGACGAACTGTTGCAGCTGAGCGTGAGTATTGGCACTCCCCAGCGGGTCGGCGAGATTCATCAGCACGAGATAGATCAGCTGATTGATGAAAAAGTCCTTGTCATATTCCTTCGATGGCGCATGCGCGTACGCGATCGTATGGGCCAGACGCGCGCTGTCGGCGTCGCCGCACGCCAGCGCGATCAGCAGGTGCAGCAGAAAGAAATACTGATCGCCCGACAACGCCGACGAGTCACGCAGCAACGCCTTGGCCTCGTCGGTTAGCGTGCCCCCCCAGGCCGGCGCCGTGGCGGCCTGCACGGCGGGAAAATCGGTCCACTTCGCCAGCACGCCCTCGGCGGCGTTGACGGCATCGTTGCCGTCCGTGATTGCCAAGTTCGGAAAAGTGTTGTCGGGCGTCGAGATGACGGGGCCGGATGCGCGGTGGATCACCTCGGGCGGCGGCGCCGCGGCCCAGGCCTGCATGATGTCGTCCGTCGCCTGTTTCCAAACCGGCGACGTCGGCCGCCGCACGACCGTCTTGGCGTGGTCGGCCACCAAGCGCTTGTCGTCATCGCTGAAGTCGCTCCACTGGCTCGCCCACGCCTGCAGGACGTCGTTGGTGAACCCGTCCCTCCAAGTGGTGATCGGGTCGACGGATGGCACGGTTGCGAACTCGAAAATGATGGGAATGTATTGGGCGGTGTTCATGGCCGCCCACGTGCCGATCCGGCTGTCCTGGTAAATCCAGTCGTAGCCGTTAGCAAAGAGGTCCCACATGTCCTTCCACGTATCGGAGCGGACATGCAGATAACTATAGGCGTCGGGCCAGACACCGCCGCGGAATCCTTGCATGAAATTGTCACCGATCTTGCAGCCCACGCTGTAGGCGTAAACGACATACAGGTGCTTGAAGGAGAGTTGCGCGCCGGGGACAGCCTGGCTCGGGACATCCATCAGGAGCGTGAAATACTTGTCGACGAAGGCCTTGAAGGTCTGATTCTCGAGCTCCTCGTAGGCGGCGTCGAGCGAAGACAGCGCGCCGCAACAGGCGCGCCACTGGCCGGCATTGAGCGGCCCGGCGGCGGGGCCGAACCGCGAGCAGAAGCCGAGGAGGAAGCGCACGGCCGGCAGTTCGGCGTTGCTCAGCACGTCGGTATTGTCGGTCATCGCAGGGATCCCGCGATGGTCTGGCGCGCCGCGTCGAGGGCGTCGCCGGTGTCGGTCTTTCGCGCGTAAAACTGGGCGTCGATGGCCGCATAGGCGTCCTGCAGCGGATACGACGTATCGGCCTGCAGGATCTTGG
>NZ_LMUK01000038.1:151919-172814 GCF_009766005.1 Bradyrhizobium sp. S69 | reverse complement strand
GAACTGTTGCAGCTGAGCGTGAGTATTGGCACTCCCCAGCGGGTCGGCGAGATTCATCAGCACGAGATAGATCAGCTGATTGATGAAAAAGTCCTTTGCATATTCCTTCGACGGCACGTGCGCCGACGCGATCGTGTGGGCCAGACCTGCACTGTCGGCGTCACCGCACGCCAGCGCGATCAAGAGGTGCAACAGAAAGAAATACTGGTCGCCCGTTAGCGCCGACGGATCGCCCAGCAAGGCGTTGGCTTCTTTCGTCAGGATGGCCCAGGCCGGCGCTGTGGCGGTCTGCACCGCGGGAAAATCCGTCCACTTCGACAGCACCGCTTCGGCGGCGTTTATCGCATCGTAACCTTCCGTGATTGCCAGGTCAGCTATCGGTACGTCCTGTCGCGGCGTCGGGGTGACGGGACCGGATGCGCGGTGGATCACCTCGGGTGGCGGAGCCGCGGCCCAGGCGTGCATGACGTCGTCGGTCGCCTGTTTCCAGATCGGCAATGTCGGTCGCCGCACGGCGCTCTTGGCATGGTCGGCGATAATGCGCTTACCTTCATCGGAATAGTCCCCCCACTCGTCCGCCCAGGCCCGCACGACGTCGTTGGTGAATCCGTCTCTCCAGGTCGTAATGGAGGGGTCAGTTGCGTACAGGAAACTCCAGTCAATATATCGAGCGCTGTTCATGCCGTCCCACGGGCCGAGTTGGCCACCGAATGGCCAGTCATACCCGTTGGCAAAGAGGTCCCACATGTCTTTCCAAGTACCGGAGAAGACATGGAAATAACAAGCGCCCTCACCCATTTGCCAAACGTAAGGACGTCCTCCGTTTAGCCAATTATCCGCGATCCTGCAGCCGATATCGTAGGCGTAGACGACATATAGCTGCTTGAAGGACAGTTGCGCTCCGGGGACAGCCTGGCTCGGGACATCCATCAGCAGCGTGAAATACTGGTCGACAAAGGTCTTGACCGTCGGGTTCTCGATCTCCGCATAGGCGGCGTCGAGTGACGACAACCAGCCGCAATAGCCGCGCCACTGGCCGGCATTCAGCGGCCCGGCGGCGGGGCCGAACTGCGAGCCGAACTGGAGGAGGAAGCGCAGGGCTGGCAGTTCATTGTCGCTCAGCACATCGGGACTGTCGGTCATGGCAAAGGTCCTATCTAGCGTCAACTGGGCGGCGGGGCGTTGCAGGAGGCGACGCGGCTCGGCACGCAGGGCGGCGGCTTGGGCGGCGCACTGGCGCGCAGGGCGTCGTTCAAGGCGATGTTGTTGGCGACGTTGTCGCCGTACTTGACGCCATTGGGGCAAACAGTGTCGGCAGCGAGAAAAGATGAATGGCCGTCGCGGCTCAGCTTGGTCGCCTTCACCTCGATTTGCACCATGGCCTGCTGATTGAGCCCCTGGGTGGCGTTCATCGCGATGCCGTAGACCGACAGCGGCTTGGCATTGCCCTGCGTCACCAGGAATTGGACGTAGCCGGTCGTCATGTTGTCGGGACTTCCGCTGTCGTTATCGACGATCCAGTTGGGCGGGGCCTGCTGGCCGTCGTCCGTCTCATGGGCGACCGTCGCCCCCCACCGCAGCGCGATCTGGAACTTGTCCATGAACACCCGCATGAGGGTCGGCAGGACCGGCCGCGCCTCGAGCACCTTATTCTGCGGGATCGCCCACACGATCCATGACTGTTTGGTGCCGCCGGGATCGTCGATGCGCCAGACCAGCCCATCCACCTCGCAGCCGACCGTCGCGGCCAGCCCGAGGGCGACGCCGTCGTTGCTGTTGTCGGCGAAGCCCTGGCGCACATGTGACAGGTCCAGCACTTTGAGATCGGTGAGGTACTGCTCGTAGGTGCCCGCCGCGGCGTCGCTTGCCACCAGATCGAACTGGCCGGCGACCGCCGCCTCCAGCTCCGTGCATAATGCGACGTGGTCGGCGTCCGGCACGTCGAACAGCCACACCCCGTCCGTCTGTCCGGTCGCCGCGATGGCGACCGCCGCGTTCGTCAGCTGCGCCCCCGTCATCACCGCCGTGGTGAATTCGGCTCCCTGAAGCTGGGCATTGTCGAACCTGGCGCCGTTGATGGCGGCGGCGCTGAAGTCCGCATTGACCAGGAAGGCGTTGGTCAGGTCGGCGCCGACCAGCGACGCGTTCGACAGGTCGATGTTCTGGTTGTCGACGCCGAGAATGGCGTTCGTCAGCGTGATCCCGTTCATCACCGCGCCGGCAAGCTGATGGGTCGTCGCGACAGGCCACAATTCCGCATACGAGGCATCGACGCCGTACAGGTTGGCGTTGGTGAGAATGACCCCCGGCATGAAGGCGTAGCTCAGGGAGGCCTGGGCGCCGCCGGTCGGGGCCAGCACCAGCAGGGACACCGACTTGTCGGCCCACATGTGCAGCAGCACCGTGTAGTCGACGTCGCAGGTGACCGTCCACGCCGGTTCGACCCCATCGATCCCGGTCGGAGGCGACGTGATGCCGTGCTTGCCGAACACGGTCGCCACCGCGGCGAGGTTATGTCCGCTCAATCCGCCAGATAACGCCTGGAATTCATCGTCCTTGGCGGCGAGCCGGAACACCTCGCCGCGGGTTCCCAACACAGCCGCTGTGAGGTCGGCGCCGGCCAGCGTCGCGTAGGCGAAGGTCGCGCCGTTGAGCAGGACGCCGCCGGTGAACCTGGCGGCCGTGAAGTCGCCGCCGGTCGCTGTCACGTTCTGCATCTGCGCGCGCTCGAAGGTCGAGACGAGGTCGTAGGTCTTGCCGTCCGCCGTGAGCGTCGGGCCGAAGTCCGCGCCCTTGAGAAAGGCGCCGGCGAGACGGGCGCGCTGGAACGAGACGCCGTGCAGCACGGCCCCGCCGAGATGCTGGTTGCCGAACAACGCCTTCGGGGTCAGGATGGCGTCGTCGAAAACCGGCTTGTCGCCGCGCGCGCCGGCGAGGTTGGCCTCTTCCATATGGGCGCGGGCGAAGCTTGCCGCCGTCAGCGTCGCACCCGAGAGATCGCAGCCCGTCAGCCTGAAGCCATCCAGGTTCCAGCGCGTCAGCACGGTGTAGCGCGCATCGAGCCCGCTCAGGTCGACCGTGTTGTCGATGGGGACCATATGCGCGTCGACCAGGCGCGCGTCGGTGAGGTCGAGGAACGCCCAGTTGGTCTGCAGCGTGTCGTATTTGAGGGTCGCCCCCTTGAACGAGGTCAGGTGCTGCGGATCGGTCGACCAGTAGGGCGGCGCCGAAAAGGTGCAGGCCGTCAGGTCGGTGCGGTCGAACACCGTGCCTTCCATGCCGGCATTGAGGAAACTGGCCTCGACCAGCGTGGTGACGTCGGAAAAATCCGCCCGCGTCAGCGTCGCGTCGTCGAACACGCCGCCGGGGATCCGCGCGCCGCAGAACCGCGCCTGCGTCAAATCGGTCGGCACGTCCGTCACCTGCTCGAACACGATGTGGTCGAGCACGCATTTGCGGAAATCGGCGCCGCATAACACGCTCGAGGCGAAATGCGCGTTCTTGAGAGTGCGGCCGGAAAAGTCGAATCCGGTGAGGTTGCACTGCGCCACGTCGAGATGGCTGAGGTCGTCCGGCAGGCCGGTGACCGTCGTGTTGGTGAGGTCGAGGGAACGCCAGGTCATGCCGAGCGAACTGAACGGCACGGTCGCCCCGGCGAACGAAACGCGCTTGGCCGGCTTTTGATGGGCGGACTTCGCCGGCAGCTTGTCGGTAGCGGCGTGGATCTGAAAGATCGTCGCCGACAGGTCGCAGCCCGAGAAGTCGGTCCCCTCACCGATCACCGCCCCGGTGAGATCGGCGCCGCGCAGGCTGACCACGCCGCGAAAGCGGGTGCCGGTGAGGTTGGCGTTTCTCAGGACGGCGTTGGTGAGATCCTTGCCGGCGAGATCGCGGCCGCTGAGGTCGCAGCCCTCGCAGTTGTACGGTGGGGCGCCGTTCATGCTGCAATCATGCTCCGCGGGCATCAGCCGCCACCATCTTTGAGAACCTTGCGCGCCTGGTCGAGGCTGTCCAGCATGTCCTGCCTGCGCTTGTCGAAAGCAACCATCGGATAATTCGGATCCTGGCGGGGATAGGCGGTGTCGTTGACGAGCAATGTCCCCTGCCGCAGCAGGGCGTCCTTGATGTCCTTGGAGCAGTCGTTCTCGATGATGCAGTTCGCCAGGTCGGAGACGAGCGATTGGAGCTGCAGGTTGCTCAGGGCGTAGCGATGGTCTGGATCGGACAGCTCCATTACAATCGCGTAGAGCAGATGGTTGATGAAGATGTCTTTGCGATATTCGGGCGAATCCGCGATCCGGTAGTTGACAATGTCATGCACGAAGCGGCGCATCGCCGCGGTGCCGGATGCCGTCGCGATCAACAGGTGGAGAAGATAGAAGTATTGCAAGGCGGTAAGAAACTTCGGCTTGAGCATGTCGGCGACGGCGGCCTGCTGGCTCGTCCACACCGGCCCGATTTTGTCGAACACCCGGCCGTAGTCGCTCCAGTTGTTCATCACCGTCGTCTGGAATCGATTGATGCCGTCCAGATTGTCCCAACTGTCGAGGAATACGTCCGGCGGCGGATGAAGCTGAACCAGGGCATCCTTGTCGAACGGCATCATGAAGTAGCTGCCGTCGGTCTGCAGGACGGCATGACCGAACTCGCCGGTCCACTGCCTGTTGTAATCGAAGCCGCCGCACTGGTTCCTCAGCACGTCGAGAGCCGTATTCCAGGCGTCGGGATATTTGTGCTTCGGCCAGTTGTCGGGAAAAGCCTGGTCGAAGTCGTTGGGATCAGTATTTTGCGCCGGGATCCCGATCGTGAACCCGGCAAAGGGCGTGAAAGTTATGGTGGGGTCGCGGGGATTCAACTGAAAGTAGCCGGGCTCCTTCGGCCACGCCAGATAATGATGCGCGACGTAAAGAACCGGAAAATTGTGGCCGGCATAGCTGGTCGGCGTCGCGACGAACGCGTTGAAGAGCTGATCGACCCACCCCTTGAAGCGGGCCTCGACAAACCCCGGATAGGCCTGCGACAGGGCGGATATGGCATCCATCAGCCGCGCGACATTGTCGCGGGTGGGCACCTCCAGTCCGACGCCGACCGTGCCCTGGAAGGCCAGGAGCGTGCGAATGGCGAAGAGCTCGGCCGGCGCCAGCGTATCGTCATCGGTGCTGCTCAAGGCTGACCTCGATCATGCGGCATCGGGTTGTGGTCCTCTCCGCCGGGCTTGGCGGGCCGGGATCAGATATTCACCATCCACTGGCTGATGGTCGGCTCCGGCCGTCCGGACGGTCCCTGCATCTGCTCATAGTTGAGCGAGAAGACGGTCCGCCATTGGTCCACCGTCATGCGGGCAGCGTTGATCTGGCCGTTGTGCTCGTTCGGGTCGGGCGTGAGCGGCGAGCCGTCCGGGTTGTAGATGTCGAGCCGGTAGTCCGAAGGACTGAGGTCGCCGGAGTCCGGGGGCAGGTAGGACAGCACGTAGATGAAGCCCTTGGTCTCGATCGCGATGTCGAGATAGATGACGGAGGCCGAGACCGGATCCTTGAGCGCCATCACCGAGATGAGCTGGCGGGCTTGCAGCCCGGACGCCTTCTGGACGTCGAAGGTGAGCGTGTTGGTGCGGTCGCGGATCAGCCACTCGCTGCCGGGCGCCTTGACGTCGATGTCGAGCGACCAGCCGCGATAGACGTCGATCTCGTCGAGTCCCTCCGCGCCGTGGCGCAGATCGTAGGTGGCGCCGGCGCCGTCGGCGAGGAGCCAAAGCGAATCGGCGGTCCGCGTCACCGTGGCGCCGTCGTAGAGCGCAAGGCCAGCATTGGTGAGGGCGTCGTGCAGATCGGACGTGATGGTGCCGCTGTCGAGCGTGGCGGTGAAGCTGGTCGGCAGGTTCGTGAGCGGCGTCAGCAAGGTGCGCTCGGGCGCGCTCGGATTGACCGGGACCTGCTGCTGCAGCGCCTGGATCAGAGCGGTCGATGCGCGGCCGTGGTCGAGGTCGGCTTGCAGGCCAGCATCCAGGCCGAAGGTCAGGGCGCCCCCGAAGCATTGCACCGGGTTGCCGAAGGTGTCGAACGCCTGGACGCGCGCGCCGACCTTCTCCAGCACCAGGATGCGTCCGTCGGCGGAGACCGTGACGGCGATCGGGCCCTTCATGAGACCCTCGCGCACGCCGTAGCCAGAGAACGGCAGCGCCGGCGGCGCGGCGCTGTCGTCCACCCCGTCGTCCGGCAGCTTGACGATCGTCATCTGATGGTCGTCGAAGCTTACCGCGATGGCGTATCCGTTCGGATGGATAATCATCGCGTCCGGTTTGGCGATGACGAAACTGCCCCAGCTCTTGCCCGTATTGTAGTCGAACGTGTGTTCGCTGTTTTCGCCCAGGTCGACGCGGCGGATATGGGACAGGCCGCTGGCCTCATAGGTCCGCGTGTCGAGGTAGAAGTTGTTGCCGCTGAATTCCGGCGCCGGCGCGTTGAACACCTTGATGACGTCGACCTGCCGGCGCAGATCGAACAAGGCTTGGCCGGCCGCCGAAGCGATGCGCCAGGAGGCACTGGCGATGACGGCCACGACGGTCGCGCCCTCCGGCAGCGGAAGACGGTTGGCGGCGAACGTCTTGGCGATGTCGTCGGGCACCGGCCCGCACGCCGTGAAGGCGTCGAGCTCGGGCATGAAATTCATGGCCGGCTTGAGCTGGAACAGCCCGGGCGAAAAAAACTGGTCGAAGGCGATGCACGGCTGGCGCGCGAAGCCGCGTGTCGGCTCTTTCAGGCCGGCGGCCGGATCGGCCAGCGTGGAGAGGGTCTCGATCAGGTGCATCTCGTCCGACACCGGGGTGGTGCCGTAATCGAGCGGCAGGTTCTGCTTGCCGGCCTGGTAGCAATACCCGATCCGGTAGGCGAGGTTGTTGATGGTGATGCCCACCAGGTTGGTGACGTCCTGCCGCGACAGATCATCGACGGTGCCGGTCGGCGCCGCATGGGTCACGTTGTTCACCTCGAGCTCGTAGTCGACCACCTTGCCGTCATCGTCCGTGATGGGGGTCTTGAGCAGCGCGTAGTCGACGCCGACGGCGGGATCGTGCACGGTCCACTGGCCCGGGCCGCCGCCCGCCACCGTCGCGGTGGCGGCGAGGCGGACGCTCTTGGTCCAGAAGGCGTCGATCAGCGCCTGCGGCACCGCGCCGTCGGGCAGCGCGTCCGCCAGCGCCCCCGGCAGGCTGAAGATGATGTTCGACCAGAGATAGCTGGTTGTCTGGCCGTCATACGCGAGCTTTTCCCGCTGGACGTAGGTAGTCTCCTCGGTCAGCTTCACCAGTTGCTCGATGATCGATCCGGTTTCCGAGCGCGTGTCGCCGTCGGTCGGCACCGCAGTGATCCAGCCGCTGACCCACTGGCCCGCCATCCAGTTGGTGCGGGAATAGACCTCGGCGATGATTTGGAACTGGTCGCCGGGTGCCGACGGCAGCTCATCCTCGGTGGCCTTCGAAAAGGTGGCGGTGATGAGACCGTCGTCCTTGCCCGGCATCGGGCCGGCCTTGCGCAGGGTCGTGCCGCCGCGGTACTGCACCGTGATAACCCAGTGGTCGGCCACCTTCGGCCAGATCGGATTCTCTCCCGACCTGCCGTGGGTGGGGTCGGGCTTGACCGTGACGTTGAGCGTCATCGAGCGCTTGATCTCGAGCGTGTAGGTGGCCGGCGATCTCGCGACGTCGGCCGTCGTCGCTGCCATGTCGCCCACGGAGGCCGAGCAGCCGGCGATGCGCAACCCGACCCCGATGACGGGCGCCGAATCGACCAGATTCTGCATCGATTCGTAGCCGCAGATATAGAGGGCGAGTTCGTTGAGCGCCCACGACAGCAGCACGCCCGAGCAGGTCTCGCCCGCCTTGATCAGCACGGCCTTGGTGTCCAAGGTCACCAAGCCGACCCCGAAGGCGACCGCCCCGATGTCGATCAGCGCTTTCCGGGTGCTTGTCTTGGAAAAGAAGTCGATCCACCATTTCTTGCCGCCGAACCCGACGGTCGCGAGCAGCAGCAGCGCCGGCATGCCGTAGCTGATAAACGCGGTGCAGAGGATTCCCTTCTGGTCGACCTCGCTGTCCGCATGGCCGTGGCCGAGTCCGCCGAGCAGCACATCGACGCGGGTGGCCTTGTCCGGCATGTCGAAGGAAAGACCGGTCGAATCGGTCGGCAACCACTCCCCGAACATGCAATTGCCGGGGCCGATCATATCCAGATAGGTTTTGTCGGTCACCGCGGTGCCGCTGGCGTCGAACGCCTGGGTATAGACGGCGAGCCACCGGTTGCCCCGGTTGGTCACGTTGAAGCTGAGCGTGCCGGGGTTGCCGTCGAGGCCTGCGGCATAGCTCAGCGATCCGTCGTCGACATCGAGACCGTACTGGCTGGTGATGGTCTTGATGGTCCAGTCGACGGCGGCGTCGGCGTCCGCCCGCGCGACCGCAGCGACCGCCGCCACGCCGGGCGCCCGGTCGACCACCGTGATGCCGTGCCCTGTCATCCAGTTGCGGCCCTTGAGCCAGGGCTGCTGCTTCAGCTCGCGCAAGGCCTCCTGTACGACCGGCCGCACCGCATCGTCGATCGCCGGCGCCAGTTCCTGATGGAGGATGACCTGGACGGTTTTGCCGTCGACCACCGTGGTGTGCCAATCGAGGGGATTGCCCTCATGGTCCTTGAGGTCGGCCGCCGGCGACATGACGTTGCCGGCGGCATCGCGCACGATCGTATAGACGTACCAGGGGTCGGAGCCGTCGGCGTCATGCAGCGATATGTACCGCCACAACCCGCTCAGGGTCCGGCACTTGGCGACGACTTTCTCCTTCACCCGGTGATGGACCGACGGATCGAGCGACAGGATTTCTGGGTGCTGCATCACCAGCGTGATGGCGCTGTCTTCCGGCGTCACGACTCGGGCAGCGTCGACATGCATGTCGTCGGCATGCATGGCACTGGATTGCATGGCACCGGATTGGACGCCTGCGCTCGCCACCAGGCCACAGCGCTCAAGCAGCGCGGGCGCCGCCGGCCCGCCATCGCGCTGCATGGCGCGCACGGCGCGCCGCACATGCGCGGCCGGCACCACCTGATACATCACCGCGATAATGTCGGCGAGCGCGTTCGGGTTGCGCGAGCGATAGCCGATCCAGTGCAGGCTGACCGCGTCGCTCGCCACTTCGAGGTTCTCGCAGAAGTGGGTGATGCGCGCCAACCGGTCGGCCGGCATGGCGGCGAGCGCCCGGTTGCGCCTGGCGTGCGCTTGGCGCGTGGCGTCGGAATGCCGCTGCAGTTTGGGTCGGTGCCGGTGGCCGCGCACCGTAAATTCCTGGTCCGCCGGCAGATGGGCAAAGTGGCTGAGGTCGAAATGCAGGGTAACGCGTTCGGTCGGTCGCGGGCTCACGGCGAATGCCCTCGTCTGTTGCGAGTTATTCGCGTGGTCATTGATCGCGCGGCAATACCAGCCGATATCGCGATCCGCCGTGGCTGGCGGCGGGGCACCCGAATTGAGTTGTATTAGGCCTGACTGGAAACTTACGGTAACCACTTACGCGCGTCAATGGTTGACCAGGATTTTGGTTGACCAGGATTTATGCGGTCTGGTCAATCTACCTATCCTACAAATAATGAGTTTCATGGAATCGTTCGTGTAAGTATCCCCCGGCAGAGCCTGGGGCTTTAGAAATTGGGCCGCTCGAAGCGGCGGTCAGGGGCGCTGACGCGCCCCTGCAGGCGTTGGCCACCTAAAGGTGGCCGATCAGCGCCACAAATTCATTTGGTCCTAGCGGCTGTCCTCTTGCTCCTGATTTCTGATGTACTCCCGTATCACCGCTTCGTCTCGACTTACGGTCGAGACGAAGTATCCTCGTGCCCGGAAGTGCTGCCCCATAAAATTTCGTTTCTCTTCTCCGTATACGCGGGCCAAATGGATCGCGCTCTTGCCCTTAATGAAACCAACCACCTGCGAAACCGCATATTTCGGTGGGATGGAAATCATCATGTGAACGTGATCGGGCATCAAGTGCCCCTCCTCGATCCGACTCTCCTTCTGCTGCGCCAGCTTCTTAAACACCTCTCCGAGCTGTCGTCTCGCCGCATTTCCGTTGATGGCACTTTTCAGAAGTGCTTCGATGTCTGACTTGAGTCCGGAGTGCGCGCCAAAGCGGACATCGGTCTGTGAGCCTGAATTTATGGAATCACGCCAAGGAGGAGCTATCTTTTCGGTCCGATTCACGATCAGCAGGAATCACGTCTTGCGATATTTCCTGGGCCAGGCTTTGGCCTTTGGCCAGCCGTCGCCCCAGGGCCTCGACAAAACCCTCGTAGCGCTCGCGGCCCTTGGCCCTGGCGGCCGGCTGTGCCGTATCCGGCAATGGTGGCGTGACCGTGAGCCAGAAACGCACGAAGAGCGCTAATGCCTCGTTCGAGATCGTGAGGTGACGCTCCAACCGCTCGATCTGTCGCGTCAAGCGATCAAGCCTGCGGCCGAGCGCCGCCTCCATCCGCTCTGAATTGTCCGGCGACAGATACGAGGAGAGCGCCGTTTCGACCACCAGCGCCTGGGCCACGCGCTTGCGGCCGGCATAATCGGCGAGTTGTCCAGCGAGATCCGGTGGCAGACGAAAGGTGTGCTTGGTTCGCATCGCCGGCCTCAGAGCTCCATGCCATCGCCGGGATCCATTGCGACCTGTCTCGCGAGACCGCGGGCTTGCTGCCGCAACGCACGAGCGCGTACGGCATCATCATCGGAATCGTCTTCCCCGAAGGTGAACTCCGGCTCTGCCTTCGCCTGCTCCGGCATGATCTCCTCATGTTGAGGAAGTTCTGGTTCGCGACGGATGCCGCCATTCGCAGGATCATCGATTTGCGTCTCGCCGGAGGAACTGACTTGCCGGCCAGCGCTGGCAGCGGGAACCGGCAATAAGCTCCAATCATCGACCGAGGGAGTACCACCTGGCTCAGTCGCAGCAGGGGGCGCCAGCACACGCTCGGTCAATCGCGGATCTTCAAAATATCGAGCCTTCTTGGCGCGGATCGGGGGGACGCCTGAGACCAACACCAGTTCATCGTCGGGCGGTAGCTGCATAACCTCGCCGGGCGTTAGCAGCGGTCGCGCCGTCTCCTGTCGTGAGACCATCAAATGGCCGAGCCACGGGCTGAGCCTGTGGCCGGCGTAGTTCTTCATCGCCCGCATCTCGGTCGCAGTCCCCAGCGCGTCCGAGACGCGTTTGGCGGTACGTTCGTCATTGGTCGCAAAGGACACGCGCACATGGCAGTTGTCGAGGATGGCGTTATTCGGCCCATAGGCCTTTTCGATCTGATTCAGCGACTGAGCGATCAGAAAGCTCTTGAGACCATATCCAGCCATAAACGCCAGCGCCGACTCGAAGAAATCGAGCCGGCCGAGCGCCGGAAACTCGTCGAGCATCAGCAGCAACCGATGGCGGCGTCCTTTCGCGTGCAGATCTTCCGTCAGACGTCGGCCGATTTGATTGAGGATCAGACGCACGAGTGGCTTCGTCCGGCTGATGTCAGAGGGCGGCACGACCAGGTAAAGGGTCGCAGCTCGATCACCTTCGACTAGGTCGCGGATACGCCAGTCGCAGCGGCGGGTCACTTTCGCCACGACGGGGTCGCGATAGAGACCAAGGAACGACATCGCGGTTGAAAGCACCCCGGATCGCTCGTTCTCGCTCTTGTTGAGAAGCTCCCGCGCGGCCGAGGCGATAACCGGGTGCGGCCCCGCTTCGCCAAGATGCGCCGTCGTCATCATGGCCCGGAGCGTGGTCTCGATTGGCCGCTTCGGATCGGAGAGAAAGCCGGCGACACCCGCCAGCGTCTTGTCCGGTTCGGCATAGAGGACGTGGAGAATGGCACCGACTAGCAAGGCGTGGCTGGTTTTCTCCCAATGGTTCCGTCGTTCAAGCGATCCCTCGGGGTCCACCAGGACATCGGCGACATTCTGGACATCGCGCACCTCCCATTCCCCGCGTCTCACTTCCAGTAACGGATTGTACGCCGCCGACTTCGTGTTGGTCGGGTCGAACAGAAGCACGCGACCGTGTCGGGCGCGGAAGCCCGATGTCAGGGTCCAGTTCTCCCCCTTGATGTCATGCACGATGCAACTGCCCGGCCATGTCAACAAGGTCGGCACCACCAAGCCCACGCCCTTGCCGGACCGGGTCGGCGCGAAGCACAGCACATGTTCCGGACCATCGTGGCGCAGGTAGTTGTGATCGAGCCGTCCGAGCACGACGCCGTCAGGTGCTGTGAGGCCGGCGACGCGGACCTCTGGTGACGTCGCCCAGCGGGCCGAGCCATACGTTGCGGCGATCTTCGCCTCGCGTGCCCGCCATACCGACATTCCGATGGCGGCCGCTATCGAGATGAACCCGCCTGACGCTGCGACATAAGCACCCTCGACGAAGATATGGGGAGCGTAGGCGTCGTAGGCGTACCACCACCAGAAAAAGGCCGGCGGAGGGTAGACCGGCACGCCCGGCACGAGTTCAAACCAAGGCTGCCCGAGTTGCGGTTGGTAGCCAAGTTTCCACGCCACCCATTGTGTCGCCGCCCACATGGTGACGAGCACGATTGCAAAGACAACAATGATCTGACCCCAAAGGATTTTGGTCGCGGACATACCAACGATCAAGAGATGGCGCCCGCGATAGACAAGGGTGGATCCGCGCAAGGAGTGCGGAGCGCTGCAGTAGCGTACAATTCGGACGGTTGGCACATCAACCGCAGCCTACAATCCCAGGCCGCGTTTGCGTCCGAAACTCCAATCGACGTTTCCACCCGAGGCCAACACACCGCTGACCTGCCGGCCAAGCTGCTGTTCCAGCGCCGGTCGCCACGGCACGAGCTGGAAGCCAAATCCATTGTCGATCATCGCAAAGCGACCCGAACTCAGCGTGAGACGCTGGCGGTAGACACCGGTGACATGTTCGCCCTCGACCGACGGACGGTAGGCAAGTCCGGTCTCGGTAGAAAGCTTTGCGGCGGCGGTGGTCAGATCCCGTTTCCGCAACGTATCCAGAAGATCTCGGGCGAAGATGACCCGCTGTCCCTGTCGACGAGCGAGCCCTTCTCCGGCAAGATGTTCGAGGCGACGGTCCATCGCCTCCCGAACCTCCGCGCCAAAGCCGCTTCCGCTTAGTGTGGCTTCCTTTGCAAGAAGCTGGCGATCGATCCAGGTCGCACCCGGTGCCGTGACTTGCGCCTCGATCGGCAGATCGGATCGTGTCGCGAGCGAGGAGCGTTTGCGCCCTTGGCCATCCTCGTAGGCTCGCATCTCGACCACCGCGCCAAGTTTGGCGTCTCCGGTCACCTCAAGGTTGGAAAAAACGAGGTGGTGCGTGCGTCCATCGACACCTTCGATGACCGCATAGGCCGTACCTCTCAGTTCGTCATGGAGCCCCCGAGCGACAAGTCGACCCTGCACCGCGTCGGTGACCTGGTCACCGTGCAAGGTGAACCCCGTCAAGTCGGGCTCACGTCCGGCACCTGTGACTGCGCGATGCATGGTTTTGATGATGTCCCCGCGGATTGAGAGATCTCGTAGCGTTCCCTCAATTCCAGGCTTCAACGTCCAGCATCCGGGAGCGACTTGCTCGGCCAAACCGAGCCGCTCGAGCTTGGCGGCTCGTCCAATCATCAACCTCCGAAGTTCGGGATCGCTGTCGGGGGCGCCTGGTCTGAGATCAGCCACACCGGCTCCATCATCCGCAGCACCACGGAGCACCCTGTCGAGCCCGGTCCAGCGCTCCGCCTCGACTTCCTTTTCCAACGCGGAACGAATTTCCAGCTCGGTTCGCGGGCCTAATTCCAGCGTAACGCGCTCTTCGGCGCGGGCCCGGAACCCGCGGCTGATGTAGTCGCGGCTGATGACCAGATCTCTGCCGTCATCAGCACGGCCGCGCACGAGGACATGCACATGAGGATTGTCGGTGTTCCAATGATCCACCGCCACCCAGTCTAACCTTGTATCAAGGTCACGTTCGGCATCGGCCATCAATTCGCGGGTGAAGGTGCGGAAGTCCGCCATCTCGGTCGCGTCCTCGGGCGAAACTGTGAAACGGAAATGATGCCGATCATCCTCGCACCGCTCCGCAAAGGCCTTGGTGTCGGCATCCTCCGTGGTCGCACCGAACATTCGCGCGTCGGCGCTGTCGCGGGTGACGCCCTCACGTTTGAGATACGCGACGTGTTTCGAAAGTGGCGCCGAGCGAAATCGCTTGCCCTGATGGCGAACAATCCGAGCCATGACAACGACCCGCCGACCTGGTGAACGAGCAGCAAGGGAGAGCGCGGCCCGCCGCCCCCGCCCAAATGTCGAACTGCCCCTGCTCCCGCCGCGCCCGAACTCCTTGCCTGTATGTCCGGCCTTCCTGGCGGCCCGCATGACCTGGCCGACGAAGCTCTTTGGACGTTTGGCGCCCCGGTTTCCGTGCCGGATGCGACCCGGCCGAACATTGATCTCGTCGTCTCGCACGGTCACAGCAATGGACGCCCGCAAAACGATGGCCGACGGCGCTCGATGTATTGAATTCGTTGACCTTTACGATGGCAGCGCCAGCAGGTACCCCCGCCCCAATGCACAAAAATCTCAATCCGACCAACCACATGCCCCGGACGAACGTCGGGGCTTTTATCTTGCCATCCGTGGCCCGTATCTCCCCGCACCCACTGCATCCCATAAGAACACGCAATGACGAACGACGAATTGCGATGAAGCACGATCGGGATCATTGCGATCGGGCCTCGCCGGCATGGTGCACAAACAAGTTGCCCGGCTGCGGCACGAGAGCGGATAGATCGACAACGGGACGAACGTTTGATGCAAGGTCTGGCCGCACACCAGACGTATGGCGATCGTTGGAAGAGCTGCTCGCAGAGCCCACAACGAATAGCGGGGACTGAGCCAACGTGGGTGTATCCGCGGCGGCAGCGATCTTCCCGTTAGCTTGTTTGCCTCCGATTATTGGCGCGAGCATCGCGATATAGTCTTGGGTCTCACCCGGCAGCGGCCGACCGGTCGCCAGATGGATCTCATATCGTCCAGGCCCGGCGTTGTAGGCGGCAAGGAACCCCGGCGCGCCATAACGATCATAGAGTTCGCGGATGTATGCGGCGCCGGCCAAGATGTTGTCGCGAGGATCATAGGGATCGGTGCCGAGACCATATCGAGCGCGTAACTCTTTCCACGTCTCGGGCATGATCTGCGTCAGTCCCATGGCGCCCTTTCGCGACCGCGCGTGTATTTTTCCACCGCTCTCAACGCGCATCACTGCACGTATCCAATGTTCCGGTACCGCGAAGCGTTTGGACGCTTCCGTGACAAAACCCGCGAAGGGATTAGCAGGAACGGCCGCTCTTTGTTGGTTCGTCGGCGACAATCGCTCGGCGTGCGCTGCTCTGCCTGACAGCATCGGTAATGCGGATATCGCCACGATGCACACCATCGTCCCGAGAGATCGCAAGCGTGCCGTCGTGCTCCCGGCCATCCAGGTTGAAGCGCTATCGCGCCGGCCTAGCGGCCGCCCTTGACCGCCGCTGCGCGCGACGGCGGTCGCGAAGTTAGTCGGGACGGAAGAATGGCGCTGTATTCGATCGAACAGAGAAATGGCAAATTCTTGAGTAAGGGCGATCACGATCACTCCTCTCTGGTCCACACGGGCAGTGCCTTGCCGATGACGGAAGAGTTCGGAACAAAGCCAAAGTAGCGACCGTCCAGAGAGTCTTCCGATTGCCAATTCATGAGGAAGAGTTCGTCCGCCTCAACAGCGTGACATCCTTGCCAGACAGGCAAGGGACGGCCGTGGTTGTCGCGTGACAGCGCGTCTCCCACGTCGATCGCGTCGACAGAGATCGTCAGCCCCTTCCTGCAGACCGTCTGTCCAGGAAGCGCCAGCACACGCTTGAGCATGGGAACGCCGACCGGCAGATAGCCGTTCAGATCGAGAAAGGTCGCAAGCGGCTCCGGCGGTCGGACCGCCACGAGTTCGGTGACCGCAAGCCTGCCGGCCGGCTGCACCTGGTAGAGTCCGATCGGAACGCTCTTGGAAGCGTTCCAAATGTAGATTGGCGTGGTTTCTCCCATCGTCGACAGGACAAGAGCCACGGCTGTGACTGCGATCAGAATTGTCACCGTCCGGCTTCTCATGGCGCGATTCTCCGCCGACGCAGCCAAGCCTGATGGCGTCCGCGGGTGTACGGCCGCGGCGTCTCATTTACCGACAACCGGTTGTGGACGTGATGCCAATAGTCGAGCGCGACGTCGGCCGGGTGGATGTCGAGCGCCTCCACTGCATCGATCAATTGCAGGACACGCTCGACCCTCGGCCAGCCAGTTAGTCGCAGTAAGATATCACCACCGGGCGTGACCCATGGCACCGTCGAATAGCGCTGTCCGGGCGTAGCTGCGCGCAAAATGTCGACACGCGACATGACCGTGCCAAAATCGTTCGACGCCCATCGTACGAACGCAAAAACGGTGCCGGGCGCGAACGACAGGATACGCCGCCGGCGATCGATGATCCGTTCCGCCACCGCACGACCGAACCGAATCCGGTTCTCAATACGCTTTTCGAGCCACAACAGCTCAACCGTCGTGAGGTCAGTCACGTCGTCCTCCTGTGTTTGGTTGAAGGGGATTGTGGTGGGACCGAAGCCGGCGCGTATTGCCAAGATCAGATCTGGATCTCGCGGCCAAGATGTTGCGCTTAGCCCATCCGTGCCGACCTCTCGTCGGCGACTCGCAGGGCTAACTGATCGCTGGTGGGATGCACGAGGCGTTGCCGTCGGAGTGCTGTTCACAGCCCGCGAGAAGCGTTGATCCGTTAGAAGGAATCCGAAGGATTCCAGGTTAGGAAAGTTACGAGGCGAACTAGGTGTTGAGCGCCAAGGAGTTAGTTCCGATTTCGGTCCCCGATAGCACGAGGATTGGGTCCTCGATGGCACGACAGTCGCGGTCCCCGATAGCACGAGATGATTCACAGGCTGTCCCCTGACGGAGGAACGAGCCCGCGTTTGCGCAGCCGCACCGCAAAGGCATCGATGGGAACAGGCGCGAAGTTCAATCGCTCTGCACCGCGTGGGTCATGCGTGATGACTAGCCGGTAGCCGGGCAATGTCTGGCGATGGACGATCTCGCGCAGGTCGTAGGCGAAATGCTTGAGCGGTGAGAGGCTGCCGGATTTGGCGTGGAGATGTACAAGATCAAAACTCCAGCCACCCTCCTGGCGACCGCCATGCTTGCGCACCAGGCGGTAGAGCCAGCGCTCCAATCCCCCCGTCAGGTCGAAATAGGCGCGGTCGATCGTGAGGACGAGCGCTTCATTCAGTACGCCTGAATAGAACCAATCGGGTAGGATCAGCTCGAGTCCTCTGACGTGGCCGTGCACATCGGCCGTCTCTTTCCATTCATTGATCCAGGAGAAACGATGCCGCCGGCGTTCCGTTGGCTGGCGGATCGAGGTCATCACGGTGGTCGATTGCAGCCGGTCAAGCGCAGCCTTCAGGCGATCGTAGTCGCGTACGCTGGTGCCGCGGCCGACAAAGGTCAGGATTTCGTACGGAGTTGCCGCCATCAGACGGGACGTCTTCAGACCAGCGTCGCGGGCCTCGACGATTTGCGAGGCGGCCCAGATCAGAACATCTGCATCCCAGATCGTCGCCATGCCGTGCTCCGGCACGGCTTCGACACGAATTGTGATGGTTCCGGCCCGAAAATCGATCGGCGTGATACGTTTGGACTTGGCCAGCGAAAAGAATGGATACGCCATCAAATCCTGCGCATCGCGCGGCGCCAGATCGCCCGGCAACGCGCGAAACAGGTCGAGCTGGCCACGCTCTGATCGACGTCTTCGTGATGCTGACACATTGCACTCCGATCACGTCAGCGGCGCTTGCCGGCATAGGGAATGGGTGCGGCCTGCCGTTTGGCCGGCAGCACCGTTCCGTTGCCGGGATCCGAGGTTGACGTTTTGGTGCCGCGGTCAGCCCACGCTTTGAGATCGTCGAGCGCGTAGACGACGCGACCGCCGATCTTTCGATAGGAGGGGCCCGTCCCGTAGGTCCGGTGCTTTTCCAACGTCCGGCCGGAGAGACTAAGGAACCGGGCTGCTTCGGGCGTGCGCAGGTAACGCGGCGGCAAGCCGGCGTTCGGATCGGGCATTGGAGAGGCTCCGTGATCGTCTGGAGCGCCGGCGCGGATGGCGGCGCGTTGGCGGCTACGATCGCGGAGAGGACCGGCGAAGAGGGATGCCGAAGAAAGGGGGACAGGCTTTCGATACCCCCGTCGACCTTTCTACTTTTTGCGGGGCGGAGGTCGCAGCAACGCGCGATAGCCGCCGCGCATCAGGGCAAAGCCGGTTTGAACCAGACGAATGGTTCGATTACGCAGGTCGTGGGTTTTCCAGGCGCGTTCGGGAATCCGTCCGGCACCAAACAGGAGTTCCGCGATTTCGCGGTACGTATTGCCGTCCATCCGCGCATCGAGGGCGCGAAGCGCGAGCGCCAGGCGACGGCGGCGCTGCGCGGAAAACGCGTGCAAAGGCGGTCCCGGCGGACGGTCGTTCAGCGCTCGCCAGAGCTGCCGCGCCGCATGTGCACGAAATTCGAAGTCGCGGTCGAGTGGTAGCTCGACCGCATAGGTTTCGGCGACGACTGGTGGTTCCTTCAGCCATACGCGGTGTTCGACGCCGCGCAGATACAGCACAGCGTACCAGCCATCGGGCGCTTGCCGCAGCTCTCCCGCGGTCAATTCGCTCAGCTTGAGGCTGACACGGGTGTCCGCTCTGAACAACGGCGCGGGGCGAACCGGGATCACCGTTGGCAACACCTCCGGCGCCCAGAACACTCTCTGTTCAGCGAAAGATTGGTCGGGGTTAGCTGCGAAAACACAGTCCCCATTTTTGGCGAAACTCCGCACTTATCGTGGAGGCCCTCGAAAAGCCGTGATGGTCCCGTTGATAGTTCGGATTGCGACGTAGGCATTCCCAGGCAAATCCGGTAATCTCTGCATCCCGAGCGCGCTCGTAGCCGCTCGCCGACCTCCAATCAAACCCAGACATTCGCGTCCCCACTTCTTACTGCGAGAAATTGTGACGCGATATTTCTGATCAGTAGAGGTTGTGGAAGTACCCGATCATGCATCACGTGATGCAATTAGAGCGATCCCCGATACCGGAGGGAGATTTTTCTAATCGGCCTCGGAAGGCGCGAAAATTATTCTGAATTAGAGGCGCCACCGCGTAGCAAATGGCGATATCCCTTCTCCGTCATCCATTTCGCGCGGGTCAGATGGCTATCGAACGCAGTTCTTGCCCGGGCGGGTTCAAGGTCTGGATCAATGTGGAGCACAAGCCGCGCCACTTCGCGCCAGTCCGCGCCTTCCGCGTCGGCGTCAAGCAGCCGCAGATAGGTAATGATGTGCTCCTCATCGTATGTCGTGAGGGCCGAATTTGTCGGCGCTACATCGGCAACGTCAGGATCGAGTGGCGGCTTCTTCATAAATTTCCGTAGGTGCAAGCTATTCTAATTTCTCGAGATCGGTCGCCAAATTTTAGCCGAAATTAATTGGGTCGCGCTAGCCCGCATACGCAGATACGGAATTCTACGACCACGAGAGGGGCGGAACGTCCGCGTATTATAACACGTAGCGCCAAAATACGCGATTGCCTCCTATCCTGCGGATGGATATTCGCAAGGCCTTTGGAGGAAACGCGCGCCGATTCCGGCTGGCCCTTGGCTTGAGCCAAGAGGCGGTTGCGGAACGCATGGGCGTAGACCGGGCCTTTATAAGCAGCATGGAGCGAGGGTTGCAAAATGCGACCCTGCTCACGATCTGGCAAACTGCCCAAGCCTTGGAAGTGCGGCCTGCAGATCTGCTCGAGGAGAAGGCGTCCAAGGTCCGTTCCTGATCTTCGCGAGCCGGGCCGAAGGCCCGGCGAACGCCGGTCGCAGGCATACGTCATCGCCGCCGATCCAGTTTGCCGGATCGGCGGCGACCCCATGCGCAGCGGTTAGGAATACAGGCGCGCAACCAATCAATGGTTGCGGCTTAAGAGCCTCTGCAAAGAGGCGAAGCTTTGGCGCGCGGTTCAGGTGCCGAGCGGGCACGGTTGGATAGTGCGATAATGAAACGCCCCGCTCGCTGAGCGGGGCGTTTCGCTAGGGACCTATTCAGTCCCCGTTGGGCTTGCGGCTGCGGGACCAGATCAGGGTGTAGGTCTCGGCGTCTTCGTCGTCGAAGAGGTTGGCGTAGATCGGAGCGTTGAAGCTCGGATCGTCCAGCTTGACCGAGAGATAATCGCGGCCCTCTGTGGAGCGCTTCGACCAGGCGGCCCCGATCTCTGCGCGGCCGACGTAGACCCGGTGGCTCGGAGCGTTCTCGTTGGTCCGGTCTGTCTCGGGGACGATGCGGACGCCCTTGGTCTGGAGGCTCAGGGTGACGATCTCGCCCTGGAATTCCTGGCCGGATTTCTTGAATGAGCCGATGTTAGCCATGTCACTTCTCCTTGCTGTTTTCGAGCTCCGCGACCACCGCGGCCTCGATGGCGATCTGAAAGCCGAAGGCGATCGACGCCGCACCCACTCGGGCCGAAGCGCAGCGGAGGATGGCGGCGGTGAGACTTTCTTGCCTCGCGAGGAATGGGCGAAGCCCAGGGGAGGAAAGTCTCACCGACGCCGTTGCGGTTCAGGCGATCGAGGCGTAGCCGGCCTTCGGCCAGATCAAGCCAAGAGAGGCCAGGTGCTCGCGTGCGCTGAACAGCATTTTGGAGATGTGCCAGCTAGCGATCGGCCCACACAAGAGGCCCTACATTCCAGACGAAGGAAAAGAAAGCCGAGCGTGCAGAAAGGTGGCCACGTGTCGCTGCGCAGAGCA
>NZ_LMUK01000038.1:0-151909 GCF_009766005.1 Bradyrhizobium sp. S69 | reverse complement strand
GCTCCGAGCCACCGGGTCTACGTCGGCCGCGCAGAGATCGGGGCCGCCTGGTCGAAGCGCTCCACAGAGGGCCGCGATTATCTCTCGGTCAAGCTGCACGAACCGACGAACCGATATCGGCGTTGATCCCAACCGAGAGACGATAGACCCGTAGAGTCACCTGAACTTGGTCGTAGCCCCAGTCGGCGGCTGCGCTGGCCCGAGCGCAACGCCCGGTCTGAGAGCGGGCTCGGCCAAGATCGACACGCGTGCCCAGGCGGTGCACCCGACGGCGATGGAGCCAAGCATGGCGAACGACTCCTGCCACCATTCCTGGGGAATACCGAAGTGTGCAAGGGTAAGGGTCACTTCATACCCAGCGCGAGCCGCCGGAAGCGCGAACAGCAGTCGAATGAGAAGGCGGATGATGGGCGAGCGCGCGACGGAGACGGCGTGCTGCGCGACCACGAGTGCGAAGCCGGCCGTAACGAAGCCAACGACGATGGCACCGACCGGGCCTGCTCCGGCTTGAAATGAATAGATCCCCACGGTCATGCCGACGAAGAACGGCAACGCGTGGATTGCGAGCGCCAACAGTGCCCAACAGAAGATGCCGAGCCCGACGATATTGAGAAGAACGCCGATGATGATCATAGTGATGGGTCCCGTGACAAAGGTTGCAAGGGGCGCGCCTTCCACCACCACCACGGCGCGGTCCAAGGAATAGCTGATCCCGCCCGTGTTTGGAATCCCTGACGGTCAAATTTCAGACAGGAACAAGCAGTGCTGGAGAGCTGCCCGGTCGCGGTTGCGATGGATACCGGTCGCGCTGACTTGCCGCCGTTGCCGGCCTTCGAGAGGGCGATCAGGAAGGCCGGATTTTCGATTGTCGTTAGCTAAGCAGCAAGCTTGATCAGCCCGAGCTGCTGCAGCGCGGTGACGCCATCGTCGAGCCCGATTTCTTCGGTGATCTTGCCGTCTTTCAGCTTTAGAACGGTCGTACCGGTAAATCGCATTTTCCGACCGGTGTTCGCGGGCAAGAAGCCGGCCAGGAAATCGCCGAACGCGGGACCGGTGTGCGTCCCACCACCTTCCCAGCGGCCGACCACGTAGTCGCCCTCCGCGATGAGATCGGCGGCACCCCAGAAATTGAGATCGGGAAAGGCCTTACGGAAATCCGTCATAAAAGCCTTGATGTCTTCTCGCCCGCGACGCGGCTCGTGTAGTGAGTACTGGAGGAGCATATCCGGCGCGGCGAGTTCGTCGACGATTCCGAGATCGCACGTCTCACCCCAGAACTTGGTGAACCAGCGGCCGACGATGGCCTTGTTTTCATCTTCTCTCGGCATGTTCTATTTCCTCTTTGCTCCGTCGTCTCAACGGACGATCGGATCGATCGATGCAATGGACCTTGGAGCAGATACGTGGGGTCTGCCACCCGATTTCCGACCGCTTCGCAAGACGGCAGGGGCAGCAGCCGTTTACGACCGGAGAAAAACAACCGTTACAACTGCGCAAGCGGGTTTGGTGCGTACATTGTATGCGAGGTGGAAGGGGTGGCGCTTACGCGCCACCGTTGTCGAATTTCCACACCGGGATGCCGAGCTTCCGCGCCTTGTCGGCCAAGTTCTCCTGAATGCCGGTGCCGGGGAAGACCATGACGCCGATGGGCAGCACATCGAGCATTTGATCGTTGCGCTTGAACGGTGCTGCCTTGGCGTGTTTGGTCCAATCGGGTTTGAAAGCGATTTGCGGAACCTTGCGGTGGTCGGCCCAGCGGGCGGCGATACGTTCGGCGCCCTTCGGCGACCCGCCGTGCAGCAGCACCATGTCTGGATGCTTGGCATGGACCTGATCGAGCTTGTCCCAGATCAGGCGATGATCGTTGCAGTCCAGGCCGCCTGTGAAGGCGATCTTTGGCCCGGCGGGCAATAGGACCTCGGTCTCGGCCCGGTGTCTGGCGGCGAGGAAGTCGCGACTGTCGATGACAGCCGAGGTCAGCGCGCGGTGGTTCACCATCGAGCCGCTGCGCGGATGCCAGTGCGATCCGGTGTGACGTGCGAAGTGTTCGGCCGCCTGGTCGCGGAAGTATTCCATGCTGTTGCGCCGCTCGATCAGTGTCATGCCCTCGGCAGTGAGACGTTCGAGTTCGACCGAGCGGATTTCGGTGCCATCCTGGTCGCGTTGGCTGCGCTTCTGCGCTTGTTCGTTGTCGTCGAGTTCGCGTTCGATGCGTTCGTTGGCGCGGTGGAAGAGATTTACGGTCGACCAGAGCAGATCCTCTAGATCGGGTTCGAGGCGGGTCTCGCTCAAACTCGCGATGAGAGCATCGAAGATGTCGGCGACGGCGGCCGCGACGATACGGGCTTCGGGTAGCGGTCTCGGGTCGGGTTCGTCCTGGAAGGGGCGATAGCCGTGAAGCTGAAGTTCGGTAAGGACGTGATCGGTCGGGGATGTGGCGTGTGGCTGTTCGTAGTCGGTCTCGTTGCGCTCGATCGTCATGGCGGCTTTCCTTGGTCGGGACGGCCGCGCTCATCGCGGCCTTTGTGGCGACGAAAGGCGGCGGGCGGACCGGACCTGCACCGCCGAGCGCAGCGACAGCGGCCGTAGCGAAGCGAAGGATGGCGGGAGCCGGCTATTTTGGCTCGCGATGTAAAGCGCCCTTTAGGGCGCGACGGAAAATAGTCGGCGGACGCCATTGCGTGGCCGGACCGCCTGCCGCACGGTCGCCCTCTCAAGAAGGCCGTGAGCGCGGCCCTCTCCGAATAAAGAGAAGCCTGAGGATTGACGGTGCGCCGTCCGGGCGGAGTACCAGCCTCATCCCCTCTTCCCGTCTAAACCCCCCGCGATCAAGAACCGGCCAACGTCCTCCAGGGTGAGCTGGATGCGCAATGCTGCACGTAGCGCGTTGAAGTCAAAATTCCGTAGATCCTCGTTGAAATCTCCACACTGCGGCGACAGCACCATCGCCTCGATCCCGGCCGACTGCGCCCGGTCGAACAGTCCTGCTACCGCGCCATCGCCCGCCCGATCGTCGTCACGGACGATATAGAGCCGGCGCAGCGTTGCTGGAAACAGGATGGCTGCGAGATGCGCGGCCGAGAGCGCTGCGACCATCGGCATGCTGGGCATAACGCTGCGGAGTGACAGCATGGTCTCGATGCCCTCGCCCGCCGCCGTCACGTCGCCAGCCGGACCGAAACGGACCGCGTGCCCGAGAAGGTAACCCATCGCCCGGCGTGGGGTATCGACCGGTGCCTTGTCGCGCCCTGACGGATCGAGCCATGTGCGGTGCGCGCCGGTGACGCGGCCCTGAAGATCGGTGACAGCCGCAATCATAGCCGGCCAGGTTTCGGTCGGAGCGTCTGCCTCGGGACGATAATAGCAGCGTGGATGGAACCGCAGGCTGTCGATGCCGTGCAGATTAGTGATGCCGCGTCCCCGCAGGTAAGTCTCGACAACCGTGCCGGCAATCGGCTGCGACATGCCGAACAGACGCCGTGCCGATTCCGGTGAGCCGGTCGGTACCGGTGGAAGGCACGATCGACCGTCGAATTCCGGCTCGGATCGCGGCAGGCTCAGGAAGCGTCGTGCTTCCTCCGTGACGTCGTAGAAATCGACCAGGCCGCAACTTTCCTTGATAACGTCGAGCAGGTCGCCGTGCTCGCCGGTTGCCGCGTCAGTCCATTTGCCCGCAGGGCGGCCAGCCGCGCCTCTCGGTTTCAGCCGAACGAACATCGATCGGCCGGACGTGTTCCTGACGTCGCCGACCAGCCAGTAATTGCCGACGCGACGTCCGTTGGAGAGATAATGACGGCACACCGCCTCGGCCTCGCGCGCGAGGCGATGTGCCAGTTCTGCCGCATTTCGCGGCATGTCACGCCGCCGCGCGATCGGCGATGCGGGCAATCGGATAGCACTCCAAAACCTTGGCCAGGATCGCAGGGCCAGTCGCATCGACCGGGACAAAGAAGCGCAGCTTCCACGAAATGATCTCGCCGAACAGGCCGTAGGCGCGCAGCCGATCCCGCATCGTGTCAGTGAAACCTGTCAATTCGATCCGGTTCGCACCCATCACGCGGACGCGCCTGACCTGGAGACCCTCGGCGAGATCGAGGATGGTCTTGCCATCGATCAGCGCGGTGAAGGCGTCGTCCGACGAAAGATTGGACGTTCCGCGTTCCAGCGCACTGGCGACCCACGACGGTGAGACCTTGCGGCCGATAATGCGCTCGCCGGTGTCGGTTTGGAGTCGATAGACCCGTGTCGATTCGTTCGGCAGGCGCTTCCAGATCGGCAACAGTAAGCCTGCAACGATATGGATTTCGCTGTCGGTGAACTCCGGAACCTCGGCGATTTCGGCCGCCCAGGCGCCGACAAAGGTGTCGCGGTCGACTTCCCGCCAGTTGGTCTGCGGCATCATTGCCAGCGGTATGGTGGGATGTTCCATCGGGCGGATGAGACGGACCCGGCGTTCGACTTCGCCGTCGTCGAGCATCAGGCTTCCGGCCGGAACCTGAACGGCGGCGCGGCCCGACTGGCTGTTGACCAGAAGAACCGCGCGGGGATCTGAGAGACGCTCCAGCGCTTCATCTGTTGTGACCGGACGATTTCGCTCGCGCTTGACGATCGTGAGCAAGCGGGTCTCGGCGGAAGTGCCGGGATGGGTGTAGATCGTCTGCCGGTCGGCGACGACGAAGCTCTCGGCCGTCAGCGTCTCCAGTCCAACATCATAAGTGCCGGACGCGATTGCGCCCTCGATCCGCGCGGTCAGCAACTGCTCGAAAACCGTAAAGAGGATATTCTGGAGATCGATGGTCAGCGCCAGTAGGCGATTGAGGAACGTCGTAATCGGCGGCAACTCATCCTTGATGCCATTCGGGTCGGTGAGCTTCAGCCCGGTCGCGTCCTCGAACGCCTGAAGCGAACAATTCCTGACCTTGCCGGTGACTAGAAGGACGTAGAGTTGGCGCAGCGCGTCCCTCGCGTAGTGACTTTCGAGATTGTCTTCTGGACGGAACAGGCCCTGCCCGCCGGTCTGGCGTTGTCCCTTGGTGATGGCGCCCAACGTGTCGAGACGCCGCGCGATGGTCGAGAGAAAGCGTTTTTCGGCCTTCACATTGGTGGCGATGGGCCGGAATAGCGGCGGCTGCGCCTGGTTGGTACGGTTGGTGCGGCCCAATCCCTGGATTGCCGCGTCGGCTTTCCATCCGGCTTCCAGTAGATAATGCGTCCGCAAGCGCCGATTCTTCGCCGACAGCTCCGCGTGATAGGAACGCCCGGTACCGCCGGCGTCGGAGAAGACGAGGATGCGTTTGACGTCATCCATGAACGCCTGGGTTTCGCCGAGATTGGCGGAGCCGGCGCGGTTCTCGACGACCAATCGATCGACGCCATCACCCCCTCGCTTGCGGACGATCCTGCGGGAGCGGCCCGTCACCTCGGCCACGATGCCGGTGCCAAAACGCTGCACGATCTGATCGAGCGCGCCATGAACCGGCGTCAACGACGCCAGCTTCTCGATCAAACTATCACGACGCGCGACGGCGTCTCGGCATTGCACCGGCTGGCCATCTCGGAAAGCCGGTCGCGACGACAGGTTACCCTCGCTATCGGTAAAGGGCTCGTAGAGTTGGGTCGGGAAGCCGTGCGCCAGATAATCCAGCACATATTCGCGCGGGGTAATATCGACCTGGACGTCGCCCCATTGCTCGGTAGGGATTTCGGCAAGCCGGCGTTCCATCAAGGCCTCGCCAGTTGAGACGATCTGGATGACGGCGGCATGGCCATCGCTCAGATCTCGCTCGACCGACGCGATCAGCGACGGCGTCTTCATCGCCGTGATGAGATGATTGAAGAAGCGCTGTTTGGCCGATTCGAACGCTGATCTGGCGGCGGACCTGGCCTGTGCGTTCAGCGTGCCGGTCGCGCCGGTAATGTTCGCAGCCCGCATGGCCGCGGCGAGGTTGTTATGAATGATCGCGAAGGCGCCGGCATAACTGTCATAGATGCGGATTTGCTCGTCAGTGAGCTGATGCTCGATCAGCTCATACGCGATGCCTTCGTAGGACAGCGACCGCGCCGTGTAGAGACCGAGCGCCTTGAGGTCGCGCGCCAGCACCTCCATCGCCGCGACGCCGCCCGCCTCGATGGCCTCGACGAACTCGCTGCGCGTCGCAAACGGAAAGTCCTCGCCGCCCCAGAGTCCGAGGCGCTGGGCGTAGGCGAGGTTATGAACCGTGGTGGCGCCGGTCGCCGAGACATAGACAATGCGTGCGTTTGGCAGCGCATGCTGAAGGCGAAGTCCCGCACGGCCCTGCTGCGACGCGGCCTGGTCGCCGCGTTCGCCCTTGCCGCCTGCGGCATTCTGCATCGCGTGGCTCTCATCGAAAATGACGACACCGTCAAAATCGGCGCCCAACCATTCCACGATCTGTTTGACCCGCGAAACCTTCTCGTCGCGCGCGTCGGATCGCAGCGTGGCGTAGGTTGTGAAAAGGACGCCCTGGTCCAGACGGATCGGCGTGCCCTGGCGGAAGCGCGACAGCGGCGTGACCAGCAGCCGTTCCATGCCGAGCGCCGACCAGTCGCGCTGGGCGTCCTCGATCAGCTTGTCGGACTTGCTAATCCACACCGCGCGGCATCGGCCCTTCAGCCAATTGTCGAGCAGGATGCCGGCGACCTGACGGCCCTTCCCCGCGCCGGTGCCATCTCCCAAAAACCAGCCACGCCGGAATTGCACGGCATTGTCCGCATCCTCGCGCGCCGCGCAGACCAGGTCATAGGTCTCGTCAACGGTCCATGATCCCGCAAGGAGCTGGGAATGCGCCTCGCCCGCATAAATGACGGATTCAAGCTGCGCATCGGACAGCAGACCGTTGGCCATGATGTGGGCCGGAAGGTGCGGCCGATAGGACGGGACCGGCGGCGCCACTGACGCCATGGCGGCTGATTGGACCAGCTTGGTGGGATGTGGCTGAGAACCGGGAATACGGATCGATTGAAGTGCATATTCTTCGTAAAGCGCCTCGGTGATCCGGCCGCCCTCCGCCGGTGTCCAAGCAACGGTCTCGTAGGCAAGTTCAGCCCCTGCCGGATCCGATGTGGGAGCCGCGACGCCGGATGGGCGCATTGCATAGGCGCGGACGGTTCGCGGAATGCCCGGACGTGCGTTTGGCGAAGCGGCGAGTGCCGTCGCGATCGGCAGTCGTGCCGGAACGTACTCCGTGACCCATCCGAGCAGCGTGGCAACGTCCGGCGCCCGGCCCGGACGCGACGGAAATGTCGTCGCATCGTCCGCCGGCAACCGGTCAATCACGGTCAGCCGCGTCTCGATGGTGGTGCCGTGTTTGGCGAAGACCGCGCCCGCAACGGCGGCGCTGAAGACAACCCGTCCGTGTTCCTGCAAGCGGATGAAGGCATCGCGCCAGACTGGATTGTCAGGAGAACAACTCGCCCCGGTGATTGCGACCAGCCGGCCGCCTTCGGGGAGCCGCGCCAAGGCCGACGCGATATGTCGCAAGGCCGCGTCGGCCATGTGGCGATCGACGTTGGCGACAACCGAGAATGGAGGATTCATCAGGACAACGCTTGGCTTGATGGCGGTGTCGAGATGATCGTCGATATTCGCGGCGTCGAAGCGGGTAACGCCGAGGCCGGGAAAGAGAAGTGAAAGAAGTCCAGCGCGGGTCTCGGCGAACTCGTTCAGAACGAGCGAAGCTCCTGACAACTCGGCCAGGACCGCGAGCAAACCCGTGCCAGCCGACGGCTCCAGCACAACATCCGCCGGCATGATTGCGGCCGCGATGCTCGCCGCGAAACCAAGTGCGATGGGTGTGCTAAACTGCTGAAGCGCCTCGCTTTCTTCCGAACGGCGGGTGTGGGTGGGAAGAAGGCCGGCGATCTTCGCCAGCATCGGCAGCATCGCGCCTGGCGAAGCGGCACGCGCGCGCATGGCCGGACCGAATTTGCGAAGGAACAGGACGGTGGCTGCTTCACAGGCGTCGTAGGCCGTCTTCCAGTCCCATCCCCCATCGGCGTCGGAGTTGCCAAAGGCGTTTTCCATCGCAGTGCGCAACATCGGCGCATCGACGCGCTGACCGCGCTCTAGATGGAGAAGGAGTTGTTGCGCGGCGCTAGCGATCGCGCGGGTCTTGTTCAGAGAAGCGGGCGCAACGGGAAGCGGCGCAGCCGCAACAGCGGCCACGGATGCGGGAATGATCGTCATGGAGGGAGCCTCGGAGAGCGGGGAAGGATCGAACCGCGGGGCGCTCTCTCGACCACGCCGGCTCAAACCCGTCCCGGCCCGCCTCTCCCTCTTACGGAGACGCTGACTGACGGCCAAGAAGACGCAGGCCGAATTGCTCCGCACCGAGGAAGTGACGGAAACAGCCCTTTCGTCTCATGACTCTGCGAGCTATCTTTCTGCCCACCGGGAATCGCAACGAAGTGACCAGATGAACGACCAAAAGCTCAAACGACGGATCACGCCAGCCGAACGAGAGGCGCTGAAAGTATTCGGGCAGGTCAAGATCGAAAAAGCCGTAAGCGAGCAAGAAAAGGCACAAAAGGCGTTTCACGAGAATCGCGAACGCTTGAAATCATTGCGATTGGCGCGGGAAGCCGCCGAAAAGGCAAAGGGAACATGACGCCCACGCTTTTTCCTTCGGTCTTTACGATCGAGATCGGCGGCAAGCCAACGGTGACGTTCGAAGCAAAAAGCCTCCGTGAAGCAAGCGAGATTTGCAATGCGCCGTGGCTAGGTGAAGATTTCGCGTCAGCACATTCCAATGGCGCGCCCTTGTGGGATGGCAAGGCCAAACTGAGAGCGCGCATGGGCTACGAGGACGAGATCGCAACATTCGGTGATGCTTCCAAGGATGCTCAACCATCTGATGGAATGTTGCTGGTCTATCTCGTCGAATTGGATGACAACGAGACCGCAGAGAATTCCGAACCCAGTTCAGCTACGCAACAGCGCTGAGAAACGATGGTAAACGCTTCATGCGAGCCGGACCGGGGATGATCTTGGAGCTCCTCGAAAGAAAAAGCCCGGCACGGAATGCCGGGCTTGGGACGGGACAAGAAGGTGTGGGTCGGCCGGAGCCCCTACGCCTCGGAGATTATTCTGCCGCAATGATGTGTGGCCGGTCGTTGTCGGCCTCGGTGTCAGCTTCGTCCTCGCCGGCCGCGAGGAACTCCGGTAACGCCCCGGGATCTGCAGCGGGCTCTCCTACCGCGCCCACGACATCGAGACGAAGTGGTTCAGGCAACCATCCAGTCCCCTCGAGCAGTCTCTCGGCCTCCCGCGCCATGTCGCCTTTCTTGAGGTGGTCGATGAGCTGCACCGATTGCTCGCCCTTTACCTCGCGCACAGCATCGAGAATGCGAGGTTTGGTGACCCGGCCGAGATAGTTGTCGACGGTCGGCTTCCAGCCCACTGCTGCCATGTCGAGACCGACGGCGCGGGCAAGAACGTTGGCGTGATCAAGCCTTCGGCGTATGCCGTTCGCGGAGACGCGGCCCACATTGTAGCGGTTGGCGGGCTCGTAGAGCGCATTGACCGCGGATGACGCACAATGCGCGAACAACGCGGCCTGCTCTTTCCCGTCGAACGCCGTGAGCACGTTCCATAGATCAGCTTCGTCCTTGGGCAGACGGGCTTTCCATCCGTCATGGCGCCCGTCGATAGCTTCCGCTGACGCACTCTCCTTCAAGCCGGGTGCTTGAGCAGGGAATGTCGGGGTCCGGATGGCGATTTCCATGCAGCCGCTCGACGACGAGAAGCGGTAGAAGGTCGCCAGGACAAAATTGTGCAGCACCGCCTGGAATGCGACAGCCGGTTCGTTTGCCAGCGCGTTTCGCAATGCCAGTGTGCGATGTGCGGTCAGCTCGATGATGAGCCGATCCGGCAGCGGCTTGACCGTGTCGTCGTCGTCCTCCTCGACGGGTTCGGTCGGCGCACCGCCGACCGTGATGACCGCGCGTTGGACCACAGCATTGGTAGTTGGCCCGTCATCGTTGGTCTCTCCGTCGTCTTGGGCCTCGCTTTCGGTCTCGACGATGCTGGGTGCGTCATCCTCCGGCCGAACGTAGCCACGGGCGATCGACAGCAAACCTTCGGCATTGATGCTGACGAAGACGCCGGCGCGGGCGATCTGAGCCGGATCGTAGACGAGCGATCGAGCTTCCAGGACGGACCGCGCCGCCTCGATTTCTCCGAGGCGCTGATCGATCTCGTCCGGCAGTTCATCGGCGTCCTGGTAATCCTCTTCGATCTTGGCGTACTCGGCGCTGAGGGCGTCAAGCGTCGCCCGCTCCTCCTCCGTCAGGTCAACCGGTTCACCCTCAATCTCGCGCAAGCCGTTGGAGTGGCCGAAGGGGAAATCGACTGCCACCGCGATCCACTTCCAGCCTTCGGCCGCGATCGTCTCGGCCTCGGTCTTCAGCTTTTCGGTAGTGAGACGATCGAGCAGCGGCACGTCCTGCAACCAGCCGCCATCGTCGTGTGCGAACAGATCCCGCAAGATCGTACCGCCCGCCTGCTCGTAGAAATCCAGGCCGACGAACTGGGCGCGACGGTCGGAAGCGCGCACGGTGTTCTCCGTCAGCATCCGCCGGATCTGATATGGCTCGTCGTTGCCGGATCTGCTGACATTGTCCCAGGCCTGCTCCTGACGCGCCTGGTCGGCCGTGACCGAGAAGGCCATCAACTGTTCGAGCGTCATGCCATCGTCAGCATAGACGTCGTGCAGCTTCGGCGACACGGACGCCAGACGCAGGCGCTGCTTAACGATCGCCGGCGAGGCGAAGTGCCGCGCGGCGATATCCTCTTCACTCATGCCACCGTCACGCAGCAGCTTGAACGCGCGGAACTGATCGAGGGGATGCAAGCCAACCCGCTCGTCATTTTCGGCGAGGGAATCGTCCTCGGCGATGCCGCCATCCCTGAGAACGCAGGGGACTGGTTGCGTCTTCACCATACGCTTCTGCTTCACCAGCAGTTCGAGCGCGCGGTAGCGGCGCCCACCGGCGGGTACCTCGAACATGCCGGTCTCCTGGCCGTCGGCATCGACGACCGCACGAACGCTCAGGCTTTGTAACAACGTGCGCTGAGCGATGCTCTCCGCCAGTTGCTCGATCGAGACGCCGGCCTTCACCCGGCGGACATTGGACTGGCTCAAGACCAGCTTGTTGAAGGGAATATCGCGGGAGGGACTGAGTTTGATTTTCTGAATACTTGTCATGTCGGATTCTCCACGACGGGCGGCCGAAAGACTCTCTCTCGACCTCCTACCCGTCACAGGCAAACCGGCGCTCCTCTCACTCTCTGACGCGCAGGACCAACTGAAGGCAGCCGCTGAAACGACGTGCCGATGCATCACGCGGCCTCCACATTGCCCTCAACGACGGAATCGATCGCGGGCGGCAGAAAGGCGAGCAGGAAATCAGCGGCTTTTGATGCCGCGCTCGCGGCGCGCACGACAGCTCGATTATCCTCGCGCAGCACCTCGAGCCAGGAACCGATGTAGTCGGCGTGGCGCACGGTCGGCACGATGCCGAGCGAGGCACAGACGAAGGCACCCGCCATTTCGGCGACCAGCTCTTCGCGCGCGTACGATTTTGAGCCGAATGAACCGGAGTGGTCGCGGTTGAGGCGGGACGCTTGGCCGGTCCAATGACCGAGTTCATGGAACGCGGTTCGGTGCCAATTGATCGGCTCGAAATAGGCAGCCGGCGGCGGTACCTGCACGAAATCGCCCGTCGTGTTGTAGTAGGCGCGCGCACCGCCGATGCGGAAATCCGCGCCCGTGGCGGCAATCAATGCCTCGGCTCGCGGCTCAATCTGATCTGGTGGCGGCGCGACGACCGAAGCAGCGACCCCCTCGGGCAAGCCGTCGCACTGGTCGGTGTTAAAGACGGTAAAGCGCTTGAGAAACGGGATGGCACCCGGCTCTTCACCGGCCTCCGCGGCGCGCCGACGTTCGTCGTCCGGGGTGAAGCGATCGGCATAGACGACGGTCGTTCCCCGCTCGCCCTTCCTGACGTGGCCGCCAAGCCCGAGCGCCTGGCGAAAAGTGAGCCAACTCTGTCCGGAAAAGCCGTGCTCGATAACTGCCCCCAAAGGATCAGCACATTAATCCCGGCATATCCGCGTTGCGTCGCAGCGTTGCGTGGAATCGCGAGCGGCGCCTTGATCGCCGCCGTGCCCCATGGCTGCACCCACGGGATACGGCCGGCTTCCAGCTCGGCGATGATCTTGTCGGTGATTTCGCTGTAAAGGCTCGCGCGGTCGTTGCCGGCACGAACTCGGGCGGTGTGTTTGGACATCGCGGTTCTCCGCGACGGGCGCCGGAAGCCTCTCCTCCGATCTTCAACCCGTCGCGGCAGACCCGGCCCGCACTCTCACTCTCAGCGACGGTGACGAGAAAACGGACTGCGCATTCGCGCGGCTGTCTTTTTGGCAGGATGGACACCCTAAAGGGTGACGACCCGCGACGCGGGGCTTCAGCGCAGTCGACAAAGCGGTCTCGCGGGGGAAGCGCCGAAATGCGCCGGGGCGAAGCGCAGTGAAAGAGGAAGCAGCAGGAGCGGTCTCCAATTGCGGGCGTGGTCAACTGTTCTTTACGTCTGGTGCTCCGCCAAGACGGTTATGCCCACTGCGTATGCGCGCTCCATTTGGCGGCGCGACTCATCTTGCCCTAGGCCACTCTCTTAGGTACTGCGCGCTCGACCGGAGGGGCTTCAATAGATTTTGGGTCGGGACCCGATTGCAACATACCATCATGTCTCACGACGGAATTGGAATCAACCGCCAGCCGGTCAAACAATTCCCGTAGCTCTGGCCTGAGGCCATCACCGCACAGGGCCGCTATAGAATGAAATTTGCGCATGTCGTGCTCCCGTTTCCCGATCACGATAGAAGTTCGGGCGCACCGCCTTCCACCCGATTTCCGATGGAAAGCGGCCTCGCAGAGAGGTAGCGAAAAGCGCCGGAGCGAAGCGCAGGCAAGGAAAAGAGGCACCCGCAGGAGGGTCAGCATAGCGCCGACGCGATAGCGGCGGGACCCGGGACCGAGTGCAGTCGCGAGACCGGTTAAGAAGGCACCCGAACGAAGGGCAGTGATAGCGACGCCGGAATGAAATGACGGCGGGACCGAGTGCGAGTGCCTCCGGCGAGCGACTCATGATCGCGCGAGGGATCGAAGCCGGATGGCCGAGACGCCTTGCGGCTCGGTTCACGAGAGCCCGGTGCGGCACTTGCCGCACGCGCCCAAACGAAAAGTAGGAGAACTAAGTTTAGGGACTTGGTGTCTGCGCCTCAAAGACTCGAACCAAACCTTGAGCTCTCGCCGTTGCGAATCCCAGCCATGTGTTATCGGCCGGAACGAATGACGGACAAAACGATTCGCCGTCAGGAGCCATTTCCATGCTGATGACAAGTGAACGAAGGCCGGCGATACGGACGCTGCGCGGATGGGCGATTGACGTGCTTCAGAACGCCGGCGCCATCCGCGAGTGCGCGGAGCACGGTTGGATGCAGGACCGCGCCGATCCGCATGCATGGGAGCGAGCGATCGATATCGCCCGTGAAGACCCACCAGCAGGGGTCTCCCCTGATGCAGCGGCGGCCGAGGTTCGCGACGTGCTGAACTCGATCGGCGATACCTGCCCAGAATGTCCTCCTGATTAGAAGAACCGGCGCCGAGCATGATGCCAACCTAGCCCTCTAACTCAGCGGCCTAGCCGTTTCTCCACACGCTTGCGCGCGTTGCCGACCTTTTTGACGGCCTTTTTCACCGCCGGTGCGGACTTTCCGGTCTTCTCGCCCAAAGCCTTCAGCGGGCCGATCGAGGCTGTCGGACCGATTTCTTCGACAAATTCGCGTAGGGCAGCCTGTTGGGGATCCTCCGACGCGTTCAATTCGCCTTTCGGTATCGACCAGGCACCGGCGTCCTGGTTGCGCCAGAAAGGTCCGCCGGGGTGGACTAGAAGGACTTCGAGGCCAAGCTTCGTCCGACGATAGGCCAGGATCCCACCGCTCGTTTACTGGCTAGAGGAAACTCGCTTCACACGGCCCTCCTCAGACAACGAAACGGTCAAAGTCAGCGGCGATCCCAGTGAGGCGTTGCAAACCTTCAGGACCATAGGGACCCCTCGCGAGCCGTCACATCTGACGAGATGCGCGCCGCCCGGCGCTGGTTACCGCGGCTTGTGTGCCTAATGGGGCGCCTCCGACGCCTCGTCAGCGACTGCCTTGCTGTCACCGGGGCCTGTCGAGAGCGCGGTGACGGACCGCCGGATCACGTTCAAGTCGGAGAAAACAATCTCCCGGGCGGGTTTGCCGCAACCGGCAGAACGCGACTACCCCGATCAGACGGACGCACCGTTCGAAGGGGCTGGCGGCGCGCCATCAGCAGTGCCATCGCCGCCGGGGTTGGCGCCCTTTGTCCGCCCGAAGAACTTCTTCGCCAGTTTATGGTTCTGCAGCGCGACGGGCCGGTATGGACCGAAGGTCGTGAAATTACGTACCGATGCCATGGCTAGACGCTCGTAGACCGTCGGGTGAAGCTGGGCCCCATCGGGGACGTCGCGCACCGTCTTCGACCAATGCAGTGCCGTGCCACCTATGCCGACCATGCATTCGTCGTGCATCATCCCGTCGGCCGACGGATACAGTCGCAGCAAACCCTTGTCGACGACGACCCGGTTTGCTTCGGGTATCTTCTCGGCAATGAATTCTACCATCCATTGCAGCGTGATGTCCGACAACCGCGATTCGTTCTCGGGATAGCTTCCTCCGACGTCGGCGTGATTGCCGGCGAACCAGATTTGATCGAACTGCTCCGGTTCGTCCTTCCTGTCGGGCCACTTCACCGTGCCGCTGCCTCCCCAAGGCACCCGCTTGAAATCCTTCCGGCCCTCGTCGATCGATTGGAGGTGTCGCGCGTATTGGACGTCGGAGGTGAAGTGACGATCGTACGCCCAGTCGGGAAAGAACCGCTGCCAACCGATCGCGGCGACGGCGTCCCAGATGCCGATGAAATACGCCGAAGCGCCCATAGCACGTCCCGCCTGCGACGCATGGACGGTTCTGAACTCCTCCGCTCGTTTTGCCGCATCCGTTTCGTCTCTCGGCATTCCGAGCCGGTAGACGCAGGAAACCGCATCTTTGGCCACCTTCCGCAACGATTTAGGATCGAGGCTGATCGTGTCGGCGTTTCGCTCCTTAGTCGGGATACCGCAGAGCTCGAGCACGTGCGCAAGACACCTGGCAGTGTAGGCGCCCCGACTGAAGCCGAAGAGATAGATACGATCTTTCGGCTCCCACACACCCCGACGAGTGCCACATAGCAGTCGATGATCTTTTCCGAGATGCCGAATCCGAACATTTGCTGCAGCGTTTGTTTCTGCCGGTCGCGACCGCTGTCGTGCCCCGGGGTCGGCGTTCCAATACCGGGAACGTAGAGCGCCAACTGCTTCTTGGGGTCGATGATCGAGTCGGGACCGGTGCGCGTGGCACGGTACAGTTTGTAGACGTTCGTCCGGCTCTCGTCCGGAAGTAGGCCGCCTTCGTTTCCCGTACCGTCGGCGAAAACCAGAATATTCTTGGCCAAGTCTGCCTCCCTCAGGTCACGATCGGCTCTAGCAACGCGTCCGCCACGACGAGCCCGGTCGCATCCGTGAAGATCGCCGCGACATCCCTCGCCTTCTGGCGGTACGCGTCGTAGGCATCCTGCCCCATTAGCGGAATGGCTTCAGCCAAGCTCGCCACCTGCCCCTGCTTTTTCGCCACCGCGGTGGCCTTGAGCTTCTGTTCGTCCGACCGCAAGCCTGCGACGGCCGAGTTGAGATCGGAGATGTTGGTGGGCGTCACGAGCTTGCCGCCGATGTAGACGACCTGACTAAGCCCTACGATGCCCAATATCGTATTCGGGACGACGAATGTCGAAAGCTGGCTGACACCGGCCGCGATCAGCCCGCCGATCACCACCAGTCCGAAAATAAAGCTCTGGTACCGATACACGTCGAAGGCGCCGTCGGTCGTGAAAAAATCACGCCACGTCGCGTTCGACGGATCGACCACGGTCTTCGCCATCGGCACCCAGTTGCGTCTCAGGAGCCAAGCCCGGTTGTCGGTCGACAGCGTATTGCGTTGGCCGTCGGTGCCCTTGGCGATGGTCGCTCCGATGCCGCTAATCCCGAGCAACGTCAGAATCGAACCGGACAAATCCACTAGCGCACCCGTCTGGAGCAGCAGAAGGGTAATCAGAGCGGCGACAGCGAGCGTGAAGGCCAGCGTCTGGAAGGTCGAAAGACTGCCCTTCCCGTCCGGCCCCGCAGACACTTTCGCAGGGTTCAATGCCCGGAAGAACGACACGAACGTGTGATCCCGTTTGCGCAGCGCGAACGCTATCCAAAGGTAGAGGATGAGGACTTCTGCGATGACTGCGAAGATGCTGAGCAGATAGGGGCTGAGGCGGACGCTGAGGGACGAGACCCGCCAGGGAGATTGGCCGACCGGATTGTTGCATGTGTAGAGATACAGATCGACCCGGCTCCAGTACCAGGCGAGGTCGTCGCCCATGTTCAGCGTGACAATAGTCTGATCGGGTTCGAGCAGATGCTTCAGCACCAACGGATCGGATTCGGTCGCGCGGTGCGTGACGGCGTCCTGACGCTTCAAAAGATAGGTCTCGTCGCCATAGTCGATTCCCGCGAAGTACCTGACTCCATCGACAAATGGTGCGCGCACCCCGACATCCACGCGCTGGTTCGTCGGAAGGAAGTTCGTGGCAAACACAATGGGCGCGCCCACGGGATTGCGGCCAGAGCGAAGCTCCACAGCGAATTCGCCGGGCTTTACACACTGCTTCTGCGGGTCGCTTGGGGCCGCCGGCGGCGGCGTCTCCGTGCCCACAGCGGGAGGCGCCGGGTTCTGCGCCACAGGAGTAGCCCGACGCTGATCAGGCGTTAAATTCTGCGTCGCCGGTGCTGAGACGCTGGCGTTCGGCGCCGGTTGCTGTGCTTTTGCTGGCGTACAAAGCGCGCAACTCGCAAACGCGGCTGCGCAAACGGCAAGAATTGTAGTTCTGAGCATTCTTCCCCCGGGGCCGGTCGGCCTTTGCAGCCATTTACTCGTGGTTGCAGCTCGCCCGCAAGCCAACCCATTCGGCGGAAGGCTATTGTCCCCTGTTATGCCGAACTATAGGGGTGTAGAATCGGGAACACTGCCGATCCCGCCTTCGGGAAAACTTCGGGACTATAAGTACCGCTATTTTCCACCAGTTCTCTCTTAGTGCCCGTCGTTGTCGAGTCGACGTTCACGGCGTGATCGGCGTCAAAGCGCCTTCACCGGATCGGCCGCGTGCCCCGCACGTCGATCAGCATCGAAATTTCGTTCATCGTTCCTCCATTTTTTAATTAAGCTGCGGATTGATCAGGCCACCAGTATCTCGACCAGAGTCGGCGAGCGCGCAAAAAGCGCTTGCATCAGTACGAGGTGCAGCTTGTCGGCCTCGGTCACGCGCACGGCGTCGCATCCCATGCCGCGCGCAATGGAGACGAAGTCCAGATTCGGCAGGTCGGTGCCTTGTACCGCCTCATCCTTGGTGAAGCCGAAGACCGGCGCGAACTCCTGCAAGGCGGCGTAACGATTGTTGTTTAGGATTACATAGGTGATGGGCAGCTTGAGCTGGGCGGCGCTCCAGAGCGCCTGGATCGAATACATGCTGGAGCCGTCGCCGATCAGGCCGATCACGCGGCTACCAGGCCGGCCGAGAGCAACGCCGACAGCGGCGGGCATGGAGTAGCCGAGGCCGCCGCTGTCCATGGTGTAGAAGCCCTCCGCGCGGGTGATGGGCAGATGGGCCTGCATAGCCGGACGCGCGCTCGGCGCCTCCTCCACCACGACATCGGCGGGGTCGCGAACCTCCGCGAGCGTCTGCAAGGCGAAGGCGACCGAAATCGGCGATGATGGTTCGGCGCGTGGGCGTTGGACACGGAGGGGCGGTTTGGCGTGCCGCTCATGCGAAGGGCGGGCGAGCAGATCGGCGACGCCGAGCCGGATGCTTCCCACAACGCTGGTCCCAACCGGAGTCCAGGCCGCGGTGTCGGGATCGTCGATCAACTGGCAGAGCTTCGCGCCCTCGGGAACATGCGGCCCCGAGCCTTCGACATGGTAGGCGAACGCCGGCGCGCCGATTACGAAAATCACGTCGTAGTCAGTCAACAATTTGACGATGCCTTCTCGCATAGCGGGGAGGAAGCCGGCAAACAGCGGATGATCCTCGGGAAAGGCGCAGCGCCCTGTCATCGGCGCCGTCCAGACGCATGCCTTGAAACGTTCGGCGAGCCGGACGACGTCGCTCCAAGCGCCATCGCGATCGACCGCGCCGCCAACCACAAAAGCCGGGCGAAGGCTGGCCTCGAGCATCCGCCCGATCTGCCCGAGAACTTCGGGGTCGGGGCGAATGTCACGACTGACGACGCGGTGGGGTACGAACTCAGCAGGCTTGTCCCAGTCATCGACAGGGATGGAGACGAAGACCGGTCCACGCGGCGGGGTCATGGCGATAAAATAGGCACGAGCGATCGCCTGCGGCACATCCTCGGCCCGCGCCGGTTCGACGCTCCACTTCACGTAGGGCTTCGGCAGTTCCACTGCGTCTCGTGCAGATAGAAACGGCTCAAAAGGGAGAATGGATCGCGCCTGCTGGCCGGCCGTCAGGACCATGGGCGTGCGGTTCTTGAAGGCCGTGAATATGTTGCCCATCGCGTTGCCGACGCCGGCGGCCGAATGCAGGTTGACGAAGACGGCGTTGCGGGTTGCCTGCGCGAAGCCGTCCGCCATACCGACGACGACAGCCTCCTGAAGCCCGAGGACGTAGCGGAAATCGTCGGGAAAATGCCGGAACAGAGGCAACTCGGTCGAGCCGGGATTGGCGAAAATCGACGTCATTCCAAAGCGGCGCAGTAGATCGATGACCGACTCCCGCACGGTCGGCTTTACCCCGGTCGCTTCGCCATTTCCCATGCTCGCCTCCTCGAAAACCGCGACGCCAAGCGTCGGCGCGCCTCTGAAGACCTTTGATAGGGAAGTTGGCACCTACCAAAAATTGCCAAATTGAGGAATAGTCATTACGTTTGGGTATGGCCTTTAACATTCAGCAGCTTGAGGCTTTCACCGCCGTCGTTCGGCACGGCAGCCTCGGCCGCGCCGCGGCGGTCCTCAACGTCACACAGCCCGCACTTAGCCGCATGGTAAAGCGCCTGGAGGACGACGTCGGATCGCCTCTGTTCGAGCGCCATTCGAAAGGCATGAAACTTACCGACATCGGCGAGGCGCTATTGCCGCACGCCAACCTCGTTAACCGGGAAAGCCGGCAGGCCCGCGAGGACATCGACGCCCTGCGCGGGCTCGCCAAGGGCACAATCCGTGTCGGCGCCGTCGCGAGCATCGCGTGCTTCGTGTTGCCGATGGCGATCGGCGGCGTTCTGAGCGCCTGGCCAGGCCTTAGGATCGAAGTTCTCGAAGGCGTGTGGGATCGCCTCTCAGAGGCGCTGACAAGTTACGAAATCGACGTCGCGCTGGGCGTCGATGCGCTCGACACCGACCAAATTGTCGCTATCCGGGATTGCCAGTGGGAGGACGTTAGCTACGTTGTCGCCTCCGCCAATCACCCGTTGCGCGGGCGATCAGAACTTCGCCTGGAGGAAACTTGCGCCGAAAAATGGGCGAGTCTTCCCAGAGGCACGGCTCCGCATGCTCATCTCGAACAAGTCTTTGCTGAACACGGAATAGGCCCTCCGAACATCGTCGTCGAGACGCGCTCCATCACGGTGCTGAAGAGTCTCGTCACAGACTCCGGTTTCCTAAGTTGGATGGCCGCGCCGATGTATCTAGCCGAGCGACGCGCCGGCCTCGTCGACGCACTCCCCATAACGGGCGTCAAAGCCATGCGGCGCCTCACAGCGTTTCGCCGCCGGCAGGGGATTCTTCCGGGACCTGCGGTCAAGTTAATTGAGGAATTACGCAGTATGGCAAAAGCCAAACCGCGGATATCCGCCCTTCGGTAGGCTCGAAGCGTCAACTATCCCGGGCCTCCCCATCAGGGGCCGCACAGTGAGATCACCAGCCTGGATAGCGAACGACAAGTTTGGCCCAGTCCTGCAGCAGACCGGCCCGCCGCATTTCTGCAATGCCTTCCGCAGCGTGCCATGTGCACGGCACCCGGCGCAGCCAAGTGTTGTCCTTTCTTCCTCGGTATAGCCAGATGATCGATGCCGCGAGCATTTGGCGTGCGGGCGCCATGCACCGGTAGTACGCCCTCCACGCCTCCATGCCCAACGCATCGACCTTGTCGAGTTGGTACAGGTAGCCGGTCGGCCGGATCGCGTGGTGGTGCAAGCCGGGGCCGCTTTCCTCGAAGAGCGGCCAAAGTCCCGCCCACGCAATCACGGCGCGCAAATTCTCATCGAAGAGAGCATCAGCGTTCACCATCGGCGGCTTTACCTCAATTCCGGCCAGGTCGGCGAGTTTGCCAATCTCCACTTCGTCCATTTCAAGTCTGAGCGTCACCAATCGCTGAAGGCGGTATCCGGGATGACGTTCTTTCGCGTTGCCCGGATCGGCGAGTGCCGCCTTTATCAGGTTGTAGACACTTCCGGGGCCGGGGGCGTTATCTGTCACTTGGGATGCCTGTCGACCGTCGATGGACATTGCCTTCAAACCGGCCGGTCCGAGGCAAGTCGCCGCTCCCGTTCGAGCAACGCCTTCTTCCGGCGCACGCCCCAGCGATAGCCGGAGATTGAGCCGTCCTTCTTGATGACACGGTGGCAGGGGACCAGAACCGCTATCGAATTGGAGGCGATTGCATCTGTCACGTCGCGCGCATCACGAGTGCCCAGCTTGGCTGCCAAGGCGCCATAATTGGTCGTCTGGCCTGGGGGGATTTCACGCACCATTGTCCAAACGGCCTTCTGGAAATCGGTGCCGCGCAGGTCCAGCGCGATTTCGTGACCCAGCTCCGGATGGTCCACCAGACGGCCCAGCGCTTCCGCGAGTTCGGACGTCACTTGGCCGCCCTCCTCCAGCAGGGCATCCGGAAAACGCTCGCGAAGCCTCCCCACCGAATGCGTGTCTTCGAACTCGAGGTAAACAACTCCTTGTTCGGAAGTCGCCACCAGGAAGCGTCCCAAGGAACTTTCGCCCCATCCGTATTGAATGCGTTCCGACATCCGTCCCTCTCCACTCGTATTTCGCTTTCACGGCCTCAGCAGGACATCCAGCCCTGTGAATCGGAACCCGTCCTGCGCCACGCTCATCGACCGCCGGCGGCCACCCGCAGGCGTTGATGCCATCGAGTTTCGCTGCCTTACTTGGCGTCGTGGAAAATAATTCCCACCGTGTGTCGCTGTCCCGAGCGAAGCCGGCTGACGCCGTGGCGCAGGTTGACGCGATAGTTGCCCTTGGTCCCCTGCACCGGCCGGTTGTGGACGGCGAAGGCGACGGCGTCGCCCTGTTTGAGCGGCACCACCTCGGCCCGGCTTTGCATCCGCGGACGCTGCTCGGTCAGGACGAATTCTCCACCCGTGAAGTCTTCACCGGGTTCGGACAGTAGGATGGCGACCTGAAGGGGAAACGCGAGGTCTCCATAAAGGTCCTGGTGGAGGCAATTGAAATCGCCGGGAACGTACTGCAGCAACAAAGGCGTCGGCCGCGTCTGACCCGCGTCGTGACACTGCTTTAGGAAATCGGCATGCCGATCAGGATATTGCTGATCGACGCCCATCCGTTCATTCCACTCGTTGGCGACGACGGCGAGGCGCGGATACAGGGCCTGCCGCAAGTCTCCCAGCAAATCGGGAAGCGGATACTTGAAATAGCGGTACTCGCCCTTGCCGAAACCATGCCGGGCCATATGGATATGGCTTCGGAAGTGCTCTTCGTGCGGATAGAGCGATGCGATCAGCCGACATTCGTCCGGCGTGAGCAATCCCTCAATCACGGCGTTCCCATATCCGCTTAATTGGGAGGAAAGAGTCCCCCAATCGTAGGCGGCGACGCGACTTTCCGCCGATTTGGCCCCGGGGACGGCCGGGATCCTTTTCAATGGGGCGTTCATGAGTGGGCCTCCTTTGCGAGCAATGCGCGTTTACGATCCACGCCCCAACGATAACCGGTCAGGGACCCGTTCTTTCCGACGACCCGATGGCATGGAATCGCGAGAGCGAGCGGATTTGTGGCGCATGCGCGGGCGACGGCTCGGGCGGAGTCCGGGGCGTCGAGCCGCCGCGCGAGCTCCGAATAGGTGACCGTTACGCCGGCCGGAACGGACTGCAGCGTCCTCCAGACCCGCTTTTGAAACGGCGTTCCTTGCACGTCGAGCGGAAGGTCCAATCCGTTCCGCGGAACCTCAATGAATTCGATCACGCGCGAAACGTAGTCGTCGCATAGCGCGTCGGCACCGGTCAGTCGGGCTTGGGGCATGCGGGCCTGGAGGTCGAGCGCCAATTCGCGCGGGTGATCACCTAGCAGGATGGCGCAGACGCCCGCCTCGGTCCGTGCGACGAGGACCGATCCGAGTGGTCCTTGACCCGCGGCGAAATGGACTTCCGTGACGGCGTTCCTCGGCTGCTTTCGGCTGGCCGGCCTAGCGTCTTCCCGGGTTGAATAATTCTCCGTTGATAAGGTCATGTTCTCGCTCCTTCGATTTTCCGATCATGACCTTATGACGCTGGCGCCGCCCTCTCACTCCGGTCCTTGCTTTGAAATTGAAGCTATCCTGGGATTCTGCGCGGCTGCTTCAGGCAGTCCGCGTCACGACGTCTTTTCCGAGCAGGAACGTCTCGCCCGTCCGGAAGCGCAGCTCTATTTCCCCGTTTCCGAGCATATCCCACTCGGCAATGCCTTCTCGCACTAGATACGGTAGACACGACATGACATATTCCTTTGCGGGGTCGGCGGCCCCCAGCGGCGACTTCACCGCGTCGGCGAAGTCTTCGTATGACCCGATTTCCCAGGTTTTCCTGCCCCCCGACGGGTCGGCCTCTCTGGACATGACTTCGAACCTCCGTGACTTACCGCCGCGCATAGCCGAGGCATACTGAGTTCCGGCGGCAGGAGCCGCTCCCGGACGGGACCGATCGCACGACACGATTCCATACCCCATCACACCCATCGGCGAGGCCGCACTCCGATTTCTGCTTTCGAATTGGCAACGTTCGGGTGAACTCGTTGATAACCCCGGGCGCCTCAAAGCGCACCGCGAAAAGTTAGATTGATTCGGGTCGCGCCCAGCACGGGATGATCGCCATCCTTAAGGGCCGGCACGCCATGAAAATAGAGGCGCGATGGACCGCCCCAAACGGCGACGTCGCCGTGACGGAGAGGATACCTCTTGACGGGATCCGCGCGGCCCGGGCCGCCGAATTGAAATATGGCGGGCAGGCCGAGGGATACGGAGACGATCGGATTGGCGAAATCTCTTTCGTTCCGGTCCTGGTGCAAGGACAGCCGCGCGCCCGGTTCGTATCGGTTCACGAGGCAGGCGTCCGGAACAAAGTCCGGATAGCCCGCCTCGGCCGACGCATGCAAAGCCACCATCTGGAAGGACGCCGGCATCGCCGGCCAAGGCCTCCCGCTGTCCGGGTCGATGCGGTCGTACCTATATCCGGTTCTATCCGTTATCCATCCGGCTTCGCCGCAGTTCGTCATGGCGACCGACATCGTAAACCCGCCCGGCGTAATCATATGCCGAAACGGAGCCTCGGCGACGACATTCGCCAGATCTCGCAACAAATCGCTTTCGAACGGGATCGCAAGGCCGCGCAACAGGAAAGCCCCGTCGCCCATCCGCTCCAGACTCTGCTGCTGTGGACTGCGGTCGTCAAATAGATCGGTGATCATGGATCGCGCCTCGGATTATTGCCTTCCGCTTATTAGTAAAATGCCTTCGTCCCCGCACTCCGGCTCTTGCTTTCAAATTCAGGGCTGGATTCTTGGCCGCCCTACGTCGTATTTCCGTAAGAAGAGAGCGGCGCGATGCTGCGCGTTACGGCTCCCCCACTGTTGATATTTTCAAAGTCGGTATCAAATTATGCGCACCCCTGCCCGCTACCGTGCCTCCGTGGACTTCTTGAAGAACGCAGGCAGCGATTGGAAAAAGCTCATCGACCTTGTAGGGCCGTGCCTTCACGATCCAAAAGCGGCACGTGAACCTTACGAGGCGCTCGTCCGCGCGATCGCATACCAGCAGCTTACTGCGAAGGCGGGTGACGCTATCATCGGCCGCCTGAAGTCCCTTTATCCGGAACGGCTGTTTCCTACACCAGGAGACATCATCGACGCCGAGTTCGACGCGCTACGCGCCTGCGGCTTTTCCGGCACCAAGATCGCGACGATAAAGGCGATTTCCGAAGGGGCGCTGTCCGGGCTGGTCCCGACGCGCAAGGTTGCCGTGAAAATGGATGATGAGGAAGTGATTGAGCGCATCGTCTCCATCAAGGGGATCGGACGCTGGACCGTCGAAATGCTCCTTATGTACTCGTTGGAGCGCATGGACATCCTACCAGTCGACGATTTCGGCATTCGCGAGGGCTATCGCGCCCTTAAATCGCTTTCAGACGCGCCTAAGCCGAAAGAGCTGCGAGAGCTTGGTAAAGCGTTCGCGCCGCACAGGACTGTCGCATCCTGGTACCTTTGGCGCGTACCGCGCGAACGTGGCAGACCGCTCGAGCCGTAATCCGACCGCGACTTCTTCACTCTCTTCACGCAGGCCTGACTGCACCTTCCGCGAGCGCGTAACACAGTCGCATTGCGATCGTTACGGCAAGCAGGAGGGCAAAGACTGGAAAAAGATATTTCGCTTCCGCCGGGAGCGTTCCCACGGCGGCAATCCAGGCACCGACGAGTCCGAACGCGATCGCCCTGTCGCTCTTGCCGAACGGTCCGTCGCAACGGCGCGTTCCGCCAAGCAGCGGCCCCGCTAAGCCGGCAAACTCTGACGCCACAAGGAGAATGACAATAGTGGTAGTCCAGTCCGGGCCGAACGGTTTGACGAACGCAAACGGGGCGTAAAGCGACGTCTCGGATACGATGTCGCCCGCTTCGTTCAAGAATGCGCCCAGCCTGCTCTTTTGCCCGTGCTCCTGTGCGAGTATCCCGTCGATGGTGCTGAGTGCCATCCGGATCGCCAACCATACGGGCAGCAACCCAAACAACACCGGTAGACCGGCGCCCATGATCAACGTTAGGCCCACTCCAAGCGATCCGCACAGCGCAAAAATCGTTACTTGGTTGGCCGTGACGCCTGCGCGGGCCAAGAATCCTGTGAGCGGTCGAAGATTGCGCTGAAAACGGGGCTTGAGTGACGACAACGACGTCAGAGACAGATCGAGGCCGTACGACGCGTTCAATGACGCCGATGAGAGTGGTCGCAGGCGTTCGTGTCGCATCTCAAAGTTCCTTGACAGATCTCCTGCGGTGCTGAGATCGTATTGTTGAGTTGAAGGTTCTCGAACCTGACGAACTAACTGACATTCACTCGCCGTGGCAAACGCGCAACACAACCGGCCGGTGATAGATGCCAGTCGTCAATACGGAATGGTAGAGCGCTCCGACCGCGCTGAACGATGGCGTCCCAGCAGCGCGAGTTCTGGGCGAACTTGGCCGCTTGTCCATTCGCTCCATCGGCAAGATCGGAGGTCAAGACCTTCGGCAATCCTAGTTACCTCTCCAACTATTCTGGCCAGTCCGCGAACCTTCGTGACGTCACCGTCCCGGTTTGCAGGCTTGCGCTGTCGACCCCGGATCGCATATTTCAGTTTCTCTGAGAAACTCGTTCCAGTGGGCGATCTCTTCGATCGAGGGTTTGAATCTGTAGGCCTTCTGAACGACAACAAAATTGCCATTGCGTATCATGACCTTGAACCAGGTCATCTCCGGCTTTCCGGTCTTCCTGTTGAGAGGACATGTTTGGGACCAGGTGAGCGTGGGGTGGAGTTGTTCGAATCCCTGTTCGACAGTCTCAGACGAACTGCCCGGACAAATGAGGGCCCAGATCTTCTCGACACCCTTGCGATATTCCGACAGGGTCAGCCCATGCTTGTTGCGCAGGATCTGCACGGTCAACATCTCCGTCCATTGTGTGACTGTCTCTCCCTCAGGCACCAGTTCGAGGATTGAGCCCATGTCGCTCGCTTCTTCAAAGCCGACTTTGTATCCATTGGGCATTTTTGAAAGCACGTTCCCATCCTCCAAGGCGCCCGCTGCCGACGCGCGGACAATGATTGCGGCGAGGATTGCGAAACGGACAAAGCCCAGCATAAAGTTCCCTGCCTGATTGAACAGTCGCCCACGGTGATCTCCGATCGTGGAAATCTGGCGTCGCGGTGGCAAGATCGACAAACAGTCCTCAGTGGCGCCGTCCGCAACGTAGCGTTCCTCAAAAAGCGGGAACTCCGATTCTTGCTTTTGAACTCGGTCTCCGGCTGCTACTTTTTCTATTGAGGCAGATTCGTAGTCAGGCCGCTTCGGGAGCATGCATTTCGCGAAGCAGGCTTACGGTCGCTTTCGACACACGGGATTTGGAGTTCGCATCCGCTGTTGCACCCACGGACGACGAGGATACCAACGCAGACCCACAGAGTTGGGTCCCGGAATCAGCGGCCGAGCACGGACCGGCGCACGGCTCGGTAAAACTCATCCCACGTCGGCAAGATCACGGCGGCACTCGGCGTTGTCACGCACCGGCTGCCGCGGACTGCGCCTCGCGGTCGATCAGGGCGCGCTTGCGTTCGACGCCCCACGCGTAGCCCGAGAGGGCGCCGTCATTCCGCACCACCCGATGGCATGGGATCGCCACGGCAAGATTGTTTGCCGCACAAGCGCCAGCCACCGCGCGAACGGCCTTGGGCGAACCGATCTTTCGCGCAATTACGGCGTACGAGACCGTCTGTCCGACCGGTATCTCCCGCAGAGCGTGCCAGACCCTCTGCTGGAACGCGGTGCCGCGGACGTCGAGCGGAAGATCGAGTCCGAGACCCGGCGCCTCTACAAATCCGACTACCCGGGCGACGAGCGACTCGTAGTCCTTGTCGCCCCCGACCAGGTGCGCCTTCGGGAAACGGTCCTGAAGATCCTCGACCAGCTCGTTCGGATCGTCTCCGATCAAGATCGACGCAACCCCCTTCTTGCTTGAAGCAACCAATATCGCGCCGAGCGAGGATTCTCCCACGGCGAATCTTATTTCTTCATCAACGCCGCCGGAACGATACTGTGACGGCGTCATCCCAAGTATCTCGTTGGATTTCTCGTAAAATCGGCCGCTTGAATTGAAACCGGCGTCGTACATCGCTTCGGTCACGCTACTGCCGTTGCCCAAGCCGGCCCGTACGCGCGTCGCCCGTCGCGCGCCAGCGTAGTCCTTGGGCGTAACCCCCGTGACCGATTTGAAGACACGATGGAAGTAGCCCGGACTCAGACCGACCGCTTTTGCAAGGTCGGTGAGGGACGGCTCCTCCTCGGCCCGATCGATGAGCCCGCAGGCCTTCGCTACGATCGCAGCGTTGTCGGAATCAACCGACGGGCCTTCCGGATTGCAGCGCTTGCACGGCCGGAAGCCGGTCGCTTTCGCGGCTTTGAGCGTGTCGTGAATTTGGACGTTTTTGGGATTGGCCACCCGGGAGGGGCAGGACGGACGACAATAGATTCCCGTGGTGACGACGGAATACCAAAATTTACCGTCGGCGGTCCGGTCGCGCGCCACTACACTTGCCCAGCGCGGATCGTCCGCGACGGACTGTGCGGGATTGCTGTTTCTAACGTCAACGGTGGTCATCATGGCGTTCGCCTTCGTATGGATCGTTCGTGTGAAGATGCCGCCGGGACGCCTTCTGGACACTCCGGGTCTTGCTTTCGAATCCAAGATTGTGGGCGGGCGGACCGTCCGAGACCCCGTAAGGCCTTGAGTGCTGGAGTTCTCGCTCTCCTGGGCGGCAGAAACCACCCGTTTTCCGGGTCGCCGCGACAATCCAGACCCCGTTAGGCGGCCTCGCCGCAGCCGACGACAGCGCCTCCGGAGCGTCCGCAGTGCAATAAGTTCACCGCGGCGATGCGGTCGATGTTGGCGAGGGTTTTGCGCAGCGCGGTGCTGGAAGTCGATCTGGTGTATGGGAAATAGACGACCTCAACTCCCACGGCGGCGAACTCACGCTCAAGGCGATCTCCCTTTTCGGTACCGCGCCAATCGTCGCCCTTGAAGAATACGTCGAATCTCAGATCATGCCAGATCGACAACTTGTCGTTCACGAAAGCAGGTACGGCTTGGTCCACAAAGCGGACGTTTCGGACAATCTCCAGTCGCTCAGCCAAAGGAACAACGGGTATCACGCCTTTGTGGATCCAGAGCACGTCGTCGGCGACGACGCCCGCTATCAGGAAATCGCACCGGCTTTTGGCTGCCCTCAAAATGTTCAAGTGACCGACATGAAAGAGATCGAAGGCGCCGCTGGCGTATCCAATTCGGGTCATAATGTTCTCCGACCGTTCGTTGCACTATCTCTCGTTCGAACGGACGGTAGAGCGCCGCCATGGATGCCGCGCTCCGCTTCTTGCGCCGGAATCAACCTTTGACTCCTGGATGCGGTTGTCGCGCGCAGACCAGCGGTGAAACTCGGCGGGTATAAAATCACCAGAGGTGTCCCGCCTTGGGGCGTGAGCCTCACGCGCGATGATTTCAGGACTTGCCAATCGACTGCATGTAGGCGCGATCCGCCCCGGGCAACTCTTTGAGCCAGGTTTGTTCGTCGCCGGGTTCCGGAAGGACGTGCCCATATTCCGCCATCTGGCGTGCGGGAATTTCCGAGACATATACCCAAACCAAGCGTTTCTCGAGACCCGAATGCAGAGCCAAGGTCGAGGCCAACTCGGTAACCAACTTTGTGCGGTCAAGGACGCTTCGCCCCGACCGTATGAAGCCATGAACGAAGAGTTGGTCGCCGTTCAACGGCACCCCTCCCATGAAATGGTTTCCCTTCGTCACCTCCGTGAAGATGACCTGTGCGAAAAACGAGGCGGCACCGGTGACCTCGTTGTGGATGCGCGTAATCTCGCTCGCGATCAGCGATTTTCGATCGGCGTCGAGGAGGCCTGTGGGAACGGTGCAATGATATGTAGGCATGTCTTCATCTCCCTGTTTGAGCGAGATCTTGACCCGACCTCCTTTCGTGTATATACACGCAATATGGAAATAGACAACTGCCTGTGCACGGGCATACGTCAGGCGGCGCACGCCATGACCGAAATATACGATCGGGCACTTGCGCCTTCCGGCCTGAAGATCACGATGTTCCGGGTGCTTCGGCGCCTGTCGAACGCGGGCTTGCCGACGATCACCGAACTGGCTGAGATCGTCGAGTTGGACAGAAGTTCGCTAAGCCGCAATCTCAAAGTCCTGGAGCGCGAAGGGCTTGTCTGCTTCGAGGGAAGTGCCGACGAGCGCAGAAAGGTCGTGCGACTGACGCCGGCAGGTAAAGCGGCGCTCAAGAAGGCGCTTCCGCTCTGGGTGGAGACTCAAGCAAGGATGAAATCGAAAATCGGCAGGGAGCAAGATTCGATCTTCACCATCCTGTCGCAGTTGAATCATGTCAGGGCGGGACCCTGACCGACCGGCGGATCAGCCGCCCTCTTCACCCCCGATAACCGAGCCAAGGTCGCCTCATGCATTCCGTCTTCCTGCCACGCGCGTTCGCGCGACTCGACATTCATTACGGATGGGCGGTGGTCAGCGTCATCTTCCTGACGATGCTCTCGACGTCGGCAGCCATGGGGATGGTCGGGGTCCTGATGCTTCCTTTAAAGACCGAATTCGGATGGGACTTGGGCGCCATATCAGGAGCGCTCGCGCTGCGCGTCCTCCTGTACGGAACGGTTGCGCCGTTCGCGGCTGCCCTGCTTCAGCGCTACGGCGTGCGTCCTGTCGTGGCGACGGCGCTTGGACTCATCGTCGCCGGACTGCTGCTGGCCTCTTGCATGACCTCGCTTTGGCAATTGTGGTTGACGTGGGGCGTGATGGTCGGACTAGCCACCGGGGTGACCGCCAATGTGTTGGGAGCGACCGTCGCGACACGGTGGTTCACGAATCGTCGGGGCCTTGTCATCGGCATCCTGAGTGCGAGCAGCGCAACCGGGCAGTTACTTTTCCTGCCCGTGGCCGCGGTGCTGGCGGACCACATGGGTTGGCGATTTGCAATGCTCCCGGCGGGCCTTCTATGTCTCGCATGCATGCTTCTGGTGATGCTGGTGGTGCGCGATCACCCCGGTGACGTCGACCTTCCTTCTTACGGTGATACAGTGGTCGTGCCTGCGCCTTCGCGGCGATCCGATGCCAGCGCCTTGAAGGTTAGTTTTTCAGCGCTACGTCTCGCGGTTGGGAATCGTACATTTTGGATTCTTGCGGGCACTTTCTTTGTCTGCGGTCTTTCAACCAGCGGCCTGGTGCAAAACCATTTCATTCCGCTCTGCCACGATTTTGGGGTCGCGACCGTGGCCGCTTCGGGGATCCTGGCGCTCATGGGCGCGTTCGACTTCGCTGGAACCATTCTGTCTGGATGGCTATCGGACCGCTACGACAACCGTGCGCTTCTTTTTTGGTACTATGGTCTGCGCGGCCTAAGTCTTCTCGCGCTGCCCTACACGAACTTCTCCCTTTACGGACTAGGCATTTTCGCTGTGTTCTACGGATTGGACTGGATTGCCACGGTGCCGCCCACGGTCAGGATGGCCGGCCAGACATTCGGTCGGGAAAGCGGACCGATCGTCTTCGGATGGGTTTTCCTGGCTCATCAGTTGGGTTCTGCAACCGCAGCTCTCGGCGCGGGAGTGTCGCGCGACGAACTTCTCACCTATCTACCGGCCTTCGCTGCCGCCGGCGTCGCTTGTCTGATTGCTTCGGTAGCGGTGTTGACCATTCGCAAAAGGCCAACCGAGCTGAACAAGGCTGCTTCCGCGCGATAATCGTGGGCGCACACGGCGGCCCGCGCGCCGGTCGGCAAGGTAACGACGGCTCGGAAGCCCCCACCCCAAGCCGCCACGATGTCCTTCAAAGCTGCGACCTTCCTGCGCTACTTGCGGAGAGCGGCAATCGAACGCGCCGCGCCAATCCTGAGCCGTATAGTCGAGACGTCACGCACACGGCGGGGGTGCACAAGCGCCTTTTTTCCATTGTGAAGGCAACGCGGCGCGCCAATCGCTTGCTGAGGCGGTGGGTGCGTCGGCGGCCTATCAAAGAATGCCTGAAGCTCCAGGCCGGCGCCGTCTCCGCCTAGCCCCCGAACGATTCAGCAGCGCAGCCGCAGCTCGGTCGTTTTCGCCTTCCTTGACGGGGTGTTGATGTCCCACTCGACTCGCGCCGAAGACAGCAGGCGGATTCCGTAATCTCCAATTCAAGAGCAAGAAGCGGAGTTGTTTTGCGAGGCGGCCTTCTATCCTGCACTAATCGCCACGGTCACAGTAGGAGAGCGCAATGAAATTCGTCCGATTTGGAGAAAATCGTACCGGCTTGGTTGTCGATCTTCCGGCTGGCGCGCACGTTCTCGACATCGTCGCGAGCGTGAGCGCCCTGCTCCCTGTAGATCCGATCTCAAACGGGATCGTGAACGGTATCCTGAAAGACGGAGGGAGCTGGGCTCCGCTGATCGAACACTGGCCTCGTGTCAGCGTCGGTCTCCGGAAACTGGCTAACTTTGCGCTCAAGTCCCCGGATCATACAAGCCTCGTAATGCGGTCTTGGGAGGACGCGCGCGTGATGCCCGGCGGCAGCGGCGGCATTGCAGCGATGGAAATCTCGGAATCGCGGACTTCCAAGTCTCTCGATCCGACCGGCCGCACGGCAATGATTGAGCGGTTTTCCGCTACCCAGCAAAGTCCACCGACCACTGAACCAGACCGCGTGCGTGTCGCGGATGCAGGTACCGTCGTCGCATTTCCCCGAAACGCGCTTTGAGCGGACGGTCAGCGCTCTGTTCAAGGCTTGCTGTGTCTCGGCATTCGAACTTCGCCCCGCTGCGTTCCGATCGCCATCTCGAAGCTGTCGGCAATTCGACGGGACATCGAGATGAACGCGTTGGCTACCTCCGTCGAATAGAGTTCGCGCGCAGTGTCCGCGAAAATCAGGAGCCATCTATCGAAATGTTCTCCTTCAAGAGACATCATGAGGTGCGGACGCATCGGGCGCCCATCGTAGCGGCTCGTGCGGAGCATCACGGACGACCAGAAGTCTGTGATTTTACCGATATGGTGCTCCCAGTCCCTCACGGTGCGGTTAAAAATCGGCCCGATGAGTTCGTCCTGACGCGCTCTTCCGTAGAAGGTTCTGACGAGCAGTGCGATCGACTGGTCATCAATTTCGAAATGATCGATGGCTTGCGGGTTGTGCATCAGTTATCCGCTGGTGGATGTCATTTAAAACAGCCGGTTTGTCAGAAGACGTTTAATTCATATTGCATCAGCGGACCATCCGTCGCGAGACATATCTCGCGCCCGAGCCAAACTAATGCTGCCGTTTCTCAAATGAAAGCGTCGTCCGATGATCATCGTGTCGCGATAAGCTGTCACATGTGTTGCCGGCCTGGGAAGGCAAGTCGTCGAATCTCGTTCGGTCGCAGCAGGCGAGACGCTTCCCTGCCGGAAAAGGTAGGAGGCGGCGGTGCATAAGTCCAAATTTGGCACGTTTGAAAGATATCAACGGACCCCGAAAAGGTCTGCATGCAAGCTTAGATCGGACGTCGTCGGCACCGTCAACCGTTGCGGTTGACCCGAGGCCTATATCGGGAGCGCGGACGGCGGACCGCGGGACCATTACGCTTACAGCACTCACCAGCCGCAGTGAGGAACGGAACGAGGATCGGTTATGTCTGCATATCTTGTTGTTCAAGGCACTGTCGAGGACGAACCTCAATTTCAGAAGTACCGCGAGGCGATCGTTCCGTTCGTTACTAAGTTCGGCGGAAAGTTAGCGGCCAGAGACGCAAAGGTGGAGCTGCTCGAAGGCGAGCATGATACACGATCGGTGATTATGTTGGAATTTCCAACGATAGAGTCCATCCACGCCTTCTGGAACTCTCCGGACTATGTGCCTATAAAAAAGCTGCGTGAGGGCATCGCCACCATGAATATTTGGGCATTCCCCGGCGTTTGAACGCAATCAGCTCGCAGAGGCACCTTTCGGACCCGGCGCGAAAGCCTTCCCGGATCCGCAACGTATTACAAGTCGGACATCGCCAGTTGCCGAAGGGACTAACTCTACAAGCGGCTTACCGGAAATCCCACACGGTTTCGCTCCCTTCGGCGGTAGGGCGGAACGTCGCTCGCCACGGGTGCAAGCCGATAGAGGCGGTCACGGCGAGCCGCTAAAAAGGAAGTGCACGCGCGTCCGGGCCCGGGTGCGCGATCAAAGCGAGCCGTAGGCGGTCCATAAAAGAATGCTTGAAATTCCAGGGCGTCGCCGCCTTACCTTATCGGCGTGGTGCGATGCATCCGAGCGATCCATTTCGCGCGGTTGCAGCGCGGCCCGGGTCCGGTCCGAACTCGGTGCCAATCTGTATCTCGACTTGTCACTACGGGCGAAGTGGCTGCTGCTCCGAAAACCGCAGCCAAACCCGTTCGCGGTAACCAGCAATCTAGTCGTTCGCAGAAGCTCTGCGGCCTTCTCAGGCCTGATCCTGAGGTAGCATTCTCCAACGGCCTCGCGCAGATGCGCGGCAAAAAGATGTTTGAACTGGCGCACAGAGACGCCGGCGACTTGGGCCAGTTTGCGCACTCCGATCGGCCGTCCGAGACTTGCTTCCATTTTCGCCAGAACTCTGATGACCCGGTCGTTGCCGCCCCCCACGCGGTCGCAGAGATTCGGTCCGAACGAACCATTTACCGACCTGGAAGGCGCAGTTTGTGGCCGTGTTCGGACCCGCCCGCACTCCGGTTCTTGCTTCCAATAAGAGGTCCCTTTGGATTTGAAGACGTAGAGTTGAAGCGACGCATGGAGCGCTCCCCACAGAAAATAAGCAGTAGACGGAGCGGACAAGTAACGGTCGCGACTCGATCGGAAAGTGAGCCTAATGTTAACCGAGGGTGATATCCGCCCCAGCTACGCCCGATGAGAACAATGGCGATTTATGTCCTTTTCAATTTGAAAGTAATTTCGAGAGTGCGAGTCGGCCGCAGAAAATCGATATTCACGCCGGAAAGAGAATGGGTGAATACGATGGATATGATCTTTCAAGAGGCGCTGACCGAAGCGCTGCGATACAGCTACGCCGCGGTTCGACTTTCCGTAGCGCGTCATTTCAGACAGGAGGAGGACGGCTCACGTCCGTCCTCCTCCTGTCCGGGCGAACTGCCGTCTTGCACAACGACGCGTCTTTGACGCGATGCCTTTCGGTACATGTGGGACTGAATCTGGACCGGTGGCGGAGTCTGCATCCTCCGCAATTCGGCGCGCCCCGACCGCAATTCATTATGGTCGAATCGTGACGACGAGCTTTCTCATTGCGGCGATTTCTCAATCGGCGATTACATTTCCGCTCAAATCAAGCGGCTGTAGCGGGCGCGATTGTGTATAGGGAATACACGATCTCAGCGCCCACGCCCGCGAAGTCGCGCTCCAGCCGATTTTCCTTCTCGGTCCCGCGCCAGTCATCGCCCTTGAACGCGATATCGAACCGTAGCTCGCGCCAGATTCCGAGTTTACCGTGGGTCAATGCCGGCAATGCGGCATCAACGAAACGTATGCTGGGCACGACTTCAAGCCGCTCTTCGAGCGGAATCATGGGATCAATACCCCTGCGGGCGATAAGCGTCCATCTGAGACAACTCCCGCGATCAAATCGTCACAGCGGTGTTTCGCCTGCCGGAGCAGATTCAGATTGAAGGTGGGCGATGCGGAATAAATTGAAAGCGCCGAGTGCATATCCTATGCGGGGCATTTCGGTATGTTCCTGTTCGTCGGTGCGCGTCACTATGAATGAAGTTACGCATCGACCCGGTCTGGGCCTCCGATTTGCGCTTTTGAAGCCAGGATTGATGTAGAGCCCTTACGTCAAACTACCGAAGGGCCAAGTCCGGAAAAGGAGAGGCCCGCACCTAGCGGGCCTCTTCTGAAGTTCGCGGGACGAAGCCCGCCTGAGGGATTCGATCGCCGATCAGACAGCCTTGATTAGTCCGAGCTGCGTAAGAGCCGTGACGCCATCGTCTGGTGCAACCGACGTTGCCTGGGAAACCTTCTCTGAGTGGCCGTCCCCATTTTGTGCTGCACTCTTCGGAGGGACGTAAACTCGAGAGAACACAGATCCCGCTTTGGGAATCCCGTGGATCGTTCGCCCGAGCAGGTGCCGGGAAAGGAACGCGAGTTCGTCCGCTACGACTGCCTCATGTGGCGGGCCGTCGTAGATATCGAAATGGTCGATGTCGGGATATATGCAGAGCTCGCCTTTCGGGGCTCGCCGCGCGGCGTCGATCGCGAGAGCAGGCGTGGCGACTTGGTCATTCCCGGCGACGCACACCAGCCATGGGCAGTGAAGACTGTCTGCATGCTGGATCACGTGATACGGAGATTCCAGCAGCCAGGCAGCCGACACTCGGTTTCGCCAACGCGATTCGTCGCCGATTGCGACGACGCGACGCCAGCCAGCTTCAGCGCCGGGTGCGTTGATGAACGCAGCCTCGTTTGGCTGCCCAACGGCCGGCAGAAACCCGCGTTCAGCTGCTACCGCATGCATCTTCTCCGCAACCTCGCGAGTGTTAGCAAATGCTTGGCTCATGTCCAAGAAAGGAACCTGGCTGATGGCGGCGGCTATTAGAGGATCTTCGGCCGCCGCCGCAAGCGCGTTACCACCCCCGAGAGACGATCCGAATGTCGCCACGCGGCCGCGATCGATGTTGGGGAGGGATCGGGCGAACGCGATGGCGCTCCGCCAGTCTTCGAGCTGCCGAGCAGGATCAAACAGATCCGGCTCACCGGTGCTGTCTCCGAAGCCGCGGTGGTCGAATACAAGAGCAGTAATGCCACCGGCCGCGAAACGCTCAGCGAAAGAATTAAGCCGGTCGCGGCGCGTGCCAGTCAATCCGTGGGCCATGACAATGATTGGGCGAGGGCCAGGATCGCTCAGGACGGGATACAGCCAGGCGGCGCACGTCTCGCCGCCCGAAGAGAAAGTCGACTCTTGACGAGTCTTAGGCATTTGGGCATTCCTTTTCACGAGCTTGGCTGCCAAGAGGCGCTTGCTGCAGCTCGTGGTGCAAACCCTTCGCAGAAGTCCACGTTCCGGCCGACGCCGATATTCTTCGAATTCGAAAGCAAGAAGAGCTGACGGCTTCGCGAGCCTGCCAGGTTGGCAGCCGTCGAAGATTGGCCCCGTTGGAAGAAGCGACCGAGGAAGTGAATCTTAGGAAGGGGATTTCGCGCTTGACCAGCCCGCGCTTGTCAGCGTCCCACTCCTCTTACTGGAGCCCAAATCTCGGCGGAAGCGCCGATCTGATCGGAACCGATCGTATCGATGGTCAGCATCATCGGCGGGCTCATTTCGCGAAGGAGCGCCTGCTTCGGCGGCCGGAGCGTCCGCACGATCGGCGGCTCTGTAAACGGGGCGAAACCGAAAGATAAGCCATCAAATGCTGGCCATTTACCGAATGTGGATTGATCCGCCTAGCAAAGCTCGTCGACGCCTAATTGGTGCTAAATGCAAAGGAAGCGAACGCGCAACCAGACTCGGGGGCGCGATTGAAGCGAGCAGTAGGCGATGATCAAACAACGCGTGAAATTCCAGGATGTCGCCGCCTTACCTTATCGGCCTGGTGCGACGCATCCGAGCGATTCAGTTTGCGCGGTTGCAGTGCGGCCCGGATCCGATCCGAACTCGGTGTCATTTCGTATCTCGACTTGTAGCTACGGGAGAAGTGGCTGCTGCTTTGAAAACCGCAGGCGAGCCCGATCGCGGTAACCGACAATCCGGTCTTCCGCAGAAGCTCTGCGGCCTTCTCAAGCCTGATCCTGAGATAGCATTCTCCAACGGTTTCGCGCAGATGCGCGGCGAAAAGACGTTCGAGCTGGCGCACAGAGACGCCGGCGACTTGGGCCAGTTTGCGCATTCCGGTCGGCTGTTCGAGACTAGCTTCCATTTCGGCTAGAACTCTGATGACCCGATCATTGCCGATCCCCACGCGCTCGCGCAAACTCAGACGCTGTGATTTGGCCCCCGGACGAGGTTCGGTCCGAATGAACCATTCACCGACCTGCAAGGCGAGTTCGTGGCCGTGTTCGCGCTCTATCAGCTCGATGGCCAGATCGAGTCCCGCAGTCCCCCCCGCGCAAGTGAGCCGGCGCCTGTCGATCACGTAGAGCCCGGGCTCGAGGTCGGACGTCGGGAAAGCTTCCAGGAAAGCGGACCGATGGTCCCAATGAATCGTCGCCCGATAGCCTGTCAGGAGCCCGGCTCGCGCCAGCAGAAAGGGTCCGCCCGAAACGCCGGCGAGCCGCACGTTCGCGCGAGCCAGACGCCTAAGCCAAGCGAACGTCTTCGGATCGGAGAACGCTGTCGGATCCCCTGCAGCAAACACGAACAGGGTATCGCAGAAAATCGGCTCGCCGACCGCTTGGTCGGCGAGCATGCCGGCGCCCGTCGACGCACGTACCTGCCGTCCGTCGACAGAAATATGGGTCCAGCGATACAACTCCCGGCCGGCGAGGGTGTTCGCCGCGCGGAAAGGTTCGATCACGGAAGCGTAAGACATTAGCGCAAACCCATCGATCAGCAGAAGTCCAAGCATCTTGGGCGCCGCTTCGTCATCAATGTCGTTCTGAGGCATAAAAACGTCGTCCTGCGTCAAATCATGACCCCTTTTATGTCGTAAGTTTCCTCCAGATCAACAACATTTCGCCGATGAAACCATGCGCTTTTCGATCTTCGGACTAGTCGCGAACGCGTTTTCCGGCCACGGGCGCTGGCAACGGACATGGCGCGATGCCGTTCCCCGGGATGCATATGATGTGGTCATCGTCGGCGGCGGCGGACACGGTCTGGCGACGGCGTACTATCTGGCCAAGGTACACGGCATCACCAATGTTGCGGTAATTGAAAAATCGTGGATCGGTGGCGGCAACGCCGGTCGCAACACGACGATCATCCGTTCGAACTACGGACTTGAGGGCAATACCGCGTTCTACGAACGCTCCATGAAGTTGTGGGAAGGTCTGGAACAGGACCTGAACTACAATGCGATGGTCAGCCAGCGCGGCGTTCTGAACCTCTATCATTCGGATGGGCAGCGCGACGCGTTCGCACGCCGCGGAAACGCAATGCGCCTGCACGGCGTTGATGCCGAACTTCTAGATACTGCCCACGTCCGGAACATGGCGCCTTACTTGAATTTCGACAATGCACGTTTTCCAGTCATGGGGGGGCTGCTACAGCGCCGAGGCGGGACGGCAAGACACGATGCCGTCGTCTGGGGCTACGCCCGAGCCGCCTCCGACCTCGGAGTCGACATCATTCAAAACTGCGAACTTACCGGTTTCATGCGTACCGCGGACGGTACCGTCGTGGGCGTGGAAACAACGCGCGGGAGCATTCGCGCCAAAAAGGTTGGAGTGGCGGTGGCCGGCAACTCGTCGCGCGTGGCCGCGATGGCGGGGCTCCGGCTTCCCATCGAAAGCCATGTGCTCCAGGCCTTCGTATCGGAAGCGCTGAAGCCCATCATCCCGGGCGTCATCACATTCGGCGCCGGCCACTTTTATATCAGCCAATCCGACAAAGGCGGTCTCGTTTTCGGCGGCGACATCGACGGCTACAACAGCTACGCGAGCCGCGGCAATCTTCCTACCGTCGAAGACGTCTGCGAAGGCGGCATGGCAATCATGCCGATGATCGGAAGAGCCCGCCTGCTGCGAAGCTGGGGCGGCATCGTGGACATGTCGATGGATGGATCGCCGATCATCGACCGTTCGCCCATTGAGGGCCTCTATCTGAATGCGGGTTGGTGCTACGGCGGCTTCAAGGCAACGCCGGCATCGGGCCTCGCTTTCGCGCATTTGCTGGCAACCGATCGGCCTGAGGAGACGGCAGTTGCTTACCGGCTGGACCGGTTCGCCACCGGCCGCATCATCGACGAAAAAGGGCAAGGCGCCCAACCTAATCTGCACTGAGGACGGTAAGATGCGTTTACCCTGCCCGTACTGCGGCCAACGCGACTCCCGTGAGTTCGTATACCGCGGCGATGCCGCCCCGACCCGGCCTTCTTCAGAGGAGGGCATGTACGACTACGTCTATCTTCGCGACAATGTCCCGGGCCCGATGCGGGAGCACTGGTATCACGCCCAGGGCTGCCGCAACTGGATCACCGTGACGCGGGACACGCGAACGCACCGCATATCGGCAGCCGTGCTCGCCCGGGAGGACTCCCGATGAGCCGTCTTTCCTTCGGCGGTCTGATCGACCGCGCTCAACCGCTGAACTTTACATTCGACGGAATGAAGCACGCGGGTTTTGCCGGCGACACACTGGCTTCGGCGCTAATCGCGAATGGCGTCAAGTTGGTCGGCCGCTCTTTCAAGTATCACCGTCCTCGGGGAATCCTGACTGCCGGCAGCGAGGAGCCGAATGCGCTCGTCACGCTCCGCTCAGGCGCCCGCGCCGAGCCGAACACCCGTGCCACCACGGTGCAGCTCTTCGAAGGACTCGAAGCTAAGAGCCAAAATCGATGGCCAACCCTCTCGGTCGATGTAATGGCGTTGAATCAGGTCTTTGCGCCGATCCTGGTGGCCGGCTTCTACTACAAGACCTTCATGTGGCCGGCAAAATACTGGGAGAAGCTCTACGAACCGATTATCCGCCGCGCCGCCGGCCTCGGTCAGCTCTCAATGGAGCCCGATCCGGACAGCTATGAGCGCGCGCATGGATTCTGCGATCTGCTTGTTATCGGCGCCGGACCGTCCGGACTGATCGCGGCGGTTACGGCCGCACGTGCCGGTTTGCGGGTCATCATAGCCGACGGAGACTGGGTGCTGGGCGGACGCCTTTGCTCGGAGCGGCACGTTATCAACGAAGCTGCCGCGGGAAAATGGGTCGACGATACGGTCGCCGAATTGCGGGCTACGCCAAACGTAACGTTGCTCAGCCGCACGCAGATATTCGGTGCCTACGACGGCTGCGAATACGGCGCGTTGGAGCAGGTTTCCGACCATCTCGGCAACATCCCGCCCGGCAAGTCCCGGCAAAGATTCTGGAAAATCATCGCTGGCCGCACGATTCTGGCAACCGGCGCCATCGAGAGACCGCTCGTGTTTGGCGGCAACGATAAGCCCGGAGTCATGACTGCGTCAGCCGCTGCAACCTACGTGAACCGTTTTGCCGCTGTTCCGGGCCGTCGGGCAGTAGTTTTCACCACGACAGACAGCGGTTGGAGCGCAGCTGAGGATCTGATGTCCGCAGGCGTTCAACTCGCGGCCGTCGTCGACCCACGGACCGATTCCCAACCGCCCGCGGCGGCCCGCCTCCGGCAGGCCGGAATAGAGATCCTGAGCGGGGCCGCCCTGACTGACGTACACGGCCGGACTGTCAGGTCAGTCGACGTTCTTTTAAAGGACGGCAGCCGGCGACGCATCTCCGCGGATCTGGTGCTCATGTCGGGCGGCTGGAATCCTTCCATCGGTCTCGGCAGCAATCTCGGCGACCGCCCAGTGTGGTCCGATCTGGTACACAGTTTCGTCCTCAATACCGCTCCTCCGGGAATGAAAGCCACAGGCGCTGCGGCAGGCCATTTCTCACTCTCCGGATCCCTTGCGGACGGCGTTCGGGCGGCGGAGGAGACCTTGCGCGAGTTGGGCCGGACCTCGGCGGTGGCGCCTGCGCCCTTGGCCGGCGATGAACCTTCCGCATCGTCGCCTCCCTGGTACTCGCGCGGACACCGCTCAAAAGCCTTCGTCGACTTCCAGAATGACGTGACCGATGCCGACGTCAGCCTCGCGGCGCGGGAAGGTTTCGTTTCGATCGAACATTTGAAGCGCTACACCACGCTCGGTATGGCGACGGATCAGGGCAAGACGAGCCAATTGAACGGCCACGCCGTGCTCGCAGCCGCCACCGGCAAGTCGATCGCGGAGGCCGGCACGATAATGTCGAGGCCGCCGTATCTGCCGGTCGCAATAGGCGCCCTCGCCGGACACCATCAAAACACAGCCTTCCGCCCGGAGCGTCGAACTGCCAGCCACGAGTGGGCCAGGGAACGCGGCGCGACCTTTGTCGACGCCGGCCTTTGGAAGCGGGCCCAATGGTTCGCGCACCCAGGAGAGCGAGACTGGCTCCAGACGGTCAGCCGCGAAGTGTCGATGACGCGCAGCGGTGTCGGCATATGCGACGTCTCCACCTTGGGAAAGATCGATGTCCATGGCCCGGACGCCGGAATTCTCCTCGACCGACTTTACATCAACATGTTTTCGACTCTGCCGGTCGGCCGAGCCCGGTACGGAGTCATGCTGCGCGAAGACGGATTCGTGATGGATGACGGTACGACTGCCAGGCTCGGGGAGGACCGTTTCTACGTCACGACCACCACGCTGAATGCAGCAAAAATCATGCAGCACATCGACTATGCAAGGCAGGTGCTGTGGCCGGAACTCGACGTTCAAGCCACTTCGGTCACCGAACAATGGTCGACCTATTCCGTCGCCGGCCCCCTTTCGCGTCCGCTGCTGCAGATGCTCCTGCCCGATCTCGATCTTTCGAACGACAGTTTCGCCTTCATGGCCGCCATCGAACTTCGTTGGCGCAATTTGCCCGCGCGGCTTTCCCGCCTCTCGTTTTCCGGCGAGCTCGCCTACGAGATCAGCGTGCCGGCGTCGCACGGCGAAATGCTTGTCCGCGCGCTTTTCACGGCCGGTGACGCATTCCACGCCGTTCCATACGGCACCGAAGCGCTGGGCGTGATGCGCATCGAGAAGGGACATCCGGCCGGAAACGAAATCAACGGTCAGACCACCGCCGCCGACCTGGCAATGGGTCGGATGATGTCGAAGAAAAAGGACTACATCGGGCGCGCGATGGCGGAACGTCCGGCATTGTCAGACACCAATCGCCCATCGCTAGTAGGTGTCCGCCCGTTGGGCGGCGCCCGTCTGAGGGCTGGCGCGCACCTCCTGCCACAGGGCCGTGACCCTTTGGCCGCCAATGATCAAGGCTACATCACCTCGGCGGCATACTCACCCTCACGCGGCCAATGGATCGGGCTCGCTCTGCTTCAGGGCGGAGCGGCACGCCATGGTGAACTCGTCACAGTTCATGACCCCGTTCGCGGACCCGATTTCGCTGCCGAAATCTGCGACCCGGTGTTCGTCGATCCTGAAGGAGTGCGCGTCCGTGGATAGTGATTATAGGTTGACCGAGCGTCCGGGCCTGGGAATGGCTACGATCATGGCCCGTAAAGGCATCCAGCCGGCGGTCATCGGCGCAGTTCTTGGCTTCCTGCCTCCGGATGGACCTGAGCGCGCGGCCGACGCACGTCTGGCTCTGATCGGCACGGGCCCCGGAACCTGGCTTGCGCTTGCTGAAACACCGGAGGCGGATTGGGTCACGCAACTTGCGAACAAGCTCAACGGATTGGCCTCGGTCTCGGATCAGTCGGGAAGCTATGTCGTATTACGGATTGCAGGCTCCGGCGCCCGCGAAACGCTTCAGCGCGGCGTATTCATCGATTTGCATCCGGCCGTTTTCAGGAGTGGATCCGCCGCAACTACGGTGATCGAACACATCGGCGTCGTGCTCTGGCAGCTTGACGATGTTCCGACGTTCGAGATCGCAACTTTCCGAAGCTTTGCGTCGAACATTCGTCATTGGTTCGAATTAGCCGCCGCATCCTGACGCATCCGCTTTCTCCAACCTTTGCCCGAGGCACCGATGTCCGAACCGTATCTTTTGACGTTGTCCTGTCCAAACCAACCCGGGATCGTCGCACGGGTTACGGCCGAATTGTTCGCCCATGGCGGCAATATACGCGAGGCCCACCAATACGACGACACGGAGACCAACCACTTCTTCGCGCGTATCGTGTTCAATCTCCATGACGAGAATGAAATCGGAAATATCATCAAGGGTTTCACGCCGATCGGCGACCATTACGGGATGAAATGGAAAATACGACCCCGATACGAACGCCAAAAAGTACTGCTTTTGGCGTCGAAATCCGACCATTGTCTGGTCGATCTGCTCTACCGCTGGCGCATCGGCGAACTGAGGATGGATGTCGTAGGCATCGTTTCGAACCATCCGCGTGAGACGTTTTCCGCGGATTTCGACGCGATACCGTTTCACCATCTGCCGGTCACCGCGGGGACCAAGCCACAGCAGGAAGCGCAGATCAAGAAGATCGTCGCGGTCACGAATGCCGATCTCGTCGTACTCGCGCGTTATATGCAGATTCTGTCGGATGATCTGGCGACATTTCTATCCGGCCGCTGCATCAACATCCACCACAGCTTCCTTCCCGGCTTCAAGGGGGCAAGGCCGTATCACCAGGCGCATGCGCGTGGGGTCAAACTGATCGGCGCCACGGCACACTATGTTACGGCGGACCTCGATGAAGGCCCGATCATCGAGCAGGACGTCGAGCGCATCAGCCATCAGGACAGCCCTGAGGATCTCATACGCAGGGGTCGGGACATCGAACGCCGCGTGCTTTCGCGCGCCGTTTCCTTTCATCTGGACGGGCGCGCATTCGCGAACGCGCATAAGACCGTCGTCTTCAGGGATTGACACATGACGGCGCAAATCATCGACGGTAAGGCGCTCGCTTCCCAACTAAGGGCGGCTCTCGCTCACGACGTCGCAAAACTTGTCTCCAAGGGCATCAGGCCCGGGCTCGCCGTCGTGCTGGTGGGCGACGACCCGGCGAGCCAGGTATACGTCCGCTCCAAGGCCAAGCAGACCGTGGAAGTCGGCATGGAGTCGTTCGAATATCGCCTTGCCGCCGATACGACGGAAGCCGATCTGCTCGCAGTGGTAGATAAACTTAACACGAATCAATCTGTCGACGGCATTCTGGTGCAATTGCCGCTGCCGGCACAGATTGACGCCGACAAGGTGATACGCGCCATCGATCCCGCGAAGGATGTGGACGGCTTCCATCCCATTAACGTCGGCCTCACGACTATAGGAGCGGGAGGCATCGTCCCCTGCACACCACTCGGATCCCTGATGCTGCTGAGGGCCGTACGTTCCGATATGTCCGGGCTGAACGCCGTAGTCGTAGGGCGTTCGAATATCGTCGGGAAGCCGGTGGCCCAATTGCTGCTCAAGGAAGGCTGCACCGTCACCATCGCGCATTCGAAGAGCAGGGATCTCCCGGCAATCGCCCGGGCCGCAGATATCCTCGTCGCGGCGGTCGGCCGGCCGGAAATGATCCGCGGAACGTGGATCAAGCCGGGCGCTATCGTCATCGACGTCGGCATAAATCGTGTGACCGATGAGACCGGAAAATCCCGGCTGGTCGGCGACGTTGCGTTCGCCGAAGCCATCGAGGTCGCGCAAGCGATCACGCCGGTTCCGGGCGGCGTCGGGCCGATGACTATAGCGTGTCTCCTGAAGAATACCGTTGAGGCCGCCCGAGTACGTCGAGGGGGCTTCTAGCAGAGCCGCTTCGCGGGCCTGGACTTAATCTCTGGGCACAGCAACTTGCACCGGGCGGCTCCTCCAAAGGGCGATTTCGAAGCATCCGCGAAGCCGCCCCGCCCGCAGATGAGTGGGCCTTTCTGCGATTTTTGGCTGCCATTGCCACCGCCAAAATCGCCCTGGTAGGTATTCCCGTTGCCCAAAAGCCCGTTTCAAGGACTACGCCGCCTAATTTTTGTTAGGATTCCGCATGATTCGAGCGGATATCCTCGTCAGGCGCCGCTGCCAGGCCTAGACTTGCCCCAGGCCCACCCAGGACAGAGAAACGATTTTGAAGAAAAGTGTTCCCCAGCGCGGCAAGCCCGGTAGCAAGCGCACGAGGGGGTCCGAGCTTCTAACCGGTTCGCTCGCGCCGAAGGAAATCCCACCGACACTGGAATCGGAGATCGGCGCTGAGGTGCGCAGGCTTCGCAAGAGCTTCGACCTCACCGTTGCGGAACTTGGCGCTGCATCCGGCATCTCGACCGGCATGCTCTCAAAGATCGAGACCGGCTCCATCTCGCCGTCACTGGCAACTTTATCATCCTTAGCGAAGGCGCTAAACGTGCCTATCACGCGCCTGTTTCACGAGACGGGCGAGCAGCGCGACTGCTCGTTCGTGAAAGCGGGTACGGGAGTCAGAATCGAACGCCGCGGCACGAAGGCAGGTCACCTTTACGATCTCCTGGGTCATTCCCTCGGCGGCGAGGTGACAGTCGAACCGTACCTGATCACGCTCAAGGGCGATGCCGAACCCTACACTGACTTCCGGCATGCCGGCGTAGAGTTCATTTATATGCTGAGCGGCAAGGTCAGATACAGGCACGCCGACCGCAGCTATCTTTTGGAGCCGGGCGATGCGCTCTTCTTCGACGCGGCAGGTCGCCACGGTCCCGAAGAGCTCATCAAAGCCCCCATGACGTACCTTTCCGTCATCATCTACCCGCGGCGAGAATGACCTGGCCGCGGCTGCGGACCCCGCACCCGGGCGACCGCAAGGGGCACCCGGAAGCGTATCGTGCACCTTGACGCCGGCTAAACCCTGATGCCGGCGTATCGCGACTCCCACGGTGCGCTCTTCTCGAGCTGGGATGCGAGCCTCAACAGCGTGGCCTCGTCGCCGAAACGGGTCACAAGCTGTACGCCGACAGGCAGGCCTTCCGGCGTCCATGAAAGCGGTATTGACGCGGCGGGCTGTCCGGTCACGTTGAAAGTCGTCGTAAACGGACAGAAGTTGGCCAATGCTCCGCCGGCTTCCGCGAGACTGAGCGACGTGTTGATGTTGCCCAAGGGGACTGGCAACTTCGCCAGACCGGGCGTGATGAGGGCGTCATATTTTTCGAAGAATGCAGCCACTCTACGCCCCGTTTGATGGATAGCCTCGATCGTATCGTAGTACTCCGTCGAGGTTATCTTGTCGGCGAGATTGTACATCTCCCATGTCATCGGCTCCACGTCCGATTCCGTCACCTCGCGGCCAATTTGGGCCCCGCGCCGCTTGAGCATGCTACGGACCCAGACAGAGCAGACCGTTCCTAGCAACCTGAACATATCTTCCACCGCAATCGGAAGAGCCGCCACTTCGACGTTATGGCCGTGAGACTCGCACAATCTGGCGGCGTCCTGCGCGGCGACCGCGCATATCCGATCGGTGGGTGGCCCGTTTGCGTAGTCCGTCATGAGCGCGATCTTTAAGGATCCGGGGTCGCTACCCACTTCTTCCAGAAAGGGTCTTGCCGGCGCGGCAAGTCCGTACGGATCACCCAGTTCGGGACCATGTGTGGCGTCGAGTATGGCGGCACTATCGCGTACGCTTCGGGTGACGACGTGCTGCTGCAGCAGGCTCTGCCATCCCTCGCCCACGACGGGACCGGACGGGTTGCGGGCACGCGTTGGCTTTAGGCCGAATACACCGCATGCCGAGGCTGGACACCTTATCGAGCCGCCGCCGTCGCTGGCACCCGCGGCGGGAACAATTCGGGCGGCCACGGCTGCGGCTGAACCACCGGACGAACCTCCCGGTGTCAGGTTGGTGTCGAAAGGATTGCGCGACGGACCGGTGACAAGGGGCTCTGTAGTTCCGACCAAGGCAAACTCCGGAACATTTGTCTTGCCGAAGATCACCAAGCCGGCGTCCTGATGTCTTTTCGTCAACGTGTCGGTCATCTCGGCCACGAGCTTCTGATAAAGTTTGGACCCCCACCCGGTCGGAGCGCCTTTAAGGTCGTTGGTATCTTTCATAAGGAACGGAACGCCGGCAAGCGGACCTTCCGCCGACGCGGTCGCGGATCTCGCGCGATCGTATTCCTTATAAACGACCGCATTCAGCTTCGGATTGAGTTCCTCCAGAAGACCGATGGCGGTCTCCAGCACCTCCGTGCGCGAAACTTCGCCCTTCTTCATGAGGGAGGCCAACCCCATTGCGTCGTAGTTCCTGTATTCCCTAAATGTCGACATTTTCGCATCCTCCTTTTTTATAGCGAGACTTTCACCACTACCGGCGATACCTATACGTGCAGATGGGAGAGCAAATCTTCGCGGTTCAGGTCGCGTCGCGTGCCCTCAAGCACAACGCGGCCTTGATCGAGAACGAGGTACCGATCCGCGATCGTTTCCGCGAATTCTAGATTCTGTTCGACAATGACCATTGATGCGCCTGCGCGCTTGCTGTCATTGATGAGCGCGGCCATGTGGAGGATGTTCTCCCACTGGACGCCCTCGCTCGGTTCGTCGAGCAATGTAACGCCTTTTCCTTCGCTAAGCGCGCGCGAAAACGAGAGGATCTTCTTCTCGCCGCCGGAAAGCGAACCCGCTTGCTGCTTGAGACGCCTCTTGAGAATCGGGAATCTTGCGAAATACGCTTCAAAGCGTCCCAAATCCCGGTTGTCGCCCATGAGCGTGAGATTGTTGCGTACCGACAAGTCGTCGAACACCGTCCGTTCCTGCGGGCAGTAGCTGATGCCGTATCGGCTGCGTGCCGAGCATTCGAGGTGCTGGATCGCCGTGCCGGTATGTAATATCTCACCGCTCCAACAGCGCAAATGCCCCATAAGCAACTTTACCAGAGTGCTCTTACCGACGCCGTTACGTCCCAGGACGCAGAGGACTTCGCCGGCCCGGACGTTGCCGCTAATTCCGCGGACGACGATAGCGCCGCCGTAGCCGCCCGTAAGATCTACGAATGCGAGGCGCGCGTTGCTCATTTTCGGTTTCCAGCATAAATCGATCTGACGTCTTCGTTCGCCTGAATTTCCTTTACCGACCCTCGTGCCAGTAGCGTGCCGTTGTGCAATACGTACACGGCGTCGGCCAACTTCAGCACAAGGCTCATGTCGTGCTCTATGATCACAACGGCGCAACCTGTCGCTTCGCTCGCCCATCGGATGACATCGATGACGGTCGAAGTCTCGTCGGGCGAAAGACCGGCACAAGGTTCGTCAAGAAGCAGGATCCTTGGTTCTGTCAAAATTGCCATTGAAAGTTCGAGGATTTGCCGCTCGCCATGCGACAATTCGGACGCCTTGCGGGCTCCGGAAGAGAGAAATGCATAGCGGAGCCTCAACTGGCGAAGTAGCGGGCTTGTCCAGCGCCGGACCCACGGGCGGAGCAGATCTGAAGCGGACGCCCGGCCGCTCCAGAGCGCAATGGCAAGATTTTCTGCTATTGAAAGATCGGGAAACACGCTCGGAAATTGAAGCTTGCGACCGATGCCGGCTGTGGCGGCGATCCTGTGCGCAGCCATCCGTGTCAAAACTAGATCGCCATAGGTCACGACGCCCTGCGAGGCCCGCATCTCGCCCGAGACGACGTTGAAGGTCGATGTCTTGCCGGCGCCGTTCGGCCCGATGATGCAAGAGATTCCCTTTGACCCCAGGTCCAAGTTGAGCCGGTCCAGGATCAGGACTTCACCGGCCCTAACAGTCACCTGGTCGATTTTCAATCGTCGGGGCGGAGCGCCGTTGCGGACAGAGACAGGCGCTTCGATATCATCTCTGACTTTGGGTTTTCCATCCAACCAACGCACGACCGGATCCATTAGGCCGACTAGCCCGCTGGGAAAGAAGAGAACAACAACTATGAAGGATACGGCGGTCAGGACCTCCCAAAAACGAAATGTGTCGCGGAGCTCGGATGTCAGAGTTCCGATGAGTAGCGTGCCGATCACCGGGCCGACGAGCGAACCTCGGCCGCCGACGGCGGCCCAGATCACTAATTCAGCAGAAAGACCGAAGCCGACGACCTGCGGCGTGACGAAACCTTGCTGGCTTGCGTAGATCGTCCCGCCAATGCCGGCGAAAAGGCCGCTGATTCCGAAGGCGACGGCCTTGAGCAGATTCGTATTGAATCCAAATAAGGCGACGCGACGCTCATTCTGCGCGATGGCACGCCACAACACCCCGAGCGGAGAAGCCATGAGCCAATGGCCGCCTGCAAGCACGGCGACTAGCGCGGCGGCCGAGGCAGCGTAGTTTGCCATTGTGCTGTCGAGGCCAGGCAGCGAAGGAATGTCTTTTAGGCCGTCAAATCCCCCCGTCAAGGACGCCCAGTTCGTTGTGACCTGGAATGCTAGAAGGGAAAGGGCCAGCGTGATCATCGAAAAATATGGACCGCTTTCGCCCACTCTCCGGAAAACGAGGATGCCGATAGCGAAAGCGATGATTCCCGCTACGAGCGCGGCGAGCGGAAGCAACAGCAAAAGCCAGGGCGCATTGTCTCCCGCGATCAGGACGAATCCGGCGAGATAGGCGGCGATGCCGAAGAACAGCGCGTGCCCGAGTGGAAGAACCCCGACCTGCCCCCAGCACAACCCGACGCCGACAGCCGCGACGGCGTACAGGAAGTAGAGTGACATTTGATACAAGGCGTATTCGCCGAATGCGAACGGAACGGCGAGTACGACCATGATGCCAGCTTTAGCCGCGGACATGGATCCCCCGTGGCCGAAGCCAAAGGAATGCAATCGCTAACACGATCACCGACAGATATCCGTATGTTCCGTTGCTGAAGGCGGAGACCGCACTGTCAAGTCCGCCTATCGCCAACGCACCATAAACAAGGCCGATCACGCTTCCGAGTCCTCCGACGACGATTACGAAGAAGGTGCGCAACACGTAATCCAACCCCATGTACGGGAAGACGGGCACCAGCGGCGCAATCATGACGCCGCTAAGAGCGGCGAGGCATGTCCCGGTGACGAACGTTCCGGCGGCCAATCGCTTCACTGACAAGCCAAGCGACTGCGCAAGTTCCGGGTTCCCGGTCATCGCCCTGATGCGGAGGCCGGTCCGACTGTTGCCGTACCAAATCGCCAACACGAATATGGCGGTTGCGCCCAGGCCGATCACGGCGAGACGGTATGCCGGATAGGGAACGCCGAATACATCGATCGTGCCCGGCAGAGGCGTCTCGACGCTGCGGTAGGTGAGCCCGAAAACGGCCTCCGCGCTTTTGCGAAGCAGGAGACTAAGTCCCCAGGTCGCCACAAGCGTGTCGAACGTACGCCGGTACAGTCGCCGCATAATCAAGACTTCGATCACATACCCGATCGATCCGCACACGAGGATTGCGAGAGGGATAGCTGTGAGGAATGGCCACCCATTCTGGCGAACAACGACCGCGCAATAGGCGCCGAGCATGATGAACTCGCCATGCGCCAGATTGAGCACCCCGAGCAACCCAAAGATGACCGCCAGTCCGAGGGAGAGCACTGCAAGCAACGTCACCGCGTAGATCAAATTTATGGTTTGGGCGGCAATCAGGTCTTGCATGAGCTTTCGTTCCGAACGCCTTCCTTGGTAGCGACCACCGAGAATGTCGTTCCCTTGCATTCGGCGAGGTACATTGTCCGGTTTACGTACCGGTGCATCATGACGGCGGGCCCGGTTGCGGTCGTGAAGCTCAGACCTTCAGAGGCTGCCATGCAATCGCGGGCCTTCGTACTGCCGGCCTTGGCTATGAGTGCCCTCGCAAAATGGACGGCAGCGTAGGAATCGACTCCGATCGTTCCGACCTGTGCAAAGAGCTGTGGGGACGTCTCGCCAAATTTGGCCGAGAACGCCTGCTTGAATTGATCACCGGCGCCCCCCGGCGCGGTCGAAAAGTAACCAAGGGCGGAAAATAGATTGCGGCTTCCGTCCGCTCCTATTCCGGCAAGTGTCTGCTCTTCCAGGAGATACCCCACGCGTAGTATCCGACCGTCGGTGCCGAAAGCTCCGAACGTGCGGTTGAACGTGACGTTGTCGCCACCGACGAGAGTTATAAGAATGACGTCGGGATTCACCGATTTGATGCGGGTGACGATCTCCTCGAACCTGTTGGGCGTACCGAAGGGGACGTATTCCTCCCCGACGATTTTTCCGCCCGATTCGGCGATGAACTTCTTGCTGTTTTCATTGACGGCACGCGGCCAGCTATAGTCGTTACCGACCAGGTAGAAGCTCTTCAAGTTGCGGGGTTTCACCAGCGCGTCGAATATGATTTCGTTCTGCTGTTGCGCGGTTTCGCCCAAATAGTACGTATTGGCGGAGCAATTTCCGTTTTCGGTCACCGGACTGAACACATAAGGCACCTTGCCCTTTATTGCGGAGACCAGCGCCTCACGTACGCCGCCATCGTGGGAACCTGTGATGATCTCGACGCGCTCGTCGAGAATGAGGCGGATGGCGCTTTTGGCGGCCTCGGCAGGCGCCACCCCCCCGTCTGCAAACACCAGACGGACCTTGCGTCCGCTTATCCCGCCGCCGGCATTCACTTCATCGACAGCAAGTTCTGCACAAGCGCGGCCTCCTGCCAGGAATATCGAAGCCGGTCCGCCTTGCGGAAGAAACATCCCAACCTTGAACTCCGCAGCATCCGCCTTCGCTCGGCTTGACGGGAACGCGGCAAGACCAACAAGCGCGCTGGACGAGTAGCCGAGAAATTGCCTTCGCGTAGGCACCATTGGTTTTCGCATTGTCTATCCTCCCATTCCGTTAAACCTAATAGGCGGCTACCCCCGGGCGACCCCGAGCGGTGCCTTTCAGCTTGCCCGATTTAGTTCGTCGGGCACCACGCAAGTCCCAGACAGCGTCATCGCGGTAGCGGCCAAGAGCGACAACCAATGCCGAGGTGAACTCCCGCATGCGGGTTCTCTTCATCTGTATGCATCCTGCTGCTCTCGCGCGCGCCCCTGCGGGATGTTCAGTTAGACTTGCGCCGGCACTCGGGACCCTAGCCGCTGGAAGCGACGTCACGCCATCGACACAAATGTTGAGGCGGATACATGCACGCTGAGCATCCGGACAGGCGCAGGGGCTCCGGCTTAACGGTCTTGGCGGATAATTGCAGACTCCAGATGGATCGACGCTCGCCTCGGGTTACCGCGACCAGGTGGTCCTTCAAGCTGCGGTGGTACCACCCTCTATGAAAGGCTGTTTCGCAACTGACCCTGGAATGATCCGCACGGCAGACACAGGCGAGTTCGCATTTGTTGCCTGGACCGTCAGGACGTGCTCTACGGACCGCCGTGCAGTGCGGGAGCCGTTGCGCCTCCGGCAGACAGCGCAGCGCAGCGTGCCACCAGCGCGGCGAGCTCTGCTCTATTTGCATACCCGTGCTTTTGCATCGCGTTGTTGATGTGGGTTCGCACCGTGGCAAAAGATATTTTCAAGACGCGGCCAATGTCCCTGTCGGTGCATCCCCGGGCGACGAGATTTGCTACTTCCGCTTCTCGGGGGGTGAGATTAGTGGCGGCCCTCCCGCTTCGCCGCAACGAACGCCGAGCAAACGGCTCCAGCGCGTCAAGGAGCGCGATGTCTCGCGGACTGAATTCGGCTTTGCCCTTTGCGCGCCATATCCGAAAATCCCTTACGTCCCGCGCGCCGTCGACGACGAACATGCTCATTCCATGATGCAGCCCGTCGCGTGCGAGAAAATCGTTGAAGAATTCGGTACGAGACAGCGCGTCAGACGAAATGACCGCGTCCACCGGCGTCGCGTGGCAGCGTTGGCGGAGCTCGCGCGTCATTGGATCCCGGTATTGAAACCAATTTTCGTATCTGTTGACGTGGTCGGATTCCATATTCCAGGCGACACCTCCGCTGGAAGTGCCGCTCTTCCCGCACCATACATAGGATGCCGCGTAATCGGCGCGCAAGAGCCGCGCTATGTCAGTCAGGGTTTCCGGGTGTAATTCTCCAAATGACCCGGGATCGCCGAATCGAGCGACGATGTCGCCGAATAGCTGAAAGTCAACGGAGGACACATCCCTGAGCGACACTGGCGCTTCTCCTGCGACGAATGTTGGAAATCATGCATAGCGCATGCCGCCTGGACGCAAGTTTAGCTTTGGTTCGTTAGATTTTCCAATTCTTAAGAAATACTTTGCTCATGGGGCCTACGTGGCTCGATCCCGGATCTGATGCGCGAACTAGGTTAGCAATCCAGCGTCGCGTCCCGCTCCCACTGCGTCAAGTGGCGGCAGTAACTGTTCCATTCATCGTGCTTCAGTTTCAGAAAAGCAGGAACAAATTCTCCCAACCGCTCTCGCATGGTCGAACTCATATCCAGGGCTCGGAGTGCATCAAGCATGTTTAGCGGCAGGCGCTTCGCATCTTTTACGGTGTGTCCTTCCGTGTACATGTTGATGTCCAGCCTTTTGCCGGGATCTCGTTTGCTTTCAATGCCATCAAGGCCGGCCGCTATGATTCCCGCCTGCAGGAGATATGGGTTCGCCGCGGCGTCCGCGAGCCGAACTTCAAACCGGCCGGCATCTGGGATGCGAATCATGTGGGTGCGGTTGTTTCCGGTATAAGTCACGGTATTAGGTGCCCACGTCGCACCCGACGTCGTCCTGGGCGCATTGATACGCTTGTAGGAATTCACTGTCGGATTGAAGAGCGCGCATAAAGCGTCAGCGGAGTGGATGATGCCCCCGATAAAATTATATCCTAGTTCGGAGATCCCCAATTCGCCGGTCTCGCTCTCGAACAGATTCTTTCCCTCTTGCCACAGGGATACGTGGGCATGGCATCCCGATCCGGTCAGATCGAGGAAAGGCTTCGGCATGAACGTCGCGCGCAAGCCGTGCTTCTCAGCCACGGACTTGGCCATATACTTGAAGAACGAATGGCGGTCAGCGGTCACCAGCGTGTCGTCGTAGTCCCAGTTCATCTCGAATTGGCCGTTCGCGTCCTCATGGTCGCTTTGGTAGGGTTTCCAGCCCAGCGCAAGCATCGCGTCCGACATTTCCGCGATGATATCGTACTGCCGCATCAATGCCGACTGGTCATAGCAGGGCTTGGCCTGCCGGTCTGCTCCGTCGCAAACAGCGAGACCGTCGGGAGTGGTAAGAAAGAATTCGCACTCAACACCGGTCTTGATCTGCAGTCCTTTTCGCAGAGCCTCCCCTTTGAGCTTTTTCAGCAGGTTGCGCGGCCCCTGGGCGATTTCCGCGCCATCCATGTGCAAATCCGCCGCAAGCCAGCCAACCTCGGGCTTCCAAGGCAATTGCACCAGGCTTTGCGGATCTGGCACCGCGAACATGTCGGCGTCTGCCGGCGACAGATCCAGCCAAGTTGCGAAACCCGCAAAGCCGGCGCCATTTTTGGCCATTCCGTTTATAGCGGCGGCCGGCACCAGCTTGGCGCGCTGCACCCCGAACAGGTCCGTATACGAGACCAGGAAGTATTTGATGCCTTTCTGCTTGGCCACGTCCTCAAGATCGACTGTCATCGGGTTTCCTTTGCCTCGGCAATTCCGGCTTCAAAATTTTCCCGGGATCCAGTTCGTGCCGGCGAGCGGTACGCCAGCCATGGCGGCCGCTTCGACCGTCAACGCGACGAGGTCTTCCGGTTCGAGGTTGTGCACATGACTCTTGCCGCACGCTCTTGCGATCGTCTGGCATTCCAGCGTCAGAACCGCGAGATAGTTAGCAAGACGGCGGCCGGCCTTCACCGGATCCAAACGTGCTGCGAGCACGGGATCCTGCGTGGTGATGCCCGCCGGATCCCGTCCTTCGTGCCAATCGTCATAAGCTCCAGCCGTCGTGCCCAGCTTGCGGTATTCTTCCTCAAGATTCGGATCGTTGTCGCCCAGCGCGATGAGCGCCGCTGTACCGATCGCGACCGCATCCGCACCTAATGCCAGGGCCTTGGCGACGTCGGCGCCCGTGCGGATTCCGCCGGATACGATCAACTGCACTTTGCGGTGCAGCCCAAGGTCCTGTAGCGCCTGCACGGCAGGCCGGATTGCCGCAAGGATAGGAAGCCCGACATTTTCTATGAACACATCCTGGGTCGCGGCGGTGCCGCCTTGCATTCCGTCGAGGACCACCACATCTGCGCCTGCCTTCGCGGCGAGCGCCGTGTCGTAGTATGGCCTGCTGGCTCCGACCTTTACGTATATCGGTTTTTCCCAATCGGTGAGCTCGCGCAGTTCCTCGATCTTGATCTCGAGATCGTCAGGTCCGGTCCAATCCGGATGCCGGCATGCCGAACGCTGGTCGATCCCTTCCGGAAGATTGCGCATCTTCGCGACGCGCGCGGAAATCTTCTGCCCCAGCAGCATGCCGCCGCCGCCCGGTTTTGCACCCTGTCCGATCACGACTTCGATGGCGTCGGCCTTTCGCAGGTCCTCGGGGTTCATTCCGTAGCGCGACGGCAGATATTGATACACGAGTGTTCTTGAGTGCGAGCGCTCCTCCGCCGTCATGCCGCCATCGCCGGTCGTCGTGGACGTTCCGCTGGCCGAGGCACCGCGGCCTAGCGCCTCCTTTGCGGGACCGGATAGCGCGCCGAAGCTCATACCGGCGATCGTAACGGGAATCTTGAGTTCGATCGGGGATTTGGCGAAACGCGTTCCCAGCATCACGCCCGTTCCGCATTTCTCTCTGTATCCTTCGAGCGGATAGCGGGAGATTGATGCCCCCAGAAACAGCAGGTCGTCGAAATGCGGCACTTTTCGTTTCGCGCCGCCGCCCCGGATGTCGTAAATTCCGGTGGCAGCCGCTCGCCGAATTTCGGAGATGGCATGCGGATCAAACGTTGCCGAATAGCGCGGCAACGTGCGTTGGGAGGCGGATGCCGTTGGATCTTGCGCGGACATTGAGGCGGCTCCGATCAGTAGGCGTCAGCGTTGTCGACATGAAAATGATAGAGGCGGCGTGCGGATCCGTAGAGCTTGAAATCGTCGGCGGAAACGCCGGAGATTTCCGCTCTCGCCAGGACGGCGTTGAGCTCTGCGCGGTCTTGCTGGTTCATCTGTTTCTCGATGCAATCCGCTCCGAGGCTTGCCACCGAGCCGCGTACAAATAACCGCGCCTCGTATATCGAGTCCCCCAACGCTTCGCCTGCATCGCCCAGCACGACCAAGTTCCCGGACTGCGCCATGAATGCGCTCATTGCTCCGATCGACCCCTTCACCACGATGTCGATGCCTTTCATCGATATGCCGCATCGCGCCGAGGCGTTGCCCTCGATGACCAGGAGGCCGCCGTTGCCGGTCGCACCTGCGGCCTGGCTTGCGTCACCCGTCACCCGGACCTGTCCCGACATCATGTTTTCGGCGACGCCAACGCCGGCATTACCTCGGATAACGACTGTCGCGGCGCTATTCATTCCTGCGCAATAGTATCCGACATGTCCTTCGATCTCGACGGTGATAGGCAGGCTAACGCCGCAGGCTATGGCGTGCTTGCCGCCCGGATTGGCTACGATCCACCGTGTTTCATTGGTATCGTGCGGGAGCTTGTGCAGGGCCGAGTTGAGATCCCGCAGTTTCGTCTCGGCCAGATCCACGGTCGGCATCAGTTTCTCTTCCACGCATATACGGTTGCGGGTTCGGGCTCGAAAACCTTCGCGGCGGCGATGCCGGGCAGATTTGCAAGTGCGCGATATTCCGTTCCGAAGGCAACGTAATGCTCGGTCTCAGCCACGAGCGCTGGCTTGCATGCCACTGGGTCGCGAAGAACCGCAAAGCCTGACTCGGTAGCGACGACGAAGGTATAGAAGCCGTCGAGATCCTTCAGGCTGAGCTTGAGGGCGTCCTCCAGAGAGGCTCCCTCACGTATCCGCCAAGTCAGATAACCGGCCGCGACCTCGGAATCGTTGTCGGTCTCGAAAGACAATCCCTCGCGTTGCAGCCCGCGCCTAACTCCGTTGTGATTGGACAGCGAGCCGTTGTGGACGAGGCATTGGTCGAGCCCCGTTGAGAAGGGATGGGCTCCTTTCGTCGTGACTGCCGATTCAGTCGCCATGCGAGTGTGACCGATGGCATGCGTACCCGACATGTGCTCGAGGCCGAACCGCTTTGCCACTGCGGCCGGGAGTCCCACGTCCTTGTACAATTCCATGCGGGTGCCGCTCCCGACGATTTCAGTCCCTTGCAGGATGGTCGACTCGCGAATGAAGTCTTTGACGGCTTGCAACCTCCCCTGCGGTACCGAGATGACGGCATGGTTGGCATGAAACGAGGGAATTTTGAGATCGAGTGTTCGGGCGGCGGAAATGACTGCAGCCTCGATATCAGGCACCGGGAGAAGCCTCAACGTTAGCTTGACCAGGTCGCGCGTGCCACTGCCATAGATGGCGAAGCCGGCGCTGTCGGGGCCGCGTTCCGACAGAACCGCCAGCATGCCGCTCATCATCGAACCGAGCTGCGCCTCTAGCGAAGGGGTCTTAAGAAAGAGACCAGCAATGCCACACATAATTTTCCTCTCAAGAAACATTATATCTTGAGAAGTATCTGCAGGTCACAATGCTGTCAATAGTTGGCATACTGAAACTTGCCGACATTTTGAGCATGGTGAATGACACGCCGATCTCGACTCAGGCACCTGTCTCGTGAATTGCGGTCACCTCGCTTGGACATACTCTGCGCTAGGCCCAACCGGCGTGGAAACTTGGACTGCTCATCATCGCGAAGCGCTCGCCGTCGAGGAGTGATGATGCACGATGAGCCAAACGTCGCTCATTTTGCCGAGAACAAACGTAAACCGCGCAGGGGTTACGTACGCCGTCCCGTCTGATCCCGTGCCGCTGAACTCATAGTGGCCGGCCGAAAGTAGAATATCGCCCGAGCGGATGGTCACCCCGGTGCTTGTTAGCTTCACTGAGACACCGCTTCGGAAGGCACCACCGAAGTAGGAGTGTATCGCATCGCTCCCGATCGCGAGAACGCCGTAAGTGGTGCCGTGAATGGAGGCATCTGGTGCATAAAGGGAAACGATTTCGTCGATGTTCCGAGCGTTGAACGCCAACATCCACCGTGCGATTGCGGCTGCAGCCAGCGGCGCCGCATCCGGAAGAGAGAGCTGCATTGCGTTATTTTCCTTCATGGGGCTCGCCATTCCGGCTGGGCCTCCAGTAGCGCTTAAGATTCTGCGTTGCGGTGCTCTTCTGCATGCGCCGTGCGGCGATTTCCGAGCATTCCGGCTTCCTTCAGCTTCCCTGGTTTTCTGGATGTGCCTCTTTGCTCTTTAGCCTCCGAATGGAAGGCCGCCTGCGCGGGGCTAAAGAGAGGATTTCGAGAAGTTCCCGACGCTCTCAAATGCAATTCTGTCGAGGAACGCGCTCTACCAGCCGCCAAGCTTTCGAGGGCTCCTCAAGCCGCCGTTTCCGCTGAATTTCTCGATATGGCTTTCAAACAAAAGGCGGGACGAAGCTTTCAACAAGCACGCCGCGCCGCCCTATACGCAGCGCAATCTGCTAGTCGCCGACGGCGTGGAAGGTGAGCCAGCCGGATTGACGGGCTTTATGAAGAAGTACCGCGAATATCATTACGGCATCAGGCACATCATCGCTGATGGCGATATAGGTCGCGGTGCATTCGCTCGCGGAGCCCGCCCCGACGATCGGGGCATCGCGGGTCATCGACATGTTCAAGCGCGGCAAGCCTGGCGAGCATTCGGACAACCGACCCGGAGGCCGCGAACAACGAGAACTCGATGTTCTGCGAAGCCTACGGCACGTTGTGCCGTAGGCGAGTTGTGGTAGCGGCGGTGCGGCGGCCCCGGGCCGATCGTAGCTTTCGTCGGTGCGGAGGCGCCGAAGGCCTTAGGCCGGCACTCCGACACTCGACCTCGGATTGATCGGCGTCCCGTTGCTGAATCGCGCTTCGATGATCTCCGCCGCGTCGAAGATCGTATCCTCCCGGAATCTTCGGCCGACTAGCTGGACGCCGACCGGAAGGCCGCCGACGTTACCCGTCGGCACCGAAAGCGCCGGGTGACCCAGGATGGGGATCGCATTCATCGACCAGTTGCTCGACATCACCTTGCGGCAGCTTTCGACATTGACGATGTCCTTGTCATGCTCATGGATCATTTCGGCCGATGTTGGCAGAAGCAGGATGGGATAGTCCTCCATGAATGTCTGCAATTGCCGGATCAGTGCAGCACGTCGACCATAACCGGTGATGTAGTCGGTCAGGGTAGGAGCCGGCCCCCACCAAGCCTCGGCCACTTTATAGTAGTTTGCAGCCGCCTTGTTGACCATGACGCCGCCGATTTCCTTGACGAGCGGGTAGATCGTTCGGAATTCCTCCATGCAGAGGAACCACCAAAGGCGCATTGCCTCGTTGAAAAGCGGGAGTGAGACCTCCTCGACGATGTACCCCGCCTCCCCGAGCCAGCGAGCGGCATCGTCAAGCGCGGAGTCGACGGCGGCAACCGGCTTGTGGATGCCGGCGTCGCGCACCAAGCCAACTTTGATAGGCCTTTTGAGGGGGGGCCCTTCCAGCGGCGCTGGTGCGAAGACGGGGTCACGCGGGTCAAATTCGCTCATCGCAGCGAGGGCGATCCGAAGATCGGGTATATTACGGGCCATGGGACCTTGAACAAGGATCATCTGTTGGCACAAAGGACCGCTTCCGTCCGGGGCGCCGTAGGTGCCGGATACTCGGCCCACGGTGGGACGTATGCCGACTATACCGCAACCGTACGCTGGATATCTGATCGATCCCGCGATGTCGTTCCCCTGTCCGATCGGCATCATGCCCGTTGCAACGGCGGCCGCGGCGCCGCCACTGGATCCGCCGGGCGTGCGGGTCGGGTCCCAAGGATTAAGCGACTGGCCGTGAAGCTCGTTGTCCGTAAACCAGCGATACGAAATGGCGGGAGAGTTGCTCCGACCCAGGAACACCGCGCCGGCGCGTCGAAGGGCGGCTGCGTGCGGGGAATCTTGCGCAGCGGTGTTTTCTTTCCACGCCACGACGCCGTCGGACGTCGGATGCCCGATCTGGTCCGTGTTGATTTTGATCGATACCGGGACGCCGTGGAGAATCCCCAGTGGGCCTCCGGCTGCGACCGCCTTGTCGGCATTGTCGGCCATCTCGCGCGCTTCACGCGGAGAAAACTCGACGAGCGCATTGATCTTGGGGTTGACCTCTTCAATCCGCGCGATGCAGCTCTCGGCGACTTCTCGCGCCGAGACCTGCCGGGTCTTGACGCCGTGGGCCATCTGCGTCGCGGACCACTGCCATAGCGGGCCTGACGATCTCTTCTCCATCCCATCTCTACTCATGGTCGTTCTCCATATGTGATTGCACAATCGATTGTTGCGGTGCTTTTTCGCACTCGCTTCTTCAGACCGACCCGCGAGCCCTGGTCGGAGGAGAGAGATATTTGTTTTGCCGAATGTATTTATCGATGTTCAGCATGGGGCTCACTCGCGGCGTGAACGCTAACCGACAGTTATATTACTGACAAGAACAATTTGTTCTCTTTAGGAATATTTGATTTGCACGCTTATTTGGCGGCCAGCCTCTATCGGGAGCAGATCGTGGCTTGCCCTCGGACTCCCTCCATGCGGCAATCGCTCGAAGATCGCCCCAGGGGATAGCCGGCCAGCAGACATTTTCGGTTCTCACTTCGAGTTCAAGATTTCCCCCATGCGCTCGCCTATCACGACGCATCCGGCCATGGTGTTGCCTGTGGTGACGCGCGGCATGATCGACGCGTCCGCGATACGCAGCCCATCGACACCGTAGACTTTCAGTTTTGCGTCCACGACCGACATTTTGTCCCGCCCCATCTTGGCTGTGCAGCTCTGGTGCCAGTAGGTCACGGTCGCGTCGCGCACGAAGTTCTTGAGCATATCGCCTTGCAGCCCACCGGGCATAACTTCGCGCTTTATGAAAGGCCGCATCGGCACCGAATTACCGATCTCGCGGCACAATTCAACGCAGCGCAAGATTGCGGTCATGTCGGCCGGATCGGATAAAGTATTGGCGTTGATACGGACGGGATCGCCCGGATTGGCTCCGCTCAACGAGATTTCGCCACAACTTTTGGGCCGTACGACCGCCGGCGAGATGGACCAGCAAGTTGCCGGCGGGTTATATTTGGACTGCGTTTCGGGGCTTGTGTAAGGTACCTCGATCTGAAAAGGCTGCAGGTCCGGCGTATCGAGGCTTGAATCGCTCTTCCAGAAGAATGTCGCCTCTGCCGCGTTATTTTTGAACGCGATGGGATCCGAATATTCCCACACACAGCCGGCGACCATGAAATGATCCTGGAAATTTTTCCCGACGCCGGGGAGATCCTGGGTGACCGGAATGTCGTGGCTCTTGAGATGGGCGGCATCGCCTATACCGGACTGCATCAATATCTTCGGCGTGTTGATCGCGCCGGTAGAGAGAATTACCTCGCGACCCGCGGCGATGCGCATCAGCTTGCCGTCATATTCGATTTCGACGCCGGTCGCGCGCTTTCCGTTGAACGCGACTTTTGTGACCAGCGCCCCGGTAAGCACGGTAAGGTTAGGCCGGTCCATCAGCGGATAGGCATAGGTGCGGAAGACCGATTGCCGCTGACCGTCGCGGATCCGGACGTTTGCGAGGGCGGCACCGCCCTCACCCTCCATCATCGATCCGTTCTGGTCCGCGAATGTGGGAATGCCCACGGACCTGGCTCCCTCGAGCATCGCCGGCGCGATCGCGATGGGATTCGGTGCCGGCTGCACGTAGACGAGGCCTCCGGTGCCGCGACGCGCGCTATCGGGTGCGCCGTGCCAGTCTTCGATCCGTTTGTAGATGTTGAGGACCGAGTTGTAGTTCCAAGCGTCGTCTCCGGCTTCCGCGGCGAAATAATCCCAATCGTTTTTATGACCCCGCGACCAGACCATCACATTGATAGAGGAGCCGCCGCCCAACACCTTACCCATCGACAGCGGAATGCTGCGATTGTTGAGGTTCGGATTCGGCTCTCCCTTAAAGCCCCAATCCAAGGCGGTACCGAGATTGGTGAACCACGCCGATGGATTTGTGACGCTTGGCACGTCGTCGTTGCCGCCCGCCTCGAGCATGAGAACGCTCGCGTCGGGGTTTTCCGCCAAACGGCGCGCTACCACGGAACCCGATGAGCCGGAGCCACAGACGATGTAGTCATATTGCCGTTTGAGGTTGGTCGCATTTGCAATCTGGTTCGCCCGCGCGCGCTGGGCAAATCCCGCGAGCCCTGTCGCGGTGCCAACCGAAACTCCCGCGGAAAGCGCAACTCGCATGAAGTCGCGGCGCCCGATACGTCCATGGAGAAGCGCTCGCTCCGCCCTCTCGACCTTGTCCTGCATGGCGAGCTGCTGCGGCGCCTCGCGGTGGCCATTATCGACTATCATTTAATCCTCCTCGAGGGCATAACGCGTCTGAGCGCGATTAAAGTTTAGAACGGATATTGCGGAGCCTTGTCGCGCACCGTCACCCATTGCCATTGGGAGAATTCATCCCAGTTCGCCGGACCTCCGATGCTGGTGCCATTGCCAGACTGCCCGCGGCCGCCAAACGGATTCACGACTTCGTCGGCCACCGTCTGATCGTTGATATGGAGCAGGCCGGTGCGTAGTCTCGCACCGAGACTCATCGCTCGGCCTACCGAGGCGGAAATGACGGCCGCCGATAGGCCGTAATCGGTGTCGTTGGCCAACGCTACGGCGTCGTCGTCTGTCTTGAAGGAAGTAAGCACCGCGACCGGCCCAAAAATTTCTTCGCGAAACGCGCGCATGTCCGGGGTTACGCCCGCGAGCACCGTCGGCCTAAAGAACAATCCGTCTACGGTGCCACCCGCCAACAGAGTTGCGCCGGCGGCTACCGAATCCTCGACGATACCCCTCGCGTGGTCGGCCTGGCCGGCGCTGATGATGGGGCCAAGCGCTACTTCTCCGGTCGACGGATCACCCACGGGAAGCGCTGTCGCTTTTTTCGCGAGCCTCTCTGCGACGGCGGCGAAAATCGACTCCTGCACGAGAATGCGGCCGCTGGACATGCAGATCTGGCCCTGATGCAGATATGCAGACCATGCGGCATTGGAGGCGGCCAAGTCGGGATCAGCATCGTCGAGAATGATCAGCGAATTCTTGCCGCCCAGTTCGAGCGACAATTTCTTCAGATTGCCGCCTGCGAGTGCCCCTATCTTACGGCCCACGGCCGTCGATCCGGTGAACTGGACCATCGCAACATTGGGGTCCGTGCAAAGGGCCTCTCCGGCCTCCGCTCCTCCCGGTAGTACGAGCAGGACATCCGGTGGCAGACCAGCCGCGGCAAGGAGTCGCGCGAGCAGCAATCCACCGCTCACCGTGGTGCGAGGATCGGGCTTCAAGATAACCGCATTGCCTACGGCCAAAGCAGGGGCGACGGCGCGCAGTCCGAGATACATGGGAAAATTGAAGGGGGATATCACCGCTACGACGCCCAAAGGCATACGTCTGCAGAAGCTGATCTTGCCTGGATCTGACGGCAGAATCAAACCCTGCGGCTGTGATGGCATAGCCGCAGCCTCCCGGAATGCCTTTACGACCAGGGTAATCTCAAATCCGGCCTTGGCCGGAACCGATCCCGTCTCACGTACGATCCATTGCAGGTATAGGTCGGCATTCGCCTCCATAAGATCGGCGGCCTTGCGAAGCACCCGCGCGCGTTCGTCATACGGCAATGCAAACCATCCGGCCTGCGCCGCACGCGCGCGTCGCGTAGCATCTGCCACGTCGGCTGCATCCGCCATTCGTAGCGAGAACAGCGACTTCCCATTGCCGGGCTCCGCCACAGCCACCGAATTTTTCGCTGGTGATAGCCAGCGTTCGTCCACCGCAAGATCGAGCTCTGCGCGCATTTATCGTTTCCCCTCGATGGCCCGGTCATGCCGGCCGGTACGTTTTTTGTGTTCGTGGCGGCCGGACTCTTACTGGCCGGGCTCGCTGACGCAGCGTTCCCTTATTTTTTCTTCTCAGTCAACTATTTTTCTTTCTTAGCAGGCAACTATTTTTCTTGTCGTTTTTCATTACGATTCTTGGCGGGCTGCGCCACCACCCAACAGGCGGGCGGCTAGATAACCTGGGGATTGCGTTTCGATACGTTCGGTACGGAGCAGTACGAGCGTCAAGATTAGTGAAGGCCCGTGGGATGACCGGCGGTTATCGCTTTACCTAGTGCTTGCCTCGGTGTCGCACGGAACTAGCCGCCGGCACCGAGGCAGATCTGCTTGCGTTAGTACCCGACGGTAAAGCGCTGGCGGGGATGCGCGGGCTTTTCGATTTCATCCGCCATCGCCACGGCATAGTCTTCCATGGAAATACTGCTTCCCTTTTCATTGGTCAGCAATTTGTCCCGGCCGAGCCGGAAGTGGCCGGTCCGTTCCCCCGGGACGAACATCGCCGATGGCGACAGATAGGTCCAATTGAGGCTCGTATCCTTCCGCAGCAGGTCGAGGAACACTCCGCCAGCCAGTGCTTCCGACTTGTAAAGCTCGGGGAATTGCGGAGTATCCACAAGCTTCACGCCCGGAGCGACTTCAAGACTGCCGGCGCCGCCGACGACCAAATATCGTCCTGCGCCAGATTTGGTCACGGCCGCGATCAGCTTGTTCGGGTCGCTGGCCGTGAAATGAACCGAACTGATGACGGCGTCGTGCCCGCTAAGTGCGGCCGCCATTCCGGTCACGTCACCGGCGTCGGCTTTCTTGGCGGTAACGCCGGGAAGTGTGGGTACTTTTTCTGGATTGCGAGCGATGGCAGTGACGGCATGCCCTCGCCGAGCAAGCTCCGCAAGAATCCGGGAGCCTGCGTTGCCAGTAGCTCCGATTAGCGCGATTTTCATTTGTCCATTCCTTAGGTTTCAATTCGATACTAAGTATGTCAACGACATCTAAGTGTGAAGAAGGCACCTTAGTGTGAGCTGGTAACCCGCAGGAGACCGCCTCTTGAAATCGACGACAACTAAAGGATCGAACGCGTACGCTGCTGCTTGTCCAACGCGGGTTGTGCTGGATCGAATCGCGGACAAGTGGGCAGTCCTGATCCTCGGGCTTCTTCAAGAAGAGCCGATTAGGTTCAACAGGCTGAGGAAGCAGATCGAGGGCATCTCTCAAAAGATGCTCTCCCAGACATTGAAAAAGCTTGAGCGAGATGGATTGGTGGGGCGCAAGGCAATCCCCACGGTACCGGTTACGGTGGAATATTCGATTACACCGCTCGGCAGAACGCTCTCCGCCATGTTGGACGGCCTGCGTGTGTGGGCAGAAACCCATATCGAAAAGGTTCTGATTGCTCAGAAACGCTACGACTCCGGTTCGCGAGGATCGCGCTGATACCCGCCGGCGACTGTCTGCTTCGTCGAAGCCCCGCCTTCCGACGAGCGGAGGGGTAAGACCCTCCGCTCGGGCTTTTCGAGCCAACGCCGGCGGATACTATGCGTCCGCCATGTCGGGCGTTCGATAGAGATCCTCGGGAATCTGGCCAAGAGTCGAAGGGTGCACTTGGGGTCCCAGCCCGTAAAACTGCTGGAAATTGAAGATCAGCGGGCGCCACTTGTTCGGATCAACCCGGTTTTTATTCCCGTCCATTAGAATGGACTCCTCGATATGGATGTTTCGGATCCGCATCTCGAACGTGATGAGAAAGCCCTCCATCGGCCCACCAACATCGAGGCTGCGTTCCGCTTCGAGCGTCGCTTCGAGTTGAACGGGGCATTCGAGAACGCGAGGAGGCGCGACTATCTGAGAGGGTACCGGCGTAAGACCTGCCACCTCGAACTTGTTCTTTTCAAATTTGAAGCCGCGCGGCATTTTGCTTTCGGGGACGGGGTCGGTGCCAGTAAGTTTGGCCAAACGATCGACAGCTCCTACCTGCTCTACCGAAGGTAGGTTGATCACCATTTCTCCGGTTCGCCGCAGGTTTTCCGTGCTCTTCGAAATCGACTCGAGTCCGATCATGCATCGCCAACTGAGCCAGAACACCGACGACATCGGAGCCAAGTTTGCGGTCCCGTCTTCGTTCATTGTGCTCAGAAGCGCGACCGGCGTTCCGAAGTAGAGAATGGTTGGTTTGGCGTTCACGTGCATCTGGCTTCTCCTGCGAATGTCATGCGAGTATGGCTTGGAAGGAAGTGGCCGACGCTCCGATTCTTGCTTTCAAAAGAAATTTACATGGCGACCGGTGGCGCGCATCCGATCCGCGTTGCCGTAAAGGCGCTCCGTTTTAATGAACTGCGGCTGCTCCGGCCGGCCCGATCTTCATCTGCTCGAACCGTTGTGTTTCGGCAATAGAAGCTCATAAGGGCTAATTTCGATTTGAAAGCAATCTTTGGGGTGCGACTCCGTCGGTGAACATCGATAGTCGCGACAGAAAACGCGAATTGGTGACTACGATGGATATGATCTTGCAGCAGGCGCTGACCGAAGCGCTTCGATACGGCTATCTTACGCTCCGGCTTTCGGCCGCGCGCCATTTCGGACAGTACGGTAACGATACGTCGGACAGCTCCGCCGTTTCCGCGGAGGGGCGCAGCTCCTCAACGCAATGCGGCTGTCACACTTGAGTGAGTGCAGATTACAGAGACAGCGCGGCAGCTCGATGCTGTCGTGACGAGTCAGCAGCAAAGCCAACTCACGATGACACCGTGATCACTGTCAGGGCCGCATGTGGCACGCACGCGCTGCTGGCAGCCGAACCAAGTTCCGAATCAACGTCGCAGCGCGTATTCTGGAAACCTGGGTAGAAGTGACCCAATGGGCGACGCACGGGGCGTGTCGATCGGCTTTCGCCGCGGCGAGAGCCGCGCATCCGATCGCCCCATCGGCGCTTACCGATCAAAAGAAAAGCGGCTCGGTCTTCACAGTGGCGGAGGAGGTTGGACCAGCGGCTCGATGCGAGATCTCGAAATGCGAGCCTCATCGACCGCGGTTAGATCTGCCGCTTGGGAGATTTTACAACTGCCCAGCAAAAATGAGGCGCATCGCACAATGTGCGCTGCGCCTCATTGGTTGACATGATTAGCGGTCGTCTCCGGAACTTTCGGACCGACGCGAAATAGCGGCCTGGCGGTTAGGCTGCCCGAATGAGCTTAAGCTGCTGGAGCGCGGTGACACCGTCGTCCAGACCGATCTCTTCCGCAATCTTCCCGTTCGCGATCCGAAGTACGGTAGTTCCGGTGAAATACATCTTCCGTCCAGTGGCCGCAGGCAGCGAGCCGATCAGGAAATCGCTGAACGCCGGACCGGTGTGGGTTCCGCCACCCTTCCAACGGCCGACGACGTAGTCTCCTTCCGCAATAAGGTCCGCGGCGCCCTCGAACATGAGATCCGGAAACGCTTCCCTAAATCCCTTCATGAAGGCTTTGATGTCGGCGTGGCCGCGGCGCGGCTCGTGCAGCGAATACTGCAGGAGCATGTCGGGAGCGGCGAGTTCATCGACGATGGCGAGATTACAGGTCTTACCCCAAAAATCGGTGAACCAACGGCCCACGATCGCCTTATTGTCTTCTGCCTTGCTCATGGTGTCTTCCTTTTTAATGCCGTGCTAAACGGACGATTGCCGTTGGTCCGCGCGCATTGGTCTAGATGACGGAGCCCGGAGCCGAACTCCGGATCTTGTCTTCATATCAAAGACGGAGTGGGTGGGAAGCTGAACCACAAAATTGTCACGACCACCGATGCGACTAGCGTCATTTAGGGAGTTGTCGGAATCGCAAAACTGAGATTATTCGATTCGGCAGCAAAAGCCGCGCGACCTGCCGACGGTGCCGTTTATCGCGGCTCCGGCACATCCTGCTTCGTTCCCAACTCGCCGAAGGCGACTGGTGAGGCCTGCACATGGGATAAGCGAACCCCGTCCAGCCTGATCCGACAAAGGTCCATATGACTGCGACATACACTCGGTTTCGCGCTGATGGGTCGGTCATCGGTGGATATGATTCAACGTACATCATGGCGAACCAGGACAACGAGTGGAAGGTTGAGATCCGTTCGTCTGATGTCTGATTTCTTTTGCGGTTGCCTTTGATCGGCGCGTCCAAGAAATACTCCGTCCCGCTAACGGCGAGGATTTCACTAACGGAAAGGGCGATGGAGAGCTTAGATCTGCTCTCAGCGGCGTCACCTCGCGGAACATGCCCGGTGGACGAACACTCCAAGTGATCTGTAATGGCTCGCCTCCCCTAAGTTGCGCGATCAGCGAGCGGCTTCGCCAGGCGCTGGGAGGTGTCCGCCTGGTTCGCAATAGCCATACTCAGTGCTATCTCGCCCGATCTTGAGCGAGAAGCGCCGAGGGCTCCGGACCGTGATGATTTGCCGCTCGGAACTCCTAGGTCCGCCTACGGACGGCGCATCAATGCAATTTTGGTCGATCACGTAGGCGTCGCCTAGCCTCTTGACGATCTTACTTCGACAGTCATGGGTGGCCGAACCGTTAAGCCCTTTGCCGTCGTACCAACGGATGCCGGCGTTAGCGGGAAAGCGGCAATCCTGCCCTGACGAGACATACATGCCGGCTTTCAGCGGAAGCACATCGATCCGCAATGAAGACCCGCCTGTCTTCGCGATTGCGGCGCCAGACAATCCGGCTAACGCCAAGATCGTCAATGCGATCGATGTGTGGTTTGGCGCCTGCATCTGATTATCCGATATCTGTTATGTTATGCACGCCGCGGTCCTGCGCTCACGCTTGGGGATTGTTCACGGCCAAACGTCTATTTTGCTGGAATGACCGGGGACGTCGCCTGCGTGGGCGAGAGGTGCGGTTCGGGAATGGCGAGTACATCACTCGTATAGTTCTCGATGACTTCGCTGAAGGGTGTTCCATCCGGCAGGACTAGCACTGCACGATGCCGTATTACGTGATCCGGGACTGGCAGAGGGGCGTCCGATTCCATTGGCAGGGCCGCCCCTATCTCCCACCCTTCCGGCAGGGGCGACCACAACAGCTCCGCCGACAGCGTGTGCCGCTGGAACCGCAGGGCCTTCACCGCACGTCCGAAGGCTATGTCGCTAGTCTCAAGGGTGCGGTTCATTTCCGGGGTAAGACGAGATGGTACGTACCAATTCTCAGCCTCCGACAAAACGCGATCTCCACAACGCAGGCGAACATGGCGATAGTTGACTGGAACGTCGGGCGACACACCGAGCACCGCACGCTGTTCTTCGGTTGCAGCCTTCGTATCGTTCCTGAGGAGGTCGGCAAAAATTAGGGAGCTTGAGGCAAGACGGTGGGCGCGACACCAGCGGTCGAGAGTCAGAGTGGCACTGTCGTGACTGAGCAGGTCCGCATTCAGTGATTGAAGCAGTGCCAACGCCTCGATCCGACTTTCGATCCGGTCGTGCCAACCTATGTCCCTCGCCAATGTGGCTGTCGAAAGCGACGAAAGAGTCGCAGCGACGAAGGCGTGCAGGAATCTCGCGAAAGACACGTAAACCATGGATGATCCTCTTCAGCGTTCGGCCCGCAGGCCGCATATATGTTTCGCAGCTCCAACGGGAATGAAAGCAGCAAGAGGCCATAATGGCTGTACTGCGGCAGCAGGTCGATTGTCCGGTTTCCCGCTGGTAGTCTCACATCCCCGCCTCACGCGTGACTGATCGCAGTTTCCGCGTGTTGCGTCAGCGGACGGTTGCCGGTCAGCGCGCGGAGAAACACATAGAACATCGGCGTGAAGAAAATGCCGAAAGCTGTGACGCCGATCATGCCCGAGAAAACCGCCACGCCCATCGCGTGCCGCATTTCGGAGCCTGCGCCGGTGGATATCACCAACGGGACAACTCCCATGATGAAGGCCATCGACGTCATCAGAATCGGTCGCAATCGTAGCCGGCTGGCCTCGATTGCCGCCTCTACCGGAGTGCGGCCACCGAATTCGAGCTCGCGCGCAAACTCTACAATCAAGATCGCGTTCTTTGCCGAAAGTCCGACTAACACGATTAATCCGATTTGGGTGAAGACGTTGTTATCGCCCTTCGTGATCCAAACCCCAAGCATCGCCGCCAGCAATCCCATTGGAACAATCATGACGATCGACAGCGGCAGCGTAAGGCTTTCGTATTGGGCGGCTAACACGAGAAAGACCAACAGCAACGCGACCGGGAATACGACCAGGGACGAATCACCGGCGATGATTTCTTGATAAGTTAGATCAGTCCATTCGAAGGAAATGCCCTTCGGTAGGGTATCCGCCGCAATGCGCTCAACGGCAGCTCGCGCTTGCCCGGTCGAGTAACCAGGCGCGGCACCACCGTTAACGTCTGCAGACAGAAAGCCGTTGTAGCGCATGGCGCGCTCGGGACCCGCATTCTCCCTGATTTTGAGCAGTGCCGCCAGCGGGACCATCTCTCCCGTATCAGATCGCGCCTTGAACCGGCCGATGTCATCGGCGCGGGTTCGGAATCTGGTATCCGCCTGAACCCTCACCGAATAGGTTCGGCCGAACTTGTTGAAGTCGTTAACGTAGAGTGATCCGAGATAGATCTGCATCGTTTCGAACACGCTCGTGACGGGAATGTTCAATTGCCGTGCCTTGGTGCGGTCAATATCGGCATAGAGCTGCGGCACGTTGATCTGATAGCTGGTGAATAGCCCAGCCAGTTCGTTCGCCGCGGACGCCTTGGCGATGAACGCCTTGGTCGCGTTATTCAGCCGCTCATAGCCGAGGCCGGCGCGATCCTCGATCTCCAACTTGAAACCGCCGATCGTGCCTAGCCCCGAAACCGGCGGTGGCGGGAACACGACGATGACTGCGTCCTGGATCTTCGAGAACTTGGCGTTCAGCGTCATAGCGATGCCGCCGCCGCTCAAGTTTTTGTCCCTGCGTTCCGCGAACGGCTTTAGCGTCACGAAAACGACCCCGGAATTCGAACTATTGGTGAACCCGTTGATTGAAAGACCCGGCGTCTGCACCGCGGCTTCGACCCCCGGCTCCTTCAACGCAATTTCCCCCATCTGTCGGACGACCTCCTCGGTTCGATCCAGCGTCGCGCCGTCGGGCAACTGGGCGATTCCGACCAGATACTGCTTGTCCTGGCCCGGCACGAAACCTCCGGGAACCGTTTCGAACAAGGCGGCGGCGAGGCCGACCAGCAGGACATACGCTACCATCGCCGCGGCGCGGCGCGAGATCACGGTTCGGACGCCCCCGCTGTAAACGTCGGAGCTTCGGTTAAATACGCGATTGAAGCGACTAAAGAACCAGCCGAGTGACCGGTCCATGACCCGAGTGAGCCCGTCCCGAGGTGCATCGTGCGACTTAAGCAACAGCGCCGCCAGTGCCGGTGACAACGTCAGCGAATTGAACGCGGAGATCACCGTCGAAATCGCCACCGTCAATGCGAATTGCTTGTAGAACTGTCCGGTCAGGCCCGTGATGAAAGCCAACGGCACGAAAACGGCGAGCAATACCAGCGCAATCGCTATGATCGGACCTGTGACTTCGCGCATCGCCTGATATACGGCCTCTTTCGGCGCCAACCCTCTCTCGATGTTACGCTCCACATTCTCGACGACGACGATTGCGTCGTCGACGACGATGCCGATCGCCAGCACAAGTCCGAACAGCGTCAGTGCATTGATCGAAAAGCCGAAAAGACGCATCACCGCGAACGTCCCGACGATGGACACCGGGACCGCGATGAGCGGAATGATTGACGCCCGCCATGTCTGCAAAAAGAGGATGACGACCAGCACCACCAGCACCACGGCTTCGAGCAGCGTGTGGACCACGGCCTCGATTGAGGCGCGGACGAACTGGGTGGTGTCGTATACGATACTGTAGTCCATTCCGTCCGGCATATTCTGCTTAAGCTCGGCCATCAATTTGCGGACGTTGTCCGATATCTCGATCGCATTGGAGCCGGGCGACTGCGAGATAGGAATTGCGACCGCCTCAACATTGTTGAGCAAAGACCGCAAGGAGTAGTCGGCCGCTCCCAGTTCGATCCGGGCGACATCCCGCAGTCTCGCTATTTCGCCGTTTGCGCCTTTTTTTACGATGATCTCGCCGAATTCCTCCTCCGTCTGCAGCCGCCCTTGCGCGTTGACGGAAAGCTGCAGGTCAAGTCCCGTTTCATTCGGCGGCGCACCGACCACGCCGGCTGCGGCCTGGACGTTCTGCGCGCGGATTTCCTTTACGATGTCGCCCGGCGAAAGACCACGCTCAGCGACTTTCTGCGGATCGAGCCAGATCCGCATCGAATAGTCTCCAGAGCCGAACAGCTGCACGTCGCCGACGCCTTCAACGCGCGCCAAGCGGTCCTTGACGTTCAGCACGGCATAGTTGCGCAGATACTTGAGATCATACCTGCTATTGGGGGATGTGAGGTGCACCACCATAGTGAGATCGGGCGAGGCTTTAATTGTAGTGATGCCCAGAGTCTGCACTTCGGATGGCAACCGCGCAATCGCCTGCGCGACTCGGTTTTGCACCAATTGCTGCGCTTTGTCCGGGTCGGTGCCGAGCCGAAACGTCACGCTCAGCGTCATTAGGCCGTCCGTAGTCGCCTGACTACTCATGTAGAGCATGTCCTCGACCCCGTTGATCTGTTCCTCAATCGGTGTCGCGACCGTTTCAGCGATCACCTTTGGGTTGGCGCCCGGATATTGCGCGCGGACTACGACGGTCGGCGGCACTATCTCCGGGTATTCCGAAATGGGAAGCGCAGGGAGCGACAACAGGCCCGCGACGAAGATGAGCGCGGAAAGCACCCCCGCGAAGATTGGCCTGTCAATGAAGAACCTCGAGAAATTCATGTCACAGTCCATTTGAGCAAAGAGGGAGCGTAACTGGCTCGTTCGGGACCGACAGACCACCGACCGGGAGCACTCCAGAAGACGTCCCGACACTGTCGGGACGCATTGTGCACTACCTCTGTACGGCGGCCGCCGCGGACGCCACGTCCGAACTGCACATCGCGACCATTTCTGGCTGGATCGGAACGCCTGGACGAATTTTCTGTAACCCGCGCACGACGATGCGCTCGCCCGCTTTGAGGCCGGCCGTAACCGCCCGCATTCCGGAGCCCGATCCACCGAGAACCACTTCGCGGTATTGCGTCCTGTTGTCGTGGTCGACGACCATCACAAATTTTTTGTTCTGGTCCGTCCCTATCGCGCGCTCGCTTATAAGCAGCACCGGCTCAGCCTTGGGTTGTCCCATCGAAACCCGGGCGAACTGCCCCGGGATCAAGCGGCCATCCGCGTTATCAAAAACGGCCCTAACCCGGACCGTTCCGCTATTGGCATCGACTTGATTATCTATGAGCTGCATTTTGCCTCGGAGAAGCACACCGTCGCCGCCTCCCACCCGCATTTCGACGGGGATGCGGCCCACGTCGTCGGGCGCGGAATCGTCGTTTAGTGCCTTCAGCGCCCGGGTGACGACGTGCTCGTCAGCATTGAAGCTTACATAGATCGGATTGACCGAAACCAGCGTGGTCAATACGGGCGCTCCGGGCCCAGCCGATATGAGGTTGCCGATCGTGATTTCCAGCTTTCCGACCCTGCCGGCAACAGGCGCCCGGATCTCGGTATAGCTCAAGTTGAGTTTCGCCGTCTGAAGCGCGGCCTCCGCCACCTTTAGGTTAGCGTCAGCCTCCCGGTACGCGTTGACACGACCGTCAAAGTCGCGCTGCGAGATCGTATGTGAGTCAGTAAGTTGCTGCCCGCGTTCGAAATCGCTTTTCGTCAGAACGAGACGGGCGTTGGCCGCGGCGACCTGACCCTCCGCCTTTGCCACGTCGGCGGCATAGAGTGATGGATCGATCGAGATCATAAGATCATTTTGCTGGACGAGTTCTCCCTCCCGGAAATGAACCCCCAAGATCGCGCCCGCGACACGGGACCGGATTTCCACTCGCTCTACCGCCTCAAGGCGGCCTGAAAACTCATCGGACGAAACCATGTCGCGGGAAGTGACGATGGCCACCGAAGCCGCCAACGGGGCCGCTTCGGCTGTCGCGGCACTGGCCGCATTGGTTCCTACGCCTGCGCCGCGATAATCGAGCGTCACGGCTCCAGCGACGGCGAGAATGATAAGCGCCCCGCCGGCACCGATCCGGGCATTTCGTGAAAGAACGTTCTTCATGTTTTCCCCTTTGTCCCGTGCTCCGCCGCTTTTCTTTGAAGAGCATGATCGAGAGGATAGGAAGTAGACTCGAGGCGGCGGGATCAAACTCCGGATCTTGTCCTCGTATCGAAGCCGGCCATTCCGCCGCAACCCGTCGGCGACTTGTGCGCGGCCCCGGACGACGTACTACATCGAAGTTCCGTCGTGGCCCGACGGCTGCAAATTGCAACAGAGCGCCGTGCCGCATGAGATTTTCTGAGTTTCGGATTTAATGACGAGGAGTTCTGTCGTTCGGAACGGATCGGCGCGCGGCAACGATCCGGGATAGTCTCGTAACTTACACGGCTCGGATGAGGCCGTTGCTGGGGGCTGGGTGTGCCCTTTGTCCAGGCAGATCTTTTTGGCGGTCGTGCCGTTTGGGATGCGGAGCAAGGTGGTGCCGGTGAAATACATCTTCCGTTCCGTCGCGGCTGGCAGTGGCACCACAAAAATTCGTTGAATGCCGGTCCGGTGTGCGTCCGACCGCTCTTTCATCGGCCGGCCACGTAGTCGCCTTCAGCGATCAGGCCTGCTGCGCCTCGAAGCGCGAGATCGCGGAACGCCTTCCGGAAGCCAGTCAGGGAGCTTTGGTATCGGCATGAATGGCGCGGCTCATGCCTTGGTGAAGTTTTTCGGGAGCAGCAAGCTCGTTGGCGATGGCGAGGTTGCACGTGTCTTATCTCAAAAGTCCGTAAGCCAGCGCCCAACCAACGAGCGCCTTGTTACCTTCTGACTTGCTGATATTGATCGGTATCCCCAACGAGGCGGCGAACGGACGATCACCGTCCGCCGTGAAGGCCCACCGTGCGGGCTCTCAAGCAGGGCAGAACTCCGGGTCTTGTCATGGCACTATCCCGTCAGGAAATCAGGCTACCCCTCGGGCGAGAACTTATCGCGCCCCTCGTTGGGTTGCCATTGCCAACCCGAGGCTGTTCAGCACCCTTTATGGATTTCAGAGTAAAAATGTCAGCTATCGCGGACGTGTTTGGCGCCGTTTCGGAAAAATCTGAGCTCTCGGACAATGACCGTCAAGCGACACTGGCCGATCGGACCAGGCCGACCGTCCTAGCGTGTTAGTATGTTTCAACGTGATATCGGCCGTTCTCGCGCATCTCGGGTTTCAGCGCGGCCCAATCGACCGATGCACTGCGGCAGGCGTCGGCGAACGCTTCATCGACACCCGATTCCATTCCCCTCAGCCCGCAGATATAAACGTGCGTGCGGGAGTCGCTCAGAAGCGCGGCCATCTGACTGGCTTCGGTGCGGATTCGGTCCTGCACATAGACGCGCGGCTTGCCTGGCACCCGTGAATAGCACAGATGCTTTCCGAGGATTGTTTCAGGTACTTTCTGCAATGGACCGAAGTATGGAAGTTCCTCCGGTCGCCGGGCGCCGAAGAACAACAACAATCGTCCCGGGGCTTCCGGCATGGCGCGACGGCGGCGCTCGGTGAAGGCGCGGAACGGTGCCGAGCCGGTGCCCGTGCAGATCATCACGATGTTCGCGCTAGGATCGTTTGGCATGAGGAAAGTCGCGCCGAACGGACCGGTCACCTCGATTTTTGCGCCACGAGGCAGGTCGCATAGATAATTAGAACAAACACCGGTCGCTTCTCGCTTGACGGTGAGCGACAAGTTGCTTGCATTCGGCTTTTCGCCGTCGCGCGCGCTTGCGACCGAATAGAGGCGGACCAGATGTGGCTTGCCATTGTCGTCGGCGCCTGGGGCTATGATTCCTATGCTCTGGCCTTCCAGCACGGGGAACGGCTGATCGCCGAACTCCAGAATGATGTGGCGGACGTCTGTGTCTGAGTCCGCGCTGGTCAACCGGAAATTGCCGGTCACCGTCGCCTTCGCGGTCTTTTCTCGATTGTAAAGATTGACCGTAGGCTTGCTCGCCGAATGGGGCGCGACGGCCTTGCCACCGAGTCCCTTGCGGGCCTCTGCAAGCAGCGCTCCGATTTCGTCCTCCAGCGCCTCAACCCCGGCGCTCGTGGCAGCGGTACTGAATTCTTGTTGGACAGGCAGATCCTCCCAGGAAAACTGTTCCTCCAACGAGTATGGGGCCGCTACAACGCGCCAATTATCTATCGCGCCGGTTGGACACGGTGCAATACAGTCCATGCATTGATTGCATATCTCCGCGTTGACGACATAATTGTTGTTGTCATGCGTGACCGCATCGATCGGGCAGGACTCCTCGCAGGTATTGCATCTGATGCATATCTCAGGATCGATCAGGTGCTGCTTTGTGAAGGTCGTGATCTCTGCAGGTCCGTTCATGGTTCTATTCCCTAACATACGGGGTGATGGTCCTGGGACGTCGACTTGCAGGAGGGACCCGTCGCGCCGGCTATTGAGCCCCTCCCATGTTACCAGGCCCGAAGGCGATCGGATCAGGCCGCAATTTTCACATATTCGAATTCACCGGGCTTGTTATCGATCCCCATCTTGGGCGGGGAGATCCAGTTGGCATACGTGCCTGGTTCGCTGACAGGCTCCATCAAGGATGCGATAAAATCGCCGTCCTCCACCGAGGGTACGTATTGATTCTTGCTGCGTTCCCATTCGGCGCCGCTGATGATTATGCCCTTTGGCGTTGCCTGGACGTTTGCGAATTCGCCTATCTGACGATGAAACGCAGTATGCGGCAGTTCCAGCCGAAAGCTGACCCCAGCCTTCTCGATGATCTTGTTCCAGCGTTCGACGCCCTTTCCGCAATCCTCGGTGTAATCATCGCGCAGACGCATGTTTAGCGCGGTCAGCGCGGGCTCGTCCACGGACGTGATCCGTCCATCAACTAGCTTCAAGACCTTGTACTTATCGTTGGCGAGGCGATGGTCGTCGTTGATCTTGGTCTCCTGAAAGCGCCCCTTCAATCCGGAATTGTAAAAATTAGCGGCGTTCGTGGACACTTCCGAGCCGAACAGATCCAGCGACAAAGAGTAATGCAGGTTCATCTTCTTCTGCATCGTAGGCAGGTCAATAACGCCGAGCGCCCTAATCTGCTCAATTGCGTTGGGGTCCTCGATACCGGCGGCCTTCATTGCCTCGCAAGTGCGCTGCAGGACGCGGCCAACGCCCGTTTCGCCGACGAACATGTGGTGCGCTTCCTCGGTCAGCATGAACCTGCAGGTGCGCGAGAGGGGGTCGAAGCCGGATTGCGCCAGACTCTCCAACTGCATCTTGCCGTCGCGGTCCGTGAAGAACGTGAACATGAAAAATGACAACCAATCCGGCGTTGCCTCGTTGAAAGCGCCCAACATGCGCGGTGCATCAGCGTCTCCGGAACGGCGGCGCAACAGATCGTCCGCTTCCTCGCGGCCGTCGCGGCCGAAATACTTCTGCAGCAGGTAGACCATTGCCCAGAGATGGCGGCCCTCCTCCACGTTGACCTGAAAAAGGTTACGCATGTCGTAGAGCGATGGTGCGGTCTTACCAAGATAACGTTGCTGTTCGACGGATGCCGGCTCGGTATCACCCTGGATTACGACCAGACGCCGCAGCATGGCGCGATATTCTCCCGGTACTTCCTGCCAGGCATTTTCGCCCATATGCTGCCCGAAATTGACCTTCCGCTGCTCCTGCTGCGGTGCGAGGAGGATGCCCCAACGATATTCGGGCATGCGTACGTAGTCGAATTTGGCCCAACCCTTCGGGTCGACGCTGATAGCCGTGCGCAGATACACAAGCGATTCCTGAAAGCCTTCCGGTCCCATGTCATTCCACCAATCAAGGTAGCCCGGATACCAGCCCTCCAATGCCTTCAGCACCTGGCGGTCTTCGGCAAGATTCACGTTGTTGGGGATCTTGGTGGTGTAATCGACGTTCATCGAATTCATGGAATTGTCCTCCCGTGTTGGGCGAATACTTATGTTTCGGCGGTGGCAACGGAAATCAGCGGACGGGGTTGAAAGCTTTCTTCATATGCCTGGTCGGCTCTATATTCTCGTCATGTCGAATTCCGCCTTCATGCCGGTTCCGTAGCGGAGCAAGGCACCTTCTTCACCGACCGCGTTGGGACGTTGGAATATCCAGTTCTGCCAGGCGGTAAGCCTTGAAAAGATTTTTGATTCCATGGTTTCGGGGCCTACGAACCTGAGGTTGGCTTCCATGCCGGTAAGGCTGTCGGGTGAGAAGCTGGCTCGCTCCTCGCAAAACACGCGGACCTCGTCGTCCCAGTCGATGTCGTCAAGGGCAAACGTCACGAGGCCTAGCTCTTCGGCAGCGGCTGCGTCGAGCGGCTCCCCGATTCTGGACTTCGCGGTCTCTACGTTGGACGGATCAGCTTGGAAGCGCGACTGCAGCCGCGTCAGGCCGTGGCTCATCGGATAGGCACCAAAATTCAAGGCACTCAGAGCGATTTCCGCCGGTGCATGATTGTTGCCCTGTTTTGTGCCGATCAACATGTAGGAACGGTCTGCGGCCAGCACGAGCTCGGCCAGTGACCCTGCGAAACACGACTCCGGCTCGACCAATGCGACCAGCGTGCGCGAAGTCACGTCTATGCGCTTAAGCACACGCTTCCAATAATGGCTGATCTCGTTAACAAGCCAATGCGATCCATGCGCGAGGACAAAGGCATCATAGGCAAGCACCCGCAGCGGGTCACCCGTCGACTTAAATACGAGCATCGCTGTCGCTGTCTCGTTGATGCGCAGATGCAGGATCGCGTCGTCGAGCTCGCGTGCAACTTGAAGCAGCCAGAAACTGGCACCCTGTTCGACAATGCCGTTGATGTCTGCCGGCGGTTCGGTTTCCGGCGCCCTGATGGTGATGGTCGCGATACGGTCGTCGCGATTTACATTGACGCCGACGAAACCGTATCGGATGCCGGCGTCCGTGAATTCGCGCTGGAGCGGCGCGAGCGCGATTCCTTTGCCCTCGCCCGCTCTTTTCGAACTTGCGGCGAACTCCTTTGCACGAACTGCGACCGTTTCCTCAAGCTTAGTGTTCGAGATGATCTCGTCCACGAGTCGCCAATCCACTGCGCGCTTCCCCTTGATGCCTTCCTCGATCGTGCAGAAGTAATCCGCATGGTCGCGCCGCACCTTGCGTTTGTCGACGACGCGGGTGAGGCCGCCAGTTCCGGGAAGAACAGCGAGCAGCGGCACCTCAGGTAAGGCCACGGCCGCTGCGCCATCGTCTGCCATTATGATGTGGTCGGTCGCGAGCGCCAGTTCATACCCGCCGCCGGCAGCGGTGCCGTTGACGACGGTGATGAAGCGTTGACCGGAATTCTCGTTTGAATCCTCGATGCCATTGCGGGTCTCGTTCGTAAACTTGCAGAAATTGACCTTGTGAGCGTGGGTGGATCCGGCGAGCATGCGGATATTGGCCCCGGCGCAAAACACGCGGTTTTTTGCCGATCGCAGCACAACAACTTTCACGCCCGGCTGCTCAAAGCGCAGCCGCTGGACCGCGTCTGCGAGTTCGATATCGACCCCGAGATCGTACGAGTTCAGCTTGAGTTGGTAACCCTCAAACAGGCCGCCGTTCTCATCGACATCCATAGTCAATGTAGCGACGTCGCCAGCCACATCGATCCTCCAGTGCCTATACCGCGAGGGCTCAGTCTGGAAATCGATGAAGGTCGCATTGTTCGCGAGTTTTCGGTTTCCGGTAGCCATGTTGCCCTCGTTTTCTTCGTCGATGCCTTATATGCACAATAATGCATGTTTACTTGCATGTCCAGCGCTTGAAAGACCAAATCGTGCATTTTATTTCATAATGGCGGCGCGCTGGTGAATGCTTTCTCGGGCCACCCCCGCCCGATCTTGCATCCCGTGAGCTGCAAAGCCCGTTTATCAGCGGAAGACGACGTCCGGTCGGCTCGCACGGGTATTAGGCCCGCAGCTTGAAGCGTTGAACTTTGCCGGTGGCCGTCTTCGGCAGCGCGTCGAGGATCTTGATCCAACGCGGATATTTCCACATGCCGATATGTTTCTTCACGTGATCCTTGATGCTTGCTTCGAAGCCATCGATCACGACGCCGTCCTTCAGCACGATGAAGGCTTTCGGCTTCAGCAAGCCTTCCTCGTCCTCGTGCGGCACGACCGCCGCTTCGAGTACGCAGGGGTGACTTGCCAACACCGCTTCGACTTCGAACGGTGAGACCCAGATTCCGCTTACTTTGAACATATCGTCTGCTCGACCGCAGTATGTGTATCGGGCCGAGGCGTCGCGGACGTATTTATCTCCGGTTTTGGTCCACTCGCCCTGAAAGGTCTCGCGGCTTTTGTCCCGCTGATTCCAATAACCTTCGGCTGAAGTCGGTCCTCTTACATAGAGTTCTCCGATTTCTCCGTCTGGTGTCAGTACGCCGTTTTCGTTCTGCAGACGGAGTTCATAACCGGGGACCGCGCGACCCGACGTGCCATAGATGATGTCGCCGGGCGCATTGGAAAGGTAGACATGGAGCAGCTCGGTTGAACCGACCCCGTCTATGATTGGCGCCGCGAACCGGGCCTGCCAGGTTTGACCGATATGTTCCGGCAGGGCTTCGCCGGCTGAGGTGCAAAGGCGCAAGCGGACCGAACCCGCGGAGTTTGCATGCTCTACGTCATGAAGCATCCCGGCATAGAGGGTCGGAACGCCGCAGAAGACGGTCGGTTGATGTTTTTCGAGAATCCCGAATACTGTTTGAGGCGTTGGGCGCAGCGGATTGAGTATCGTGGTCGCGCCGACCGACAACGGGAAGGAAAGTGAATTTCCGAGACCGTAAGCGAAAAAGAGCTTTGCCGCCGAATGGACCACGTCGTCTTCACGCAGGCCTAGCACACCTTGCGCAAATAACTTGGCCGTCAGCGCCAGACTTTTGTGTACGTGCTTGGTGCCTTTCGGCACCCCCGTTGAACCGGAGGAATAGAGCCAAAAGGCGACTTCGTCTTGATGGCATTCCACGGTCTCGAAGTCGCAAGTCTCGGCGGCTAGGGCGGTGGCGAGATCTTCGTGCACAGCCGCCGCGCCACGGCTGACAAGGATGTTTTGGCGCCCGTCCAGACATCTCCCGACGTTTTCCAGTAGCGACGCCGAAACGAACACGGCCTTGGCCCGTGAGTCGTTTAGCATGTAATTGTAATGCTCGGACGCAAGCAGCGTGTTGATCAGCACCGGCACAACACCGGCTCGAATAGCGCCCAGGACGGCAATGGGATAATCGATCGTGTCTGAAAGTATCAGCGCTATCCGCTCTTCTCGTCGTACCCCGCGTGATTTTAGGAGATTGGCGAAACGCCGCGTAGCAATCTGGAGCTCGGCGTAAGTGATGGAGCCGGCGTCGTCGACGAAAGCAATCTTATCGCCCCGTCCGTGCTCGACGTTGGAATCAAGTAGCTCGGCACACGCATTGTAAACGGACATGGGACTGCCTCTGATCTATCGCGAAAATAATGTGTGGGAATTTGCGGTGGTATGGGCGCCATGCCGCCGCAAAGGCGACGCTTCGCTACTGGATCGCGCTGCTACGGCGATCTGCCCCGAGTCCGTTGCACCGAAGTGTCATTCCCTCCCGGGATATTGGTCGGCACCGACGTGTTCCCGGCATCCACCGCGAGCCGCACGCTGCTATGAATTATAACGCAACTCATAGTGAATTATAATACATAGTCAATCCTGCATACGCCACGAAAGTAGAATTTTATTTCATAAAGGGTTCACGTTCCGCGGGAATTGAAGCGCGGTGCAGATCGCCCAAGCGCGTCGCTCGCGGCGATCCCAGGCATCAAATTTGGCCGCCACCCTGTGCCTGATTGCCGCCGGCCTCTTCCAGAGCCGCGCCAAGGTCGCTCTCGTTTGTGCGGCGGCGTGGTCTTCGACCTAATGGACAACCGCCTAATTGGTGACGACTATCTTACCCATGGCGCCGCGGTCTTTAAGGCGCGCAATGGCCTCTCCGCCCCGCTTGAGCGGGAAAGTCGCGGTGATGACGGGCGAGATTTTACCTCGCGAATACATTTGTAAAAGCGTTTCCCGATTGGAGTGGTTCTCTTCGGGCTGCGACATCGTGAAGGTACGCCAGTTGATCCCTAGGATGTCGCACGACTTGAGCAGCGGCAGATTCATCGGAAGCGCGGCGATCCCGGCGGTAAATCCTAGAATGAGGTAGCGACCACGCTCTGCGATGCAGCGCAAAGCCGGTTCGGCTAACGCTCCGCAGACCGGGTCGACAATCACGTCGGCGCCAGCCGCGCCGACTGCAGCCTTCAGCGCTCGCGATAGTTCCCGGGAGTCGGGAGGCTGGCTAATCGAAGCGGGATAGATGAGACCGTCGTCTGCCCCGTGAATGCGTGCAAATGCGAGCTTCTCTTCCGATGAGACGGCGGCGATCACCCGGGCACCCAAGGCCTTGGCAACCTGAGTCGCGGCGACCCCGACGCCGCCGGACGCGCCGAGCACGAGCACGGTCTCGTCTGACTTGAGCCGTCCGCGCGTCACGAGTGCGTAGTAGGAGGTCTCGTAGGCGAACTGGAACGCGGCCGCATCCGGAAACGGCATGGTACCCGGGATCCGCGTACACTTTGACGCGTCGAGGGCGATGCCTTCAGCCATCCCGCCGACGCCGCAGCGGCCGATGACGCGATCTCCAACCACGAAATCCCCGACCCCCTCCCCGACGGCGCTTACGAAACCAGCTATCTCCGCACCAGGCGAGAACGGGCGCGCTGCCTTGACCTGATACAAGTCTTGAATCATTAAGAGGTCTGGAAAGTTCACGCCGCAGGCCTTGATCGAGATTGCGAGCTGGCCAGGCCCCGCTACCGGATCGGGAATCTGCTCCAAGCGAAGCGTCTCGGGACCGCCGGCTTCCCTGCTTATCAGAGCGCGCATCGCATTCTCGTCTCCAGGGCAAAACTCCCGCTATCGTGTCCGGCGTTCACCGAACATCAGGCCTCCACGGCCGTCGGGATATGGCGGAAACAACCAATTCCATTGGCCCCTCAGCTCTGGCGGGTTCTGGTAGCGCGTCGGCCAACGTCGTAGAATAGGACACAATGACAAAGGCCGCATACCACACAGACTTGCAGCAACCGGGTTCGGGCACTGGCATGGCGCGATCCGTGATCGATGCCGGTTACGTCAAACTGGTCATGAGCGGTGTGCGACAAGCGGGATTAGACACCGACCGGATATTGATGCGTTCCGGCATCGACCCTGCCAGAATGTCAGACCCGAACTCACGGCTGTCGCAGCGAGAGTTTGCGCGTTTGATCGTGGTACTGACCCGGATTACCCGCGACGAGTTCTGGCTTCTCTGTGGCCGCCCCGTTCGTCCGGGAACCTTCCGCACCATGTGCAAACTTCTCGTACGCTGCGGCACATTGCGGGAAGCCATCAGTACCGGCTGTCAGTTTTACCATCTGGTAGTTGATGATTTCACCGTTCGCTTTCGCGAAGACGACCAGGAAGCCTGCATCTGGATGACTGATCGCGTGGCCGATGCGGAACGGCGCCGGATGATCAACGGCGCAATCATCTTCTTCATCTACGGCCTGATGTGCTGGTTGGTGGGCAGGACTGTCCCGCTGAGCACCGTTCATTACGTGTTTCCCGAACAACCGTTCAGTTCGGAATTGGAGCCGGTGTACAAAGCACCTCTTCTTTACAATCAGTTGCGAACCGAATTAAGATTTGAAACTGATGTCCTGGATTTGCCGATCATTCCGGACGAGGAACGATTGCTTCGCTTTCTTGCATCGGTGCCGAGCGTTCTCTTGGTGCGCTATCGGGACGAAAGCAGCGTATCCGAGCGGGTGCGTGGCATCTTGCGCCGCAACCTCACGAAACATCTATCCCTCGAGGAAGTCGCGGCAATGCTGGCGGTCACGCCTCAGACGCTGAGACGGCGGCTCCAGGACGAAGACAACTGCGGCTTTCAGGATCTCAAAGACCGTGTGCGCCGGGACGTCGCGATCCACCTTTTGCGAAAATCCCGGCTATCGCTAGAGGACATCGGTTTGTCGCTCGGTTTTTCGGAACTTAGCACGTTCCATCGCGCTTTCCGCCGCTGGACCGGAGCGGCTCCAGGTGAATACCGGCAGGCCAATCGCAAATCGGTCGCCTAGTCCAGGACCCTGACGCCATCTGAGACGCCGCCAATGAATTTGTCAGGTGCGGTCATTCATTGCCAAGGGCTGACCCGATAATCCGTTGCCCAGCTGGGGTCCGAACCCGGCGCTCCAACGGGATCGAAATGCCGACACTGCGCAAATGGGCGGAACTCCACCCCGAAAAGACCGCGTCCCTGATCGCCTTTACCGAAGAGGCAATGACATATCGTGCGCTCGACGACCGTGCCAACTCGGTGGCGCAACTCCTCATGTGGATGGGGCTGACCCAAGGCGACGGGGTTGCCATCCTGCTCGACAACGACCTGGCCTTCTTCGAACTGGTCTGGGGTGCCCGCCGCCATGGCGTGTATTACACGCCGGTCAGCACCCACCTGACGCCGGCGGAAGCGGCCTACATCGTCAGAGACAGCGGAGCCAAGATTCTGTTTGTCGCAGCGCGCTTCGCCGGCGTCGTGGAAGCGCTCGCCGCCAACAACCCGGCGCGTTGCAAGTCGATCGTGCTGCGGGGCGAAATAACAGGGGCTCTGGACTACGAGCGTGAATTGAAGAGATTCGAACGCTATCTGGAGATTCCGGACGGCCCCGTCGGGAAAGATTTTTTCTACTCGTCCGGCACCACGGGGAAACCGAAGGGGATCAAGCAACCGCTCTTCCAGAACATCGCGCAGGCACAAGCTTCCGGCGACTGGGTTCGCGAAAATTTCGGGTTCGGCGAAAACACCATCTATCTTTCGCCTGCTCCACTGTATCACGGCGCCCCGTTGCGCTTCACCATGCGAACACTGGAATCCGGCGGCACAGTGGTCGTGCTGCCGAAATTCGCTGCCGAGCCGGCGCTCGCAGCCATTCAGAAATACAAAGTGACCCACAGCCAGTGGGTGCCGACGATGTTCTTCCGCCTACTCGGGTTGCCCTCTGAAACGCGGGGATCGTACGACCTTTCCTCCCATGTTTGTGCCATCCACGCCGCGGCACCCTGTCCTCCGGACATCAAGGAAAGCATGATCGCCTGGTGGGGACCAATCCTCTGGGAATACTACGCGGGTTCGGAGCGCAATGGCGCCACGTGCATTTCCGCTCCGGATTGGATGACTCATCGCGGTTCGGTCGGCCGCGCCTGTGTCGGCAAACTGCACATCCTCGATGAGGATAAACACGAACTGGCATCGGGTGAGATCGGCGACGTCTATTTCGAAGGCCCGACCTTCGTCTATCACAACGATCCGGAGAAGACCGCACGCTCGCGCAACGACAAGGGTTGGTCCAGCATCGGCGACGTCGGATACCTCGACGGTGATGGTTATCTATATTTGACCGACCGGAGGTCTCACATGATCATCTCGGGCGGCGTCAACATCTACCCCGCCGAAATCGAGAACCGGCTATCCGTGCATCCGGACGTGGAGGACGTGGCGGTCTTTGGGATTCCGAATCCGGAGTACGGCGAGGAAGTGAAGGCGGTCGTCCAACTCAAGGACCCCTCAAAGGCGTCGGTCGATCTTGCAATGCAGCTTACCGCGTTCTGCCGGGAGACACTTTCAAGCGTGAAGTGCCCCCGGTCGATCGACTTCGAAACCGAGATGCCACGGCAGGATAACGGCAAGCTTTTTAAGCACGTGCTGAAGCAGCGTTACCTTCCTTCAGCATGACGCCGGACCCACCCAAAGCCCAGGGGAAAAAAATGAGAATCTTGCTTGCGGCCGGCCTTACGCTGGCAATCGTTGGCGGGGCGGCCGGATCGGCTCAAAGCAAAGATTACGGGCCGGGCGTGAGCGACACCGAGGTGAGGATAGGCCAGACCATGCCGTACAGTGGAGCCGCTTCCAGCTTCGCTGCTATCGGTCGGGCCATGTCCGCCTATTTCCAGAAAATCAATGCCGAGGGCGGCGTGAACGGACGCAAGATCAACCTGATTTCACTCGATGACGCCTACAGCCCGCCGAAAGCCGTGGAGCAGACGCGCCGCCTAGTTGAAAGCGATGAGGTATTGGCGATCGTGGGGACATTCGGTTCACCGACCAACTTTGCGATTCAGAAGTACCTTAACGCCAAAAAGGTACCTGGTCTTTTCCTCGGCACGGGCGCCAATCGGATTGCGGAGCCGCAGACCTACCCATGGTCGATGGGATGGCAACCCAACAACCACGCCAAAGGTGTGATCTATGCCAAGTATATCCTGGCCGAACGCCCCAACGCCAAAATCGCGGTCCTGTTTCAGAACGATGACTTCGGCCGGGACTACGCGAAAGGCTTTCGCGACGGCCTTGGCGACAAAGCTAACTCGATGATTCTGAAGGAAGTCAGCTACGAGCTGACCGACCCGACAATCGATTCACAGATTCTGGTGTTAAAATCCACCGGCGCTGACGTCCTGATCGACATTTCGACACCGAAATTCACAGCCCAGGCGATCAAACGCATGGCCGAGGTCAAATGGGGAGCCCTTCATCTGCTGAGCGACGCGGCAGGTTCAATTGCCAGCACGCTCGTGCCGGCCGGTTTGGAAAACGCGAAGGGAGTCATCACGGTTGCGTTCCGAAAGGATCCTAACGATCCGATCTGGGCAAACGATCCCGGCATGAAGGAATACATGGCCTTCATGAAACAGTACATGCCTGACGCGAATCCGACGGAAACGTATTACGTATTCGGTTACGCCACGGCACAAACCTTCGAACATGTCCTGAAGAACTGCGGCGACGACATCACGCGCGACAATCTGATGAAACAGGCGGCAAGTATCAAGGATCTCGAACTCTCGATCATGCTTCCCGGCATAAAGTTCAATACCAGCGCGAGCCGTTACACGCCGATGAGTCAGGAACATCTCATGCAGTTCGACGGTACCAAATGGGTGCCAGTGGGTGATGTCATTGACGCGGAAAAATGACCGATTCCGTGCTGCTGGGCCAGACGAACGGAGTTATGTCTGGGCTCCAGCCGAGCATATCGCGATGGCTTCCACGAGGGCCGAAAAACCTCGTTGAACACTGTCAGGAATATTGCTTGAGAACCTCGCGAGCTATGGTCATTTTCATGATCTCGGTAGTGCCCTCGGCCACCTGCGCGATCCGGCTTTGAAAGTAGAGCTGCCCGAAGCGGTTTTCCTTAAGGACACCAAGTCCCCCGTGGATTTGAATGGCACGATCAATCACCCGGCAAGCTGCAAGCGGTGAGAAGCATTTCACCATTGCCGCTTCCTTGCGGGCGTCCAACCCGCGATCGAGCATCCAGGCGGTCTTGTACACCATGAGACGCGACTGCTCGAGATCCATCTCCGACTCTGCCAGCATCCATTGGATCGCCTGCCGGTCGGCAAGCGGCTTTCCGAAAGTCTCGCGCTCCTTCGCGCGCTTGACTGCTTGCTTCTGCGCCCATGTGGCGGTTCCAGTGAGACGCGCGCCGATCACGGTGCGGTTGCGGTTGAGCTGATCCATCAAATAGCGAAAGCCCATGCCCTCGCCGCCAAGCATGTTCTTCGCAGGCACATTGCAGTCCTTGTATTCGTAGTCGCAGCTACGTCCCAAGTAGGTGCCGGGCGCCATCGTTTCGTACTCGCGCAATACCGAAACGCCTGGATTCGGATAGTCTACCAGGAATAGGCTGATACCCTCGTAGCCTTTGGTCGAGTCCGTAACCGCGTAACACAGCAGGTACTTGGGCACGATGCCGGGATGGTTCGGCGGCGGCGCCCAACGCTTGATGCCGTTGATGACGAAATTATTTCCGTCGCGCCTGGCCGTGGTCTCGATGCCGGCAGCATCCGATCCCGCTCCCGGCTCTGAGATGTTGATGTGATAGAATTTATCCTCTTTCAGGATCGGGTAGAGATAGGCCTCCTTCTGCCATTCGGGTGCCGAGTGCAAAGCCGGATGAGGATCCAGGAATCCCGACCATGAAGTCAGGAGACCGTGCATCACAGGCGACCTGACTATCTCTTCATAAACCAGGCATTTTGCTACGGTACCGAGCCCCTGACCGCCCGCATCCTTCGGTACAGCAAGACCGCGGAAGCCGTATTCCCGGAATTTTCTTACTACACCCATGAATATATCGTGAGGAACGGCGTAATCGTCGATCCCCCACATGTCTTCGAGCGGGCGGCACACATCGTCGACAAAGGCGGATGCACGTGCCTTTATCTCCCTTTGTTCTTTCGACAATTCGAAATCCATTCGACCGCTCCTGCTGCGAGATGACATCGAGGACGTTAGCGGCCGAAGGCGGGATGCGATATGGCAGCGCCGACCAAAGTGATTGGCTAAATGCGCTGCGCACATTTACCCATCCGAGTTCGATGAGCACCTGACGGTCCCCGTCGAGAACGCAGATCCCGGCAAAGAACTTCCCGATCCGGATCCGCGCCGGTTCGCTGATCGAGCCCTTTGCGGGCGAAACGTTGTGATCCGGAGCGCCGGGAGACTCGAGCTTGACCATAGAGCGTGGTCATTACAGGGCTCCCGCACCGCATATCGGTGCAAAACGCAATCAATGGACGCTCCCGTTCCCTCGCCGCTCACGGCCCAAATTCCGGCGCAGCCGCTCGCATGTTTCACCCCGCGTTTTTCGATTTGGAAGCAAGCGACTTCCAATACGATGACAAGATTCGGAGTTCGGCTCGGTCGAGCGCAGTGCAAAATTCGTACATATCAGACGAACGGTGGAGAGGATCGCCCAACGGCACATCCGCGCGATCAGGCTACGATCCATCCGTTCCGAGAGCTCCGAGGTTGGCCCATTTCGAATCGGGCCAAGCGCCATAGACAAAAGGACGACGCAAATGTCATTCCGGATCACCGGGTTGGATTCCGATCAATTTTCTCATCTTTACGGCATGACTGACGAGGAACTCGCGAAGCACGGTGCCCGCAGGAAAGTCTTGGCCGAGGGTTCCGTAGTCCCGGACCGCATCGAGCTTCGCGAAGTCCGGGCTGGCGAAACCGCGATCCTGCTGAATTACCTGCACCAGCCCGCGGACACAGCTTACCGCGCCAGTCACGCGATATTCATTCGTGAGGGAGCGGTTCAATCCTGCAACGAGGTCGATGTCATCCCTGATTTGCTGAAGACACGCCTGATTTCGCTTCGCGCGTTTTCGCACGAACATGAACTGGCGGCCGCGGACGTCGTCGATGGCGATCAGTTACCCCCGTTGATCGAAAAATTCTTCAACGATCCGGCCGTCGCCTATCTTCACGCGCACTACGCTCGTCCCGGCTGCTACGCAGCAAAGATCGAGCGGGCCTAAACACACACTTGGCCAGCGCCGCCTCGCAGGACTGGGCGACACGTCGCCGAGCACCGCGGGGCGGATCGCGCGTTGCATTTCGGGACTTAACGGAGACACCATGCCCGCTTCACCCGAGCGCCTCTTACCCGACACTTTCAACCGTCTTGCTTGGTCTAATCTCGCGGCGCAGTCCGCCGAACAGATCGCGCTGGCGGCGGCGCCGATCGTGGCCGTGCTTCTGCTGGGCGCAGGCGTAAGCGAGACCAGTCTGCTGCAGACCGCGCTAACGCTGCCCTTTGTTTTGTTCGCGATCCCCGCCGGCTTGATGGCCGACCGGATATCACGGCGGACCCTCATGGCGTCGGCAGAGGCACTCCGCGCGGCATCGCTGCTCGCGATCTTGTCTTTGGTCTGGTCGGGCACCTTGTCCATGTGGCTGCTCGCCCTGCTGGGCTTCGTCGCAGTTTGTGGCACCGTCGTTTACAGCGTGGCGGCGCCTTCCCTGGTGCCTTCGCTTGTTCGTCCACATCACCTTCCGATCGCCAACGCCCGGATCGAATTGGCGCGTACGGTAGCCTTTGCCGGCGGACCTGCCGTGGGGGGCGCTCTGGTAGGATTTGTGGGTGCGGCACCCGCGTTCGGCTTCGCTGCCGCCTTGTCGATCATCGCTGTCGTCCTGCTGTCGGGCATCCACGAGCCGGCGCGCCCGATTATCCCGCGGCGCAAACCAACGCACGACATCGCTGAGGGGCTTTCCTTCGTTGCGAATCATGCACTTTTGCGCCCTGTGTTCGTGACGCAATTCATTTTCAGCGCCGCGTCATTCTTGACCCTCGCGGTGTTCGTGCCATATGCCGTCAGACATCTTGGACTTTCTGCCTCGGGCGTCGGTCTGACGCTTGCGATGTATGGCGTCGGCATGGTGATCGGCGCGCTGGTCGCGGCGCGACTTATGCAGCGACTGCCATTTGGTACGGTGATCGCGCTGGGGCCAATAGTTGGTTTCGCCGCTTCCGTCGTCATGGCACTGACGATATGGCTTCCATCGCCTGCCCTTGCCTGCCTGAGCTTCTTTCTGCTCGGCGTCGGCCCAATCCTTTGGGTCATATCGACCGCAACGTTGCGACAGTCGGTGACGCCGCCGAGTCTGCTCGGCCGCGTTTCGGCAATCAATGTCCTCAGCTTCGGTGCACGTCCCGTCGGTACCGGTATCGCTGCCATCGTCGGCGGAATGTACAATGCCGAGGCTTGTCTCTACCTTGCCGTTGCCGCTTTTGCCTGGCAGATGATTGTAATTTTGGCCTCGCCCGCGGTCTCGCTGCAACGCCAGCCGGATATGGCCGTAGATTCGCCGAGGGCGTGAAAGCAAGATGCCACAGACTGCGGTAACGGCCGAACCGAGTGCGATCCCATAGGGATGACGGCGTTACCCGCCGGGTCTCTGCGGCGTGACCATCCACGTGGTTCTGGCGGCAGCTCCTCTCGAACCTTCGCAAAGGGCTTGGTCGGCATCTCCTGGCACTGTCGCCGCGGAATAATTGCCCTGCGACCGACCCTTGGAAACAATGATCGTCGATGGACGATGGGATACGAATGTGGGAGTCCACGGCAAATGCTTCATTCGTTGCATCGCAAAATCTAGTCCGTTTATACGAACCGGAGGACTCAGTGCCTCGCCAGTCTATCGGACAGTCCGCGATCGATGGACCGAGGAAGCTCGGGACCGCACTCGGATCAGACCCTACCAGCTACGGCACAGATCAATATAAATGTCCTTCGCATCACGGATGTTCGGCACGAAGCAGAATTCGTCGGTCTGGTGGGCCTGCGACGCTTCGCCGGGCCCCAGAATGATCGCTGGGCAGTTACCATAGCCGGGTTGCAGCACCGATCCGTCCGAAAAATAGGGCATGATCCCGAGCTCGAAGGCAACCTCGGGCCTTCGTTTACGAAGAATTCTCAGCACACAGGCAATGAACGGATGCTCGGGTTCGGTGAAAACGGATGGTAGGTTGGCAACAGTCTCAGCGACACTCGCATGTTCGCCAAGTACCTCTCCGATCTCCACCAGAATGGCGGCGTGGGCCCTGTCTCCCACTGTCAGGATATCAATAGTAAATTCGCAGGCGTCTGGAACCGAGTTTAAGTTCTGTCCGCCCCGTATCGTGCCGACTACGGCCGTTTCCTTACCGAGCCAATCGTGGGCGGGTGTCCGGCTCAGCGAATAGGCCTCGATCCTGCCTATTGCCGCTGCCGCGTGGTAGATTGCATTGACGCCTAACTCCGGCATCGACCCATGCGCGGTCGCGCCTGCGGCGTTGACCCGCAAATGGAGCGCCCCCTTGTGACCAATAACAGGAAGGTTGCCGGTCGGTTCGGCTATCACCAAGGCGCTGGCGATCCCCAGTCCGCCGGTTTCGACAATCGATCTCGCGCCGACACATCCGGCTTCCTCGCTCGCCGTCAGAATAAGGGCTATGTTACGGTTCGGCCGACCGGTGGCGGCCTCCACGGCTGCAGCGACGGCCGCGGCCACACCCGCTTTCATGTCCGAGACACCCCGCCCGTAGAGCTTGCCGTCGCGTACATCACCTTCGAACGGCGAAAATGTCCATGGCCTTGTTCCCAGCGGCACGGTGTCGAGGTGCCCGGTGAAGACAAGCGGCGGCCGCGCGGCCATTGCGGCCTCGAGTCGTGCCACAATGCTGAGGCGGTTTTCGCCGATCTAAAATCGTTGAACGTCATAGCCCGCCGATGCCAGTAGCGTGGCCAAATGCTCCACGCAGGGTTTTTCGTTTCCCGGTGGGTTAACGGTATCAAAAGTCAGCAGTTCGCGGGTTAGGGAGACGGGGTCAATCTGCATGGCGCCTTCTTCTTCAGCCCCGCTCCCAGCCTTGGACCACCATGCTGGTGACGGGCGTCAAGTCTACGATCGATAATTGGATCATGATGATTTGCCGGACAGGTTCACGATTAGACCGTCAGTCAGCGCAGGCTACCGGCTCTCTCGGTGCCATTACCAGGACGCCACCGGCATTCGGTTCTTGCAGATAAGTGATCAACTCTCCGATCAGCCGGCCCCAGGTTGCGATCTGAACCAGAAGGAAATCAGGCGTCACACCGCCAGCGACGCTGACGTCCATACACAGCACGATCATCGTCGGCGTGCGTTGAAGGCGGCAAAAGCGGCGTTGCGCGTTCCAGTTATTGATGATGTCAAATGGAAAGTCGCCCTGAACGTGGATGGCCGCGGTGAACGCAGCATCCGCGAAGCCGTGCGCGTCTCCGGGGACCGGATTGCCGAGATGAACGGCGAAGCTCACCCCGTTTGATGTCGAACGCAGATAGGAAAGGTGGTCGACCCGATCGGTCGCCACCTCGACCTGGTAGCCGCTCTGCTGGAGCATCTGGCGCAGGCTCTCAAGCGTAAGTTTGGCAACGGCGTTATCGGACACTGCGTTCACCTTGGTGAAAGATTTCTTGGTGGCGGGTCGGCATCGCCCACATTCGCGGAGTCGGATGCTTGGCGCGCCGGCGGCCTGGTTTCGGACGTGTGCTCCGTCGATTTATGTCTGCGTCGTTTCGTCATGCCCTGCGAGGTCGGCCGGCAGGAGTCGAAAGATGTCTAATGCGACGAAAAAAGCACTCCGTTTCTTGCCGTCGAATTCCAGGTCTGGCTTGCGAGAGGACTGGAACTCAGACCGATCCCTTGCGCTTCCTATCGGAACGCTGGCTTGTGAAGACACGGTATCCGATCGCTGGCGGATCGCAGCTACTGGTGATCGAAGAAAGTACGGATCGCAACGCGTACTCCACTTTTCTCGGCCACCGGCGTATCGGCAAGTGGCCGCCTCGCGCTTTCAAACGGACGCGGTACGCGAGAACTTCCGGCAACCGTTGCGGAATCTACTCCTCGCCCGATCCGAGACCGTCCGAACGACAGGAGATTTGTCCCGCGCCGAGGCTTCCTTCAGGACAATCTTGCGACGTCTGGATCCACGTACTGTTCAAGAACAACATCGGCAACGCTTTGAATGTGATTGCCCACGAGCGCCGCAGCCCTGGGAATGTCTCTCTCTGTCACCGCTTCCATAATAGCATCGTGGTCGCTTGCCGTCCCTGCCATGTATGAGCCGGATGATAGCGTCAGACAACGGTATCGATCGAATCGGTCATACAACTGAGACCAGAATTTCAAAAACGTGGGCGAACCGCATTTCGAGATCAATGAAAAATGGAACTCGCGATGATAGGCTTCTCAGGCACCCGAGATGGGATCATCATGGCCGGCCTTTTGCGAAATTCGCGAGAATGTCTTATGTACCCGCCGGATCTCCCTGACCCAATCATCGCTGCCCAACTCGATCGACGTCTTCAGGGCGGAGACCTCAAGAAGCTTCCGCATCGCGGCTGTGTCGAGGAAGTCTTCTCTCGAAACAGGCGCGACGCGAAAACCGCGCCGACCTTCGGAGATTGCCAGGCCCACGCCGGCGAGAACCGCAAGAGCCTCGCGGACCGGCGCGACACTCGTGTCATAACAGGCCATCAGCGATTTCAGATGTAATCGCGCATTGGGCTTGAACTTCGCTGAGATAATGTCGCTTCGAAGCGCGGCTAGAACGTACGAGTTCTTCGAGAACGTCCTGGCCCGGTCAATAGCCACGCTCTTCGGTTGCAGCGAATCGGCTTCCCGAGGCAGAGCTTCAGCAGCGAACCTGATAATATCTTGCCGTGGCGTTGGAGGCATCTTAGGCTGCTTTACGCATTACGCCTGACAATGCGGCGTAGGCTTCACCCCAAGCAGCGCTATGTGATTTTGTGAAAGGCGCTCCCAGACCCGTTTCAAGCGTCCATAGGAGGGCGCTTCCGACTTTATCATAATGCTCATCACGGACGCCATAACCGACGTGGCGGACGGCCAGCTCCTTCACAGTGGGAAGAATGGTTTCAAGCCGATCTAGCGCATTCACCACCGATCCGGTGGTCATCATCAGCTTACGGCCTTGTTCTTTCATGTCCCCCTTGAACAGCGGCTTCACCTCCGGCGCGATCAAAAACAGGCGTTGGTAAAATAGTTCAGCCGCTACTTCGGAAATGGGCTTCACCCAAGCGTACGATTCTTTTACTAAATCGATGTCAGCAGGAGTCATGTCTTGGCTCACACTCCGGGTCGGATAAACTACGATAGTAAGCAGATTAGTATGGCGCGTAGCCTCGTCGCAATCCGATCCTTGCTTTCAAATCAAATCCAACAGGGGCCCCACGTGGCTACGCAGATATCTGCGGATTGTCATTAATCATCGATTGTTGTCGAGTCGAAGAATCGAATAGACCGTGATCGTGACTGCTGTGGGAAAATTCTCGGCGGCGGACTGAAGCGCATAGACGCGGCAAACACATGCTGGGCCGGCGTTAATCTGGCGATGAACTCCGACACCGGCGGAATTCCGCGAGCTCGCCTTTTTGTCGAGCGGACCGCGGAAATGGCGGTTACGGGCCTCGTCAACCTACTAAAGGCTGTGTCGCGGCTCCGAATATTGACCCCTTTCGGCGTCCAACATTGACCCCAGTGAAGCAGAAAATTCCAAAATGGGTTTCGACACTTACGGCGCACTACGCGGGGTCAACCTTGGGCGCCGATTGGGGGTCAAAAGCCACGCCGATCCGCACCTTTGATCTCATGTTCGAGAACGCAGTGGACTTGCGCAAGAAGCCTCTCCTCGAGCGCAAGAAGCGGCTGAAGGCGATTCTGCCGCGCGACAAGCTGATCGCCATCAGCGCTCACCGCAAAGGCGACGGCACGAAATTCTTCGCCGAGGCAGAGCTGACTTGGAAGCGACGACTTGAATTGCCTCCTTGTCCTCAGGTGCAGATCGAGGACAGGAGGACTGAGCTACTGGACCTCCGCGATCTTCGGTCCAGATGACAGCATCTGCGCGTTAGTTGCCGAGGGCCGGTTCGACGGCGATGCCGGGTCCGGCGATCGGAAAGCGGCGTCTGGCGGCGCTCCCTGGGATGGTCGACGGGCAGCGGTTGCCGGAAGCACGATCACTTTCGCTCCGACTTTCACCCGCTCATAAAGGTCCACGACGTCCTCATTGGTCAGCCGGATACAGCCGGACGAAACCCGCTTCCCGATCGTCTCGGGCTTGTTGGTGCCGTGAATTCTAAATTCGGTCTCGCCTAGATACATCGCCCGAGCGCCGAGCGGGTTGCCGGGGCCGCCTGCCATAAAGCGCGGCAGATAAGGCTGACGCGAGACCATTTCCACAGGCGGATGCCAATCCGGCCATTCTGCTTTACGAGCCACGGTCTGCTGGCCTGACCATGCGAAACCTTCGCGGCCAACGCCGATGCCGTAGCGCATCGCCTGCGTGTCGTTCAGAACGAAATAAAGAAATGTGTTTCCGGTATCGATGATCACGGTGCCCGGCGTCTGGTGGCTGGCGTAGTCGACCACCTGCCGAACAAATGCTCCGGGACCGTCAGCGGCTTTTGGTGGTTCGACCAGAGGCGCCGGGGCCAGAATCGGAGCCGGAGCTGGCGCTGATGCATGAACCGGAGTTGACACGTATACCGGAGTTGACGATGCCTGGGCCTGGGGTGCAGACGGTTTTCGTATCGGTTGCACGCTCGCCGGGCGAAACAGCAAGCTGTACCCCAATGCGGCGACGGCCACGGCGCCAATTGCAACTCTCCCGACCATTGGGAGTGCGAGCGTGTCTGCCATTCCACGTTTGGCCCGCTTACTCATATCTCTCTCCAAGTCACAATGCCCTGAAGAGGTACCCAGCAAAATTTAAGAAACTTCGAAGCGATGTCGCCCAGACTGGAACCGTTGGCGATGGTTAACGCCGAACTCTTGTTCGGCACTATAATAGTTGGGAGTTCCGCTTGATATTTAGCCAGCGACGTGGACAACGCACATCGCCGAACGAGCGAGGTCTGAATCGCCCAGCGGAGCGGACACGCCTCCACTCTTTCGTTAACGTCGCCTTTGGGTAAATCGCTACACGAGCGACAGAGCGGCAAGTCCGGCCACGTCAGCTATGCCGCCGAAAGCGGAAGCAGAGCGTAGCCGCTCCTTCGTAGGCCAATGCGGGCTGATGGCGCTGCTCGTGGGTGCCGCCGACTAAGAACCGTTGACTAACCCGCGCGCCGCAGCGCGGCTTCCAATCGCTCCTTCTCCTTATTCCAGCGGGCTTTTTCGGCCTGCGATCTCTTCTCGAGAGCCTCGATCTCGGGCTGGATGGCGGCCGCCCGCTTCGCATGCTCCTGCTCGGCCTTGTTCAATGCAGCCTGTGCCTTGTCGACTGCCTGTTGACGGCGTTCACGGTCCTTCTGCCTGGCGGCCTCTTCGCCCGCCCATTCGCGCTCTCGCCGCTTTTGCTCCTTTTCGAAGGCGAGAGCGGCCTTTCGCTCCGCCGCCTTGTCGATGGGGCGAGAGGAAGGCTGCTTTGCTGTTCTGCCTTTCGACTTGCGGGCGGCCTTCGTTGGCCTGGGGCCGCCAAGATCGGTGGGCAGCTCAGCATGTTCGCCGAAGGATCCGGCGGATCCGACGGGGCGCCTGAGAACAATGCCCGGTTTCGCCATGGCCGCGGCGATGACGTCCGGATCGTCACTTTCCCTCGCCGCGCCCTGGTGGAAGAGATTGCTGTCCGCCCCCCACGCTTCCAGAGCCGCTTTCATCGACGGAGCCGCAATCGCCAGATCGAAGAAGCCCAGCGAAGTCTGATAGGTTTTCAGTTTTCTGGCCATCGGCCTGATCCGCCCCCCCGATCGATCGTCAACGTCGCGCACCCTCCAAGGTCGTGGATTTCCGGTCGTATGCCCTCAGGCGTGACTTCGAGCGTCGCAAACGTGATCGGCAGCTTGAAGCGCCGCCGTCCCGCGCTGCCGGGATTCAGGTAGAGAACGCCGCCGATCGTGTCGATCTTCGGTACGTGGGAATGTCCGGAGACGATCACGTCGATGCCGGCGCCGGGATCAACCTGCAGCGTCTTCAGGTCGTGCAGAACGTAGATCGACTTTCCCGCCAAGCGCACGAGTTCCGTGTCGGGGTATTCGAGGGCCCACTCACCAGTGTCCACGTTTCCACGGATGGCGGTAACGGGCGCGATCCGGCGAAGCGCGTCGACGATCTCGGGGCGCCCAATATCGCCGGCGTGAATGATGTGATCGACGCCCATCAGGCGTCGTTCCGCCTCGGGCCTCAACAGGCCGTGCGTGTCCGAAATGATTCCAATCCTGTACATCATTTTCCGGCGCTCTCACCCGCGATCGCCAAAAGACGATCGAGAAGCTCCAATTGTCCGGACAGCATCTTCGTTCGTGCGAACTCGATATCGAACCATTCCGCGCGGTCGACTTCAGGAAAGTTCTGTCGCCGGCCGCTTCGGGGCGGCCATTCGATATCGAACGTATTGCTCGCCAATGCCGCCGAGTCAAAATGGCCCTCTCCGGCGAATGCGATGACGCGTTTGCCTCCTCTCTGGCGAACCTCTCCTAAGGCCTGCAGCCGACCAATTGAGGCGCTGCCGAGTTCCTCGGCAAACTCACGCCGCGCGGCCTGCTCTGGATCTTCCCCGGCATTGATTTCGCCCTTCGGGATCGACCAAGCGCCATCGTCCTTGTTGCGCCAGAACGGGCCGCCGGGGTGAACGAGCAGAACCTCGAGCCCGCGAGCGCCTTTCCGGTAAGCCAGAATGCCCGCGCTCAATGTCGATCGCTTGGAGGTCGTTGTCAGCGCTGCCATATCGCTCCTATTTTGCAACGCAAATCGAGGCCGAGTAACGACGCAGGATCTGAGGCGCGACGACGTTTGGCTAGCGACCGTCCGGCGTCACCGGATGCTTCACGATACGCTAGGCTGACTTCCGCTGAGGTTTGGCCGTTGGCTTCTTCGCCGCGGCCTCCTTCGCTGGTTTCTTGCCGGCGATCGGCATCAGCATTTCCTTCTGACCACTGGCGACCTTGCGCGGCTTCTTCGCCGTATTCGAATCTTTGGCCGGTTCAGCGGCGCCGATGCTCTTGCGCAGCGCGTCCATCAGGTCCACGACGTTCTCGCCGCGGGGACGCGCTTTCGCGGCAATGGGTTTGCCGGCGCGCTTCTGGTTGATGAGATCGATCAGGGCGGTTTCGTACTGGTCTTCGAACTTGTCCGGCTCGAAATGGCCCGCCTTCTGGTTGACGATGTGCCTGGCGAGATCGAGCATATCCTTGGTGACTTTGACGTCCTGTATCTCGTCGAAATACTCATCCACGGAACGGACTTCGTAGGGATAGCGCAGCAGCGTTCCCATCAATCCCTTGTCCATGGGCTCCAGCGCGATGATGTGCTCACGGTTGGTCAGCACCACGCGTCCGATGGCGACCTTGTTCAGCTCTCGGATGGTTTCGCGGATGACCGCGAAGGCGTCGTGGCCCACCTTTCCGTCCGGCACCAGGTAGTAGGGACGGATCAGGTACCTCGGATCAATCTCGTTACGGTCGACGAACTCGTCGATCTCGATGGTTCGCGTGGATTCCAGCGCGACGTTCTCAAGCTCCTCCTTCGTCACCTCGATGAAGGTATCGGTGTCGACCTTGTAGCCCTTGACGATGTCCTCGTTGGCGACCTCCTCGCCAGTATCGGCGTCCACCTTCGCATACTTGATGCGGTGGCCGGTCTTCCGGTTGAGCTGGTTGAAGGAGACTTTTTCGGATTCCGACGTGGCCGGATAGAGCGCTACCGGACAGGTGACGAGGGAAAGGCGCAGGAAGCCTTTCCAGTTCGCGCGGGGGGCCATGACGGGGGAACTCCACTACTGATGTTGGATTCAAGACGAATGGCCCGGCTTGGTTCCGACATCGCGACCCTTCCAACAGGAGGATTTTTTCACGGAACGGGCTCGATCGGACTCGACTTTTGTTCTCTTTATGTTCTAATTCGGAATGTCCGACCGACCCGCGAGCTGGCGCATGCCGACCCCAAAACAGATGGAAAAGCTGGCCGCTGAAGCCGCCCGCAGGCCGGGCCCCTCCGCTGCGGCTCCGGATGCTCCCCTCCCGGCCGAATACTGGGAATCGGTACTCAAAGACCCTCGCGCCAACGCGACGGAGGTCCAGATTCGGCAGCGACGTCTCTCGGAAATTCAGCGCCACGTCCTGCGCGTCTCCTGCCGTCGCTGCGAGCGGACCGTGGAAATCCAGACCGCCGATGCAGTCCGATTGTATGGCGGCAACGCGGTCTGGAAGGACGTCGCGCAGCGGCTACTCGACAACACCTGCCAGCAGCGCACCGGCAGGCATGAAGAAGACGGGTGCTGGCCGGCGTTCGAGACGCCGTAGTCCGCTCAGGATCGCCGATCCGATTTCTTTGCGCCTGGATGACCGGATGGCCCCGAAGTATCACCCTACGCCCCTGTCGGGCGGCGACCGCAAGGCTCTGGCGAAAGAACTCGGCAAGGCACGCGCGATGGCCAATATCCTGGCCGCCCAATCGGTGGAGATGCGGGCTAAGGGCGAGGCAATGATCCAGCAAGCTGACAGGCTCCTTTGCGAAAGCTGGAATGAGCGGATGTGGAGCGACGGCGAACCGATCGATCCGTCGCCCACCATCGACCAGGCCGTGAATGGAGGCTTCCCCTGGCTGGAGATCAGGTGCGCGCGCTGCAAGATGCCGAGCGACGTCGACCTCGCGGCGATGAAGCACCCGCCGACCACCTTCGTGCACGATCTCGCCAGCCGGCTGCGCTGCCGCAAATGCGCCAAGGCGGGCCGGCGGCCTTCCGCGACTCTGCTACAATTAGCTTGGCAGCCTCGCCACCCTCGAACCGAAACCTGACCGATGTGCAATCTCTATTCGATCACGACAAACCAGGCCGCGATCATCGCGCTGTTTCGCGTCGTGAACCGATACGTTGGCAATCTGGCGCCGATGCCGGGGGTGTTTCCTGATTACAAGGCACCGATCGTGCGCAACGGAGCCGAGGGCCGCGAGCTCGCCACAGCGCGGTGGGGGATGCCATCGTCGTCAAAGGCGCTGATGGACGCCACCAAGAAACGGGCCGAAAAGCTGCAGGCCAAAGGCAAGCCGGTCGATTTCAAGGAACTGCTGCGGCTGGAGCCGGATGGCGGCACCACTAACATTCGCAACGTGAAGAGCAAACACTGGACACGATGGCTGGGAGCCGAAAGCCGCTGCGTGGTGCCGTTCAACTCCTTCAGCGAGTTCAACAAGGCCGAGGGCGGCGACATCTGGTTCGCGCTCGATGAGACCCGTCCCCTCGCCTGTTTCGCCGGCATCTGGACCAACTGGACATCCGTCCGGAAGATCAAGGAAGGCGAGACGACCAACGATCTCTACGCTTTTCTCACAACGGAGCCGAACGCCGAGGTTGGCGCCATCCACCCCAAGGCGATGCCGGTGATCCTGACAACGCCGGAAGAAGTCGAGACTTGGATGAGCGCTCCTCCCGATGAGGCCTTGAAGCTGCAGCGGCCGCTTACCGACGGCACGCTCCAGATTGTCGCCCGCGGCATCAAGGAAGATACGGCCGGGCTAGCCACGTGACCATCGAGGACGATGACGACCAGGCAGCTTCCCCGGGCCGTCAACGCAAGATCATCCACATCGACATGGACGCCTTCTATGCATCCGTCGAGCAGCGGGACAATCCGGATATCCGCGGCAAGCCGGTCGCCGTCGGCGGATCCCGGGAGCGCGGCGTCGTAGCGGCGGCCAGCTACGAAGCGCGCAAGTTCGGCGTCAGGTCGGCCATGCCGTCGGTTACCGCGAAGCGGCAATGCCCCGATCTGATCTTCGTCAAGCCCCGCTTCGAGGTCTACAAGGCGGTCTCCCTGCAAATCCGTGAAATCTTCGCAGAGCACACACCGATCATCGAGCCACTGTCGCTCGACGAGGCCTACCTCGACGTGACCGAAAATCTGCAAAGCATTCCATTTGCGCGGGACGTCGCATTGGCGATCCGTGCGAAGATCAAGGAGGTGACCGGTCTCAACGCTTCGGCCGGCATCTCCTACAACAAGTTTCTGGCCAAGCTCGCCTCCGACCACCGCAAGCCTAACGGCCAGTATGTCATCACGCCGGAAATGGGGCCGGCGTTCGTAGAAAACCTGCCGGTCGGCAAGTTTCATGGAAACGGGCCGGCGACCAGCGCCAAGATGAACTCGCTCGGTCTCAACACCGGCCTCGACATCCGCAATCAGTCGCTCGAATTCATGCAGACCAACTTCGGGAAGGCCGGAGGCTACTACTATTGGATCTCGCGGGGCGTCGACAACCGTGAGGTTCGCGCCGACCGGATCCGCAAATCTGTGGGCGCCGAAAACACGTTCTCCACCGACCTCACCGACTTCGACGCCATGGTCGTCGAACTTGAGGCCCTCATCGACAAGGTCTGGCGATACTGCGAAGGTACCGGCAATCACGGGCGGACGGTGACGTTGAAGGTCAAGTTCAACGACTTCGAGATCATCACGCGCAGTAGATCTGTGCCCGTCGCGGTTTCGAGCCGCAGCGATCTAGAACGCCTATCGGTCGCTTTACTGCAGAACGAGATCCCGGTCCCTAAGCCGGTCCGGCTTCTGGGCGTCTCGCTATCGGCGCTGCAGCATATCGATGACGCGGAATCACAGCTCGCGCTGCCGATGTAATCACGTCACGTCGCTCCCTTTTCAGGTCGATCGATGGGCTCGATCTGTTCCGATGGGATCTTCGATCGGGCGGCTTCCAGGTCGAAACACTCAGCGCGATCGACTACTCGCTATCTCCGATTCTCGGAAACTGCCCAGAAACTCCAGGGCGTTGCACGAAATGTTGGACGTTTTTGTTGGACGAAATTATCGTGTTTAGGGCAATTTTTGCCAGGCTGCATATCAACTCTCTCATTGGATACAGCTATCGCGCCCACCTATACTCGACCACGTTCTTAAGGTCCTCAGGATATTTGTCTTTCAGCTGGAGTAATTTTCCGTAGAAGCGGTCTTCCTGCGTGTTCGGGAACATGTACTCTGGGGTCAATCTCGCCTCATATTCAAAATTCGGATCAAGTTGGATAATGCAGTTAAGGTCGGTGATGGCGATGTTCCGTTCCTCCTGAAGAAATAGGGGTAACGCACAGGTCTGCCGGAGAATGCGTTCTGGCGGATAAGTCTTGAAAAGATCGAACTCACGGATCAAGTATTGGGTTTGCCTCACCGTGGGATTGGTAAAACGGAAACAATAAATCACACCATTATGCTCGCCACGTTCCACTTTCTCATAATAAGCGCGGTCGTATTGGTCCCATTTCATTTTATGTGTAGCAAAGAAGATCGCTGTCTCGATCTCGAACGTGAGGTCTAATCCAGCGGTCTGCGTGGCGTAATGCTGCTCTGTGCGCATGGTATCATAGGCGTAGTGGCTAGCTGCCCACGCAGCCGGATTGTTTGGCTCCAGATGGCGTAAAAAATGCCGAAATGATCGGCGTTCGATAGGCGGCGTCCGGAAGGAGTAGACTTCGCTTGTCTGCCGGTAGATGCCGGCCGTGACCGAAATCTCCCTCCCCTCTGCCCCCGCGCGAACAGGATTAGGAATCCGCCGCTGAAACGTATAGCTGCGCGGCTGGCCCCTGTACGAGAAGGCACCATCTTCAATGTAATGAGCCCTCCGCGGATCGGCGAGACTGGCTTTTATGTCATCGATCGACTTCACATGGAGGATCACAAAGGGCGGCAGCTCCGGAAATGTAAACTCCCCCTTCACATATTGAACGAATTCTTCAATCGGAAAACTGCTAGAAAATTGCTTGTTGCCATACATCATGTCACTGACGGTCGTCCACGTCGTGCCGCTGAATGGATTGGCCCATGTCCTTAGGAAATAACCTGAGTCCAGCACGCGCTCGATGAGTTCCGGAGCCAGTGCGAGCTCTTCGAGCGCCCTCTTCAATGTCTCCTGCATAGTTTCTAGACCGTCATTCACCATGAAAATTGCTCACACTGAAACTATTGGATGGTCTTTTTCATTATCGAGGAAATTTTTGGTCGAAGGACTTCCACTTCGATATCGCCACCGAGAGCAACAGCCAACACCGCCCGCAAAATATCCGCATACATAAATTGCAGGTCGGTCGCTTTCATTGGATCGCCCTGGCATCGCTCCTGCAGGTCTTCACGACAAGCAATGAACAGCTCACTTGGGCCACCTGACTGTGATGGATCGAACATTGCAATCATTACGGGCCCTTGAGGCCCGTTACCTTCAAGCATAGTCCGGATATCCGCCGGTGCGCCGGCTGCATCTACGATGGAACAGCGTACAGAAATCCCACTCATCATTGGGCTTGAAAGAAACATCCCATCAATATCTCTTCGGAAGGCACTAAAAAAACAAGTTAAAGCCGTTGAGCAAAAACGTGTTGCTGGAGTTCCATCAATATCATCAAGGACAACCAAAATCTTATTCTCTGGCCCGAGCGTTAGAGTCGTTTGAAGGTGGTTGTCGACGGAATGAAACCCGATTGACTTTGACTTGCCTAGGGTCAACTCAGTTAGTGCCGCGAGTTGGGTAAGTGATAAGTTTCGTGCCCGCGTGTGTGCCAAGAATGCGGATAATAAAAATGCCATGCGGCCATCGTCGGGCGGCGACTTTTCGTCGAGCGCAAGGGTCAATAATCGGAGCCATAAGCCCACTTCCAACGTCTCGGCCACGATGGTCTGGCTAATCTTGAGCGCAATGCGCGCGTAAGCGCCGATCACCTCAGGATGCCCACGCATCACGCTTTGCTCAATTAGCGCGATAAGGATAATCCAAGGATCGCTGTCAGACGGCGGGACGCCTTCCGGTAACGCGTTGAGCATCGTACTCATCGCCTCAAGAGGCTGGTCGATATTGCAGTTGCGAGCGAGAAAGTGAAGCAAATGAAGCGCGCGACGTTCGTCGAATGCAAAGAAGAGCTTCGTCGACTCTGCAAAGTCCGCCAGCGCCTCGGCCTTTCTGCCCAACCCTAAGCGTGCATCACCACGACTATCGAATGCTTCTGCGACCTGTACTTCCGCAATGCTCCCGCGCAGTAATCCTATTACATGTGTTGCAAAAATCTCTGCCTCGCGGTAGAGTTTTGGCCTCAAGTAAGGCGCACCTTCTTCGGCTTGCTCAACGAGCACGCTCGCCGCTAGCCGAGACGCAAGCCCATCAATTTCCTTGCGGTCGATGGACTGCGCTTCCTTTCCACATTCTCGGAATGCCTCAAGCGCTCCGTTGAGATCGCCTTTCTCTCGCAAAGCATTGCCGAGGCCAATCCGGTTAAGGGCCGTAACATAGGGATCCGCTAGTTCTTTACCGATATCTATGGCTTCTTGTGCTGCAGCCGCCGCCTCACCAAGGCGGCCGTCAAGTCGGTAACGACGGGCGAGGATGTTGCACATCCACGCTCGTTCGCGCTTTTCGTTGCGGTATTCCGCGCCATCTTCGAGCGATTGCAGCAGGCGTTCTGCCTCTATCTGGCCGCCGTCGCGCATATTCAGCGATGAAATGAGATTCCGCGAGGCGATATAGATACCATAATTGTCGCCTATCTCCTGAAACGCTTCAAGCGCCTCGCGTAGCACCGGAACGGAGTTCTCGTGGTCACCTATCGATATTAGAATTGACCCTTCTTCGGCGGCAAGCCGAGCGCTGTCAGAAATCCGCCCAGCTTCTGTATAACGTCGACGAACTGCCTGTAGCGCCTCTAAATCCTCGGGACGCAATTCATGTCTTACGCGCCGGATGAGCTTTTGGTCGGCAACCGATTGAATGAAATCCGCATCACCGATCTCATTGGCAATGTGGTCTGCCTGGTCTAGCGAGGCGCTCGCGTCGGCAGTCATGCCAACGACATCCTGAGCCTGTGAAAGTGCTATCAACGCGACAGCGAGGTTCAATCGTTCGCCGCTCGCTTGCTTACTATCGGCAATGAATTGCAGCGGCGGGATGGCAAGACCGAAGCGGCCCTCTCGGGTCGCTTGGAACGCGGCGCGATACGCAACCCGTATGGCGCGGGGCCTGTCAAAGGATCGGTATAGGTTGAATGCCGCTAAATAGCGTTTTGTTTTGAAGAAGAACTGAGCCAGCCGCTGTGAAACAAACCGTTCCAATGCGGGTCGTCGGGCCAGCGAGAGGCGGAGCTCCCGTGAGATCTCTTCGTGAACCAGCCGAAAACCTAGGCCGTCGTCAACGAGCAGAAAGGAAAGGCTGGCTAAATTGCCGTCCACAGTGACGGCATTTTCGCCCGCTGATGACAGTTCAATCAAATCGTTGAGCGTAAGCGGCTCTGGACTAGCGACGACCAGAGCGAGAAGTTCGCGTGTGACCGGGCTTACATTGACTTCACCAGTCTCATCGAAGACGAGATATTGCGGCGACTGCTGCGCCGCGGCTTCTCGGCGAATTGCCAAGGGCAATGCACCCGCTATAGTTCTAGCTGCGACGGTTCCACGAATGGCGCCTGGGAGCTGGCCGATGATTTCCGCCGCTTCGGCGCTTGTCAGTCCAGGAACGCTCACGCTGTCGCTGCCGGGCGCGCCATCTACCGTTCGCGTTCCAATGATCACGTGTGCGCTCTCATCGGCATTGCCGAGGCCGGCAATCACGCGCGTTAGCTCCGGGATGTCCGCCGGATCGTCGATGACCAGCGGCCATTTCGCGCCCTTGTGCCACGTGGCTCGGAGCGCTTGGCTTGCGTCTTCGAGTGTGATTGCATCAGATGCGATAGAAGACCCAGATAGCGCAGCAACGATAGCTTGCAGTAAGTGACGCAGCGAGAGACCGCGCGCATTGACATAAGCTGAGCGGCGTCTGATGGACCATTGTGCGAGCAACACGGTCTTGCCCGCGCCGGGTGCGCCAACCAGCCAAGTGAGCGATTTCTGCGCAACGAGAGTGTCTATTTGCTGCTCCAGAACGGGGCGCCCGAGCGCTGTCGTGCCCGTTGGCATGGTGCCCGTAAGAACAGCAGATGGGTCGGTCAATCGCTCCGCCCGAGGGGTTATGCGATCGAAATAAGCCGCACCGAGAACAGAGGTAATATCCGAACTGATTTGATCTTGAAGATCGATTTCGGTCCGGTAGCTGTGGGTTGTGACAAAAGTACGCGCCTCTTCGATTAGCGCAGCCAACCGTGTATCACGATTTAAGGCATCAGTTTTGATGTATAGCAAAATGTCCATGTCGCGCGCGCGCGCAATACGGAATTCATCCTCAATCCCTGATATCGCGATGGCTGGATCAACATAGCCGTAGCTTTCCTTCCAGATGATTACGCAGATTTGAGAGCGCGAGAGCCCTTCAAGATAAGTGATGCGCGCGGGGTGCGGTCGCGCACCCGTTGTCTCAAATAGCACCGAATCACACTTGATCGCCTCTATAGCTTTACGTGCCGCCAGACGTTCGGACGCGCATTCTCCGATCGTCGAGCTAACAAAGACCGTGACTCTTGGTGACGGCCACGAAGTCATACGGCTGTACCGGGGTCCGTGAGGTAGCCGAGCTTCTTCAACTCTTCTTCGCATTCGGGCAAAGTTGCGGGTGCCATTGCTCCGAGGCGCTTTAGAAGTACTCGCGAATCCCGCAATACCTGCTGGACGATGGACTCGCGATCATCAGCGATCGATGCCCAATTCGGGCTGTCCAACTCAACGAAGCTTTCTATCGCTTTATAGCGGTCATTAGCGTTTTGGAACCGCGCCCGCTGTGACGAGCTGGCGAGTGACCACAAACGTTGGTTGATCAGCGCCTGTTCAAGTTGCCAACGTGCGATGCCATCAGCTGCGAAAGCATCGAGTTTCGCTTGTAACGGCTCAGACGTGCGCAGCATGTGCATGGTCACCGGCATCAAAGCCAAAAGGCGCCGCTCCCGCGCGCGCCATACCGACGCAGCACTTTTCGTCTGGGTGTCGAGATCTTCCGGTGTATCCCTTAGAGATTCGTTCCCGGCGTTGACAACGCTCACAAGACCGGAGAAGCGCGGTACCTCTTCCGGCGTTTTGTATACCGGCAGATGGAGCAGTAAAAGGTCAGGACAACCTGCAATGGGTTTCAGGTCATTTGGACGCGGTCCGCCGGGGCGCGGCATCCCGTCGCCCGTATAGTGCATGCCTCCCAAGATTACGGGAGCAATTGGGTGTTTAGCGTGCATCGCCAAATCGTCGAGAAATGCTTGGCGAGTATCGATGGTCTTTATGTAAGTGATTCCCCAGTATATCGGGGTAGCTAGTCGGTCGACCCCAACGGTACGCCACATCGCGTGCTGATAATCCGGCGCAAAACTGATATAATAACCGAGGGCAGAATAAAGAATTTCGACGTTCAATGCGTCAGGGCCTGTCGCATCCATCCATGCCTTGAATTGGACGAAAGCTTTTGTGAGAAGTTCAGGTTTTTTTGCAACGAGGCTAACGAATGGAATGACCGAGCCAACTTGTTCGTTCAGCACGTCTCCATAAGCACATGCAATGACATCTGCTGCCCGCAAGTTATCGTTAAAATCGGGGGCCGTCATAACCGCGCTAGGACGATCGATACCATAATCGGCACCTGGCATTTCCGGTGCCTTTTGCTTTCCTCCTTTGTTTGATTTCTTTTTAGTCATCTCAAGCAACTCGCGGGCATGAACGATTTTTTTTGGGCGCCGATGCCTGCCCTGAGATTTACCCGGGGATTCGCCGAACCTTCGTTTTCGTGCGTTTGTCTCAGCCACCCAGCAGCTATTAGACGTGGTGACATCGCAGATGGCAATTAGAGATGGGGAAAAAGCAACCTTGGAGCTTGGTCATGACCCCACCTGCTCTTGCGCGGTCGCTCGGCTTTCAGTTTATCCCGCCTCAGCTAGGGTCTATCGCTCATTGGCTCCGACACCGTTATCGTCCCAGAGAGATAATCGTAATCAAATCAGCCATTTAGGCTATCTTTATTTTGGCACACCGACACCTGACAAGTTCCCAATAGCGGTGGTTGCGTTGCCCCAAACGTTCTAGTGTGTCTACGGGGAGAACGGTTCATGCCATTTTGGGATGATAAGACAGCGTCAACAGCACTCTTGCGCTTGTTTGAACCTACGCAGGGTTGGCGAGCGCACGATGACGTAACTGACGGTGAAGGACGCACGACCGCCCAGGGAGCTTGCCGTTCAGTCGAACTTGCGCTTCATAATGCTTTGAACGCGAGCAACCTTCTTGTCCTGACAGGTGCGGGATCATCTTATTGCGCCAAAACTCACAATGGTCAGAGCGCACCTTCGATGGCGGCGCTCTGGGACGCTGTGGAAGCAGCCGCAACAACGGAAACGTTCAACGAGATCGTTTCCCTAATTCCGAACGCAGCCACCCTGAACAAAAATATCGAAAAGCTCCTGACACTCTGCAAGCTCTATTCGACACTGTTCAATGATGCGACCGCAGCAAAGATTGCTGCTTTCGTTGATGTCGCCGAAAAAGCAATCCTCAAGCGGGTCGACTTCGTGACTGCGTCGACGGAGCTTGGAAGTCATCGGAACTTAATAAGGAAGATAGCGCGCCGAAGCGTGAGAAAGCCGCGCGCTAAAATATTCACAACCAATTACGATCTTTGTTTTGAAGCCGCTGCCCGCGAGCAGCAGTTTGTAGTCATAGATGGATTTTCACACTCCATACCGCAGACATACGATAGAGCGCATTTCAGCTACGATATCGTTCGCAGAGAAAACGACACCGATCCACCCGATTACATCGAAAGCGTCTTTCACCTTTATAAACTTCACGGTTCCATCGACTGGAGACGGAAGCAGCAGACTATTCTTCGCTCTACCGATCCCTCCATCGGAAGTCCGGTTCTAATTTACCCGCGAGATAGCAAGTTCCAAGAGGCCTTCGATGCGCCTTATCTAGACATGATGGGAGCATTTCAATCGGCACTACGGGAGCCAGACACTGCGATCATTATCTCCGGGTTTGGATTTAACGACGATCATCTGGCAATGCCGGTCATGGCTGCGATCGAAGCGAACATGTCTTTAAGAGTTATCGTTTGCGACGTTTCATTCCTCGCAGACAGCGCACTCGAAGGAGTTCCTCCGCCACACGTCGCTCCGTTGACTTCGCCGATGCGTACGGTTGGTAATCAATATTTTGAAAAGCTAAAGAATTTGGTAGCGATAGGCGACCAACGAATAATGCTTCTCAACGGTCGCTTCGAGGATATGGCCCACGCCCTGCCGGATTTAGTCGCGCAAACCGAGCGTGAGCGCCATCTTGATCGCATGCAAAGGTTACGCGAAGTATCGGGGGAAGGCCCTCCCGCATGACGAAGCACAGCCTCGTTGATCCAGCTCGGTATTTGGGCTCGGTAAGTTTTGTCGCGGCGTCAACCATTCGAGCGAACATGCCCCGCGCAACCGCACAGGCAGAGCGGCGGTCGCTTGCGCGCGGCGCCGTGGGGGATTTCGTTTTCGTCGACTGCGAAATGGTAAAGTTGCTTGGCCGGATCGTTGAAGTCGGTATTGCAGATTCCGAACGTCTGACAATCGAGCCCGCTCTCGGAAAAACGCCCGAAACCCATCCCGTGGGCAAAATTCTGGTTTTTGCATCTGTTGACCACAAGCAAGACAGGCTAATTCGTGGACTTCGAGTACATCCGCGTGTGGGAGACGCGGTGTATTTGGCCGACCCGGCAATGTTTGGAGAACTGATCGCTAACGCATTGGGAACCAGCGACAAGCTGACGTTAGAACTTGGAATGCTCGATGCGGGTAGCGGCGTGCCGCTTCGTTTGCAGCCAGAAAAAATATTTGGACGGCATTGCGGTATATTCGGCGCTACAGGCGGCGGCAAAAGTTGGACGCTAGCTACCGTGATTGCGCAGATAAAAGCGACGGGCGGTAAAGCTATATTATTTGATCCGACGGGCGAATTCGCCGCCCTGCCGGACATCACGAAGCATTACGCTTTTGACGGGCAGGAGCCCGGTGCGACGCAGGTTCACTTTCCATACCGGCAAATGACTGAAGATGACCTATTTGCATTGTTCAGGCCGTCTGGTCAAAGCCAAGGGCCAAAATTGCGCGATGCAGTCAGGAGTCTTAAGCTTGTCAAAATTCTTGGAGGCGTATCAACAACGTTGACTATCTATCAGGGACGATTGCTTACTAAAAAAGGAAAAGCACGAGCTCCGTTTTTCAACGAGATTAATACCCACAAGGATTTGCTACATAGTCCCCTATGCGACTTTGCGATTGACGACTTGGCTGACCAATTATTGGCAGAGTGCGTATACGGAACAGACCGAAACAACCCTTCGATTTGGGGAGACATAGACAATAACTCTTCGAGCTATTGCGAAGGGTTGATGGCGCGAATACGGACGCTTATCCATTCGACGGAGCTCCATTGCTTGTTTGGAACGTCGGGCCCTTCGCTTGCATCTGTCCTAGAAAACTTCATTCAATCTGAAGATGACGACATTATCCGGATTTCATTTAAGAACGTTCGCTTTGAGCATAACACGCGCGAAATTCTGATGAATGTGATCGGACGGTTTCTTCTAAATCGCGCCCGGTCTGATGCTTTCCGCGATGCTCCGGTAATCGCGATTTTGGACGAGGCTCATCAATTCCTGGGACGCTCTGTCGCGGATGACTATACAAATGTTAAATTAGAGGCGTTTGGCGTAATCGCAAAAGAAGGTAGAAAGTACGGACTCACATGTGTCCTCGCAACCCAAAGGCCACGTGACATTCCGGCTGATGTGCTGAGCCAGCTCGGCACTCTGATTGTTCATCGTTTGACGAACGACGAGGACCGGCAAGCCGTTGAACGAGCCTGCGGAGACCTTGACCGAAATGCCGCCCTATTTATTCCCACGCTTGCGCCTGGTGAAGCAATTATCATCGGGCCGGACCTTCCGGCACCGGTGCCAATCAATATCACCCCGCCGGCGGTGCCGCCAAACTCGCAGGGACCGAATTACGAGAAGTATTGGCGAGACCGCAAGGCCGCGAACACGCAGTCGTAGGGGCGCGACGTCGATAGGGGCAATCAAATATGTCGATATCAGAGAAAACCATAAAATTGCTCTGGGCGAATGCTGCGGGACGATGCGCATTTCCGGATTGCGCTGCTTTGCTCTGTCTGCCGGAGAGCGGTACGGCTGCGCCGTACACGATTGGCGAAATGGCCCATATTCGCGGTGAAAAAAAGGGAGCGAACCGTCATGATTCTGCTCAAGCGTCTAAGGAGCGCGACGGTTATGCAAATCTCATCCTACTCTGCCCCACTCACCACACACTGATCGACAAGCCAGAGAACGAGGCCGCCTTTACAGTAAACTCGCTTCTTAACATGAAATTGCAGCACAACGCCGATGTTGAAAATCGGTTCAAATCAAAGATATTTGCGAACAAGCAAGAGGTAGCGAACACCATTCACCCGCTACTAGCTCAAAATAAAGCGGTCTTTAAGAACTACGGTCCCCGTTCCGAGATAGCCAGGAAGAATCCCGAAAGCGACGCACACGCAGCGTGGTTATCAATGAGGTTATCTACCATCGTGCCAAACAATCGTCGCATAGCAGAGCTGACTTCCAAAAATGCTAATCTATTTAGCGCGGACGAGCAGAATACGCTGGCTGAGTTTGAAGTTCATGCGTCTGGCTACGAGAAGTGGGTAAACAATGAAACCTCATATGAAGGGGTTGTCCGGTTTCCGGCGAGCTTCGAAACCCTAATTCAGGAGCTCGCAAAATGAGCGATGAAGTCACGCCCACCTTCCCATGGCCGTCCTACTACGGGCACTTCAACTTCTTTGAAGCCCGCATGCGGGGACATGGGAGCGTCAAGGCGATTAATGCAAATCCGAATGGTGTTTACGATCTGACCCTGACAAGTGGTCGATTAATCCGCGTATTCATTTGTGAGTGTTATAGTTTTGGCGTCGCCGAATATACGGAGGTCACTCAGAAACTTGGACACCTCGATGCGATAATTATCAACTCGGCTTGGTGCGGATACACCTGGGACGCTAAGCGCACAACTCGTGCGGACAAAGTCGGCCTGTACAAAATCGGAGATTTTATGTCTGCCTTAAACAAGCATAATGCTTGGGATCATTTAAATGACGCCGAAAAGGAGAAGTTTGCCAAAGAGGGGTGGCTTTGAGCGGAAAGATAAGCGTATACGGGTTTGGCTCGTATTTTCGTGCCGACATATCTCGACCGAAAGACATTGATATCCTGATCGTTCATGCAGACCTTTCTGCGGAATCGATTGAAGCCGCATTGAAGTGCAAGACATTCCTTATCGGCCGCTACAGGATGCTCGACGTATCGGTTCTATCAGCATCCGAGGAACGTAACCTCGGCTTTATCCGTGGTTCCAGTGCGACGTTGCTTTGTTCGGTTGACGAAAACGAAATCGGGGCAATTGGTGACCACTTCGAAACCAGCATACGTTTGCCGGACCGCGGTGACCAAACTGTTTAGCCTTCGACGCTGCGCATCGATGTTTAGGACAAGGTCGCCGTTGCGAAAAGTCGACTTCAGCGCATGTTTGGCATTATTTCGAGAGCTCAATGAGAGGGCCGCAGCATTTCTTGAACTTCATGCCGCTAGCGCAGATACAGCGATCGTTTGGTCGCGTTTTAGATGCTAGTTCAACCAGAATGGCTCCCATGGCGTTTCGAACATCAAGCTGTAACGATGTGAGCCGATTTTTTGGTATTCGAATTTCTCTGCCGACAGAATGTGCTTCCAGTGCGTGGTGAAAAACGTCCGTGGCGGCGATCCACCTCCCGGCGCTCACACACTCATTCAGACTTTTCTTGATGTTCACCAATCTTTTCTCACTATCAAAATCATAGACCCTTATGGGGTCAGGCAAGAAAAGTATGGACCGCTCTCCGCCTGGATGCGGCGTTACGTCAGTGAAATTGCCGTCCTTCTCCCAAACAGCGTGGTGCTCAGCTTCTATGAAGACGCGCTTCCATTCCCAAATGGCCCAACCATAAGCTATCGACCCACCATCCCTAGCGACCTTGTTCGTGACGTTTGTGAAGCACTCGCGAACAATCGCGCTCTGATCGGGCTGCACTGAAACCCAAAATGGATGCTGATCTCGATTTATCGCCGCACAAAGCGACAGGATTGACTTCGAAATCTCTGATGGGTTAGTCGTGAAGGGTTTTGTAAAGATCTCAGTGTGGATCGTGGGCATGCTGCCTTACCTATTAACGGGTTCGCAAGTGCGGCGCGAGCTAGCCTAATCTGAATTCTGCTGCGCCTTACCGAAAATTTCGGGCTTTGATCCTCAGCGCCCGGATGACAAGCGCGGTTACGCCCGTCGCCGAGCGACCTAGGATGGGGTGTGGTCGGCGAATTACCCGAGGCTGTCGCCACGCTGTGAATTTCGCGTGGTCAATTGCATTGTACCCGCACCGGCGCACCTGTCGAAATCCTGCCACGTGGATAGCGCCGGTGCCCTGACTCGCGAGCACCAGGTGTGAGCAAGAATTTGCATCCAGTGCCCCGCCCCCCGCGTTGTCGGAAGGCCCATTGCGGCGCGACAATCAAGATGGGAATCCGTATTGCCGCATCCGAGATTGTTCCCAAAGGTCGGTTCGTTGCCTCATTCAAAATGTTGCCCTTGGCCGTAGCGCTGTTCGAAGCAAGCCGCTCGCGAAGCGCGCTTTCCAATGCGCTGTAGCGAGCGAGCGGCTTGCGGGCCGCAGAAGTCTACGAAGGAGCCAGCGTGCTGACGCTTGGCGTAGCTTCCGGCGCCGTTCCTAAGACAAGATCATGCGCGGCCTGGCGCCGCAGGTGCTTCAGACGCCGCTGAAGCGTGCGCAGATGGCCGTCGCTATATTTTCGAGGATAGGCCGACTGGAGAAGGTCGAGCAGCTCGCGCGAGGTTCGCCACGGCTCCGCTGTAAACCAGGCCTCAATCTCGGTGGAGACCGCCGCCAGTGGATCGGGCCTTCGGCGTCCGCGCGGAACTTTCGGCTTCGGCCGCGTCGCGGGGTTCGGATCGCCTTCGCGCCACGCCGTCTTCAGGCTGGCCAGGAACTGATCGATCGTTGGCGGCGACTTCGTTGCGTTCGCGGTTCGCAGCGGTGTGTCGGCCATATCGACGAGCCGCTGCTGCCGCGCGCGGATATCCTGAAGCAGACGGACGGGATCGAGCGTCGCGTAGATCGTGCCCACCCGACGAGCGACTTCCGGTGGCGTTCGCGGATCGTCCAGCAGCCGCTGATAGGGCGTCGCCGGGCTGTGATATTTCTTTCGAACGCGCGCGCCGTCGCGGTGCTTCTCGGCGAGCTTGAAGGATGGCTGGAAGTAGTTGATGAACAGCCGCGCCGACGCGTAGAGTCGGCCCAACTCGGCCGTGGCTTCCAGGCCCTCGAAGCGGCGGTAGCCGACCAAGCGCCGGACGATGGCCCCGTTCTTCTGCTCGACCCAGGCCTGGTCGTTCTTGCGATAGGGCCGCGAGCGGGTGAACTCGATCCCGTTGGCCGTGCAATAGGCGTTGACGGTCTCGTTCATGAAGACAGTGTCGTTGTCCGTGTCGAACCCAAGGACGGGCATCGGCAACTGCGTGCGCATCTGCGACAGCACCTCGGTCAGCAGCGTCTGCTCGCGGAAGAGAAGCGGCATGCAGTCGGTCCAACCGGTGGCTATGTCGGTGAGGGTGAGCGTCTGCACAAAGCTGCCATCGGCGCGCGGGCCGCTGTGGGCGACGAGATCGGCTTCGAAGAAGCCCGGCGGCGGATCGTTCCAGTCGGAGAAGGTCCGAACCGGCACGCTTCTGCGCAGCGCCGCCGACGCGACCGCCCGGCGGCGCTTGCGGCCGCCGGATCGCTCTTTTGCTTCCCGCAAGGACCGATCGATGGTCGCCGCGCTCATCGACAAAATTGCGGTGCGAACCCCGTCGTCGAGGCAGATATGGCTGTGGCGCTCCATGGACTCGACGAGCGCAGGTAGAAGACACTTGAGCCGCTTGCCGCAGATTCGATCGGAAGCTTTCCAGAGCAGCGCCAACGTCTCGCGCACGGCGTCGTCGTAGATCCGGCGTCCCGGGCGCGGATCGGACCGGCGGCTTTGCTTGGCAGTCTTCAGGAGACGCTGCGCGTGCTTGCGGTGAATCCCGGCGACGGCGACGAACTCGTCAAGAATCCGGCCCTTGTCCACGCGCCCGGACCGCGCGTAGCGCTCGCCGATCGCCGCAACAAGCTCGTCCATCGTCGCCATGCTTACCTGCCTCATGTCCGCCACCGCCCTGCGCCTGAAAGGAGCAAAACCGGTGAGGCAACGAGATCACTTTAGGCAACAGTCCAGACGAGGCAATGCGTGTTCCCATCCAGATTGTCGCGCTACAGACGCCTACGTGCACTCATCTCATTTTTGCGAGCACGGCTTATCGGTGGTCAAATCCATATTCGATGCGTGCAATCGGGAGCGTCTCTGCATGCTCAAGCCGTTTTGCCAGGCGCTAACTTTCGAAAAGGAGGGCCGGTTCACGTTGTTCCGGGGGTGCGCAGGACAGGCGCACAGCATGGGCATGTCGTGGACGCGATCGCTCGATAAAGCGGTCTGGTACGCAGCACATCACGTTGAATACTATGATCTTGCGAATCCAGCGGTCTACGTCGCGACCATGCCTATGGCGGAGATTTACTGCCGCGCTGACGGTACTTTGCAGACTGTGATCGAACACGGCGCCGGCCGCTTCAAGTGCTACAATCGACCGAATGATGCCGATAGCTGGCGAAACCACAAAAATATTTTTGAGATGATTTTCCCTTTGGAATCAAAAGTGTAACTTTTTGGCGGACCCATCGTCGGAATATGTTTGGCCGCAGAAAAAATTGCGGAGGAATTTCAATATGCTATGTGCGATTTGAACAATCGAGTGGGGGAGTAGGGTAGTCGGCGGCTGTGGCGCAGTTTGGCGTCTATCCTTGCCTTGGTGGCATCGAGTTAAACCCATCCAGCTCGCCATTCCAGTCCAGTGTTGTCGGTGGAGTAGGGCGGCGTACAACAGAGTGCGAAGCGGCGAGGCTCAGACCTCGGCCGTGCCGGGGACCGGTCGCCCGTCGCTTTGAATAAACTGATGACCACAAACTGAAGCGTGGAGGGTTCGCATCGCCTCCCGTTATTCCAATCACTTTTGTGCCGAATTACGATTTTCGACGGTTCCGTAGAAGGAGCAGGCAAGCCTGGAGCGCCGAACGCGCAAAGGAGGAGGCTCAACGAAAACAGCGCGAACGACGGCAGGAGGCTATCGATCGGGCTGAAGCCGCACCGCCCACGGGAAACATGACGGGAAGGCCGCCGACATTCAACCAAATTAGAAGCTCTCGAAGGACGGTTGCGGACCGAAGAAGCGCAATGGGAAAAGGAACGCTCGAAACTCGAAGCGTTGCTCCGGCGGGCTCGCGCGTAGGCGGCGCGCTATAGAGGCGCGTCAAATATCGAGTTGTTCGAGCCTTATCGGCAGCTTCCGAAGTCGCTGACCCGTGGCGTGGAAGATCGCATTGCACACCGCAGCATTGGTGCCGACATTGCCCAATTCGCCAATGCCCTTTACGCCGGCCGGATTGATGTGGTCGTCCTGCTCGGGCAACATGATCACTTCGACGCTCGGGACGTCCGCGTTCACGGGCAGCAGATAGTCCGCCAGGTTGTCGTTGACGTAGCGCGCATAACGTTCGTCCAGTTCGGTGGCTTCATGCAGTGCCGACGACATGCCCCAGATCAGCCCCCCCATCAACTGGCTGCGGGCTGTCCGTGGATTCATGATATGGCCGGCGGTGAAGGCGCCGAGCAGCCGCGGCACGCGGATTTCATGGGTCCATCGGTTGATCCGGACCTCGACGAACTCCGCTCCGAAGGCATAGGCAATCTTGTCCGACATCTCCGAGCCACCCACCATCCGCATCTGGCCCTTGTTCATCGCGCGAAAGGCGTCCACCGGCGCACCGTCGGGCTTCCACTCGCCGTATTCCTCGATCACGCTGACGCCGAGCGCATCGAACGCGCGCTCGTAGTCGATCCGGCGGTCGCTTTTCGCGGCCTGCGTGACCGGCGTCTGGCCCACGCCGACGGTCTCCTTGGCCTTGTCGATCAGCGTTTCGTTCGGCATCATCGCCTTGAACAGCTTCTGCCGGATCTGTTCGCAGACGGTGATGACGGCCGAACAGGTGCTGGCGGTCGAATTCGAGCCGCCCGCCACGGGCGCCGGGGGCAGATCGCTGTCGCCGATGAATACCGAGACCTTCTCGACGGGAACCCCGAGCTTCTCGGCCGCCGCCTGACCGATCACGGTGTAGGCGCCGTTGCCGATCTCATGGCCTGCGATCTAGACTCTTACCTTTCCGTCACGCTCCAGGCGGACGCGCGAAGCGGCGGGTGCCATCTGCGTCGGATAGCAGCTGGTGGCGCAACCGTAGCCGACAAGCCAGTCACCGTCGGCCATCGACTTCGGATCGGCCTTACGTTGCGACCACCCGAAGGCCTTCGCGCCCTCGTCGAAGCAGGCCATCAGCGAACGCGATGTGTAGGGAAGGCCCTTGATCGGCTCATTCACGGTATCGTTGACGCGCCGCAGTTCGATCGGATCCATCTTCAATTCGTGAGCGAGTTCATCCATCGCGCTTTCCAGCGCAAACATGTACGGCACTTCGGGAGGCGCCCGCATGAAGCCCGGAGTGTTCCGATCTGCGCGCACAATCGACACCAGGCTGTCGACGTTGGGACAGGCGTACATCCGCGTCGTGGTCTTGGTACCGCCGACGGCGTAGGGGTCCGGACGGGACGAGATCTCCCAGCCTTCATGGCGAAGCGAAGTCAGCTTTCCGTCCCGGCTGGCGCCGAGTTTGATCTGGTGGCGGGTTTCAGCGCGGAACGTGGCGATGGTGAAGCCTTGGTCGCGGGTGGCGACCAACTTGACGGGGCGGCCCAGTCGTCGAGCGATCGAGGCAATGATCGCCGTCCGGGGGGTCATCGATCCCTTCGAACCGAATGCGCCGCCGACGTAGTTGTTGATGACCCTGATCTTGTCGGCATCGATGTCCAGTTGCTCGGCGACGCCATTTTTCAAACCATGCACGTACTGGGTCGGCTCATAGATCGTCAGGCTGTCGCCATTCCAGGCGCAACTGGTGGCGAACAACTCCATCGGATTGTGGTGCTGTGGCGGCGTTTCGTACTCGGCAGTGATCTTGACCTCAGCGGCCTCGAACGCCTTGGCGAAATCGCCGACCTTCGGGTCTTCCTTGAATTGCGACAACTGACCCTTGGCGGGTGCCGACGTGGTGCCTGGCGAGTCGAAGGTCGTGGTCGGAATGGCCGCCGTATAGCTGACCTTGACCGCGTACGCGGCCTCCCGGGCAGCTTCGAAGGTCTCGGCCAACACGACTGCGACGATCTGGCCTTCCTGAGCGATGTCGGCCGACTTCAGCGGTTGGATGGTGCTGGACGTGTAGCCGCCGTTGCTGAAAAGCTTTGCCTCTTTGAGCTTCTCGGCATTCTCGTGAGTCACGATATCGATCACGCCGCGAACCCGTTTAGCGGCGGATAGATCGAACCCGTCGATGCGCCCCTTGGCGATCGAACTGGTGACCAGAAAAGCGTAGACGGGATTCACCAGCGCAACGTCGGCGCCGTACTGAGCCTTGCCGGTCACCTTGGCGACGGCATCGTAGCGTGGAATGGGCTGGCCCATGTTGGCCTTCGGTTCGGGCGCGGCTATCGACATCTCAAATCTCCATCGTGGCGGCTTGCTGAAGCCCGCGCGAAACAACTCGCTTGCCGAGCGCGATCTTGAAGGCGTTGTGTTTGCGGCTAATGGCGCTCTTAAACGCCGCTTCAGCGACCTGCGATGCGAGAGCGTCGCCGAACTTCTGGCCCTTGAGCAGGGCCTCGGCTTCGCGCGCCCGCCACGGAATGGTGGCTACACCGCCAAGTGCGATCCTGGAGTCGCGGATCGTGCCGTCCTGAACGTCGAGCGCAATCGCGGCCGACGACAGCGCGAATTCATAGGACTGGCGGTCGCGCACCTTGAGATAGGTCGAGCGCGGCCAGCGTCCCTGGATCGAAAAGGCGGAGATCAACTCGCCCGGCAACAACGAGGTCTCGATCTGCGGAGAGTTCCCGGGTGCCTTATGCAGGTCGGCGAAAGGCATGCTGCGCACGCCCGCTTTCCCCGTGATCTCCACTGTCGCGTCGAGCGCCATCAGCGCCTGCGCGAAGTCGCCGGGGTAGGTTGCGATGCACTGCTCGCTGGTGCCGAGCACCGCGTGGGTCCGGTTGAAGCCGTCCATCGCGGCGCAGCCGGATCCTGGATTGCGCTTGTTGCAATTATCGTAACTGACGTCGCGGAAGTAAGTGCAGCGGGTCCGCTGCAGGACGTTGCCGCCGAGCGACGCCATGTTCCGCAGTTGCGGACTGGCGGCGAGCTTCAAGCTATCCGAAATCACCGGATAGTTGCGCTGGATGTCCGGATTGGCCGCGATATCAGACATTCGGGCCAGCGCGCCCAGTTTCAGATTGCCACCATCGAGACTGACGGCCGACCAGGCGTTCGACAACGGGTTGATGTCGACGAGAACGCTCGGACGCATCACGTCGAGCTTCATCAGGTCGAGGAGGGTCGTCCCGCCGGCGAGCGGCTGGATAGCGCCGTCCGTAAGCGCAGTGTTGGTAGACGCCGCGGCGGCGAGGGCCTGCACGGCGGAGGGCGCGTCAGTCGCCCTTTGATAGGTAAAGGGTCGCATGCGCTTCAGCCTTTCTGTTTGTCGGCCATCGCAGGCGCGGCCTGTTTGACGGCGGCGACGATGTTCGGATAGGCGGCGCAACGGCAGATGTTACCGCTCATGTATTCGCGGATGTCGTCGTCGTTGGTGGCGTGGCCTTCCTTGACGCAGGCGATCGCCGAGACGATCTGCCCCGGCGTGCAGTATCCGCACTGGAAGGCGTCCTGATCTATGAAGGCCTGCTGCATCGGATGCAGTTTGTCGCCCTGGGATAATCCCTCGATGGTCGTGATCTGCTTATCTTGGACGGTCAGCGCCAGGGTCAGGCATGAAAGTACGCGGCGACCCCCGACCATGACGGTGCAAGCCCCACACTGGCCGTGATCGCAGCCCTTTTTAGAGCCCGTGAGACCGATATGCTCACGCAGCGCGTCCAGCAGGGTGGTACGGGCATCGACGTTGAGAGATTTCGCCGTCCCGTTGACCTGAAGCGTCACGTCGACCGGCAGGTTGGGATCCTGTGCAGCGGTATTTTCCGCCCCTGCAGCTTGCGCCAACAGTGGCAAAGACGCCGCACCGGCGGCTCCGCTGATGAACGCGCGCCTGTTGAAGCCTGAAGCAGGCTTTTTCTCTCTCACATCAGTCATGACGGCCTCCGCCGTTTTTGCCGGCCGAGGCACGCCTGCGTCGTCCGGTAGCTATTAAAAAATCCCGGTCCATCGGACCGAGCTGCGATAAGTCTAGACTCGTCCTTCGTGCTCCCAGTGCGCCGTGACGTCAGCACCCGTCTTGTTCAAATGAACGTGCTGATCGACATGATCGATCCAAGAGACCGGGATGAAGTGGTGATGTTCGCCGTTGGGTGAGCTTTGTTTGGTGAGCTTGATCTTGTCGGGACCGTCGAGATGGCCGACCTTTCCAACCGTCTTCAGGTCGGAAGAAATGACGTCCATGTGCTCCCGGACCTGCGACGCTTCTGACATCTGAAAACTCCGAAATCCTCTGCATCGCAAACGCGGCATGTGGCGGAAGGTTGCACGCCCACAAGGACAGATGGGCGGGATCGACCGGCCTCTTGCAGGGGATGTCTGGGCTTTGCCCGGGACGAGGATCGACGGCGTCCGTTCCCATTGAGGTCGTTATTGGATGGTGCGATCGCGGAATGAACACCCGACCGGGCGGCCAGCGTGGATCGAATTCCGCCCCTGCTAACGACGGGGGCGGAAACCTTCGTCTACTTTTCGGGGTGGCCCGTGCCGGGCTTGGTCGTCTTCGGCGCCTTACCGTCCTCGACCCTGCCTTCGTTGCGCAAATCACGACCTTCCTGCGCTTTACGCTGGCTTTCGGGAGACTTGCCGTGTTCGTTCATCTCTTCCTTGACGAACCCTGCACCTTCCTTGATCTCACCCTTGACGCTCATGTCGGTCTCCCTTTCTTGCGTTCGCCACGGTCATCCGTGTCCGGTAATACGAATGCGCCAAGAGCCAATTTGCTCCTCGTCGGCCGGGTAATTTATGTGGTCCAAGCCCCGGATTTTACGCACATCGTGCGGAACAATTTTGTGTCACGAAGAGTGATATCAGCGAGGAGTAAAGCTGCTACAGATCCTCCCGCAGGCCCTTGAAAAATCGGTGGCGCACCTTTCCGTGCGCCGACTTGGCACGGTATTCGATCTCGGCCAATAGTCGGCGAAGCGGAGATGACATGGAACGCGCACGGTTCTCGTCGGTTTCTTGCTCATGACCGTCTCACTCTGCCAGCTCCTCGAGGATTCTTTCCAGATCGCCTGGGAGTATCTTGAGCGGAGCGGCGAACTGGGAGACGGCGCTTCGGCAAGCCGGTTTCTTAGCGACGTCATCGAGACCATGATCCGCCGGGGCCAGCGCAGCCGGCTGGCGCTGTCCAACCGGGCCATTACCGCCTACCAACGTTCCCGGTCGTCGGATGACGCAGGATCAGAACAGGTGCGTTCTTCCGCCTGAACCGTCCCGTCGGCGAACTCAAAATCAGGATTCACGAATGTCAGCAAACGACGGCGATCTGGTCGACCGGATGGCGAAGAAGCATTCGGTCTCACCCGCGGCGGTGCAGGTCGTGCTCGCGGCGTTGCGGAGAGGCGGCGGCCGGATGGCCCAGTTCAGCCACGCCGACTTTGGCGGGATGTCGCAGTGGTCGCCGGGCATGTCGATGGTCGGCGAGATGTTCAACACCCAACTTAAGGCCAAGCTGGACGCACTCTTCAGCGACCTCGCGGCCCATCTTGACACTTCGGAAACAGCCGGTGGGACACGTGCGGAAGCGGCGGTCAGCTACCGTTCGCCGACCCGATCGGACGACTGGTGGCCGGCCGGATTGGGGAGGCCCGGCGCGGTCGGTGCGCAGAACGATCTCCGATACGCGGTTTTTCCCGAGACCCGGCGGCTGGTGATCGACGATCAAGGCACCGTCTCGGTATACGACACCGGATCGCATCGGATTTTCGGAGTCGCGCAGGCTCAAAGCGCCGATCGGACCCTCACATTCACCAGCCAGGACGGGCTTGTGAGAATTGCGGACCTGCCGAAGGTCTCTGGCTGACCGAGACCCCGAGACCCCGAGATCCCGAGCCCCCGACCGTGACGGCCACTTCGTCACCTTGAGATCTTCGATCGCGCCGACCCCGCCGCCTTCGGTTGCGTCAGCTCCTTTTCCCATCCGAGTACGGACCGGCCGTCCAACAGCGGCGATGCGGCGCGCTCGGTAGCGACGAAGGATTCGAACGAGGGTCCCTCAGCCGTGCGTTCGAGCCGGCGCGCCTGGTCGTCGAGACGCTTCAACGCCTGCATCTCCTCGTCGCGTCCAAGCTTTGCGTTCCGGACAGCCGACTTCATGACGCGGATGGTCTCGTCGTAGACCTTGATCGGAACCGGGTAGGGGTGCCGGTCCTTGCCGCCATGCGCCAGTGAGAACCGTGCCGGATCCCGAAAGCGGTAGGGTGCCCCATGCACGACCTCAGCCACCATCGCCAGTGACCGGACGGTGCGCGCGCCGACACCCGGCGTCAGCAGCAAGTCCGGGAAGTCGACAGGACCTCGCTCGGCCGCAGCGGCCAGCGTGCCATGCAGCCGGCGCGTGAAAACATCGCTCGATCGCACGTCGTGATGCGCCGGCATGACGAGGTGCGGCAGCAAAGCTTGTGCTGGCGCTTCTCCCGTAAGAGCCGCCAACTCGGATACGATGCGATCCGGACCGAAATCTTCCAGCAGATCAAGTTGCTTTGCGCGGGAGGCCTGTGCCCGCCTGTCGGTCAAGTTTACGATTTCTCCCTGCGCCGGTCCATCGATCGCGCTGTGGGGTTCCTCGACGAAACTCTTCAGGGCTTCCGAATGCCAGTGATAGCGGCGCGCCTGCTTCTTGTCCCCGTTCATGCCCTGCTGCACGACGGTCCACTTCCCATCGTCGGTCACGAAGAACCCGTGCAGATAAAGGTCAAAGCCGTCCTGGACGGCGGCGCTGTCGACTTTCGCGACGAGACGGCTGGCGCGGGTCAGCCTGGCGCCATCGAAGCCGATGCGTTCGCCCAGCAGACGCAATTCGTCCGGCGTCTTCCTTGAATGCTGGCCGCGGCCACCGCACACGTCGATGCCGAGTTCGTTTGAGAGGGGGCCCAGACCGCGCTTGAGGGCGCCGATGACGCTGGTGGTTATGCCGGACGAATGCCAGTCCATGCCCATGACGGCGCCGAACGACTGGAACCAGAACGGATGCGACAGCCGTTGCAGGAATTCGTCGCGGCCTTAGTGGTGCACGATCGCCTGAGTGATGACGGCGCCCAGAGACGACATGCGGGTCGCCAGCCACAGCGGGACACGTCCGCCATGCAGGGGTAGGTCTGCGCTTCCGGTGCGTTTTGCCATTCGGTGCTGCGACTCCAATCACCGTCGAGGATAGCAGAGGTCGGGGCGCGCCATCAGGATTTCGCGGCCATCGTCCGGAAAGTAATGGAGTAGCGCTGCGCCTCGACGGCAGGGATGCTGTGTTCCCAGACCTCCCGCGACGGACCCGACATCATGTAGATCGACCGCGGCCGAGCCTCGAGCGTGAAACGCTCCCACTTGGTGTAGGCCGGCCTCCGGAACCGGAACTTGCACGCCGAGCCTAGCGACAGGCCGAACACCCGGTCGAAGTGCGGCTTGTCTCGGTGCCAACCGATGCCGACACCCACGTCGTACTCGGTGCAAAGGACCTGGCCAATTCGGGTGCCTCGGCCGCCGAAAGCTTCGACCTTCTCGATGATCGACCCAAGCCACTTGGGGATCGGATCGGCCTCCTCGAGCCGGCGCATGGTGTAGTCGTATCGAAATCCGAACGAAGCCACGCGGCGTTTGCCTTCGTATTGGCCAACTGGAATGGCTGCAGCGGCAAAACCGCGATATGTCCGATCAGCGTCTTCTCCGCGGCCGGCGACACGAACCCCTCGGCATATCGCAGACCCTCAGGCCCCGACAATCCGTCGGCAAAGAGGTTGAATTGCTCGGGCAAGCCGACCTTCCTTCGAGGCAACGCATGGGCAGTATATGGGTATTAAAAGCGGTCGTGCAGCGGATGTCGATCGTGCTCAGAGCCAAATCGAGCCGAGCATTCGGTCCTATGGCGCGTGAGAAACTCGCCGCGTTGGCCATGAAGGCGCATATGTACAGATAGGGCTGCTACGTCCTCGACATCACTCCGATCGATCCCGAACGCAACGACCCGAACTCGCGAAAGTGCTGGGCACGCAGGGGGTACCGCTCTTCCAGGAGCAGGCGATGCGGGAATCATCCTTCGTCCGCGTCATTCGCGACGTTGTCCGCTGTTGGCACGTGCGGCCAGTCGATGGAGCCCGAGGAGCATGCCGCCGTGGGTATGCCGGACAGCTGCAACGCCACCCCGAACGCAGCCGAATTCAATCCTTTTTGCCGAACAGCCCATCGACGACTTGTCTGGCAGTGTCGCCGATGACGCGAGTTGCACCCCCGTCGCCCTTCGCCATCGCCGACATGAATGCTCGGGCCTCTTTGAGCGTCACATGCGGCGGAAGCGGAGCCACTTCCGGATCCGTCTTCACCTCCAACACGACCGGCCGATCGCTTGAAAGCGCTTCCTGCCACGCAGACGCCAGACGATCGGGAGTATCCACGAAAATGCTTTTAAACCCCAGCATCTCGCCAAACTTGGCGTAGGCGAAATTGGGGATGTCCTGCGAGGCCTCGAATTTCGGGTTACCCTCCATGACGCGCTGTTCCCAGGTGACTTCGTTCAGATCCTGATTGTTGAAAACGCATACGATCCAGCGTGGATCGATCCAACGCTTCCAGTATTTCTGGACCGTGATCAGTTCGGCCATGTTGTTCATCTGCATGGCGCCGTCGCCGACGAGGGCGATTACCGGCCGGTCCGGATAAGCGAACTTGGCTCCGATCGCGTAGGGGACGGCCGCCCCCATCGACGCCAAGCCGCCCGAGAGCGACGAACGCTGGCCCTGCTGCAGGCGGAAGTCGCGGGCGTACCAGTTCGCGCAGGATCCGCTGTCGCTGGTGACGATGGCGTTGGCCGGCAACAAAGGGGACATTTCCCAGACGACGCGCTGCGGATTCACGGGATTGGCGTCCGCCATCGCGCGGCCTTCCAGTTTCTTCCACCACGCGGAAACGTTGGTCTCTATCGTCTTTGACCATTCCCGATCGTCCTTGCGTCGCATCAGAGGGAGCAGCGCCTTCAGCGTAGCAGACGCGTCGCCGTGCAGGTTCACGTCGACAGGGTAGCGCAGCGACAGCATCGAGGCTTCGATATCGATTTGAACGGCGCGGGCGGCGCCGTCCTTGGGCAGGAATTCAGACCAGGGAAAGCCGGTCCCGACCATCAGCAGCGTGTCGCAATCTTGCATAAGGTCCCAGCTTGGTTCGGTGCCAAGCAGGCCGATCGCGCCGGTGACGAAGGGCAGGTCGTCCGGAAGCACGTCTTTTCCGAGCAGAGCCTTCGCCACGCCAGCGCCAAGGAGGTTGGCCATCTCGATCAGCAGCGGGCCTGCCCCGCGAGCACCCGCGCCGACCAGGATGGCTACCTTTTTGCCGGCATTCAGGATCTCAGCCGCTCGTCTCAGGTCGGCATCCTCGGGAACGATCTTGGGCTTGGAGTAGCCGACGCCCGACCTTGTAAAGCCATGCGCAACCGCCGGCTCGGCGTACGCCGCGTCCTGGATGTCTTTCGGCAGGATGATGACCGACGGCGTGTTATGCGCCTTCGCGATCCTCACGCATCGGTCCAGGAGGTGCCGCACCTGAGCCGGCGAGGAGGCCTCCTGCACGAATCCCGCGACGTCCGCGAACATGCGGTCCAGGTTGAGCTCCTGCTGGTAGCTGGCACCGCGGACGGTGGCCTCCGCCTGGCCGCAGATCGCGAGAACCGGGGCGTGATCCAGTTTCCCGTCGTACAGGCCCGTGATGAGGTGGGTCGCTCCGGGGCCGCCAGTGGACAGGCAAACTCCCAGTTCGCCGGTGAACTTGGCGTGTGCGACCGCCATGAAGGCGGCCATTTCTTCGTGCCGAACCTGGATGAATTCGATGTTGCCGGCCCGCTGCAGCGCGCCGATCACGCCGTTGATGCCGTCGCCCGGATAACCGTAGATGCGGCGAACGCCCCAAGCGTGCAGCCGTTCGACGACGAAATCACCGACCTTCATCTCAAGACTCCGAACTGGAGGGAAGCGCTGCGTTTGCCTCGATCAGACCTTGCTGCTTGAGTTCGGTCCAGAAATCAGAAGGGATCTTGGCTTGCAGCGAATTCCAGTCTTCCTGAATCTGCTGCGCGCTTCGTGCGCCCACGACCAGAGCGACAGCGACGTCCGCGGCCGAAGAGAACTGAAGCGCGGCAGTGCGTAGATCGACGCCGTACCGGGCGGCTACGGCACGGAACTTCTCCCGCTTTTCGATCGCGGCTGCGGGAATCTTGAAGTTCTCTTTGCCGTAGTTGTAGCGCGGGCTGCCGGAAATGAAGCCGGCATTGAGCGAGGAGCCGATGACGAGCGATACGTTCTTCTTGCGAACGGCCGGGAAGAGTTCCTGGACTGCGCTGGCGTGATCAATCAACGAATACTGGCGGGCGCATAGACAGACGTCGGGATCGGCATCCTCCATGACCTTGAGGATCGGCAGAGACGTATTCACGCCGATGCCCCAAGCCCGGATGACGCCTTCGTCACGCATCTTCGAGAGAGCAGGAAAAGCGCCTTTGCGGGCGATTTCGTACTGCTCTTCCCAGCCGTTCGGAAAGAACGCGAAATCCGGGGAGATGTCGTGAACGAAGGCGATGTCCAGACTGTCAACACCGAGGCGCTGCAAGCTGTCCTCGATCGACCGGCGTACGCCATCTGCCGTATAGTCGAACACGATGTCGTTCGGAGAATCCGAGAGCGGGTAGATGTCCGCATGCCGATTGTTTTTCGAAGCCTTGAACAGCTTTCCGACCTTGGAAGAAAGCAGATAGTCTTCGCGCTTCTGGTTGTGCAGGAAGTGACCGAAGCGGCGCTCCGAAAGTCCAAACCCGTACCAGGGCGCCACGTCGAAATACCGCACGCCGACTGCCCACGCAGCCTCGAGGGTCGCCTCGGCGTCCTTGTCGGTGTGCTTGTTGAACTCGTTGCCGAGAGATACTCCGCCTAATCCGAAGCGAAATTCCGGTTTGAAGATCTGCTGCGCGCGATTGGTCATCTTGACATCTCTTTCGAGCTTTACCGGCCGATATCTACTTGGCACTTCCGGGATAGGGATTTGCCCTCAGCAGTTTCGCCAAGTGGGCCGTAGCGGATGCAGCCATCGCGGACGCGAGAGCCACTTTTTCGGGCGGCTTCTTGAACTCGCTGTATTCCTTACCCGTCATGGCCTCGCCGACCCAGTAGGTGACTGCAGTGGGCGCGAGAGAGAAGCCGAGATCGTTCATCGCCTGATAGATTTCGGCAGCGACGTGATGGGCGCCATCCTCGTTGCCCACGACCGCGACAAGCCCGACCTTGCCGAAGGTCGGCATACGGTTTTTCTCGTCTAATTCTTCGATAAAGGCGTCGATCCTTTCCAGAACGCGCTTCGCGACGCTTGAGGGCTGGCCCAGCCAAATCGGGGTCGCTATCACCACAATATCTGCCGCGAGGAGTTTGGCGCGTATGGCGGGCCAAGCGTCGCCATTGCCCATGTCATGGTCCGTGCCGGGCTTGATGTCATGGTCGACAGCACGGACCACTTCAGTCTCCACGCCGTTACGATGCAATTGCGAAATGAGTTGAGAAAGCAGCGCCTCAGTCGAAGATGTTTCCGCACTACTAGATGACTTCAGCGAGCAATTGAACGCGAGAGCTTTCAGCATCGACGATCTTCCATGTACACACTCTTTGCTGCAAAGCTCCGCCGGCCTGGCGTTCTGCAGGTATGGATTGGAGTGCAGTCCCGCTGCGAAGCTCCTCAGACAGAACATTGAGCGGCGAAACGAGTTCCATCTCTTAAGGCCGGCGGCTTGGGCGGAGAGTTGGCCTCGTAAACGACGACGGGGCGAGCGTCGATCATGGAACCCGCGATTGTGTAAGCACTTTCCTATCGAAGGCCGTTACGGCTCGCTCGCGCAACGAGTAATCGAATGGACAAATCCTTGATTGGCGGCAACGGTGAACGCAGTACACAGGCAGACGGTGGTGTCGTTCGCGTCCGGGGCGCCCGTGAGCACAATCTCAAGGATGTCTCGCTCGAAATCCCCCGCAATTCCCTCGTCGTCTTCACCGGCGTCTCCGGATCCGGAAAGTCATCCCTCGCGTTCGGGACGCTGTATGCGGAAGCCCAGCGTCGCTATCTGGAATTCGTCTCGCCCTATGCGCGGCGGCTCTTCCATCAGATGGCGGTGCCGGAAGTGGATTCGGTCGAAGGGTTGCCCCCCGCAGTGGCGCTTCAGCAGCAGCGTGGTTCGCCGACCACGCGGTCGTCGGTCGGCAGCGTGACGACGCTGTCGAACCTGCTTCGGATGCTTTATTCGCGCGCGGGCGACTACCCGAAGAAACAGCCGCTATTGTATGCGGAGTCTTTCTCTCCGAACACGCCTGAAGGCGCCTGTCCGAATTGCCACGGCATCGGTCGCGTCCACGCGGTCAGCGAGCGCTCCTTAGTGCCCGATGACAGTCTGACGATCAGAGAGCGCGCGGTTGCCGCTTGGCCGACAGCCTGGCAGGGCCAGAACCTGAGGGACATCCTGATCACCCTCGGTTACGACGTGGACAAGCCGTGGCGCGAGCTTCCGAAGCGAGACCGCGACTGGATCCTTTTCACCGACGAGCAGCCCACCGTGCCGGTCTACGCCGGATACACGCCGGCCGAGACGAAAAGGGCACTGAAGCGCAAGGAGGAGCCCAGCTATCAAGGCACCTTCACGGGCGCGCGCAAGTACGTGCTGCAGACCTTCGCCACGACCCAGAGCGCGATGATGAAGCGCCGGGTGGCGCAGTTTCTGTCGAGCTCTGACTGCCCTGTCTGCAAGGGCAAGCGGCTGAAGCCGGAGGCTCTGTCGGTCACCTTCGCCGAAATGGACATAGCGGACATATCGCGGTTGCCGCTCAAAGGTCTGAGGGACCTACTCGGATCCCATGTGCCGCACGGCGCGGCCAACGACGGTCATCCGGAGAAGGTTCTGGTCGTGCAGCGGATCGTCGAAGACATGTCGGCGCGGCTGGAGGTGCTGCTCGACCTCGGTCTGGGCTATCTGACGCCCGAACGAAGCACGCCTACGCTGTCGCCGGGCGAGTTGCAGCGGTTGCGTCTGGCGACGCAGGTCCGATCGAATCTGTTCGGGGTCGTGTACGTCCTGGACGAGCCGTCGGCAGGGCTGCATCCGGCGGACACTGAGGCGCTCCTGCGCGCCTTGGATCGTCTCAAGGCGTCAGGCAATTCACTGTTCGTCGTCGAGCACGAACTCGACGTCGTGCGGCAAGCCGACTGGATCGTCGACGTCGGACCGGGCGCGGGAGAACACGGAGGCGAGATTCTGTACTGTGGTCCGCTCCCGGGCCTCGCCGACGTGACGGCATCGCGGACGCGACCGTATCTGTTCGCTGTGACCAAGAAGAGCTTGCGAAAGACGCGTCCTCCGGAGGGCTGGCTGAAGCTTCGGGGGGTGACGCGCAACAACCTCGACGGCGTGGACGTGGACCTTCCGCTCGGCGTGTTCACGTGCGTAACCGGAATCTCAGGATCGGGAAAATCGAGCCTGATCAGTCAGTTTCTGGTGGACACCGTCAGCGACGAACTGGGACAGCGCAAGGAAGCCGGCGATGATGATGACGGTCTCGAAGCGCCGGTCCAAACCCTCGGCGGCGAAATCACCGAAGGCCTCGGCGAGGTCAGCAGGCTCGTCGTGGTCGACCAGAAGCCGATCGGCCGCACGCCGCGGTCGAACCTGGCGACGTATACGGGTCTGCTGGACCACGTCCGGAAGCTTTTCGCCGCCACCAGGCAAGCCCGCGCCAGGCGTTACGACGCTGGCAGGTTCTCCTTCAACGTCGCGAAAGGCCGCTGCGAGACCTGCCAAGGCGAGGGGTTCGTCTGCGTCGAATTGCTCTTCCTGCCGAGCGTCTATACTCCGTGCCCGACCTGCAAGGGGGCCCGCTACAACGCCAAGACACTCGAGATCAAGATCCGCGACCGTTCGATCGCGGACGTATTGGCGATGACGGTCGACGGGGCATTTGAGTTCTTCGCCGACGATGACCCGCTGCGGCGATCGTTGGGGGTCCTTCGCGAGGTCGGCCTGGGATACATTCGGCTCGGCCAGTCGGCCACCGAACTGTCCGGAGGCGAGGCGCAGCGGGTCAAGCTCGCGACAGAACTGCAGCGCGGGCAGCGGGGAGGCACGCTCTACGTGCTCGACGAGCCGACGACCGGCCTGCATCCGTCGGACGTGGAAAAATTGATGACGCAACTGCAAGGACTGGTCGAATCCGGCAACACCGTTGTCGTCGTGGAGCACGACATGTCCGTCGCAGCGGTTAGCGACTGGATCATCGACATCGGGCCCGGGGCGGGCAACGAGGGCGGCACGATAGTAGCATCGGGCGTCCCCAACGAGGTTGCGGCCGTTTCCCGGAGTTGCACGGCGCGATACCTCGCGGAATATCTCGGCGACTCGTCGGACCACGACTGAACCCGGTCCGTCCTGCCGCGCCCGACGTCCCTCCAGAGGTACCGCCCCAGACATTTCAAGCCCCCGGGGGCGCGATGTCGTCCAGGTTCCCGAGGACAGGCGACTTCACGGCTTCGCAGATTTCGCGCAGCGCGGGCTTCAAGCCTTCCTCAAAGGTCGGATGGTAGAACGGAAGCTGCAGCAGCGTGTCCGCCGTCTCCCGCCGCTCGATCGCCAACGCAAAGACGTGGGCGATGTGGTCCATCCCCGGCCCGAACAGAGTGGCCCCGGCGATTACGCCAGTGTCTGCGCCGGCATAGACCCGGACTAGCCCTTCGTTTCGCGCTTCCACCCGGGCTCGACCCTGATCGGCATAGGAGGCGCTGCCGAAGACCATGGCATCGGATGGGGGCGCGCCGACCACGGCGAGCGGAGGATCGGTGAACATGATCGACAGAAACACGGCGCGCCTGGCTTTCCGCACTTTCGGGAACGATGCCGCGTTCCGTCCCGCGATCGCACCCTCCGAGGAGGCTTCGTGCAACACCGGACGCTGAGCGTCGGCGTCCCCCGCCAGGAAGATCGGAGCGTCGCCGCACTGGAGCGTCGAGGGATCGAATTTCGGAATCCCCTTGTCGCTCGTCTCAAGACCGCTCGCCGCAAGATTCAAGTCGTGCAGAGCCGGCGGCCGCCCGGCGGCGACCAGGACACGCTCGAACGAGGCCGTGCCCGACGATGCGCCGGACCACGATAGACGCGCTGCGTCGCCGTCCTTCTCGACTTCTAGTTTCACGCCCAGGTGGATGGGGAATTCCTTGCCGAGGACCGATCTGACGCTCTTGGCAACCGCGGCATCGCGCAGCGCGGCGATGCGGTCGCCCTGGTCGAACATGACGGTCTCGACTCCAAGCCTCGCCATCGCCTGTGCGAGCTCAAGGCCGAGAGGTCCCGCGCCGACCACCGCGATCGAACGGGGAAGCGACTCTAACTCGAAAATCGTCTCATTCGTCAGGACGATCTCGCCAAGCTTTTGGAAAGGCTTCGGCACGCTCGGGCGGGAGCCCGTGGCGATCACGATCGCCTTGGCCGAGACCTTCCGGCCGTCGTCCAGCGTCAGCGTGGTCTTGTCCGAAAATCGAGCCCGCAGCCGGATGCAGATGCCGGCAGGTATCTTCTCGATCGATTTCAGGGTGGCAGCGACGAAGCCGTCGCGCTCCTTGCGCACGCGGGCCATGACGGCGCGACCGTCCACGGAAGTATTCGTTTCAATGCCGAATGTCGAAGCCTTGCGGGCGTTGAGAGCAGCATCCGCTGCGGCGATGAGTAGCTTCGAGGGCATGCAGCCGACGCTCGCGCACGTGGTTCCGGCGAACCGGTCGTCGATCAACAGGGTCTCGGCTCCCGCTTTCCGGGCGGCTCGCTCCGCGGCCAGGCCGGCCGTTCCCGCGCCGATGATGGCGACGTCGCAACTCAGATGGTCCATTAATTTATCCTTCCAAAGGGATCGGTCATTTCGGCAATACGGGCAGCTTGGCCGTCGACAGATCGGCAACGACCTCGGGGTCGATCTTCAGATGTGCATCGACCAAGACGCGCGGCGTCAGCGCGAGCCACTGGTTGAGCGAGAGGTCGGCATAGCGCTCGCTTCGGAACATCTCCAAAAAACGCAGCGGTCCGGATCCCGTGTTCTCGATGTAGTGGCCCATGGCGAACGGCACGTAGCCGACGTCACCGGCGCGGTAGTCGAACGTCCGCGCCTTGCTCTCGGATCCGAATACGGTCATTCGGCCTTCGCCCTCGATGTAGTATTGCCATTCGTCGGAGTTGGGATGCCAGTGCAACTCGCGCAGGCCGCCGGGCTCGAGCTCGACCAGGGCGGCGGCGATCGTTTTTGTGGCGGGGAAGTTCGTGGCATCGACGATCCGGACGGAACCACCCGCCATCCGGTTCGGCTCCTGCTGAAGCAGGCGATGGCTGAAAGTATTCGGCACGAGGCCGGCGCCCGTTTTCCGATCGTCCGAGAGAGCACCGGGCTTCGGGGCAGGAAAGATGTAGAGCTCTTTCGAAGGCAGCTTTTCCAGCCTGGATTCCGACGTCCTGAAGTTCTTGGCCAGCACGTCGCGCGGCGTATGCGCCAGCCAGTCGGTCAGGAGGAAGGTGGAATCCTCGGAGAAATTGCCGTCGTCGAACACCAGCAGGAATTCGCATCCGTCGACTTCGCTGTCCAATCCTTGGATCGAATGCGGGATCCCGGGCGGGAAGTACCAAAGGTCTCCCTCACCGACATCGTCCGCGAACGTCCGTCCGGCCTCATCAATCGCCGTGATGCGGGCTTTCCCTTTTAGCATGTAGGACCACTCGGCTTCCTTGTGCCAATGAAGCTCACGGACCGCCCCGGCCTTGAGCCGCATGTTGACGCCGGCCATGGCCTTGGAGATCGGCAACTCGCGGATGGTGGTCTCGCGCGCCCACCCTCCTTCCTCGATCCGGATGTGGCTATCCGCGAACGACCACTTCAGGTTCGGCATCGTGCCGTGATCAGAAGCCGGTGGGCGGACAGTGAAGGGATCCTGTCGTTCTCGCTCCGCATTTCGCGGTCCGACGATGTCGGCGCCTTCGCCGTCCCTGACAGGTTCTGCCGCCGACATGCTCTCGTTCCCCGTTTGACCGCCGACCCAACGTCCGTCGGCGCCCCGATGTTCCGGAAAGCCAGAACCGAGCCTTTGGAGCGGAGAAGCGGCGCCGCGCCGATGGGCCAAACCGGAACGATGGCCGCACGTGCCCGTTATCTGGCCGGAAAAACAGGAAGGATTAGGGCCATGGATTTGAACGGCAAAAAAATCGCGATTCTCGCCACCAATGGTTTCGAACAGGCCGAACTCGAGGTGCCCCGCGACCGGCTAACGAAGGCCGGTGCGACCGTCCACGTGGTGTCGCTGGCCGCCGGCGAGATCAAAGGCTGGGACAAGAAGGATTGGGGCCGCCCGGTCAAGGTCGACAAGACCCTCGACGAGGTGTCAGCCGGCGACTACGACGCCATCGTCCTGCCGGGCGGCCAGATCAATCCCGATCTGCTGCGGGTCGAACCGAAGGCGCTCAAGTTCATCAAGGACATTTTCGACGCGAAGAAGGTCGTCGCTGCCGTCTGTCACGCACCGTGGCTGCTGATCGAGACGGGCATCGCAAAAGGGCGCAAGATGACGTCGTTCAAATCGATCAAGACCGACGTCGCCAATGCCGGCGCCAAATGGGAAGACTCCGAAGTCGTCGTCGATCAGGGCGTCATCACGTCCCGCAATCCGGGCGATCTCGAGGCCTTCAGCGCCAAGATCATCGAAGAGGTCAAGGAAGGCCGTCACACCCAGCGCAGCGCGGCTTGACGCCATGAAGAGCAAGAAGATAGCCGACGATGGAGGATCCGAGACCCGCATCGTCGTGCTCGACTCCGGAGAAGAAGCCTTCGCGGCGCTCACGACGTTCGCCAACGAAACGGGCATCACGGCGGCCTCGCTGACGGCCATCGGCGCGTTCGAGAAGGCGACCATCGGCTGGTTCGACTTCGACAAGAAGACTTACAAGAAGATCGCAATCGATCAGCAGTGCGAGGTGCTGAGCGCGATCGGCGATGTCGCGGTCGGTGACGACGGAAAGGCGAGCCTGCATGTGCACGTCGTTCTCGGGCTGTCCGATGGAACGACGCGGGGCGGACACCTCATGGCCGGCATGGTCCGGCCCACGCTTGAGGTCGTCCTCACCGACACGCCGACGCACCTGAGGCGCAAAAAGAACGCCGACATCGGCATCGCGCTGATCGACCTCGATCCTGCCTCAAGCCGCTGACCGCCGATGTCAAAAGGAACCGGGCATCTCGCGTCGTCAGGTGGTCGGAGGTCTTGGCGTGGCCTAGCCGTCGGCATCGAGTTCCCTGCGTTTTCTCAAACATCCTCGTCCACGCCACAACCGGTGCAAAGCATGCAAGACCCCGTTAGCAAATACCCGAAGCCGCCGTTCAAGCGCCAATCGCAGCCCTGGCCGGGACTTGCGAGCAAAATGGAGCCCAAGCCCGATCACGGCGAGACCAGCTACAAGGGCAGCGGGCGGCTGGCCGGACGACGGGCGTTGATCACCGGCGGCGACAGCGGCATGGGCCGCGCGGCCGCCATCGCCTATGCGCGCGAAGGCGCCGACGTCGCCATCAACTACTATCCGAACGAGGAGCCGGACGCGCAGGAAGTGATCAAACTGATTAAGGATGCCGGACGCAACGCGGTGGCCCTGCCGGGCGACCTTCGCGAAGAGGCGTTCTGCACCAGACTCGTCGCCGACGCCGTGGAAAAGCTCGGCGGTCTCGATATTCTCGTCAGCAATGCGGGCCGCCAGCAGGCTCATGATTCCATTCTCGACATCTCGACCGAGCAGTTCGATTGGACCATGAAGACCAACATTTATGCGCCATTCTGGATCATCAAGGCGGCTCTTCCGCATCTGAAGCCGGGGTCCGTCATCATCGGCACCACATCGGAGCAGGCCTATGATCCCACGCCGGATCTTTACGACTACGCACAGACCAAGGCGGCGACGATGAACTACATCAAGTCGCTCGGTAAGCAGCTCGCACCCAAGGTATCCGCGTCTGTGGCGTGGCGCCCGGTCCTATCTGGACGCCGCTGCAGGTTTCCGGCGGCGCCAGCATGGAAAAGCTGGAGAAGTTCGGCAGCATGAGCAGTATGGGACGCCCTGGCCAGCCGGCCGAGCTCGCTTCGATCTACGTGCAGTTGGCCTCGATCGATGCGAGCTATACCACCGGCGCGGTCTACGGTGCCGCCGGCGGTACCGGGCAGCCGTAATCCCATGCCGGCCAAGACCGCAATGCGATCGTCGCTTGAGCGCTATCGCGCCAAGCGTGACTTCTCGCGGACCGACGAGCCCGAAGGCGCGACTCGCAAAGGCGGAACGAGTGACCGGCGGTATCTCATCCAAAAGCACGACGCGACCCGACTGCACTACGACTTCCGGCTTGAACTCGACGGCACTCTGAAGAGCTGGGCGGTCACCAAAGGCCCTAGCCTCGATCCGGCCGACAAGCGGCTTGCCGTCCACGTCGAGGACCATCCGATCGAATACGGAAGCTTCGAGGGCACTATCCCCGAAGGGCAATATGGCGGCGGCACCGTCATGTTGTGGGACGAAGGCACTTGGGAGCCGATCGGTGATCCCAGGACGGCCTATGCAAAGGGACGGCTCACTTTCGTCCTCCACGGCAAGCGGCTGAAGGGCGAATGGCATCTTGTCCGCATGGGCGGTCGGAGCAACGACAAGCGCGACAATTGGCTCCTGATAAAATCGAACGACGAGTACGCGGATGAGAAGAACGGCGACCGCGCACTGGAGCGTTACAGCACAAGCGCCACCTCCGGTCGGAGCATGACCGCCATCGCCAAAGGCAACAAACAGTGGAAGTCCAAAGTGGCCAACACCAGCAAACGCCTGAAGCCCGCCAAGGCCAGGAAGGTCGTCAAAAAACGGCCAAGAAAACGGCCAAGAAAACGGCCAAGAAAACGGCCAAAAAAACAGCAAAGGAGTCCAAGCGCAAGTCCGCCAAGGAGGCCGGCGACCCGCCACCGCGTTTTATCGAGCCGCAGCTCGCAACCCTGGTCGGCGAGCCGCCGCCGGGCGACAACTGGGTTCATGAAATCAAATTCGATGGTTATCGTGCACTTTGCCGCATCGATAACGGCGAGGTGACACTGCTCACCCGATCCAATAACGACTGGACGAGGAAATTCCAGAGCATTGCCGACCAGATGGGCGATCTTCTGATCGCGAACGCCATTTTGGACGGGGAAATCACAAGCTCCGAAGTATCAGGCGCGACGTCATTCGAAGCCCTGCAGCAAGCGCTCAGCGATAACGCACAGGACCGGCTGCACTATTATCTGTTCGATGCGCTCTACCTCGATGGCGTCGATCTTCGTCGCCGGACCCTGCTGGAGCGAAAGGAGGCACTGCGCGCCGTCATTCCAGGAAAACATCGTCATCTGCATTTCAGCGAACATTTCAAAGGGGCCGGAAGGGACGTCCTCGCCCAAGCCTGCCGCATGGGCCTCGAAGGAATTATCTCCAAGAGAGCGGACGCGATCTACCGCTCCGGTCGGACTGAGGTATGGCTGAAAGAAAAATGCACCAACGAGCAGGAGTTCGTCATCGGAGGATTCACCTATCAGCCGAAACACCCCGAACGTCTGGCTGCTTTGCTGATCGGCGTTTACGATAAGAACGAATTGATTTTCGCCGGCAAGGTGGGCACCGGATTCGATCGGGCCGAGTCCGCGCGGCTCGTCAAAAGGCTCCGTTCTTCCCAACAGGTTTGCCGCTCAAATCGCAGCTTCAGTTTTACGCCAGTCAGTTTTCGTCTGCGGAGTTGAATGGCGTCTTCTACCGGACTCCCACTCCTGAAGCGGTCGAAAGCTGGCGCTCGCAGACCGGGAAGGATTTCGTGTTCGCGTGGAAGGCCTCAAAATTTATCACGCACTGGAAAAGGCTGTCGGAAAACTCGGCCAACAGTCTCGAACTTTTCCTTGCTTGGAAACAAGGTCGGCCCGATCCTTTTTCAGCTTCCACCGAACTTCAAAGTGGACGCAGATCGGCTCGGTGGGTTTCTCAAGATGCTACCGAGCAAGCGCCGGTACAGCTTCGAATTTCGCGATCCGAGTTGGTATGCCCCGCGCATTCTCAAAATGCTGGCGGACTGGAATATCTCGCTTTGCATCTCTGATCATCACGACGCGCCGGCACCTTGGAAGAGGACCGCGGACTTCGTGTATGTTCGCGGCCACGGCCCAGGCGGCCGCTACAAAGGGCACTACACCGACCGCACTCTGCTCGAGTGGGCCGGCCGCATTCGTTCCTGGAAGAAACGGGGTAGGGACGTCTACGTCTATTTCGACAACGACCAGAAGAGCGCGGCGCCCGCCGACGCCTTCAGGCTTCGAGAGATGCTCTTGTGACGCGAAGTAACTTCAGCAATTCTTGAGCGCTCGTATCAGGACAAAAATAAGCTGACAAGCATCCCGACGATGCAGAGGGCCATGGCGAACGTCGAGGCCCACCCGAGCACGTAAAGCCATCCTTGGACGACCAGATCGCCCATGACCTCGCGGTTTCTGACGAGCAGCATCAGCATCACCATGACGGGAGCAGCCAGCACGCCATTGATGACGGCGCTCCAGTAAAGGGCTTTGATCGGATCAACGGATGTGAAATTCAGCGCTATTCCGAGACCAACGGAGAGCGCCAGCACGGAGTAGAACGCAACGGCCTGTTTCGGCTTGCGCGACAGGCCGACGGGCCACTTGCGACCTTCACCGACCGCATAGGCGGTAGAGCCCGCCAGCACAGGTATCGCGAGCAGTCCCGTGCCGATGATGCCCAGCGCGAATATGATCTCGGCGAAGGCGCCCGCGATCGGCTTAAGCGCTTCTGCCGCTTGCGACGACGACTGGATGGCGGTGACGCCTTTGGCGTGCAGCGTGGCGGCTGTGGTGATGATGATTGAGATCGCGATAAGGTTCGAGAACGCCATGCCGACCATCGTGTCGATTCTGATGCGCCGAAGTTCACGACGCTTCGTCGCGGAGTTTTCCTTCAACGGCCGCTTTTTGGGGTCGATACGCTGCTCCTCCGCCTCCTGCGAAGATTGCCAAACGAACAGATAGGGCGAGATCGTCGTGCCCAGGACCGCGACCAGGGTCGTCAGGAAAGCGCCGTTCCACTGGATCGTGGGCACCAGCAGGCCCTTCAGGGCTTCAAGCCACGGCACCTTGACAACGAACAGAGCGATCACGTAGGCGAACAGGACCAGCGTCAGCCATTTGAGGATCGCGACGTAGCGTTTGTAATCGAGAAAGACCTGAGCGAGGACGGAGACGAGGCCGAAAGCCACGACGTAAAGAACCGACGATCCGCCAACGACCAGTTTGAGGGCGTCGGCCATTGCTCCAAGGTCGGCCGCGATATTGATGGCGTTGGCCGCGGCCAGCAGCACGACCAGCGACCAGATCGCCGGGCCTCCGAAGTTTCGGCAGACGTTGCCGGCGATGCCATGACCGGTGACACGGCCGATCCGTCCGGAGATCTCCTGGATCGCGACCATCAGCGGGTAGGTCAGGAGCATGGTCCAGCCGACGCCGAACCCCAATTGCGCGCCGGCCTGGCTGTAGGTTCCTATGCCGGAGGGGTCGTCGTCTGAGGCCCCGGTGATCAATCCTGGACCCAGTCGAGTTAGGAAGCTCTCCTTGGTGTCTGCGTCTTCCTCGTTCAGCTTTCGACGACCTGCCACTCGGCTCCTCCAGATCCTTTGTTTCACTAAGTGATCTGTGAAGGCGAAAAGCAATGGTTCCACCTTTGCTGTCCACATGGCCAAGCGTTGTGTTCACTTTGGTACACAGAGGATGTTGTTGGCAGCTTTGGCGGGGCGTTGTGGGGGCCGCCCAAAGCTGCAACATGCCCACCAAGAGGTGGGATTGGGCGATGCGCTCCTGGCTGTTGGCTTTGATCATGGTTGCTGCCTTCGCGGGCGGCGCGTTCGCGCAGGAGGACAAAAAGACCGACGATCTCAAGCCCGCCGATCCCGACACCGGCGAGAGCACTGTCGAGGAGGCGACGCTCGGCCTGCTGCCGAATCCTTTCGACAAGCAGGGCGTCAAGTTTGCGATCACTTACATCGGCGAGGGGCTCGGCAATCCGACGGGCGGCGCGAAACAGGGCTCAGTTTACGAAGACCGCATCAATTTCGCCGGCGACGTTGATTTCGAGAAGCTGATCGGTTTGAAGCAGCTCACCTTCCACGCCAACGTGTTCCAGATCGACGGCGGCGGTCTGTCCAGGGGTGCGCTGCTGAACTTCCTGGTCGTGAGCGGGATCGAGGCGCTGCCGACGACCCGGCTCTACGAAATCTGGTTCGAGCAGAAGTGGGGCACCAAGCTCGCGCTGCGGGCGGGTCAGTTGGCCGCCGATACCGAGTTCATGACCGCCAAGTACACCGATGTCTTCACCAACGCGTCCCTGGGCTGGCCGGCCGGCTTTTCCCTGAACATGCCCAGCGGGGGGCCGTCGCCGCCGCTGGCTGCCATGGGAACGCGGCTGAGAGCCGACCTCACCGACAACTTCACACTGATCGGTGGCGTATTCGATGGGGATGCGGCAGGCCCGGGACCCGATGACCCGCAGTTGAGAGACCGGTACGGCTTCAACTTCCGCGTCAACGACCCGCCGCTGGTGCTCGCCGAGGCGCAATTCCTGTGGAACGGCAAGAAGGGCGACCCGGGTCTCGACGGAAAGTTCAAGGTCGGCGGCTGGCGCCATTTCGGAACGTTTAGCGACGAGCGGTTCACCCCTTCCGGTGTCTCGCTGGCCAACCCGGCATCCGGTGGCGTTCCGGCCAACCTATCCGGCGATTTCGGCGTCTATTCGGTGTTCGAGCAGAAGATCTATCGGGTCGGCCATGATGACGATCGGGGCATAGGCATCTTCGGGCGGGCATCCTACAGCCCGCCGGACCGCAACATCGTCGACCTCTACGCTGATGCAGGGATCGAATTTATTGGTCTTAGCGAACAACGGCCCAAGGACAAATTCGGTATCGCCGGCGGGTATGCGCGTGTCTCGCCCTGGGCACAGGCGCTCGATACCGATTTTCAGCAACTGAATGGCCTGGCTTGGCCAGGTCGCAGCTACGAAGGGCTCGTCACCGCCGTCTATCAGTACGAAGTCCGAGGCGGTTTTACGCTGCAGCCGAACTTTCAATACATCACCCATCCAGGCGGGGGCGCGACCAATCCGCTCGGCGTCAACCTGCCGGGGAAGGTCCTGAAGGACGCCGCGGTGTTCGGCTTGCGGACCGTCCTGAAATTCTGACGATTTGACCGCCCGCGAAGCGCTCCCCCACCACCTAAGGCCGCGTTTGAACCTACTCGAAGCCGTCGAGTTGGGAGAGAGGGGCGATACGGAGTGGGATACGGCAATGAGCAGCAACAAGACTTCCGGGTGGGATCGCCGTGGCTTCTTTCAGGCAGCTGCCGCAGTCGGGCTTGCCGCCACGGCTCCTCGCGCAGCGTCGGCCGGGCAGCGTTCCGAGACGGAAGCGGATGTCACGCCGCAGCCAACGCCGGATTCCGGAACGGATATCAACACCTCGGATATCCTGGTCGAGACGCTGATCGACTGGGGCGCGACCCATGTCTTCGGGATCGTCGGCGACGGCATCAATTCGATCATCGAGTCACTCCGAAAGCGCCAGGATCGGATCCGTTACATCGCCGTTCGGCATGAAGAAGCCGCCGCTTTCATGGCCTCCGGATGGGCAAAGCACACCGGAGGCCTTGGCGTCTGCGTCGGCACTACCGGACCGGGCGCGATCCATCTGATGAACGGCCTCTATGATGCGGCATTCGATGGCGCGCCGGTCGTGGCGCTCACGGGATTGACGTTCCATGATCTGCGCGGTGTCCGCTATCAGCAGAGCGTGAATACCGTGAAATTGATGGAGCCGTTGACCGTGTACAACGAGGAGGTCACCGGTCCACAGCACGCCATTCTGATCGCGAACCGCGCCTGCCGCGCGGCCCTGGGCGACCGCGGCGTCGCCCATCTTGCCGTCAGCAAAGACGTTCAGTTGATGAAGCTCTCAGATGACAAGCGATCTATGCGCAATCCGGGCGCCCGTTCGTCGACGTCCTGGAGCCCGCCGTTGTCGGCGCCACCGTCGGACCAACTGAAGGCCGCCGCCGCCGTCCTCAATGCCGGGTCGCGCGTCGCAATCCTTGCGGGGCAGGGTGCCCTTGCAGCCCGCGACGAGGTGACCCAGCTTGCCGACCTCCTTGGAGCGCCGGTAGCCAAAGCGCTGCTCGGCAAGGCGGTATTGCCCGACGACAGTCCATTCACGACCGGCGGCATCGGCGATCTTGGAACGGCCCCTTCCTCATGGGCGATGCAGAATTGCGATACGGTGCTGATCCTGGGGTCGACGATGCCCTGGGAAGAATACTACCCTAAGCCGGGACAGGCGCGTGGTGTACAGGTCGACCTCAAACCCGATCGCCTCGGCTTGCGCTATCCGGTCGAGATCGGCCTGACGGGCGACGTCAAGGCGACCCTGCAAGGATTGCTGCCACTGCTGACGCCCAAGACCGACCGCGCCTTCCTGCAGGAAGCGCAGCGGCGGATGGTGGACTGGAACCAGCTTCTCGATAAGGTCGTGACTACAACGAGATCGCCCCTGCGCCCCCAGATGGTCGTCCGAACACTGAGCGATCTGCTTCCCGATAACGCGGTGATTTCTTTGGACTGCGGTGCGAACACCCATTTTGCCGCCCGCTGCCTACAACTTAAGGCCGGCCAAAGGCTGACAGGCACCGGCATGCTCGCCACCATGGCGCCGGGACTGTCCTATGCGATCGCTGCGAAGCTGGCCTATCCGGACCGGCCTTCGGTGGCGGTGGTCGGGGACGGCGGATTTGCGATGTTGATGGCGGAACTCTCGACTGCCGTCGCAAACAAGCTTCCGGTGAAGATCATCATCCTGAAGAACAACAGTCTCGCCGAGGTCAAATTTGAGCAGAAGGAAATAGGCAATCCCGAATACGGCTGTACGCTGTCGCCGATCGACTTCGTCGCCTTCGCGAAAGCTTGCAGCGCTGACGGTTTCCGCTGCGAACGACCGGAGGAGGTGCGGAGCGCCATTCAGGCGGCGCTCAATTCACCCGGTCCGGCCATCGTCGAGGCCATCGTCGACGCCGAGGAAAAGCCAGAAAAGCCGAACGAACTAAAGGCTTGAGGTTGCTCTGTCGCCGAACGCGAATCCGTCCGATACACGAAATCAAGTCTTCGGATCGGGTTTCTCTTGCTTCTCAGGTTGTGACGGCATGCGACCGGGCTCGGTCTTTTGCGCGGTCTGGGCGCGGTCCTTGTCGGTGGGCTGTTCCTGACCTTTGTCGTCCAGAATGATCCCGTGACCCTCTTTGTCTCTTGGCATGGCGGCCTCCTTCTCGGGGATCAACGCAGAAAGGCCGCCTCCGTTCACTGTCGGCAACCCGACACAAGAGCGCCTCTTGATCGCCTCAGGCATTGGTCTTTCGAAGTCTCGCCCGCCCGGGACGTTTTTGGGACGCCGGTCTTTTTTGGCGCGAATACAACCAGCTAAGCAAAAGGAACTTTCCAAACAAAATCGGGTTGGATGGCAGCTACTCACCCCGATATGCGGAGACTCCCATGCCTGAAAAAGATCTGAGCGCCCTATTCCTTGATACGTTGAAAGACATCTACTACGCCGAAAAACAAATTCACAAGGCGCTGCCGAAGATGGCCAAGGCAGCCAATTCCGACCAGCTGCGCGCCGCCTTCGAGAAGCATCACGACGAAACCGAAGGCCAAATCGAGAGGCTGGAGCAGGTGTTTGAACTGCTGGGAAAGCCCGCACGCGGCAAGAAGTGCGACGCCATCGAAGGCATCCTCGATGAGGGCAAGGAAATTATGGAGGAATACGAGGGTGAACCAGCGCTTGATGCTGGGTTGCTGGCCGCAGCCCAGGCCGTCGAGCATTATGAGATTTCGCGCTACGGCACGCTCAAGACGTGGGCCTCGAAACTTGGCATGAAGGATGCCGTCAAGCTGCTGGATCAGACGTTGGCCGAAGAAAAAAAGACCGACGACGCACTCACCAAGCTGGCCGACACGGCGGTCAATGCCGAAGCGCAAGCGGCCTAAGGAAGGATCAAGCCCATGAAACGCACTCTAGCTACTCTGACTCTCGCGTCTGTACTTTTGTCATCGGCGGCCTATGCGCAATCGGTCGGTGAAAAGACGGGCGTCAATTCTACGCTCGGCATCACCCCCAAGACCGAGGATTTCATCAAGGAAGCCGCGATGAGCGACATGCTGGAAATCGAGGCCGCGAAGATCGCCCAGACGAAGGGCGACGCTCAAGAGAAGACCTTTGCCGGCGAAATGATCACCGATCATACCAAGACCAGCACGGAACTGAAGGGCATGGTCTCCGGGGAAATGAAGGCCGCACTTCCGACTGCACTCGACGATTCTTCACAAAAGAAGCTCGGCAAGCTTCGCGATAGCAAGCCTGAGGATTTCGCTGGTGAATATGATCCGATGCAGGTCAGTGCCCACAAGGACGCGGTCTCGCTATTCGAGCGTTATGCCAAGGGCGGCGAGGATCCGAAGCTCAAGGACTGGGCCGGTAAAACTTTGCCGACGCTGCAGCACCATCTGGCGATGGCCGAGGATATGAACAAGAACCGAAAGTAATCCCTCGCGGGGATAACAGGAAGAGCGGCCCTCGTGGGCCGCTTTTTACTTGGTTTGTCTGCCGCGGACCGGGGCAGGTTTGGTCAGATATCGCACGCCGCGCTCAACGCCAACACCGAGCGCAAGGCCTACCACGACGTCGGTAAACCAGTGCGCCAACAAGACGATGCGGGTTGTCACCAACACCGTTCCGGCGACCCAGACTGCATCGCGGACCTTTGGCGGCAAGAGCGTCGCCGCCGACGCGAGCGCGCCGACATGGAGAGCATGCCCGGATGGAAATGCGTCTTCGGCTTTTCCAGACAACGGAATGCCGCGCAAATGTCCCTTGATCGTCAGGCGATCCGGACGTTTCTGATCGATAAACACCTTCATAATATGCGGTAAAATCGCTGTCGTGAGCGTGCATGCCAGCACATGGGTACCGAGACGACGCTTCGGCTCGGGTGAAGCGCGCGTGAGAATCCATCCCACCGCCGCAAATGCGAGAAGCACATGTTCATCAGCGCCCCACGTCAATGCCTTGGTGACGCGCTCCGTCGGGCGGTCGGTGTGTGCGGCCACCTCCTCGGCGATAGCCTCATCAAGACGAGTCGGTCGAACGGTGAGCAGGGCCATTTCAGTTCACATCGACACTTTGAACTCCTGCTGTTTGAACTCTTGCTGTCGCAAAAAGTTCATAAAGGAATATGAGGAAGGGCTCAGCATTTGGATTACATCCTGCGATTTTTGGCCGGGGGACTGATCGTTTCGGCCTTTGCGATCCTGGGCGACGTGCTGCGGCCAAAGAGCTTTGCCGGCCTGTTCGGCGCCGCGCCCTCGGTGGCCCTCGCGACCTTGACGCTCGGGATCATCAACCAAGGTGTGGATTACGTGGCGACCGAAGGCCGCTCGATGCTCTTGGGTGCGATAGCCTTCCTCCTCTACGGCTTTGTGGTTTGTCAGCTTCTGATGCGCTTTCGCATCTCCGCCCTGGCGGCGACCGGCTCCGCCCTCGCCTTATGGTTCGCCGCGGCTTTCGGTCTCAAGCAGCTGATCATCGGATAGCGCATGATCATTCGCGCCAAACTCTCCGCACTCAAAGAAGGCCGCTTGTACGAGTACGTCCTCCGCTTCGCACTCGGCGGCGCCACCACGCTCGCTGCTGGGATCATCGGCGACATCTGGGGCCCTGTCACCGGCGGTTTGTTCCTGGCGTTTCCGGCGATCCTTTGCGCCAGCGTCACGCTGGTTGAATCCCACGAGCGCCGCAAAAAAAGTGAACACAATCTCGCCGGCCATCGCCGGGGAACCGAGGCCGCTGGTTTGGAAACTGCGGGTGCGGCGCTTAGCAGTGTCGGCCTTGCCGTCTTCGCACTTGCCGTCTGGAAGCTGACGCCAAACATCCGCCTCGCATCACTGGCGGCAGGATCGCTCGCATGGCTGCTCGTATCGGCAACGCTGTGGCGTCTGCGGCGCTATGTCCGCCATTCCAGATAGGGTTTTTCTGTCGGCTCGCCGACCAACTCTAGAGCCTTTATCCCGTAGTAAGGAACAAGTTCTTCATCATCGGATTTGATCGAGGCAACCGCATGAAGAAGGACACACGATGAAGGCGCTGACCTGGCACGGCAAACACGACATACGCTGCGAGACGGTTCCCGATCCCAAGATTCAGCATGCGCAGGACGCCATCATCAAGGTAACCGCATGCGCCATCTGCGGCTCCGACCTGCATATCTTTGACGGCGTCATTCCTTCAATGGAAAAGGGCGACATCGTCGGGCATGAGACGATGGGAGAAGTCGTCGAAGTCGGTTCCGAGACCAAGAACCTCAAGGTCGGCGACCGCGTGGTGGTCCCATTCACCATTGCCTGTGGGCAGTGCTTCTTTTGCAAGCGCGGCTTTTACTCAGGTTGCGAACGCTCCAATCCAAACAAGGAAAAGGCCGAGAAGCTCTGGGGCCACTCGCCGGCAGGCCTGTTCGGCTACTCCCATCTGCTGGGCGGTTTCGCCGGCGGCCAGGCCGAATACATGCGGGTCCCCTACGCGGATGTTGGCCCGATCAAGGTTCCGGACGGTCTGTCTGACGAGCAGGTATTGTTCCTGTCCGATATTTTTCCGACCGGTTACATGGCGGCGGATTTCTGCAACTTCAAGGGCGGCGAGACGGTCGCGATCTGGGGCTGTGGCCCCGTCGGGCAATTCGCCATTCGCAGCGCCTTCCTGTTGGGAGCCGAGCGGGTGATCGCCATCGACACGGTTCCCGAACGAATGGCACTCGCCAAAGAAGCGGGCGCTATTACCATCGATTTCAAGAAGGACGATGTCTACGACCGGATCCAGGAACTGACGCAAGGCCGCGGAGCTGATGCCTGCATCGACGCGGTCGGCACCGAAGCCGACACTGGATCGGGATTCGATGCGGTAATAGATCGGGTAAAGGTCGCGACCTTTATGGGTACCGACCGCCCTCACGTGTTGCGTCAGGCAATCCATTGCTGTCGTAACTTCGGCACGGTTTCGATCGTCGGCGTCTATGGCGGCTTTGTTGACAAGATCCCGATGGGATCAGCCATCAATCGCGGGCTGACCTTCCGCATGGCGCAAACGCCGGTGCAGCATTATTTGCCAAAACTGCTCGAACGCATCGAAAAGGGCGAGATCGATCCCTCGGTCGTCATCACCCATCGAGCATCCCTCGAAGAGGGGCCGGAGCTTTACAAGACTTTCCGTGACAAGAAGGACGGCTGCATCAAAGTTGTCCTCAAACCCGGCGCAACGGCCGCCTAACAACAAAGGAGACGTTTCATGGCTATTGGTGAAAAGTTTGCGATCGTAACCGGTGGGTCAACGGGTATCGGTTTTGAATTGGCCAAGCGCTGCCTGGATAACGGGTACGATGTACTGATGGCAGCGGATGAGCCGCAGATCCTGGACGCCGCGGCATCCCTGCGCGGCTCCGGCAAGCAGGTCGAAGCGCTTGAAGTCGACCTCTCGACCATCGAAGGTGTCGACAAGCTGTACGCGGCGGCAAAAGGCCGGCCGGTAGACGCGTTGTTGGCAAACGCCGGGCGCGGGCTTGGACACGGGTTTCTGGATCAGGATTTCGACCGCGCTCGCTTAGTGATCGATACCAACGTCACCGGCACGGTCTATCTGATCCACAAGATCGGCAACGATATGCGTCAGCGCAACGCCGGCAAGATCCTCATCACCGGCTCAATCGCCGGCTTTATCCCCGGCAGCTTTCAGGCGGTCTATAACGGTACCAAGGCGTTCCTCAATTCGTTCTCCTCCGCCCTGCGCGAAGAGCTCAAGGAGACGGATGTCACGGTCACTTGCCTTATGCCGGGCGCTACCGAGACGGAATTTTTCGAGCGCGCCGACATGATGGATACCGATGTCGGCACCACTAAGAAGGACGATCCGGCGGACGTCGCCAAGACTGGCTTCGATGCGATGATACGCGGTGACGGTGATGTGGTTGCCGGCCTCAAGAACAAGATCCAGTCGGCGGTCGCCAATGTCACGCCGGCACCGATCCTTGCCAAACAGCATCGTAAGATGGCGGAGCCCGGCACTGCGAAGAAGGACCGCGGCGCGGCTTAACCTTTCGATCAATCAGCCCAATTCTCGAGGAGCACTTTGCCGGCTATCGAGTTATCACCTATGACCGTCGCGGCTTTGGGCAATCGAGTCACCCAGCGACAGGCTACGACTACGATACATTCGCCGACGATCTCGCCGAAGTTCTCGATAAGCTGGACGTCCAGGGCGCCAATTTGGTTGGCTTCTCAATGGGTGGCGGTGAAGTCGCCCGCTATCTCTCGCGTGACACCTGGAAAACCAAATGAAAGCGTACAATGCTGGAGCAAGCCAAAGCGCCGCTGAGAGCTTGGATGGCGCGCGTTACTGAGCTGCCGTGTGTCTGGTGTCCGCGGCCTCGTGCTGCACTCCATCATCTCGGTATCTGCGCCTGTGATGTGGAAGGCAGGAAGGCCCCCCACGGCACCGTCATCCTGCTCAGCAAATTCCACTACGATGAATTCCATAGGACCGGTATGAAGCCTTGGGAGGCCCGTGTACGGCGTGCAGGACGCTCGCTATAGCGATATCGCGCCCACATTTTACTTAGATTAAGCGTGCTGTGCAGGGACAACCTCAAAAGGGTTCCGAGTAGAGCCGTGAAGGCTATCGCCCAGCCCGACAGGTAAGCGTTGAATTGGGCTGCCGGTGGATTGCGTTTTCGACAGTGAGACATGTCAGCCTCCCCTATTTTGACAAAACAATATGAGGGCCCCTTGCCGGTTCCAGCGAACTCTGCACAAAGAACGGCCCCAGCGGAGGGAAGAAACTGGGACCGTCCTTGGAATGTGTCGCCGGGGGTCGCGACACGAAGAACCAACAGGTCAGTGCCAGAGTCGTTCCTAACAGTTTTGGTGCGTTCTGTGCACTTCTGCACCGACACCAAGCGCGCGATCAGCTTAGTTAGCTCCATTGTCTTCTAAGAATAATTTCGATCAGCCCGGTTGCCGCCGCCTCCGGGCTTTCGGTTCGGGAAGTCTATGATGCCCAATGACGATCCCATTTTTAGTGTCCGCAGCCTTGGTAATGGTGTGGACTACGTAATTGACGTACTCTGGTCAGATGGGGCTATTGACCAACTCGGCCGGTTTGCTTCGCCCGAAAAGGCGGCTCGTTGGATTGAGGAAAACAGCGAGATTTGGTTGCGAGATCGTCTCGGAATGAGACTTCATTAGCGATCAATAAATAATGGGCCGCCTTTCAGCGACCCACCGGGATGAAAATTTGTCCGGAATGAAAGAAGCCCCGGCAATACCAGTTTAGAACGTTTTTCGGGGATATGTATATTCCGGTGAGTTACGGCGTTCCCGCACTGGAACAAGAGCCGCCAGCCTTGGACTGTCACGACTCTCTGGCTCAGATTTTTGGTGCCAGATCGGCCCGGTCGAAAACGGGCGTCTTTTCAAGATCGCCAGGTCCGGTGCCGGAAGGCGTATCTTCGGCGGCTTGCCGGAGCGTTTCAGTGGTGGCGTCTAACCCATCAACGGTTTCATTGGCCGCACTGCCAGTGTCGTGTGGGCGTGCCGGGACTTGCTTGCCAGCTTCCGATGATACCGGGTCAGGTTTGTTTTGCGTCATGGACTGTCTCCCTAATGGTTGGGAAATCAAATGGATCAGGACGCTGCAAGTTCCGGTTCAGGCCCGGCAATCCAAGATCAGCGATCGTTTCCCGCACTTGGCCATCGATCTCGTGGGGCGGGCGGCTGACGAAATCGATGTCAAGACGGCCAAGGCCATGTTTCTCTCGAAATTTTTTTCAAATCCGGCGATCGCACCTCACATCCGTCCGCCGGAACGCGCACTGTTGAGCGCGACTTCTCGCCTGTCTCAGGCGAACTGAAGCAACGCCTGAATTTCAGCCTCTAAATCTTTTGTGAGTTCGCTCAATCGAAGCCCAGTGAGCGGATCGTTCGGCTCTGATGCCAGCCTGCGGGCTTGGGCGAGCTTCCCAGCGAGTTCCGTGTAGCTTGGGCGGGTCATTGCCGTCCTCCTGCCCAATTAGACGGCGAGACCCTTAAGATGTTCACGATGACCTTGAGACTGCGTTAAGACTTCGTGACCTGGCACACGTCCGACCTGGCTGCACAAGGATTAGAATGAAACTCGGAGATCTCGAAACGAGTAGGGTCGGATACGCCGGCAGGTCACCCAGCGTGGCCAGATTCGAGATCTCGTACTCGGAGGCACAGCTCCGACCCCGGTCTACACAGCGACGCTTCCCGTTTCGGGGCCAGCGGCACTAGGAGCGATCAGCCGGTTCAAGGCTTTCAGCATTGAGACCCGGTGATATGGTTTAGTGATGATAGGCACCTCGGCAGTCTAACGACGTGACGATGGGAGACGCCATGGCTCCGCACGCGGGTCTTACGCCAAACACTCAGCAGACGAACTGTCGCGCAACGCGTCCCGGCGGACCCTCGGGGACAAAGTCAGATTGATCCAGGGACCGCCGGTATCCCGGTCAAGTGACCATCAGGCCTGGCACCTATTTTGCCTTTCTTGAACGACGTGCCGTATTGCAGCGAGGCTCGTACCGAACTTGTCGGGCAACACTATTCAATATCCGTGTCAGTGGATCGCAAGGCCGCGTGTGCACTTGCACTATACTACTGGAGGTAACTTAGCTCACGCTGGGTCGCTACAGAAGAAACTGACGGCGATGGATTCATTTTCGCAGAAATTCCCCGAGCCGCTCCAGCTCAACGACGTGCTCGCCCGACAAAATCTTGCTGACCAGATCAGACTGCGGTGCGGTGTGAATTTCATACAAATGACGCTGCGATTCCGGCTGCAACATTAACTTCTGGATGCACTCGTCGAGAGTGCCGTCAATGATCATGTAGGGACGCGCACCGAGCGAGGCGCTGACGCGCTCCTTGTTGACTGACGGCCATTTTCTGAGAATTGCGGGAGCGCTAATCAATTCGGGTATCGGACATGCTTGGTGGGTTTTTTTCTCTAAAATCAGGTCTTGGGCCAGTCCGATTGCACCAACCTGAGCTTGTGCGAATCGAGAGCGTGATCGATCGCGGTCCAGACCTTGAGGATCGCGGTCCCCTTGCTCACGGCGTGGCCAGATTCGATCTTTGGCGGGCTGCCCAAAACCACGGCCCATTGCCAGCCATGGTCATCTTCTTCAAGGGTATATTGGACGTTTCGGTAGTCCATTGACCGACCAGTAGCGTTCCGGCGCCGTTCCTAGCCTCAAAGCCTAGTGGCATTGCGCAGCCGCGCCAAGACCGCTGTAAATAAGCCCATAGGCGCAGCCCACCTATAGCTAAGATTGTTCACCCACGTCATCGCGGAACGCTCACATGGTTAAGCGATCCCTTCGGGCGCGAATTGAGGGTGCAGCCGAGAGCCGCTAACGAACAGGGGGCCGAGGCGTATCTTGATCACAGCATTCTGGTTGCCTGACGCCCGTTGGTGTTACCGGGTGTTCGACGCAGTCTAGCAGCTGCCCATTAGCAAGCGCTGCGCCTCGCCGAACGTCGATTTTCCGGGCCGACGCGGTAGCGCGTTTCGTCATCGCGGCAAAATATCCAAGCATAGCCAGTCAGCGTCCTCTCCGAAACGACCCTTTATTCGTGTATAAACACGCTGTTCAGCAACGTAAGAGCGTTTTGCGCATCAGGGTCAGAATACGAATCGCTTACGCTTATCTCGCGGAATATGGTGTTTTATGGAACTTGACGAGAATGATGAGGGAAAGAACCCCAATCTAGTGACCACGTTGGCAAGCATCGCGATTGATGCGGCGAAGCTCATAACTGGCGTCCCGCTCGACTATCCGGACCCTCTCTTGACGCCGCTCGCCACAGTTCCT
>NZ_LMUK01000037.1:78555-79052 GCF_009766005.1 Bradyrhizobium sp. S69 | reverse complement strand
CGACAAGGACGTACCGCAAGTCGGCGATATCCTGCGGGGGAAGAAGTGAATTCCGATCGAGGCCGCTTGCTTCACCTCTCCCCGCCGGGGAGAGGTCGGCTGCGCAGCAGCCGGGTGAGGGGTCTTCAATCCAATCGAGGCGTGCCCTCGATCATTTCGAGGACGCCCTCCAAGTTTTCGTACACGTCTGTATTGGTAACGCGGACAATGTGGAACCCGCAGCCCTCGAGTACATCTGACCGGACTTTGTCTCTCGCCAATTCGGACGGTTCAGCGTGTGTCATGCCGTCCACTTCGACAATCAGCTTTCCGTCCAGCGTCACGAAGTCGACTATGTATCGGTCGATCGAGTGCTGGCGGCGAAACTTCCAGCGCGCCAATCGTCGATTGCGCAATGCCTGCCAAAGCTTGGCTTCGGCACTCGTTTGTGACACCCGAAGGCTTCGAGCTCTGGCCTTGAACTTGTCCATCCCCCTCACCCGGCTGCTGCGCAGCCG
>NZ_LMUK01000037.1:0-78492 GCF_009766005.1 Bradyrhizobium sp. S69 | reverse complement strand
CGGGGAGAGGTGTAGCACAGCGAACGCCGCAATATGACCACCCGCATCGACACACGGTTTGCCGAACTGAAAAAACAGGGCCGCTCGGCTTTCGTCACCTTCCTGATGGCCGGCGATCCCGATCCCTTAACGTCGCTCGACATCATCAAGGCGCTGCCGAAGGCGGGCGCCGACATTATCGAGATCGGCATGCCCTTCACCGATCCGATGGCTGACGGTCCCTCGATCCAGGCGGCGGGATTGCGCGCGCTGAAGGCCGGCATGAGCCTGAAGAAAACGCTGGAGCTGGTGCGTGGCTTCCGCCAGGACGACGACACCACGCCGCTGGTGCTGATGGGTTATTACAATCCGATCTATATCTACGGCGTCGATCAATTTCTCATCGACGCCAAGGCCGCGGGTGTCGACGGCCTGATCATCGTCGATCTGCCCCCGGAGGAAGATACCGAATTGTGCCTGCCGGCGATGAAGGCCGGGCTCAATTTCATCCGGCTGGCGACGCCCACAACGGATGACAAGCGGTTGCCCGCGGTGCTCGCGAATACCTCGGGATTTGTCTATTACGTCTCGATCACCGGTATCACCGGCAGCGGCAGCGCCGACACCAAGGTGGTGGGCCAGGCCGTCTCCCGCATCAAGCGCCATACCGACTTGCCGGTGTGCGTCGGCTTTGGCATCCGGACGCCGGAGAGTGCCCAGGGAATCGCGGCGACTGCCGATGGCGCGGTGGTGGGAACGGCGCTGGTCGATGCCTTGCGCGGCAGTCTCGATGCCGAGGGCCGGGCTACCGGTCGGACGGTCGGCGCGGTGGCCGATCTTGTGGCCGCGCTGGCGCAGGGCGTGCGGGGTGCCAAACAGGCCGCCGAATAAGCCGCAATTGTAGAGGACAAGCATGATCCGGAAAAGTGGAAACCGGTTTTCCCTCGGGACAAACGCGAAGCGTTTGCCCGGAGATCATGCTCAGGAACGACCGCTTGCCGGGTCCGGTCCGGGCCGCCATATATTTCAGGGCGATCAGCGCTTGATCGCAATTCGGAGCGAAGCATGAATTGGCTCACCAACGTCGTCCGGCCGAAGATCCGCAGCATCCTGCGGCGCGAGACGCCGGAGAATTTGTGGATCAAATGTCCGGATTCCGGGCAGCTCGTGTTCTACAAGGATGTCGAGGCCAACCAGTTCGTCATCCCCGGCTCGAACTACCACATGCGCATGAGCGCGGTGGCGCGGTTGAAATCGGTGTTCGACAACGAGACCTGGTTCGACGTCGCGCTGCCTGACGTGACCGCCGATCCGCTCAAATTTCGCGACGAGCGAAAATATGCCGACCGCATCAAGGATGCGCGCACCAAGACCGGCCTGAACGACGCCATCAAGGTCGGCTACGGCAAGCTCGAGGGCGCCGGCGTCGTGATCGCGGTACAGGATTTCGATTTCATGGGCGGTTCGCTCGGCATGGCCGCCGGCGAGGCGATCGTGCGCGGGCTCGAGCTCGCGCTGGAAAAGAAATCGCCGTTCATCGTGTTCGCCGCCTCCGGCGGCGCCCGCATGCAGGAGGGCATCCTGTCGCTGATGCAGATGCCGCGCACCACGGTGGGCGTACAGATGCTGCGCGAGGCGAAACTGCCTTATATCGTGGTGCTGACCAATCCGACCACCGGCGGCGTGACGGCTTCCTATGCGATGCTGGGCGACGTGCAGATCGCCGAGCCCGGCGCGTTGATCGGCTTTGCCGGCGCTCGCGTGATCGAGCAGACCATCCGCGAAAAGCTGCCGGAAGGATTCCAGCGCGCCGAATATCTCAAGGACCACGGCATGGTCGACATGGTGGTGCACCGTCATCAGATGCGGCCGACGCTGGCGCGGCTGTGCCGGTTGCTGACGAAGTCCCCGGCGGTGGAAACCGTGTCGAAATCCGTGGCCGTCGCCCATCCGGCCCAAATCGTCTCGGCGGCCGAGGTCGCACCGGCCGCGCCGCACGCGTGAACGCGCCTGCGGCCCCACCGTCGCTGCCGCTCCGCGAATTGATCGCGCGGCTGTCGGCGCTGCATCCCAAGCAAATCGATCTCAGCCTGGAGCGGATGCATCGGCTGCTCAAGCTGCTCGATCATCCCGAGCGCAGGCTGGCCCCGGTGATCCATGTCGCCGGCACCAACGGCAAGGGTTCGACGATCGCCTATCTGCGCGCGATCCTGGAAGCGGCGGGCTTGCGCGTTCACGTCTTCACCTCGCCTTTTCTGGTGCGGATCAACGAATGCTACCGGCTGGGCCGGGTCGGGGGCGGCGTGCTGGTCGGCGACGACGAATTGCGCGCGGCGCTCGAACATTGCGAGCGGGCCAATGCGGGCGGGCCGGTCACCATTTTTGAAGTCGAAACCGCGGCGGCGTTTTGCCTGTTCGCGCAACATCCGGCGGATGTGGTGTTGCTGGAAGTCGGCCTCGGCGGGCGGCTCGACTCGACCAATGTGATCGATGCGCCGCTGGCGACCGTGATCGCACCGGTCAGCATGGATCACATGGAGTTTCTCGGCGATACCCTGACCAAAATCGCCGGCGAGAAGGCCGCCATCATCAAGCGCGACGTGCCGGTGATCACAGCCGAGCAGGCGCCCGAGGCGATGGACGTAATCGAACAATATGCGAAGCGGATGCGCGCGCCCCTGCATGCCGCCGGCCAACAATGGCACGTCAATGTCGAGCGCGGCCGGCTGGTCTATCAGGATGAGCGCGGGTTGATGGATCTGGCGGCGCCGAGGCTGTTCGGCCGGCATCAGTTCGACAATGCCGGGCTTGCGATTGCGACGCTGCGCGCGCTCGATCGCTTCAAGTTCACGATCGCCGAGTTCGAGGCCGGCATCGTCGGCGCCGAATGGCCGGCGCGGATGCAGCGGCTTACCGCGGGCGCGCTGGTCGACCAGGCGCCGCCCGGCGCCGAACTATGGCTCGACGGCGGCCATAATGCCGACGGCGGCAGGGTCGCCGCCGCCGCGTTGGGCGATCTCGAAGAGCGGGTGTCACGGCCGCTGGTGGTGATCTCGGGCATGATGGCCAACAAGGATGCTGGCGCGTTTCTCGCCAATTTCGCCGGACTGACCCGCCACATCATCGCGGTTCCGATACCCGATCGCGACAATTCGATGCCGCCGGACCGTCTCGCCGACGCCGCCCGCGCGCTCGGCATGCGGGTGGAAACCTCGTCCGGCATCGAAGCGGCGCTGCGATCGCTGACGCGGCTCGCCTATGAAATACCGCCGCGCATCCTGATCACGGGCTCGCTGTATCTCGCCGGCCCCGTGCTGGCCGCGAACGGCACGCCGCCTGCATGAGCAGGTGTGTTCCGGGTAGTCCGGGGCACGAGCAGATGGGAATGACGATGCGATTTGCAGCGATTGCCGACGTCCACGGAAATTATCTGGCGCTTGAGGCCGTGATTGCCGACATTCGCGCGCAAGGCATCGATGAGATCGTCGATCTCGGCGACATGGCGAGCGGGCCGCTCGATGCGCGGCGGACGATGGATATTTTGATGGCGCTCGACGCCGTTCATATCCGTGGCAATCACGACCGCTGGCTGATCGACAGGCCGCCCGAGAAGATGGGATCGTGGGACCGGCCGGCGCATGCGCAGCTCGACGAGCGCCATCTTGACTGGATCCGCGCGCTCCCACCGACGCTGGTGTTCCGCGACCGGGTCTTTCTCTGTCACGCCACGCCGGCCGACGACAATACCTATTGGCTGGAGACGATTCTTTCCGACGGGACGGTGCGGATGTCACCGATCGAGGCGATCGAACCGGCCGCGGCCGGGATCACGCAGTCGCTCATCCTCTGCGCACACACCCACATCGCGCGCGCGGTGCGGCTTGGCGACGGCCGTCTGATCGTCAATCCCGGCAGCGTCGGCTCGCCCGGCTATCGCGACATCCATCCGTCGCCGCATGTCGTGGAGGCCGGCACGCCGGATGCGCGCTATGCGATCCTGCAATGGGTCGACGGTGTCTGGCGCGTGACCTTCCGCCATGTGCCGTACGATCACGACGCGATGGCGGCATTGGCGCGCCGCAACGGCCACCCCGAGCTGGCGTCGGCGTTGGCCACGGGATGGATCAGGTAGCGACCTCGTCGCCGCATTAACACCCGTCATACGCGGGCTTGACCCGCGTATCCATCAATCTTCGTGAGACGTTCTTCGATAGGGATGGATGGCCGGGCATAGGCGGAGCGGAAGCGACGCCGTTCTTCGACGGCTATGCCCGGCCATGACGACGGCATTTCGTTTGCGATACCCCCGTCAACGCAAAACGGCCGGCTTTTCGCCGGCCGCTTTCATCAATCTTCGTCGTACGAAGCGGATCAGACCGCAGCTGCAATCCACTGCTGAAGCTTCTGCTTCGGCGCGGCGCCGACCTGGCGCGAGGCCATCTCGCCGCCCTTGAAGATCATCAAGGTCGGGATCGACATCACGCCGTATTTCGAGGCCGTCTTCGGGCTCTCATCGACGTTCAGCTTCACGATCTTGACCTTGTCGCCCATTGCACCGGAAATCTCGTCGAGCGCGGGCGCGATCATGCGGCAGGGGCCACACCATTCCGCCCAGAAATCGACCACTACCGGGCCGGTCGCCTTGAGCACTTCGGCTTCGAAATCGGCATCGGAAACCTTGCCAACGGCCATGGGAATTACCTCGTTTGTTGAAAAGAGCGCGGTTGAGAATCGCGCAGGGATCTTACGAACAAACCTATGAACGCGGTCTTGCCGGGTCAAGCTCGGTCACGCCGACATGATAAGATGCCAGTGCAGCGTCCAGCGCGGGGGCTGAAATCTCCATCAAATCAGCGGTTTCGGTCCAGAGAAGTGCGGCGCGGACCGGCCTTTCGGGGTAGAGTTTGGCCAGCACGGCGCGGTAAAGCGCGAGCTGGCGGAGATAGGCGGCCGGCGCCTCGGCCAGGCGGCTCGGCGGGGCGTGGTTGGTCTTGAAATCGACGATCAGGATCGCCTCCGGCGTCACCGCCAGGCGGTCGATTTGCCCCGAAACCAGCGCCGGGGCGCGTCCCGAACGCTCCAGCCGGCCGACGATCGAGACCTCGGCGCGGCTGCCGGGCGCAAACACCTCGGCGAATCGCGGATCCTCGATCAGCGCCAGCACGCTGCCGGCCAGCGCCTCGCGCTCGCCTTCGGTCCAATCGCCGGCATTGCGGCCGAGGTATTTCAACGCGGCCTCGCGGCGGCGTTCGCCGGCAATGTCGGGCAGCGATTGCAGCAGCCGATGCACCAGCGTGCCGCGCAACAGCGCGCGGGCACGGTCGGCGGCGGATTCCCCGGTGCGGATGCGACGGCCTTCATCGTCGGCCGGATCCGACGGACGCAGCAGATTGTCGTGGGGTGCTTCGGGCGGTGCCGAGGCGTGCAGCCAGGATGGCAGCGCGGTCGGCGCGATTGGCGCCGGCGTTGCGGCCACGGTCGCGGGCACAGCGGCATCCTCGGGCCGTGCATAGCGTTTGACCTTGCCGCCCGCGGTCTCGAACTCCGTGAGCTCCAATTCGGAATTGTTGAGGCCCTTGTCGATCAGATCGTACCAGGAAGCCGGCCGCACGGTTCTCATATTGCCCGGCATGCAGCCGCCGACGATCAGCCGGTCGGCCGCGCGCGTCATCGCCACATACAGCAGCCGGCGATATTCATCCTCGGTATCGCCAAGCATCGCCGTGCGCGCCGCCGCGACGCTGGTGGGATCGTCGGCCTTGCGGCCGGCCCAGATCACGACGCTGGGCGCATTCGCCGGCGCGTTGGCTTGCGGCACATTGATCAGCCGCAGGCGCTGGGTGTCCGACGGCGAGGTCGTGGTGTCGACCAGAAACACCACGGGCGCTTCCAGGCCCTTGGCGCCATGCACGGTCATGACGCGGACCTCGTCGCGGGAAATCTCCATGTCGCGCTTCACTTCAGTGTCGGCCGCGCGCAGCCACGCCATAAAACCTTGCAGCGAGGCCGGCGCCTTGCGCTCATAGCCCAGCGCGAGCTCGAGGAATTCGTCGAGCGCGTCGGTGGCTTCATGGCCCAGCCGCTTGAGGATGCGTGAGCGGCCGCCGTCGCCGCCGAGCAGCCAGGCGTAGAACGCAAACGGCGTCTCGATGGCAAAACGGCGCTCGCAGGCCTCAAGGCGCCGCAGCGCGGTCCTGAATGGGTCCGACGAAGCGGCATGCTGGCCGAGCGCCTGCCGCAGCGATCCGCTACGTTGCCAGGCCAGCGTGAACAGATCGTCGTCGGTGAGGCCGAATAGCGGGCTTTTGAGCGCGACTGCCAGCGCGAGATCGTCCTGCGGCAGCAACAGCGCGTCGGCCAGATTCATCAGGTCGATGATGGCAATATGCTCGGTAAGCTTGAGCCGGTCGGCGCCGGCGACCGGAATATTGCCGTGCTTGAGCGCCTGGATCACCGCGTCGAAGGCATTGCCGCGCCGTCGCACCAGCACCAGCATGTCGCCGTAACGCAAGGCGCGGCGATTGCCCCTGCTGCCGGTCATGGTGCCGGCCTCGATCAACGACCGGATCTCGGCCTGAATGCGCCTGGCGAGCTTCACTTCCGGGCTGGTCTCGGACACCGCATCGAACGGCGCGCGCCAGCCTTCGAGGTCCTGCCGGCCATCGGGGACCTGCAACTCCCAGAGGTCGATCACGCCGGGGCCGGAATCCTCCAGCCAGTTGTGGATCGGATAGCCGCTCTCGACCGAATGGATGCTGCGGTAGATCGCCGGGTCGCGAAACACGTGATCGACCGATTGCAGGATCGCGGGGCCGGAGCGGAACGAATAGGTGAACGACAGCGGATCGAATTTCAGCCCGGCGTCCTCGAATTTCTTCTTCAGCGCGCGGCGGCGGGCGTCGAATTCGCGCGGGGCGGCGCCCTGAAACGAGAAGATCGACTGCTTCTCGTCACCGACCGCGAACACGGTGCGCCTGATGCCGTCGCGCGCGCCGGCGCCGGAGGTGAATTCGGAAATGAGATGGGCGACGATGTCCCATTGCCGCGGGCTGGTGTCCTGGGCTTCGTCGATCAGCACGTGATCGACGCCGCGGTCGAGCTTGTAATGCACCCAGCCGGCGGCGCCGCCATCCAGCATCGCCAGCGTCTTGTCGATCAGATCATCAAAATCAAGCAGGCCGCGTTCGCGCTTCTCGCGGCGGTAATTCGCCGCCGCCGCGGTCGCGATATACAACAGCGCCTGGCTGCGGTCGCGCGTGGTCAGCGCGCGCCGCCGCTCGATCAGGGGGCCGAGGCGCGCGATTTCGGACTCGACGCGCCGCGCCAGCGCCGGATTGTTGTCAGCAAATTTCTTGGTCACCACGGATTTGCGCGGCGCGCGTTCCGCATCGGTGAGGAACACGCTGAGATATTCGTCGACTTGCGCTGCGCCTGTCGACACCAACGCAGCGCGCAGCCGGAGGGCCTGGTCGGAATCAGACTTGCTGCCGGTGTCGAGCGTCGCAGCGATCGCCGGCCATTCCGAGCGCGCCAAATGCGGGCCATCGACGATCGCCTGCTCGACGTCTTCGATGCGGTCGTTGGGATCGAGGCCGAGGGCAGCCGAGATCTGCGCGGCCGCTGTGTCGGCAGTGCCGGCCGCATCGGTCCAGGCCATGAAGTGATCGCGGCTCAGGCACGCCTCGCGCACCACATCCTTGAAGGTGACGTCGGCCGCACTCGCCATCGCGATGTTGAGCGCGCGCCCCGCCGCGCTGTCGGGTTCGCGCGAGGCGTCCAGCAGCACCGCCAGATTGGCCCGCTCCATCATCTCGGTCTGGTCGCGGTCATCCAGCACGGAGAACCGCGCCGGCACATTGGCCTCGAACGGAAATTGTTGCAGCAGCCGGGTGCACAGCGCGTGGATGGTCTGCACCTTCAGGCCGCCAGGGGTTTCCAGCGCGCAGGCGAACAATTCGCGGGCGCGCAACCGCAATTGGGCGGTGGGATGCGGCACGCCCGCCTCGACGATCGCGGCATCGAGCGCGGCATCGTCGAGCGTGATCCAGTGGCCGAGCGTGGTGAAGACCCGCTCCGCCATGTTGGCGGCGGCGGCTTTTGTAAACGTGATGCAGAGGATTTTTTCCGGCGCCACATCGCTCAGCAACAGCCGGATCACCCGCTGCACCAGCACATGGGTCTTGCCCGAGCCGGCATTGGCCGAGACAAACGCCGAGGCGGACGGATCGGAGGCGCGCGCCTGTGTATCGCGCACGGCGGGCGGAATCGGGCGCGGCGCCTTTACCATTCCTCGATCCCCAATCCGCCGGCCGCCGACCATTCCTTGATCCGGGCGAGATCGTCGTAATGGCCGTAGCGGTTCGACCACATCGAGAGGTTCAGCGAGGTGTAGCCTTGATTCTCGTCCTCGAACTTGCGGATCAGGGCTTCGAGCTGCTGCCGTGCATAGTCGGCGGCATCGTCGGGCAGTTGCGGCGTATCGCCCGGTCGTATTTTAAGTTCGAGCGGTTTCTGCTCGCCGGGCGGGTTGTTGCCGCTGAGCCGGACGTAACCAAACTCGCTGACGGAAGTCCCCGCCGCGATATTTTCAAAACCGCCCTCGCGCAGGATCGCGGCTTCCAAGGTCAGTTGCGGCGACAGCCCCATCCGCACCTGCTTGCCAGTCGGCGGCTGGCCGGTCTTGTAATCGAGGATCGCGTAGCTGCGGTCGCCGCGATGCTCGATGCGGTCGGCGCGTGCCGACAGGATGAAGGTGCGTCCGTCGTCGAGCGCAATCGGGATTTTGCCACTTATCTCGGCCGCGATCCGGTCGATATCGTCACGCCGGGCGACTTCCCAGCCCGCGAACCAGCTCGCGATCCGCTGGAATCGCGGCCACCACAGCGCACGCGCCTCGGGCCGCTCCATCAACGGTGCAAAATATTTCTCGCCGATCAGGCGCAGCGCCTGCGCAGGGTTGTCCGGCAGCGTCGTCGAATAAGTCTGCGTGAATTCGCCGAGCGCGTCATGGATCGCCGATCCCCGATCGGCCGCCGACAGCGGCATGTCGACCGGATCGAGCGGCGCCAGCTTCAAGATATATTTCGCATAGATCGTGTAGGGATCGCGCAGCCAATCCTCGATCGCGGTGACCGACAATTTCAAGGGCCGTGCGGCGCGCGGCGGTTTGGGCGCGGGCTGCTTGACGGGTGTGATCTCGTCCGGGCGGTCGAGTTCGGCGGCAAAGCGTACATAGTGCTCGCCGGCCTTGATCGCGGCCTTCCAGCGCGCCTCGCCCGCGACTGCTTCCAGCCGGTGCAGGAAACGCGACGCCACCGCGGGTGCGCCGCCGACCTTGGCAGCGTGGCTGAGGATGACATCTTTGGTGCCGAGCAATTGCGCGAAGTCATGCGCCGAGAGGCCGATGCGCCGCTCCGGCAGATCGAGGCCGAGCGCGTGCCGCATCGGCCGGCTCAGCCACGGATCGATCCGCGGCGCCGGCGGCCACACGCTTTCGACCAGGCCGCCGAGAATGACACGGTCGGTTTGCGTCAGCCGCGCTTCCAGCGGGCCATAGATTCGAAGCTGCGCATGCGCCACTTCCGGCCGCCGCACCACGCGGTCGCCGAACGCGGTCTGGAACAGCTGCGGGTAATCGCCGAGCGACACCATCAGGCCGCTTGGGGTCCCTTCGCCGAGCAGATCGTCGAACGCCGACGCCAGCACCGCGCCCTGATGGCCCTCGAACACGAGCGCGACACCTTGCGCGTCGCGCGACAGCTCCATCAGGACATCACGATGGCTTGTCGCAAGGTCGGCAAAATCATGCGGCTTCGACCCGGCCAACGTTTCCAGCGGTTTGAGCGCGGAGCGCAACAGCCCGATCAGCGCTTCGGCTTCCTCGAGTTCGCCATGGCCGAGTTGCGCGCGCGGCTCCGAGCGATGCAGCGATGAGGGCTCGTTCCGCTTCAGTTTTGTCAGCTCCTCGCGGAATTTCGCGAAGTCGCGCACGAGCCCGCTGCTGCCGGCCTGCGGTCGCGTTCCGCGCAACAGCGCCAGCTCCAGCGTCTCGATCGCGCGCCGGAACGCGTCTTGTTCGCCGCCGAGCCGGCACAGCGGATGTTTGAGCAGCGCCAGCAAGGTCGCAGGTTCCAGCTGGTTGGCGACCGCTTCCGCCGCAAGCCGCGCGAAAACGCCGGCCGAGATGTCCATCAGCGAATCGCCGCCGGAATCGTCGAACAGCAAATTCCAGCGGCCCAATGCCGCCATCACCCGGCGCGCCAGCGCGCGGTCCGGCGTCACCAGTGCTGCCGATTTGTCCAGATGCCGCGCCTCGCGCATCGCGACCGCGATCGCGAGGGCTTCCATTTCCGGATTGGCGGCTTCGATCACCGCGAGATCCTGCATGCCGAGCGCTATTCGCTCTTCCGTGTCGGGCTCCGCCAGCCGCTTATGCCAGTGCGCCGAGGCGTTCGAGGGCCGCATCGCCTCGGATGCCAGCACGTCGCGGCCGTTGTGGGCCGGCGTCCCCAAACTTTCGACATCGCCGCGCTTGATGCCGAAGCGCTGCAACAGCGCATGCATGGCGAATTGCGGATGATTGGAAGCCGGCGGCGAAATCATCTGGTCGCGCGCCCCGCGCACGCCGCCGATCAACTGCCAGGCGTCGTTGTCCAGATCGGTATCGAGCCCCGGCAGCACCACCGCGCCCTGCGGCAGGCCCGCGACGGCGTGGAGGAATTTCGCGGTGACCGGCATCGAGCCGGTCGAGCCCGCCGCGATCACCGGGCCGTCATGATGCGCCGTCAACCGCGCGGCTTCCGCCTCGATCAGCAGATCGCGCCGCGCCGCCGGTTCGATCCGGCCGTAGGCGGCCAGGATAGTCGGCCAGGTGTCGCGGGCGATGGTGAGGAATTGCAGCGTCAGTTGCCAATATTTGTCGAGCGCATCCGGCACCAGGCTGTCGAGCTCGCGCCAATCGACCTTGCGCGTCACCATGTCGTCCATCAGCCGCGCCAGATCGTCGGCCAGCGCCAGCGTCGAGTCGGGGCCGCCGGTCACCAGCGGCGCCTGGGTCGGGTCGCCGGGCCGGATTTGTCTGGCCCATGCCGCGATCAGTTGCGCCAGCAGCAGCCGGCGCCGCAAGCCATCCATCGCCGGCTCGATTTCCAGCGCGCTCAGCCCCGGCGAGGCCGCCTGCGCGAACGCCAGTTCGTCCTCGTCGATGTCGCCCAGCGCGATGATGCGCGGCAGCACCGCGGCATCGGTATTCAATTCATCGAGAAAGATTTCCCGCGCCATCCGCCCGGCGCGCCGGGTCGGCAGATAGAGCGTCGCCTGCGCCAGCCGCTCCGGATGGGCGCGCGCCTCAAACCCGTCGACCAGCCTGCCATCGATCAATGCTGCGATAACGCTGCGCAAGAACGGCGCTGAAACGGGGACGCTGAAAACGCGCATGGGCTGCCTGATTCGGGGTTTTGGGCATCATGCCATGGAAAGCGCCGCGGATGTGTGTGGATAAATCGGGGGTAAGCGCGCCCCTTTCGCATGTCGGCTTTGTCCCCGAAGGCAGACATCAATCGGGCAGCTCGGCATGTGCGCTTTGTGTCAATGTCGGAAGTGATGCTGACCGCACTTACCGCCTCCTGTTCCCCGCACGTACAGGTAGGCGCGAAGGCGGCCGTTGTTCGTGAGGGAACCGCAAACGCTGCAATTAGTTGGTGCCCCGTGTGCGGCGAGCAAGGAGCATCCGATGATCGACCATACGGGCATCGGCGTATCTGATGTGGCACGATCTGCGATCTTTTACGACGCTGCGCTCAAGCCGCTGGGTCTGTCGCGTGTTGCCCAGCTGCCATCCGAAAGTGGAAAAGATGGCATCGGGTACGGACACAAATATCCGATCTTCTGGATCGATCGGTTTCATCCCCACGGCGTCAAACAACACACCGCATTTGTTGCGATGAGCCGTTCCGAAGTGGATGCCTTTTATGACGCTGCTCTTAACGTCGGCGGACGGGACAATGGTCCGCCAGGCTTGCGGGGCCCGGAAGCCGGCTATCCTCCGGGGTATTATGCGGCGTTCGTTCTGGATCCTGATGACAACAATATTGAAGCCGTGTTTCGTAGCTAAGCGACCTTGGGTCGGCGCGCGGATTGGCGAGTTGGTAAGAGGTCTGTTCCGGTCCAGCGCGTAGGGTGGGTCAGGCGCAGCCGTAACCCACCATCTTTCCACTCGCCGAAAACCGCGGGTTACGCCGAAGCCTGTCGCGTCGCGCGGACCCGTTGGGCTATTCCACCCTGCGGGTCCTTAGCGTGCCGCTCTTACAAACCTCACGGCGAGCGGGATGCCCCGCGAATTTGCGTCTGGCCGTCCATCGATGAAATCAAAATTCCAATAAAGGTCGAGGCCACCCACCGCATTGCCCATCGCATTGGACGTCCAATACTTGGCATGGCCCTCATCATCCGCACGAATGTCGGGGAATATCGACTGATCGACCACAGGAGTACCGCAACGGGTGTCTACCAGACTTTCGAGTTCGGGTCCTGAAGGCACGTGCCATCCATCAGCAGCTAAAGCCATCGCCTCGTTTAGGCCAAGATAGCTGACCTGCCCAACGCAGCCGCCTTTTCCCTCCCACTTTTTGCCAAACGAACAACGCTTCCAAACAAGCTTGGTAAGCGTGTCCTCGACTTCACCCTCGTTCACCTTAAAGCGCATTTGGTGTCCCGAGACGCCACGATCATAACATCCAGCAATGCAGGGAAACGAGCCGGCAAGGCTTACAACGATGGCCATGACAAAGCGGTCAGCAAGACATCGTGACCAAGCATCCAACGCGGTCATTTTATGAATTCGCTCGTCCATTAACTGAGAGTGCAACTATAAGGAACGGCATTGATGAAAGTCAAAATCCCTGCTGGGTCAAAAGCCGAAGTCGCTGCCCGCGGAAAGTGTCAGCTCGTAGGGTGGGTTAGGCGCAGCCGTAACCCACCGTCTTTCCGCTCGCCGAAAACGGTGGGTTACGCCGGAGCCTGTCATCGGGCCGCGCGTCGCGCGGACCCGTTGGGCTAACCCAACATACGGGTCCCGCCAAATATTCGCCGCTACACCTCGGTGGCGACGTGATCCAGCAAGTCCTGCAGTTTCCGTCTTCTCCAATTTTCTTCAAGGCGCAGAAGAACCACCCCAAATGCGAAAGTGACGGCCCAGGAACCGATCATCAGCGGCTTCGCCACGGCATAAATCTCTTCCTGCCGATCCGTGAAGAACCGTATTCCCCCTTTTATTCCGTGAGGGTGAACGAACAGGGCGTCAGCGATTTTAGGCTGTCTCAAGGCAACCGTTTCGATGCCACCAACTGTGCACATCGAAATCATCGCCGTGGCCCAACTAATGAACAAGCTCACGCGTAGGGCTCGCATCCATGGCGAGGGTTCTTGCCAACGGCGCCACGGGTACGCGTCACTTAACCAGGTTCTGCGATAGCCGGATCTGTGTGTCATCCGAATCAGCCGCCAATTTTGAAAGACCACAACGCCCACTAGCAGCAGCGCGATGCCAAACATCAATATCGGGACGAGAGGCAAATGTGTTAGTCCGGGGAATGCTAATGTCATAAGAAATGACCGCCGCTAGCGATGCACTGGTTCGGTTTAGTCGCTGTTTCAAACAATCAATTACGCGCGCCGTTGTAATGTAACGTGCGCGAGCATCTTGGAGTAAGCGCACCCATATTCGCTCCAGGTTATGGATGGATGCTTAGAAGCTTAATTCAAATCGTATGGGTTATGCGGCTTCTTGGTAACTGATTGTCTAATCAACGACCGCTTGGGGTCAGAAGCCGAAGTGGCTGTCGGTCTGCTCCGCGTGTCGGCGCGAAGTCGCGCGCCTGGCAAATGGTCAATGCGACTTGCCGAGCGTCTTTCCCAACGTGATTTCCGGCCGGCGCAGGCCCATCGCGATCCAGGCGGCGATCAGCCTCAACATGAACTTGCCGGAGTGACCATCGTAACTCGGTAAATCATCGGCGAGCACGACACCATCTCGCCGGTCGCGTGTCATGACTCGCATTTCAACGGGCGGCGCGCCTGCCGGAAACCGGTTGCGGTACATCGTCAGCCAATGTCCCCTCGTGAAGTCGAGGAACATCGCCGAATTGCAACAGGTGGCCATGACCCGCCTAGTCAGCGAATCCGGCTTGAGCCGACGTTCTCTCAGATGCTCCTGCCCCGTCAGGCATTGCATGCGATCCTTTCGAACCAGGACGTAGTCCGTGCCACCATCGGGATTGAGAACGGGTGGCGCGGAAGCCAGTTGCTCGAAGCAACGTCCGGCTTGCTGGCACTCGCGCAATAGCAGGAGGCGGCCAGAATCGGCCGGCCGACCGCCTGCAATTTTACCTTGCCGCATCGGCATATCGCGGAGAGGTGTTTTGGCTGTTTCTGGTTCACGGCGACCATCCGCTCGCGGGCCAATGTTGGCGCCGATGCATCCTGGTTGTATACCATGGCATGGAAATTCGTGCCGCCATCCCTGAAGATGCGGCGGCCGCCTGTCAGGTGATCAGGCGGTCGATAACCGAACTGTGTGTCGCCGATCACCGCAACGACGAAGCGATCCTGATGCGATGGCTTGATAATAAGACCCCGGAGGTTGTCGCGTCCTGGATCGGGCGGCCGGACAATTCGTTGTTCGTCGCCGTCGAGGCCAATCGCATGCTAGCGGTGGGCTCGGTGACTGATGCGGGCGAAATTAACGTCAACTACGTTTCGCCGGACGCGCGATTTCGCGGTGTCAGCCGTGCCTTGCTCGGGGCTCTCGAAGCGCGGGCAGCCGAACGGGGCAACACACGATGTACCCTGACAAGCACCGAGACGGCTCGGCGCTTCTATCTGGCCCGCGGCTACGTCGAGACTGGACCGCCGGTAGGCATTTTCGGAACCAGCTCCGCGTACCCGATGTCGAAGATATTGGGATCAGCCTGTCCTTGAGCTTGTCTCGAGAGGGCGACTAAACCGGCGGCGGATTTCGATCGCTGAACGTACCGCGTTGATGCCAGTAGGGGTAAGGCAACGTCACCTTGCTGGCTGCGTCCAGTCGATCGATCTGCTCTTTGGTCAATGACCAGCCGACCGCGCCGAGATTCTCGCGCAACTGCGCTTCGTTGCGTGCGCCAATGACCAGCGTTGAAACGGTCGGCCGCTGCAACAGCCAATTCAACGCGATCTGCGACACGGTTTTTCCGTTTTCCTTGGCGACTTCATCGATGGCGTCGACCACGCGATAGACGTGCTCGTCCGGAACGGGCGGCCCAAAGTCGGCGGTCTGGGGCAGACGGCTGACTTCGGGCTTCGGTTGACCCCGGCGAAGTTTTCCGGTGAGGCGTCCCCAGCCCAGCGGCGACCACACCACGGCGCCAACGCCCTGATCGAGACCCAGCGGCATCAGTTCCCACTCGTAATCGCGACCGATCAACGAATAATAGGTCTGATTGGCGACGTAGCGCGGAAAGCCGTGTCGATCCGCAACGGCAAGCGACTTCATCAAGTGCCAGCCCGAGAAGTTGGAAACGCCGACGTAGCGAATCTTGCCGGCGCGCACCAGCGTATCGAGGGTCGCAAGCACCTCTTCAGGCGGCGTGAAGGCGTCGAAGCCATGAAGCTGAAACAAGTCGATGTAGTCGGTACCAAGCCGACCGAGTGCGCCATCGACGGCTGCGAGCAAATGTTGCCGGGACGAGCCCACGTCGTTCGGCCCATCGCCGAAACGGAATGTCGCTTTGGTGGAGATCAAGACCTTGTCGCGGCGGCCCTTGATGGCCTGGCCCAGAACGCGCTCCGATTCACCACTCGAATAGACGTCGGCGCTATCGAACATCGAGACGCCGGCATCGAGACAGATGTCTAACAGGCGCCGCGCTTCGGTCGCGTCGGTGGTGCCCCATGCAGCCAAACGCCCAACACCGCCAAAGGTGCCCGTTCCGAGGCTCAAAGCCGGCACCATCAGTCCCGAACGACCCAAACGTCGATATTCCATTGACAACCTCCGTGACCGCGCCTCGACGGTCGATCGCGAATTTGTAGGCATCGACGCACGACGCCGCAAGACTGCCGATCGCCTGCTAGCGGAGTTGTGACGAGGCTCTGTCAGGCGTGTTGTGATTCGATGCGTTTCATTCGGCTGTTCGCAGTCGCGCCGCACGCAACCTGTCGCGAGAAAAACGCTTGACAGCATTTTGGTGATTTGCCCGTCGTGCCAATGTGTCGCAGCGGTCGCGCTTGATCGCGAAGGCAAATCACCTTCACATCTCAAGCCATCCCACCCGACGAGAGGGGCGTTGCGCACGTCACGAAACGCGCGGTGGGATGCGGTGGACGCGGATGCGCTTTTGACGAAGAGCGCGTGAAGCGTACGGCAAAGTCGTGTGGTCCTGACGCCCCAATGGCAGGTGTCAAGTTGCGCGGAGGTATCCGCGCGATGACGGTGACAAGCAAGCTCTGGTCTCACCGGGGAGAGCACGAAATAAGCTGTAAAGCCATCGCGCAGGGAAGGCCGGACTGCTTCCGCTGAACCTGTATGCTCGTGTGCATTTTGCTATGTGCATCTTGGCACATGAGACCGCGGGTGCAGCGCGCACCCGGTCTTCCCTGCGCCCTCTTTCTTTTTGAGGGTGAACGAATTTGCAAAACTCGGGCGCAGTGCGTCGCGAGAACGCGGAGGTATATTCAGTTGTCGTCCCCGCGCAGGCGGGGACCCATACGGCGCGGATTCGCGGTTGCACGATGTAGCCGAGACCTTGCTTAGCAACACACGCCAGGGGTTGTGGGTCCCGGCGCAAGGCCGGGACGACGGCGGTGGATGGAGTATCGTCATCGCCGTCATTGCGAGGAGCACTTGCGACGAAGCAATCCAGCTCCTCGCTTGCTGCCCTGGATTGCTTCGCTATCGCTCGCATGACGATGATGAAGCGGCATTTGAAAATCGAATCAGGCCACGCTTTCCAGAAACGCTTCTTCCGCGGCTTCGACCGCATCGGGGGTTCCGACATGCATCCAGACGCCGTCGAGCCGCAGCCCGAACAGCCGCTCCTGCTCATTGGCCTGGTCGAACATCTTCGTCAGCGAGAATTCACCCGCGGGAGCGGTCGCGAACAGGGATGGCGACATGATCGCCGCACCCGCATAGACGAACGGGACGACCTGGTGCTCCTTGCGCTTGCGCAAGGCGCCGTCGGGCAGCATCGCGTAGTCGCCGCGCCCGCTATAGCCGATACTGCTGGTGGTCGGCGCCATCAGCAGCAGGATATCCATGCGCGCGGGGTCGAAGGCTTCCGCCAGCCGCGCCAGATTGGGCCGCACGCCGTCGATCCACAGCGTGTCGGCGTTGACATGGAAGAACGGCGCATCGCCGAGCAGCGGCAGAGCCTTGACGATGCCGCCGCCGGTGCCGAGCACGACCTCGCGTTCATCCGAAATGATCACCCGTGGCCGCGTGCGTCCGGCGACGTGGTCGATGATCTGGTCGGGCAAATAATGCACATTGACCACCGCCTCGACGACGCCGGCGGCGCCGAGCCTGTCGAGCACGTGGTCGAGCAGCGGCTGGCCCGCCACGCGCACCAGCGGCTTCGGCATATGATCGGTCAACGGCCGCATGCGCACGCCAAGACCGGCGGCGAGGACCATGGCTTTGGTGGGAGTGACGGACATCTTTCCGGATCTTCTCGTTTCGGACTCTTCTCGAATGATGGTTCCAGCGAGCGTTCTGCAAACACGCGGCAAATCATATCACGGCGAATAGCCTGCCGCATCGATGGTCACGCCATAGCCGCCCGACGTGACGGTTGTGCGACCGGATAGGGGCAAATCAGGCTTCCACGGCGGGGCGCTTGCCGGCCTTCTTCTTCTTTTCGCCCTGCTTGAGAAAGGTGACGCCGATCTGGTCGCCATTGACCCAGGACAGCTCGCAGCGGCGATAGGCCAGGCCCGTGGACGACAGCAGCAGGAAGAATTCCTTCAGATGCAGCCCTACGACGGAACCCTCGACGGTGAGTTTCGCACCGGTCTCCGAGACGTCTTCCATCTTGCAATCGCGCCGCCAGGTACCGTCGATGCCCATCATGTGCGCAGCGAAGCCGCGCTCAAACGTGACGCGCTCGCCCTTGCGCCGCTCGGTCCCCATGATGTCGCTCCGCCCCCACGCAAGCCGGCCGCGCAGCCACGCGGATTCGGCGCCAGATTAACGGGAGGATGGCTAACAAGCGGTAAATTATGGAACCGGCGGCGGGACGTGCGTCGCGTACCAGTCGCGGAACGCCGACAGCGCCGGATGCGCCAGCGAGCGGCTGAGATAGGTCCAGATCCGCGGCTGGTGGCGCAGATATTGCGGCTTGCCGTCGCGCCGGTTGAGGCGGGCAAAGATGCCGAGCAGCTTGGTGTTTCGCTGCGCGGACATGATGGCATAGAGCTCGGCGAAATGCGCCGGATCGAAAGCCGCATCCGCGGCGAGCCGCGCCTTGATGTAGCGGGTCAGCAGCACCAGTTCGAGCTGCTCGGGCACATCGATCCGGGCATCCTGCAACAGCGACGCCAGATCGTAGGCGGCCGGCGCCAGCACGGTATCCTGGAAGTCGATGATGCCGATTTTCGCGGTGTCGGCGCGGTCGTCGAGCCAGATCAGATTAGGCGAATGATAGTCGCGCAGCGCCCAGGTTGTCGGCTCGGCGGTGGCCTTGTCGAGCAGATCGCGCCACATCGCGGAGAACTCCGCCCGTGCATCCTCGCTCAGCGCGGCGCCGCGGTCGGGCAGATACCATTCCGGCATCAGTCCGATTTCGACCATCAGGGCATCGGTGTCGAAGGCCGGGATGGCGTAGCTGGTCTGCGGCGTCAGCGGCAGAACTTCGGGCAAGGCCTGACCATGCAGCGCCGCCAGCACGTCGGTTGCCGCCTGATAGCGCTCGGCGATCGGGGCAGGCGGATCGCCCTCGACGACGGCGGCACTACCGAAATCCTCGGTGATCAGGAATCCGGCCTCGAGATCGGCGTGGTGAATGGCGGGCGCGGAGAAGCCACGCGCGCGCAGGCCGTTGGCGATAGCAACGAACGGCCTGACATCCTCGGCCAGATGAGCGACCGCGCTATATGGTTTGCCATGATAGATCGCCGGGCCGTCCGGCCGTCGCGGCGAGTTCATCAGGATGACGGCCTTGTCGCCGCGGAACAGCCGCGCATAGGAACGCGTCGAGGCGTCGCCGGCCATGCGCTGGCGCCTGGCGTCGAGATAGTCGGCGCCGGTCAGGAATTGCCGCAGCGCCTGCAGCCGTTCGACTTGGACTGCGGCTTTGCCGTAGCCGGTGATCTCGGCGGCGCGCGCGGCCGATCCCAGCGCCGGGCGATGGCTGAACGCGATATCGATGCGGTCGGCGGGAAGCGCGTCGGGGGCGCGCTCCGGCCATTCGATCAACGCCACCGTGCCTTCCGGCAGCGGCGACAGGCCGATCTCCTCCAGCTCGAGCGGATCGTTGACGCGGTAGAGATCGGCGTGAATCAGCGGAAACGACGGCAGGTCGTAGGTTTGCGCCAGGGTGAAGGTCGGGCTCGGAACTTCAACCGCCTCGTCGCCGGCGAGATAGCGGATCATGGCGCGTGCCGCCGCGGTCTTTCCCGCGCCGAGGTCGCCGGACAGCGTGATGACGTCGCCGGGGCCGATCAGAAGCGCGAGATCGGCCATCAGATGCGCGGTCGCGGTCTCGTTCGGCAGCGCCAGCGAGAATGTGACGGGATCGCTCATTCCGCGGCGTTGCGATGCGCGGTCTGGTCGATCGGAAAGTCGCATGTGACGGTCGTGCCCTTGCCGACGATCGATCTCACGTCCACTTTGCCGCCGTGCAGCTCGACAAAGGACTTCACCAGCGACAGGCCGAGGCCGGCGCCGCGATGCCGCGAGCCGTTGGAATGGCTCTCGAACCAGTCGAACACCTTGTCCTTGACGTCGGGGGGAATGCCCGGCCCGGAATCGGTCACGCTGAAGACGACGCTATGCTCGGTGCGCCTGGCGCTGACGGTGATGGCCGAATCGTGCGGCGAGAATCCCACGGCGTTGGCCAGGAGATTATACAGCACCTGCACCACGCGGCGCTCGTCGCCGACGAAGTTGCCGATGGTGGGATCGACGTCGACCTTGAGTTCGATGCGGTCGGTGGCGAGCCGGTCCTGGATGCCTTCGGCGGCGGCTTCGATGGTCTTGCGGATATCGACCGAGCCGAGATTGAGCGACATCGCGCCGGCATCGATGGTGGCGAGATCGAGGATGTTGTTGATGATCGCGAGCAGGGCGTTGGTCGATGCGGTGATGTAGCCGAGATACTCGGCCTGTTTCGGCATCAGCGGACCGGTCACGGGGTCGCTGAGGAAATGCGAGAAGCCGATGATGGTGGTCAGCGGCGAACGCAGTTCATAGGACACGTGGTGGACGAAATCGACCTTCATCTGGTCGGCGGTTTCCAGTGCCTCGTTGCGTTCGCGCAGCGCCCGCTCGACGTTTTCGGTGTCGGTGATGTCCTGGAACGTCAGCATGGTGGCGCCGTCGGGCAGCGGCATGGTCATGCAGTCGAGCACGCTGCCGTCCTTGCGCTCCAGTTTCAGCCGCACCTCGACGCGGTTCTCGATTCCGGTGATGGCTTCGCGCAGCGCGCGCCAAATGTTGGAATCGTCGAACAGCGGCTTGCACCAGCCTTCCACGGTTTCGATATGCGGCTGTTCCTGCAGCGCCTCGGGCGACAGCCGCCACATTTTCGCAAAGGTCGGATTGAAAAGTTGCGCGCGGCCGTTGCTGCCGAACACCGCGACCGCTTCGGCGAGATTGTCGAGGGTCTCGCGCTGTACCCGGATCAGGCCGTCGAACCGGCGCGCCAGATCGAAGCTTTCGGTGACGTCGTCGAACAGATAAGTGACGCCGCCTTCCGGATTCGGTGTGGTGACGACGCTGACGGTGCGGCCATCGGGCAGATACCAGGTATCCTTGGCGGGCTCGACCGCGCGATAGGCCTCGTGCAGCTTGGTCTTCCAGACCCGGAAGTCCGGCTGCTCCGGCAGCTTGCGCGCCGCGCGCAGCCGGTCGAGCACGCTGGAATCGTCGGGGTTGTTGTCGAGGAAGGTCCGATCCAGATCCCACAGCCGGCGGTACGAATCGTTGTAGAACGCCAGCCGCCGCCGGCCGTCGAACACCGCGACGCCGGAGGACAATTGATCGAGGGTGCGCCGGTGCGCCTCCGCCATCCGCACCAGCGCTTCGCGCAAGGCGGTGGCTTCGCTGGCGTCGATGGCGATGCCGGCGCGTCCGCCTTCGACGTTGAGCGCATGGACGTCATACAAATGGCGCTCGCCGCCGACCACGATCGGCAGCCGCGCGGTGAAAGCCGCGGTGTCGTTCAGCGCGCGGTCCATCTCGGCGCGGCCGGCGCTGTCGAGCAGCTCGAGGTCGCGCGCGATCGCGTCGGCGACGCTGACGGCCTCGGTCGCGCGGGCATAGGCCGCATTGGCGTAAGCGAGCCCACCCTTGAGCCCATCCTTGGCGCGTTTGGTCCAGATCGGCCAGGGCGCGGCGGCGGCGAAGCCGCGCAGCATTTCGGTCTCTTCCAGCAGCGCCTTGTGCCGCAGATGGGTTTCAGCCAGTTCCCGGCGCAAGCCACCCAGTTCGCGAATCCGGACAATGGCCTGGCCGCCGACCGCGCGGCCCATCGCCTCGAAGGCGTGGCCGTTCGAGGTAGTGAGATTGAGCAGGAAACCCTCGCCGGCCTCGCGCAGCGCATCGACCGCATGATCCATCTGCAGCGCGGGTTCCGGCGGCAGCCAGGTTCCGAACGCGAGGATACGCTGGGGTTGCGAATCCCGCGCCATCAGCAGCGAAATGTCACCGCTGATTTCCGGGCGATTGTCGCCCGCCGCCCACGAGATCAGGATTTGCGGTTCGGCGAACAGCAACGCCCGGTAACGGTCGGCCTCGATCTGCAGGCGCTGGATATCGGAACGCAGCCGCGTCTCGCTTTTGGCGGCGCGTGCCCGCGTCCGCATCAACAGGATCGCCGCCACCACCGTAAAGCCGAGCAGCGCCAGCGAGGTGGTCAGGGCGGCGAATTCCTGGTGGTTGAGCGTGACGAAGTTGGAAAGCTTGCGCAGCACGGCCAGTTCGTCGGCATGGCCCGGCGTGGCCGAGACCAAGGTAGAGCCAAGCACCATCAGACCGTGGCGCACCAGTGATGTGCACGACAGCAGCGTCCGACGCATCGAACCGATCACGCCCGACATAGATTGCCCCAAACCGCACGACGGTACGCCCGGCGCGTACCCGCCGTTCGCGAATCGAATGACAATATCCCCAACGGGAGTCAGCGGGTAAGAGTCCAGACCGTGAACGCAAAATCGCGAGGTGAAAAAATGCGATGGTGAACGCGATCGGCGCAGTTTTATGAAGATGCGCCGCTGTTTGCTAGCGCCCGGTCGAACCGAATCCGCCGCTGCCGCGCTCGGTTGCGGAGAGTTCCGCAACCGCGACGAGTTCCGCCTGCGTGACCGCGGCAATCACCATCTGCGCGATGCGTTCGCCGCGCCGGATCGCGAACGGCGCATCGCCGTGGTTGATCAGCAGCACGCAGATCTCGCCGCGATAGTCGGCGTCCACGGTGCCTGGTGAATTCAGCACGGTGATGCCGTGTTTGGCCGCCAGCCCGGAGCGCGGACGGACCTGCGCTTCATAGCCCGGCGGCAGCGCGATGGTGAGGCCGGTCGGAACCAGCGCGTATTTTCCGGGACCCAGCGTCATCGGCGCATCCTCGGGCACCGCGGCCACCAGATCGAGCCCCGCCGCATACGCGCTTTGATACGCCGGCAGCGCCAGGCCTTCGCCGTGGGGCAAGTGGCGGATGTCGACTTTCACAGTGGCGCTCACGAGGTCTTCTCCGTCGCGGTGGTCTCGACTGTGTTCTCAACTGTCTTGGCGATTCGCGCCACCAGTTCGGTCGCGACTTGCTCCTTGGTCATCACCGGCCAGGAGTCGACGGTGATCTCACCGTGCTGGCGCGCCAGCAGATGGACGCTGTTGCGATCGCCGCCCATCACGCCCGAGGCCGGCGAGACGTCATTGGCGACGATCCAGTCGCAGCCCTTGCGCGCGAATTTCGCCTTGGCGTTCTCGATCAGATGTTCGGTTTCCGCCGCAAAGCCGATCACCAGCTTTGGCCTGAGATCGCCTGGTTTCGAGATGGTCGCGAGGATATCGGGATTCTCCACCAGTTGCAGCGGCGGCAGGCCGGCGGAGGTTTTCTTGATCTTTTGCTCGCCCGCATTGGCGACCCGCCAATCCGCCACCGCGGCGGCGAAAATCGCGATGTCCACCGGCAGGGCGGCTTGCACGCCATCGAGCATGTCGCGCGCGGATTCGATGTGCTTGACCGTGACGCCGGCGGGATCGTCGAGATCGACCGGCCCCGAGATCACGATGACTTCCGCACCGGCGGCCCGGGCCGCGGCGGCAATGGCAAAGCCCTGTTTGCCCGAAGAACGGTTGGCGATGTAACGCACCGGATCGATCGGCTCATGCGTCGGTCCAGCGGTGATCAGCACGCGCTTGCCGGCCAGCGGGCGCGGTTGCGGCGGCCGCAGCAGCTGTTCGGCGGCGGCGGCTATTTCCAGGGGCTCGGCCATCCGGCCAACACCGGCCTCGCCCGCCTCGGCCACCTCGCCGCTGTTGGGACCGATCATGACGACGCCATCGTGTCTGAGTTGCGCGACGTTGCGGCGGGTGGCCGCATTACTCCACATCAACGGGTTCATCGCCGGCGCCAGCAGGACCGGCCGGTTGGCGGCAAGCAGGATCGCGGTCGCAAGATCGTCGGCATGACCGTGCGCCATTTTCGCCATCAGATCGCCGGTCGCAGGCGCCACCACGATCAGGTCGCACTCGCGCGCCAGGCGAATATGGCCGGCGTCGAATTCGCTCGCGGCATCGAACAGGTCGGTATAAGCGCGCTCGTTGGACAGGGCGCTGGCGGCGAGCGGCGTCACAAAATGCTGCGCCGCCTTGGTCAGAACGCAGCGGACGTGGATATGCCGCTCCTTCAAGCGCCGGATCAGGTCCAGCGCCTTGTAGGCGGCGATCCCGCCGCCGATGATCAGGGTGACGCGCGGGGGCTCCAAATGCGCCGGGAGGCCTGCGCGACTGGCGCCGCGCGGGGCAGGCTGGGCCGCGGTTGCGGAGACCGTCGGGAGGGGGCTGCCCGACGCCTCGCGCAGGATCACCCGCACCTCGTCTTCGACCGAGCGGCCGTTGCGCGCCGCACGGAGTCGCAGCTCGTCGCGGACCGCATCATCAAGCTTTCGGATGGTAAGACTGGCCATAACGGACACCCATAGAATGATAGCAATGCTAGCACTCTATGCTGTCGCTGCAATCAAAAAGAATGGAAAAACGCCAATGCCAGCGCGATGAACGTCCCGGCGATGATCCAGTGCGCCAGGGTGCGCCAGCGGCTTTCTGCCACACCCATCGAGGCCAAGGTGTCCTCCGACAGGGTCAGGCCTTCGCGGGTCATGTCTTCCAACTGTTCCAGCACGGCCACCGTGCGCGAAACGATCGCCGGCAGCCCGGCCAGGACGCGGCCGATCTCACCTGCGCCGGCCATCGCCCCCTGGATGCGTCCGACCGGCCCGAGATTGAGCTCGATCCATTCCCGCACCACGGGGTCGGCGGTCTTCCACATGTCGAGCTTGGGATCGAAGCCGCGCGCGACGCCTTCGACCACCACCATGGTCTTTTGCAGCAGGATCAGTTCAGGGCGGGTCTGCATGTCGAACAGGCCGGTGACCTCCAGCAGCAGGGTCAACAGCTTCGCCATGGAAATTTCCTCGGCGGTGCGGTTATGGATCGGCTCGCCGATGGCGCGAATGGCTTGCGCAAAATTCTCGACCGAATGATGCCGGGGCACATAGCCGGCCTCGAAATGCACCTCGGCGACGCGGCGGTAATCGCGCGTGATGAATCCCAGCAGGATCTCGGCGAGGAAGCGCCGCTCCTTCATGCCGAGCCGGCCCATGATGCCGAAATCCACCGCGACCAGCCGGCCGGCGTCGTCGACGAACAGATTGCCGGGGTGCATGTCGGCATGAAAGAAGCCGTCGCGCAGCGCATGGCGCAGGAAACTCTGGATCACCTTGCGGCCGAGATCGGGCAGATCGACCTGCGACTGCTCGAGCCGCGCGTGATCGTTCAGCGCAATGCCGTCGATCCATTCCATCGTCAGCACATTATGCGCGGTGCGGTCCCAATCGACGGTCGGTACCCGAAAATCCGGATCGTCGCTTGTGTTCTCCGCCATCTCGGACAATGCGGCAGCTTCAAGCCGCAGATCCATCTCCATCGCCACGGTGCGCGACATCGTATTGATGACTTCGACCAGTCGTAGCCGTCGGGCGTCCGCCGAATGGGCTTCGGCCTTGTGTGCGACAAAAAAGAAATCGCCGAGGTCGCGGCGGAAGCGCGAAGCCACGTTGGGCCGCAGCACCTTCACGGCGACCTGCTGAAGCACGCCGTTGCGTTCGACCTCACCGCGATGCACCTGCGCGATCGAGGCCGCGGCGACCGAAGGGCCGAAGCTGGCAAAGGCCTGCGCGACAGGCCGTTCCAGCGCCGTGGCGATCACCGCTTCGGCCTCTTCCTGCGAAAACGGCGGTAGCCGGTCCTGCAAGGCTTCCAGATCGCGCGCCATGGTGACGCCGACCACGTCGGGCCGGGTTGCCAGAAACTGTCCGAGCTTGAGATAGGCCGGGCCGAGCCGCGTCAATGCCCGCGTCAACCGAGGACCGGACTTGGCGCCAGGGCGCTCGACCAGCCGCGCGAGGCGAAGCGCGAGTTGTCCGGGTGGCGGCACCAGGCTCGGATCGACTACGCCGAACACGCCTTCACGTGCAAACACGAAGCCGGCGCGGGCGAGCCGCGCGATGTGCGTGATGGCAGAAATCACAGACGCCAGCCCGAATGCAATGCCACGATGCCGCCGGACAGGCTCTGCGAGGACACCCGCGAAAAACCGGCGGTGCGGATCATCTCGGCAAACGCATTTGGCCTGGGAAATTTGCGGATCGACTCGACGAGGTATTGGTAGGACTCGGCGTCGCCGGTCACGGCGCGGCCGAGCGTCGGGATCACCTTGAACGAGAACAGATCATAGATGCGATCGAGGCCGGGCACATCGACCGTGGAAAACTCCAGGCACAGGAATCGACTGCCGGGCTTCAGCACGCGAAACGCTTCGCTGAGCGCAAGGTCGATCCGCGGCACATTGCGGATGCCGAACGCGATGGTATAGGCGTCGAAGGCGCGGTCCGGAAACGCCAGCGCCTCGGCATTGCCTTCGACGAACGACACCTGATCTTCGAGATGGCGCGCCACCGCACGCTCACGGCCGACCGCCAGCATATCGGAATTGATGTCGCAAACGGTGGCCCGGAACCCGGAGCCGGAGGCCTTGGCGGCACGAAAGGCGATATCACCGGTGCCGCCGGCGACATCGAGCAGCGCAAACGGCGCTTCGCCGCGCGGCGGATTGAGCGCGTTGATCATCAGGTCTTTCCAGACCCGATGCAGCCCCGCCGACATCAGATCGTTCATCAGGTCGTAACGCTTCGCCACGCTGTGAAACACATCGTTCACCAGCGTCTGTTTGTCGCCCAAGGGCACGTCCCTGAAGCCGAAATGCGTGGTTTGGTCGGGCCGATCCATCAAACTATCTCCATCACCGGACCATAGCGCGCCCGCCGCAATGGCGCTATCACGTCAGGCCCACAAGGTGAACGCCTTCATGCCCGAATTACCCGAAGTCGAGACTGTCCGCCGCGGCCTGCAGCCGGCCATGGAGGGGTCCAAAATCGTCAAAGCGGAGGCCCGCCGCAAGGATCTGCGGTTTCCCTTTCAGAAAGATTTTATCGCGCGGTTGCAGGGCCAGACCGTGACCGGCCTCGGCCGCCGTGCGAAATATCTGATGGCCGATCTCGGCTCCGGCGACGTGTTGCTGATGCATCTGGGCATGTCGGGCTCATTTCGCGTCCTGAAAGCGGACGACAAGCAGACACCCGGCCAATTCCATTACCCGCGCAGCGAGGACCGTGCCCATGATCATGTGGTGTTCCACATGTCGTCGGGCGCAGCCGTGATCTTCAACGATCCGCGCCGCTTCGGTTACATGAAAATCATCGCCCGCAACGCGCTGGAGGATGAGCCTTTGCTGAAAGGGCTCGGTCCTGAACCGCTCGGCAATGAATTCGATGCCGGCATGCTGGCGCGCGCCTGTGCCGACAAGAAGACCAGCCTGAAGGCCGCGCTGCTCGATCAGCGCGTCGTCGCGGGCCTCGGCAACATTTATGTCTGCGAGGCGCTATTTCGCGCCCATCTGTCGCCGAAACGGCAGGCCAGCACGCTTTCCACCAAAAAAGCGGAGCCCACCGATCACGCCAAACATCTGGTCACGGCCATTCACACGGTGCTGAATCAGGCGATCAAGGCCGGCGGCTCGTCGCTGCGCGATCATCGCCAGACCTCGGGCGAACTCGGTTATTTCCAGCATTCGTTCCAGGTCTATGACCGCGAAGGCGAGAAATGCCAGAACGGCAGCTGTGGCGGCATCGTCAAGCGCTTCACCCAGAACGGCCGCTCGACATTCTGGTGTCCGAAATGCCAGAAATAGCCACGCGCGTTGCATTGAATTTGTAGGGTGGGCAAAGGCGCTCTTGCGCCGTGCCCACCGGCGCATGTGCAGTCGGTCAAGAAGGAAGAATGGTGGGCACGCTTCGCTTTGCCCACCCTACAAGCTAGGGCGGTACGAGAACATGACCAACAACTGGCGGGATCGCGCGGGCACGGTTTTCAATTGTCGGAAGCAGCCGGCTTCGGGCAGCCGCGGCATGGTGGTGAGCAATCATCCGCTGGCCTCGGCGGCGGGCGCGGAGATGCTGGCGGCCGGCGGTAACGCCATCGATGCCGCGATCGCGACCTTGTTCACGCTGACCGTGGTCGAGCCGATGATGGTCGGCATCATCGGCGGCGGCATGGCGCATATTCGCGTGGCCGACGGCAGCCATCGCTTCATCGACGGCCAGAGCACCGTGCCGCTGGCGGTCCGGCCCGATACCTACAAGTCCAGGCCCGGCTCGGCGCACGATGTATTCGACACCGTCGATGACGAAAATCTCAACGGCGCGAAAGCGGTTGCTGTTCCGGGCTCCCTAAAAGCCTGGTGCGAGACGTTGCGCCGGTTCGGCACCATGAGTCTCGCCGATGTGATGCAGCCCGCGATCAAGCATGCGTCGCGCGGCTATGCGGCGACACCTTATCTGCATGAGTGCATCACCGACGGCGCGGCGGATATGCTGAGGGATAAACCGATCTCGGCGATCTATCTGCCGGACGGCATGCCGCTCAAAGCCGGCGAGCGCGTGGTGCAGGCGGAATATGCCGAGACGCTAAAGTATATTTCGCAGCATGGCGAAGCGGCCCTCTATAGCGGTCCGCTCGGCGATATCCTGGTCGACTACATGAGCGCGCATGGCGGTTTCATCGCGCGCCAGGATCTCACCTCCTACAAGACGGTCGAGCGCGCGCCGATCCGGGCCGAATATCGCGGCTGGGAAATTCTCGGTCCGCCGCCACCGGCGGCTTCCGGCGTGCACATCACGCAAATGCTGAACATCCTCGAGGGCTACGACCTGGCCGCCATGGGTTTTGGGTCGGCCGAGACCATCCATCTGTTGGCCGAGGTGCTGAAGATTGCGTTTGCCGACCGCGCCGCGGCCAGCGGCGATCCGGATTTCGTCGGCGTTCCGGTGCAGCGGCTGACGTCGAAGGAATACGCTGGCGAGCGTCGCCGGGCGATCGATGCAAGCCGCGCGCAAAAATGGGGTGCGGGCGTGGCGCAGCTCGAAAGCGCGCACACCACGCACATGACCGCGGCGGACGCGATGGGCAACGTGGTCGCGACCACGCAGACCATCAACAATCTGTTCGGCGCCAAGATCCTGATTCCCGGCCTCGGCGTGGTGCCGAACAATTACATGAACCTGTACGATCCGAGGCCCGGCCATGCGTTGTCGCTGGCGCCGGGCAAGCGCGTCACCACCTCGATGTCGCCGATGATGGCGCTGCGCGGCGGCAAGCTTGCTTTTGCGCTCGGCCTGCCCGGGGGAAAGCGGATTTTCCCGAGCGCGCTGCAGGCGCTGATCAATCTGATCGATCACGGCATGAGCCTGCAAGAGGCCGTGGAGGCGCCACGGGTCTGGACCGAGGGCAATGCCCTCGAAGTTGAATTCGCCGTTCCCGAAGCCGTTCGCGCCAAACTCACATCATGGGGCCATCAGGTTGCCGCGGTGCCGACGGTGGCCGGTGGCATGAACGCGATCCAGTTTCACGAGGATGGCACCTTGACCGGCGCCGCCTGCTGGCGCGCCGACGGCACGCCGATCGGGCTTGCCGGCGGATTGGCACGCGCCGGCGTGAGATTTGCGCTGGAGTGAGGTCGTACGAGCTACTTCCGTACGCAGATCACGCGCACCACCGAGGCTTTGGCGTCGGACGTTTTGGCATCCGCCGATCCCTCTGACCCACTCACGCCATTGGCCCTGAGAAAGCCGCGCACGGTATCGGCGGCAACCAGCGTCGCCTGCGCCGCCGGCGTGGCATTGGCCGGTCCGGCGACCACCACCGGCTTCAACAGCGCGATGCCGGCGAATTTGCCGTTGGCATCGTGCGCGGCGGCGCCCGAAAAGCCCAGGCCGGGCGCCGGCGATAGCGCGAGGTCACTGCCAATTGGCGCGACCGATGCCTTGACGCTGCTCGCCGCCGCCGCGCCGCCCTGGTTTTGCGGATCGGTGATCCCCGTCAGTTCGACATTGGAATCCGCAGGCCCGCTCGCGATATTGAGCGGCTTTAATCCGCGCGCGCCGTAGATGCGCAGCAGAGCCAGGTCGTGGTCCCTGTCCTCGGCGACTCGATCGGCATTGCCGAAGCCTGCGATCGCAATCGCGAGGCAGCCATCGGTGATCTGCCGATCGGCGAGGATCGCGCCGTCCTCGCTGACGACAACCCCGGTGCCGTATTCAACGGTCTTGGGCGGCGGCGGACCGGCGATCTGGGCGCCGGAGGGAAATGGATTGAATGCGCTCGACATCGCGATCACCACCGGCTCGACGGTGTTCTCGGTGGCCTGATCGTACAGGATGGTGAGGATACGGACCTCATCGCCCTTGAAGGTCCCGCGCAGGTAGAATTTCTTCAGGCCTTGCAGGCCCGACAGCACGAAGAAATCCGGCTTGACCACGGTGTAATCGACCGTGCGCCCGGTGGGTTCTTTCTTCTCGCGTTCGGCGAGCTTTGCCGTGGTGGGGCCGGCCTCCTTGCGCCGCGTCAGCACCACTTGAACCGTGCCCGTGGGCGAACTCCATTTGGTGCCATTGGCGTCGCTGGTCTGCTGCGGCACCAGTTTGCCGGGTATTCCGAGCCGCACGCCGGTCCCGGCGTCGGTGACGATCTTCCAGCCGACGTTTTCCTGGCGGCGTTTCGCGGTGTCGGCGAGTACGCCGCGCTCCTGCGGATTGAGTGCGCCGGTCTCCTTGCCGCCGCGCCCCTTCTGGAATTCCTTGATCGCAGCCACCATGCGCTCGCTGACTTCGCCCGTGATCGCGCCGTTATACTGGCCGACCCAGGCGAGGTCCGATTGCAGCGCCAGACGTTCGCCCTGCGCCATCGCATTGGCGGTATCAGCGGGGGTCTGCAACGCGGGCCGCGCCGGCGTGGCCGCGACCGGCTTGGTGGCGACAGGTTTAGATTTGGCGCCCGCGGCGGCCGGTGCGGGCGTCTGCGCCGTGGCGGATTGCGGGGCGGACGCAGCCAAAGCCACCGATGTCGAGGCCACGAATATCAATGTTGCTCTCAGCATCGATCTCATGACACATCCTGGACCATTGAAGCGCGCGCAATTAAGCACATCTGCTTGGTCGGCAACAACCACGCCATGGTTCACGGGACTCTCTTGAAGGGCTCTTGGGCGACACTAGGGCGTCATGAAGCTATCTCGGACGTCATCCCCGGGATGAACGCAATTGCGTTCACCCGTGAGGTGCGAGCTCTTGCGAGCCTCGAAGGGTGGCCGCAAGCACGGAGCTGAACACCATCCTTCGAGACGCGGCGAAGACGCCGCTCCTCAGGATGACGTCCGAGATAGCTTCACCATGAGGCCGAAGTGACGGACGGACTGAAGGAAGCAAACCGACGATGCTAAGTCCCGAAGAACTCGAACGCTACGCCCGTCATATCGTGTTGCGCGAGGTCGGCGGCCCCGGCCAGCTTGCGCTGAAAGAGGCGTCAGTGCTGGTGATCGGTGCGGGAGGCCTCGGCGCACCGGCGCTGATGTATCTCGCCGCCGCCGGAATCGGCACGCTGGGCGTGGTCGATGACGATCATGTGTCGCTGTCCAATCTGCAGCGCCAGGTCATCCACACCACGCGGGATATCGGTCGGCAAAAGGTGGACAGTGCCGCGGAACAAATTTACGCGCTCAATCCCCATGTGCGTTTTGAGGCCCACACCACGCGGCTGGATGCCGGCAACGCGATGGCGCTGATCGGCGGCTACGACCTGGTGCTCGACGGATCCGACAATTTCGAAACCCGGTACCTGGTTTCGGATGCCTGTTTCCTCACCGCCAAACCGCTGATCACGGCGGCGCTGGGCCAGTTCGATGGATCGCTGACGACGATCCGCGCCCACGAGAGAAACGCGGAGGGTGAATTCAACCCGACCTATCGCTGCCTGTTTCCCGAACCGCCGCCGCCCGGCACGGTGCCGGCCTGCGCCGAAGCCGGCGTGATGGGCGCGCTGGCGGGCGTACTGGGATCGATGATGGCGCTGGAGGCGATCCGCGAGATCGTCGGCTTCGGCGAGGGGCTGGTCGGGAAACTATTGATGCTGGATGCGCGCGCGATGCGGTTCGAAACCCTGCGCTACCGGCGCGATCCCGCAAACCCGCTCCATGGTGATGCGCCGGTCATCACCGATTTGAGCGGGCATCGCTGAACTTACGCTCGCTGACCTCAAGATGCTTGCCCTACGATGCTTGCGCGGGCTTCTCGCTGTCCATGTGTTTGAGGTGCTCGTCCGGATAGCGTCCGCCGGAGGCAACGCCTGGCGGAAAGGCGCTGGCGAGCGCGGCAAGATGGGCGTCGGTCAATTTCACCTCGGGTGCGCCGAGCGCCTCGTTGAGCCGTTCGCGCCGCCGCGCACCGACCAGCGGCACGATGTCGCTACCTTGCGCGGCGACCCAGGCGATCGCGACCTGCGCGGGGGACGCACCGACTTCATCGGCGATCGTGCGCAAGCGCTCCACCAGCACGAGATTGCTATCGAGATTGCTGCCCTGGAAACGCGGGCTCATCTGACGAAAATCCTGCGCGCTTGCGCGATCTTTCGACCAATGTCCGCTGATCAGGCCGCGCGCCAGCACGCCATAGGCGGTGATGCCGATGCCAAGTTCGCGGCAGGTTTTCAGGATGTCGCTCTCGATGCCGCGTGACACCAGCGAATATTCGATCTGCAGGTCGGCGATCGGATGCACTTGATGCGCGCGGCGGATGGTGTCGGAGCCGACCTCGGACAAACCGATATGCCTGATCCAGCCGGCCTTGATCATGTCGGCCATCGTGCCGATAGTGTCCTCGATCGGCACGTTGGGATCGAGCCGCGCCGGGCGATAGATGTCGATGTGGTCGACGCCGAGCCGCTGTAGCGAATAGGTGACGAAATTCTTCACCGCGGCGGGCCGGCTGTCATAACCGAGAAAGCCCCTGTTGGGGTCGCGCAACGCGCCGAACTTGACGCTGATCTGGACATTGTTGCGGTTCGAGCCTGCGAGCGCCTCGTGGATCAGCATCTCGTTGTGACCCATGCCGTAGAAATCGCCGGTATCGAGCAGCGTGATCCCGGCGTCGAGCGCGGCATGAAGGGTGGCGATGCTTTCGCTGCGGTCGGTGGGGCCGTAGAAATCCGACATGCCCATGCAGCCGAGGCCGAGGGCGGAGACTTTGGGGCCGGTCGAACCCAGTTGGCGTTGGTCCATGGTGCTTCTCCTCGTGACGGCGGCGATCGATCTGCGCCTGACGAGGCTGGATATGCGCCCTGTTCATTGTCGCGATAAGCTGGACAATCCAAAACACCTTGTTCAAATTGCCGAACAATGAGTGATTTTGACCTCCGCGATCTCAGCGCCTTCATTGCCGTCGCCCGCACCCGGAATTTCCGCCGCGCGGCGCTGGAGCAGAATGTCTCGGTCTCCAGCCTGAGCCAGCGGTTGCGCGACATGGAAGAGCGGCTCGGCGTTCGCCTGATGAACCGGACCACCCGCAGCGTCGCGCTGACGGAAGCCGGTGAACTGCTGCTGGCCCGCGTCGGGCCGGCGATAGCGGATGTCAGTGATGCCCTGGATCAGGTGCGCGGCCTCCGCGGCGTGCCGTCGGGGCGCTTACGCATCAATGCGCCGCCCCCGGCGATCGATCTGGTGCTGGCGCCGATGGCCGCACCTTTCCTTGAGGCCTATCCGCAAATCGAACTGGAGATCGTCAGCGACAGTTCCTTTGTCGATATCGTGGCCGGCGGCTTCGACGCCGGGGTCCGCTACGGCGAACATCTGGAACAGGACATGATCGCGGTCTCACTTGGGCCGCCGCAGCGCTATGCGGTGGTGGCCTCGCCGCAATATATTGCGCAGCATGGCCGGCCGAAACATCCCAGGGACTTGCTGAATCACGCCTGTATCCGCGCCCGGTTCGGAAGTGGGGGCATCCCGGATTGGGAGTTCGAGAAGGCCGGCCGCGTCGTGAAAGTGTCGCCACCCGGGAAATTGATCGTGAATTATCCGGGGCTGGCGCGGCGGGCGGCGCTGGACGGGGTCGGCTTCTGGCCGACCTTCGGAGGCTGGGTTCGCGACGAGGTGAAATCCGGGACGCTGATCCGCGTGCTTGATGACTGGTGCGAGCCGTTTCCCGGGCCGTTTTTGTATTACCCAAGCCGGCGTCAATTGCCGTCCGCGCTTGCAGCGTTCGTGGCGTTCGTCACGGAGTGGCGCAAGCAGGAGAGCCGGAAAAGTTCTTACCCTCCCCTGGAGGGGGAGGGTCGGCTCACATGAGCGTAGCGAAATGTGAGACGGGGCGGGGTGGAGTAGTGTTGTGAACCGACGTGCCCCATACCTCGCCACCCCAGCCCGCCGCTACCGGACGACGCTCCGCGTCGCCGGGGCGCGTCGACCCACGAGCGAGCTTCGCTCGTCTCCGACCCCTCCAGGGGAGGGTGAAGACGCCGCTATTGGCCTCACAACATGCTGGGCAGCACGCGGTCCGGTGGCTTGTGGTTGTCGAGGAAGGCGCGGATGTTGATGATGACCTTCTCGCCCATTTCAACGCGGCCTTCGATCGTCGCCGAGCCCATATGCGGCAATAGCGTCACCTTGCCGGCTTTTGCCAACCGCACCAGTTTCGGATTGACCGCGGGCTCGTGCTCGTAGACGTCGAGGCCGGCGCCGGCGATGTCGCCGGCTTCGATCAGCTTGATCAGCGTGTCCTCGTCGGTCACCCCGCCGCGCGCGGTGTTGACGATGTAGGCGTCCTTGCGGAGCAGTTTCAGCCGCCGCGCCGACAGCAGATGGTAGGTCGCGGGCGTGTGCGGACAATTCACCGAGATGATGTCCATCCGCGCCAGCATCTGGTCGAGGCTCTCCCAATAGGTCGCGCCCAACTCGTCGGCGATCTTGGGCGCGACGGGACGGCGGTTATGATAGTGGATCTGCAGGCCGAAGGCGCGGGCGCGGCGCGCCACCGCCTGGCCGATCCGGCCCATGCCGATGATGCCGAGGCGCTTGCCGCCGATGCGATGGCCGAGCATCCAGGTCGGCGACCAGCCCGGCCAGCTCTTGCCGTCGGTCAGGATCGAGGCGCCTTCGATCAGCCGCCGCGGCACCGCCAGGATCAGCGCCATCGTCATGTCGGCGGTGTCTTCGGTCAGAACCTTTGGCGTGTTGGTCACGGTGATGCCGCGCGCATGGGCGGCGACGACATCGATATTGTCGACGCCGTTGCCGAAATTGGCGATCAGCTTCAGCTTGCAGTCGGGCTGCTTGAGCAGCTCCTCGGTTATTTCGTCAGTGACGGTCGGCACCAGCACATCGGCGGTCCGCACCGCCTCGGCGATTTGATCCGTCGTCAGCGGCTTGTCGTCGAGATTGAGCTGGGCGTCGAACAGCTCGCGCATCCGGGTCTCGATCGAGTCCGGCAGCTTGCGTGTGACGACGACGAGAGGCTTTTTCTTAACCGACATGTCCTGCTCTCATGAGGCTTTGTTGAGGCCTCATTAACCGGGTTGTTCGACACTGCCGGTGCAGTGCGATCCCGGCGTTTCCTTAGGGGTTCCCGTATTTCCCTTGGATTCTCTAGGGAAAATCCGGGTTTGTCTTGTTTGATCGGTGGTTTCTTGAGCGTTCCGTCCTCTCTAGCAGAAGACCGGGCCAAGACAAGAACCCCGAAACGAGGCGCGGAGCGACGGGCAGGGGGTCAGGGGTCGGCATTCCAGACGGCTCAACGCATGGAAGTTGGAACTTGGAAGTTGAGCCTGGAAGTTAAGTTGCGATCTCGGCAGGGGACGAGTTGATATGGCGTTGGGGCGTTTTTGTGTGATGGTGGCGCTCACGGGTGGCCTGTTGGGCGCATCGGTGAGTTCAGGATTTTCGGCCAAGGACGCAGCCCTCACCACCAGCGGATTGCCGGTGCCGCGTTACGTCAGCCTCAAATCCGATCATGTGAACGTCAGGGCCGGCCCGACCAAGGACAATGACGTCGCCTGGGTCTACACCCGTTCGGGGCTGCCGGTCGAAATCACCGCCGAATTCGAGAACTGGCGTCGGGTGCGCGATTCCGAAGGCGCCGAAGGCTGGGTCTATCATTCGCTGCTGTCGGGCCGCCGGACCGCCGTCGTCACCATGAAGAGCAAGGACGATCTGGCCTCGATCTACGATCGGGCCGATCAGACCAGCGCGGTCGCCGCCCGCTTGCAGGCCGGCGTTGTGACGCAGGTCAAGCGATGCGCGTCCAACTGGTGCCACGTCAGCGGTAATGGTTTTGACGGTTGGATCGAACAGCAGCGGCTGTGGGGTGTCTACGCCGACGAAAAGGTCGAGTGAGCGAAGCTTGCTCGTTGGCCGTAGGGTGGGCAAAGCGAAGCGTGCCCACCATTCAAGATAACAATTTCGGATCTAGCAGATGGTGGGCACGGCGCAAAAGCGCCTTTGCCCACCCTACTAATGCTTTGGAGTAAGCGCTCAGCGCTTCTTGCGCAGCCGCACGACCATGTCGACCCGGGCGATCTCGTAGCCCTCGGGGATTTCGGGCATCTTCTGCAACATCAGATGCGGGTCCGGAATGTCGACCAGCTCGTGATTGTTTTCGATATAGAAATGATGATGCGCCGAGACGTTGGTGTCGAAATAGGTCTTGGTGCCGTCGACACTGACCTGGCGCAACAGGCCCGCATCGGTCAGCTGGTTGAGGGTGTTGTAGACGGTGGCGAGCGACACCGGCACTTTGGCCAGGGTCGCCTCCTCGTAGAGCATTTCCGCGGTCAAATGCCGGGCACCCTTGCCGAACAGCAGCCAGCCCAGCGCCATGCGCTGCCGGGTCGGACGCAGGCCCGCGGCCTGCAGCATTTCATTGACGTCGTGCCAGGGGCAGCCGGTCAGGGCCGGCTGGTGCGCTGCACCGTGAACCGTCGGAATGACACCGTCATCATTCAGCATCGAAGCGTCGTCGTTCATGTCCACGTCAGGCACCACACTCATCATCTTGGCACTATCTTGCTCGAATATAGAAAGTATCCGCTTTAGATGCAAGTTTTTCGCAACTGGAGCACGCTTGGATCAAAAGGAGTTCAGGGCCGGATGAGGCGATTTACCCTAGTTGCGGTGCTTTGCCGCCTGCAATGGCTATGTTAGAGAGCGCCCGGACCCGCCCATGCGGTTTCCGCATAGGCGCACACCGGCTTCCGCAGGTCCATCCGGACCTCCGGTGTCAGCGTCAGACTGCGACTGATGGTGTGCTTCCCACGCGAAACGGGTCTGAAAGTGCTCCATCGGGATTTCACTAGGAGAGGCAAGGCAGCATGCTGAACAGGCGCAGCGGTTACGAATATGAGGATTTGCTGGCGTGCGGCCGCGGCGAGATGTTTGGCCCCGGCAACGCACAATTGCCGCTGCCTCCGATGCTGATGTTCGACCGGATCACCGAAATTTCGGAAACCGGCGGCGAATACGGCAAGGGCCTGATTCGCGCCGAACTCGACGTGAAGCCGGACCTGTGGTTTTTCGGCTGCCATTTCAAGAACGACCCGGTGATGCCGGGATGCCTGGGGCTCGATGCGCTGTGGCAGATGGTCGGCTTTTATCTCGGCTGGATCGGTGGCGAGGGACGCGGCCGCGCCTTGGGGCTCGGCGAACTGAAATTCGCGGGTCAAGTGCTGCCGACTGTCCGCAAGGTTGCCTACCACGTCGACATCAAGCGTGTGATGCGCACCAAGCTCGTGCTGGGTGTTGCCGACGGGTGGCTTTCCATGGACGACGAGATTATCTATCGCGCCAAAGATCTGAAGGTCGGGTTGTTCAAGCAGGATGCCGCAGTGCAGCCGGGAACGTGAACCAGTTATTCCAACTGATCAGGCGGCTTTCGGTATGAAGACGATCATCACACAGAAACGTAACGGCACGACGAGGGAGTCATGAGGCGGGTTGTCATCACGGGGATGGGGATCGTCTCCTCGATCGGAAATAACAGCCAGGAAGTGCTTGCGAGCCTTCACGAGGCGAAATCCGGCATCACGCGCGCGGCCAAATATGCCGAGCTCGGCTTTCGTTCCCAGGTGCAGGGCGCCCCGACGCTAAATCCGGCCGACGTCATCGACCGGCGCGCGATGCGTTTCCTCGCCGAGGGCGCCGCCTGGAATCACGTCGCGATGGAGCAGGCGATCCGGGATTCCGGGTTGGAGCCGACCGATGTCTCCAACGTTCGCACCGGCATCATCATGGGCTCGGGCGGCCCGTCGGCGCGCACCATCGTCGAAGCCGCCGATACCACGCGCACCAAGGGACCCAAAAGAGTTGGACCGTTCGCGGTGCCGAAAGCGATGTCGTCGACGGCGTCCGCGACGCTGGCGACCTGGTTCAAGATCAAGGGCGTGAACTATTCGATATCGTCGGCCTGCGCGACGTCGAACCACTGCATCGGCAACGGCTATGAGACGATCCAGATCGGCAAGCAGGACATTATCTTCGCCGGCGGCTGCGAAGAGCTCGATTGGTCGCTGTCGGTGCTGTTCGACGCGATGGGCGCGATGTCGTCGAAATATAACGCTACGCCCGCGACCGCGTCACGTCCCTACGATATCAGCCGCGACGGTTTCGTGATTGCAGGCGGCGCCGGCGTGGTGGTGCTCGAAGAGCTCGAACATGCCAAGGCGCGCGGCGCCCGCATCTACGGCGAAATCATCGGCTACGGCGCCACTTCCGATGGCTACGACATGGTAGCGCCGTCCGGCGAGGGTGCCGAGCGCTGCATGCGAATGGCGATGGCGACGGTCGACAGCAAGGTCGACTACATCAATCCGCACGCGACATCGACGCCGGCCGGCGATCCTCCGGAAATCGAGGCGATCCGCAGGGTATTCGGGGCCGGCGAAAAGTGCCCGCCGATTTCAGCCACCAAGGCGCTGACCGGACATTCGCTCGGCGCCACCGGCGTGCAGGAGGCGATCTATTCGCTGCTGATGATGAATAACGGTTTCATCTGCGAAAGTGCGCACATCACCGAGCTCGATCCGATGTTCTCCGACATGCCGATCGTGCGCAAGCGCATCGACAACGTCAAACTGGGTACCGTGCTTTCGAATTCCTTCGGGTTCGGCGGCACCAATGCCACGCTGGTGTTCCGGCGTATGGATGCCTGATTTCTTTTTGACCGCTTCCCGCGGGCCAAGCGAGGCCGGCAGCCAGCGGACAGGAACTTTGCAACGATCCGAAATGGGGTGCGCATGATTATCGAACCGCGCGTGCGAGGCTTCATCTGCACCACGGCACACCCTGACGGATGCGCCAAAAATATCCGCGAGCAGATCGCTTATGTTCTGCGCCAGGGGCCGCTCCCGGAGGGCCCCAAGCGTATCGCGGTGGTGGGGTGTTCAACGGGTTACGGCCTTGCGAGCCGCATTGTCGCAACCTTCGCCGGCGGCGCAGAGACCATCGGCGTGTCGCTGGAGCGCGCGCCTACGGCGACCAGGACGGGCAGCGCCGGCTGGTACAATAATCGCGCGTTCGAGATCGAGGCCCAGAAGATCGGACGATCCCCGCTCACGTTGGAGGGCGACGCTTTCTCCGACGAGATGAAGAAAACCTTTATCGACAACGTGCGTGAACGGTTCGGGCAATTGGATATGCTGGTCTACAGCCTGGCCTCTCCGGTCCGGACAGACCCCGACACCGGTCAGACCCATCGCTCGGCCATCAAGCCGCTAGGCGCGCCGGTCGGGATCAAGACCCTGAACACCGAAACCGGCGAGGTCTTCGAGACCACGATCGCGCCGGCGAGTGAAGATGAAGCGGCAGCCACAGTCGCGGTGATGGGGGGCGCTGACTGGAAGCGCTGGATCGACCAGCTCGCCGACGCCGGCGTTTTGGCACCCGGCTTCCGAACGCTCAACTACACTTATATCGGCAGCGAACTGACCTGGCCGATCTACTGGAACGGCACGCTGGGCCGGGCGAAGGTCGATCTCGACCGCAAAGCGGAACAGATCCGGCAGCGGCTCGGCGAGGATGCGGCGCGGGTGGTGGCGCTGAAGGCCGTGGTCACCCAGGCGAGTTCAGCGATCCCGGTGGTGCCGCTCTATGGCACGGTGCTGTTCAAGGTCATGAAGCCGCTCGGGCTCCACGAGGGCTGCATCGAACAGATCGATCGCCTGTTCCGGACCCGGCTTGGCGCCGATGCCGAAGTCGACGAGGAAAAACGCCTCAGGGTCGACGATTGGGAGCTTTCGCCCGAAGTTCAGGCGGAGGTGTCGCGGCGATGGCCTCTGCTCACCACCGAGACGCTCGGCGAATTGGCAGACCTTGCCGAGTACCGCAGCCAGTTCCTGCGGCTGTTCGGGTTCGGTATCGACGGCGTCGACTACGCGCGGGACGTCGATCCCCGCATCGTCGACTGAGCCGGCCAGTCTACTAGCTAGCCCGCCGCGAGCTTCTCGGCGCGCTGGAAGGCGGGTCGCGCCACGCATCGCGCGATATAGGCCTCGAACGACGGCCGCGACGGCACCATCTTGAACATCCGCACCGCGAAGTTCAGCCCGGCGCCGATCGCGATATCGGCGGCGGAAAAATTCTCGCCGAGGATCCACGGCCCCGTCGCCAATGCCGCGTCGAGCACGTCGAACACGCGCTGCGCGTCGCCCCAGCCGGCCGACACCGAACTCATCTCGATCTTGGTGGCGACCTGCACCATCGCGGGCTCGATACAACTCGGCGCAAAGAACAGCCAGTACAGATATTTCGTCCGCATCGGATCGCCCAGCGCGGGTGCGAGCTTCGCTTCCGGATAGCGCTCGGCGACATAGGCGCAGATCGCGGCCGCTTCCGCCATCGTCGCGTCGCCATCCCTGAGAGCGGGCACCTTGCCCATCGGATTGATCGCGAGATATTCCGGCGTCTTCTGCGCGCCCGACGTGATGTCGGTCAGCACGCGTTCGTAAGGCTGCCCGGTTTCTTCCATCAGCCAGAGCGCGGAGAATGAGCGCGAGCGCGGCGCCCAATAGAGCTTCATCATCGGATAATCTCCTATTTCTTCCAGCGATAATATTTCATCACGAACCCGTTCATCGGCTCGACCGCTTCCTTTTCAAACACAAAGCCCTCGCGTTCATACCAGCGCCAGGCCTTTTCGTTTTCGCGCACGCAGCGCAGCCAGATTTCATCCGGTAGATGCGTGCGGGTAAATGCGAGCAATTGCCGTCCCAGATTTTGGCCCTGATATTCCGGCGCGACAAAGAGCTGGTCGAGATAGCGATCGGCCATATGCAACGCCAGCATCGCCGCCAGCGTTCCGTCGTCGTCGGCGACGTAAAGGCTCCAGCCCTTCTCGATCTCCGTCGGCACCCGCGCCCGCAGATTGGCCAGCAGAAAGGCGCTCGCTTCCGCGAGTCCGGTCGACACCCAGCTATTCATCCAGACGCGGGCGACCTCGTCATATTCGTCGATGCGGGCTGGGCGGATGATGGGGGACATTGGATTGCGATCGCGTTACGGGGGATTCCCTGAAGCGGACGGCTTGGACACCATCCAGAGCGTCATACTCCGCCACCGGGTCGACGCGAAAGCGTCGCCCGATGACAGGCTCCAGCGGAGTATCCAGTATTCCAGAGCCCCTCGCAATTGTAGCGTTTTCGAGCGAAGTGGATGCCGGTTCGCGTGAAGAAAACGCGTCCAAACAAAAATCTAGTCACGAACGCCCTGGGATACTGGATCCCCGCCTGCGCGGGGATGACGAGCGCGAGTGTGCGTGTGCAAAATAAAAAAGGGCGGCTAAAAAGCCGCCCTTTTACTATTCGCTATTCGCTATTCGCGATTGGCTATTCGCCGCTTCACTCGCCCGCGGCTTCGCGCGGGGCGTCGGTCTTTTGCTTGGCTTCGAGATCTTCGCCGGTGGTCTGATCGACGGCCTTCATCGACAGCCGGGTCTTGCCGCGGTCGTCGAAGCCGAGCAGCTTGACCTTGACCTTGTCGCCTTCCTTGACGACATCGGAGGTCTTCTGCACGCGGGCCGAGGCCAGCTGGCTGATGTGAACCAGGCCGTCCTTGGCGCCGAAGAAGTTCACGAACGCGCCGAACTCCATCACCTTGACGACGGTGCCGTCATAGATCGCGTTGAGTTCGGGGTCGGAGGCGATCGACTTGATCCACTTGATCGCCGCCTTGATCGATTCGCCATCGGCGGATGCGACCTTCACGGTGCCGTCGTCGTCGATGTTGACCTTGGCGCCGGTCTTCTCGACGATCTCGCGGATCACCTTGCCGCCGGTGCCGATCACTTCACGGATCTTGTCGGTCGGAATCTTGAAGGTCTCGATGCGCGGCGCGTATTCGCCGAGTTCGGCACGCGCGCTGGTCAGCGCGCTCGCCATCTCGCCGAGGATGTGGATTCGGCCGTCCTTGGCCTGGCCGAGCGCGACCTTCATGATCTCCTCGGTGATGCCCTCGATCTTGATGTCCATCTGCAGCGAGGTGATGCCCAACTCGGTGCCGGCGACCTTGAAGTCCATGTCGCCGAGATGATCCTCGTCGCCGAGAATGTCCGACAGGACCGCAAAGCGCGATCCTTCCAGGATCAGGCCCATGGCGATGCCCGCGGTCGGCCGCTTCAGGGGAACGCCGGCATCCATCAGCGCCAGCGAAGCGCCGCAGACCGAAGCCATCGACGACGATCCGTTCGACTCGGTGATCTCCGAGACCACACGCACCGTGTAGGGGAATTCGTGGTGCGGCGGCAGTACGGGATGGATCGCGCGCCAGGCCAGTTTGCCGTGGCCGATTTCACGCCGCTTGGTGCCGCCCATGCGTCCGGTTTCGCCGACCGAGTAGGGAGGGAAGTTGTAGTGCAGCAGGAACTGCTCTTTGTAGGTGCCCGACAGCGAGTCGATGTACTGCTCGTCCTCGCCGGTGCCGAGCGTGGTCACCACCATCGCCTGGGTTTCACCGCGGGTGAACAGCGCCGAGCCGTGGGCGCGCGGCAGCACGCCGACTTCGGCGATGATCTTGCGCACGGTCTTGGCGTCGCGGCCGTCGATGCGCTTGCCGGTATCGAGGATGTTCCAGCGAACGATCTTGGCTTCCAGTTCCTTGAACACGCCGGCGATGCGGAGCTTGTCGTATTTCGGCTCCTGGCCTTCCGGGAAATAGTGAGCCATCACCTTTTCCTTGACCTTGCCGACCGCGGCGTAGCGGTCCTGCTTGACGGGAATGGCGTAGGCGGAGCGCAACTCGGTTTCGACCAGCCCGAGCATTTCCTTTTCCAGCGCGCTTTCATCGACGACCTTGACGTCGCGCGGTTCCTTGGCGGCCTTCTCGGCGAGTTCGATGATCGCTTTGATGACGGGCTGGAAGTGGCGGTGGCCGAACATCACGGCGCCGAGCATGATGTCTTCGTTCAGCTCCTTGGCTTCCGATTCCACCATCAGCACGGCGTCGGCGGTGCCGGCGACGACCAGATCGAGCTGGGTTTCGACCATCTCGTCGAGCGTCGGGTTGAGCACGTATTCGTCGTTGATGAAGCCGACGCGGGCTGCACCGATCGGGCCCTTGAACGGCGCGCCGGAAATCGTCAGCGCCGCGGAGGCCGCGACCAGCGCCAGAATGTCGGGATCGTTTTCCATGTCATGCGACAGCACGGTGACGATGACCTGGGTCTCGTTGCGCCAGCCATCGACGAACAAGGGGCGGATCGGACGGTCGATCAAACGGGAAACCAGCGTTTCCTTTTCGGTGGGCCGGCCTTCGCGCTTGAAGTAGCCACCGGGAATGCGGCCCGCGGCGTAGGTCTTTTCGATGTAATCGACGGTCAGCGGCAGGAAGTCGACGCCGTCACGGGCGGTCTTGGCGGCAACGACGGTGGCGAGCACGACGGTCTCGCCGTACGTGGCGAGCACGGCGCCATCGGCCTGACGGGCGATCTTGCCGGTTTCGAGCCTGAGCGGACGGCCACCCCAGTCGATTTCCACTGAATGAATATTAAACATTGCGATCTTCTTTCATGGGTTCACGAAAGAAACGGACGCTCGAAATACAAAAACCATGCGCAAGATTGCGAGACGCTGACACGGCGTCAGCATCCGGCGATCCTGCCATGGTTTTTATATTCCGGATGGCGTCCATCCTTTCGGGTCGTACGGGCACCTTGCCCGTTGTGCCCAGCGGCCGGATTGCTGCTGGACGTTTATTGAGCGTGATCTTGTTCGCAAAACCGCTATCCGGTTTTCCGGGATCGAGCTCTTGCACATGATCGTCTCCGGAAATCGGAGTCCGCTTTTTCTCGCGGAAGATCATGCGAAAACGCGCGCAAAATGCGCGCGTAAGCTAACAACTCAACGACGAATGTTGTGCTTTTCAAGCAGCGCCTTGTAACGCGGCTCGTCTTTCCTCTTGATGTAATCAAGAAGGGAACGGCGCGTGGCGACCATTTTCAAAAGACCCCGGCGCGAATGGTTATCCTTCACGTGGGATTTGAAATGTCCGGTGAGGTTGTTGATGCGTTCCGACAGGATCGCGACCTGAACCTCGGGCGAGCCGGTGTCGCCGGCTTTGTTGGCATTCGTCTTGATGACTTCCGCTTTACGTTCGGCGGTAATCGACATCGTCAAACACTTTCATTGTTGCGAGCCGAACTGGCAGTCAGTCCGGTCAGGTTGAACACACGCTTGGGGATGAGTTCGCCATTGCCAATTTCGGCGAGGGCCAAAAGCCGGCCTGCCACCGTGACATAGACTGTGCCGCTACTATTGGGCGCATCCCGTCCGCGCAACAAAACGGCTTGGCCCCGATGGAGCCTTGCCGCATCAGCCCGTGTGACGGCCAGTGCCGGGATGTCGTCCAGCGCGGTCTCAACGGGCATAAGCGCGTCGGCGAGGCTGCCCTCGCCAGACGCGGCTCTATCGCACAAAGCCTCCAACTGTTCCAGCGGAATCATGTCCGCCTCGCCGAACGGGCCCACCAGGGTCCGCCGCAGTGCGCAAATATGGCCGAAACAGCCCAAAAGGCGGCCGATATCGCGGGCCAGCGCCCGCACATAGGTTCCCTTGCCGCACTCGGCCTCGAACACCGAATGACTGCTATCCGGTTGTTCTACAAGGGATAAATGGTGAATCTCGACCGGCCGGGGCTTCAGATCGACGGTTTCGCCGTCGCGCGCCAGATCGTAGGCGCGTTCGCCCTGGACCTTGATCGCGGAATATTGCGGCGGGGTCTGCTCGATCAGGCCGGTAAAGCGCGGCAGCAGGGCCAGAATCGCCTCGGTGGAGGGCCTGAGCTCGCTGGTTTTGACGGCGCGGCCCTCGGTATCGTCGGTGTCGCGTTCCTCGCCCCAGGCGACCGTGAAGCGGTAGCGCTTGCGGCCATCCATCACGAACGGAACCGTCTTGGTGGCCTCGCCCAGCGCGATCGGCAGGCCGCCGGAGGCCAGCGGATCGAGCGTGCCGGCATGGCCGGCGCGCTTGGCGGAAAACAGCCGCTTCACCACCGCGACCGCATGGGTCGAGGTCATGCCGATCGGCTTGTCGAGCACCACCCAGCCATGGACGTCGCGCTTGTCGCGGCGCGGCTGGTTGTTCTGGCGCGGCTGCTTGCCCGAGCGCGTATGCGGTTCGTCGTGACGCGTGGCGGCAGCGTCCGCATGGGAAGAAATATTTTCTTCCAAAATATTTTTTTCAGCGCCGTTCGAATCGCCAATCGGCGCCTCGATCAGGTCGTTCGCGGTGGTCACGATCATCAGTCTTCGTCCGAATCGGGTGCGAGGTCTCGTTGCACCGCAGGTGTTCTCAGTAATTTCTCGATCCGTTCCGCTTCGTCGAATCGTTCGTCGGCGCGGAAGCGAAGATCAGGCGCGAATTTCAGGTTAACGCGATGCGCGACTTCGCCGCGCAGGAACTTCTTGTTGCGTTCCAAAGCGGCGAGCACGGCGTCGGTGTCGCGTCCGCCGAGCGGCATGACATAGACGGTCGCAAGCTTCAGATCGGGCGACATCCGCACCTCGGGCACGGTGATGATGTGGCCCTCGAGGGCCGGATCGTGCACGCTGCCTTGCGACAGGATGTCCGCAATCGCATGACGCACGGTTTCGCCGACGCGCAACTGACGCTGCGAGCCGCCGGGGGCGGAGCTCTTCTTGTGGTGGTCGGGCATTCAAATCACCTTGTCATGCCCGGGCTTGACCCGGGCATCCATCACTTCATGATAGATTCCGCACTTGGCGGATGGATTGCCGGATCAAGTCCGGCAATGACGAAAGAAAGCGCTTCGTAAGGTTTGGACTTACAGAGAGCGCTGGATCGTCTCCACGCGATAACACTCGATGACGTCGCCGGCACGCATGTCGCCGTAGCTCTCGAACGCCATGCCGCATTCCTGGCCGGAGGCCACTTCCTTCACTTCGTCCTTGAAACGCTTCAGCGTCGACAGCTTGCCTTCATGCACCACGACGTTGTCGCGAATCAGGCGGACATTGGCGCCGCGTTCCACGGTTCCATCGGTGACGCGGCAACCGGCGACCTTGCCGACCTTGGAGATGTTGAACACCTCCAGGATCTGGGCGTTGCCGAGCATGGTCTCGCGCAATGTCGGGGCCAAGAGGCCGGACATCGCGGCTTTGATGTCGTCCACGAGATCGTAGATGATGTTGTAATAACGGATCTCGATGCCGTTGCGCTTGGCGGCCGCTGCGGCTTCCTTGTTGGCCCGCACCGAAAACCCGAGGATGACGGCGTTGAAGCCTTCGGCCAGCGTCACGTCGGATTCCGAGATGCCGCCGACACCGGCATGCAGGATGCGGGCTGCGACTTCGTCGGTGCCGAGTTTCTCCAGCGAACCCAGGATGGCTTCCAGCGAACCCTGCACGTCGGCCTTGACGATCAGCGGGAATTCCTTGCGGCCCGAGGTCTTGAGCTGCGACATCATCTGTTCGAGCGAACCGCGCATGCCGGAAATGCTGGCGGCGGCGTTCTCGCGCTTCTGATGGGCGCGGTAGCTCGTGACCTGACGGGCGCGGGCTTCGTTTTCCACCACGGCCATCCGATCGCCGGCTTCCGGCGGTCCATTGAAGCCGAGCACTTCGACCGGCACCGAGGGGCCGGCCTCGTCGATGGTTACGCCCTGGTCGTTGATCAGCGCGCGGACCCGGCCCATTTCGGCGCCGGCGACGATGATATCGCCGACCCGTAGCGTGCCGCGCTGAACCAGCACGGTGGCGACCGGACCGCGGCCGCGATCGAGCTTGGCTTCGATCACGGTACCTTCGGCAGGACGTTCCACGTTGGTCTTGAGGTCGAGGATTTCGGCCTGCAGCGCGATCATCTCGAGCAGCTTGTCGAGATTGGTCTTGTTCTTGGCGGATACCTCGACGTCGACGACGTCGCCGCCGAGCGATTCGACCTGCACTTCATATTGCAGCAATTCGGTGCGCACGCGGTCCGCCTTGGCGTCGGGCTTGTCGATCTTGTTGATCGCCACGATCATCGGCACCTTGGCGGCCTTGGCGTGGTTGATCGCCTCGATGGTCTGCGGCATGACGCCGTCATCGGCGGCGACCACCAGGATCACGATGTCGGTGACCTTGGCGCCGCGGGCGCGCATCGCGGTGAACGCGGCGTGGCCCGGGGTGTCGATGAAGGTGATCTTCTTGCCGCTTTCCGGCGAGGTCACCTGATAGGCGCCGATATGCTGGGTAATGCCGCCGGCTTCGCCGGACACCACGTTGGCATGGCGGAGCGCGTCGAGCAGCGAGGTCTTGCCGTGGTCGACGTGGCCCATCACGGTCACCACCGGCGAACGCGGCTCGACGTCGGTGGAATCATCGACGGCGTCGAACAGGCCTTCCTCGACGTCGGAGGCGGCCACGCGCTTGACGGTGTGGCCGAGTTCCTCGGCGATCAGTTGCGCGGTATCCGCATCGATCACGTCGGTGATCTTGTGCATCGCGCCCTGCTTCATCAACAGCCGGATCACGTCGACCGCGCGCTCAGACATGCGGTTGGCGAGTTCCTGGATATTGATGGCTTCCGGGATGACGACTTCGCGGATCAGCTTTTCCTTCGGCTCGTTCGACGCATGCCCCTTCAGGCGCTGGGTGCGGCGGCGGAACGAGGCGATCGAGCGCTCGCGCACGTCATCGGCAGTGAGGGCTGTGACCAGCGTGAGGCGGCCGCGCTGCTTGGCCGGAGCCGGCTTGGCGGTGGTTTTCGGAGGGGTGGCCGGACGGGCAACGCCGCCGGGGCCACGGCGAATCTGACGCGGACCTTCGTCCTCGTCGCTGGCGTCGGCGGCAACGCCGGGAGCGCGCGCCGGCGGCGCCGCTGCGGCACGGGCCGCCGCGGTTGCGGTCGCCGCGGCCTTGGCCTCGGCTTCGCCAAAACGCTTCTTGGCTTCGAGCTCGGCCTTGCGCTTGGCTTCCTCGTCGGCCCGATGACGCTCTTCTTCGGCCTTGCGGCGAGCCTCGGCGGCCTCTCGCTCGGCCTGCTCGATGCCTTCCTTGCTGTTGCGGCGCTTGGCTTCTTCTTCCGCCAGCCGGCGTTCTTCAATGTCGCGCACCTTGGCGTCGGCCAGCGCGCTGGCGCGGGCGGAACGCTCATCCTCGGTCAGCGTACGCAGCACCACGCCCGAATTGCTGCGCGGCGGAGCCGGCGGCGGGGCGGGGCGGCTCAGCGGCGCCTTGACCGGCGGCGGCGCCGGCTTGGCGACGACCGGCTCGGGTACGTGGGGCGCGGCTTCGGTCGCGGGTCCATCGCCGCCAACGCGGCGCTTGCCGCGCTTTTCGACCACCACCTGCTTGGTGCGACCATGGCTGAAGCTCTGGCGCACGGTGCCCGTCTCGACGCGTGGCTTGAGCGTCAAGGTCTTGGTCGGGACACTCAGTGTCTTGTCGCCAGGCGTTTTCGTATCGACCATTCAGCAGTCCTAATCTTGTTGCGTCGTGCGTGTCCGCACGGTTTTTATCGGCGAATTCTTAATCCGTATTCTTGGCCGTATGGCCGGCTGTCTTGTCGTCATCCGCCATCCGGTATCGGACCAGGATCTGGCTGCGCGACAGGAAAGTCTTGCTCGCCGAGCCCGCGAGCAGGGCAGCATGTATCACATTTGACCGGCCCAGTGCCAAATCCAATTGTTCCGATGTCAGCACGGTAACGACGGGAATTTCGCGCGCCTGGTCGCTATTTTCGGCCTTTGACCGGGCCAGAGCGGTCGATTGGGCGTCCAATTTGCGGATTCCGTCGGCCGCGCCGTCGCTGGCGTGGATCAGCGCAAGCACCTGGACGCGTCCCTGGTGTTCAAGCGCGCCCTCGACCTTGCTGAAGCCCGATACAACCTGGCCTGCCTTGGCGACCATGGCGAGCGCATCGATCACGCCGCGGACCAAGAGGGCCTCGGTATCCGCCGCCAACGCCGCCGTGACGCGTATTTGGCGCTTGAAACCCTTGCTAAATTGGTTACGGCGGGCGGCTTCCGCAACCGCCTGGTGCGAGGCTGAAATCCACATGCCACGGCCGGGAAGCTTGCGCTTGAGGTCCGGCACAACCTCGCCCTGCGGCGAGACCACGAACCGGATCAGTTCGTCGATCGGACGCACCTGCCGCGTGACCGCGCACATCCGCATCGTCGCGGACCTGTCGGTCCGCGGTCCGTTGTCGAGATCGGGGTCAGCAATAGCAAGCATTCGTGGTGCGTCTGCCTTTTCATCTGCGTAGGGTCTGGGCGCAGAAGGAGAGTTCGATGTTGCGAAGCACGGTCCTTAAACCGGCTGGTCTTCGGGCGTTTCCGCCGTCTCGGGCTTCTTGGCGAGATCGGCTTCGGTGATCCAGCCGGCGATCACGCGCGCCTGCATGATCATGTTCTCCGCATCGTCGCGCGAAATCTCGTTGGCATCGAGAATGCCCGGGTGCTTGGTCGGCTCACTGCCTTCCTTACGCTCGGTCCAACCGACCAGATCGTCGGTGGCGCAACCGGCCAGATCTTCAACGGTCTTGATGTCGTTCTCGCCGAATTTCACCAGCATTTTCGAGGTCACGCCGGGCACCGTCTTTAAAGCGTCTTCCACACCGAGTTCCTTACGTTTGTTTTCAAGCTCGCTCTCGAGCTGTTCCAGATATTCGCGGGCGCGGCTTTGCAATTCAGTCGCGGTTTCGTCGTCGAAGCCTTCGATGCCGGCCAGTTCCTTGACGTCGACCAGCGCCAGTTCCTCAACCGAAGTGAAGCCTTCCGACGCCAGCAATTGGCCGACCACTTCGTCGACATTGAGCGCTTCCATGAAGACCCGCGTCGAATTCTCGAAATCGGCCTGCCGCCGCTCGGATTCCTCGGTTTCGGTGAGGATGTCGATGTCCCAGCCGGTCAGCTGCGAGGCGAGCCGCACATTCTGGCCGCGCCGGCCGATCGCCAGCGACAACTGGTTATTGGTGTCGGGAACCACGACTTCGATGCGCTCGCGGTCTTCGTCGATCACGACCTTGGCGACTTCAGCCGGCGCCAGCGCGTTGACGACGAAGGTCGCGATGTCGGGCGACCACGGGATGATGTCGATCTTTTCGCCCTGCAATTCGTTGACCACGGCCTGCACGCGCGAGCCGCGCATGCCGACGCAGGCGCCGACCGGGTCGACCGACGAATCCCTTGAAATCACGCCGATTTTCGCGCGCGACCCGGGATCGCGCGCGACCGCCTTGATCTCGACGATGCCGTCATAGATCTCCGGCACTTCCTGCGCGAACAGCTTTGCCATGAATTGCGGATGGGTGCGGGACAGGAAGATCTGCGGACCGCGGGTTTCACGGCGCACATCGAAAATGTAGGCGCGGACCCGGTCGCCGTTGCGGAAGACCTCGCGCGGCAGCATCTCGTCGCGGCGTACGATGGCTTCGCCGCGGCCCAGATCGACGATCACGCTGCCATATTCGACGCGCTTGACGATGCCGTTGACGATATCGCCGATACGATCCTTGAATTCCTGATACTGGCGGTCGCGCTCGGCCTCGCGGACCTTTTGCACGATCACCTGCTTGGCGGATTGCGCGGCGATCCGGCCATATTCGAGCGGCGGCAGGGTATCGGCGATGGTGTCGCCGACCTGGGCGCCCGGATTGGCGCGCTGGGCGTCGATCAGCGAAATCTGGTTCGACGAATTCTCGACCTGCTCGACCACCAGCATGTGGCGCGACAGCCGCAGTTCACCTTTTTTGGCGTCGATCTCGGCGTGAACGTCGGTCTCGCTGCCATAGCGGGCACGCGCCGCCTTGGCGATCGCATCCTCCATCGCCGCGATCACGATGCTCCGGTCGATGGATTTTTCGCGGGCGACGGCGTCTGCGATCTGCAGCAGTTCAAGTTTATTGGCGCTGACAGCAGCCATGGTTCATTCTCCTTCGATGGGATCGATTTCGCCTCGCCGGGCTCTTTCCGCGGCAAGACGGTGTTCCTTGGTATTCTTCGGCGGAGCCTTGGGCGCGCCTTTGGCGTTGGCTTTGGGCTTTAATTTCGGCTTCGGTTTGTTGCTTTTGGCCGGATCGCTTTTGGTGGCGTGGGGCGGCGGCGGTGGCTCGAGCCCGAGTTGCTGGCGCAACTCGCGCTCGGCGGCCTTGCCGCGCCGCATTGATTCCGCGATCAACTCGTCGGTCAGAACCAGCCGCGCATCCGAAATATCTTCCATGACAAGCGCGACATCGGCCTCTTCGTCCGTGCGTCTGTCATCGCGATGCAGCCGGATCGCATCGCCTTCGACGCCGCCTAGGGTACCGCGAAACCGCTTGCGGCCTTCATGGGCAACCGCCATCTCGATTTTCACCAGATGGCCGGCATAACGCTCGAAATCGGAGCGGCGCACCAGCGGACGGTCGATCCCGGGCGAGGAAACCTCGAGGCGATAGGCCTGCTCGATCGGGTCGGCAATATCGAGCACCGGCGACAGCGCCTTTGAAATCGCCTCGCAATCCTCGATCTGCATGGTTCCGTCGGGCCGTTCCGCCATGATCTGCACGGTGCAACCGGATTCGGCGGAAATCTTGATCCGCACCAGCCGGTAGCCCATGCCCTGCAAGACCGGACCGGCAACCGCGGACACGCGTGCCGCGACGCCCGGCTCGACGACGAGGCGCGGCTCGGCGAGCAGATCGAGGTCCACGGAATCGGCCAAGGAATCTACAATGGAACCAGTAATTGGATCAGTCATGTCCAGGGTCAAAATGCGTCTAACTTGAGCTGTCTAGCGTGTGTTTGAGTGAGGCCGGCGCTCAGGCTGCGTCCGGTTGGTCTACCCAAGCCGCCCGCCGTTGCTCCTGCGTCGGGTCCGTTCGGGTAATAAAAAAGAGCGGGTCCGGAGGGGCCCACTCTCAATACGCGATCGTATGAGAACCATAAGTTGCCGTCGATATAGCGGTTTTGGCGTTGTCCGGCAAGGGCTGCGGGACCCGAAAGCGCGATTTTACGGCCGTTTCGCGCGGTTCATCAACCTAACCCTTCCTTCACCAAGCCCGCCTAAATTACCGAATTGCCGACAATGCGCGCGGGCGGCGCCGGTTTGAAATTCCTGCACCCGTTCACCGCAGATCCCCCATGAGGAATTTGCCGGAAAAGTAGGTTTGATGGCAGTCGCTCCCTCGCTGATTCCCGGGCTCGATGAGATGGTCAGGAACGGCGATTCCAAGCGCCTGGCGGATGTCGGCCGGCGGATCGCCGAGCTGTTTCTTTCGGGGGTCGCGAATTACCGACCGGATCACGTCGATCTGTTCGACGGCGTTCTGACCGATCTCGTTCCCCATACCGAGCTTGCCGCGCGCGCCGATCTCGCCGAGCGGTTGTCGCTGCTGGCCAACGCGCCGCGCGGGCTGGTCGGGCAACTCGCGCGCGAGGACGCCATCGCGATCGCGGGCCCGCTGCTGCGCCGCTCACCGGTGATCGATGAAAAGGCGTTGATCGAAATCGCGGGCGCGAAGGGCCAGGGGCATCTGCTGGCGATGTCCGAGCGGCGGACGCTTTCTTGCGATCTCACCGACATTATCGTGCACCGCGGCGACCGCGATGTGGTCCGGCGCGCCGCCGGCAATGCCGGCGCGCTTTTTTCACAGGCCGGATATTCGGCGCTGATCAAGCGCGCCAGCCATGACGGCGTGCTGACGCTCGCGGTCGGCCAGCGCGCCGATCTGTCGGCGCCGCAGTTGAAAGATCTTCTGGAGGGATCGATCGACATCGTGCGCCGGCGTCTGCTCGACGTGGTCAAGCCCGAGCGGCAGGCGGCGATCAAAATGGCGATCAGCGAACTTTCCGGCCCGCCCGAACCGGTCGAAAGCCGCCGCAACTTCGCGCCGGCGCAACGCAAGATCCTGGCGCTGCATGGCGCCGGCGAACTCAATGAAGCCGCGCTGCTCGGCTTTGCCAAGAGCTTCAAATACGAGGAATCGATCGCGGCGTTGTCGGCGATGTCGGCGGTGAAGATCGCGACGCTCGACCGGCTGATCTCGGGCGACCGTCACGATCCGATCCTGATCGTCGGCAAGACCATCGGCCTCGAATGGGCGACCGTGCGCGCCTTGATTCTGCTTCGGCTCGGTCCGAACCGGATCGCGGCACCGGCCGATATCGAGACCGCCCGCGTCAATTTCACGCGGCTGATGCCCTCGACCGCCGAGCGCGTCGTCAATTTCTGGCAGACCCGTCAGTCGGCGTGAGCATCAACCGGAGCACGATGATTATTGATTGAATCGGCCGCGATTTCCTTCACCTCTCCCGTTGGGAGAGGTCGGCGCGTAGCGCCGGGTGAGGGGTTAGGGCCTCTCGTTTGGCATAAGAGCCCTCACCCGATTTGCTTCGCAAATCGACCTCTCCCCGCCGGGGAGAGGTGAAGCGAGGCGCGCCGTCGCTCAATCTAATCTCATCACGCTCTGATCTTGCGAAACCGCAAATACGCCGCCTTGCGGCCTTCGCGTTCGGCTTTGCGGCCATAGCGCGTCATCGTGTAACCGGGCCACGGCGCGCGCCAGTCAGCCGCGCGCTCAGCGGTCCATTCGAAATCCGGCGACCGCACCAGATGCGCCAGCGTCCATGCGACATAATCGTCGATATCGCAGACAAAACGAAACTCGCCTGAGGCTTTAAGGATGCGCGCCATCGCCACGATGGTGGCATCCTGCACGAAGCGCCGCTTCCAGTGCCGCCGCTTCGGCCACGGATCGGGATGGATGAGATCGATCCGCGCCAGCGCCAGCGGTGGCGCCCATGCCAGCAATTCGGCGGCGTCGCCGGCGAACAGCCTGATATTGGCGATGTCATGGGTTTCGATCTGCGCCAGGATCTTCGCCATGCCGTTGACATAGGGTTCGCAGCCGATGAATCCGGTGTTCGGAAAGGCGAGCGCCTCCGCGATCAAATGCTCGCCGCCGCCGAATCCGATTTCCAGCCTGACCTCATCGACCGGCCGGTCGAAGCGCGCGGCAAGGCCGGCAAAATCGGACGGCTTCGAAGTATCGTTGGAGTCCTGGATGTCGAGCGCCAGCCGCGGCAGCAATTGCTCGATCAGATCGAGCTGATGGACACGCAGCTTGTGACCCTTGCGGCGGCCGAAGAACCTGCGATCGGCCTCCGCTTCGGGCGGCGCATCGTGGTCCAAAGCTTCGTGGTCCAAATCAGTGTGATCCCTCGGATCGCGCGGAGCATTGCTCATCGCAGCGTCTGATACAGCCGATGCAACAGCCGCGCCCTCGGTTCGATCGAGGAGATGTAGATCTGCTCATAATGGGTATGCGCGCCCTGGCCGTCGACCCCGAGGCCATCGAGTGTCGCGGTGTGAGGTGCGGTGAAATTGCCGTCGGAGCCGCCGCCGGTCGCGGTGTCCACCAGATCTATTCCAAGTTCGGTGGCGAGCGTCCTGGCGTGCTCGAAAAGCGCAGCACCGGCATTGCCCTTCTCGTAAGGCGGCCGGTTCAAGCCGCCGGTCACCTTGACGCTGACGCCGTCGGTGCGTGATGTCAGGTTCAGGATTTTCGGCACCAGCTCGTCGGAATCCGCGATGGTCGGAACGCGCATATCGACCTCCGCATAGGCTTCCTCCGCAATGACGTTCGACCGGGTGCCGCCTCTGACGACGCCGACATTGACGGTCACGCCGCGCTTCGGATCGTTCATGGCTTCCAGCGTTTGAATGATATTGCCGAGTTCGCGGATCGCGCTGCGGCCGTCCTGCGGCCGCGTTCCGGAATGAGCGGGGACGCCTTTGATGAAGACCTCGAAGCGCGCGACGCCTTTGCGCCCGGTGACGACTTTGCCGCCATCGCGGGCCGGCTCCGTCACCAGCACATATTTTGCCTTGCGGCCCTCGGCCTCGATCAGCGCGCGCGACGTCGGGCTGCCGATCTCTTCATCCGAGACGTAAAGTTGCGTCACGCCGAGCGGCGAACGTTCGGCTGCGGCGCAAAGCTGCCGGAACGCATGATAAGCCAGATAGGCGCCGCCCTTCATGTCGTAGATGCCCGGACCGAACGCGCTGTCGCCTTCGATACGAAATGGCAGGCGCTCGATGAATCCGAGTGGGTGAACCGTATCGAGATGGCTCAGCACCAGAATGCCCGGATGATCCTGGCCCCATGACGAGCGCGCCACCAGATGATCGCCGCAGCCGTCGCAGCCGGCGATGCGCTCGACCGTAGCCGGCAGATCGCGATAGCCGTCCGCGACCAGGTTCGCCAAAAGGTTGACCCGCTCCGGCGCTTCGGTCGGGGTTTCCATCTCAACCCAGCGGCGGATGCCGTCAAGGATGGTTTGGGGGTCGAACGGATTGGACGAGGCTGTGGTCTGCATGCTGTTGCCTACATCGGAAATCAATCCTTGTCATTCCGGGAAAAGGCTGGTGCTCAGCGCCGGTCGGGGCCTTCGCGCGCGGCGATCTGTTCGACCATGTCGACGATGCTGCGCCGAAGCTTGGCGTCGGTGATGCGGGTGAAGGCGCGGGTCAAGGCCAGGCCCTCGGAGGTCGCCAGGAAATCGGAAATGTAGGCCGGCGAGGCGGCTTCGGCGAAATTGTCGCCGCTCACCGCGCCGCTCGGTCCTCCCTCGAACAAAAACGAAACCGGCACTTGAAGGATTTCGGAAATCTGCTGAATGCGGCTGGCGCCGACCCGGTTGGTGCCTTTTTCGTATTTCTGAACCTGCTGGAAGGTGAGGCCCAATGCTTCGCCGAGTTTTTCCTGGCTCATGCCAAGCATGATCCGGCGCATGCGCACACGACTGCCGACATATTTGTCAACAGGATTGGGCGCTTTGGTCGACATCTCCAACACTCCTTGGGATCACGCGAGGGGAAGAGGCCGAACTAAAACTTAGCAGGCCATTCTATCTATTTATTTGAGCATGATCTTTTCGGAAAACCGGTACCCACTTTTCCGGATCATGCTCGAGAAAGAGAGACCGCATCGAATTCAGCGGCCGGTGAGGACTGCACATAATTTTAATTCAATTGCTTGAACTTATTCTCCCTCACTGTGGCCAGATTGCGAATGAGCGCCGATCTGTCAACCGGCGCAGTGTCGCGCACCGTGCTTAATGCCGGTATCCAAAACCAAGTATGAATCCTTAGACGTCAGGAAGCTCGTTTCGCCGTACGGCGGCGGATCACGAAGATCAACGCCGCGGCGAGCAAAATCGCGGCAGGCGTGTCGCCGACGCGCGCGTAAATCGTCGGTGGAATGGCCGACGGCAGGCTTGAATCGAGCACGCCTTCGAGGCCGAGGCCGAGCCGTGCGACGACCCGCCCCAACGGATCGATCACCGCGGAAATACCGGTGTTGGCGGCGCGCACCACCGGCAAGCCTTCCTCGATCGCGCGCAGCCGCACCTGTTGCAGATGCTGATAGGGACCGGTCGACATTCCGAACCAGCCGTCATTGGTCAGGTTGACGATCCAGCCCGGGCGATCGTCGCGCGTCGCAACGGTCCCGGGAAAGATCGCCTCGTAGCAAATCAAGGGTAGCGCGCGCGGCGCATTCGGTATCTCCAGGGTGCGGCGGACCGCGCCCGGAATGAATCCGCCCTGGACTTTGGTGAGTTGCTCGAAGCCCAGTCTTTCCATCCAGTCCTGGAACGGCAGATATTCGCCGAACGGCACCAGATGCAGCTTGTCGTAGACCGACAGCACGCTGCCGTCGTGATCGATCACATAGATCGAATTATAGGCGCGGGTGATCTTGACGCCGGGCGGCAGTTCGGGCGCGCGCACCGCCCCGGTAATCAGCACCGTGCCCTTTGGCAACAGATCGGCGATCTGCCCCATCGCATCGGCTTCGCGGGTCAGGAAAAACGGAAATGCCGATTCCGGCCAGATCAGGATGTTGACGTCGCGCACGCCGGTGGATTGCGGTCCGGAGGCGCGGTCCGAAAGCGTCAGATATTTCTTCATCACCTCCGCCTTGGCGGAGTAGTTGAAGCGCTGGTCCTGTTGCAGGTTGGGCTGCATGATCCGCAGCTTGAGGTTGGCGACCATCGTGGTCGGCTGCAACGCCAGCCGGACGGCGCCGAAGATTCCCATCGCCGCGAGCAGCAGCAGGGCCAGCGCCGGCGCGATCCACGGCTTGCGTCCGCGTGAGGTGCCGTCGATCAGCACGGCCGGGCTCGCGAAAATCGCGACGCTCAGGAAGGTCAGGCCCCACAGGCCGACCAGCGATCCCGTCTGGGCCAGCGCCAGCGGCTCGCTCAGGGCGTAGCCGAAGGCGTTCCAGGGAAAGCCGGTCAGCACATGGCCGCGCAGCCATTCGCTCACCGTCAGGGCTGCTGCGAGCGCCAGCACGCGCGAGGCATCCCGGGTCCAGATCAGCCGCGCGAAGCCAAAACCAAAGGCGGTAAACAGCGCCAGATAGGCCGGCAGGCCAAGGATCGCGAACGGCAGCAGCCAGGCAAAGGTCGATGCGTCGACCAGAAAGGCGTAGCCGATCCAGTACAGGCCCGGCACGAAATAGCCGAGGCCGAACCACCATCCGGCCATCGCCGCGGCGGGAACGCCGCGCGCACGGCCGGCGCCGGCGCCATCGATCAGCCAGACCATCACCGGAAACGTCAGGAACAGCACCGGCCATGCGTTGAACGGCGCCATGGCCAACGCCGACAAGGCGCCGGCTGCGAGCGCGATAGCGGCGCGCTTCCATCCCCACGCCAGGATGATCGAAAGGCCGGCGACGCGGAGTTTATTGGCGGCGGTCACGACGAGCCGGCTCCATCGCCCGAGGGCGGGCTGGTATTGTCATTGGCCTGCGGCTGACCTGTCTCCGGGGACGTTTCGCGGCGACGGGTCTCGCGCTGGGTGCGCGGTGCGGGACGCTCCTTGCGCGTACCGATGCGCAGCCGCTTGACGCGCCGCGGATCGGCATCGAGCACCTGGATTTCGTAATTGCCGGGACCGGAAATGACTTCGCCGCGCACCGGCAGCCGGCCGACCTGGGTCACCAGATAGCCGCCCAGCGTCTCGACTTCCTCGCCGGCCTCGCCGGTGACGAAATCCTCGCCGATCACCGAACGGACGTCGTCGAGGCTGGCGCGGGCGTCGGCGATGAAGGAATTATCCGCCTGCCGCACGATCGACGGCGGCTCGTCGCTGTCATGCTCGTCGTCGATTTCGCCGACGATCTGTTCGACGATGTCCTCGATCGACACCAGGCCGTCGGTGCCGCCATATTCGTCCACCACCAGCGCCAGATGGATGCGCGTGGCCTGCATCTGCACCAGAAGATCGATCGCCCGCATCGACGGCGGCACGAAGATCAGCTTGCGGATGATATTGGCGTCCGCGAGCGGCATCGCCAGATCAACCGTGCGCAAATCGAGGCCGGCCGGGTAAGGCTTCTTGCGCTTTGCCTTGCCGCCATCCGTCACGCGCGCACGCGCGGTCATAAACGCCAGGAGATCGCGGATGTGGACAATGCCCTCGGGATCGTCGAGCGTTTCATTGTAGACCACGAGGCGCGAATGCGCCGCGCTCTCGAACAGGCTCATCAATTCGCCGAGCGGGATGTCGCGCTTGACCGCGACGATGTCGGCGCGGTGGATCATCACGTCGGCGATGCGGCGTTCATGCAGGCCGAGGATATTGCGCAGCATGGTGCGCTCGATCGCCGAAAAGCCGACTTCGTCCGGCGTCGAGGCATCGAGCACGACCTGTAGATCGTCGCGGACCGATCCCGGCTTCCAGCCGAACAGCGTGCGGATCGCACGAGTCAGCCAATTGTCGGCGGCCGGACGCATAACCTCGCCGTCCTGCACCACCGCGGGCAGGTTGCGCGTATTGCGCGCATTGTCGTGGGTCGGTTCGGAGTCGGCCATCTCAGTCCATCCGCTCCGGATCCTTGCCGGAATCTCGCTCCGCATACGGATCGGGCATGCCGAGTTGCGCGAGAATCTCGGTCTCGAGGCCCTCCATGGTGTCGGCGTCGGCATCGTTTTCGTGATCGTAGCCGATCAGATGCAGGTAGCCGTGAACGGCCAGATGACTGAGATGGTGCTCGAACGGCTTTTGTTCGTCGTCGGCTTCCTTGCGCATCGTTTGATAGGCGATGGCGATGTCGCCGAGCATCCGCGGCGCTTCGTCGGGACCACGCGGGCCGGTCGGCTGCAAGGCGGGGAACGACAGCACATTGGTCGGCTTGTCGATGCCGCGCCAGTTGCTGTTGAGGGTGCGGATGCCTTCGTCGTCGGTCAGCATCACCGCGAGTTCGGCTTCGCCATGGTCGGCATTGGCGATCTCGGCGGCGGTGGCGATGGCGCGATGGATCACGGCCTCGGCGTCGGCTTCGGCCTGCCAGCATTCGGCGACAATCAGAACGTCTGACATGACAAGGGCGGTGGACGCCATCGGGTTAGCATTTCTCTTGCGATGGGAATTGGCTCCCAGCGCGCGCGACAAAGCGTGTTCGCATCAAGACTTGGTGGCTGACGGCCGTTGCGGCAATCCTTCATAGGCGGCGACGATCCGCGCCACCAGTTCATGGCGGATGACGTCTTCGGCCGTGAATCTCACCTGGGCGATACCCTCGACGCCATTGAGCAGCTTGGCGGCCTCGGCGAGGCCCGAGGTCTGGCCGTTCGGCAGGTCAACCTGGCTGGGATCGCCGGTGATGATCATGCGGCTGTTTTCACCAAGCCGCGTCAGGAACATCTTCATCTGCATCGACGTGGTGTTTTGTGCTTCGTCGAGGATGATGGCGGCGTTGGTCAGCGTGCGGCCGCGCATGAACGCCAACGGGGCGATCTCGATTTCACCGGTCTGCAACGCGCGCTCGACCACCCGCGAATCCATCAAATCGTACAAAGCATCGTAGATCGGCCTCAAATAAGGATCGACCTTCTCGCGCAAATCGCCGGGCAGGAAGCCCAATCGTTCGCCGGCCTCCACCGCGGGCCGCGACAGGATGATGCGGTCGACTTCCTTGCGTTCGAACAATTGCGCGGCATGCGCCACCGCGAGCCAGGTCTTGCCGGTGCCCGCGGGTCCGATGCCGAACACCAGTTCATGACGCTTGAGCGCGCGGATATAGGCGTCCTGGGCGGCGGTACGCGCCCGCACCGGGCGCTTGCGCAGATTGATGGTGTCGAACGCCTGCTTGGCGGACTTGGCGTCGAACTCGAACAGCGAACCCTGCGCGATCACGGCGCGGATCGCGCCTTCGACGTCGCCTTGCGCCAGGTCGTGTCCCTGGGTTGCCTGCGTGTACAGCGTCTCCAGCACGCGTCGCGCGGCATCGCAGCCATCGCGCGATCCGGCGATGGTGATGTGATTGCCGCGGGAATCGACCACGACGCCAAGCCGGCGCTCGATCAGCGCCAGGTTTTGCCCGTAGGGCCCGACCAGCACCGAGGCGCTCTTGTTGTCCTCGAAGTCGATGACGACCTGGGTTTCGGGTGGAGCTTGCATGTCGCGGTCGAGTTTGCGGCTGGGAGCGAGTGAAGGCGAATCCGATGCACTTTTTGGCAAGGGTTCAGGCTCCCGTATTCAATGGAGGAGAAAAGGCAGGCTGGGCTGCCCGCGCATGCGGCGTGGACGCAAGGGTCTTGGACGCAAGGGTCGTGAACGCAAGAGTACCGAGCAGGCTGTAGCGCTCGAGGCTTTCGATGGTGACCGGCAACACCTGTCCGATGATATCGGGGGAGGCCATCACATGCGCCGGCTGCAGATAGGCAGTGCGGCCGACGATCTGGCCGGGATTGCGGGCGGCGCGCTCGAACAGCACATCGACCGTGCGGCCAATCGCAGCCATGTTGAAGGCCGATTGCTGGCTGTCGATCAATTCCTGAAGCCGCACCAATCGCTCGTCCATCTCAGCCGCTGACACCGTCTCCTGCAAATCCGCCGCCGGCGTGCCTGGCCGCGGCGAATACTTGAACGAATAAGCGCCAGCGTATCCGATTTGTGTGACGAGGGCGAGGGTCGCGGCAAAATCTTCCTCGGTTTCACCGGGAAAGCCGACGATAAAATCCGAAGAAAACGCAATATCTTCGCGTACCGCGCGAAATCGGTCGATGACGCGGCGGTAATCCTCGGCGGTATGCTTGCGATTCATCGCGGCCAGGATCCGGTCGGAACCGGATTGTACCGGCAGGTGCACGAACGGCATCAGCGACGGCAGGTCGCGATGGGCCTCGATCAGTTCCTGGTCGACGTCGCGGGGATGGCTGGTCGAGTAGCGCAGCCGCGCAATGCCGGGTAGTGCTGCGAGGTGAACCAATAGCTTGCCGAGCGACCAGATTTGCCCCTGCGGCCCTTCGCCGTGATAGGCATTGACGTTCTGGCCGATCAAGGTGATCTCGCGGACACCGTTCTCGGTGAGCCTGCGGACGTCATCGACGATCTTGGTCACCGGCCGCGACACTTCGGCGCCGCGGGTATAGGGCACGACGCAGAAGGTGCAGAATTTGTCGCAGCCTTCCTGCACCGTCACGAACGACGAAATGCCGCGCGCGCGGATCGCCGCAGGTTTTGGCGGTGGCAGGAATCCGAATTTGTCCTCGACCGGAAATTCGGTCTCCAGCGCACGGCCGTGGCGCTTGGCATGCGCCAGCAGTTGCGGCAGATGATGATAGCTTTGCGGTCCGACCACGACATCGACCGCGGGCGCGCGGCGGATGATCTCCTGGCCTTCGGCTTGCGCGACGCAGCCGGCCACCGCGATGCTGACCTGGCGCCCGTTGCGCGCGGCTTCTTCCTTGACCACGCGCAGCCGGCCGAGTTCCGAATAGACTTTCTCGGACGCCTTTTCGCGGATGTGGCAGGTGTTGAGGATCACCAGATCCGCATCATCGACATCGGCGGTCTCGACAAAGCCTTCCGGCGCCAAGGTGTCCACCATGCGCTGCGCATCGTAGACGTTCATCTGGCAGCCATAGGACTTGATATGCAGCTTGCGCGGCGGGGTCATGGAACCTGAATGCTGGTTGGACATGGCGCCAATACGGCGCCGGATCGATATGGGCTCCAATTATAGGTCAAAGCCGCGGAAATCCAGCATCCGACCGCCGGAAGCCGTCGTTTTGGAGGGCTCACAGCACCGCCGGGCTCAAACACCGGGCTTTTGGAGCCCATTGTGAGATCAATCAGGCCCGCTGACCGCCGTCCGCGATCAAGGCGGGCAATTGCCGCATATCGTCAAAGGTGATTTGGGCGCCGGCGGCGCGGAGTTTGTCGGCATATCCGGGCCGGCAATGGCTGCCGCCATGAAAGCCCAGCACGTGCATGCCGGCGGCGAGCGCGCCGGTAATCCCGGGCACGCTGTCCTCGATCACCACGCATCGCGCGGGAGGCACGTGCATCTGCTCGGCCGCGAACAGAAACAGATCGGGCGCCGGCTTGCCGCGCGCGACCTGCGTGGCGGAGAAAAGGTTGGGCGCGAGCAGGTCATGGAGGCCCGCGCATTCAAGGCCATGGCGGATTTTTTCGGGCGTGCCGCTCGACGCCACGCATTTGGCGAGGTCAATCGCGGCGATGGCCTCGGCGACAAATGGGATCGCGCGCAGATCCCGTCCATAGGCGTTCAGGATTGTGCTCTTGATCTGCGCCTCGAAATCGTCGGGCAGCGTTTGGCCGATCTCGGCTTCGATGGTGGCGCGGGCTTCGCGATCGGAGACGCCGAGAAACCGCTCGAGCACCTGGTCCTCGGTAATGGCGTAGCCGTGGCGCGTCAGGGTCCGCGCATGGGCGCGGCAGGAAATCAGTTCGCTGTCGACCAGCACGCCGTCGCAATCGAAGATCACGAGATCGAAAGACGAGCGTTTGGTGTGAGGTGTTTCCACGCGCGCCAGATTGCTCAGGACTTGTCGTCGTCCAGCGGGACGCAATACAGCTCGAGCCGGTGATCGACCAGCTTGTAACCGAGCTTGCGGGCGATCTCGGCCTGCAGCTTCTCGATCTCTTCGGACGTGAACTCGATCACCTTGCCGTCGCGCAGATTGATCAGATGATCGTGGTGGCTGTCGCGCATCTGCTCATAGCGGGCGCGGCCCTCGCGAAAATCGTGCCGTTCGATGATGCCGGCATCCTCGAACAGTTTTACGGTGCGATAGACCGTCGAGATCGAGATCTTGTCGTCCACCGCGACGCAGCGGCGGTACAATTCCTCGACATCGGGATGGTCCTCGGCTTCCGCAAGCACGCGCGCGATCACCCGGCGTTGCTCGGTCATGCGCATGCCGGTGGCGGCACAGCGTGCTTCGATGCCGGTGCCCTCGAGCGTGGAGGTGGATTTCAGTGCGGTCATCATCTTCGCCCCAGAGAAGCCCATAATCTAGCAGCTCATGATCCGGAAGCTCATGATCCGCCAAGGCGTTTGCGGCTTGGCGACCGGATCATGCGCACTTCATGATTGGCCCCCTTGTGCCACCGCGCAGGCGTTACGACAAGTCGCGGCGCATCAACAGGGCGTTCAATTGTTCCCCGCCGGGCTGCTGGTAATAGCGTTCGCGGCGGCCAACCACGCTAAATCCAGCCCGTTCATAGAGCCGTCGCGCCGGTTGATTATTTTCCTCGACCTCGAGGAATATGGTGCGGGCGCCGCGGGCCGCCAAGTGCCCCAGATGAGTCAGCAACAGGTTGCGGGACAGGCCGCGGCCCCGCTGGCTCGCCGCCACCGCGATCGACAATATTTCGGCCTCATCGGCGGCCATCCGCGATACCGCGAAGCCGGCGATCTGGCTGCCGATCCTCAGGCGATGCACCAGCGTGTTGCGCTCGGTCAGCATGCCCTCGAATTCGCCTTCGCCCCATCCGCGGTGAAACGATTCGCCATGCAGCTGGGCCAGCCGTCGCGCATCGCGCAACGAAGCGGGTTCGACCACCGGCGTGCCGCCGCCCCACCATCCGGACAGCCAGGATTCGGAGAGCCAGGATTCGTAAAACTTTGGCATTATGAGGCGGAGGGCTGGGCTGCTCTCGGCAGCAGATCCTTGGGCGGCTTTGCATCCGGCGCGCGCAAATAATAGGGCCGGGCGAGCGCGGTGTCCGGATCGACCGCGGCGCCCAGCCACGCCACCCAGGCAATATCCGGTGCGGGCCGCGCATCGACCTGGAACGGCGGCAGCGCATCTTTGGGCCAGCGTTCCGCGAGTATTTGCGCGGCGTTGCCGACCAGATGCGGCGCGCCGAACCGCGCGGCGCCGAGCGCTTCCTCGATCGGGGCGACGCGCGGGGCCAGCAACGAAGTTCCGTCGCCGCCGACCACCTGAACGTAGACATGGTCATGCCGCGCATCGATCGCGGAGATCACCGGCTGCGCGGCATTGATGCTGACGACCGGGGCGGCATACGCCGTCAGCGTGGTAACGCCGACAACCGGCTTGCCGGCCGCCAGCGCGATGCCGCGCGCCGCCGAGAGGCCGACCCGCAGGCCCGTGAAGCTGCCGGGCCCGGTCGTCACCGCGATGCGGTCGAGCGCGGTGAAGGCAACGGCGGCCTCGCGCATGACACGCGCGATCAGCGGCATCAGCGCCTCGGCATGGCCGCGCTTCATCGGAAGCGATTCCTGCGCGATCAGCTTGCTGGCGCGGCTGTCGAGCACACAGGCCGAGCAGGCGTCGAGCGCGGTATCGATGGCGAGGATCAGCATCGAAAGGTGGCGAATGGCGAGTGGCGAATAGCGAATGGAAAGCTAAGGCCGATCTCTATTCGCCATTCGCTACTCACTATTCGCCACTCCCAATCACATCGGCCGGACTTCGACCACGTCGGGCACGAAGTGCTTCAGGAGGTTCTGGATACCGTGCTGCAGGGTCGCGGTGGATGACGGGCAGCCCGCGCAGGAGCCCTTCATGTTGAGATAGACGATGCCGTCCTTGAAGCCGCGGAAGGTGATATCGCCGCCGTCGTTGGCGACCGCCGGCCGCACCCGGGTTTCGATCAGGTCCTTGATCATCTCCACGGTCTCGGCGTCGTCCTCGTTGAAGAACTCGTCCTCTTCGTCGGCCGCCGCGTCGCTGGCGACGCTGCCGTCGGCCAACAGCGGCGCGCCGGACATGTAATGTTCCATGATGGCGCCGAGGATGGCCGGCTTGAGGTGCTGCCAGTCGCTGTCGTCCTTGGTCACGGTGACGAAATCGGAGCCGTAGAACACGCTGGTGACGCCGGCCACGCCGAACAGCTTTTCGGCGAGCGGCGAGCGCGCCGCGGCCTCGCGATTGACGAATTCCATGGTGCCGCTGTCGAGCACCGTGCGGCCAGGAATGAATTTCAGGGTGGCGGGATTGGGGGTGGCTTCGGTCTGAATGAACATGGTTTTCTCCGGCGTCGCCGGTTCAAGGCCGGCGCGTGAGGTTCCCTTAGCAGATGGCGACGACAAACGCACGGTCAAGCCCAATTCGCCCGAAATGACCTGTAATTCCCGCCAATTAGGCTATTCCCGGGGGTGTTTCCCGCCGCCAGGCCTTAAGACAGCGCGTCGATATCGTCGTCGCTCAAATCCCCGGGCACGACGGTCACCGGAATCGGGAACGAGCCGGCTACATTGGCGATCAGGGCGATGATCGGGCCGGGGCCTTCGGGGCCGGGATTGGCCGCCAGCACCAGCATCGCGATATCGACATCCTTGTCGATGACGTCGAGGATCTGTTCGGTCGGGTCACCCTCGCGGATCACCCGCTCGGGTGTGATCGCGGCGATGCCGTTGGCCCGGCCGGCGGCGCGATCGAGCGCGGCATCGGCATCCTCCTGCGCCTCGGCGCGCATGATGTCGGCGACCCCGAGCCATTGCTGATTCTGTTCTTCGAGCTCGATGATGCGCAGCATCACCACGCCGCCGCCGACCCGCATCGCCCAGCGGCTGGCATAATAGACCGCGCGGTCCCATTCCGCGGTGTCGTCAACGATGACGAGGCATTTCGGCTTGTGGCCGCTCTCGTAGCTTCGTCGCTGGGCGGTCATGCATGTCCCGGTGCTGAACCAAACCGGCTGCCATGCTGCCACGGCGCAGGCGTCTTCCACAAGCGGTGTCGCGACGGCGAATTAGCTGGTACAGCGTTTCCGGAGTTAGGATGCTCCCCCGACCTCATCCTCTGAGCCTGTGAAGCTATCTCGGCCGTCATCCCCGGGATGAACGCAATTGCGTTCACCCGTGAGGTGCGAGCTCTTGCGAGCCTCGAAGGATGGCCGCACGCACTGCGCAACACCGTCCTTCGAGACGCGGCGAAGACGCCGCTCCTCAGGATGACGTCAGAGATTGTTTCACAGGCTCCTCAGGACGAGGTCCGGAAGTGTGAACCGATTGGTTTCACGCAATCGATCTATCAGCGCGAACGGATAAATCCGACGATATCCTTGGTCGACTTCATGGTTTCGGCGGCGATGGCGTTGGCGCGCTCGGCGCCATCAACCAAGATTGCATCGACATGGCCGGGGTCGGCGACCAGCCGCTTCATTTCGGAGGCGATCGGCGACAGTTTTTCGACGCACAGCTCCACCAGCGCATTCTTGAAGCTGGAGAACTGTCCGCCACCGAACTCGCTCAGCACCTGTTGCTTGCTGCGGCCGGAAAGCGCCGCATAGATCCCGACCAGATTGTCGGCTTCGGGACGGGTTTCCAGACCCTTTTCCTCCGACGGCAGCGGCTCCGGATCGGTCTTGGCCTTGCGGATCTTCTGCGCGATGGTGTCGGCATCGTCGGTCAGGTTGATGCGCGAATTATCCGATGAATCCGACTTCGACATTTTCTTGGTGCCGTCGCGCAAACTCATCACCCGCGTCGCCGGTCCGGTGATCAGCGGTTCCGGCTGCGGGAAAAACAGCCCTTCGTTAAACCCCTGGCCGCGGATCGAATCGCCGAAATCATTGTTGAATTTCTGCGCGATGTCGCGCGCGAGCTCCAGATGCTGCTTCTGGTCCTCGCCGACCGGCACATGCGTTGCGCGGTACAGCAGGATGTCGGCCGCCATCAGCACCGGATAATCATACAGACCCACCGACGCGTTCTCGCGATCCTTGCCCGCCTTCTCCTTGAACTGGGTCATGCGGCTGAGCCAGCCGACCCGCGCCACGCAATTGAAGATCCAGGTCAGTTCGGCGTGGCCGGACACCTGGCTCTGATTGAACACGATGTGTTTCTTCGGATCGACACCGGCGGCGATGAAGGCCGCCGCGACCTCACGGGTGTTGCGGGCAAGCTCCGCCGGGCCGCCCCAGACGTCCGCCCCTTGCGTGATCGCGTGCATGTCGACGACGCAATAGATGCAGTTATGCGTCTCCTGCAACTTCACGAAGTTGACGATCGCGCCGAGGTAATTGCCGAGATGCAGATTGCCGGTGGGCTGGACGCCCGAAAAAACCCGCTCAACGATGGCCATGGTCGATTTCCCGCTGTTCTGCGCGTCGTTTGCCATGCGCGCTTTATATGCGCAAGTCGCCCCGTGAGGGCTGCCTGACCGCGTTAAGCGTTTCGCGCCAACCGGTTACGCCCAAAAGCCCGAGCAGCAAGCCGTAAATTGCGATCCCGCCGGCGATCAGGGCCAACAGGGCCGCGACCCGCGCCACGCCGTGCATATTCGTAACTTGTGCCAGCGCGAAATGCGCCGCCAGCCACAGCAGCGCTGCCATGGCCAGCGCCGCCACGACGATGCGCGGTAACCGCCGGCGCGCGTCATGATCGATCGCAAACCCGAAGGTCGCAGCGCCGCGCCGGATCAGCGACAAGGCGTTGCTCCAGGCGCCAAGCGCGATCGCGGCCGCGACCCCGCCGGCGCCGAACAACCGGCCGAGCACCACAGCGGCTGCGACCGCCACGACGATGCCCTTCAGCGTTGCCGATAGTGGCGTCGTGGTGTCGTCACGCGCAAAGAAGGCGGGCGACAACGCCTTGACCAGCACATGAGCGGGCAGGCCAAGCGCCAGCCAGATCAGCGCCCGCGCCGTTGCTTCGGTGTCGGCCGAACTGAACAGCCCGTGCTCGAACAACATCCGCACGATCGGCTCGCCCAACGCGATCAATCCCAGCGTCGCCGGCAACGCCAGCCCGACCGCGAGTTCCAGCCCGCGCGACTCGGCATGCGCCATCGCTGCATCATCGTTGCCGCGCAGCGCGCGCGTCAGCTCGGGCACCAGCACGGTGCCCATCGCGACGCCGACAATGCCGAGCGGCAGCTCGATCAGGCGATTGGCGAAATAAAGCCAGGACACCGCCGACGGCGAGGCCGAGGCGATGATGGCGCCGGCAACGATCAGCAATTGCGGCCCGGCGCTTGCGATCATGCCCGGGACTGCTTTGCCGAAAAACCTCAGCATCTCGCGGTCGAATACCACGCGCAGCGGTGTCGCGGTGCCATCGCGTCTCAAGACCAGCATCAGCAATTGCAGAAATCCGGCGATGCCGACGGTCGCGGCAATCACCAGCGCCGCATCGGCTGCGTTTTGCCGCCAGCCGAGTAGCGCGATCATCACGCCGATCAAGGCGATATTGAACAGCAGCGGCGAGAACGCGGTCAGCGTAAAGCGGCCTTGCGCATTCAACAGCGCCATCATCACCGTGACCGGCCCGGCGAACGCCAGATAAGGCAGCATCAGGCGGGCGTCATGGACGGCGAAATCGAGCGTCTCGTTTCCGGCGAAGCCCGGCGCCAGCGCGGCGATCACGAACGGCATCAACAGGCCGATGAGGATGGCGGCGGCGAGCAGCGCCGCGCTGACGGTGCCAAGCACGCGGCCGGCAAAGGCTGCGGCCGCGACCGGGCCGTCGGCGTCGCGCACCCGCAGCCAGGCCGGCACCAGCGCCGCGTTCAGCGCGCCCTCGCTCAGCAATCGCCTGACAACATTGACCAGTTGAAACGCCACCAGAAACGCGTCCGCGACCGGACCCGCGCCCAGCAGCGCCGCGATCATGGCATCGCGGACGAATCCGAGCAGCCGCGAGGCCAGTGTTCCCGTCGATACCGTGAGGAAGGCGCGGATCATGAGGTTCTATAGCAGCCGCGTCGTATCCGCGTCATCCGGAGTGAGGCTATCCCAACCGTCATCCTGAGAGGTTTACCCCGACGTCATCCTGAGGAGCGCGCCCTTGCGCGCGTCTCGAAGGATGGTGTTCAGCGCTGTGCGTGCGGCCATCCTTCGAGACGCGCGAAACGCGCTCCTCAGGATGACGGCTGAGCATGGGGCCAAAGGCTCCCAGGATGACGCCGGTAGTAAGCTTAATCGAACGCCGTTCCGGTGGCCCCGCTTGCTGGCGCTGGCCCGGTCATGATACGCCGCCTCTATCGCCATCGCCGCAACAGGACCGCATCGAATGACTTCAGCGAAATACGACGTTCTCGGGATCGGTAACGCGATTTTCGACGTTCTGGTGCAGACCGACGATGGATTTCTGACTGGCCACGGCATGACCAAGGGCGGCATGGCGTTGATCGACGAGGCCCGCGCGGCCTCGATCTATCGGGACATGGGGCCGGCGACCGAAATGTCGGGCGGCTCGGCCGCCAATACCATTGTCGGCATCGCCAATCTCGGCGCGCGCGCGGCCTATGTCGGCAAGATCAAGGACGACCAGATCGGCCGGCTCTACGCCCACGACATCCGCGCCGCCGGCGTCGCCTTCGAAACCGCGCCGGCGCCGGGCGGTCCCGCCACCGGCTGCTCCTACATTCTGGTGACGCCGGACGGCGAGCGCACCATGAATACCTATCTCGGCGCGGCGCAGGATCTGACGCCCGCCGACATCGACGAAGCCCAGGTCGCGGCGTCCGCGATTCTCTATCTGGAAGGCTATCTCTGGGATCCCGCGAGCGCGAAGGAGGCGTTTGTCAAAGCGTCGACCATCGCCCATGGCGCCGGCCGCCAGGTCGCGCTGACGATGTCGGATTCGTTTTGCGTCGATCGTTATCGCGACGAGTTTCTTGGATTGATGCGCAACGGCACCGCCGACCTGATTTTCGCCAATGAGGCCGAGTTGCGTTCGCTGTACCAAACGCCCGATTTCGACAGCGCGCTGACGCAATTGCGCAACGACGTCAAACTCGGCATCGTCACCCGCAGCGAGAAAGGCTGCGTCGTGGCCTCGAGCGAGGGCGTCATCTCTGTGCCGGCATTCCCGATCCAGAAGCTGGTCGACACCACCGGCGCCGGCGACCTGTTCGCGGCAGGCTTTTTGTTCGGCCTGGTGCGCGGCGCCGGCTACGAGAAAGCCGGCATGCTCGGCGGCCTGGCCGCGGCCGAAGTGATCCAGCACATCGGCGCGCGGCCGCAGACGTCGTTGAAGGAGTTGGCGCAGAAGCACGGGTTGCCGGTGTAGATTGATCTCGCGGGCGCAATCTCTCAGCCGTCATGCCCGGGCTTGACCCGGGCATCCACGTCTTTCTGTTTTTGGATTAGGCCAAGACGTGGATGGCCGGGACATCTGGTGCGAAGACGCGCTTCGCGCTTCTGCCCGGGCATGACGATGTTGAGCCGGTGTTTCCCGGTCACGCCGTCTTCGTCGCCCTTCAACCCAAGCCGGGTCTCGCGCATGCGCGCGCCCGATGACAGGCTTCGCGCGTCTTAGCGTCAGCCTGAACCCATAAATTCAGAGGGTGGGCGTGCGTCCGCTTTGGCGCGCCTTCCGGACTTAAGCTGGCCATCACGAGAAGTCTGCTAAGTGCCAACAACAGACATCGGTGGAGTTTGGAGTAAACTTTATCTATTTGACTCATAGGTCACTACAACTAATTTCTACGATTTCGCGGTTGTGAGTGAACGACAACAAGACCCATGGTAGATTGGCTCTATGGCATCCCTGGAACCCCAACGCTTGGTAGCGGAGTCAAGCACAACCGACGCGACTGCTACAGCGCCGCTCATCATCAATGGCGTGACCGTCCGCCCGCGCGAAAAGATCAACCTTTGGCATTACGGAATTCTTTTCCTGCCGGATTTCGCGCTGCTTCTTGTAATCGCGGGTCTCGGCATGCGTCGCCTGTTGCGATATCTCGACGCCAAAGGAAGGCCGTCTTGACGTTCTTTAGGAAATACATCTTTGAAATTGCGTTGGGGATTTCTATGGTTTCGCTGATCACGTCGATCTGGGAAACAGGCTATTTAATGTTGAACAGGCCGAACCGACCCGATTACTCATCCGGCTTTGTGTATCCGTTCCAAGTCAGAGGTCCGAAAGTCTTCATAACTGCACCGGATGCCAACTGCCTTTCGCTCAGTTCTATCGTATTCATCCTATGCTTTGGATGCATAGCCTACACTTTAGGGCCTAGGACGCATCCTAATGATGTCACCTTGGACGAGACCGGCTCGTTCCACGTTGGCAAACGCAACAGACCCAGCGACCGCCGAATGATTTTCGCTTCGCTCATCGTCGCGGCTAGCTGCTTTCTTTTGTTTGGCAGACTTGTGGCCGACTTTCTTGCAGTGCACGGAATGGTGTTTGCATTTCCAGGGTAACGATCTTCGAACGTGACGAGTTTGCCATTCTTCCACGAAGATATCAGACCGGAGCTTCAAAGCAGAATTGAGAGCCGACCTGAGGGATGTCGGCTTCGTGGCAGAAGCGGAAACCAAACACAGTCAGTGTGCGCTGCCCAAGAGTGCCACTTCATTCCATCTCTGACGCGCGCTTACGCAAACGCCGCTTAACGACCTCGCCCAACGGACTATCCGGTGACTTACGAAATCCTCTCAGCTTTTTCATCCGACCTTTGATCAGTGCCTGAGACTGCGCTTCGTCAGCGTCTGTAACGCTGCGTAGCGCGGAGACTAAAACTTGTTGCACGGAGCGACGCTCGTCTTGATGAGAGAGTTGTTTGCTGCGTGGGATATTCTTACGACTGCTCTTCTGATTTTCGCCATATGTATTGCGTCGGTCGAGTTCGTAGCTGTGCCGCTTCTTGTCCTGTGGAGTTTTGACCTTACTCACAGATTTTCTCCTAATTCGAGCGCCGAAGACGGTTCTCAGTGTTTGCGGCTCGGTAGCACAGCCCATACACCCAACAAGCCGGACTATGACAACGGCGACCGATCAACATCCAACTTTAAGCGCCCTTCCTCGACGCTCAATGTCCTCAAAGTGCCGCCTCGTCGATCAAACAGTGACCATTGGGGATCGCCTTCGGCAGTCATGAATGACGACACGTAGACGCTCTCTTTCAGAGCTACAACGATTTCGGGCAATCTTCCTACGACAGATAGCTCGACGACTGCCTTATTGCGGAGCAGGTCGAACGTCGGCTCCCACAAGTGCTCTTGGCTCCAACTTCCGCACAGGATGGACACTGTGTCTTCAATGCGCCAACTCCACTGGATCATCAGCCCAAGTTCGCCTGTCGGGTTACCGGCTTCTCCGGAACGGCGGGTCCTGGGTGTGAGACGCCCGAACTCCAGAAAGATAGCTGAGCCGTACCCTCGCCAGAGGTGCGACAAAGGCAGACCTATCAGCGCATCGCGAAATGTCTGTAAGACACTATCGCCATCATTGCCCAAGGACGGCCTCCAGATTTCCAGCGACCCGACAAGGTCGGCGTTCGGTTGCATAAGCCGAACACATCTACTTTTTACACCACCAAATGCTCAACTTTGAATGAAGCGGCGAGGTCTGGTGTGGGTCATTCGCATCCATTTGCCCATGCACCGATCACTTCCGGTCCTCCCTCATCAACAGACATGGAAAGCATCGGTCAGCATGTCTCAGAGGTGCCACAACCAGATCTAGGCCGTCTGATCGAGGTCGCGAGATTAGCCGCGGCGTCGCGGGCAGCGCTATATGTTGTCGGTGCTCATTGTTCCGCAGGGCTTGAAGGTTTCGAGCGAGCGTCCGTGCAAGCACCCTTCATGCTTCTGGGCATACGCAAGCACGCCCATGACAATCAAAGCCACTACGACAAATCCAGCTATGACGTTCTGCAACATGGTTGCCACTCCACGGGTTAGCGCGCGACGAAGTAGGCTTCCGCGTGGCCAAAGATAAAAGCCACTCCCGAATTAAGAGCACGACAGGTCGGCTCCGGCTAGAGCAAACTTCCGCCAAGGGTCAAAAGCAGAATTGAGAACCGACCCGAGGAATGTCGGCTTCGTGCCAAAAGGCGACACAGCGCGAACTTAAGGCGCCGACAGGATTTGCCGGCAGGCAGCCGGCAATTGCGACAGGGTTATCGTTGGGACTGGCCTCCCAGTTGAGAGTTCAGCGTGAAGTGCGGTATCGGTGAACCAATAGGCCAGATCCGCTGAGGCACATCCCTCGCTATCCGACGGCGGTGACTGTGGCGTGCAAGCGCTGTCTCCTGGAGGACAAGTTATCCGAACATGGAAGTGATAATCGTGGCCATACCACGGGCGGATCTTGGCAAGCCAACTGCGGTCGCCCTTGGCCTCGCGGCACAGCGCCTTCTTGATCGCGGCGTTGACGAAAATGCGCTCCACCCGCGGCTCCTGGGCGGCTGCACGGATCACCAACAGATGAGTGGGCGTCCAAACGGTGGGATCAATGTCGAGCCGGTCAGCGCGGACCATGTTGGTCGCTGACATTTCCTCACGTTCATTTCGCGACAATTGCTGCTTCGGCATCGGCGTCAACCATATGTCGGCATCCAGCCCAATCTGATGGCTCGCGTGCCCGGTGAGCATAGGCCCACCACGCGGTTGCGACATGTCTTCGATAAGCAGTCCGGGCCAACCCGCCACCTCGTGCGCCTTGGCGGACAATCGCTTCAGCAGGGCAACCATGTCGGGATGTGCCCAGTTGCGATTCTGCGACGGCCGCATGACTTGCCAGGTCTTGCCACTGATCGGAAGCGCCTCTGCGCCGGCAAGACAGCCCTTGCCATAGAAACCGATTGAATGAGCTGCCAGTCGTGCGGGTGATGTCACGCGACCAAACAGCTCATCCGCTCCTAAATCTGGATCGTTGGGATTGACCAGCGGCGGCAGCGGCTTTGGATCAACGCTGCCTTTGTCCTGGCCAAGCACGGCTGTCGCGGTCAAAGCCGCGATGGGCACAGCCAGCATCGTGAGAAGAATTCGTTTGTGCATGCGGTCAGACAATCGATCTTGATGATGCGGCGTTCCGGGACTCGTTAGGGTCCACCCTACTTTGCATGGGGTTGTTTTCGAGATTTTTGTTGAGGCCCTTCCGTGCACCGCCGAGGGGCGCCCATGCTGAGGCCGGGACGCCATGCCTATCCCTCTCTGCAAATGTGTGGAGAGGGGTAGGCGCGAGGTGCATCGGATGAGAATCGTAGGGTGGGCAAAGCCACCGGGTCGCGCGAATGCGCGCCCGATGACGGGCTCCGCGTGGCCACCAATCGCACGCACGATGAACGATGGTGGGCACGGCGCAAGCGCGCCTTTGCCCACCCTACGAGGTCACGCCGTCTTCGCCGCCTTCAACCCGAGCCGCGTTTCGACCGCTTCGCGCATCACGAATTTCTGGATCTTGCCGGTGACGGTCATCGGAAACTCGTCGACGAATTCGACGTAGCGCGGGATCTTGTTGTGCGCGATCTGGCCTTGGCAGAAGCCGCGCACCTCGTCGGCGGTCAGGCTCTCGCCGGATCGGGTTCGGACCCAGGCACACAGCTCCTCGCCGTAGCGGGGATCGGCGACGCCGAAAATCTGCACGTCCTGGATTTTCGGATGGCGATACAGGAATTCCTCGATCTCGCGCGGATAGAGGTTTTCACCGCCGCGGATCACCATGTCCTTGATGCGGCCGACGATGTTGCAATAGCCTTCGTCATCGATGATGGCGATATCGCCGGTGTGCATCCAGCCGCTGGCATCGAGCACGTCTCTGGTTTTTTCCGCTTCGTCCCAATAGCCCAGCATGACGCTGTAGCCGCGGGTGCAGAGTTCGCCGCGCGCGCCGCGCGGCACCACGCGTCCTCCCTGATCGACCACCTTGACCTCGACATGCGGCAGGATGCGGCCGACCGTCGATACCCGGCGCTCCAGCGGATCGTCGGTGGCGCTCTGGAAGCTGACCGGGCTGGTCTCGGTCATGCCATAGGCGATGGTGATGTCGCGCATGTTCATCTGCTCGTTGACCCGCCGCATCACCTCGATCGGGCAGGGCGCGCCGGCCATGATGCCGGTGCGCAGCGACGACAGGTCGAATTTGGCAAAGTCAGGATGGTCGAGCTCGGCGATGAACATCGTCGGCACGCCGTAGAGCGCCGTGCATTTCTCACGTTCGATGGTTTGCAGCGTCACCAGGGGATCGAACCCCTCGCCGGGATAGACCATCGCGGCGCCGAGCGTGACCGAGGCGAGGTTGCCCATCACCATACCGAAGCAATGATAGAGCGGCACCGGAATGCAGATACGGTCCGCCTCGGTCAGGCGCATCGCGCGACCGACGAAATAGCCGTTGTTGAGAATATTGTGGTGGGTCAGCGTGACACCCTTGGGCGATCCGGTGGTGCCGCTGGTGAATTGAATATTGACCGGATCGTCGAATTGCAGCGTGGCGGCGAGTGTCGCAAGCTCGGCGGCGTGGCTCGCGCCGCCGATTCCCGCCACGTCCTCGAACGGGATGGTCCCGGGAAATGCCGGCCCGCCGATCTGGATCACCGCGCGCAGTTGCGGCAACCGCGCCGCATGCAGTTGGCCCGGCGTTGATGTGGCCAGCTCAGGCAGCAGCGTGGTCAGCATCTCCATATAGTTCGAGGTCTTGAACGCCGTTGCCGTGACGATCGCGGCGCAGCCGACCTTGGCCAGCGCGAATTCCAGTTCGCTCAGCCGATAGGCCGGGTTGATGGTGACGAGGATGAGGCCGGCTTTCGCGGCGGCAAATTGCGTCAGCGTCCATTCCGGCCGGTTGAGCGACCAGATGCCGATCCGCGCCCCGCGTTCGAGGCCGAGCGCCAGAAAGCCCGCGGCCAGCGCATCGGCCCGCGCGGCGAATTCTGTCCAGCCCCATCGGACATCGTGGCTCGGCGAAACCAGCGCATCGCGATTGCCCCAGCGCCGGGCCGCGAGGTCGAGGCTGCGCCCGATGGTGTCACCCAGCAGCGGCGCATCGGCCACCCCGCACACATAGCTGTCGGCTTTTTCGGTCAAGTTTGCTTCTCCGCATCTACGCGTAAGAGTGGTTCCGATGAGCTCCCTCCCCCGCAAGGGGGGAGGGAATATGTGCATCAAACAACGGTTGTTTTATCAGGCCGCCTTCTGTCCGGCATCGAGCCCGGCATAGACGCCGCGCTCGAAGCCCGCGAAGGCTTCCAGGCATTTCTTGTCGGCGAACGGCAACAGCTGCATCAGGATCACGCCGGCGACGTCGCGTGCCGGATCGATCCAGTAATAGGTGTTGGCGAGGCCGGCCCAGGCGAGGCTGCCGGGACTGCGGCCTTCCGGGGTCTTGGCGGTGTTGATCAGGAAGCTCAAGCCCCATTTCTTGACGATGTCCGGATAAAGGTCGACATCGTTGGTCGCCCATCCGATCGCCGTCGTCAGCTTGCCCATGTTGAGTTCGCCGATGTGGTTCTGGCCCATCAGCGCGACCGTCTCCGGCTTCAGTACCTGGTTGCCGTTGCCGCGACCCTTGTTGAGGATCATCTGGGTGAACTTGAGATAATCGGCGGCCGTGCCGTAGAGGCCGCCGCCACCCATGTGAAACTCCGGCTCCTGCTCCAGCTCGAACGGGATCGGCGTCAGCGACCCGTCTTCGCCGCGGGCGTGCATGCCGACCAGGCGCTTGCGCATATCGTCTGTGATCTTGAAGCCGGTGTCGCTCATGCCGAGCGGCGTGAACATATGGTCGCGCAAATAAGCGTCGAGCCGCTTGCCGCTGGCGGCTTCCACGGCCTTGCCGACGAAATCGATATTGATGCCGTATTCCCAGCGGGTGCCGGGGTCCGACGCCAACGGCGTCTTCAGCGCGGCGTTCTGGCAGGTGGTGACGGCCGGCGTCCCGGTCTTCTCCAGGTACTGCAAGATGTCGCCGTTCCACATGTTGTAGGCGAAGCCGGCGGTGTGGGTCATGAGATGGCGCAGCGTGATCGGCTTTTTCGCCGGGCGCAGTTTGGGTTCGCCGTTGGCATCGAAGCCTTCAAGCACCTGCGGCGAGGCAAGATCGGGTAGCACCTTGCCGATCGGCTCATCCAGCGACAGCTTGCCTTGTTCGACCAGCTGCATGCCGGCGGCCGAGGTGATCGCCTTGGTCATCGAGGCGATCCAGAACACGCTGTCCTGCGTCATCGCCACGTCCTTGGACAAATCGCGTTTGCCGAACGCGCCTTGATAGATGGTCTCCTTGCTGGTCGCGGCGATCGCGACCACGCCGGGAATTTCCTTGGCGTCAGACATCTGACGCAATAGCTGATCGATCTGAGACTTGCTGTGCATGGATCACCTCCCGTTTATTTTTTGCAGTGGCCGATCATCCTCCGGGCAAGCGCGTCTCGCAAGGCCGGGCGGCACGTTGCCGCTGATGTAGCGATCTCGTGATCGCGGCCGGCCGGCGGCCGACCGCAACGATGACATCTGCTCATAATTTGCGGTGGATGGCGCGGGAGCGAAGGTGACCCCCGGGATGGCAGGCGTTAGGTTGATAGCGGTATTAAGCCTGACCACGATTTTAGTTGTAAGGCGTTCGGATTTCGGCGCAAATAGCGGCCATTGGATGCCGTAATTCTTTAAAACTATTGGCAAATTTTGTTATTGCGCGGAGACAAAGGATGATCTCGACCTGGAGCGAATGGAAGCGATATCCCCGCGCCGGGCGCGGCGAGAATATCGAGGCGCCGATCAGCCCGGGCATTTATGAAGTCCGTTACGCGGGTACCGGTGCACTGCACTCGTTCGATGCGGTCGATAACGTCGCGTCTGCTTTGTCGATGCTGCCGATCGGTTCCAAATCGTGGTTCGGGCGGCGCGAAACCAAGGCCATGCCCGATCTCGAATATCGCACCTGCGCGACCTCTTCCAAGGCGGACGCCAAAGCCGCCGCGGAACGCATGATCGGCCGCCGCGAAACCTATATGAGCGGCGCGGCCTGAGCGGCGCTATCTCGGACGTCATCCTGAGGTGCGCGCCGTTTTCGGCGCGCCTCGAAGCATGGTGTTCAACGCAGTGCTTGCGGCCATCCTTCGAGGCTCGCAAGAGTTCGCACCTCAGAGCGGGAGAATCTTTCGGCCACGAGCATTTGCCAGGGCGGTTGGGGTGTGATTCGATTGCCCTGAGCGCGAAGCAGGGGCTGGC
>NZ_LMUK01000036.1:7340-49298 GCF_009766005.1 Bradyrhizobium sp. S69 | reverse complement strand
AGCTCCGACGAGGCGAGCGCTACCGTCAAGACTCGTCGCTCAAAGGGGTCAAAATTGGACGCCGATCCGGGGTCAAATTTGAACGCCGATTGACAAGGCTGTTTCGCAAAACAGGTCAGCGTGTGAGTGCCAGCCATTTGGAATGAACCGGTTAAGTTACTGCAATACAGACTATTTTGACTGCGGCCCTTGACGACAGGGAGAGTACAGCTGACGTTAAAAGCGTCGCCGGTTGTTTCTCGATCGCGCGGCCGCGTGGGGGCAGGCGGGCAACCATACCCGTACTGCCGGCGGTCATCCCCCAACGCGTAGGCCGTCGGCAGTGCGGGTGCCCGACGTGTCAGGTGAAAGCAAAGCAAAACGGCGCGCCGGTCGCCCGTGCTTTCCCAGCACAATCGCCGGGTCCAACGTCGTTTCGCGCGGAAGCTGGCGCTAAGACGACACGAGCGAAACCATCGGGGTCAAAGCCAGTAAAATCGGCCAAACCCTTACAGTGTGCAGCAATTCCGATAACGGACGCGGAAGTAGCCTTGTCCCTACATTGGGCTGCCGACATACTCGCCGATTTGGCGAAATCCGATACGGACGGGTGAATTTTCACCCGTCCGTACATTCGGGGAGACGCAATGGCAAGCCAAGTCAATCGCGAGCGCGCTATCGGTTATGGTCGCGTCAGTACGAGAAGGCAGGCCGCCAATATCACTAGCCTCAACGAGCAGGCTGAAAAAATTCAAGCATTTTGCGACACGCGCAATCGCGAGCTTGTGACGATCTTTGTTGATCCGGGTCTCTCCGGACGAACCGACCGTCGGCCGAAATTCAAAGAGATGATACAGTTTGCGTGCGATCCGAAGAACTGCATTCGTGAAGTCATTGTCTATAATTTTTCGCGGTACTTCCGAAATCCTCAAATGTATCTTCAGTATAAGAATCAGTTGAAGGCTGCGGGCGTACGACTCTTGTCTGCCACGCAGGAGATTCCTGCTGGGCCAACCGGAGAACTTCTCGAAACAATTCTTTGCGCATTTGACGGCCATGCCTCCGAGGTGAACGCCGAAGTTGTCCGCGACGTGATGTGTGCGAATGCTGAAGACGGCTTTTTCAACGGGTCAAGCCCCCCATACGGTCACAAGACCGAGGTGGTTGCCGTGCTAAGAAAAAAGGAAAAGAAGAAGCTCGTCCTCGACGATAAAGAAGCGGCAATCGTAAGGTTGATTTTTCGCTTATGTCTCGGTCAACAGGACGGGCTCGGCGAGCTAGGCATCAAGGCAATCGCGAGTTATCTCAACAAGAACGGCTATCGCCGTCGTGGCCATCTCTTTTACACTGCAAGCATCGAACGCATTTTGAAATCCGAAACATGTATTGGCATCCGTTATTTCAATCGGGTTGACAGCCGAACACGAAAGCCGCGACCGCGCTCCGAATGGATTGAGATAAAAGTACCTGCCATCATTGATCGCGATACTTTTGCTGCCGCGCAACGAACCCTCAAACGACGGCGGCCATCTGAAACGCCCGCGCGCATTACAAACGGTCCAACCTTACTCGCAGGCTTGGCCGTCTGCGGGCGTTGTGGCGCTGGAATGCAACTTCGAACCGGTAAGTCTGGCCAATACCGTTACCTCACCTGCAGCGGTCAAGCCAACAAGGGCAAGATTGCCTGCGAAGGCCAGTCAATCCGGATGGAAAAAGCCGATGAACTTGTGTTAAGCGCCGTTGAAGGTCGAGTATTCGAGCCCGCGAGACTATCGGCGCTGATCGGCAAGATGGCCACTATGTCGGCCGGACAACGCGACGGGATAGCTGACCAACTGCATCATCACCGCAACGCCCTTCAAGACGCCACCAAACGGTTGGCGAGAATCTATGACGCGATCGAGGACGGCTTTTCAGATCACAACGACAAGCTACTTCGGGAGCGGGTTGACAGTCTTCGGCTTCAGCGAATGGAGCATGAAAACGCTCTTGCGAAACTTAGCGCCCGCAAACACGCGACCGCGATTACTCTGACCCCGGAAAAGCTGGCAAGATTTTCGGACGCCATGAGGTTGCGTCTACGCACCGCCGATCCGGGCTTTCGGCGTGCGTGGCTGCGCCTATTCGTTGCCGAGGTTTGTATCGGACCCGACCGAATCCGTCTTGCAGGCCCGGATGATGCAATCTTCGGCTTGATTGAACAGCACGAAAACTTGCCCGCAATGGTGCCCAACATTGACCGGAACTGGCGCGCCCGAAGAGATTCGAACTCCTGACCCCTAGATTCGTAGTCTAGTGCTCTATCCAGCTGAGCTACGGGCGCGTTTTTCGCTAGGCATCCTGGGCTTGAGGGCCCGGTCGCATTCCGAACGGGTCCGGAAAGGCCGCGAAAGAGCGCCTTAGCTACCCGCTCCGGCCCCGATTGGCAAGGTCCGCGACGCGGTATCACCCCATCGATTTGCCATCCATTTGCGATGGTAAATTGGCGGAAAATCCGCCAAACGCCGCGATCGAGCCGGCTTTACGCCCGCGCCCGCTCGTTGCGGATGCTGAGCAGTTCCACCGGCCGGTCCGGTATCGCGATCCGGAAGGTGGCCCCGATGGTGCCTTCGACAAGGTGGATGTTACCGCCATGGGCGCGGACCAGCTCGGCGGCGATCGCAAGCCCAAGCCCGCTGCCGCCGGGCCTTCCTGAGGTCTGGAACGCCTCGAACAGGTGATCGCGGGCCTTGGCCGGCACGCCGGGGCCGGTATCGGAAACCTCGACGATCGCCACCGTGCCCTCGCGGCGGCCGGTGATCCGGATCTGCTGGGTCGCCACATCGCTCTTGGGATGGTTTTCCAGCGCCTGGGCGGCGTTGCGCACCAGATTGAGCAATACGCGAAACAGCTGGTCGGGGTCGGCGTCGATGGTCAGGCCGCGTTCGATCGCGCTGATCCAGCTGATCGAGACATCCGACCCGAGCCCTGCCGATTCGCGGACCTCGATCACGACCGGCTCGATCAGGATCATCCGGCGATCGGGTGCGGCCTCCTGGGCGCGGCCGTAGGACAATGTCGACTGGCAGAACGCGATGGCGCGTTCCAGTGAACGCATCAGCTTCGGCGCGAAGCGCTGCACCCGCGGATCGGGCACGCTGGCAAGCTGATCCGACAACAGCTGCGAGGACGCCAGCAGATTGCGCAAATCGTGGTTGATCTTGGAGACGGCGAGGCCGAGCGCCGCCAGCCGGCTCTTTTGATGCAGCATCGACACCAGATCGCGCTGCATGTCGGACAATTCGCGTTCGGCTACGCCGATCTCGTCGCCGCGCTGACTGGGAACGATGATCCGCGCCGAGCTTTCCGGGTTGGCGTGGAAGCCGACCAGATTGGCGGTCAGCCGCCGCATCGGCCGCACGAACAGATAATGCAGCGCCAGATACACCAGGGCCGCGGTGAGAATCGCGATGATCAGCGAAACCCACAACAGGTTGCGGGAGAAGCGGTACATCGACGCCCGCAATGGCGCTTCGTCGACCACCGTCTCGATGAACTGCGCGCCATTGGACGCGGGCCCGACCAACCGTATCGTCTGGTTTCCGGTCTCAAGCATGATCTCGAACGAATCCACGATCGCCGACCACACCGTCAGGGTTCGCATATCGACATCATGATCGATCGCCGCCGGCAGATCGGCGCTGGCCAGGAGCCGGCGCTGGTGCCCCATCTTGATGGCCACCGCACGGGCGCCGATGCTGCTCAGGATCTGCCGCGCCAACGAATCCGGCACCATGCCGGAAGGCGCGGCATCCAGCACCAGGGCCGCGGTGTTCGCCGCCGCCAGCCGGTCGTTGAGCCGGTTCATCCGGAAATTGGCGATCGCGGGCACATAGATCAGGACTTCCGCGATCATCACCAGCGGAATGGTCAACAGCAGCAGCTTGCCGGACAGACCGAGCCGGTACGCCGGCTTCGGCCGCGGCATTGCCGTGGTCGACTGTTCTTCGGTGACTGCCACTCGGTCTGCCTTCGGCTAGCCTGATCCCGACGATGCAATTTGCTCAGGACTCGGTCAAATTACACTTCGATAACGTCAAATATTCCGCACTTAGGCGCGCGTGCCGGACAATTCTCAAGACTCAAACGAAAAAACCCCGGCGCGCTTATTATATTCGCGATATTCGCGCCAAAAATGCGCCATTTCAACGAACCGCGGGTTGCGTCCGGGCGCCTCAAATCCGACCGCCTGCCACTCCGGCCACGGAACCCGGCCGGTCCGCAGTTGCGAATATACCAGAACCCCCTGATTCCAGTGCGATTTTAGTCTAGAATCTGTCTCAAGGACCGCTGTGGCGGCAAGCGCTACCGGGCTTGCCGGTGTCGCTTCGGCCTGATTGACGAAAACCAGTCGCTCGCTTATAAGCCGCGCCAACTGTCCGCGATGGCCCGGTTAACCGGGGCGGCTCATTTGGGCCGGAAGCGGCTTATTTGGGCCGAAAAGGCTCATTTTGGGCTAACCAGCATCACCGGATTTATCTCAATACCTCAATTCGTGGCAAACTTGCCCGGTCAGCGGAGTACTACCCGTGAAGCGGACTTATCAACCCAGCAAACTGGTGCGCAAGCGCCGTCACGGCTTCCGCGCCCGCCTTGCGACGACCGGCGGCCGTAAGGTTCTGGCCGCGCGTCGCGCCCGAGGCCGTAAGCGTCTGAGCGCCTAACCCGGGCTTCCCGGAGAACTCATCATGGATCGGCTAAGGCAGCGGGCGGACTTCCTCGCCGTTGCCGATGGCGTGCGCGTCAACAGCGCTGCCTTTGTGGTGCAAAGCCGCCGCCGCGACGATAACGGCCCGGTCCGGGTCGGCTTCACGGTGACCAAAAAGAACGGCACCGCGACCGAGCGCAACCGCATCCGGCGCAGGCTTCGCGAACTGGTGAAGCGGCTCGACATCATATCAATGCGACCGCACAGTGATTATGTGCTAGTCGGCCGTCGTGCGGCCCTGGGCCGCGACTTTGCGACCATGCTCGACGATCTCCGCTCGGCGCTCCATCGCCTCGACCGGCAGCCCACAAACGCACGGCACAAGCCGCGGCCAGACCCGAATGACGAGACCTTGAAACGATGACCGACAACCGCAACACCATCCTTGCCGTCATTCTGTCCGGGCTCGTGCTGATCGCCTGGCAGTATTTCTACAACATGCCGCAGATGGAAAAGCGCCGCGCCGCCGAACAGGCGCAGAGCGAGCTGGTGAAGCCGGCGCCGCAGCCGGGTAATGCCGCCACAGCCCAGGGCGGGCCTGCGTCGACGCCGTCGCCCGATGCCAATCCGACCGCGACCAGCCAGTCTTCTTCGGCAGCCCCGGTGGTCAGCCGCGAAGCCGCGATTGCCGCCTCGCCGCGCATCAAGATCGATACGCCGCGCCTGATCGGCAGCATTGCGCTGAAGGGCGCGCGGATCGACGATCTGTCGCTGGTGCAATTCCGCGAGACCGTGGATCCTTCTTCGCCCGCGATCGTGCTGTATTCGCCTTCCAATACCGCCGAGCCTTATTACGCCGAATTCGGTTGGGTTCCCGCCTCGGGCGCCAACGTCAAACTGCCCGACCGCGACACCGTGTGGCAGCAGGAAGGCGCCGGCGCGCTGACGCCGACCACGCCGATCACGCTGAAATACGACAATGGCGACGGCCTCACCTTCCACCGCACCATCGCGATCGACGACCGCTATCTGTTCACGATCAAGGACGATGTCAGCAATGTCGGCAATGCGCCGGTCACGCTGTATCCATTCGCGCTGATCTCGCGGCACGGCACCCCGAAGGTCTCGGGCTATTACATCCTGCATGAAGGCCTGATCGGCTATCTCGGCGATCAGGGCTTGCAGGAATATGCCTACAAGAAAATCGACGACGCCAAATCGGTGAACTTCAAGGTCACCAACGGCTGGCTCGGCATCACCGACAAATACTGGGCCTCGGCGCTGTTGCCCGACAACACCGCGCAATTGAATGCGCGCTACTCGTCCACCCTGGTCGGCACCTCGCATAATTACCAGACCGACTATCTAGAGGATGCGCAGACCATCGCCATCGGCGGCACCGGCAGTGCCAGTGCGCGGCTGTTCGCCGGCACCAAGGAAGCCAGCGTCGTCGGCATCAATTTCCCGTTCAGCGGTTTCGGCGGCTACACCAAGCAGCTCGACCTCAACCATTTCGACCTCTTGATCGACTGGGGCTGGTTCTACTTCATCACCAAGCCGATGTTCCTGGCGCTCGACTTCTTCTATCATCTGGTCGGCAATTTCGGCATCGCGATCCTGCTGGTGACAGTGCTGGTGAAGCTGTTGTTCTTCCCGCTGGCCAACAAATCCTACGCGTCGATGGCGAAGATGAAATCGGTGCAGCCGCAACTGGCCGCGCTGAAGGAGCGCTATCCCGACGACAAGATGAAACAGCAGCAGGAGATGATGGAAATCTACAAGAAGGAGAAGATCAACCCGATCGCCGGTTGTCTTCCCGTCGCCTTGCAGATTCCGGTGTTCTTCTCGCTCTACAAGGTGTTGTTCGTCACCATCGAAATGCGGCACGCGCCGTTCTTCGGCTGGATCAAGGACCTGTCGGCGCCGGACCCGACCAATCTGTTCACGCTGTTCGGCCTGTTCAATTACGATCCGACGACGTTGCCGGTGTTCGGACACTATCTCGCGCTCGGCATCTGGCCGATGATCATGGGCGTCACGATGTGGTTCCAGATGAAGCTCAATCCGACGCCGCCGGATCCGACCCAGCAGATGATCTTTACCTGGATGCCGCTGATCTTCACCTTCATGCTGGCGGGTTTCCCGGCGGGTCTCGTGATCTACTGGGCCTGGAACAACACCCTGTCGGTGCTGCAACAGAGCTTCATCATGCGCCGCAACGGAGTGAAGGTGGAACTGTTCGACAATATCAGGTCGACGTTCGGACCCAAGAAAAAAGCAGAATCGAAAGCCTGACGAGTAGCTCGCAGGAGCGCTGAAGTCTCCAGATCGTCATGCCCGGGCTAAAGCGCGAAGCGCGTCTTCGCGCAGATGTCCCGGGCATCCACGTCTTTGGAGTTGCCGAATAGAAAGACGTGGATGGCCGGGACAAGCCCGGCCATGACGAGAACCGAAAGACCTTCGCATGACCGCCAACACCGATGCGAAGCTGATCGAACAGGGGCGAAAACTGTTCGCCGGCGAGTGGCAGTTCTTCTGGGCCTCGCCATCGGTCGAGACCCTGCCGCCGATGGCCGGCATGGAGGTCGCGTTCGCCGGCCGCTCCAATGTCGGTAAATCGAGCCTGATCAATGCGCTGACCGGACGCAACGCGCTGGCGCGCACCTCGCATACGCCGGGCCGCACCCAGGAATTGATCTTCTTCGAAGGTCCCGACAAGGAAGGGCTGCGGCTGGTCGACATGCCCGGCTACGGATACGCCTCGGCGCCCAAGGTCAAGATCGCGTCCTGGACCGCGCTGATTCACAAATTCCTGCAAGGCCGCGCCAGCCTGGCGCGGGTCTATGTGCTGGTCGATGCAAGGCATGGCCTGAAAGATGTCGATCTCGACGTGCTCAAGACGCTGGATAAATCCGCCGTCAGCTATCAGCTCGTGCTCACCAAGGCCGACCAGGTGAAGCCCAGCGAGTTGGAACAGACGCTGGCCGCCACCATCACGGCGCTGGCCAAGCATCCCGCCGCCTTTCCGGTCGTGCTGGTGACCTCGTCGCGCACCGGTGCCGGGATGCCGGAACTGCGCGCGGCGATGATACGCCTGCTCGGCGAGCGCAGCCGATGATCGGATCTCGTTCGTTGCGCATTCTGATCATTCTGGCCGCCATCATGGGCGCCGACGGCGTCATCCTGGCGGCCGCTTCGGCGCACCAGCCCGACGCGACGCGGCTGGCGTCGGCATCCTCGATGCTGCTGTTCCATGCGTTGGCCGTGCTCGCGGTGGTGGCGCTGACCGAGCGCGGCATGCTCCATGTCCGGATCGGGATCGCAGCGGCCTCGGGCTTCGTCGTCGCCGCCATTCTGTTCGCCGGCGACCTGACCTTGCGGCAATATGCCGGCCACAGCCTGTTTCCGATGGCCGCCCCAACCGGCGGCACGCTGCTGATCGTGAGCTGGATCGTGCTGGCCGTGGCCGCGGCGTGGCCGCAGCGGAGCTGAGAGCCTGTAGCCCGGATGAGCGGAGCGATATCCGGATCTCTCGCGTCAAATCCCGAATATCGCTCCGCTCATCCGGGCTACAGGGGAGCGAACAGCGCTTTGCGCGGTGCCCGGCAATCGGATAGAACCCGCCCCATCGTTCCGATCGCGAGACCCCCTTCATGACCGACGCTGCTCATATCAGTCCGCTCGATCAGGCCCGCATCCTGTCCGAGGCATTGCCTCACATGCAGGAATATGACGAAGAAACCATCGTCATCAAGTATGGCGGCCATGCGATGGGCGCCGAAGACCTCGCCAAGGCGTTCGCGCGCGATATCGTGTTGCTGGAGCAGACCGCGATCAATCCGGTGGTGGTGCATGGCGGCGGACCGCAGATCGCAACCATGCTGAAGCGGCTCGGCATCCAGTCGGAATTCGCCGCAGGCTTGCGCATCACCGACGCCGCGACCATCGAGATCGTCGAAATGGTGCTGGCGGGCTCGATCAACAAGCAACTGGTCGGCTACATCAACGAGGCCGGCGGCAAGGCTGTCGGGCTGTGCGGCAAGGACGGCAACATGGTGACGGCGTCGAAGGCGACGCGCACCATGGTCGATCCGGATTCGCATATCGAAAAGGTCATCGATCTCGGCTTCGTCGGTGAACCCGATAAGGTCGACCTGACCCTGTTGAACCAGTTGATCGGCTATGAACTGATCCCGGTACTGGCGCCGCTAGCGACCTCGAAAACAGGACAGACCTTCAACGTCAACGCCGACACCTTCGCCGGCGCCGTCGCAGGCGCGCTCAAGGCCAAACGGCTGTTGCTGTTGACCGACGTTCCCGGCGTGCTCGACAAGTCGAAGAAACTGATTCCGGAACTGTCGGTCAAGGACGCCCGCAAGCTGATCGCTGACGGCACGATTTCCGGCGGCATGATTCCCAAGGTCGAGACCTGCATCTATTCGCTCGAGCAGGGCGTGCAGGGCGTGGTCATCATCGACGGCAAGACGCCGCATGCGGTGCTGCTCGAATTGTTCACCAACCAGGGCACGGGTACGCTGATTCACAAGTGATAACGCACCACCATCCTTCGTCATGGCCGGGCACAGTAGTCTGCCTGGCGCAGACTACGTACACTTGTCTGCGCTCCCGGCCATCCACGTCTTTCTTGCATCCGCGCAAGCAAGACGTGGATGCCCGGCAGAAGGCCGGGCATGACGAACTTGTCAGCGCGCGACACACCTTCTCAATCCTGCTCGCCCTGCCCGCTGCCATCATCTCCTTTCTTCTCTCTGCCGCGCCGGCCCATGCCGACCTGAAACTCTGCAATCACATGAGCTATGTGATCGAAGCCGCGATCGGCATCGACGACAAGGCCGCGACCGCGACGCGCGGCTGGTTTCGTATCGACCCCGCGGCCTGCCGCGTCGTGGTCCAGGGCACGCTGACCGCGGATCGGATCCTGCTCAATGCCCGCGCGCTTCCGGTCTATGGCTCCTCGCCGATCCCGCAAAACGGCGGTGACACGCTATGCATCGCGCCGGACAATTTTGTCATCGCCGCGGCGCGACAGTGCCGCGCCGGGCAAACGCCGGCGCCGTTCACCCAGATCACGCCGACGGCGACCGACGACGGCAATCTGGTGGCGTATCTCGCCGAAGACAGCGACTATGACGACGAGCAGGCACGGCTCGCCGCGATCCAGCGGCTGCTGGTGATCGCAGGCTATGACGCGGCCCCGATCGACGGCGTCGACGGCCCGAAAACCCAAACCGCGCTGGCGGCATTTCTCAAAAGCCGGGGGCTTGCGTCCGACATCGTGCAGTCGCCGAATTTCTTCGCAACCATGATCGAAGCGGTGCAGGCGCCCTCCCCCAACGGCCTGACCTGGTGCAACGATACCCCGCACAAGGTGATGGCCGCGGTCGCCACCGACGACGGCAAGACCGTGACCAGCCGCGGCTGGTATCATATCGATCCCGGCAAATGCCTGCATCCCGATGTCACCGGCCAGCCGAAGCAGATTTTCAGTTTTGCCGAAGCGGTCGATGCCGATAACCGCAGCATCAAGCTCAACGACAAGCCGCTGAACTGGGGCGGCGCCAAACAGCTTTGCACCCGCGAAAGCAAGTTCGAGATCAACGAACAGAGCGACTGCGGCAGCCGCGGCCTCGCGGTATCCGGATTTGCCCCCGTCGATATGTCGAGCGGCGGCAAGACGCTGCGCTTTGCGATGCCGTGATTTTTTCGTCGTCCCCGCCTAGCGCGCAATTGCGCGTCAGGGGCGGGGACCCATAACCCCTAGACTGAATTCAGAGCACCAATGCCGGCAACAAACACATCTAACATCTGCCGCGCCTTTCACGATCGACACGGCGTATGGGTCCCGGCCTTCGCCGGGACGACAACTTCATCGGATGCGGCGCAATGACAACAACACCCCGCAGCTTCGCCCATGTCGACACCTGGGTGTTCGATCTCGACAACACGCTGTATCCACATCACGTCAATCTGTGGCAGCAGGTCGACGCGCGGATCGGCGAATTCATCAGCGCCTATTTGAAAATATCGGCGGAACAGGCCCGCGTGATCCAGAAGGATTATTACCGCCGCTACGGCACCTCGATGCGCGGCATGATGACCGAGCATGGCGTGCGCGCCGACGACTATCTGAGCTACGTGCACCGGATCGATCACTCGCCGCTGCAACCGAACCCCGCGATGGGGACGGCGATCGCCAAACTGCCCGGACGCAAGCTGATCCTGACCAACGGCTCGGTCGATCACGCCAATGCGGTGTTGCAGCGGCTCGGTTTTGGTCACCATTTCGAGGCGATTTTCGACATCGTCGCCGCCGAGCTCGAACCAAAGCCGGCGCCGCAGACCTATCAGAAATTTTTAGGCCTCCACCGGGTCGACCCGACGACCTCGGCGATGTTCGAGGATCTCGCGCGCAACCTCGTGGTGCCGCACCAGCTCGGCATGACCACGGTGCTGGTGGTACCCGACGGCGCTGAGGAAGTGGTGCGCGAAGACTGGGAACTGGAAGGCCGCGGCGAAGCCTATGTCGATCATGTCACGGATGATCTGACGGGGTTTTTGCAGAAGCTGCCGTAGAATTGGGGCAAGCCCGCCCAAACAGCTCGGCCGTCATACCCCGCGAAAGCGGGGTATCCAGTATTCCGCGAAGTCCGAAGGTGCACTCTGGCGTCGCGGAATACTGGATCATCCGCCTGCGCGGATGATGACGCCGCAACGGGGTCGGACGACGGCGAGGAAGCCTTGACTCCGCCCGCTCGAATCCCGACAAAAGCCTCCTAAATCGCCACCGCCATACCCCGTTGCCTCCAAGGAAACCTTCATGTCGCTCGCCTCCCTCGAATCCACCGTCAACGCCGCGTTCGATGCCCGGGATGGGATCTCGACCGCCACCAAAGGCGAGGTCCGCGAGGCCGTGGATCATGCGCTGGAGCTGCTCGACAGTGGTACCGCGCGGGTCGCCGAACGCGAGGCCAACGGCAAGTGGAAAGTCCATCAATGGCTGAAGAAGGCGGTGCTGCTGTCGTTCCGCCTCAACGACATGAGCGCCATTCCCGGCGGTCCCGGACAGGCGTCGTGGTGGGACAAGGTGCCCTCGAAATTCGCCGGCTGGGGCGAGAATCGTTTTCGCGACGCCGGCTTTCGCGCGGTGCCCGGCGCGATCGTGCGCCGCTCGGCCTTCATCGCCAAGAACGTCGTGCTGATGCCGTCCTTCGTCAACCTCGGCGCCTATGTCGATGAATCGACCATGATCGACACCTGGTCGACGGTCGGCTCCTGCGCGCAGATCGGCAAGCGCGTGCATATTTCCGGCGGCGTCGGCATCGGCGGCGTGCTGGAGCCGTTGCAGGCCGAACCCGTGATCGTCGAGGACGATTGCTTTATCGGCGCGCGCTCGGAGGTCGCCGAAGGCGTCATCGTGCGCAAGGGCGCGGTGCTGGCGATGGGCGTGTTCCTTGGCGCCTCCACCAAGATCATCGACCGCGACACCGGCGAAATTTTTATTGGCGAGGTCCCGGAATATGCCGTGGTGGTGCCCGGCACGTCGCCGGCCAAGCCGCTGAAGAACGGCCAGCCCGGCCCCGCCGTCGCCTGCGCCGTGATCGTCAAGCGCGTCGACGAACGCACCCGCGCCAAGACCAGCATTAACGAGTTGCTGCGGGATTAAGTTCAACTCGGGTCCTTTCGAACCCGGGGACCTTTCGAACCCAAGAGCCCTTCGCGCGACCAATCTACCGGACCACGGGCCTCGCTCGGCGGTCCGGAGGCCAGCGATGGATTCGATCGTTTCCAAGACGTTTCTGTTCAGCTTTCAAGGACGCATTAACCGCGCCAAATACTGGTACGCGCTGCTTGCAAGTACGATTTCCTGCCTGGTTTTGCTGTCGATATTGTCGTCTGCCGTCGGCGGGTTCTTCGGTGTCGGTGTCGAGTCAGTCAGCCTCGACTTCGAGGACATCCTCCGTCATTTCCCGTCGCTTCCTTTCCACGTCAGTTTTGGCAATGCCGGCCCAACGTCGGCCGCGGCTCTATCGTTCTACGTGCTCGGAACTCCGATCTTCATCGTCGGCGTCTGGTTCCTGGCGGCCACCACGGTCAAGCGACTGCACGATCGCAACAAAAGCGGATGGTGGATTGTCCCGTTCTACATTGCTCCTCCCTTGCTCGGGAGGCTTTGGGACTGGCTCGATAACCCGGATTTGCTGCTTCTCGTCGAAGCGCTCAGATACGGCCTCGACGTTTGGTGCATTGTCGAACTGTTCTGCCTGAGCGGGGCGAAGGCGCCCAACCGATTCGGACCCGATCCGCTGGCGCCGGTCGAGACCGGCACACCCGACAAGCGCCCGGGCTGGGACCAGCACAGCGAGCTGGAATTTGTGCCGCATAGCGCTGGCCCATCGCCGGGGCCTCATGTTAATCCGACAGCATGAATGACGCTGTTTCCATTACCCGCGACCTGATCCGCTGCCCGTCGGTGACGCCGGCCGACGCCGGTGCGCTCGATGTGCTCGAAAATATCCTCAAAGCCTCAGGCTTCGAGATCCATCGGGTCACCTTCAGCGAACCCGGCACCGCCGACGTCGATAATCTCTATGCCCGTATCGGTACGTCGGCGCCGCACATCACCTTTGCCGGGCATACCGACGTGGTGCCGCCGGGCGATGAGGCCGCCTGGAGCCATGGCGCGTTCTCAGGCGAGATCAAGGACGGTTTTGTCTACGGCCGCGGCGCCGTGGACATGAAAGGCGGCATCGCCTGCAGCGTCGCCGCGGTGCTGGAATATCTCGCCGCCAATGATGGCAAGCCTAGAGGATCGATCTCGTTCCTGATCACCGGCGACGAGGAAGCAATCTCGGTCAACGGTACCGTCAAGCTGTTGCCGTGGGTCGCGGCGCGCGGCGAGAGCTTCGATCATTGCGTGCTCGGCGAGCCCAGCAATGTCGAGGAACTCGGCGACTGCATCAAGATCGGCCGGCGCGGCTCGCTGTCGGGCACGCTTTATGTCGATGGCCTGCAAGGCCACGTCGCCTATCCGCATCGCGCGGCCAATCCCGTGCCGGATATTTCGCGTTTGGTGGTGGCGCTGAGCGACGAGCCGCTCGACCACGGCAGCGCCCAGTTCCAGCCCTCGAACCTCGAATTCACCTCGATCGATGTCGGCAACACCGCGAGCAACGTGATCCCCGGCCAGGCCCGCGCAAAGTTCAACATTCGCTTCAACGACAATCATACCCAGGAGACGCTACGCGCGCTGGTCGAGGCGCGCTTGACCAAAGCCTGTGGCAACCGGATCCGGGCCCGGATCGAATGGGAGTACTCCAACTCCAACGTGTTCGTGACCAAGCCCGGCCCCTTCACCGATCTCGCGGTCAGCGCGATCGAGCAAATCACCGGGCGCAAACCCGAACTCTCGACCTCCGGCGGCACCTCGGACGCGCGCTTCATCTCGAGCTACTGCCCGGTGATCGAATTCGGCCTGGTCGGCCAGACCATGCACCAGATCGACGAGCGCACCCCGGTGTCGGATCTGGAGAAGCTGACCAAGATCTATCGCGGCGTGCTGGATCGATATTTTGGGTGACTGCGTCACTTCGACCGCGGGGCGCCAGACACAAAATCGCGAAAACAACCCCATGCAAAGTAAGGATGGGGGCCCTAGAGCCTTTTCGGTTCTGATGGAATCAGAACCGGGCTCTAGGCTCTTGTTTTGACGCGTTTTCTTGACGCGAACCGGTATCCACTTCGCTCGAAAACGCCCTAGTAATCCACGCGCACCAGATATAGCCCATCCGGCGGCGCGACCGGACCGCAGGCGGCGCGGCTTTTGGCGGCCAATGCTGCAGCGAGATCGTCGGCGCTCCAGCGGCCCTCGCCGACCCAGACCAGCGATCCCACGATCGAACGCACCTGGCTGTGCAGGAACGAGCGCGCCGACGTGATGATATCAACCTCGTCGCCGTTGCGGATCACGTCGAGCTGCTCGAGCGTCTTCTCCGGCGACTTCGCCTGGCATTCGGTATCGCGAAAGGTCGTGAAATCATGCTTGCCGACCAGCCGTTGCGCGGCCTGGTGCATCGCATCGGTATCGAGCGGGCGCGGCAGGCGCCAGACATGGCCGATGTCGATCGCGAGATTGGCGCGGCGATTGCTGATGCGATAGCGATAATGGCGTTTCCTGGCCGAGAACCGCGCCTCGAACGTATCAGGCACGATGTCCGCCGACAGCACGCCGATCGGATGCGGCCGCAAGTGAGCGTTGAGGCCGTCGCGAAAGCGGCCCGGCACAAAGTGTTTTTCGATGTCGCAATGCGCGACCTGCGCCAGCGCATGCACGCCGGCATCGGTGCGACCGGCGCCGTGCACGCGGACCTGTTCGCCGCAGATCGCTTTCACCGCGTTCTCCAGCGCGCCCTGCACCGAGGCGCCATTGTCCTGCAACTGCCAGCCACAGAACGGCGCGCCATCATACTCGATGATGAGCTTGTAGCGAGGCATCAGGCGAACCGCAGCGGCGGCTTGAGCGGCATGCCGCGGAGGAAATCCCCGGCCTTCATCGGCGCCTTGCCGGCGCGCTGCAATTCGAGAATCCGGATCGCGCCCTCAGCACAGGCGACCACGAGATGTTCGTCGAGCAGATCGCCCGGCTGACCTGAACGCGCCACCTTTTCGCAGCGCAGGATTTTGATCCGCGCAGACTGACCGTCGAGCGCGATCTCGGCCCACGCGCCGGGAAACGGCGACAGCCCGTGGATGTGGCGCAGCACCGCATGCGCCGGCCTGTTCCAGTCGATCCGCGCCTCGGCCTTGTCGATCTTGGCGGCGTAGGTCACGCCGTCGTCGCTTTGTCTGGTGAGCTGCAATTTGCCGCGCTCCAGCGCGCCCATCGCCCGCACCATTAAATCAGCCCCGAGCGGCGCCAGCGCATCGTGCAGATCGGCCGCCGTCATCGCATCTGATATCGCGATGCGCTCGGCCATGGCGACGTCGCCGGTATCGAGGCCGACGTCCATCTTCATCACCATCACGCCGCTCTCGGTATCCTCGGCCATGATGGCACGGTTGATCGGCGCGGCGCCGCGCCAGCGCGGCAGCAGCGAACCGTGCAGATTAAAGCAGCCCAGCGGCGGCGCATCGAGAATGGCTTTGGGCAGGATCATGCCGTAGGCGACGACCACAGCGGCATCCGCCTGATGCGCCTGCAATGTTTCGAGCGCTTCCGGCGTCTTCAAGGTCGAAGGCGTCAGGACAGGGATGCCGAGCCGCTCGGCCTCTTGCGCCACCGGCGTCGGCTGCAACTTCATGCCGCGCCCGGCGGGTTTTGCCGCGCGGCTATATACCGCCGCGATCTCATGGCCATGGGCCACAAGCTCCAGCAGCGTCGGCACCGCGAAATCGGGCGTGCCCATGAAGATCAAGCGGAGTGGCATGTGCGCAGAAAACTCCTTTAACCGACCCCAAGATAGCGAGCGTCATCCTGAGGTGCGAGCCCTTGCGAGCCTCGAAGGATGTGCAGGAAGAAAGAACGTAACCTGCGTCTGCCGTCGCCCTTCGAGGCTTCGGCGCCAAGAGGCGCCTTCGCACCTCAGGGTGACGGCGCGTCGTTCGTGCAAGGCCGGGTCTTACTCCACCGCGCGTTGCTTGGCGGCTTTTGCAAACTTCTTCAGCACGCGGTCGCGCTTCAGCTTCGACAGATAGTCCACGAACAACACGCCGTTGAGATGGTCGATCTCGTGCTGGATACAGGTGGCGAACAGGCCCTCGGCGTCTTCCTCATGCACTTTGCCGTCGAGATCGGTGAAGCGCACGCGCACTTTGGCCGGCCGCTCGACCTCCTCGTAATATTCCGGGATCGAGAGGCAGCCTTCCTCGTAGACCGACAGCTCTTCCGAGGACGAGACGATCTCCGGGTTGATGAACACCCGCGGCCGCGGCGTGGTCTCGCCGTCTTCGTCCCTTTTGGCGAGGTCCATGGTGATCAGCCGCAACGGCTGCGCGACCTGGATCGCCGCAAGCCCGATGCCGGGCGCGTCGTACATGCTCTCGAACATGTCGTCGGCGAGCTTGCGGATCTCCGTCGTCACCTTCTCGACGGGCTTGGAGACGAGCCGCAACTGCTTGTCCGGCAGGATGATGATTTCTCGGATGGCCATGATGATATCTGTAAGTACCTCGGCGGGCGATTTAAGCCGCTGATCTGCCGGGGTCAATCGCCGTTGGCCCGCGTTAACGCTTCGCTAACCATGAAATTTAAGGCGGCGTTAACCATGAAAATTAGTGTTTGATTAACCATAAATGTTCCCTCTTCGTTCGTGTTCAAGCGCGAATCGGCTACAAGGGCGCCATGAACGAGATCCTTTTCATCCTCGGCGACTGGCCGATTCGCGTCAGCACGGCACTCACCGGCTTCGCCGCGCTGGCCCTGCTGCTGTTATTGAGCATTGCCGTCGTGATTGCCCGGTCCGGCCGCCGCGGCGCCGAACTGGCGATGGCGCAGGCGATCCGCGCCGACGAGCTGGAGGAGCGCCTCGGCGAAATGCTACGTGCCCAGAGCGAGGCCACCGGACGAGTCGATGCGATGGGGCAGGCGCTCGCCGGCCGCCAGGCCGAAATGACGCGCGCGGTCAGCGAGCGACTGGATTCGGTCACCCACCGGGTCGGCCAGTCGATGGAAGCGACCACGCGCAACACCATGGACAGCTTGCGCGTGCTGCACGAGCGGCTCGGCATCATCGACAATGCGCACAAGAACCTCACCGATCTGACCTCGCAGGTCACCACCTTGCGCGACGTGCTCGCCAACAAGCAATCGCGTGGCGCCTTCGGCCAGGCGCGGATGGAAGCGATCGTCCAGGACGGCATGCCGAAAGGCTCCTACGAATTCCAGTTCACGCTATCGACCGGCAAGCGGCCGGATTGCGTGGTGTTCCTGCCGGATCAGCGCCCGCTCTGCATCGATGCGAAATTTCCGCTGGAAGCCGTGACCGCGCTGCACGACGCGCGCTCAGACGAGGAAAAGAAATTAGCCGCGCAACGGCTCCGTGGCGACGTGATGAAGCATGTCAGCGACATCGCCGAGAAGTATCTGGTTCCCGGCGAGACCCAGGATACCGCGCTGATGTTCGTGCCGTCGGAATCGGTCTATGCGGAGATTCACGACGGTTTCGACGACGTGGTGCAGAAAGCCTATCGGGCCCGCGTGGTGCTGGTGTCGCCGTCGCTGCTGATGCTGGCGATCCAGGTGATGCAGCAGATCCTGAAAGACGCGCGGATGCGCGACGCCGCCGACCAGATCCGCACCGAAGTGCTCAACCTCGGCGACGATCTCGGCCGCCTGCGTGACCGCGTGCTGAAATTGCAAAACCATTTCGGACAGGCCAACGAGGATGTCCGGCAGATCCTGATCTCCGCCGACAAGATCGAAAAGCGCGCCGGACGGATCGAGGAGCTGGATTTCTCCAAAAGCGACGCTCCCGCGGAAGCCCCGCGCATCGCCAAGCCCGCCGCGCCCGAGCTATTCCCGCTGCCGCGCAAGCTGCAGGCCGGGGAGTAATATACCGCCGTCATCGCCCGGCGCTCTTTCCCTTCTCCCCTTGTGGGAGAAGGTGGATCGACGCCGCGAAGCGGCGGCGAGACGGATGAGGGGTCGCGGCGTATCAATACCCCTCACCCGTCTCGCACCTGACGGTGCGATCCACCCTCTCCCACAAGGGGAGAGGGGAAGAAGCGCGAATCTGCTAGCCTTGCCGGATGAACACCTCGCCCGATCATCCGCCCCAAAAGCCAACCTCACCCCAGCCCCCCACCTCCTGGCGCGACAGCTTCGCGGTCTACCTGCAGCGGCGGGTGCTGATCGTGTTGCTGCTCGGGTTCTCGTCGGGGCTGCCGCTGGCGCTGTCGGGGTCGACGCTGCTGGTGTGGATGACGGAATCCGGCGTCGACCTGCGCACCATCGGGCTGTTCGCGCTGGTCGGCACGCCCTACACGTTGAAATTCCTGTGGGCGCCTCTGGTCGACGCGATCCACGTGCCGCTGTTCACGCGCGCCTTCGGCCGCCGCCGCGGCTGGCTGTTGTTCTCGCAACTGTTGCTGATCATAGCCATCCTGTTGCTGGCGCTGACCGACCCGGCGCGCTCGCCTCTGTTCGTGGCGCTCGGCGCGCTGCTGGTGGCGGCGACCTCCTCGACGCAGGACATCGTGGTCGATGCCTTCAGGGTCGAGAGCCTGCCTGAGAGCGAGCAGGCCGCCGGAATGGCATCCTATGTCGCGGCCTACCGCATCGGCATGCTGGTCTCGACCGCGGGCGCGCTGTTCATCGTCACCGGATTTGAGAGCGGCGGCCTGCCGCGCCCACAGGCCTGGATGTGGGGTTATGTCGTAATGGCCGCGATGGTGCTGATCGGCACCGTCACCGCCCTGGTCGCCACCGAGCCCGAGCAATCGGCGCGCGCGGAGGCCGCGACCGGCAGCGAGACCGCGTTCGCGCGGGTGCTGCATGCGGCGACCGGCGCGTTCTCCGAATTCCTCGGCCGCCCGCATGCCTGGGCGGCGCTGGCCTTCGTGGTGCTGTTCAAGTTCACCGATGCGTTTTCCGGCACCATGACCGCGCCGTTCGTGATCGATCTCGGCTTCACCCGCAACGACTATGCCGCGATCGTCAAGGGCGTCGGATTGGCCGCGACCTTGATCGGCGGCTTTGCCGGCGGCTTCGTCGCACGGCGCTATTCGCTGGCCGCGAGCCTGTGGATCGGCGGCGTGCTGCAGGCGGTCGCCAATTTGTCGTTCTCGTGGCTGGCGCTGTCAGGCGTCAACGAATGGGCACTGGCCTTTGCCATCACGATGGAGAATTTCACCAGCGCCATCGGCACCGTGATCTTCGTCGCCTATCTGTCGGCGCTGTGCCGCAATCCGCTGCACACCGCAACCCAATACGCGCTGCTCACGGCGCTCGCCGCGGTGGGGCGAACGTATCTGTCATCGGGCGCGGGCTATGTTGCGCAGGCGACCGGCTGGCCGCTGTTCTTCGCGGTCTGCGTGCTGGTCGCGATCCCCAGCCTGATCCTGCTATCATGGCTGCAGCGGCGCGGACATTTTGACGCGTTGGGGCCAGTGAAGGTTTGATCGGCGCCGGCAATCAAATTCAGCTGTCATCATCCGGCCTTGTGCGCAATTGCGCACTGGGACCGGATGATCCAGTATTCCAGAGCGTTGTTTTTCAATCGAAGCGCTCTGGAATACTGGGCCACCCGCTTTCGCGGGTGGTGACGTCAGCAACGGCGGGACGGTATCGCCTTAGCGCTTCGTCACCACGCTCCATTTGGTGACCACGGCATCGCTCATCTGACCGGCTTCCTGGGAACAGGCGACCTCATCGACCTTGAGCGAGACTTCCTTGCCGATGAAATTCTTCAACTGCGCCACCTGTGCCTCGTTGTTGGTGACGATCTGAAAGGTCTCCGGGCCGGTTTCCAGCCCGCACAGCCCATTCGCCGTCGCCAGCCGGCGCGGCTCGCTGGTCACCTGATAGGTGGCGACGCGTTTGCCCAATTTGCCGGCGCGGACTTTCATGGCGTTGAGTTCACCCGACAGCACATCTCCGGCATTGATCAGCTTGGCGGCCTTCGGCGCCGGTTCAGCCTGCGGCTCCAGGTCTCCCGGTGCCGAGCGGGCAGCGGGCGCGGCCAACACCACGAGCATCGCCACACCAAAGCTCAAGCGTTTGCCGAATCGTCGTTTCGTCATGTCGGTTTGTCCGTGATTGATGGTTAGAACAGCGTCCGCTGCCGCATCGCGGCGGACAGCGTGCCTTCGTCGAGATAATCAAGTTCACCGCCGACCGGCACGCCATGGGCGAGCCGGGTGATCTTGACGTTGGCTTCCTGCAATAGGTCGGTGATGTAATGCGCGGTGGTCTGGCCGTCCACCGTCGCATTCAGCGCCAGGATGATTTCGCTAACGCGTGGGTCATGCGCCCGCGCCACCAGCGCCTCGATGGTGAGGTCCTGCGGGCCGACGCCATCGAGCGGCGACAGCGTGGCACCCAGCACATGGTAGGCGCCATTGGTCGCATGCGCGCGCTCCAGCGCCCACAGGTCGGCGACGTCGGCGACCACCACGATGATCGAGCCGTCGCGCCGCGGGTCGGTGCACACCGTGCAGGGATTTTGCGTGTCGATATTGCCGCAAATCTTGCAGACCTGGATTTTTTCGATCGCGACCTGCAGCGCGCCGGCGAGCGGCGTCATCAGCGCCTCGCGCTTCTTGATCAAATGCAGCGCCGCGCGCCGCGCCGAGCGCGGGCCAAGCCCGGGCAGCCGCGCCAGCAGCTGGATCAAGCGTTCGATTTCGGGACCGGCAACCGCAGCAGGCATGTCGTCAGCCGAGTCCCAATCCGGGCGGCAATCCGAGGCCGCCGGTCAGGCTCGACATTTTCTCCTGCACCGCGGCTTCCGCCTTGCGCCGCGCGTCATTATGCGCGGTGACCAGGAGATCCTCGAGGATCTCTATCTCATCGGCCTTGATCAGCGACGGGTCGATCTTCACCGCCTTGACTTCCATCTTCGCGGTCATGCGCACGGCGACCAGGCCGCCGCCGGAGATGCCCTCGACCTCGACATGGCCGAGCTCTTCCTGCATCGCCTGCATCTTCGATTGCAGTTGCGCCGCCTGTTTCATCATGCCGAGAAAATCAGCCATCGGATATTCCTCTTGCCTCTCGAAAATATCTATTCGTCGTCGTTGTCGGGGCTCTCGGTGGGATCGTCGACGCCGGCATCGGATTCCGGCGGCTCGGGCGCAAGCCGGCGCACCTCGACGACTTTGGCGCCGGGAAACCGCGCGAGCACTTCCTTGACCCGCGGATCGGATTCAGCGGCGCGTTCCCGCTGATTCTTCTCGACCTCGCTCTGCGAGCGCAGCGTCGGCTGTCCCGGTTCGTTGGATACGATCACGGTCCAGCGCCGGCCGGTCCATTGCTCCAGCTTACGCGAGAGCTCGTTGATCAGCGTACGCTGGGCATTGCGCTCCAGCGCGACCTCCAGCCGCCCGTCCTCGATGCGAACCAGGCGGACATCAGCCTCCAGCGCCATCTTGGTCATCACGTCGCGCTTCTCGCCCGCCAGCGCCACCAATTGGGGAAAGCTCGAAATCCGCAGCGCGGGTGCCGCTTGCGCGACGGAGGCGACCTCTTGCGCGGGCGCGATGATTTGCGGGCGCGCGGAGGCTTCGGCGCCGGCGCGCGGGGGGCTCGAGGATCGTATCGGCGACGGCTGTGAGGCGATCGAGGCAACCGTCGATGCCGGCGCGCCGCGCGGCGCAGCACTCGATGCGATCACCGGTGAGGCGTCGCCGTTCTGCGCGAGCATCCGGATCGCCTCATCCGGCGTCGGCATGTCCGCGACATAGGCAATGCGGACCAGAACCATTTCGGCGGCCGCGGCCGGCCGCGTCGCGGCCTGCACCTCAGCGATGCCCTTCAAGAGCATCTGCCACATCCGCGACAACACCCGCATCGACAATTTTGCCGCGAAGTCGCGGGCGCGCAGCCGCTCGGTCTCGCCGAACGCGACATTGTCCGCGGTCGCCGGCACGATCTTGACCCGGGTAACGAAATTGACGAATTCGGCCAAATCGCTCAGCACCACGATCGGATCGGCGCCGGTATCATATTGATCGCGGAATTCCTTGAAGGCGCTCGCGATGTCGCCGCGCGCCAGCGACTCGAACAGGTCGATCACCCGGGTGCGGTCGGCCAATCCCAGCATCTGCCGCACCGCATCGGCGCGCACCGGGCCCGCCGCATGCGCGATCGCCTGATCGAACAGCGACAGCGAATCACGCACCGAGCCCTCGGCGGCGCGGGCGACGATGCCGAGCGCCTCGGGCTCGACCTCGACGTTTTCCTTGGCCGCGATATTGGCCAGATGTTTCATCAGCACGTCGGCCTCGACCCGGCGCAGGTCAAAGCGCTGGCAACGCGACAGCACCGTCACCGGAACCTTGCGAATTTCCGTGGTGGCGAACACGAACTTGGCATGTTCCGGCGGCTCTTCCAGCGTCTTCAGGAAGGCGTTGAAGGCCGCGGTCGACAGCATGTGGACTTCGTCGATGATGTAGACCTTGTAGCGCGCACTGGCCGGCGCATAGCGCACGCTGTCATTGATCTGGCGCACGTCGTCGACGCCGGTGTGGGACGCGGCGTCCATCTCCAGCACGTCCATGTGCCGGCTTTCCATGATCGCTTGGCAGTGGACGCCCGGCACCGGCATATGAATGGTCGGCCCTTTCACGGAACCGTCCGGCAATTCGTAATTCAGCGCCCGGGCGAGGATCCGCGCCGTGGTGGTTTTGCCGACGCCGCGCACCCCGGTCAGGATCCAGGCCTGCGGAATCCGCCCGGTCTCGAACGCATTGGAAACGGTGCGGACCACGGCGTCCTGGCCGATCAGATCCTCGAAACTGGAGGGGCGGTATTTGCGCGCCAGCACCCGATAGGGCTTGCCCACCTCCGGCGGTCCACCGAGATCGAAACCACCCTGATGGGTGCTGTCGTCGGACGGCGCGGTGGACATGTCGGCGGAAGGTTGGGTCGGCTTGCCAGCGTCGGTCATCGATCGATCCGCAATTGATTGTCACTCGAAGCCGGCTTGCGGACTAGCAGGAGAATCAAGCGCAGGACGGGCCACCCCTTTTTGGCGCGATTCGGCCGAAAAAACAGGCGAAAAACTGGTAGGAGACTGACGAGCGACCCGATCCGGACCTCGTTAGGGCTGCTTCCTTCCGGACCTGACCCGGTTGGCGAGTGGCTCGTCCACCGCCAATCTCCCGGCTCCTATTTGGGGCCAAAAGGGCCGGAAAGCAAGCGCCAGCCACGCGCTTTGCGGGGCTTGTGCAAAAACACGGAAAAGCATTACTTGCCCTGAAGCACGGTCTATGCCGGGCATCGAAGTCTTTTTGACCTCTTCTTTCAGGTCTTCTTTGAAGTCTTTTTTGACGTCGCAGGAATAGACATGCCCGACTCCGCTTGGTCGCTGAACTCACAGCTCAAAAAAGACACCATCGACATCGGCGACCTGCCGCTGAGCCGCGTGCTGGTGATCAAGGACGCACATTATCCCTGGCTGTTGCTGGTGCCGCGGCGGCCCGAAGTCAGCGAGATCATCGACCTCGACGAGGTCGAGCAGGCGCAATTGATGACCGAAATCAGCCGCGTCGGCCGCGCCCTGAAAGACATCACCAAATGCGACAAATTGAATATCGCAGCGCTCGGCAACGTGGTGCCGCAACTGCATGTCCACATCATCGCCCGGCGCACGAGCGATGTCGCCTGGCCGCGCCCGGTCTGGGGCGTGATGCCGCCGCTCGAACATGACGCCGAGGAAGTCCAGCACTTCATCAGCGCGCTTCGCCGTAAAATCTGGCTAGGGTAATCCATGACCGCATTCGATTCATTTCCGCTGGGCCAGCCGGCCTTCGTCACCCATGTGCTCGATCGCGCCGCCCATTTGCGTACCGACGACGCCAAGCTGCTGGCGCTGGAAGGCAAGCCCGATACGCGCGCCTATGTGCTGCATCGTGATTCGCTGGTGGTCGTCAGGGAAAACGGCAGCTCGCGCGCGCTCTTGACGATCGACGAGGCGCTCAAGCACGGCGCCAATCCCGGCACCATCTTTTTGGGCTTGCGCGAGGGGGCCGCGATCTTCGGCATGGGCATCGGCGCCCCCGCCGTGGAGAAGCTATTGACCCGCGACGACGTCGCGGTCAGCGAATTGCGCGGCATGGCGATGCAGGGCGTGGTGCCGGCCGACCAATTGTCGGCGATCGCGATGGCGAAATCGATGGTGAGCTGGCATCAGCGCCATGGCTATTGCGCCAATTGCGGCACCCGGACGGCGATGAAGCAGGGCGGCTGGAAGCGCGATTGCCCCAATTGCAAGGCCGAGCACTTTCCACGCACCGACCCCGTCGTGATCATGCTGGTGACATCAGGCGACAAGGTGCTGATGGGCCGGCAGAAGCAGTTCCTGCCCGGGATGTATTCGTGCCTCGCCGGTTTCGTCGAGGCGGCCGAAACCATCGAGGACGCGGTCCGCCGCGAAATCTTCGAGGAAAGCGGCATTCGCTGCACCGACGTGAATTACTACATGACGCAGCCCTGGCCCTACCCGTCATCGCTGATGATCGGTTGCACGGCGCGCGCCACCAACGAAGACATCATCGTCGATCATTCGGAACTGGAAGACGCGCGCTGGTTCGACCGCACGGAGGCCACCTTGATGATCAAGCGGCAGCATCCGGACGGACTGGCCGGGCCGCATCCGTTTGCCATTGCGCATCATCTGCTCGGACGATGGTTGCAGGCGGGGCCCGATAGCATTGCCTAGAGCGTTTTCAAGCGAAGTGGGCACCGGTTCGCGTCAAGAAAACGCGTCAAAACAAAAGTCTAAAAACCCGCCGCGTATCCTGTGCATTGGCATCCCGGTACGTGACCTGATCTTTCGGATCGAGGAACTGCCCGAGCGCGGCTTCAAGGTAAGCGCCAGCCATTTCGACCAGATCGGCGGCGGCAACGCGCTCAACGCGTCGATCGGTATCGTTCGCCTGGGCGGCCGGGCCTCGATCTGCGGGCCGATGGGCGACGCCGCCGAAACCTCGAGCCGGTATATTTTCGACAAGCTTGCCGAAGAGGGCATCGACACCAGGCACCTCGTGCACATGCCGGGCCTGGTGACGCCGATCTCGAACATCATGATCGACCCCAGCGGCGAGCGCACCGCGGTGACGTTCCGCGATCCGGAATTGTGGAAGGTCAGCCTGCCCGATGCCGACATATTGCTCGACGATTGCAGCGCCATCCTGACCGAAAGCCGCTGCGCCGAATTCTGCACGGATCTCTGCGCCGAGGCGCGCCGGCGCGGCATTCCCGTGGTGGTGGATGTCGATCGCACCATGTCGCTGCGGGAAGGCCTGTTGACCGCGTCATCGCATCTGGTGTTTTCCAGCGACGCCTTGCGGTCCACCGCCGGCATCGCCGACGACGGCGAGGCGCTGAAAAAAATTGCCAGGCTGACCCCCTCGTTCCTGGCGGGCACCCAGGGGCCGCAAGGCACGCTGTGGCTCGATGAAAACCAGAACCTGCAGCGCACACCCGCGTTCCCGGTGCATACCGTGGACACGCTGGGCGCCGGCGACGTGTTCCACGGCGCCTTCACGTTGGCGATCACCGAGAACCAGGAGCTTCGGCAAGCCCTGCGATTTGCCTCCGCCGCCGCGGCGCTGAAATGCACCCGGTTCGGCGGCGCTTATGCTGCACCGGAGCGCATTGAAGTTGAACAGCTTTTGGCCCAAGGCCAGACGGTCGATTCGGCGCCGCCGCCGCCATAATGGGCTTGTCCTAGAAGAATTTTCTATATATGAGTGTGATCTACCGCTCATATGGAACAAAGTTCTTCCCATGACCGACCTCGCCGTTCACGTCCTCGAGCCCAACCGCCGGCTCGACGCGATCGACCGCAAAATTCTCACCGTGCTGCAGGAAGACGCCTCGCTGTCGGTGGCCGAGATCGGCGACCGGGTCGGCCTGTCATCGACGCCATGCTGGAAGCGCATCCAACGGCTCGAGGCTGACGGCGTGATCCTGCGCCGGGTGGCGCTGGTCGACCAGAACAAGATCGGCCTCGGCATCTCGGTGTTCGTCTCGGTCGAGAGCGCCGATCATTCGGAGGCCTGGCTTCGAACCTTCGCCGACGCAGTCAGCGCCATGCCGGAGGTGATGGAATTCTACCGGATGGCCGGCGACGTCGATTACATGCTGCGCGTCGTGGTCGCGGACATGCAGAGCTACGACGTGTTCTACAAAAAGCTGATCAGCGCGGTGCCGCTGAAGAACGTGACGTCGCGTTTTGCGATGGAGAAGATCAAGTCGGTCACCGCGCTGCCGGTGCCGGCGGCGTAAAAGATAACCTCTCCTTCCCGCTAGACGGGAGGGAATGGACGGGCTTCATTGCCGCGATCGCTACGCGCTGGGGATCTCGTCCATGACCGACCGCCTCAACATTCTCATCATCGGCGGATATGGAATCTTCGGCGGCCGCATCGTCGAATTGCTGGAAGACGACCCGCGGCTGAGCCTGACCGTCGCCGGCCGGTCGCTGCAAAAAGCCAGCGCCTTCTGCCAGGCGCGCCATCAAGCCAAAGCGCAGCTCGTTCCCGCCGCGTTCGATCGCAACGGCGATCTCACAGCCCAGATTGCATCGCGGCGGCCCGATATCCTGGTCGATGCCAGCGGCCCGTTTCAGGCCTATGGCGATGATCGCTACCGCGTCATTGAAGCCTGTATCGGCCAGCGCGTGAACTATCTCGATCTGGCCGACGGCTCGGATTTCGTCGCCGGGGTCGGCGGGTTCGACGCGGCTGCCCGGACCGCCGGCTGCTACGTGCTGTCAGGCGTTTCCAGTTTTCCCGTCCTCACCGCCGCGGTGGTCCGCCACCTTTCATCCGATATGGAACGGGTGGACACGATACATGGCGGCATCGCCCCGTCGCCCTTTGCAGGGGTGGGCGAAAACGTTATCCGCGCCATTGCCGGTTATGCCGGTCAACCGGTTGCGCTCAAGCGCGACGGCAAGACCGCGACGGGCTATCCCTTTACCGAGCAGTTGCGCTTCACGGTGGCGCCGCCGGGCCGGCTGCCGTTGCACAATACGATGTTCTCGCTGGTCGACGTTCCCGACCTGCGCGTACTGACCGAACTGTGGCCCGACGCCACCACGATCTGGATGGGCGCAGGTCCGGTTCCCGCGATATTGCACCGTGCGCTGGCGGCTCTGGCGTGGCTCGTGCGTTGGAGATTGCTCCCGACCGTGTCGGGTCTCGCGCCGCTGATGCATTGGGCGACCAACCATCTGCGCTGGGGCGAGCATCGCGGCGGCATGTTCGTTGCGGTGAAAGGGACCGACAGATCGGGCGCACCATCCAGCCGATCGTGGCACCTGCTCGCCGAAGGCGACGATGGCCCGCTGATTCCATCGATGGCGGTGCAAGCGCTGGTACGAAATATCCTCGACGGGAAGCTGCCCGCGCCGGGCGCGCGTGCCGCCGTGCGGGATCTGGAACTTGCCGACTATGAAAGGCTGTTTGCCAACCGGACGATTTATGCCGGCGTCAGAGACGACAGCCCGGTAGCCGCCGCACCGCTCTACGCGCGGGTGCTGGGAACAGCCTGGAACGAGTTGCCCGGCGCGATCAGGAATCTGCACGATTTCGACACGACGGCTTCGGCGCGAGGGCGCGCCAGCGTCGAACGCGGCGGCAGCCTGCTGGCGCGTTTGGCCGCGTTCATCATCGGTTTTCCCAAGGCGGTTGCCGATACGCCGGTCAGCGTGGAATTCGGTGCCTCTGATGGCACCGAGACATGGACCAGGAGATTCGGCGACCAAGTCCTTTCAAGCCAAGCCTTTTCAAGCCGCCAATTCGCCGGCAACGAAAAATCGGCAGCGCTGCTGTGCGAGCGCTTCGGCCCGCTGACCTTCGCGATGGCGCTGGTCGTGGAGAACGAGCGATTGTCGCTGCGGTTGCGCCGCTGGACCGCCTTCGGCATCGCGCTTCCGATGTGGCTATGCCCGCGCTCGGACTCCTATGAGACCACCGAAGACGGCCAATTCCATTTCCATGTCAGGATCTGGCATCCCCTGACGGGGCTCATCGTTCGATACAAAGGCTGGCTGGAGCCAGATCGGCAAGCGCACGCCAATAGAGGCCAGCCAAAGCCCTCTGATGGCAGGCCGCCTCAAATCTTCTGATTATATTCGCCGACCTCGGGATGGGTGCGCAGCACCGAATCCATCGCCTCGAACAGGTCGCGCATCCGTTGCTCGGACACCGGGCTTTCGACCACCACCACCAGTTCCGGCTTGTTGGACGACGCCCGCACCAGGCCCCAGCTGCCGTCCTCGACCGTGACCCGCACGCCGTTGACGGTGACGAGATCGCGGATCGATTGGCCCGCGACCTTCTCGCTCTTGTTCTGCATCGCCTCGAAATGCTTCACCACGGAATCGACGATGCCGTATTTGGCCTCGTCCGTGCAATGCGGCGACATGGTCGGCGACGACCAGGTCTTCGGCAGCGCGTTCTTCAAATCCGCCATCGACTTGCCGGGCGCCCGGTCCATCATTTCGCAGACCGCGATCGCCGAGATCAGACCATCGTCATAGCCGCGGCCGAACGGCTTGTTGAAGAAGAAGTGGCCGGACTTCTCGAAGCCCGCCAGCGCGCCGAGTTCGTTGGTGCGGCGCTTCATGTAGGAATGGCCGGTCTTCCAGTACGTGGTCTTGGCGCCCTGCTTTTGCAGCACGGGATCGGTGACGAACAGCCCGGTCGATTTCACGTCGACCACGAATTGCGCATTGGGGGTGATCGCCGACATGTCGCGCGCCAGCATCACGCCGACCTTGTCGGCAAAGATCTCCTCGCCGGTATTGTCGACCACGCCGCAGCGGTCGCCGTCGCCGTCAAAGCCCAGTCCGACATCGGCCTTGTGCTCCAGCACCGCGTCGCGGATCGCGTGCAGCATTTCCATGTCTTCGGGATTGGGATTGTATTTCGGGAAGGTATGATCGAGGTTCGTGTCGAGCGGCACCACCTCGCAGCCGATCGCCTCCATCACCTGGGGCGCAAACGCGCCCGCGGTGCCGTTGCCGCAGGCGACCACGACCTTGAGCTTGCGCTTCAGTTTCGGGCGCTTGGTGAGGTCGGCGATGTAGCGCGCCGGGAAATTCTCGTGGAACTGATAGGAGCCGCCGACCTTGTTTTTGAAATCGGCGTTGAGCACGATCTCCTTGAGGCGGTTCATTTCGTCCGGGCCGAAGGTCAGCGGACGGTTGGCGCCCATCTTGACCCCGGTCCAGCCATTGTCGTTGTGCGACGCCGTCACCATCGCGACGCAGGGCACGTCGAGCTCGAACTGGGCGAAATACGCCATCGGCGTCATGCACAGCCCGATGTCGTGAACCTTGCAGCCCGAGGCCAACAGCCCCGAAATCAGTGCATATTTGATCGAGGCCGAATAGCTGCGGAAATCATGTCCGGTGACGATTTCCTGTTTGGCGCCGAGCTCCGAGATCAGCGCGCCGAGCCCCATGCCCAGCGCCTGGATGCCCATCAGATTGATTTCCTTGCCGAACAGCCAACGGGCGTCGTATTCGCGAAACCCGGTCGCCTTCACCATCGGCTCGGATTCGAAAGCATAGGTGTTGGGAACCAGCACGGATTTCGGCTTTGGAAACATGCGAATGGCCTCATTCGGGGGGCGGATCGGGAAAGCACGGTAGTCATAACGCAGGCACAGCGGAAGGCGGGACAGCCGTCTTTTGGCGATTAATTAGGACGGATGTGTGGAGCGTCATCCACCCATCTTTGCACGGCGGCGCAATACGCCGCGCTGTTGCGCCCTACGAGCTGCTTGACCGTGATCGCTCCGACCCGGCATGGTTTCTGAACCATGGATGGGCCTTTCAACGAAAATATCCAAAACGACCCCATGCAAAGTAGCATGGTCCGGCCTTTTGAGCGATCCCGCAAAAACATTTTGACACGTCGGGCAAATCACCGGCATATCTTCATCGTCGCAAGAATTAGGCCCGCGCCGGAAAATCCGCTGCGGGCTTTTTGAATCAGACGATACGCTGTCAGGCCATACGCTGCCGAGCGCGCCGAACCTGACCAATCGACGCTTCCGCCATTGCGCAAGCCATCCTTCAAGCACTCAAACACTTAAAACCAACCCAGCCCTCTCCGCGAGGGCGCGGTCACATCACGGGCTCACCCGGAGGTGTCCGCAACTACCTGTAGGTGATCCATCATGCCTGGTTACTCTCTGGTGCCGGTCGACTATCAGCCGGATTTCGATGACCACTCGCTCGTTCCCGTTGACTACGATCCGTTCGCCGCGGATGGCCCTGCTCAACAGGCGCAGATTCAACAGGCCCAGGCCGAGCCGCAAGGCCCGCCGCAGCAACCGCCCGCAACGGGAGCCGGTCAACCCGATGCCGGTGCGCCGGCTGCAGGCGGTGATGGTGCAGCCCCCAACCTGACTTTGGATCAAGGCGCAGCCAAAGCTGCTCCCTTTGGCGGCTACGCTAATCCCACGCCAACAGACCCCCCTACATCGAATGGTGTCCTAGCTCCCCTGCGCGATGAAAATCATATGGTTGACAGCTATGTTTATAAAAAATTTTCCACTGGCACTCCACCAGCGGGCCCTCAGATTACTGCCGCCGAGAGTAATCGCAAGATCACTGCCACTGACAACGCCAACCGCACGAATTTCGGCGGGATTTATGGACATACGCTCACGTATTCAGAACCAGATACCGACAACTTGCTAACAATCAACGCTGCCGACCCGACTGGTTTGTTGGTAGCGACCCCGGTTGAAGGCGATCCGAGCCGCGTGACTATCAGGGAGTATAAAGGCTACTAGGCCCTGTATTTATAACCCGGCGACGTAACTCTATGAAGGCTAAGTCCGTCTGCCATATTACCGACCAAGCCTATGCGGCAGCGGTATGTCGCCAAGGACCACGACCTGAAATTCGCCACCGTTCGGCTTTACTATGGCGGTCTATCAGTGTGAATTTTGGAAGGGCTGCACGGACTGGCTTCGCTCAGGAGATGATCTTCATGGCTATCCGCCTGTTTAATGTTGTGTGTCTGGCTGCCCTGGTCGTCTTTCCTGCATATGGCCAGAGCGTACCTGCACCAGGCCAAGAAATAGCGGCCATAACAACCTACCTCCAGTTCATCACCGAGGACGACGTTGACCAGCGCACCAAGCTCGATTTGCTGCTTGCGCAAAAGCAGGTCGACAGGGAAGGAGTGATCGGTGAGTTGTCTGAAGACTCGTTCAAGATTGTAAAGGCCGAGGGAGCTGGCTTGCTATCGGATGCTCTCGTCGACAAAGCCTTCGCGGACATGTGCTCGCGACTCGGTGTCGCGCCGGCAGATCTGATGAAAACCCTGGAGGAGAAGGGCATCCGGCCCGACACTCTGAGAAAGCGCCTCAAGTCTGATGTTGCTCGGGAACGTCTGGCGCGAATGCCGAGCCGTGGTTACGAAGATCGACTCGATCACCCTCTCATTCCCAAAATGTGAAAAGCAGCGTCTTAAATTTCCTCGATGCTCCTTGTATTTCCGCCTTGGTCATTTTCAGCTGATCCCCGCAGATGTCCTCCGCAGGTTGATGTGTGCATCTGCTCGTAAGCTCCGAAGCGCGCCTTGGAACTTGAATCAGGCTTCGGGCAGCGCCATCAAAGGTGGATTGGCAACCAAGGCGCCTTACTGCTCCAGCACCATCATGCCATTGGCGTATTCGAACCGCTTCAGCCTGGAGAGGAACGATAGTCCCAGCAGGTTCTCCGACAGCGACTCGTCGGGCAGCACCATGGCATCGACATCGCGCACCACCAGCCCGCCGACCTCGACCATGGCGATGCGGGTGCGCGCCGCCTTGATGGTGCCGTTGGCGGTCGTGACCTTGGCGGTGTAGTCGCCGGGCGTCGGACGGAAGCCGAATTGCGCCGCCGAGGTCTCGTTCAGCGCGATCACCGACGCTCCGGTATCGACCATGAAGCCGATGCGCTGACCGTTGATCCGGCCTTCGGTGGCAAAATGACCGCGGGCATCATGCGGGATATTGAGCGTGCGACCGGATGCCGGGGCGGCCTCCTCGACCGCGGCGACCTGCTGCGGAACGGTGCCGGCGCGGGCGGGCGTCATCCTGTCCGCCATCTGGGCCATCACGGTGCCGAGGCCGATCATCACAGCGGCGAAGATCATTATGTTACGCATGACGAACACTCGATCAAACACGGGGCGCGGCGATATCACCACGTCCGCCGCCAAGCCGCGACTAACGGCGGCCGCAGCGGCCGCTATTTCGGCCAATAGGATGACGGAAGCGTTAACGGGCAGCCGTCATACGCGGGCTTGACCCGCGTATCCATCGAACTTCGTAAGAATCTTTCGAAGCAGATGGATTGCCGGGCATAGGCGAGCGGAAGCGACGCCGTCCTTCGGACGACTATGCCCGGCAATGACGGCTTGTGGTACGATGTCCTCACGTCCCGCGCGGCTTGACCCGCCGGGTCGGCATCGCGCTGGCGGGATCCTCCGGCCAGGGATGCCGGGGATAGCGCCCGCGCAGGTCGGAGCGCACCGCGGCATAGCTGCCGCGCCAAAAGCCCGGCAAATCGCGCGTCACCTGCACCGGGCGGTGCGCCGGCGACAACAGTTCCAGCACCAGCGGTACCGCGCCTTTCGCAATCGACGGGTGGATGTTGAGCCCGAATAATTCCTGCAACCGGACCGCGATGGTCGGGCCCTGCTCGGCCTCGTAATCGATCGCAAGCTGGGTTCCGGTCGGCGCCTCGAAATGCATCGGCGCTTCCTTTTCCAGCCGCGCGCGCAATTCCCACGGCAACAGCCCCATCAGCGCATCGGACAAATCGCCGGAGGACAAATCCTTCAGCGCAATCTTGTCGTACAGCGCCGGCACCAGCCATGTCTCGCGTCCCGCGGCGAGCGAATCGTCGGAGAGGTCTGGCCAAAGCGATGCATCGCCTTCGGCCTTGCGCAGGAACATCACGCGATCTCGCCATTGTTTTGCAGGCTTCGACCATGGCAGCCGATCCATGCCAGCCGCGATCAGGCCATCGGCCAGCACCCGCGCGGTCTCCGCAGAAGGCGTAAGTGCTAGCGGGGCTTCCGATAGCGTGATCGCATGCAAGGTGCGCTTGCGCCGCGCCCGCAACGCCATTGCGCTTCGGTCGAACGAAATCTCATCGGCGATTTCGATCTCGTCGGCGAACCGCAGTTCGATGTCGGCCTGCGCGATCGGCGCCGCCAGCAGAATACGTCCCTGCGCCGCCGTTCCCGTCAGTTCGGCCACCGCGATATAGGGCGCACGCGCCAGCGCGGAGACCTGCTCCACCGAAGCCCCGCGCCCATTGGCCAGCACAAAACTGCCATTGCCCCGGTTGCGCGCGACGCGGTCGGGAAAGGCGAAGGCGAGCATGATGCCGGTGGACGGTAGTTCGTCGCTGGAGGGAGCGCTTCTCTTCCCCCCTCCCCCTTGCGGGGAGGGGGAAGAACCGCCTCGGCTCTCCGTCTTCTCACTCGCCACCTGCTCGGCCCAACGCCGCGCCAGGCTCCTTGCGCTGGTGGCGCGTTGCGAGCGGTCGCGGCGGAACTGGTCGAGCCGGTACTCCAGATCGACGCTGTCGCCGCCGAGACCGCGTTCGGTGAGGATGGCGGCAATCTCGGCGGCCTCCTCGCCGGCGCCGAGGCGATGCGAATCCACGATCATGCGGGCGAGCCGTGGCGGCAGCGCCAGCGCGCGCAGGCTGTTGCCCTCGGCGGTGATACGGCCATCGCCGTCGAGCGCGCCAAGTTCGCGCAGCAAACTGCGCGCCTCCTTCAGCGCCGGCGCCGGCGGGGGATCGAGAAACGCCAGGCTGGCGGGATCGGTTACCCCCCATTGCGCGAGGTCGAGCACCAGCGACGACAGATCGGCGCTGAGGATTTCGGGCTGGGTGTAGGCGGCCAGCGACGCGGTCTGCGGCTCGTCCCACAGCCGGTAGCAGATTCCGGGCTCGGTGCGCCCGGCGCGGCCGCGGCGCTGATCGACCGCGGCGCGCGAGGCGCGCACGGTCTCCAGCCGGGTCAGCCCGATATCCGGTTCGTAGCGCGGCACCCGCGCCACGCCGGAGTCCACGACGATGCGCACCCCTTCGATGGTCAGCGAGGTCTCGGCAATCGAAGTCGCCAGCACCACCTTGCGATGCCCCTTCGGGGCGGGCGCGATCGCGCGATCCTGCACGCCGGCGTCGAGCGCGCCGAATAATGGGACGATCTCGATTGAAGCGTCGTGGATCCGTTCGCCGAGAAAATTCTGGGTGCGGCGAATTTCCGCGGCTCCCGGCAGAAACGCCAACACCGAGCCTGGATCGGCGCGCAGCGCCATCGCGATCGCATCGGCCATCTGCCGCTCCAGCGGCGCATCGGCCTTGCGGCCGAGATAGCGCGTCTCGACCGGAAAGGCGCGGCCCTCGCTGGCGACCACCGGCGCATCGCCGAGCAGCTTTGCCACGCGCGCACCGTCGAGCGTTGCCGACATCACCAGGATGCGCAGATCCTCACGCAAGCCGGTTTGCGCATCGCGCGCCAGTGCCAGTCCCAGATCGGCATCCAGCGAGCGCTCGTGAAACTCATCGAACAGCACCGCCCCGATGCCGGACAATTCGGGATCGTCGAGAATCTGCCGGGAGAAGATGCCCTCGGTGACGACCTCGATCCGGGTCGCGCGCGACACTTTCGAGCCGAACCGGACGCGGTAACCGACGGTCTGGCCGACCGGTTCGCCCAGCGTCTTGGCCATGCGTTCGGCGCTGGCGCGGGCCGCGATCCGGCGCGGCTCCAGCATGATGATTTTCTTGTTTCCGGGACCTTTCTCGAAAGCAAGCCCCTTCTCGGAAGCAAGCCATGGCGCATCGAGCAGTGCCAGCGGCACCCGCGTGGTCTTGCCGGCGCCGGGCGGCGCCACCAGCACGGCGGCGTTGCCGCGCTCGAGCGTACCCGCCAGTTCGTCGAGCACCGCGTCGATCGGCAGAGGGGTGTCGAAGCTGCGCATGCGGCCAGTGTCACTCGTTCTTTCCCTCTCCCCTTGTGGGAGAGGGTGCCGTAGCGAAGCGAAGGCGGGTGAGGGGTATCGGCTTCTCGTTATGCCGCGACCCCTCACCCGCCTCGCATCTAACGATGCGAGCCACCCTCTCCCACAAGGGGAGAGGGGACAATCATTTCTTTCCTTCGGGGGCGCGGCCGACGCTTTCATAAATGAAGCCGAGCGCCACCGCGTCTTCGGGGCGATAGATGTTGCGCAGGTCGACGATCACCGGCTGCGCCATCGCGGCCTTGACGCGTTCAAGGTCGAGGGTGCGGTACTGCACCCACTCGGTCACCACCACCATGGCGTCAGCGCCGCGCACGCAGTCGTAGGGATCGTCGCAATAGTCGATATCGGGCAATTCGCGCCGGGCCTGCTCCATGCCGACCGGATCATGCGCGCGAACCTTGGCGCCCATGTCGAGCAGGCCGGTCACCAGCGGAATCGACGGCGCCTCGCGCATGTCGTCGGTGTCGGGCTTGAAGGTGAGCCCGAGCACCGCGACGGTCTTGCCGCGCAGATTGCCGCCCGCGGCGTTGGCGACCTTGCGCGCCATCGCGCGCTTGCGGTTGTCGTTGACCGCCAGCACGGCCTCGACGATGCGCAGCGGCACATCGTGGTCGAGCGCGATCTTGACCAGCGCGCGGGTATCCTTGGGGAAGCACGATCCGCCGAAGCCGGGGCCTGCATGCAGGAATTTCGAGCCGATGCGGTTGTCGAGCCCGATGCCGCGCGAGACTTCCTGGACGTCGGCGCCGACCTTTTCCGCAAGGTCCGCGATCTCGTTGATGAAAGTGATCTTGGTGGCGAGAAAGGCATTGGCGGCGTATTTGATCAATTCAGCGGTGCGCCGCGCCGTGAACATCAGCGGCGCCTGGTTGAGCGACAGCGGCCGGTAGACGTCGCCGAGCACCTTGCGGCCGCGTTCATCCGAGGTTCCGACCACGATACGGTCCGGGAACTTGAAATCGCGGATCGCAGCGCCCTCGCGCAGGAACTCCGGATTGGAGGCGACCACGACATCCGCCGACGGATTGATTTCACGGATCAGGCGCTCGACCTCATCGCCGGTACCGACCGGCACGGTCGATTTGGTGACCACGACCGTAAAGCCCGCCAGCGCGGTCGCGATCTCGCGCGCGGCGGCGTGGACATAGCTCAGATCGGCATGGCCGTCGCCGCGCCGCGACGGCGTGCCGACCGCGATGAAAACCGCGTCGGCTTCGGCGACCGGCGCCGTCAGGTCGGTGGTAAAATCCAGCCGGCCGGCTTTCACATTGGCGGCCACCAGCGCATCGAGGCCGGGCTCGAAAATCGGGATTTCGCCGCGTCGAAGGGCTGCGATCTTGTCGGCGTCCTTGTCGACGCACGTGACCTGGTGGCCGAAATCCGAAAAGCAGGCGCCGGATACCAGCCCCACATAGCCCGTGCCAATCATGGCAATCCGCATAAGACAACCTGCCTGTAATGGTTAATGACGACCCGATTTCGGGGCGGTCTTAGAGCATTTCAGGCGAATCGGAAACGGTCAGGTTCCAGAAAAGCGGCATGACATTTGTATGAATAAAGGAGAAAGAAACCGATCGGGCCGATGATGCCGCGGTTTAGCGCCGAAAAAGGACAGTGATGACCGCAAACGGCACATCCGCCGCGACACCTGGTTCCGTCCCCTCCGCGGGCGGTCGCGTCGATTGGGTCGATTACGCCAAGGGCATCTGCATTGTCATGGTGGTGATGATGCATTCGGTGCTGGGCGTCGAGGCCGCGGCCGACCAGACCGGTTTCATGCACGTCGTCGTGATGTTCGCCAAGCCGTTCCGGATGCCGGATTTCTTCCTGATCTCCGGGTTGTTCGTGTCGGTGGTGATCGACCGCGACTGGCGGGTCTATCTCGACCGCAAGGTGGTGCACTTCGCCTATTTCTATGTGCTGTGGGTGACGATCCAGTTCGGCTTCAAGGCGCCGTCGTTTGCTGCCGAATCGAACTGGGCCCATGTTGGGTTGTTGTATCTGGAATCCTTTATCGAGCCGTTCGGCACGCTGTGGTTCATCTACCTGCTGCCGATCTTCTTCGTCGTCATCAAGGCGACGCGGCGGATGCCGCCGCTGGTGATCTGGGGTCTGGCGGCGCTGCTGGAGATGGCGCATGTCGCGACCGGCTGGACCGCGATCGACGAGTTCGCCGCGCGCTTCGTCTATATCTATTCCGGATATCTGTTTGCCGATTATGTGTTCGCGCTGTCCGATCGCGCACGGGCGCGGCCTGATCTGGCACTGGCGGGATTGGCGCTGTGGGCGCTGGTCAATGGCGGCCTGGTGGCTTTGGGTGTCAGCGAATGGCCGCTGATCTCGATCGCGCTCGGGCTCGCGGGCGCCTGCGCCATCGTCACGCTGGGCACGCTGCTGGCGCGCGCGCACTGGCTGACATGGCTGCGCTTCTGCGGCGAGCATTCGATCGTGATCTATCTGGCGTTCTTCCTGCCGATGGCGACGACGCGGACACTGCTGCTGCGAACCGGATGGATCGCCGATATCGGTACGATTTCGCTGATCGTCACTGTCGCCGGCGTGGTCGGCGCGCTGGCGATCTGGCGCATCGCGCTGACGGCCGGCGCGACCTTCCTGTTCGAGCGCCCGGCCGCGTTCTGGATCGCGCCGAAGAAGTCCCGCACCACGCTGCAGCCGGCGGAATAGCCGCACGCTAGCGAGCGAGGCCGGGGTCCACTTTTCCGCGATTAGACACCTAGAGCCTTTTCGGTTCTGATGGAATCAGAACCGGGCTCTAGTCTTTTGCTTTGACGCGTTTTCTTGACGCGAACCGGTATCCACGGAGCCTGTCATCGGGCGCGCATTCGCGCGACCCGTTGGCTCGAAAACGCTCTACGGCACCAGATACAGCGAACCGCTGCTTCGCCCGGCCTCGAGATCGGCGTGCGCCTGAGCCGCGTCGCTCAGACGATAAGGCTTTCCGGTCGCGCGCAAGATGCCGTCCCGCACGGCGGATAACACGGCTTCCGCAGCGACCCGGTAATCCTGCGTGCCGTTCATGTAGGCCATGACACTGGGCCGAGCCAGCATCACGCTGCGCCGGGGGCCGAGATCCTCCACATCGATTGGCGGAATCGCGCCGGCCGACTGGCCGATGCTTGCGATCACGCCGAACGTTCGCACGCATTGCAGGGTCTTTGCCAGCGTCGCGCCGCCCACGCCATCATACGCAACATCCACACCGCGGGCTTCGGTGAGTTCGGCCACAGCACTGGCGAAATCGGCGTCCCGGCCGATGATGACATGATGCGCGCCGGCGTTGCGCGCTGTGGCGGCCTTGCCGTCTGAGCCGACAGTTCCGATCACGGTCGCGCCAAGATGCCTTGCCCATCGCGTCATCAACTGCCCTAGCCCACCGGCGGCGCTGTGGATCAGGACCGTCGTGCCCGAGCCAACGGGATAAACCCGCGTCAACAGCATGTGTGCCGTAATGCCTTTGACGAACACCGATGCCGCCACTTCGTCCGTAACACTTTCCGGCAATATCACCGCGCGCCAGGCAGGAAGATTCCGTTCCGACGTGTAAGCACCGACCGGCGCGCCGGCATAGGCGATCCTGTCACCTATTCGCGGCGACGTGACATTAGCGCCCAATTTGGTCACCACACCGACCGCCTCGACACCGGGTATCGCCACCGGTGGCAGCGGATAAAGCCCCATGCGCTGGTAGATATCGATGAAGTTAACGCCAATTGCGGTTTGGCGAACGCGGATTTCGTCCGGCCCCGGCGGCGGCAACTCGATCGTCACGCTTTCGAGCTGGTCGGCGGCGCCGGGCGATTTAAGTCTGATGGCATGGGTCATGGAGATGCTCCCGGGGTTCACCGAGGCACTTTGCAGCGAAATCCAAATATGCGAAATTACCCAAGACTTCATTCTTGATGTGAGATTTTGCACAATGCCCGATTGGGAAGATCTGCGTCATTTCGTGGTGCTGGCGCGGGAGGGCACATTGTCGGCCGCGGCGCGGCTGCTTGGGGTCGATCACGCCACCGTCGCCCGCCGCGTCGCCGCGCTCGAATCCGATACCGGGTTGAAACTGGTCGATCGCCGGGCACGCAGCTATCAATTGACCGATGACGGCCGGCGCATCGCGGCGACCGCGATGCCGATGGAAGAAGCGGCGTTCGCCGTCGGGCGCGCGGTGCAGGCGGCCAAGCCCGGCCTGCGCGGCGAAGTCTCGATCAGTTCGCCACCTTCGCTCGCCAATGCGCTGATCGCCCCGCAATTGTTTCGATTGCGTCGCCGGCATCCCGGCATCCAGATCAAACTGATTGGGGAAAAGCGAACAGCCTCATTGAACCGCCGCGAGGCCGACGTGGCGCTGCGGCTGTCGCGGCCTTCCGAACCGGGATTGATCGCCCGCAAGATCGGCAGCTTCGGCTTTAGCCTTTACGGCGCCGCCGCCTATCTGAAGCAAACGCCCCGTCACGCCCTTGCCTTCATCGCCTATGACGACAGCATGGACGACGCGCCTCAACAAAAATGGCTGAAGGCCATTGCCGCAGGCAACGAGATCGTGCTGCGCACCAGCGATCTGGAAAATCAGGCCGCCGCCGCGCGCACCGGCGTCGGGCTGGCGGTATTGCCGCACTTTCTTGGCGATCCCGATCCGCAACTCACACGTTATGAAACCACCCCCACGCCGCCCAGCCGTGAGGTGTGGCTTGTGGTTCATCGCGACCTGCGTCAAGCGCCCCTGGTGCGCGCGGTGATGGAGTTCCTGACCGATTGCATCAAGGCCAAATAACCAGGCTAGAGCGGGATGACTTATCTTCGAATCGTCATCCCACTCTAGTCTATTGTTTGAGCATGATCTCCGCGCAAACGCTTCGCGTTTGTCGCGAGGGAAAACCGGTGCCCACTTTTCCGGATCATGCTCTACGACGCGTCGTCGATCTTCACGCCATCCTTCATCTGCATGAGTTTCTCGCGAAACCCATCGGCATCGCCGAAATTCGCAAAGCCTAGATAATGCGGGTGCGGACCGAGGATGCGGCGGGCGTGCTTGATCGGGCACCAATAGACTTCGGTGCGCGACGCCACCTCGCGCACGAACGCGATCGCACCGTTGCAATAGGAGCAATAGGCGCAATTGATCTTCTCGATGATGTTGAGATAAGCGAGATGGTGGCGATCGAACACCAGATAGTCGCGGCGGCGCACCTTCGGAATCTTGTAGATCGGAAAACAGATCGCCTGATAGGCCATCACCCAGATGTCGACCAGCGCCACCGGGACGATCAGCGAATAGATCACCGGCGCAGACAGCACGATCAGCGGATTGGCATCGATGAAATAGCGGGATGCCCTGGTTTTGATAGCGCGGTGAATGCGCTTGACGTCCTGCTCGAACACGATGCGGCGTTTTTCGATCCGAAAACGCAGCTCTTCAGCACGCTTTGCCAGTTCAGCCTCGATCTCGGCCTCGACCGATCGCAGCTTCTCCGTCAAAACGTCGAGTTGCCCGGTCATGGATTGATCCCTTTGGGGTCGGAGGTTGCCGCAGGGGGTCATGGAACGGGTATGGATGCAACCCATTCCCGGGTGCAAAAATCCGGGCACATTCCGCCGCAGAGGCTGTCAACGCCGGCAAAAATCCTTACATTGCGGCCATGCCGAAAACATCCGAACAAGCCGCCGCAACGCCCGTCGCCGTCAAAGCCCTGAAGAAGGGCGATCACGTCTTTCTGGTCGACGGTTCCGGCTATATTTTCCGCGCCTATCACGCGCTGCCGCCGCTCAATCGCAAATCCGACGGCTTGCAGGTCAACGCCGTGCTGGGCTTCTGCAACATGCTGTGGAAGCTGTTGCGCGACATGCCGCCGGACAACCGGCCGACCCATCTCGCCATCGTGTTCGACAAATCGGAAGTCACGTTCCGCAACAAACTGTATCCCGAGTACAAAGCGCACCGGCCGCCGGCGCCGGAAGATCTGATCCCGCAATTTCCGCTGATCCGCGAAGCGGTGCGCGCCTTCGACCTGCCCTGCCTGGAACAAGGCGGCTTCGAGGCCGACGACCTGATCGCGACCTATGCGCGGGAGGCCGGCGAGCGCGGCGCCACCACGACCATCGTGTCCTCCGACAAGGATTTGATGCAACTCGTCACCGATCGAGTGACGATGTACGACACCATGAAGGACCGCCGTATCGGCATCCCGGAAGTGATCGAGAAATTCGGCGTGCCGCCGGCCAAGGTGGTCGAGGTGCAGGCCCTGGCAGGCGATTCCACCGACAACGTCCCCGGCGTGCCCGGCATCGGCATCAAGACCGCCGCGCAGCTGATCGTGGAGTATGGCGATCTCGAAACCCTGTTGCTGCGTGCCGGTGAGATCAAGCAGCCGAAGCGGCGCGAGGCGCTGATCGAGAACGCCGAGAAGGCGCGGATCTCGCGGCAATTGGTGCTGCTCGACGATCAGGTCAAACTGGACGTACCGCTCGATGAGCTCGCAGTGCACGAGCCGGATGCGCGCAAGCTGGTTTCGTTCCTGAAGGCGATGGAGTTTTC
>NZ_LMUK01000036.1:0-7272 GCF_009766005.1 Bradyrhizobium sp. S69 | reverse complement strand
CGATGGAGTTTTCCACCCTCCCCCGCCGCGTCGCCGACTATTCGCAGATCGATCCGTCCGACGTGGAGGCCGACGCGGGCAACAAGAGTGGCGGCACTGGCGGTTCTTCGCCAGTTGCTGCGAAGGCCGGACCGAACGACGCTTCGGGCGATCTCTTTGCGAGCCGCGCCGCGCCGTCCACGGCAAAGAGCGGCGCCGACAAGCAGGACAAGGCCGCCAGCCTCAAGGGCACGCCGATCTCGCTTGCGGCTGCCCGCGCCGAGGCCGCGCGAAAGCTGCCGGTCGACCGCAACAAATACCGGACCATCCGCACCGCCGATGAACTCAAGACCTGGATTGCCCGTGTGCATGAGGCAGGCCACGTCGCCTTCGACGCCAAGGCCGATACGATTGATCCGATGCAGGCCGAGATCTGCGGCATTGCGCTGGCGCTTTCGCCCAACGATGCCGGCTATATCCCGCTCGCCCACAAGCAATCCGGCGGCGGCGCCGGGCTGTTCGACGCAGGATTGGCGCCGGACCAGATCAAGGCGGCGGATGCGATCGCAGCCCTGCGTCCGATTCTGGAATCGGCCGGCATTCTGAAGATCGGCTTCAACGTCAAGTTCAACGCGGTGATGTTCGCGCAGCACGGCATCACCATCCGCAACCATGACGACGTGCAGTTGATGTCGTATGCGCTCGACGCCGGCCGTAACGCCCATGGGCTCGAGACGCTGTCCGATCTGTGGCTCGGCCACGCCATGCTGACCCATGGCGAGTTGACCGGCAGCGGCAAGAACAAGCTGACCTTCGATCAGGTCGCGATCGATCGGGCGACGGCCTATTCGGCCGAGGATGCCGACGTGATCTTGCGGCTGTGGCGGGTGCTGAAACCCCGGCTGATCTCCGAGCGCATGACGGCGGTCTATGAGACGCTGGAACGGCCGCTGATCCCGGTGCTGGCGCGGATGGAGCGGCGCGGCATCTCGATCGATCGCCAGGTGCTGTCGCGGCTGTCGGGCGAATTCGCCCAGACCGCCGCGCGGGTCGAAGCCGAGATTCAGCAGATCGCCGGCGAGCCGGTCAATGTCGGCAGCCCCAAGCAGATCGGCGACATCATCTTCGGCAAGATGGGCATCACCGGCGGCAGCAAGACCAAGACAGGGGCGTGGTCCACGTCAGCCCAGATCCTCGACGACCTCGCCGAGCAGGGCCACGAATTTCCGAAGAAGATCCTGGAATGGCGGCAGGTCTCGAAACTGAAATCGACCTACACCGATGCGCTGCCGACCTATGTGCATCCGCAGACCCATCGCGTTCACACCACCTACGCGCTGGCGGCGACCACCACCGGTCGGTTGTCGTCGAACGAGCCGAATTTGCAAAACATTCCGGTGCGCACCGAGGACGGCCGCAAAATCCGCCGCGCCTTTATTGCGTCTGACGGCCACAAGCTGGTATCGGCGGATTATTCGCAGATCGAACTGCGGCTGCTCGCCGAGATCGCCGACATCCCGGTGCTGAAGCAGGCCTTTCGCGATGGCCTCGACATCCACGCCATGACGGCGTCGGAAATGTTCGGCGTGCCGATCAAGGACATGCCGGCCGAAGTGCGCCGCCGCGCCAAAGCGATCAATTTCGGCATCATCTACGGCATCTCGGCGTTTGGCCTGGCCAATCAGCTCGGCATCGGCCGCGAGGAAGCCTCGGCCTACATCAAGAAATACTTTGAAAGATTTCCCGGCATCCGCGCCTACATGGATGCGACGCGGGATTTCTGCCGCGCTCATGGCTATGTCGAGACCTTGTTCGGCCGCAAATGCCATTACCCCGACATCAAGGCCAGTAACGCCTCGGTGCGCTCGTTCAACGAACGCGCCGCGATCAATGCGCGGCTGCAAGGCACCGCCGCCGATATCATCCGACGCGCCATGACCAAGATGGAAGAGGCGCTCAGCGACCACAAGCTTTCGGCGCAGATGCTGCTCCAGGTGCACGACGAACTGATCTTCGAGGTGCCCGACGACGAAGTGGCGGCGACGCTGCCGGTGGTCCAGCACGTGATGCAGGATGCACCGTTCCCCGCCGTGCTGCTGTCGCTGCCGCTGCAGGTCGACGCCCGCGCGGCGAATAATTGGGACGAGGCGCACTAGCCTCTCGATGCGAGCGCGGCTTTCACATGAAGATCATCGCCATTTCCGGCAGCCTTCGCGCCGGCTCCGGTAACACCGCCGTGCTGCGCGCCGCGACGCGGCTGGCGCCCGCGGGCGTCAGTATCGAGCTGTTCGACGGCATCGCGGATTTGCCGTTCTTCAACCCGGATGATGAAGGCGAGCGGCTCCCGGCTTCGGTTGGCGCGATGCGTGATGTGATTGGCAGCGCCGACGGGCTTCTGATCTCGAGCCCGGAATATGCCCGCGGCGTCGCCGGCGTGATGAAGAATGCGCTCGACTGGCTGGTCGGCAGCTTTGAATTTCCAAACAAACCGGTCGCGCTGATCAACACCTCACCCCGGGCAACCCATGCGCTGGCCGCACTGACGCTGACCTTGGAAACCATGTCGGCGCGCCTGGTCCCGGATGCCTTCCTCACATTGCCTTTGCTCGGCACCGTAAACGATGAAGAAAGTATCGTCGCCAACGCCGATCTCGCCGAACCGCTGCGCCAAGCGATCTCGCGCTTTGCTGCCGAGATAGAGGCCCTGCATCAAGCCAGATGATCGCGGTCAGCTCCGAAATATTTGACCAAGACAGAGTTAATTTACGAAATGGCATCGCCGACCGAGGCGCATTGATCAGCGCATCTAGTAGAAATGTCCTCGGTGCAATTTACGAAATGACATCGGGACACCATGCGCGCTAAAATGCGTATATTCCTCCCGCGAGTTCCGTCATGCCCCATGTTTCCGCCCTGCTCGGTTTTGCCCTCGTATCGTTCGGCATGGTGCTGACGCCGGGGCCGAACATGATCTATCTGATCTCGCGCTCGATCACGCAGGGGCCGGCGGCCGGCATCGTGTCGCTTGGCGGGGTCGCGCTCGGCTTTGTGTTTTACATGCTGTGCGCGGCGTTCGGCATCACCGCGCTGTTGTTCGCCGTGCCCTATGCCTATGACGCGCTGCGCTTGGGCGGCGCGGCCTATCTGTTGTGGCTGGCCTGGCAGGCGGTGAAACCCAACGGCCGCTCGCCGTTTCAGGTGCGCGAGCTGAAAGTCGACGGGCCGGGAAAACTGTTTGCGATGGGTTTTGTCACCAATCTGTTGAACCCGAAAATCGCGATGCTGTATCTGGCGCTGCTGCCGCAATTCATCGACCCCGCGCAGGGCAGCGTGCTGGCGCAATCGCTGGTGCTGGGATCGATCCAGACCGTGATCAGCGTCAGCGTCAACGGCATCATCGCGCTGACCGCCGGTTCGATCGCCTTGTTCCTCGGCACGCGGCCGAGCTGGCTGTTGGTGCAGCGTTATCTGATGGGCACCGTGCTCGCCGGACTTGCCGTGAAAATCGCGTTCGAAGCCAAGCGGGCGTGAGACGCTTTTTCACCTCGCCCCGCTTGCGGGGAGAGGTCGAAATTCGCAACGCGAATTTCGGGTGAGGGGGCGTATCCGCGAGTCGGACCTTGCTGCAAGAGCCCCTCACCCCAACCCTCTCCCCGCAAGAGCGGGGCGAGGGAGCAGAAAGAAAACTCAATCCAGCTTGGCTTCCATGCCGCGCTTGACGGCGGGGCGCGCCATCAGCGCGGTGTACCAGCGCTCGACATGGGGGAAATCCGACAGCTCCACCTTGTGGCGCGGATGCCGCCAGGCCCAGCCGAGTATCGCGAAATCAGCGACCGACAGCGCGCCGGCGACGAACTCATGGTTGGCGAGGCGGCGATCGAGCACGCCGTAGAGCCTGCGGGTCTCCGCCATGAAGCGCTGCAAGCCGTAGGCGCGGTCCTGCTCGTTCTCCAGCGCAATGAAGTGGTGCACCTGGCCCGGCATCGGCCCGAAACCGCCCATCTGCCACATTAGCCACTCATAGACCGGGATGCGCTCGGCCAGCGGTTGGGGAAGGAATTTCCCAGTCTTCTCGCCGAGATACAGCAGGATCGCGCCGGATTCGAACACGCTGGTTCGCTCGCCGCCGGGTCCATCGGGATCGACGATGGCGGGGATCTTGTTGTTGGGGCTGATGGCGAGGAAAGCGGGCGCCATCTGCTCGCCCTTGGAGATGTTGATGGGGACGACTTTGTAGGCAAGCCCCATCTCCTCCAGCGCGACGCTGATCTTGCGGCCGTTCGGCGTGTTCCAGGTGTGGAGTTCGATCGTCATCGCGGTTTCCCCGTTTTGATAGCTTTGCCCTGCCGTAGCCCGGAACCCGACGTCCCTACAACCGCGATTTCCGACGGGGCCGCCCCGCGCCCACGCTGTTGACGGCGCCGTATCGGCGCTGGAATGTGCCTGACGGGACCGATAGATTGCGGCTGCCTTCAGCCAGAGAACCTCATTTTGTCCAAATCAGCCTCCCGCGCCCGCCTCGCCGAGATCATCCGCAAACGCTCGTTCGGACGCGGCGAGATCACGCTGGCCTCGGGCCGCAAGAGCGACTTCTACTTCAATCTCAAGCCGACCATGTGTGATCCCGAAGGCGCGACGCTGCTGGCGGAACTGACCTATGAGGCGCTGAAGGACGACGGCCTCGACTATATCGGCGGGCTTGAGATGGGCGCGGTGCCGCTGGCCGGCGCGATCGCGCAATTGTCCTGGCTCAAGGGCCATCCGATCGCGGCGTTCTTTGTGCGCAAGAAGCCGAAGGAGCACGGCGCCCGGCTCGCGATCGAGGGCCTCACCAAGGGCGAGACGCTCGAAGGCAAGCGCATCGTGATCGTCGAGGACGTCACCACCACAGGCGGCTCGGCGCTGAAAGCCGTGGAAGCCGTGCGTGAGGCCGGCGGCATCGTCGCCTTGGTGCTCACCATGGTGGACCGCGAGGAAGGCGCCACCGAAACCTTTTCGGAAGCCGGCCTGACGTTCCGGTCGCTCTACAAGGCCGCCGAGTTTTTGCAGGATTGAGTTCGACAGAATTTCCGCGGTCGCCCACGTTTTAGATTCGACCTACCCCGTCATGGCCGGGCTTGACCCGGCCATCCACGTCTTTCTTTACGAAACCTGCCGAAGCAAGACGTGGATGCCCGGCACAAGGCCGGGCATGACGACGGATGGCAAATCTTTTCACCGCCCGAGCGCTTGCTCATAGCTCGTTTACCAACCCGAATTAAGGTGAATCAGGGCTGAGCTTGTTGGCGCAGCTCCTTGAGTTTTGTGGCGTTGGGTGGAGTTCGCGTTGCGTACAGAGTTGAAGGATCGGCGCGTGCGGCGCTGTGGGATGCTTGTTGCCGCACTTGCGCTCACGGCTGCGCTTGCGCCGCGGCCGGCGTCCGCCGAGGGCCTGTTCGATTTCCTGTTCGGCGGCCCGCAGAAACAACAGCAGCAGCGCCAGGCGCCGCCGCAGGCCAGTTTCTTCGCCGATCCGTTCGGCAACAATCAGCAGCCCGCGCCGCAGCCGCGCGCGGTCGCCTCCAATGGCGGCTCCGGACCTGCCTTTTGCGTGCGAAGCTGCGACGGGCGCTATTTCCCGCTGGCGCGCAGCAATGCCTCGCCGGCGCAGCTGTGCCAGGCGTTTTGTCCGGCAAGCCCGACCAAGGTGTTCTACGGCAGCAACATCGACGGCGCGTCGTCCAGCAGCGGTGAGCGCTACGCCGACAGCGAAAATGCGTTTGCCTACCGCAAGGCGCTGCGCGCCGATTGCACCTGCAATGGCCGCGATGCCGCAGGCCTCGCCCCGGTCGATCTGACGCTCGACACCTCGCTGCGTTCCGGAGACGTGATCGCCACCACCGACGGATTGGTGGCGTATTCCGGGGTACGGCTCGGCGTTGGCCAGACCGCGGAATTCACGCCGGTCGCCTCGTTTCCGGGCCTCACCGCCGACGTCCGCGCGCGGCTTGGCGAGATGAAGGTGGCGCCGGTCAGCGCCGAAATGATCGCCGACGAGGTGCCGGGCTCCACGATCCCCGAAGCTCCGGCCGCCGTCTCCGTGCCGAAATCCGCGTTGGCCAAAGGCAAGCGCGCCGACGCGAATTAGGGCGTAGCAAAGACAGCCAATCTTCATTGCGAGGAGCGCCAGCGACGAAGCAATCCAGTTCTTGCTCGTGGCCTTGGATTGCTTCGCTCCGCTCGCAATGACGAACTCACCGCCCGACGATGACGCCGATCACGTTCGGCGCCAGCAGATATTTCTCCTCGATCGCCGCGCGCGCCAAGGCGCGGTTTTCCGGCGTCAGCAGGCCGCGCTTCTCGGCGAGGATCATCCAGCAATAGCCCCACCAGTCGGTCAGCATGCCGTTGTCGTCGATGAGATCGTAGCCCTGCTCGGCGGCGAAGATGCGCGCCTGTGCTTCGTCGAGCGTGTCGAGCCAGCCATGGTCGGCTGTGGAAAACAGATCGTCGCTGAAATCGTCGGTGGTGTAGCCCCACACCGACATGCAGACGGCGTTGAATTCGCGGTCGATCTGGTCGTCATCGACCAGCCGGCGGCGCGCCGTCAGATGCAGCCGCGACAGCGAGCGCGCGAAATCAGCAATGCGGGTGAGAGCGAATTGATCGAAGGCGATAGTGGACATGTAGTCCTCGAAGCTGGCGACAGACCCTAGATGTTGTATCGGCATGACACCGAATCACAATGATATATCAAAGACTTGCTAAAGTGTTCTTAATTTGTTCCGATACGACTTATCGTCGTCCCGGCGAAAGCCGGGACCCATAACCATCAGGGTCAAAGTTCTTGCAGGACCTAGCCAAACCATGGGCACAGCGGGCAGTTATTGCGTGTACATCCTCGCGAGCCGCAGACACGGCACGCTTTATATCGGCATCACCAGGGATGTCTCGACCAGGCTGGTCGCAACGGCCGTGGTTCGGAGTTCGTGAAAAAATACGGCGTTCACCGGTTGGTCCATGTCGAAGAATTCGCTTCACCGCAGGAAGCCATTGCGCGCGAGAAGCAACTGAAGAACTGGCAGCGCGGTTGGAAAATCCGGTTGATTGAAGAGAGCAACCCGGATTGGAGCGACCTGTCGCACCTGCTTTGAATATCGTCGCGGCAAAATTGCTCCATCGTCGTCCCGGCCTAGCGCGCGATTGCGCGTAAGGGGCCGGGACCCATAGTCCCTGGCGTCAATGTTATGGAAGGTCTCCGCTCCATCACCTAAACGATAGGACACGGCGTGATGGTGTGGACGGCCCCCTACG
>NZ_LMUK01000035.1:343-1781 GCF_009766005.1 Bradyrhizobium sp. S69 | reverse complement strand
GTGACCTTGTCGGCGCTGGCGCCGGCCGAAGTGGTCGCGTTGCGGCCGACCATCGTGCGCGCGCCGCTCGAGGGCGTCGTCGACCATTTCGAGGTGCAGCCCAACGAGCAGGTCCAAGCCGGTCAGTTGCTGCTGACGCTCGATCCGCGCGCGATCGAAAACAAGCTCGACGCCGCCGCCAAGGCGCTCGCGGTGGCGGAGGCCGAATATCGCCAGGCCGCGCAGCAGGCGGTGTTCGACGACAAGAGCCGAGCCCTGATGGCGGTGCTGAAGGGTAGGGCGGAGGAGAAGCGCGCCGACGTCACCTACAACCAGTCGCTGCTCGATCGCGTCAAGGTCACGGCGAGCCGCAGCGGTCTTGCGATCTATGACGATCCCAACGCCTGGATCGGCAAGCCGGTGGCAATCGGCGAGCGGCTGATCGAGATCGCCGATCCGGCGCAGGCCGAGATCGAGATCTGGCTGCCGGTCGCGGACGCGATCACGCTGACGACCGGTGCCGACGTCGATTTCTTTCTCAATATCGCGCCGGATTCGCCGCTGCGGGCGAACTTGCGGCAGGCGAGCTATGAGGCGACCCAGTCGCCGGGCGGCCTGCTCGGCTATCGTCTGAAGGCGAAATTATCCGATGCGGCACATCCGCCGCGGATCGGCCTCAAGGGCACGGCGAAATTGTTCGGCGAGCGGGTTTCGCTGTTCTACTATTTGCTGCGGCGTCCGCTGGCCGCGGCGCGACAATTCGTGGGGCTGTGATGAGCGTGGCCGCGGCGGCCGGCGCTGCAAAGGGCCTGTTGCCGTTGCGCGAGGAGATCGCGATTTTTCCCGGCCCCGCCGCGCTCGACGGCTCGCCGAGCTGGACGCTGCATGACCCCTCCAGCAATCGTTTCTATCGTCTCGGCTGGCGCGAATTCGAATTGCTGTCGCGCTGGGACAGCGGTTCGGCCGCGGCATTGACCGCGCGGGTCGAAGCCGAGACCACGCTCCAGGTCGAGCAGGAAGATGTCGACGACCTCGTCCGGTTTCTGTTTTCATTCGACCTGCTGCGCGCCTCTAGCCCTGACGCCACCGCCAACATGGTCAAGAAGGCCGACCGCCAGCGTGGCAGTTGGGCCAAATGGCTGTTGCACAATTATCTGTTCATCCGGATTCCGCTGCTGCGGCCGGATCGCTTTCTAAACCTGAGCTATCCCTATCTGCGCTGGGTGTTCAGCCCGCTGGTCGCAGCGCTCGTGGTCGCGATCGGATTGATCGGACTGGTTCGCGTCGCACGGCAGTGGGACGTGTTTCTCGGCACCTTCGTCGACATGTTCTCGGTGCAGGGCGCGGTCGGCTTCGGCATCACGCTCGGCTGCCTGAAGGGACTGCATGAACTCGGCCATGCCTACACTGCCAAGCGTTTCGGCTGCCGGGTGCCGACCATGGGTCTCGCGCTGTTGGT
>NZ_LMUK01000035.1:0-333 GCF_009766005.1 Bradyrhizobium sp. S69 | reverse complement strand
CGGCCTCAAGGGCACGGCGAAATTGTTCGGCGAGCGGGTTTCGCTGTTCTACTATTTGCTGCGGCGTCCGCTGGCCGCGGCGCGACAATTCGTGGGCCTGTGATGAGCGTGGCCGCGGCGGCCGGCGCTGCAAAGGGCCTATTGCCATTGCGCGAGGAGATCGCGATCTTTCCGGGCCCCGCGGCGCTCGACGGCTCGCCGAGCTGGACGCTGCATGACCCCTCCAGCAATCGTTTTTATCGTCTCGGCTGGCGCGAATTCGAATTGCTGTCGCGCTGGGACAGCGGTTCGGCCGCGGCATTGACCGCGCGGGTCGAAGCCGAGACCACGCTC
>NZ_LMUK01000034.1 GCF_009766005.1 Bradyrhizobium sp. S69 | reverse complement strand
CGGAAGTGAGCACCCAGCTGTCTGAAGTGGTGGGCGTGATTGAACGTCATCTGGAACCGACCCTGCTGGCCGTGCATCTGTATGGCAGCGCGGTGGATGGCGGCCTGAAACCGCATAGCGATATTGATCTGCTGGTGACCGTGACCGTGCGTCTGGATGAAACCACCCGTCGTGCGCTGATTAACGATCTGCTGGAAACCAGCGCGAGCCCGGGTGAAAGCGAAATTCTGCGTGCGGTGGAAGTGACCATCGTGGTGCATGATGACATTATTCCGTGGCGTTATCCGGCGAAACGTGAGCTGCAGTTTGGCGAATGGCAGCGTAACGATATTCTGGCCGGCATTTTTGAACCGGCGACCATTGATATCGATCTGGCCATTCTGCTGACCAAAGCGCGTGAACATAGCGTGGCGCTGGTTGGTCCGGCAGCGGAAGAACTGTTTGATCCGGTGCCGGAACAGGACCTGTTTGAAGCGCTGAACGAAACCCTGACCCTGTGGAACAGCCCGCCGGATTGGGCGGGTGATGAACGCAACGTGGTGCTGACCCTGAGCCGTATTTGGTATAGCGCGGTGACCGGCAAAATTGCGCCGAAAGATG
>NZ_LMUK01000033.1:95944-114633 GCF_009766005.1 Bradyrhizobium sp. S69 | reverse complement strand
TCGAACTCGGCGTCACTCCGCCATCAACTATATCAGCCCGATCGAGATGGAGCTAAAAGCAGTTTAACCCTGTCCACTTTTTTGGGGGAAGATCAGCCATCCTTCGAGGCTCGCCCAAGAGGGCTCGCACCTCACGGGTGAACGCAATTGCGTTCATCCCGGGGATGACGTCCGAGATAGCTTCGCAGCTCCTCAGGATGAGGTCGGGAGAAGACGCTACGCCTTCGTAATCCTGTCGATCTCCGCCAGTTCTTCCGTCGTCAGCACCCAGTCGATCGCCTTGACGTTCTGCTCGATCTGTTCGACGCGGGTGGCGCCGGCGATCACGCTGGAGACTTGCGGTTGCGAGGCCAGCCAGGAGAAGGCGAGTTCGAGCATGCTGTGGCCGCGCTTCTCGGCAAACGCCTGCAGCTTTTCGACGATGTCCTCGTTGCGCGGCGTGACGTAACGATCCTTCAGCGCCGGCGCCTTGGCGAAGCGGGTGTCGGCGGGGGCGGCGGCGCCGCGCTGGTATTTGCCGGTCAGAAGACCGCTCGCCAGCGGAAAGAACGGCAGCAGGCCGAGATTGTATTCCCTGGCCGCCGGCAGCAGATCCTTTTCGATATCGCGCACCACGAGGCTGTATTCGTCCTGGCACGAGACGAACCGGGTCACGTTCATCGCGCGCGCGGTGTGTTCGGCCTCGGCGAGGCGCCAGGCCGGGAAATTCGAATTGCCGATGTAGCGGACCTTGCCCTGGCGGACCAGATCGTCGAGCGCGCGCAGGCTTTCCTCGATCGGCGTCAAAGGATCGTAGATGTGCTGCTGGTAGAGATCGATGTAGTCGGTCTTCAGCCTGACAAGGCTGGCCTCGACCGCGGACATGATGTAGCGCCGCGAGGCGCCCTGCTTGGTGCCGTCGGTCGCCATCGGCATGCAATATTTGGTCGCCAGCACGATGTCCTTGCGGCGGTCGCCGAGCACCTGGCCGAGCACGGTTTCGGAGCCGCCCATGTTGGCGTAGATATCGGCGGTATCGAACAGCGTGACGCCGAGGTCGATCGCCTTGTGGATCACCTTGCGCGAGGTTTCCAGGTCGGTGCGCTGGCCGAAATTATTGCAGCCGAGGCCGACCGCGGAAACGCGCAGGCCGGAGCCGCCGAGATTGCGAATTTGCATGGAGATATCCTGTGAGACGAGATGCTGCAGGCATTCTGGCCCGCCGGTGACGCCGCCGCAAGGCGCCGTCAACGCTGACATCGGTCACAAAGGGGAGAACAAAAAAGTGCGGCCCCGGTCAGACGCGGCGACTGACGGGGACCGCTTTGGGGCGCGTGATCGTGACGGGGGGCCTGACCAAACGCAGGCGCAACCTAGCCATGCTTTGTTACGCAGCCATGACAGCAGGACTTATCCACAGGGGCGTTTGCAGTGCGTCGATTGTGACAGCGAACCAAGAGTTCGTCATGCCCGGGCAAAAGCGCGAAGCGCGTCTTCGCGCTAGATGTCCCGGGCATCCACGACTTACTTGCGATAAAAAAGGAAGACGTGGATGGCCGGGACACAAGCGAGCGGAAGCGACGCCGTCCTTTGGACGGCTATGCCCGGCCATGACGAATGCGTCGAATGCTGCCCTCAGAACAATTTCCGATAGACCACAAATCCCGAATGCTCCGCGACATCGTCGTAAAGCCGCATCGCGGTGTGATTGGTTTCGTGGGTGTGCCAGTACACCCGCAAACATCCGGCGAGCTTTGCGCGTTGGTACACGCCGTCGATCAGCGCATGGCCGACGCCTTTGCCGCGGGCGGCTTCGCTGGTGAACAAGTCCTGCAGATAACAATTCGGCCCGATCGCGGTGGTGCTGCGGTGGAACAGATAATGCGTCAGACCGAGTAATTCGTCGCCGCGCGCCGCGACCAGCGCATGCACCGGTTCATAGGCGTCGAAGAAGCGCGCCCATGTGGTGCGGGTGATTTCAGGAGCAAGCGCGGTCGCGCCTGCCCGTCCATAGAACGCGTTGTAGCCATCCCACAGCGGAAGCCACTGCGCGTAGTCCTGTGGGGTCACGGTGCGGATGATGAGGTCGCTGGACATTGTTGCGTTTCGGATTCGTGGAAAGGGTGCACCAAGCACGGCCCGCGCGGCCAGCGAGGTCTTTAGTAGGGGCAGGGGCGGGCAGGATCAATCGCCTTCTGCGTTGCGGCGATGCGGCTTCTACTCGGCGGCGCGCAGATAGCGGATCAGCCCGCGATTGCCGCCGCCGCGCAGCGACTGGTAGTAGTCGGCAGTGGCGGGATCGTCGGTGTGGCGGACCAGGTCGGTCACCGGCGTATAGCTCAGCATTCGCCCGCCGTCGGGCAATGCGGTGCAACTGAAACGCAGCACCTGGCCATCCCTGAGGTTGATGATGATCGGCGTCTGGTCGCCGGCGCGCATCATCTTGGTGCGCTGCGCGATGAACTCGGCGAACTCCTCCTCGGGCATCTCCCAGGCGCCGGTGTCGCGGCCGTGATACAACAGCGCGATGAACGGCGGCTTGCTGGCGGCCTTGGCGTCGGACAACGCAAAATAATCGCGGAAGGCGCGGTTGATGAATTCCGCGCGGGTGTCGGCATCCAGCAGCACGATGCCGATTTCGAACTGATCGAGCGCCGCCGCCAGCCGCTCCGCGGTGGTGTGGTGCGTACGCTCCCATGCCAGCGCATCGACCAGCCGTTTTCGCAGCAGGCCGGTGATCGCCGCGGTTGCCACCGCGGTCAATGCCAGCATCGACAGCCGCGCCAGATCGGCGGCGTCGGTGCCGGGCAGGTTGCGGTGATGCAGGAAAAGCAGCGCGGAGGCAGCGACCGCGATGGCGGCGCTGATCATGCCGGAAGCAAGCCCGCCGAGCGAACCGGCGAAGGCGATGATGCAGATCAACAACGGTGCAGGATCAGGCGCCCCAATCAGAACGCGGTCGGCGAAGATGGCGATCAGCGCCGTCGCTGCCGTCAGTACCGGACCGGAGAATGCGCGCCAGTCGAATTGCATGCCTGTCTCGCTCTGTCACCAGAGTTAAGTGCAACAGCATGACGGATGGTTAGATGCGCAGCGGATTTTCTGGCCATATCGTCAAGAAGCCGTTGACCAGTCAGCTCAGGGTTTTGGCTTGTTTGATTCAAACGATCTCGCCTGGTGTCACTTGCGATATCATTTGGCGGCCGGCGCATGCCAGCGCGCCGCATCGAGCGGCCGACGGAACGCGTTCTCGCCGCGCGTTCCCGTCGCAATCAGGAATGAGGCGGCGAGCAAGATCGCAAGCGTCAACGTCGCGGTTACGATTACAACAGGAGCTTTCATCGATACTCAATCGCGGTGCATATCACCGCGCCTTGTCGTTCGAGGAATGGCGCGAGAACCGCTCGCGGGAATTGCCAATAGCTTTGGAAAAATGTCTTTGCAGAAATAGCTTTGGGCTAAGCCGGGATCGGCATCGCCATGCCGATCTTGAGCGAAAACACCGTCAGGGTGACGATCAGGCATAGCGACAGCGAGCCGATCGCGAGCGAGGCCGCGACGACGTCGTGCAATCGCAACGAGGCTACGGGCGCAGAACGATCTTCAAAACCTACTGAGCCGGGCGACCGTCTCATGGCCGAGTTCCTTTGATGCGCGGGCGAATCACCTGCGACGCGAATGACTTGGCAGGCATCGCAGGCAATATTGCGGCGGCGGCTCACCGGAAAATGGCAAAACGGCGGCGAAACCGCTGGTTATGCCCGCTATTTAAGCTGATTAAGCCGATTAAACCTCGGCGCCGACCCCGGCGGGCGCGTGGGCCCCGGCATCCGGCCGCCAGTCCATGCCGACAAAACCGTAGGTCTGCTCGATGCGCCGCAGCCAGGCGCGAACCGCGGGGAATGTCGCGAGGTCATAGTCGCAGCGGTCGGCCACATGGGTGTAGCCGTAGAGCGCGATGTCGGCGACGGTGAGTTGTTTGGCGGCAAAATAATCATGGATCTTGAGGTGATTTTCCATCACCTGCAACGCGGCATAGCCGCGCTCCATCCAGTCCTCCAGCGCGTGGGTCTGCAGCGTGCGTCCGCCCTTGACCAGCGACAGCCAGAAATAGGCCGCGCCGATATTGGGCTCCAGCGCGTGCTGTTCGAAGAACATCCACTGCAATGCTTCGGCGCGTTCGATCCGCGTGTCCGGCGCCAGCGAGGTGCCGCCGGCGACATACCACAGGATCGCGTTGGACTCGGCGAGGTAGCGTCCCGACTCGACTTCCAGCAGCGGCACCTGTCCGCTTGGATTCATCGCGAGAAAATCCGGCGTACGGCTCTCGCCGCGCAGGATATCGATTTCGATCGCGCGATAGGGCGCATTCAGCAGCGCCAGCGCAAGGCGAACCTTGTAGCTGTTGCCGGAGCGCTGCATCGAATAGAGCTTGTACATCTGGATTCAATCGTCGTGGATTCGTAGCGGGATTCATCGGCGAGGTTGCGGTGCGGGAGGCGCCTTGTCATCCCGCAACGCGGCTAAACAATGATGCCGATAGGGGAGTGTCGCAAGGGCTGCCGACTGGAAAAAGTCGAAAACCTCTGCCGCACTGCACACGTGCAGAATGATTCTATCAACACGTTCAAACAATTCAGATCACGCCTGCGCGACAACAGCGGCACGATCCACGCTGCGGCCAAGAGCCTGGAATCCAGGGCGGCCGGTTTAACGTTTTGTTCGGCCGGGGTTGAACGCCTCGTCAGCCGGCTCGGCGGCGATCGGAACTGGAAATGCCGCGCGGAACAAAAGGCCTTCGGGGGCGAACTCGAATTTCGCGGTGCCGCCGAATTGCCGGCCGATCAAGCGCTCGATCAGGGTCGAGCCGAAACCCTTTTCGTCCGGCGGCTGGATCTGTGGTCCGCCGCGCTCGCGCCAACTCAAATTGAGGCGCGCGTCGGCGCCGCCGGCCATCGCCTCGAGGCTCCAGTGAACCTCAATGGTGCCGGAGGGCGCGGAGAGCGCGCCGTATTTGGCGGCATTGGTGGTGAGTTCGTGGATCACCATGCCGACGCTGGTGGCGATTTCGGCTTCGAGGTCGAAGTCAGGACCGCTGAAGCTGACCCGTTCGGTCTGCTGATAGGGATCGAGTTCGCTGTTGAGGATGTCGCGGAATGCGATCGCGTGCCAGCGCTTCGAGGTCAGCAGCGTGTGGGTCTTTGCAAGCGACTCGATCCGGCCGCCGATGGTGCCGCGAAACACCGCCAGCGTCGGTGACGATCGGAGGTTCAACTGGATCAGGGCCTGCACCGTCGACAGGGTGTTCTTCACCCGATGATGCAATTCGGCGATCAGGAGCTCCTGGCTGTCCTCGGCCTTTCGCCGCTTCGCAATCTCGCGCCGCAGCCCGATTTCGCTCAAGACGATTTCCGCGACATCGCTCAGATTTTTCAGGTCGGTCTCCGACCATTGGCGCGGAACGGTGTCGATCGCGCAGAGCGAGCCGATGACATGTCCCGACGGCAATGTCAGGGGAACGCCGAGATAGGCCTTCACGCCGAGATCGGGGATCGCGAGATTTTCACAGACCCGCGGATCGTTCTCGGCGTCGGTCACGATCAGCGGCGCCTGCTCGATCACGACATGTTGGCAAAACGAGTGGGACAGCGGCGTCTGCCGCGCCTCGCTGGCGGCGCCCCGCAGTCCCTGCTGGCTTTTGAAGAATTGCCGCCGGTCGTCGACCAGGGAGACCAGCGAAACCGGCGCGCCGAGCAGCCGCGTCACCATGCGCGTCAGCCGGTCGAAGGCTTCTTCCGCCGCCGAATCCGGTAAATGCGTATCGGCCAGCGCGGCCAGTCGTTCCGGGTTTCGCAGTGAGTCGGGGGCAGGCCCCATAATGGCTCGCAATATTTGTATGTCTCGCCTTCATGACAGCTTCGAAACCGCAAGAAAACACCCTTTTTTTGAACAATTTGTTCAAGTTGCGGGAACCTTCTTGCGATGCAGCGTAAGCCGCTCTAGGGTGCGCCGATCCCATCAAAAAGCGCCGTGGTTGATCCCCAATTCGCGACGCATGACGTTTGATGTCCTACTCAAGATGACACCCACTTTAAGGAGATGATGATGCCGTTTCTGTCCGCTGCGCTCGACCGTGTGAAGCCGTCCGCGACCATCGCGGTAACGGATAAAGCGCGCGCGCTGAAAGCGGCGGGCCGCAATGTCATCGGGCTGGGCGCCGGCGAGCCGGATTTCGATACGCCCGCCAACATCAAGCTGGCGGCGATCCATGCCATCGAGGCCGGCAAGACCAAATACACCGCGGTCGACGGCATTCCCGAGCTGAAGGAAGCCATCATCGCCAAGTTCCAGCGCGAGAACGGGCTGACCTACAAGCCGAACCAGATCATCGTCGGCACCGGCGGCAAGCAGGTGCTCTACAACGCGCTGATGGCGACCATCAACCCGGGCGACGAGGTCATCATCCCCGCGCCCTATTGGGTCAGCTATCCGGAAATGGTGGCGCTGGCCGGCGGCGAGCCGGTGCCGGTGGTGTGCCCGGCGTCGAGCGGCTTCAAGCTGCGCCCGGAAGATCTGGAGAAGGCGATCACCGCGAAGACCAAATGGATCATCCTCTGCTCGCCGTCGAACCCGACCGGTTCGGCCTATACGCGCAGCGAATTGCAGGCACTCACCGACGTGCTGGTGAAGCATCCGCATGTCTGGGTCATGACCGACGATATGTACGAGCATCTGGTCTATGACGACTTCGTGTTCACGACGCCGGCGCAGATCGAGCCGAAACTGTACGATCGCACGCTGACGGTGAACGGGGTCTCGAAAGCCTATTGCATGACCGGCTGGCGCATCGGCTATGCCGGCGGCCCCGCCGAACTGATCAAGGCGATGGCGACGATCCAGTCGCAGTCGACATCGAACCCGTCGTCGGTGGCGCAATGGGCCGCCGTCGAGGCGCTCAACGGTCCGCAGGATTTCATTCCAGCCAACAATAAAGTGTTCAAGGAGCGCCGCGATCTCACGGTCTCGATGCTCAATCAGGCGAAGGGCATCGAATGCCCGCGGCCGGAAGGCGCGTTCTATGTCTATCCGTCCTGCGCCGGCACCATCGGCAAGACCGCGCCGTCCGGCAAGGTGATCAGCAACGACGAGGACTTCGTCACCGAACTCTTGGAGACCGAAGGCGTCGCCGTGGTGCAGGGGTCCGCGTTCGGACTTGGGCCCGCGTTCCGGATCTCCTACGCCACCAAGACCTCCGATCTCGAAGAGGCCTGCAAGCGCATCCAGCGATTTTGCGGCAATTTGAGATAGAGCGTTTCGCGCCAAGATAACGCGTAAAAAATAACACGACGCGTTTTCAAGCGAAGCCTGTCCCCGGACTTGATCCGGGGATGGACCGGTTCGCGCCGGGAAAACGCGTCGAAAAAAAGGCGTGTCAAATCACAAGACCGATCACTATTTACTTTGTTTTGCCGAACCTTTGATGTTTTGACGTCGAAGTTGGGAAGCGCCTTGTTTTGGACACGACGCTTCCTTCTTGTCCGCCCCGCAAGTTTAACCAGTCAGGCGGAGACCCAATTTATGCGATTTTCGACACTTTCCATTGCTATCGTCGCGCTGTTGGCGCCGATCGCGAGCGCCAATGCAGTGTCGCCGATGCGTGCCGGCATCCTGCAATGCCAGGGCGGGCAGAATGTCGGCTTCGTGCTCGGCTCGGTGACCCAACTCCAATGCGTGTTCCAGAGCCCGGGACACCGGCCCGACCCCTACGCCGCGACGGTTCGCCGCTTCGGCGTCGACCTCGGGATCACCGCGCAGACCCAGTTTTCCTGGGCGGTGACCGCGCCGGGCGGCCGGCTTGAATACGGCCAATTGGCCGGCAGCTATGGCGGCGTCGGCGCCAATGCGTCGGTCGGCGTTGGCGGCGGCGGCAATTTCCTGGTCGGTGGCCCGAACAATTCCTACGCCCTGCAGCCGGTCAGCGTGCAAGGCCAGACCGGATTGAACGTCTCGGCGGGCATCGCCGGCCTCGACCTCCAGCCGGTTGAGTATCGGCATGGCGGCCGGCACTGGCACCATCATCACCGGCGTCACCACTAGAGCCTTTTTCGTTCCGATGGAATCGGAACGGGGCTCTAGTCTTTTTGTTTTGACGCGTTTTCTTCACGCGAACCGGTACCTGCTTCGCTCGAAAACGCTCCAATACGCCCGACGCTTTCGAAAGAGGCCCGCGCAAGCGGGCCTCTTTTTTTGTGACGTGATGCACGCAGGATACGGATTAACGCATGGCCAATATGGCAAGCTCGGCGGCGTTATGTCATAGAATGCGTGCGCCACGGTCTATGCCGTAAGGAATGGCGCTCGCTTCAAGTCCGCTCTCTTCAAGTCTGCTCTATCCTAATCTCTGCCCCGCATCACATTCATCAGCCGGAGATTCTTCATGCGTCGCTCATTCATCCTTGCCGGTATCGCCATGGGCATGCTGGGTGGTTCCCTTGCCGGCTCCCATGCGCAGCAGCCGTTGCAGCGCGTGCAGGTCGGCGTTCTCGAATGCCGCGGCGGCGCGAGCATCGGGTTCATCGTCGGCTCGGTCACCAATCTCGGCTGCGTGCTGCGCGTCGACGGCGTGCCGGACGACCGCTACGTCGCGACCATCCGCAAGGTCGGCGTCGACCTCGGCATCACCCAGGAGACAGCGCTCGCCTGGGGTGTGTACGCACCCGTCGCCCGCCTCGGAATCGGCGATCTCTCGGGCAATTACGCCGGCGCCCAGGGCAGCGCCGCGGTCGGCGTCGGAGCCGGCGGCAATGTGCTGGTCGGTGGCTCGAATAATTCGATCGCGCTGCAACCGCTGAGCTTGCAGGGCCAGGTCGGCCTCAGCGTCGCGGCCGGACTGGAAAGCCTGGAGCTTCGGCCGGGGCGGTAAGCGAACCGTTCTTGCCGTCGTTATGAGAAGTCAGCGGGTCGCGGGAATGCGGTCCCGCTGACAGGCTACACGGCGAAGCAATCCAATCCTCGTCGCATTGGATTGCTTTGCTGTTCGCTGGCGTCTCCGGCTTTCCGGCACTAAGTTCCCGATTGACAAACTAGGCGCCCTTTGGCTGTACTGGCAGCCATGGGGAAGCGATCTCCCCACAAGGCGACATGCCCAAGAATCGCGTCCGGTCATCCACCGAGGACGCATCATGTCTGCCATTTACGCCATAGCTCCCGATAAACTTGTCCGTCTGATCGGCACGCCTGCGTGTCCCGTGCTCGTCGACGTCCGGACCGACGAGGATTTCAACGCCGACCCAAATTTCGTGCCCGGCGCCGTTCGCCGCAATCACGGCAACGTCGCGGAATGGGCCCCAGGTTTTTCCGGAAAGACCGTCGTCGCGATCTGCAAGAGAGGGCAGAAGCTCAGCGACGGCGTCGCCGCATGGCTTCGTCACGCCGGCGCGTCCGCGAATGTGCTGGACGGCGGCACCGAAGCCTGGGCGAAGGAGAAGCTTCCGCGCGTGCCGGCCTCGAAGCTTCCGAAGCGCGATCCGGAAGGCCGCACCGTCTGGGTGACGCGCGCAAGACCCAAGATCGACCGCATCGCCTGCCCTTGGCTGATCCGCCGCTTCGTCGATCCGTCCGCCGTCTTTCTGTTCGTGACCGCCTCCGAAGTCGAAGCGGTCGGCGAGCGCTTCGGCGCGGTGCCCTTCGACATCGAGGGCGTGCACTGGAGCCATCGCGGTGAGCTCTGCACTTTCGACGCGATGGTCGAAGAATTCGGCTTGGGGTTCGACGCGCTCCAGCACCTCGCCAAGATCGTACGCGCCGCCGACACCGATCGGCTCGACCTTTCGCCGGAGGCGCCCGGCCTGCTTGCGGCTTCGCTAGGCCTCTCCCGGATTTATGCCGACGACCATGAACAGCTTGATGCCGGCATGCTGCTCTATGACGCCTTCTACCGATGGTGCCGGGATGCAACCGGCGAGACCCACAACTGGTCTTCCCACAAGGCCAAGTCGAAGACGAAGCCGGAGGCCGGGGCATGACCGACGTGACCTCGAACGCCTCAATCCCCGCTGCGCACAGCGCACCGGGCATGCCCACCATGACGGAAGCCTTCCGGGTCTGGCTCCGCGTCGCGATGCTCAGCTTTGGCGGGCCGGCCGGCCAGATCGCGGTGATGCACCGGATCATCGTTGAAGAGAAGAACTGGGCTCCGAGGAGCGATTCCTGCATGCCCTGAACTACTGCATGCTGTTGCCGGGTCCAGAGGCGCAGCAGCTTGCGACCTACATCGGCTGGCTGATGCATCGTACGCGCGGCGGGATCATGGCCGGCGGTCTGTTCGTCGTGCCCGGTGTCTTCGCCATCATGGCGCTGAGCTACATCTATGCCGCATTCGGCAATGTCGGCTTCGTGGCGGCACTGTTCTTCGGGCTAAAGGCCGCGGTTCTCGCCATCGTGATCCAGGCCGTGGTGCGCGTCGGCAATCGCGCGTTGAAGAACCCGGTCATGCGGGGCCTCGCCGCAACGGCGTTTGTGGCAATTTTTTTCTTTGACGTTCCGTTTCCGGTGATCGTGCTTGGGGCAGGACTGATCGGTTTTTTCGGCGGTCGTGCCGGCCTCGCCACCTTCGCCGTCGGCGGAGGACACGGGCCGTCGAAATCGACCGCCCTGGTCGACAGCCTTCTTGGCGAAGAATTGCCGGCGCACGCCAAGCCGAGCGTTGCAAGCTCGCTGCGCGTTGCCTCGGTGTGGCTGCTGTTGTGGCTGATCCCGGTCGTGGCAATTTTCGTGATGCTCGGCGAAGCCAATGTATTCTCCCAGATCGCGATCTTCTTCAGCAAGATGGCGATGGTGACGTTCGGCGGCGCCTATGCGGTGCTGGCGTACGTCGCGCAGCAGGCCGTGGAGCACTATCACTGGGTGCAGCCCCGCGAGATGCTGGACGGTCTCGGCATGGCGGAGACGACGCCGGGGCCGCTGATCATGGTGCTGCAGTTCGTGGGCTTCATGGCCGCCTTCCGCGATCCCGGCCCGATGTCGCCGATGGTTGCCGGGACGCTGGGCGGCCTGCTGGCGACCTGGGTGACGTTCACCCCGTGCTTCCTCTGGATATTCCTCGGCGCACCTTTCATCGAAGTCATGCGCGGCAACAAGGCGCTCGCCGGCGCGCTGTCGGCGATCACGGCGGCCGTCGTCGGCGTCATCCTCAATTTGGCGATCTGGTTCGCGATCCACACGTTGTTTCACGCCACCGTGCCCGTCCATAGCCTGGGCCTGTCCTTCGAGGCGCCGGTTCTTTCGAGCGTCGACCCTTGGGCGCTTGCTTTGTCGGTCGCGGCCGCAGCGGCGATCTTCCGGTTCAACGTCGGAATGCTGCAGACCTTGGGTGCCTGTGCCGCCGCAGGCTTGCTGCTTCACGCCGCGGGTGTGCTGTGAAGACGACCGCGACACCATTGTCCGACGCGATATCCGCGTTCGGAGCACCGAGACGAATCTAGTCGACACCTGGCCGCGACGCATCTCGCATCACATGAATCCAGTTTCGCGGCTGGATCGCATTGGGGCGCAAAAGGAGAAAGCCCATGAAACACGAACACTCGTCTTCCGCTCCGGTCGATCGCACGTCGTTGCCCCGAGCTTTGGTCGCGGCCGGTGCGCTGCTGCTTGCGACCGTCTGCGCGGCTTCGGCCGCCACGCAGGGCTTGGGCCCGAACGAACGGGGTTCAGCACCGGCATTGGCATCGAACGCGTCCGCCCGCGAAACCTTGAAAGGTGTCGTTGCAAGCACGAATGAGCAGAACGACACGCTTACCATTCAACTCGCGTCCACCGGCATATCGGGCGACTTCAAGGTGCTGGACGGGCTTATTTTCAATTCCGTGCGGTACGGCGATCTGGTCGAGATCACCGTCGAGATGATCGGCGGGATGAAAACCATCGTCGCGTTGACGAGGGAATAGGGCTGCGTTCGATGCCTGTAATAAAATCAAGATAGCCCGCTGTCACCTCTCATATCGAAAGCAGCGGGAGACAATAAGGCTGGGTGCATAAACCAAGAAGGAGTGAGCAATGCGATTGCTCGGATTATTGATCGTCGCCGGCGTAGCGATAACCGGCGCAGCACGTGGAGAAGAAATCGTCTGGTCGAAGGTCGACGAGGCCATGGGAAGGTCGGCGGCCGTGACCCAGGACGTTCACCGCTACGGATTTCCGAGGACCGATCTCAACGTGACCCTCGACGGCGTGACCATCAAGCCGTCGCTCGCGCTGGGGGGCTGGGTCGCGTTCAAGCCGATCGGCGGCGAGGCCATGGTGATGGGTGACCTTGTCCTGCTGGAAACCGAGATCGAGCCCGTCATGGAGAAACTCGTCCGAGGTGGGCTCGACATCACGGCCATCCACAATCACCTGCTGCGCGCCAGTCCGGCGACGTTCTACATGCATGTCGGCGGTCATGGAGACCCCGCAAAGATGGCTGCGGTCATCCACGACGCGCTCGCGATCAGCAAGACACCGATGACGGCGCCGACCCCGCCCGCGACGCCGCCGGCGATCGACCTCGAAAGCGCGCAGATCGAGGAGATCATCGGGCTAAAGGGCCAGACAAACGGCGGAGTCCTGCAGTTCAACGTACCGCGCCGCGATGCCGTCACCATGGAAGGGATGCAGATGGCTCCGGTCGGGCCGATGGGTGTCGCCGAGGCGATCAATTTCCAGCCGACCGGCCACGGCAAGGCGGCGATCACCGGAGACTTCGTCCTGATTGACACCGAAGTGAACCCCGTCCTCAAAACGCTGCGCGCCAACGGCATCGATGTCACCGCACTTCACAGTCACATGTTGATGGAGAGCCCGCGGCTTTTCTTCATGCATTTCTGGGCGAACGACGACGCCATCAAGCTTGCGAAGGGATTGCGGGCAGCGCTGGACAAGGCCGCTGTGACCAAGAACTAGGACAACGATCGAAAGATGGAGACCGCCTGTGACCAGTAGAATTGCAATAGTCTGGCGCGGTGACCGAGAAGCGCGGACTTCGGCGACAGCGCAGAACAATCGCTTCCATCGGGTATTCGAGGAGCTTGCCGCGCTTGGCATCGGCGTGGAGCCGGCGGTCTTCGATGAGTTGTTCGCGGACGAGGTCCGCGAACAACTCATGACGGCGGACGGCGTACTCGTTTGGGTCGATCCGTTGCATGAGGGGAAGACGCGCGCGGTGCTGGATCCGTTGCTGCGCGACGTCGCGGAGCACGGGCCGTGGGTCAGCGCCCATCCGGACGTGATCTGGGCCATGGGAGTCAAGGAGGTGCTGCACCGGACGAAGCAACTCGGGTGGGGGAGCGATACGCACATCTATCGCTCTCCGCGCGGTTTTCGGGAGGCATTTCCGGAGCGTCTGATGGCCTCCGGTCCGAGGGTACTGAAGCAGAATCGCGGCAACGGCGGACAGGGTGTCTGGAAAGTCGAAAGGCTTGATGCGCTTCGGGGGGAAGCGGCGGCAGTTCGGGTGTTGCAAGCGCGACGCGGAAGCTTGCCGGAAGAGCTTGCGCTGACGGATTTCATGACGCGCTGCGAAGCTTATTTCGGGCCCGACGGCTGTATCGTCGATCAACCGTTCCAGCCGCGCCTGCCGGAAGGTATGATCCGCTGCTATATGGGCGCCAACAAGGTGGTGGGCTTCGGCCAACAGTTGATAAAGGCACTGATCCCGCCGCCACCCGAAGGACCGGACTCCGAGGCGGCGCAACCTGGTCCGCGCGTCATGCATCCTGCCTCGGCCAAGCCGTTTCAGCGGCTGAAGAACGAGATGGAGACCGCGTGGACGCCGCAGATGATGGAGATCCTCGGCATCGATGCCGCCTCGTTGCCGATCATATGGGATGCCGATTTTCTGCTCGGTCCGCGTAATGCAGCGGGCGAGGACACCTACGCTCTCTGCGAGATAAACGTCAGTTCAGTCTTCGCGATTCCGGATCAAGCGCCGGCGGAAATTGCCCGCCTCGTCGCTGCGCGATTGCGAAGTCGGCCGCGCCCGCTTCATTGACGAACACAATTCAGAAAATTACAGTGCGAATTGGCGACAGTGTACCGAATTGAGCTGAAAAGAGCCTAGGTCTATTTGGTGATTTGCCTGTCCAACCCCATTTGAAAATATTATTATTCCTCTCTGACCCAAATCACCGATTTTATTCCGCGTCGTCATATCCCCTGGAGGGGCCTATTATGATCGTCACGCGCAAGCCGGATCGGAACGTGATTTTTTCCGCCCGGATGACGTACGGAACATGCGATCATCACGAGGATAAAAACGATCGTCGATCCGGGGAGGATCACATGACATCCAGCGGCGTCAATGCCGGTGGTCGGCTCGACAGGTTGCCGATCGCCCGGTTTCACTATCGGATCTTTCCCTGATCGGCGCCGGGCTGTTTGTTGACGGGTTCGAGATATTCCTCGCCGGCAGCATCCTGGGCGCCTTGGTTCAGTTGATCGGCGCCGGAGCCGGGGCTCCACGTCACGCTGCCGCGATGGAATTTGAGCCTCGGCCGCCGAGCGCTTAGGCTCCGCCTTTACCGGGAAGCTTGTCGCGCCGGAGTACGTCGAGTTTGCAATCAGAGCCAATAGGGATTTTCACATGCCGTATCTCGTCGCATCCGATCTGCCATCCGAATCCGCCGGCCGGCGCTTTCGCGCGCTGCTGAAGCAGCCCGGGATACTGCGGTTGCCGGGCGCGCATAACGGGATGGCCGCGCTTCAGGCCAAAGCGGCCGGCTTCGACGCGCTCTATCTCTCGGGCGCGGCGATGACGGCCTCGATGGGGCTGCCCGATCTCGGCATCATCACCGTGGACGAGGTCGCCTTCTTCATCCGCCAGATCGTCCGCGCGTCAGGCCTGCCGCTCCTGGTCGACGCTGACACCGGATATGGCGAAGCGCTCAACGTCATGCATGCCGTGCGCGTGTTCGAGGAGGCGGGCGCCGGCGCGCTGCATCTGGAGGATCAGATCCTGCCGAAGAAGTGCGGCCACCTGAATGACAAGCACCTCGCCGATGCGCATGACATGGCGGCCAAGGTTGCCGCCGCGGCGAAGGCGCGACGCGATCTGGTCATTATCGCCCGTACCGATGCGGCCGCGAGCGAGGGGCTCGACGGCGCGGTCGCGCGTGCCCGGCTCTATATGGAAGCCGGCGCGGATGCGATCTTTCCGGAAGCGCTCAACACCGCCGAGATGTTTCGCGCCTTTGCCGAACGCATGCCGGGCGTGCCGCTGCTGGCCAATATGACGGAGTTCGGCCGAACGCCTTTCTTTACGGCATCGGAGTTCGAGGCGATGGGCTACGCCATGGTGATCTGGCCGGTCTCGGCGTTGCGCGTGGCAAACAAGGCGCAAGCGAAACTTTACGCAGCCATCGCGCGCGATGGGGGAACCCATAACGCGGTCGATCAGATGCAGACCCGCGCGGAACTCTACGCGACGATCGGCCTCCACGATTACGAAGCGCTCGACGCGTCCATCGTGGAAACCATTGTCCCCGAGGGGATGCCGCAAAGAAAGCCCGCGTCATAACAAGGCGGTCGCAACAAAAAGCGCCGATCCAGGACCTCCAAAAGCTATTGGCCGAACTGGGCAAGCCCGGATAATGGCGGCCGAGGTATCCATCGTCGAAATTTTGGGTAGACTGGAGGTCAGCTAGTTCCAGGAGAAGTGATGGCCGACAGCCGCATGAATGATCCCGGTCTCGGGACACCCACAGCGCCGATTCCCAACCTCGGGGCATCGAAGGCTTCGATTCAGGCGCACTACGACCGCGAACCTCTTTTCTACGAGCGGTTTCTCGGGCCGAGCCTGGCCTATTCGGCTGCAATTTGGAATGAGCCTGCCAACCGCGACACCCTTGAGGCGGCGCAGCTCCGTAAGCTCGACTGGCACATCGATATGTCGGGCGCGGACAGCGGACGGCGCGTACTTGAAGTCGGGCTCGGCTGGGGCAGCCTGATCAAGCGGCTGATGGTGCGTCGGCCGGGCCTTGAATATGTCGGGCTGACGCCTGCCGACAATCAGGTCCAATACGTGCGTAGCTTTGCTCCTGAGAACTTCGTGACCGAGATTTCGGCATGGCAGGATTACCAGACGAACCGTCCGTTCGACGCGATCGTGAGTATCGGGGCGATGGAGCACTTCGCCGGGAAGACGATGGATCGCAACGGGCGGATCGAGGCCTACCGGCTGTTCTTCGAGTTCTGCGCCCGCATGCTGCGCGTTGGGGGACGCGCCTCGATCCAGGTGAACGGCTGGGCCAACATCGCACCGGGTAGCGAGGCGCGCCACATCGCCGAGAGCGGAATCGATCGTTTCTGGAATGAGGGCAATCTGCCACACGCCAGCGAGATGCTGCTCGCGAGCGAGCCCTGGTTCAACCTTATCCATCTCGAAGGAAAGCAACGGGACTACATCTACACGCTACGCGCATGGATCCGAAATCTGCGGCGCCATGAAACCGATCTCGTTGCCCTGGTAGGATCCGAGATGTTCAATGACTATTTGCATAATTTGACCGTCTGCCTGGAAGCCTATGTTGCCGGCGCGCTAACGCTCTATCGGCTGGTGATTGAGCGCAAGGGGCCGGTCGCCGGCCTGGGTAGCGTACCCAAGGGCTGACCGGGAGAGCTGGCGGCAGGCCGCCTCAAAAACCCGTCATGCGTCGGGAATGTCGTTGGTGTGGCGTGTCACAAGACTGCGAGGCGCCAGCGCACGCTCGCGCGGCATGATGATGTTGTTCGCAAGGCCCAGCGCCGCAAACAGGCGGATCGTCAGGTACGTCGAGTCAAACTCCCACCAGCGATGGCCGTGCTTGGCCGCGCGCGGATCGGCATGGTGGTTGTTGTGCCATCCTTCGCCATTGCTGAGGATGCCGACGAACATGTTGTTGCGGCTTCCCTCGTCGGTCTCGTAGTTCCGATAGCCCCACAGATGGGTGATCGAGTTCACCGCCCAGGTCTGATGCCAGACCACGACGGTGCGTACGAAGACGCCCCACACCAGAAGGCTGGCGCCGAACTGGACACTTTCCAGCAGCGTATCTCCCGCGACCCACGCGGCGAGAAATCCGCCGGCGTAGAACAGGAACCATGAGGCCAGGATCAGCCAGCTCTGCCGGTAGTTCCGCTCAACCCAGTGATAGAAGGGGTCGCGCAGAATATCCTTGGCGTAGCGGCCGTAGATGCCGAGCCGGCTCAGTTCGCGGTTGTCGATCAGAACCCAGCCAAGATGACCCCAGAGGAAATTGACCAGCGGGCTGTGCGGGTCGGGCTGTTCATCGGCGTGTTGATGATGCCGGCGATGCACCGCCACCCAGCGGGCAGGCGTGTCCTGTACGCAGCAGATCGCCAGGGTTGCCAGCAGGTATTCAAACCATTTCGGAGTTTTGAAACCGCGATGGGTCAGCAAGCGATGATAACACAGGTTGATGCCCAGCACGCCGAAGACGTAGTCGCCGAGAATGAACAGGATCACGCCGGTCCAGCTGAAGAACCAGGGCATGAACGCGAACAAAGCGATGAGGTGATAACCAAAGACAACGGTCGCATGGCCCCAGAACACGCGTACCGGAAGCACTCCCTCCGGCATTTCCAATCGCACAGCCGATCCGGGAGTTCCCTTGTGCGCCGCGGCTGTTTCGCACCGCATCGCCAAGCTTCTGTCCAGCGGTTCCAGGCTCACGATTTCATTCTCTGGCCACTAGTCAGCGATCCCGCGGATGCGTGCCGGCAACAAGCTTCGTTCAAGCCTTTTCGGGCAGAAAATCCCTCAGCAATCAGCAACAAAGCCCGGTCCAACTAAAGGAACTCCAAATGAATGCGACGGACACCGCGGCGCGGCCACACCTGGCCCGCTTGCCGCAGTTGCGTGGCAGGCTGCCCCGATCGGGCTCTTACCTCTATCTGCTAAAACGGCGGCGATCCATCCCAAAGGTTGACGCGCTGCTTCAGAATTGACGTAAATCCGGCTCTTTTTCTCACTTCGGGGACAGCCGAGAGTGCGAATCTCGGCCAGCCGGAGCGGGGCAAACGTCAGGCATCGCACGCAGGTCGTCCAACCTCCGCAACAGGCATGGAAACGACGCTGCGACGAGCGCGGACGAGTTGTTTCAGAGTACGAACTTGATGCCGAATGTCTTGCCGTCACGCCAGACCACTTCGCATGGCTGGCGTTTCGGATGTTGCGGCACCAGCGCCAATACGATCCGGTCGCTGACATCGATCTCGGCATCGGTCACGATCCTGGCGCCGCCCGGCGAGACGTCCAATACGAAACAGTCGATCTGGGTCATCTGGTCGTCGACGGCGATCCAGGCCAGCCGTTTATCCATTTGACGTCGCGGTTCGCGCTGTATCTTGGTCCTTCGTCCCTCAAAATTCATGACGGCCATCCATCGTTGAATCCATTCAACCAAAAAAAGCTTTCAAACAAGGCCGCCAGAGTGCGGGTATTTTCGTAAAGTTCCCCTTAGCGCATCGCCTCGAAATTGACCGGTCTGGCCGCGGGATTGGTTGGATTGCGTCGAAAATTTGCTGGCGCGGCCATGCCGCATATTACCTACCGGCTGTGATTACGCCGCACCGCAGCGACGTTTTTCCGTCTTGCCAAATCTTTGGACCGGGGGGAGCATCCCTTTGCCGACCCAATCATGGGCCGAGCTCCAAACTTCAGGAGGCGGCAAATGGGA
>NZ_LMUK01000033.1:63992-95783 GCF_009766005.1 Bradyrhizobium sp. S69 | reverse complement strand
CCCCGGAAGCCCGCCGCCACAAGATGGGCACAGGCCTCACCGCCGCGACCACCAACTTCATGGGCGACAGCTACACCTTCATCGATTGTCCCGGCTCGATCGAATTCGCGCACGACATGCGCGCTGCGATCCCCGCGGTCGATGCCGCGGTCGTGGTGTGCGAAGCCGACGAACGCAAATTGCCGCAGCTTCAGATCATCCTGCGCGAACTCGAGGATCTCGGGATTCCGCGCTTTTTGTTTCTCAACAAGATCGACCGCGCCAACAAGCGGATCCGCGAGACGCTCGCGACCTTGCAGCCGGCATCGCGGATTCCGCTGGTGCTGCGGCAGATACCGATCTGGAACGGCGATTTGATCGCGGGCTTCGTCGACCTCGCGCTGGAACGCGCCTTCGTCTATCGCGAGCACAAGGCGTCAGAAGTCGTGAGCCTGGAGGGGGGCGATCTCGATCGCGAAAAGGAAGCGCGGTTCTCGATGCTGGAAAAGCTCGCTGACCATGACGACGCGCTGATGGAGCAATTGCTGGAAGATATTCCGCCGCCGCGCGACGCCGTGTTCGACGATCTCGCCCGCGAATTGCGCGAGGGCTTGATCTGTCCGGTGCTGCTCGGTTCGGCGTTGCGCGAGAACGGCGTGCTGCGCCTGATGAAGGCGCTGCGGCATGAAGCGCCCGGCGTGACCGAGACCGCCAAGCGGCTGGGGGCGGCGTCGTCCGGAAAGGATGCGCTGGCCTATGTGTTCAAGACGCTGCATCTGGCGCATGGCGGCAAGCTGTCGCTGGCCCGCGTGCTGTCCGGACATCTCGACGATGGCGCGACCTTGCAATCCTCCTCTGCTGAGGCGGGCCGGGTCTCCGGGATACTCGCCGTCAATGGCGCGCACGACACCAAGCGCCCGGCCGCCGAAGCCGGCGAAACCATCGCGCTCGGCAAGCTCGACAGCATCAAGACCGGCGATACCCTGTCGAGCGGCAAGACCGCGCCGGCGGCGCTGGTCAGAATCGAGCCGACACCGCCGGTGCTGGCGATCGCGCTTGCGGCCAACGACCGCAAGGACGACGTCAAGCTCGGGCAGGCGCTGTTGCGGCTGAACGAGGAAGATCCGTCGCTGACCCTGATCCACAATCCGCAGACCCACGACACGGTATTGTGGGGGCAGGGCGAGATGCATTTGCGGGTCGCGCTTGAGCGCCTGCGCGAGCGTTTCGGGATCAACGTCAAGTCGCAGCCGCCGGCGATCGGCTATCTGGAGACGATCCGCAAATCGATCAGCCAGCGCGGCCGGCACAAGAAGCAATCGGGCGGCCATGGCCAGTTCGGCGATGTGGTGCTGGAGATCAAGCCGCTGCCGCGCGGCGGCGGCTTTGCGTTCGTCGAAAAAATCGTCGGCGGCGCCGTGCCGAAGAATTACATCGGCGCGGTCGAAGAGGGCGTGGTCGATGGATTGCTGCGCGGGCCGCTCGGGTTCCCCGTCATCGATGTGCAGGTGACTTTGACCGACGGCTCCTATCACAGCGTCGATTCCTCCGACCTTGCGTTCCGGACCGCGGCGCGGATCGGCCTCAACGAGGCGCTGCCGCAGTGCCAGCCTGTGCTGCTGGAGCCGATCTATGTGGTCGAAATCGTCTGTCCGTCCGATGCCACGGCAAAGGTCAATGCCATCCTGTCGGGAAGGCGCGGGCAGATCCTCGGTTTCGATACCCGTGAAGGCTGGCCGGGATGGGATCGCGTCCGCGCCATGATGCCCGAAGCCGAGATCGGCGAGTTGATCGTGGAACTGCGCTCGGCAACCGCCGGCGCCGGCAGTTTCACCCGGGCCTTCGACCGCATGGCCGAGGTCTCGGGCCGCGCCGCCGACCAGATCATCGCGGCGCATCGGGTTGCGGCGTAAAGGCCCGTCATGGTTCCGTCGCTCGGCCTGAGAGCGACGGAACGATCGGTGGTCGAGCAAGAGTGGCGTGCGCATGAGCCCGCGTGACAACGGCGCATGCCGGAGGTCGGTTGGTGACCGCCCTCATGGACAGGACCGCAGACCTTGCGACTGTTCGCCACTTGCGTGGCGGGCCTCAAATGATGTATTTTACATCATTGTCATTATATGACATATCACTTATCATTCATTACACGTGAGGTGGTCGTGTGATCACGTCCTTTCAGATGCGGGCGGCGCGAGCGCTGCTCGGGATCGATCAGAAAACGCTGGCCGAACTGGCGGGCGTTTCGCTGCCGACCATCCAGCGGATGGAAGCCAGCGTCGGCAACGTTCGTGGCGTGGTTGAATCGCTGACCAAAGTGGTTGAGGCGCTCAATCATGCGGGCGTGGATCTGATTGGCGAGCATGCGCGCAGCGATGATGGCGGGCGTGGTGTTCGCCTGAAGCAGCCCGGACCGCCTCGCCGCGTGGGTGGCTAGAAGCATCGTTGCGCCACGACGGCCGGTGGCGATGCGATGCGACAGGAGCATCGTCGGCATGAGCATGGCAAACCAGCGGGCAGGTCGGGTCAATCAGGCGAAGCCGCCGACTTTCGCGGAACTGTTCACGCCGAAACTCATCACGGTATTGCGCGAAGGCTACGGCTTCGCGGATTTTCGCGCGGACCTGGTCTGCGGCCTCACGGTTGCGATCGTAGCGCTGCCGCTGTCGATGGCGATCGCTATCGCATCTGGGGTGCCCCCGGGTCGCGGGCTGTACACCGCGGTGGTTGGCGGCTTCTTGGTGTCGCTGCTGGGCGGCAGCCGGTTTCAGATCGGCGGCCCCGCCGGCGCATTCATCGTCCTGGTGGCGCTGACGGTCGATCGCCACGGTGTCGACGGCGTGATCCTGGCGACCGCGATGGCCGGCGTGTTCCTGATCGCCGCGGGTCTTCTGCGGCTCGGCACCTATATCAAATTCATTCCCTATCCGGTGACGGTGGGATTCACCGCCGGGATCGCCGTCGTTATCTTTGCCAGCCAGTTGAAGGATCTGTTCGGCATCAATTTGACGGCAAAGGAACCGGGTGAATTGATTCCGAAGCTGGAGGTGTTGGCGCGCGCATTGCCGACCGCTAATCTGTCGGCGGTCGCCGTGTCTGTCGTCAGCATCGCGCTCATCTTCATTCTGCGCAAACTGCGGCCGACCTGGCCCGGCATCCTGATCGCGGTGATCGTTGCTGCGATCGCCACCTGGGCGCTGTCGCTGCCGGTCGAAACCATCGGCACCCGCTTCGGCGGCATCCCTCGGGAATTGCCCTGGCCGGCGTGGCCGGTGTTTTCGCTGGAAAAGGCGTGGGCGGTGCTGCCCGACGCGATCGCCTTCGCGTTGCTCGGCGCTATCGAGTCGCTGCTGTCGGCGGTGGTGGCCGACGGCATGAGCGGCCGCCGGCATCGTTCCAACTGCGAGCTGGTGGCCCAGGGCGTTGCCAATATCGGATCGGCGTTTTTTGGCGGCATCTGCGTCACCGGCACCATCGCGCGCACCGCGACCAATGTCCGCGCCGGCGCGCGCAGCCCGATTTCCGGAATGCTGCACGCGGCGTTCCTGCTGCTGTTCATGCTGATCGCAGCACCGTTGGCGAGCTACATTCCGCTCTCGGCGCTGGCGGCGGTGCTGGTGGTCGTATGCTGGAACATGGCGGAGAAGCGCGAGTTCGCGACCTTGATCCGCTCCTCGCGCGGCGATGCCACTGTGCTGCTTGCCACCTTTCTGCTGACGGTGTTTCGCGATCTCACCGAAGGTATCCTGGTCGGCTTCGCGCTCGGTGCGGTGCTGTTCATCAACCGCATGGCGCAGATGACGGGCATCGAGGCCGAAACGCCGCTGGCGACCCCCGACCGGGCCGACGACGGTAACGGCGATCGGGTGCCCTACGACGTCGGCCTTGCTGCCGACCCTGACGTGCTGGTCTACCGCATCACGGGCGCGTTCTTCTTTGGCGCGGCGTCGACGGTGGGATCGGTGCTCGACAGCATCGCCGACAGCCGCAAGGCGTTTGTCGTCGATTTCTCGGCGGTGCCGTTTCTGGATTCTACCGCGGCCAATGCAATGAGCCGCGTTGCGGCCAAGACGGAACGGCAGGGCATCCGCCTGTTCATCACCGGCGCGTCACCGACCGTGCGCCGTGCGCTGTTGACCCATGGGGTCAGACCGCCGCGTGCCAGATACCGCGAAACCATCGCGCGGGCCATCGTGGATATCAAGGAGCAGCGTCGGAACTCTTCCGCTGCCGCGGATGATCACGCCGCGCATCCGGTCGTGTCTCCGGGATAGGGCCGAACAGGCGATCAACTCTGCGAGATATCGGTTCGCGTCTTCATCATACTCTGCTTCCCAATCCAGCCGCTTTGATGAACACTATGCCCGCGGCGTGCGAAAATGCGTCGCGGCATTCTGTTTCGTGTCATCGCAATTCGCGGGAGCATGATGGACAAGTATGATCTATCGCTGAAGATGCGGCGGCTCGCGCAATGGGTCGACAGCCAGCGCCAGCCGCCAAGCCTCATTCGCAAAGAGTTTCGCGGCACGCCGTTCGGCCATTGTTACCTGACCATGGACGTCGGCCGTCAGACGCCGTTTGCGTCCTCCAATATCAACCGCGTCTATCTGTGCGGCGCCGAACCTGGAATGTCGTCTGCCGGTATTGGGCGGCTGATCGACCTGTTCGCGACCGAAGGCGTCAAGCGCTTCTTTGTCTGGCTCAGTCCCGGTCCCGAGATGGAGTTGGCGCGCGGCTGGCTCGCGGCGCACGGGCTGTCCCGCATCACGCGTACCGGCTATCCAACGTTGTGCCGCAGCGGAAATGCTCCGATCGAATACAAAACCGATCTCAGGGTGGCCGAGGTCAACGCCGACGAGATCGCGCAAGCCAGCGATCAACTCGGCGAAACGTTGTGGCCGGAATATGCGATATCCGTGGGCCGCGAGAAATTCTTCCATTACATGGCCTTTGAGGGCAACCGCCCGGTGGCGGTCGCAGCGCTCTGTATCTTCGAAAACCTCGGATATCTGATGGCGTCGGCGACCGCCGAAGGCGATCGCAAGCGCGGCGCGCAACAGGCGCTGATTGCCAGGCGGATCGAGCGCGCCGAACGGATGGGGTGTTCGATCCAGGTGGCCGAGACCCTGTATATGAACGAACACTCCTACCGGAACCTGCTGCGCGCCGGCTTTGTCGAGGCCTACGAAAAAGAAATCTACCAATGGACCGCGTGAAGGTGAGCCAGCCGCGTGCTTGAGTCCCGCCGCAACCTCGCTTTGGCCTGCGCCCTGAGTGCGCTGGCCGGCTATGTCGATGCCATCGGTTTCCTGCATCTTGGCGGTCTTTTCGTCTCCTTCATGAGCGGCAACTCGACGCGATTGGGCGTCTACCTGGCGCAGGGGCATTGGTCGAATGCCGCTGAAGCGATCGGTTTGATCGCGCTGTTCGTGACCGGGGCCGGCGCCGGCAGCCTGATCGTGTTCACCCGCTCGTTCTACGGCCAGGGCTGGGTATTGCTCGCGGAGACATTACTGCTCGCGGCCGCCGCAATGTTCTATACGCTGGGCGTGCCGCTGGTCGCGATTGCCGCCATGGTGCTGGCGATGGGGCTGGAGAACGCGGTGTTTCAGGCCGAAGGCGGCGCCGGTCTGGGTCTCACTTACATGACCGGCGCGCTGGTCAAGGTTGGGCAGCTTGCCGCCGTGGCGTTGACCGGCGGCCGGCGCTGGTCCTGGCTACCGAATTTGCTGCTATGGGCGGCGATGGTGGCCGGCGCCGTATGCGGCGCCTACGCCTATCGCTGGATCAACCTGTCCGCGATCTGGTTTGCGGCTGCCGCAGCCCTGTCGCTCGCCATCCTTGTTTTCGCAACGACGAAACGGCGGGATTGACAGCGAAGGCGGCTTGCCCGAATTGAAAACAATGACAACCTCGAACAAAACCCCCGCCGCGTGCCTGATCGGGTGGCCGGCGGCGCATTCGCGCTCGCCGCTGATCCACCAGTACTGGCTGCGTACGCTTGGCATCGACGGCGGCTACAGCATCGAGGCGGTGCCGCCCGAAGGCTTTGCCGAGTTCGTGTTGCATCTTTCGGCCCACGGCTTTGTCGGCGCCAACGTCACCCTGCCGCACAAGGAACGCGCGCTGGAATTGTCGGCGCCGGACGCGCGGGCCCGCGCGGTCGGCGCGGCCAACACGCTGTGGTACGATGGCGGTGAGCTGCGCTCGACCAACACCGATGTCGAAGGCTTCATCAATAATCTCGATGCCTGCGCGCCCGGATGGGACAAGGCGAGCGATGTGCTGGTGCTCGGCGCCGGCGGCTCGTCGCGCGCGGTGGTGTTCGGACTGATCGAGCGCGGCATCGGCCGCGTGCATCTGGCCAATCGCACCATCGAGCGCGCGCAGGCGCTGGCGGATCAATTCGGCGCACGCGTTCATCCCGTGGCGTGGGACGGAATCGCGGATTTGCTGCCGGGCGCCAACGTGCTGGTCAATACGACATCGCTCGGCATGCGCGGCCAGCCCGCGCTCGAGGTCGATATCGGCCGGCTGCCACCGCACGCCGTTGTCGCCGATCTGGTTTACGTGCCGTTGCAGACCGAATTACTGGCGGCAGCGCGGCAACGCGGATTGAAGACCGCCGACGGGTTGGGGATGCTGCTGCACCAGGCGGTGCGCGGATTCGAGCTGTGGTTCGGCCAGCGGCCGCGGGTGACATCAGAACTTCGTGACCTGGTCGAGGCCGATCTCACGAAGGTTTGACACGGGAATAGGATAGAGGTTGTGGGGTCTGCTGCTATGTGAAGCACCCCGCCGGAGCCCTGTTCATGCCCCTTCATCGCACTTCATTGACGCGCCCGCTGATGGCCGTCGCCATGGTCGCGGCGTCCACGCTATGCGCGTTCGCCCAGAAGCCGCCGGTGCCGACCCGGGTTCGCGGCGCCATCGAGAGCGTCGATGGCGATGTCCTCACCGTGAAGTCGCGCAGCGGCGAGGACGTCAAGCTGCACATGACCGGCGACGTCAAGGTGTTCGGCATCATCAAGATTTCGATGGCCGACATCAAGCCGGGATCCTTCATCGGCGCCACCACGGTACCGGGACCGGACGGCAAGCAAAACGCGCTCGAAGTGCATGTGTTTCCCGAGGATATGCGCGGCACCGGCGAGGGATCGCGGCCGTACGATCTGCGCCCCAACAGCACCATGACCAATGCCACGGTGGCCGAGTCGGTCGAGGGCAATGACGGCCACTCTTTGATCGTCAGATACAAGGACGGTGAGAAGAAGGTCGAGGTCTCGCCCGAGACGCCGGTCGTAACCTACGTGCCCGCCGACAAGTCCGACCTGAAGGCCGGCGCCAAGCTGATCGCCTTCATCAAGCAGCTAGCGGACGGTTCGTTCGAAACCAACCGCATCAGCATCGGCCGGGATGGGCTGACGCCGCCGATGTAACGCCGGCATCGTTTCAGACGTAATGTGGGATGTGGCGTCGCTCGGCGTCGCGGTTCCATCATCCCGGAATATGCCCGCGACCACGGGGTATTCCCTTGCACCGCCACCAACCAGTAAGGGGACTATCATGAAAGCTTCGTCGTACCTGCCGCGCACGCTCGCGGCTGTGCTTGCCGCCGCGTCTTTGTTCGCCACCGCGGCCTCGGCGCAGGCGCCCGCGACGGTCCGCATTCGCGGTGCCATCGAAGCCGTCGACGGTGCGGTGCTGACGGTAAAATCCCGCGAAGGCACCGAGGTGAAGGTCCATTTGGCCGACAATGTTGCGGTCATCGGCATCGCCAAGTCCGCGCTGTCCGACGTCAAGCCCGGCTCCTACATCGGGGTCTCGGCGATGCCCCAGGAGGATGGCAGCCAGAAGGCGCTGGCGGTTCATATCTTCCCGGAAGCGATGCGCGGCGCCGGTGAGGGCTTTCGGGCCTGGGATCTTCGGCCAAACAGCACCATGACCAACGCCACGGTCGCGGAGACCGTCTCCGGCACCGACGGCCAGAACATCATGGTCAAGTACAAGGACGGTGAAAAGAAAGTCGTGGTCGGGCCGGATACGCCGATTGTCGCCTTCGTGACCGGGACCAAGGACGAACTGAAGCCGGGCGCCAAGATCATCATCTTCGGCGCGACCAAGAAGGACGACGGCACGCTGGAAACCAACCGTCTCGGCGTCGGCCTCGACGGCATCACGCCGCCGATGTGAGGGTAGCGAAACGCAGCCTATCAACACGTCGTCCCCGCCTTTCGCCGGGACACACCGGAACCGTCATCCTGAGGAGCCGCGCTTTGGCGCGGCGTCTCGAAGGATGGTGTTCGCGGCCATCCTTCGAGACGCGCGCGAAGGGCGCGCTCCTCAGGATGACGGCCTAGATAGCTTCGCAGGCTCGTTCGCGGGGACGACGATAGTCTTTTGCTGATCCGTCAGATCTACACTACCTGCCAAACCCGAACAGCTTCGCTGGATTGTCCACCAGGATCTTCTGGCGTTCGCTTTGGTCGGGCGCGTAGCGATAGAACAGCTCGAGCAAATCCGCGTCGTTCGGCGGCTGCACCACGGAGACCGGGTGCGGCCAATCACTGGCCCACACGCAACGGTCGGGAGCAGCCTCGATATAGGCGCGCGCGATCGGAACAACGTCGTCCCAGGGCGGTCCGATTCTGGAGGTCTTCTCGCCGAGCGACAGCATCACCCAGAAATTGCCCCTCGACAGCAACTCCAGCATCTTGCGCAGATTGGGGTCGGCTTGCCCTAGTCTCGGATCGGGGCGCGCCATATGATCGATCAGCACCGGCACATCCAGCTTTTCGATCTTGGACACGCCGCTGATGATGCCGTCCTTCTCGGGCTGGATTTTAGCATACCAGCCGAGTTCCTTTATTCGCGCGATCGCCCGCGCAAAGTCGGCGTCGGATAACACCGCGCCCAGTTCCTGCCGAAAGCTGAAGCGCGCGCCGCGGACGCCGGCGTCGTGCAATTTGGCGAGATAGGAATCATCGGCCTCGGCAAACACCAGCGCGTTGGCGCAGCCCCGGTAATTGGCGCCCATCGCCGCCAGGGCATCGAGTACGACGGCGTGATCGGCGCCATAGGTCGTGGTTTGGACGATGATCCCACGTTCAATGCCCAGCGCCTGGTGCACCCGAAGCGCTGCTTCCCAGGTGGCGGTCGGCATCTGGTAGGCAGCGCCGGGACGCACCGGGTATTTGTCGAGCGGGCCCAGGACATGAAACTGGCTGTCGCAGGTTTTCGGTGGCGGCAGCACCGACGGCCGGCGCGGATTGGGATTGAACGCAAGATAGTCGGGCACGTTATTGTCCTTTCAGTCGATGACGGCGGTGAAATCACATTGCACCAGCGCGCCGCCTTCCATCTCCATCGGCAGGGAGTGACGCGCGGGCCGCGAATGCTCGTCGGGAAACATCTTGATCCACTCGGCATTGACCGGCGCCCGCTGTGAACGGTCCTTGAGCCAAACCGTCATTTTGATGATGTCGTCGGTGCTGCCGCCGCCGGCTTCCACGATCGCTTTCATGTGCGCGAACATGTTGGCGCACTGCGCTTCGAGCTGCGGCGGCATTTCCGATGTCACGGGATCGCGACCGAGGATGACACCCGACATCAAGAGATTGCCGATCCGGCTGGCGTTCGGAATAGGGTTGGCGTGCTTGAAACCGCCGATATGAATGCTGGTGCGTCTCGCCATGTTGCCTTCCTCAAAAATGGGCTATCTTCCTCAAACAAACTGACAGGAGATGGATCCGAACTTGCCGTAGTCGGCGTGGAACGTGTCGCCCTTGCGAATGTCGACCGGGCGGGTGAACGAGCCCGCGAGCACGACTTCACCGGCGGCCAGCGCTTCGCCATGCGGTGCCAGCCGGTTGGCAAGCCAGGCAACCCCGTTGGCTGGATGGTTGAGAACGCCCGCGGCAACGCCGGTCTCCTCGATCTGGCCGTTGCGGAACAGCAAGGCTCCGATCCAGCGCAGGTCGAAATCGTGCGGCTTGAACGGCCGGCCGCCGAGCACCAGCGCGGCATTGGCGGCATTGTCGGAAATCGTGTCCGTCACCTTGCGGGTGGCTTTGGTTTCGGGATCGACGCGGTGCATCCTGGTTTCGAGAATCTCCAGCGCCGGGGTGACGTAGTCGGTGGCATTGAGCACGTCGAAGATCGAGCAATGCGGTCCCTTCAAGGCAGTCTTCAGGATGAAAGCGAGCTCGACCTCGATGCGCGGCGCATGAAAGCGGCTGAAGGGGATTTCGCCCGCATCGCCGTAAAACATGTCCTCGAACAAAACACCGTAATCAGGCTCCGCGATGCCGACGGCATTCTGCATCGCCTTCGACGTCAGGCCGATCTTGTGCCCCCTGATGATCCGCCCTTGCTTGATCTGAAGCGCAGTCCACGCGCGCTGGATCGCATAGGCGTCCTCGATCGCAAGATCCGGATACTCCGCCGTGAACATGCGAAGGTGCGATTTGGTGCGTTCGGCTTCGTCGAGGCGGCGCGCAAGATTTTCGATGGTCTGCTGATCAAGCATGGTGAGTCACTTTTCCGCGGTCACGGTATTGCTGAGCACGCCAATGCCCGAGGATTCGACCTCGACAACGTCGCCGGGCTTCAGCCAGCGCGGCGGATCGAAACGGGCGCCCGCGCCGGTCGGCGTTCCCGTCGCGATCATGTCGCCGGGCTTCAAGGTCGCAAAGGTCGAGAGATAGGCGATGAGGAAATCGAACGGGAACATCAGGCGTTCGGTCGAATCCTGCTGCCGCAACTCGCCATTGACGCGGGTGACGATGTCGTGCGGGCCGCGGGGATCGAGTTCATCCGCGGTCACGATCCACGGCCCGATGCTGCCGGAGCGGTCGAAATTCTTGCCCTGGGTGACGTTGAACTTTCCATGATGCAGCCAGTCGCGCACGCTGCCTTCGTTGCACAAGGTCATGCCGAAGATGTGCTGGAAGGCCTGCTCGCGCGGGATGTGGCGGCCTTGCTTGCCGATCACGAGAACCAATTCGCCCTCATAGTCGAGCTGTTCGGATACCCTCGGCTTTTCGATCGGCTGGCCCGACCCCACCACCGATGAGGGATTGCGGACAAACAGACTTGGGTATTTCGGCAGGTCGGAATTGTCCTTGTATTCGGCGTTGCGATCCCGGTAGTTCACGCCGATGCACCAGAGCTTTTCAGGCGCCGGTATCGGTGGCAGCAGCAACAGATCCTGGATCGCGCGGTCTGCCTTCTGACCCGCCGCGGCCTTGCGCGCGGCGTCGAGGCCGTTGTGCGCGATCAGCGTTTGCAGATCGCGATACCGGCTTCCGATGCGGCCGGTGAGATCCACCACGCCTGCGTCCGTGACGACGCCATATTTCGACTGTTGATTTTCAAGATAGCTCACAAGGCGCATGATTTTCGTTCTCCGATAGGCTTCCGGTTCAGGCCGCGGCGTGTTGCGGCTGCGGCTTCGCATTCACCGCAAGCTCGCGCCCGCGGGTTTCCGGCAGCAGGATTGTCATCAACAGGAAGATCAGAATCGCGGGCGCGACCACCATCATGCCGGTGGCAAGGCTGCCGCCGAACAAGGCAGCAGCGGCCGGAACCACGACCGGCGCCAGGCTGCCGACGCCGCGTCCTGCCATGTAGATAAACGACACCGCGGTCGATCTGACGTCGATCGGATAGATTTCCGACAACCAGGTGCCGACCACGCCCAACGCCGAGTTGCCGATTACGAAACTCAGATAGATCCAGAAGATCGGAAAGTGCAGCACGCTGCCCTGGTATTTTTCGTGACCGTAGAGAAACAGCGCGGCCGCCATCACCGCCCAGGAAAGCCCTGGCAACAGCGCGCCGAAACGCCGGCCGAAACGGTCGTTCAGCGCCCCCATCGTCAGGTAGGACAGGCCGCCAACCACCGAAGCGATCACCGATATGTTGCGCACGATTTCCGGAGGCGTATCCAGCGCGCGCTGCATCAGCGTCGGCATGAATACCACGATGCCGTAATAGCTGAACATATAGGCCATCATCCAGACCAGGCACATGACCGATATCGGAAGCAGCCGTCCCCGGAACATCGCCAACGGCGTATTGGTCTTCGCCGCCGGCGTCTCGATCGCGCCGCTTTTGCGCAGCGCATCGAATTGCTGCCACGCCTTGGATTCCGGCATGAAGATACGGATGAAGATCATCAGCAGGATCGGCGAGCCGCCGGTCAGAAGCGCGATCCGCCAACCCCATTCGAGGCTAAAGGACGTCGTGGCCCAGACGCCGACAATCGAGGCGCTGGCTGCGGCCAGAACCGCGCTGCCCTGGATGAAGGCGCTGCCGATCCCGCGCCGCTCCTTGTTCCAGGCCTCGTTGAACAGCACCATGCCGGCCCCCCATTCGCCGCCGAGGCCGATCCCGGTGATCAGGCGGAGAATGGCGAGCGACCCGTAATTCCAGGCAAAGGCAGATGCGATCGAGCCGGCCGCGAACATCAGGAGTGTCAGCTGCAACGCCTGCTTGCGGCCGACGCGATCACCGAGATAGCCGAACAGGGCGCCCCCGATCACCGAACCGATCAGGGTCAGGCTGGTGACGCTGGATACCTGCGCCAGCGAAATCCCCAGCGATTTCTGGATCGATCCCATCAGGAACGGCATGATCAGAACGTCATAGAGATCGAGCGCGAAGCCGAGCATGCAGGAAACGATGATCGCCGCGCGCTCTCCGGCCGAATAGCTCGACGCCTGATACGTGGCGGATGTCATGTTTGCTCCGGCGGTCGCCGCAATGTTTTCTTCGATTCGACTCATGACGGAGATTTGGAAGTCTGAAACACCGACCTCAGCGTCGAGATCTCGCCCAGTCGCGCGTAACGCGGGCCTGCGATGCGCGCGATCGGATCCAGCGCTTCGGTCTCTATTTTTCCGTTCTTCATGAGGTCGTCGCGGATGTGGAACAAGACGATTTCACCGACGATCAGCCGGCTGCGGGTTTCGCCGAATTCGATGCATTGCCGAAATCGGCACTCCATCGCGATCGGCGCGCGCGCGACGCGTGGCGGTTTGATCTTCTCGCTCGCCAGCGTGTCGAGCTTCAATTGCTCGACCTCGCTGACGTCGGAGGGGAATTCGGCGGAGCTTTCGTGAACCTCCGCCATCAACGTTGAGTCGGCGATGTGCACGACGAACTCTTCGGTCGAAAGGATGTTGTGCGCGGTATCCTTGTAGACGCCCGCCTTGCGGCCGACGCTGATCGCAAGCATCGGCGGTTTCGGCGAAACGAACGTAAAGGCGCTGAACGGAGCCAGGTTGACGACGCCACTTAAGGAAAGCGTCGAGACCCACGCGATCGGCCGCGGCACCACGATGCCGGTGATGAGGCGGTAGGATTCCTCGGCGGCAAGATTGGCGGGATCGAGCTGCATGCGTTTCCTTGATACGTTTCCTTAGCGGCGCTTCTGTTGCTCGGCGCCTGCCTTGCCATCAATCCCTTTTTGATTGCGGGGGCGACCAAATTGTGTTGGTTTTGTCCACAATATGGACATTGGCGGGAGACGTAGTTGCGTCGCAACAAGGGAGGCGCCGCGGCTAAGCCGAAAGGCGGAGCGCAAAGTCTGCGCAGGGCGCTGTCGGTACTCCGTGTCGTCGCGGCGGGCCGGGAAGCCGGTCTTCCGCTTTCCGAGGTCGTTCAGGCAACGGGTCTGACGCGGCCGACGGCGCATCGTCTGGTCAATGTCCTGGTCGAAGAAGGCATTGTCGAGAAGAGGGCCAGGAGCAAGCGATACGCGATCGGCCATCAGGTGCCGGAGCTTGCGCTGGCACGGCCGTCGCGCTCGTCGCTGATCGTGACCGCCGAACCGTTTTTGTCGGAGTTGTCGCGCGCGGTCGGCGACACCGCCTTCTTGACGATCAGGACCGGCCTCGACGCGTTATGCGTGGCGCGATTGATCGGAAAATATCCTATTCAGGTTTTGTCGATTGAAGTTGGCGCCCGGCGGCCGCTCGGCGTCAGCAGCGCCGGGGTTGCGATCCTGGCGGCATTGCCGGCCGCCGAGGCGCGGCAGATCGTTCACCGCAATCAAGTCAGGTTCGGGTCCTACCGAACCACCGCAGCGACGGCGCTGGAGCAGATCGCCGCGGCGCGACGCATGGGCTACGGCGTCCATCACATCGGGCTGGTGCCGGGGACCAAGGCAATCTCCGCCACGATCCGCGAGCCAAGCGGGCGGCCGCTGGCCGCGGTGACGATTGCCGCGATACGAAGCCGGCTCGGCCCGCGCCGCGAGATCGAGGTGGCGGAGATCCTGAAGCGGACGGCCCGTTCGATCGAACAGGCCATCCATCAGGACGATTGACCGCTTAGATCGCCAGCACGTGGTCGTCGATCTCGGCGATGGTGTTGACGCCGCACAGGCCCATCGTGGTCTCGAGCTCCTTGGCGATGACATCAATCGCTTTGGCGACGCCGGCCTGGCCGCCGGCGCCGAGGCCGTAGGCATAGGCGCGGCCGATCATGCAGGACTTGGCGCCGAGCGCCAGCGCGCGCATCACGTCTTGTCCCGAGCGGATGCCGCCGTCGAACAGGATTTCGATTTGGGAGCCGACCGCGTCGACGATTTCAGGCAGCACCTCGATCGAGGACGGCGCGCCGTCGAGCTGGCGGCCGCCATGGTTGGAGACCACCAGCGCCTGGGCGCCGCTCTTGGCGGCGATCTCCGCGTCCTCGACGTCGAGAATGCCCTTGAGGATCAGCTTGCCCGGCCAGATGCTGCGGATCCATTCGACATCCTTCCAGTTTAGCGTGGTGTCGAACTGCGAATTGATCCAGCTCGACAGCGCGGTGATGTCCTCGGTGCCTTTCAGATGCCCCATCAGATTGCCGAAGGTGCGGCGCTTGCCGCGCAGCACGCCGGAAACCCAGGTCGGCTTGGTGGCGAAATCGATCAGTTTCGACAGCGACCATTCCGGCGGCACCGACATGCCGTTCTTAATGTCCTGGTGGCGTTGGCCGATCACCTGCAAATCCACCGTCAACACCAGCGCGCTGCACTTGGCGGCGATCGCGCGCTCGATTAGCGCCTTGATGAAGCCGCGGTCCTTCATCACGTAAAGCTGGAACCAGAACGGCTTGTCGACGGCGGCTGCGATATCCTCGATCGAACAAATCGACATCGTGCTTTGCGTAAACGGAATGCCGGCGGCCTGCGCGGCGCGGCAGGCGTGAATTTCGCCGTCGCCATGCTGCATGCCGAGCAATCCGACCGGCGCCAGGATCAGCGGCAATTTCGATCGTTCGCCCAGGATCGTGGTCGAGAGGTCACGCTTGGAAACATCGACCAGGATGCGCTGGCGGAACTTGATCTGCTGCAGATCGTCATGGTTGGCGCGCAGCGTATCCTCGGAATAAGAGCCGCGATCGGCATAATCGAAGAACGCCTTCGGCACGTTGCGCTTGTGCAGCAGGCGCAGATCCTCGATGCAGGTGATGTGTTTCATGGAAGTTTCCGGCCCTTCTTGTATTTGCAGCTTTGCGGTTTCATCTAGCATGGTTGGGGCAGCCGCAAAATCGCCGCGCGCGACGGGCTGCCAAGCCTGATTGATAAGCCTGATTGATAAGGCCGATCACGGGGCTGAGCGTACGGCAACAGGAGGGCTTCCATGATTGGACCCGGCGCGGACCCAAAAGACGCAAAAGACGCCGAGAAACGTCGGCTGGAAGATGCTCTCGAGGAGGGGTTGGAAGAGACCTTTCCGGGCTCGGATCCGGTCAGCGTGATCCAGCCGGCACCCTCGAAAGGCGACCATCCCGCCCGGCGCAAGCATTGACGCCAGGTCTTTTTTGAGCTCCGGTTTCGGGCATAATGACTGATGCTACAATGGGTTAGATGATCGTTACCAGACTCGCCACCGGTAATGATTCATCATATTTTTTGAAGCCATGTTAGGGACAAAGGCTCTATAACAGCCGCTTACGCCATGATGGCGGGCGTTTTGAGGATTCTTGCCGGGTGGCCTGAAGAACCCTCGAAAGCCGCTGGGGGACATATGAGCCGCAAATATTTCGGTACTGACGGGATTCGAGGCCGCGCCAACGGGCTGATCACGCCGGAACTCGCCCTCAAGGTCGGGCAGGCGGCTGGCCTGGTATTTCAGCGCGGCGACCATCGCCATCGCGTCGTCATCGGCAAGGATACGCGGCTGTCGGGCTATATGATCGAATACGCGATGGTGGCCGGCTTTACCTCGGTCGGCATGGATGTGCTGCTGCTCGGCCCGATGCCGACGCCGGCGGTGGCGATGCTGACCAAGTCGATGCGCGCCGATCTTGGCGTGATGATTTCCGCGTCGCACAATCTGTTCGAGGACAACGGCATCAAGCTGTTCGGCCCGCAGGGATTCAAATTATCCGACGATGTCGAAAAGCAGATCGAGCAGATGCTCGATGAGCCGATGGACCGCCGTCTGTCGCAAAGCGCCAGTCTCGGGCGTGCCCGCCGCATCGACGGCGTTCATGACCGTTACATCGAGTTTGCCAAACGCACGCTGCCGCGCGATCTGTCGCTCGACGGCCTGCGCGTGGTGATCGATTGCGCCAATGGCGCCGCCTACAAGGTGGTGCCGGAAGCGCTGTGGGAACTCGGCGCCGACGTGATTTCGATCGGCGTCGAGCCTGACGGATTCAACATCAACAAGGAATGCGGATCCACCGCGCCGGAAGCGCTGAGCCGCAAGGTGCGCGAGATGCGCGCCGACATCGGCATTGCACTCGACGGCGATGCCGACCGGGTCATTCTGGTCGATGAGCGCGGACATGTGGTCGATGGCGACCAGTTGCTCGCGGTGATCGCGCAAAGCTGGAAGGAAGACGGCCGTCTCGCCAAACCCGGCATCGTCGCGACCGTGATGTCGAATCTCGGGCTGGAGCGCTTCCTCGAAGGCCAGGGCATCGAGCTGATCCGCACGCCGGTCGGCGATCGTTATGTGCTCGAGCAGATGCTGAGCCGCGGCTACAATCTCGGCGGCGAGCCCTCCGGCCACATCATCCTGTCGGATTACGCCACCACCGGCGACGGCTTCGTCGCGGCATTGCAGGTGCTCGCGGTGGTGCAAAAACTCCGCCGCCCGGTGTCGGAAGTCTGTCACCGCTTCGATCCGATGCCGCAAATCCTCAAGAACGTGCGCTATCGCAGCGGCAAGCCGCTCGACGACGCCGAGGTCAAATCGGCGATCGTCGCCGGCGAAAAGCGGCTCAACGGCCATGGCCGGTTGCTGGTGCGTTCCTCCGGCACCGAGCCCGTGATCCGCGTGATGGGCGAGGGCGACGATCGTATCCTGGTCGAGGAAGTGGTCGATCACATCGTCTTGGCACTCGGCGAGGCCGCCGCGGCGGCCGCCTGAGGTTATCCCAGCGCATCGCAGCCATTAGCTAATGTTGCTGGTCCGTATCGGGCCGGCATCGTACGACATTGGCATTGCGCCGCGAATTTTACGGGAATCATCCGTTGAACAAGTCCGTCGTCGTCTCCGAAGAAGCGCTGGCCGAGCCGGTCGTGCTGTCCGACGCACCGCTGGCGAAGTCCGCGGCGGGACCGGCCTATATCGTGCTGGCGGGAATCAGCTTCTCGCATTTTCTCAACGACACCATGCAGTCGTTGATCGCCTCGATCTATCCGATCCTGAAGCAGGCCTACGCGCTCGACTTCGGCCAGATCGGAATGATCACGCTGGCGTTCCAGTTCACGGCGTCGCTGTTGCAGCCGTTGATCGGACACTTCACCGACAAGAAGGCGCAGCCATTCTCGCTCTCGATCGGCATGGGATTTACCTTCTTCGGCCTGCTGCTGCTCAGCGCGGCGCACCAATATCCCGTCATCCTGATCGCGGCGGCTTTGGTCGGGCTCGGCTCGGCGGTGTTCCACCCGGAATCGGCGCGGATCGCGCGGCTGGCCTCGGGCGGGAGGTATGGCTTCGCACAATCGGTATTTCAACTCGGCGGCAGTTTCGGTACCTCGATGGGGCCGGTGCTGGCGGCGCTGATCGTGGTGCCGTTCGGCCAGCCGAGCATCGCGTGGTTCTCCTCGATCGCGTTTCTGGCGATCGTGATCCTGTGGCAGATCGGGCGGTGGTACAAGCCGCAGATCGCGGGCAGGAAATTCGCGGTGGCCGCACCGCATCCGGACGCGCCGAGTTCGCGCCGCGTGAAGATCGCGCTCGGCGTGCTGGTCGCGCTGCTGTTCTCCAAGCAGCTCTACGTGTCGAGCCTGTCGAGCTACTACATCTTTTATCTGATCGAAAAATTCGGCGTATCGACCCAGACCGCGCAGCTCTATCTGTTCATCTTCCTGGCCGCCAACGCGGTGGGCGCGTTCTTCGGCGGGCCGTTGGGCGATCGCTTCGGGCGCAAATACGTCATCTGGTTCTCGATCCTCGGCGCGTTGCCGTTTTCGCTGGCGCTGCCCTATGCCGGGCTGTTCGGCAGCGCGGTGCTGACCATCTTCATCGGCTTGATCATCTCGTCGGCGACGTCGTCGATCATCGTGTTCGCGCAGGAACTGATGCCGCACCGCTTCGGGATGATCTCCGGCATGTTCTTCGGAGTCGCCTTCGGCATCGGCGGTCTTGGCGCCGCCGTGCTCGGTCGCGTCGCCGACCACACCGGGATCGCGTTCGTCTATCAGGTCTGCGCGTTCCTGCCGGCGATCGGGCTGCTCGCGCTGTTCCTGCCGAAGATGCCCAAAACTTCGCACTGAAGACTTCGCAGCAAAAGACTACGCGCTGAAGACAGCGCACCGAAGTTTTTCATGCTTCGAAGAGTAATTAACGAAGCGACTTCGCGGCGCGGTTCCATCAACACATTCTTAGCAATTGTGGCGATTTCGCCATCTTTGATAGGGCTATTGGTATTGCTGCGCGCGATCTGCAGAAATTATCAACCTTAAAAATTAGGGTTAAGTGCCGCTTAAGTATTTGCTGGCATCGTTCGTCCGTGAGTTTTTGAAGTGAGGCCTCCGTTGTCTGCCTCACCGGGCAAAAGGACGAAGCCAATGCGTAGCGTTAAATTTCTCGTCGCCGCCGGGGCGGCATCCATATTGTCGTCGGCGGCGTTCGCAGCCGACATGCCTTCCATTATGCCGGCACCGCAGCCTTATTACGCGCCGCCCGCCCAGGATTTCGGTGGCTGGTATCTGCGCGGCGATATCGGCATGACCAATTCGAAGGCCAAGCTGTTCAACAACAACTACGCTCAAGTGCCGGCCGGAGGGTTGACGCAGGAGGGCGAGGGCTTCACTGGCGGCACGTCTTACGGTGTCGGTGTCGGCTATCAGTTCAACAGCTGGTTCCGTGGCGACATCACCGGTGAGTATCGTTCCCGGGTGAGCTTCAGCGGCACGGACATCGCCCAGTTCCCGGGCGCTTCTTTCTCTGACGTCTATCAGGGCGGCTATACGAGCTGGGTCGGATTGGTCAACGCTTACGTCGACCTTGGCACCTGGTGGTGCCTGACGCCGTTCATCGGTGCCGGCGTCGGCGCCGCGCATATCGAGACCACGGGTCTTCAGGACTCCGGTTCGAACTTCACCGCCCTCAACGGGGCCCAGGGAGGCGCGTCGTACTTCGCCAACGGTGCGTCCACCACCAACTTCGCATGGGCTGCCCACGCCGGTGTCGCCTACAAGGTCAACAACAACTTCACGGTCGAACTGGCGTACCGCTATCTCGACATGGGCACCGCGGTTCACGGCTTCGGCAGCTCGTTCGACGGCAGCAATGCCGGCCCGTCTTCCTTCCAGTACCGCGACCTGACTTCGCAGGACGTCAAGCTCGGCGTACGCTGGACCTGCTGCGACGTCGAACCGGCAGCACCGCCGGTTCTGATGCGCAAGGGCTGAACGCCACTCCTCTGTTAACGATTGCTAACGGCGCGGGATCTTTTCCGCGCCGTTTTGCTTTTTTGCGCGGTTCGAAATGCGTTTGAAAAACGACGTCGGTCACGCCTTGACAACCATTGGTTAAGGTTAACGAGCGATGATCGGCGTAAGTTCAGAGTTCGAGGGAGCGTTGCAATGCGTAGATTTTTCCTGGCGGCGGCGATGTTCGCAGTGACAACCGGTGCGCACGCGGCCGACATGCCCGATTTTCTCCGCGGTACGTTGCCGGCATCAAGCGCGCCGACCAGAAACTGGGACGGCTGGTACGCTGGCGGTCAGGTTGGGGAATCCTGGACCAACACGGACTATGGCCGCACCGCGACAACTCAGACCAATGACCTGTTTCGCAATACCGTGCTGGAAGATCCAGCGTCCCAATTAAACCTGTTCGGTAAAGTCAACGGGCTAAGCTCGGGTTTCGGCGGGTTCGTCGGACGCAACTGGCAGTTTGACGACGTCGTGCTCGGCGTCGAGGCAAACTACAACTATCTGTCCAGTCTCGCGAGTTCGACTGCTGCAAGCATAGGGCCGATCCAGGTCGCCGAGCCGGGACTGATTTTGGCACCTGGTGAGACGGCCGTGGATGGCCTGACGTTGAACGGCCGAGCTGCACTGCGAGTCAAGGACGAGGTGACGTTCCGTGGCCGTGCCGGCTGGGCGACCGGCGACTTCCTGCCCTACATGTTCGGAGGCCTTGCGGTTGGCCGCATGGATGTCTCGAGCACCGTATCGAGCTCGGTGAGCAGAACGATCTACGATCCTGTCACGGGCGCGAGCAATTTTCTGCTACCGCAATTTCAGCTGACGTCGACCATTGGGAAAAGCGACGCCTTCGCGGCTGGCTGGACCGCCGGTCTTGGGTTCGAATATATGGTGTGGGGTAATATTTTCCTGCGCGGCGAGTGGGAATATATCAAGTTCATGTCGATTCAGAACACGGCAGTCTCCGAGAATAACGTGCACGCGGGCCTCGGTTACAAGTTCTGATCGCCACGGGCGCGCCCGATCTTGACGGCAGGCAACGCGACTGCTCCGATGCCTCTTTTGTCTGGGCTCGCAACGTGATGAAAATCTATGGCGACACCAATTCAGGCAATTGCCTGAAGGTGAAGTGGCTCTGCGATCACCTGGCGCTGCCCTACACGTGGGTCGACATCGATACGCTCAAGGGAGAGACGCGGACGCCCGAGTTCCTCAAGCGCAATAGCGCAGGGCAGGTGCCGGTAGTCGAATTCGACGACGGCCGCACGCTGGCGCAGTCCAACGCCATCATCCGCTATCTCGCCCGTGGCAGCGACCTCATTCCCGCCGATGCCTTCGCGGCGGCGAAGATGGATGAATGGCTGTTCTGGGAACAATACAACCACGAGCCCTACATCGCGGTGTGCCGCTTCCAGATGGTCTATCTCGGCAAGTCCGCATCCGACCTCGATCCCGACAAGGTCAAGCGTGGTTACACCGCGCTGGCGCGGATGGAACATCACCTCGCGATGACGCGATTCCTGGCCGGCGAGGCGGCCTCACTCGCCGACGTTGCGCTGCTGGCCTATACGCGGCTTGCGCATCAAGGCGGCTTTCACCTCGAAGGCTACGCCGCGGTGCAGCGCTGGATCGGCGAGGCCGAGCAAGCGCTCGGTCTGGCGCCGGTGCGCTAAAATCAACATTGCGATTCTGACGCACGTCGTTCGTTCAGCATCGGATTCGGCTGATCGTTGTGAGCATTGCGAAACGCGATTTGCCATTCGTTCGGGTTAACACGCGATAAACCAACCAGCCGTTCGCCGCTTTTTTGCGCGGAACGATCGGTGGTAACCGGCGTATCCCGTTTGGCTCGGGCAGCTTGGGGATCGCACGTGAAAAATTATTCGATTGTCAGGATCGGCCACGAATACGTCGTGCAGGCCGGTGAAAAGAGTATTTTGAAGGTCGCAAGCCGGCGCAAAGCCGCACAGCTCGTCACATCGGCGGCGGAGCTGCTGGGTTCGCAGTTGGCGCTGCAAATAGAGCCAGAGACGCCTGTCGAGCCATCCATCGATCCCGATCCCGGCAGCCTGCTCGATCCCGTGTCATAGCTGATCCCGCGGGTCAAACCTGATCCCGATCGCACCTGATCTGTCCGACGTTTCTTGACGATTCAAGCCTGATCCCTTATCTACCGCTGCGGGACACCTCCCCCCAACGGGAGGCTTGCTATCTGGAAGGATAGATCATGACCGTAGCGAAGCCTGCTTCGCGGCCGAACGTGCCGCATTTTTCTTCCGGCCCCTGTGCCAAGCGCCCTGGCTGGAATCCCCAAAATCTCACAGACGCCGCCCTTGGCCGTTCGCATCGTGCGAAAGTCGGCAAGGCCAAGCTCAAGCTCGCGATCGATCTGACGCGCGAAGTGCTTGAAGTGCCGGCCGACTACAAAATCGGCATCGTGCCGGCCTCCGATACCGGCGCGGTCGAAATGGCGCTGTGGTCGCTGCTCGGCGCGCGCCCGGTGACCACCATCGCCTGGGAATCCTTCGGCGAAGGCTGGGTCAGCGATATCGTCAAGGAATTGAAGCTCAAGGACGTCACCAAGCTGCATGCTGGCTATGGCGAAATCCCGGATCTGGCCAAGGCCGATTCCGCGTCCGACATCGTCTTCACCTGGAACGGCACCACCTCCGGCGTGCGCGTTCCCAACGCCGACTGGATCAGCGCAAATCGCGAAGGTCTCGCCATCTGCGACGCGACGTCGGCGGCGTTCGCGCAAAAGCTCGATTGGCCCAAGCTCGATGTGGTGACGTTCTCCTGGCAGAAGGCGCTGGGCGGTGAAGCCGCACACGGCATGCTGGTGCTGTCGCCACGCGCAGTGGCGCGGCTTGAAAGTTACACGCCGGCCTGGCCGCTACCAAAGATCTTCCGTATGACCAAGGGCGGCAAGCTCAACCAGGGCATCTTCGAAGGCGAGACCATCAACACGCCGTCGATGCTGTGCGTCGAGGACTATCTCGATGCGTTGAATTGGGGCAAGTCGATCGGCGGCCTCAAGGCCCTGATGGCGCGGGCCGACGCCAATACCAAGGTGCTGGCCGACTGGAAGGCCAAGACGCCGTGGATCGATTTCCTCGCCAAGGATCCGGCGATCCGCTCCAACACCTCGGTGTGCATGAAGGTGATCGATCCCGCGATCACCTCGCTGACGCCGGATGCGCAGGCCGAATTCTCCAAGAAGCTCGTCGCTTTGGTCGAGAAGGAAGGCGCCGGTTTCGATTTCGCGCATTACCGCGACGCGCCGGCCGGCTTGCGGATCTGGTGCGGCGCCACCGTGGAAGCCAGCGACGTCGCGCTGCTGACGCAGTGGATCGACTGGGCGTTCGCCGAAGCCAAGGCGTCGCTCGCAAAGGCGGCTTGAGTTTTCTTTCAACCTCGCCCCGTTCTTACGGGGAGAGGTCGGATCGCGCAGCGATCCGGGTGAGGGGCTCTTTCAACTCGCTCCGCGCCCTGTCTCGCCCGTCACCCCGACCCTCTCCCCGTAAGAACGGGGAGAGGGAGAAGCGATTGCTCCGCGAATTCATCTCACCCCGGCGCCGCTCGCCGACTCTCCTCCTCAAAGGGAGGTTGAAGGAAACATTCAGATGACAAAACCCAAAGTTCTGATTTCAGACGCGCTGTCGCCTGCCGCCGTGCAGATATTCAAAGATCGCGGCATCGACGTCGACTTCCAGCCCAATCTCGGTAAGGACAAGGACAAGCTGGCCGAGATCATCGGCAATTACGATGGGCTCGCGATCCGCTCGGCCACCAAGGCGACCGCCAAGATCATCGAGAAGGCGACGCGGCTCAAGGTGATCGGCCGCGCCGGCATCGGCGTCGACAATGTCGATATCCCGGCTGCCACGTCGAAGGGCATTATCGTGATGAACACGCCGTTCGGCAATTCGATCACCACCGCCGAACATGCCATCACCCTGATGCTGGCGCTGGCGCGGGAAATTCCGCAGGCCGACGCCTCGACCCAGGCCGGCAAGTGGGAAAAGAACCGCTTCATGGGCGTCGAGATCACCGGCAAGACGCTCGGCGTGATCGGCTGCGGCAATATCGGTTCGATCGCCGCCGACCGGGCGCTCGGCCTGCGCATGAAAGTCATCGCGTTCGATCCGTTCCTGTCGCCGGAGCGCGCCAAGGATATCGGCGTCGAGAAGGTCGAACTGGAAGATCTGTTCAAGCGCGCCGATTTCATCACCTTGCATACGCCGCTGACCGAGAAGACCAAGAACATCATCGACGCGGCGGCACTCGCCAAGATGAAAAAGGGCGTGCGTATCATCAATTGCGCGCGCGGCGGCTTGGTCGACGAGCAGGCGCTGGTCGATGCGTTGAATTCCAAGCAGGTCGCGGGCGCAGCATTCGACGTGTTCGTCGAGGAGCCGGCCACTTCCAACGTGCTGTTCGGCCATCCCAACGTGATCTGCACGCCGCATCTTGGCGCCGCCACCACCGAAGCGCAGGAAAACGTCGCCCTTCAGGTTGCCGAGCAGATGTCCGACTATCTCCTGAGCGGCGCGATTTCCAACGCGGTCAACTTCCCGTCGATCACCGCGGAGGAAGCGCCGAAGCTGAGGCCGTTCATCGAGCTCGCCGAAAAGCTCGGCTCGTTCGCCGGCCAGCTCACCGAGAGCGGCATCCTCAAGGTGGAGATCACCTATGAGGGCCATGTCGGCGAAATGAAGATCAAGGCGCTGACCTCGGCGGCGCTGTCCGGCCTGCTACGGCCGATGCTGGGCGACGTCAACGTCGTCTCGGCGCCGGTGGTTGCCAAGGAGCGCGGCATGGTGGTCGACGAGATCGTGCGCGCGGCGCAGAGCGATTATGAAAGCCTGATCACCGTCACCGTCACCAGCGAACATCAGGTGCGCGCGGTATCGGGCACGGTCTATGCCGACGGCAAGCCGCGGCTGGTCGATATCAAGGGCATCCGGGTCGATGCCGAGTTCGGCAAGTCGATGATCTACATCACCAACGAAGACAAGCCGGGCTTCATCGGTCGCTTCGCCGGCCTGCTCGGCGACGCCAAGATCAACATCGCGACCTTCCACCTCGGCCGCAACAAGCAGGGCGGCGACGCCATCGCGCTGGTCGAAGTCGATGGCAGCGTGCCGGCCGACGTGCTCGCCAAGGTGCAGGCGCTGCCGCAGGTGAAGCAAGCCAAAGCGCTGGTGTTTTAAAGCGTGATGAGATGAGATTCGATCACCGGCTAAGCCGTCATTGCGAGGAGCGATAGCGGCGAAGCAATCCATTCTTCGTTTGACGCTATGGATTGCTTCGCGGAGCCTGTCATCGGGCCGGCCAGCGGCCGGACCCGTTGGCTCGCAATGACGATTCAACCTGATCTCATCCTGCTTTAGAAGGCGCGCGAAAAAAGGGCCTTTGCCGTCATGCGGCACTGGCCCTTTTTTCGCGCGCGGGCTCTACGGCTTTGCCCAGCGGCGGTGCTTCATCGGAAGCGGTTTGCCGCAGTAGCGTTTTCCAGCTTTGCTTGAAGGCGGCGGTCAGCAGCGCAAACGACAATGCCAGACAGACATTGCGGGCGCGATGGGCGTTGACCCAAATCTCGGCGTAGTCCGGAGAATTCCCGTTCTCGTCCATTGTCGAACTCATCGATGCATCGGGCCATGATTGACCGAGGATGAAGCGGAGTCTCACGTTGAGAAACGATCGCAGAACCCGTTAGCCATACGCGCTGATCACAACAACCGATGTGAGCCAAATCACATCTGACGAAAAATCGTTGTGGAGATGCCGGATGATTTTGTTGTCGTCGCTCCGCCCCAGCGCTGCCCCGACGGCGCCTTACGGAAACCCCAATCGAACCGGTTTCTTTGTCCGTGCGTCTCATCACTGACAGTGGTGTGTCGCGCGCGTGGAATCTCCGCGCGTTGGCATTTACGGGGAGGGAAATCATGCGATTGCTTGCCAATAGTCTTGTGACGACGAGTCTTGTGGTGTTGAGCGCGCTTGCGACGATGCCGGCGCGGGCGGCCAATGTGGAGGCGACATCGTCGGTCGATGCCGTTACCGTTTATCCTGATGGCGCCAGCGTAACGCGGGTCATCGCGGTCGATCTTCCCGCCGGCGACAATACATTGGTGGTGCACGATTTTCCGCTGGGGCTCGATGTCTCCTCGCTGCGCGTCGAAGGCGGGGCCGATAGCCAATTGACCATCGGTGCGATCGATGCCCGCTCGCCGCGCGCGGCGCTGCCGGCCGATCTGCCCGAGCTGGACAAGCGCATCGAGGCGTTGAAGGACGAGCGCGACAATCTGCAAGGCGCGATCGACGCCGCCAACGCGCGCCGCAAGTTTGCCGAGCGCTTTGCCGAGACCGCGCCGGCAGGCATCGGCGACAAGGGCGAGGCGCGCCCGATCGCGGAATGGCGCGAGGCGTTTGCCGCGGTGTCGGAAGAAGTCGCGAGCGCCGGAACGGCGGTACGCGACGCCGAACGCAAGCAGCGTGATCTCGACCGCGAGATCGCACGGCTTGAATCCGATCGCGCCATCAAGCCGCCGAGCAAACTCGAGGTGCGGCTCGATCTGGCCTCGGCCTCGGCTACCACGGCGAAGCTGCGGGTGACCTATGCCGTGCGCAACGCGCGCTGGGCGCCGCTGTATGACGCGCGGCTCGACACCGGTGCCAGGGATCGCAAGCCCGCGCTCGAACTGGTGCGGCGCGCCGAAATCACCCAGACCACGGGAGAGGATTGGTCGAACGCCGCGCTCAGCGTCTCGACCGTGCGAACCGCCCGCGGCGGCAACGCGCCCGAGCTCAGTTCGCTGCTCGTGCAATATCCGCAAATGGCGCAGGCGCTGGCGCCTGCGGCTCCGGGGAGTGCGGTGATGGACTTTGCCGCCAAGCCGATCGCGCGGTCGGTGGCCAAGGCGGAGCCGTCGCCGCAGCAGGCCGAGGAGCGGCAGGCCGTGGCCGAGATCAGCGGCTTCCAGGTGCTGTTCAGGATTCCGGGTCGGGTCAGCGTCGGTACCAGCGAAGGCGCCAAGGGCTTGCGGATTTCGACCGCTTCGATCGCGCCGGATCTGGTGGTGCGCTCGGTGCCGGTGATCGATCCGACGGCGTTTCTCGAGGCGAGCTTCAAGCAAAGCGAGGATGCGCCGCTGTTGCCGGGCAAAGTTGCGATCTATCGCGATGGCACCTTTGTCGGACGCGGACAGATGAAAGCCGCATCAAAGGACGAGACCGTGCGGCTCGGCTTCGGCGCCGACGACAAGGTCAAGATCGAGCGTTCCGTCGTCAATCGCAACGAGGGATCGGCGGGCCTGATCGTGACGACGTCGAAGACCGACGAGCGTTCGTTCAAGACCAATGTGCGCAATGGCCACGATTTTCCCCTTCACGTGGCCATCGAGGATCGGTTGCCGGTCAGCGAAAACGAGGACATCCAGGTCGAGATGCTGCCGTCCACCACGCCGCCGACCGCGAGCAATCTGCGCGACAGGCGCGGCGTGCTGGAATGGGCATTCGAAGCCAAGCCCGGCGAGGCCAAAGACATCGCCTTCGCCTGGCGCGTGCGCTGGCCCAAGGACAAGGGCGTCGTCATGACGCCGGCGGGGTGAGGCGAAGAGCGAGATGAGAGATAGTTTCTATTAGGTTGCTTGTCGTCATTGCGAGCGAAGCGAAGCAATCCAGAATCGCGAGCAAGGCTGGATTGCTTCGTCGCTTCGCTCCTCGCAATGACGGAACTTGATATCAGCCGGCCCTAGCTATTCGGGCCGCGATCCATGCCGACGGGTTGCCAGCGGCGCAGCGCGGTGGTTTGCAGCACCGAGGGGTTGACGCAGCTCACCGGCCACATCCCCGACAGCACCAGCGACAATTCGGTGCCGACGCGGCGTTTGCGCGCCTCGTCGAACCGCGCCGAGGCCGAGGCGACATGGGCGGTCAGGGTGACGTTTTCCATCCCGAGCAACGGGTTGTTGTGCGACGGCGGCTCCGTTTCCAGCACGTCGAGGGCGGCGTGCGCGATCCAGCCCTCTTGCAGCGCCTTGATCAGCGCCTCTTCGTTCACGGTCGGGCCGCGTCCGGTGTTGATGAAGATCGCGCTCGGCTTCATCTGCTTGAAGTGCTGTTCGCCGAGCATGTGATGGACCTCGGGGCGCGCCGGCGCGTGCATCGAGAGGAAATCCGATTGCGACAGCACTTCCGACAACGTCGCCGGCAGCACGCCATGGTCGGACATCAGCGTCTCCTGGATGAAGGGGTCGTAGGCCATCATGCGAAGCCCGAACGGCGCGGCGCGCTTGGCCACCGCGCGCGCCACCCGGCCGAACGAGACGAAGCCCAGCGTCTGTCCCATCAGCCGCGGAATTTTCAGCAGCGCCGGGCGGCCCTCGGACCAGCGGCCCTCGCGCACCATCTTGTCCTGCTCGATCAGCCGGCGAAAGCCCGCCAGCAACAGCATCATGGCGTGGTCGGCGACTTCCTCGATGAAGGTGTCCGGTATGTTGGTGACGGGGATGCCACGCGCGGTGGCGGCCTTGACGTCGACGCTGTCGACACCGACGCTGCCGAGCGTGATGACCTTGCAGTTTTCCAGGGCGTCGATGATTTTCCGAGAGATCGGGATGCCCTTGGCGTAGATGGCGTCGGCGGTGCGGGCGGCGGCGATGAATTCGTCTTCATTGGCCGGCGCCTCGACGATCTCGGCCCCGATCGGGTCGAGCGCTTCCCTTTCGTAGGCATAACCGCCGCCCGCAATGGTGAAGCTTGCGCCCTTTGGCGTGACGATCCTGAACTTCGGCATTTCCTATTCTCCCGATTTGACATTTCGGTGTTGGTTATGACCGCGACCGCCGGTCGCTGCCTCCCGATTAATTAGAGCGTCTCGATTAGAGCGTCTCGATTAGAGCGTCTCGATTAGAACGTCTTGATTAGAACGCCTTGATTAGAACGCCTTGATTAGAGTGTCTTGGCCGCCCGCGCGCCATCCCGTCGTCCCGTACTTCTACGGTAAGGTCGTGGTAACCAGATGCTAAAGCATTTCACTATAATGTGACGCAATTCGTTCCGCCAATTGCGGCTTGCGCCCATTCCCCGGAGATCCCCGTGAAGCTGACCAACCTGAAGATCACCCCCAAGCTCGGTATCTTGGTGGGCGTGACGCTGCTCGGCCTCTGCGTTGCCGGGGCACTGGCCGGCTATCTGATGCAGCGCGAGATGCTAAATGCGCGCCTCGATCAGGCCAAGGCGATCGTCGATATGGGCCTCCACATGGCGGCCGGGTTGAAGAAGCAGGTCGATGCCGGCGAACTGACCAAGGAAGCTGCGATGGCCGAATTCCGCCGCCGCGGCAATTCCATGACCTATGACAAGGGCGCCGGCTACCTGTTCGGCACCTCGTATGACGGCATTACGCAGCTCGCGCCCGATCCCAAGCAGATCGGGACCGACCGCATGGAAGTGCTGACCAATGGCCGGAAGCTCTCGCATGAATTGATGGATGGCGTCAGGGCCAACGGTTCGATCCTGCTGTATTATGAATATGTGAAGCCCGGCGAGGAAAAGCCGATCCGCAAGGTCGGTTACGCCGTCGCTGTTCCCGGCTTCGACATGTATCTCGGGACCGGCGCCTATCTCGATGATCTCGACGCCAAGATGACGCCGATCGCATGGACCCTGGGTCTTGCCATTCTCGCCATCGCGGTGATCGGCGGCAGCATCGCCTGGATGATCGGCCGCAGCATCTCCAAGCCGCTCGGCGAGCTGGGCGCTCGCATGCAGGCGCTGGCCGATGGCAAACTGGACGGCGAGATTCCCGGTCTCGGTCGCGGCGACGAGGTCGGCGCGATGGCGGCGACGGTACAGATCTTCAAGGACAACGCGGTCCGGATTCGCGGGCTGGAAAAGGCCGAGGAGGAGACCAAGGCGCGCGCCGCGGCTGAGCGTCGTGGAGCGATGGAAAGCCTGGCTGGCGACTTCGAGCGCAGCGTCAACGGCATCGTTCGGTCGGTGTCGTCGGCGGCGGCGGGCATGCAGACCACCGCGCAGTCGATGACCTCGACCGCCAGCGACGCCAGCAGCCGGGCCGCGACCGTCAGCGCGGCCTCGCAAAGCGCTTCCAATAATGTCGGAACGGTTGCCGCAGCGGCCGAGGAGCTTTCAAGCTCGGTCGCCGAGATTTCGCGCCAGGTGGCGCGTTCGAGCGAGATCGCCAGCAAGGCGGTCGGAGATGCCGAGAGCACCAATGTCACCGTGCGGGCGCTATCGACCGGCGCCGAGAAGATCGGCGAAGTCGTAAAACTCATTCACAGCATCGCCGCGCAAACCAATCTGTTGGCGCTCAATGCGACCATCGAGGCCGCGCGCGCCGGCGAGTCCGGCCGTGGATTCGCGGTCGTGGCTTCCGAGGTCAAGGCACTGGCCAACCAGACCGCCAAGGCCACCGAGGAAATCTCCGCCCAGGTCGCGGCGATGCAGGCTTCCACCAGCGACGCGGTCGCCTCGATCGGCGGCATCACCCAAACCATCGCGCAGATGAGCGAGATCACGGTCTCGATTTCCACCGCGATCGAGCAGCAGGGCGACGCCACCCGTGAGATCGCGCGCAACATCCAGTCGGTCGCGGCCGGCTCCAGCGAAATCAGCACGCATATCGGCGGCGTGACCACGGCGGCCGCGGCCACCGGCACGGCGGCCTCCGACGTGCTCTCGAACGCCCGTGAACTCGATAATCAGTCCGGCATGTTGCGGCATGCGGTCGACGAATTCCTGAGCAAGGTCCGCGCGGCCTGAGCCGAAGATATGGATCGTAGGGTGGGCAAAGGCATTCTTATGCCGTGCCCACCACTCTCGATTGCGATGTGATGCAAGATGGTGGGCACGGCGCAAAGATGCGCCTTTGCCCACCCTACGCTTGTTTCGTCGTTGCCGTGCTACGGCGACGGCGGCGGTAACAAGCGCTAAATAGTCTTGCGTTACGATCGCGCGTTGTCCCGCGAATCGCATTCCGCCTTCATTCCCTGGAGATCGCCGTGAAGCTGACCAATCTGACGATCACCCCCAAGCTCGGCATCCTGGTGGGTGTGACGCTGCTCGGCCTTTGTGCCGCCGGTTTTCTTGCGGGCTATCTGATGCAGCGCGAGATGCTGAACGCCAAGACCGAACAGCTCCACGCGATCGTCGACATCGCGCGCAACATGGCCGCCGGACTGCAAAAGCAGGTCGATGCCGGCCAGATGACCAAGGACGCCGCGATCGCGGAGTTCGGCCGCCGCGGCAATTCGATGACATTCGATAGCGGCAGCGGGTATCTGTTCGGCTCGACCATGGACGGCGTCACGGTACTGTCGCCCGATACCAAGCAGATCGGCCAAAACCGCCTTGACGCCGTCTCCAACGGCAGGCCGATTGGCCGCGAGTGGCGCGATGGCGTTGCCGCCAAGGGCGAGCACACGATGATCTATGAGTATGTCAGGCCCGGCGCGACGGTGGCGATCCGCAAGATCGCTTATTCGGCGGCGATCCCGGGCTGGAACATGTATGTCGGCACCGGTGCCTATCTCGATGACATCGACGCCAAGCTGGCGCCGATCGCCTGGATGCTGGGGCTTGCCATTCTCGGCATCGCGGTGATCGGCGGCGGCATCGCCTGGATGATCGGCCGCAGCATCTCCAAGCCGCTCGGCGAACTGGGCGGGCGCATGCAGGCGCTGGCCGATGGCAAACTGGACGGCGAAATTCCAGGTCTCGGTCGCGGCGACGAGGTCGGCGCGATGGCGGCGACGGTACAGATCTTCAAGGACAATGCGGTTCGGATTCGCGGGCTGGAAAAGGCCGAGGAAGAGACCAAGGCGCGCGCCGCGGCTGAGCGTCGTGGGGCGATGGAAAGCCTGGCCGGCGACTTCGAGCGCAGCGTCAACGGCATTGTCCGT
>NZ_LMUK01000033.1:48856-63982 GCF_009766005.1 Bradyrhizobium sp. S69 | reverse complement strand
GGCCGCGACCGTCAGCGCGGCCTCGCAAAGCGCTTCCAATAATGTCGGAACGGTTGCCGCAGCGGCCGAGGAGCTTTCAAGCTCGGTCGCCGAGATCTCGCGTCAAGTGGCGCGTTCGAGCGAGATCGCCAGCAAGGCGGTCGGAGATGCCGAGAGCACTAACGTCACCGTGCGGGCGCTATCGACCGGCGCCGAGAAGATCGGCGAAGTCGTGAAACTCATTCACAGCATCGCCGCGCAAACCAATCTGTTGGCGCTCAATGCGACCATCGAGGCGGCGCGCGCTGGTGAATCCGGTCGTGGATTTGCGGTCGTGGCTTCCGAGGTCAAGGCGCTGGCCAACCAGACCGCCAAGGCCACCGAGGAAATCTCCGCCCAGGTCGCGGCGATGCAGGCTTCCACCAGCGATGCGGTCGCCTCGATCGGCGGCATCACCCAAACCATCGCGCAGATGAGCGAGATCACGGTCTCGATTTCCACCGCGATCGAGCAGCAGGGCGACGCCACCCGAGAGATCGCCCGCAACATCCAGTCGGTCGCGGCCGGCTCCAGCGAGATCAGCACGCATATCGGTGGTGTCACCACGGCGGCTGCGGCCACCGGCACGGCGGCCTCCGACGTGCTCTCGAACGCCCGCGAACTCGACAATCAGTCTGGCATGCTGCGGCATGCGGTCGACGAATTCCTGAGCAAGGTCCGCGCGGCGTAAGTCGATCCTCGCCGTAAATCGAAGCCGTCATCCTGAGGTGCGCGCTCTTGCGCGCCTCAGGATGACGTCGGAGTGTGTTGCTAGCGCTTCGCCGATCCCCGCCGCGACGCGATGATCACGCCGGCGAGCACCAGCAGGTAGCCGACGAGGTGAAACAGCCGCGGCTGTTCGCCGAGCAGCAGGATCGCCATCGCCGATCCGAATACCGGCATCAGATGAAAGAACGGCGCGGCGCGGTTCGGCCCGATCAGCGCGATGCCGCGGTTGAAAAACAGATATGACAGCGTCGATGGAAAGATCACGACGTAGACCACCGTCACCACCGTCAGCGTGTCGAATTTCAGCGTCACGCCGCTCGAAATCTCCCAGACCGAGAACGGCAACAGCAACAGCGCGCCGCCGGCGGTGGTGAACGCAATCAGCGACAGTTGATGGGTCACCGGCCGGCGCGGCATCAGCGCCGAATACAGCCCGAACGCCAGCACCGCGCCGGCGACCATCACGTCGCCCTTGTTGAATTCGATGCTGGCGAGCGCGCCAGGGTCGCCGCGCAGGATGATGGTGAGGACGCCGGCAAGCGAAATCGCGATGCCGGCGAATTGCGCCCAGGTCAGCCGCACGCCGAACAGCAACAGCGACCACAGCGCCACGAACAGCGGGCCCGACGACTGGATCAACAGCGCGTTCAGCGCCTGGGTGTATTGCAGCGCCCAATAGGACAGAGCGTTGTTGATGGCGAAACCCGTCGCCGACAACACCAGCATCAGCGGCAGCCGCGCCCGCAAGGCCGGCCAGTCGGTCCGCAAATGCCGCCATGCGAACGGCAGCAGCATGACAAACGCGCCCGTCCACCGGATACAGGACAGCGTCATCGGCGGCACGTGGCCGGCGGCGTAACGCCCGAGCACGATATTACCGGCCCAGAACAGCGAGGTCAGGCTCAACAGCAGATAAGGCTGGTTGCTCAGCCACCGCAGCGGATCGGGGCCCGGTGGCGGCGAAGGCGGTGCTAATCTGGAAGGTATTATTGGAATGGTCATCGGCTCGACGGCGACGATGCGACGGATTGATGTGGCGCGACAAGTGCCGCTGTCGCAAGGCTACAATGCCGCAATCGGCCGTGCGTCAGGCTGCTGCGGAAGACGCCTTGCGCGAGGCGACGAAGACGCCGGTCAGGACCAGCGCGAAGCCGACGATATGGAACAACCGCGGACGTTCGCCGAGAAACACCATCGCCATCGCCGATCCGAACAGCGGCACCATGTGAAAGAACGGCGCGGCGCGGTTGGCGCCGATCAGATGGATGCCGCGATTCCAGCACAGATAGGCGACCGTCGAGGGAAACACCGCGACATACAACACCGACAGCAGGTTGGGCACATTCAGCGCCATCAGCGGCTGCGTGACCATTTCCCAGATCACCAGCGGGATCAGGCAGGCCGCGCCGCAGCCGAACGTGAAGGCCGCGAATGACAGGCCGTGTATCGCCGGTCGCTTCAAGGTCATCACCGAATAGAACCCGAAGATCACCAGCGCCACCATGAAGATGATGTCGCCCTTGTTGAATTCGATGTTGGTCAGCGTCGTCAGGTCGCCGTGCAGCAGGATCACCAGCACGCCGATCAGCGACAGCACCACGCCGAAGGCCTGCGCCGGCGTGATGCGCACGCCGAGCAGGATCAGCGACCAAATCGCGACGACCAACGGTCCGGCCGACTGCAGCAGCACCGTGTTCAGCGCCTGGGTATATTCGAGCGCCCAGTATTGCAGGGTATTGAAGGCGCCGATCCCGGTGACGGAAATCACGATCATGATGCCAAGGCCGCCGCGGAGCGCGCGCCAGTCGTGCACCAGATGTTTCCATGCGAACGGAAGCACGATGAGAAACGCCAGCCCCCAGCGCAGGAACGACAGCGTCACCGGCGGAATATGTCCGACCGCCAGGCGGCCGACGATGGCGTTGCCGGCCCAGCACAGCGCGGCAATGCACAGCAGCAAATAAGGCTGGTGCGTCAACCAGTGTCCGGAAGCTGCGCGCGAGGTCGGTTCAGTAGCTGACATTCACGAAAGGCCCGGTTCATGACGCCGCGGCCTGCCCGACGCCTTCGCACCGGGCCGGAATGGTGACCCGGCCCGCGTCACAGACACGGATTCCGGGCGCTCATCAATGGGGCAGACGCATCGCGACCATGCAAGGAGCGGGACGAGGCGATTCGAAGCTTTCGGGCTGCTTCACACCGTCAACGCCCGCACGATGGCGCCTGCCGCATTCACGGCATCGTTGGGGTCGAGTTCGACTTGCAATCCGCGTTGCCCGCCATTGAGGAACACGCTGGACTGGCGCAGCGCCGCCTCTTCGATCGCTACCGGCACGCGCTTTTTCTGGCCGAACGGACTGATGCCGCCGACATGATAGCCGGTGAGCCGTTCGGCGTCGGCCGGGCGCATCATCTGGGCGGCTTTGCCGCCGAACGCCGCGGCGAGCTTCTTCATGCTGACTTCGCAATCCGACGGTACCACGACGCAGACCGGTTTGCCGTCGACCTCGGCCATCAGCGTTTTCAGCATACGGCGCGGCTCGATGCCGAGCGCCTCGGCGGCCTGCAGACCGATCCGCTCGGCCGTGGAATCATAGCTATAGGTGTGCAGCACGAACTTGATGCCGAGGCTCGCAAGTGCGGCTGTCGCGCGGGTGGTTTTGGACATTTCGCCGATCGCTCCGTGTTCACGCGCCGGGCCTTTGCGCGGCTTGCGCGCTGCCTTGCCGTTGCCACAAATTTTGTGGGGATATCAATGGGTTGGATCGCTTCCAAAGCAGCCTCAAGCGCCCCTTCTTGCTTGCGTCGATAGCCCGCTTCCTTTATCCGATGGGGCTGCCCTGCATGCGAACGGCCCCCGGCCGTGATTTTGGCTGGGCGCGCTAAAGCATGATCCGGAAGGACGGACACGTCTTTTCCGTTAGATCGTGCTGAAACCGACATAGTTGCAGGGAATATCCGCGAAATGGCCAATGTTGTCGTCGTCGGCGCCCAATGGGGCGACGAAGGGAAGGGCAAGATCGTCGACTGGTTGTCAGAGCAGGCTGACATCGTTGTGCGCTTCCAGGGCGGCCATAATGCCGGTCATACCCTGGTCATCAACGGCGAAACCTACAAGCTGGCGCTGCTGCCGTCCGGCGTGCTGCGGCCCTCCAAGCTCGCCGTGATCGGCAATGGCGTGGTGTTCGATCCCCAGGCTTTCCTCGATGAAGTTGCAAAACTGAAGGGCCAGGGCGTCGCCATCAGTCCGGAAAACCTGCGCGTCGCCGAAAACGTCACGCTGATCCTGCCGCTGCATCGCGAGCTCGACGCGCTCCGCGAGTCATCCAGTATCGTGACCGCGATCGGCACCACGCGGCGCGGCATCGGGCCGGCCTATGAGGACAAGGTCGGTCGCCGCGCGATCCGGCTGATGGACTTAGCCGATCTCGATACGCTGCCGCACAAGATCGACCGCCTGCTGGCGCACCACAATGCGCTGCGCCGCGGCCTCAGCCTCGCCGAAATCGACGGCGCCGAAATCCTGCGCGAGCTGACCGCGCTGGCGCCGCAGTTGTTGCCTTACGCCGAAACGGTGTGGCGGCTGCTCGACCTCAAGCGCCGCGAGGGCAAGCGCATCCTGTTCGAGGGCGCGCAAGGCGCGCTGCTCGACGTCGACCACGGCACCTATCCCTATGTCACCTCGTCCAACACGGTGGCGGCGCAGGCGGCGACCGGCACCGGCATGGGACCGAGCGCGGTCGGCTATGTCCTGGGCATCTGCAAGGCCTATACGACGAGGGTCGGCCAGGGGCCGTTCCCGACCGAATTGACCAACGAAATCGGCGAGGAGATCGGCCGTCGCGGCAAGGAGTTCGGCGTCAATACCGGACGCAAGCGGCGCTGCGGCTGGTTTGACGCGGTGCTGGTGCGCCAGACGGTGCGGACCTGCGGCATCCACGGCCTGGCGCTGACCAAGCTCGATATTCTCGATGGTTTCGATTCGATCGACGTCTGTGTCGGCTACATGCTGGACGGCAAGGAGATCGACCATCTGCCGGCCGGCGAGGGCGCGCAGTCCCGGGTGGTGCCGGTCTATGAGACCATCGAGGGCTGGAAGGAGCCGACCGCCAACGCCCGTTCCTGGGCGGATCTGCCGGCGCAGGCCATCAAATATGTCCGCCGGGTCGAAGAACTGGTGGGATGCCCCATTGCGTTGCTTTCCACCAGCCCGGAACGCGAAGATACTATTCTGGTTCAAAACCCGTTTGAGGCTTAACGAGATATTACCGGAAAGCCTGCAATGTTGAGCAGAAATGGCTGACTACTACCCGCTGATCGCCCGCGCCATTGCCGGACTGGATCCCAGTGCTCCCGGCGAGAGCCGCCGTGCGCTGTATGAACGGGCACGCGCCGCGCTGATCGCGCAGTTGCGCAGCGTCGAACCGCCGTTGAGCGAATCCGAGATCACCCGCGAGCGGCTGTCGCTGGAAGAGGCCGTACGCAAGGTCGAGTCCGAGGCCGCCCAGCGCGCCCGCGATGCCTCGCGTTCCCCGGATGCGCGCGGCGCCCGCGCCGGTGATGCGTTCCGCGCCACCACCCGGCCCAATCCGCGGCCGGGCGATGCCGCGCCGCCGGCCGGGGGCCAGCCTTCGCCGTCATCGCCGCGTCCGCCCGCGGCCTCACCGCCGCGCCCGCCGGCAGCGCCGCCGCCGCGCACCCTTCGCATCGACCCGCCGCCGATTCCGCGGTCGCAGCCACCGGCGCCGCCGCCGGACGCGCAACTGCCGCCAACCCGCGAGCGCATGGGCGTGGCCCGCCGCGGCGCTGACAACAGCGCGCCGCAGGCGCAGCCGCCGGCGATACGCGGCTTCCGCGATATCGCGGCCGACGCCGACGATCTCGGACGCGCCGCCGCGCAGGCCACCCGCGCCGCGCGCAAGACCTACGCCAACGTGCCCTCGCCATCGCCGGAATTCGACCGCTCCGAGCCGAACATGGAGAACCGAGGCGCCGATTCGGAGGCGCCTTATTCGTATGACGAGTCGGTCGAGGAGGCCGAGCGCTATACGCCGCCGGCGGCCAGTTCGCGGCCGCGCCTGCCGCAGGACCGTGATGCGAAGAAACGCGTGCGCACCGGCGGAGGCTTTCCGTTCAAGAGCGCGATTGTCGTCGGCATCGTGCTGATCCTGGTCGGCGCCGGGATCCTGTGGGGCAAGCCGCTGGTCGCGGCCGTGAGCGGCCTGTTCAAGCCGTCCACCGCGGTGGTCGAAGCGCCCAAGGACAATACCGCGCCGCCGTCGAAGCCGAAGATTCCCGATCGAGTCGGCCAGCCGTCGTCGACCGACCAGGTTGCGCCGGTGGCGCAGCGGGTGGTGCTGTATGACGAGGACCCCGCCGATCCCAAGGGCAAGCAATATGTCGGCACGGTGGTCTGGCGCACCGAACCGATCAAGGGCGGCACCGGCCAGCCCGCCGATATCTCGGTGCGCGCCGACATCGAGATCCCGGATCGCAAGTTCAAGATGACGATGTCGTTCCGCCGCAACACCGACACCTCGCTGCCGGCCAGCCATACCGCCGAACTGACCTTCATCCTGCCGCCGGATTTCGCCGGCGGCGGCGTCAGCAACGTGCCGGGCATCCTGATGAAATCGAACGAGCAGGCCCGCGGCACGCCGCTCGCCGGCCTCGCGGTCAAGGTCACCGACGGCTTCTTCCTGGTCGGGCTGTCGAATGTCGACACCGACCGCACGCGCAATATCCAGCTCCTGAAGGAGCGCTCGTGGTTCGACGTGCCGCTGGTTTATGTCAACCAGCGCCGCGCCATCATCGCGATCGAAAAAGGGCCGCCCGGCGAACGCGCGTTTAATGACGCCTTCGCGGCGTGGGGCGAGTAGCGGTGCCGGCGGCGTGTTTCCCTTCACCTCTCCCCGGCGGGGAGAGGTCGATTTGCTCCCGGCGATGCGAAGCATCGTCCGGTGCAAATCGGGTGAGGGCTCTTATACCAAACGAGAGGTCCTAACCCCTCACCCGGCGCTGCGCGCCGACCTCTCCCAACGGGAGAGGTGAAGGGAAATCGCGCGATTCAATCAATAATCATCGTCCTCTAGGGACCCGGTTCGCAGCCATCGGCAAACCTGCTATACCTAGCGAAAATCGCGAGGGTGGAGCATGAAGCGGTATCTGATTTTTGCGGCACTCGGGCCGTTCATCGGCGGGTTCTTTCTTCTGATCGCGACCACGGTGATGTCGGGCTATTGGGATGAGCCGAACTTTTCGCAAGTGACCAAGCTGTTCGTGGTTTTCCTCAAGACGCTGCAATACAGCTATCTGTTCGGCATCCTGCCGATCCTGATGATGGCGGCGGTCGACGATATCGTGTTCCACGTCAAACCGATCGTTCCGGTGCTGCGCATGCTGTTGGTCGGCGCGTTCTCGTTTCTGGCGGCCGCCTTTGTCTATGGCTCCAGGGGAGGCGACAGCGGCGCGCTGCAGTTTTTCCTGTATGGCCTGGTCGGCTTCGTCCCCGCGACGGTCTGCTCATGGCTGGCGCATGAAGCGATCGACTTCCCGGCGACGGCATCGCCGGGGGTTGCCACCGAATCCTCGAAATAATAGACGGCGGACCTTACGGTCCGCCGCCGGGTTCAAGTGGCAATGGCTACGTGATTAGCGTCCGTCGCCGCGGCAGCCGCCATTGGGCCCGACGTGATAGCCGCGCGGGCAGGCATGCTCGCCCGGATTGGCGTAGTTCTGGCGGCATCCGCCATAGGGACCGCGATGGAAGCCCGGTCCGCATCCGCCCGCGACCTTGATCATGTCGGTCTGCGGTGCGAGCGGGGACAGCGGCATGGCGGAAGCTGCGCCCGCGCCCATCAAGGTGCCGGTCAAGAAGGCTATCGCGATCAGTCTGTGCATGCTCGTCTCCCGCTGCGATGGGTCAAGTTTTTAGCCGCCGGCACGACGGGCCGGCGCTCCCGCCGTATCGGTAAGCCGGCGCGCGCTTGATGTCTTGGACTGCCGGGCGTCGGGCGCGGCCGGATTTGGACTGTCCGGCGCTGTTTGCTTTATTTGCTTTATCGGCGGGTGTTGGTAGCTTCGCGCGGTTTTCAGTCCGTATTCATTCAGCGACGTTAATGGTCGCGCCATCGCTTCCTGGTGTTCGATGTCCGTCATCAAGAAAACCCTGTCGACCGACATGCTGCCGCAAGGTCTAAATGACCGGCAGCGTTTTCTCCGCTTTGCCGAATTGTTCGAGCATTTCTCCAACACGGGTGAACTGGATCCGGCGCCCGACGTGCCGTTCCGGGCCGCGATGAATTCCATCCACGTCGGCACCACCATGTTGGGTCGCTGTGACGGCAGCTTCACCGCGGTGCGGCGCGAACGCCGTCAGGTGCAGGCGACCAATGACGATCGCTATTGCCTGGCGCGCAACAGCGGCAAGCGCGATGGCATCCTGGTTCATCGCGGCCGCGAGTTCACCTTGCGGCCGGGCTCGATGGCGCTGCTCAAGCTCGACGAGCCGTTCATCAGTGCCGATGGCGCCAACGCCAAGCGTTTCACCAATGTGCACCTGCCGACCCTGACGCTGCAGGCGATGGTCCCCGGCGTCGACGACATGGTTGGCCGCGAACTCGAGCCCGGCGGCGCGCTGTCGCTGGCGATGGATTACAGCGATCTGTTGTTGCAGCACCCCGGCGCGGTCGATCAAGCGGGCTTTGCCATCGCCGCGCATCTGATGGATCTCGCAGCCCTCGGGCTCGGCGCCCGCTGCGATATCGCAGCCGCTGCCCAGCGCCGCGGCATGCGCACGGTCAGGCTCAAGGCGGTGCTGATGATCCTGGAACGGCGTTTCACCGAGCCGGATTTTTCGGCGCAGAAACTCGCCACCGCCGCCGGCCTGTCCGAGCGCTATGTCAATGAATTGCTGTTCGAGGCCGGCGCCAGTTTCACGACGCGGCTGACCGAACTGCGGTTGCGCAAGGCGGGCGATCTATTGGCGCACGCGGAAGGCAAAATCTCGGATATCGCCTTTGCTTGCGGCTTCAACGATCTGTCCTATTTCAACCGCTGCTTTCGCCGCCGCTTCGGGCTGACGCCCACCGCGGCGCGGGGGCGGTGATCACAGCAAAGGTATTTCGGACGTCATCCTGAGAGGCCGCGAAACAATCAACGCCGTCATCCTGAGGTGCTCGCCGTCTTCGGCGAGCCTCGAAGGATGATGTTCAGCGGCGTGCTCGCGGCCATCCTTCGAGGCGCGCAAGTGCGCACACCTCAGGATGACGGCGGAGTCCATTGCACCGATCGTCATGGCCGGGCTTCGTCCCGGCCATCCACGTCTTTCTTTACTTGCAGTCAAGACGTGGATGCCCGGCACAAGGCCGGGCATGACGAACTTTAAACTGGGCACCGGTCAGGCAACTTGCGTTTCGCCCAGACGTTACCCATGTGATGGCCATGTCGAACAACGATATCTATTTCCGGAAGGCTGCCCGTAGCTCCACCGCCGATGCGGCGTTGGGCGGCGCGCGGGTGCGTGGGCCCGTCATCGATCAGGACGGCCGCGAGATACCGCAGGAAAGCTTGGGTTCAAGGTTTCAGGGCTTTCGCTTCGATTTCGGCCATTCCAGCGCCAACCCGTTCGGCAATCTTACCCGCGAGCAGCGGCTGGCGCGGCTCGATACGCTGGCAAAGCTGCTGGACGTCGCCTTCGTGCTGCCCGGCACCAATATCCGCTACGGCGTTGATGGCATCGTGCGGTTGATCCCGGTGGTCGGCGATCTGATCGCGTCGGCGTTTTCGCTGTGGCTGGTGCGCGAGGCGCGCGCGCTGGGCGCACCCTGGCATGTCACCGCGCGGATGCTCGCCAATGTCGCGCTGGAAGGAACCGTCGGGATGGTGCCGATCGCCGGCGACGCGTTCGACGTGATGTTCCGCGCCAATATGCGCAACATGCGCCTGCTGCGGAATTGGATGGAGAAGCAGCCGCGCTGATCTTCGCCCGTCCTAACCCGGGTACCCCGAGTTAGTCGTCTTGCGCGCGTTACAACGAGTTCGGATTACGCCGCGTCGGCGTTGGCATCGTCGGCCGGCGCCGGCTCTTCCGCACGGGGACGGCGCTCCAGCGGAAACGCTTCGCTTTCGTACAGCGTGCGGATGCCGCTCTGATCGAAGCGGGCTTCATCGACTTGCAGATAGGCGCCGTTCAGCGAATCCGCCGGCAATTCCTCGATCGCGAAGCGGACGGCTTCGGCCGCGGTGCCAAATCGCCGATACGCGAAGCCGGCACGCTTTTTCTTGCGGATCGCGGCGGGGAATAATTCGGCGGCAGTGTTGTAGCTGAAGGAAGCCATGGTCAGTGACCCTTATCTTTTTTCGTGGGAGCGCGAGAGAAATCGCGAACGGATCGTGCGGGGCCCACTAACCGAGCGGCGCTCCGACACACGTCATTTCAAGAAGTCTCTAATATAGGCTCGTTTGAAGGAAATGCGACTCCTGACCCGCCAGATGATGAATCCCGGTTCCATCGGGTCAGAATATCGATAACTCTATATTTTTCAATATCTTAGGGTGATTTTTGGCTGATTTACAGCTTGCCGAGTAACAGCAGGATGATCAGCACGACCAGAATGACACCGCCGAGGCCCATGCCGGAATGGCCCATGCCATAGCCGTATCCGCCGAACCGGCCACTAAAGCCGCCCAGCAGATAAATGATGACGAGGATGATGAGGATCGTTCCCAGAGACATCGTGCTCTCCCAACAAGCGCCGGCCGGCAAGCCTACGCCGCGCGGCGCCGGTTGGGCAAAGCATATTCCGGCGGCTTACCGCCGGCGTAGCCGCTTGGTAGCGACTACTTGGGTACGTCTATTTGGGCTGCAATTTCAGCGACGCTGAATTGATGCAGTAACGCAGACCGGTCGGGCCGGGGCCGTCGTCGAACACATGGCCGAGATGGCCGTTGCACTTCGAGCACAACACTTCGGTCCGGACCATGCCGTGCGTGACGTCGCGCTCCTCGTCGACATGGCCGTCCATCGCGGGCGCCGTAAAGCTAGGCCAGCCGCAGCCGGAATCGAACTTGGCGTCGGATTCGAACAGCGTCTGGCCGCAGCCGGCGCAGGTGTAGGTGCCGGCCCGCTTCTCATGCTCGTATTCGCCGGAGAACGGCCGTTCGGTCGCCTTCTCGCGGAGCACGGCATATTGCATCGGCGTCAATTCCTTGCGCCACTCCGCCTCGCTCTTCTCGACCTTGCCGCCGATGGTCTTGGTATCGGTCATGAAACCTCCTTTGGTTGATCGTCATTGCGAGGAGCCAACGGATCCGGCCTTCGGCCGGCCCGATGATAAACTCCGCGACGAAGCAATCCATCTCTGCACGTGCGGCATGGATTGCTTCGCGGAGCTTGTCATCGGGCGGGCATTCGCCCGACCCGTTGGCTCGCAATGACGGGAACTATTTCCTCAGTCGGTGAGCTTTGCGCCGCTCACCAGCGTCGGCTTCTCGATGTAGTTTTCCGCGAATATCTTCTTCAGGTTTTCGACCTTCGGAAGGTCGTTATAGGCAATATAGGGTTGGTTCGGGTGCAGCGTCAGGTAGTCCTGGTGATAGGCCTCGGCCGGATAGAACCCTTCGAGCGGGCCGACCTTGGTCACGATCGGCTTGGAGTACACCTTGGCCGCGTTGAGCTGGGCGATATAGGCGTCCGTGACTTTCTTCTGTTCGGGCGTACTGGTCCAGATCGCCGAACGATATTGCGTGCCGCTGTCCGGCCCCTGGCGGTTCAACTGCGTCGGGTCGTGCGCCACCGAGAAGAAGATCTGCAGCAGCTTGCCGTAGCTGATCTTCTTCGGGTCGTATTTGACCTGCACGGATTCCGCATGCCCGGTGGTGCCGGTCGAGACGGTGTCGTATTGCGCGGTGCTTTTGTTGCCGCCGGCATATCCGGACACCGCATTGACGACGCCGGCGGTGTGCTGGAACACGCCCTGCACGCCCCAGAAACAGCCGCCCGACAACACCACGGTCTGGACGCCGTCGGACGCCGGTGCGTCCATCGCGGGCGCGGGGATGACCACGGCGTCTTCGGCCGCGAGCGAGGGTGCGGCGACGAAGCCTGTGATCGCCAGCGCGCCGATGGCGGCGATGCCGAGCGAGAGACGGCTGAATTGAGAGCTACGGAACATAGGGGCTTCCTCCGGATGGGCGGATTAAAAAGCAGTTTAGGGCAGGGGGTGCGGTTCGCAATCGCAAATGGGGCTGCCCGATGCACTGAGATACGGGCAAGTGCGGCGATTGTTACAGCGGAACGCGCACGACTTCGTGAAAAAACGCCGCTTTGCAAGGCATTAGGGGCAAGTGAATGGAGGCTGCCGGGCGATTCCTTAAGGGCAAATTGGTCAAACAGCCGAAACCCACCCTAGAATGAACCGGCACAGGTATTGAACGACCAAATTTCATTGCGCCGGAGTCTTTCGCGGATGTTGCGTCTCCTTTTTTTTGCAGTTGCGCTGGTGGCCGCGGCGCCAGCGCTGGCGGCCGGCGATGTAGATACCTGCCGCGACCTCGGAGCGGAACCGGCCGCGCGGCTGGCCGCCTGCGAGAGCGTGATCGCCGACGACAAGATCACGGGCAAATCGAAGGCCGCCGCCTTCGGGGTCCGCGGCGAGGCGCTGAACAAAAAACGCGATTATGACGGTGCGATTCTGGCATTCAGTGCGGCGCTCGGGGCGGACCCGGATAATGCCAGCTACATCAATTCGCGCGGCATTGCCTACAGTAACAAGGGCGACGACGAACATGCGCTGGCCGACTACGGTCTCGCCCTGCAGTTCCGGCCGACCTTTGCCAGCCCCTACAACAATCGTGGTCTCATCTTCATGCGCAACGGCGATCTGTCGCGCGCCCTCGACGAACTCAATTCCGCTGTCAAACTTTCCAGCAAAAGCCCGAACCGCTACATCGATTTGACCAATCGCGGCCGCCTGAACACGCTGCTCAAACAGTACGACGCGGCGCTGGCCGACTTCGCCGAGGCTCAAAAGATCAATCCCGACAGCGTGCAGATCCTGAATGACCGCTGTATCACCTACACCGAGATGGCAAGATTCGACGAGGCGCTTGCCGATTGCAGTGCCGCGATCGCGAAGACGCCAAAGCCGATCTTTCCACTGACCAGCCGCGGCAATCTGTATCTTGCCAAGGGCGATCTTGATGCCGCGATCAACGATTACAACGAGGCGCTCAAAATCGGCCCGAACAATATCCGCGCCCACGCGGGCCGTGGGCAGGTCTACGAAAAGCGTCGGGACTTCAGCGCCGCACGCTCCGACTATCGCTCCGCGAGCGCGGCTTTGACGAAAGTCGACGACACCGATACCGCCATCGCGCGCCGCCTGGCCAAAGAAAGGCTGGCCGCGCTGATGGCAGCTCTGCCGGCTCCCTCTGCTGCGTCGCCGCCGGTCAAGCCGGCCCCGGGAAGTACGGCCGCACCGGCACCAGCCGGCGGCCTGCGCAAGGTCGCGTTGATCATCGGCAATGGCGCCTACAGGAATGTGCGGCAGCTCGACAATCCCCCGCGCGACGCCAAGCTGATCGCGTCGACCTTTCGCGATCTCGGTTTCGCGACCGTGACGCTCGCGCCTGATCTCAGCCGCGACAAGTTTTTCGCGGCGTTGCAGGAATTCGGCGCCGAGGCGGAAAAATCCGATTGGGCGGTGGTCTACTACGCCGGTCACGGCATGGAAGTCGGCGGCGTCAATTACCTGATCCCGACCGACGCAAAACTCGCCGCCGATCGCGATGCCGAGACACAAGCGGTGGCGCTGGAGCAGGTGATCGCCGCGGTTTCCGGGGCGCGCAAGCTGCGACTGGTGATGCTCGACGCCTGCCGCGACAATCCGTTCGAGAAGACCATGCAGCATACCATCGCACTGAAGCTGGTCAGCAAGGGCTTGTCCAACATCGAGCCGGAAGCAGGCTTCATGGTGGTCTATGCCGCCAAGCACGGCGAGACCGCGCTCGATGGCGAAGCCGCCAACAGCCCGTTCGCGACCGCGCTGGCGCACGACATCAAGGAGCCGCACATCGAAGTGCGAAAACTGTTCGACATCGTCCGCGACGACGTCTGGACCGCGACCAAGCACGAGCAGCAGCCCTTCACCTACGGCTCGCCGCCCGGCCGCGATGATTTTTATTTCGCGGGGAAATAGTTTGCAGCCGCCCTCCTGAGCGCCTGTGAAGCTATTTCGTTCCTCATCCTGAGGAGCGGCGTCTTCGCCGCGTCTCGAAGGATGGCCGCGAGTCCGTGCATTGCGTCCATCCTTCGAGACGCGCGCAAGGGCGCGCTCCTCAGGATGACGGCTGAAATGGCTTCGCGGCCTCTCAGGATGACGGCGAACTGGCTTGCAGCCGCGCGATCAGGGCTTCGATGTGCAATTCGACAATGCCGTCCAGGGTACTGCCCAACGTCTTGAGACGGCCGGTTTGATTGACGACGAGGGCGCCGATCAGGAACGCAAACAGCGCCGCGACCTCATGACGTGCGGTGACAGGCTTTTGCTCACCCAGGCTGCCGATAGCGGTCTGAAGCAGCGCGAGCGTATCGCCGAGGCGCCGGTTGAGCTCCGAGTCCAGATCCCGGCTCAATCCCCGCGGCCGGACCCCATGCCAGAGATAAAGCCCTAGCGTCACCTCGTCGGCGCGGGTGCGGTAGTATTCGACAAAGGCCAGGGCGCCGGCTCGAAGCCGGGCTGCGGATTCTTGCTGTCGCTCAGCGGCGGCTCTGACGTGATCGAACAGCCGCTGCAGCGACTCGGCCAGGAGCTCGGCGTAGATAGCTTCCTTGGAGGCGAACAGCGGGTAGATCGCCCCCGTCGTGCAGCCGGCCTCCAGCGCAATCGCGCGCATGGTCGCGCGGTCGAGCCCGTCGCGGGCGAACACCTTCCACGCGCCTTCCAGGATCAGGCGGCTGCGCGTCTGGCGCAGCGCCGTTTCGCGGTCCCCTCGGGCCAGCGCGAAGTGGTCAGTTCCGGGTTTGAAAGAGCGGCTTGTCTTCATCGCTGGATTGTATCAAGGTAATTTGATAATAACAACGTTACGAAAGGGAGCGGCCAATGTCCGTCAGGATCGAAAAGAATGGTGCCGTCTGGACCGTGATCCACAGCCGCGCCGAGGCGCGAAACGCCATGGATCCCGCCAGCGCCGACGCGCTGGTGCAGGCTTTCGAGACATTTGACCGTGACCCGGCGGCGTCGGTCGCGGTGCTGTGGGGGGAAGGCGGTTCGTTCTGCGCCGGGTGGGATCTGAAATATGCGTCCGCGCTGGCAGACCGCCAACGGTTCGATTCCGAGATCGTCGATGGTCTGCAATTCGGCATGGGATCGGGGCCGG
>NZ_LMUK01000033.1:0-48744 GCF_009766005.1 Bradyrhizobium sp. S69 | reverse complement strand
GAGCTTTCGAAACCGGTGATTGCCGCGGTTGAGGGACCGGCGGTTGCCGGCGGTATGGAGCTGGCGCTGTGGTGCGATTGCCGCGTGCTGGCCACGAGCGCGTATTTTGGCGTGTACTGCCGCCGATGGGGAATTCCGCTGCTCGATGGCGGTTCGGTCCGCCTGCCGCGGCTGGTCGGGCAGGGCCGCGCACTCGAGATCATCATGACCGGCCGCAAGGTGGCCGCCGACGAGGCGCTGCGTATCGGCATGTGTGAGCGCGTGGTTGCGCCCGGCGAGGCACGTGCGGCGGCAGAGGCGCTGGCGCAGGAGATCGCACGCTTTCCGCAGGCCGCGGTGCGCGCCGATCGCAACACCGTCCACGAAACCTATGGGCTATCGTTGCGCGAGGGGATGCGGCGGGAATGGGCCAATGGCGTCGAAGCCCATCATCGCGAGGGCGCCGCCGGCGCCGCGAGGTTTGCCTCCGGCCGCGGTCGGCACGGCGATTTCGCGTCGATCTGACGGCCTCATGGAGAGGAGCGCGCCTTTTTGCGCGCGTAGACGCCGCTCCTCAGAGCCGGTCAAGCCATCTCTGCCGTCATCCTGAGGTGCGCGCCATCTTCGGCGCGCCTCGAAGGATGGTGTTCAGCGCAGTGCGTGCGGCCATCCTTCGAGGCGCGCAAGAAAAAGCGCGCACCTCAGGATGACGCTGCAAACGATCACACCACGATGCTCAGCCGTTTCGCCGCCCGCGTGATCCCGGTGTAGAGCCATCTTGCGCGGCTGTCCTGAAAGGCAAAGCTTTCGTCGAATAGCACCACGTCGTCCCATTGCGAACCCTGTGACTTGTGCACCGTCAGCACATAGCCGTAGTCGAATTCGTCGTAGGGCTTGCGCTGCTCCCAGGGGATGGTCTCGATGGCGCCCCCAAAGCAGTCGCCGCGCACCGAGACTTTTGTCACCTTGTGCCCGAAGTCTTCGTCGGGCGTCAGCCGCATGGTGATGATCTTGGATTTCGAAGCCGCGCGCGATTTCACCCGCCACAGCCCGCCATTGAACAGGCCCTTCTTGCGGTTGTTGCGCAGGCAAACCAGTTTGTCGCCGGCCACCGGCAACGGATCCTCGATGTTCTGCTTCTGCCGCACCCGCATATTGTAGGAACGCCGCGTGTTGTTGCGCCCGACCAGCACCTGATCGGCGTTCATCACCCTGTCAGGATCGAGTTCGGCGCGCGACACCACTTCGCTCTCGCCGTAGCGCCCGATGTCGAGCTCGCGGCCCTCGCGCACGTCCATCGACATCCGCACGATCGGATCGTCCTGCGCCTGGCGATGCACTTCGGTCAGCATCTTGTCCGGTTCGCAATCGGTAAAGAAACCGCCGCCCTGGATCGGCGGCAATTGCGCGGGATCGCCGAGCACCAACAGCGGACAATCGAACGACATCAGGTCGCGGCCCAATTCCGCATCCACCATCGAGCACTCATCGATCACGATCAGTTTTGCCTTGGAAGCCGGGGCGTCGTCCCACAATTCGAAACTCGGCTGCTCGACGCCGGATTCCTTGGCGCGATAGATCAGCGAATGGATCGTCGAGGCGTTGTCGCAGCCCTTGTTGCGCATCACCAGAGCGGCCTTGCCGGTGAAGGCGGCGAATTTGACCTCACCATCGACGCCGTCGGCGATATGCCGGGCCAGCGTGGTCTTGCCGGTTCCGGCGAAGCCGAACAGCCGGAACACCGGTGGCGTGCCGTTCCTGCCGGGCTTGGCCTTGAGCCAGTCGGCGACGGCCTTCAGCGCGGAATCCTGATGCGGCGTAAAACTGGTCATCTGAGGGCTGTCATGGTGTCTCGGCGGAGGGGCGAGGCGGGCATAAAGCCTGCGACTCGGGCGACGCACAAGCTAACCATTCGGGCGCTTCATGCAAGCCGGCCTTCCGTACGGCGGAATTGCCTCGCCGCGTCAGCCACCGGACCTGACTGGACTTGCGACCGGCGGGGTCTACACTCCCTGAAAAAATAGACGGGAGAGACGTCATGAAATTCGGCATTTTTTATGAGCTGCAACTGCCGCGGCCTTGGGAGGCCGGCGGCGAGCTCAAGCTCTACCAGGATGCGCTGACGCAACTGGAGACCGCCGATCGCTGCGGCTATGATCATGCCTGGGTGGTCGAGCATCATTTCCTCGAGGAATATTCGCATTCGCCGTCGCCGGAATCTTTTTTGGCCGCGGCCAGCCAGCGCACCAAGCAGATCCGGCTCGGCCACGGCATCTTCCAGCTCACCACCAACCATCCGGCGCGGGTCGCCGAACGCGTCGCGGTGCTCGATCTCCTGAGCAACGGCCGCTGCGAATTCGGCATGGGCGAGAGCGCCTCGATCACCGAACTGGTGCCGTTCGGCCGCGACATGGAAACCAAGAAGGAAGTGTTCGAGGAAGCGGTCCGGGCGATCTTTCCGATGTTCAAGGACGGCGGCAGCGAACATCACGGCAAATATTTCGATATGCCGCTGCGCAATGTGGTGCCCAAGCCGGTCCAGAAGCCGCATCCGCCGTTGTGGATGGCGTGCTCGCAATTGCCGACCATCGAGCGCGCCGGCCAGCATGGTTTTGGCGCGCTCGGCTTCCAGTTCGTCAGCGCCGACGCCGCGCACGCCTGGGTGCACGCCTATTACAACGCGATCACCAAGCGGCTGAACAAGCTCGCCGATTACCAGATCAATCCGAACATGGCGCTGGTGTCGTTCTTCATGTGCGCCAAAACCGATGAGGAGGCGCGGGCGCGCGCCGACGGCGCCACCTTCTTCCAGTTCGCGCTGCGCTATTACGGGCAGGGCCAGAACAGGGCGCGTCCGGCGCCCGGCACCGTCAACATGTGGGACGAGTACAACAAATGGAAGCGCGAAAACCCCGAGGCGCAGGAGGCCGCGTTGCGCGGTGGCCTGATCGGATCACCGGAAACCATCGCTAAAAAATTGCGGCGGTTCAGGAGCTCGCATATCGATCAGGTGATCCTGCTCAACCAGGCCGGCAAGAACAGCCACGAGCATATCTGCGATTCGCTCGAGCTGTTCGCCAGGGAAGTGATGCCGGAATTCCGGCACGACCCCGAGCACGAAGCGTGGAAAGCCGGCGTCATGAGCGGTGCGATCCAGCTCGAGGAGATCGACACTGACGCGTTTACCGATCGCTACGGCAAACTCGCGGTCAGCGTCGCCAAGCCCGCGGTCGCAGCAGCGGGGTAGAATCGAGCTTTTTTGTTCGTCATTGCGAGGAGCGAAGCGACGAAGCAATCCAGCCTTGCTTGGTTGCTCTGGATTGCTTCGCGGAGCCTGTCATCGGGCGCGCATTCGCGCGACCCGGTGGCTCGCAATGACGAACTCAGTCACCCTGCTTCAGTTCGATCCCGCCGCGGCCGTAAAGCTGCGATCCACCGCCTTTTCGACGTCGAGTGTTTTCGCAAGGATGCCGTATCGCGTCGCGCGGTCGGAGGCTTGTTGAATCTCCTTGACCACGCCGGCATCGATCGCGATCCCGTCGGTGTGCTGCGCGGTATAGGCGCTGAGCAGCACGTCTTCGGGAAGTTTTGTCAGCTCGGCGGTGGCCTTGGCGTAGTCGGCGACATGATCGAGCGACCATAGCCGCGCCCGGTTGAGCCGCTGCACCAGATCCTGTAGCGCGGCGCGCTTGGTGGCGATCGCCTGGTCGGAGGCGACATAGAAGGTGATGGTCGGCGTCAGGCCCTCGCCATCGGCAACGACCCGCGCGTTATCCTTCAGCGTCGCGTAGGAGACATAGGGCTCCCACACCGCCCAGCCGTCGATCGAGCCGGCGAGCAGCGCGATCTTGGCGTCCACCGGGCCCAGCGGCGCGAAGGTCGCATCGTTGATTCCGCCGCCTGCCTTCTCCAGCGTGGCGTCGATCAGGAACTGGCCCCAGCCGCCGCGCGTCCCGGCCAGTCGCTTGCCCTTCAAATCGGCGATGGTTTTGATCGGCGAGTCCTGCCGCACCAAAATGGCCTGGGTCCGCGCGTCGGAGCGGGTGCCGCCAATCGCCTTGATCGGCGCGCCCGCGGCATAGACGGTCAGGAAGGCCAGATCGCCGGTGTAACCGAAATCCAGCGCGCCCGCGTTCAGCGCTTCAAGGATCGGTGCGGCCGCGGGAAACTCCGACCATTCGATCTTGTAGGGAAGATCCTTGGCCAGGCCTGCGATTTCGAGCAGCGAGCGATTGCCGCCCTTCTGATCGCCGACGCGCAATGTCACGACATCCGACGCCAGCGCCGATGCCGTGAGCGAAACGCCCATCAGGACTCCGAACAGCGCAGTGCCGGCATGGCGAAGCCATGTGTGCGTTTCAGATTCGTGTCCAATTCTGTTCATACGGGGCGTCTCTTCCGATTTTGCGATGTGAGGAGATGATGTGTTGCGATGCTCTGAACCTACGAGCGGCCGAATGGCAGTCAATGAAATGGCTCACTGAATATTCGAACTGCCAGGCAACGATCGTCTCGATAGCGAAGCCACGGAAGAACGTTGCCCTGCTTGGCAGAAAAATGCCCGCTAATCGGGCAGGCCGATGCGGACGAGATCGATTCAATTTTACCGGGGATGCAAAAATCGTTGCATCGCGTGATGAGATGATTGTGGAGATAATCTCTCCATTGGCTTTTACATTCAAAATTCCATTTCATTGACGATGGCGTTGTTGCCACGCATCATTCGTGCACCGTTTCAACAAAGTATGGGCAGCAAGCTCGCGGGGATTGAACCGGGTTCACCGAGTGTAACGGAGAGACTGCCGGGCCGCGGCGTTGTCGCGCCGGAGTGATCTCGTGTCGCCTCAAAGCTGGAGAACGAGATGTCGAAAGACACCAAACGTAACGATTTACTGAATCGCCGCACCATGCTGCAAGCCGGCGCCGCCGCCGCGTTCGCCGCACCGCTGGGTGTGTTTGGCGCCAAGGCCTTTCCCGTCGCTCCGCCCAGGATCGATTTCTCGGAATTTCCGATCTGCAAGACCTCGTCCGATGCGCCCGCGCTGACGGGAGCGCCGCGGAAGCTCAAACTATCCTGGAATGCCGGCGCGGTGTGCCTCACGCCGCTTCCGGTCGCGATCGATCACGGCTTCTTCCAGAAGCAGAATCTCGACGTCGAGCTGGTCAATTACAGCGGCTCGACCGATCAACTGCTGGAAGCCATCGCCACCGGCAAATCCGATGCCGGCCTCGGCATGGCGTTGCGCTGGCTGAAGCCGCTGGAGCAGGGCTTTGACGTCAAGATCGCCGCCGGCACCCATGGCGGTTGCATGCGTGTTTTGTCCCGCGTGAATTCGGGCGTCGACAAACTGGCCGACCTCAAGGGAAAGGTCGTCGCGGTCGGCGATCTCGCCGGTCCCGACAAGAATTTCTTTTCGATCCAGCTCGCCAAGCAAGGCATCGATCCGAACGCCGAAGTCGATTGGCGGCCTTTTCCCGGCAATCTGCTGCAGCTCGCGGTCGAGAAGGGCGAAGCTCATGCGGCCCTCGTTTCCGATCCGCTGGCTTATCTCTGGCTAAAGGACAGCGCTTACAAGGAAGTCGCGTCCAATCTCGACGGTGAATACAAGGACAAGAGCTGCTGCATCGTCGGACTGCGCGGCGGCCTGGTGCGTGAGGAGCCGCTGGTGGCGCGCGCCATCACCCAGGCATTGCTCGATGCCGCGATGTTCACCGCGCAGAATCCCGACCAGGCCGCGGCGTCGTTCCAGCCCTACGCGCCGAAGAACGCCAGCCTGGCCGATCTGCAAGCGATGGTCAGGTATCACACCCACCATCACCATCCGGTGGGCGCGGTGCTCAAGCAGGAACTGAAGGCCTATGCGGACGACCTGAAACTGGTGTCCGTTTTCAAGCCCTCTACGGACACAGCGAAGTTTGCGGAGCGAATCTATGTCGATGTCCTCAACGGCGTCTAGGACGGCCGAACTGGCGCAGTCCGCGGACGAGGGCGCAATCCTTGCAGCGCGGCCGCTGGCGTTGCCGGCGTCGTTATGGGCAAGCGGGCCCGCGATATTCGCAAGCCTGGCCTGGATAGGGTTCGGTCTTTCCTGCCTGTTGTGGGAAGACCTCGGCGACTGGTCGCGAACCCATGAGCTGGCGATCGCGGCGTTCGTGATCGCAGCCGGCATCCTGGTTGCTGCGCCAAACGCGCTGCGGCTTGGCCGCTTTGGCAAGGGCCTGCAATTGCGCGCGCCGTGGTTGCTGGCGCTCGGACTGTTCTTCACGCTGTGGGAAGTTGCGACCGCGAAATTTGCCTGGTTGCCGCTGCCGTTCTTTCCGCCACCGCAGGCCATCATCGAAGTCTACACCGATGATCTACCCAAGCTGCTGGTCAGCGTTTGGGCCTCGGTCAAGCTTCAGCTCGGTGGTTATGCGATCGGGGCTGCGGCAGGCTTCCTGACCGGCGTGTCGATCGGATGGTCGCGCAGCGTCGGCTATTGGGTTCATCCCATCCTGCGCTTCATCGGGCCGCTGCCGGCCACCGCATGGCTGCCGTTCGCCTTCTTCACGTTTCCCTCGAGCTGGAGCGCGAGCACGTTCCTGATCGCGCTGGCGACCGCGTTTCCGGTCACGGTGTTGACCTGGTCCGGCGTCGCCAGCGTCAGTAACGCCTATTACGATGTGGCGCGGACGCTCGGCGCAAAGCCTTCGTTCCTGGTGCTCAAGGTCGCGATCCCGGCGGCGCTGCCGCACGTCTTCGTCGGCCTGTTCATGGGGCTCGGCTCGTCCTTTGCCGTTCTGGTCGTGGCCGAAATGATCGGCGTCAAGGCCGGGCTCGGCTGGTACCTGCAATGGGCGCAGGGCTGGGCGGCTTACGCCAACATGTATGCCGCGCTGATCGTGATGTCGCTGTTGTGCTCGGGTGCGATCACACTGTTGTTCAAGACACGCGACCGCTTGCTGGTCTGGCAAAAAGGCGTCGTCAAATGGTAGCGCTCGCGATTGCGGAACAGGAGCTGCCGGCCGCTGCCGGGGCTTCGCTCGATGTCGAAGCCGTCAGTCATGCCTTCGATATCGACGGCGCCGTGCTGCCGGTACTGGACAACGTCAGCTTCAGCGTCAAGGCGAGCGAATTCGTCGCCTTGCTCGGCCCGTCCGGGTGCGGAAAGTCGACCTTGCTGCGCCTGGTCGCCGGACTCGAGCCGCCGCGCGCGGGCATCTTGCGCGAGGATGGTGATCCGATCGCCGGGCCGTTCCCATCGCGGGTCGTGGTGTTTCAGGATCCGACGCTGTTGCCGTGGCGGACCGTCTGGCACAACGTCGCGCTCGGCCCGGAAGCCCAGGGCATTCTGAAGCAGCAGCGTCACCGCGTCGATGCGGCGATCGACCTTGTCGGTCTCTCGACCTTTCGCAATGCCTATCCGCATCAGCTCTCCGGCGGCATGGCGCAGCGGGTCGCGCTGGCGCGCGCGCTGGTCAACGACCCTCGAATCCTGATTCTCGACGAGCCGCTCGGCAAGCTCGATTCGCTGACGCGTATTACCATGCAAGCGGAAATCGCCGCTCTTTGGCAGCGCAGCGGATTCACCACGCTGCTGGTGACCCATGATGTCGAGGAGGCGGTGTTTCTCGCCAATCGCGTCATCGTGTTCAGTGATCGCCCGGCGCGGATCAAGGCCGACATTGCCGTGGACCGTCCCTATCCCCGGCACCGCGGCGATCCAAAGCTGGTCGAACTGCGCCACGAGATCCTTGGCCTGCTTGGATTGGACGCAACATGGTGAGCGCGAATAGCGGTTCGGTACGCAAGACGCTGGATGCCACGCCGGTCCCGTTCGAATGCGCCAGGCTACTGGCCAGCGAATTCGCGGCGCGGGCGGCGAAGCATGACCGCGACGCCAGTTTTCCATTCGAGAATTTCAAGGAGCTTTCCGAGGCGGGACTGCTGGCGCTGACCGTGCCGACGGCGCTGGGCGGCCATGGCGCCAGCGCGCTCGATACGGCGCGGATCCTCGGCATCTTCGGAAAAGCCGATCCGTCGACCGCTTTGGTGCTGTCGATGCATTACATCCAGCATCTGGTGATGGCGAAAAGCACGCGCTGGCCGGCGCGGCTTGCGCGCAAGCTGGCCGGCGAAACCATCGCAGGCGTGGCGCTGATCAACGCGCTGCGGGTCGAGCCTGATCTGGGTTCGCCGTCGCGCGGCGGGTTGCCGGCCACGATCGTGCGCAAGACCGAGACCGGATGGCGGCTGACCGGCCGCAAGATCTATTCGACCGGCGCGCCAATCCTGAAATGGTACGCGGTGTGGGCGAGAACCGACGAGCCCGTGGCGCGCGTCGGCCTGTTCCTGGTTCCCGCAGGACTGCCGGGCACGCGCATCGTCGAGACCTGGGATCATCTGGGCTTACGCGCCAGCGGCAGCCATGACGTGATCTTCGACGACGTGGTGTTTCCGCTCGATCACGAAATCGACGTTCGCAAGCCGGACGACTGGCGGGTGCCGGATTTCACCCAAGCCACCGTTCACGCGATCTTCGTCGCCGCGATCTATGACGGCATCGCGCGGGCCGCGCGGGACTGGCTGGTCGATTTTCTGAAAAACCGTGTGCCGTCCAATCTCGGCGCGTCGTTGGCAACGCTGCCGCGCGCGCAGGAGATCGTCGGCGGCATTGAGGCGCGTCTCGCCGTCAACGCCCGCCTGATCGACAGCTTCGCTGGGGATTTCGACGATGGCGTGCTGTTGAGCGCATCGGAATCCAACATCATCAAGCTGACGGTGACCAACAATGCCATCGCGGTGGTCGAGGACGCTTTGTCACTGACCAGCAATCACGGGCTGACCCGCGCCAATCCGCTGGAACGGCACTATCGCGATGTGCTATGCGGCCGGGTTCATACGCCACAGGACGACGCGACGCGCGTCACGGCCGGGCGGCTCGCGCTCGGCATTTGAAATTTTCTGGAATTCAACAGGGAGTGATCCGATGTCAGTGGAATTCATCGGCTACATCAGCAACAACAATTCATCCGAAACCGTCGTGCGGCAGGGACCCATTCTCGATCGCCATCATATCGAGACGGTAGCGAAGGCCCACGAAAACGCCGGGTTCGACCGCGCGCTGCTGGCATTTCATTCCACCACGCCGGATGGCTTGCAGATCGGCCAGCATGTGCTCGGCGTCACCGACCGACTGAATGTCTTGATCGCGCAGCGTCCGGGCTTTACCGCGCCGACCTTGATCGCGCGTCAGTTGGCGACCGTCGATCAATTGTCCGGCGGCCGGGTCGCGCTGCATGTGATCACCGGCGGCAACGCCACCGAATTGAAGCAGGACGGCAACGTCATCGACGACAAGGACGAGCGCTACGCCCGCACCGATGAATTCCTGGATATCGTGCGTTCGGAATGGAGCAGCACAAAACCGTTTTCCTATAACGGCAAATATTACAAGGTTGAAAACGGCTTTTCGCAGATCAAGCCGTATCGCAGCGAAGGCATCCCGATTTTTGTCGGTGGCGCCTCGGACGCCGCGATCGAGGTCGCCGGCAAGCACGCCGATACGTTCGCGCTGTGGGGCGAATCCTACGCGCAGGTGCGCGATGTGACGTCGCGTGTCAGGGCCGCGGCCGCCAAGCACGGCCGGCCGGCGCCGCGCTTCAGCCTCTCGATCCGGCCGATCCTCGCCGACACCGAGGAAAAGGCCTGGGCCAAGGCTGAGGCTATCCTGGCGCAAGCCACCGCACTGCAAGACAAGACCGGCTACCGCAAACCCGCCGACGGCCACGCCACCGCCGGCGCGCGCCGGCTGCTGGCGCTGGCCGAACAGGGCACCCGGATCGACAAGCGGCTGTGGACCGAAATCGCCAAGCTCACCGGCGCCAACAGCAACACCACCGCTCTGGTCGGAACGCCCGAACAGATCGCCGAAGTGTTCGGCGATTATTACGATCTCGGCGTCAGCCATTTCCTGATCCGTGGCTTCGATCCCTTGATCGACGCCATCGAATATGGTCGCGAATTGATTCCGCGGACCCGCAAGCTGATCGCCGAACGTGGCGCCGCCCGAAGCGTCGCGGCGGAATGATGCGTTCCCTGCTTATTGCGGGCGTCTTGCTGAGCGCGATGGCCTCCACGAGCGCCCAGACGACGTTGCGCGTCGGCGACCAGAAGGGAAATTCCCAGGCCGTCATGCAGGCGGCGGGCGTGCTGAAGGATGTGCCGTACAAGATCGAGTGGAAGGAATTTCCGGCGGCAGCGCCGTTGCTGGAGGCGCTCGGCGCCGGCGCGATCGATACCGGATTGGTTGGCGACGCGCCCTTTACCTTTGCCGCGGCGGCTAACGTCCCGGTCAAAGCCATCGGCACCATTCGCCAGAGTCGGGACGGTCTCGCAATCCTGGTGCCGCGCGATTCCAAAATTCACAGCTTTGAGGATCTGAGGGGAAAGAAGATCGCCACCGGTCGGGGCTCGATCGGGCATCAGTTGATTCTGGCAGCGCTGGAAGCGAAAGGATGGTCTCCGAGCGATGTGCAGATCGTGTTCCTGGCGCCGTCGGATGCCAAGGTGGCGTACACGCAGGGTTCCGTCGATGCTTGGTCGACCTGGGAGCCGTATGTCAGCCAGGAAGAAGTATTGTTTCGGTCGGTGCGCGTGATCACGGCTGAAGGCATTACGCCCGGACTGGGCTTTCAGGTTGCCTCGCCCGATGCGATCCGCGACAAGCGGCCGGAACTGGAAGATTTCCTCCGCCGCCTCACGGCGGCCCGCGCCTGGTCACTGTCGAATGTCGGCGCTTACGCCGAAACCTGGGGCAAGCTGATGAACATCCCGCCGGCGGTGCCACTGAACTGGCTGAGCCGGGCGAAAATCCACGTCGCCCCGATCGACGACAGCGTGGTCGCCGGCGAGCAGCAGACCATCGACCTGTATTTCCGCGCCGGCCTGATCAAGCAGAAACTGAATGCGGCCGATATCGTCGACCGTTCGTTTTCGGAGGCCATCGGTAAGGGAACGGGGCTTTAGGGCGACCGCGGCGCCTCAGGTCGTCATTGCGAGCGAAGCGAAGCAATCCAGTTCTTGCTTGTGGTTACTGGCTCGACCGTCATCCTGAGGAGCGGCGTCTTCGCCGCGTCTCGAAGGATGGTGTTCAGCTCGGTGCTTGCAGCCATCCTTCGAGGCTCGCAAGAGCTCGCACCTCAGGATGACGTCAGAGATAGCTTCAGAGGCTCTCAGGATGAGTCTGAGGAGTTTGAGTCGACTAGGCCGATTCTCTCGTTCGTCATTGCGAGCGAAGCGAAGCAATCCAGGCCGCAAGAAAGACTGGATTGCTTCGTCGCTGCGCTCCTCGCAATGACGAATGCGAGGTCGACGCTTCAACAAAAGTCATTCCTTCTACGCCATCGTGGTTTGCGAGAACGCTGTTGCCTGCGCGCGATCAACAAAAGAATTCTGTGAGATTGCGGCTGCCGTTATTTCGCCGTCATATTCGATGTGGGGGCGTCGGCTGCTTGCCGGGCGCGCGATCTAGCAGGCTTCTGTTCGGAAGCGTCGGGGACGTCGGATGTCGGATATTGCGGTTGAACGTTCAGAGCCCATCGCTCTGAAGGCGCGGTTGAATGAGGACTGGCTCGCGCTGGTGATCGGCCTGTTGGTTTTCGCCGCATCGCTTTTCAGCATTGCCGGAACCGATCTTTTGGGCTGGGCGGTCACCACCTCGGTCTATACCGATGTGACGACGGCGCTAAGCCCGATCGCCAAGGCCTATGCCGGGCTCGGCGGCGGCGGCGCGCTGATCGCTACTTATGCCGCGCTGGTGATCGTGTTGAGCCTCGGCGTGACCACGCTGGGCGCCGACGCCAGGAAATTCGCCATCGCCTTCACGGCGGTGTTTGCCTTCGCCTATGCGAGCTGGATTCTCGGCAGCTATGCCCATATCGCCGCGGTGACGCCGGCCGAGCAGCAGAAATTCGGCATCGCGTGGTCGCTTAAATTGACCAATGAAGGCGGCTTTGTCGTCGCACTGCTGGCCGGGCTGATCATCGCCAACTTCTTTCCAAGGCTCGCCGATTGGCTGAAAGAAGCGATCCGGCCGGAGCTCTATATCAAGATCGCGATCGTGATTCTCGGCGCTACCGTCGCGGTGACCGCGGCGGCGCGGCTCAACCTTGCGTCGTCGCTGCTGCTGCGCGGCGCCGCGGCGATCGTCGAGGCCTATCTGATCTACTGGTCCATCATCTATTACATCTCGCGCAAATGGTTCGGCTTCAGCCGCGAATGGTCGGTGCCGCTGGCGTCCGGCATTTCGATCTGCGGCGTCGCAGCCGCGATCGCAACCGGCGGCGCGATCCGGGCGCGGCCCGCGGTGCCGGTGCTGGTGTCCTCGCTGGTGGTGGTGTTCGCCGTCATTGAAATCCTGATCCTGCCGTTCCTGGCCCAGACCTTTCTGTGGCAGGAGCCGCTGGTGGCAGGCGCCTGGATCGGCCTTGCGATCAAGACCGATGGCGCGGCGGTGGCCGGCGGCGGCATCACCGAGTCCTTGATTATGGCGAAGGCGGCGGCGGAAGGCATCCACTATCAGCCGGGCTGGATTCTCGCGACCACGACCACCGTCAAAATCTTCATCGATATCTTCATCGGGATCTGGGCGTTCATCCTCGGCTACATCTGGACCAATCACATCGACAAGGGGCCGGACCGGGCAAAGCCGTCGGAAATCTGGCAGCGTTTCCCGAAATTCATCCTCGGCTTCATCTTCGTGTTCGCGGTGTCGCTGTGGCTGGCGGTCGGATCGACGCCGGAGATCGCGAAGGCGTTGCCGGCCGCGGCGGGCGAAGCCAACGTGTTCCGCGTAATCTTCTTCATCCTGACGTTCTTTTCGATCGGCGTGCTCTCGGATTTCCGCAAGCTGTGGCAACAGGGCTTTGGCAAACTGGCCGCGGTGTATTTCGTCAGCCTGTTCGGATTTGTGATCTGGGTCGGGCTCCTGATCTCCTGGCTGTTCTTCAGCGGCTTCAAGCCGCCGCTCGCGAGCTGAATGTTTTTAGAAGGAATACGCGATGTCGCAACCGGACCTCAGGAATGAACTCGCCACGGCGGAGGTCGAACCTCTGCTGCCGATCGAGAAGAAGCTGATCGGCTGGAGCCTCGGCCTCGGAATCGTGCTGTTGGTGATCCTGATCGGCCTCAATCATTTCGTGCCGATCAAGATCTAGCGACGGGGTCCCGTTGGGGAGAGGTCGATTTGCGAAGCAAATCGGGTGAGGGCCCTTATACCAAACGAGAGGCTCTAACCCCTCACCCGGCGCTACGCGCCGACCTCTCCCAACGGGAGAGGTGAAGGGAAATCGCGACCGATTCAATCAATAATCATCAAGCTCTAGAACGGCGTACCTCAGCCCTGTAGCGCCGCGAGCAGTTCGTCGGGGCGTTCGACCATCATCATGTGACCGGCGCCCGGCAGCACGATGGTCTTGGCATGCGGGATCGCAGCCGCAAGCGCCTTGCCGGCTTTCGCAGGGGTCATCATGTCGCGTTCGCCGAGGATCAAGGTTGCCGGCACGGTGATCGTCGTGGCTGCCGCGAGCGCGCCCTGGTAGGCGTTGCAGGCGGCAAGATCGTTGTACAGCACGCCGGGCCGGCATTGTTCGAGCACGCGCTGGGCGCCGGAATGCATCCACAGGCCGGGCGCCAGGCTGCCGCCGAGTTCGGCCTGAAAACCCAGTCCCCAGATCGAGACCATGTCGATCGCGGCCTGATCATTGGCTTCGGCCGCGCGCAACAGATCAGGCCCGACCGTCATGGTCGCCGCCGTTCCGATCAGGCTCAGGCCCGAGACCTTTGACGGATGCCGCGCCGCAGTCTCCAGCGCAATCAGCGATCCCATGGAATGGCCGACCAGCCGCGCACTTGTCGCGCCCGCGGCCGCGATCAGCGCCGCGGTCCAGTCCGCCATGTCGGCGATGGTGGATAGTGGATCGCCCGCCGAGCGCCCATGGCCGGGCAGATCCGGCGCCAGCACCGCAAAGCCGTGATGCGCAAACCAGCGGGTGTGCAGCGCCCAGGTCGTGTGATCGAAGCCGGCGCCGTGCAGCAGCACGATCGCGGGCAAACTGGGATCGAATTCGCGGCCGCCGGTGGCGGCGAAAATCTCGGTGCCGTTCACATGGAGAAGCATGGCTCAAGCCTTCTGCGAAATACGAAGCGCCTGGCCGAGATCGTCGATGATATCGGCGGCGGTCTCGATACCGACCGACAGCCGCACCAGCTCTTCGCCGATGCCCGCGGTCTTGAGCTGGGCTGCATCCATCTGCTGGTGCGTGGTCGATGCCGGATGAATCACCAGCGTCTTGGCGTCGCCGACATTGGCGAGATGGCTAATCATCCGCAAGCTCTCGATGAACTTCTTGCCGGCGGGCCGTCCGCCCTTGATGCCGAAGCTGACGATCGAGCCGGCGCCGCGCGGCAACAGCCGTTTCGCCAGCGCATGGTCGGGATGATTTTCCAGCGAGGGGTGCAGCACCCAGTCGACCGCCTTGTTCGCGGCGAGGGCCTCCAGCACCGATTGCGTATTGGCGAGGTGGCGATCCATGCGAATGCCAAGCGTCTCAACGCCCTGCAACAGTTGAAAGGCATTGGTCGGCGACAGGCACGCGCCGAAATCGCGCAAACCTTCAGTGCGCGCCCGCATGATGAAGGCGGCGGTGCCGAATTGCTCGTCGAAGACGATGCCGTGATAGCCGGCATAGGGTTCGGTCAGCACCGGGAACTTGCCCGACGCGCGCCAGTCGAACCGCCCGCCATCGATGATCGCGCCGCCGATCGCGATGCCGTGGCCGCCGATCCATTTGGTCGCCGAATGCATCACCAGATCGGCGCCGAGCTCGATCGGCCGGCTCAGATAGGGCGTCGCAAAAGTGTTGTCGATCAGCAGCGGGATTTTGGCGGCATGCGCGATCGCCGCGACTTCCGGGATATCCAGCACTTCGAGGCCTGGATTGCCGATGGTCTCGCCGATGACGAGGCGGGTGTTGGGACGGATGCTGCCGCGGAACTCATCGAGCGCGCGCGGCTTGACGAATGTCGTAGTGATGCCGAAGCGCGGCAGCGTATGCGCCAGGAGATTGATGGTGCCGCCATAGAGCGAGGCCGAGGCGACGATGTGGTCGCCGGCGTTCAGCAAGGTTGCGATCGCCAGATGAAGTGCTGCCATGCCGCTCGCGGTGCAGATCGCGCCGACGCCGTTTTCCAGCGCGGCGAGGCGCTCTTCGAGCACGGCGGTCGTAGGATTCGAAATCCGGGTGTAGATGTGGCCGGCGCGTTCGAGGTTGAACAACGCCGCGGCGTGCTCGGAATCCTGGAACACGTAGGACGTGGTTTGATAGATCGGGACGGCGCGTGCGCCGGTCACGGGGTCGGGATGTTGCCCGGCATGCAGGCTGAGGGTCTCGAAAGCGGGCGGCTTGGGTGCGGGCATGATGAACTCGGCTGCGGGATCGGGGCTTGGTAGTTCAAGGTCCTTGCGAAATACTGTGTCTAGTCTGTCATAAACCGTCTTTGATTGTTAGCCGTCCGCAGCCGCGGATTTTCTGCCGTTGGAGCCGATTCCGGGCGTCGCGGCTGAGGCCGAAGAAGGATCGCCTGTTGCCGGCGATTCTGACGACAATAATCTTCTGCACAATGCTCGACCCTTGGAAACTATCTGTGATGGCCGACCGCGTTGCCAAAGCTTGAGGCAGAGTTCGACTTTTGTGCCATGAAATGAGCCCGACGGCTCACGCCATGATTAACCAGTTTGCGTGCCGGCAACGTCAAGAAAAATGCGCCGCTGAAGATCGCAATCCGGCAACAAACCCATCGTCAGCGGTCCACCTAGTAGCACGATTATTGCTATTTTTGCAGGGCACTCGACACATTGCGGGCGCAGCACCATCATCATTTCCTGAGTTCGAATGCATGCACGATGTCGGCGGCATTCCGTCTGGAGATCGTGATGAAGCGCCGGGAATTCCTCAAATGGTCGATTGGAACCGCGGCGGTTGCCGTGGTGTCGCGGCAGGTGAATGCGCAGGCGGCTGTTAAGGAACAGGCTTCCCTCAAGGAAATCCGCATCGGTTATCAAAAGACCGGCGTGCTGGTGATCGCGCGGCAGCAGGAAGTGCTGGAGAAGCATTTTGCCGGGCGGGGGATCGCCGTGAAGTGGGTTGAGTTCAGCTCGGGCCCTCCCATGATGGAAGCCATGAGCACCGGTAGCGTCGATCTCGGCGCGGTGGGCGACACGCCGCCGATTTTCGCGCAAGCCGCCAACGCGAACATCCTCTATGTGGCGGGTTCGCCCATTACCAACGGGCAGGGCATCCTGGTCTCGGCCGATTCCGGAATTCGCAACCTGGCCGACCTGAAGGGCAGGCGCGTCGGTGTTGCAAAAGGCACCAGCGCGCACAACGTCCTGATCGCGGCGCTGGAAAAAGCCGGCCTGACCTATCAGGACATTACACCGGTTTATTTGTCCCCGCCCGATGCGGGACCTGCTTTCGCCAATGGCAGCATTGACGCGTGGGCGATCTGGGATCCGTATTTCGCGATCGGCGAGAAGCGGCAGCAGGGCCGAATTCTGGTCAACGCTTCCGAAGTCGCCAAGACCAATTCGTTTTATCTGGCGAACCGCGACTTCGCGAACCTGCATGCGCAGGAAACCCGTGAAATCATCGATGGTCTGGCTGAGGCGGCGCGGTGGGCCGAGGCGCATCGCGACAGCGTCGCGGCATCGCTCGCCGCGGTGACCGGCGTGCCGCTCGAAATCCAGACCGTCGCGGCCAATCGCGCGTCCTTCGCGATCGGCCCGATCACCCCTGAGATCATCGCCACGCAGCAAGCCGTTGCCGACCGGTTCCAGAAGCTCGGGCTGATTCCCAAGCCAATCGCAATTCGCGACGCGGTCTGGAAGCAGGCCGCGACCTGAGCCGGTCATTTTTCATTCAATGAGGATAAGACGATGCGTTTGTTCAAAAAAATAATTGCGGTCGCGGTGTTGTCGATGACCACGGCTTTGGTCGGCGTCGGCGCCAGCTACGGGCAGGACAAGACCGTGCGCGTCGGCTTCCAGAAATACGGCAAGCTGGTGCTGCTCAAGGGCAAGGGCTCGCTCGAAGAAAAGCTCAAGCCACTCGGTTATAAGGTGGTATGGACGGAATTTCCGTCGGGTCCGCCGCTGCTGGAAGCGTTGAATGTCGGTGCCATCGACTTTGGCGTTACGGGCGAAACGCCGCCGATCTTCGCGCAGGCGGCCGGCGCACCGCTGGTCTATCTGGCCTACGATCCGCCGGCGCCGCAGGGCGAGGCGATCCTGGTACCCAAGGACAGCGCGCTTAAATCCGTCGCCGATCTCAAAGGCAAGAAGGTTGCGCTCAACAAGGGCTCCAACGTTCATTACCTGCTGGTCAAGGCGCTGGAAAAGGCGGGCCTGAAATATACCGATATCCAGCCGGTATTTCTCGCGCCATCGGACGCGCTCGCGGCGTTCAGCAGCGGATCGGTCGATGCGTGGGTGATCTGGGATCCCTATGAGGCCGCGGCGGAAGCCTCGACCGGCGCACGTGTTCTCGCCGACGGCACCGAATTGGTCGCCAACTATCAGTTCTATTTCACCTCGAAGAATTTCTTGACCCATGACGCCAAAGCGGTCGACGTGTTCCTCGATGCGCTCAACGAGGCCGACGATTGGGCCAAGAACAACATCGATGCTGTCGCCGAGCAATTGAGCCCGTCGGTCGGATTGCCCGCATCGGTGCTCGCGGTATCGCTCAGGCGGGAGGCCTACGGGATCTTGCCGATCAGCAACGACGTCATCGCCAGCCAGCAACGTATCGCCGACACTTTCCTCGGCCTCGGCCTGCTGCCGAAAGCAATCACGGTGTCCGATCTTCAACGCAAGCCGGGATCCTGATCATGACAAAACTCGTTTCCCCACAGGCCGAGTCAGCCGCCAACATCCTCTGGTTCCTGCCGACCCATGGTGACGGCCATTATCTCGGCACCACCACCGGCGGGCGCGACGTCAATTTCAATTACCTGCGCCAGATCGCGCAGGCCGCCGACCAGCTCGGCTATTACGGCGTGCTGTTGCCGACTGGACGAAGCTGCGAGGATTCCTGGGTCGTCGCGTCCGCGGTCGCACCCTGGACCGAGCGGCTGCGCTATCTGGTCGCGGTTCGCCCCGGCCTGCAATCGCCGACGGTGGCGGCGCGGATGACCGCGACGCTCGATCGCGTCACCAACGGCCGGCTTTTGATCAACGTCGTCACCGGCGGCGATCCGGTCGAGAACAAGGGCGACGGCATCTTCCTCGATCACAACGAGCGCTACGCGCTGACCCGCGAGTTCCTCAACGTCTACAGCGATCTCTTGGCCGGCAAGACCGTCAATGTCGAGGGCAAGCACATCCAGATCGAGGACGGCCGGCTGCTGTTCAATCCGGTGCAGTCGCCGCGGCCGCCGCTGTACTTCGGCGGCTCGTCGGACGCCGGCATCGATGTCGCGGTTGATACCGTCGACAAATATCTCACCTGGGGCGAGCCGCCGGCGGCGGTGGCCGAGAAGGTCAACAAGGTCAAGGCGGCAGCCTCGGCGCGTGGCCGAAAACTCTCGTTCGGAATCCGGCTGCATGTGATCGTGCGCGAGACCAATGAGGAGGCCTGGAAGGCCGCCGACGACCTGATCAAGCACGTCACCGACGACACCATCGCTTCGGCGCAGAAGATCTTCTCGCGGATGGATTCGGTCGGCCAGCAGCGCATGCTGCAACTGCACGACGGGCGTCGCGACAAGCTCGAGATCAGCCCCAATCTGTGGGCCGGCGTCGGCTTGGTGCGCGGCGGCGCGGGGACCGCGCTGGTCGGCGACCCCGAGACCGTGGCGGCGCGCATCAAGGAGTATCAGGACGTCGGCATCGATACCTTCATCTTGTCCGGCTATCCGCATCTGGAAGAAGCCTATCGCTTCGCCGAACTGGTGTTCCCGCTGCTGTCGCTGACCGAGCCAGGCAATGTGAAGCAGCTTCGAGTCAATACCGGTCCGTTTGGCGAAACCATCGCCAACGAACACCGCCCGCTGATAAAGGCCTCGCAATCATGAGTTTGATCGAAGTTCTTCCGCGCGTCCGCAGCTGGCGGTTGCCGCGCCCCGACGGCCTGATCCAGTGGATCGTGCCGCTGGCTATTCTGCTGCTCTGGCAGATCGCCTGTGTCACCGGCTTCGTGTCGTCGCGGGTGCTGCCGGCGCCGTCGGATGTCGCGGTGGCGGGATGGAAGCTGCTGCTTTCAGGCGAACTCGAACGCAACATCTGGGTCAGCTTCTGGCGCGCCAGCGTCGGCTTTGTCATCGGCGGCGGCATCGGTTTTGCCTTTGGGCTTGCCAACGGGCTGTCGCAGCTCTCCAGCAAATTAACCGACACCACGCTGCAGATGGTGCGCAACATTCCGCATCTGGCGTTGATCCCGCTGGTCATCCTCTGGTTCGGGATCGACGAGTCGGCAAAATTGTTCCTGGTCGCGCTCGGCGTGTTCTTCCCGATCTATCTCAACACGCTGCATGGCATCCGCACCGTCGACCCGCAGCTGATCGAGATGGGACGCATCTACGGCATGAGGGACGGCGAACTGTTTCGCCGGGTGATCTTTCCCGGCGCGTTGCCATCGATCTTCGTCGGCCTGCGTTTCGCGCTCGGCATCATGTGGTTGACGCTGATCGTGGCGGAGACCATCGCGGCCTCGTCCGGCCTTGGCTACATGGCGATGCAGGCGCGCGAGTTCATGCAGATCGATGTCGTGGTGCTCAGCATCCTGATCTACGCGTTGCTCGGAAAGCTGGCCGACAGCGCCTCACGCGCGCTGGAGCGGCTGACGCTGTCCTGGCACCCGGCCTTCCAGAAATAACCGCAGAAATCAAGCGAGAGACAGATGCAGCAAGCCCTTCGTTTTCTCGGTCCTGAGGCCGAAGCCGTGGATCATCCCGATTTCATCGAGCAAGCGCGGCTGGCGCGTGACGGCTCGGACGATGCGCCGCATCGCGGGCTGCCGCTGACCATTCGAGGCTTGCGCAAGTCGTTCGGCAGCAACGAGGTGCTGCGCGGCATCGACCTGCACATTCCGGCCGGCCAGTTCGTGGCGATCGTCGGCCGCAGCGGCTGCGGCAAGAGCACGCTTTTGCGCTTGATCGCGGGCCTCGAGAAGATCGACGCCGGCAGCATCAGCTTCGGCGAAGAAACCCGGCCTGAAGACGTCCGCGTCATGTTCCAGGAGCCGCGCTTGCTGCCGTGGGCGCGGGTGCTGTCGAACGTCGAGGTCGGCCTGGGCCGCGATCGCGGATCGCCGGACGCGCAATCACGTGCCGCCAAGGCGCTCGCCGAGGTCGGTCTCGATGAGAAGCGCGGCGATTGGCCGGCGGTGCTGTCGGGCGGACAGAAACAGCGCGTGGCGCTGGCGCGCGCTTTGGTCAGCCAGCCGCGCATTCTCGCTTTCGACGAACCGCTCGGCGCGCTCGATGCGCTGACCCGCATTTCGATGCAGCGGATGCTGGGGCAGGTGTGGCGCGATCAGGCGTTCACCGCGATCCTGGTCACGCATGACGTGTCGGAAGCGGTCGCGCTGGCCGATCGGGTGCTGGTGATCGAGGAAGGGCGCATCGCGCACGATATCAATGTCGACATCGCGCGTCCCCGGCGCCGCGGCTCGGCCGATCTGGCGGCGCTGGAAGGCTCGATCCTGCGCGATCTCCTGCAAACGACCGATGAATAGGCTTTGGAAACAACAGGCTTGGTTTCAACAGGCCTGAAACAAACAACTTGGAATGATGAGGCCGCCATGAACTCCGCCGTCCGCCATCTCACCCTCGCCGATATTGCCCCGGATGAGTTTCGCGGCGCCATGCGTCATCTCACCGGCGGCGTCAGCGTGATTACGGTCGGGCAGGGCAAGGACATCACCGGCATGACGGTCACGTCGGTCTCGTCGCTGTCGGTCGATCCGCCGACGCTGATCGTGAGCATCAACCGCGAATCCTCCTCCTGGCCGATCCTCCGGCGTCTGGGCTTCTTCGGGGTCAACATCCTCGCCGCCAATCAGCTTGATGTCGCCGAACGGTTTACCGGCAAGGGCGGCCTGAAGGGCGCCGATCGTTTTACGGGTGCGCAATGGACCACGCGGATCTCCGGCGTGCCGCTGCTGGCCGGCGCGTTGGCGGCGATCGACTGCCAGGTCGAGGATATCGTCGAGCGGCACTCCCATGCCATCGTGATCGGGCGCGTGCTGGACATCCAGACCTCGGGGCATACCGCGGCGCTGGCCTATTGGCAGGGCCGCTATGTCGCCGTCGATCAGGATGAGGACGCGGCCAAACTCGCCGAAGTCAGCCTGCCGCTCGCGTCCGCGCGCGGGTAGCTTGGTCGCGATTATAGCGGGTGAGATTAGATTGAGCCGGGGCTATCCGCGGGCGCTTCACTTCACCTCTCCCCGGCGGGGAGAGGTCGATTTGCCCCCGGCGATGCGAAGCATCGTCCGGCGCAAATCGGGTGAGGGCTCTTAAACCAAACGAGAGGTCTTAACCCCTCACCCGGCGCGGAGCTTGTCATCGGGCGAGCATTCGCGCGACCCGTTGGCACCGACCTCTCCCAATCGAAGTCGGATATATCCGACTTCGATCAATATGATGCCCAAGTCGGGTAGACCCGAGTTGGGCGGGAGGGGTGAAGGGAAGTCGCGGCCGATTCAATCAATCCCGCTGTAACCTCAGATGGTCGAGCTGAGCGTCGCAGGAGTGTCGAGGTGAACGGTGCTGCCGCGCACGCCGAACCACACACCGGTGACGGTTTGCGGGTTATTCGCCAGGGGAACGCCGACCACGAGTGTTGTCGGTACGCGGCCCGTGCTTTGAGGATTCTGCTCGTTGTAGGTAAAGGTCGCCTGCACGGACGAAACCTGGCCGTTGACGGCGATGCCGAAGGTCCCCCCGGGGAAATCGTTCCCAGTGGCATAGGGATTGGGCACGTTGAGGACCACCATCGCCAGCGTGTCCACGCCGATGGGAAGGGGGATGCTCAGGCCGGGAATCGGTACGAAAGAACCGGAGTTTGTCGCCAAGGGGCCGCTCGTCTGCGCATACAGTGCCATTATCGCTCTCCGGTTGTTTGGACACCAATAACATCAGAAAGTTGCGACAGGCAATTGAAATTCGGCCGGCGGCGGTGGGAAAAATCGCCTTGGGAGAAATCACCCGGCATGGCGGCGCCATCCTCTTCCAGATGCTGCGGCGCTCCACATCCCCAAAGACTGCAGGGCCTTGACAAGAACCCTCGGAAGACGGGAGACCGCGCCGTGGAGCGCGGGCATAAATCGCCGTCGCCGTATCAGGTTTTACAATGAAGCGCTTTGCGGTCTGGATGCTTTACGCCGTCGGCGCGCTGGCGATCGGCTATCTCGCGCTGTACGCCTATGTGGCGTTCACCGGGAAGCCGCTGCAGCCCGGCGATCCGATCCACATGTTCCGCAAGCCGGACGCACCGGATTATTCTTAGACGTTGGTCGTTCCGCGCATCATTTGAGTACCAGCTCGTAGGGTGGGTTAGGCGCAGCCGTAACCCACCATTTTTCCGCGCACCCAAAACGGTGGGTTACGCCTTCGACCCACGTCCGCTATCCCGCGTATTGCAGACGCAAACCGGACATCGCCTCGGGTCCGAAAGGTGCCAGAAGCTGAAATCGACGCGGGATTGTCCGGCTCTGCTCTGGCCCATATTCTCGTAAAGTGCGATTTAGGTCATTCAACACGCTGCATAAGAAAGCCAACATGACAATGCGAACGCGATTGCCGACGATTGTGATGGGCCGAAGCATGAGCGGTGATGCTCCAACGAAGGAGGACCCAAAAATCGACTTCACGCTTGAAGGTGAAACGGGCGAGATTTTTGATGTCAAATTTTCCCTTCGCGGCATCCTGAGCACAGTCGTGTTGGCTCACGGTTGGGAGGCTTTGAAGAAAGAGCTTGCTGAATTAGACCGCCCGACCATCGTGATGAGTGCAGCTTCTACTGATTTCCTCAACGTTGACATTGATCTTCGTGGCGATAGTGACGACGTGGCGGGCTTCCTAAAAATGGTCGAACCCTCAGTCGTCGTTCTCAGCCACATCGACATCGATGCATCGATAGAGTTGGCGGAAGACTATACGTCTCTCGACACAACTATGTTGGAAGTCATCAGATTGATTGAGGCACTTCCGCCGGACGCGAAGAAGGTTTGGAGCCGGTTGAAATATCGAAGGGCAAATATCGGAATACAGACGGGCGCCAAGCCTCATGCCGCAGAATTTGCTATATCAGCAAAGACGCTCGAAGCGATGGCAGCCCTCGGTTTTGAGGTCGCCTTCACCGTCTATTCACCCACAAAAGACTAAGCGAGCCGAACGTCGGCTTTGGGTTAAAGCTCGTTGGGTGGGTTAGGCGCAGCCATAATCCACCATCTTTCCATTCGCCGAAAATGGTGGGTTACGCCTACGGCTAACCCACCCTACGGTCCTCTGTGAGTGGACAGCCATCAGGCCGTTCCTTCCGAACAAGCCGCGCGGCGTGCCCAGGGTCAACGACCGACGTGTCTTCGACGGTATCTTCCCGGATATTGCGGTCCGGCGCACCATGGCACGGTCTGCCAGAGAGCTTCGGGCCGTACAAGACCTGCTACAACAGGTTCGTTCGTTGGCGAATAACAGGGAGCAGGAGAGGTTGAACTTTTCGCGAAACCCATCACCGTCAAGCCTGTGATTTGATCGGTTTCGAAGAGCTCAACCGATCCGACTGCGCGTCCGACCTTACAAACATTTCATCGGTTCATCCCGTTGCAACGTGGGCCTTGCGGGCCATTTTGAGGGCATGAATTTAGCTACCAAATATCGTGCAAACGCCAACGACTGCGCGTTTCTGGCTGGACAGGCCGGAGACGACGAAACCAGGCGCGCGTTCACACGGATGGAAGCCGCCTGGCGAGTGCTCGCGCAAGAACAGGAACGGCTTTGCAAGCGAGCGAAAGGTCGGGTCCGCGGGATGGGTTGAGCGCTTCGCGAAAGCCGTCGCCGCCGTGCATCGTGTTGCATCCAGAGCTGCTTGCCTTGTGGACCGAAGCTTTTCGAACCTGCCGGCTATTTCCTGCCTGGTGCATAGAAAGTGCCTTCGACCTCGCAAATATCGTCCTCGTTCAACCGATGGACTTCGATGATTGTGCGCGGCGGATAGGGACCGGCGCCCCACAGCTCCTGCTGGATCTTGTTCACGAGCGGACGGAAGCGATACATGTCCGTGACATAGACGACGAGGCGAACCGCATCCCGTAGCGTTGCTCCCTCGGATTCGGCTATCAGCTTCATATTGAGGAAGGCCTGACGGATGCGCGCCTCGTCACCCTGGACCTGTAGGTTCGTTTTCGGATCGATACCGCGCATTCCGGCGATGAAGACGAAGTCGCCCGCGCGCGTGCCGAGACTCCAGGTGCCTGTCGACTTGATCGCACCATCAGGTGCCAGGGTTTTCACTCCGGCAGGAGAGAGCGGAGGCTGCTCCGCGGCTGCTGGATGAACCCATAGCAACGCGCCAATCAATATCATTGCCTTCTTCAAGGTCGCCTCCTATTTGGGGAAAGCCGCAATCTCGCTTTTGCAGCATAGTCATGAATCGCGATTGATGGGCATCGCGGAGTTTATCATCGGGCCGGCCAAAGGCCGGACCCGTTGGCTCCATCCATGCTACGGGTTGGCAAGTAGCCCGCAGCAGCACTTGCGCTATGCGGGACTACCGAAATGCCTGGGATATCGCTCGCCTCCACGGCGTTTCTGATTTTCCGAAATTGTCCTTGACTCTTGACCCAAATCACCTGCTTATTCCTTGCCATCCCGTCCCGAGAGAGGGGGCGTTGGCCATCGTCACTGACGTTGGGGCGGGGAGCGGTGGACGCGGATGCGCTTTTGACGAACGGCGCTAACGCGTACGGCAAAGTCGTGTGGTCCTGACGCCCCGATGGCAGGTGTCAAATTCCTGAGAAGCTCACGCTTCTTGAGGGGTGACGGTGACAAACAAGCCAGGTCTCGCCGGGGAGAGCACGATATAAGCCGTAAAGCCATTGCGCAGGGAAGGCCGGACTGCTTCCGCTGAACCTGTATGCTCATGTGCGTTTTTTTCTACCTTTGCACATGAGACCGCGGGTGCAGCGCGCACCCGGTCTTTCCTGCGCCCTCTCTTGAGGGTCGCCTGCGCCCTCTATTTTTTGGGGGGCGATGAATTTGCAAACCTCGGGCGGATGCCGTCGCGAGAATGCGGAGTTATGTTTTTCTTACCCTCCCCTGGAGGGGGAGGGTCGGCTCATATTGAGCGTAGCGAAATGTGAGACGGGGTGGGGTGGAGTAACTCCGAGTGGAGCGTCAGCCATCGCTATCCGCAGCGTCGCCACCCCACCCCGCTTGCAAGCGCAAGCGACCCTCCCCTCCAGGGGAGGGTGAAGAGCGGACGCCTTCCGCTACAAGGCCGGGACGACGAAAACTGTCCGCTCCCCTTACCCCGCCGCGGCAAAACGCTGATGTTCGCCGGCGCCGGCGGGGGTGATCGGAAGGCCGCCGTCGGCGTATTCGTTGAGCTTGTTGCGCAAGGTGCGGATCGAGATGCCGAGGATGTTGGCGGCGTGGGTGCGATTGCCGAGGCAATGTTTGAGGGTTTCCAGGATCAAATCGCGCTCGACATCGGCGACGGTGCGCCCGACCAAAGCGCGGGTGACCTGTTCGGCGGCGAAGGTGGCGTGCGCCACCGCCGGCGCGGTCCGGGTGAGGTCGAGGCGATCGCCGTCCGGGCTCAAGATCGCGTCGGCGCCGATCTCGTCGCCTTGCGCCATCAGCACCGAGCGATGGATGGTGTTTTCCAGTTCGCGGACGTTGCCGCGCCAGCGGTTGGTGGTCAGCACCCGCTTGGCCTCGGCGGAAATCGGCCGCACCGGCACGCCGTTGGCGTCGGCGTATTTCTTCACGAAATGCTGCGCCAGTTCGATAATGTCGGCCGGACGATCGCGCAACGGCGGAATCTTCAGGTTGACGACGTTGAGGCGGAACAAGAGATCCTCGCGGAACGAGCCTTCGCGCACCGCGTCGGCGAGGTTGCGGTTCGAAGTCGCGATGATGCGGATGTCGACCGGCACCGGGCGGACGCCGCCGACCCGATCGATCACGCGCTCCTGGATCGCGCGCAGCAATTTGGATTGCAGCCGCACGTCCATTTCCGAAATTTCGTCGAGCAGCAGCGTACCGCCGGTGGCTTCCTCGAACTTGCCGATGCGGCGCGCCACCGCGCCGGTGAAGGCGCCCTTTTCGTGGCCGAACAATTCGGATTCCAGCAGATGCTCGGGGATCGCGGCGCAATTGATGCTGATGAACGGCTTCTTGGCGCGGTTGGAGCGGGTGTGGACATAGCGCGCCAGCACTTCCTTGCCGGTGCCGGATTCGCCGGTGACCATCACCGAAGCATCCGAGCCCGCGATCTGCTGCGCCAGCTTGATGACCTTCGCCATCGCTTCGTCGCGATAGACCAGATCACGGGAATCATTGGCGACGGCAGCAAGCACGGCTGCGATCAGTTCCGGATCCGGCGGCAGCGGGATGTATTCCTTGGCGCCGGCGTGGATCGCAGCCACCGCGGCGCGGGCGTCGCTGGAGATGCCGCAGGCGACGATCGGCACGTGAATGTGTTCGACTTCCAGCCGCATCACCAGATCGCGGATGTCGAGCCCGACATCGACCAGCAAGAGGTCGGCGCCCTTGCCGCCGCGCAGCACCCGCATCGCCTGTTCGGCATCCTCCGCGTGGGTGACGGAGGCGCCATTGTCCATCGCGATCTTGGTGGCGGTCGTAAGCTGGCCCTTCAATGTGCCAACGATGAGAAGCCGCATATTAGTCTCCTGTTCGTCTGTCTGCGCCGGTCGGGCGCCGTGTCGTTGAAAGCGTTAGGTACGTTCCTGCTTGATGATTTCCGTCATGGTCACGCCGAGCTTGTCTTCGACCAGCACCACCTCGCCGCGCGCCACCAGGCGGTTGTTGACGTAGATGTCGATGGATTCGCCGACCCGGCGGTCGAGCTCGAGCACCGTGCCGGGTCCAAGCTTGAGCAACTCGCCGATATCCATCTTGGAACGGCCGAGCACCGCCGAGACCTGTACCGGCACGTCGAACACCGCTTCCAGATCGGCGGCGATCCGCGAGGCGTGTTCGTCTTCGTGATAGCCCACGTCGTCGATCCCGGGCGCATCGGCGGCGTTGAGATCGGGTAGCGGGACCTGTGCGTCGGTGTCACTCATGGCTGCATCCTCATGGCCGTGCCTCCGGCCTGACCGCGGGACGCCATATAGCGTCCGACGAGCTCGTTGATCTTGGTTTCGATCGCCGCGCGTTCCAGCACGACGCCACCGTCAGCCCATTCGATCCTGCAATCGCCGGTCGCGATCTCCGGCTCGGCCAGGATCACCAGGCGGCCCTCGAAGCCAGAGCGTTTCGCCAGTTGCTCGATCTTGGCGCGCGCGGCCTCATACAGCGCTTCGTTGATCCGGACCACCAGATGCGGTGTCGAGACCAGATGCGAGAAACATTCGCGAACCAGACCGGTGATCTCGCCGAGCGGCTCGGCGGCGATCAGGTCGGCGCACAGTTTTCGCGCGACCGATACCGCGACGTCGACCGCTTCGGTCTCCATCCGGGTCTCGATGCCGGAAAACCGCGACGCGATCCCCTTGATGGCGATCCCGATCTCCTCGAGCGCCAGCGCGGCGCGGCGGTCGCTTTCGGCCTTGGCTTCGCGCTGGGCGGCGTCGTAACCGTCGCGATAGGCGCGGGCTTCGGCGGCGGCGATCTTCTGCGCGATCTCAGCCGTGGTCGCCGGCCGCTCGCGCGTCTTGTCCGGCGCGCCGAAGTCCATGTCGAACAGGAATTTTGCAGGCGCGGCCATCAGTACACCAGCTCGTCGTCGGCGCGGTTCTTCGTCAGCATGATTTCACCCTTGGCCGCGAGGTCCTTGGCGAGATTGACCAAGAGCGCCTGCGCCTCGTCGACATCGCGCAGCCGCACCGGGCCGAGCGCTGCCATATCGTCGAGCAGCATCTTGCCGGCACGCGACGACATGTTGCCGAGGAAGAAGGCGCGGACTTCCTCGTTGGCGCTCTTGAGCGCGATGCCGAGCTTGTCCTTGTCGACGTTGCGCATCAGGGTCTGCGCCGAGCCGGCGTCCAGCTTGACGAGGTCGTCGAAGGTGAACATCAGCGCCTTGATGCGCTCGGCGGATTCGCGGTTTTCCTCTTCCAGCGAGGTGATGAAGCGGGTCTCGGTCTGGCGGTCGAAATTGTTGAAGATTTCCGCCATCACCTCATGGGCGTCACGGCGGCGGGTCTGCGACAGGTTGGACATGAATTCGACGCGCAGCGTCTGCTCGACGCGCTCGATCACTTCCTTCTGCACCGCTTCCATGCGCAGCATGCGGCCGACCACGTCGAGCGCCATGTCCTCGGGCAGGATCGCGAGCACGCGCGCGGCATGCTCCGGCTTCAGTTTCGACAGCACCACGGCGATGGTTTGCGGATATTCGTTCTTGAGATAATTGGCGAGCACCTCTTCCTGCACGTTGGAGAGTTTCTCCCACATGTTGCGGCCGGCGGGGCCGCGGATCTCGTCCATGATGCCGGTGACGCGTTCGGCAGGCAGGTATTGCTGCAACAACCGCTCGGTGCCTTCGAAGGTTCCCATCAACGCGCCGGATGCCGACATCCGCGACACGAATTCGAGCAGCAGGTCTTCCACCACGTCGGCTTCCACGGTGCCGAGCGTCGACATCACGATCGACAGCTCACGTACTTCGTCGTCGTCGAGCTGCTGCCAGACTTTGGCGCCATATTGTTCGCCGAGCGCCAGCATCAGGATCGCGGCGCGCTTCGGCCCCGAGAGCGGCGGCGTTTTCGGGCGATTGCCCTGACGTCCCGCCAGCGTGGCGATCACGCTGGAGATGTCGTTGGCGTTGCTGGTCTGGGGGAGGGCCATGTCAGGTCACGCTGCCGGTTCCGAGAGCCACTGACGAACGATCGAAGCGGTCTCGGTCGGGTTTCGCTCGGCAAGCTCGCCGACGCGATGCACCGTCTGGGCATGGACCTGGCCCTGGACCTGGGCGACGTCGATCTGGTTCAAGCCGGCGGGCACCAGGCTCTGGCCGGTGGCGGCGGCGCTGCCGTCGGTCAGCGCCGGCATCGCGTCGCCGCTGGACGGCGCTTGCAATGCTTCGGCCGTGAGGATGCGCCTGACCAGCGGGCGGATCACCATGAACAGCACCACCAGGCTCAGCAGCATCATGACGCCGAGCTCGATGACGTACATCACGTCATCCTTGGTGAATTGCAGCATGCCCAACAGGCCGGTCGGCTCGGGGATCGGCGCGACCATCGGCGCCTCGGCGAATTTGAGGTTGACGACCTCGACCTGATCGCCGCGCTTCTGGTCGAAGCCGATGGCCGAGCGCACCAGGGTCGCGATGCGGTCGAGCTGCTCTTTGCCGCGCTCCTGATAGACCAGCTCGCCCTTCTCGTTCTTGGTGTAGGCGCCGTCAACCAGCACCGCGACCGAGATCCGGTTGACCCGTCCGGCCTCGGTCACCTCGGTCTTGGTGGTGTGGGAAATCTCGTAATTGTTGGTCTCTTCGGTCTTCTTGCTCTGGTCCTTGGCCGTCGATGCCCCGTCGGCACGCTGATTGCCCGGCAATTCGTTGTTGACGGTGACCTGGCCGTTATTCTCGCCGGTCTGGCTGGATTCTTCCCGGGTCTGGGTCGAGCGCAGCACCCGGCCTTCCGGATCGAACTTGTCCGAGGTCTGGGTGATGCGGTTGTAGTCGAAATCGGCCGAGAGCTGGACCCTGGCGCGGCCGGCGCCGACCACCGACGACACGATCGCCTCGACCTCGCCGCGCAGCCGCTTTTCGAAGGCATTGCGGCGCTCGTCGCCAGCGACATTCTCGTTGTCGCCGGCTTCGCCGTCGGCGAGCAACTGACCGGTTTCGTCGACGATCGAAACCCGCTGCGGCTTCAGGCCGCTGACGGCGGAGGCGACCAGATGGCGGATCGCCCTGATCTGCTGCGGTTCGAGCGCGCCACGGACCCGCACCACGATCGAGGCCGATGGTTCGGGCGTTTCGCGCGAGAACAGCGGCCGTTCCGGCAGCACCAGGTGGACGCGCGCGGCCTGGATCCGGTCGATGGCGCGGATGGTGCGGGCCAGTTCGCCCTCCAGCGCGCGCAGATGATTGATGTTCTGCACGAAGCTCGTGGTACCGAGCGCGTCGGATTTGTCGAAGATCTCGTAGCCGACGCCGCCGCCCTTGGGCAGGCCGCCCTCGGCGAGGTGCATGCGCAGCCGGGTGACCTTGTCCTTGGGCACCATGACCACAGCGCCGTCGTTCTTCAACTCGTAGGGGATCGCCTGGCGTTCCAGGTCCTTGATGATGGCGGAGGAATCTTCGGTGGAGAGGTCGGTAAACAGCGTGGTCATCTGCGGCGTGGTGACGCGGATGATGACAAACGCGAAAAAGCCGACCAGCGCGACCGTCACCGCGATCATCGCCATCAGGCGCGCGGCGCCGAGACCCCTTAGGAAGCCCACCAGACTCTGCAAACCAACTGCCCCCGGAAGATTCGGCTCCAGGAGCCGACTGGGCAATTATTGCCTATGGGATGGTTTCCATATGGTTAACGAAGGTTAAGAGGCCGCGCGAAACTTCCATATGAAAAAGACCGGCCTTGCAAAACGAGACCGATCTTCATCAAATTCGAACGATTCGGGATTTATTGGCGATATTGCTGGATGCGGGTAGTACGCAGTCCGGCCAGACCATGCTGGTCGATCGAAAACTGCCAGGAAAGGAATTCATCGACCGTCAGGGTGTAACGGCTGCAGGCCTCCTCGAGGGAGAGCAGACCGCCACGAACCGCGGCGACGACTTCGGCCTTACGGCGGATAACCCACCGTTTGGTACCGGGTGCGGGCAAATCCGCGATTGTTAACGGACTGCCGTCAGGCCCGATGACGTATTTTACCCTCGGGCGATGGGGTTCTGTCATGGCGTACTCACAAACTCTCAACCACTGAACTCACGGTCACAACCTACGCCTTGCGGCTTAAAATTTGCCTAAGCCCAAGCGTCTAATACGAATCTCCTTGAACATGCCGTGCCAACGCCGATCGACCGGGCGCCATTGCTGGCGTCCGGTCGGGTGGGTTTTCGAGATAAAATGCGAAGTCAGCGCTGCCGAGGTAGGTTCGCCGCGATTAGTTGCTGGTGCTGCTACTACTGGTGCTGGTGGCGATGATGCTCTGGATCTGGCTCATGGTGTAGGTCTGGCCGCCAATCGTCAGCAACGGCGGCGACTGGGTGAGGTTGACCGAACTGACCACGCCTCCCACCGAGGTGGTGACGGCCACGGTGTTGCCGCCGCTGTCCTTGGCGGTGGCGCTCAGGGTATAATTGCCGTCGGGATATTGGGTACCGTCGCTGCCCATGCCGTTCCATTCGAACGGCTGATTGTTGCCGGCAGCGACGTTGTAGGTGCCGCTGTAGACGGTCTGGCCGGTGCTGCTGGCGATCGAGATGTCTACGGTCGAGGCGCTGGGAACGCTCAGTGCCCAAACCGCTTCGCTGTTGGACATGGTCGCGGTGTTGCCGCTGACCGTCGCGGTCTTGCCGACATAAGACAGCGCCTCGCTCGATTGCGTGGCCTGCTGCAGCGATACCAGCGTCGCCAGCGAGTCGTTGGTGTTGAGCTGTTGCTGGACGCCGGCGAATTCAACCAACTGCTGGGTGAACTGGTTGGTATCCAGCGGATCGAGTGGGTTCTGGTTCTGCAATTGCGTCGTCAGCAGTTGCAGGAAGCTCTGAAAGTTGCCGGCGATCTGCTGGGAAGCCAGCGCATTGGCGGACGAGGCCGATGAACTCGAGGTGGATGACGCCGGCACCGTCGTCGTTCCCGAGACGATCGTGGATCCGGTATTCGTGCTCGATGTGGTTGTCATGTTGGTCTCCTCAAACGCTGATGTCGACGCCGCTGCTCGATCCGAGCATGCGGCCGTAGCTTCGTCCCGCTGGCGTGACGGGGACGCTGTCTTCGTTGCTGACGACCAGCCGCTGTGCGTTGCGATTGCCGTCGTTGCCGCTGTTCTGGCCGGAAGACGACTGGTCGCGCAGGCTGAATTGCAGGCCGCCGTCGCCGGTCTTGAAACCTGCGTTATCCAGGGCGCGCTGCAATTGCGGCGCGTCCTGTTGCAGCATCGACAGCGTTTCCGGCTTCTCGACCGTCAAATGCGACGTCATCTGGCCATTGCGATCAACGTCGATGCGAACATCGATACGGCCAAGCTCGGCTGGATCGAGCCGGATATCGAAGCTGCTCTTGCCGTTCTTGGCCGACGCCGCGATCTCGACCGCGAGCCCGCTCAACGGCACCGCCGCGTGCGTCGCCGCCGTGGCGGTCAGGGATGCCGTGGTGGTGGTGGTGATCGCCGCCGAAGGAAGCTGTTGCGGGACGGCGCCGGTTGCCTGAACGCTGCTATTGGCTGCGGCGGTTGCGGAGCTTTCGGTCGTCGTGCCCGCGGCATGGTCGTGCGCCGCGACGGTCGCCGTCGCCACCGGCGAGGTGCCGGTGGAGCCACTGGCAGTCGTCGCCGCGTCGGCGGTGCCGTCCGCGGCGTCCTGTCCGGTTGCGATGGCGGCTTGTTGCGCGGCCGTTGCGGTCGGGTCCGTCTTGCCTGAGCTGCCGGATGCGGTCGTGGTTGCGGCCGCAGGCTTTGCGGTCGTGCCTTTGGCGGTCGAACCGGCCGATGCGCCAGGCGTCTTGGTGGTCGTCACCGTCGCGATGGTCGTATCGGCTGCGGCGATCACGCCGGTCTGGGGCGCGGCCGTGGACTTGTCGGGCGTCGGTTTTCCGGTCGCTTCGGTGGACGCGTCTGTGTCTGTGGTCGCGGTAGCCGTTGCATCCGCGGCAATCGTGCCGGCCTGCTGCGCGGATGCTCCCAGCGCCGCCGTGGCGGATTGGCTGGCCGCAATGGCGGCCGCGGCGATCGCAAGCGGCGCCGTGCCGCTGCCGGATGCCGGCGTACCGGTCGCGGGCGAGCCGGTCGAAGGCGTCGCGGTCAGCGCCACCAGGACGGGAACAGCGACCGCGATCGGGCTTGGCGTAACGGGGGTGCTGGTTCCATCCGTCGTCGTCGCGGTCGAACCATTGCTGGAATCCGTCGCCGAGGTGTCGCCGGATGACGAGCTAGCGCTCGAATTTGTGGAGTCGTCGTTCGAACCGGTGGATTTGCTCCGGGAACGCGGCGGCGCGTCGGTCGTGCCGGTGCCCGCGTTGGCGTTGGCAGCCGGCCCGCTATTATTGGCGTCCTGATTGTTGGAATTGTTGTTGGCGGGCTGGTTCGCCGGTGGCTGGTTGTTCCACGGGCTGTTGGCGGACGACGTATTGTCAGGCCAGTTTTGCGGCGCGGATGGCTGCTGCGTCTGGTTCGCCGCGTTGTTGGCGTCGGCGGCGGTGTTGTTGTCGACAAGCCCCGCGAAAATGTCGTTGGCTTGCGACTGGTCGGCAGCCGACCTCGCGGGCCTCGGCGGCGCGTTCTGATAGGATACGGCGGTCGCTGTTTCGGACGAGACGCTCTGCACGGAAGCCCCTTTGGGACACAATCTGGTTGACTTCCAATCAGCAAGGAGCGGGCCACTCCGGCGGTATAAAAATATCTATATATTTCAATATCTTGCAATATTTATCGCCAGCGCCGCGATCGCGCCTTTTCTGCCCGGCGGCAAGAATTGCCGTTTGGCTTGCGCAAAACGCGCCATGGCGTGATTGCCTCGCGGGAATGCCGCCTATATTAAAGGGTAGCCTCCAAACCGTTCCGATCTTGCTTGCCGGGACGCGGATAAGGCTTTCTGACGATTTGGCTTTCTGACGCGGCGCGTTCATCGTCGTCGCGCGTGGCATTGATGACCGGAAACATGCGCAACAGTTTGGATATCGAGGGACGTCCGGAGGACACCAGGGTCGTGGTCGCCATGTCCGGCGGCGTCGATTCGTCGGCGACGGCTGCGCTGTTGAAGTCGGAAGGCTACGACGTCGTCGGCATCACGCTGCAGCTCTACGATCACGGCGCGGCCACGCATCGCAAGGGGGCCTGTTGCGCCGGGCAGGACATCCACGATGCGCGCAATGTCGCCGAGCGGATCGGCATCCCGCATTACGTGCTGGATTACGAGAGCCGTTTTCGCGAATCCGTGATCGACAATTTTGCCGCCAGCTACGCCTCCGGCGAGACCCCGGTGCCGTGCATCGAATGCAACCGCTCGGTCAAGTTCCGCGATCTGCTCAAGACCGCGCGCGAGCTCGGCGCTTCGGCACTGGCGACCGGGCATTATGTCGCGTCGCGTCGCATGGACGATGGATCGCGCGCGCTGGTATGCGCCGCCGACGCCGATCGCGACCAGAGCTATTTCCTGTTCGCGACCACGCGCGAGCAACTCGACTATCTGCGCTTTCCCTTGGGTGACATGACCAAGCCACAGACCCGCGAACTGGCGCGGCGCTTCGGCCTCGAGGTCGCGGACAAGCAGGACAGCCAGGACATCTGCTTCGTGCCGACCGGGCGCTATACCGACATCATCGGCCGGCTGCGGCCGAATGCGATCGAGCCCGGCGATATCGTCGATCTCGACGGCCACGTCATTGGCCGGCATCAGGGCATCATTCATTTCACCGTCGGTCAGCGCAAGGGGCTGGGCATCGCTTCGGGCGCGCCGCTTTACGTGGTGAAGCTCGATGCCGCGAGCCGTCGCGTCGTGGTCGGGCCGCGCGAGGCGCTGCGGATGGATCGTATCGTGCTGCGCGACGTCAACTGGATCGGCGCTGGCGCGCTGGATCGCGCGGTCGGCAGCGGTCTGGAGATCTTCGTGCGGGTGCGATCGACCCGCGCGCCGCAGCCGGCATGGCTGCGCGCTGTCGATGGCGGCTATGAAGTCGAACTGATCGCCGGCGAAGAGGGCGTTTCGCCGGGCCAGGCCTGCGTATTCTACGATGCGCCTTCGGGCCAGGCGCGCGTGCTCGGCGGCGGTTTCATCCAGCGGGCAACGGCAAAGCATGGGATCGCGAGAGGCGCCTTGCGCGAGACCATCGCGCCGCCGCTTGCCGAAGCCATCCGCGGATAAAGTTCGGGGCACGCAGGGAATGGCTGGGGATATCGACCGCGAGGGGGTCGCCAAGGCTTATGGCCGCTGGGCGCCGGTTTACGATCTCGTATTCGGCAAGGTGTTCGATCACGGCCGCCAATCGACCATTGCGGAGGCCGACAAGATCGGCGGCCGGATTCTCGACGTCGGGGTCGGCACCGGATTGTCGCTGTCGGATTATTCACGCACCACGAAACTCTGCGGCGTCGATATTTCCGAACCGATGTTGCGCAAGGCGCAGCAGCGCGTGCGCGCGCTTGGGCTTTCCAACGTCGAGACGCTGGCGGTGATGGATGCCAAGAATCTGGCGTTCGCGGATTCGTCGTTCGATGCGGTGGTGGCGCAATATGTCATCACCGCGGTGCCGGACCCGGAGGCCACGCTGGATGATTTCATCCGCGTGCTGAAGCCCGGCGGCGAGCTGATCCTGGTCAATCACATCGGCGCCGAAAGCGGCCCGCGCCGGCTCTTCGAACTGGCGTTCGCGCCGCTGGCGCGGCGGCTCGGCTGGCGGCCGGAATTTCCGTGGGCGCGGCTGGTCGACTGGGCCGCCAAACACGGCGGCGTCAGCCTGACCGAACGGCGTCCAATGCCGCCGATGGGCCATTTTTCGCTAATCCGCTACCGCAAATCCTGAAACTGCCCGCCTGAAAGTGCCCAGAGGTTAAATCGCGCTCCGGCGCGGAACCTCCGCCCGCGCCGGCCGTTTTCCCGGCATGACAATGAAACCCGCACTCTTAATCTCTTGTCTCGTGATGGCGGCATCCGGCGTGACCCACGCCCAGGCGCCGCCATCCCCCACGACGCCTGCGGCCCAGACCGCGCCGCCCTCGCCCGATCGCGCCGTCGGCTGCACGCCGACCCAATCGACCCCTCAGGGCAATGTCGCCCCGAAAGAAGGCACGACCACGGGCCAAAGCCGGGAGCCGCTGGGCGACCAACTGGCCAAATCCGACGGTGTGCTATGCCCGCCGGCCGGGGTGGATCCGCAGATGCGCGCGCCGACACCCGATACCGGCAACACGCCAGTGATCCCGCCGCCCGGCAGCCCCGGTGGCGACCCCAACGTCCGGCCCAAATAGCCACACGGCTGCAATAGCTTGGCGGGACGAGCGGGTTTGCTTGACAGGCCCTCGACCGACTTCTTATATGCCGCGCGTTCGTGCCCGCGGCCTATAAAGCCGCGGCGGTGAACCGTGGCGAGGTAGCTCAGCTGGTTAGAGCACGGGAATCATAATCCTGGGGTCGGGGGTTCGAGTCCCTCTCTCGCTACCACCAGTCCCCCCCCGGCAGAACGCCGGGAGAAAGTCGGGGCCTGCAGCAATTCATCGAGTCGGCCGCGTATCTCTATTTCCAGCTTTTCGCTGTTAGCCGGTGCGTGAATGATGATCGCCGAAATCAGCGCGTGAACCGAATCTTCCAATTCGCTCCCGATCGCCAGATCGGGGCGAGGCAGCAATGCCGCCAGCCGGTCGAGGTCGGCCCGGTAGCGATCGAGCGCGGCCGGGTGCAGCGTGATCACGTTGTCGCCTTCCTCGATCGCGGCAAGTCGGGCATCGATGTCGGCGCGTTCGGCTTCGAGTCGCTTGATGTCGCCGGCCAGGGTGGTCGGGTCGATGCCGGCCTTGATGATCGCGTCGATCGCCGCCCGCAGTTCCCGGCCGATCGCGGCCTTGCGGCGCTCCAGTTTGCCGCGCTGGTTGCCGGCGTCGCGCGCCAAACGCTTGCGTTCCTCGTTATAGACCGCGACATATTCCGCCAGATAGGCCGGCTGCGCCAGTTCGGCGCGAAGCCCCGCTAAGGTCATGCGCTCGACATCATCACGTTTGACGCGGCGGCCGTTCTGGCACGTGCCGCTTTCCCGGAATGCGGAACACTGAATCCGCGCCGTGCCATGTCGGTCGCCGCTCGACACCATCGCGCCGCCGCACGCGCCGCACCGTAACAGCCCGGCCAGCATGCGCTTGGTTTTGGGGTTGGCCGTTTTGCTAGGGCCGCGTTCGGCGTTGCCGCGTTTTCGGCGCTGTACGATTTGCCACACATCATCCGCGACGATCCGCAGTGTCGGGACCTCGGCGGTGCGGTATTGGTCCGGAGGGTTCGGCCGCGATATCCGTTTCCCGGTGGCGGGGTCTTTGACCATCCGCACCTTGTTCCAGACGATGCGGCCGACATAGATTTCGTTCAAGAGAATGCCGGCGCCGCGCTGCAGGTTGCCATTGATGGTCGATCCGTTCCAGCGATCGCCGCGTGGCGGCTTGACGTTTTCCTTATTCAGCTTCGCGGCGATGTCGCGCGGCGTCACGCCGGCGGCGTAGTCGGCGAAGATGTGCCGCACGATCGCGGCCTCGGCCTCGACGATCGCCAGTTCGCCGGCCTTTCCTGGCACGGCCTGATAGCCATAGGCTCGGCCGCCGGCGTGCCGGCCGTCACGCACCACGCCGTCGAGTCCGCGCCTGACATGCACGGCGAGATTTTCAAGAAACATTTCCGACATCAGCGCGCGCATCGCGCCGTCGATCTTTCCGACCTTGCCGGCGGCGGTGTGGATCGTGACGCCGAGGAAATCCAGATCCTTGCGGGCACTGTGGTAGTCGGCCTGATCGCGGAAAATGCGATCCATATCCTCGGCCACAATCACGTCAAAGGCCTTGGCCTCGGCGGCGCGCATCATCGCGTTGAAGCCATACCGGTTGACGGCGGATGCGCCGGACACGGCGCGATCCTCGAACGTCGACACCACGGCCATGCCGGCGCGCGCGCAAACGTCGCGGCAGAGCGATATCTGATCGTCGATCGACTTGTCGCTTTGCAGGTCGGAAGAAAAGCGGGCATAGATGGCGGCGCGGATCATGCCTCCACCACCCGTCTCATCGCTGCCTCAATCGACGGAGCGATATGATCTAGCGGGATTATCATGCAGGGCTCGTCTGGAGATTTCCCGGGCATGATCCTCTGCCGCGTGCCGTTTGGCAAGCGCCCGCACCACCGCCATAAGTTCATCTGGGGCCAATGCAGCCCGGGCCTTGCCCGCGGCAGGAGTCGGACGATCACGAGCCACCAGGCGGCGATCGTCGCTCATGGCTACGTGTCCTTCGCCAGGCGATAGCGAGGCTGCAGGACGTCGCCCTTGCCAAGCACGCGGCCGTCGCGCGCCAGCAGGGCAAGCAGGGAGCGAATGGTGTTGCGATGGTAATCGACAGAAAGTCGTTGTTGGGCTTCCCGCCGGGTCATCGCCACGCCCGGCGACAGCGCCTGAGCAACGGCATTGATGGCCTCGCGCGAGTGCATCAGCACGGCATCGATACGATAGTGCGGGCGGCCATCGGCGTATCGCCGTTTCAGAGGATGGTTCTGATCACGCCGCCTCTGCTCCAGCGCGCCGGCCGTGCGCCCAAATGCCTCGATCCGGGTCCTTTCGTCCTTGCCGCCCATGCCTCCGCCCCAAACCACCATCGGTCTGAGGCAATAAAATCGTAGGCTTCTCTAGCAAGAAAGAAATCTAGAGCGCAGGTATGGCTGCCGGGTAGCTGTGGCGTGCAAATAGGACGAATTGCCCGCCCCTTTGTCGAGAGGCTGACGAACTGTGAATCGGCATGGGGATCCGGGGCCGATCGGCATCCTAATGTTTAATGGACCTCGCATCTGTGGAGGCAATGTTCGGAGCCGAAACACAATTGATTTAATTGTCGATTCGGAAAGCGCTCGACCCGCAACCTGACCGTTATGAGCGCAGTGCCCTACCGAAATATCCCAGCAAAATCAGTCTTTCTCATCCGGAATCGTGCCGCTTTGTGCGCGTTCGTTCACGGGGGTTCTGTAGGGTTTCTGTTGGGGTAAGGCTGAACGACTCTTATCCAGAAAGATATTCAAACACTGCGGCCGACACGACGTTCATTATTTGACGGGATCTTTTCGGGCCGATGTACCACGCTTTCTTGAAATCAGTTTCGGATGAACGAAGAGCTTTCCCGAGCGTATCAATTCCAATCGAAGCGAGGGCTTCGTGCTGATGAGCAGTGAGGTCAAGTACACTTATCGGTTTGACAAGCAAAGTCTGAAGTACAGCAGAGAGGTCCGCTTCCACAATGGGACCCACACGCGCGGCAATCTCTAGGAAGGATGCAACGTTGGCTCCGTACTCAGTGAACCGCTTTACAGCAAGACCTGTTCGGAGATCGCTCACGTAGGCGATTGGCGAAGGGCTATCGACAGCGAGACATCCAATGTTCACTGAATACCGGGTTCCCAATTCACGCCGTGTAGCAATAACGCCAGAGTCAAGGCGTGCAACGATGCCCGTATACATCAATAACCGCAACGCCTCCCGGGCCGCTTCGGGCGCGTCTCTGTGAACCCAGAAAAAGCAAGTGCGCTCAGGTTTGCCTTCTGCCTTCCATGCTTCGTTCTTCTTGTTAGTTTCCGCAATCACGCTTGTTTCAATAAAATGCCGGCCCCAATCGATCAGCGCTTTATGCCCCGGATAGCGTTCCGAAAGGCCGCTGTGCTCAGACCAGATAGCTTCCCGGAAGAATTCCTTGATTACCTTTTCTACGTCGTTCGTTCGGACCGTGCCAGCTAGTGCGATAGTTTTCAGCAGCAATCGTGGATTTCCCGACACTGCATATGCTAGCGCCGCAAAGTTGTTGCCGTTGCGCGAGATTTCTTCTTGAAGTTTTGAGCCTGCTTGCTGGTAAACAATCTCTCTCATTTGTGTGACGTAATTTGGCGAAGTGATATCTCTGTTTAGAGATATAACCTGAGCATCGTGGATGGTCTCAAACGAATCTCCGTATGAGGTCACGCCGGGATAGACCGCCGCGTTACACGTCATGAATGGCGAACGAAGATCTCGGAACAATGTGAAGAACTGACGCTGCTGTTCAGGGCGAAATATGTGCGCTGCTTCGTCAAAGAGTACGTTGAAGCGTCGAATATTTCCGCTTCGGCAAATGTCTTCCACCGCCTCGCGAAACCGCTCTATCGTCGGCACCGCCGAAGTATCGATACTGTCTCCAGGGTTCTTGTACGAAGCTTCAAATTCTGCAGCCAGCTTATCAAGTTTTGTTTTTTCGCCGGGCTTATCAATATGTCCCCCGGTGAGGAGGTTCATTGCTTCTGTCGGCCGTGCTTCCAGGCCGCTTTGCGCTAGCACGCGCACGATCCGCGAACATAACGATGCGAGCATCCAGTGTTGAAATTGTTGACCGTCCTTCGTTGTTAGAAGGGAGCTACGAGCGAAACTGAGATAAATTGGGAGAACACGACCGCTTTCGAACTCCGAAAACTGTTCCTGTTCGCAGACTCTTAAAAGCAGTGATTTTCCCGTGCCCCGGCTTCCTTCGATAATTGTTGGAGCGGTGGACTTTAGTTTATCGACAAGCTCCCGGTCGCGTTGGATCGGCACAAATAGGCCGAGAATTTCTTCCGGGCGAACGTCTTCCGTTCTAATGATAAATTCTTGTTGATCAGTCATTCGACGCCGGTCCTCCGAGCGAGACGCGGACTGGCTCGATATGCCCCATTTGCTCAAGAATAGCCGGCTTGATTTCTTCGATGGCGCCGGCATCGAGCTCGCTGAAGTATCGCATCGTCAACGCAAAGGTTGCCACATATCTCACAGTTTTAGCCTTCTCGTGCCACAGCAAAAAGGTTTCCTCACGGAAAGCAAGCTCGTCTGGCAAAGGGATCTTGTTCGGCACATTTCCATGAGTACATTCGGAGAGTTCTCGATAGAGCGTGGCGGCGATCGTATTCAGTTGCGCCGCCTGCTCCGCTAGTTCGGGGTAAAAAGCGCGGCAAAAGTTTTTGCTCAAGACACCATTTTCCCTATCGATAACAGTCGCCCAAATAGTATCTCTTTGGCTCGAAAGCCATTCGCTCAGAGCAACTAGATTGGCGGATAAGTAGAGGCCTTCGAGAATGAGTTCGAGAACGAGTCGCAGCCCCTTGAATCCGTTTCTATACTGTCCGTGGAAATTGTTCAGAAGTGCGATTACGAATTCGCGAGAAGCAGTGCGATAGAGATCAGCCTCCCGTCGGCCTTTTAAGCACCCGGTCCAATGCTCCATGTCGGAAGAAAATCCATAGCTCCCTCCGTTCGTCGCATCAAATTTCTGAGCGAACGACGCGATGAGGGTTTCACCACAGACCTTGTGAAGAGCATCCATGATCTCCCTCAGGCTTGCGTTAGTTGACCCCTCGGCGTTCATGACTCCCTCAATCTCTAAGAGCGCGGACCGTCCGCTGTGTGGTTCACCACCACAACAGCCTGTGAAAATTGGCACAAGCGGGTGCTTTGGTCTGATTTAGCCCATCCGGCCCGACCGGTCCCGTCTAGCCGCGACCGGTCGCGACGGTTTCGGCCGCCGCGATACAAATACTTGACGTGGGCTTCAATGTTCTCTATTTGTTCTAAACATTTCGGTGTCTAGCTCGCTTCGCCTTCACGAATTGTTTTGATTCGGGTAGAACTATATGCATCATCACGCTGCAATGTGATGCATTTCGATGAACGAGCCAGCTCGGCCGAAGAAACCTCGAACCACTGCCACGCTGACGGCTGAGCAAGGCCGCCTGCTGCGACTTATGGCCGAGCGTCAGAAGGTCTCTGTGTCTTGGTTGATTCGCCACGCGGTCGACCGGCTTGTGGAAGAAGAGGGTAAGGGTCTTCAACTGCCCTTGGATATGCCTGCGCGCGGCATAAAGAAAGATTGAGGCCGGGACAATGTCCAAGACCCCATCCCGCAGACAATCTCAGAACGGGCTCATCTGCCTTGACCTATTTTCCGGTGCGGGAGGATTTTCGGAAGGCTTCCGTCAGGCCGGATTTCACACGATCGCTGCAACCGACATCGATGCGTCGGCCGGCGCGACGTACGAGCTGAACCACAAAAAGCACGGCACGAAATTCGTGCTTGGTGACATTTCCCATCCGCGCGTCCAAGAGCAGCTTTTCGACGCAGTCGGTAAGACGGAACTCGATACGATTATTGGTGGGCCGCCGTGCCAGGGCTTCTCCCAAGTTCGCAACCACGACCGGTTGATGAATGATCCGCGCAACAAGCTTTACCGTCACTACGTCTCGGTCATTCGGCATCTGCGGCCGCGCACGTTCGTGATGGAGAATGTTCCCGGCTTGGAAAATCTCGGCGGCGGCGCCGTCCGCGCTCAAATCTTGGAAGACCTCGCGCTCGATGGGGAATACCAAGTTGAGTGCAAGGTCTTGGATGCTGCCGCTTTTGGCGTGCCCCAGAACAGATTGCGCATCCTGTTTATCGGGGTGCGTAGCGATCTAAAGACTTTGCCGAGTTTTCCGCACAGCCCCTTCGCTGAAGCGCTTCCATCATTGGAGCGCCGTCCGAAAGGCGACCGCTGGTCGTACCGCCACCGTAAGTCGCCAGAGACAGTACGTACGCTCGCCAAGCTGTTAGACCCTGACAGCGCCGAACTCGTTACTGTGGAGCAGGCGATTGGCGATCTAACCTGGCTTCGGCCTAATGCGAAGCTTGTGCGGAAGCCATCGAACGACCCGACCGAATATGAGCACGAGCATACGTCGGCGTATCAGCGCGCCCGCCGTATGAAATCGTCCGAGCTCTTCAATGCGGACGTGCCCTCCATCCGCGAAGACACCGTCACGCGCCTACGATCTATTCCCCAAGGCGGCAATTTTCGCGATCTTCCGGAGGAGCTAGCCGTGCGCTATCTCACCGACAAGAAATGGGGACCCGAGCTTGGGCGCGAAACGCTGAGCCGCAAATACTTTTTTGCGTACCGCAAGCTGCATCCGCAAGTGTTTAGTTGGACGTTGAATACGAAAGCAGATTGCGTGTTCCACTACGGTGTGCCGCGAGCGCTTACGGTCCGAGAATTTGCACGCCTTCATTCGTTTGACGATACCTATCATTTCCTCGCCGGCGACCGACATAGCCGGTACCGGCAAGTCGGAAACGCGGTGCCGCCGCTGTTTGCGCGCGCGATTGGAAAGGCAGTCGCCGCAATACTCGCGAAAGCACACGAATCGAAGCAGCTTGCCTTGGCGCTCTAACTTTTGCTCTCTCCGTAACGGCCGCGCATCTCGGCAAGGTAGTCCGACAGAGATTTCAGCGAGCCTATCTGCACGTACGGTTCAATAACCTTGAACCCGTCGCCGTGTGTCTCGCGAAGCATAGGGAGGCAAACATGGTAGACGGTGTGAAAGATGTATCCGCCGTCGCCACCCGGCTTTGCTTTCAGCACGTTTACTAGCCGCGCCAGATCAAATTCGTTTGTAATGAGGGCGAACCTCAGCTCCGCTTCTTGCTTCTTATTTCGCGTGTAAGAAGAGTATTCCGACTGAAATTGCGTTTCTCTGTCCTGCCGGATCGACCACTTCGCCGTCGTGATAAGCGGAGTAATGTGGCCGTCGATGATTGCAATGTCGGGTCGAGGCTGCCGTTTTCTGCTCTGCTTTTCTCCTTCGGCTGGCGGGGGCTCTTTGTAAAAGCCGGGCAGCTGCGAAACAGGCTTACGGAGCGCGAAATTCTTTTCCGGTATGTGCGAGACTCGCCTCAATAGAAGCATGAGAAGATCTTCGAACCCCTCTCCCAGGGCGTTCTGGCGTTTGTTGCCGATCGTGAAGTAGTCGCGGCTTAGCACCTCTATCTGTCCGGTCAGAGTTCCAGCGCGATCACTGTCGACTCCCGCATCTTGCAAAATCGTCTTGATTGCGGCAGTGAGTTCCGACTCGATCTCCGCATCAGGACCCTTATCTTCAGTTTTTGGCTCCTCGGCCTCTCGCCGTTTCAGTTCAGCGACGCAGCCCTTAAATAGGACATCGAGCTTTTCCGGGAGATCGCTCCGTTTTATTTTCCAATTTGAGCACAGGAGATCGGTAAACTTCACTGCGCGGGCATGAAAAGTCCCGCCTTTTTGCATATGATTGGAATCATAAATATGCGCGAGCTTCGCGCCGATATCGAACCAGAGTAAGCAGCGATATACGTGCTCCCAGGCGTTCGCTTCCGTAATCTCGCCAGCATGCGCGATGTACTCTTCGAGGATGCGCAAGCGCGTCTCTTGACCAAACGGTGAATCCTTGGCCATTTACCCCCGCCGCAATGACTTTCCCGACCGAATCGTGCTGGTCATGCCCATGAATAGCGCACTCACGGGTAGAATCGAGTCCTGATCGCCATGGACAGGCTGTCCCCCGAAGCCCGCAGCAGGAATATGGGACGTATCCGCAGTCGCGACACGTCCCCGGAGCTGGCTGTGCGCAGCTATCTGCATGCAAAGGGACTGCGCTTCCGCCTTCACCGCCGGGACCTTCCGGGCAAACCCGACCTCGTTTTTGCAGGTCGCCACGCCGTCCTATTTGTCCATGGATGTTTTTGGCACGGGTGCCCCCGATGCGTGGATGGCACCCGGCGGGTGAAGTCAAATGTTCCTTACTGGTCGGCAAAGGTTGAGGGAAATCGGGCGCGCGACAAACGCAATATTGCGGCATTGCGCCAAATGGGCTGGTTGGTCTTTACAGTCTGGGAATGTGAAATCAAGCGTGAGCCGCGATTGGCTCGATTGGCGGAGCGTATAATTGCGCTTCACATTTGAACTACCATCTACGACAGAACCTCGAAATTATCTGGGTGAACGCCGTAGAACCGTTCGAACCTTGTCTTGGCTCCGTCCGCCAACTCCGCTTTCGAATAGCCCTGCGACAGCCAATCGAAGTCATAGTGGAACGGTCCGTCGCTCAATAGCCACTGGCGCGTAAGGTCATAGTTGACGACGTTTGCATAGAAATTACTCAGGGTTTTTATGATCGCCGCCGGGTCTTTCCCAGGAATGTTCCTCGGAAAAATGCCGTCATCATCCGCCCTGTCAGTAAAGAGCGACAAATGCTTGAGAAAGAGAGACTGGCTGTTATCGCTAACGCGCGGACCAACGAGCCACGCTCCCGCCCAGCAGAAGAATTCGGGATGCTTCAGCTTGTCGATGCAGAAGCTGACGAAATGCGAAAACAGAACGCGGACAACGATGTTCCCAGGATCAAACCGGAATGTTTCCATCTCCTTTAGAATTTCGACAACGCCGGGGATGTTGGTCGCCCAGGTTTCCACCGTTGAAAGCGCCAGGCCCGGGTGGTCGTACCCACATGCTTTCGTCAGCACATCGGCGACCTCCATGTACTCCTGACGCGAATACTCGGTGATGCGTCCCAGCAACTCAGGATGGTGGTCTCGCACCGACTGGGAAAGCCGCATGAAACGAATGCCCGGATCGACGTCGATGATAAAGTTCTCGAAACTTTCGATGTCCAGTGGAAAGCCTGCCGTCGGGTTAATCGCGAGATCGACGATCAGAAGGAAAAGAGCGACTACGGGGTCATCAACGGCTTCGGGCCATGGCGCATTTGACATTTTTAGAAAGCCATCGAAGGCTTCCCCGTACACGCCGTCGAAATAACCCTCATCTTTTAACACTGCCAAAGTGGGGGGATTTGCCAGTCCGAACATCAGGAACTGCAATTGGATCATGCGCGCTTGGCCCTCAAACAGCGCGCGCAATCCCAGTGGCGCCACTCGTACCTGCGTACCGCGAGCCCAGCCTTCCAACTTCGCGTCCCTATTGCGCATGAAGGACGCTTCCCATTCCGTTGCGTCTGGCAAATGCAACCAATCAGGGTCGACGGTCCCAGCCAAAAGTTCGACTGCGTGGGTGTATGCCATCCAGTAGCAATGGCCCACCGTCTCAAAATACGGATCTTCCATCGCCTCCGGGATCGATGCCGGGGTCACCGTCGCGATCTTGTAGAATTCGGCGTCAATCGCGTTATTGACCGCCATGTTTGCCGCTCGAAGCCCCGGATCTTCGACCGTCACGCCAGCTAGCGCGGCCTTCTCAGCCCAGCGCTTCAGCGACTTTTTTGAGCCGACATGCTTAAGCACCGTTTCCAGGTGCTCAACGTTTCGATGGGCCTGAGCAGGATAAGTTAGGCTCAGTACAAGGCCCGAGGTCGAACCGATGTGTTGCCACCAGTGGATGGTTTCGTGGAGGTAGGTGGAATATGCCTGAACGGTCTCGCCATCGAGCTCTCCCGACGCATAAACACCGTTCGATACAGCGTCGACTAGTTCGTGCACCCTCGGGCTTAGGCGCAAGACGAAGTGTTCGGTAGTGTAAGTACCGTGTTGGTCCAAACACGCCGCGAATTCAGTCGGCGCCCGAAGGGGCCTAGCCACGGGCTCAAGGAGTGTCGGATCGAGGTTGAGGTTGTCGAGCAAAGTTCAAACCGCATTGTCGAATTGACCGATGTTGAACGAGTTGTCGCACTCGCGCAAGCGTGAAGTCGGCCGGCGCTATTCCTGCGGGATACCGCCGAGGATGTGCTTCGACGAAGTTTCGTGCTCTACCTCGATCGCAATAAGACATCGCGGGTTTTGATTTTCATACACCCGCTCACGGTTCTGCCTCCATACCTCACGCTGAATGCGATCGACGAGTGGGTGACGAAAGTGATGGATCGCAGCGGCGTCCAGATTTCCACCGCCTCTCCCCCACAGTCAGCTAATCGTTTCTTGGTCCGGCGTTGAAATATCGCCGAGGCTTATAAGAGGGTATCTGTCGAGAGCGAGCAACGTGTTTCCGAGCACGATGACACCCCATTGCTTGCAAGCCAGAACGGTCGTTGGATGACCGTTTATCCTCGTGGGCTCCTCGGTCAGCGTGATTCTCTTTTCAGCAAGCTCTCGCTGCACGATTTGAGCACGCTCATCAGGCGTCAAATTCAGGTAAGGAACCAGCATGTAGCCGGCATGCGGCGGTGACAGAAAATCGTATCGCCTCTTGCGCGCTCCCTTCCAGAGAAAGGGAGCTGCTGGACCAATTACATGCCGATCGATTCGCTTCATAAGGCGAAGTGCGAGCGCGACTGCTCGCAATAAGACTCTGTATTCAACGTGCAGATATTTTGGGTCCGGCTTCTCTCCCGGCAACTGCTTATGGCTGACGTCCCGGTTGCGCTTGTCGCGTATCTTGGTCTTGACGATGTACGCCGTGAACGATCTTGCATCCTCGTCGAATACCCCCAGCTTTCGGACGGCAAAATGGAACGTCAATTGCCCTATCTTGTTCTCGGCCAGCTCTGAAAGCCTACCCACAAGTTCGTCGCTCAGCTTGTCCGCAAGAAGATTTGCGAACTGGGAATTCTTTTCCTTCAGATCCTCTTCGAGGTCTTCGGACTGAACACGTTTTGCACCTACAATAAAATGGCGCATCAAAAGCCACGCAGTGATGACTTCGCCAACTTCACCACGGAGATTTCCCAATAGATTGTCAGGATCAGTGCGTGCGAGTACCAGTTTATCATTTGCCATGATCTATAGACGCTTCCGGAAAACGCTCGACAGGAGAGACAACGTACGTCCACCCTTCACGGCAGCCAGCCAAGCTGACGCTTGATGGAGCCGTCGGTAGCAATAAAGTGAGTGCGCCTGAATTGATACAAATCGAATTCCCTCGGCAAACCGTCCTCGGATGCCCGTGGACCTCGCACGACGATTCCGATTGGAAACCATCGATGTAGACCGTTCCGCTCAACATGCATGAGGACCGGGCCTCCACTACATCCGCTCAGATTTGCACCAAGGTCCGGAAAGTCTGGAGCGGCTTTAACGCGAAAGTCCCTCTCAGGCTCATAGGTACTAATAATGTCGCGATCAGTAACGTCTTCAACGCGCGTCAGCGAAACGTAGGCTCGAAATTCAGTGCGGTCATATGACGATGGTTTTACGAAGAGTTCTGGAAATCCGCTGACGCTAATCGCGTCCCCGCAATCAGGCGTCGGCGGCGGCCACTGCGATCGGCAATCGATCGCTATAGCCTTACTCTCAATTAGCTGATCTTCCGTAACACTAAAGGTCGCAATATCAAGCGCCTCGTCTCGATCTATTATTGCCTCATTGAGGTTGATGGGTACGGTTCGAAGCAGACAGATAAGGTCAGCGCCTCGATGCGCGGCGTTCTCATACGCGGTCACGACGTGCGCCGCGGTAATGCCAACCAATCCCCTCTCGAACCGAAGAATGAAACAGGTGCCACCTAAAAGGCGCTTTGGCCAGTGCTCGCGAACATCGTGCCAAATTAATGGCCGCGCCGACTGCATTGCTAGAGCCGTGACTCTTTCGTTCAGCACCAGCTCTTCGGAACTGAGGGAATGACGCGTCGCTGTCATGGCCATTCACTCGCCGTCGGCAACAGATGTCTCAATCGGTTTCGGGAGATTTTGTTCGAGAAACGTTTCCCAAAAATCCACAATTTCCCGAAGCACACTGCTCGCGACTAACCATCGATCTAGTGAAGCTATGTCAGCGCCCAAATCGATAAGGAGATACGACGCGCCGAATGGCCCGATTCCGTACGGGCCCATTCCATACCCTGCGATCTTCTTTGTCGAATGGACCGGCGCACAATGCTTCGTGCCGTTCGTCAATTG